>CP059265.1:440000-3350000 GCA_013693955.1 Candidatus Thiothrix singaporensis | reverse complement strand
CGCTTGCTTGAATGCTTTTCCGAATTGGGTGGTGGAGGCCACAGATGTGCCTCCACCGTCACCCAGCCAGTTTGCCTGGTGTCCATAGAGCATTGGAACCACCTGATCCCATCCCGAACTCAGAAGTGAAACGGTGCATCGCCGATGGTAGTGTGGGGTCTCCCCATGTGAGAGTAGGTCAACGCCAGGCACCCAAACCAAAGCCCCGCTTGAAGGTGACACTTCCGGCGGGGCTTTTTATGCGCGAAAGACCCTGTGTGGGGAAAGAAATGGGTCAGCAGGCGAAGTTTGTCAGCCATTTGGAGACACGCTTCAGGGTCTGCTGGAACTGCTCATGCCTGACCGGCTTCGTCAGGTATGTCGTGGCNCCGGCTATGACTCCCTGCACCTCGTCAAGGGGNGAGGTTTTTCCGCTGAGCATGATGATGGGCATTTTNTTCATGGTTTTGCGGGCACGCATTTGTCTGCAAACTTCATAACCGTCAATACCGGGCATGACAATATCAAGAAACACAAGGTCGTATTGCTTGTGCGCTGATTTTTCCAGGGCTTCTTCTCCGGTTTCGGCAAATTCCGCTTTGATTTTGGCGGCGCGTAATTCCAGTTCCAGTTGTTTGCGGATGGATGCGCTGTCATCAACCACTAAAGCAGTGTATGTGTAATCGTCTGGCGTGGGTGCCGTTTCTATTGCGGCATCGGTGGCGTCTTGTTTGATGGGCTTCGGATCACTTGTCGTTTCTTCGGCTTCGCGGTTTATGGATGGAGCTTCTTCCGGTTGCGTTGTTGCTATTGGTGCTGTGTTTGTGGCTTCGGTTGGTTCAGTTTCAGGGGCGATTGGGTCAGATTCTTGAGGAAGGGAGGGNGGATTCTTTTCACTGGCGGAGGGTGGAGGAGTTTCTGTGATTGCAGGGCGGGACTTGAGCAAGTGGACAGCGTCATCAAGGATGCGCATGACGCGTGTGACCAATAGCGGGCGTTGTAGCACCATGTCACAAGGCAATACAGATTCACCGATGCGAATGCTCAAGGCGGGACTGGCAGGGAGTTGGACGTTTTCCAGTGTGATGATGATATGGGCACTGTCAGGGTTAGGGTGGACGCCGTAGTTTTTGCCTTGTGATGCGGCAAATGTGATAACACGCTGTATGACTGCCTGATCTTTCTCCGGTAATTCAAGCAAACATATGCCGATTGTTTCTGGTTTCATTATGAGTTTTCTCCACACCGCATTTTAGGCGGCCAATTGTATCCTGAGCCATTTGTTCAAATACGTTTGCAGGGTGTCATGGCTGACGGGTTTGCCCAGGTAATCATTGACGCCCGCTGCTTGCGCCATCTGTTTGTGTTTCTGGGTGCTGCGCGAAGTGATCATGATAATCGGGAGATGACGTTTTTCAGGCCAGATACGGATGGCTTGCGTCATTTCCAGGCCATTCATGCGGGGCATTTCCAGGTCAGTCAGGATCAGTTCTATAGCTTGGTCATGCAGTTGCTGCAATGCATCCAGCCCATCAATGGCGGTGATAGGCAGATAACCCATTTGCTCAACCATCAGGCTGAGTGATTTGCGGTTACTGAGGGAGTCATCAACAATCAGGATGCGCGACCGTTGCAGTGTGNNGCGCCTGCTTACATTGCCCGTGTTGTTCAGCTCCAGCAATCCGTGTTCGAAATTGCGCAGCAAGCGTAGCATGTCAAGCACGGGAGCCACAGCGCCATTGGCCAGAATACAAGCTCCGCTGACCCCTTGGGTCAGGTTTAGCCAAGGCGTAAGGCTTTTGACCACAATGTCGCGCGGTTGCAAAATCTCGTCGACATGCAGGGCATGGAGTTTGTGTTCGCTTTCAACTAATAGCAAGGAATGGCCNTTACGTAAATCCGGTGGGTCTGCTTGCCAGCCCAGCAAACGCGCCAGTTGCGTCACTTCCAGCCGTTGGCCTTGATGATTGATGCGCCAAACGCCTTGGTCAAGGATGTGTTCGTCAGTAGCTGCGTATTGCAATTGTTGGATGGTGTTGCTGGGAATGGCGACAAGCCTGCCTGCGGCGCGCACCAGCAGGGCATTGGTGGCGATCAATGTCAGGGGAACCTGGATATGGAGGGTTGTGCCCTGTCCGGGCGTACTGCTGATATGCAGCAGCCCTTGCAGGTTTTCGACAGCAGTCCGCACCACGTCCATGCCGACTCCGCGCCCGGATATTTCGCTTACCTTGTCGCGGGTTGTGAAGCCAGGTTCCAGAATGAGCCGTAATGTATCTTCTTCATCCAAGCCAGAATCTGCTTTGATCAGGCCGCGTTCAATGGCGCGGGCGCGGATGCGTTTGCTGTCCAGGCCTTGCCCATCATCTTGCAGGGTCAGATGAATTTGGCTGCTCTTNTGTTCAAAGCGCAGTGTGATTTGCCCATCCTGCCCTTTACCCAACGTTTGGCGTTGCTCGGGAGGCTCAATGCCATGGTCGACCGCATTGCGCAGCATGTGCAACAGGGGTGCGGTCAGGCCTTGCAGGATGTCGGTGTCGATTTGCAGGTTCTGGCCGTAAATGCTGATGTTGGCTTGTTTGCCGGTGCGGCGGCAGGTTTCACGCACGGTGCGCTCCACCCGCGCCACAATGCTCTGTACCGGAACCAGCCGGGTGCGCAGGATGGTTTCACTGAGTTGGCGCTGTAAGCGCTGCTGCTGATAAATCTGTTCGGAAATATGACGGATCTGCTGTTGTAAGCTGCGGGTCAGCTCCCGGTTGTCGGCGATGGATTCGGTCAGCAGGCTGGCGGTGCTGTGCAGGTCGTTATAGGCCTCCAACTCAAGCTGGTCGAAATGGCTGTCAGGGCTGTTGGACGGCGTAGCTTGGCGGGTTGCTTGTGCATTTGGGTTGGCGGATTGCTGGTCGATGGTTTCACCCAATGCGTCCAGCATTTGGCGGATGTGTTCATCCTGTCGTTGCAGTTGCTTGCCGAAATTGAGGGTGTGTTGGGCGTGCTCCGCAATCTGGCTGGTCGATGTGATTAATTCCCCAGCAAGATTGAGCAGGCGCTGGACAGTTTCCATCGGCACGCTGAGGTGGGTGCTGCCGCTGCGTGCCGCAGGCGTGGCGTCGGCTGTAGCGTCATCAACGTCGGCGTCATTGCCAGTAATGAAATCTGGTAAGGCAGGCGGTGTTGCANNGGCCACAGGATTTCCTACCATTTCCTCCGGGGTTTCCTGCGCAATCGGCTGCTCTGCGGCAAGGCGTTGTTCCCATTCATCCATGGCTGCCAGCAGGGCGGGGTATTCATCCGGCAACGGCTGGTGTTCCAGCAAATGGTCGAACAGGGCTTCCAGGCAATCAGCAGCGGCCTCCAGGGTTTCGCCCAGCCCATTGGATAGTTGGCTGGCGATGTTCAGGTCGAGGATGTCTTCCAGCCGGTGGGTGAATGCGGCGATCGCGCTGACGCCGACCACGCCACTGGCCTTTGACGGTGTGGCCAAGCGCGCGGCGTGGCGTTTTTGTTCGGGTGTGCCGCTGCCTTTGGCGATGAGGTGGATCAGGCGGGAAGCTTCAGCAATCTGGCTGGGGGTTTCCTGCAGGTAAGCCGCCAGCAGTTCTGGGTGGATGTCAGCGTCCCAAGCCAGCGGATTGGCGTGATCGTCTGTTTCCGTCCGACTGGCTTCATCTGCGCTGGCGGATAAAGCCGCTGTGGGTTCGTGTCCTGCTGCTTCGGTGGCGGTTTGTTGGGCATTTAGGCGTAGGTCGAGAAGCAGCTTTTCCAGCATTGCGGGTTCAGGTGGCTCCGGCCACGCCTCATCCAGCAATTTGGCGGTCAGNGCCGGNAGGTGGGCAAGCTCCTCCGGTTCGCGCAGGGCGATGGCCGTCAGTTCAATCCAGCCAAACAGCTGCCCGCCTTGCAGGAGTTCCAGGATGGCTTCAGGCAACGCCTGAAAGCTGGCCAACATGCCTTGCACCCATTCTGCTGTTTGTTGCACGCCTTCCCGGCCATACAGAGCGGCGGTCATGCCGAGGCGCCCGTATTCGGCGAGGCAACTGGCGGCGATGGCGGCGATTTCCTCCGCTTCTGCGGCCAGCGGGTTCAGGCTGGAAAGTTGCAGGGCGACATCTTCCAGCTCTTCGGCGAAGGCGATGGCGTCATCCATGCGCTTAGACTTCCAGTTTGAAAACGTTGACCGATTGCACCAGCCGCTGGCTGTATTCAGCCATGTTCCGGGTCAGGCCGGTCAGGGAGAGCAATTCCTTACCGGTGGATTGGGTGGCTTCCAGAATGCGTTCGGCGCGGGTTTGCAGGTTTTTGCTGATGGCGGCTTGTTCAGCGGAGGAGATGGCGATGCTTTCGACCGAGGTGACCAGTTCGTTGGTGGTTTCCAGGGTGGCCTGCATTTGCTGGGCAGCCTCTTCGGCCAGGGTGGAACCGCTGACAACCTGCTCAATGGTGTGTTCCATGGTGGCGATGGTGGTGTTGGCTTCCTGCTGGATATTATGCACCAGGGTGGCGATCTGGTTGGTGGAGTCGCGTGAGTTTTCCGCCAGCCGCTGGATTTCTTCCGCGATCATGGAGAAGCCACGCCCCGCCTCGCCTGCGGCGGTGGCCTGCATGCTGGCGTTGAGCGCCAGCACCGTGGTGCGTTCGGACAGATTGTTGATGACATCGATGATCTGGCTGATTTCCTGGGAACGTTCGCCCAGGCGTTTAAGGCGTTTGCCGGTTTCCTGCACCGTGGTGCGGATGCTGGACATGTTTTCCACGGTGCGCGATACAGTTTCCTGCGCATGGCGGGTCGTGCTGGAGGTGGTGTCGGCAACTTGGTTGGCCTGCTGGGCGGACTGGGCGATGACGTCCAGCCGGTGCAGGATGGTGTCAAGTTGGGAGGCGGTTTCTTCAGCTTCAGTCTGTTCCAACCGTGCGAGTTTATTGACCTCAAGCGCGTAGTAGTTGACATCCTGGGAGGCTTGTTCTACTGAGGCGGCGACTTCGCGCACCTGCTTGAGCACGTCGCTGGTGTCTTCCGCCAGCTGGTTGATGGCGTCGGCGAGTGGNCCGGTGGCGTCTTCCGTCACTTTGGCGCGCACGGTCAGGTTGCGTTCGCTGAGGTCGAAAACGGCGTCCAGCAAAGAGCCGACCGATTGGTTGAGCTGTTGGTGGTCACGGTCAATCTGAGCCTGGGTGGCAATGCGTTCTTCCACCATCTTGTCGAAATTATAGCCCAGCTCGGCGAGTTCATTCTGGCCTTCAAGGGCGACCCGCGCCGCCAAATCACCAGCGGAAATTTTACGTACCGTACTGATCAGCTTGGCGATGGATTGGTCGATGGATTGGTAGATGTAGTAGCTAAGTAGTGCGGCGACCAGTGTGCCCAATAAAATCAGGCTGATCGTTGCTGTCAGGAAGNNTGCTGGGTGCCGTTTCCCGCTGAGGTAAGGGTGGTTCCCACCTTGTCAACATCGCACCACTTCCTTGTAGAGTGTGTTGCGCAATGGCTGGGTGTCGTTGCGCAAGCCATTCATGAGGTATTGGCGGAGCCGTTCATTGTCTTTGGATTTGAGTATGTCNTTCGCTTTTTTGATCACTTCGGTCAATTTGTCAGCTTCATTGATCGCTTGCTGGCTTTGTTCATCCTGCCGGGCGACATCGTTTGCCTTGGCATCCTTGTAACGTGGGAGATGGAGGCTTTGTAAGTCGGATTCCAGCTTGGTCATTTGTTGGAGGCCTTCTTCCCATGAGAGGCCGCCAAGTTGCACTTCATACAACAGCGTGATGTGATCGCGTTGCAAACGGCGGATCAGTTTGTTGCCCTGGTCAATGGCAGCGATCCTTTGGCTGACTTCCTGCAAAGCCACACGGTTCTGGTTGAGGGCGATGATGGTGAAGGCACCGGTGATGAACAGGATGAGCAATGGGGCGAGAATCAGCAGGTAAATCCGGCGGGCGACTGACAAGTCTCTGAATATATTGGAAAATTTAAGCGCCATTCTGGTTTCTGTCTCCCTTGCTTGAATCAGGTTGGGTCTGGGTTTCTGGTCATGTTGCGTTGGATGTGCCGCAATAATCTGCCGTGGTCGGCGGCCAGCAGGGTTTGGCTGTCATGATACAGGATATGCGGAATCCAGCCGGGCAACGTTTCGTTATTGTGTTCCGTCAAGTCTTCCCGGCTCAGTTTCAAATGACGCGGGTAGCCATCGCAGCTCAACACGACCGGCGGAAACTGCGGGTGCTGGAAAAACAATAATTGGCAGTTGTCGGGCATGGGTTGCCCCAGTACAACCCTGTGCATGTCAATGACCGGGTAAAGCTCGCCGCGTAAGCTGATAAGTCCTGCACACCAGTCAGGCGTGAAAGGGACTGGATAGACGGTGGCCGCCGTCAGGATTTCCGCCAGGATTTCTGGCTCCATCAGGATTAGGTTGGCACCAATGCGGTAACAAAACCGGCTGACGGTTGGGGCAGGCGCAGGCGTCGCCTGCATGGCACTTGTTTGTTGTAGGCTTCCCACGCTGGTCTCCTTGCCAGAATCAGGGGTTTCCTTCTGCTGGAATGTTGGGATGTATTTTAGAATGCAGCAATTTGCTGCAAGACATCCTCATCCGTATAAGGTTTGACGATATAGGCATTGGCACCTAGTTTTTGCGCCCATTGCTTGTCTACCGAGTTGGATTTGCTGGAAATCATGACCACCGGTATCGATTTTGTGGTGGGGTTGCGCTTCAACGCGCGGCATGCCTGATAACCGTCGCCGTCTTCCATCATGATGTCTAATATGACCAGATCTGGCAACTGGCTTTCCGCCAAAGCCCTGGCTTCGTTGCCCGATTGCGCAGGTATGACCTGATAACCCGCCGTTTCCAGAATACGTGTCAGGTTAACGCGTTCGGTAGCGGAATCGTCGGCAATCAGTATTTTACGGATTGCGGGGTTGTTTCCGTTCACACTCGACATATTGCTCCCTCGGGGTGATGTCAGTTACGGGCTGCTTCTTGCTGGGTTTGTTGTCAGCCTCAGTGGACAATAACTGTCACTTACATTTATAGTCAACTAGATTCTATTGGGCAAACGGATTTCTGTCTTCCCCGAAGCTGTGCCTGCAAGTTTGTAAAGCTTGTCGCTACTGGGTAATTCCGTCATAATCGCCCGCTCATATCGCAATGGTGGCCTGTGTTGGTCCTCCCGCGACGATAGGTGGTGAACCCCGTCAGGCCGGAAGGGAGCAGCGGTAACTACTGATTCGGGTGCCGGGATGTGGCTGGCGCAGGCTGCCGCCCACTCAAGCTTCCATAATCATTCCATGAGTTATCAGGTACTTGCACGAAAATGGCGGCCACAGGACTTCCAGCACATGGTAGGCCAGGCGCATGTGTTGCGGGCTCTGATGAATGCGCTCGATGGAAATAATGGTCAGCAACGCCTGCATCACGCCTACCTGTTCACCGGCACCCGTGGGGTGGGGAAGACCACGTTGGCGCGTATCTTCGCCAAATGCCTCAATTGTGAAACCGGCGTCACCGCCACACCTTGCGGGGAATGCCGCAGTTGCAAGGAAATTGCCGAGNGCCGTCATGTCGACCTGATTGAGGTCGACGCCGCTTCCCGCACCAAGGTTGAAGACACCCGCGACCTGCTGGACAACGTCCAGTACGCGCCGACCCGTGGCCGCTTCAAGATTTACCTGATTGACGAAGTGCACATGCTTTCCGGGCACAGTTTCAATGCGCTGTTGAAAACGCTGGAAGAGCCGCCGCCGCACGTCAAGTTCCTGTTTGCCACCACGGATCCGCAAAAGTTGCCGGTCACCATTTTGTCGCGTTGTCTGCAATTCAACCTCAAGCGCATGCCTGCGGACATGATCAGCGGGCATCTGGCCAATGTGCTGGAACAGGAAGGCATCCCCTTCAGCGACGCGGCTCTGCGGTTGCTGGCGCGGGCGGCGGACGGCAGCATGCGGGACGCCCTAAGCCTGGCTGATCAGGCGATTGTCGCGGGCGGCGGTGCGGTCAGCGAAGAAGATGTGCAGGATATGTTGGGCTTGTTGCCGCATGAACACTTGGTCAGCCTGCTGCAATCGGTGGTGGATGATGACGGGNGGCGGATGCTGGCGACGGTGGCACAAATGGCGCAACTGACGACGGATTTCACTTCGGCGGCGGATAGCCTGATTTCCCTGCTGCATGCCATCGCCTTGCAGCAGGTCGTCCCGTCCGAGGAGGCAGATGCCGATGTCGCCGCCTTGGCGAAGCTGTTGTCTCCGGCGGATGTGCAGCTTTACTACCAGATGGCGTTGCACGGGCGGCGCGATTTGCCGCTGGCACCTGATCCGCGCAGCGGATTTGAAATGTTGCTGTTGCGGATGTTGGCGTTTCGGCTGGATGGCGGCAAAGCCTTACAACCCGCAAACAGCCCGGCGCAGCCCGAGAAAAAAATTCTGAGTGAAAACCCCCGCCCGGTTAATCCTGCCCCCGTCGGGAAACAGGTTATCCCCACCATTCACCCGCCGTCACCAGCAGCGGCTCCGGTTGAAGTGTCCGTCAGCGTTGTTNCCTGAGGGGAAGCGCCTACAGCGCCCGTCCCTTCCATTGTGCCATCCAACAATGGCTGGCATGCCATCCTGCCCACGCTGAACCTTTCCGGTATGGCGCTGCCATTGGCGCAGCATTGCCTGCTGGAGTCTGTCACGGACGAACACCTTACTCTGTTGCTGGATGAAAGCGGTGCCAGCCTGCAAAGCCCGCGCGCTGAAGCCCAACTGGCGGATGCGCTGGCCAAACATTACGGGCGTGAACTGAAACTGCTGTTCAAGTTGGTGGCGTTGACGGAGGAAACACCGGAAAAACGCAGCCTGCGCCTGGCTGCGGAACAGCAAGCGGCGGCAGAAGAATCCATCCGCAATGACCCTTTCGTCAAGCAATTGCAGGAAACCTTTGGGGCGGCCATTGTGCTAGGCAGCATCCGCCCGCGCACAGAACCGGGTAAAGTGTAGTAAACTGCGTTCCATTAACCAAAAACCGAGGAAATAACATCATGATGGGTAAAGGCGGACTTGGCAACCTGATGAAACAGGCGCAGAAGATGCAGGAAAACATGCAGAAGGCGCAGGAAGAAATTGCCGCGATGGAAATTGCCGGGCAGTCCGGCGGCGGGTTGGTTGCCGTTGTCATCAATGGCAAGCACGAATGCAAGCGCGTCACTATTGACCCCAGCCTGTTTGAAGATGACAAGGATATGATTGAGGATCTGGTGACGGCGGCCTTCAATGACGCCGTGCACAAGGTGGAGGAAGCCACCCGTGACCGCATGTCCAGCGTCACCGCCGGGATGCCGATGCCGCCTGGCTTCAAGATGCCGTTCTGATCCATGCACGGATCATCGCTGCTGAAGGAATTGGTCGACGCCCTGCGATGCTTGCCGGGCGTAGGTGCGCGCACGGCCNAGCGTATGGCTTTCCATCTGCTGGAACACGACCGGCGCAGTGGCGAACGGCTGGCGGATGTGATGGGGAGGGCGATGCGTGAGATTCGCCATTGCTCCCGCTGCCGCACCCTGACCGAGCATGAAACCTGCCGGATTTGCGCCAATCCGGCGCGGCAAAAGGAATTGCTGTGTGTGGTGGAACACCCTTCTGATGTGGTGGCGGTGGAGCAGGCGACGGGCTACCGCGGTTACTACTTCGTGCTGNGGNGGCGTTTGTCGCCATTGGACGGCATTANNCCGGAAGACATTGGCCTGGATGTGCTGGAAGCCCGTCTGGATGAGGGCGAGGTGCAGGAAGTCATCCTCGCCACCAACCCGACGGTGGAAGGCGAGGTCACCGCGCATTACATCAGCGAACTGGCGGCCAAGCGGAGTATTCCGGCGTCACGCATCGCCCATGGCGTTCCGGTCGGCAGTGAGCTGGAATACGTCGACAGCGGCACCCTTTCCCACGCCTTTGAAGGGCGCAGGAAATATTGAGCGCGGATTTTCAAAACGGCGAAAACCGCCAGTCCATGCAACCTTCTCAATTGATGGTGGCCGTTATTGTCAGCGCCTTGGTTTCACCGTTGGCGAGGTTGCCAATCATCCAGACCCCGTCGTGTGGTTGTAGACTTGGGAGCCGTATACCGCCAGCCCGTTATCGTTGACATAGGAGACCCCTGCTGGCAGGTTGTCCGTGACGGCTATATTGGTGGCGTTGTTTGGTCCTTTGTTGGTCGCACTCAAGGTGTAAATCACCGTGTCGCCCCGTTTGGCAGCGCTTTTATCGATAGTTTTGTTTAATTCAATATCAACTTTGGGGGATCGGCTGCAAGGGGTTGGTCACTGTAATGGTTTTCTGTTGCCCGCTGACAATACTGACGGTCTGTGAGGGGGAATACTGGCCGGGTCATAGGTGAAGCCTGCCGGAGCCGTTGGGGTGGTTTCCGTCACCGTACATTGGGTTCCGGATGGAATGGCGTCGGATTCATACGTTTCCCCCTTGTGCAGCAGGATGCCGGTTTTGTCGTAGAGCGTTCCTGCGCAATCAAGTTTGAAGCTGAACGCTTGCGGGTCGCTGCCTCCCGTCACCTGCTTGCTGATGCGTACAGTCCCTGAAGGCGCAGAAACCCCCATCCACACCCGGTAGCCGATACTGACATAGCGGTTCTCTGCGGGTAGCTCCATCCTGAAGTCGTAGCGGGAGTCCGTCACGGAGCCGAAAGCAGACGCCCGCCGTAGGATTGCCGTGTCAGGGGCGGAAGGGGACAAGGCTGTTTCATGCCGGTTCCCTGTCGTATCAAACATGCCCCATGGGTTGCCGATTTCTTGCCCGACTTGGGCGTAGTGGCCAGTTCCGCCATAGCCCGGGATCAAGGCCCGCCCGGATTGGAATTGTGGATGCCGCTGCTGTTGACGGTCGCCAGCACAGGCTCACCGCCTTGCAGGTTGCTGGTTGGGTAATCGGTGTAGGTTTGGTTGGCTTTATCCCAGTACATTGCCTTATAGAGTTCATCTTCCAGCGGCAATCGCGGTAGGATAGGCTGCGTTGAACGCCGTAATTGGGCGGTTGCCAAGTGGTGAACCAGACTGGGCAAAGGTGAACGCCCCTGTTCAATGTTGCCGGTCGCCAGCCAGTTCATATAACGGGCGACCCGGTTGAGCGACAGCCAGTCAATCGGTATTTTGGCCGCCTTGGCCGCTGTCATGTTCATGCCGTCATCCGTGAAGGGCGTCACTTGCCAAGGCGGTGTTGCAGAGCCGTTGTAGGTATAGGCGGAGTAGCAGTAATCATTGCCGCAACTGGAGTCAATCGGCTCAAAGCCCATGGTGTTGTCTGGGTCGACGGCGTTAAGGAAAGCTACCCAGTCGCCAACGGTGATCTGGGTGGCGCTGACCCGGTATTTGTAGTTGACGCCGCCGTAACCTGTCCGGGAGTCGTCACCGTTGCCTGGGTCATCGATCAAAACAAAGCTGTTAACGAAGGAAGGGGCTGGCACGCCTGGCGGTAAGGTCATGGAGTCTGCTGCGGCATCCCCAATAGCCAACAAATTGGCCGCCAGAAAAATCCATGTTGTGGTGGTATGGCTGATTTTTATCATGATTTTTGCCCGATTGAGTAAGCTTCTTATTAGTAAAGATGTTTAATGTTGTTGTTTTCACGGCCGTGATCATAAGTTGTCCCTTTCCAGTTACAACTATAAATAATGATTGAATAGTATTCAATAGAGCAAGAAATATATTTTATGATATTGCTTATGGCCGTCTTGGTGTCACTTCAGGCAACCCTTTGGGAAAGGGTGATGCGCAGTGAAAAATCATATACCATGCGGCGGTTAGGCGGCTTCTTTTGCACAAACCTGAAGAGCGGAGAAAGTATTGATGAGCAATTGCCTATTCTGCCGGATTGCGGCAGGTGAGATTCCGGCAAAAATTGCCTACGAGGATGGGGATGTGGTGGCTTTCCACGACATCAATCCGCAAGCGCCGTTGCATGTGCTGGTGATTCCGCGCAGGCACATCGCCACCATCAACGACCTGACGCCTGCTGATGCGGAATTGACGGGCAAGCTGTATCTGGCGGCGCAANAAATTGCGGCGGATGCCGGGTATGCAGAGGAAGGCTACCGCACGGTGATGAATTGCGGTGCCGACGCCGGGCAGACCGTCTTTCATATCCATCTGCATGTGCTGGCGGGACGCCGCCTGAGCTGGCCGCCGGCTGAACGGCGTATCCTGGACAACGACACAATACCGGGGCTGAAACATGAATAGACATCTGGGCATGGGGCTGTGCCTTTTTTTGTGGCTGGCAGGATGTGGCGATGACAAGCCAAAATCTGTCACTTTGCCGGTGGCCGACAAGTTTGCGGACACCAGCGCGTTGGCACAGCCAGCGGCACGCGAAGATTNNTGCGCCAAAATTCCCGAGCTGGCGGCTTATTGGGAAAAGGTGCGGCAGGCGTTGCAGGCTGATCCGCCGGTTTTGCTGCTGGATGAGCATGACTTGCCAGACCCTCAGGCGCAGTCGGCGCAAAAGCTGGCGGTCGCCCATCCCGAATTCCTCAAATTCACCCGCGACCCCAAAACTGGGGAGGCTTTGCGTAATGAAATCATGACGGTGCGTAAGGCGCTGCCAGCGGATTTCAACGGTAACGCCGGCNCGTGCGCGCAAGCGGAATGCTGGCGGGTGGAGATGTACAGCCATTTCGACAACGCTTCCACCATCGCCTTTGTGGATGTGNAAGGGGAGCGGGTGTTGGGGGTCAGCCGCCAGAACTATGCGCAACCGGATTTGCCGCAGCATCTGGTGGATTTGGCGGCGAAAATTGCGGGCGCTTCGCCGGAAATCCAGGCCATTTTGCAAGACCGTGACCGCCAGCCGGACAAANAAGAGTTCAAGACCGCCTTGCAGGATTCCATGTGCGAACGTTCCCATCACTTGTGCGTTGCTCCCACCTATGTATTTGAAAACGATGCGCTCTGGGCGATTGTGGATCTGACTGACGGCAAACTGGTCGGTTCCCGCTGGACGGATCTCGGCTCCAGCGGCGNNCGCACGGTGGTGACGGAGCGTAGCCTGGAAAATGAAACCACGTTCCGCAACTATTGCGAAAAAGTGAACTCGCTGGCGCAGGCTGGTTGGAGCATGGATTATGTCATCACCGGCTCCGATGGCTTGCAGCTCACCAATGTCAAATTCAATGGCAGGCAGGTGTTGAAAAACGCCAAGCTGCTGGACTGGCATGTCAGTTATTCCTCGCGTGAAGGGTTTGGTTACAGTGACGCGATTGGCTGCCCGCTGTTCAGTTCAGCGGTGGTGATCGCCTACGATGGCNTGAAGGCCGAGCCTATCGTCAAGGATGGTCAGGAGGTTGGGTTTGCGCTGGTGCAGGATTTTCGTCAGCCACCGTGGCCGACGCCTTGCAACTACCGTTATGTGCAGCGTTTTGAATTTTACCGGGATGGCCGTTTCCGGGTGGCGCAGGCCGATTTTGGGCGCGGCTGCGGGACTGATGGCATGTACCGTCCGGTTGTGCGTATCGACCTGGATGCGGGCGGCGCGGGTGCGGCTGATACGGTGGCGGAATGGGATGGGCCGGATNGGAAAAACTGGGACAAGGAACAATGGCGTTTGCAGGATGACGCCAAGCTGACCNCCGAAGGTTACCAGTACCGGCTTACCGGCCAGGATGGCGGCGGTTTTTATGTCGAGCCGGGGAACGGCCAGTTTGGGGATCAGGGGCGCGGCGACCATGCGTTCACCTATTTCAGCGCCTATAAGCCGGAGGAAGGGGAACAGGATACGGTGACGCTCGGCTCCTGCTGCAACAAGGATTACCGGCAGNGCNCGGAGCATTTCATCGAACCGGCGGAACCTTTGCAAGGCAAGGATGTGGTGCTGTGGTATGTGCCACAGATCAAGAATGATGGCGATCCGGGCAGCGAATATTGCTGGGCGGATACGCGGGTAAAGGACGGTGTACAGAACATCGAGGNNTGGCACTGCTGGTCGNGCNCGATGTTCGTGCCGGTCAAGGCAGGCGGGTGATGGGCATGCGTAATGTTGCTGTTCTGATGGGTGTGGCGTTGGCGCTGAATGGCTGTGGCAAGCCGGATATGGGCGACTTCACGCCGGGCGTGGCGGACGCCTGCCATGCCATGCCTGGTTTCATCCGCAACACCGGCTTGGGTGGCCAGNTGGCGATTGACACGCAGCAGCGCGGTTACACCGGCATCCGCTTGCTGGATGCGCAAACCGGCCAGTCGTGGAGCCATCCAAGCTGGGATGATGCCGGGCATGTGGGGGCGTTTGTGCGTGACCGTGACGGGAATATTTACATTGCCCCCACGCCAGAAGTCAGCTTGGCCGAAAACNCCCCTGCCTTGCAGAACCGCATCTACCGGATTGACGCGCACAGTGGGGAAATGGCCTTGTGGCTGGAACTGCCAGCAGCGGCTTCGCCATCCCCCGCCAACCCGTTCGGGGTGATGGGGCTGTTTTACGATTGCGACACCAATAGCCTGTACGCCAGCTCGCTGGCCGGTTCCAAACCGGGGCAGGCGCTGGGGCGGGTGTACCGTATCGATGTCGCCCGTAAACAGGTGGTGGGGCAATTGGAGAACACCGATGCGATTGGGGTCGGCGTTTTCAATGGCGTGCAACACAAGCGGCTGTATTGGGGGTCGGCGCGTTCATCGGATGTGTATTCGGTCGCGCTGGACGCCCATGGGGACTTCACCAGCGATGTGCGCCACGAATTTGCGTTGGCGACGTTATCGGGCGGCAACACCACCAGTGTGCGCAAGATTGAGTTCGGGAAAGACCGGCAAGGGCAATATCTGTTGCAGGCCAAAGAGGTGGAATTCGGTTTCCGGTTGATGGCGGAAAACAACCTGCATAGGCGGATTTATCTGTTCCGTTATAGCNCAGCTGATGACAAATGGTCGTTCATGGATTCTATTCCAGAGCAATAGGCCGCCTGCAGATTCCCAGATTTTGCTTGTCTTTAGTTTTTCATTTATATATTTT
Source organism: Candidatus Thiothrix singaporensis (assembly GCA_013693955.1). Taxonomy (GTDB): domain Bacteria; phylum Pseudomonadota; class Gammaproteobacteria; order Thiotrichales; family Thiotrichaceae; genus Thiothrix; species Thiothrix singaporensis. Next base: position 3,335,035 of record CP059265.1, on the reverse strand, counting down.
ATATAGAAGCTATAAAAATGATGGGTGCAAAGTGTCATATTTTTAACTTTGCAATAAAAGCGGAAAGTAATTTATCCGACGAAAATAATAACGATGGGGCGGGCAATGTCTATAACGATACGATCACAACGATGGGGAGTTTTGGGGCTTGGGGTATTGTTTCTTTCCTCACCACTCGCCTATGCCGATATTTCAGGTAAAGTGTTTAGGGACTTTAATGGCAATGGCACTTTTGATACGGGCAGCACTTTTAATGAAGTTGGTATGGCAGGTATTGGCGTTAAAGCATTTGATGCTGCCAATACCCAGATCGCAACTGCAACTTCAGCAGCAGATGGCACCTACACATTGTCAGGTTTAAGCAGTGGGGCAAATTACCGTCTGGAATTCAGCTGGTCAGGAAGTTGGTTGAAAGCGGGTGCGGCTGGCGGAACTTCCGTGCAGTTCGTGCAGGATGGCGCAGCCAATGCTGATTTGGCCTTGAATGCCGTAGGTGAATACAGCAGCCCCTCTGATCCACGTATGTTGACATCCCTGTTCAGGGCGGGAACGGTTTCCTCCCAACCCTCTGTCCAATCGTTTGCCCGTTCCAGTCTGGGGTTGAACGCTAACTTTGAAAATAACNACCGGCGCTCAGGGCACTGGCCAATTCCAGGCGATGATGCGCTGGCCAATCAGGTGGGTTCGGTTTGGGGCATCGCTTGGCAGGCGAGTAAACAGCGTGCGTTTGCCGCCAGTTTCCTCAAACGCCACGTAGGCCTGAAAAATGGTTTGGGCTATGTCTATGTGCTGGATGAAAGCTCTAATCCGGGTACGCTGGCAGGCTCGTTCAATCTGCAAGGTGTCACCCCTGCCAATGGTGGCGGCNCTATCGATTTGGGCAGTGTGTGCCGCGATGCCTCCTGCGCGGCAGATCCTGGGGATGCTGCCGATTATGTCCTGCCGAGCGTAGGCGCTACCCCCAGTGTCGACCTTGATGCTTTCTTTAAGGTTGGTTCGGTCGGTTTTGGCGATGCGGAAATGGAACAGGGTGTTGACCGTTTGTGGTTGGTGAATGCGTATCAGCAGGCGCTGATCAGTGTGGATGTGAGTGCGGATGATGTGGGTGCATTGCCTGCGGATGTGCGTCAGTACCCCATTNGCCAGCTTGCCGTACCANCTTGTACAGGTGGCAATTTGCGCCCCTGGGCGCTTAAGTTTCGCGATGGCAAAGGGTATCTTGGCGTAACTTGCGATGCTTTCAATAGCCGTCAACAGGCTGATTTGAAATCGGTGGTTGTTTCATTTGACCCGGCCAATATCAGTGCGGGTTTTAGCAATGTTTTGAATTTGCCACTGAATTACACGCGCACAATCCCCTATTTCCCATTCTATCCGTGGATGAATCAGGCTGATGTCAATACGGGTTGGATCATGAAAGATGTCAATGGTGCGGCAGCTTATCCGCAGCCATTGCTTTCCGATATTGAGTTTGATGATGCCGGGAATATTTATCTGGCGGTCATGGATTTGTTTGTCCACCAAGTAGGGCATTTTCAATATAAACCGTTTTCCGGTGGTGGTGATGGCAAGCTGATTGATGGCATGACAACTGGGGATTTCCTTAAGGCGTGCAAAGTAGGCAGCGGCTTTGAGTTTGAGGGCAGTGCAAATTGTCCGGCGAAGANNTTGCGAATAGTTCAGGCCGAATGGCGGCGGGNNCAATTTTTCGAGGATAGTGCCGGTGATGGCCGGGGCGAGAGCGCAAACGGGGCGTTGGCCTATTTGCCTGGGAGCAACCAGATAAATGCAGTGACGATGCACCCACATCCGGTGGNNCCAAACGGGCGACGCTTATATCAGTACGCAGGGGTGTCCACATATGACCTGACGACGGGAAAGCCGGTCAGTTGGTACAGCCTGGTGTACGGAGGGNAAGACCCCACCTATTTCGGCAAGGGCAACGGTATCGGCGATATAGAATTGCTGCTGGAATCCGCCCCGGTTGAAATTGGCAACCGCGTCTGGCTGGACAGTGATGGGGATGGCATCCAGGATGCGGGTGAAGCTGGTATTCCCGATGTGCAGGTGCAACTGTTGAGCGGTTCAACCGTACTTGCCAGCGCAACCACTGCTGCTGATGGCACGTACTATTTTTCAAGCGCAACGGGTACGGATTCTGGAAGCAAAAATACGGTTTGACCCAATTGCAACCGAATACGGCTTACACTGTCCGTTTCCCAACGGCATTAACAGTTGCTGGAACAGNCTTATGGCCTGTCCACTGCCAAGGCGGGCAACAACAGCCTAATCGATTCGGATGCAGCAGCATCGGGTGATGTTGCTGTTGCCGCCACCGACATTCCCATGGCCGGAGCCAACAACCACTCCTTTGACGTGGGCTATGCCCCGGTGACCGTCGATATGGCCTTGACCAAATCCGTTGAACCTGCCGCCGCCAAGCGGGGTGAAACGGTGGTTTACACCTTGACCGTCACGAATGCTGGCNCTAGCACGGCGACCGGAGTCAAAGTGACGGACAAGCTTCCAGATGATGGCCTGATCTTTGTCTCCCATGATGGCGTCACGCCTGATGTATATGACGCCATAACAGGTGAGTGGAATGTCGGCACGGTCGAGGTGGGGCGGCTAACGCCGTTACCTTGAAGGTCACGGCAACAGTCAAGTGATATTTATACCGATCCTCAGGTTTTGCTTGTTGGAACCGATATATCCATATTAAATTTTGTACTGGCAAAAAAATAATGGATGGGGCACATGCATACAAGAGGCATTTTTCGCCGGTGGTGGTGGAATCTTGGGGCTGGTATTCTGCTGATTTTTTCGCAGGCTGTTCATGCCGACATTTCTGGTAAGGTCTTCCGTGATTTCAATGGTGATGGGGTTCTTACCGCGAATTCCAGTTTCAATGAGGAGGGGATGGCGGGCGTCACCGTCAGGGCGTTTGACACCACGGGCGTGGAAAAGGCTACTGCTGTTTCGATGTCCGATGGCTCTTATTCGCTGGCTGGCTTGGCAAATGGCGCTGATTACCGCTTGGAGTTTTCCTGGTCAGAAAGTTGGTTGATGCCTAGTGCTGCGNGGGGAACTTCCGTGCAATTCGCCAAGGATGGAGCGGTTAATGTCGATTTTGCCTTGATAAATCCGGCTGATTACTCACAACAGATGCCGGACCTGGTGACTAGCATATCGGTTTTAGGTAACAAATGATGTGACCGCGCCGTAAGGNATTTTCGGAATTTGGTCAATTTGGTGAAGTTTCCTTACGCTGCGGAAGGATACCCTGGTTCCGCAGGTTATATAGCACCTACGGCTCTAGCTAGGCATCAGGACATTGGTTCAACATTTGGCNCGGCGTATGACCGTAATACGGGTAGTGTGTTTGCTGGTGCATTTTATAAGCGTGCCAGTGGATTTGGCNCTGGAGGCCGGGTGCCATTTATCGTGTTAGTCAGGGGGGCTATTAGCATTCAGGCTACCATCCCAAATGTCGGGAGTACTGCCCATAGTTTCAGTGCTGTCGCGCCTTATGACCAATTTGACTATGATCTGGACGCCAAAACGGCAATAGGAAAGGAATCATTGGGGGATATCGACATTTCGCCCGATGGACAATGGTTGTATGTGGTCAATTTGTTTGACCGGCATTTATATCAGGTTTCCACGACAACAGCGAATCAGGTTACGGACTTGGGGGCGATTACGCGCCCGGCAGGTTGTGTGAGTGATCTGGACTTCCGGCCATTTGCTTTGGCGTTCAATGATGCGAATGAATTATATGTGGGGGCTGTCTGCTCGAATGAATCTGGTCTGGAATCAGGTGGTCAACCTGCTGCGTTAGTCTTGAAACGCGAAACGACAGGGAGCTTTAGCCAAGTTTTTGGTTTTGATTTGCAGTTTGGGGATGTTCAAGATGATCCCCAAAAGCCGTACTGGGGCAGTTGGTCGNATCTGGCCAGTTGGGAGAATGGATATGTCCCACTGTTTTCGGACTTGTTTTTTTATGGCAAAGATATGGTGATGGGCTTCCGAAATGTTAGCCTTGACCGATTTTATTTCCCTGCCGCTGCATCTCCTCCGATAGGCGAGGTTTTGAAAGCCTGCTGGACTGGGACAGATTGGCAGTTGGAAAATAATGCAGTATGCGGTGGAGCTACGGGTGCTTTGCCAAATTTTAATGCCACTAATTCCCAGCATGTGGATACTGGCGGGTGGTGGGAATTTTTCGATTTCACAGATGCGTATGGTGATCAGGGATTCCAAGGTGGTTTGGCTCATGTTCCAGGGCATACATCCTTCCTGCACACATCATCGGATCCATACCAAGCCACCGCAGGTGGTATGTTTCGGGCTAACATCCTGACGGGTCAGAAGAGCCAAGCCTATGAGGTTTATCATGGTTCAGCCACCAATACATTTACAGATTATACTTTGTTAACGCCTGCAATTGATGGTTATTTTGGCAAGTCTAATGGGATGGGAGATCTTGAGGTGTTGAGTGATCCTGCTCCCATTGAAATCGGCAACCGCGTCTGGTTGGACAGCAATGATAACGGTATCCAGGATGCGGGCGAAGCCGGTATTCCCAATGTGGAGGTGAAATTGTTGGCGGCGGATGGTGTCACTGAACTGGCAACGGCGACCACGGCGGCGGATGGGACGTATTACTTCAGCAGTGCTGCTGGAACCTCTACGGCCAGCACCATTTACGGTGTCAGTGCCCTGCAACCGGGGACTGCCTATACGCTCAAGTTTCCGACAACAGTGACCGTATCCGGTACGGTTTACAGCCCGACAACTGTCACTGTTGGCGGCAACCGTGAGATTGATTCCAACGCTTCATCCGCTGGGCTGGTTCCCATCACTACCCTGGACATTCCTATGGCCGGGGCAAACAACCACTCCTTTGACGTGGGGTATGCCGAGGTCAAGGTTGATGTTGCATTGACCAAAACAGTGGAGCCATCCGCTGCCAAGCGGGGCGAAACCGTGGTGTACACCCTGACGGTCACCAATACAGGCGAAGGTGTTGCGACCGGTGTGAAAGTGGTGGACAAGCTCCCTACTGGCCTGACATTCGTTTCCCATGACGGTGCCACGCCGGATGTGTATGACGCTGTAACAGGCGAGTGGGATGTCGGTACGGTCGGGGTGGGGGCTGCCAATGCGGTTAGCCTTAAGATTACAGCGACAGTCCAATAACAGTTGGGCGGTGTCGTGAAATTTTTCTGAAATATTATGGATATAGGGTGTCTTGTTTTATTTGGTGATGTGGGCATAAGAACATAATTTATGTTTAATAATAATTTAGAGGGCTAAATGGATAAGAGGGCGATACTGCAAGCATGGGGGCGGTTCCTATGTGGAGGGGGCTAGTTCTTGTCTCACAGCTAGTTCATGCTGACATATCAGGTAAAACATTCCGCGATTTCAACGCCAATGGCGCATTCGACAGTAGCGCGGCGTTCCATGAAGTCGGTGTGGCGGGCATTACGGTAAAAGCGTTTGACGCAGCAGGCGTGCAAGCGGCAACAGCGACTTCGGCAGCAGATGGCTCGTATACGCTTGCGGGCTTGAATAGCGGCGCAGACTACCGGCTGGAATTCAGCTGGCCAGAAAATTGGTTGAAGGCAGGCGCAGCCGGGGGACATCGGTACAGTTCGTTCAGGATGGCTCCACGGATATAAATTTTGGCGTCAATGAACCGGCTGATTATTCCCAATCCAACCCGCCCATTATTGTCGCCGGGCAGTTCGGGGGCTGCCAACGGGTGATGCGTCAACGGATACATCCATTTATTCAATTCCTTATGATACGACAGGTTTCAATAGGGAATACTTTGCTGATAGCGGTGTGCAGGGCTTACCGTCCCTTCCCGGGATGCGGCAGTCGGCAACACCGGCGCAATCTGGGGGTGGCGTGGCAGGCTGACAAGCGGCGGGCGTTTGCAACCGCCATGATCAAACGCCACAGCGGTTTGCTGGGTGGTGAGGGTGATGTCTATGTTGTGGATTACCAGCATTACAGTTATGCGGATAACCATGCCGGTGCGCCAGGGAGTTATGCCGGTAAATTCAGCCTGCAAGGTGTGAAACCTGCAAATAGCAACGTGCTGTTGGACTTCGGTAGCGTGTGCCGCTCTTCTGCGTGTGGCCGGCCGCAGACTATGAGCTTAACGCAAGCAAGGGTGCGCCGACTTGGGACTTGGATGGCTTCAGGCAGGTTGGCCGTATGGCGATTGGCGATGCGGATATGCAGCCCGGCACAAATGTTTTATGGCTGGTCAACCTGTACCAAAAAGGGTTGGTTGCCGTTGATGTGTCAGGGGACAGCGCCAGCCTGCCCGGCGAGGTGCGGCAGTATCTGATCGAAAGTTTGCCCAACGCGCCAGTGTGTAATGGCGGCGGCCTGCGTCCGTGGGCTTTGGCGTTCCGTAATGGCAAGGGCTATCTGGGGGCTGTTTGCGATGCCGCCCTCTCCGGTGATGATGCAGACTTACAGGCTTTTGTCCTGTCGTTTGACCCTGCCCATGTTGAGGCAGGTTTCACAGTCGAGGTTTCCACCGCGCTGAATTATGCGCGTGAACATCTGAAGTTCATGCCGTGGCTTGACGCTTACACGGCTCCCCGGTGGCTGAACCGGGCACTTGGAATACATTTGCGCCTCAGCCGGTTTTGTCCGATCTTGAGTTTGACGAAAGCGGCAATCTGTACCTGAATTTCATGGATCGGTTTGGTCATCAAACAGGCAATGAAAATTATCCCGCTGAGTCAGGCCGCAGCCAAATCCGCGCATACAATTCGGAAGGGGATATTTTGAAAGCCTGTAAAACAGCGGTGGGGTTTGCCATCGAAGGCAGCCCGGATTGCAATACGGGCAAGGCGATGGGGAGTTTTTGATGACATCGCCGGAGACGGCAGTAAGGAAGGCCACAGGCGCTTTTTGCAAAGGAAAGGCTCACAGCAACTGGTTTCTTCGCTGATGGACCTCATCCGGCTGGCGAGATCGTGGACTGTGAACTCTACCCTGACAAGTTATGCTGGTGGAACACGCAAGGTGTCCAGACATTTAACCTGCAAACAGGTCAGATTGATAACTGGTATACGATTAGGAACTCGAAAGGAACTGGGGACGCGGGCAAGGGTTCAGGCCTGGGGGATATGGAGCTGATGACGGATCCGGCTCCGATTGAAATCGGCAACCGCGTCTGGTTGGACAGCAATGAGAACGGTATCCAAGATGCGGGCGAAGTGGGCATTCCGGGCGTGGAGGTGAAATTGCTGGCGGCGGATGGCGTCACCGAACTGGCAACGGCGACCACGGCGGCGGATGGGACGTATTACTTCAGCAGTGCTGCCGGAACCTCTACGGCCAGCACCATTTACGGCGTCAGCGCCCTGCAACCGGGGACTGCCTATGTGATCAAGTTTCCGACAACAGTGACCGTATCCGGTACGGTTCACAGCCCGACAACTGTCACCGTTGGCGGCAACCGTGAGATTGATTCCAACGCTTCATCCACTGGGCTGGTTCCCATCACTACCCTGGACATTCCTATGGCCGGGGCAAACAACCACTCCTTTGACGTGGGGTATGCCGAGGTCAAGGTTGATGTTGCATTGACCAAAACAGTGGAGCCATCCGCTGCCAAGCGGGGCGAAACGGTGGTGTACACACTGACGGTCACCAACACGGGCGAAGGTGTTGCGACCGGGGTGAAAGTGGTGGACAAGCTCCCTGCGAGCCTGACATTTGTTTCCCATGACGGTGCCAGCCCTGCTGTGTATGACGCCATAACAGGCGAGTGGGATGTCGGTACGGTCGGGGTGGGGGCTGCCAATGCGGTCACGCTGAATATTACGGCAGTGGTCAAATAGTAACGGGCAGATTGCTGTTGTCCTTCGGTTTATGGTTCACAGTGCCCTGCGATGGATGGTATACTTTCCATAATTAATTATATAAATGATTATAAAAAAATAATTAGGGGCTGACGTATATGCATAAAAGAACATTTTTTGGCGGAGCCTTACATTGGCATTGCCGCTAATCCTGTCGCTGTGTCCGTCCCTTTCTCATGCGGCTTGCAACGCGGGAGATGTTGGGGGCGNNGCCTATCTTGAATTGCCGGTTGCCCCAGGGNGGATGGTTGCCAATGTCTATGGGCAGCGTGAAGCGAATGAAATTGGGTTGGCGGGCATCACTGTCAAGGTGACTGACGGAGCCGGTACAGAACAGTCGGTCACAACTGACGCCAGCGGGGCATGGTCGGTAACTGCCNCCGTTTTTCCTGTAAGGGTTGAGTTCACGCCTACGGCCGGTTTGAGAAGCGGTTCGGCTGGCAGTCAATCCCAGTCATCCGTGCGTTTTGTGGATGCGGCTTCCTGTAATGCCGACATGGGCTTCCAGCGTCCGGAAGACTACTCCCAGCCCGATCCGCGTATGGCAATCCCCAGTTATCAGAATGGCACCGGTGTCGGTCTGGCTGATGGTGGGCTTNTTTCGTTCCTGCGTTCCAGCCATGGCCTGAACCAGGAGTTCAAAGATGCTCTTGATGAACAAGGCACCAGCNCAATACCCTTGACGGAGGCCTCTATTGACGAGGTGGGCAGCTTGTGGGGCATTGGTTGGCAGGTGGGCAAGAAGCGCCTGTTTGCTTCCAGTTTCCTGAAAAGGCATGTGGGTGTCCGCAAGGGGCTGGGGTATGTCTATGTGTTCGATGAGACTACGGTTCCCGGTTCTTTGGCAGGCAACTTCAATCTGCAGGGTGTGACACCTGCCAATGGTGGGGGCACCATTGATCTGGGGACGGTGTGCCGTGACGCTGTTTGCGCCGCTGACCCTGGGTATAGCGGCAATGCGGCTGACTATACCCTGCCTGATGACAAATATGCCTGGAGCTTTGACATAGACGCCTTCTACAAGGTGGGTACCGTAGGGTTTGGTGACATTGATATGCAGCCAAATTCCAATACCTTGTGGCTGATAAACGCCAACCAGAAAGCCTTGATCAGTGTGGATGTCAGTGGCGATACGGCAGCATTGCCGGGCACGGTCAACCAGTACCTGCTTGGGTCATTGGGCGGGGTGCCAAATTGTAACGGGGGCAGTNTGCATCCATGGGGGCTGGGTTTCATGNGGGGCAAAGGGTTTGTTGGGCTGACTTGCGACGCCATTGACAGCCAGCAAGCCAGCGACCTGCACGCTTATGTCATGTCTTTTGACCCGGCAAACGTTGGCGCGGGTTTGTCCCCGGTGCTGGATTTTCCGCTGGATTATCCGCGTGATTCCGGCAAGCCGTTTGAGCCGTGGATGACAACCGCAACCGCAACCAGCAAATTGATGGGGACTCACGGGCATATTGATTTTCCACACGGCATCCTTTCTGACATCGAGTTTGATGAGCGGGGCAATCTTTACTTGGCGATCATGGATCTGTTTTCCCACCAGATGGGCAACGACAACCACTATCCTTTCACCAGCAACCCCGATGCCGGTGTCACTGGCATTACTAACGGGGACGTGCTGAAGGCTTGTAAAACTTCCTCCGGTTTTAGCCTAGAAGGCAGTGCAGATTGTCCGGTGAATACGGTTGGCAGTTTTGGCNCGTATTCGGCGGGTGAATTTNTTGCTGATGTGGCTGGGGATGACCACAAGGAAGGCACTAATGGCGCATTTGCGTTGCTGCAAGGCTCCGGGGAATTGAATGTCGCACAAATGCACCCGCATCCGGCTGGCGTGATCGACCATGCTTACTGGTCAATGCAGNGGGTCAGCACCTATAGCCTGGAGGATGGGAACCCAACCAACTGGTATGCCATAAACTATACATTTGATCGCAATTACATGGGTAAAGCTGGCGGGGTTGGCGATATTGAACTCCTGACTGATCCGTCGCCGGTTGAAATCGGCAACCGCGTCTGGCTGGACAGCAATGATAACGGTATCCAGGATGCGGGCGAAGCCGGTATTCCCAATGTGGAGGTGAAATTGTTGGCGGCGGATGGTGTCACTGAACTGGCAACGGCGACCACGGCGGCGGATGGGACGTATTACTTCAGCAGTGCTGCCGGAACCTCTACGGCCAGCGCCATTTACGGCGTCAGCGCCCTGCAACCGGGGACGGCTTACACGCTCAAGTTTCCGACGGCTGTGACCGTATCCGGCGCGGCTTACAAGCCAACAACGGTCACCGCTGGCGATAACCGTGAGATTGATTCCAACGCCTCATCCGCTGGGCTGGTTCCCATCACCACAATGGACATTCCTATGGCCGGGGCGAACAACCACTCCTTTGACGTGGGGTATGTCGAGGTCAAGGTTGATGTCGCGTTGACCAAAACAGTGGAGCCTGCCACCGCCAAGCGGGGCGAAACGGTGGTGTACACCCTGACAGTCACCAACACGGGAGAAGGTGTTGCGACCGGAGTGAAAGTGGTGGACAAGCTCCCTGCGCNNCTGACATTCGTTTCCCATGACGGTGCCAGCCCTGCTGTGTATGACGCTATAACAGGCGAGTGGGATGTCGGTACGGTCGGGCTGGGGGCTGCCAATGCGGTTAGCCTTAAGATTACCGCGACAGTCCAATAACGGTTGGGCGGTGTCGTGAAATTTTTCTGAAATATTATGAATATATAGCGCCTTGTGTCATCTGTTGATTGATGTATGATACAAAATCATGATAAATTTGACGTAAATAAAGATTATATTTAGTAATGGCGCGAGGGCTAAATGTATAAGAAGTCGATGCTGCAAGCATGGGGGCGATTCCTATGGGGAGGGGGCTGGTTCTTGTCTCACAGCTAGTTCATGCTGACATATCAGGTAAAGCATTTCGCGACTTCAACGCCAATGGCACATTCGACAATAGTGCGGCATTCCATGAAGTCGGTGTGGCGGGCATTACGGTAAAGCTTTTGACGCAGCAGGCGTGCAAGCGGCAACTGCGACTTCGGTAGACGATGGTTCCTATACGCTTGCTGGCCTGAACAGCGGCGCAGACTACCGGCTGGAATTCAGCTGGTCAGAGAATTGGTTGAAGGAAGGCGCTGCTGGGGGAACATCAGTACAGTTCGTTAAGGATGGGTCTGCGAACGCTAATTTAGCCTTAGGAAACCCTGCTCAGACAATTGCGCCGGGTTCGGCACCGCAAGTGGCTACCGCTGTTTATAGTGGAAGCATTCATTACGGTGATGAATTTGTATTGGTAAAGCTGCCCGAATCTTCCGGGTCTGTCAGTTCTACAGATTTGACCAGTTACATGAGTCCCGCCCCAACCGTGTTGGCAAAGGAAAATCAAGTCGGTTCAATCTGGGGTGTGGCGCATGACCGTACTCGCCAGCGTTTGTTGGCGGGGGCGTTTGTTAAACGGTATGCGCGTTTGGTGGGTAATCCGACCACGATTTACAGTATTCCTGAAAGCACTGGCGCGCCCAGCGTTTGGGTCACGTTGGACGCCGCCCGCGCAGATCCGCATGGGGCGTCACCGAACTGGAGCCAGGATTTTACCGTCATCTCCAGCGTCGGCAAGGATGGTCTGGGGGACGTGGATATCGCCGAGGATGGCAGTGAAGTTTACACCGTTGATTTGAAAACCCGCGAGTTTGTGCATATTCCGGTGAATACGAACGGTGACGCCGGTACGCCGGTAAAGGTCGCCTTGCCCACTTCATTGCCTAACTGTGCGGATAGCAACGATGTCCGCCCAATGGGTTTGGGGGTGCGGGATGGCAAAGTGTATGTCGGCCTAGTATGTAGCGCCGAATCAACGGTTTCCGGCTTGCCCATAGCGTCTTCCGGTGCACGTAAAGGGGATCCCAGCAAGCTACGGGGGTATGTGTATGTTTGGGATGGTGCCAATAGCTTTGCTTCTGTGCTGGATTTTCCGCTGAATTATACGCGAGGATGCCTGAACAATGGCGGCATGGGGAACTGCTCCTCTGTTGGGAATGCGGCCGGCAGGCGTGGACACCCGCCTATCCGTTCAGCGATCTTTCATCGACCTATGGTTACGGTTATCCACAGCCGATGATCGCGGATATTGACTTTACCAGTGATGGCGGCATGGTGCTGGGGTTGGCAGACCGTTTTGGACACATGGACGGTGCCTATGCAGTCGAACCGCCATCAGGCTCATTTAGTGGCTCACAGTTGACCATAGCAGGCGATGTGCTGCGGGCGTGCAAGGCCGGGTCTGCCTGGGTCATGGAAAAGTTGATTTCTGGCAATGCTGCCTGTAGCACTGCGGGCAAGGGGTATGACGCCAATCGTCAGCAGACAATTGATGAATACTACTTTGAAGATGATATGGGTACCATTGCGCCAGGCAATCACGCAGATATTGGCGAGGGCGGAGTAAGCATTATCCAGGGCAGCGATACGGTCATTGTCTCTGTCATGGATCCAGCACGGAATGCCCCTTGGAATGACCCAGTGACAGGCCAGGATCCTTGGGAAAGCCAGGGTTTGCATTGGTATAACGATAAAACCGGTGCACTGGAGAAAAGCTTTTTGCTGGTGGACAATGGCCAACCGGGTGACCAACCGCTATGGGGCAAGGGTAATGGTTTGGGCGACGTTGAAATGTTGTATCCGCCCGCCCCGCTTGAAATCGGCAACCGCGTTTGGCTCGACAGCGATGGCGATGGCATCCAGGATGCGGATGAAAGCGGCATTCCAGACGTACCGGTGCAACTGCTGTCAGGAGGGACAGCCCTGGCGACAGTGACGACTGCTGCGGATGGCAGCTACTATTTTTCCAGCGCCAGTGGCGTGGACACCGCCAGCGTCAAGTATGGCCTGAGCCAGCTACAGCCGGATACGGCCTATACGCTCCATTTTCCGGCAACGGTCACTGTAGGAGGAAAATCCTACAACTTGACGACGGCAAAAGCAGGCGGGAATAGCCTGATTGATTCGGATGCGGTGGCATCGGGTGATGTTGCAGTGACGGCGGCCGACATCCCTATGGCGGGGGCGAACAATCACTCGTTTGACGTGGGCTACGCTGAGTTGAAGGTTGATATGGCGTTGACCAAAACGGTTGCCCCTTCCACTGCAAAACGGGGAGACGGTGGTTTACACCCTGACTGTCACCAACACAGGAGGGAGCGTGGCGACCGGTGTGAAAGTGACGGACAAGCTTCCTGACATGCTGACTTTCGTTTCTCATGATGGGCCAGTCCGGGAGTGTATGATGCTATAACAGGCGAGTGGGATGTTGGTGCGGTCGAGATTGGTGCGGCTAATGCAGTAACTCTACACATCATGGCGACGCTCAATTAACGGCTAATTAAATAGAGAAGGCAATACAGCAGGCACGCATTTTTGCTTGTGTGGAATGCAAAGATGTAATAAATTTAACTTTATTATAATTAATATTAATAATGATTTCTGGGGTGGGGAAAATGCACAAAAAGATAACACCACAATCATGGGGGCGATCTCTGGGAAGTGGTGTCCTGGTTCTTGTTTCTCAACTTGTCCACGCTGACATATCTGCCAAAGTGTTCCACGATTTTTATGGTGACTTCGCCATGGTTCTGAGTGCGCCGCTCAATGACCAGTCATTCTTTGCTCAAGGTTAATGTGATGTTAACCAATACGGTGAAGCCTGAGGCCATCAAACGTCGCAATAGGCCTACATCTTGGCTGTCATCAATACAAGGGCTAATACAGCGGCAGGTGTAAAAGTGGAGGGCAAGTTTCCCGAGGGTCTGGCTTTCGTCCGCCGATGGCGGCCAGCCCTGATGGCATGGCCGCTTGTAATAGGCGCGCCGGAACGTCGGCATGGTCGAGACTGGGGCGGTTTGCCGTTACTTTCAAGATCACGGCAAGAGTCAATCATTGACTACTAACAATGTTGAATGATGCATAACGAAAACCTGAAACAAAGAGAGCTAACAAAATGAAAACAACAACTAACGTCAAGGCATTGCTACTGACTTTTTGTGCTGTTGGTGTGCTGACCGCCGCTAATCAAACCTGGGCTGACTCCACAGTCACTAACTGTGCGCAGGTGACGGCGACAACGGAAACGGATGTGGACTCCCAGCCAAACAGCGTGGCCAGCCAGGCTGCCCTGCTGACTGCGTTCACTGGCGGCACTTTGCAGGATGATGAGTCCTGCGCCCCATTGACCGTCCAGTCCATTTTTGACTTTGGTGACGCGCCTGACAGCTATGGCACCAAGCTGGCAGGCAATGGTGCCCAGCATGAAATTATTCCANGTCTGATGTTGGGCGCTACGGTTGACGACGAAGCTGATGGCCAAAGCGGTGTCAATGCTGATGGTGACGGCACCGATGAGGACGGCGTCACCGTTCCAACCCTGACCGATGGCCAGGCGGTGACCTTGCAAATTACAGCCACCAACACACTGGCTCAAGACGCCCATGTTGGTTGCTGGATTGACTACGACCACAACGGCACTTTCGATGCGGCCGAATATGGTGGGGCAACAGTGCCTGCTGGCAGCAATGCCGCCGCCATCTCCGTCACCATGCCGAGCGCACCAGCTGACGCCAGCACCGTCATGCCAGATGGCAGCTATGCACGCTGCCGCCTGAGCACGGACATCATGGATGCCTCCAAAGCAACCGGCCTGATGAGCAATGGTGAGATCGAAGATTACAAAGTCACCTTCACGGCGGCACCGGTATTCGACTTGGCCTTGAACAAGCGTTTGGCTACCGGCCAAGCCACCACCGCCAAACCGGATGAAGCTGTTGTGTTCACCATCGAAGTCGTCAACCAAGGCACGGTGGATGCGACTGATGTGGCTGTTACAGATTACATCCCGAGCGGTCTGGTATTGAACGACGCGGCCTGGACTGACAACGGCAACGGTACTGCGACCCTGACAGCGCCGATTGCGACGCTGGCGGCGGGCACAAGCACCACAGTGAACATTGCCTTCAAGGTTGCAACAACTGCGACTGCTGGTGAAATCACCAATGCGGCTGAAATTAGCGCAGCGAAAGACGGCACCGGAGCACCGGCGACCGATAAGGACTCTACGCCAGACAGCAACCCAGGTAATGAACTCGGTGTTGTTGATGACGTCCTGGATAATTCCGGCAATGATGAGGACGACCATGACATCGCCAAAATGACCATTATGGTTGATCCGAAGGTTGACATCGAACTGGTCAAAACGGTGACCGACTCTGCTGGCGCGCCAGTCACGGCAGTCCGTCGCGGTGTTGATGTGGTGTATGTCCTGACCGCCACCAACAAAGGCGNNGATGCTGCGACAGGCGTTGTCGTTAAGGATCAGCTGCCAGCAGGCTTGACGTATAAGAGTGATGATTCTGCAGGCGCTTATGATTCTGCAACCGGCGCTTGGACAGTGGGTGATATGGGCAATGGCGAAAGCAAAGTGTTGAAAATCACAGCTACTGTCAAATAAATAACCTGACTCTCTCAATAAAGAGGGAAGTGGTCGGCGGTATCCTCGGGATACCGTCGGCTTCAGGACGGGAACCGGCGAGAGCGAGTGAATAATAACTATAATTTTTCCCAAGGCATTACCATGAAAATAATAAAGATTCCTGTATACGTGTCGATAGTCGGGTTGCTGGCTACGTTACCTGCCGCGTATGCAAACGAAATCGTCACGAACTGTGCGCAGGTGACCGCGGAAAGCGCGGGCGAGACGGACTCAACGCCTAACAACATGGTGGGCATGAATCCGGTGGAAGACGATGAGTCCTGCGCCAAAGTGATGATTCCCTTGATTACGGCGATGCGCCAGACCCTTCCTACCAGACACTGGATGCTGGTGGTGGGGCGCGTCACCAACTGGGAACGGATGTGTTCCTGGGAAAATGTGTGGATGCGGACAGCGGCCTGCTGCAAGGTCAGGCGACGGCTGACGATACTGACACAGGCTCGCCTTCCTATGGCGATTGCGCTTCCGGAAATGATGAGGATGGCGTAACAGTTGGCGAATTGCGGGTCGGCACCAATGGTGCCACCGTGGAAGTCACCGCGAGCAAAGCCTGTAAACTCAATGCCTGGATTGACTGGAACATTGACGGCAGTTGGGGCGGAAGCGCCGAACAGGTGTTCATGAACCAACAATTGAACGCAGGCACCAATACCCTTTCTCTGGATGTGCCAAAATTTGCACTGGCGGGCGACACTTACGCCCGCTTCCGCTGTTCAACGGTCGGGAACGATGGCATCGGCGGGGAAGCTGCTGATGGTGAAGTCGAGGACTACAAGGTCAGCATTCTGGAGGCGATTCCAGCCAAACCTGTGTCTGTTGGCGACACCATTTGGGTCGATGCTGACCATAACGGCCAGCAGGATGCAGGCGAAACGCCACTGGCGGGCGTGACCGTCACGCTGCTGGATAAGGACGGCAACCCAGCCCGGGATTTGAACAACAATGCTGTCACGGCGGTGACCACGGGTGCCGACGGCAAATACCTGTTCGGCAACCTGCCGGAAGGCGACTACATCGTGCGTGCCGTGGCTCCGGAAGGCTACCAGGTCACCACCGGCGGGGCTGATGTGGACGACGACGCCTCCAACACCGACAACAACTGCGCGGTGGTCGGCGGCAATGTCCAGACTATGCCGTTCACCCTGACGGCAGGAGCCGAGCCGACCGATGACGGCGACACCGACGCCGACAGCAACCTGGGCGTGGACTGCGGCTTCTACCAGCCTGTGGCCCAACCCACAGCATCGGCAACCGGGTGTGGGTTGACACCAACAACAATGGCCTTGCCGATGCTGGCGAAAGCCCGGCAGGTAAGGATGTTAAGCTGGAGCTCAAAGGTTCCGACGGTGCGGTCATCACGTCAGGCCTGACGGATGACACGGCCGTTACCTGTTCAGCGGCCTGGAGGCAGGCTCCTACCAGTCTGCGTGGCCGCCAGCAACTTCGTTGAGGGCGGTGTGCTCGCGGGTTACACCGCCAGCACCGGCGGCAATGTGGCCGACGCCAACACGGACATCGACGGCGATGACAACGGCAGTGACGACACCGGCACCGGCCTGTGCACCAACATGGTCGTCCTGGATGACCATGAGCCCACCGGCGAGGCGACCGCCACCGGCAATGATGGCAATGATGGCGTGGGCACTGATGACAACCGCTCCAACCTGACGGTTGACTTCGGCATTATCCCGCCGATGGCGCCGACGCCTGTTTCCGTGGGCGACACCATTTGGGTCGATGCTGACCATAACGGCCAGCAGGACGCGGGCGAAACGCCGCTGGCGGGCGTGACCGTCACGCTGCTGGACAAGGACGGCAACGCGGTGAAAGACCTGGATGGGAACAATGTCACGGCGGTGACCACGGGTGCCGACGGCAAATACCTGTTCGGCAACCTGCCGGAAGGCGACTACATTGTGCGTGTTGAAGAGCCGGAAGGCTACCGGTCANCCACCGGCGGGGCGGATGTGGACGACGATGCCTCCAACACCGACAACAACTGCGCGGTGGTCGGCGGCAATGTGCAGACCCTGCCGTTCACCCTGACGGCAGGAGCCGAGCCGACCGATGACGGCGACACCGACGCCAACAGCAACCTGGGCGTGGACTGCGGCTTCTACCAACCGCCCGCCCCGACCCACAGCATCGGCAACCTGGTGTGGGTGGACAATGGCGCAGGTGACGCCGCCAAGGCCAACAATGGCCAGTTTGACAATGGCGAGGAGCGCCCCAGCGGGGTGACCGTTGAACTGCGCGACCAGGACGGCAAGCTGCTGTCCAGCACCCTGACGGCGGGTGGCTACTACCTGTTCAGCGGCTTGGCGGCAGGCTCCTACCAGNTCTGCGTGGCCGCCAGCAACTTCGCCGAAGGCGCGGCGTTGCCAGGTTACACCGCCAGCACCGGCGGTGATGAGGCCGACGCCAACAGCAATGGCGACAACAACGACAATGGCGACAACACCCCGGCTGACGGCCTGTGCTCCAATGTCGTGGTGCTGGATGACCAGGAGCCAACCGGGNAAACCCCGACCGCCAGTGGCGCTGCGGGTGACGACGGCCAGGGCACGGACGACGCCCGCTCCAACCTGACGGTTGACTTCGGCGTGCTGCCGCCGGTGGCACCGACGCCCGTTTCTGTGGGCGACACCATTTGGGTCGATGCTGACCATAACGGGAAACAGGACGCGGGCGAAACACCGCTGGCGGGCGTGACCGTCACGCTGCTGGACAAGGACGGCAACGCGGTGAAAGACCTGGATGGGAACAATGTCACGGCGGTGACCACGGGTGCCGACGGCAAATACCTGTTCGGCAACCTGCCGGAAGGCGACTACATTGTGCGTGTTGAAGAGCCGGAAGGCTACCGGTCANCCACCGGCGGGGCGGATGTGGACGACGATGCCTCCAACACCGACAACAACTGCGCGGTGGTCGGCGGCAATGTGCAGACCCTGCCGTTCACCCTGACGGCAGGAGCCGAGCCGACCGATGACGGCGACACCGACGCCAACAGCAACCTGGGCGTGGACTGCGGCTTCTACCAACCGCCCGCCCCGACCCACAGCATCGGCAACCTGGTGTGGGTGGACAATGGCGCAGGTGACGCCGCCAAGGCCAACAATGGCCAGTTTGACAATGGCGAGGAGCGCCCCAGCGGGGTGACCGTTGAACTGCGCGACCAGGACGGCAAGCTGCTGTCCAGCACCCTGACGGCGGGTGGCTACTACCTGTTCAGCGGCTTGGCGGCAGGCTCCTACCAGNTCTGCGTGGCCGCCAGCAACTTCGCCGAAGGCGCGGCGTTGCCAGGTTACACCGCCAGCACCGGCGGTGATGAGGCCGACGCCAACAGCAATGGCGACAACAACGACAATGGCGACAACACCCCGGCTGACGGCCTGTGCTCCAATGTCGTGGTGCTGGATGACCAGGAGCCAACCGGGNAAACCCCAACCGCCAGTGGCGTTGCGGGTGACGACGGTCAAGGTACGGAAGACGCCCGCTCCAACCTGACGGTTGACTTCGGTGTGCTGCCGCCGGTGGCACCGACGCCCGTTTCTGTTGGCGACACCATTTGGGTCGATGCTGACCATAACGGGAAACAGGACGCGGGCGAAACACCGCTGGCGGGCGTGACCGTCACGCTGCTGGACAAGGACGGCAACGCGGTGAAAGACCTGGATGGGAACAATGTCACGGCGGTGACCACGGGTGCCGACGGCAAATACCTGTTTGGCAACCTGCCGGAAGGCGACTACATTGTGCGTGCGGTGGCTCCGGAAGGCTACCGGTCANCTACCGGCGGGGCGGATGTGGACGACGACGCCTCCAACACCGACAACAACTGCGCGGTGGTCGGCGGCAATGTGCAGACCCTGCCTTTCACCCTGACGGCAGGCGCGGAGCCGACCGATGACGGCGACACCGACGCCAACAGCAACCTGGGCGTGGACTGCGGCTTCTACCAACCGCCCGCCCCGACCCACAGCATCGGCAACCGGGTGTGGGTGGACACCAACAACAATGGCCTTGCCGATGCTGGTGAAAGTCCAGTAAGCAAGGATGTCAAGCTGGAGCTCAAAGGTTCCGACGGCGCTGTCATCACGTCAGGCCTGACGGATGACACGNGCCGTTACCTGTTCAGCGGCCTGGAGGCAGGCTCCTACCAGNTCTGCGTGGTAGCCAGCAACTTCGTTGAGGGCGGTGTGCTCGCGGGTTACACCGCCAGCACCGGCGGCAATGTGGCCGACGCCAACACGGACATCGACGGCGATGACAACGGCAGTGACGACACCGGCACCGGCCTGTGCACCAACATGGTCGTCTTGGATGACCATGAGCCCACCGGCGAGGCGACCGCCACCGGCAATGATGGCAATGATGGCGTGGGCACCGAAGACGCCCGCTCCAACCTGACGGTTGACTTCGGCGTGCTGCCACCGGTGGCGCCGACGCCTGTTTCCGTGGGCGACACCATCTGGGTTGACGCCAATCAGGACGGTGAGCAGGACGCAGGCGAAACGCCACTGGCGGGCGTGACCGTCACGCTGCTGGACAAGGACGGCAACGCGGTGAAAGACCTGGATGGGAACAATGTTGTGGCGGTGACCACCGGTGCTGACGGCAAATACCTGTTCGGCAACCTGCCGGAAGGCGACTACATCGTGCGTGCCGTGGCTCCGGAAGGCTACCGGTCANCCACCGGCGGTACCGACGTGGACGACGACGCCTCCAACACCGACAACAACTGTGCGGTGGTCGGCGGCAACATCCAGACCCTGCCCTTCACCCTGACGGCAGGAGCCGAGCCGACCGATGACGGCGACACCGACGCCAACAGCAACCTGGGAGTGGACTGCGGCTTCTACCAGCCAGCAACGCCGACCCACAGCATCGGCAACCTGGTGTGGGTGGACAATGGCGCAGGTGACGCCGCCAAGGCCAACAATGGCCGTTTTGACAATGGTGAGGAGCGCCCCAGCGGGGTGGCGGTCGAGTTGCGCAACCAGGCGGGTGCGGTGTTGTCCAACACCCTGACGGCGGGTGGCTACTACCTGTTCAGCGGCCTGGAGGCAGGCTCCTACCAGTCTGCGTGGCCGCCAGCAACTTCGCCGAAGGTGGCGCGTTGGCGGGTTACACCGCCAGCACCGGCGGTGATGAGGCCGACGCCAACAGCAATGGTGACAACAACGACAATGGCGACAACANCCCCGGCTGACGGGCTGTGCTCCAATGTCGTGGTGCTGGATGACCAGGAGCCGACCGGGGAAACCCCGACCGCCAGTGGCGTTGCGGGTGACGACGGCCAAGGCACCGAAGACGCCCGCTCCAACCTGACGGTTGACTTTGGCGTGCTGCCGCCGGTAGTGCCGACACCCGTTTCCGTGGGCGACACCATCTGGGTTGACGCCAACCATAACGGCCAGCAGGACGCAGGCGAAACGCCACTGGCGGGTGTGACTGTCACGCTGTTGGACAAGGACGGCAATAGGGTGAAAGACCTGGATGGGAACAATGTTGTGGTAGTGACCACCGGTGCTGACGGCAAATACCTGTTCGGCAACCTGCCGGAAGGCGATTACATGATCACTGTGAAAGCCCCTGATGGTTATGTCAATACGGTTGGCGGGCTGGCTGTGGATGATGACAGCTCCAACACCGACAGCAACTGTGCAGTCGTAGGTGGCAAGGTGCGGACATCGGTGTTCAATCTAACCGCAGGAGCAGAGCCAACCACAGNNGCCGATGGTGACGATGCCAATGGCAATCTGACGGTTGACTGTGGTTTCTACCTGCCTAAAGCCCACAGTATCGGTAACATGGTATGGGTGGACGACGGCGCAGGTGATGAAACCAAAGCCAACAACGGTAGGTTTGACAACGGAGAAGCCCGCCCCAGCGGGGTCACGGTTGAACTGCGAGACAAGGACGGCAACCCGTTGTCCAGCATCCTGACCGCAGGTGGCTACTATCTGTTCAGCGGCCTGGAGGCAGGCTCCTACCAGNTCTGCGTGGCTGCCAGCAACTTCGCCGAGGGCGGCGCTTTGGTGGGTTACAGCGCCAGCACCGGCGGTGATGAGGCTGACGCCAACAGCAATGGCGACAACAACGACAATGGCGACAACACCCCGGCTGATGGCCTGTGCTCCAATGTCGTGGTGCTGGATGACAAGGAGCCAACCGGAGAAACCCCGACCGCCAGCGGCGTTGCGGGTGACGACGGCCAGGGTACGGAAGACGCCCGCTCCAACCTGACGGTTGACTTCGGTGTGCTTCCGCCTGAACCAGTANCGCCTGTTGCCGTCGGCAACCAGATCTGGGTTGACAGCAACGCTGATGGCGTGCGGGACAGTGGTGAAGGCTTCCTTGCGGGTGCTACGGTCACCCTGACAGATGCGGCAGGCAACGCCGTCACTGACTTGGACGGCAAAGCGATATAGCCGCATGTCACTGGCGCGGATGGCATTTACCTGTGGGATAACTTGCCGGAAGGCGATTACGTGGTGACGGTTGTTCCGCCAGCGGGTTACTTCCCGACTATGGGTGGTGTGGATGCGGATGATGATGCTAGCGACTACGATAGCAACTGCCGTGTCAATCCGGCCAATGGCGCGATCCAAACCCAACCATTCACGCTGGCGGCGGGTACGGAGCCTGCGGATGATGGCGATGATGCCAATGGCAACATGACCATTGACTGCGGCTTCTACAGTGGTGTTTCGCTGGGCAATAAAATCTGGTTTGACACAAACGGCAATGGCCAGCAGGACAGCGGCGAACCGGGCATCAGCGGCATCAGCGTCAGTCTGATGGATGTGGATGGCTCCACACCTGCGACCGACATCACCGGCAAGCCGGTGGCTCCCGTCACGACCTACCTAATGGTGATTACCTGTTCACTAACCTGAAACCAGGTGATTACGTGGTGGTGGTGAGTTCGGGCGCTAGCTCCGGGTACAGCTTGACTCAAGGTGGCGCGGATCCGGATACCGACCCGTCCAATACCGACAGCAACTGTAAGTTGGTCGCGGGCAGTTTCCAGACGCCAGCGATTACCTTGGCTCCAGGAACTGAACCGGGTGCTGATGTGGATGGTGATGATGAGAACCGCAACAGCACGGTTGACTGCGGCCTGTTGCATGCGGTCAATCTGGGCAGCCGCCTGTGGATCGACCTGAATGCGAATGGCAAACAGGATGCGGGCGAACCGGGCGTGCCTGGGGCGACGGTCACTCTGCTGACGCCGGATGGCAAGCCAGTCACCGACATCTTCGGCGATGTGCTGCAACCGCAAACCACCGACGCGGATGGCAACTACTTCTTCAGTGATTTGCAGGAAGGCAAGTATGTCGTGAAAGTCATACCACCCGTTGGTTATCTGCCAACTATCGGTGGCAGCGACCCGAACGATGACAACGCAGGGGATAGCAACGGCGTCCTGAATCCGGACGGCAGCATTTCCAGCAAACCGATCGACCTCGTCTGGGGTGATGAGCCGGAAGACAACGGTTCCACCAACACCACCGTTGGTTTCGGTCTGGTGCCAAACCTGGAAATCCCGACGCTCAGTGAGTGGGGATGGCGATCATGAGCATGCTGTTGGCGGCGACCGCATACTTCGCCGTCGGCGCGAAGACTGATTGTTGTTAGGAAGCGTGTAGCGGAAAGGCCGACCTTGTGTCGGCCTTTTTATGGGCGCACCAATGGGGCAGATGGTCAGCCAGTGTAGTCGGCGTATTGCCCCAGGATTTGCAGCAAGGTTTTGGCGGCGTTGGACAAGGTGCGCTTGCGGTGGAATATCACCCCNAGATGCCGGTGTGGGGCAAGTGGCGTTTGGACGGTCGCCAGTGTCCCATCCAGCATGGTGTGCGGCATCAGNGACCAGCCCAACCCCGCGCTGACCAGCATTTTCAGCGTTTCGAGGTAGTTGGTGATGATGTAAACGTCCAGCCGGTTATCGAAGGGTGCGAGCGCCTGACGGATGATCTGGTAAGTGAACGTGTCCTTGCCCGGCATCACGCAGCGGTGTTTCACCAGTGTCTCCAAGGTGACATGGGGCATGTGGCAGAGCGGATGTTCCGGGCTGGCGACAAAGTGCAGTTGGTCTGTCCAGATGTGTTGTGCCTGCAACTGTTCCGGCAGTTCGGTGGGCAGGGTGATGAGGGCGATTTCCAGTTCCCCCGTNTCCACGGCCAAGCACGCCTGTTCGGAATCCACGAAATGCAAATCCAGCCGCACGTCCGGGTGTTCGCGGTTGAAATGGCTCAATGCAGGCGGCAGGCGGCGCAGGCCGATGTGGTGGCTGGTGCCCAACACCAGATAGCCCTGAAGGTTGCCGGACAAGTTGGAGGCGATGCGGCGGATGTCTTCCAGTTCGTTGCGCAAGGCTTGCACGCGCGGCAACAGGGCGTGGCCTGCTTCCGTCAGCGTCACCTTGCGGTTGATGCGGTTGAACAGCGGTGCGCCCAGTTCGTTTTCCAGCTGGTTGATGCGCTTGCTGATGGCGGGCTGGGTGATGAACAGGGCTTCGGCGGCCAACGAAAATGATTGGTGGCGGGCGACTTCGATAAAGGCGTTGAGGTGGCTGATGTCCATGGTTTTGTATTCTATTCTGGAATGCAGAATATGAAAATTATGAATTTTATTTATTCATGGATGGGTGGTATTCTTCAGCCATCAATCATGTTTTTCGAGGAGACCGTTTGTGGCTGGCAAAACTCTCTACGACAAGGTATGGGACGCCCATGTGGTGCGGCAGGAGGCGGATGGCACCTGCCTGCTCTATATCGACCGTCATCTGGTGCATGAAGTCACCTCCCCGCAAGCGTTCGAAGGTTTGAAAATGGCTGGCCGCCAGCCGTGGCGCGTCAGCTCCATGGTGGCCGTGCCAGACCACAACGTGCCGACCATCGGGCTGGAGCATGGCATCACCGACCCGGTTTCCCGCACCCAGGTGGAAACGTTGGACGCCAACTGCCAAACCTTCGGCGTGACGGAGTTCCGCCTCGGCGACATCCGCCAGGGTATCGTGCATGTGATCGGCNCGGAACAGGGCGCCACCTTGCCGGGCATGACCGTGGTCTGCGGCGATTCCCACACCTCCACCCATGGCGCATTCGGCGCGCTGGCGCATGGCATCGGCACCTCTGAAGTCGAACACGTCATGGCGACCCAGTGCCTGATCCAGAAAAAGATGAAAAACATGCTGGTCAGTGTGGACGGCAAGGCAGGCAAGGGCGTGACCGCCAAGGACATCGTGCTCGCCATTATCGGCGTGATCGGCACGGCGGGCGGCACCGGCCATGCAATCGAATTCGGCGGCGAAGCCATCCGTGACCTGTCCATGGAAGGCCGCATGACGCTCTGCAACATGGCGATTGAAGCGGGTGCCCGTGCCGGGATGGTGGCGGTGGACGATACGACCATCGAATACGTCAAGCNNCGCCCGTATGCGCCGCAGGGCGAAAACTGGGGCAAGGCCGTCGCCGCCTGGCGGGATTTGCATTCCGACCCGGACGCCGTGTTCGACCGTGTTGTGCGCATCGACGCGGCCAGCATCAAGCCGCAGGTCACCTGGGGCACTTCCNCCGAGATGGTGACGGCGGTTGATGGCAACACGCCTGACCCGGCGCAGGAAAACGATCCGGTCAAGGCCAACGGCATCCGCGCCGCCCTCCAGTACATGGGGCTGGAAGCCAATATGCCGCTGACTTCCGTGCAGGTTGACAAAGTTTTTATTGGCTCTTGCACCAATTCCCGCATTGAAGATTTGCGCGCCGCCGCTGAAGTCGCCAAAGGGCGCAAGGTCGCCAGCAACGTCAAGCTGGCGATGGTGGTGCCGGGTTCCGGCCTGGTCAAACAGCAGGCTGAACGCGAAGGGCTGGACACGATCTTCATCGATGCCGGGTTTGAATGGCGGGCACCGGGCTGCTCCATGTGCCTGGCGATGAACGCTGACCGCCTGGAGCCGGGCGAGCGCTGCGCCTCCACGTCCAACCGCAATTTCGAAGGGCGGCAGGGGCAGGGCGGGCGCACCCATCTGGTCAGTCCGGCGATGGCGGCGGCGGCGGCGGTGACCGGCCATTTTGTCGATGTCCGCACTTTGTAAGGAGAGAAGCGCATGAAGAAACTGCTGACTGTTTTGTCCCTGACGATGTTCCTGGCGACGCTGGCCGCTTGCAGCACGGTGGAAGGCGTGGGCAAGGATCTGAAATCACTGGGCGGTTCGATTGAAAAAGAAGCATCGAAAGACGACAAGGCGAAGTGACCCTCANTGGAAAAATTTACTGTACATACGGGCGTGGTGGTTCCGCTTGACCGCTCCAACGTCGATACGGACGCCATCATCCCCAAGCAATACCTGAAGTCCATCAAACGCACCGGTTTTACTNCGACGCTGTTTGATGACTGGCGTTATGACGAGCCGGGCGAACCGGGCATGGATCACAGCAAGCGTGCTGTCAACCCGGCGTTTGTGCTGAACTTGCCGCGCTACGCGGGCGCTTCCGTGCTGTTGGCGCGGGAAAATTTCGGGTGCGGCTCCTCGCGTGAACATGCGGTGTGGGCGCTGACGGATTACGGCGTCCGCGCGGTGATCGCGCCGAGTTTCGCCGACATCTTTNTCAACAACAGTTTCAAGAACGGTTTGTTGCCGATCATGTTGCCTGCCGAAACGGTTGGGCAGCTGTTCCAGGAAACCGAAGCGCAGGAAGGTTACCAGCTGACGGTTGACNCCGAGCGGCAGCAGGTGCTGACGCCAACCGGCGTGGCGTTCGGCTTCAGCATCGACGAATTCCGCAGGTATTGCCTGCTCAACGGGCTGGATGACATCGGCCTGACGTTGCAGCATGCTGACGAAATCCGTGCTTACGAGGAGCGCCGCCAGCAGGCTGCGCCGTGGTTGTTCTAATTTTTTATCTGGATTCATATGACTAGCAAGATTCTGGTATTGCCCGGTGATGGCATCGGCNCTGAAATTGTGGCGGAAACCATCAAGGTTCTGAATGTTTTCACTGCCGAAGGCAGCCTGTCAGTCGAGCTGGAATACGCCGGTATCGGCGGTGCCGGTTATGATGCGGAAGGCAGCCCTTATCCGGCTTCCACCCAGGCGCTGGCGAAAGAGGCTGATGCCATCCTGCTGGGTGCGGTCGGCGNNCCGCAATACGACAAGCTGNACCGTCCGCTGCGCCCGGAGCGCGGTTTGCTGGCCATCCGCGCCGACCTGGGGTTGTTCGCCAATCTGCGCCCGGCCATCCTGTACGAAGAATTGGCGTCCGCCTCCACCCTGAAGCCGGAAGTGGTGGCTGGGCTGGACATCATGATCGTGCGCGAACTGACCGGCGGCATTTATTTTGGCAAGCCGCGTGGTATTGAAGTGCTGGAAGGCGGCGAACGCCGTGGTTACAACACGTTGGCTTACCGTGAGTCTGAAATTGACCGTATCGCCCGCGTTGCGTTTGAAACGGCGATGAAGCGCGGCAAGCGCCTGTGCTCCGTCGACAAGGCCAACGTGCTGGAAGTGTCCGAGCTGTGGCGCGAAGTGGTCGAGCGTGTCGGCAAGGAATATCCGGAAGTCGAACTCAGCCATATGTACGTCGACAACGCCGCCATGCAATTGGTGCGTGCGCCCAAGCAATTCGATGTGATGGTGACCACCAATATGTTTGGCGACATTCTGTCGGACGCCGCCGCGATGCTGACCGGCTCCATTGGCATGTTGCCTTCCGCCTCCCTGAACGCTTCCGCCTGCGGGTTGTATGAGCCGATCCATGGCTCCGCGCCTGACATCGCCGGGCAAGGCGTCGCCAACCCGTTGGCCACGATCCTGTCCGCCGCCATGCTGTTGCGTTACAGCCTGAACCGGNGGGATCTGGCTGACCGTATCGAGGCTGCGGTGAAGCAGGTGCTGGCCGCTGGCGTGCGCACCGGCGACATTTACACGGAAGGTTGCCGCAAGGTCGGCACGGCGGCGATGGGCGACGCCGTTGTGGCAGCTTTGCAGGTTTGACGCATGGCGCGGAAAGTGGACATCGCGGTGGTTGGCGCGGCCAGTCTGGTGGGCGAATCCATGCTGGATCTGCTGGCTTCGCGCCGGTTCCCGGCGGGGCGTGTTTATGCGCTGGAAGCGGATGCCGATGGCGAGCAGACGGTGGAATTCGGCGGTGAGCCGCTGGATGTGGAGCCGCTGGCCGATTTTGATTTCGCCAGTGTGCAGATTGCGCTGTTTGCGGCAGGGGAAACGGTCGCCGCCGTTTACGCGCCCAAGGCCGCCGCTGCTGGCTGCGTCGTGATTGACGACAGCGCCTGTTTCCGGCTGGAGGAGGATGTGCCGCTGGTGGTGGCGGAGGTCAATCCGCAGGCGATTGCTGCATATTCCCGGCGAAACATCATCGCCAATCCCGGCAGCGGCGTCACCCAGATGTTGACCGCGCTGAAGCCCTTACACGATGTGGCGGGCGTTACGCGTATCAATGTGGTTACCTTTCAGGCGGTTTCCGGCGTANGCCGCGCCGGTGTGGATGAGCTGGCGCGGCAAACAGCGCAATTATTGAATGCCCTACCANTTGATACGGGCGTTNTTCCCAAACAGATCGCGTTCAATGTGTTGCCGCAGATCGGGGATGTGCTGCAAAACGGCTATACGCGCGAAGAAATGAAACTGGTGTGGGAAAGCCGCAAGATTCTGGAATTGCCAGAGCTGCCGGTGAACCCGACCACGTTGCGGGCTCCTGTGTTTNTTGGCCACTGCGAGGCCATCCATCTCGAAACGCAACGCCAACTGACTGCGCAGGAAGCCGCCGCGATCCTGCGCAAAGCGCCTGGGGTGGAGGTTCTGGATGGCAGGNGGGATGGCGATTATCCAACCCCTGTGACTGAAGCCGTCAATACCGATAAGGTGTTCGTCAGTCGTATCCGGGAGGATATTTCCCAGTCCTTTGGTTTGAACCTGTGGGTGGTTGCGGATAATGTGCGCAACAGCGCAGCCTTGAATGGCGTCCGGATTGCGGAAATTTTGCTGCAAGACTACCTATAATCCCGGGTTAAGCGGGAATTAATTCATTATTAACGACAATGGCTCAGGATATTGGATGTGGGGTCTCTTGTCCACATGTTCAAAAGCTTGTCTCGGGGCGGCATTGCTTACCAAAATGTACTACTATATAGTTCCAGCTTAAGAAACAATAACTAGAATCACTATTCATCAGAATAATAAGGGCTAAATTTAAGAGTTGCACAGGTGATGAATCAGGGATGCTACAATCTTACAGATAAAGAATCGAAGGGGAATTGCAGTGAATAAACAAGCCTTGAGCTTAGCTATATTCATCGCCGGAGCATATCCCGCGGCTTCTAGCGCCTTGGGACTCGGGGATATAGAGTCCAGCTCTCACCTGAATCAGCCACTGCGCGCCAAAATTGACCTGTTGTCTGCCGCCCCTGCAGATGCAAGCCAGATCCAAGTGCGTTTGGCACCACCTGATGTGTTTAACCGCGTAGGCGTAGCCCGCCCTGCTTTTCTCAGCAGCTTACATTTTACTCCATCCGTTCAAGGCGGAAAACCCGTCATTCTGGTCACATCCGATAGCNCTATCCAGGAACCGTTCGTTAACTTCCTGTTGGAAGTCAGCTGGCCTCAAGGGCAATTGCTGAAAGAATACACGGTCATGCTGGATCCGCCAGTATTGATGCAACCGGGCAATACGGTCGCGGGGGATGCTACGGTGCGCGCCGAACCAAAGGCGGCGGGGAATGTGCGGCGGCCGTCGCGACAGGCGTCCGCCCAACCGGCGGCTCCTTCTGGCCAACCTGCCGCTTCCGGCACTGGGCGTAACCGCACTTACCGGGTCAGGTCAGGCGATACCCTGTTCCGGGTCGCATCCCGTTTGCAGCAGCCAGGCGTCAGCAATGACCAGATGATGATGGCGTTGTTCCGGNCCAATCCGAACGCTTTCATTGGCGACAATATCAACAATCTGCGCACTGGGGCGACGCTGAAGGCTCCTGCCTCCGGTGATGCGGGGGATATTTCACGGGCGGAAGCACGCCGTCAGATTCGCCAACAGAACGCCGAGTGGCGCGAGTTCCGCAAATCGCTGGCAGGCAAGACGGTTCCGCAGCAATCCACGGGGGCAGCATCAGCCGCCAAGCCATCCGCCCCGACGGCGGCGACCCGCAACACTGCCGCCAAAACAGATGACAAGGCGCGGCTTGAGGTGTTGGGCGCGCAAGCAGCCGGAAGTGAAGCCAAGAATGCGGCGGTCGCTGCGGGCAATGCCAAACTGGCCGCGCTTGAAAAACAGCTTGCCTTGGCGAATGAGTCGCTGACAGCGCGGCAGAACGAAAATAAAGATCTCAAGTCGCGGGTTACGGATCTTGAGTCCATGCTCAGTAAGAAANACCGTCTGCTGGCTTTGCGTGACAACCAGCTTGCGGAGTTGCAACAGCAGCTGGCGGCCAACGGGATCAAGACGCCGCCATTGGCGGAAACCCCTGAAGCCCAGGAAGCATCCGCACAGCAGGCGGCAGCGAATAAGCCGCAATCCCCAGCCCCTGTTGCGCCAACGCCTGCGCCGGATCAGGGCAAAGACATCCAAACCCACATGGCGAACGTTGCTGGTAAGGACAATGACGCCGTGTTGCGGGGTGAACAGCCTGCAGCGTCGGCACCGCCGACTCCTCNNCGGGAGGTGCCCACGGGCATCCAGCCGCCAGCAGGAACGCCTCCTGTTGTGGCGGCCAATCCTAATCCACCCGCGAACGCCAGCAGCAATTTGGTTCCATTGTCGCCACCGGTTGAGAATACGCCGCCCAAACCTGTCAACAAGCCAGCGGTGGTGCCAGTAACGCCCATCAGTAGCCAGAAGACANAGAAGCCTGCGTCTGTATTTGCTGACCAAACAACGGACAGCAATGATCTTCTGGGTATGCTGACTTCTCCGTTGGCGTTGAAGATTGGCGCTGGTTCCTTGGCTTTGCTGCTGTTGCTATGGCTGCTTGGGCGTCGTCGCAAGCCGGATGGTGCGGATTCCGCCAAAGCGAAAGACCGCTTCGCCAATTTGGACGATGAATTGGACGAACCGATTATAGAAGAAGAACCCTTGGATCTGGGTACGCTGGAATCTGAGTTGGATAAGGCGGAGCAACGAGGCTCCCGTGGTTATGGTTCAGCCAGTCATGGGCAGGCCGATCCGTTTGGCATTCGGGATGACAGCGCTTGGGATGAAGGCGGCCATGTTCCGGTGAGCGCCGCCCATGAAAATTCGCACGAGTCTGGATCCGGCGAAGACGATCTGTTGACCGAAGCGAATGTGTATATCGCCTATGGGCTTTACCAGCAGGCGGAAAGCGAACTGAAAAAGGCANTTGAACGCCAGCCGGACAAGCTGGAATACCGCCATAAATTGCTGGAGTGTTATTTCTCCGCCAATAACCGTGAAGCGTTTGACAATCAAGCTCAACAGTTCGCCAGCATGNAATGGCCCAACAAGGCGGCCTTGTGGAAATCCATTGCGGATTGGGGGCGCAAAATCAGTCCGGATAATAAGCTTTATCAAGGTGATGGCTCCGGCGTTAGTATGGTTGCGGCGACCGTCACCAGCGCTTTAGGAGGCATTGCTGCGGCAGGCGCAGCAGCCGTGGCGGCAGCTGACGATACTGTCCCGCATGTTGCTGAAGGGCATCCGCTGAAACCTGTCGAGCCAGTTGAGACGCATGGGCGTCCTATTGCTGAAGAGCATCCGCTAAAACCTGTCGAGCCAGTTGCAGCGCATGGTCGTGATGACTTTGCTGGCGCGCCGGTGATGGATGATGATTTCGGCGATCTTGATCTGGGTGATCTGGACTTTGATGATATTGACCTTGATAAGCTGTTGCAGGATGGTGAAAGCGCTGATGTTGAACCGCCCGCGCCACAAGCTGCCATGTCCACACTGCCGGACTTGCCCGATCTGAGTGCGGGTCAGCCGCCGAATCATCAGCCGAATCAGCCGCATCCGCTAGAAGCAAACTCTTCTGAATTGGCAGGGGAAGCTTTCGAGCTGGATGATTTGGATGATGACCTTGATCTGGACTTTGATCTGGATTTGCCGGATGCGCCTTCCCAGCCGTTGCTGGATGTCGATGCGGCCAAGGGCGGCAATGGCTCCGCCAGCGGCGTGCTGGATTTCAGTCTGGATGATGATGCGGACAAGCACAAGGCGGATACGCCGGTGGTCGTGCCGTTGCTGCGGCAGCCATCGCCGCACCAGC
Organism: Candidatus Thiothrix singaporensis; assembly: GCA_013693955.1. Lineage (GTDB taxonomy): Bacteria > Pseudomonadota > Gammaproteobacteria > Thiotrichales > Thiotrichaceae > Thiothrix > Thiothrix singaporensis. Next base: position 3,303,342 of record CP059265.1, on the reverse strand, counting down.
CGTGGCTGCCGCTGNCTGGTAATTCAACCAACCTGAACCTGCATCTGGACAATAACACCGGCATTACCCGTATCCTGCCCAAGGACACCTTCTACGCGCCGATCAGCGAGGAAGACAAGGACTGGTTGGGTGATATTGATGACGCGCTGTCTTTCCTCGATTTCCCGGATGAAGAGATCGATCTGCATGAGGCGCATATCAGCACCAAGCTGGATCTGGCGCGCGCCTATCTGGACATGGGTGACATCGAAGGTGCCCGCAGCACGCTGGAAGAAGTCATGGTCGAAGGCAATGACGACCAGCGCCGAGAAGCTGAAGTCTTGCTGCACCAGACGGGTTGAGGAATCTGCACATTCCCGCTATAAAGGCCGGTTTATCCGGCCTTTTGTGTTTTACGCCAGTGGGATTGACTGAATGAAATTTGCAGCCTGTATCGAATACGACGGAAGCCCCTTCTACGGCTGGCAACGTCTGGGGCATGCGCCAACGGTGCAGGCGTGCGTCGAGCAGGCGCTTTCGACGGTGGCGGCGGNNCCTGTGCAAGTGGTGTGCGCTGGGCGGACTGACACCGGCGTCCACGCGTTGGGGCAGGTCATCCATTTCGAAACCACCGCAGTGCGGCCAGAGCGCGGCTGGCTGTTTGGAACCAACGCCCATTTGCCGGAAGGGGTCGCCATGCGCTGGATACAGCCGGTGGCGGAGGATTTTCATGCCCGTTTTTCCGCCTATTCACGCCGTTACCGCTACATCATCCTCAACCGCACGGCGCGCCCCGCCCTGTTGCACAAGCGGGTGCACTGGCTGCATGGTGCGCTGGACGCCGAGGCTATGCATCAGGCGGCTCAGGCATTGGTTGGGGAACAGGATTTTTCCAGTTTCCGCGCGGCGGGTTGTCAGGCGCGCCATGCTGTCCGTGAAATCACCGCCATCCAGGTCAGCCGGGAGCAGGATTTTATCCATGTCGATATTGCGGCCAATGCCTTTTTACACCATATGGTGCGCAATATCGTCGGGTCGCTGCTGAAGGTGGGGGCGNGGGAGCGCCCGCCGGATTGGATCGCGGCGCTGCTGGCGTTGCGCGACCGCACCCAGGCCGGGATGACCGCACCTGCCGGAGGATTATATTTCGTGCATGTTGCCTATCCGGAAGTGTTCGGTTTACCTTCCACCTATACCTTGCCCCGTTTCGCTATCTGACAGGAGAACCGCCATGTTGACATTACAAGCGCCTTATTTGCTCCGTTCCAGTTGCCATATTGGCGGCCAGTGGGTCGCGGCGGACAGTGGTGGCGTGTTGCCAGTGCGCAATCCCGCCACTGGTGAGGCGCTGGCCAGTGTGCCGGATTGTGGCGCGGCTGAAACCGGGCGGGCGATTGCCGCAGCTGAAGCGGCGTTGCCAGCATGGCGGGCGCAAACGGCAGCGGAGCGCAGCAGCATCCTGCGCCGGTGGGCAGCGTTGATGCGGGAGCATCAGGACGATCTGGCGGTGCTGATGACTTCGGAGCAAGGCAAGCCGCTGGCGGAGGCGCGGNGGGAAATCCATTACGCCGCCTCGTTTTTCGACTGGTTTGCGGAAGAAGGCAAGCGGGCGTATGGCGACATCATTCCCTCCCCGCAGGCGGACAAGCGCCTGCTGGTGATCAAGCAGCCCATCGGCGTTTGCGCCGCCATTACCCCGTGGAATTTTCCGGCGGCGATGATTACCCGCAAGCTGGNNGCGGCAATGGCGGCAGGTTGCACAATGGTGCTCAAACCAGCGGAACAGACGCCGCTGTCAGCGCTGGCGCTGGCGGAGCTGGGGTGCGCGCGGGCGTGCCTGCGGGCGTGTTCAACGTCGTCACGGGCAACCCGGTCGCCATCGGTGGGGAGCTGACCGCCAGCCCGGTGGTGCGCAAGCNTGTCATTCACCGGCTCCACTGAGGTTGGCAGGCTGCTGATGCGCCAGTGCGCGCCAACCCTGAAANAACTGTCGCTGGAGTTGGGCGGCAATGCGCCGTTCATTGTGTTTGACGACGCGGATCTGGATGAGGCGGTGGAAGGCGCGCTGGTGTCCAAATACCGCAATTCCGGCCAGACCTGCGTATGCGCCAACCGTNTTTTGGTGCAGGCGGGCGTGTATGACGCCTTTGCGGCCAAACTGGCGGAAAAAGTCGCCACTCTGCGGGTCGGCAACGGGCTGGAGGCGGATGTCACCCAAGGCNCGCTGATTGATGAGGCGGCGGTGTGCAAGGTCGAGGAACTGGTGGCGGATGCGCTGGCGGGCGGCGCGCAAGTCATTGGCGGCGGCGGGCGGCATGAACTGGGCGGTTCCTTTTACAAGCCCACGGTGTTGACGGGTGTTTCGTCCAGCATGCGGGTTGCCAAGGAGGAAATCTTTGGCNCGGTGGCACCGCTGTTCCGCTTCGAGGATGAGGCCGAGGCTATCCGCATGGCGAATGACACCGAATATGGTCTGGCGGCTTATTTCTACGCCCGTGACATTGGCCGCGTCTGGCGGGTGGGCGAGGCGCTGGAATACGGCATGGTGGGCGTCAACACCGGCATGGTGTCAACAGAGGTCGCGCCTTTCGGTGGTGTGAAAAGTTCAGGGCTGGGGCGGGAAGGCTCCCGCTACGGGCTGGATGAGTACCTGGAGATCAAATACCTCAGCATGGGTGGCCTCCAGGCCGCGTCGTGAGGGTTAAAACCGGCAAAATGGGTTCGGGTTGCCTATACTTTTAACCTCAGTGTCAGGCGTATGTAATTGTGACAAGGAGTGTCATGGATGAAAACCAATACCCCGGCTTCGCCACCCCACAAGGGATATTTTCTGTCCCATATTCATGAGCAGGCGCATGGTCATTCCAGTATGCGCTTGCTGGCACTGGCGTTTGATCTGGTGCTGATTTTCCTGTTGATCATGCTGGCGGCGCTCTTGGTGCTCGGCCAGACCGGCTGGTGTACCATGCCGTATATGCTGCGCCGTCGTTTTATCTGCTGGCTTCCTGCGTCGTCATCCTGTATTTCGCAGGTTTCAAGGCCATTTTGAGTACCCCGGCAAAATGCTGCTTCTGCCCTGGTTATAAGCGAATTGTTGATCCTGTGAGTGTTGCCAAGTGCTGCTTTGTTGTAGGCTGGGGCGACTGTAATGCTGTATAAGGAATGATCAATATGCCGAAGCAATACGATGTCATCATCGCGGGCGGCGGGATGGTGGGTTCTACGCTGGCTTGCCTGCTAGGCAAGATCGGCCTGCGCGTAGCTGTGCTGGAAACACAATTGCCCGCCGCCTTTTCCCCTTCCGACCCGTATGACTTGCGGGTGTCCGCCATCAGCCGTGCATCGCAACGGGCGTTGGCTGGCGCTGGTGCCTGGGAGGGCGTGGTGGCGCGCCGCGCCGCGCCGTATGAATCCATGTGTGTATGGGATGCCACCGGCGCTGGCGAAATCCGTTTCGACGCCGCCGACCTGGGCGAGCCGGATCTTGGGCATATCGTTGAAAATCGGGTTATCCAACTGGCCTTGCTGGATGCGGTCAATGCGCTGGAAGGTGTGGATCTGTATTGCCCTGGCAAACTTTCCGCTTTTTCTGTTGGCCTTTCCGCTATTGATGTGACGCTGGCAAGCGGCGAAACGTTGCAGGCGAAACTGCTGGTGGGGGCGGATGGCGCGCAATCCCAAGTGCGGCGGCTGGCCGGTATTGGGCTGGAAACTACGGATTACGGCCAGAAAGGGCTGGTTTGCGTGGTTCAGACCGAACGTCCGCATCAGGATACGGCGTGGCAACGCTTCATGCCCAGCGNNCCGCTGGCGTTCCTGCCGCTGGGGGACAATTTCTGTTCCATTGTCTGGACGCTGCCCGCTGACCGAGTAGACGCCATGCTGATGCGCGATGCAGCCGGTTTCCGCCAGGAACTCGGGCAGGCGCTGGATTATCGCCTAGGGNAGATTACCGGCGTTGGTGAACGCGCCGCCTTTTCCTTGCGTGGGCGCCATGCCGAGCCGTATATCCAGGAACGCATTGCGCTGGTGGGGGATGCCGCCCACACCATCCACCCGCTGGCTGGGCAGGGCGTCAACCTGGGGATCAAGGATGCCGTGGAGCTGGCCGCGCAAATTTATCAGGCGCAGGGTGACATTGGCGGCCTGCGGGTGCTGCGCGCCTATGAACGCGCCCGGCGGGGCGATAATGTGCTGACCCAGAAGGCGATGGAAGGTTTTCGCCTGCTGTTTGGCAATACCTTGACACCGTGGAAAATTCTCCGTAATTCGGGGTTGAATCTTGTCAACCGGATGGGATTTCTGAAAGATGAAATGGCGAGGCGTGCGATGGGAATCTAAGCTTCGCAATGTGATCAACCCAGACCGGAGAATTTCATGAAACCACTCAGCCGACTTGCTGGTATTGTTTTGCTGCCGTTGCTGACAGCTTTTTCCNCCCTTCATGCTGAAGAAGTCACTGTAAAACAGGGTGACATCAACTTGCGCGCCGACACGGAGCTGGCGTCCGGCAAAACGGTCAAGGATGGCGTCATCCTGATGCTGCATGGCACGCTGGCCAACAACAAGATGGAAATCATGCAGTCCCTGGCGGATTTGCTGAAAGAGAAGGGCTACAACACACTCAGCGTCAATCTCAGCTTCGGCATTGACAAGCGCCCGTCCGAAATGCTGGATTGCGCGGTTGAACACAAACATAAGCATGAAGACGCGGTGACGGAGTTGGATGCCTGGATGAACTGGCTGAAGGGACAGGGTGCCACCAAAGTGGTGTTGCTGGGTCATTCCCGCGGCGGCAACCAAGTCGCACGGTACGCAGCCGAGAAAGACTCCGGCTTGCTGGAAAAAGTGGTGATGGTGGCCNCCGCCACTGCTGACCCGGACAAGGCCAGCCAGGAATACGCGGAACGTTACAAAAAGCCGCTGGCGGACATTATGGCGGAAGCCTCCAGGCTGGTGGAGGATGGCAAAGGCGATATCCCGCTGGAAATCCCTGGTTTCCTGCATTGTGAAAACGCCAAGGCGTCAGCCGCTAGCATTGTCTCTTATTACAACAACGATGAGCATAAAAATACCCCCAGCCTGCTGCCAAAAATTCACAAGCCCATGCTGATCGTGATGGGTTCTGCGGATGATGTGGTGACGGATTTGCCAACCCAACTGCAAGGGATCAAGCAGGCTAATTTGACAGTGGAAACCGTCGATGGCGCTGACCATNTTTTCCGTGATCTGTATGCCGATGAACTGGCGGATAAGGTTGTGGCTTTTATCGGTTGGTAAAATTTGCCGGGAAGCAGGCATTTGTTGCCTACTTCCCGCGCATGTATGGAATCCGCTACACTCCAACGATAATACCGACGGACTCCATAGAAATGAAAATATTACGATTAATTTTGCTGGCAACCCTCCTATCGCTAACCGCCTGTTCTGGCTGCCGGGGCAGTCTGAGCCGGAAGAAGACGCGCCACATTCCTCCGCCATTCTGGTGATCAATGGTTTTTGCGGGTTTATTTCCTATTGTTAGCCGGGGTCAGGCCGTTGCCTGAGGTTGCAAAAAGCCCAGCCGGGTGAAGACCTTCTTGTAGGTGCTGAGAATTTCCGGCATCAGCACCCGTTGGATATAGTCCAGCACCCATTTGCGGTCGCGCGGCCCNAGGGCTTCGGTGATGAAATTGCCGAACAGCAGCCCCATGGAGAAGCCCGGCTCCTGCCCCACTTTGCCCCAACTGGTTTCAGCATAATCGTTCATGCGCTGGTTCAGCTTGTTGATGAACGGGTTGCGGTAATCGCCCNNGCCGAAGTCGCGGGCGTTGTCCTGCACATGGTCGGCGATTTTCAGCGCAAAGGTCGAGATCAGCGCGTTGCGGTCTTCATCATTGAGCACCTCATAGGCGATACGGTCGAGCACATGGATCATGAAGGCCATGATTTCCTCCATGACCATGACCCGCTGCATCTGGGTGTCGGTCTGGAAGTTTTCATTCTCGATTTCCAGCAGTGCTTGCATGCCGATCTTCCAGGTGTTGAAGGCCAGCACGCCGACCGTGTCTTCCAGTGAAACTTCGCGTTCCTGTTTGTTCCATTTGGTTTTCAGGCGGATGCGCACGTCTTTTCCTCTCTCAAAACGGGTACCTGGCGCATTATAGTGGCAGCGTATGAGGAAATGCGAATACAGGTGGGAAGCTTGGTAATATCGGGGTGACGCGCAAATGAGGTGGGTTTTATGTATCAGCAACACAGTGATCTGATTGCGGCGGTGCAACGCAACTGCCATATCGCCGATGCACGCCATGCGNGGGATTACACCCTGTGCGTGTATCTGCTGAAGATGCGGGAATTTTACCGCTGGGAAAAGGGCATCGGGTTCCAGCAGGTGCTGACCAGCGATGATGTGGGCGACTGGCTGACCCGGCGCGAGGCGGTTTGGGATGAGCTGGATGCGGCGGATTTTACGCCCCTGCCGGTCAGCGGCGGCGGTGAACATGATCCATTCGACAGTGCGGCGATCAATTCGGACATCAATGCCGAGGGGATGGTCTACAGCGCCGGTTATGGCCGCCGGAGCCGTCCGCTGTTTNTTCTGGCGGAGCTGGAGCAGAAAATTGAGCAGGACGGCTACACCATCCTGGTCGCCGGGCGCGAACTGGCGCGCGATGTGGAGGCACCGCCCGCGATGAACCAGNGCCAACAGGTGTTCGTCCGCCGCGAATCGCTGCGCCGCATGTTATGGGAAAAGGTTGAGGAATGGCGCTGGAGCGGTTCCGACACCCCGTTGGGGCGGGCGATTGCCTGCTACGATTTCGATACGGATGTGGATGCCGCGCTGGATGCGATGGCCGCCGCCGAAACCGGCATGATCGTGGCGCACGAAATCGGCGAGGTGAAGGCCGGGCGGCGGCTGGGCGACGCCGCATGGCAACAGATGCTGTTCGCCCTGCCGCCGTCCCACGCTGACATTATGTTGCGGGCGGTGCGTGACCATTTGGCCGATTCGCTGCACACCATTCCCGAATTGCTGGCGCAGGATAATCCGGCCNTGATCCATTTCTATTTTGGCAACCTCACGGCGATGCGCAAGAAACTGGCTCCGCAGTTGGCGGAGGCGTATCAGCATTGGCATGCAACCGGCAATTTGCAGAAGTTTGCGGATTGGNTAGAGCAGGGTCGGGAGCATTGGGCGCAAGTGGGTGGGNCCGCCCTGACGTTGTTCCAGCAGCAGGGCACGGCTGCCTTGGCAGAGATTGAAGCCATGATTGATGGCGCGCACTGAAGCCTGTCCGAGGTTTGGCGTATGAGGCGACGGTGGTGAAGGCGGCTAGCGTCTCCGCAGCTCCGGGGCAGCAGCGCGTTCAGAAATGGATCAAATTCCGGTTGTGGAATCCGGTAGCCTTTCAGCCAGGCTTTGAGCTGCTTCACATCGGTGAACAGCCGCAAATCGTGCTGGATGCGGGTGATGCCGTCCTGCAGGGTGTGGATGTCCTGTTTGAGCAGGGCGTTCAACCGTTTGGGNGAGAGCGCTTCAAACGGTGGAAGGCCNAGCAGGTGGCGGATTTCATCTTCCTTGAAAAACACCTCCTCCTGTATTTCCCGCAACTGGTCGGCAAGGATTTTGTTGTAATGCTTGAGACGGTCGGCAGCGATGCTGTTGAGCTTGCTTTGGTCAATTTGTTCCGCCGCCAATTGCAGCTCCAGCAGTTTGAGCAGGTCGCGGTTGCCGTAGGCGACGGTCACTTGCTGCATCAGTTCGGTCTTGCGTTCGCGTTCCGCCGGGTCTTGCTCGCGGTCTGGGTGCAGGGCGCTGGTCAGTTGGCGGTATACCGCCCGGATGGACTTGCTGACATTGGCGGCTTCTTCAGCTTCGCGCGTTTCCTTGGCCAGTTGCTTGGCGGATTTNTTACGTTGGGGACGGGCGGCTTTTGCGGCTTCAGCCTGTTCCTGCTGGTGTTGGAATTTGTTGAACAGCCGCTCGGCGGTTGCTTGCGGGTCGTTGACGTCGAATTCGTCGTCCTCGATGGAAATGCCAAACTGCTGCTCCATCATGCTTTTGAGCATGTCGGCGGCCATGTCCTGCTCTTCCTGCGCTTCACTGTCGTAGTCGCCACCGCTGTACTGGTTGTACAGGGTTTTCAGGTCGGCGTCATCCGTGAACTGGAGCAGCTCTTCACTGATTTCACTGATGATGTGGCTTAATTTTTCCTGTTGGTTGGCGGTGAACTTGTGGCTGATGAACTGTTGGTCCAGCAGCTTCGCCATTGCGGTCTGATGTTCGCGCAGGGTCTGGCGCAGCGGCTCGAGTTTTTCGGCAGCCTCCTGCCGCACCCGATGGAAGGTATCCTGCCACTCGGCCAGCAGCTTTTTCTGGGCGTCGATTTTNTTGATCAGGCTGTTGAATTTCTTTTGGGCAGGAGAAAGCAGCTCTTGTGCGGCACCAGCTTTGATATGGACAATTTTGGGTGTGGACATGGCGGTTCCTGGGGTTGGCAGACGGTGTAAGTGTGGCATCATGCCGGGCTTTGTTCCAGCAGGAAGGCCACGAAGGCTCGGTTGCGCGACAAATACCCTTCACGCCGCCACGCGATGCACAAGTCCAGCCATACCGGTTGTTCAAACGGCAGGTCGATCAGGTCGGCGTCTTCCTTCACCACCATCGCCAGTAGGGTGGAAATGCCGAAACCTTGCTTGATGATTGACTTGATCAGCGGCAACAGGTTGGTTTCAAAGCCGATGTTGGGCGTCACGCCCGCCGCCTCCGCCAGTTGGTCAATGATCTTGCGGTGGAAATAGCCGGGGCGGAACATCACCAGTTCCTCGCTGAAAAAGTCGCTCAGGCTGATGCAGCCTTGTTGGGCGAAGCGGTGGTCTTGCGCCACCACCACCCGCATTTCCTCGCGCTGGAAGGTTTGNGCCTCCAGTTCCGGCGGGACGAAATCACGCACAATGACGGCCAGATCCAGCTCACCGCTTTCCAACATCTGTTGCAACTGNCCGGTGCCGCCTTCCACCACTTGCAAGGTCAGGTTCGGGTGGCGGTGGCGAAAAGCCATCAGGATCGGCGGGAAATAATACGACCCCAGCATGCCAGGCATGCCAACCCGCACCTTGCCCTGCGTCAGCCCCTTGAGCTCCCGCATTTCCAGCTCCGCGTCGTGCACGGCTTGCAGGATGCGTTGGGCGTGGGGCAGCAGGCAGGCGCCTTCGTCCGTCAGCGTGACTTTGCGGTCGTGGCGGTGGAACAGCGTCAGATCCAGTTCCGCCTCCAGCTTGCGGATGGCGACGCTGACCGCAGGCTGGGCGACGTAAAGCGTTTCAGCGGCGCGGGTGAAACTGCCGAGGCGGGCGATTTCGTGGAAGTAACGCAGTTGTTTGAAGTCCATGCAGATGCCTTTCAGTAAACAATCGTTATCGAAATGATAGTAACTATATATTTTATCAATTGCTGCACTGCAACTATCCTGAGCGGATTAATCATGAATCAACAGGTGGGACACCATGATCGAAGCCGGTAGCCGCGAATTTCGTTTCGCCACCCTGGCCTTATGTTTGGGGTCGGCGATGATTTTCGCCAATCTGCATCTGGTGCAGTCGTTGTTGCCGACACTGGCGCAGCAGTTTCATCTGACGGAATTGCAGGCGAGCTGGAGCCTGACCATTACGATCCTGACGCTGGGATTGTCGCTGCTGGCCTACGGCNCGCTGTCGGATGCGCTGGGGCGCAAGTGGATCATGGCGGCCAGCATGACAGGGGCGGTGCTGACGACACTGGGGCTGTCGCAGGTGGAAAGCTACCCGGCGCTGCTGGCGCTGCGAGGCTTGCAGNGGTTTTTCCTGGGCGGCTTGCCCGCCATCGCCATCGCCTACATGGGGGATGAATTTACCCGCAAGGCGGTGCTGCTGGCGGTCGGCGTCTACATCAGCGCCAATAGCNTTGGGGGCGTCACCGGGCGGATGATCGGCGGTTTCGTCGGCGAACATTTCGGCTGGGCGGCGGCGTTCGGTGTCATGGGGCTGGTGAGCGCGGTGGTGGTGGTGGCGTTCGTGCTGTTGCTGCCAATGTCGCGGCAGTTTCATCCCAAACCGTTACGTCCACGGCCTATCGTGCAGGATATGGGCGGGCATTTGCGCAATCGGGTGCTGTTGGCGGCGTTCCTGATTGCGGGCGGGAATTTCATGATCTTTCTCAACCAATACAGTTACATCACTTTTGTGCTGGCGGACGCGCCTTACCATTTGTCGCCGCATGCGCTGGGGATGCTGTTTTTGACCTACCTCACGGGGTCGTTTGCGGCGGCAGGCTCTGGCCGGGCGGCGCAATACCTGTCCGCGCCGGTGGGGATGGCGCTGGGAATCCTGTTGTTGATGGGCGGTTCGCTGCTGACGTTGATCCCTAACCTGACGACGATTGTGTTTGGGTTCATGGTCAGTAGCTTTGGCTTTNTCTTTACCCATTCGCTGGCGAGCAGCTGGGTCAGCCATCATGCGCTGAAAGCGCGGGCGAGCGCTTCGTCGTTGTATCTGGTGTTTTATTACATGGGGGCGAGCGCGGGCGGATTTTTGCTGGAGCCGTTCTGGCAATGGCAGGGCTGGCTGGGCATTGTGGTTGGCTCCCTATTGGTGTACAGCCTGACGCTGGGGTGCAGTTTGTGGCTGCACCGCTGGCAGATGGGGAACACCGGGCTTTGGCGTAAGGCAAGGGGATGGCCTGTTAGCCCATTGCCACGTTGCTGCTGCGCAGTTTGCGGGTCGCCAGATCCTGTTTCCAGGTGACGTAGGCGAANATGATCCACGCCCCATGAAAGATAAAGCCGCATAGCACCACCAGCTCNCCTGGCAATGGNCTGATGGCGGCGCGGGCATACAGTTCGCCCATGTGGTGGAGGGGCGTGGGGTGGATCGCCAGTTTGCCGTAGTAGGCGATGGCCTGCACGCCCAGCACCCAGGCGTAATTGCGCCGCAAACGCCTGCCGATGGCGCGGCTCAGGCTGATGTGGTGGTGCGGCGCGCAGTAGTCCTGCGCCAGGATTTCGCTCCAGCGCGTGTCATGGCGGATGCCTTCGCCACGCAGCATCGGCGCGTAGAATTCGGTTTCCATATGGCGGGCGCGGGCACGCCAGACATTGAAATAGCGGTAGCGGTGCGCTTCGAAGGTCAGGAACACAATGATCAGGAAACCGACCAGGATCAGCGGCAACGGTGAGGCGTCTTTCCCGGCGAAGGTGATCGAAAAGGCCAGCCCGGTCGTGACGACCGCCCAGTTGGTGGTGTTGTCCAGACGGGTTCGCCACACAGTGGAACGGTAGACCTCACCCCGGTAAAGATGGGCGATGGCACCGATTTCAGCGGCGGTGAATTCGTGCTGNCGAGTTGCCCCAGCATCGACAGGTTTTGAGACTTCGGAACGGATGCGGTTCATGGCCGCCAGTATATGCCAGTTCATGGCCGCTTGCCTGACTTCCACACACTTGCTGAAACATTTTTGAGGGTCAATCGGGCATGCATATTGGCCTTGCCATATTTGCTTTACAGGTGCTTTTGAGCTTGCGTGTGGCTATCGCCTGGAGTGGGTCATCCGGCCATGGATGCTTGGGATAACGCCCTTTCATGTCCTTTTTCACGTCGTGGTAGGAGGTGCGCCAGAAGCCTGCCAAATCCTGCGTAATCTGCAACGGTCTGCCAGCGGGNGAGAGTAGGTGCACTATCAGGGCAACCTTGCCCTGGGCGATGGTGGGCGTTTCCTGGCAGCCGAACATTTCCTGCAATTTCACCGCCAGTACCGGCGGCGACTGGCTGTAGTCGATGGGAATGGCATGCCCGGAAGGCGCTTCGAGCCGTTTNGGNGCCAATTGGTCGAGCCGCTGTTGCAGTTCCCACGGCAGAACAGCACTGAGGATGGCGGCCAAGTCCAGCTTTTTGAAGTCAGCCAACGTGTTCACGTCTGTCAGGTAAGGAGCCAGCCAGTTTTCCAGGGTTGTCAACAGATGTTCGCGGGTGACATTNGGCCAGGCTTGCCCAGGCTCCACGCGGCGCAACAGATTAACGCGGGCGCACCATTGTTCGTGTTCCGCCTGCCAGGGCAGCAAGTCCAGCCCTTGTTTGCGGATGAAGCCGATCAGGGCGGTTGCTTTTACCTCGTTCGGGATGTTTTGCAGGGCTTTGCGCTGCAAAACCAGCGCGCCGATTTTGTGTTGCTCTTCGGCAATGAAGCGTTTGGCTTTGCTGTCCCATTCCACCACGGTTTGCGTATGCACCTGATCCACCAGGGCGCTGGTGAACAGCTTGTCATCCAGCGTAGCGGCGGAACGGATGGTGTCGCTTTTGCTGCCTGCCAGGCTGCTGACTTCCGCAATCGCCAGCCAGGATGCGTTGCCGAGTGCGTGTTTGGCGGGCAGGTCGGCACTACGTCCGTTGGCCAACTGGTAGCCGCCGGAATGGCGACGCCGGGCAATCCGGTCGGGGTAGGCGCAGGCCAGCAGGTAGCCGTGGATTTGGGCGGCAGGCAGCAGGAGGTTCACGTCGCTTTCCGGTAATGGCTGACTACGGATTTGTTCCACGAATTGGTTGGCCAGTTGCCGGGTGCGTTGCAGCCAGCCTTGCTGCTGGGGCGGGCATTTGGCTTTGCCTGCGAGGATGTCCAACGGTTGGCTGATGTCGGGGTTGTCCTGGCTGAACGGGTTGCGTTCGGAAAGCAGGCTGGCGAGATGGGCGGCGGCGGGCAGATGCCCGGTTTGCATGCCGCAAATCAGCAGATGCGCCAGTCGCGGGTGTACTGGCAGCGCCGCCATGGCTTGCCCGTGCGCGGTGAGCACGCTGGTGTTGCCTTTGCGTTCGATGGCACCAAGTGTCGCCAGCAAATCCAGTGCCTGTTGCCAGNNGCCGGAGGGTGGGGCATCCAGCCAGCGTAGTTCCGCCGGGTCGTCCACGCCCCATTGCAGCAGTTGCAGGGCGAGCGGGGCAAGGTCGGCGCGCAGGATTTCCGGGGTGCTGTGGGCGGTGAGTTGTTCCTGCTGGCTTGCATTCCACAGGCGGTAACATTTGCCGGGNGCGAGGCGGCCTGCCCGCCCGGCGCGTTGGGTGCTGGAGGCGCGGGAAATGCGGCTGGTATGCAGGCCGGTCATGCCGGTGCCGGGGTCGAAGCGGGCTTCGCGCACCAGTCCGGAATCCACCACAACATCCACGCCTTCGATGGTCAGGCTGGTTTCGGCGATATTGGTGGCCAGTACGACCTTGCGTTCGTCAGGGTTGGCGAGCGGGGCAATGGCTTGTTGCTGCTCTTCCAGGGTGAGGTTGCCGTACATGGGGCGTAGGTGGACGCCGCGCAGTTTGCGTTCCAGCAGCCATTCGGCCAATGCTTCGGTGGTGCGGTGGATTTCGCCNCGGCCGGGGAGGAAGGCGAGGATGCTGCTGTCGGGGTTGTCGGTTAGCGCCTGTTTCAGGGTGGCGGTCATACGGTCGGTGATGCGTTCGCCGGGTTTGGTGGTCTGCCCGTAGTGGATGTCTACCGGGTAAGTGCGGCCTTCACTGCGGACAACCGGGGCGTCATCCAGCAGGCTGGCAATGGCGTTGCTGTCCAACGTGGCGGACATGACCAGAAGCTTGAGCGGATTAGCTGCGTCGCGGAACAGTTCGCGGCCTTTCAGGCACAGGCTGAGAGCAAGGTCGGAATCCAGGCTGCGTTCGTGGAACTCGTCAAAAATCACCAGGCCGATATCATCCAGAGACGGGTCTTGTTGCAGCATGCGGGTGAGGATGCCTTCGGTAATGACTTCGATGCGGGTGGCGCGGCTGGTCTTGTTGTCNCGGCGCATCCGATAGCCGACGGTTTGGCCTGCGCTTTCATTCAGCAGGCTGGCCATGCGGTGGGCAGCGGTACGGGCGGCGATGCGGCGTGGTTCCAGCATCAGGATTTTCCTGCCAGCCAGCCAGGGTTCGTCCAGCAGGGCAAGTGGGACACGGGTGGTTTTACCGGCTCCGGGCGGGGCTTCCAGGATGGCTTCGTGGCGTTGTTGCAGTGCTGATTTAAGCCCGGCAAGTACGGATTCAATCGGTAGTTCGGTGGAGGGTGTTTTCATGCGCAGGGATCATAGCCTGTTTGGTGGCCTAGCCAAATGGGTAAATATACAGCCTCCAAGACCCTTGCCTATACTGGTTGCTTGCCCATCAATACAGGTAAGCGCCATGACCGATTTCCGCCCGCCCCTGCAAACCATCCGTGAACTTGCGCCGAATTCATTCATTTTTGAAAAGCGGGAGGCGATTCCCGGCTTTCTGTGCGACAACATGGTGGGACGGTTTGATCAGAATCTGGCCGATCAGTATGCCGGACGCTTGGGGCAGGATACGGGTTTCAACCAGAGCGTANAAAAGACCACGGATATTTTCATCAGTGGCGATGACAAGCCACACTGGAAAGATGTGGACAATAACCTGCACCGTTCGCTGGGGTTGGCGATTCGTGAATTCCGCGAAACCTTCCCGTATTTCAAGNGCNCGTTCAAGGATATGGGTTATAATCTGCAACGCTACCAGCCAGGGNAGTATTATCACTGGCATATCGATGGTGGCAGTCACCAGTTTGCGATGCGCCAGTTGGTGGCATTGTGGTATCTAAATGATGTGCCGGTGGAGGCAGGGNGAGCCACCGATTTCTTGTTTCAGAAGCTCAGTGTGCAGCCGGAAAAGGGCAAGCTGGTGCTGTTTCCGCCGTTTTGGACGCATGAACATCGGGCGGGCGTCATCAAGTCCGGGGCGAAATACATTGCCACAACCTGGGTGATTTTTGCCTGACCACAGCCGGGATGACCTAACAATCTACCTTTCGTGAGCTATATCAATGGCTGGTTCATTTTGCTTGGGAGGAGAAAATGAAAACTGTAAACACGTTGTTGTGTCTTTTGTGTGTTTCTGTGCCGGTGTTGGCGTCTGATGATGCCGCCGTGCAGCCACCTGAACCGTACTGCAAATGGGAAATGGTTAATTATTCCATCCCCGAACCTTTGTGCGGCTTAAAAGGCGATGCTGCAAATGGGCAGAAAGTGATGCTGGATAGCGCCCGTGGCAACTGCCTTGCCTGCCACCAGCTACCGGTTGATGGGGTGGAAGCTTACGGCACGATAGCCCCGCCACTGGCCGGTATTGCCAACCGTCTCAGCGAAGCGCAACTGCGTTTGCGGGTGGTGGATACGCGCCATCTCAACCCGAATTCGATCATGCCCGGTTTTTACCGTGACCCCAGCCTGATCAACCGCCCTGCTGTAAAGTATGCAGGCAGAACCTTTCTTTCGGCACAAAATGTCGAGGATGTCATCGCTTATCTGGAAACACTGAAATGATTAAGTTGACTGCGCGTGCATGGGTTGGCGGGCTTATCTTGATGCTTGCCAGTGTGGTGGGGGCTGACCAGGCCATTAAATCGGGTTACGAATACATCAAGCCTGAAACGCAGCTGATGCAAGATGATGACATCGAGAATCCCGGTTTTATCGCTGTTGAGGAAGGGCGTGGGCTGTTTAACCGAACGCCGGATTCCGGCAAATCCTGCGCCAGTTGCCATGGGGAGAGTGGCGACAAACTGGATGTGAAAAATATTGCCCGTTACCCAGTTTATGACAAGGCATTGGGCGGCATCGTGCGGCTTGAAGACCGCATCCGCAATTGCGAGGAGAAACAGGCCAATACGGAAGCCCTGCCGTATTACGATCACAATTTATTGGCACTGGAAACATTCGTGCGAAATCTTGCCAGGGAAGAGCCGGTCAACGTGCAGACGGATGGGGAAATGGAGCCATTGCTGAAAAAAGGCGATGAGCTTTATCACACCCGCTTTGGCCTGATTGATATGTCCTGCGCGCATTGCCATGACATGTATCCGGGGCA
Organism: Candidatus Thiothrix singaporensis; assembly: GCA_013693955.1. GTDB lineage: Bacteria > Pseudomonadota > Gammaproteobacteria > Thiotrichales > Thiotrichaceae > Thiothrix > Thiothrix singaporensis. Next base: position 3,287,493 of record CP059265.1, on the reverse strand, counting down.
ATACATCCGCGGCCAACGCATCAGTCAGGGCAAGGGGAATGGTTTTCCTGCTTACCGATTGGATACCGGGGAAATGGCCAACCTTGATCTGCGCATCAAGCAGTGCCTGACCCTGATGCGCCNNGAACCGTTTGCCCCGGATGCGGAAGAAAGCAAGCTGTTGGAAACGTACATCATGGCGCACTCCAACGGCCTCAAGATTGAGACACCGGCAGTGCGTTACTGAGTTTGCTTGTCCGGGCAGGGCTTATAGCAGCTCGTGCCCGGTCATATCCCCTTCGATATTCATGTGGACAGCCTGTATGTGCGGCATGCGTTTGAGGATGTAGGCTGCCATCAGCGTGCCGCTTTTCTGGTTGCCGTTGGAAAGTGCGGTGAGGATTTTATCCGCCACGATCTGGCAGCGTTGTTCCTGGGTGGGTTGGTCTACCCACAGGCGGCTCATTTGATAGCCGCGATCCAGGTCGCTATCGATTTTGGCGAAAAAGTCTTCACCTTCATCCAGGATAAATTGAGGTACGTCAATATTGCGTGTGGTGTCGTTGATTTGTATCCGTAATTGCATCAGTCTCTACCTATGGCCGTGTGAGGGCAGATTACCGGATTCAGCGCCGGAGCGGAACCACGCCGGTAATTTGTCAGGAAATAGCGAGGGAGCGGCATGTTGTTAGTGATCAGGAATGTACTTGACCCGCAGCGTTTGCAGGAAGTGCAGGCATTGCTGGCGACCGGCGAATTCGTGGATGGACGCTTTTCTGCTGGCACCGAAGCGGCGAAAGTGAAGCACAATCAGGAGCTTTCCCTCAGCAGCCCGTTGCACCGTCGCCTGAACGCCATGGTGATGNGGCCATTGGTGCAGCACTCAGAATATCAGGCGGCGGTGCTGCCCTTACGGGTCGCCACGGCATTTTATGCCCGTTATACGCCCGGCATGACCTATGGTTTCCATGTCGATGATCCGGTGATGNGGCCGATGTCAGGACGTTACCGCACCGATGTTTCCACAACCGTTTTTCTTAATGACGACTATGAAGGTGGTGAAATCATCATCCGTACAGCCTATGGTGAGGAANAAATCCGTGGGCGGGCGGGCGATGCGGTTGTTTATGATTCCGGTAGCTGGCACAAGGTGGCGGAGGTCACTCAGGGAGTGCGCTTGGTGGCGGTTACCTGGGCACAAAGCCTGGTGAAAGACCCTTATCAGCGGGAACTGCTTTATCAGCTGGCGAAGGCGCGCGAGGGCGTTTTCGAAAAGCTGCCCCAATCCGAAGAGGCCGCAAGCATCAGCACGGTGCACATCAACCTGCTGCGGATGTGGAGCGAAGTATAATTTTTGCAATAAAAACCACTGAGCAGGAAATTCCTTTTTTGTCCGGGATTTCCTTTGCAACAATATTGCTATGACGCAAAACAGGGATGTTGGGATTTCAGCATGCTGGTACAAGGAGTTTTGCATGGCGCAACTGGTAATCAAGCGGGCATCGTGGTGGGAGTCAAATAGCGTCAAGCAGGCGATGGTATGGACTCCGATTGCTACCCTGCAAATGGGGACGCTGGTCGGATTGGGCTATTTTCACCACCGTCTGGATGACCTGGAAACCCGGACGGAAAGCTTGGTCAGTCTGGATGCCGCCATTAACCAGTCGGCGCGTGCTGTGCTGCGTCAGGAGGACAGGCCAGCCGCTTTGATGGTGCAGGAGCGTGCTTTGCCCAAACCCGCCCCTGTCAGTTTGCAGGTCATGCTGAACCATCCTGAAACGCTCAACACTATGTCGGCAGGCGAAGATTTTTCCGGATCAGTGCTGGCGTTGGTTGGCCGGGCAGGGTATGCGCTGGAGAGTGCGGCACCAGTCGAACAGGTCACATCAGGTAGGACAGCGGTTACTTTGGCCGCACCACCATCTGGGCAGCCGATAAAATCTGCTTCCAGTAAAAAAACGGTGCCCGCTGCCACTGTACAGCACGCTTCAGCGAAAAAGGCGGCGGGTCAGCCGGTGGTAAAAACTGCCCGGATACCCCATTTGGCCAGTAGCACCCGTGAAGCGGCTTATGCCACGGTGGAAGCCGCCCGTACTGCGGCCGCCAATCGGATGGGGCTGCATGAGGAGGAGGCTTTACTCCACTCTGCCCAATTCCGGGCGGATAAATCTCTGGATGCAATAGCGCCATCTGTTCCGATCGTGACAGAGGATGCATCACCGCTTGCATTGCCATCGATGGGTGGTAAACCATTACCAATAGGCTCCGTTGTGTGGATCTATCTGGGCGAACGGCGTGACTATGGTTGGTATGGGCAGCGTTTGCACATTTCCNCCGACAGCGGCTTGCCGGAGGTGGGGAAAAGCTACCACACGCAGGAGGTGCACGGCATTTATGACCGGCCACATGGCGACCGCGCCATGGGAGGTTTCCAGCAGGGCGATCTGGTGACGATCCTGGAAGTGTTGCATGAAACCAATAATGGTGTGTAGCCAGTGCGCAAGGCGCAATCTGTCGGGCGGGTGAGTTACTAATCGCTGGTTTGTGCCATAACAGGCATGAAAAAGCCGCTATCCAGCGGCTTTTTCATCAGCAAACGGTGTTGTGGCGGCTATTTCCAGAAATTGGCTTCTTTGGAAGCGATCTCACGGACTTCCGCAGCCAGTTCCTGATAACGTTCACGGTAGGTTTTCCATTCGCCAACGTAATATTCTTCTGCGTCGAATGCGCCAGATTGCTCATGGGTGATGAATTTTTCNTGCATTTCCAGCATTTCGCTAATCAGCTCTTGCTTTCTGCTCATTGTCCGGTGCCTCTCTAAAATAACCAAATCCTGTCGGCAGGATAAACGGGGTAGGGTGAAGGGGGAATACCCCTTTCGGATAGGATCAGTAGCCGCCTTTGCGGTTGGTGGCGGGCAGCCCGGCGACTTTCAGGCTCTGTTTGCTGGGCGCGCGCGGGAACAGGTCGTACATATCCTTGCTTTTCAGTTTGACGCCCCATTTTTCTTCCATGGCTTTGGTGATGACGCGTTCCATTGGCTGATTGCCGTTGTTGTTGATGAACTCATCACGCAGGTATTCGATCACATCCCAATGCCTGTCGGTCAGTTACTCCATGCCTTCATCATTCGCAATTAGCTGGGCGATTTCTTTGTTCCAGTCATTCAGGTTGACCAAATAACCTGTGTCAGTCGTTTCGATGGTTTGACCATTTACTTCGTAAGCCATTGTTCCCTTCCTCAAAACTTTAAATAAACGGGTTTATTTTCAGCGAAATGCCTGACCGCAGGATTATACGGCAAGCAGTTGGCTCTCCCATTCCTCAAAAGGGATACGTGAGAATGGGCAGGTTATTCCGTTGGTTTTAGGGTTTTGATGCTTTTATGCGGCAGAAACAGCCCGCAACCCAGTTTACGCCCTCCACCCAGGCCGTATTGTTGCAGCTGGATGGAAGGGGTGCTGTCCAGGTCAGCGACCATCAAGTGGCGGGTGAATAAAACGCCATCCGGGGTATTGATGGCATTGCTCTTGCCACACATCATTTTCTTGACTTTGACGCCGGAGATTGTATGGATTTCTGTGGCTATGCGTTGCAGGAAATCAGGCTCTTCCTCTTCCGCGTCTGACAAAACATAGCGTGAGAAAATAACCGCAGCGTTGAGCAGGGGCTTTTCTTTGGCGTCACCCACCGTTAATGGGTAACCATCGATATCCAGCGTTTTGCCGGTCAGCTCCTGGGTGTCTGCAAGGCGTTGCTTGGGAATGCGCAACGCCATCCGGGTACGGCGGGAGGGCAGCAACATTTGGTGTTCGGCATCGTCCGGGCGTAACCAGCCGTTGCCGCTTTCAGCGACGTGGATGGTGTGGATGCCGGTGCTGCCTTCTTCATGAAACCAGGGCAGGGCTGCGCGGATGGCCTGTGAGAGCGCCCAAGCATGATCCAATGGCAAGCGCTTGCACTGGATGCTGAAGCTCAGGTCAAGGATGTCGTCGGGTGCCTGATAGGGAAGGGTTTTGTCTTCGTCTTCCTGCCAGAACATGGTTCACCTCGCGGATGAAAAGGCGATTTCCAACTGCTCATACCAGTCGTCTGGCCGGTCAGCGTAGCCGGGTGGTTCAATGTCGATCTGGAANAAGATCGAGCCGGTTTCCAGCGCGCGTTTCTGTAGGGTGGTTTTCAAGTCTGCGAAGGTGGAGATTTCTTCCCCTTCTGCCATCAGTATTTGGCTCAGTGTCAGCATGGGCATCCTTGTGGTGTGATGTTATGGGTTTGCAGGACATCTTAATGGTTTTAGGGCGTCTTATGTACATCCTCAGTGGTGACGGTGATTTGGCTATGGGCGGAAAGCCAGCCGGCCACCGTGAAACCGATCAGGCCACCGGACAGGAATGGGTGGTTGGTCAGCCATAATAAGCCGTGCGACAGCAGGCGGGCGATCATCAGCACACCGGTCAGGATGTGGGGCTGGTCAGCGGGTTGCGTCCAGTCAAGCCGCAGCAGGGGCTCCATGAAACCCTGGGCGACGCATCCTTCCGTGCTGAAGATGTGAAGATCCCGGCAGTGGCGCGCCGCCAGCCTTAAGTCTTGGGACAGTTCTTCCCAGCTCAGGGGCGCTTTATGGCTCATGCCTTCGATTTCCACGCCACCGCCAGTGATGCCGACGGCCACGGCGTCAGCCTGACAGGCGTAATTGCACAAAACCGCGACACCATAAGGCCGGAAAAANCTGGAATACAGCATCAGCACCCGTTTGTCGGCAGGAACCTCCGTCACGCCCAACAAGCGGCTCAAGGTGCAGGAACCCGCCCGCCGGTCATCTTCCATGAACAGGAACTCATAACTGTGGACGGCATAACCATCACGCTGGATTCGGGTGATCAGCGAGTGGTAAATCCTGCTGGCCTCATCATAGTGTTGGCGTTTGCTGATACGCCTGAACAAGCTGGGCAATACCCGCAAGGGGCGCTTCAGCAGATCCTGAAATTCTGTGATGTCGGGTTCTATGTCGACGCCAATGGCAGCCCATTGCAGGTCGTATTGCTTTGTCCAGGTGAGAAATTCATCATACCCCGCCACCGCCTGATGGGCGTTGTGGATATTGTACCAATAGCCTTGTTCCATCGGCAGCAATTGCCAGGCAATGACCGGAACGCCGCTGGCATTCAGGCGGCGCACGAGCATACTNCGTTCTGCCGTAAAGTCCCGAATGGCCAGGCTTATTTGCGCTGGCATCGCCTGTAGTTGGGAAATGAGTTGCGGCTGCTCGAAAAGTCTTGTCAGCTCATCAGCATGCAGTTCACAAAANAACGTCAGGCGAGGTGTCTGGGTCATGCAACGGATATTACCCGGATTTTCCCCGCCATCGCTATCATTTGGGCTTGCGTTGCGCGTACCAGAAGCCGCATTCGTCCTTGTTGCGCAATTTGCGCTGTGTATTCCACAACAGGTGGGCATTGCTCAACGCCATGCCCAGCCCGCCGAAGCGGCCAAACTTGCGGCTGGAGGTGATGATCCGGTGGCTTGGATGGAATTTGATGATGCGCCATTGTTTCTGCTGTTTTCTGGCTTCTTCCTTGAGGCGGNNCGCCAGTGAAAATTCTTCGGCGGCGTATAGCGTTTCATCAAAACCGCCTACGCGCAAAAACGCTTCCCGGTCACAATACAGGAATGGNCTGACTGTCACATTGCCCAGCGCCAGCAGCATATTGACGCCGTATTTGAACAGCCAGGCGCTACCGCCCGCCAGATCGGGTTCTGTCCATGCGCCGCCGCCGATCACCTTGCCGTCAGCCATGTTGGCGGCCACCTTGTCGAGAATATCCCCTTCCAGTAAGGTGTCGGCGTCCACGAAGACCAAGCATTGCCCCAGGGCGGCCTGCGCCCCGGCGTTACGGGCGCGGGCGATTTGGTTNTTGGCTTCAAAGATCACCTTGGCACCGGATGCCGTTGCGATGGCTCTGGTTTGGTCAGTGGAGTTATTGTCGACAACAATGATTTCACTTTCCCCTTCGTAACGCCGGGTTGCTGCAAAGGCGGCGGCAAGGGTGGGCGCGATGTAGGCTTCCTCGTTATAGGCTGGGATGATGATGGAAAGTATGGGTTTGTCTTTGGTTGATATCATTTTATTGTAAATTGTTGACATCCTGAGCACCTGCAGGATTGAAGTTAATAATTTATTATATTAGACTAATCTAATAGAAAAACAATTTAATTTATTAATAAAAATAGTTGAGCATATCCGTTAGGAAGGCCGAGTATTGTTTGATTACGGAGTAGACTAGCATGACTGCTATCATCATCGGTTCTTTCATTGTTGTAAGTGTGGCTATTGCGTTCATTATGGACACGCGCCGCATCAACCGCAAATTGGCGACATACTACAAAGAACAAAAAATATTGATGATCATCCATTAGGCCGTTTCCGCTTCCCACACAACCGTCCCCGCTGATCTGATTTCGCCGACAAGGGAAGGGGCAGAAGCGTTTTCCGTGACAGGAAAGGGCAGGGTGCGCTGTTTGTTGCTACTATCCCTCCATGGTGTTACAAGCGCGCGATCTATCCTGCCGCCGAGGAGGGCGGTTACTGTTCNGGCCAGTGTCGTTTGACCTGCCGGAAGGTGGCGTGTTGCTGGTGGAAGGCCGTAACGGTTGTGGCAAGACCACCCTGCTCAGGACGCTGGCCTCCNTGCGGCAGCCAGAAGGTGGCGTTCTCCTGTGGCGGGGTCAGGCGCTGCTCCGGCAACTTGAGGAATACCGGCGGGATATTGTCTGGCTGGGTCACCACAATGCCCTGAAGGATGACCTCAATGCGCTGGAAAACCTGCATATCGCCAGCGTTTTGCAACATTCCACCAACTGTCGGGCGGATGCGGCCGAAGCGGCGCTGGCGGAGTTGGGTTTGTATGGCTATGAGGATTTGCCAGTCCGTTTTCTGTCGCAAGGGCAGAAGCGGCGGGTTGCGCTGGCCTGGCTGCTGTTGACACCCGCCCGCCTGTGGATCTTGGATGAACCTNTTACTGCTCTGGATGCGGCTGCCGTAGCGCAGCTCCAATCTATCCTGCGTTCTCACCTGCACCGGGGAGGGCTGCTGGCGCTTTCCGCCCACCAGGATGCAGGCCTGGATGGGGAAAACCTGTTCCGCCTGCGTTTGGATGATCCTCAATACGCCGCGCNNCTGTGGAGGATGAATACTGAAAGCCTTTACACCATTGTCCGGCGCGACCTGCTGCTGGCTCTGCGGCGTAGCGCCGATATTTTGGGCGTCCTGTTCTTTTTCATCATCGTCATCAGCTTGTTCCCCTTGGGGGTCGGTGGAAACCTACCGCTGCAGAAAATGGCGGGGGTGGTATGGGTGGCGGCGCTGCTGGCGTCCATGTTGGCAATGGAGCGTCTGTTCGCAGGCGATTACGCGGATGGAACGTTGGAACAAATCTTGCTTGCCTCCCTCNCGTTACCTGTCATCGTACTGGCGAAAGTGACGGCGCACTGGCTGCTGACCGGGCTGCCAATGGCGCTGATCACCCCGTTGGCGGGGCTGCAATACCATTTGCCGCTGTCTGCCGTGCAAGGCATGTTGGCGTCCCTGTTGCTGGGGACGCCGGTGTTGAGCCTGCTGGGGCGCTGGGCGCGGCCTGACGCTGGGGTGCGCGGCGGCGGCGTGTTGATCGCCTTGCTGATCCTGCCGTTGAGCGTGCCGGTGCTGGTGTATGGCGCAGGCGGAATAACAGCCAGTCTGGCAGGTGAGGATGCGCAAGCCTATTGGCTGCTGCTGGGCGCATTGCTGTTGCTGGCGGTGCTGTTCATCCCGTGGGTGATCGCCCAGGCGCTACGGATTGCGCTTGAATGAGTGTTGGTTCCAGAAGAGGTGCTTCCGCATGGATGTCCATTGGTTCAGATATGCCTCCCCGGCCACGTTTTATGGTTTGGCGGGGAAGCTGGCTCCCTGGTTTGGCTGGGGCGGCGTCCTGCTGATTGCGGTCGGGCTGTATTGGGGGTTCTTCCAAACGCCGGATCTGCTGACCGATCAGAAGCAGTATTACCGCATCCTGTTTGTCCATGTGGGCGCGGCCTGGATGTCGATGTGGCTGTATGTCGTGATGGTGGGCTGGGGGCTGGTTGGGCTGGTGTTCAATACGCGCCTGTCGTTCATGCTGGCGGCGGCGACAGCGCCGACCGGAGCCTTGTTCACCTTCCTTACCTTATGGAGCGGCCNNTTCTGGGGCAAAACCAGTTGGGGGACATGGTGGGACTGGGACNCGCGCATGACGTCGGAATTGCTGCTGCTGTTTCTTTACGTCGGCTATCTGGCTTTGCAGTCGGCAATCGAGGATGTGCACCGCCGCGACCGTGCGTCAGCGTTGCTGGCGGCGGTGGGGTTGGTGCTGGTTCCGGTCATCTTCTGGTCAATCAACTGCCCTGATCCCAACCAGTGTTCGGCGCTGCATCAACAATCGTCGATGCGGGAAATTGAGCCGAATATCCGCATCGCCGGCNTGGTGACTGCGCTGGGTTTCTGGCTGTACGCAGTGGCGGCGACCCTGTTGCGGGCGCGCAACCTGATCCTCTTGCGTGAAGGCCGGGCGCAATGGGTCAACAACCTACAGGAGGTGCAGGCATGATCCAGCCAGCGGAAATGTTGATGATGGGCGGTTTCGGCTTTTACATCTGGAGCGCAGTGGGCATGACGCTGGCGGTCTTGCTGGGGAAGTGCTGTGGCTGCGCTGGCGGCGGCAGGCCGTTTTGCGTGAACAAAAGCGCTGGCGGCGGCTGGCGAAACGCAAGGAGCCTGTATGAAACCACGTCAGCGGCGTTTGCTGTTTGTGGCGGTGGCGGTGGCGGGTGTGGCGCTCGCCGCAGTCATGGTCACACGCGCCTTGCAAAGCAATCTTACCTACTACTATACGCCGACCCAGGTCGCCAGCCATGAAGCCCCGCAGGGACGCCTGTTCCGGGTGGGGGCTTGGTGAAAAAGGGCAGCCTGACCCGCAAGGAGAATGTCGGCGTGGAGTTCACGGTGACGGATCTGCATACCGATCTGGTCATCCATTACCAGGGCATCCTGCCTGATTTGTTCAAGGAAGAAGGCGGCGCGGTGGTCAGGCCGTCTGGATGAATCCGGGCGGTTTGTGGCGGAGGAAGTCATGGCCAAACACGATGCGAGCTACGTTCCGCCGGAAGTCGCCGCCACTTTGAAACAGACAGCGCCGGAGCGACACAGCCATGATTCCCGAACTTGGTCATTTTTCCCTGATACTGGCGCTGGTGATGGCTGCATTGCTGGGCGGCGTTCCGCTGTACGGCAGCTTTACGGGCGAACCCGATTGGNTGGCGCTGGCGAAACCGGCGGCGCTGGCGATGTGGGCGTATACGTTCACCGCTTATGCCTGCCTCACCTATGCCTTTGTTACGGATGACTTTTCCGTGCGTTATGTGGTGGAAACCTCCAGTGCGCAGCTGCCGCTGTTTTACAAGGTGACGGGGGTATGGGGCGCGCATGAGGGATCACTGCTGCTGTGGGTGATGGCGCTGGCAAGCTGGAGCGTGGCGGTAAGCGTGTTCGGGGGCGGGGTTCCCACGCAGGTGCTGGCGCGGGTGCTGAGTGTCATGGGGCTGATCGGGGCAGGGTTCCTGTTGTTTATCCTGCTGACCTCGAATCCATTTGAGCGTGTGCCGATGCAGCCGGAGGGGCGCGACCTGAACCCGCTGCTACAGGATTTCGGGCTCGCCGTGCATCCCCCGATGCTGTACATGGGCTACGTGGGGTTTTCGGTCGCTTTCGCCTTCGCCATCGCCGCCATGCTGNGGGGCAGGCTGGATGCGGCCTGGGTGCGCTGGGCGCGTCCCNTGACCAATGTCGCCTGGGTGTTCCTGACCCTGGGCATCGCCGGGGGCAGCTGGTGGGCCTACTATGAGCTGGGCTGGGGCGGCTGGTGGTTCTGGGATCCGGTGGAAAATGCATCGCTGATGCCGTGGCTGCTGGGAACCGCCCTGCTGCATTCACTGGCGGTCAGCGAGAAGCGCGGGCTGTTCAAAGCCTGGACGGTGTTGCTGGCGATCGGCGCATTTTCCTTTAGCCTGCTGGGGACGTTTCTGGTTCGCTCCGGGGTGTTGACATCCGTCCATGCGTTCGCCAGTGACCCCGGTAGGGGCGTCTTTATCCTGTTGTTTCTGGCGACGGTGGTGGGGTCATCCCTGCTGTTGTTCGGCATCCGCGCGCCCCGGCTGGCGACCACCGGACGTTTCTCCCTGTTGTCGCGTGAAACCGGCCTGTTCGCCAATAACCTCATTCTGCTGGTGATGGCGTTTGCGGTGCTGCTGGGGACGCTGTTCCCGTTATTGAGCGACGCGCTGGCTCTGGGGAAAATTTCGGTCAGCNCGCCGTATTTCAATACTGTCATGACGCCCCTGATGGCGGCGTTGGCGGTGGCGATGGGGGCTGGGCTGGCGTTGCGTTGGCGGCAGGATGAAGCGCGGCGGTTGGCGCGGGTATTGGGGTTGCCGCTGGCAGCGGCGCTGCTGATGGCGGTGCTGGCTCCCTGGGCGTTGGGCCGGATTTACCGGNGTTTGGCGGTGCTGGGGCTGGCGATGGCCGGGTGGGTTGCCTNNTTGGCTCCATTGTCTGGCCGTGCGGCTGCACAAAGCGCCGTGGCGTTGGTCGAGGCCAATTGGGGAGCGCTGCTGGGGCATCTGGGGCTGGCTGTCACCCTGACTGGCGTTACGCTGGTATCGGTTTACAGTCAGGCCGCCGATGTTAGGCTGGAGCCGGGGCAAAGCCATACGCTGNGCGGGCTATACCTTCACCTTGCAGGGCGTTGAACAGACTCAGGGCGGCAATTATCAGGCGTATCGGGGTNNGCCATGCAGGTGACTCGCGGGAAGGATAGCATCACTATGTTGCACCCGGAAAAGCGCGTCTACAACGTCGAATCCATGCCGACAACCGAGGCTGGAATTGACCCTGGCCTGTTTCGGGATCTGTTCGTGGCGCTGGGCGAACCGTTGGGCGATCAGGGTGGCTGGAGCGTGCGCATTCAGTACAAGCCGTTTGTCCGCTGGCTGTGGCTGGGCGGCCTGCTGATGGCGCTGGGCGGCGTTGCGGGGGCGCTGGACAAACGTTACCGCCGGTTGCGCCAGACCGACGACGTGGTGCCACCGAGCGCTGCTCTGGCGCAAGGGGTATGAACATGCGTTACGCCGTACCCCTGGGAATATTTGTGTTGCTGCTAGGGCTGTTGTGGGCTGGTCTGGGCATGAATCCACGCGAAATCCCCTCGCCGTTGCTTGGCCGTCCGGCTCCGGTTTTCAGGCTGCCAACGCTGGCGGGACAGGGTGCTCAAGTACCTACGGACATGCTGGGCAAAGTATGGGTGTTGAATGTTTGGGCGTCCTGGTGTTCAGCCTGCCGCAGCGAGCATCAGGTGCTGGTGGATTTGGCGAAGCGTTCGCAAGTGCCGCTGCTGGGGCTGAACTACAAGGATCAGCCCGCCGCCGCCGGTGAATGGCTGGCGCAATTTGGCAATCCGTATGCCGCTGTGGCGCTTGATGCTGACGGCAGGGCGGGAATCGACTGGGGCGTGTATGGCGTGCCGGAAAGCTTTGTGGTTGATCAGCGTGGCATTGTCCGGCGCAAATTTACCGGCNCGCTGACGGCGGAGACGGTTGCCGGGGAGTTGTTGCCCCTGTTGGAAAAACTGCGTGCGGAGGGAGGCTGAGATGCGTGGAAATGGCTGGAGCCGTGGGTTGTTGCTCATGTGCCTGTGGGCGGGCGCTGGTTATGGCCAGACAGCGATTGAAGTCCGCCAGTTCAGCAGTCCGCAGCAGCAGGCGCTGTACGAAGGTCTGCTGACGGAGTTGCGTTGCCTAGTCTGTCAGAATGAAAACTTGGCGGATTCGAATGCTGAACTGGCCGGGGATTTGCGTAATGAAGTGTATGCAATGGTGACGCAGCAAGGCTTGGATGAACAGGCGGTCAAAACGTTTCTGGTGCAGCGTTACGGTAATTTCGTGCTGTACCGTCCGCCGGTGCAGGCCTCCACTTGGCTGCTGTGGGGCGGCCTTTCGTGATGCTGCTGGTGGGGGCGTGGCGTTATGGCGGGTCGCCCGTCAGGGGCGCGCCGTGGAGCCTGCGGAGGATGACTTGTCGCAACGGCTTACCGCCCGCCGCTTGCTGGAGGATGAGGAATGATCACTTTTGGGTGTTGGCTGCGGGTTTGAGCCTGCTGGGCGTGGCGCTGTTGTTGCCTGTGTTGTTGNCGTCCCGGGTTGGCCGGAAGATGNGGCGGCGGGCGCAGAATATTGCCATCGCCCGGCAGCATAAGGCGGAGCTGGAAGCCGAATACCGGCTGGGCGGGATGGATGAGGCAGGCCATGAGGCGGCGCTGGCGGAGCTGGAACGGGGTTTGTATGAGGATACCCGGGCGGATGAGGCAGCGGCGCAGCCGCAAGCAGCCGCAAAAGGAATGGCGTTGTTGCTTGCCCTGTTGACGCCGTTGCTGGCGTTTGGCCTGTATGGCGTGCTGGGCTCCCCTGATGCGATTCCGGAATCTTCCGTGCAGCCGAACGCCATGCCTGAGGCGCATCTGGACGCCCATATGGGCGAAGGGGCGACGCCGGATATGGGCAAGATGCTGGCTGGTCTGGAGGAGCGCCTCAAGGCTGCGCCGCACGATGTGGACGGCTGGCTGATGCTGGGGCGCAGTTATGTGGTGCTGGGGCGGTATCCTGACGCGATCCGGGGCTATGAGCAGGCGGCGCAGCTTAACCCGGATGAACCGGCGGTGTTGTTCGCCTGGGCGGATACGTTGGCCGCCAGCCAGCAAGGCCGTTTTCAGGGCAAGGCGCTGGAATTGCTGACTCGGGGTCTGGCGCTTGATCCCCGCAACCCGATGGGGCTATGGCTGGCGGCTTCCGCCGCGATGCAGACGGGCAATGCTGCCCAGGCGATCCGGTACTGGAACACATTATTGCCTTTGCTGCCTGAAGGTTCACCAGAACTGGATGAAGTCCGGACGTCGATCCGGCAGGCGGGAGGGACGCCCGTCCGCTGATTTTTCCATTCCCGGATTGTGGCGGGTCACCGCCATCATGTCGCGTATGGCCTGTGCAGAAACAGGCCTTTCTTTTGCCTCATTTCCCCTGCGTTTCCATTGGGGAACCCTTCCCCTTCCAGCAGGCCTTTGTCATGACAGTTTGTCATGCCTGCTGATGAGATGTCATGTCATGTTTTCATCTGCGTTGCAACATAGTGATCGATCCACCTGCCGCTTTTGATGATGGGGGATGGCCGGTGGCTGTTTCCCGCAAGCTTTTATTTGCTTAACGCCAATTTAACGGTTGGCTCAATCCTTGCATAACAGTTTCAAGAATATTAAATAAATACATTCAAGATAATTATTTCATAGAGATATGCCAAAGGAGGAGGAGCCTTTATTTCCATACCCAAGGTTAAAACCACCGGCTTCAGCCGGTCAGCTTTAGCTGCGACAATGTGCTGTACCGCTGAGGAGGTAGGGCATGAATTATCGTTACGGAAGCCATACGGTTTATCAAATTGAGTATCATTTTGTCTGGGTGACGAAATATCGCTACAAAGTTTTGACAGGTGAGGTTGGCGAGCGCTTGCGGGAACTGGTGCGTCAGACTTGCGAAGCGTTTGAGATTCGCATCATCAAAGGTGCAGTAAGCCAGGATCATGTCCACATATTGGTCAGTTGCCCTCCTCATCTGGCTCCAAGTGAGATCATGAGGCGCATCAAAGGACGGACAGCGAGCTACCTGTTGGAAGAATATCCCCATATTAACAAGCGCTATTGGGGTCGACATTTTTGGGCTCGGGGCTATTTTTGTGTCACGGTGGGTCAGATGACCGAGGAGATGATCAAAGAATATCTGGAACATCACTTTGAGCCGAGTCCCAATGATAATTTCCGAATGGAACCGGGCAGCTAACACGTCGTTTAGTCGACGTGTATCCGGGACTTTCAGTCCCTTTCGCAAACCCACCAGCTTTAGCTGGTGCGTTGTTTAGTATGGCAAGAGTCGTTATTTTAGGTGCCGGTATTGCTGGACATACGGCTGCGGCCAATTTAAGCCGCTGGATTGGGAAGCAAGGGCACGAAGTTGTGGTGGTGTCCCCCAACAGCAAATGGAACTGGATACCGTCCAATATCTGGGTGGGAGTGGGTCAGATGAAACCGGAGCAGGTGACATTTGAACTGGCTCCTGTCTATCAAAAAGCCGGGGTGGATTTTCGTCAGGCGCTGGCGCTTTCCATCCATCCGGAAGGTGGCGAAGGCGCTGCAAAACCCTATGTGATGATCCGTTACACCGCTCCTGACAAGGCAGGGGAAACCGAGGTGTTGGAATACGATTATCTGGTCAACGCCACCGGCNCAAAACTGAACTTCGGTGCCACCGAAGGGCTGGCCGNNGAAGCTGGGCATACGGTGTCGGTCTGCACCTACCTGCACGCCGCTGAAGCCAATGCAAAGCTACAGGCCAATATCGAGGCCATGAAGCAGGGTGAAAAGAAAACCTTCCTCATCGGCACGGGTCATGGCATGTGCACCTGCCAGNGGNCCGCTTTCGAATACATCTTCAATGTGGAATATGTTCTGCGCAAGGCTGGCGTCAGGGACAAGGCGAAAATCATCTGGATCAGCAATGAATACGAGCTGGGGGATTTTGGCATGGGCGGCCTGCACCTCAAGCGTGGCGGCTACATCACCAATGGCAAAATTTTCGCGGAATCGTTGATGGTGGAACGCGGCATTGAGTGGATTACCCGCGCCCACGTCAACAAGGTTGAGGCTGGCAAAGTCCATTACGAGACGTTGGACGGGGAGCTCAAAGAGGTCGCGTTTGACTTTTCCATGCTGATCCCGCCATTTGCAGGCGTCGGTTTGAAGGCCTTCAATGCCGCTGGCGAAGACATCACCGCCAACCTGTTCCTGCCGAATGCGTTCATGAAGGTGGATGCGGACTACACCGCCCGTCCTTTTGAGGAATGGAGCGCGGCGGATTGGCCGAAGTCCTGCCAGAACCCGGTTTACAAAAATATTTTTGCCGCCGGTATTGCGTTCGCGCCTCCCCATCCCATCAGCAAGGTGATGAAAAGCCCCAACGGGACTGTCATCACCCCGGCTCCACCCNGCACCGGCATGCCATCCGCTGGCATGGGCAAAGCAGTCGCTGGCAGCATCCGCGACATGATCCTGCATGGCGCGACAGAACCCACCCATCACGCCAGCATGGCGGAAATGGGGGCGGCTTGCGTCGCTTCAACCGGCATGGGCTTGTTTGACGGCACCGCCGCCAGCATGACGGTCTACCCAGTTGTCCCCGATTTTGAAAAATACCCCGATTACGGGCGCGATCTGGATCTGACCTTTGGCGAAATCGGTCTGGCGGGGCATTGGATCAAGCATTACCTGCATTACATGTTCATGTATCAGGCACAGATGAAGCCGGGCTGGACGCTGATTCCGGAGTAGGCAAGGCGAGAGTTACGTTAATCAGAGGAGGGAAATACACCATGGCGACCAACAAGGAGCCCTACGAGCAGAATTATTATCCACCAGTGCCCACCCCGTTCACGCTGTATACGCGGTGTTCAGTCTTTTGGCAGTTTTTCCGCTTTATTGCCTTGAATATCAAGATGATGAAAGTGGTCATGCGCTCAAAGCACTAATGTGACAGGAAGAGGAGGTTCTTGATCATGAGATTCCATTTCAGGTTAATAGGGGGCTATTGGTGGCTGCCAGCTTTTTCGCCGCCAGTTTTGCGGTGAGTGAGAATGCCACTTCTCCAACTGCGGCTCCCCCATGCCGGAGGCTGCTGCTCCGCCTGCTGGTGCGGCGGTGCCTCCACCAGCCCCGCAACAGGCGGAAAGCCCCCTGCTCCTGCGGCGCCCCACCTGCTGAGACGGCGGCAGTTCCGCCAACCCAACAACCGGCTGCGGCCGCCTGCTGAGACGGCGGCAGCTTCGCCAGATACTGCGGCGGCACCTGCTGATGCGGCGGTTCAGCCTAATCCTGCCGATACGGCCAGGTGTGGGGGCTGCTGTTTCAGACGCCATGTTGCAGGCCGGTTATGGCGTGTTTCAGGGTATCCCGGGCAACAGCCACCGATGGTGCTGCCGCGTAAAGACAAGCTGAGTTTTTACCCTTGCGCCCAGTGCCATGCCAATATGCCGGTCAATACAACCCCGCGCCCCATCATGATCCACGCTACGGCCGGTTTGGTGGACGGCAAGCTGGATCATGGGCAACAGCGTTTCTGGTGTCTGACCTGCCACAGCCCGACAGACCGGAACAACCTGCAAACCGTGGCGGGCGTCAAGGTGGATTTCAACGACGCCTGGAAGGTGTGCGGCCAGTGCCATTCCGCCCGCCAGCGGGACTGGTATTACGGCGCGCATGGCAAACGGGTCGGGAACTGGAAGGGCGATGTTGAGCGGTATAACTGTACTGAATGCCACAATCCCCATCATCCGCCGTTCCGCCAGCAGAAGCCCCAGCCGAAGCCGCCGGTGCGCGCAGGGTTGGGCGAAATGCCGCATGAGGGTGAGAGCGAAGGGCACCCGACCATCTGGGAGAAACATCAGGACAGGCTCCAGCCAGAGGAGGGAAACAAGCCATGAATGATCAGCATATTTGCACATGCAACAGCCAATCCATGGTCACAATGGCTGACCAGGCACTGGACGCTTTAGGCGATCCGGAACAGGTTGCCGCCCACGAGGGCAACCCGTCGCTCCAGGCTCGGCGCAGGTTTCTGCAAGGTTTGGGCTTGCTGGGTGCTGCCGGTTTGGCAGCCACGTCTTCCGTCGGGCAGGCGGCGATGAGTGAGGTCAGGCATCAGCCCAGAAATTGGGGCAGGGCAATGGTTTGTCGTTCATGGATGCCATGGGCGACTTTTTCCAGCAGCATTACACCCGCATGTCGGATGAGGAAATGCAGGATGCGCTGCACCGGATTGAGCGCAAGGCCAAGCGCAAATTCGGGGTCGACATTACTTGTGAAGATGTCAAACCGATGCCCGGCACCTATTTCGGCTATGCGTTGAACCTGTCCAAGTGTCGGGGTTACCGGGAATGCGTGTACGGTTGTATCCGGGAGAACAACCAGGGGCGCGATTCACAGATGCAGTATATCCGCGTTCTGGAAATGCCCAACGGCGACCGTAATCTGGAACATTCCAACCATTACTATGATCCGGCGACTGTGCCCACCCCGGGCAAATGGTATCTGCCGGTGCAGTGCCAGCAGTGCGACAACCCGCCGTGCGTANAAGCTTGCCCGGTCGAGGCGACCTGGAAGGACAAGGATGGCATCGTGGTGATCGATTACAACTGGTGTATCGGTTGCCGTATGTGCATGGCCGCTTGCCCCTACTNNGCCCGCCATTTCAACTGGACGGAACCGCAAATCGCGCCGGAAGACATCAATCCGGTCACCGCCTATATGGGCAACCGCCCGCGTCCCAAAGGCGTGGTGGAAAAATGTCACTGGTGTACCCAGCGCACCCGCAAGCNNCGTCAACCGGCCTGTATGGAAGCTTGCCCGACTGGCGCACGGGTGTTTGGCAACCTGCTTGACCCCAATAGCGATATCCGCTGGATATTGGAGCACAAGATCGTGTGGCGGTTAAAAGAGGATTTGGGCACCGAGCCCAAGTTCTGGTACTTCACTGATGAAGCGAGGGCGCGGATATGAGCAACACCAAGCAGTTGACGTTTTTCAGTTTTATCAAGGATGGTGTGGGGGCTGCGTTGAGCGGCGGCAAGATGTACTGGACATGGATTGGCTTTTTGCTGTTCCTGATCGCCATTACCGCCTTGAATTACTACTTCCAGATTACCCAGGGCATGGCGATCACGGGTATGAGTGATCAGGTGTCCTGGGGCTTTTATATTGCCAATTTCGCCTTTTTGNTCGGGATTGCGGCGGCAGCGGTGTTGTTGGTGGTGCCAGCCTATATTTTTCACCGCACCGATGTGAAGTCGGTCGTGCTGATCGGCGAGGGGCTGGCGGTCGCTGCGGTGGTGGTGGCCATGGGCTTTGTCGCCGTGGATATTGGCCGCATTGACCGCGCCTGGCATGTCATTCCCTTCCTGGGGAAATTCAACTGGCTGCNNTCCATGCTGGCGTGGGACATCATCGTCCTGAATGGTTACCTGTTCCTTAACCTGCTGATCCCGATGTACATCTTGTGGAACCACTACCAAGGCAAGGAGCCGGATGTCAGGAAATACTTCGCATTTGTTGTCCTTTCCATGTTCTGGGCAATTTCAATCCATACGGTGACGGCCTTCCTGTTCTCATCAAATATTTCCCGCCCGTTCTGGCATACGTCGTTGCTGGCACCGCGCTTCATCGCTTCGGCGTTCACGGCAGGCNCCGCCCTGATGATCATTGCCTTGCAGGCATTGCGCAGTTATACCGACTACCCCATCAAGCAAAGCATCATCGACATGCTGGCGCTGATCATGACGGTCGCTTTGCAAATCAATATCTATTTTGTGGCGGCGGAGCTGTTTACCGACTTCTATAACCCGACCGCGCATGCGGCTTCCATGATTTACCTGTTTATGGGGCTGGATGGCNTTTATACTCTGAAAGGTTGGATCTGGACTGCGATGGCGGCCAATATCACCGCTGTCATTTTGCTCATGGTGCACAAGACCCGCACCAATATGACAACGCTCAATGTCGCGTGCGGTCTGGCTTTCGCTGGCATCTGGATTGAAAAGGGCATGGGGCTGGTGGTGACCGGCTTTATCCCTTCGCCGTTGGGTGAAATCTACGAATATAGCCCGACCCTGAAAGAGTTGGGGGTTTCTGTCGGAATTTATGCCATGGGTTGCTTGGTGTTCACCCTGTTCGCCAAGGCTGGCATGGCGATCGAAATGAAGCCGGGTAGGGGCGGGCAAAGCCTCGGCTTCCGTCCGCAATGTCATGGAGGACGCTGGAGGTGAGGGCAACCCTGACCCTCTCACTGTGACGTAACACTGCCGCTGTTTTTGGGCGTTCCCCTCCTTATGTTCCCGCATCGGTTTTCAGGAGGGGGCGTCATTTTCACCCGCAGAGCTTTTGTCCATCGGCGATGGGCATGCTCGGGTCATGCCAAAAATTAACTATTGAAGGATCACAGTTATGGAGAAAGATATAGCGATCAGCGTTCCCCGAACCTTTCCGCAGCGACGCGAAACCGGCGTCGATTCGCCCAAGATTCCCCTGTATTTGGAGGAAACATATTGGTGGGCTTATACGCACCCGAAAGCGGTCGATGTTTTTGAGCGGCAATGGTTGGTCAACCTGATCCTGTGGGGAAATTTTTCTCGTCTGCGGGATGAAATCCTCAATGAGCTGGGCGATAACATCGGTGGGAACACTTTGCAGGTGGCGTGTGTCTACGGTGATTTTTCGCCCTGTCTGGCGCAACGCCTGCGCCCTGAGGCGAGCCTGGATATTGTGGATGTCGCCCCGGTGCAACTGGATAACGTCAGGAAAAAGGTGAGTGAATACCCGAATGTGTTTGTGCATCACCAGGATTCCTCCAGGCTCTCATTTGCAGACGCTGTTTACGACAATGTTGTCATTNTTTTCCTGTTGCATGAGCAGCCTGAAAAAGTCCGCCGTAAAACGCTGGCGGAAGCCTTGCGGGTGGTTAAACCTGGCGGGCGGGTATTGCTGATGGATTATCATCGCCCGCATTCCCTGAATCCGTTCCGTTACGTCATGAATGTCGTGTTGCGCTATCTGGAGCCGTTTGCGCTGGATTTGTGGCGTCATGACATCGACACCTGGTTTTCGGCGGAATGCAAGCCCAAAAGCGTGGAAAAGCAGCTTTTCTTTGGTGGGCTTTATCAGAAGCTGGTGATTACCCGTTAGCAGGAGGGCAGGCTATGCGCAACATGACGGAAATTCCCCAGTTTATGGAGTTTGGGCAATGTCTGGCGGACGGCGATCTGAGCGCAGGCCTGCGTTGCCTGGATGAATGCATTGCCGTGGTGCGCCGAGCAGGACAGGACTGCGACTACCGTTTGCTGCAATACAAAGGGAACATCCTGCATCAAAGCGGGGATCTGGCTGCGGCGCGGGAAAGTTATCAGCAAGCCTATGAGCTGGCGGGCGAGTCTCCGCTGGTGCTGATGACGCTGGCCGTTTTCTTGCCTCCACGGGTGAGAAAACGGCAGCGGAAGCCATGCTGGCAAAGCTGGAAAGTTTGCTGGGGGATGGTTGGTAGAGCAGGAAGCCGAATACCCGGTTTGCGCTTTGCAGGAGCGGATTGCTGAAATTCGTACCCTGCTGGCCTGATTAGCATGAGGACTGTTTTCGGGCTGGCCCCATCTTAGCGTAACTCCGCCAGCCTTATAATTCCGCCTTGAGCCAAGTCAAGGCGGCTTTTAAGCTTTTACGCCATCGTAGTACCGGCCACGGTACAACAGGCGCTTCCGTTCCGGCTCCTCGCTGTCCACAAAGGCAGTACGGCAATGCAGGACGTTATTGCATACCACGCCTTCGCCTGCCTGCAAGGTGCGCCTTACCTTATAGGGTGAGTCACGCCGCCACAAATCCAGCAGGAATGCGGCAGCTTCCTGCGTCAGCGGGTCGTTCCGCCAAATGACATTGCGTTGGCGGGCGGAATAACGCATGTGCAGCCTGCCAGCAGGTGTCACGCTGAACACCGAGCCGGATTGCGGCGGCCGCACTTCCCTTCCCTCCAGTATATTGGCCGGTATGGTGAACGCCTGTGGGTGCGTCAACGCCGTGATGTACTCCGGGTTGGCGTCACGCAGCAGGATGTAGGCAATCGCGTGATCCATCAGCCAGCTTTCGCCGCCCGCCTGGGCTGGTTGGGCGCAATGCAGCAGCATGCCGTGGATCTGCCCTGCTGGCGGATTGTAGTAACCGTCAGTGTGCCAACTCAGCTGCTTGTCCGTATAGGGGATGTAATCGTGTTGCCCGGCATGGGTGGCGACCTGCAGGGAGGTCAGGCTGTCTTCGTCGGCGCACAGGTTATTGTCCAGACGGCGCAAACCCAGTGCTGCCCCCAATTGATGTACAAAACGCTTGCTACGGAAATCCCCTTGCTTGAACCGGTAAAGCGCCATGTTGTGCTGGCGGCATAATGCCTGGATGTGCCCAAGCTCGCTTTCACTGGGCGTCTCCGGGTTGGTGATTTCCACTTGCATGGTTTCGATGGATAGCGGATAAGCAGACAGCTTTTGTTCGCGCCATCGTTGATAGGTGTCCAGTTGCTTGATATTGAAGGGAGATTTGTTCATGGTCACAGCCTGCCATAATCCCTATGGAACTATTGTCTATTTGCAGTATTAAAAATTCGAATATTCTATTATACCGCTCAAATGGCGCTGGTTCAGGCTATGTTGCAGGTCTATCCCCTTAGGGATATAGGCCTGATTCAGGTAGCACCCCATGGGTGAGATTCTCTGGCTCAGGCGCTGCGCATACACTTACCGCACTTATGACTTGAGCAAACCAAGTTCTGCAATTGTTTTAATTTCCAGCCTGACGGCCGGTAGGGTGCCGGTTAGGGGAAACGCCATAGTATCTATACTGAGGAGGCAGGTATGGCAACGAAACATTATCCAACACCGATGCTGGACGTGCTGGAAGAAGGCNCATGGCCTAGCTTCATCAGCGGCTTCAAANAACTGCGCGATGAACATCCCGATGAGCGCATCCGCTCCACCATCAATGGCTTGTTGGGGCAGTTGGAGCACTCTTACGAAACCCGCATGGGCTATTGGAAGGGCGGCACCATTTCTGTCTTCGGTTATGGCGGCGGCATCATCCCGCGCTTCTCTGAAGTGGGTCACATGTTCCCGGAGTCCAAAGAATTCCATACGCTGCGTGTCCAGCCGCCTGCAGGCAACTATTACACCACGGATATGCTGCGCCAACTGGCTGACAGCTGGGAAAAGTGGGGTTCAGGCCTGCAAACCTTCCATGGGCAGACTGGCAATATCATGTTCATTGGTGCCAATAGTGTGAACTACCAGCACTTCTTTGATGAAATCAATGAATACGGTTGGGATTTGGGCGGTGCAGGCNCTTGCGTCCGCACTGGCATGTCTTGCATCGGTGCCGCCCGTTGCGAAATGTCCAATTGTAACGAGCATGCCATCCACCGCCGCCTGCTGAACAACTTCACTGACGACGTGCATCGCCCGGCGCTGCCTTACAAGTTCAAGTTCAAGGTTTCCGGCTGCCCCAATGACTGCCAGAACGCGATTGAGCGTTCCGACTTCGCCGTGATCGGCACTTGGCGTGATGACATGAAAGTCAACCAGNAAGCCGTCAAGGAAATGATCATGAAAAAGGCCAAGGAAATTGGCAAAGAAGGTGATCGTTCCGCAGGCCGCCAATACATGTTTGACAATGTCATCAGCCGTTGCCCGACCAACGCCATCAAACTGAATGATGATGACACCCTTACGGTTGACAACCACAACTGTGTGCGTTGCATGCATTGCTTGAATGTTATGCCGAAAGCGTTGCAAGTTGGTGACGACAAGGGTGTCACCATCCTGATCGGCGGCAAGCGCACCCTGAAAATTGGCGACCTGATGGGTACGGTTGTGATCCCGTTCATGAAACTGGAAACCGAAGAAGATTACGAGCGCATCGTTGAGCTGGCACAGACCATCATCGACTTTTGGGCGGAAAATGGCCTGGAGCACGAGCGTTGCGGCGAAATGATCGAACGTATCGGTTTGGTCAATTTCCTGGAAGGCATCGATATCGATCCGGATCCCAATATGATCAAGCAGCCGCGCAACGTGTCTTATGTGCGTACTGACGGTTGGGATGAGGCTGCTGAAGAATGGTTCAATCGCAAGCGTGAAGAAAAAGCCGCCGCTTAGTGGCGCTCGCTGGACGGGGCAGAAGCTAGAGCTGTCCCGTCAGCCAGAATTCGACGAAATTTTATAAGTTATTCTCTGACGGAGGCTTCGCAATGGCCGCACCAGAAATGCGCGATCCTATTGAGTCTGGATGCCCGGATGGTTTCCAGTACATGCACCCTGTTATGCGCCGTAACTACGGTCTGTGGGCATATCACGAAGACCCACGCCCCGGCGTATTGGTCCACGTTTCCAAAACCGGCGAANAAATTTGGACTGTCCGCGCTGGCACCCAGCGTATCCTGGACGTGTTCACGCTGCGCAAGCTGATGGACATCGGCGACACCTATGGCGACGGTTATGTCCATTTCACCATCCGTTCCAATATCGAGTTCCTGGTGGCGGATGAAGCCAAGGTCGAGCCTTTGGTCAGTGCGTTGGAAGATGCAGGTTTCCCGGTTGGTGGCACCCGTAACTCTGTCACTACGCTGTCCCACACCCAAGGTTGGCTGCACTGCGATATTCCGGGCACTGATGCGTCCGGCGTTGTCAAGGCGATGATGGATGAGCTGCTGCCTGAGTTCAAATCCTGGAGCATGCCGAACCGCGTCCATATCACCACTTCCTGCTGCCAGATCAACTGCGGCGGCCAGGGTGACATCGCCATCAATGTCCAGCATACCAAACCACCCAAGATCAACCATGCGCTGGTTGGGAATGTGTGCGAACGCCCATCCGTGGTGGCGCGCTGCCCGGTGGCGGCTATCCGCCCTGCCATGGTTGACGGCAAGCCTTCCCTGGAAGTTGATGAGAAAAAATGCATTTGCTGTGGTGCCTGCTATCCACCTTGCCCGCCCATGCAGATCAACGACCATCAGGCTACCCAGCTGGCTATCTGGATCGGTGGCAACCACTCCAATGCCCGTGGCAAACCGACCTTCCAGCGTCTGGTTGCCGCTGGCATCCCGAACAACCCGCCACGGTGGCCGGAAGCGACTGCAATTGTCAAAAAGATCCTGGCTTGCTACAAGGAAGGCGCGAAAGATTGGGAGCGCATCAACGAGTGGGTTGAGCGTATCGGCTGGCCGCGTTTCTTCGAGGTGACCGGGTTGCCGTTCACCAAGTACCACATCGACAACTGGCGTGGTGCGCGTGCGAACCTGAACTCTTCCACCCACATTCGCTTCTGATCTGACGGCGCAGAGGAATAGGCAGCGTGAAATACACAATTCTGATCAACGAAGGCTCGTACCAGCACCAAGCTGCTGATTCAGCCCTCCAATTCGTCCGTGCCGCGCTGGAGAAGGGACACGAAATCTTCCGTGTCTTTTTCTACCATGATGGCGTCAACAATGGCACCCGTTTGACGGTGCCGCCAGCTGATGACCGCCAGATTCAGAAATCTTGGACTGAATTGGCTGACAAGCATGGCCTGGATTTGGTGATCTGCATCGCTGCCGCGCAACGCCGCGGCATTATGGATGCGGATGAGGCCAAACGTCAGGGGTTGGATGCCAACAACATCGCTCCCGGATTCCGGATTTCCGGCCTGCNNCAGCTGGTTGAGGGCGGTATCCAGTCCGACCGTCTGATCGTGTTCGGCGATTAAGGAGAAATTGCGATGACTACCAAGAATTTTCTGTTTGTGAACCGCAAAGCTCCTTACGGCACTGTTTATGCGCTGGAGTCATTGGAAGTGGTGCTGATTTCGGCGGCGTTTGAGCAAAACGTCAGCTTGGCCTTTATTGATGATGGCGTGTACCAAATCACCAAAGGCCAGAACAGCAAAGGCATTGGCATGAAAAACTTCTCGCCGACTTACCGTGCGCTGGGTGATTACGACATCAACAAGTTATACGTTTCCAAAGAGTCTTTGGAAGAGCGCGGCCTGACGGTTGATGATCTGATGGAGCTGACTTACGAAGATGCCGATGACGATTACGCCGAAAAGCCTTCCATTATTCTGGTCAACCGTGAGGAAATGGCTGCAATGATGGCTGGGCAAGACGTAGTATTGAGTTTCTGACGGAGGATTTAAAGAAATGGCTATGTTGCATATCGTAAACAAGTCCCCGTTTGAACGTGTGGCTTTTGATAGTTGTCTCGCCCATGCGCAGGCAGGTGACGCAATCCTGATGATTGAAGATGCCGTGGTCGGTGCCGTCGACGGGTCACGCTTTGCCGCTAAACTCAAAGCGGCAATGGCTGACAAGACTGTGTATGTGCTGGGTTCCGACCGGNCGGCGCGTGGTCTGGAAGGCAAGGCGATGGAAGGCGTGGCTGTCGTTGACTACGCAGGCTTTGTTGACCTGACTGCCAATAACGAGCGCACCCAAAGCTGGTTGTAAGTTTTAACATTTTTATACAGAGGAGGCCTATCGATGGCATCACTTGAACTGAATGGCAAATCTATCCCGCTGGACGAAGAAGGTTACCTGGAGAACCTGAGTGACTGGACTCCGGAAGTTGCGGAAGCTCTGGCAAGCGCTGAAGATGTCAAACTGACTGACGAACACTGGGAAATCCTGAACTTCCTGCGTGAGTACTATGAAGAGTATCAAATTGCCCCAGCCGTGCGTGTCCTGACCAAAGCGGTAGGCAAACGTTTGGGTGCTGACAAAGGCAACTCCAAATATCTGTACAGCCTGTTCCCTTATANNCCAGGCAAGCAAGCATGTAAATACGCAGGCCTGCCTAAGCCAACCGGCTGCGTGTAATTCCGCATACTGACAGCTTTGCCGCATAAATGAGAAAAGCTCCGGTTCACCGGAGCCTCTTCTCAAGGTTTGTTTTGTCCATTTTTCAGGACGTGACAGATTTTCAGAAGAGAGAATATGGAATCAGGAGTACGCAGTGACATTCGTAAGCGTTCTTTACGGACTGTTGTTCTGGGCGGCAACATTGACCCTCGTTATTGGCGTTGGGATGAAAATCCGCCAATACTGGAATACGCCAGCCCCCTTGAAAATACCCACCACTCCGGCTCCGGTGACGCAGGGCGGCGTGGTTTGGCGCATGTTCAAGGAAGTTGTCTTCTTTCAAAGCCTGTTTCGCTCCAACAAAGCCCTGTGGCTGTTCGCTTTCCTGTTCCACATGTCTTTGTGGCTGGTGTTGGTCNGCCATAGCCGTTATTTCGTGGGCATGAATGAGTTCCTGGTGTTCATGCAGCCGTTTGGGCGTTATGCCGGTCTGACCATGGTGCTGGGGTTGGCTGGTTTATGGGCGCGCCGTTTTCTGGTCGACCGTGTGCGCTATATTTCCGCGCCATCTGACCACCTGATGCTGGCGCTGCTGATTGGCATCGGCTTAAGCGGCCTGCTGATGAGCTTTGTTTCCCATACAGACGTCACACAGGTGAAAGTGTTTTTCAGTGGCCTGCTGACTTTTGGCTTCTTTGGCGCAGAAGGCGGTCTACCGGCTGACCCGATTGTTTTGGCGCATTTGCTGCTGGTCGCCGTTTTGATGATTATTTTTCCGATCAGCAAATTGTTGCACGCCCCTGGCGTATTTNTTAGCCCAACCCGCAATCAGGTGGATAACCCGCGTGAACAGCGCCATGTGTCCCCTTGGGCATTGGAGTTGGAGCGCCAGGGTAAGTTGTTCCTAAGCGAGCTGAAGAAATGATTGCGTGTACGGATCAGATTTGAGAGGCATCTACCGTGGCTGATTACGAGATTCCAAAACTGACTGGCGAAGGTTATGTGGAGGTTCCTGCGGTGCAGGACGAAACCATGAAGGGTTCCGGCNCGTTCATCGCCAAGCAGGATTTCCAGAAGGCGATGGGCTTTCCGGCGGATTTTGGCGCAGTGGGCGAGCTGGTGCCGAACTGGAAGGAACGTGCGCTGGACAAGCTGGTTGACCTGAAAAGCCGTTACCGTTCCTTGCAGCTGTATCTGGATATTTGCGTCAAGTGTGGCGCATGCACCGACAAGTGCCATTATTTCATTGGCACCGCTGACGCCAAAAATATGCCGGTGGCGCGTCAGGATTTGTTGCGCAAGGTCTATCGCCGTTATTTCACGTTTGCAGGCAAGCATTTTCCCAAGTTGGTGGGCGCGGTTGATCTGACGGAAGAGGTTGTGCGTGAGTGGTACAACTATTACCACCAGTGTTCACAATGTCGCCGTTGTTCCGTGTTCTGCCCTTACGGCATTGATACGGCTGAAATCTCCATGGCGGCGCGCGAAATTCTTGACCATATCGGTTTGGGTTCCAAGTACAACAACGAGATTATCGGCAAGGTCTTCAAGATCGGCAATAACCTTGGGTTGCCTGGCCCGGCCTTGGATGACACGCTGCAAGGCATCGAAGAAGATGTGTTGGATGACACGGGCATAGCCGTGCGTTATCCGTTGGATATGGAGGGTGCGGAAATCCTGCTGGTGACGCCCTCGGCGGACTTCTTTGCCGAGCCGCACATTGATGGGCTGATCGGTTATGGCAAGGTTTTCCACGAGGCTGGCGTGACTTGGACTTTCAGCTCTTATGCTTCTGAGGCCGCCAATTTCGGCATGTTTGTCGGTTCCTACGAAAATATGCGACGGGTTTCCCTGCGTATCCGGGAAGCGGCGATCAAGCTCAAGGTCAAGCGCCTTGTCTTTGGTGAATGCGGCCATGCCTGGCGTGTGGCGTATAGCTTCCTGAATACGCTGGCGNGGCCGTTTGACTTTCTGGATCAGCGTTACCCAATCCCGCAGCACATTCTCGAATTCACGTTGGGTGAGTTGGAGAAGGGCTCGTTGAAAATTGACAAGGGTGAAAACGATGACAAGGTCTTGACGTTCCACGATTCCTGCAACGTCGCCCGTGGCAGCCGTATGGGCAATTATCCCGGCGGCCAGTTTGAAATTCCCCGCAAGGTCATCAAGGCTGTCTGCAACCATTTTGTGGATATGCCCGCCGACACAATCCATGACGCAACCTTTTGCTGCGGTGGCGGTGGCGGCCTGTTGACCGATGATTTGATGGAGTTGCGCGTANAAGGTGCGCAGCCACGGGCGGAGGCCNTCAAACACGTCACTACCCATAATGGCGTGACGCATATGGCCGCCATTTGTGCCATCTGCAAATCCCAGTTCACAAAAGTGCTGCCCTATTACGGCTTCACTATGGATCAGATTGTCAGCGTCCACCAATTGGTGAGCAATGCGCTCATTCTCCAGCGTCAGGAGTCGGTGGTTCCGCCCCGGCCTTCTGAAGAGGATGAAGATAACGACGATGATTGAGCATCCGTCACTTGATTTGAGTGGCTTTTAAAGTATTGGTTTTTTCTAACTTGGTGTTTTCCAGGTTAACGACAGGAGAATAGGCATGGCAACCGCACCTAACGACAGCAAGCTTCAGGGTCACACCTTCCGCCGTTTCAAGGATGGCGACAGTGAGTGGGGCAGCATGCACGATAAGATTTTCGTGCAGGACACCACCCACAAGTGCCCAACTTACATTCACAAAACCCCGCCTTGCCAAGGTAGCTGCCCATCCGGTGAGGATATCCGCGGCTGGCTGCAAATCGTGCGCGGCATTGAAAAACCGCCTGTCGGCATGACCATGCAGGAATATGCTTTCCGCCGTTCCACCAACGCCAACCCGTTCCCTTCCATGATGNGTAGTGTCTGTCCGGCTCCTTGCCAAAGCGGCTGTAACCGCAATGATGTGGATGATTTCGTCGGCATCAACTCGGTTGAGCAGTATATCGGTGACACCGCCATCGCCAATGGTTTCAAGTTTGAAGCGCCGGAACAGTTGAGCGGCAAGAAAATCGCCATCATCGGCGGTGGCTCTGCCGGGATGGCGGCTGCTTACCAACTGCGCCGCCTGNGCCACGCCTCCACTGTATTCGAACAGCATCCTGAGTTGGGCGGCATGATGCGTTATGGCATTCCCGGTTACCGCGTGCCACGCGACAAATTGGCGGCTGAAATGCAGCGCATCATCGATATGGGCAATATCGAAATCCGGTGCAACACCAAAATTGGCGCTGATGTGACGGTTGAGCAACTGGAGGCGGATTTCGACGCCATTTTGTGGACAGTGGGCTGCTGGAATGGCCGGGGCTTGTTCGTCGAGAAATGGGCGGAGACGCCAAATTGCGTGTCGGCGGTTGATTTCCTGGAAGCCTTCAATAAGGGCACGATGAAATACACCGCACCGCGCGTTGTGTGTGTCGGTGGTGGTGACACCTCGATCGACGTGGTTTCCGTTTCCCGCCGGATCGGCACGCTGGCGGATTATGTGGAGAACCCTGAAGATGCCGCCACCAGCAAGCTGACCCACGCTGAGGTGGAGGGCAAGGTTCCCGCCACGGTCACCCTGACAACCCTGTTTCCGCTGGATCAGATGACGGCGGCGGAGCATGAAGTGCAGGATGCGTTGAAAGAAGGTGTGACCATCCTGACGGAAGTGATGCCAAAAGAACTGGTGTTGGATGAAAATGGCCGCGCAATTGGCCTGAAGGTTGTTGAGTGCGTCATGAAGGGCAATATGCCGCAACCGAAAGAGGGTGGTAAGGAAACCATCATTGAAGCGGATCTGGTGGTTTCCGCCATTGGCCAGTTCGGCAAGCTGGATGGCTTGGACGCCTTCAATAATGGCCGCCATCAGATTGATGCGGACGCTTTGTACCGGGTCAAAGGCAAAGCCAAGCATTTTGCGGCAGGTGACATTATCCGTCCGCACCTGCTGACGACAGCCATTGGCCAAGCTTCCATCGCATCCCAGACGATTGACCAGTTCCTGCGCAATGAAGAGCTGAAGAAACGCCCGAAAGTGGATAAGCACCACTTTGACCTGATGCAGAAACTGCACGAGGCCGGTTTGGATCCTGCTGACTATGGCAGCAGCAAAGCGGAAGACCTGCGTGGCACCTCAGACGCCAATTTTGCGGTGCATAACTACGATGACCGCTCCAAGAATGTGATTGTCCCATCCAGTGAATTGTACCTGGGGCATTTCGCCGCCCAAAACCGCAACAAACGTACAGAGGATGTGCCGACTGCAGAAGAGGTGTTGGGGCATTTTGCTGAACGCATGAATCCGTTGGCGGAGGCGGATGCGGTCAATGAGGCCAAGCGCTGCATGAGCTGCGGCATGTGCTTTGAGTGCGACAACTGCGTTATTTTCTGCCCACAGGATGCGGTTTACCGTGTGCCGAAGAAACGAGCCACCNTTGGCCGTTACGTTGCCACCGATTACAGCCGCTGTATTGGTTGCCACATTTGCGCGGACGTATGCCCAACCGGCTACATCGAAATGNGCCTGGGTGAGTGATCACCCTTCCATGAGTGCATGGCTCGACAGGAATCAGCATGACTAGCAAGTTTTTAAAGGTATTTCTGGCGTCAGCGCTGGCTTTGGGCGCGCTGTTGGCTGGTTGCGGCAAAGCCCCGACTGAGGCCGATCTGAACCTTGCCACGGCGAAGCAAAAGGCGGCGGAATGTGTCGAGCCGGAGAACGTTATCCGTACCCGGCACATGGACTTTCTCATGCATCAGCGGGATGCGACGGTGATCGAAGGCATCCGCACCAAGCAGCATAGCTTGAAAGAATGCATCAACTGTCACGTTGCGCCCACCAAGCAGGATGGTTCGCCTTTGCATTACGGAGACAAGGAGCATTTTTGTACGACTTGTCATGCTGCGGTAGGCCAGAAAATCGACTGTTTCCAGTGTCATGCCGACCGTCCGCAGGTTGACCAGAATCCAAACTATCAACACACGATTGGCAGCGCAGAGGGGCATCACTTTGCTCAGGGCGTTACGGCTGCAACGATGCCAACAGCCGCCGAGGCGCAGATGGTTGCGCAACCCCAGCCACAAGGAGCCGCACAATGAGCCAGAATCGTGTAGATGAATACCGCCGCAAGTTGGTGATGGCTGTGGGTGGCGTTGCGGCAGGCGCTGCGGCGCTGGCGTCTGGTTTTATCCTGCGGGAAGCTAATGCTGGCGGCGAAGCGCCCAGCCGTCCGGCTGATCAGCCCGTCACCAATACGCGCCGCTGGGGAATGTTGATTGATGTCACCCGCTTGCCGGACGGTGGCGCGGCGATGGTGGCGGCCTGCAAGCAGGAACATGGTTGGGGCGATGAGGAACATTCCTCCGATGCGCAGAAGGCGCATTGGGCGCGGGTGGTGAAGGTGACTGACAAGCTGACCCAAAACAGTTTTCGCCTGCCGGTTATGTGCCAACATTGTGAGCATCCGCCTTGTGTGGATGTTTGCCCGACGGGTGCATCCATGCGCCGTGCTGACGGCATTGTCCGGNTTAACAAACATATCTGCATTGGTTGCCGTTATTGCATGATGGCCTGCCCCTATAAGGCACGCAGTTTTGTGCATGAGAATCTGGCTGATCAACGGCCTNATTCGCCGCGAGGGATCGGCACCGTTGAGTCATGCAACATGTGTGTGCACCGAATCGACGAAGGTAGGTTGCCCGCCTGTGTGGAGGCTGCGCCGGATGCTGTGGTTTTCGGCGATCTGAACGACCCGGGCAGCGCCATCAGCCAAGCCTTGAAAGCAATGGGCGGCAAGCAGATCCGTGCGGATCTGAATTTGAACACCGGTGTGCGCTACCACGGCATTTAAAGGAAGGACGGCAAACCAATGGCTAGTCAAGCAATCATTTTTCGCGAAACCAGGGAGGCCGNNGGGTTTTATATCCTGCTGGCGGTGCTGNGGGTATTCCTCGCCTTGGGCGCTATCGCGTTCTTCTATGCGGAACATCATGGTCACTATGTGACCGGCATGACCAATCAGGTTGTTTGGGGGATGCCGCATGTGTTCGCTATTTTCCTGATCGTGGCAGCTTCCGGGGCGCTGAATGTCGGCTCTATCGGCACGGTGTTTGGCAAGCAGCTGTATCAGCCGATGGGGCGTCTGTCGGCGCTGGTTGCGATTTCCCTGCTGTTGGGTGGTTTGATCGTGCTGGTGCTGGATTTGGGGCATCCTGACCGTCTGATTGTGGCGATGACGCATTATAATTTTCGCTCCATTTTCGCCTGGAACATCATTTTGTATAACGGCTTTTTGGTGCTGTCTGCGGTGTACATCTGGACAATGATGGATCGCCACGCCAAGGCATTTTACAAACCGGCAGGTTTTGCCGCCTTCACTTGGCGTCTGGTCCTCACTACTGGTACGGGTTCCATCTTTGGTTTCCTGGTGGCGCGTGATTTCTATAACTCTGCGATCCTGGCTCCCCTGTTCATTGCCATGTCGTTTGTATTTGGGCTGGCGGTGTTCATCCTGGTGTTGTACTGCGCTTATAAATGGACGGGGCGTGAACTGGGCGATGCGGTGTTGAACCGCCTGCGTTATTTGCTGGCTGTATTCATCGGGGCGGTGCTGTTGTTGGAGTTGGCGCGCCATCTGACCAGTTTGTATATCGCGCAACGTGCTGGTGTGGAGGCTTTTATTCTGCACGATGGCGGTATTTACACCCAGTTGTTTTGGGTGGCGCAAATCTTGCTGGGTAGCCTTTTGCCGTTGAGCCTGATTTTCTGCCGTAAGTTGAAAAATAATCATGTANCTCTGTTGTTGGCGGCAGGTTTCGCTATTTTGGGCGGCTTTGCCCAGTTGTATGTCATCCTGATTGGTGGTCAGGCTTATCCGTTAACCCTGTTTCCAGGAGCGGAAGTGTCCAGCGACTATTTTGATGGAGCAATCAATGCCTATACGCCCAGCATGTGGGAGTTTATGCTGGGAGTTGGCGGTGTGGCCNTCGCGTTGGTTATGGTGACTATCGGAGTTAAAGTGCTGCGCTTCCTGCCGGAGTCACTGTCTGATGCGGTTGTGGAACCGCATGGTGGCAAGTGATGGACGGATGATTCGTCTGAATCCAGAAAAACCGGCTTTGCGCCGGTTTTTGTGGGCTGGCTGGGCAGTTTGGGTGATGGAAATGTATAAAATGCGTAATCTCCTATCTATTTTGTTGCTTTGTGTTTTGGCGGCTTGTTCGCCAAAGTCCTGGCAGGCGCTGGATGCTATCGATTTTCCTTCGGCGACTACCCAGTTGTTAGTGGTGACAGCCACTGGCTGGAATGCTTCTGTGGCCACTTTGCAGCGCATGGAAAAGTTATCCGGGCATTGGCGGCCTGTCGGTGACGGTATTCCGGTCAGGATTGGGCGTAACGGTCTTGCTTGGGGAAGGGGTTTGCAGGTGGATGGCGTTGGTGGTCGGAAATTTGAAGGCGATGGCAAGGCTCCTGCGGGCATTTTTCCACTGGGTACGGTTTTCGGCTATGCGGAACAGGCTCCGGCGGGAGTGGAAATGCTTTACCGGCAAGCAGGCGAACGCGACTACTTTGTGGATGCTGCCGATTCCCCTGATTACAACCATTGGCGCAGCATCCCCTCTGGCCAACCCAATGAACCCAAACAGTTTTGGCGTTCCTTTGAGCGGATGCGCCGGGATGACCGCCAATATGAATATGGCATGATCATTGGACATAACATGCTGGGAACAGAAGCCGGGCGGGGCAGCGCCATTTTTCTGCATGTTTGGCTGAACCCGGAAACGCCGACCTCCGGTTGTACGGCCATGAGCAGGGAGAATTTGCTGACAGTGCTTGGATGGCTGAAGCCTGCGGCCAATCCGCTGCTGGTGCAGGTGCCGGTGAATGTGCTTCCAGACCTGCGGCATGCCCACCCTTTCCCATGAGGCCGTTTTAAGGGGAATCGCCAGTCCAGAATTTAATCAGGCTATTGGTCTGCTCCAGCAGGTAATTTTTACGCCAATTGTCTTTCTTGGGTGACTTCAGCAGTCGCTCAAGCTGACGCAGACAGGTTGTCTGGCGCTTTTTGTCATGTCTTGCCCAGTCTTTAAGCAGGGACAGCAGGGCGTTGTCCAGTCGAGGTCAACATAAGCCGGATTGCCATATTCCTGCGCTATGCGGTCGAATAAGGTTTGTTGCCGTTCGGGGGCAGTACGCTGTAGCATTCCCACAAGGTGGTGCAGGCGGTGCGCATCAGGGAGTAGAGGTGATCTTCCGGATCTTCCATCTTGTCCGCCAGTTGTGGCAACTCACCAATGACCGCCAAACACAGGTCAGTGGTTTCGCGGGTCGGCGTGGTGGCCTTGCGCGCAACTTCCAGCATCTTGCGGATGGTCTCCGCCAAGTTCTGCGCGCTGGCGGAGTGGATGTAGCCTTCGTTGTTGGCGTAGCGCCGCGCCATGTCTGTCAGCATTTGCCGGTACTTCGGTTCGGCGGGTTCGTCGCCGCCCAACAGGTCGGAAAAGCAGATCAGCAGGGTGTCGCGGAAGTCTTCATCCTGTAAGGCTTTCTCCTGCACGAATGAGCGCAGTTGCTCTGGCGAAAGCCGGTTGAGGATGTGTTCGATCTGACCCTGACGGGTGACGCCGGGATGGTTTTTATGTCATTGTCCTGCATGGTTTACCCGGTTCAGGCATTTGCCCTAGCTGCGTCATTATACAGATTCCTTGAGGATGTCAGGCTTGTCCGGATTGCGGCGGTACAGCACGGCAATGTTTCCAACCCGCTGTATCAGTTGTGACTGGCTATATTGGGTGAGTTGTTCAACCATGTCATCACGTAGTTCACGGTCGCCTACGCTTAACTTTATTTTGATCAATTGATGGTGGTCAAGGGCGCTGGAGATTTCTTCCAGTACGGTGGGCTTGAGTCCATGCTGACCAATCATCACGATAGGGTGCAAGTCGTGGGCGCGGCGCAGGCGTTTTTTCTGTGCTTCACTCAGTTCCATGATAGGCTTCCATAAATTGGGCAAGTGTAATGAGTGGCGATGAAGCATGGCAAGAAGCAAAAGCAGTAACCGTTGGCTGGGCGAACATTTTAGCGATGAGTATGTCAAAAGGCGCAGCAGGAAGGTTACCGCTCCCGTGCTGTTTATAAGCTGAAGGAAATCCAAGAAAAGACCGTATTCTGCAACGCGGCATGCAAGTGGTCGATCTTGGCGCCGCGCCCGGAGGTTGGAGCCAGTATGCGACACAGGTTATCGGGCAGCAGGGGCGGGTGGTGGCCAGTGACATCCTGCCGATTGATCCGCTGCCATTCGTAGAGTTTGTGCAGGGTGATTTCCGGGAGGATGCAGTTCTGGCAGAAATTCTGAAGCTACTGAAAGAGGAAAAGGCGGATCTTGTTATTTCCGATATACTCAATATGAGTGGGGTGGATGCTGTCGATCAACCGCGCGCCATTCATCTGTGCGAGCTTGCGTTGGATATGGCAAAGCAGGTATTAAAGCCCAAAGGCGACTTTCTGGTGAAGTTATTCCAGGGAGAAGGTTCTGAAGCGTTTATCCGTAATGTGCGTGAAAGTTTCAGGATAGTAAAATTCGGAAGCCAGCAGCCTCAAGACCTCGCAGCCGGGAGGTTTATGTGTTGGCGCAGGGTTTTATGTTGTAATATATCACGAATCGGTGTTAAAACGGATAACGCCAGTTGATAGTGGAGAAATCATTTGAACGATTTAACCAAAAATTTGCTGATCTGGGCTGTTATTGCATTCGTCCTGATTGCAGTGTTCAGCAAATTCAGTGTGCCCACCCAGCAAGCATCATCGGTGCCGTATTCAGAGTTTCTGACCAACGTGCATAATGGCAGCGTCAAGGAAGTTAAGATCAGGGGTGATAAGGTCATTGGGACGGATAACAATAATAACCGTTTTGAAACTTACAGCCCACCCAATGACCCTCATTTGGTTGATGATCTGGTCAAATATAATGTTAAATTTGAAGCGGCGCCGCCAGAAGGCCGCTCAGTGCTATGGGATATCATCATCAGCTGGGTGCCTTTCCTGCTGATTATCGGGCTTTGGGTTTACATCATGCGCCAGATGCAGGGTGGCGGTGGCGGTCGTGGGGCGATGTCGTTTGGCAAGAGCCGCGCCCGCATGATGACCGAAGATCAAGTCAAGGTTAACTTCAGTGATGTCGCTGGTTGCGAAGAGGCCAAGGATGAAGTGGCTGAATTGGTTGAGTTCTTACGTGATCCCGGCAAGTTCCAGAAGCTGGGCGGTAAGATTCCGCGTGGCGTGTTGATGGTGGGTTCTCCGGGCACGGGTAAAACCCTGTTGGCGAAAGCTATCGCGNGGGAGGCCAAAGTGCCGTTTTTCAGCATTTCCGGCTCTGATTTCGTGGAAATGTTCGTCGGTGTCGGCGCATCCCGTGTGCGCGATATGTTTGACCAAGCCAAGAAACATGCGCCATGCATTATCTTTATCGATGAGATTGACGCCGTTGGCCGTCAGCGCGGTGCAGGTTTGGGTGGTGGCCATGATGAACGTGAGCAGACCCTCAACCAATTGCTGGTGGAAATGGATGGTTTCGAAGGCAGTGAAGGCATTATCGTGATTGCTGCTACTAACCGCCCGGATGTGTTGGACGCTGCTTTGTTGCGCCCTGGGCGCTTTGACCGTCAGGTGGTGGTGCCATTGCCGGATGTGCGGGGTCGTGAGCAAATCCTTAAAGTGCATATGCGTAAGGTGCCTTTGGGTGATGATGTGCGGCCATCCCTGATTGCCCGTGGTACGCCAGGTTTTTCTGGTGCTGATTTGGCCAATTTGGTGAATGAAGCGGCTCTGTTTGCAGCTCGCGCCAACAAGCGCACTGTTGACATGATTGAGTTTGAGAAAGCTAAGGACAAGATCATGATGGGCGCTGAGCGTAAATCCATGGTCATGAAGGAAGAGGAAAAGCTCGCAACAGCCTACCATGAAGCGGGTCACGCCATTGTCGGTTTGAGTGTGCCTGAGCATGATCCTGTCTATAAAGTCAGCATTATTCCTCGTGGTCGGGCATTGGGTGTCACCATGTATCTGCCGGAAGAGGATCGTTACAGCGCCAGCAAGCAGCGTTTGGAAAGCCAGATTTCCAGTTTGTACGGTGGCCGCATCGCGGAAGAACTGATTTATGGAGTTGAGGGCGTCACGACCGGCGCATCCAATGATATCGAGCGCGCCACCAATATTGCCCGCAATATGGTGACCAAGTGGGGGCTGTCTGACTCGATGNGGCCGCTGGCGTATTCGGAGGACGAGNGGGAAGTGTTCCTTGGGCGTTCTGTTACCCAACACAAACATATGTCGGATGAGACGGCGCATGCGATTGATCGTGAAATCCGCGAGGTTATTGACCGCAATTACAGCCGCGCCAAACAAATTCTGACGGAGAGGCTCGACATCCTGCATGCGATGGCCAAAGCGTTGGTTAAGTATGAAACCATTGACCGTGGGCAGGTTGACGCCATTATGCGCGGTGAAGAGCCGCCTCCGCCTGCTGATTGGAAGGATGACGATACTTCCGGTGGCAAGGGCACGCCGCATTCGCTCCAGTCAAGTGGTGGAAAGAAAGCGGATCCAAATGATGGGGTTATCGGTGGGGCTGCCAGTTCCCACTAAAAATTGAAGTGATAACAAGGCGCGGGTGTTGAATCCGCGCCTTTTCTTTGGCAGAGAAAGATGGTGTGGCAGGCAAATAAATCTTCCATACAGGTGATGGGTATTCTCAATATCACGCCAGATTCGTTTTCCGATGGCGGCCGATTTCAGGAGCGTGACGCCGCCTTGTGGCATGTTGAGCAAATGTTGGCGGAAGGCGCGGACATAATTGATGTGGGCGGAGAGTCCACTCGTCCGGGATCGGAGCAAGTGTCGGTACAAGCCGAACTGGAACGGGTTGTGCCGATGGTCGCGGCAATACGTGAACGATTTGATGCAGTGGTGTCAGTTGACACCAGTAAACCTGAAGTAATGTTGGCGGCGGTTGAGGCGGGTGCTGACTTGGTGAATGATGTATGTGCGCTGCGGGAGCCGGGAGCGTTGGAGGTTTGTGCCCGCATGTCTGTGCCCATCTGCTTGATGCATATGCAGGGACAGCCGCGCACCATGCAGCAGGCTCCTCATTATGAGGATATCGTCGGGGACATAAGCTGTTTTTTTCTGNAGCGGATCGTTGCCTGTGAACAGGCCGGAATTGCCCGTGACCGCCTTATTCTTGATCCCGGTTTTGGGTTTGGCAAAACTTTGCAGCATAATGTANGCCTGTTGCGTAGGCTTGATGAGTTTTCCGTATTTGGCTTGCCCATTCTGGTTGGCGTTTCGCGCAAGTCCATGATCGGTGCGTTGTTANGGGAGCGTCCGGTGGATGGGCGTTTGCATGGCAGTGTGGCTGCAGCAGTTATTGCTGCGATGAAAGGTGCGAACATTTTGCGGGCGCATGATGTTGGGGCAACGGTCGACGCCGTGAAATTGGTGAATGCTGTGATGAATAAAGAACAATGAGGTTAACAGGAAATGGCAAGAAAATATTTTGGCACTGATGGCATCCGCGGCAAAATCGGCCGTTATCCGATGACGCCGGATTTTGTATTGAAGCTGGGCTGGGCGGCAGGCAAGGTTTTGACCAGCAATGGTCACCCGCTGGTGTTGATAGGTAAGGACACCCGTATTTCAGGTTATATGCTGGAGTCTGCCCTGCAAGCGGGCTTGGTGGCGGCAGGCGTCAATATCNCGCTTGCTGGGCCAATGCCGACGCCAGCCGTCGCTTACCTGACCCGTGCGTTCCGAGCTTCCGCCGGTATCGTCATCAGCGCTTCGCATAATCCTTATGACGACAATGGCCTGAAGTTCTTTTCCGGTGATGGAACCAAATTGCCGGATGTGGTTGAAGAAGAGATCGAAAGTTGGCTGGACAAGGACTTCAAGACCGTATCTTCCGATGAGCTGGGTAAGGTGGAGCGCGCCAAGGATGCAGCAGGGCGCTACATCGAGTTTTGCAAACGCGCATTGCCTAATAATGTTTCGCTCAAGGGGCTGCGGATTGTGGTGGATTGTGCCAACGGCGCTACGTATCATGTTGCTCCTGATGTATTTAGCGAGCTGGGGGCGGAAGTGATCGCCGTTGGCAATGTCCCTGATGGCTTAAACATTAATGATCACTGTGGTGCCACCCATGTGGATGGCTTGTGTGAAGCGGTGTTGCGTTACCGTGCAGATGTTGGCGTGGCACTGGATGGAGACGGCGACCGTCTCATCATGGTTGACCATCTTGGTCAGGTTGTGGATGGCGATGAGGTGCTGGCGGTCATTGCCCAACATCGTCATAGTGAGGGCAAGTTGCAAGGTGGGGTAGTTGGTACTTTGATGAGCAATCTGGGATTGGAAAAGGCCATTCGCGCCTTGGACATTCCGTTCCACAGGGCTAAGGTTGGTGACCGCTACGTTCTTGAGCAGATGAACGAATATGACTGCCAANTTGGGGGAGAGTCATCCGGGCATATTATTGTGCGCAATTTTATTACGACAGGTGACGGAATCATTGCAGCTCTGCAAGTGCTGCGGGCGATGNCGCGCAACTGGCAAGCCATTGTGTGAGCTGAAAAAGTCATGTCCAAATATCCGCAAACCCTGATTAATGTTCCGACTCGACAGAAAATCAATTTGGATGAGTCGGCACCAATTCAGGATGCAGTCCGTCAGGTTGAGCAGCAATTGGGAAGCCGTGGGCGGGTGTTGTTACGCGCTTCTGGCACTGAGCCGCTGATCCGGGTGATGGTGGAGGGTGAGGACATTCACGAAACGGCTCTGTTGGCGGAGGAAATTGCCAGTGCTGTACGTGCTGCCGCCTGAGCTGTCCGGAATGAAGATTGATTTCCAAGGCTTATGCAGGTACTCTTTCGCCCTTGCTTTGAAGGAGAGGTGAAATCATGCGTCAAAATCTGGTGGCAGGCAACTGGAAGCTTAACGGCTCCAAGGCAAGTATCGACTCTTTGCTTGGTGGAATCCTGGCGGGGATGGATGGGCTGGACAAGGTGGCAGTCGCGGTCTGTGCGCCCTATGTTTATATTCCCATGGTGCAAAATCTATTGGCGGAAAGCCAGATTGGCTGGGGGTCGCAGGATATTGCAGAGCAAGACAGCGGCGCATTCACTGGAGAGGTTTCGGCCGNNATGTTGCGGGAGTTTGGCTGCAAGTATGCTATCGTTGGCCACTCCGAGCGTCGTGCGTTGTATGGCGAAAAGGATGAAGATACGGCGCGTAAGTTTGCAGCCGCCCGTAAGCATGGTCTGACGCCAATCCTTTGTGTAGGTGAAACGTTGGCGGAGCGTGAAGCAGGCATTACCGAGCAGGTGGTCGAACGTCAGCTGAATGCGGTGATTGCGCTGGAAGGCGTGGATGCGTTGGCGGACGGGGTGATTGCGTATGAGCCTGTCTGGGCTATTGGTACGGGCAAAACGGCCACGCCTCAACAGGCGCAGGATGTGCACGCTTTCATTCGTGGCAAAATTGCCGGGCTGAATGGGGTCGTGGCGGCTGAACTACAAATTTTGTATGGCGGTAGTGTCAAAGGTGCGAACGCCGCTGAATTGTTTGCAATGCCGGATATTGATGGTGGCCTGATTGGTGGCGCATCTTTGGATGCGCAGGAATTCNTGGCCATTTGCCGAGCCGGTAACTAAGGTTAACCAGAAGCTTTATGTTATATCACGTCTTACTGATTGTTCAGGTTGTTATTTCTGTGGGTATTATTGTGCTGGTGCTGATGCAGCAGGGCAAGGGTGCTGATGCGGGTGCGGCATTTGGAAGTGGCGCTTCGGGTACGGTGTTTGGAGCGCGTGGGTCAGCCAATTTTTTGAGTAGGGCTACTGCAATCCTGGCGACAGTTTTTTCCTGAACTCCATTACGTTGGCGTTTTTGGCATCCGGGCAGACTATAAAAGGCGGTAGCATCATGGATTCATCGGTTCATGTGGACACCAAAAAACCGGAAGTTGTGTTGGGTGCTCCTCCGTCCGGCGATGTGCCGCCGGTTCCTGCTGCGGGTAAGCCGCAGCAGGGCGATGTGCCGTTAGCACCGACTAGTGGTGGGGTTGGTGAGTCTGGCAAGCCGGATGCTCCTGTTCAGGGTGTGGGTCAGCCTGAACCAAAGGTGCCTGCAGAAGAGGCAAATACAACAGGTGTTGGAGTAGGTACGGGTCAGGCTCAAGGCGGGGAAAAGACCGTGCAAGAAAAGCAATAGTGGAGTACAATGCCTGCCTGCTTTGCCGACGTGGTGGAATTGGTAGACACGCTATCTTGAGGGGTAGTGGCGAAAGCTGTACCGGTTCGAGTCCGGTCGTCGGTACCATATGAAAAGAGCCCGTTTCATCTTAAATGACGGGCTTTTTCTTGATTATGAATAGATTAAATTTTGGACATTTTCGTAAGGTTGTCGACAATTTTACGGAATTTTTATTCATATCTGCTATTATATGGCAGAGAGTGTTGACAATGTTGGTTGCAAATTCGTTGTTTCTTTTGTGACTGGTTGATCCTATCCGAAAAGAGTGGTATTGCTGATACAGTTTTAAGGATGCCCGCTTAGAAGGAGTCTGTCGTTTAGGCGCTGTTTGTGTTCCTGCTAGCGATGGGCAATGGTTCAAGTTGTG
This sequence comes from Candidatus Thiothrix singaporensis, assembly GCA_013693955.1. GTDB lineage: Bacteria > Pseudomonadota > Gammaproteobacteria > Thiotrichales > Thiotrichaceae > Thiothrix > Thiothrix singaporensis. Next base: position 3,246,241 of record CP059265.1, on the reverse strand, counting down.
TGGGTTTGTGGCTATGCCGACAGATAACTGCAAGTGAGGAAATCTACGCAAACGGTTTCCATTAGGAGTTGTTATGCTGGGAGAGTATCTTCCTATTCTTGTTTTTCTGGCAGTAGGTTTTGCTTTGGCAATAATATTGTTGGGGTTGGGGTTGCTCGCAGGCCGCGCCGCCCCGATGCAGAAAAAGACTCGCCGTTTGAGTGCGGCTTCCCCGCTTTCGAAGATGCGCGCATGAAATTCGATGTGCGTTATTATTTAGTCGCTATTCTGTTCATCATCTTCGATTTAGAAATCGCATTTTTGTTCCCGTGGGCAGTCGTGCTGGACAAAATTGGTGTGTTTGGCATTGTTGCGATGGGGATCTTCCTGACTATCCTGATTGTCGGATTCATTTACGAGTGGAAGAAAGGGGCGCTGGAATGGGAATAGAGGGCGTTTTGGAAAAAGGCTTTGTTACCACGACCGCCGACAAGTTGATTAATTGGGCGCGTACTGGTTCTTTGTGGCCGATGACATTTGGCCTTGCCTGCTGTGCAGTAGAAATGATGCATGCTGGTGCTGCGCGTTACGACCTTGACCGCTTTGGCATTGTGTTTCGTCCCAGTCCGCGTCAGTCCGACGTGATGATTGTGGCGGGGACTTTGACCAATAAAATGGCACCCGCCTTGCGTAAAGTTTATGACCAAATGGCAGAGCCGCGCTGGGTGATTTCGATGGGTTCCTGTGCCAATGGAGGTGGGTATTACCATTACTCCTACGCAGTGGTGCGTGGTTGTGACCGCATTGTGCCGGTTGATATTTATGTGCCAGGATGCNCCCCAACAGCAGAAGCGTTGTTGTATGGTATCATCNCAGCTGCAAAACAAAATCCGTCGAACCAATACCATAGCNGCGGTAAATCCATGACTGTATCACTCGAATTCATCCAGGATTACTTGAAAGAAAGGTTAGGCGACAAACTTTCCGCAACCAAGTTTGCCCTGAATGAGTTGACATTAGAGGTGCCTGTTGGCCAATGGCTGGAGGTGTGTCGCTTCCTGCGCCACAATGAAATGCTGGACTGTGCCCAACTGACGGATCTTTGCGGTGTCGATTATCTCACCCATGGTGATGCTGAGTGGGATGTGACGACTGCAACCCGTAGCGGTTTCAGCCGCGCCGTACAGGCCAATGATGCGGATCCGTTCGATTTTGGCGAAGAAAAGCCATTGGATGTGGCGGGCAAGCGGTTTGCCGTGGTGGTGCACTTGTTGTCTGTTTCCCACAATTTGCGAATCCGCATCCGCACTTGGTGCGAAGATAATGATTTCCCTGTGGTTCCGTCTTTGGTTGATATCTGGAGTTCAGCCAATTGGTATGAGCGTGAAGCCTTTGATTTGTTCGGTATCATGTTTACAGGTCATCCTGATCTGCGCCGTATCCTGACCGACTATGGTTTCGTCGGGCATCCATTCCGCAAGGATTTTCCATTGATTGGCCAAGTAGAAATGCGTTATGACGCTGAACAGCGGCGTGTTGTTTACGAGCCAGTATCCATTGATCCGCGGGTGTTGGTGCCGCGTACCATCCGCCATGATCAGCGATTCTCCCCGGCAGAGGAGCACAACGACTAATGCCTGAAATTCGCAACTTTACGCTGAACTTTGGTGNNGCTCACCCGGCAGCGCATGGTGTGTTGCGGTTAGTGTTGGAAATGGATGGTGAAAGTATCGTCCGTGCTGACCCGCATATCGGCCTGCTGCACCGGGGCACTGAGAAATTGGCGGAAAGCAAGCCATATAACCAAAGCATTGGCTATATGGATCGTCTTGATTATGTATCCATGATGTGCAACGAGCATGGTTATGTGCTGGCGATTGAAAAACTGCTAGGGATTGCTGCGCCGGAGCGAGCGCTTTATATCCGCACCATGTTTGATGAGGTCACCCGCATTCTCAACCATCTGCTGTGGATAGGTGCGCATGCGTTGGACGTGGGCGCAATGACCATGTTCCTGTACGCTTTCCGTGAGCGTGAAGACCTGATGGATGTTTATGAGGCTGTCTCTGGTGCGCGCTTGCATGCGACCTATTATCGCCCAGGTGGTGTGTACCGGGACTTGCCGGATTCTATGCCACAATTTAAGCCAAACCGTTTTCGCAGCGAAGAGGAAGCCAGGCGGCTGAACGCAAATCGTAGAGGGTCATTGCTGGATTTCCTGGCGGACTTTACTAACCGTTTTCCTGCTTGTGTGGATGAATACGAAACGCTGCTGACTGACAACCGTATTTGGAAGCAACGATTGGTCGGCATCGGTGTCGTGTCGCCAGAACGTGCCCTGCAGCTTGGGTTCTCGNGGCCAATGCTGCGCGGCTCAGGTGTGGCTTGGGATTTGCGCAAANAACAACCTTATGCTGCTTATGACAAGGTGGATTTTGACATTCCGGTCGGAGTGCAGGGCGATAGCTATGACCGCTATCTGGTGCGGGTTGAAGAAATGCGCCAGTCCAACCGTATCATCAGGCAATGTATTGCTTGGCTGCGTAAAAACNCCGGCNCGGTCATGCTGGAAGATGCCAAGATCACGCCGCCAAAACGCACGGATATGAAAGAAGATATGGAGGCGCTGATCCAGCACTTCAAACTGATGACGGAAGGCTATTGTTTGCCGGAAGGTGAAGCCTATGCAGCCGTTGAACATCCGAAAGGCGAGTTTGGTTGCTATATCGTGTCTGATGGAGCCAACAAACCGTACCGGCTGAAAGTGCGTGCGCCCGGTTTCGCTCACCTGTCTGGCATGGATGAGGTCAGCAAGGGGCATATGCTGGCGGATGTGGTGGCGATTATCGGAACCATGGATATCGTATTCGGGGAGGTTGACCGTTGATGACTGAACTCAAACGCAAAAGCGNACCTTCTCAGCCATCACGAGCGTGAGGAAATTGATAGCTGGCTCAAACGCTATCCGGAAGAGCGCAAACAATCGGCATTATTGGCTGCCCTGCGTGCGGTGATGCATGAAGACCATTATCTATCCCGCGAAAAGATGGATGCGGTGGCTGATTATTTGTCTTTGCCGGAAATAGCCGTCTATGAAGTCGCCAGTTTCTATTCCATGTTTGAACTGGAAGCTAAAGCGGCGGCGAAATACAGCATTTCGGTTTGCACCAACGTTTCCTGCATGTTGTGCGGTTCTGACCAAATTCTGGAACATATTGAGNAAAAACTGGGTGTCAAGTTGGGTGAGGCGACGCCGGACGGCAAGTTTTTCCTCAAAATGGAGGAGGAGTGTCTTGCCGCCTGCAGCAGCGCGCCGATGATGCAAGTCAACCACGTGTACCACACTGATCTCACCCCGGCAAAGGTGGATGAGATTCTGGACGGGCTGGAGTAAGCGCATGGCAAATCAGGTCTGTTTCACCACCAAACAATTCGGCGATCAAGCTCACACGCTGGAAAGCTACCTGAAAATCGGCGGCTATTCCGCATGGAAAAAGATCCTCGCGGAANAAACCTCTGCCGAAGACATCATTGAAAACATCAAGTCATCCGGTCTGCGTGGCCGTGGTGGTGCAGGTTTCCCGACCGGCATGAAGTGGAGCTTCATGCCACGTAATATGCCGGGGCAGAAATACATTGTCTGCAACTCGGACGAATCCGAGCCGGGCACTTGCAAGGATCGCGATATCCTGCGTTTCAACCCGCATGCGCTGGTGGAAGGCATGGCGATCGCCGGTTACAGCATCGGCGCAACGGTTGGTTACAACTACATGCGCGGCGAATTTATGGATGAGCCGTTCATCCGCTTTGAGCAGGCGGTGAAGGAGGCTTACGAGCTGGGCTTGCTGGGCAGGAATATTCAGGGTTCCGGAGTGGATTTCGACCTACACGGTACCTTGGGCGCTGGCGCTTATGTGTGCGGCGAAGAAACCGCACTGCTGGAGTCGTTGGAAGGCAAANAAGGTCAGCCACGTTTCAAGCCGCCCTTTCCGGCCAGTTTCGGTTTGTATGGCCGCCCGACCACCATCAACAATACTGAAACGCTGTCCTCCATCCCGGCGATTATGCGTAATGGTGGCAAATGGTTTGCCGACATGGGCGTGGCGAATTCTGGTGGTGAAAAGCTCTTCTCCATGTCCGGCCATCTGAATGCCCCAGGCAACTTCGAAATTCCGATGGGGACGCCATTCTCCGAACTGCTGGCAATGGCGGGCGGGGTGCGTAACGGCCACAAGCTGAAAGCGGTCATCCCGGGTGGTTCCTCGGTTCCGGTGTTGCCAGGTGATGTGATGATGNGCCTGACCATGGACTACGACACCATCGCCAAGGCGGGTTCCTACCTCGGTTCCGGCGCAGTCATCGTGATGGATGAAACGACTGATATGGTGAAGGTGCTGCAGCGCATCTCACGTTTCTATTTTTCCGAATCCTGCGGTCAATGCACACCATGTCGCGAAGGCACCGGCTGGCTGTATCGGATGCTGACCCGTATTGTGGAAGGCAAAGGCAAGATGGAAGACGTCACGCGGCTGGAGGAGATTTCCCATAATATCGAAGGGCGCTCCATTTGCGCTTTGGGTGAAGCGGCGGCGATGCCGGTGTGGAGTTTCGTCAAGCACTTCCGCGAAGAATTTGAATACTACGTCCAGCACGGCCGTAGCATGGTGGCGAAGGGGTAAACCATGGCAGAAGAGTTCGTCACAATCGAGATCAACGACCAACCGGTGCAGGCGCGCAAAGGCGCGATGCTGATTGATGTGGCTGATGAGAACGGGATCAATATCCCACGTTTTTGCTACCACAAGAAATTGTCAGTCGCCGCCAACTGCCGAATGTGTTTGGTGGAGATGGAAAAGTCCTGGAAACCAGTGCCTGCTTGCGCCACACCGGTAGGGGCTGGCATGAAATTCNTGACCCGTTCCGACAAGGCCAAGAATGCGCAGAAATCAATCATGGAGTTTCTACTGATCAATCACNCCCTGGATTGTCCCATTTGCGATCAGGGCGGTGAATGCGAATTGCAGGACATTTCTGTCGGCTATGGCAACAGCAAATCCCAATACGCTGAAATCAAGCGCGTGGTCAAGGACAAGGACATCAGTANNCTGATTGAGACTGAAATGACCCGTTGCATCCAGTGCACCCGCTGCGTGCGTTTCGGCGAAGAAATCGCCGGGATGCGTGAAATGGGTGGGACTGGCCGTGGTGACCGTTTACTGATCGGCACCTATATCGAAAAGTCGCTCAAGTCTGAATTGTCCGGTAATGTGATTGACTTGTGTCCAGTTGGTGCGCTGACTGCCAAGCCATCGCGTTATACGGCGCGCGCTTGGGAAATGAAGTCGCATGATTCGATTGCGCCGCATGATTCCGTTGGCTCCAATATCCACCTGCATTCTTTCCGTAAGGAAGTTGTCCGTGCCGTGCCGCGTGATAACGAAGCCATCAACGAATGCTGGATTTCCGACCGTGACCGTTTCAGTTATCAGGGCGTCTATAGCACTGACCGTGTTACCAAGCCGATGCTCAAAAGCAACGGTCAATGGCGGGAAGTGAGCTGGCAGGAAGCGCTGGGGGTGACGGCTGACATACTGCGTTCCGCTGATCCGGTGCGCACGGCTGCGCTGGCGAATGCAACCTCCACCTTGGAAGAACTCTACCTGTTCCAACGCCTGATGCGTGGCCTGAATGTGCGCAATATTGATCATCGCCTGCGTCAGACGGATTTCAGCGACCAAAATGCGGCTCCGGTTTGCCCCTATCTGGGGATAAAAATTGCTGAACTGGAACAGCAAAATGCATTTTTCCTGATTGGCTCCAATGTGCGGCAAGAGCAGCCGCTGTTGAACCATCGCATCCGCAAAGCCGCCTTGAAAGGCGCGAAAGTGATGGCATTGAACCCGCGCGCTTTCGATTTCAATTTTGAGGTGGAGCAGCAGGCGGTTGCTCCGGCAGATATGCTGCAGGCACTGGCTGCGATCGCCAGTGACGCTTCTCACCCGGTCATGCAGGCGTTGAAAGGTGCAGGCAATGCCGTGGTGTTGCTGGGCAATGTGGCAAGCCAGCACCCCGACTTTGCTGCGTTGCGGGCTTTAGGAAGTGAGATCGCCAAGCAAACTGGCGCGAAATTCGGCTATCTGGCGGAAAGCGCCAACAGCGTTGGGGCATGGATTGCGGGTGTCGTCCCTCACCGTTTGTCAGCAGGCCGTGCACTCAAGCAAGCAGGCCTGCCAGTGAGTGAAACGCTGCATGACAGTACGCGCACTTTTGTGCTGCTAAATGCGGAATTGGGCGATTTCGCCAATCCACAACAGGCCATGCAGGCGTTTTCTGCGGCGGACAACGTGATTGTGATTGCGCCATTTGCGGATGAAACCACCCGTAAATATGCAACTGTACTGCTGCCGAGCGCAACTTTTGCTGAGACTTCCGGCACCTTCATCAACGCCGCAGGCCAGTGGCAATCTTTTAAAGGGGCAAGCGAACCCTTGGGTGATGCGCGTCCGGCCTGGAAAGTGTTGCGTGTGCTTGGCAATAGCGCCGGGGTGGCGGAGTTTGACTGGGTGAGCACGGAGGAAATAGCCGCCGAGCTCAAGCTGGAATTGCATGGCGCTGATATTTGTAATAATGCTTACAGTGGCGGCGTGCCAGCCCAGTCAACGATGAAAGTTGATGCAGGTGCTTTCCAACGTATCGGCGATGTGCACATGTACCGTGCAGATTCGTTGGTGCGACGCGCCAAAGCCTTGCAAGCTATGATTCCTGAGGTTTCCGTCAGCCTGAATCCGGCAGATGCTGATCAGCTTGGCGTTGCTGCTGGCGATCAGGTCAAGGTGACGCAAAACGGTGTCTCTATCACGCTGGCCGTTGCTATTGACACGGGTGTCCCAGCGGGTTGTGCAGGCTTGCAGTCCGGTATTGAAACGTCCGCTGTGCTGGGCGCGGCATTTGGCTCTATCCAGATAGTGAAGGCGGGGTGATATATGGTCGAGTTTCTGAATAACCTGTTATCCATTTTTCTGCCTGACTGGATAGTGTTGCTGGTGGTGATCGTGCTCAAGATTGTGGCGATCATCCTGCCGCTTATTCTGTTGGTGGCCTATGCGACTTACGCCGAGCGGAAGATCATTGGTTTCATGCAAGTGCGTTTGNGGCCGAACAGGGTTGGTTTCAAGGGCTTGTTGCAGCCGTTCGCGGATATGTTCAAGCTGATTTTCAAGGAAATTGTTGTTCCCTCCAAGTCCAACCGCTTCTTGTTCCTGATTGCGCCGCTACTGGCGATGNGGCCTGCATTTGCGGCGTGGGCAGTGGTGCCATTCAGTGACGGCATGGTGTTGGCGAATGTCAACGCTGGTCTGCTGTTTTTATTGGCGCTGACTTCCATTGGTGTGTATGGGGTCATCATCGCGGGTTGGGCATCCAACTCCAAGTATGCACAACTGTCGGCGCTACGTATTGGCGCACAGATGGTTTCCTACGAAATTGCCATGGGTTTTGCACTGGTTGGGGTCTTGATGGCGTCCGGCAGCTTGAACTTGGGCGACATTGTGATGGCTCAGTCCGGCAGCATTTTTAGCTGGTTTGTGTGGCCGCTGTTTGGTTTGTTCNTGGTGTATTTCATTTCTGGGGTGGCGGAAACCAACCGGGCACCATTCGACGTGGCGGAAGGTGAATCCGAAATCGTCGCTGGATTCCATGTGGAATATTCCGGCATGGCGTTCTCCATCTTTNTCCTCGCGGAATACGCCAATATGTGGCTGATTTCTGCGCTGACTTCATTGATGTTCCTCGGTGGATGGCTGTCGCCGTTTCAAGGGCTGACATTCCTGACCGACACGCCCGTCATCGGGTTGCTGTTTGGCAATGGGATTCACTGGTTGTTATTGAAGGCTTCGTTCTTCATGTTGTTGTTTTTCTGGTTCCGCGCCACTTTCCCGCGTTACCGTTATGACCAAATCATGCGGCTGGGTTGGAAGATCCTGATTCCGGTGACGTTGGTCTGGATCTTCGGTGAAGGTATTGCGGTCGCCCTCGGTTGGCAGCCGTGGTTGTAAGGAGGCTGATATGGGTTTCAACCTGAAACATTATGTAAAGACGTTCAGCCTGCAGGAATTGCTGAAGGGCATGAGCGTAACGGGCAAGTACTTGCTTGAGCGCAAGTTAACCATTCAGTACCCGGAAGAAAAGACGCCGATTTCGCCGCGTTTCCGAGGTCATCATGCGTTGCGACGTTACCCAAATGGCGAAGAACGTTGTATTGCCTGCAAGCTGTGTGAGGCGGTGTGTCCAGCGCTGGCGATTACGATTGACTTGGAAGAGCGCCCGGATGGCACACGCCGCACCACCCGCTACGACATCGACATGTTCAAATGCATCTATTGCGGTTTTTGTGAAGAAGCTTGTCCAGTGGACGCTATTGTCGAGACGGATATTTTTGAATATCACTTCGAGAATCGTGGTGAGAACATCCAGACCAAGGACAAGTTGCTGGCGGTGGGCGATAAGTACGAAGCGGAAATCGCCAAGATGAAGGCGGCCGACGCACCATACCGATAAGTCAAGGAATCAAGTGAAGATATGACATTCGAACAACTCATTTTTTACCTGTTCTCCGCTACGTTGGTGGCGGCAGCGGTCAATCTGGTCACTGTCCGCAATCCGGTGTATGCGGCATTGAGCCTGATTCTGTGCTTTTTTACCAGTTCCGCATTGTGGCTGTTGCTGGAGGCGGAGTTCCTCGGCATTGTGCTGGTGTTGGTGTATGTGGGCGCGGTCATGGTGTTGTTCCTGTTCGTCATCATGATGCTGGACTTGAATCTTGACTTGCTGAAGGAAGGGTTTACACGGTATTTGCCAATTGGTTTGCTGGTCGCTGTAGTAGTGGCGGTGGAAATGATCTTGGTTGTGAACAGCGGGCAGTTCCAAGCGCCTTATCCGGCTGCGCCAGCGCCTGTCAATAATACTGAAGCCTTGGGTTCATTGCTGTATACCGAATATGTGTATCCATTTGAGATCGCTGCGGTCATTCTGGTGGTGGCGATTATCGCCGCGATTGTCCTGACTTTGCGCCGCCGTCCTGACGCCAGGAAACAGGATATATCCCAGCAAGTGCAGGTGCGCCGTGCCGACCGGGTGCGCTTGGTCAAAATGAAGTCCGAGAGAAGCGAGTAAACGAGCATGATCCCTTTGTCGCATTTTCTGATTATCGCCGCTGTGCTGTTTTCCATCAGTGTCGCTGGCATGTTCCTGAATCGCAAGAACATGCTGGTTTTGCTGATGTGCATAGAGTTGATGTTGTTGTCAGTGAATATGAATTTCGTTGCCTTTTCCTATTATTTGGGGGATATGGCCGGGCAGGTGTTTGTGTTCTTTATTCTGACCGTGGCGGCGGCTGAAGCGGCGATCGGTCTGGCGATACTGGTGACGCTATTCCGTAACCGGCGCACTATCAATGTCCAAGAACTTGACGCAATGAAGGGGTAAGGGAATGGAATCGATTTACACGGCAATTCCGCTTGCGCCTTTGTTGGGGGCAATCATCGCGGGTCTGTTTGGCTGGAAGATCGGACGGAAAGGTGCCCATTGGGTGACGATTGTGGGCGTGGCCATCGCCTTTGTGCTGTCGCTGGTGGTGGCGATTGATGTCATGGCAAATGGCCATGTTTACAACGGTACGGTGTACACTTGGGCAGTGATCGGCGATATCCGCTTTGAGGTCGGTNTTTTGCTCGATAATCTGAGCGCAATGATGATGCTGGTGGTGACCTTTGTGTCCTTGATGGTGCATATCTACACCATTGGCTATATGCATGATGACCCTGGCTACCAACGTTTCTTCAGCTATATTTCACTGTTCACCTTTTCTATGCTGATGTTGGTCATGAGCAACAACTTCCTGCAGCTGTTTTTTGGCTGGGAGGCTGTGGGGCTGGTGTCCTACTTGTTGATTGGTTTCTGGTTCAAGAAGGATTCGGCAATTTACGCCAATATGAAGGCGTTCTTGGTGAACCGTGTCGGCGATTTCGGTTTCCTGCTGGGGATTGCCACCGTGTTGATGTACTGCGGGACGCTGGATTATGCGGAAGCCTTTACCCGTATCCGTGATGTGGCGGGTTCTGTCATCCAGATTTTTGACGGTTGGAACTGGAATGTGGTGACGCTGATTTCCATCTTGCTGTTCATCGGCGCGATGGGTAAATCAGCGCAGGTGCCGCTGCATGTGTGGCTACCAGATTCCATGGAAGGCNTGACGCCGATTTCGGCCNTGATCCATGCGGCGACCATGGTGACTGCTGGTATTTTCATGGTGGCACGTATGTCACCGATTTTCGAATTGTCCGACACCGCCCTGAACCTGATTCTGGTGATTGGCGCAACAACAGCGTTTTTCATGGGGCTGATCGGCGTTATCCAGAACGACATCAAGCGGGTGGTGGCGTATTCCACCTTGTCCCAGTTGGGTTATATGACTGTGGCATTGGGTGCCTCAGCGTATTCGGCGGCGGTTTTCCACTTGATGACGCATGCGTTTNTTAAGGCGCTGTTGTTCTTGGCAGCAGGTTCAGTGATTATCGCCATGCATCATGAGCAAGACATCCGTAAGATGGGTGGCCTGAAANAATATATGCCGATCACTTACTGGACTTCCCTGATTGGCTCATTGGCATTGATTGGGTTCCCTGGTTTTTCTGGATTCTTCTCCAAGGATCTGATTATTGAGGCGGTGCACGAGTCGCATCTGGGCGCGGCGGGTTATGCCTATACGCTGGTGTTGCTGGGTGTGTTTGTGACAGCGTTTTACAGCTTCCGGATGTTTTTCCTGGTGTTCCACGGGCAGGAGCGTTTTGATGCGCATGGCCATGGCCATGGCCATGCCCATGGCGATGATCATGGGCATCATGATGATCACGGTCATGGCGGCACGCCGCACGAGTCCCCATGGGTGGTGACCATACCGCTGATAATGCTGGCGATCCCTTCCGTGCTGGCTGGGTATTGGCTAGACCCTATGGTGGTGGGTGAGTTTTTCCATTCCTCCATTTATGTCAACGACGCAGCGCACAGCTTCGATCTTGGTTGGGGTTCCTGGCTATCAGCGCACAATGGGATTGAGGAAATCAGCAAGGAATTCCATGGTGTATTCAGTTTCATCTTGCACGGCCTGATGGCGCCGCCTTTCTGGTTGGCGATGGCAGGCTTGGCGTCTGCTTGGTACATCTATATGAAAGATGACTCCATTGCCCGTTGGGCATATGACAAGTTCCGCTGGCTGCATACTCTGCTGNACCGGAAATATTACATGGACGATTTCAATCAGGAAGTGTTCGCCAAAGGTTCTGTCGGTCTGGGCAACGGGTTGATGGCGTTTGGTGAGCGGTTGGTGATTGACGGCTTGATCGTGAACGGATCGGCTAAAGTGGTGGGATGGTTTTCCGGTCTGATGCGACACCTTCAGACAGGTTATCTATACCATTACGCCTTCTCAATGGTGGCGGGCATCCTGGTGATGCTGACCTGGTTCCTGTTCTTCAGATAAGCGCCTTGGTTCTACCTGGAAATACAACATGCTTGATTTGCCAATACTGAGTTTTCTGATCTGGCTACCGATCGTCGGTGGTCTGGGTGTCTTGATTGTCGGCGACCGCTCTGGCTCTAGACAGTTTGCGCTGGGCGTTGCTGTTTTGGCCTTTNTGCTTAGCCTGCCGTTGTATACTGGCTTTGACCGCACGACAGCAGCCATGCAGTTTAGCGAGCTGTTGCCGTGGGTAGAGTCATTCAACATCAACTACCATTTGGGTGTTGATGGTATTTCCATGCCATTGATTTTGCTGAACACCTTTATCACGGTATTGGTGGTGATTGCTGGCTGGGAGGTTATCCAGTACCGGATTTCCCAGTATCTGGCGGCTTTCCTGATTATGGAAGGGCTGGTGAACGGGGTGTTTGCCTCTCTCGACGCCATGTTGTTCTACATCTTCTTCGAGGGGATGCTGATTCCGCTGTTCCTGATCATCGGCATATGGGGCGGGGCGCGCCGGGTTTACGCCAGCATCAAATTTTTCCTCTACACCTTCTTTGGGTCAGTGTTCCTGCTGATCAGCCTTATCTACCTGTACCAGTTGGGTGGGGATACGCCTGGGTTCACCGCCAGTTTTGCTGTGGCTGATTTGCAGAAACTGCCGATTGGCATGACTACCNAGGTTTTGGTTTTCCTGTCTTTCCTATTGGCGTTTGGGGTGAAAGTGCCTATGTGGCCGGTGCATACCTGGTTGCCCGATGCGCATGTGGAAGCACCGACAGGAGGCTCAGTCATACTGGCGGCGATCACCTTGAAGGTGNGGGGATACGCTTTTCTGCGGTTCGCCCTGCCAATTGTGCCGGATGCGGCTGAACATCTGGATTGGCTGGTGATCTTTATGTCGCTGACCGCCGTGGTGTATATCGGTTTCGTCGCACTGGTGCAGCAGGATATGAAGAAGCTGGTGGCGTATTCCTCCATCGCACATATGGGCTTCGTGACCCTGGGTTTCTTTGTGGTTTACATGATTGCAGCCAAGGCGCAAGGCAGCAGCGACAATGGTATGAACAGCGCTATCTTGGCCATGCAGGGTGGCATGGTGCAGATGGTGTCGCATGGGTTTATTTCCGGCGCGATGTTCCTTTGTATCGGTGTGTTGTATGACCGGATGCATACCCGCGACATCAATGCCTATGGCGGTGTGGCCAATCGGATGCCGGTGTTTGCAGCCTTGTATGTGTTGTTTGCAATGGCCAATACCGGCTTGCCGGGCACCTCTGGTTTTGTGGGTGAGTTCATGGTGATCCTGGCGAGTTTCCGTGCCAGCCCTTGGGTTGCTTTCCTGGCGGCGACCACTTTGATCGTGGGGGCGGCCTACACATTGTGGCTGGTGAAGCGCGTTATGTTCGGTGATGTCCGAAATGAGGAGGTCGCCAAACTGCAAGACATCGGCAAGCGTGAGTTCAGCATGTTGGCGGTGCTTGCGGTTGCAGTGTTGGTGTTGGGTTTGTGGCCTCAGCCTTTGACAGATGTGATGGAGAAGTCAATTGAAAACCTGTTGTCCCAGGCCTTGCAAAGTAAAGTGTGTACGGGATTCGTGGGGGTGCCAATAAATGAATATTGCAATTGCAATGCCGGAAATCTTCCTGTTGAGCACCATCTGCCTCATTTTGCTGATTGACCTCTTCCTGCGCGATAACAGCCGGATGATCACCTACCTGTTGACCCAGGTGGCTGTGCTGGCGACAGCCTTGCTGGCTTACGGGGCGATGGATGGTGACAAGATTACTGGCCTGTATGGGATGTATGTCCGTGATGACTTGGCTGGTGTCCTGAAGATAACCATCCTGCTGCTGACGTTTGGTGTTTTTGTCTATGCGCGTAAATATTTGAAAGATAAAAATATCTGGCATGGTGAGTTTTATTTGTTAGGGTTGTTCGCCGTGTTGGGGATGTTGGTGATGGCATCTGCCAACAACCTGCTGGTTGTGTATCTGGGGTTGGAGTTGCAGGCGTTGTCCATGTACGCGCTGGTGGCGTTCAATCGTGATGACGGGCGCTCCACTGAAGCGGCGATGAAGTATTTTGTGTTGGGTGCTGTTGCTTCCGGGTTGTTGCTGTACGGCATCTCCATCCTGTATGGGCTGAGTGGCCGTTTGGAAATAGCTGGAGTGTTGGAATACATCAAATCCCAGAATGTCCTGCAAAACATGCCATTGTTGTTTTCACTGGTGTTTATCGTAGCGGGCATTTCCTTCAAGTTTGGCGCTGTGCCATTCCACATGTGGGTGCCCGACGTTTATCAAGGGGCGCCAACGGCTGTCACCATGTTTCTTGGCAGTGTGCCGAAGGTGGCCGCGCTGGCTATGTTGCTGCGTGTGCTGGCGGAATCCATGGGGGCTGCCCAAGCTGGTTGGGGACAGTTGCTGCTGGTATTTGGATTGTTGTCTGTCTTTCTCGGCAATTTGGTGGCGATCGCGCAACTCAGCCTCAAACGGATGCTGGCTTATTCCACCATTGCCCATATGGGCTTTATTTTGTTGGGGGCATTGACAGGGACTAAAGATGGTTATAGTGCGGCCTTGTTCTACACCATCACTTATACCATGATGTCAGCTGGCGCTTTCGCCATCCTGATACTGTTAAGTAGGGACGGGTTTGAAGCGGAATCGCTGGATGATCTCAAGGGCTTGAATGAACGCAACCCTTGGTATGCATTCATCATGATGTTGTTTCTGTTTTCCATGGCTGGAATTCCACCTACTGTCGGTTTCTACGCGAAATTGTCGATCATTCAATCAGTCATGCATGCCGGTTATCTGTGGCCTGCGGTGTTTATGGTGGTGATGTCAGTGATTGGCGCATTCTATTATTTGCGTGCTATCAAGATGATGTACTTCGATGCACCGCCGGAAAATGTGGGGGCTGTCAACGCGGAACTGGATTTTAATGTGTTGATCAGCATTAATGGCATTCTCATGGTGCTGTTGGGGATTTTCCCCAGCGCATTGATGAGCATTTGTTATCTGGCGATGAACTCAAGCCTATGAGCTTGCCGTTACTGCAATGGGTTTTTCTCGCCATCGCCTTATTGATGGCTAACCTGCCGTGGTTGAGCCAGCGTTGCTTTTTGGTTTTGCAATGTGACCATAAGCCGGTGTGGGTGAGGCTGCTGGAATGGGTGGCTTTGTATGTGGTTGCAGGAGGGCTTGGTTTGTTGTTGGAGCAGCGGGCAATGGGATCTCTGCACGCCCAAGACTGGGAGTTTTATTGGGTGACGNTTTTTTTGTTCATGGTGTTTGCTTTTCCAGGGTTTGTTTACCGTTACGTTCGCTAATTTCATTTTCTGGCGAATATCCCTTGCAAGTCCTGACGCTTTTCTCTATAGTTCACACCTCTGATGCGGGGTGGAGCAGTCTGGCAGCTCGTCGGGCTCATAACCCGAAGGTCGCAGGTTCAAATCCTGCCCCCGCTACCAAATACAAAAAGGCCTACCAGGGGCTTTTTATTATCTGCGGCACAGGAAGGTGCGAAGAAATTAATGCAAGAACAACTGGATACACTGATCAATACGACTGTAACCGGGCTCGGTTATGATTTGTGGGGGTATGAATATCGCCCACAAAAAGAGAGTGCCCTATTGCGTATTTTCATTGATGCTGATCAGGGCATTACAGTAGATGATTGCGGCATTGTCAGTAACCAGTTGAGTGCGGCGCTGGATGTTGATGACTTGATCCCTGTTGCCTATATTCTTGAAGTATCCTCCNCCGGACTTGACCGGGTATTGTTCATCCCGGCGCACTACATCCGTTATCTTGGACATCAGATCAAAGTGCGCACTCGCTTGCCGGTGGAAAAGCGCCGTAACTTTGTTGGTGAACTGACGGATGCGAACGATACCCACATTGCCATGCTAGTAGAAGGCAGCACATACGAAATTCCCTATGATTTGATTGATCGCGGGAGACTGGTATTGGATATTCGACCTCAGCGTAAGGGCGGTAAGCACACATGAACAAAGAAATTCTCTATGTTGTTGATGCAGTTTCCAATGAGAAAAATGTCAGCAAAGAATTGATTTTCCAGGCTGTGGAAACTGCACTGGCAATGGCCACCCGCAAGCGTTACGGCATGGGTATGGATGCACGGGTTTCAGTCAACCGGCAAACCGGTGACTATGAGACATTTCGCCGTTGGAAGGTAATGGATGATGAGGATCCCGAATTCGAAAGTCCGGAACGGCAGATTCTACAAAGCTACGCCAAGAACCGCGGGTTGGATGTGGATATTGGCGATTATGTTGAAGAGTCCATTCCATCAGTCGAATTCGGCCGTATTGCTGCTCAAACCGCCAAACAGGTGATTGTCGCCAAGGTGCGGGAAGCCGAGCGGGAAAAGGTGGTGTCAGCTTACCGCGATCGTATTGGCCAGTTGATCATGGGTGTGGTCAAGCGTGCAGACCGGAAAGGTGTGACCCTGGATTTGGGTGAGAATGCTGAAGCCTTCATTCTGCGTGAAGAAATGGTGCCGGGTGAAATGTTGCATGTTGGGGCGAGGGTGCGGGGGTATCTGAAAGAGATTCGCCAGGATGCTCGTGGCGNNCAGATCGTCGTTAGCCGCTCTGACGTGAATTTCCTGATTGAACTGATGAAGCTGGAAGTTCCTGAAATCAATCAGGAAATGATCGACATTATGGGTGCGGCGCGCGATCCGGGTTCTCGTGCCAAGGTGGCGGTGCGCGCCAATCTGCCCAATATTGACCCGATTGGGGCTTGTGTGGGCATGCGTGGATCCCGCATCCAGACGGTCACCAATGAATTGGGCGGCAAGGAACGTGTCGATATTGTATTGTGGAATGAAGACATTGCCACCTATGTCATGAATGCGATGGCTCCGGCGGAAGTGCTTTCCATCGTGGTGGATGAAGAAGCCAAAACCATGGACATCGGCGTGGACGCTGACAAGTTGTCGCAGGCCATTGGCCGAGGCGGCCAAAATGTGCGGCTGGCCAGCGAACTGACCGGCTGGACGCTCAACGTGATGAGCGTGGAGGATGCCGAAGCCAAGACCCAGGCCGAGCAGCAGGCTATCGTCAATCTGTTCATGGAAAAGCTGGATGTCGATGAAGAGGTCGCCGTCATTCTGGTGGAAGAAGGCTTTTCCACACTGGAAGAGGTTGCCTACGTTCCCATTGAAGAATTTATGGAAATCGAAGGTTTTGATGAAAACATAATCAATGAATTGCGTGATCGCGCCCAGACAGCGTTGTTGTCACAAGCAATATCACAGGATAGCCACCTTCCGGCAGCAGACCTGTTGCATATGGATGGCATGGATGATGAGCTGGCTTTCAAGCTGGCGGGTGGCGGTGTTTGCACGATGGAAGATCTGGCTGAGCAGTCAGTGGATGAGTTGATGGAGCTGACCGGGATTGATGAAACCCGCGCCGCCAATTTGATAATGAAGGCGCGGGAACCATGGTTCGCGGCTGATGACAAGGCAGAAGGTTAATTCTGCGGGAGGAATACAATGTCGGACATAGCAATCAAGAAACTTGCCGAGATAATCAATGCCCCCGTTGAAGTTCTGCTCAAGCAGTTACAGGATGCTGGTATTCAGGTTGATNATCCGNATGCATGGATTACCGATGCCCAGAAGCTGAGGCTGCTGGCGTATATTCGTCAAGGCGGGACGCCGGTGACCGGCGGCAACGCCAATAAAATCACCCTCAAACGTCGTTCCACCAGTGAAATGACGGTAAATGCAGGTTCACGCGGAAAAACCGTCAGTGTGGAGGTTCGGCGCAAGAAAACCATTTCGGCCANNGCCGGGCAAATCCCTGAACAAGCGGCCGCTGTCCAGCCTGCGGTGCCGGTGGAGCAACGGGTCAGCCGAACCGAAGAACTGGCACGTCAGCTGACGGCTGAACGCAAGGCTCGAGAAGCTTTGATCCAGAAAGCTGAACAGGAACGCCGTCAGTTGGAGACGCAACGTCTGGAACAACAGCGTCCGCAAACTGTGGCGGCACTGCCGGAGGATGAGGTGCCGCCTGTTGCTGCGGTTCCAGTTGAAGAAGTCCCGGAACTGGAGGTTGAGAGTGTTGTGGCAGAACCGGTGGTTGAAGCCGCCGTTAGTACTGAAGCGCCAGCCCAGTCGGAGCTGGAAGAAAAGGCTGAGGAAATGGTTGAAGTCAGCGCCGAAGAAGTGGACACTGATATTTCTGCAGAAGAGGCGAATGTTGGTAATACGGAGCCTAGTGAGACATTGAGCGCCAAAGAGCAACGTGAAGTAGTGGCCGCCGCCGCCCGTGAAGAGGCTGCTGCGGCTCTGAAACGCCGTCCATCCAAAGCCAAGCCGAAACATTCTTTGGCACCGCGTGAAGTGGCCGACACCAGTGAGCCTGATGCTGTTGTGCAGGAGCCTTTCAACCCAGAGCGATATACGGATCCTGAACGTAGCGATGATAAAAAGGCCGTTAAAAAAGTGGTCAAGAATAAGNGTGGGGGGCGTAGCCGTGAAGAACTGCATGTTCCAGCCGCCAATCGCTCAGGTAAGAAGAAAGCAGGCAAACGTGAAGCCGTTAAGCCGGATGTGCGTCAGCAAGCCAAACATGGGTTCGAAAAGCCGACAGCTCCCGTCATTCGTGAAATTGAGATTCCCCCTACTATCATTGTCTCTGATTTGGCACAAAAACTGGCAATCCGTGCTACCGAAATCATCAAGGCCATGATGAAAATGGGCATGATGGTCACCATCAACCAATCCATTGATCAGGACACAGCCATTCTGGTGACGGAAGAGCTGCNNCATAAGGCCAAGCCGTTGCAGGAAATGGACGATGCTTCCATGCTGGCGGCGATGGTGGATCAGAATGCGGACTATGAAGTGTTGCCGCGTCCACCCGTCGTGACCATTATGGGGCATGTCGACCACGGCAAGACCTCGCTGTTGGACTATATCCGCGCGACCCGCGTTGCAGCAGGCGAAGCGGGCGGCATTACCCAGCACATCGGTGCTTACCATGTCGATACCGATCATGGCACGGTGACGTTTCTGGATACGCCTGGCCATGCCGCCTTCTCCAAAATGCGCGCCCGGGGCGCACAGGTGACGGATATCGTGGTGTTGATTGTGGCGGCGGATGATGGTGTCATGCCCCAGACTAAGGAAGCCATCCAGCATGCCAAAGCTGCTGGGGTGCCGTTGGTGGTTGCGATCAACAAGATCGACAAACCGGCGGCAGACCCTGAACGGNTGTTGAGCGAGCTTTCCCAGAATGACGTTTTGACCGAAGAATGGGGCGGTGATGTGCCAGTGGCGCGTGTTTCCGCCAAAACCGGCCAGNGGATTGACGAGTTGCTGGAAACCTTGCTGCTGGTTGCTGAGGTGCAGGAATTGCGCGCGCCGGTTGATGCGCCCGCGCAAGGCAATGTGATTGAAGCCAGTGTGGAANAAGGCCGTGGGGCGGTCGCCACCATCCTGGTGCGCAGCGGCACTCTGAAACGGGGCGACCTGCTGTTGTGCGGCGCTGAATATGGGCGGGTACGTGCCATGTTCGATGAACGCGGTCGCCCGGTCAAGGAAGCATACNCTNCCATTCCGGTTGCCGTGCTCGGTTTGTCCGCAGCGCCGGAGGCAGGTGATGAGGTCATCGTCCTGGATGACGAGCGCAAGGCCAAGGATATTGCCGAATTGCGGCGTGAAAAACTGCGCGACAGCCGTTTCGCCGCCCAAAGCAGTTCCAAACTCGACAACCTGTTCAGCCAGATGCAGGCAGGTTCGCGTGCGCAGGTCAATCTGCTGGTTAAAGCGGATGTGCAGGGCAGCGTGGAGGCTATCCGCAGCGAGTTGCTGAAACTTTCCACTGATGAAGTCGAAGTCCGGGTATTGTCTTCCGGCGTTGGCGGTATCAACGAAAGCGATGTGGGTCTGGCGGAAGCATCCAAAGCCATCATTGTGGCCTTCAACGTGCGGGCGGATGCCAGTGCGCGCAAGGCTGCGTCGGATGCTGAGGTGGAAATCCGTTACTACAGCATCATTTACGATGTCATCAACGATGTGAAGGAGGCCATGAGCGGCCTGCTGTCGCCGGAAGTGCGCGAAGTCTTCGTTGGCCTGGCGGAAGTGCGCGATGTTTTCCGTGCCTCCGGTTTTGGTCAGGTGGCTGGCTGTCTGGTGGTGGATGGTGTGGTGCGGCGCGGCAATCCGATCCGTATCCTGCGCGACAACGTGGTGATTTTCGAAGGTGAGCTTGAATCCCTGCGCCGCCACCGTGACGATGTGAAGGAAGTGCCAATGGGTACTGAATGCGGCATCGCGGTCAAGGATTACACTGATGTGCGCAAGGGTGACCAGATCGAATGTTACGAGCGTATCGAAGTGGCGAGGAAGATTTAATCCATGTCAGCCCGTCATTCTTCTCACGGCTTCGCCCGGACTGACCGGGTGGCCGAGCAAATCCGCCGTGATCTCGCCGGACTGGTGCGTGATCGGGTCAAAGACCCGCGTGTTGGCATGGTGACACTGCTGGATGTTGAAGTGTCGAAAGATCTGGCTCACGCCAAAGTCTGGTTCGATGTGCTGCAAGCGGAACATAGCCGGAAGCGCAGGAAGCGCTCAACCATGCCGCTGGTTTCCTGCGTCACGAACTGGCCACATGCTGAAATTGCGGGTGACGCCCACGCTGCACTTTTTCTACGATGACACCCAATCACGCGGCAATGCCCTGTCTGCCCTGATCGACAAGGCAGTCGCTTCTGACCGGCACGACGATGCGGGGAACAATAACGGCGCGGCGGACGATTGAGCCGCCGTCAGTTCCGTAAACTCAACGGCATTTTGTTGCTGGACAAGGCATTAGGCGTTTCCAGCAATAAGGCGTTGCAGGATGCGCGTTTTCTGTTCCAGGCGGAAAAGGCCGGGCATACCGGCAGTCTTGATCCGTTGGCATCTGGCATGTTGCCGGTCTGTTTCGGTGAAGCCACCAAAGTTTCCGCTTTTCTGCTTGATGCTGGCAAACGTTATGTCGCTGTCGCCACTTTGGGTTGCATCAGCACCACTGGTGATGCGGAAGGCGACAAGATCAATCCGCGTCCGGTTCCGGCTCTGACGGATACGGCTATTGAAGCTGTTCTGGCTTGTTTTCGCGGCGCAATCATGCAGGTTCCGCCGATGTATTCCGCTTTGAAAAAGGATGGCCAACCGCTCTACAAGCTTGCCCGGCAGGGTGTGGAAGTGGAGCGGGAAGCCCGCGCCGTGACCATCCATTCCCTGACCTTGCTGGAACGCACGCAGGACAGCCTGATGCTGGCGGTGGCGTGCAGCAAAGGGACTTACATCCGCACCCTGGTGGAGGATATTGGCGAGGCGCTGGGCTGCGGCGCGTATGTGTCGATGCTGCGGCGCGAAATGGTGGAGCCGTTTGACGGCCTGCCCATGCATACGTTGGAAAGTCTGCGGGCGTTGGCGGAACAGGGGCGGGAAGCGTTGGACGCCGTCTTGTTGCCACTGGATACAGCCCTGCCGCATCTGCCTGCATTGACGGTGCCGGAAACTGTCCTGCTGCGCTTGCGCCAAGGGCAAAAAGTGCGGGCGGATGTGGAAGGCGCCGAATTGTTGCGCCTGTACAGTGAGTCCGGTGAATTTATTGGTCTGGGCTACGCTAGCCATGGTGTGTTGAGCGCCAAACGCTTGCTTGCCTACTGAGGCAAACTTCCACCTACCACTGGGCGTGAATATGATCATCATGCCGCGCCGCATGGCAGCCCTGAAACCTGATATTGGCGGCCTGAATCCCCAGCTTTTTCTGCACATGCGGCTCCAGCAGGATTTTCTGCGCGTCCGCCGCCAGCAAGGTCAGTAACGTGCGGGTGCGCTCCACGTCAAGTGCGTAGGCCGCATAGCGGGGTTGCAGCCAGTCAAAATCCCACCGCAGCCAGTTGCGCCGACCCAAACAGGCGTTTTCCTTAGGGGAGGACGGTTGTTCGTAAAACCAATAACCCAGCCATGCGGGTGAAAAGTTCACTGGCCTCCCGCCTGTCTTGCGTTGGTAAAAATACGCCAAATCCACCTTCCTGCCATTGCTATGGCTAAGGTGGGGCAATAAGGGGAACCCATCCAGAAACGGGAAGCCTGCATCCAGGTAGCGCAACGTGGCACCGGGATGGATTTGTCGGAATTGTCGGGCGATATGGAGCAGATGCGTCCTGACTTCGGGTTTGACGTAATTGCGCATCAGTAGGCAGTAGCCGAAGTTCGCGGGTTGCAGGGGTTCATTGTCACTGGCAAAACAAGGCAGGGGNACCCGGCCACTCTTACCAGCCAGCATTGGCGTAATCACCCGTACCGTGAGCGTATACAGCAGCAGGAAGATGCCCAGCCGCAATAGGTTCTGTTGCCAGGGGTAGACAGCGGAAACNAGGTTCGCCAGCGCCAGACTGCACAGCAGCACCACTCCCCCNACCTGTGTCAGTGCGGTCAATAGCATGGTGAGGATAAACAGCAGCATTACGTATTATCCGTCAGACTGGGATGTTAGCTGTCTGTTGGCATTCCGGTTTGGGCAGATTCTGGACTTTAGGTCATTCACCAGTATGTCGGCCTGTTTGGGGAACAGCAGCAGCAACACCCCGCCCGGCAAGACCAACGCCAGCAGGATACGCACAAGTTTGGGCGAGGGTTGTATGCTCATGGGGTCTTGTCTCCGTCACCAGTCGCGGGATTATCGTCAATATTGCCTCGGCGGGCGTATCCTGTCATTTACCGTCGCATTCTACAATCAGAACACGGGTGGGTTGGATTACACCTTTGAGATGAGAGGGAATGTGCGCTGCCGCATTTGCATCCCGCCTGCCGTCCATTAACAGCTCAGACCCTAATTATCCCTGCTATGTTTGCAGGAAATGTGCAGGCATATCGATTTTTATGGATTCTGGGAATATTCTCGCTGCGCCTTGAAACTTCCGTGTAAATTACGGGGATCTCCGCATTTCCTGCACGTCCGGCGTTGCATAATGGCCGCCATGAACTGTGATTGGAGGTTTGGAATGTGCGGGAAACTTTTCATTCTGTTTATAGCCTGGGGGCATTCTGCTTGATGACATTTAGTTTGATTGGGTCGTCGGTTGATGACGCAGGCATGCTGCATGAGCCATTTGCATTGTTGCCGATCGGCTATTTGATGTTGCTGGCGGCTGGTGTCACTGGTTTGCTCTGTCTGTTTGGGCGCTGGCGTGCCGTCCGGCGGAGCAAGCTGGAGCATGACTGAATCATCACATGTGTATTTCCAGCAGGTCGCCGACCTTGGCCAGTGCGCCGTCGCCTGTCGTCAGGGTGGCGTTCTGCCCGAAATACGCGCCTGACAAATGGGGGTAAGGGTTCATCGCTGCCAGGGTGCGCAAGGGTTCTTTCGGATCGCCGATCAGTCCGCTGTGTTGGTCGATCGTGGTGATTTTGCAGCGTTGGCAGGGCTTGCGGATGGCGAGGCTGTAACCGCAATGCGCCGCCGTCAGGGTTTTGCAGGCGTTTTCCCCAAACGCTTCCAGGCCGCTGAGGACGATATTGGGGCGGAAGCGCTCCATTGGCACGGCGTCCGCGCCATTGGCTTGCAGTTGCATATTCAGGGCGTCCAGCGAAGCTTTGGACACGATCAGGAACGGGTAGCCGTCGGAAAAAGCCGTTTCCGCGCGTGCGCCATCCATATACGCCGGGTCGACCGGGCGGATGAAGCCGGGTGCAAACCGCACCAGCCGCAAATCATGGCCTTGCCATTGCCCGACCGCCTGGGTCAGCCAGTGGGATGCGTCCGCGCTTTCTTCACAGGCGGCGCAGACATCGCGCCACACCTGCACTTCACAGCTCATGGCTGGCGGCGGCTCCAACGGAATGGACAGGGGTGGCAGACCGGCGTGCCCTAACTCCAGACTGACGGCGGTCAGGCGCACCCGGATGCGCGCCAGTGCTGGCAGTTGCCGCTGGGTGACGAATTTTCCTTCCGCATCAACCAGCATCCACTGCCGGTCAAACGCCAGCCCCTGCATGGTGAGGGCGGCTTGGGGCAGGCTGATTCCCTGCAACGATTTGACCGGGTAAATGTGCAGGCTGCTGATGGCGGGCATGGCGTGGTTCTCGCAGGTTTCGACACCCGCTATTGTGCAGAAAATGGCGGCGCGCTGCAAAGTTCAGCCGCCAACCCAGCGCTCAGGCCAGTTGTCTGGCGGCGAAGAAGGCGGGGATGGAATCTTCCCCGCGCCGGGAGCCGCTCAACCAGCGCACCTGCCATTCCACCAGGCGTTCGCCCCGTTCGTGGATGTAGACGCCTTTGCTGGGCTCATGGATCCATTCCCATTGCCTGACCAGCACCAGTGGCAGCCCGGCTCCCCGGGTGGCGCGGGAAAATGCGAGCGCTTCCTCATAGCTGGCGAAGGCGCGGAAGTAATCAGCGCCTTTGGCTTCATCAGGACTGCCCAGTTCGGGGTAACACCAGACGCGGTATTCAAGCACGTCATCGTAGAAATAGCCTGCGCCCAGCTTGACGGACGCGGGGTACTCACCAACCATGTCGGGATCAATTGCTTTAGGGTAATGCTCCATAATGCTACCGTTATTGTGTTATTGGGGCGGATGGCATGACGACAGGCTCTTACTGTATAGCGGTGGGCTGAACAGGGCAAAGTAGGCAGATGAGTGGGCGCGCGCCTGCCGGTCAGCGTGAAGCCAGCCGTTGGGTTGGTAAGGTTTCCAGCAGCCAGCCGCTCATTTCCGCATACAGGGGCATGGCGGTGGCGAGCACATTGGCGTGGCCGCCGCCGGGCACCGTCAGCCAGCGTTTGTGCGGGCTGGCCAGCGCGGCGTACAGATTGCGCCCCTGTTGCAACGGCACGAACCTGTCGCGGTCGCCATGTGCGATCAGCGCCGGAATGGTGACCTGCCGCGCCCACTGCTGCGGTTGCATGGCGCTGACGCCCGGTGCGCCGTGCAGCCATTGCGCCACATCCATGAAGGGGAGCAAGGCAGCGGAAGCGGCGCGCCAGCGGGCGGGAACCTGTGCCTCCATCACTTGCTCCAGATTGGCGAAACTGCTGACCACCAGCAAGGCGTCCCAGCTTTGCGGCGATTCGCTGGCGGCGCTGATGGCGAAGNNGCCGCCCATCGACATTCCCCACAGTGCGGCGGGTTCTGGCGGCAGGTGAAAGTGGGCGCGGGCATCGGCCAGCAGGCGACGCGGCAGGCTGCGTTCAAACGCGCTGCTGCCGAACGCCGTCGCGGGCAGCGGGCTGTCGCCATGCCCCGGCAGGTCGGGGATCAAACAGCGGAAACCGGCGGCGGTGAAACGTTCCGCCACTGGCAGCAAGTCTTCCTTGCGTCCGTTGCGTCCGTGCAGCAGCACGATCACGCCACGCACTTTGCCGTAGGTGGGCAGGGCGACGCCTTTGGCGGCGAGTTGCTGGCGGAGTTTGCGTCCGCGCCCGCCAGACCCGGTGTTGGCATCCGGCTCCACCAACAGGCAGGGCGCATTGCCATCCAGGCAACCATAACTGCGGATGCGCAAGCCGAACGCCGCCGGGCGTTGCAGGCGTTCCTGCTGATAGTCCTGCAAGGCGCGGCGTGGGGGCGCGAAGATGTCGCGGTTGAGCCAGCTTGCGCCTTCGACGGTGGCGAGGGCGAGCAGCAGGCAAAACATCAGCAGGGAGCGGAAGATGCGCCAGGGCAGGCGGAAAGGCGTAAGGTTGGGCATGGCTGTTTGTTCTTGTTGCTTGTCGGGACAGCCATTAGTGTACGTGATGGGTTTGCAGGAATCGTGCAGACGGTTGGGAAAGATGGTGGCTTCGGATAAAGTTGCCCCAATGGCAGGTGGTGATGCAATATAGGGAGGACTGGGCTGCTTTATGCGATATATCTATCACTTCAGAACCAAAGAAACATCACAATGAAAAATACACACAGCTTGTTTGCTTGACGACGGTGTTCCTGTTGCCACTGCACAGTTACGCTGCCAGCTTCAACTGCTCCAAAGCCGAAAAATGGGCAGAAAAAACCATTTGTTCCAGCAAGCAACTCTCCAATCTGGATGACTTGTTGGCGGCCTCTTATAAAAAGGCTTTGGGCAGTACGGATGACCAAACTGGCCTGAAAGCGGAGCAACGGGAGTGGCTTGCAACACGCAATGCCTGTGAGGATGTGGAATGCCTGAAAGGTGCTTACACTGCACGCATTGCTTCACTCAATGAGGTCATTGCGAGCGAAAACGCTGCCCCTGACACGGCTCCCTCAGATGTGGGCTCCGGTTGGTATAAGGTTTCTGCCGAACCCAACCTTGTCGTGCGCCNNAGCCCCGATGTGACCGGCAAAAAGCTGGGCACTGCCCCTTATGGCGGGAAAATTCAAGTGCTTGGGAAAACGGGCAACACGGATTCCATCGGTGGCCGCGAAGGCTCTTGGGTAAAAATCCAGTGGCAAAGCCGGGAGGCTTACGTATTCGATGCCTTTTTGGAGCCGCTGTCCGCCAGAGGTGGCAACGGTGGCGACAAACCCAAAACTCACATGGCAGGCAAAACCATTCAGGGTGTGATCGATTCGTATGAATGCGGCGATAACTGCTACCTGACGATTATCGACAAACAGGGGGAAAAGCATACCGGGTTATGCGGAGCCCCTTTGTGTGAATCATTCAGTGACGCGACCGGCATACCCAGCCAATATAAAAATAGGAAAGTGCAGGTCAGTGTTGGCAGGGGCTTCAATATGATGGGGGGCGAAACCGTGATGGGGGAAATGGATGAGTTCAATGAGATCACCCTGCTGAACTGACCGTTTTGTAGCCGTGGCTATGGAAAAGGAAAACCTTTGGCCTGCATACCGCATTGACCACAGATGCCAGAATACCTAGCAGGGTATGGCGTTTGTTGTGCTCCATACGCGAGTCTTCCAAGGTGGAAAAGTGATGCGGCAGGTTGGTCGGGGTCATAAAGTGACTCCGACCTAAAATCGGTAGAGTGTCTCCACATTACCTGTTTCTACGCAAATTGATCTGCGATTGCACTAGTGTTATGGAGCTGGTAACTGGGTTGAGCATCTGCTATTTGCTACAACGAGCAAATCTATCTCACTATTTGGCGGTTAAGTTGGGCTATTGCTATGGATTGCTTGTCTGCCGAGTATTTGATTTGGCTTGGAAACCATCTTCTTTAGGGTGGCAATACCCGCCACACTTGCACCTGCTCCTGTAATCGTAGCGCCGACCCATGGATCAACCAAATAAGCAATCAGACTGCCTGCTGCGATACTGACAACGGAAAGGATTAATCCATAGTCCTGGTTTTTTCGGGCGAGTTCATAATCCATGTTAAGTTTTTTGTCACGAGCCTCCCAATATTTCATATTCTCAGTATGCATTTGCTTGCTGATCTCCCTTGCAAAGGCAATAAGATGAGTTGGATCAATATTGCTATCTTTTGCTATAGAGATAATTTCCTGAGGTCAATATCCCCATGTGGATTCCGAAGAGAACGGTCATCAGCAAAAGAATAATTAGGAGATCGTTCGCCCTCGTCATTATTATGAGCCATATCTGCTTTGCCTTCTCTGGCTATATTGCTTATAAAAACATGCCATAAAGCATTATGGCAAATCAATGCGCCGAATCGCCTAGGTTGCGCAATTTGATTCTTTTATAGCTCTTTTAGGTTTAAGGTTACCCGATTCCATAAGGTTGCCCATCGTATTTGCAATGATTCCGGCAAGGGTCGTACATCTGCTATTGTTGGGTATAGGTCAAAGCATGATGCGTCCAATTCGAACTCATATTCCAATTGTTCTTCAGTGCGTGTTACGCTAAAAACTAAGCTTCTCATTTGCTGACTCTTGTTATCATTATTGTCAGTCGATGAGTGTTCTACTTTTCTATCAGAAGAACAAGATTTATCCTCCGAACGGTGAGGAATGGCTACGCCTTTCTTAGAATCTAAATTTTTGGAAAGTAATGATCATCAATAAAACGGACTGCATATCCCATAACGGCTTGCCCCTGTACCATTTAAGTACAAAAATTATTCTTATACGATAGACGATAGCATAAAATGTGTACAATTAAAATAACTTATAATTATTTTTAATGAAATAATTGATTCATTAATTCAGTTTTTGTTAAGTTATTCCATTTTTGTGCAAAACTTGCAGGTAGGGCTAGTGTAAAAAACATCAATCGATTGTTTTTCGGAGGGCTACATCATGTGCCCATTCAAATGGGTATCTAGCGTTACTTTGGGTTGGATTAGCGTCTGCCCCGGATGTTGCTATACTGCTAACAAACGGAGGGAGGACGGAATGACTGCAAAATACCTTTTCTGGCTGGCGGGGAGCATCGCCGCCATCTGGCTGGCGCTGGGCTGCTCCGGTCTGCCTTACAACAACGGTGCGCGCCCGGTGGAGCCGCCGCCTGCTGCGGAACAACCGCCTACGCCAGCGGGGCGCTGAAATGACCCAAACACATGCCTATTCGCCCGGTGTCAAGATCGCTTTTTGGCTGCTATGGACGCTAGGTCTGCTGGTGTTCGCCCTGTTTGCTTTTTCACCCTCATCACGTTGGATTCCGGAGCCACTGGCTCCAATGGCTGGGTGCTGGGTGTGTGGAATCTGCTGGTGGTGCTGGCGGAAGGCTTTATTCTGGGCATGTCCGCCCGCGCGTTTTTCCATGGCGCAAAGTCGGGTTCTGAATTGGTGCTGTGGGCGGCGCTGGCTGTATTCGGCGTGCCGCTGGCGGCGTTCGGCGGCTGTGCGCTGGTGGGCGATGCGTTGCGGATTAACCTGCGGTGATGCTGCATTTTGTGTTTGACCTGCTGGCGCTGGTCAGTGGCGTGCTGGTCAGCCTGTGGTTTCGCCGCCGGTATGCGTTGCCGCGGCCTGCCGGGATCACCCACCCCACCCAGCACCATTACTACCTGTTGGCTTTGCTGTTGGGGCTGGTGGTGGGCAGCGCCCTGTTCGGGACGCTCAACTTACATCTGGCCGGGCATGATGGCGTTGCCAAGAGCATGCTGGGCGGTGTGTTCGGCGCGATTGTGGCGGCGGAAATTTTCAAGCATTTCGCGGGCGTTCGCCAATCCACCGGGCTGTATTTCGTCCCCGGCCTGATCATGCTGATCGCGGTCGGGCGGGTTGGGTGTTTTCTGGCCGGATTGCCGGACTTCACCTACGGTACGCCGACCCGTTTGCCGTGGNGGGTGGATTTCGGCGATGGCGTCAGGCGGCATCCGGTGCAATTGTATGAAAGCCTCGGCATGCTGGCGTTTCTCGCCGTGCTGCTGGCCAGCTATCCGCGCCATCCGCAGTTCTGGTTGCGGCAGGGGTTTTATGTGTTCGTGTTGGCATACGCGGGGCAACGCTTTCTGTGGGAATTCCTCAAGCCGTATCCGCCGTTGCTGATGGGGCTGAACCTGTTCCACCTGCTCAGTCTGGCGTTGCTGACATATGCGCTGTTGATGCTCAACCGGAGTCGCAATCATGGCTAACAAGGCGCCCTTACATTTTCTACGGCCAGACGCAATCGCTGTGCGAGGAATGCCTTGCGGTCGTGCCTGCCAAAATTCTGTTCCAGCACGGCAATGTCTATTACCAGAAGCGCTGCCGGGAACATGGCGTGCAGAAGACGCTGGTTTCCACCGACATCGAGTATTTCAAGCGCTGCAAGGATTACCTGAAACCGGGCGATATGCCGNGCCAGTTCCAGAGCGAAATCAACCAGGGCTGCCCGCACGACTGCGGCCTGTGCCCCGACCACGAACAGCATTCCTGTCTGGCGCTGTTTGAAATCATCGACGAATGCAATATGCGCTGCCCGGTGTGTTTCGCCAATTCCGCGCCCGGCATGGGCAATCCGCGCAGCATGGAGGAGATTGAGGTCATGCTGCAAACCCTGTTGGCGAGTGAGCAGCAGCCTGATCTGGTGCAGGTGTCCGGCGGCGAACCAACCTTGCATCCGCAGCTGATGGCGATCCTGCACCGCCTCAAGGCCAGCCCCATCCGCCATCTGATGCTCAACACCAACGGCATCCGCATCGCCCGCGACCCGCAATTGGTGGAGGAGCTTGCCAGCCTCAAGCCGGGTTTCGAGGTCTATCTGCAATTCGATTCGCTGAAGGCGGAGGCGCTGCAAAACATCCGTGGCCAGGACATGCGCAACATCCGGCGGCAGGCGCTGGAAAAACTGGAGCAGCACAATATTTCCACCACGCTGGTGTGCGTTGTCCGCAAAGGCGTGAATGATGATGAAATCGGCGAAATCATCAACTTTGCCCGGCAGTGGCGGTGTGTGCGCGGCATTACCTTCCAGCCGGTGCAGGACGCCGGGCGCAACGAAGGCGACAAGCCTGCCAACCGCATCACCTTGAGCGAAATCCGCACCCGCATTGTCGAGGCGGATAATCCGTTCGGCGACGCTGACATGATTCCGCTGCCGTGCCACCCGGAAAACATTGCGATCGGCTACGGCATCAAGCTGGGCGGGGAAATCACCCCGGTGACAGGTTTGTTGCCGCGGGAAGAACTGCTCAAAGGGGTGGACAACACCATTACGTTCGAANAAAGCCCCGGCCTGAAACAGGCGTTCCTCAAGCTGTTTTCACTGGATGCGTGCAGCGAACAGACCACGGACAATTTGCAAACCCTGCTGTGTTGCCTGCCGCGTATCCAGGGCGATGGGCTGGGTTATGAAAACGTGTTCCGCATCGTCATTATGGCGTTCATGAATCGATACGATTTTGACATCGGTTCGGTCAAGCGTTCCTGTACGCATTTCGTCGAGCCGGATGGGAAGATTTATCCGTTTGACACCTGGAACCTGTTTTACCGCGAAAAAGTGCGGGGAAATGATTATTCCCCGTACACGGTGACGGTCAGTTTGCGCTGGAAATGTCCGGTGCGGTGTTCGTACAGATACAGGCCTTGCCATGTCCCCAGGCTACTGCGCCCACGTGTCACCGGGAGGGTCATATCGGTGTTGGTCAGCATGCAGCGGACGTGNGTAGACATGTCGTCGTCGCCTTCCAGCGTATGCCGGTAGGCAGGGTCGCCGTCAGGCNNCAGCCGCTTGAGGATGGTTTCCAGATCGCGGCGCACATCCGGGTCGGCGTTTTCGGTAATGAGCAGNGAGGCGCTGGTATGGTGGATGAAGACATGGCACAAGCCAGTTTTGATGCCACTTTGCCGGATCAATTCATCGACATTGGCGGTAATGTTGTAGGAGCCGCGCCCATGCGTCGAAATAGCCAAGTTTTGTTGGTAAATACTCATCTGAAAGGGAATGACCTGTATGATGGGAAGTTTATTGTCCAGAAAAATAGTCCAGACATCATCGTACCATGTCGCAGCAATTACCACCGCTAAACGCACTGCGCGCCTTTGAGGCCGTCGCCCGCCACCTGAGCTTCACCAAGGCGGCGGAGGAACTCAATGTGACCCGCGCCGCCATCAGCCACCAGATCAGGTTTCTGGAGGATTACCTTGGTNTTTCCCTGATTGAGCGTAAAAACCGCGCCATTGAGCTATCGCCGCAAGCCGAAGCGGCGTTGCCCAAGCTGCGTGAGGGTTTCAACAATCTGGCTGAGGCGGTGCGGCTGATGCGCAGCGCTGCTGCGCCGACGCAGAGCATTACGGTGTGGGCGGCACCATCATTCGCATCCAAGTGGTTGATTCCACGCCTCNCCCGCTTTTCCCGGCGACATCCTGAAATTGACATGCAGATCAACAGCAACGCGATGCTGGTGGTCGCCGACCAGCAACAGAGTACANGTTTGATTGACAGTTTCTTCCGGCAGAATCAGGTGGATGTGGTGATCAGTTTCGGGACGGGCAGCCATGCGNGGGAAAACGCCGAACGCTTGTTTCCGGTGTCGGCGGTGCCGGTGTGCAGTCCGGCTCTTGCGAGTGACGCACACCCTCATCCGTTGCGGGTTCCGGAGAAATTGGCCTGCCATACCCTGCTGCACGATGATACGGATTACGTTGGGCACCCGACTTGGGTGAAGTGGTTGCAATTGCACGGGGTGAGCGGCGTCAACGCCAGCAGGGGGTTGCATTTCAACCATGTTTCCCTGGCGCTGGATGCGGCGGTGGATGGGCAGGGTGTCTTGCTCTGCCTCAAACCACTGGCACAATCGGATGTTGAGGCGGGTAGGCTGTGCATTCCCTTTGACCTGCCGATGCCGCTGGAGCATGCCTACTACATTATCCGCCCCCAGAAAGCTGGTGAAGGTGGCGCGCAACAGGCCAGCGACGCGTTTGTGGAATGGCTGCGGGAAGAAGCGCAGCAACACGCCAACGAATCAGGTTAGCTTTACTAACCATGAGGTTGAAAAATTGTAGCTTGTCCGCAACCTGTATCGTTTTTACCATGCACACATTGCAAAAATAACAGTGACCCTGGTAACTCCTAATCTCTCCTCCTCCTAGCGGTAAGGGTCACATGCAACGCTCACGGCGCGCAAGCATGAGGGGTATTTCTCCTCCTCCTCTCAATAACCTCGTGCTTTTGCCGTGAGCGTCTTCTTTTCCTTTACTGAAGACAAGCCAGCAATGACAGCGTGATCCGCGCCGTCGCCCCNCACAACACTTCACTGTCATATTCCTGAAAGTACACGATGGGAACAGGTTCCGGCAAATCCGCCAGCCGTCGGTAACGGATTTCATGATGTTGCGGCTGCGCCAGCCAGACAGGGNNAATGGTGAATGCGCGCGCCACTTCCTGTGGGCTGGGCACCAAGGCATACGGCCAGGGCAGTGCCCCTACCACCGGTGCAATCCGGAAGCGGCTGATGCTGTGATGTGGGGTGAGCTGCCCCAGCACCCGCACATCCCGTGGTCTGACACCAATTTCTTCATGTGCTTCGCGCAAGGCGGTGGCGACGATGTCAATATCCATTGGGTCGCGCTTCCCGCCTGCAAACGCGACCTGCCCGCCGTGCCGATCCGAATCCGACACGGGGCGGCGAATGAACAACAAGTGCCAGCTATTTTCCATCCGTACAAACGGCACCAGCACGCCCGCATCCCGGCAAGCCTGCCCTTGCATGGCAACTGCAGGCACGTCATAGGTGGGGGCGGACTGTGTATGCAAGCGTTGGGCAATGTCCGTTTCCGTCAATCGGTCCAGTTTGTTCATGTCAGCTTCCCTCTCAGGCCGCGACAGAATACCCGCGCAGCCGGTGGGCGAATTGTTCCAGTGCCTTCACGCCGGTTTTNTCGGCGGAATTGATCCATTCCTGGACAGCCTCCAGCCGCGCTTCCTGGCTGGCGGCGGTGCGTTCCCACAGTTGGAGCAGGCGTTGTTGGAACTGGTAAACGGTCTGTAGCGTCTGGCTTTCAGCGAGCACGGCCTGATGGCGCAACTCGGCTTTGGTGACCGGCTTGATAACTTGTTGGGCGAAGTTGGACAGCACTTGTAAGCGGTTGCCCAAGACAGCGGCCACGGTGTCGAAGTCCACCGTCAGCTTGTGCGGGTTGATGCGGATGCGTGGCGCGACCTTGCGCACCTTCGCCATACCCAGTGTTTCCAGCGCCCGGATGTAGAACCAGCCAATGTCGAACTCATACCAACGGCTGGAAAGGCGGGCGGAAGAAGCGAAGGCGTGATGGTTGTTATGCAGCTCTTCGCCACCGATCAGGATGCCGATGGGGGAAATGTTGGTGGAGGCATCGGTGGTGTTCCAATTGCGGTAGCCCCAGAAGTGGCCGAGGCCATTGATCACGCCCGCCGCCCAAAATGGGATCCACACCATTTGGGTCAGCCATACCAACAGGCCAGCAGCTTCAAACAGCACGATGTCGATGATGAGCATGGTGGTGACGCCGAGCCAAGGGAGGCGTGCGTAAACATGCCGCTCCAGCCAGTCATTTGGGGTGCCTTTGCCGTATTTTTCCAGCGTTTCCTGGTTGCGNGCCTCGTTGCGGTACAGCCATGCGCCCAGCCATAGCACGGTGTTGAGGCCGCGGGTCTGCGGGCTGTGCGGGTCGTCTGCGGTTTCACATTTGGCGTGGTGCTTGCGGTGGATGGCGACCCATTCGCGTGTGACCATGCCAGTGGTCAGCCAAAGCCAAAAGCGAAANAAGTGTGATGGAACAGTGCCCAGATCCAACGCGCGGTGCGCCTGCGTCCGATGCAGGAAAATGGTGACGGCGGCAATGGTGATGTGAGTAAGACCCAATGTGATGAGCAAAACTTCCCACCACTGTAAATGTGACAGCAGACCCATGAAAAGACCCTCTACCTCTGTTGTTGTGAGAGTAACACTTTACTACAAGCATCATGGCAACGAGAAAAATTGCATCGGTTTATGAAGTCTGTCAGGAAAATTCGCCCGGGTAACCGCCATCGGCGCAGAAGCTTGTTCCCTGGTCTATATAAACTGGGTGAATCAGTTTGAAAAGGTGGATTGCTGTATGGTCATGGTCAAAATGGAAACGCGTCAATACGCTATTTGGCAACAGTCATTGTTCTGGGTCAG
Source organism: Candidatus Thiothrix singaporensis (assembly GCA_013693955.1). GTDB lineage: Bacteria > Pseudomonadota > Gammaproteobacteria > Thiotrichales > Thiotrichaceae > Thiothrix > Thiothrix singaporensis. Next base: position 3,212,245 of record CP059265.1, on the reverse strand, counting down.
CTGGTTGTTATTGTTGGCTCCGGGCGGTTTCATCGGCTATGGCTTTTCGATTGTGGGTTCGCTGGTGTTGAGCGGTTATCACGAAACCGTGGATTTGGTGTTGGTGCTGATCATGGGGACAGCCCCGGTCGAATTGCTGCTGATTGCGATCTATACCTTCACCCGTTATTGGTCAGGGAGGCTTCGTTCCGGCGCCTGCTGTTATGGTTGGCGCTCGGGGCGTTCGGGATTCCGCTGGCGGCGTTGCTGGGTTGCATCTATTCTTATGCAAAGCTTGTCCTCAACATGTAAGCCGCTGTCCCAACAGGAGGATTCGTCATGCGACGTTTCATACTATCTGCCGCCGTTTTGCTGTTGGCTGTGCCCGCTCAGGCCAAAGATGCCATGAACACCATTGATTTGCACACCAAAAGCTGCCTCAACACCAACCAGTCCACCGCCGGTATGTTGGAGTGCTACACCCATGCCGAACAGGAATGGGATACAGAACTCAATCGGGTCTACAAGGCGTTGCAAAGCAAGCTCAAACCAGCGGGTCAGGACGCCCTCAAGCAGGCGCAGCGCGCTTGGGTCGCCCAGCGTGATAAGGAATTTGACTTGATCAACGCCATTCATGCGCAAATGGACGGCACGATGTGGATTGCCGTGATGGCGGGCAAGCGGCCGATGTGGTCAAGGGTCGTGCCGTGGCGTTGCAATCCTATCTTGACTTGCTGACGGAAGGCGAGCCGTAACGCGCCCTACAGCCACTTGCGCCATTTGAATGCAATTAGCATCCCGATAGCCAGAACGACCATGATTCCCCACACAAGGAAATAGCCGTCATGCCATTTCAGTTCTGGCATATTGTCGAAATTCATCCCGTATACCCCAACGATGAACGTTAGCGGGATGAAAATGGTCGCAATCACGGTCAGTACGCGCATGATGTCGTTCATACGGTTGCTGAGGCTGGACAGGTAAATGTCCAGCATGCCACTGAGCATTTCGCGGTAAGTTTCAATCAGGTCGATGATCTGTACGGAGTGGTCGTAACAGTCGCTGAAATAGGGGCGCATGTTCTCGCTGACCAGTTCTGCATCATGTTGGATCAGGCGGCTGATGACTTCGCGTTGCGGCCATAGTGCCCGCCGCAACAGCAGCAGGTCGCGCTTGAGTTGGTGCAGGTTCGAGAGGATGGTTCTGTCCGGGTTTTCCAGCACNTGGTCTTCAAGGTCTTCGACTTGTTCGCCAATGCTTTCCAACAACGGGAAAGCGGAATCGACCACCACATCCACCAGCGCATATAGCAAGTAGTCAACGCCACGGGTGCGCAGCCGCCCGAAGCCTTGGCGCAGCCGTTCACGGATAGGCTCGAAAACCTTGCCATCGCCGCTACAAAAACTGAGCAAGTGGCCATCACCAACGAACAGGCTGATTTGTTCTAACCTGATTTCTTCCCCGCTCAGGTATGGCAGGTTGAGGATTAGGAAGGCGTGTTTTTCATGGAAGTCGACTTTGGGGCGCTGGCCGCTGTTGAGTATGTCCTCCATCGCCAAAGGGTGCATGCCGAAAGTTTCACCCAATGCGCAGATGGCGGCCGGGTCATGCACGTTGGTGACATCCAGCCAATCGACCCAATCGTTTTGCACGGCGGCGCGGCACTGTTCTGGCGTGGGGATAAGGGTTTCGCTGCAATGCTGCTGGTTGTATTCCAGCAAGCGGATAAGGGTGGCGCCTTCGCCGTGGCGGGTGAGGGTGCCAGGCGGCGTGCCGGGCGGGTGGTAGCGGGTTCCAAAGGTTTCCATACTGGCTTACTTGCTCAACCGCACGACTTCTTTCACCAACTTGTTGATGCCAATGGCGGCTTCGCTGATCTTGCCTGCCAACATGTAGGCTGGAGTGCTGACCACCTTGCGTTTTTCATCGACAACAAATTCATCGACCGGGCAGTTCACATGGGTTGCGCCCATCTGTTCGATGAGGGCTGCGGTTTCCGCGTCCGTGCCGATGGTGGCTTTGGTGCCTTCACCAAAAATCTGCGGGATCATGGCCGGGGCGATGCAGATGAACCCGAGCGGTTTGCCTTGTGCGGCCATGGCTTGGCAGAAGTGCAGGACATCAGGCTGGATGACGCAGTCGGCTCCTTTGAAAGCGAAGTCACACAAGTTNTTGGCCCCATAACCACCGGGCAAGATGAGCGCGTCGAATTCATCCGGATTGGCGCTTGCCAGATCCTTGATATTGCCACGCACGATGCGGGCGGCTTCCACCAGCACCTGACGGCTTTCATCCATGACTTCGCCAGTCAGGTGGTTGATGACGTGGGCTTGCGGGATGTCGGGGGCGAATGCTTGGTACTCGCAGCTTNNTTGCTCCAGCGCCAGCAGGGTCAGCACGCTTTCATAAATTTCTGCGCCGTCGTAAACGCCGCAACCCGATAAAATGACTGCCACTTTGGTCATGGGGTGTCCCTCTTGGATATTGGTGGGTTTGCGCTAAGTGTAGTCAGGGTTGGAAATATTGTTAAGCCTGGGTTTGTTGGTAAGGGTTGGTTCAGGTGAAAGTCAGTTGAATGCAATTACCTTAATATTACGATTGTTAATTGCTACTTACATTTGACATCCATTGATAATTTCAAAAATTGGGGCGATCATGAGGCAATATTTATGGGGGCAGGGCTTGGCGTGGGGGTGTTGTCTGGCGCTTATTGCACCGCTAGACGCTTACGCTTTGTCGGGGCAAGTTTTCCGGGATGGCAATGGCAACGGCGTCAGGGACAGCGGGGAACGGGGCGTTCCCGGCATTACGGTTAGGNCATTTGCCAATGGAACGCCGGAAACGCTGGCGGGAACCGTAACTTCTGGTGCTGATGGCTCTTACAGCCTCAGCGGAGTTTCCGGGTCGGTGCGGGTTGAGTTCGAAATTCCGGCGGCAGGTTGTAATGCTGATAGCGCTGTGGATTTTTCCGCACCGAATGCACAGCATTATGGTTCTTCCGTCCAGTTTGTGGATGGTGCGGCCACCGGTGTCGATTTCGGGGTGCTGAATGCGGCGGAATATGTGGTGTCCCCCAACCCGACCATGTTTACCTCCTTTATGTATGGGGGAACGCCANAATCGGGGACGGTTTCCGGCAATGCCCCGGCGCTGTATAGCTATGCGTATAAAAACTCAGGCCGGGCGGCCAGTTTGGGCAGTGTCCCGACTTATCCGGGAGAGGCTGTATCTCCAGGCAATGCGCCAGATCCTGTCGTCGTGCTCAAACAGCAGCAGGTAGGGACTACCTGGGGCGGGGCTTATTCCAAACAGGCCAAGCGGCTGTTTGTCTCCGCTTTCTTACGCCGCCATGCGGGCATGNGGCCGGATGGCTCTGGTGCGGTGTATATGTTGGATCCCGATGCGCCGCCTAGTGGCACGCCCAGCTTTTTCAATCTGGATGCATTGGGCTTCGCCACCCGGGGAAGCGGTGCTTATACGGCGACGCATCCCGGTTTTAGTTCCGTCATCGGCACCAACAGCAACCGCGGGCTGGGGGATGCGCCGAATACACCAACCCATGACGCGTCCGCCTTCGGGCAGGTGGGCAAGGTGTCCTTGGGGGATATGGATTTGTCAGATGACGGGCGCTATCTGTTTGTGACCAACCTGTATGACCGCAAGCTTTACCGGATTGATTTGCAGAACCCCAAAGCTCCTGTTACGCCGACTGCTACCAGGTAAAAGCTTATGGTAATGCGCCATGGTTNNGGGGCTGAGTTGCTCCAGTGGCGTACTCGTCCGTTTGGTTTGAAATATTATCGCGGCAAAGTTTATACGGGCGTTGTGTGTACTGGGGAATCAGGCACGGCTTCTGCCAATAACACCCGCGCTTATGTTTATGCGGTCGACCCTGGGTCGGATGGCTCCGGTGCCAGCATTGCGGTCGAATTCCCGTTGAATTACGACAAGCAGGATGTGGATGACAATGCCGCCAAAGGCTGGTTCAACTGGACGGATAACTTCAATTCANCTGGCGGCTTTGGATCCAGTTGGTTTGTCAGCCAACCCCAGCCGATGCTGTCAGATATCGAATTTGATGGTGATGGTTCGATGATTTTGGCTTTTGCTGACCGGACTGGTTTCCAGTTAGGGTACGAAAACTATGCACCATCATCTTCAGATACCGAGCTGTATTCCGGTTTGGTGGGCGGGGACATTTTACGAGTGTACAAGAATCCAAGCACTTGCAGTTACCAACTGGAATCCAATGGATTGGCTGGTAACCTGACATCCTCTTCACAGACATACACCCAGGATATGACCGACTATGGGGTGTTCCGGCATCCCCGGGGACGCCTAATGGAACGGGAAGCGCTTTCACCAGCTACACCGATTCAGGCAATAAGCGGCGGGAATTTTATTTCGGGGATTATGCCGNAGCTGTTTGGTAGCCGTTATCCACACGAGACCCATGGGGAAGGCATTTTTGGCGCATTGGCTATGTACAGTTCTGGGGAGGTCATTGCAACAGGTATGGATCCTGTGGCTGACTACCCGGGTTCCGGCGGCACGTATAAGCTCAGCAACACCACAGGTGCCAGGAATTCGGGGTATAATCTGTATGACGATACGGATGCCGCGNACTTATATGCTGCGGACCAATGGGGGTATGCCTCGGAAGTTGCGACCATGGCAAAGTCTACGGGCTTGGGTGACATTGAAATTACCGGTGATATTCCGGATATCGAAGTCGGCAACCGCATCTGGTTGGACACGGACAAGGACGGCATTCAGGATGGCGATGAAACCGGTCTGGATGGTGTGGACGTGCGCCTGATTTGCGGGGCGGATACCGCCACCACCACTACCGCCAACGGTGGGCAGTATTATTTCAGCAATGCCGCAGGAGGCAACGCCACCTTCATGGACAACGGTGAAAGCTGTGTGGTGCAGGTCGATAATGCGCAACCCGCCATCGGCAATCGCAAACTTAGCCTGCAAAATGCCGATGGGGTCACGGATAACAACCCGGTCACCGATTTGCGCGATTCCGATGCATCTGAGAAGTCGGGCAAGGCGGAAATTGCCTTCACGGTTGGCAATGCGGGTGAAAACAACCATACGCTGGATATTGGCTATGAGCGGTTGACGGATATTTCACTGGTGAAAACTGTGGATAAGGCCAGCGCCAAACGGGCGGAAAATGTAGTGTATACCCTAGCCGCCACCAATAATGGCCGGATGCGGNCAACCGGGGTGCAGGTGGTTGACGCCTTGCCTGCGGGCGTGACGTATGTCAGTGATGATGGCGGTGGTGATTACAATGTGGCTTCTGGAGTATGGGATGTTGGCACTTTGCCCAATGGAGGGAGCCGAACCCTGAACATTACGGCCAAACTTGACTGACGGACGCTTGTAAGGCTTTTGCTTTGCGATGGCGGGATGGGCATCTGTTATTGGGCGCTTGAGGTTTGTCATAGCGCCCAACAGTGGCCGTAAAGTCTGTGAAGACCATCAGCTTGAATGTTAACCAGGCTCAGGCTTGCAGGGTTGGGTGCGTTTTTCGGTAGGCCGCCAGCAAGCGCTGGTGCATGTCGCAGCCCTTCAGATCCAGCGTTGGTGCAGTGATTCCCCAAAAGCGCAGGCTGCCGTCCAGCAGGTTCTGCGCCTGTTGGAGGGTGGGGGCGCTGTACAACATTTCGAGGTTGGGCGAGTAACCTTCTGCATCTTCCATGTCCAGCAGGGTTTCGATGCAGCGGTAGACGCGGCGGCGGTCTGGGTTGATTTGTTCAAAGTGGCGCATCCATTGGCAACCTTCGCGGATGGCGTCTTCATCGTGCATCACCAGTGCCAGCAGGGTTTTAAGTTCGCCTACGCGCAAATCTACNCACAGCGTGCCAGGGTCAGGCNNCAGACCAATCAATGCGGCGATGGGTTGGTGCTCATCCAGACCCATCTCCTCAATGGCATCGAACAATTCAGCGCATTCCTCATCGTCCAGTTCTGGCAGTTGCAGAATGGCTTCACGCACGGTGTTGCCGGTGCTGTTGTTGTCCCATTCCAAGTCATCAGCCTGATAGATTTCTGACATTTCCGGCACGATGATGCGGCAGGCGTATACACCCAGGTGTTCGTAATCCATGATGTAAATGGCGTAATCTTCGGCGTGGATTCGATCCATCAGGTATTGGCATTCNTGCCCGGTGTCGCCGCTGAAGTTCCAGTCGGCAAACTCATAATCCGGTTCGCCCCACAGGAAATCCCAATGCACNCTACCGCTGGAGTCGATGAAATGGGTTTCGAGGTTTTGCGGCGATGCCACATCTTCCAAGTCGAAACTGGGTTCGGAGAAACCAGCCAGCCGATCCAACGCACGGCCTTGCAGCAATTCGGTCAGGGAGCGCTCCAACGCCACGTCGAAACGTGGGTGGGCACCAAAACTGGCGTATAGGCCTTGATCTTCCGGGTTGAGCAAGGTGATGCACATGACCGGGTATTGTCCGCCCAGCGATGCGTCTTTCACCAGGATGCCAAAACCGGCGGTGCGCAGCCCNTCAATGCCAGCCTGAATGTGTGGATAACGGGCAATGATGTCTTCCGGTACATCCGGCAGACAGATTCCTTCAGCGATAATGCGGAACTTGATGTGGCGTTCGAAGATTTCAGAGAGTGCCTGGGTGCGGGCTTCGGTCTTGGTATTGCCAGCGGACATGCCATTGCTGACATAGAGGTTGCCGATCACATTGACAGGAAACCACACGGTTTCGCCGTCGCTCTGGCGCACGTAAGGCAGCGCACAGATGCCGCGTTCCTCGTTGCCGGAATTCAGGTCAACCAGCTTGGCCGCGTCCAGCGTGGAGTCAGGGTCGTAAAAGGCGAGGCTATCTTCATCGAGCAATCCCTCTGGCAAACTGCCATCGTTATTCAAGGGAAACCATTTTTCCTCTGGATAATGAACGAAGTTACTGTTGGCAATGGTTTCGCCGAGGTAAAAATCCGCCCAGAAATAATTGGTGCTGAGGCGCTCGAANAATTCTCCCAATGCGCTGGCCAATGCAGCTTTTTGCGATGCGCCTTTGCCATTGGTGAATAATAAATGGCAGTCGCGGTCGCGGATATGCACCGACCAGACATTGGCGACCGGGTTCAGCCACGAGGCTTCTTCGATATGGAAACCCAGGTTGAGCAGCTTTTCCTGCATAGACGCAATCGAAATTTCCAGCGCTGCATCTTTGCCGGGAATAAAAGTTTGTTCTTGCATGAAGGAACCCGTTTGGTAGTCGTTCGTCAAAATTGGTATGGACTATTTTAACGCACTGCACAAGCGGGCGTCTCATTATTCGTTATAATCGGATATTGTGTCCTGTATGCAGAATTCTGTGCCTCCTGCATAAAAATAGGTAAAAAGGAATGAGTATGCCCTGGAGTGGCTGCGCGTGGAAAAAATGGTTGTCCGGTATCCTGTTATTACTGTTGGCGGTTGGAGGCGGCCTATATCTGTCTAATCAATGTGACGGAGTAAGGGCGGATGCTGCACCTGCTGATTTGCGTCAGTTACGTGAAACCTTGCTGGCGGATCCTGGCAGTGTCAGTGGCCACTGGTTGCGGACGTTGAATCCACAGGTCAAGGATGTACAAGGTGATTTGGTCTGGAACAGCCAACAACAAAAGGGTGTCATGCGCATTCGTGATTTGCTGAATCCCAGCAAAGGCGCTTTTTATCACTTGTGGCTGTATGACGCCCGAGGCGACGACAAGCCCGTTTCCGGTTTGGTCTTGCGGCGGGGGCTGGGCGTGAGGAATTGTTTGCCTTGATCAAGGCGGATGCTCCGGTTTTGGAGCCGTATAAATTTGTTTTGAAGTTGGAAAAGAGGGGGATGAGGAGAATGCCCAAGTGCTGCTAATGGTTCAGCCTTAAAAGTACGTTGCTGTTTAATTGATGATGCTGCCTAAATGGCTCATAAAATCATCTATTTTTGATGCGCAATAAACCAATTTTTACGAATCCATAAATGTACGTAAATATAAAAATTAACGATGAGTGGGTGAGTGTTTGTCCGATGATAAAATAATATTAATGCCAAGTGTAAAGATCACCACAATTCCAAGCATGTTGAATATTTCCGGTATGGGCAATTGCAATATGCTTATTGTATAAAAGACAATCATAAAAATAATGGCATGGGCATCGGATAAATTATCAATTGCCGCTTGCATTTCTTTATTCATAAAATTAATCATTGTAATCAATTCCTTTAGCGAACCTTGCCGTAGGCCGTCCTCCTCGTGGATAATTAGCAGCCTACTGAGATTTACTTTAACCTTACCTTAATAGTTCAGCAAATTCCTGTATGATTTTTATTAAAATATTATGTTGGAAATTGACAATTTATAGGCGCTTTCTACGCGGCACTCTATAAGTAAACAGGGTTTCTTAACTTCACCTTTTTATTTTTGCGATACTTGCCTGTTTTTGAATAGAGAGGGTCAGGTTATGAATGATAATGTTCCGGTTAAATTTACCGCAGATAATGATTCACGCTTGTTGCTAAAAACGAACTCTCCCAACGCCGAGCAGCTGATGCGTCTGACTCCCGCCAGCAATCCACTGGAGCGTGCCAGTGTGCAGCATGATATCGCCGAAATCATGTTGNATCTGGATGACGCTGGCATGCGGGAAGCAGCTTGGGGCATGACCCGGGAATCGTTCGAGATTTACCGTGATCATGAATACTGGGAAGACGCCGTGCGCTGCTGTGATGTTTTGTACCGTTGTGACTTGCCTGCCTCCGTTCCTGCGCTGGGTAATGGCATTTGGCTGGCGGTGACTTACCCGATTGATCCCGAGCTGACCATCCTAATGCTCAACCATTTGGTTGAGGCGACACCTGCCAAAGCGGATGGCGCTGCGGTTGCGGCGGCGGTCGCGCATTATATTGCCGACCTGCGTTTGCAGGGTGAGAAACATGAGAGCGTGATGTTCCTTACCGCCGCCCTGCTTGGCAAGGTGGCTGAACGCCACAGCGGCGTTGATTCTCAGGATACGATGAACTTGTGGATGAACCGGCTGGGATTGCTGGATTCCAAAATCTTTCTGCCCCGCCTTGGCCAAGTATTGGATGCCATTGTGGAGGGGCAGTGGTGGTATGACCGGGATGAACTGCGTTCGCGCCTACCAGTGCATTGAGTTGGTCGTCATTTGTTGCCGATAAAGACAAACGCATCATTGTTGGAGCTGTTGCGTGTCACGCTGTATAGCTGCCTGGTGGCTGCGTTGAAGTAGGCGTAGCCGCTGGTAAAAACGGTGCCATTAATACAGGCGCTGCTGTTGAAGTTGAGGGTGATGCTATACGCCTTGCCGTTCGGGCGGGGGTACTCGCCCAGTAAAGGTGCAGCCATTGGCGCGTGAACCGTTGATCTGGCCGGTGCTGGTAATGCTGTAGGTCGTGCTGGCGTCTGAATTATAGGTTGTTTTGCCTGCGCCGACATAGGAGCCTGCCAATGTGGAAAGGCTGGAAGTGGCATCATAGTTGCCATCATAGCTGGAGCTGAGGGAGATGATTGCTTGGGGTGAGTCATCGTAGGTGAGTGTGTTTGACAGTTGGGATTTGGCTGTATAGGAACCGTTCATCGTGAGAAAATATTGGCCGCCCGTCTCAAAATCAAAATCGCGGCTGCCAACGGCGGTAAAGGCTCCATTGCTGGATGAGCTGCCCCCATGATTACACCGGCTGTTGTGCTGCTATTGCCCGCTGCTGAATAAATTGTCCAGTATGAGCCATTGTCCGTGATCAGGCTGGTGACTGTCCGGTTGGTGCTGGTTGTGCCGCGCCATATACCAGCGCTTTGCGTACTGCTGGAAGAGCCTGTGCTACTGCTGGAGGAACCTGTGCTACTGCTGGAGGAACCTGTGCTACTGCTGGAGGAACCTGTGCTGATGTTATAGGTAGAGGAAGTTGGTGCGCTGGCAGTGCTTAAGTTTGCTCCAGTACTTCCCCCACAAGCGCATAAACCAATACTCAATATAGCGGGAAAAACGGTTTTGCCGATGTCCATGTCCACTTCCTTTTCCAAAGCCGGATTGCCGATGAAATGTTTCCATTACCGTTTGTCCCTGTCATCAAGTAGGGGCGCAAACAGCGTTGGCATGACACTAGTCGGTTTATTGGGGTTTGTATGGCGTTGGTTTGCTGAAGTAGCGGTAGTGGCCGATGACCGGCCAAAAGAACAGGGCGTCTTCGATATTGGTTCCATAGCCGACATTGTGCGCCATTAATGGGCGCCCATCGGGTGTGGAGTATTGGGTGACGATGCCGATATGCGCTTGCCCCTTGCCCAAGTCCCAGGCCACGACATCGCCCGGCTGGTAGTCGGCGGGATTGCGGGTGACCGGCAGCGCCTTGCCTTGGCGCTCGAAAAANGTCATCAGGTTGTAGACGCGGCGATGGTCAATATTGGAATCAGGGGACTTCATGTCCCATTTNTTCGGGTACTGGCTGAAATTTCGCTGCATGTCTTCGTGCAGCGTCTGTTGCAGGTCGACGCCTTGGGCGCGGAAGGCGCGCACGATCACATCGGCGCACACGCCGGTCGTTTCCGGCACATCGCCGTTCGGATAGCGGATGCGCACGTAAGCCGGGTCATACGAGCGGGTGATTTCCACCTGTTTNTGGATGGAATTCAGCATTTTCGCCACCTGCGGAGGCGGAACTGGCTTGAGGACGGGAGGCGGTTGCGGCTGGGTGGAGGGCGGTTTGGGGACGACAACCACGGGAGGGATTGGCGGCGGCGCAATAAAACGCCGGTAAGCCCATTCCCCAATGAAATACAGCAGAAGCAGGATCAGGAGCAGCCAAAACAGACGGCGTAGCATGGCCTAAACCTGTACCAGGATACGCCCGTTGGCAATGCTGACCGGGTAGGTTTGCAACGGGGTTTCCGCTGGTTCCGTGACCGCTTCGCCTGTCCTGACATTGAATTCGCCGCCATGCAGGGAGCAATGCACCCGGTCGCCATGCAGACAGCCGAGGTAAAGGGAGGCGTCTTCGTGCGTACACATGTCATCCACGGCATAGAAACCGTCATCCAGGTGGCAGATGAGGATGCGTTTGCCGTTGCCGACGTCCACCCGTTTCATTTTACCGGGTTTGATTTCGTTTATACTGCCTGCATCGAGTCGGGAGTCATTCATGAGCACGTCTAACCAAAACGTCTGGATTATGGGATGTGGCGACATAGGCCGCCGTGTGGGACGGTTATACCAAAACGAAGGGGTCAAGGCCATAGGCTGGGTGCGTGGTGAGGAATCGCTGCGGCTAGGGCTGGAGCAAGGGTTGGCGATGCGTAAGGGTGATGTGGATCAAGGCAGTTTTTTCCCGATTTTCGCTTTGGACGAGGCTTTGGTGTATTGGTTCATGCCGCCGCCACCCAAAGGGGAAACCGACGACCGTCTCCGCCGTTTCCTCAAAGGGGTGGACGCCGCGCCCAAACGGGTAGTGTTGATCAGCACCACGGGCGTCTATGGCGATTGCGGCGGGCGTTGGATTGATGAATCCGAGCCGTTGAAGCCGGTCGCCGCCCGTGCCAGACGCCGGGTGGATGCGGAAGCGACGGTGCAGGCCTGGGCGGCGCGTTTCGGGNGTGAAACCGTTATCCTGCGTGTACCCGGCATTTATGCTCCCGACCGCCTGCCGCTGGAGCGGCTCAGAGGCGGCGAGCCGGTATTGAGGGAAGAGGAGGCACCCTGGACTAACCGTATCCACGCCGACGATTTGGCGATGGTATGCAAGCGGGCAATGGAAGCGGCTCCGGCGGGCGCCATTTACAATGCTGTTGATGGCTCTCCTTCCACCATGACCGCATATTTCAATCAAGTGGCGGATTACGCCGGTTTGCCGCGTCCGCCGCAGGTCAGTCGTGCGGAAGCGCCTGCCATGATGAGTGCCGGAATGCTGTCCTACTTGCAGGAGTCTCGCCGTATCCGGAATGACAAGTTGTTGACTGAGCTGGAAATCCGGTTACAGTACCCCTCCCTGGCGGCGCCTGGGCATGACGGAAGGATAAGTATGGCGGTTGATGACGAATACGATGATGATTTTATCAGTAAAAGCCAGGTCAAGCGGGAGGCCGAAGCGGCGCAGGCGTTGGGCGAACGCCTGATTACGCTGCGTAAGGAGCAGCTTGACCAATTGGATTTATCGGAAACCCTGCGGGATGCGGTGGAGCTGGCGCAGCGCATCACCAGCCATGGCGCATTGCGGCGTCAGCGGCAATACATCGGCAAACTGATGCGTCAGGAGGNNATACTACCGATTGAGGCCAGATTTGCCGAATGGGAGCGCAAGGATCGGGTCGAGACAGCCCGTCTGCACCGTTTGGAGCACTGGCGGGAACGTTTGCTGACGGATGACGCCGCATTGGGGGAATGGCTGGCGGAGCATCCGGATACGGATGTGCAGCGTTTGCGTACCCTGATCCGTAACGCCCACAAGGAGCAGGCAACCGGCAAGCCCNCCAAAAGCAGCCGTGAATTATTCAAGTTGCTGCGGGAAAGCAGCGCCGGATAACGGTTGCGTTTAATCGTACTCGGTGTCCTTCCAGATCCGCAGCACCGCGAAAACGTCTTCGGGNGTCTGGGTTTCGCGTCCGGCGATTTCTTCCGCCCTGGCGATCACTTCGGGGATATGGGTGCGCAGGAATGGGTTGGTTTCAAATTCACGCCCCAGTTCAAACGGCACGGTAGGCCGACCTGCATCAAGCAAATCCCAGCATTCCTGCAAACGTTGGTCNAGCGCCGGGTTGTCCGGCTCCACCCATTTGGCGAAACCGATGTTGTCAACGGTGTATTCGTGGGTGCAATACACCAGCGTGTCAGACGGGAGGGCGGCGATGCGTTGCAAGGAATGATACAAATCCTGCAACGTACCGTCGAATACCCGTCCGCAACCATTGGCGAACAGGGTGTCGCCACAGAACAGGCTGCCTTCGCCGTAATAGACAATATGCCCGGCGGTATGCCCCGGCAGTTCCATTACGCTGAAACTGAGGCCAAGCTGTTCGATGCTGACGCTTTGGCCTTCACCGAGCGGCTGGGTGATGTACGGGATGGATTCATTGACCGGNCCGTAGACCGGCAGGTCGGGGTAGGTTTGCAGCAGTTTTTCAATGCCGCCCACATGGTCGCGGTGATGGTGGGTGATCAGGATGGCGGCTGGCTGCATGTCGCGGCGTTGCAATTCTTCAATCACAGGTGAAGCATCACCGGGGTCAACAATGGCTGCGTGTTTGCGTTCTTCATTGCTGATCAGCCAGATATAGTTATCGGTAAATGCGGGAACTGGGATTACCTGCATCATACATCACACCTCACTCGTGGTTTTGCCTTTCAACTATAGTGCACATCTTCATATAATCGAACCTTTCCAAGCAATTTGGGGCGGATTTTCGGATGAATATGCTTGCTGGTCAGCTTTATATTGTTTCGGCTCCTTCTGGTGCAGGCAAATCCAGCCTGCTGAACGCATTGCGTGAACGTTTCCCAACAGTGGCGGTGTCGGTTTCGCATACCACCCGCCTGCCGCGTCCGNGGGAGCAGGATGGCGTGCACTACCATTTCACCAATGCGGAAACCTTCCGGCAGCAAGTGGCGGAGGGCAATTTTCTGGAATACGCCCAAGTGTTTGACAACTATTACGGCACTTCGCGCCTGTCTGTGAATGCGCTGTTGGAGTCCGGCAAGGATGTGATCCTCGAAATCGATTGGCAGGGCGCGCGGCAGGTGCGCGAACGGGCAGAAAACGTGATCAGCATTTTCATTCTGCCGCCGTCGGTGGACGCTTTGCAGGAGCGTTTGCATGGGCGCGGGCAGGACAGCGAGGAAACCATCCGGCGGCGGATGCGCGACGCCCAGAATGAAATGTCGCATTACCCCGAATACGATTACGTGGTGATCAATGACACGTTTGAGGTTGCGTTGGACGATCTGGCCGCCATTTTCCGCAGTGAACGGTTGAAACTGGCGCGGCAGAAACAGCGGCATCGGCCTTTGCTGGATGCGCTGGTAGTCTGATGGGTTTCAATTTCGCCCGGTTTGCGCGCCGTTGGCTGACATTCCTGCCGGAAAGCCGCCGTTTGGAATTGTATCCGCCGTGGTGGATGATGCGTATCAAGGTGCTGGCGCTGGAGAACGGTTGGCGGCATATCCGCATCCGTCTGCCGCTGACCTGGATTTCCCGCAATATGGGTGGCGGTATGTTCGGCGGATTCCAGGCGTCGCTGGCTGACCCGATTGCGCCACTGGCCTGCGCGAAAGTGTTCCCAAAATACCATGTATGGACGCGGCACCTGAGCATGGACTTTGTGCGGCTGGCGCTACCGATATGGAGTTGCAGTTTGATTTTCCGCCGGAAAAGGAGGAGGAAATCCGGGAAGAGCTGGTGAGGCGCGGGCGCAGCACCCCAGTTTTGAGTATGGCTTGTATGATAACCACAACCGGTTATGCACCAGGGTTGTGTGCGTGGTGGCGATTCGTCCGCCCGGCTATTTGCCCTCTGCCGGGCTGTCAACTTGACTCAGGAGGACGGCGGCGTCCTTGGCCGGGCTTGTTTGCCCCTTGCCTGTAAACGCTGCCTGTTTTCCGGGCANNGGATGGGTGGGCGGTTGCTTACGCTCCTGATTGCCTGGGCGCTGCTGGCGGGCGGCGGCGCCTGGCTGGCTTGAAATCAGAGCCATCATCGAAGGTCATGCCGACCAGCGCATACAGCTTGCGCAGTTCCTTGACCTCCAGTTCCTTGTGATGGCCAATGCGCAGATAGCGCGGCAATTCAATATTGCCGTAGCGGATGCGGATCAACCGGCTGACTTTTACCCCTTGCGATTCCCACAGGCGGCGCACTTCGCGGTTGCGGCCTTCGGCCAACACGACATGGTACCAGTGGTTGGCGCCTTCGCCGCCAGCGTCCTGGATGCGCAGGAAATTGGCCTTGCCGTCTTCCAGTTCCACGCCTTCCTGCAAGCGGATCAGCATTTCCGGCTCCACTTTGCCCAGCACCCGCACGGCGTATTCGCGCTCGATTTCGGAGGAAGGATGCATCAGCTTGTTGGCCAGCTCGCCGTCCGTGGTGAACAGCAGCAGGCCGTCGGTGTTGATGTCGAGCCGCCCGATCATGATCCAGCGTCCGGCGCGGATATTGGGCAGGGCGGCGAATACGGTCTGACGGCCTTCCGGGTCGTGCTGGGTGCAGACTTCCCCGGCAGGTTTGTGGTACATCAGGACTTTCGGCGTGGCTTGCAGGCGTGAGCCAAGGTGCAGACGTTGCCCACGTAACATGACATTGTCGTGTTCGTCGATGGGTTGGCCGAGGGTGGCGGGTTGGCCATTGACGAGGATTTCTCCGGCGGCGATCCAACGCTCGATTTCACGGCGGGAGCCGTAACCGGCGCGGGACAACAGTTTCTGGATGCGTTCTTTCATGGATGGGATATTATCATGCCCTCACTGAAAAAGGACGTGCCCAATAACATGATAGTCACCCGCACCGAACGCCCGGTTGGCGACCGCCGCGACTGGCATAACCTTAAATCCATGCTGCCATTTTTATGGGAATACCGGGGCAGGGCGCTGTTTGCGCTGGCCTGCCTGATCCTGTCGAAAGTGGCGACGGTCGGCGTGCCGGTGGTGTTGAAGGACATTGTCGACCTGTTGCAAGGCAAACCGCAGCAGGCGTTGGCGTTGCCTGTCGTCTTGCTGTTGGGGTACGGCGCACTGCGGTTGTCCAGTTCCTTGTTCAACGAATTGCGCGACACGGTGTTTGCGCGGGTGCGTTACCACGCCATGCGCAAGCTGTCGGTCAGGGTGCTGGAGCACTTGCACAACCTGTCGCTGCGTTTCCATCTGGAGCGCAAGACCGGCGCGATCAGCCGCGACCGGNAGCGGGGGACTTCATCCGTCAGCTCCCTGATGAACTTCATGGTGTTCAGCATTATTCCGATCGCGGTGGAGTTTTCACTGGTCGCCATTATTTTGTTGAAAGACTATGCGCCGGTTTTCGCGCTCATCACCTTCGCCACGGTTGCGGTGTATGTCTGGTTCACCATCAAAATCACCGAGTGGCGTATGGATCATCGCCACGAAATGAACCGGCTCGATTCACAGTCCAGCAATCAGGCGGTCGACAGCCTGATCAATTACGAAACGGTCAAGTATTTCAACAATGAACGGCTGGAGCTGGAGCGTTACGACAATACACTGGCACAATGGGAGGATGTCGCCGTCAAGAGCCAGACTTCCATGTCGCTGCTGAATTTCGGGCAGGCGTCGATTATCAGCATTGGCGTCACCATCATTATGTTCTTTGCCGCCAACGCTGTGGTGCAGGGCAGCATGGGCATTGGCGATTTGGTGATGGTGAATGCGTTCATGCTGCAACTGTTCCTGCCGCTGGGCACGCTTGGCATCGTCTACCGGCAGGTGAAATACACGCTGGCGGATATGGACATGGTGTTCCATTTGCTGGAAACGCCACAGGAAGTGCAGGATGTGCCGGATGCGGCGGAATTGCAGGTCAAGCAGGGGAAANTCCATTTCGACGATGTTGATTTCGCCTACCAACCCGAACGCCCGATTTTGAGCGGCGTATCGTTCAGCGTGCCTGCCGGGGCGAAAGTCGCTGTCGTCGGCCATAGCGGTGCGGGCAAGTCCACCCTCTCGCGCCTGCTGTACCGTTTCTACGCTGTGACCGGCGGGCGCATCCTGATTGATGGGCAGGACATCGCGGGCGTTTCCCAGGCCAGCTTGCGCAAAGCCATCGGCATCGTGCCGCAGGACACGGTGCTGTTCAACGACACCCTGCGCTACAACCTGCAATACGGCAATCCGCAGGCGACCCAGGCGGAACTGGAAAAGGCGGCGGAGATGGCGCACATCCGCAGTTTCATCGACAGCTTGCCAGACGGCTGGGATACGATGGTGGGCGAGCGCGGCCTGAAATTGTCAGGCGGCGAAAAGCAGCGTGTCGCCATTGCCCGCGCCATTCTCAAGCAGCCGCCGATCCTGATTTTCGATGAAGCCACCTCCTCACTGGACAGCGCCACCGAACAGGCCATTCAGCAAACCCTGCATGAAGTCGCTGGGCGGCATACCACCCTGATGATCGCCCACCGGCTGTCCACGATAGTCGACGCTGATCGGATACTGGTGATGGATGGCGGCAAGGTGGTTGAACAGGGAGCCCATGCGGAATTGCTGGCGTTGCGTGGCCAGTATCAGCACATGTGGGAGCTGCAGTTGCGGGAAGAAAAATTATCTTTTTTGAATTGATCACTTA
Organism: Candidatus Thiothrix singaporensis; assembly: GCA_013693955.1. Classification (GTDB taxonomy): domain Bacteria; phylum Pseudomonadota; class Gammaproteobacteria; order Thiotrichales; family Thiotrichaceae; genus Thiothrix; species Thiothrix singaporensis. Next base: position 3,194,960 of record CP059265.1, on the reverse strand, counting down.
ATCTGGATATTGATGCCTGATTTTTTACTAGTTCCGCAAGTTAGGCTCTAGAGCCTGAGCATGGGATCGGTGAATTTTGCCAGTATGGTAGATGCCGCTATACTGGATAGCATTACCAGTGGAGTTACAGAATGAAGCTAGACCGCATCCAGATTGATCCAGAACGTATGAACGGGCAACCTTGCATCCGTGACTTGCGCCTGACGGTGCGCCGGGTGTTGGAGCTGGTGGCCTTGTATCCAGACCGCAATGAGCTAAAGCAGGAATACCCTGAGCTGGAAGATGAAGACATCAGGCAATCGCTTCTTTATGCGGCTTCCAGCATTGATGACCGGGTAATTGAGCTGCACCCTTATGCCGTTGCTGCTTGACCAGGGGTTGCCACGTAGCGCTGCTGGCTTGCTGCGTCAGGCAGGGATTGATGCTATCCACGTTGGTGAAATTGGCATGGCCGCCGCAAAGGATGTGGACATCCTGCATCACGCCAGCAAAGAGAGTAGGGCAGTGGTTACGCTGGATGCAGATTTTCATGCGCTGCTGGCGATGTCATCTGCCGTTAGCCCATCTGTGATCCGTATCAGAATTGAAGGGTTGAAGGCCATGGAATGCGCCTCACTGATCCAGACAGTTCTTTCCCAATGCCAGCCCGATATTGAGCAAGGAAGTGTTGTAACCGTGCAGGATCAGCGTATCCGCATCAGGCGTTTGCCGATTGGCGAGTGATCGCATCCTACTTAATCAATGAATGCTCATACACCAGATTGACAATAGCCCGCAGGAAGCGGCAATTACAGAAAGCTGTTCCCGGCATGGTCGTGCGCGGAACTGATTCGCTTGCTTATGAGCCTAACCCCAGCAGCAGAGTCTTGAAAAAATCCGGCAAGCTTGCGCCCGCCGAATTTTGTAGCCAGTAGATTGGTTGGGGAGGGCTTACTTTTTCTGCTCAGGCGCTTTGTCTGTTGTTTGGGCAGGCGTTTCTTGTTTGGTGGGGTCGGTTGAGTCGGCTTGTTTTGCATCACCAGCCGGGGTAGGGGTGGTCTGAGCAGAGGAGTCTGCCGGGGCTTTTGGCGCAGGGCCTTTTACCGGAATTTTCTTTGCGTGAGCCTTTTTCGCAGGCGCTTTCTTTTTGGCGGGCGCTTTCTTGGCCGGAGCTTTTTACCGGCTCTTTTTGGCGGTTTCTTTGGCGGCAGGCGCTGTTTTTTTGGCAGGGGCTGCGGGTGTGGCAGAGGCTGCTTTTACAGGTGGTTTGTGCGCGGGAACAACCGGCTTGGCGGCAACAGGCGTTGCGGGTTTGGCGACAGGTGCCTGTTCTGGCGGATTAGGTTTGACTCCGCCATCCATACAGCCTGCCAGGCCAAGGGCGGCGGCGAAGACCATGCCGAAAATGATGTTTGCAGATTGTTTGCCGTGCTTCATAAATGCTCCAGTTCAACGCTATTTCAGGGGGCTTTGCCTTTCGGTGGGGTGTTGGCCTATAGGCAAAGTGTTAGGGCGATATGGCCACAGTACGAATGTACTGTGCGCAGCATATGGTGCTCTAGCCCGAATTAAAATTGACTTAAAAACAGCGGGATTATGGCGGGGAGGCATGCAGGAGGAACTTCGGCGTTAAGCGCCGAAGCTCCGCAGGGATTAGCGGTAAGCCCGCAGGTTTAGCAGGTTATGTGGCGTAGGTTCTTCTTCCTTGACAGGTTTCAGGTTGCCAAGGTCTGCCAGATTGGAGGTTTCTATTTCCTGTGCTGCGGCTGGCGCTTCGTCTTCCGCCGCATTGTCAGAATTGGAGGCGATCTGTTGCTCGTGAATCAGATTGACCAGATTGCTGGCTCCATCATGCAATGTGGCGGCTGCTTCTTCATGGGCGGGTTGCGGCTGCTTTGATTCCAGGCTGGCGGTGACGTTCTGGACAGCCAGTTCCAAGGATGAGAGCAGGTCGCGGGCGTTTTCCATGCCCCGGTGAAGGTCGCTGGACATCTGCTCGGTAAGATCCAGAGTCTTGGCGATCCGCTCGACGCGAATATGGTCGATCTGATCAAAGTGTTGGGAAATGCGGCGGCTAAGGTCGTTGCTTTGCTCTTCGCGGCGGCGCATGGTTTCCAGGTGATTGCGGCTTTCTTCCAGGCCGGAGTTGAGTTCATGGCGCGCCAAGTCGGTGCTTTGGAACAGGGTGTTGAAATGTTCGCTGGCTTGGGATTCAAGACCTTCCATTTCGGTGTTGAATTTTTGGAAGATGGTGTCGGCATCTTTCTGGTAAGCCGTCATCTGCTCCAGTAAGTGGCTAGATTCTTTCAGCATTTCTTCCAGGCGGTTATGCACTTCGGCTGACAGCCGGGCGTTTTCTTGCTGGCTCATGGCCTGGGAGTGCTGATGCTCAATCAACTTGCGGGTGAAGCCTTGAGCCATCTTTTCCTGTTCACGCAGGCGGTTGAGGCTATCGTCAACCTGGGTCAAGCCCTCATGCAATTTGCTGCGGATACGTTTGACACTGTCTACGGAATCGCCAAGCTGTTCATCCCAATAGCCTTGCAAATGTTGCAGGCGTTCACCCAGCTGGCTGGAAATGTCGCGGATTTCGCCTTCGGCGGTGGTTACCCGTTCGATAACGCGTTCTGCTTGTTCGGCGCGCGCCTGACCCGCTTCATAGACCCGGTTGCTGTGTTCAACCTGTTCTTTGAGTTTTTTCAGCAAAGATTCAGCATCCTGCATGCCATGCTGGGTAATTTCCAGCACTTCGGCCACCCGTTTGCGGTCGTTTTCAGCCTGCAAACGCACAACTCGCAGTTGTTGGCTTTCTTTGCTGGATGTTTGGGGCAACAAGAGCAAGACCGCGCCTATCGCGGCCATTAACGCAATTAGGATGATAATCCAGTCAATATAACCCAGCATAAAATAAAACCCCATGTCGAAATCAATAACTTATTCTGTCTAGTATAGCGTTGGATGCCAGAATTGCCCGCCCAGTTCAATTTCCCTGCGGAAATTACACGCTGTCTTATAATGCATCAGCCACTTTCAGGGAAATTACGCCGCTTCTTGCTGTGCAGTTCCCCTTCACCGGTATTGCGGCGAATCCGGATGATGCTCCAGCCTGCCAATGCCATGGCCGATAATGGGCAATAAGCGCTGCTCATGTTGCACGATTTTTCCTTTATTGTCACGTAAAGGCCATTTCGTTCAGCTGGTTTTTCGTACTATCAGGTAGGTACGGTGTGCCCCAGAAATTTTGTAGGCCATGGATTCAGCTGCTTTGCCAATGCCCAGATATAAATCCATGCGTCCAGCCCCNTGAATATTTTTACCGTGATCCTGAGCGAATAATAGACGCCACTCCGAACCTATGGTGTTGCCATCGGCATCAAAGCGTGGCAATTCCGCCAGCAATACGGAGCCGTGAGGAATGTGGTGGCTGTCTACCGCAATGGTATGGCCGGGGATGACGCCATTGCCGGAGGCGGTTGCGGGTATTTCATTGGTCTCCCGGAAAAANATATAACGTTGATTGCTGGTTAATACTTCATGCATTTTNTCAGGGTGGTCACGCAGCCATCTGTCTATTTCAGTATTACTCATGGAGCCAGTTTTGTAGCCAGTTTTGTACAAATAATCACTTACAGGTGAGAAAGCATAGCCATTGTTGCCTGCATAATCGAACATNGCTTTGCCCCCGTCCTGAAAGTGGATTAGGGCGGCTCCTTGTACTTGGGCAATGTACAAGGCGAATGGGTTGTCGACCCACGCAATTTCCAGCCCTCGGCCAGCCAAGGCACCGTTAGCGATGTCGGCATGGCTTAACCGGGCGAGTTCCCATGGTGGCATTTTATAAACTGGGATCCTGAAGCGTTCAGTTCGGATGCGGCTGCCATTCAGTTCGGGGGTGAAGTAGCCAGTGAAGTTGCCTTCGCCGCTGCCTTTGGCGGAGTTGATGGGCAACAAATCAAAGTTGCTGCGCAATGTTTCGGGCAACAAGGTANNGTCCCAGTTAAGCAAGGCGCTGACTGTTTCTGCCAGCATACCTTGGGTAATGCTGCGCCCCATCAGCGGTGTGGATTCCCATGGGTTTTTCTGCTCCAGTATCTGTGCGAGACCTAATAGCCCCCGTTGGATGGGGCTGTTGCTTTGCATATTCGAAGAATGGTACGCAGCCAACTGGATTTGCGGTTGAAAGCTGCCCTGATGGCTGGGGGCAAAAGCCATGCGTGGTTGCTGGTAAGGCTGGGTATACGGCGCGGGGGTGAAAATGGCGGCNCAAGATTCCCAGATGGGGGCTCCGGCAAAGGCTGGGAGGGCAGACACGGTAACTACGCCCACCATTACAGCTGTCGCTAAACGACGTTGGAACATGATTGACACTCTTCTTCTTCTGGTATTGTTATGTTGTTTATTGATTGGGTCGGCAGGATTATGAAGGCGGAAAAGGAAAGATAAAACCCATGAATGGCATGATCAGATAAACGGATTTGCCTCTGTTGAATAGTATTTTTTATCATGTAATATGCTGGCTATGGATGACGCCGGGTGAACGAGTAGGGCTTTGCAAAATAACAATAAAGTGAGAAGGGGCAATCATGATTATTTCTGCACTGGCAAGAGGAGCGCCGTTGCTGCTGTTTTTGTTCGCTGCGTCGGTACAGGCAGATGTGCTGTATAATCCAAATGCAAGTGCTGCCCAAATCAGTAGCGTTCTAGATGGTANNGGATTATCAGTCAGCAATCTCGCTATCACTCATGGCGTTACACAGCAGTTTGGTGTTTTTACCGGTGGCAAGGCGATTGTGGGCGTTGATGCAGGCGTATTTGTTGACACCGGTAATGTTGGCAGCTTGCAAGGCNCTAACATTTCTGCTGCTTATTCCCACAATACTGGGGTGGTGTATGCTGACCCGGATTTAACACGTCTCAGTTCCAACGCGAAATATGATCCGGCGATTATTGAATTTGACATTGTGCCGCAAGGCGACCGGGTCAATTTCGTGTTTGCGTTTGGTTCGGATGAGTATCCAGAATATGTTTGCAGCCGTTTTAATGACGCTTTTGGCTTATTTGTATCCGGTAGGNGGCTGAGTGGTGTTAGGAACGCCGCTTTTATGCCAGAGAGCGGGGACGCCATCGCGGTAAACAATGTCAATGGCGGCAGTTCCGGATCCCAAGCCGACGGCACCTCATGTAATTTANAAAATACAGCTTATTTTATCGATAATGGCAATGGGGGCGGCGCGCTGACGCAATTGGATGGATACACCAAACCAATAACGGCTTCGCTGGCTGGATTGACTGCAGGGCAGAGTTACCACATTAAACTGGCTTTGGCGGATGCTGGCGACCCTGCCTATGATTCCGGCGCACTTTTCAAGTGGTTGACAAGCACCAAATCCGAGCCAGTTGACCTTTCCTTGCAGGCAGTTGCGAGCACCTCTTCTCCGGCTTGGAACAGCGAAGTTGAGATTTCCTATACAGTTAAGAATTCCTCTTCCGCTTCGACCAGCTTGGTGCAGGTGGGGTTGGAATGGCCGCTGNGTTTGGCCTGGGTCAATGATGATTCCAACGGAAGTTACAATGCATCCACAGGGCTTTGGGATGCGGGAAGCATTCCTGCAAATGGTTCGAAGACGCTGAAAATTCGGGGTAAGGTTGGAACTGCCAGCAGTTACGCCATCAGTGGGGAAATCCAGTTTGCGTTTAATGAGGATCCGGATTCAACGCCATTCAACCGCAGCAGCCATCCGGGAGAGGATGACACTGCCAGCGTTAGCCTTTACCCCGTTGACAAACCCGCCAATCAGCCGCCGGACATTACCAGCAATGGGGGCAATGCAACCGCTTATGTGCTGGTTGATGAGGAACAGACGGCGGTCACAACAGTCAAGGCGGCTGATCCGGAAGGCCAGGCCATCACCTACAGCATTACGGGTGGGGCAGATGCGGCCNGTTTCAGCATTAATGCGACGACGGGTATGTTGACATTTGTTTCCGCGCCGGATTATGAGGCTCCCGCTGATGCGGACAAGAACAATTTCTATGAAGTCAAGGTGACCGCAAGCGACGGCAACTTGTCCGATACGCAGACGCTGACGGTGCAGGTCAACAATATCAAGGAGAACACGGCACCGGTGATCACCAGCGATGGCGGTGGGGCGACCGCCAACATCAGTATGAATGAGAACCTGACCTCGGTGACCAAGGTGACTGCCACTGACGCCAATGGGGATACCTTGAAGTTCAGCATCAGCGGCGGGGATGATGCTGATATGTTCAGTATCACCTCCGGCACGGGACGGCTCACTTTTATCGCCGCGCCGGATTATGAAAAACCGGGGGACAGCAACAAGGACAATAGTTATCAAGTGGAGGTGACGGTCAGTGATGGCTCCCTGTCGGACACCCAGCTTATTAACGTACAGATACTCAATGTGGCGGAAGGGTCTGCCCCCAAGATCACCAGCAATGGCGGAGGGGCAACCGCCAACATCAGTGTGCCGGAAAACCAGCAGGCGGTGACAACCGTAACCGCGACTGTTTCCGGCGGGAACGCCATTGTCTACCGGCTGGGCACGACTGCGGATGAAAGCCTGTTCCAGATCAACACCAATAGCGGCAAGTTGGCCTTCATCAAGCCGCCGGACTATGAAAACCCTAAAGACGCCAATCAGGACAATATCTACATCGTGACGGTGATTGCGGGCAGTGGCGAGTTCGAAAGCAGCCAACTGCTGTTTGTGACGGTGACTGATGTCAAGGAAAACACGGCACCGAAAATCACCAGTGACAGCGGCGGGACAGCCTCCACTTTGAGTGTGCCGGAAAACCAGCGGCTGGCGACTGTCGTAACGGCTACGGATGCTGACGGTGATCCGATCACCTATAGCATCAGTGGCGGGGCGGATGCAGCCCTGTTCCAGATCAGCAGTGGCGGCTCCCTCAGTTTTGCGGTTGCGCCGGATTATGAAAAGCCACAAGACAGCAACAAGGACAATATTTATGTGGTGACGGTATCGGTCAGTGATGGTTCGCAAGCCGTAACACAGACACTGAATATTGTGGTGTCGGATGTGTTTGAAAACCTGCCGCCTATTATCAGCAGCAATGGCGGGGCGGCCACTGCCAGCATCGACGTGCCGGAAAACCAAGCGCTGGTGACGGTGGTGTCGGCGTCTGACCCGAATGGCGATGTCGTCACTTACAGCATCAGCGGTGGGGAGGACGCGGCACTGTTTAAAATCAACGCCACGTCAGGCATGTTGGAGTTTATTGCAGCGCCGGATTATGAAAAGCCGCAAGACAGCAACAAGGACAATGTTTATACGGTGATTGTCAAGGTGGCTGATAATGGTGGTTTAAACGTTACCCAAACACTGACAATTAATGTGCAGAACCTTGATGACATACCGTATGTGAATATCAAGGTGAGGGTCATGTTGCAAGGGGTGTATAGCTCTTCCGCCAAGCGCATGTCGAGCCAACTCTATAGTATGAACCTGCTGCCGACGTTACAGCCCTACGGTGAGCTTAAAACGGCCTTTGGTTACGCCGCATCCTCCGATATTTTGTCACCGTTTGATTACAAGGGGACGGAAACGGCGGCGGCATCCGTGCTGGCAGCCACCGGAGAGAAGGCACCCATCGATTGGGTGTTGGTGGAGTTGCGGGATGCCCTTGACCCCAGCAAACGCCGTGCGGCGGCAGCAGGGTTGTTGCAGAGCAATGGTGATGTTGTTGATGCGACTACTGGCTCCCCGGTTTTGCCGATTATGAACGCAGTGGATGGCCTCTATTATGTGATGGTCNGCCACCGTAACCATCTGGCGGTGACGACTGCAACGCCGGTTTCCATCAGTCGGAGCAACCCACTCACAGTGGATTTCACGCTCTCAGCCACCAGAACCTATGGCAGTGATGCGCGTTTGGAGAGCAACGGCGTCTCCCTCATGTGGGTGGGGGACACCAACAACAGCAACACCATTATCGCCAACAGCCTGGCAGCGNATTCCAGCGTGCTGTTGGGGGCGGTCTTGGTGGCGCCGGAAAACAAAGCGGTCAACACTTCCTATAAGTTACGGGGCTATTATTCCACCGACTTCAACCAAGATGGCATGACTGTTTACACTGGCCTGGCAACGACATTAATTTACTGTTGGGCAATATTCTGTTGCATCCGGGCAATACCACTTACAGCGCGAACTTCATTGTCCGTGGCGGCTCACCGCTTTGATGCTTTGTTGTGCGGTTGCCAGCAGCAGACGGCTTGACTATAGTAAGCCGTTTGTTACCGAAATCATAAAGCCGCATAAACGGAGAAACCATGTCCCAGGCTGATTCCATCCACACCCTGTCGCTCAAGGGCATCCGCGACGGGGTGCAATCAGGCGCATTTTCAGTCATGGAGGCGACCGACGCCTATCTTGACCGTATCGAACGCTTCAACCCTGAACTGAATGCTTACATTACCGTCACCCGTGAGTCTGCCAGGGCGCAGGCGGTAGCGGTTGACAACCGCATCCGCAAGGGTGAGTTGTCCGGCTGTNTGGCTGGCGTTCCCTACTCGCTGAAAGACCTGTTCTGTTCGGAGGGCGTGCTGACGACCTGCGCCTCCAATATGCTGCGTAATTTCGTCTCCNCCTACGATGCGCATGTGGCGGAAAAGCTGAAGGCGGCGGGCGGTGTCTTGCTCGGCAAGAACAATATGGACGAATTCGCCATGGGTTCCTCCAATGAAACCTCCGCATTCGGCAATGTGCGCAACCCCTGGGATACTGACAAAGTGCCGGGCGGCAGTTCCGGCGGTGGTGCGGCGAGCATTGCGGCGCGGCTGGCTCCGATGACGCTGGGTACGGATACCGGCGGTTCCATCCGCCAGCCTGCGTCCTTCTGCAATATCACTGGCATCAAGCCGACCTATGGGCGCATTTCCCGCTTTGGCATGATTGCGTTTGCCTCCAGCCTTGACCAGTGCGGTAGANTGGCACCATCTGCGGAAGACTGCGCGATTACCATGAATGTGATTGCCGGGCTGGATAGCCGTGATTCCACCAGCGTTGACCTGCCGGTGCCTGATTACACCGTCAGCCTGAACGATTCCATCGAAGGGCTGAAGATCGGCCTGCCGAAAGAGTTCTTCGCCGAAGGGCTGGATCCGCAAGTCGGCGATGTCATTGACCGCGCCATCAAGGAATTCCAGGCCAAAGGCGCGGTCATCAAGGAAGTGTCCCTGCCCAACAGCCATCTGGCGGTACCGGTTTACTACGTGGTTGCTCCGGCGGAATGCTCCTCCAACCTGTCGCGCTTTGATGGTGTGCGCTTCGGCCACCGTTGCGAAGACCCCAAAGACCTGACCGACCTGTACGAACGCAGCCGTTGGGAGGGCTTTGGCGCGGAAGTCAAACGCCGCATTATGATCGGCACTTACGCACTATCTGCTGGCTACTACGACGCCTACTACCTGAAAGCCCAGCAGGTGCGTCGCCTGATCAAGCAGGACTTTGAAACCGCGTTTGCGGATGTGGATGTGATTATGCCATCCTGCCCTACCACCGCTTTCGGCATTGGCGCGAAANAAGACGACCCGATTGCCATGTACCTCGAAGACCTCTACACCATTCCGGTCAGTCTGGCCGGTTTGCCGGGCATGACCTTCCCGATCGGCTTTGCAGCTGACGGCCTGCCGGTGGGCATGCAACTGGTCGGCAATTATTTCCAGGAAGCGCGCATGTTGAATATTGCGCATCAGTACCAATCTTGGACTGATTGGCATACCCGTTTGCCAGCCAAATTCGCGTAAGGAGGGAAGCATATGGAATGGGAAACCGTCATTGGTCTGGAAGTTCACGCCCAGCTTTCCACCAATTCAAAGATTTTTTCCGGCTCATCGATCGCCTATGGCGCAGAGCCGAACACGCAAGCCAACCTGGTCGATCTCGGTATGCCGGGCGTATTGCCGGTGCTGAACAAGAAAGCGGTGGAAATGGCTATCCGCTTAGGCTTGGCGATTGACGCCAGGATTGCGCCGAAATCCGTCTTTGCCCGCAAGAACTATTTCTACCCTGATTTGCCGAAAGGCTACCAGATCAGCCAGTACGAGCTGCCCGTAGTCGCCAACGGCCATCTCGATATTGAGCTGGAAGATGGCGTAACCAAGCGCATCGGCATTACCCGCGCGCATCTGGAAGAGGATGCAGGCAAATCCTTGCATGAGGATTTCCACGGCAAAACCGGCATTGACCTCAACCGTGCGGGTACGCCGTTGCTGGAAATTGTTTCCGAGCCGGATATGCGTTCGGCGAAAGAAGCCGTCGCCTACCTGAAAAAGTTGCATGTGCTGGTGCGCTACCTCGGCGTGTGCGACGGCAATATGCAGGAAGGCTCGTTCCGCTGCGATGCCAACGTGTCGGTGCGCCGCCCCGGCCAGCCGTTCGGCACCCGTGCGGAAATCAAGAACCTGAATTCCTTCAAGTTTATCGAGCGCGCCATCAATTACGAAGTCGGGCGCCAGATTGACCTGTTGGAGTCCGGCGGCAAAGTTGTGCAGGAAACCCGCCTGTATGACCCGGATCGTGACGAAACCCGCTCCATGCGCGGCAAGGAAGACGCCAACGACTACCGTTATTTCCCCGACCCGGATTTGCTGCCGGTCGCGATCACTGCGGAAGACATCGCAGCGGTGCGCGCCACTTTGCCGGAACTGCCGCATGCCNGGAAGCAACGCTTCATGGATGCGTTCGGCCTGAGCCATTACGACGCCGAATTGTTGACCCAGAACCGTGAGGTCGCCGGGTATTTCGAAGCTGTCGCCAGTGGCTGCGATGACGCCAAGCTGACCGCCAATTGGGTGATCGGCGAAGTCAGCAAGGCGCTGGCGGATAACGAGCTGGAAATTGCCGCTTCCCCGGTCAGCAGCGATGCCTTGGTTGCACTACTCAAGCGTATCCAGGACAACACGCTTTCCAACAAGATCGCCCGTGACGTTTTCGCCGCGATGTGGAATGGCGAAGGTTCCGCCGATGAGGTGATCGACAGGAAAGGCTTGAAGCAGATCACCGACACCAGCGCGATTGAAGCGGTGATCGATGAAATCATCGCCAACAATCCGAAGCAGGTGGAAGAATACCGCAGCGGCAAGGACAAGCTGTTTGGCTTCTTTGTTGGCCAGGCGATGAAAGCGTCCAAAGGCAAGGCCAACCCTGCCGCTTTGAACGACATCCTCAAGAAAAAGCTGGAGGGCTGAACATGTCAATCTCTGCCGAAGAAGTGAAANAAGTCGCCCATCTGGCGCGTCTGGCGGTGCCGGATGAGCAACTGGAAGGTTATGTGCGCAACCTTTCCAACATCCTCAATCTGGTCGGGCAGTTGCAGGCGGTTGACACTGCCGGGGTCGAACCGATGGCGCATCCGCTCGACATGGNNCTTCAGCGTCTGCGTGAGGACGTGGTTACCGAAAATAACCACCGCGAGCAATATCAGGCGGTGGCTCCGGAGGTTGAAAACGGCCTCTATCTGGTGCCGAAAGTCATTGAGTAACATTCGTTCGGCGCTGCAATGCAATGATCCGGATAAACCTGTCAGGAGTATGTTGGCATGACCGACAATAATAACCCTTACCAGCCGCCCAAAGCTGATGTCACGCCGCCGCCAGCGCCGGTTGGCAGTATGGCTTTGCTGGCTGAACCCCGCTCCGTTTCCGCTGGCTCGGCGTTGGAATGGTTGTCCGAAAGTTGGCCTATGGTCAAAAGCAATCTCGGCATCTGGATCATGATTACGTTGGTCTTGTTCGTCATCCAGTTTGCGATGGGGCTGGTTCCATTGTTTGGGGATATTGCCTCCTCCTTGCTTACCNCAGTGTTTACTGGCGGCATTTTGCTGGGCGTGCGTGGCATTGCTGGCGGGGAAGCCCTGCGTTTTGACAGCCTGTTTGCAGGCTTCAAGGAAAAATTGACGCCGTTGCTTGGGCTGGGCGGTTTGACGCTGGGCATCATGTTCCTGTTCGGTGTTATTTTGGGAGGGGTGTTCGTAGGCATGAATATGGACAACCTGCAAGGCAAGCCAGTCACGCCCGAGGATCTGTTAAGCGGATTGAATACCGGCCTGATTGCGGTAGGCGTCATTTTGCTGATTTTCGTCATGATGTTGTTCTGGTTTGCGACCCAGTTGGTGGCGCTCAATGATGTGCCTGTGTTTCAGTCATTGCTGCTGAGTTTCAAAGGGTGTCTGCGCAATCCTCTCCCGTTGATGTTCTATTTGCTGCTGGTCGTTCTGCTGGCCATTCTGGGTGCGTTGCCCATGTTGCTGGGCTTGTTGGTGGTTGTGCCTTGGTTGTTCGCCAGTTCTTATGTTTCCTACCGGAAAATTTTTCTTCAGTAAGCCATTTCCTACGCTTTAAGCATCTTGAAAAACCCGCTTCATGCGGGTTTTTGTTTCTTTGTATATATAGATTAAAGTAATTTATTAAGGATGGGTAAAGTTGTCCGAAGGTACTTTGTAGCCACCAATTAATTAATTTTTCTAAGGCTGGTTAATCGAGGGGCTGTAGACATGCGCATGCAGGCGTTGGCGACATTTTGTGCCATGAGCATTNTTTTGGGGGTGTCAGGTTGTAGTCAAACTGTTAATTCCGTCAAAGAAAGCGATGAGACGGAGGATTTGTTGTTTGGCAAAACCTCTGTTGCGGATAAGGGCAAGCTCAAAACTCCACAGGTATCCCAAGCGAATGGCCGGAAAGGCACGCAGAAGGCGTCTGCTTATTCCACCCCTACTTTTGCCGGTCAAACACAGGTGCCGCAACTGTCCCTCAATGAACTGCGTTTGATTGCAGACCGAATTTTCACCAATGAAGGTGGCGGCGATCCTAACAAGCTGGTGCATTGGAATGAAGGGNAGGATTTTGCTTCCATGGGGGTCGGGCATTTCACTTGGTATCCAGCTGGAAGGCGGCAAAGCTTTGGCAATACGTTCCCTGACATGTTGGGATATTTGCAGGCTAATGGCGTACAACTGCCTATCTGGTTGCAACAAGCACGCTATCAAGGGGCACCATGGCGCAGCAAGGCTGAACTGATGCGTGCCAAACAAACCGGGCAGGTGCAGGATCTGCAAAACTTGCTTTACCAAACGCGCATGTTGCAAGCCGCCTATATTGTCGAACGTGCCCGCCGGGCGATGCCGCAACTGGTCAGTACGGCACCGCAACATTCCCGTTTGCGGGTTGCCCAAAATTTGAATGCTATCGCCAATACCCCGGGTGGCTGGTATGCGTTGGTGGATTACGTCAACTTCAAAGGTGAGGGGCTGAATATCAGTGGCGGCTACAAAGGCCAGAATTGGGGGCTACTGCAAGTGTTGGAAGAAATGCAACCCGTCCAGCCGGGGCAGCAGGCGTTGCATTCGTTTGCGGATGCGGCCACTCGTGTGCTGGAGCGCAGGGTGCGTAATTCCCCACCGGCCNGTAACGAGGCGCGTTGGCTGGCGGGCTGGTCAAACCGGATTAACACTTACCGCTATCCTGGTGTTTGATACAGCATTGATGGATAAACTTTTTCATATTTTGTTTGATCGTAGCGCTCGTCGGGTGGCAATTTCATGACGGGCTAATTTCCCTTATAGTCTAATAAAAACAACAATAACCTTATTGCCCGAACCGTGTGGGCAAATAATAAAAATAATAGGGAGAAAACCAAATAATGAAAAGAAAAGCCGCCCTCTTGCTGGCAGGCCTTGCAAGTATTGGCCTGTCTGCTTGTAGCCCCAGTTCCCAGTCTGTCCGAAATACGCATGCTGCCGCAGTTCCCCATGCAAACCAGATGTATCCAGGGGAGCAAGGGTTCGGCATGCAGAATCCAGCAGCACAAAACGCTTCCCACTTTGCATCCCAAAATATTGGCCGTTCAGGTAATTATGCTGGTGGCATGCCGGAGTTGTCTCCCCTTGAGTTGCAGGCGATTGGCGACCAAATTTTCAAGAATGAAGGTGGTGGCAGCATCACCAACTTGGTGCACTGGAATGAAGGGGAGGATTTTGCCTCCATGGGCATCGGGCATTTCACCGGTNATCCGATAGGCCGTACTGGGCGCTTTGGCAGCACTTTTCCGGAATTGCTGAACTACATGCAGGAGCATGGCGCGCAAATCCCTGCTTGGCTGCCGCGTAACGGTGCTCCCTGGTATAGCCGTGGACAATTAATGCAGGCANAAAATACCTCCCAAGTGCAGGAGTTACAAAATTTCCTTTATCAGACCCGCACCTTGCAGGCGCAATTCATTGTCGACCGTACCCGGCGCGCAATGCCGAAATTGATCAACACCACCTCCAATGGTTTGCGTCCACAAGTGGCGGCTAACTTGAATGCTGTCGCCAACACGCCGNGTGGTTGGTATGCGCTGATTGATTACACCAACTTCAAGGGCGAAGGTTTGAACCGCAGTGGCGGGTATAATGGCCAGAACTGGGGGTTGTTGCAGGTGTTGGAGGAAATGCGCCCTTCGCCATCCGGCCAGCAGGCATTGCACGAGTTCGCCAACGCTGCCCTGAGGGTGCTGGAGCGCCGCATCCGGAATTCTCCGCCAGAGCGTAACGAACGCCGCTGGCTGGCTGGCNTGACCAACCGGGTGAACACCTATCGCCGTTTGCTGGTCTAGTCCAGAAAGCCTTCGACCAATGCGGTAAATTCAGCGGGCGTCTGCACATGGGGCAGATGCCCGGCAGTTTCAATCGCCGCCAGTTCCGCCCCCGGAAAATACTGTTGGATCAAATCCATATCCGCTTCCGTCACATAATCCGACTGCCTCCCGTGAATGAATAGCGCAGGTGTGGGACATGCCGCGTCGAAGGCGGGAAAGCCCGAAATTTTCAGGTAATGGCGGGCGATTTCGGCCAGATTGCATTGCCAATAAAAGTCGCCCTCCTTCTTGCGGCCAAGATTTTTCAGCAGGAAGCCGCGTTCGAAAGGGTGTTTGACGACANNGGCCAGCCATTCATCCGCTTGTTTACGGCTGGTGATTTCCGCCAATGGCATGGCCAGCATGGCCTGTAATAGCGCCTGATGGCGCGGCGGGTAGGCCTTTGGCGCAATGTCCACCACCAACAAACGCCGGATCAGGGATGGTTGTTGCAAGGCCAAGGCCATGGCAACTTTCCCNCCNATGGAGTGCCCCATCAGGTCGAAGTTGGCAATGCCCAAAGCCGCCAGCAGCTCCAGCAAATCATCCACCATTTGCCGGTAGGACATGCCCTCCACATGCGGCGAGCCGCCATGATTGCGCATGTCCGCCGCCAGTATGCTGCGCTTGTCGGTCTGGCTGCGGGAGAATGTGTACCAGTTGTCCAGCGAGCCCAGCAGCCCATGCAAAACCACCAATGGCGGCGCACCATCTTTTCTTTGNCCGTGGAGTTGATAGTTCAGCACGCGAAATTACGTCCCATGGTGGCGATTGTCTCCAGAATTTCCGCCCGTTCCGCATCGCTCAGGGCAGGCACATTGTAGTAAATGCTGTGGCGAACATCCTGGATGCCGCAAAACGCCAGTGTGCCATCCGTGACTGGGCGGTAAATCAGGTGTTCGGCGTCGGTTTTGCGGAAATAATCCTCCGAACCGCCTGCCGTGATCAGCACTAACGCCCGCTGATGTTGCAACAAGCCTTTGACGCCTTCCTGGGAATATTCGAATGCTGTGCCGTTGGTCAGCACATGATCGAACCAGCCTTTCAGGATGGCCGGACGGTCAAACCACCATAATGGGTAAATGAACACCAATCCATCTGCCCACAGCAGGCCTTCCTGTTCATGACGGATTTTTCCGGAATGGAGCCGGTTTGCAGGACAGCCAAATCGGATGCCCGCAGCACCGGGTCGAAGTTTTCAGCGTACAGATCCTTGATCCGAACTTCGTGGCCGCCTTCCAGCAGGCCGCGCTGGCAAGACTCCAGCATGGCGTGGTTGAAGCTGGCGGGGTTGGGGTGGGCGTAAACAATCAAAACGCGCATGAAGTTTCCTTCTGTCGGTAATGGAGGGGATATCCTCAATGCAGGGTGTCGCTGCCGGGCATCGATGGCCTGAACAATTGTCCTACATCAACAGCGTCCAGCGTATAACTGGCGTTGCAGAATTCGCAAATAATCTCGATTTTTCCCTGTTCTTCCAGCACTGCTTCGGCTTCCGCCTGACCGAGGGAGCGTAGCATGTTGTCCACTTTTTCCCGGTTGCAGCCGCAGTGGAAGTGGATGTCCTTGCCATCAAACAGGCGCACATCCTCTTCATGGAACAGGCGGAACAGGACTTCTTCCGGCTCCAGATGCGCCAGCTCGGCGTTGGTCAAGGTGTCCAGCAGGATGGAGGCGCGCTCCCAATCTTCCGTCGTGGTTTGCTCCTGCGGCAGCCGCTGTAACAGGATTCCCGCCGCTGTGCCTGCGTCCGACATCAGCCACAAACGGGTGGGCAACTGTTCGGAGCGGGCGAAATAGGCTTCCAACGCCTGACTGAGTGATGCGCCTTCCAGCGGGATCAGGCTCTGGTAACGTTCGTTGTTGCGTTGCGACTCCAGGGTAATGGCCATTTGTGCTTCGCCAAACAAAGCGGGCAGGGTGGCGGCGTCAGCTTCCCGGCTCCAGCGNGCCAGCCCGCGCACTGCGCCCTGTGCTGTCACTTGGATGACCAGCAGGTGAATNGGNCCATCGCCGCGAATTTGCAGGGTCAGCGAGCCATTGTGCTTGATGGTCTCAGTCAGCAGGACGGCGGCGGTCAATGCTTCCCCCAGCACGTTTTTGACAAACTGCGGGTAGGTTGTGCGCCCCAGCATTTCCTGCCAGGTTTGATCAAGGTGTATCCACTCGCCGCGCACATGGGCGCGTTCTAGCATAAAACGTCTTAATGTATCTGCTGACATATTGCCTATTTTGTTCTGGTGTGATAACTGCTTTCTAAAGCTTGGTTAATCTGGTAAAAAGGCGCGTGTTTTGGCCGGAACGTGAACTTATCACACTACCCGGCTTGCCCAAAGTGGTCGTGGTTGCTACATTTAGCGGATTATTTTTGGGGTCGCCCAAGGGTGGTCTTTTATGCAAAAACGACATGCACCCTGGATGTGTTAGCGTACCTCATTTACTTAGCTTAAAAGCCGGATTTAGCAGATTATGTTCAGAGCCCTTTCAGGTTTGTTTTCCAATGATATTTCCATCGACCTGGGCACCGCCAATACCCTGATTTACATGCGAGGCAAAGGCATCGTGCTGGATGAGCCGTCCGTTGTCGCCATTCGCCAGGATCGCGCTNCTGGTGGCNCCAAGTCAATTGAAGCGGTTGGCGTCGAAGCCAAAAATGCTGGCCGCACACCGGAAAATATTACCGCCATTCGCCCGATGAAGGACGGCGTGATCGCCGACTTCACCTATACCGAANAAATGCTGCAACACTTCATCCGCAAAGTGGATGCAGGCCGTATTCTGCGCCCTAGCCCACGGGTGGTGATCTGTGTTCCATGTGGCGCCACCCAGGTTGAACGCCGCGCCATCAAGGATTCAGCGCTTGGCGCGGGTGCGCGCAAGGTGTATCTGATTGAAGAGCCGATGGCAGCGGCGATCGGTGCTGGCATCCCGGTGGATGAAGCGGTTGGCTCCATGGTGCTGGACATTGGCGGTGGCACTTCCGAGGTCGCCATCATGTCCCTGCGTGGCATTGTGTATTCCGCGTCTGTGCGTATCGGTGGGGATCGGTTGGATGAGGCCATCATCAGCTATGTGCGCCGCAATTACGGCATGCTGATTGGTGAAGCGACTGCTGAGCGCATCAAATGTGAAATTGGCTCCGCTTACCCTGGCAAGGAATTGCTGGAAATCGAGGTCAAAGGCCGCAACCTTTCCGAAGGCGTGCCACGCAGTTTCACCCTGACCAGCAATGAAATTCTTGAGGCGCTGCAAGAGCCATTGTTCGGCATTGTCAGCGCTGTCAAGACTGCGCTGGAGCAAACGCCGCCGGAACTGGCCGCTGACGTGGCTGACCGCGGCATTGTCCTGACCGGAGGCGGCGCATTGTTGCGCGATCTTGACCGTTTGCTGATGGAGGAAACTGGCATTCCGGTTGTGATTGCGGACGATCCACTGACTTGTGTCGCCCGGGGTGGCGGCAAGATTCTGGAGATCATGGAAGAAGAAGGCGTCAACTTCCTCGCCACCGACTGACCATGAAACCCTGGTAGAACAGCGGAGGCGGCCATTAACGATATTAACTACCATGCCACGCCGGGGTTTTCATTCCGGTTCATGGTGCTGATACTGGGCGCATTGGTGCTAATGGCCGTGGATAACCGTAATCCGGCGGCCTTGGCTCCTGTCCGTACCTTTTCTACCATGATCCTTTATCCATTGCTGAAAAGCGTCGACTTCCCGCAAAGCCTGTATAAGGAGTCAAGCGGTTTTTTCGCCGTGCAGAAACAGCTGGCGGAGGAAAACAGCGTTCTTAAGCAGCAAGCGCAAATTTATGCCGCCCAGCAACAGGACATGAACACTATTCAGGCTGAAAACCAACGTTTACGGACTATGCTGAATGCAGCCCCGCGCGAAGGCTATTCATTTTCCATGGCGGAAGTCCTGAAAGTTGCGCAAGATCCCGTTCGTGGCATGGTGACCCTAAACAAGGGGACGCGGGATGGGGTGTACGAAAGTCAGGTGGTGTTGGATGGCAACAGCATTTATGGCCAAGTGGTGAATGTGACGCCGATCAACGCCACGATAATGCAGCTGATTGATCGTGAACATTCCATTCCGGTGCGGAACCAGCGCACAGGTGAGCGAGCCCTAGCCAATGGGCATGGGCGCGGGATGCCGATGGAAATCCGCAATTTGCCTGCGAGCAGCACAGTCAAGGAAGGCGACATTTTTGTTTCGTCCGGTTTGGGCGGATTGTTTCCACCAGGCTTCCAGGTTGCCAAGGTGTTGCCTAAGGGTGTTGAGTTCAAGCCGGGTGACCCGTTTGCGACGGTTTGGGCGATACCAGTGGTCGATTACGAAGCTGTGCGGGAAGTGTTGTTGGTCTGGAAGAAGCCGGGGAGGAAGCCGATCCGCCGGTTAAAGAAGTGACTGCGGCTCCACCCGTAAAAGGGGAGCGTAATGCCCGTTAAAGACNCCCGCTTTCCTGGTGCTGTTTTATTGACCTTGGTTATCGCTACAATTCTGTCCATCATTCCGGTCGGTGAACATCTGTCCTTCTGGCGTCCGGAATGGGTAGCTTTGACGCTGGTGCATTGGGCGCTGATTATCCGCGACCGGTTGAGCCTGATCATGGTTTTTTGCGTCGGGCTGGTGATGGACTCCCTGTACGGTTCGCTGCTGGGGCAACATGCGCTGGGTTATGTGCTGGTGAGTTACCTCGCCGTGCGCCTGAGTTTGCGGATGACACCTGAAGCTTTTCTCCAGCAACTGGCGTTGCTGTTTGCCATTCTTGGCCTGTATATGCTGATTAATTTGTGGATACAGAATGTCACCGGCGGCAGCAATCCGGCCGGATGGCTGTACTCAGCCTCCCTGCCGAGCAGCATCGTCATCTGGCCGGTATACCATTCCCTGTTGGGATATTTTCAGGTGCAACGGAAAGCCCTTTAATTACCGCTTTGTCAATTCAGGATAAGAAATGCTGTTGAATGGCAGGTGAATTGTCCCGCCTCTTGCAGTTCTGCTACGGTGACCCCATTAATGCCCTGTCCTGATCAAGAGGAATGCAAATTATGTCTATAAACGCCTGCCAGCAATTGCCCTGTGCTGTGATGCCTGATGTCGCCAAGCAACCTCACGCAGGCNCCAAAGGCACGCTCAATTGGGTGGGGATGAGCCAGATCGAGTTGCCGGTTTTCCTGCGCGGCNCCAGCGGCGAGCGGGTGCAGACGTTGGCCAGGGTGCAGGCTTATGTCAATCTGGTTGACCCCAACAGCAAGGGCATCCACATGTCCCGCCTGTACGTGGCGCTTGACAATATCTTGGGCATGCATGACCTGACCCCGGAAGTGCTGCGTGAAACCATCACCCAGTTTGTTGACACGCATGGCGGCCTGAGTGATGCAGCCTATCTGGAATGCCGTTTTGATTATTTCGAACGCCGCAACTCCCTGCTGAGTGACAATAGCGGCTGGAAAAACTACCCGGTCAAGGTGGCGGCCACCCTGCGGCATGGCCAGGTTGATACCGAGTTGAGCGTGGAAGTGCCGTATTCATCGACTTGCCCGTGTTCGGCTGCGCTGGCGCGCCAGTTGATCCAGGAAGGTTTCCGCGAAACGTTTGGCCAAAGCGCCTCTGTAGTGGACGCCAACGCAGTCTACGAATGGCTAGGCACCACCAATGGCATCCGCGCCACGCCGCACAGCCAACGCAGCATCGCCCGGNTCAAGGTCAAGCTGGCGGAAAAGGTGCGTAATCTGCCGGTCACTAGCCTGATCGACCGGGTGGAGGCTGCCTTGCAGACGCCGGTGCAGGCCACGGTCAAACGGGAGGATGAGCAGGAGTTTGCTCGCCTGAACGCCGCAAATTTGATGTTCTGTGAGGATGCGGNNCGCCGCTTGAAAGCAGCCCTGAACGATGACATTTCCGTGCGTGATTTCTGGTTGCGGGTTAACCACATGGAAAGCCTGCATGCCCACGATGCTGTCGCCATTGTGGTCAAAGGCGTGGAAGGCGGTTATCGTGATGATCCACGAGAATATATTCATCCAACCTGATTTGCCGTGGAAAAAGTTGTCCTCGTCAATGAGCAAAATGCCGTCGTCGGCACAATGCCCAAACATTTACNNCATACCCTGCAAACCCCGTTACATCGGGGTTTTTCTGTTTTTATTTTCAATCCGGCGGGGCAGTTGCTGTTGCAGCAGCGCAGTTTCGGCAAACTGACCTGGCCAGGGTTCTGGTCGAATTCCTGCTGTGGGCACCCGGCTTTGGATGAATCGGTCGTTGAAGCCATCCAGCGGCGGACTCGGGTGGAGCTGAACATCCAGGTCTATGGCTTGTATGAAGCCTTGCCGGATTTTCATTACCGCTGTGAGTACCAAGGTGTGGTGGAAAATGAAATTTGCCCGGTATGGCTGGCGCGCACCCAGGATGAGCCTGACCCCAATCCTGAAGAAGTGGCGGCTACCCGCTGGGCAAGCTGGGAGGATTTTGTCTGCTTGCTGAAGGATGATGTGGTTGGCCGTTATTCGCCCGGTNGTAAGTTGGAAGCAGTGCAGTTAGACAAGGCAGTTGGCAGGTTTCTGGATACGGCTGCTTTGCCTGGCTTATAATTTTTGGATGTTCCGCCGCTTTTTCAGTTTATTGCTCGGTTTGCTGCTCGCCCTGAATGGGTGGGGGAAGAGGCGTTGTCTGTCANACGCTTCCTCATCGCCTCCTGACCTGCAACATTTGAGCACTGACTGGTGGCAATATATCGATCAGGCTGGCGATCAGCAGGAACAACGCCTGCGGGATCTGCTAAAGCAGGTTGAGCGTTTGCGTGGCATTGATGTGGAAATGCGCAGGAGTGAATTGCAACAGGCGGCAGAAACTTACCTTGCCGGTTTGCAGAAAAAGAACCCGCCTGAGCTATCTGCGGCACCGCTTGTCGTGCATGGCCAATATAATCTGGAAGAGCTGTTCAGCCTTGACGACCAGCTGCAGGCGCTCAAGTCCGATTTGCTGGCAAAACAAAGTCAATTGAGTGAACTTAATAAAAAAATCAGTGGCTTGGACTCGGGTCTGCAACAGACCAAATTGCGCTATATAAATTTGCCGGACAATGATCCTGCCCGTATTGGGGTGGCGTTGGAATGGGTCACGCAGCAATTGCGGCTGGCGAGTTTCCGTAATGAACAAGTCTTGCGCCAGGAGACGCTGGAGTCGTTAAAACGGGAGGAGGCTGCGTTACAAGGCGGCCTGAATGACGCCAGCGGTCATCTGCAACCGTCGGCGGAGGCAGTGGTTGCAGGTGCTGTCCAGCAATTGGCAGCGGTGCGCCAGCAGGAGGAAAGCCTGCAATCGCAACTTGATGCGCTGGAGTTGGAGTCATTGGCGGCGACGGACATCACGCCGCATAGCCAAGCACGTAGCCGCCTGATGGCGCACAAGCTGTTGAATCTGCAAGCGCAACAGGCCAGCGCCCAATTTCAGGCGTTGAATTTACAAGCGCAAATCTATTTGGAGCAATTGCTGGCCAATGACTTCGGTTCGGGTTTCAAGGATATGCGCGAGTTTCTGCGTGATGCCCGCGTGCAATTGATCCAGATGCCGGAAAAGTTGCAACGCTGGCGGCAACAGGGGAGTTTTGAGCCTGAGAGGGCGGCAGATGGCCAATTGGTTGTCGCCCAGGGCGAGGAAGGGAAACTGGTCAGGCAGGTGGCCACCTTGGCGGATGAAACCCTTAGCTTGCTGGATGGCTTGGACAAAAGCCTTGCCCGCAACCGTCTGTTGCTGGATTTGCTGGGCAAGCAACTCCTCAAATCTCAGGGCGGTGCCAAGGCGGCTGTTTCCGCAGTGGCGGATACGGCCGGTAACGTGGTGCAATTTTCGCTCGATAGCTTGCATAGGCCATTGTTCGAGATCAATGAAACGCCGATTACAGTGATCAGCATCCTGCGTTTTCTGGTCATTCTGCTGCTGGCGTGGATCGTTTCAACCATCCTGCGCGGTATGCTGCGGCGGGTTGCCCGCAGTCAGGGAGAGGAATATACCTACNCGCTGTTTGTGATCCGTCGGGTGCTGCATTACGCCATCGTGATTCTCGGTTTCATGATCGGGTTGTCTTCCATTGGCATTGATGTCAGCAAGTTCGCGCTGATCGCCACCGCCCTCAGTATTGGTATTGGCTTTGGCTTGCAGAACATCATCAATAATTTCGTTTCCGGCATTATCATGCTGTTCGAAAAGAGCCTGAAGATCGGTGATTTCGTCGAGCTGGAGTCCGGGGCGCGAGGCGTCGTGCGGGAAATGCGGGTGCGCAGCACCGTCATCGCCACCAATGACAATATCAGCATCGTGGTACCCAATTCCGAGTTTGTTAGCGGCAGGGTGGTCAATTGGACGATGCGGGAGGCGTACCGGCGTATCCGTGTGCCATTTGGTGTTGCTTACGGCACTGACAAGGAATTGGTGCGCAAGGCAGTGCTGGAGGCCGCTGATCGGGTTCCCTACACGCTTCAGCATCCTACCCGTGCGCCCCAAGTCTGGCTGGTTGGTTTTGGCGACAGTTCCCTGAACTTTGAATTGGTGGTATGGCTGACGCCGGATGCTGTCAAACGCCCATCGTCTGTCCATGCCTGTTATTGCTGGGAAATTGACACTTCACTCAGTCAGTACGGGATCGAAATCCCATTCCCGCAGCGTGATTTGCACATCCGCACAGCGGGTGGGCTGGAAAACCGGCCAGAGCCGCCGCTGCCGTCAGCGTAGGGACAGTTCCTTGTCCAGTTCCGCCAACCGTTCTGGCGTGCCGATGTCGCGCCAGTCGCCTTTGAACAATTCGCCACTCACTTGACCCGCATCCATTGCCGTGCGTAATAACGGGGCAAGTGGCCGTTTGCCGTGGGGCAAGCCGCTGAACAGTTGCGGGTGGTAATAACCGATGCCGCTGAAGGTGTGGCGGGGTGTGCCACTGCTGTGGACGCGTCCATTGGCCAGNCAAAAGTCACCCTGCAGATGGTGGTCAGGGTTGTTGACCAGCACCAGGTGGGCAAGGTCGCCATCCGCAAGTGTATGGGGCAGGCAAGGGTAGCCACACCAGACATCGCCATTCACCACCGGGAACGGCTCATCGCCGAGCAGGGGCAGCGCCTTGATGAGGCCTCCGGCGGTTTCCAGCGCGCCTTCCTGCTGTTCGTCGGAATAAAGCAGGTTGACGCCCCAGCGTGAACCGTCGCCCAGCGCTTCCGGGATTTGCCAGCCCAGCCACGCAAGGTTGATGACAATTTCCTGGAAACCGGCTTGGGCAAGCTTTTCAATATGCCAGACGATCAGCGGTTTGCCGCCTGCGGAGAGCAAGGGTTTGGGGGTGTGGTCTGTCAGTGGGCGCATGCGCACGCCGTGTCCGGCGGCCAGGATCATGGCTTTCATACGGGTCAATTGGGAATCTGGAGAGCGCCGATGCGTTCCGGAATGCCGACGCTGCGCATCCATTCCACCAGCTCACTGGTTTCAGGGTGACGGGAGCCGATTTCCAGCACGTAACCCAGCACCAACGGCAGGTCGTGCAGATACTCGGGTTTGCCGTCGCGGTAATTGAGGCGGCTGAAAATGCCCAGCACCTTGAGGTGGCGTTGTAAGCCCATCAGGTCGAACCAGTGCATGTAGGTGTGCTGGTCAACAGGAGGCAAAATGCCGTTGGCGATGGCCTCCTTGCGGTAGCAATCCACCCACCATTCCACTTCGTTTTGCGGCCAGACGATATAACAATCGCGCAGCAGTGACACCAGGTCGTAGGTGGTCAGNCCAATGACGGCGTCCTGATAGTCGATGATGCCGGGGCTGTTTTCCTGGGTGACCATCAGGTTGCGGCTGTGGTAATCGCGGTGAACAAAGCTGACGGGCTGGCCGATGGCGGATTCGATCAGCACATCAAACGTTTGGCGAAACAGTTCGTGCGGAATGTCGGCTTTGTTGAAGCCCAAATGNCTTTTTAAGAACCATTCCGGCATCAGTTCCATTTCCTGGCGCAGGGAGCGCTCATTATAGGCGGGCAGGTGATCACAGTCGGCCTGCTGCAACTGGAGCAACGCCTGTAAGGCGTCAGCGTACAAGTCCTTGGCGGTTTCAAAATTGAGTTGGTCGAGGTAACTGGCACTGCCCAAGTCTTCCACCAGCAGGAAGCCGTCCAACAGGTTTTGCGCCAGCAGTTGCGGGACATGCACGCCGGTCGCCTGTAGGCGGTGGGTCACGTCGATAAACGGCTGGGTGTTTTCCTTGTCGGGTGGCGCATCCATGCAGATGGCAGAGCCTTCAGGNCTATGGGCGCGGAAGTAACGGCGGAAACTGGCGTCGGCTGAGGCAGGTTCCAGCAGGGCATGTTCCCAGCCCGGAAGGCTGTTGACCCACTGGGTTAATTGCTCAAGACGTGTATCCTGTGTCATAACTGCGGCCTTCCTGTCTCGTGTGGCTGGGCATAAAAGCGTATCCTAGCATGACAAGCTTTCTGTAAATTGAATAATAAAGTGGCATTGTTTATGAGCTATGCGGAAGATTTGTGGCCAGCGCCAGAATATTATCAGCAGGTGGAAAAGCTGCGCGGCATGATTGGGCAGCCGTTGTATATTGTCGAAATCCATTCGACCGAAATCAATGCGGGTGTGAATTTTCCTGGTAAGCCCCTGGTGTTGCTGGCGATTGCCGATTATCCGCAGCCTGACCCTTACCGGCAGCTCTGTCCGCACCTGCTGGTGCTGGATGACGGGCGTGGGGTGAATCTGGGCAGGGTGGCACGGGTCAGCCACAACAGCGCTTTTGCCCCTGAGGCGGATGACTTGCTGTTTGTTAACCGCGAATTTGTCCAGAATGTCTTGCTGGCACCGCGCACCTTGAGCCGGGAGTCGGCGGCGGCGGCCACCCGGGCGGCGTTGGCGCAAATCTTTGGTGACACGCCGGGGAAATACCTGGAGGCTCATGCGGAGCCGCCTGCCGCCAAGGCTGGCCTGCCCCTTCCCTCCCTCGGGCAACTAGCGGTGCTGGAAAAACATTTCGTACAAGGTGAGGCCAATTTCCACCACGATCAGGATGACGATGTACCACTCCACCCGCAGGCTGCGGCGGGTATGCAGCAGGTCGAGGAGGGTTTCGGCGGTGTTGGAAATGACTTGCAGCTTGCGTTCCAGCGCCAGATGGCGTTCACGCAGCTCGAATTCATCTTCAAGGTGCAGGTACAACCCCTCCAGCTCCGGGCGTTCCCACAGCAGGTCAGGTTTGTCGGCGACTTCGGCGCGCCCTACCATGCGTTGCTGGCTGAGTAGGGAATCGCCGATGTAGCTCAACAGCACATTCATCTTTTGGCCGCTACGGCCTGCGCTGAGGTTTTTCGCCAGCGGTTCAATCTGGTCGAAGGTCTTGGCGACACGGGCTTCATCGTCGGAGAGCACCTCGCTGCGCGCCAGCATTTCCGCCACCAGTTGCAGGCGGTGGATGGATGCGTCTTGCAGCCACAAACAGCCATTGGCGTCGATGCCTTCGAGGGCGCTAGCGTTGATCCGCAGATTGAGCTTTTCATCTTCCGGCCANGTGCGGGGCTCGCCAGTCAAGGGTAGCAGGCGCTCCAGAAACAGGGCTTCCTGTTCGGCGCTCATGCTGAAAAACACCACCACGCCGTAACGGAACAGGATGGCGCAGCCGCCGCCGGGTATTGCCAGCGACAAAGGGTTGATGGCGACAGTTTCATCGGCNCGGAACGGTTTGGTGTCGATGCGGCTGCCTAACAGCAGGGCGCGCACCCGGATGGGGTCATCGCTGGACAGGTTGATTTGCAGGGTGGCCATGTTGCAGATTTGCGCTAGTTATTTTGATGCTTATAAGTAGGCCGGATTTGTGGGCAATAGGCAACAAAAAAGGGTGCGAAAAATCGCACCCTTTTGATCCTGGGGGATCTGCGAGGCTTATTGGTTCTCGCGGTTGTCGATCAGGTTGTCGACCACGCTTGGATCCGCCAGTGTGGAGGTGTCGCCCAGCCCTTCGAGCTCGTTGGCGGCGATCTTGCGCAGGATACGGCGCATGATTTTGCCGGAACGGGTTTTCGGCAGGCTTGGTGCCCACTGGATGATGTTGATCTTGGCAATTGGNCCGATTTCATCACGCACCAGTTTGATCAGTTCGGCTTTCAGCGCGTCAGTGCCTTCTTCGCCCGCCATCAGGGTGACGTAAGCATAGATGCCTTGGCCGGTCAGTTCATGCGGATAACCGACAACAGCGGCTTCCGCAACTTTGTCATGCAGCACCAGCGCGGATTCGATTTCGGCAGTGCCCAGGCGGTGGCCGGAAACGTTCAGCACGTCGTCCACGCGGCCGGTGATCCAGTAGTAGCCGTCTTCGTCGCGGCGGGCACCGTCGCCAGTGAAGTAGTAACCGGGGTACATGGCGAAATAGGTTTCAAAGAAACGTTTGTGGTCGCCGTAAACAGTGCGCATCATGGATGGCCATGGGAATTTGATCGCCAAGTTGCCTTCCGCCGGGTTGCCATCGATTTCGATGCCTTTGTCATCCAGCAACACAGGTTGCACGCCGAAGAACGGGATGGTTGCGGAACCAGGTTTCAGCGTCGTGGCGCTNGGCAGCGGGGTCAGCATGTGTGCGCCGGTTTCAGTTTGCCACCAAGTGTCGACAATCGGGCAGCGGCCATCACCAACCACGTTGTAGTACCATTCCCAAGCTTCCGGGTTGATTGGTTCGCCAACCGTGCCAAGGAGGCGCAGGGAGGTGCGCTTGGTTTTCTTGACCGGCTCGTCACCGGCACCCATCAGGGAGCGGATCGCGGTGGGTGCCGTGTAGAAGATGGAAACATTGTGTTTGTCGCAAACTTCCCAGAAGCGGGAGATGTCCGGATAGGTCGGGATGCCTTCAAACATCAGGGTGGTGGCACCATTCGCCAGCGGNTAGTAGACGATGTAGGAGTGGCCGGTCACCCAGCCCACGTCAGCGGTACACCAGTAGACTTCGCCATCCTTGTAGTCAAATACGGTCTTGTGGGTCATGGCCGCTTGCAACAGGTAGCCGCCGCTGGAGTGCAGCGCGCCTTTGGGCTTGCCGGTGGAGCCAGAGGTGTAAAGGATGAACAATGGATCATCTGCATCCATTTCTTCCGCCGGGCAATCAGCAGAGGCGGCCTCAAGGGCTTCGTGGTACCAAATGTCGCGGCCTTCAGTCCAGGCTACCGGCGCGCCGCCGCGTTGGACGACGATGCAGGTATGGACTTGCGGGCAAGCTTCAACAGCTTTGTCGGCATTCTTTTTCAAGGGCACTTTCTTGCCGCCGCGCATGGATTGGTCGGATGTGATCACGACTTCGCAAGCAGCGTCATTGATGCGGTCTTTCAGCGCATCAGGCGAGAATCCGCCGAACACGATGGAGTGGACAGCGCCGATGCGTGCACACGCCAGCATGGCGATCGCGGCTTCCGGGATCATCGGCAGGTACAGGGATACGCGGTCGCCTTTTTTGACGCCACGGGATTTCAGGACATTGGCGAATTTGCTGACTTCTTCGTGCAGTTCGCGGTAGGTGATCTTGCGGTCATCATCCGGGCTGTCGCCTTCCCAAATGATGGCGACCTGATCGCCACGGGTTTCCAGATGNTCATCCAGGCAGTTGTAGGCCACATTCAATGTGCCGCCTTTGAACCAATTGATATGCAGGTCATCTGCGCCGAAACTCCAGTCCAGGGCGGCATCCCATTTNTTGAACCAGGTCAGGTATTTTTCTGCCTGTTCGCCCCAGAAACCCGCAGGGTCATCAACAGAACGCTTGTACATCTCAGTATATTGTTCTGCATTGATGTTTGCCTGGGCGGCAAAGGCTGCGGGCACGGGATAGGTTTTGACTTCAGACATTATGATTGACTCCTCGTTCTAGCTAATCGGCAAATGATTGTCACAGTGGTGTGGGGCTGTTGTATCTCACTATTTTTGAGGCTCTATCTTTATACAATCTGCTGTTGGTTGTCCAGACAAGTGACTAAAAAAGCCAGGATTGTCGACATCTCAGGTTTTTTCCAGGCCATCCCGCACCAACGGCTGCATGGCGGTAAGCAAACTTTTGAACAGGTTTGAATGCTGCCGCTCTTCCGCCGCCAGCAATTCTTTCATGTGCTGGCGTTGGGTGGGTGCCCCGAAGCACATGGGGCAATTTTCTACAATCACAGGCAATTCTGCTGCTTTGGCGAAATCAGCGGTCTGGCGTTCCCTGACCATGACCAGTGGGCGAATAACACGCAGGTCACCGGCATCGATCCGGTAGTGCGCCTTCATTGTTTTCAATTTTCCGCCGTGAAACGCCGACATCAGGAAACTTTCTGCAAGGTCGTCCAGGTGTTGCGCCAATGCCAGTACGTTATAACCCTGCTCACGGGCTGTCCGGTACATCAGGCCGCGTTTCATGCGCGAACAGAAGGCACAGTAGGAGTCATTGTCCATGTGTGTTTCCGCCAGCTTGACAATGGGTTCGCGCACGTAGTGGTAGGGGACGCCGAGCGCTTCCATGTAGGGAATCAGCGGTGTTGGGTCGAAGCCGTCGGATTGCGGGTCAATGGTGACGGCGGCAAATTCGAAACGGATGGGCGCATGGCGCTGGAAATGGTTGAGGATGTGCAGCAGCGCCAGCGAGTCCTTGCCTCCGGACAGGCCNAGCAGGATACGGTCGCCCTCACGGATGAGCCGATATTCCCCGATGGCCTTGCCGACCTGGCGCAGCAGGGATTTGGGGGTAACGAATTCGGGGCGGATTTGTTCTGCAATATTCATATCGGGAGGCTACAGCTATGTCACGAAAAGAGCATAAAAGCCCGATTGTAGTGGCAGAATTCGTATGAATGAAAGTGTGTTCGCAGATTGGCTGTGTTTTGGGTGGATGCAGGGAGCCGTAGGCGAGTGGTAACGTTGGTTGGGCACAAATAAATACCCCCGCTTTTAGGGCGGGGGTGAGAGGAGTCGAGACATGGTCAGGCATTTTATTGTTATTGATGTTTAAGCCTGCTCTCTGCCTCTTGGGGCTTGCTGATAAATTTCTTTCTTGTTTTTGCTGTTGCGTCGCTCTGACTGGCGAGTTGCAAAATAGAATGCAACGCCTGTGCCAACATTGGATTTATTTATAAGTTATTAAATTTAAAATGATTTTTATAAGTGATTGTATGTTGGCCTAGCAGGAGTTGGCAAGCCTGTCAGAAATCGACAGGCGTGGCGGCAGAGGATGACAGGGAGTGACAGTATTGCCATACTCAGGCTATCGGATCGGTAAAGGGAGAGGTGAGAATGCAGCCCAAACATCGCTACGATTATTGGCGCATCATCGTGCTCTGTGGGATTTTCCTGCCGCCTGTGTCATTGGCGGCTGCGTCTATTGGTTCTGTCAAGGTTTTCAAGGACTGGGCGGTCGCTTGCAACAATATCCGCGCTTGCGAAGCCACTTCGTTTATGTTCCGTGACGATGGTTCGGGTGAAATGAGCGCCCTCTTGCAGCTGAAACGGGGCGGCAAGGCGGGTGACGCCNCCCATTTCAGTGTGGCCTTGGGCTATGATGCATTGCCCGCCAATTTGGTCGGCAAAACTGTTCGGTTGAAGGCCGGGNGTAAGGCTCTGGTGTTGGGGGCATTGACCAGCGCCCAGCAAAAAGCTGCCAACATCGCTATTCCTGTGGAANAAAACACTACCNTGCTGGCCATGTTGCAAAAACCTGCTTTGCTGGAAATTGTTATTGGCGCGCAAACCTATCGGGCAACCTTGAACGGTTTCGCCGCCAGTTTGCTGTATATGGATGAACAGCAAAAGCGTCTGGACACTGCCAGCGCCTTACTGCGTAAAGGTGATAAAGCCATGACGGACAAGCCGCCGGAAGTCCCACAGTTGAAAGCTGTTTTTCCACCTAAAGGCATGCAGGCTCCGGCAGATTTGGCTGGCAAAGTGCGCAAGGTGATGGCCGATAGCCTGACGGATTGTGAGGCTGATGAGGGCGATTACAAACCCAGTGAACGTGACTTTACGGAGCCGCTTGATGCAGGCCATTACTTGGTGGGCATCGCTTGTTTCAGCGGCGCTTACAATGAGATGACTGATATTTTTGTGGTGACAAAAGATTCTGCTGCTTCGGCCAAGCCGCAGACGGTGCGCGCCAAGCTGGAATTGTCCAGTGGTGAAGGTTCACAATTGGTGAATGCCGATTTTGATCCGAAAACCGGCATATTGTCCGAATACAACAAAGGGCGCGGTCTGGGTGATTGTGGTTCTGATACGCAATGGGTGTGGACTGGCAAGCAGTTTGCGGCGGTTTCCCATAATGACATGCCAGAGTGCCGGGGCGTCATTGAGTACCTGAATCTGTGGGCGGCGCAGGCTGCCAAACCAAAATAAGCCTTCCTGTATTAATCAGCATCGGTAAAGGAGTAAGGAGCATGATACGTTTTACCAGTCCGGCGGGTGCCAGTGTGTCCATGTTTGATAAGGATGCAAAAGCGTTGATCCGTATGATGGGGCACAGCGGTGCCGTTCCCAGCGCCATTCGTGCTGAGGATGTGGCGGAAGCGCTGCAAAATCTGACAAACGCCCTAAAAACGGAGGAGGAAAAAGACCAGGATGGGCAGCAAGGCAAACCGCAGCAGCAGGATGAAGAGGATAAGCGCGTCAGCGTCAATGTCCGCGCTTATCCGCTGCTGGAATTATTGAATGCTGCTGTCGCCAAACAGAAAAATGTGATGTGGGAGCAAGATCACTCATTGTTCTGATCGCCGGTAGTTTATGGGGTGGTTTGGCTCGCTTGTGGGGCGGGGTGTGTGGCCTTTGCAGGTGGGCGCGCGAGCTGATCGCAGATGTTGGTGATAAAAATATTTGAGCACACTAATTACTAATATTTTACATTATATAAGCTACAATAATTAGATATCCCGAATTTAAACTTTGGATGCTCTTAGCATTTTGTTATTTAAGTATAATTATTGCCTCCATATCCACTGGTCGGCAAAATGCTCCCTTCATTTTTCTGATCTGTGCTATAACCTTTTAGCCTGAATAATTAGGGCTTAAATTTATTTAGTCAGAAACTATATAAGGTTACAAGCTATGTCAGAAATTCTTGCTCCAAAAGGACTTCCAATAATTAAGCAAGCTGGTCTTGTGCTGGCGGCGGTGTTGTGCGCATCTTTGTTGAGTGCGTGTGACTGTGATGGCGATTGTTCTACCGGCGGCACTACTACCGGCGGCACTACTACCGGCGGCACTACTACCGGCGGCACTACTACCGGCGGCACTACTACCGGCGGCACTACTACCGGCGGCACTACTACCGGCGGCACTACTACCGGCGGCACTACCGGCGGCACTACCGGCGGCACTACCGGCGGCACTACCGGCGGCACTACTACGCCCGTAGCAAAATGTGCGGACGCCCGCTTCTGTAAATACGATAGCACGGGCACTTTGCTGGATGACTCAGCAACATCCTGGTCTTGTGTGCAGGACAAATTGTTGGGGCATTTCTGGGAGGTCAAAACGGATGACAGTGGTTTGCGGGATAAGGACTGGACTTACGCCAAGGCGGGCACTGCTGGCGCTTGTGGTGGCACGCTTGCGGTCTGTTCGCCCGACGCTTATGTCACTGCGGTGAATGCAGCTGCTACCCGCCCTTGCGGAACCACCAGGACTTGCCGTATTCCTACGCATGCTGAACTGATCTTTCTGAGTTTCCCGGCTGCTTTCTTTCCAACAGATGGCAAGGCAACATCAACGACAACGGGTTATACGCCGCCAACTGCTTTTTTCCTGACCAGATTGCTGATGGTTTTTATTTCAACTCCACCGATGATCGTCAAGTTGCGTATGGCGTTTCCATACCGGCAGGCACTAGCGTTGACGCCATCAGCCTGTTAGGTATGGCACCCGTTGTGGATCCAACATTGGCGGGTCACGTCCGTCTTATTTGTGAGTAAATATAGGCAGGAAGGTCTATTGCTGCCTGAGTGATTGTTTATTTATTCCACATAGCATTTGGGGAAAGAGGTTACTTTTTCCCCTTTTATCCATCTATCATAAAAAATGTTGCGCCTGGATAAAATAATCCTGCTTCTGCTTTTCCTGTGCTATAAATTATATTGTTCCTTGTGAATAGTGACTCATTAACTAATTAATCTATAGGGCAGGATAATGACTATGCTAACTGTTTCTCCATCTAATCATTCCCAATCCGAACAAAATGTTTATGAGAGTAAGCTGCTGAAGAAAGCAGGGGTGACTTTAGCGGTTGTACTTGCCGCTTCATTCCTGACGGCATGCGGTGGTGGTGGTGGCTCCACTTCTGTGACGACGGGTGACGGCACCACTGGCGGCACCACTGGCGGCACCACTGGCGGCACCACTGGCGGCACCACTGGCGGCACCACTGGCGGCACCACTGGCGGCACCACCAATGCAAAAACGTTCACGAAATTGAATGCTAGTGGCGCAACGTATACAGCTGATGGCGTTCAGACATTGTCTTGCGTAAAAGACAATCAGACTGGCAAGTTCTGGGAGGTCAAGACCAATGCTGCGGTTGTCGCAAACTCTGATTTCCGTGACGTTGATTATGGCTACTTCTGGGGCGATGGCGTAGGCCAAGCCGCTGGCACTCCAGCCACTTCGAGTGCCATCATGGCGAACCCGTGTTCTGGTTCTGGCTCAACATTGACCAAGTGTGATACAGCCTCCTATGTGAAGGCGGTCAATGCCATGAATAGCGGCAAGGGTCTGTGCAACAAGACAACATGGCGTTTGCCGACTTCCGCTGAACTGTTGGGCTTGCTGGACACCAGCAAATCTGCGCCGCCTTATGCTTACACTGACTTGGGCAATACGGCTTTTGATGCTTCCGACACGGATGGCAGGTCATACGTATATGGCTATTGGTCTTCCACTCCGGTGACAGGCGCAGAAACAACCCAGCGGGTTGTAATCAGTTTCTCCAATAAGCTGTCCAACGGGCAAGCTAAAAACCACAACATGGTCAATCAGATTAATGATCAGATACGCTTGATTTCTGACTAAGGTTTGGATGAGAACCAGCGAAGCGGAATATCCCGTTTCGTCCATTCGTAAGTTGTGGCGGCCTCTGAGCCGCCACAATTTTTCCGCTGCACCCCCTGTNNGCCGCATACGGCAGTTTGTTCCCGCACTTTGCCTTTGCGCCGCCAGTAGTCCAGTGCAAACTGGGCGGCCTCAGGTGTGATGTCAAAATGGGTCGCCACATCCTGCAGGCTGGCAACGCCATATTTTTGCAGGTAAGCACGGATTTCACCCAGTAGCATGCTTCACCCCATTCGTAATTGCAGACTGGCGTGAGCTTGCTTGTCTTTGCGTCCGGCCAAATGGAAAGCATAGACCGCCAGTGCAAATGCTCCCACCACCAACGCCACCCAAAGCAGTGATGTTCCTGGATGTTGGGTAAAGGTAGCCAGCTGGTAGAATAAGGTTGAGGCTCCATACGCCAGCCCTGTGCTCCAGGCTACGCCCAGTGCCGTCCATCGGGAGCCAACTTCGCGGTACATGGCTCCGGTGGCCGCCACGCACGGAAAGTACATCAGGATAAACAGCAGGTAGGCGAATGCACCTATCTTTCCATCAAAGTATCGGTTCATGGCGACGAAAGTGGCTTTGCTGACATCCTGCTCCTCATTGATGGCACTGAAGCCAAGCGGGTCGGCCAACTTACCCAAAGCGTCCCCAAGATTGGCGGGGATAGTGGCGAAAGCTGCCTGCAAGCCTGTGGTGAGGCTGTAAGGCTGCTCTTGCGTTGAGGCATTGTTGGTGGGAGTTGCATCTATTTGGCCGTACAGCGCATCCAGCGTACCAACAACCACTTCTTTCGCCAGCA
The DNA here is from genome assembly GCA_013693955.1 of Candidatus Thiothrix singaporensis. Lineage (GTDB taxonomy): Bacteria > Pseudomonadota > Gammaproteobacteria > Thiotrichales > Thiotrichaceae > Thiothrix > Thiothrix singaporensis. Next base: position 3,160,458 of record CP059265.1, on the reverse strand, counting down.
GTCCGCTGACGATGCCGACTGTGGCGCCAGTTGTCTGGTGGATGCCAAGCGGTGAAAACATTGGGGTAATGGTCTTGGCGGTTGCACTTAACACCGATTTTTCCGTGTTCTGATTGCCGAAACTGCCATCTGTACCCAGGCTATTAATTACATTGATAATCGTCACCACAATGACAATCAGTTTTCCCGCGCCGACGATGAAGCCTTTCAGCTTGTTNCCGGTATTGAGCAGAATGTTGCGCAAACCTGGAATTTGGTAGGTCGGCATTTCCATCACGAAATGGTCTGCCCCGCCTTGCAGCAAGGTTTTGCGCATGATCAGGCCGGTGAGGATGGCGAAGGCGATGCCGGTCAAATACAGCAGGAATACGATGTTTTGCCCGCCGCCACCGTGGAAGAACGCCGCCGCGAACAGCGCATACACCGCTAGCCGCGCCCCACAGGACATGAACGGTGCCATCAGGACAGTGAGGATGCGTTCCCGTTGGCTGTCCAACGTGCGGGTCGCCATGATAGCGGGCACATTGCAGCCGAAGCCGACAATCAACGGCACGAACGCTTTGCCGGAGACGCCCAGCTTGCGCATGAACTGGTGCATCACGAAAGCGGCGCGCGCCATATAGCCGGATTCTTCCAGCAGGGTCAGGAACAAATACAAGGCGGCGATGATGGGGATGAACGTCGCCACCACCTGTAAGCCCCCACCAAGGCCATCCGCCAGCAGCGTGATCAGCCATTCGGGCGCAAAACTGCCCAACGCATGCCGCACACCATCCACTGCGATGGTTTGCAACGCAATGTCAAANAAGTCAATGAATGCCCCGCCTAGGTTGATGCTGAACAGGAACAGCAGGTACATCATCACTAGGAAAATCGGTATGCCAGTCCAAGTCCCCAGCACCCAGCGGTCAGCCTTGTCGGAAAGCGTGCGGCTGATTTTGCCGCGTTCGTGCACCACTTCTTGCGCCATCCGGGTAGCGAGGTCGAAACGCGCATCTGCCAGCAGGAAATCGAGGTCTTCGCCGCTTTCGTCCTCAATCTTGCGGTGCAGGGTGTAAATGCTTTTNTCCACCTTGCAGGTTTGCAGTGCAAACAGCGCATCGGCGCGGCCTATGTCCTGCGCTTGTGCCTGAATGTGCTGGATGGCGGTTTCAACACTGTGATGGTAGGGGATGTCGAAATGAACGGTGGAGCTGCTGGGGATGTAGTGGCAGATGGCGTGATGGACAGGAACCAGATCCTTGTCATTTCGCAGGGAAACCGGAATGACTGGGCAGCCGAGGCGCTCGTGCAAGGCTTGCGCATCCACTTGCCTGCCACGCCGTTCCGCCACATCCATCATATTCAGCAACACGATCATCGGCACATTGAGTTCACGCAATTGCAGGGTCAGATACAGGCCACGTTCCAATGTGCTGGCGTCGACAATATTGATGTACAGGTGCTCGGGGTGCTGCTGGACAAATTTGCGCGCCACCGCTTCATCGGCGGAGGTGTCGCTGAAGTCCAGGGAATAAGTGCCAGGCAGGTCGACAACGTGCAGTTCCTCATCTAGCAGGCGGCAGTGGCCTTCTTTGCGTTCAACCGTTACCCCNGGCCAGTTGCCGGTGCGTTGGCGGGCTCCTGTCAGCAGGTTGAACAGGGTGGTTTTGCCTGCGTTGGGGTTGCCCAGTAATGCAATTTTCTTGTGCAGGGCTGACCTTGGGCAGCGTTTTTCCTGTGCGCTACAGCATTCTTTCGCCACGGTTTACTCCTGCACGTGCACCATGATTTTATCGGTAATGGAGCGGCCAGACTGATGCGGTTATTGCCGGAACCCAGCACAATATCGCCGCGGCGGTTGCGCAGGACTTCAATGTGGGTGCCTTTGCCAATGCCCATGCCGAGCAGGCGAATGCGGGTTGGGTTGTCCGTTTGTACAGAATGGATATGCGCGGCGGTCATTTCCGCCAGCCAAGAAAGGGGTTGGGCTTCAGCAAGGCTCATGCTGTGGCTACCTGCCTAAAGAAGTGAAAATGATTCTCAAATTTATATTAGATGTTTTTAATCTTCAAGTTCTACTGAACATTTTATTCAATGGCTTGTCATAATCGGTGATGCATGGCTTGACTACCCTGCATCAGGTCGTGGACTCCTCCGACAATTTTCCTCCCTGGGTTTCCAGGGAGGCACTTTTCCAACCTAGGCTTAAATGAGGGCTACTGTGAAAATAACGAACTACTGTTTTTCTGCGCTGCTTCTGCTCACTGTAGCCGGGTGTGATCGGCTGGAAAAGGATATGTTGTCGGCACCGGATGACGCCACGATTGATCGTTACGGGTTGGATGCCGTGAAACTGGGTGATAAGCGGGTTGAAGCAGGCGCACAGTTGCAGGCGTTGCTGGACAAGCCCATGCAATGCACGCCTGGGAAAACTGGTTTGGGGGACAAGCGCAAGGCTTACGCGCTGGAAGAGTGCAGTGCCACACCCGTCAACGGTGAAGTTGGCAAGCTTTGGGATGAGAAACTGAGTTTCTTCAAGGCGGTCTTTGTGGAAAACCAGTTGTGCAGTTTGGAACTGCAACTGAAAACCTCCGGCGATTATGAAAAGCTGTATGACGCGCACGGCAAAAAGATTCTCAACCTGTTCGGCAAGCCGGACGAAGTGACGGCGAAGGAAGTGGTATGGCAGCGTGAGGGCGATGAAGCCACCCTCAAGGATTTGGGCAACGGGCGGGTCAATCTTGAGATCCGCAACAAAAAGGTCATGCAGGCGCTGCATCACAAGGGATAACGACAGAACAGCACAAAATATAAAAAGTTAGGGGCGTGTGGGGCGAACTGGCGGGGCATAACTTGTTAAGATGCGCGGTATTGCTGCTGAATCTGTGCCTGTTATGCCCCGCATTCTTCTATTCAACAAACCATATGACGTGCTCTGCCAATTTACTGACCAGGAAGGCCGGGCGACTCTCGCCGATTATATTCCGGTTCCCGGTGTTTACGCTGCCGGTCGGCTTGACCGTGACAGCGAAGGCTTGCTGCTGTTGACCGATGATGGCGGCTTGCAGCACAAAATCGCCAACCCCAGGCATCACACCAGCAAGACTTACTGGGTGCAGGTGGAAGGTGCGCCGACCGACATGGATCTGGAGCCGCTGCGCCAAGGGATCATGTTGAAAGATGGCCTGACCCGCCCAGCCCGCGTGTGCGTGATGCCAGAACCTTCCAATTTGTGGCCGCGCAACCCGCCAATCCGGTCGCGCAAATCAATTCCCGACACATGGTTGGAAATGACCATCAGCGAAGGCCGTAACCGGCAGGTGCGGCGCATGACGGCTGCGATAGGTTTCCCTACCTTGCGCCTGATCCGTTACCGGATTGGCTCCTGGACATTGGATGGTTTGTCCAGTGGGGAATGGCGGGATGCCTGAGCATGACCAGATTGAGCCACCTGTTTAAAACGGGTGTTTGTACTGGAGGTTTTCGATGCAACGCAGTACATCGCGCTTCATTTCATCCGCGTCGTTAATGCGCATGTAAGCGCTGAGGAATGAAACCACGCGGCGCGCCAAGTGCTGATGGTCTTCATTTGGTGCAATGACGGCGGCATTCATGTCTTGGTTGTCTTCCAGAAAACTGCAAACCAGATTCTTTTGTGGGGAGTCATTTGTCCCAACGTGGATGGCAAGGCGGCGGGTATGCTTATGCACGACCATTAAATCATCTGACGTCATATTAATGACTGGGTTTTCCATCAGCCGTCTCCTGTAGTGTGGTGAAGTCCAGTATTCTGGATGATTTATGTAAGTTTTGCCTAATTTGCTGCAATGCAGCATAGCCCATGATGGCCTGGGTGTTCAAGTTACCGTATTGTAAGCTGCCATCAAAGGTCGCAGCTTTTGTCGCCCAACGGGCGGGGGTTGAGTTTCGCCCGCCCTGGTGTGGTGCTGGCCGGGTATGACCCTGATCCGGACTCATACGACCATGACATTACGCTGCGCCATCTGGAAATCCTCAAATCCGCCACCGATGCGCATGGCGGCAGGCTGAAGGTCATTTCATTGGAAGGCCCACGGATATCCGCAAAAGTTCCTGAATGATGAATTCGCCGCCGGGTACATCGGCTTTTACGTTTGCAACGGGGCGGTTATCATGCAGGAGTTCGGCGACCAGCAAGCGGACAAGGCGGCGCGTGACGCCATCCGGCAAGCTTTTCCCGGCCGCAAGATTGAGCAGCTGAATGTTGACGGCATCGCCGCTGGCGGTGGCAGCATTCACTGCGCGACCCAGCAGGAACCCAAAGCGCTGGCCTGAGCAGCGCCCCGGCATAGGAGCCATTATGCCCCATCATCACGACCACACCCCTTGCCGCTGTGCCTGGGTGGATCTGAGCAAGCCCGATTATGTCGCCTACCATGATGAAGAATGGGGCGTCCCGGTGCACGATGACCGCAAGCTGTTTGAATTCCTGCTGCTGGAGTCGGCGCAGGCAGGGCTGAGCTGGTACACCATCCTGCGCAAGCGGGNNGGTTACCGGCTGGCGTTTGACAATTTCGACCCTGAGAAGGTCGCCCGCTATGACGATGCCAAGACGCAGGAGCTGCTGGCGAACCCTGGCATTATCCGCAACCGGCTGAAAATCCTCGCCGCCATCGGCAATGCGCAGCATTTCCTCGACATCCAGCAGGCATTCGGCAGTTTCGACGCCTATATCTGGCGCTTTGTGGAAGGCGAACCCATCGTCAACGCTTTCCGCCAGCTGTCCGAATGCCCGGCGACCAGCAAGGAGTCGGATGCGCTCAGTAAGGACTTGAAAAAGCGAGGCTTCAAGTTCATGGGTTCCACCGTTTGCTACGCGCACATGCAGGCGACCGGCATGGTGAACGACCACCTGCTGGACTGTTTCCGGCGTGAGGAAATACTCAACGGCAAGCCATGACATGGGGTTTCCCCTCTCCCAATCTGTGCTGCGCTGCCGTACACTGACCTCCTTTTAATAAAACGGTTACAAAAACTGAAGGATGTCACTTCCATGATCGACGCATTTCCCGCACCCAGCATCATTCCGCTCGACCATATCCTACCGGATGAGCCGCTGCTGATGATGGTAGNNCCAGTACCGATTCCGCAGCGGGTCGCCGACGCCAACTCCATCGTCATCAACCATCTCGGCGAAACCATGAACCGGGTGATTGGGCAGGTCAAGGAGATGGGGCGGTATGTGTTCCAGACCACCAGCAGCCATGTCATGGGAGTCAGCGGTANNGGGTCGGCGGCGATGGAAATGGCCGTGGCCAATTTGGTGGCTCCTGGCGACCGGGTGCTGTGCATCACCAATGGCTATTTCAGCCAGCGGTTGGCGGAAATGGTGCGGCGCGTGCGCGGCGAACCAACCCTGTTGGAAACCNCCCATAACCAAGGGGTCAGTGTGGAGGCAGTGGAACGTGCCCTGCAACAGGGGCGTTTCGGTGTGGTGACCATGGTGCAGNGGGAAACGTCCAACACCGTCTGCAACCGCAACCTTGAAAAGATTGCCCGCCTCGCCAGGCGTTACGGCTGCCTGACGATTGTGGATGCGGTCTGCACCCTCAGCACCATGCCGCTGGAAATGGACAACTGGCAGGTCGACGCCATTATCACTGGCGGGCAGAAAGGTTTGTCGTCGATCCCGGGCGTTTCGCTGCTGGCGTTTTCCGAAGAAGCCTGGGCGCGGAAAATCGCCTGCCGCACCGACTTGCCTTACCACTGGTGTCTGGACGCGCAATTGGCCGACAAGTTCTGGAACCAGAACTCTTACCACTACACTGCGCCGGTTTCCGGCATCCTTGCCCTGCACGAAGCGTTGCGGCTGGTGTGTGAGGAAACCTTGCCGCAGCGTTTCGCCCGGCATCTGCGCTGTTCCGAAGCCCTGCAAGCGGGCATTGAGGCCATGGGGCTGGAGCTGTTGGTTGAAAAACAGCACCGCCTGAACTCGGTGGTCGGCATCGTGGTGCCGGAACATGTTTCCGCCGACGCTGTGCGTGCCTATATGTCGCAAGTCCACAAAGTGGAGATTTCCGGCGCTTTTGGCCTCAATATCCTGCGCATCGGCCAGATGGGCGAACAAAGCCACGCCTACAATCTGTTCCGTACCTTGCATGCGTTTGGTGCCAGCATGCGCAAGGCAGGTGCGGTGCTGGACTTGCCCGCAGGCATGGCGGAACTGGAACGCAAACTGTCGGCGTAAACCTTGAAATTGGCGCAGAAAACAGGCGCAGGTTGGCGGCGTTATCCGGTAGAATCCGCGTCTGTCCCCGTTATCTCAAGACTTCCGCATGCTGCCTGGAATTTCCGTTTTGCTCCGTTTCACCCGGCGTTTGCCGATGACGCTGTGCGTCGCCCTGCTGCTGATCGGCGGGGCGCACGCCAATGCCTGTAGGGTATAAGGCCGCCTACAAAGTTGTGGGCAAGCCCTCGCTGAAAACCCAGGCGGACAAACAGCACGCCTTGTTTGCCTACTTCCTCAATAACGCCTTGCACGGCAAGGGCAAACAGGATTTCGAAAAAGTCGCCAAACAGGTGAAGAACAAAATCACCTGGCGGGATGACGACGGCAAAAATGCCTATGACGAGGCGTTCGTCCGTTCCTATGCCTTTGCCCGCTCACTGGATTTGCAGGGCATGCCCGACACCATCATGCTGATTCCCTGTCTGGAGTCGCAATGGCATGGCAAGAAAGGCAGGAAATCGGCCGACTATGGCTACTGGCAATTGACGCCGGAGGTGTTGCGTGAAATCCAGGCGCTGGATTATGTTCCTGCCACCGTCAAGAAGGCGGACATCAACCAACTGCGTGCTGACGCCACCTTGAGCACGCGGGCGGCGCAGGCGCATTTGCACCGTTACCATTTCTATTTCGCCAAGGTCGCCGGGTTTGCTGAAAGCGACGCCTGGTTGCTGACGTTCACCGCCTTCAACTGGNGGGCTGGCAACGTCAAGCGGCTGTTGGCCGAGATGGCGGCGCAGGGCGTCAAGGCAGATTTTTCCAGCTTCTACCACTACCTGTACGCTGCCCATCGCAAGAATCCGGGCGACCGCTCGCTCAGGGCGGCGGTGGAATATGTCCCCAGTCTGTGGAATATCGCGCAACTGGTGCGGGACTCCCGTTAGTGCGGTGTTGTGTGGCGAGGCCGGATGGTTTTGCGGTCGGTTTCAGTACAGCATGAAAGGGCGGCGGCTTGTTTCCCACGCCTGTTCATCCGGCATGGTAAGTGTGTCCAGATCAGCTGGCGTTGCCGCCAGATCATCCACCCATTCACGCAGCAACGGTGAGCCGTTAATCACATCAATCGGCAGCTTGCCAAATTCGTATTCGTAGGGAAAATCGCGCCAGATTGCATAATCCGGGTAAAGCTGGCGGATGGCTTTGAAACCCAGCGCCTGCACCCGCCACGGGCGGAATGCAGCATGGTTGTACTGCGGNCCTTCCACATGGATTTGCGCCCCGGCACACAGCTTGCCCACATGTTTGTGGAACGTCGGCTCGAACCAGCATTCGCGCAGGATGCAACCTTGTAGCCACTGCGGTGCAAGTTTCTGCATGGTACTGATGACTTTGCGGGCATCGATGTCGGGTGCGCCGAACAGCTCCAACGGGCGGGTGGTGCCGCGCCCTTCGGAGAGGGTGGCACCTTCCAGCATCACAGTTCCGGCGTAGCAGCGCGCCATCGAAAGGTTCGGGGCATTGGGGCTGGGGTTGACCCATTCACGTTCGCCCAGTGGCCAGCCGTAACCGGGGGCTGTGTCCGGCTGCCAGCCTTCCATGGTCACGACGTGGTAATCGATATTCAGTTTGAGCGCGTGGATAAACCACAGGCCGAGTTCGCCCATGGTCAGGCCGTGGCGCATCGGCATCGGNCCTGCGCCAACGAAACTTTCCCAGCCAGGTCGCAAGGTCAATCCTTCCACCGGACGCCCTGCCGGGTTGGGGCGATCCAGCACCCACACGGATTTACCATGCAGTGCTGCCGCTTCCAGCACATAACGCAAAGTGGTGATGAAGGTGTAAATACGGCAGCCCAGATCCTGCAAATCCACCAGCAGCACATCGAAAGTAGCCAGCATCGCCTCGGTGGGGCGGCGCACTTCCCCATACAGGCTGAACACCGGAATGCCATGCTGTGGGTCGATGAAATCGGGTGATTCCATCATATTGTCCTGCTTGTCGCCCTTAATGCCGTGTTGCNNGCCGAAAGCGGCGCTGAGCGTAATGTCCGGCAAGGCAGCAAGAGCATCCAGCGCGTGCGTCAAATCGGGTGTGACAGAAGCCGGATGCGCCAGTAAAGCCACACGTTTGCCCGCCAGCGGTGCACGTAAGGTGGAATCTTCGAGGAAGCGGTCAAGGCCAAATTTCATGTATAAACCCGTTGTTATGTTAGTCATGATTTAAAAGTATTCACGGTATCAGTGCAAAAGCTATGTTCAACTGCTGCCTCTGGCCTGTAGCTCACGCTGGATGGCATCAAACTTTTCTTTGGTCATGGCCAGCCGGTGGCTAAAGATAGCGGAGCCGATGAAGCAAAGCCCGGGCACAATTCCCAGCAGAAACCGCAACATCCACAAGGCACTATCCGGTTGGGAAATGGCCGGAGCAGCAACATCCGCATCCAAAGCCGCTTCCACATACCCGCCCAGTTCCAACAGCGCACCGGTAGCAGCAACCGCCAGAGCCGAAGTCAATGTCTGGGAGAAAATAGTCAGCCCAAAGAACGCGCCCTCCCGCCGCACCCCGTTTTTATACTCATCCATCTCAATCACATCCGGCATCACCGAAAACGGCAGGATTTGGGTTGCGGACACACCAATACCAATCAGGATGCAGACCACCACCAGCCCAGTAAGATTACCGGAGGGCAGGAAGAAAAAAGCAGCNAGGCTAGGGACAAAATAGGCCACCGCAAACCCATAAGTGCGGGTCTTGCCATAGCGGTTACCCAGATAAACCCACAATGAACCAACCAGCATCGCAACCACCAGCGGAATCGCCATAAAAACAGTGGTATCGCCAGCAACGCCCATCACGTCGCCCACATAAAACAAAAAGACCGACATAATGATGTCGAACCCCACCATATTAAGCAGGAACATTCCCAAGGCCAGACGGAACTCCCGTAACCGGAACAAGGACAGCAGCGTTGTCCAGAAGCCATCCTGCACAAACGGCCTCGACCGTACCTTTTCCCGACTGCCCAGCGCCGCGACAAAGATAAGCACAGCAGCCAGCACACCCAATATGACGCCCATGCCCTGGAAAGCCTGCACTTTTCCCCAGGAAGCAAACCAGACATCCACCAGCAGGGACACACCCGCAGCCCCCAGCAAAGTACCCGCAAATGCAAAGCCCATTCTGATCCCGGCCAGCTTCGTCCGTTCCTGATAATCCTGCGTCATTTCCGCCATCAATGCCCCGTAAGGGATCACCACGAAGGCAAATGCAGTATTGAATGCCATGAGCACCAGCGTGTAGTACGCGAATTTGAGGCTTTCCGGGGCATCAGGCACCTGCCACAACACAGCGAAACAGACTGCAACCGGAATGGCGCCAAACAGCAAATAAGGGCGTCTCCTGCCCCAACGTGAACGGGTTGCATCGGAAATCCGACCAACGCCATAGTCGATCAAGGCGTCCCAAATCCTGGCCAGCAGAAAGGCAAGTCCGGCGGTTCCCGGTGACAGGCCGCCCACATTGACCATGAACCAAAGCAGGTAAAAACCGATGGCGGTGTAGGCAAGATTGATTCCCCGNTCCCCAGCACCGTAGGCAACTTTTCTCCATACTGGAATGGTATCTGCTTCGTTCATGACGGGTACCCAAGCGCTGGCGACTGGTCGGCAAGTTTACCGGAATATCTGGCTATTGTTTGTACTTTTGCCCAGACGCATTGAAAAAGCAGCCTTAACGCTATTTAAATAGAATATGATAAGGACATGACGAACAAGGAAAAGCCGGATAGAAAAAGCAGGGAAGCTACCATCACGGCAATTTGCGGAGCGCCCTGCTGCATGAAACCGAACAAATGCTGGCCGCCAACGAACTGGATCAGATCACCCTGCACGAGCTGGGCAAACGGCTGGGTGTCGCCCGTTCCGCCCCTTACCGGCATTTTGCCAGCAAAAATGAACTACTGTGCGTGGCAGCGACCCGTGCCTTTAACCGCCTGACCATTCAGGAGCGGGCTATCCGTCTGGATACAANNACCAGGCCTATCGAACGCCTGCGCAAGCTGGCGCATCACTATTTCCATTTTGCGGTCAATAACTGTGATTACTACCGGCTGATGTACCGGGAAAAACTGGTCGGTGATGATGAAAGCCCGGAACTGGCCGCCGCGCGCGAAGAAAACTTTGCCGAATTCATCGAGCTGCTAGCGGAATGTCAGCAGGCAGGTCTTATCGACACAGACGACCTGGAAACTCAGGCACTGTTTTGCTGGGCGCCATTTCATGGAATATGCAGCCTCGTTATTGATCAGCATTTACCGGAAGACGTTTTCGCCGAAACGTTGGACTGGCACATTGACGCCGTTTTGCGTGGATTGGGATTCAACCTGAAGTAACGCTGAACGCACATTTATGACAATTCCATTATTCTGAACTATTGCCTCTATAAACGTTGACAATAATCAAGAGTATTCTTTACGCTAAATGTGATCATTGATCACATTGTCTGCCACAGGCTTTGAGAGGATGCGGCAGGCAATCATGATGACAATCCTGAATAGATGAGAAGCGAGGGAATACTTTAATGAAAATCAATGTACTGGGATTAGCAACCATCCCACTGGCACTGCTTGTACACAGCGCTGTAGCGGGCAATCTGCTGAATGACAGCGGTTTTGAAGGCGGGGTACTGCCCTGGAGCAGCACCAAATCCATTCTGACGCTTGACCCGGCGGCTGCCTACACCGGTCAGGCGGGGATGAAGGTGGATTCCGCCTATGCGTGGTGCCCTTATGGCGCGCTATACACCCTAGACACCAGCCAACTCCAGAACGGCGTAATGTACGAGTTCGGGGCGCGCATCCGTCTGGCCAACAGTGCGGATACTTCCGCCAACCATTGGTTCGGCCTTATCAAAAACGGCGCTGACCCCATCTGGCTGGATGGCGAGCAATCCGCCTATGACGGCGCTGCCTATCCTGACGAATGGACACATCTGTACGGCATCTACAAAGCCAATTTTGCCGCCACGGATAGCCTGAAAGTCTGTATCAGTGGCGCCGCCAACAAGCCTTTCTACGTGGATGACGCTTTTGTCAAACCGCTGACCAGTGCAGAAGTCGGCTACCAGCCGCCTGCAACCCTTGATTCCGCCAATCTGGTGCATGCTGATGGCAACCGTCTGGTCGTCGGCTCCAGCAGTACCCCGTTTGTCATGAAGGGCATCAACGTCTACCAGTATGACCCCGGTTACGGCAACCAACACGCTCTGGAAAATTTCAAATACAAGAATGCCGATGTGGCGTCCTATCAGGAAATCCGTGACCTTGGGTTCAATACGGTGCGCCTGAATTTGTCTTACAGCCTGTTTGAAGACGATGCGACCCCTGGCGTCTACAAGGAAGAAGGCTGGGCAGTGATCGACCGGCATATCCAGTGGGCGCAACAGAGCGGCATACGCCTGATCCTGGACATGCACGTGCCGCCGGGCGGCTATCAGAGCTTCGATTACAAGGGATTTGGCAGCCGCCCTGACCTGCAAAAACGGCTGGAAGACCTGTGGGTCGCCATTGCCCAGCGTTACCAGAATGAAACCACCATTGTTGCTTACGACCTGATCAATGAACCTTACGTCAATAACTGGTTTGCCTACGCCCAAACCGTCATCAACAAAATCCGGGCGGTAGACAGCAATCACACCATGATTCTGGAAGAATCCTTCCACCCCAAAGACATCGGCATGTACAAGCTGGCGGATGACAATATCCTGTATGACATCCACTATTACGACCCGTGGGACTGGGCTGGTTCGCACACGAACAACACCCCGTATACCGGAACCGAAGCCAGCATCCGTCAATCCCTGCGTGACTTATTACCTGAAAGTTTCTATGACAGCAGCACCGACAGTTTCAACGTGCCCATCAATATTGGGGAATACGGTGTCGTGTTTGAGAAATACGAACTCGCAGGCGTTAATGGCGAGCAATGGCTGCGGGATGTCAATGCAGCGTTTGACCATTACGGATTCAGCCGTCAGTTATTCCATTACAACGAGTCCAATTTCGGCATCTATCGCAGTTGGAACAGCTATCCGAATGGACACCTCGCAACGACTGTAGCCCTGAAAACCGCCTTGCCGGGCATCAATGGCACAGCAACGCCGCCGCCTCCTCCGCCACTACCGGTTTCACTGCCCACGATTACTACTACCAGTCTATCTGATGGACAGGTTGGTCAGAGCTATAGCGTACAGCTCAGTGTCAGTGAGGGAACCGCACCCTACACTTGGTCAGTGTCGTCAGGCAGCTTGCCGGGTGGGCTAAACATGGATAGCAGCGGCACTATCAGTGGTACGCCGACGACTGCCGGTACATTCAATTTCACCCTGATGGTGTCTGACAGCGCAGGCGCAAGCGATACCCAGCCAATCAGTATGTCGATAGCCGCAGCTCCTGTTCTCACCGGTGATGCAGACATGGCTTTGACCCGCTTCCGGGCAACCAAAACCACAGTTAACAAAGGCAGCGCGGCCGAGTTCAATTTCGTGTTGTTGAATAATGGTAACGATGTGGCAAGAAATGCACGTTTTGTCCTGCCGATGCCGCCTGACACCACCTGGGTATCCGGGACGGCGGAGTGTACGCCTTCAGCCACAGAAGTGGTATGCAGCTTTGGTGACCTGAGCAAGGGAACGTCCCGCAACCGCTACATCTACCTGCGCCCGACCGTAGCAGGCAGTTTGACGGTGACAGGTCAGGCCTTGTCCGACACGGGTGACAGCAATCCTGGCAACAACAGCGTAAGCATCAGCCTGACCGTTCAGTAAATAACCCTGGCGGAGCCAGCAAAGCTGGGGGCGGTAGCGCTCCCCTGGTCTTTTACTTGGCGGCCTGCTGGCGTAAAGTAGCTGTGAAGCCTGCGCGTTGGTGAAAATCTGGCCGCTCTGGCGGGTGTTTCAGCGCCCAGTACGACTTCTTACCTGTTGTGGTTTCGATCACGGCGGTCAAGCCCAACTCTAACGCTTTGCCTTTTGGATTCACCGGCAAATCGGCGGCGGCAATGAAGGCATCCAGCTGAAGCCCATCCCCATCCTTGCTGCCCTCAGGTGCGAGGGAAAACGTCACTTCCGGCGCATGGCTGGCCATCCACGCCAGCCGCTGGCGATAACTGCTGAAGGCATACGCCGCCCATTGGCCAGAAGGTGAAAAGTTGAACTCACGGTAAGCNGCTTTCCCCTGCACGCCGATGAACGCTTCAAAGCAGGTATGCTCCCACAGACCATCCGTCGCAACCGGCGCTTGTGGCGGTGGAAACAGGATGTGTGCAAGGTCGCCGTTCAAGAGGTAGCGCAAGCGCAAGCCGCCTTCCGGCGTGTGCTCCGCTGTCGCCTGCAACGAATGCAGGGCGGCGCAGGGCGTGGTGGGGTGGCAGGATAGGAGGAGCACCGGGAGTCCTCAGCTGAAGTCGATTTTCATGAGAGTGGAGCTTCTTTTCCAGACAATAAATTTTAGCCGGAAGTGTGTCTCAAGGCTGATGGAAATGCAATGTTCCGCACACGGCGTCACAGGCGTCGGGAAAGTGGTTGGCAATGGGACAGGCAGTGCGACAAGCAGCAGGCATTGAAGTGCTGACATCTATCGCCTTCTGCATGTGGAAAGCAACGTTTTTACAGAATTTTTACAATGTGCGCTTGCAGCATTGTCGACATTTAATGATAATTCACGGTTTCGGTGCGTGTGATTGCTGGCTGGAGCGTGTGGTCGGCGAACGGGCGCAGTTTCTCTCTTCGAGCGTTGGTGCAGCACATGAAAATCATAAAGGTCTGGATTTGCCTATTACAGGCAAACCGGAACAGAAGGTTTATGCGCATCCTGAACCTGCCAAGGTGGCCGTGCTGGGGCGTGATTTTCACGATTTGCGCCCGGCCATGCAGGTGCAGGAAGGCGATAGGGTAAAGCGTGGGCAGGTTTTGTTTACTGACCGCAAGAATCCGGGCGTTAACTTCACGTCTCCGGGCGGCGGTGTGGTGACGGCGATTAACCGGGGGCGANAGCGGGTGCTTAACTCGATCGTCATCGAGCTGGATGAAAACGAGGAAACGGTCAGTTTCCCGGCCTATACCCCTGAACAATTGTCGACACTGGACGCCAACACCATCCGCCAGCAACTGCTGGATTCTGGCCAGTGGATGGCTTTCCGCACCCGCCCTTACAGCAAGATCCCCAGGGCTGACAGCACGCCAGCTTCCATTTTTGTCACCGCAGTCGACACCTACGCGCTGGCGGCTGACCCCGCCCTTATCATCGCCGAGCAGGCTGAAGCGTTCCAGTNNAGCCTTGAACTGATCGCCAGACTTGCGCCGAAGGTGTTCGTCAATCATCAGGAAGGTGTCATGCCGCCGCAGGCCGACGCCGCCAATGTCAGCTACCACGGCTGGTCGGGCGTGCATCCGGCCGGTCTGCCGGGCACCCACATCCATTTTCTTGACCCGGTCAGTGAGCACAAAACGGTGTGGCACATCGGTTATCAGGATGTGATCGCCATCGGCAAGCTGTTCATCAGCGGCGAGCTGTATGTGGAGCGCGTCATTTCCNTGGCCGGCNCGACGGTGTTCAAGCCGCGCCTGATCCGCACCCGCATGGGGGCGAGCACGGATGACATCGTGGACGGGCAGTTGAACTGTGAATACTGCCGGGTGATTTCCGGGGCGTTGCTGGCGGGCTTCCGCGCCGCTGGCTGGAGCGCCTNNTTCAGCCGCTACACCGTGCAGGTGTCGGTGGTGGCGGAAGGCCAGCCGAGGGTGTTCCTGCACTGGCTGAACCCGTGGCTCAGGCAGTTTTCGGTGATGAATGTGTTTCTGCGTCCGGGGTTGCGCCAGCAGGCGTTCGCCATGACCACCACGCAGCACGGCAGCCACCGGGCGATGGTGCCGATCGGCAATTACGAGGAAGTGATGCCGCTGGATATTCTGCCGACCCAGTTGTTGCGTTNNCACTGCTGGTGCGCGACACCGTGATGGCGCAACAGCTCGGCGCGCTGGAACTGGATGAAGACGACCTTGCGTTGTGCACCTTCGTATGCCACAGCAAGTATGAATACCCCCGCGCTGCGTGAATGCCTGCGTATGCTGGAAAAGGGAGAGTAAGCCATGACCGACCTGTTACGTGCGTTTCTGGACAAGGTGGAGCCGAAGTTTTCCCGTGGCGGCAAATACCACAAGTATTACGGCCTGTTCGAAATGGTCGACACCTTGCTGTACAGCCCGCCCAACCGCACCATCGGCGCGCCGCATGTGCGCGATGCGCTCGACCTGAAGCGGGTGATGGGCTACGTGTGGCTGGCGGCTTTCCCGGTCATGTTCATGGCCTGTTTCAATACCGGCTACCGGNCCAATCTGGCGATGCAGTCGCTGGGGCTGGAGCATGCGGCGGGCTGGCGTGGGGTGGTCATGGATATGATCGGGTATGACCCACACAGCTTTTTCGCCAATTTCCTGCATGGTTTGCTGTATTTTGTACCGGTTTACCTGACGACCTTTATCGTCGGGNGGATTGCGGAAGTCATCTTCGCCTTGGTGCGCGGGCATGAGGTGAATGAAGGGTTTTTCGTCACCTCCATCCTGTATGCGCTGGTGCTGCCGCCAGACATCCCGCTGTGGATGGTGGCGCTGGGCATCTTGTTCGGGGCANTTCTGNGCAAGGAGGTGTTTGGCGGAACCGGCAAGAATTTCATCAATCCGGCACTGGCGGGGCGTGCTTTCCTGTTTTTCGCTTATCCGGCGTTCATGTCGGGGGATGCGGTATGGGTGGCGGTTGACGGCTATTCCGGTGCCACGCCGCTGGCGGCAGCGGCGGCAGGCGGCATGCAGGCAGTGACCATCAGCTGGTGGGACGCCTTCATCGGCCTGGAGCCGGGTTCCCTGGGCGAAACCTCCACGCTGGCGATCCTGGTTGGTGGCGCATTTCTGCTGTTCACCCGCATCGCCAACTGGCGCATTGTGTCCGGCGTCATGTTAGGCATGATCATGATGAGCATTCTGTTCAATACGGTCGGCAGCACCACCAACCCGATGTTCGCCATGCCCTGGTACTGGCATCTGGTCACGGGCGGGTTTGCGTTTGGCATGATGTTCATGGCGACTGACCCGGTGACGGCGGCGCATACTGATACTGGCCGCTGGTGGTTTGGCGTGCTGATTGGGGTGATGGTGGTCTTGATCCGTGTGGTCAACCCGGCATTCCCGGAGGGCATGATGCTGGCGATCCTGTTCGCCAATATGTTCGCGCCGCTGATGGACTACGCAGTGATGAAAGCCAATATCAAACGCCGCCTGAAGCGGCAGGCGGCGACGGAGGGCAAGGCATGAACATGATCCGCACGTTTCTGGCCTTGCCCAATGACAGCAAGGCCAAAACCATCGGCATCGCATTGACGCTGTGCCTAGTGTGTTCCGTTGCCGTCTCCGCCGCGGCGGTGGCGTTGAAGCCGGTGCAGGAGCAAAACAAGCTGCTGGACAAGAAAAAGAACATCCTGCAAATCGGCGGCCTGCTGAAGGAAGGCCAATCGGTTGAGGAGGCATTCAAGCAGGTTGAGCCGAAAGTCGTTGATCTGGCGACGGGCGAATACGTCGGCAATATCGACCCGAACACTTTCGACGCCCGTGCGGCGGCGGCTGACCCGAAACAAACCGTGGTGTTGGGTCGGGAAGAGGATATTGCCTCCATCAAACGTCGCGCCAAATACGCCACGGTGTATCTGGTGAACGACCCGCAGGGGCGCTTGCAGAAAATCATCCTGCCGATTCACGGCTACGGCCTGTGGTCGACCTTGTATGGTTTCATCGCGTTGCAGGCGGACGCCAACACCGTGGTGGGTCTGGGCTTTTATGAACATGCCGAAACCCCGGGTCTGGGCGGCGAGGTGGACAACCCGGCCTGGAAAGCCAAGTGGCCGGGCAAGCAGGTGTTCGACGCCGATGGCCGGGTGGCGTTGAGCGTGGTCAAGGGCGCGGCGNCAGGATGGCTGAAAGCGCCTTATCAGGTGGATGCGTTGTCCGGTGCCACCCTGACCAGCCGTGGTGTCAATAATTTGGTGCATTTCTGGATGGGTCAGGACGGTTTCTACCTACCTGCANAAAAATCCATAACGGAGGCAGCTTATGAGCCTGAGCCCTGAAGCCCGCAAGGTGATGACCCGCTGGTCGCCAATAACCCGATCACATTGCAAATCCTCGGTATCTGTTCGGCGCTGGCGGTGACCAGTTCGTTGAAAACGGCCTTGCTGATGGCGGCGGCGCTGACCACGGTGACGGCGTTTTCGAACGCCTCCATCAGTGCGATCCGCAATCATATCCCTGGCAGCATCCGTATTATTGTGCAGATGACCATCATTGCCTCGCTGGTCATTGTGGTCGACCAGTTGATGAAAGCCTACGCCTTCAGCACCGCCAAACAGTTGTCGGTGTTTGTCGGCCTGATCATTACCAACTGTATCGTGATGGGGCGTGCGGAAGCGTATGCGATGCAGAATCCGGTGGGCATGAGCTTCCTGGATGGCATCGGCAACGGTCTGGGTTACAGCCTGATCCTGATCGTGGTGGCGGTTATCCGTGAGCTGTTCGGTTCCGGTTCCCTGCTGGGTTTTGAGGTTTTCTCGCTGGCCAAGAATGGCGGCTGGTATGTGCCGAATGGCCTGATGCTGTTGCCGCCGAGCGCCTTCTTCATTATCGGCATGCTGATCTGGGCGATCCGGACGAAGTACCCGGAACAGCAGGAGTTGCACGACTTCAAGATTCACGAGAAACATGGCCTGGGGAACCGCTGATATGGAAGCTTTACTGAGCCTTTTCGTCAAGTCCGTGTTCATTGAGAACATGGCGCTGACCTTCTTCCTGGGGATGTGCACCTTCATCGCCATTTCCAAGAAGATTGAAACCGCCATTGGCCTGGGTATTGCCGTGGTGATTGTGCAGGCGATTACCGTACCGGCCAATAACCTGATCCTGAATGTGTTCCTGAAAGACAGCGCGCTGTTGCAGGGCGTTGATCTGCGCTTCCTGGGGCTGATCAGCTACATTGCGGTGATCGCGGCGATTGTGCAGATTCTGGAAATGGTGCTGGATAAGTATGTGCCTTCCCTGTATCAGGCGCTGNGGGTGTTCCTGCCGCTGATCACGGTTAATTGCGCGATTCTGGGTGGCACGCTGTTCATGGTGGAACGTGATTACACGTTCACGGAGAGCGTGGTCTACGGTTTCGGCAGCGGCTTTAGCTGGATGTTGGCCATCGTGGTGCTGGCCGGTGTGCGTGAACGCATGAAATACAGTGATGTGCCTGCCGGTTTGCAGGGGCTGGGCATTATTTTCATTACGGTAGGGCTGATGTCGCTGGGCTTCATGTCCTTCTCCGGCATCCAGTTGTAAGGGGCGGAACGAGCAATGAGTACGGTTGTATTGGGTGTACTGTTTACGATGATCATTATTGCACTGGTGTTCATCATCCTGTTTGCACGCTCCAAGCTGGTGGCGGAGNGGGATGTGCATCTGCTGGTGAATGGCGAAAAGGATCTGGTGGTCAAGCCCGGCTCCAAACTGCTGGGTGCCTTGGCTGACAAGGGGCTGTTCATTTCCTCGGCTTGCGGCGGTGGCGGCACCTGCGGCCAGTGCAAGGTCAAGGTGATGGAAGGCGGCGGCACTCTGCTGCCAACCGAAGAAGGCCATATCAACCGCCGTCAGGCCGTTTGCGGTGAACGGCTGGCCTGTCAGGTCGCGGTCAAGCAGGACATGAAGATCGAAGTGCCTGATGACGTGTTTGGCGTCAAANAGTGGAAATGCACGGTGCGTTCCAACAACAACATGGCCACCTTCATCAAGGAACTGGTGCTGGAACTGCCGCAAGGTGAACGCATCGATTTCCGCGCGGGTGGATACATCCAGATTGAATGCCCGCCGTATGATGTGTCCTTCAAGACGTTCGATATTCCTGCAAAATTCCGCGCTGACTGGGACAAATACGATTTGTGGAAGCTGGAATCACATGTGACCGAGCCGGTCATGCGCGCCTATTCGATGGCGAACTATCCGGAAGAAGACCATATCGTCATGCTCAATGTGCGTATTGCGACACCGCCACCGGGCAAACAGGTGCCACCGGGGGCGATGTCTTCCTACATCTTCAACCTGAAGCCGGGCGACAAAGTGACGGTTTCCGGCNCATTCGGTGAATTCTTCGCCCGCAAAACCAGCAATGAAATGATCTTCATCGGTGGCGGGGCAGGGATGGCGCCAATGCGTTCGCATATTTACGATCAGTTGCGCCGCTTGAAAAGCCAGCGCAGGATATCTTTCTGGTATGGCGCGCGCAGTCTGCGGGAAGCGTTTTATGTGGGCGAGTTCAACAGGCTGGCGGCGGAGAACCCGAATTTCACCGGCATATAGCTTTCCGAGCCGCAGCCGGAAGACAACTGGACAGGTTATGTCGGCTTTATTCACGATGTTCTTTATAAAAATTATTTAAAGGGTCACCCCGCGCCGGAGGAGTGTGAATATTACCTGTGCGNNCCGCCGATGATGAATGCTGCGGTAATTCGGATGCTGACCGACATTGGCGTGGAGCGTGAAAATATTCTGCTGGATGATTTCGGGGCTAGTGGCAATGTGCAATTGCCTGAATTGCTGGCAAAAAGTGGGGCGAAAAACTCGCCCCAAACCGCTAGGAGGAAAATGGGTCAGTTGCCTGACCCAGCGTCATAGTAGCGCAAAATTACCCCCTCGTGAAACTTTTTTGCGGCGCAGCATAAGAACATGCGCATTGGTTAAAGATGTCAGGAGGCGTGGATGAAAATTTTCCTATTAACGTTCCTTATTTTTCTGTTGGCCGTACTAGGCCTGGCGATTGGCTGGCTGTTCAGCAATCGTAGCCTGAAAGGCAGTTGTGGCGGCTTGTCCGCCATTCCGGGATGGAAAATACCCGTTGTTCCTGCTCTAATCCCTGTGAAAAGCGCAAACAGAAAATGGCGCAGGAGGCGGCTTCCGGACAGGAGGCGGCAGTAGAATGAACAGGCTGGAGGAGGCCAGGAAGATGTCGAATGTATCATTGTCCGTGCGGGATCATATGTCCAACCGGCTGGCGACCCTGCGGGAGAAGCAGGATATCCGCGAAGCCGTGAAAATCTTTACCGAGCGCAATCTGTTCGGTGGTGCGGTGGTGGACAATCGCGGCAATCTGGTGGGCATTTTGTCCGTGACGGACTGCATTGATGTGGCCTTGCGCACCGGCTACCACTCCGGCTGGCGCGGCACGGTGGGTGAACGCATGTCGCGCGACATCCGCACGGTGGATGCTGACGACAACATTCTGGATGTGGCCGAGATGTTCATGAATGACCATTACCGCCGCTATCCGGTCGTGGAGGACAATGCCGTCATCGGCGTGATCACCCGTCTGGATGTCCTGAAAGCCTTGTGCAAGGTCAGCGAATCCGGCGCGCCGGTCTAGTTTTCCCTTATAGTTGCGGTTGCCTGCGCACCAGCAGCCAGGCGACCAGCGCCCCGGCGACGCCGCCGAACAGATGCCCATCCCACGATACCCCCGGCTGCCACGGCATGATGCCCGCCAGCAACGTAGTCCCATAGGTGAACGCGACGAACACGCTGACCAGCAGCGGCACGGCGCGTTTTTCCAGAATCCCCGACACGATCAGGAATACCGCCAGCCCGAACACCAGCCCGCTGGCGCCGATATGCAGCGAATGGCCGCGCCCGAACAGCCACAACAGCAGGCCGCCCGCCACCGCCACCAGCACCACCGCCAGCCGTGAATCCGCCCGTGACCCCGCCAGCAGGGTCAACAGCACCGCCAGCGGCACGGTGTTGTTCAGCAAATGGGTGAAATTGGCGTGCAAAAACGGCATGGTCGCCACCCCGACCAAACCGCCCCAGTCACGCGGGATCAACCCGTAACGCTCCAGCGGCAGAAAGCGGTCAAGCAGGAAGACGCCCCAGATCGCCAGCAGGAACAGGGCGACGGCGGGAAGTTCTTCCCGGATGCGATGGACGTGGTTTTTCATTCGGTTTCGGTTCCGGATTGCAGGCAGCTTTCCAGCACTTTGCGGTGATGCTCCGCCCCCAGCGCATTCATGGTCTGGATATTGTGTGCCGGAATGGCGTCGACGTCAGGGTGGCTGGCGATCGCCTGTTCCAGGCTGTGTTCACGGATCAGGTGCAGCATCGGCCAGGGTGAGCGGTTGGTGTAGTTTTCGGCGTCATTGGGGCGCGTATCGGCAAACTGGTAATCGGGGTGGAAACTGGCCACCTGGAATTCGCCTTCGTAGCCTTCTTCCGCCAGCAGCGCATCCACCACATCCAGGAAATCATTGTAATCGAGGAAGTCTTCCAGTGCGCCGGGGTGAATCAGCAGCGTGGTTTCCACTTCCTCTGCTGGTGTTGCGCGCAGGTGTTCCAGCTCCCGTTGCAAGTCTTCCAGCAGGAATTCCGGGCGTGCGGAATCGGTGACAACGTAACGGATTTGCCCGCCCTGAAACGGCTTGTGGGCGAACGGGCACAGGTTGTGTTTGAGCACGACATTTTCCAGCCAGCAACGGGTCTGGGCGATGTAGGCGGCGTTCGTGTATTGCATGCGGTTGTATTCCGGGAAAATTCGGCCAGGGAAAGTCAGGAAGGCAGCATAGCACAAGGGAGGAGCAGGCGTCCCCGGGTGCAATCGCCAAAAGCTAATAATCTATTTTGATTAAAAAGTCATAAATATTATATAAATAAAGGATTATGTAATTAATGTGTCTCATAAGCCTGTTCTCGTCGAACAAGGCGGAGCGAGAGCGTCCGGAGGCGGCAAACCTTGGTTTAAAATTAAAATATTCAGCATAATTTTATATGTATTAAATATGAAAGCTTTTCGGGTGAGCATCATGTTGATCATGGCCAGTCGTGTCTGCTGATATTTTAATCATAAGATCAGATTATGAAGTTGTCCGTTGACTGCTCCGCAGAATTTGCCGTGACAAAAGTTTCGATAACTCGTCACGATGATTAATAATGTTTCATTATTATTGATTTAGCAATGTATTGCCCATCGATGACAGATAAGCAGTTAGATTATTTTTTGTTCAAATTATAAAGAATTCCAAAGTGCATAATTAACTTATTGACAAAGTCAAATACTAATAATAAATTCCTCTAATTGATTCAAGGTTTCTTTTTGTGGGCTGAACCCTCTCCCGTTGTTGTTTGTTTTTGCCTGTTTTTGTTGGGTAGAGGTTTAATTTGTCATAATAAAATACTGTCGTGAGGCAGTTGTATGAATAATTGTCTGGCGGCGTTGATGGCCTGAGGTTTCCTTGTTTCTCCTGTACGGCTCCCACTGCCCAATACGGCTTGCTGACGAATGGCGTGGGGATTTCCATAACTGTATTTATGCATTTTGAGGTAATTCCCGATGAAATCCGCATACCCTTCGGGTGGCTGGCGTCTGCCTGCCCGGTTCAACCCATCCTGGCGGGGAGTGTTTGCCCTGCTGGCCTTATGGCTGTTTTCCCCGCTGCTGTGGGCGGCGGTGGGGATATCACCACCGTCGCTGGCGACGGTACGGCTGGTTACAGCGGCGACGGCGGCTCCGCCACCAGCGCGCAATTGAATAAGCCTTACGACGTGGTGGTGGATGGCAATGGCAACCTTTATATTACCGATTATAACAACCATCGTGTCCGTAAGGTGGATGCCGCTGGGGTGATCACCACCATCGCTGGCGACGGTACGGCTGGCTACAGCGGCGACGGCGGCNCCGCCGCCAGTGCACAACTGAATTTCCCTTACAGCCTTGCGTTGAATGCCNGCGGCAACCTGTATATTGCAGAGCAAGGCAACCAATGCGTCCGCAAGGTGGATGCCGCAGGCGTCATTACCACCGTCGCGGGAAATGGTACGTTTGCCTACAGCGAGGATGGCGGCCTTGCCACCAGCTCGTCGTTGAATAACATCTACGGCATTGCGGTGGATCGCAGCGGCAATATTTATATTGCCGAGCTTGCGGGCTCTTTTCGTATCCGTAAGGTGGATGCTGTTACCGGCATAATCTCCACCGTCACCGGAAACGGTACGTCTGGTTTCAGCGGTGACGGCGGCTCTGCTGCCAGCGCACAACTGATGTACTACGATGTTGCGCTGGACAGTAGCGGCAACCTCTACATCGCTGAAGCGGAGGTTGGGGGTTCCAAATACAGAGTCCGCAAGGTGGACGCTGTCACTGGCGTGATCAACTCCATCGCCGGAAGCGGTACGGTGGGTGGTTACAGCGGCGATGGCGCTNCTGCCACCAGCGCGCAACTGAAAGTGACCTTTGGTCTTGTGCTGGACGGCAGCGACAATCTCTTCATTGCTGACACCGGCAACAGCCGTATCCGCCGGGTGGACTCTGTTAGCGGAGTAATCACTACCATTGCAGGGTCTGGTAACACANAGAGGGGCTATGGCGGTGATGGCNGGCCCGCCACCAGCGCACAACTGGGGCTACCCAGCGCTGTCGCGTTGGATAGCAGCGGCAACTTGTATATTGCCGATACCAACAACAACCGCATCCGCAAGATAGAACTCGCCGCCACGCCGTCAGACCCGGACAACTACCCGACAGGTTTTGCCGCCGCTGCTGCCAGCGACAGCCAGATCACCACCACCGGACGGACGCCGCCAGCGGTAGGCTACCGACCACTACCGGTGATGTGCAGCACATCCAACAGTTTCACCGCACCCACTGACGGCATTGCGCAAGCCGACGACAGCGATTGCGCGGATGGCGCGGGCGTCATGAATGTCGCGGCGGGCGTGCAAACCCAGGCATGGGCGGGGCTGAATGCGAGCCACTTATTATTTCCGGATTTACCCCTATATCGATAACGATGCAGTCCTCGCCTACAAGACGGATGGCACCGCGCCCAGCGCCCACGCAACGGTCAAGGCCAAGGTCAAGCCGCCCCGGGATACGTCGCCAAGCTGCCCGCAAGCTGCCGGAGACGCCTTGATCACCACAACCATTGGCGTCCCGGTGACCACGGGCGACGTGTCGCTCGGCTCCCGCAACCCTGGCTCCAGCCCGCTGCGGATCGCGCTGAGTTCGGGCGTGTCGCTGCATGGCGGCGCGGTTGCCTATAACGGCGACAACACGTTCACCTATACGCCCAAACCGGGCTTTACCGGCCAGGACGCCTTCACCTACTGGATGGACAACCATGACTGCCAGATGCTGGGGCTGGTCAAGGCCACCGTGAACCCGGCGGGCGGTGCGCGGAACGCTGACAAGACGGCGGAAGCGGCTGCCGGGACTGCGGCGGTCGGCGGCGACGCCAGCGGCGGCAATGGCGGCGGCAATGGCGGCGGCGGCTCCTTCCCGCCCGCACTGCTGCTGCCGTTGCTGGCCATCGGCTGGTGCCGGGCAAGGATGACAGGCAGGAAGCCGTAACACGTAACATGGTCACGGGCAATGCCCGCAGGGCGGACTATATCCGCCCTGTTTTATGCCCTGTCGCTGCCGGTTTAGTGGGTTCGCCAGCCCTCCGCATCCCGCCGGAACACCTGCTGGTGGGCAAGGCGGAAGCGGGGNCTGCCCCATTCCATCAATTCCACGCTGAGGCGTTGGCGGTCACCGCGGATGATATTGAAACTGTTGGACTGATCCAGCAGCAGGCGGGTGGACAGGGTAGTGCCAGCGTGCGAGATGATCACGCCTTGCATCACCTGCGCATAGGCCAGATGCACATGTCCGCTGAGGATGAGATCCAGCTCCTGTTGGAAGGCTTGCAACGCCGCATCCCGCCGCCGGATCAGCTGGCGGTGTTGGAACAGCGGCGGCAGCCAGAAGGGATGGTGGGCGGCCAACAAACGCAGGCTGGTTGTAGGAGTGGTATGCAGCCGCCGTTGGATGCGGGTGATCTGCAAGGGGCTGATGCTGCCGCGTGACCAGTCCCTATGCAGGCCGAAGCGGCGGGCGGTATTCACGCCAAGGGCAATGAATTGTTCCGATTGCACTTCTGGCTCCAGCCTGTTGCCGATGTAGTGACGCCATTTTAGCCATGGGTAGAAGAATCGCTCAGGAAGGTTGCGTTCCGCCAGGTCGTGGTTGCCCGGCACGGTCAGGCAAGGGCAAGGAAGCAGGGTTAGAAAGTGGCGGGCGATATGGAATTCGCTGCGTCTGGCCTGCTGGGTCAGGTCGCCACTGATGACAACCAGATCCGGCTGCAATTGCTCCAGCACGTCCAGCAGCCCCTCNCGCACCATTGGCGCTTCGCAGCCGAAATGCAAGTCTGAAATATGTGCGATTGTTGTCATGTTGTGGATTTGGTTATTGATATTGACTCAAGCATCATCAACCAAATTCAGGATGACCGGAAATTTTCAAAATTTATGTTTTGAAAATGAAATGGATATGTTTAATAAATTTCCAAAATTTCCACTTCAAGACAGATATTGTGGNNCGCCAGCGGATGGTTGAAATCTACGTTGATTATGTCTTCGCCAATGGCAAGGATCTTGCCAGGAGTTTCTTGTCCAGAAGGGAGCGCGAAACTAAGGATCTGGCCTTCGTTGAATTCAAGGTTGGCGGGAAAATCTTGACGCGGCAGTTGTTGGATGGCGGCGGGGTCGGGCGCTCCAAAGGCTTGATCTGCCAAAATGATCAGGCGGGTTTGTTCGCCCTCCGGCAGCCCCAGCAAGGCATTTTCCAGGTTCGGATGAATGTCGCCCTGGCCGAGTTGCAGGATGTCGCCGTCAGGGTCTTCATTGTTTTCCACCTGATAACCATCGGCGAGGAACAGCTGGTAACGCCAGCGGATGCGGCTGTCGGCTTGTACAGTTTTGCTCATGGTGCGGCATAGGGTTGCAGGGCACAAGCGCAGAGGATAGCAAAGCTTCAGGACATTGGCACAAGATTGTCGACGTTGACATAGCAGCCGGGGAGGTTCCCAAAGCGCGGGTGAATCTGTAGCCAATATTCCCGCCCTGTTTTGATCGTGCCTTCCTCCAATGACGCCAGATCAACCAGTTGTTTGTCCTGCAAGAGCGTGATGAGCGGGCTGTCAGTTTTTGGCTTTTGGTAACAGGGCGCAGCACCAGTGATGATGGCGACCTGATAAACCGTGGCGACCGTGCGGGTGGGGGCAATTCCGCCGCCAATTGGGGTTTGGCCTGTCCTGGCAAGCGGACAGCAGGGTAATGACTATTAAAATACCAGACACACGCATCAATAAAACCTTTTCTGCCTATTATTAGGCCTTGTTGAAATAAGTCCTCTTTTTAAATCCGTATCTCCGCATTAATAGTTAGTGGTTTCAAAGGATTTCTGGTGAACGCGCTGTTTTCTTTCCTGACTGGCTGTGTGGCTTTTCCCAGATAAACACCGGAAGTGTTGAAACCGTTAATCAATCCGGCTTTAATGAGGCCATTTTCAGTAATGATTCAGCAGGAGCAGGCATGAAAGTTCTGGTGGTGGGCGGCGGCGGGCGCGAACACGCGTTGGCATGGAAAATTGCACAATCCGGGCGGGTGAACGAAGTGTTGGTGGCACCTGGCAACGCCGGTACGGCGCGGGAGCCGAACATGCGTAACCTGCCGATTGCGGCAGAGGATGTGGAGGCGCTGGCCACTTACGCCAAAGGGCATAATATCGGCCTGACGGTGGTCGGCNCGNAAGCGCCGCTGGCCAAGGGTATTGTGGATGCGTTCCGTGCCGCTGGGCTGCGCTGTTTCGGCNCTGTCCGGGAGGCGGCGCAACTGGAGTCGTCCAAAGCGTTTGCGAAGGATTTTCTACNNCGCCACCACATCCCGACGGCGGAATACGCCAATTTCACCGCCATTGAACCGGCAGTCGCTTACATCCGGGCAAAAGGCGCGCCGATCGTGGTCAAGGCCGATGGGTTGGCGGCGGGCAAGGGCGTGATCCTGGCGCAGACCGAGGAAGAGGCGATCGCCGCCGTCCGGGACATGTTGGCGGGCAACGCTTTTGGCGAAGCAGGCAGCCGGGTGGTGATTGAGGAATTCCTCACCGGCGAAGAGGCCAGCTTCATTGTCATGGTGGATGGCGAGCATGTGCTGGCGATGGCGAGCTCCCAAGACCACAAAGCGCGCGATGATGGCGACAAGNGCNCGAACACCGGCGGCATGGGTGCCTATTCCCCGGCACCAGTGGTGACGCCCGCGATGCACGAACGCATTATGCAGGAAGTCATTTACCCCACCGTGCGCGGGATGGCGGCGGATGGCATCCCCTACACCGGCTTTTTATATGCCGGGGTGATGATCAGCGCGGATGGCGTGCCGAAAGTGCTGGAGTTCAATTGCCGCTTTGGTGACCCGGAAACCCAGCCGATAATGATGCGCCTGCAATCCGATTTCGTCGGCCTGATAGAAGCCGCGCTCGACGGGCGGCTGGACAAGGCGACGGCGGAATGGGACAGCCGTGCCGCGCTTGGCGTGGTGCTGGCGGCGGGCGGTTATCCGGATGCTTACCGCAAGGGTGACGAGATCCTGGGGCTGGAAGTGGCGGCGATTCTGGATGGCAAGGTGTTCCACGCTGGCACGGCGGAACAGGATGGCAAGGCCGTCACCAATGGCGGGCGGGTGCTGTGCGCCGTAGGGTTGGGCAATAGTGTGACCGAGGCGCAGAAGATGGCTTACCGGCTGGTGGAGGCGATTGAGTGGAAGGGTGTCTACTTCCGCCATGATATTGGCTATCGGGCGGTGGCGCGGGAAGCCTAAAGCCGCAGCGTCTTGATCCGTACAGTAAAAAGGAGGGCAAAAGCCCTCCTTTTACGTTTGGTGCCAGTGAAGCCGGACTTATTTCAAACGGTAAGTCACGCCCATGTACAGGGATTTGTCCACTTCATCGTTGCCATTGGCGCTAACGTCGTCATCGACCTTGGACAGGGCAAGGACGGTGTCAAACGCCAGTTTGTTGCTGAGGTAGTAGCGGTAAGTGGAGCTCAACGCGTTGGTGGTGGTGTCCTGGTCTGTCTTGTCGTTGTGGTCATAGTTCAACGCCCAGCTGTTCAGCCAGTCCACCCGGTCGGACATTTCATAAGTCAGGCTCATGTTGTTTTTGGCGGTGTAGCTTTTGTCATCATCCTGCAGGATGGTGGATGCGGACGCCTCATTGGAGAACTGGGTGCGGTTGCTGAGTGGCCTGTGGTATTCCGCCGCCACGTCCAGCGCCGGTTTGGAGTCCCCGCCGTCATAGTCCTTGATGACCTCGCTCACGCCCGCCTTGACCAGCCAGCCATATTTGCGGGTGGAAATGCGCTCATTGACCAGCACGTCATAGGCTTTCAGGATGCCGATGGCGTCCAGCTTGCCGTTGGTTTTGCCGGTTGCCTCCAGCGCGGTTTCCATATCGTTCACCCAGTTCTGCTG
This sequence comes from Candidatus Thiothrix singaporensis, assembly GCA_013693955.1. Lineage (GTDB taxonomy): Bacteria > Pseudomonadota > Gammaproteobacteria > Thiotrichales > Thiotrichaceae > Thiothrix > Thiothrix singaporensis. The sequence goes on along the minus strand of CP059265.1, from coordinate 3,131,867 downwards.
GTAGTCGGCAGCACCATAGCGGGAGCGGTATTCGCTTTCCTTGGCGATGACATTGGCCAGCTGGTTGTATTCCGCCTTGGTCAGGTCGGCGGTCAGGCGGTTTTTGTTCCGCAGGGCTTCCACCAGACGGAGAGCCTGCGCCATTGGCGTCACATTGACGACGCGGCCATAACCANNGGCTACGCCCACTTTGACACGTGGGTCTTCGGCACCTTTNTTCACGCCAACTTCACCGTCGCCATACCAAAATGCGCCCTTGCTGTTTGGCTGAAAATATTTGTTTGCGCTGACGGAGCCGTTGCCGACATAGTTTTCCTGGGTGTCATCGCCAGTGTTCAGNCCGCGCTTGGAAGTGCCCAGCAAGTCGCCGCTGACTTTGATGTCGCGGTCGGGCGAGCTGAAGACCCGCTCGTAATTCATGTCCACGCTCAGGTCATGGCTGGTCTGGTCTTGGTTGCCGCTGTTCACGTTCAGGCGGCCTGACACATACGCATCTTCATAAGCACTGGAAGGCTGTTCGTAATCGTACAGGGTGACGTCTGCGAAAGCCGGGGCGGCCAGCTGAGTTAAACCGATGGCAATGCTGGTAGCCAGAATTTGTTTTTTCATTATGTAATCTCCATAAACAAGTAAAAGTTGCCATTTTGAGAACCAGGGAGCATTGCAAGCTATGACCCTTTGCTGTTGGCAAGACACAACGTGTGTCGCCAAAAAGACACGAAAGGTTCGAATGTTGTTTTTTTAAATAAAGCTTGTTGTGTTGAAATTTTGGCCTTAATCCTGGTTTTTATCGGTAAGTCAGCGTTTGCAGCTAGTTTTTGTCAATGATGTTGCTGGTTGGGTTGAGTGGTGAAAATAAGCTAGGCTAATCCATATCTCATTCATTTCATTCTCTATAAGTAGAACATTTATCCTAAACTATTCAGCATAGTAAACAAAACGTAACTGAATATTGAGGGAGCAGGAGTGAAGGTGATGCGTATATTGATTGTTGATGATCATCCATTGTTCAGGGAAGTTTTGCGTGCACATATGGGGGACTGCTTTCCCGAGGCCAGGCTGTTTGACGCCGGTTCGGTGNGGGAGGCTGTGGGAGTGTTGAGTGCCTATGCCGGGTTTGACCTGATCTTGCTGGATGTTTCCATGCCAGGAATGGATGGTGTCACGGGTTTGGCGCTGATCCGCGAAAAGACGCCCAGCACGCCGATCGCTATCCTCTCCGGCACAGGCGATGCGGAACTGGCTCGCGTTGCGTTGGAAGCCGGGGCTAATGGGTATATTTCGAAAACAGCCGGGNGGCGTGAAATCAAAAATGCGCTGGATCTGATCCTGTTTGGTGAACAGTACATTTCGCCTTCCGTGCTGGCGGAGCAGCCGTCGGTGGGGGCATCAACTTCATCCCATTCGGCTTCTTCGCTTCAGGCTCAGGCTGAAAACGAAGCGGTCGGCGAGTACGGCATGACCCCGCGCCAGTTGGAGGTCTGCCGCCTGCTGATGGCGGGTTTGCCCAACAAACTGATCGCCCGTAGGCTGGATTGCGCGGAAGGCACTGTCAGGCTGCATGTGAGTGCGGTGTTGCGGGCGCTAAATGCGCACAACCGCACTGAGGCGGCGCGGGCGGCGTTGCGGTTAGGGATAGAGGCTTAACCCGGACAGAAGGAAACCGCATGGCGTTGGATGTTGTGCTGCAACGGCGGCTGGAGGAACGTTACAAACTGTTGTTTACCCGCATTGTTTCTCAGGCCATGGGTACCATTATTGTGATGCTTCTGATCATGTATTGGCAAACCGATGATGCGCGGGTTGTATCAGGCTTAATTGTTATCGCCGTGGTTGGCGGAATAAATTTCCTGCTAGCGTTTTCCAAGCAAATTCCTACACCGTGGNGTACTATCCAAGCCCGTTCCGATACAGTCGATACCCTACGTTGGTCTATTACGTTTCTGTTTGATGCCTATATTGTTTGGGCATTAAGTTTTCATGAAGCCTTGGCTGTCATCCTATGGCTTATTGTAACTTTCTGCGCATTGCTTACCCCACACCGCCCGCGTAACAAGCTGATTTTGGCAAGTGTTGCTTCACTCACTTTCTGCATACTGGTGTTCTTGCTTTATCCAACCGACCTACGCACTGAAATCGGTCTGATTATCAGCTATTTCAGCCTGATATTTATCCTGTGGAAACTGGAGCGCCATTTTGCCGATGAAATGGAACAGGTATTCACCGAACGCCTGCACCGCGAACGGGTGGAACGCGAGGCGGAAGCCTTACAGCGTGAAGCCGCCATCGGGCATTCGACCCGCGCCATCAACCATGAACTGAACACGCTGATCGGCGTGGCGGGCTTGAGTGCGGAACGCATCCGCCAGCGGCAGAAGGAGGGTGGCGATGTCAGCAACGACCTGGATCGGCTGGAAAAGTCGATCAGCTACATGCGTAAGGTGTCGCAACTGGTGCTGGATGATCTGGGTAATGAGAAAACTGTCAGGCGCTGCATTTCGCTGGCGGAGTTGCAGGATGACCTGAGCCTGCTGTTGTGTAATGGCGTGACGCATTGTCAGGTGCGGCTGGAGTTTGATTTCCCACCGAATGCGGGTGATTACTGGTTTGAGGAGCGCACCGGCTCGACCTATCTCATATTGCATAATCTGGCCAAGAATGCCTATGAAGCTGTCATGGAAAAATTTGGCGGGNAAACTGGGNGAGTCATCCGGATCAGCGCCCATCCCGCAGACAGGCAATTGCGGCTGATGGTTTATGACAATGGGATCGGCATGTCGGTGGAACAATTGGCGGATATTCATCAGCAAGTGGCGAAATCGTCGAAAATCAATGGCCATGGGTTGGGGTTGCGTTTCGTGCAACGGGAATGCCTGCATAATGGTTTTGAGCTGGCCATTGAATCAGAAATGGGGCTTTATAGCTGCGTCAGCATCCAATTGGGTACCCAACTTTCAAAGATCCATTGACTGCCTGAATCAGGCTTTGCAGCAGACGCTGAATTATGTAAGCAAAAGTCATAACAGCGATCCTGGACATATTACATATGTCTACATATGGCGTCATATTTCCCATTCACGACCAAGAGCGTAATGTCATCAGAGTAAAGAGGCTCTGATGCTCAAAGGAAGAGCGGAGGATGACGGCAAGCAAGGATTGTTGGGGAGAGCCTCTTCGGTTGATGTGGATTCAGCACATCAAGGAGGATATTTATGTATTGGCGCATATCCAAAGTGCTTATAAGCTGTTTTGCAGTCTTACTTGTGAATGTGGCATCGGCAAGTCTGACTACGATCTATGACCCCTATTACCCAATTACCGGTATTGGCGTTACATCTTATTCTGATGCAAACGATCATTGTGAGCCATAGCCTCTCGGAGAATTAATGTCGATTTAAATAGAGGGGCGGGTGGTCAGTATATTTATCTGTGCATTTACCGTTCGCCTGGTTACAAGCCTGTCACGGGCTTGGCGATTGTTGGATATAAATGTCCGGATGGTTATCAGAAAATCAATATAGACCTGAATAGCGGTGCCAGAGTAGATAAAAAAATAACATCTGCAATCTATTTATGCGTTGCCCACAACCAGGATTATTATCCTTATCATTACTTTGGATCTCCCATTACATCGATAGAAGTGACTGCACACCCAACTTCTAGCCGGAATATTTGTAAGAACCCTTATCGGCTTGAATATGATTTAAATTACAGTGTAGGCGGTGATTATATCTATATATGTTATGACAGGGATCGTGGCGGCTATTGGTAATGTTGTGTTGATTTGTTATTGCCATGATGGGCTTCTTTAACAATTTCGTTGTTACGTTGTTTTTAATGTGCAGAAATCAGATGCTTATAGATTATAGGCATTTGGTTTAGATATGGCTTTAAGGTTGATTTACAGCAAGGGATGTCAATATGGCTTGTGTAAAAAAATAAATCTATTGATTATTGTGGTGATATCCACTCTTTATTCATCTGTTTCTTTTGGAGGATGTGGTTTTCTTGGTCTTGGGCGTTGTGATGTTGAAGAGGATAGCTATAACACGATGGTAATGACAAATGTCAAGTATAAGTTTGATATTCGAATCACTCAGCCAATCGATGTCAACTATACAATAAATGACAAATTTTTTTCTTTACATCAGGGTCAAGTGAACAAGCATTCATATCAAAAAGCATATGGATCGAATGGTATGAATGTTAAACAATACCCAATGCCGGTTATTCAGTTTAATTCGAATAGTGGCATAAAAATTGGTGATCAATCATGTTATGAATTTTATAAAAATGCTGTTGGGTCATTAGTTTTGGGTGCATGTGGCAAAGCAGGTGAATACGATCAGGCTGCTATGAGGTTACAACAAGAAAAAGAAAAACAGGCAATAAAACAAGAGGAGGAACGAAGATTGGCTGAGGAGCGCAAGCGACAGGAAGAAGAACGAAGATTAGCTGAAGAGCAGAAGAAACAGGAAGAAGCAGAAGCAGAAAAAGAAGCTGAAGCAGAAAAAGAAGCTGAAGTTCAACAACGGTTGGATGATCTTAAAGAACAGAGAAATAATATTTCTGCGCCACAGGAAACATTAGAAATTAGGGATGCTAGGGAAGCCTTGGAAAGGGCAAAGCAGGAAAGAAGATCAAGATTATCTAATTAAATCAGTTGTAAAGGATGATTAATATGAGGAAGTATATAGTAAGCGTTCCATTTTTGCTAGCACTTGCATCTTGCGAAACTGTTAAATATGTGGAACCGACCGATTTAAAAGATAGGGATTGTGTAGATCTTGCAAAAAAGCAAAAATGCTTGTGTCGCAGAAAGGCAGGAGGAGCTTGACAAATGTGAAGCCCGAGTGAAAGAACTAAATGAAATAGAAAGTAATAAAATGGCAAAAGACTATCCGGATGCATCAGCACAAGAAAAACTACTTTGGGCATTAACTCGAGGGATTACGGGGAAAAGTGTTCAGATATAGTACAGAAATGTGAAGAAGCTTATAAAAATGATTTCCAGGATTGTGGCGGTAAAATTGAAATTGTTAAGTGATGCTTTAACTCGGAGGTGGCATTTTTGAGCGTTATGTTTTGATTCATTTGCAGACTGTTTCATATTGGATCGAGTGTTTTTCATGGTTTACTAGGACGCTAATATGGCATTGTTGAAAATCTTATTTATAAGTGTAATATTATTGACTGCTATAGGTATTGGGAAATCATGTTTTGCAAATCCGTGGGATAAAATCAGAGGTTTTGTTGAAAATCCAGTCGAAGTTACTAGGGATCAAGTTAATAGATCCGTTGATGATATTAAAAAGCACCTGCACATATTGGTAAGGCGGTTAATGATGGAGTAAAAAAACCGAAGGAGTTATTAAAGATCCATATAACAAGATACCAGCGGAATTAAATAGGTGGAAAGCAGACACAGCAAAAGCGCAAGGTGTATATGATGAGTCAGTGAAGGTCTATGAGAAAGCAAGCAGGAATTATGAAAAGGCTCAAAGTTTTTTTGAGTCGAGGGAGATTCCCGGTATTCCGAATTTTCCTTCTAAAGCGCTGATAGAGGCTAATCCCGCAGCTTTTGTTTCCAATACATATAACACATGGAAAGGCTATCTTTTGCTTTTAGATAAAGCTGGTGTTCCGGTGGAGGCAATCAATCAATTGGTTGGCGGAAGTTATTCCACAAACAAATGGGAGGTGAAAAAGGATATTGAAGGTAGTGGAACAAAGAAATGGTATGTGGCTTGGGGAAGGGAAATTAATGAACGAGATGCCGCAGATGGTGTTGTGGCTGCGGGAGTATCTGTATTTACAGGAGGCGCTAGTTTCACCTTATGGGTTGAGAATCTGGTGCGTACATCTATATTAGAAATGCAGAGATCCATAGGAAAATTAGCAATATCATTTGAAAGAGGTTTTCAAGATCGAATGGTTGCTGTTGCCGAAAAACGATCTCAGATGGTCTGCGTGGCAAAAAGCCTAATATATCAGAAATAATAGAATCGATAGGAATTGAAATGAAAGCAGGAGTACTAAAATACTCAGGAGCCAATCAGGTCATTCTTCCAGGAGGAAATGATGTGACGATTTCACGAACATTTGGGTATATTCCTTTTGTCGCAGTCCGCTTGAAAAATAACAACCAGATTAACACGTCAATCCAGTCAGATAGAGCGAACCCCTATAGTTCAGGGTTTCAAAAACCAGGCATCTCTGAAAATTGGAAAAAACACTTAACGATGGTTCTCTTTCTGAACAGGGAAGCATAATCCAAAAAACATAGAAGATAAAACTAATCAGCGGTTGCAAGAGCTTGAAGAAGAAAGAAAAATATATCGCCTATACAGGAAACCCAACAAATTAGGGATGCCCGAGAAGCTCTTGAAAAGGCAATTCGTGAAAGGAATAACAAATAAGGATGAAAGATTATTGTGCTATTTGAAGGTTGTTAAAGTATTGTTTGCTAATCAATAATTAGAGTTAAATTTTGCAATCTTTTGTCGGCAGAAATTTTCCATTAATATAGCAAAAGTAATTTATAGGAGAAAAGAATGAAATCTTTTATCAAAACACCATTGATTATTGCTCTTGCTTCAGCATCCATCTTTATTGCTAATGTATCGCAAGCAAATGGAGGGTGGACAGCGTGCTATGGAATACATAGCTTCAAAATAGACAGCACAACTAATAGGATTCATGTAAAGCCTCAGGGAGAAGTGACAGGCTATTCTGGATGTCCAAGAACGGATATTGGCTCTGAGGTTTGGATGTCAACTCCGCCGGAAAATGTTCTTTCTACTCAGCAATTTATCAAAGTCACAGCAACTGTTACAGATGCATTTTTCCGAGGTCTTTCAATAAAACATAGGACAGAATGCATAGATAATCATTCACAGTATATTCATGAGGTTAAAATATGCTAATGATACATCAAAATAAGCTGAATATGATCTGAAGCCAAATGAAAACGAATGTCAAGTCGATATAGAGGGTAAAAACGTATCCTGCGTCTGATTTCGATTGCTTATGTAACTAATTCAATCTGTTTGGAAATAGCGACGTGAAAGAATAGAGAAAAATAATTACATGAGTCAACTTGCTCGCTATGCGGTTAAGGTTACCTAAATACTATTACAAACGTTTACGATAAAAGTTATATTTACAAAATAATGTATGAGCATAGAGTATTAATAAAAGCGAAAATCAGTTTCTAAATTTATTCTGAGGAGCTAAATTATGAAAATGGCGTTAATCTCTATTGCTTGTTTGTCAACCTTGACAAGCTTTGGCTTGGTGAGTGATGTGTTGGCTTGGTCATGTGACCAAAGCTGCCCGTCGAGTGTGTTTTCCGGAAAGTTGGAGTGTGAAGCACATAAAAGGCTTTGTCGGGCAAAGGATAGTATGCCCAGCCTTCCATCCAGGCCTGCTGAAAATAATTATTATATAAAAATAATTGTGATGATGTGATTCTGGTGACTGTAGAGTATGTGCCAATGGGAAGTACCGATTTTTGGAAAAAACAACTTTACATTCTCACCATATGAAAAAGGGTTGGTGTTGACGACAAGCAACAGATATGTGTACGTTTCAGCAAAATCTCATCCATCTTATAGTAAAAAGAATTATCAATGGGGTAGGAAGCAAACGGATATTGGGTCGAAGCAGGCTGATTTTACCTACTCACTTAGCTGCAAATGATTTTTATAGCCGACATTTAAGTGGATTATTGAGTGAGGCAGAATATAGGATTAGCAATTGCAAGGCGAAGAGCCAAAACAGCTCTTCGCTTTTCTTTTAGGTGCTGTAATCTGAACTGCATAACTCCAGTGTTTTTAAGGTAGCCCTCTGTCCACTGTGACCTTGGTAGACGTGCGTTATAGTGCCCAGACAGCAATGACGGGGAAAGCCTATGCTAAACTGCCCCCATGGATATGACCGGCAAGCGCAGCATGACACTGAAAATCCCCTACGGCGAAAGTAATTTCAAANAAGTGATCAATGGCGGCTACGTCTACATCGACAAGACGGCGTATATCGCACAATTGGAAGCTGCTGGCAGCTACCATTTCCTGCTGCGCCCGCGCCGTTTCGGCAAAAGCCTGCTGCTGTCGAGCTTGTGGTATTACTACGATATTCGTCATCAGGCTGAATTCGAGACGCTGTTCGGCCATCTCTACATCGGCCAGCACCCCACTCCGCTGAAAAGCAGCTATCAGGTGCTGTTCATGGAATTCAGCGGCATTGCGACGGAACAAGGCGCGGATGCCATCTACCAGGGCTTCAACAATACCGTGGCGACATGGCTGAAAGCATTCATGGAACGTTACGGTTACAGCCCTGGCATGGTGCAGGATGTCNTGGCGCAACCCTCTCCGGCTGACAAGATACGGCGTCTTTTCACGGCAGTTGGCGACCGAAAAATCCTGCTGCTGATTGATGAATACGACCATTTTGCCAACGCAATCCTGGCGGATGACCTGAAACTGTTCCAGCAAATCATGGGCAAGGGCGGCTTTGTGCGCAGCTTCTACGAAACCATCAAGACCGCCACCCAACAGGGTGTCGTTGACCGCATGTTCGTCACCGGCGTTACCCCGATTATGCTCGACAGCATGACCAGTGGTTTCAATATTGGCCAGAACCTCTCCCTGACTGAAGCCTTCAACGAAGCGGTGGGTTTCACCCGGCAAGAAGTCGCCAGCCTGTTGCGACCGATTGCGCAAGCCTGCCCGCTGGATCAGGAGCAACTGCTGGCCATTGTCACCGACTGGTACAATGGCTACCGCTTCCACGCCGATGCCGCTGAAACCGTCTACAACGCCAACATGGTGCTGTATTTCCTACAAAACTTTGATTACAAACGCTGTGCTTATCCGAAANAAATGCTGGATGCGAACATTGCTTCCGATTACGGTAAGCTCATGGGTCTGTTCGGCATTGGTAACCGTGATGACAATTACGCTGTGCTGGACGAACTGCTCAACCGGGGTGAAGTTGTACCAACAGGCCGAANNAAGTTCGACTTCGACAAGGGCTTTGACCGCGACGACTTCATCAGCCTGCTGGCCTACATGGGCTTTGTCACCCTGCACCATGAAACCTTGTCAGGCGAAGTGTTTGTCATCCCCAATCAGGTGATGCGCGAACTGTATTTCCAGTATTTCAAGATCGAATTGGAACGCCGCAACCAGATCAGCATCCCCGACCGCGCCCTGTTGCTGGCGGTGGAAACGCTGGCCTTGCACGATGTCATCCAACCGCTGATCACGGAACTGGAACGGGTGTTGCAACTGCTATCCAACCGTGACGCCATCTGGTTGGACGAGGAGCACATCAAAACCATCTTGCTGGCCTTGTTGTACCAATCACCCGCCTATTTCATCCAAAGCGAACGGGAAATGAACCGCCGCTATCCCGACATCCTGCTCTTGGAGCGCAGCCCATACAAGGTCAGCCACCAACATTTGATTGAGCTGAAATACAGCAAANAAGGCGACAAAGAAAAAGGTTGGGAGAGCAAAAAGCAAGAAGGTGCCACACAAATCCAGGGCTACCTGCAATTGCCCACCATTATGGCCTTGCCCAAACTCAGCGCGTGGCTGCTGGTAACCGACGGTGAGCGGGTGGAAATCAGCAAACATCAATAGCAGCGCCACAATCCCTATTTTTCCACTTGGTTATTACCGTTCGGTATTGAAATTCCCCATCCCACCCCGATCTTGGCCTCATGAACATCAACCATGCGATAGGTCAAGATTATGCCATTTCGCCCGAGTAACCGGATGTGGAGCGAAGCTTTCGAACTGCTGGCCGAGGCCGAACGCCTCCAGCGCCAGTGCTTCCGCCCCCTGCCTTCCCAGACGCCAACCTGGGAGCCGCCCGTCGACCTGATCGAAACCCGTGACGCTGTGCTGGTCACTGTCGCCCTGCCCGGCGTTGAGCCGGAACGGGTGGAAGTCCACCTCAACAGCGGCCAGATCGTGGTCAGCGGCGTGCGCCCATTGCCACGTCAGACACAAGGTGTGCACATCCACCGGCTGGAACTCCCTACGGACGTTTTGAACGCCGCATCCTGCTGCCACACGGCCAGTACGAACTGGTCGGTCACAGCATCAGGCACGGTTGCCTGCAATTGCACCTGCGCAAGATTTGAGGAAAGCGAATGAACGATACCAACAGACACGCCTTGCAGGCCTCTGCAAGCACCCATGCCAGCAACACGCAGCCCGTCGTGAATGAAGCCCTGATCCTCATTCCGATGCGCAATGTGGTGCTGTTCCCCGGCATGGCGATCCCCATCACCATTGGCCGCGAACAATCGCTGGCCGCCGCGCAGGAAGCCGTCAACAGTGGCCGCAAGATCGGCCTGCTGCTGCAAAGCCACCCTGAAATCGACGAGCCGCAAGGCAGCGACCTGTACGCCACCGGCACCATCGCCAACATCCTGCGCTACGTCACCACGCCCAGCGGCACCCACCACTTGGTCGTGCAGGGCGAGGAACGTTTCCGTGTGCTGGATTATGTCAGCAGCCGACCCTATCTGGCCGCCCATGTCGAAGTGTTGCCGGAAGAAGGCGATTCTGATCCCGACATCCAGGCGCGGATGCGGCATTTGCAGGAAAAATCCATCGAAACCGTGCAACTGCTGCCACAAGCGCCGCCGGAAGTCAGCGCCGCCATCCAAGGCATGGAATCAGCAGGCGCATTAGCCGACCTGGTCAGCAATTTCCTCGACATTAGCCCGCAGGAAAAGCAGAAAATTCTGGAAACCATTGACCTGCGCGCCCGCCTCGACAAAGTTTCCGATTACGTCCGCCAGCAGCTCGAAGTGCTGAAGCTGACCCGTGAAATCGACCAGCAGACCAAGCAGTCGATGGACGCCCGCCAGCGTGAATTCATGCTGCGTGAACGCCTCAAGGCCATCCAGAAAGAGCTGGGTGAGGACGACGACGGCAACGACGCCGAAATCGAGGAATTGCGCCAGGCCATTGCCGACGCCAAGATGCCGCAGGAAGCCGCCGACCAGGCCGCCAAGGAACTCAAGCGCCTGCAAAAATGTCCGNAAGCGTCCGGCGAATATTCCATGATCCGCACCTACCTCGACTGGCTGACCGACCTGCCCTGGAGCAAGCTGGATGAGGAAAACATCGACATCGCCAAAGCGCGCGAAGTGCTGGACGCCGATCATTACGGCCTCGACAAGATCAAGAAACGCATCCTCGAATACCTCGCGGTGCGCAAACTGAACCCTGAAGGCCGCAGCCCGATCCTGTGCTTCGCCGGCNCGCCCGGTGTCGGCAAAACCTCGCTGGGGCAAAGCATCGCCCGCGCGCTCGGTTTGCAGTTCGTGCGCGCCAGCCTTGGCGGCACACACGACGAAGCCGAAATCCGCGGCCATCGCCGTACCTACCTTGGTGCATTGCCCGGCAATATCATCCAGGAACTGCGCAAAGCCGGAACCCGCAACCCGGTGTTTATGCTGGACGAAATCGACAAACTTGGCAGCGGCGGTTTCCACGGCGATCCGGCATCGGCGTTGCTGGAAGTGCTCGACCCGGCGCAAAACGGCACGTTCCGCGACAACTATCTGGCGCTGCCGTTTGACCTGAGCAAAGTGGTGTTCATCGCCACCGCCAATGTGCTGGACGCGATTCCAGAGCCATTGCGTGACCGTATGGAAATCATCAGCCTGCCCGGCTACACCGAAGACGAAAAGGTCGAAATCGCCAAGCGTTACCTGCTCAAGCGCCAACTGGAAACCAACGGCCTGACCGCAGAACAGGTACAGGTCAGCGAAGACGCCCTGCGCGCCATCGTCAGCGGTTACACCCGCGAAGCAGGCGTGCGCAATCTGGAACGTGAAATCGGTTCGATGCTGCGCCACGCCGCCATGCAGGTTTCCGAAGGTGCGGCCACACAGGTCAACATTGGCGTGGATGATCTGCATGCCATTCTTGGCGCGCAACGTTTCGAAAGCGAAGTGGCGATGCGCACCAGCACGCCTGGCGTTGCCACCGGCATGGCCTGGACGCCAGTTGGTGGCGACATCCTTTTCATCGAAACCACCAAAATGCCCGGCAAAGGCCGCCTGACCATTACCGGACAACTGGGTGATGTCATGAAAGAAAGTGCCCAGGCCGCACTCAGCCTGATCAAGTCACGCGCCAGACAGTTAGGGATCAACCCGCAGGTTTTCGAGGAAAACGACATCCACCTGCATGTCCCCGCTGGAGCGATTCCGAAGGACAGCNCAAGCGCCGGTGTTTCCATCTTCACTGCGCTGGTGTCACTGCTGACCGAGCAGAAAGTGCGTAGTGATGTCGCCATGACCGGTGAAATCAGCCTGCGCGGGCTGGTGCTGCCGATTGGTGGGGTGAAAGAAAAGTGCTTGGCCGCATTGCGTGCCGGTATCCACACCGTGTTGCTACCCGCCCGCAATCGCCGGGATTGGGAAGACGTGCCAGCCAATGCCCGAGGGCAATTGCAGGTCATCTGGCTGGAAACCGTGGAAGACGTGCTGGCCGCTGCGTTGGAGGGGAATGGTGCCGCACTTGGGCTAAAAACCGCCGCCTGACGCCGCAGCGGGGTGGGCAGGCCAGGGCGCAACGGTCTGGCATCAGGGCAGGGAGCTATTTTTGAAGCCTGCCTTGATGAGGCGGGCAACGCTGTGCGGATGGTTCAGAATCTGTGCTAGGATATTCGTCGCTTTCCAGCAAGGGGAATGCTCTGACTGTCGCCTGCTTGGCGGCATTATCCACTCCCGAATCCCGAATATAGCCCAGCACACGATGACAGGAAGAGTCGCTATGCCCGTGGCCGGATTGTCTTCTTCAAGGAGTTCTTATGCGATGCAACCTGTGTGGAAATGATGAATTCGTTGACATGAGTTCAAGGAAAAATGTCCAGTGTTCACAATGCTTTTCCCTGGAAAGGACACGTCTGCTATGGCTTTACCTGCAACGGCTGCCGCTGACCCAGCACCACAAGGTGCTGCACATCGCCNCGGAACTGGGGTTGTATCAGGCATTGGCAAAGCGCATCAACAAGGAAAACTATGTCGTCGCGGACATCAACCCAGACCGCTATCCGTTTGTGGAAAACTGCATCAAAATAGATTTAAGCGATCTGGAGAATCAGCCATCCCGTGAATTTGACCTGATCCTGCATAGCCATGTGTTGGAACATGTCCCTTGCAATATCGCCTATACCCTTTTCCATTTGCACAGGATGCTCAAGGATAGCGGACGCCACTTTTTCGTAGTGCCGTTCACGCCCGGCAAATACGAAGAAAACTTTCAGGATCTCAGCTATGCGGAACGCTGCCAGCGTTTCGGGCAGTATGATCATGTTCGTCTCTTTGGCCGGAAAGATATCGGCACCCATCTGGGTAAGCTACTCAGATTGCCTGCCGATATTGACGCCNACCGGGATTTTACGCCGGAGGAATTGCGGGAGGCCAATATCCCGGAGGGTTGCTGGAGGGAGTTTCAGGGGTGCGCTGTCTTCAATCTCGGCAGAAGCGATATGAAATTCCTTCCCTGACTTGGAAGGCTTCAGCGCTCACGCCAGTGTGGGCGTTGGGCGCTGGTTTGTCCTGGGTTCAGGTCAATTTAAGTTGGCTCCACATTGCATCCACGCGGGATTTGACCGCCGCATCCATCACAATCGGCGTGCCCCATTCCCGCGTGGTTTCNCCNGGCCATTTGTTGGTCGCATCCAGCCCCATCTTCGACCCCAGCCCCGACACCGGCGAGGCGAAATCCAGGTAATCAATCGGTGTATGCTCGACCAGCGTGGTGTCCCGCGCCGGGTGCATGCGCGTGGTCATCGCCCAGATCACATCCTCCCACTTGCGCGTATCCACGTCGTCATCCACCACGATGATGAACTTGGTGTACATGAACTGGCGCAGGAATGACCAAACCCCCATCATCACCCGTTTGGCGTGCCCCGGATACTGTTTCTTGATGCTGACCACCGCCATGCGGTAGGAACAGCCTTCCGGCGGCAGGTAGAAATCGACGATCTCTGGAAACTGTTTTTGCAGGATCGGCACGAACACTTCGTTCAGCGCCACACCCAGGATCGCCGGTTCGTCCGGTGGGCGCCCGGTGTAGGTGCTGTGGTAAATCGGCTCCTTGCGGTGGGTGATGCGCTCGACAGTGAACACCGGGAAGTTGTCCACCTCATTGTAATAGCCGGTATGGTCGCCATATGGNCCTTCAGGTGCCATATCGTCGGGGTGGATATGGCCTTCCAGCACGAATTCCGCCGCCGCCGGAACCTGCAAATCCACCCCGACCGCTTGCGCCAGCTCCGTCCGCGAACCGCGCAGCAACCCCGCGAACGCATACTCGGACAGCGTATCCGGAACAGGCGTCACCGCGCCCAGAATCGTCGCCGGGTCTGCGCCGATCGCCACCGCCACCGGAAACGGCTTGCCTGGGTTCGCCTGCTGGAACTCGCGGAAATCCAGCGCACCGCCGCGATGCGACAACCAGCGCATGATCACGCGGTTTTTACCGAGCACCTGTTGGCGGTAAATGCCCAGGTTCTGCCGCGCTTTTTCCGGCTTTGGTGACCACCAGGCCCAGGTGATCAATGGCGCAGCGTCTCCCGGCCAGCAATGCTGGATCGGCAGTTTGCCCAGATCCACCGCGTCGCCTTCCAGCACCACCTGCTGGCAGGGAGCCTTGCTGACAGTTTTCGGTGCCATATCCAGGATTTTGCGAAAAATCGGCAGGGCGCTCATGGCGTCCTTGAAACCTTTNGGCGGGTCGGGCTGCTTCAGCAAGGCCAGCAGTTTGCCGACTTCACGCAGGGCTTCGGTGGATTCCTCACCCATCCCCAGCGCAACGCGGCGCGGTGTGCCGAACAGGTTGGCCAGCACCGGAACGCTATGCCCTTTCGGCTTCTCAAACAGCAGGGCAGAGCCGCCGGAACGCAGCACGCGGTCGGCAATTTCAGTCATTTCCAGGTACGGGTCAACTTCGATGCTGATGCGTTTCAGCTCGCCCATTTTCTCCAGTTGCTGGATAAAATCGCGCAGGTCGTGGTATTTCATGGCAAGGATGATAACGGAAAATTTCGCGGGCTGGCTATGGGCGTGCGTATAATCCGGGGTTTTCCTGGCAGGCAGAGCAACCATGGCGCAAGAACCGGACAAAACCCTCCTGAACACACCTTTGCTGCGTTACTGGCTGGCGACCCGGCCAGGGTTTCTCGCCGCCAGTTTGATCCCGGTGATTATCGGGGTGGCCGCCGTCGCGCATCGGGGCGGGAGGGTCAGCCTCCTCTTATTGCTGCTGACCCTGTTGGCGGCTGGGCTGGTGCATGCGGCGGTCAACGTCCTCAATGATTACTATGACCATGAAAATGGTACGGATGAACGTAATACGCAGCGGATTTTCCCCTTCACCGGCGGCAGCCGTTTTATCCAGAACGGCGTGTTGGATGCGNGGGAAACTTTCCAGTTCGGCTCCCTGTTGCTGGCCGCCGCCATTTTGCTGNGGGTCGGGCTGGCCTGGGCCAGCGGCATGGGCTTGTTGTGGATTGGCGTGGCGGGCGTGCTGGTCGGCTGGGGCTATTCCGCGCCGCCGCTGCGCCTGAACAGCCGGNGGTTGGGTGAACCGGCGGTGGCGCTGGGTTTCGGCATCCTCACGCCGCTGGGCGCATGGTTTGTGCAAACTGGGGAAATGTCCGCCTATCCGGTGCTGGTCAGCCTGCCGGTGGCGCTGCTGGTGATGAATATCCTGTTCATCAACCAGTTTCCCGACCATCAGGCGGATGCCGCCAGCGGCAAACACCATTGGGTGGTGCGCATGNGGCCGGACAGTGCGCCGAAAATTTATCTGGGGGCGGTCATGTTGGCGGTGCTGATCTTGCTGGCTCTGGTGGTCACGGCGGCGTTGCCGGTCTGGTCGCTGTTAAGCCTGCCACCACTGGTGTTGTCCGCGAAGGCCGGGATGTTGCTGCGGCAATACGCCACCCAACCGCCGCTGCTGGAGCCAGCCATCAAGATGACGATCGCCAGCATGATCCTGCATGGCGTGCTGTTAAGCCTGACCCTGTGGCTGGTATAGTTTGCGCATGAACACGACTGACTACGCTTCAACCACATTCGCCCGCGCCTACCCAGCACCGTTGCAGGGGATGTTCCGCACACTGGCGGAAGATTTTGTCGTTGACGAACAGATGGACATCGCCTTGAGCGGCAGCGGCGAACACCTGTGGCTACAGGTGCGCAAAACCGGTGCCAATACCGACTGGGTCGCCAGCCAGCTTGCCCGTTGCGCAGGTGTTCCGGCTTCAGATGTGGGTTACGCCGGTTTGAAAGACCGCCATGCTGTCGCCACCCAGTGGTTCAGCCTGCAATTGCCCGGCAAGGCTGACCCGGATTTTTCCGCCCTGCCGCCGGAGCTGGTCATCCTCCAGCAGCAACGCCATGACCGCAAGCTGCGGCGCGGCGCACTGGCGGGGAACCGTTTCACCCTGACCCTGCGCAATTGCTCGGGCGACTTCACCGGGGCGGAACAGGTATGCCAGCAAATTGCCCAATATGGCTTGCCCAATTACTACGGCGAACAGCGTTTCGGCCATAACTTCGGCAACCTGCTGAGGGCGGAGCGCTGGTTCCAGGGCGAATTCAAACCGAAGCAGCGTAACCAGCGCAGCCTGTATCTGTCCGCCGCCCGTTCATGGGTTTTCAACCACATCCTGGCGGCAAGGGTGGCGCAAGGCTCCTGGCGGCAGCGGTTGCCCGGCGACATTTTCATGTTTGACGGTGGGAGCGCCTGGTTTGCTGATGACGCCAGCCCCGAACTCCAACCGCGGCTGGATGCGTTGGAAATCCACCTGACCGGCGCGTTGTGGGGCAGGNGGGAGCTGGAGACGCAAGCCGTTGCCCGCGACCTGGAGCAGGCGCAGGCGGACGCCTTTACGGTTTTCTGCGCCGGGCTGGAAAAACAGGGTTTGAAGCAGGAGCGCCGCGCCTTGCGTATCCGGGTGGGGGAAATCGGTTTTGAGCAGGTGGATGACAGCACCTTGAAACTGTCGTTTGAACTGCCGCCGGGCGCTTATGCCACTGTGCTGCTGGAGCAGTTGGGGACATTTCATGCGCCAGCCCCAGTAAGGGACGCTTAGGCGGCGGAATCCGCCAGCGCTTCCAGCAGGCGTTTCACATCCGCTTCTGAATGCGCCGCCGACAAGGTGACCCGTAACCGCGCCGTGTCGGCGGGCACTGTCGGCGGGCGGATGGCGGTCACCAGAATGCCACGTTCTTCCAGCTTGTGGCTCATGGCCAGCGCTTGTTCGCTGCCACCGACCAGGATGGGCTGGATCGGTGTGTTGGACGGCAGCAATGGCAGGCCGAGTTGTTCCACGCCTTGCCGGAATTGCCGGATCAGCGCTTGCAAATGTTCCCGCCGCCAGTTTTCCGCCTGCGCCAGTTGCAGGCTGGTGAGGGTGGCGGCGGCCACGGCGGGCGGTTGGGCGGTGGTGTAAATCCAGGTGCGTGCGGTCTGGATCAGGTATTCGATCAGGTCGTTGTCGCCAGCGACGAATGCGCCCGCCGTGCCCAGCGCCTTGCCGAGTGTCCCCATCAGGATTGGCACGTCAGCTTGGGTGAGCCCTTCGGCTTCCAGCAGTCCGCCGCCGGTNTGGCCTAGGACGCCGATGCCGTGCGCGTCATCCACCATCAACCAGGCGTCGTGCGTGCGCGCCATCAGTGCCAGTTTGCGCACGGGCGCGGCGTCGCCATCCATGCTGAATATTCCGTCGGTCATGATCAGCCGGGTGGCTTCCGGGTTGTCATGCGCCAGCAGGCGCTTGCCGAGATTAATGGTGTCATTATGCGGGTAGCGCACCAGTTTCGCGCCGGACAATAGCCCCGCGTCAACCAGCGATGCATGGTTGACGCGGTCGGCGTAAACAATGTCACTGCGTTTGCCCAGCAGCGCGTTGGCGATGCCGAGGTTCGCCATGTAGCCGGTGGAAAACAGCAGCGCGCGATCCCGCCCTGTGAAGGCTGCGAGCGCTTCTTCCAGTTGCTGGTGGGGGCGGGAATGGCCATTGACCAGGTGTGCGGCACCGCTGCCAACGCCGTATGCGTTCGCCGCCTGTTGAAAGGCGCGGATCACATCCGGATGGCTGGCAAGCCCCAGGTAGTCGTTGCTGCAGAAAGCCAGCATCGGCTTGCCGTCGATGACCATGTGCGGCTGTTGCGGNGAGTCGGCCACACGGGTGTGGCGGTACAAATGCCGGGAACGGCGGGTGTCGAGTTCAGTGAGGATTTTGCAGAATTTTGGATCGGGATTCATGCAGGGTTTTTATTGGTAGGGGCGAAAGCCATTCGCCCCTGTCGGAACTGTTACGCTTTCTTGATCATGAAAGTGTATTCGCCACTTGCTTCGCTGCTGCTGACCATTTCATTGCCAGTTTGCTTGCAGAACGCTTCCATGTCCTTGACGGAGCCTGGGTCGGTGGCGATAACTTTCAGAATTTCGCCGGAAGCCAGGCCATTGATGGCTTTTTTGGTGCGAAGGATCGGCAACGGGCAGTTCAAGCCGCGTGCGTCCAGTTGTTGTTTAAAATCAGACATTTTTCCTCTCCTGATCTCAGATTGATATGATGCGATCCAAAACTAGAAGGGCTGTAACATATCATCAAAATTGCTGAATCGCCATATCTTTGTATACTGGGGCTTTTAGGATGACGGGAATTCCAATGTATGGCCGGTAGTGAACTTCACTTTACTAAAATGCAGGGGACGGGCAACGATTTTGTGGTGCTGGATGGCGTGCGCCAGCAGGTATTTTTGGATGCGTCCCGGGTTCGCCGGATAGCGNACCGGCATTTCGGGGTCGGCTGTGATCAGGTGTTGTTGGTGGAGGCATATACTGGCGATGACGCCGATTTCCGTTACCGGATTTTCAATGCCGATGGCGGCGAAGTGGAGCAATGCGGCAATGGCGCGCGTTGTTTCGCCCGTTTTGTGCATGATGAAGGGTTGACACAGAAAACCACTGTTCCCGTCATGACGGCGTCAGGCCGGATCGTGCTGCAAATCCAGCCTGATGGGCAGGTCACCGTGAATATGGGTGTGCCGGAACTGGAGCCTGCCCGTATCCCGTTCATTTTCGAACAGAGGCAAACGCTCTATACTCTGGAAATGGCGGGAAAAATGGTATCATTTGCAGCAGTTTCGATGGGTAATCCGCATGCTGTGCTGCAAGTGGCGGATGTGGATGATGCGCCAGTTGCAGTGCTGGGTTCCCAACTGGAGACACACCCGGCGTTTCCCAATCGGGTGAATGCTGGTTTCATGCAGGTAATGGGTGNNGACAGTATCCGGCTACGGGTGTTTGAGCGTGGTTCGGGCGAGACGCTGGCGTGTGGGACAGGCGCTTGCGCCGCTGTGGTGGCAGGTCGTATCCAAGGGTTGCTGGATGCTCAGGTCACTGTCGCATTGCGGGGCGGACACCTACAGATAATGTGGCAGGGTGAAGGGCAGCCGGTGTGGATGACGGCGGAAACGGTATTCAGGGGAACAGTCACAGTATGAGCACACAAAATGAACAGGTGGACAGGGACATCAGCGCAAGACAGGTTGCTGTATGGTTGCGGGCGCATCCTGATTTTTCCGCGAGCATGAGGATTTGCTGGATTGCCTGAGTTTGCCGCACCCGCATACTGGCCAAGCGGTTTCCCTGCTGGAGCGGCTGGTGCAGCGCCAGCGTGAGCGCTACCGTGAGTTGCAGGAACGGCAGGCCGAAATGTTGAAAGCTGCCCGCGACAGCGAGCATGTGATCGCCCGTTTGCACCATCTGGCGTTGGAGCTGATGACCTGCGATAGCCTGGATGATGTGGTGGCAACCTGCAATGACATGTTGCGCGGGGATTTCAAGGCCGATAGCGTGGTGTTGCGCCTGATTGGCCGGGGGCGTTCGCGTGACGGGTTGCATTTCATTGACCCGGATGACAAATCCCTCAAGCAACTGGCGACCTTGTTCCGCAAACGCCAGCCGGTGTGCGGCAGATTGCGCCCGCGCCAGCAGACGTTCCTGTTTGGTGAGGAGGGGTGTCCATCAAATCCGCAGTTTTGATCCCACTTTACGAGGCTCGTGAAATCGGTGTGCTGGCACTGGGCAGCGAAAACGAGGCACGCTTTTATCCAGGGATGGGCACCTTGTTCATTGGCCAGCTTGGCGGGCTGGTGGCGCGGGCGCTGTCGCGGTATCTGGAGCCGCCGCTGCATACGGTTGAGGCTGGCGCTTAAGGTGATGGACGCCATCGGTTCCATTCTGTCACGTTATCATCATCACCTGTTCAGCGAAAAGCGCTATTCGCCCCGCACCATTGACAGTTACGAGCGCGACTTGCGCGATTTCATCAGTTGGCTGGAAAAACAGGCGGCTCCCGCCGAGGCCAGCATCAATGCCGTCCAAACCTGGCAAATTCGCCAATGGATCAGCCATTTGCACCGTAATGGGCTGTCTGGTAAANGCTTGCAGCGCAAGTTGTCGTCCATCCGCCGCTTTTACCGTTTCCTGCTGCGGGAAGGGCTGATCGAATACAACCCGGTGGTGGATGTGCAGTCCCCCAAGCATGTCCGCAAACTGCCGGATACGCTGGATGTGGAAACGCTGGACAAACTGTTGGCGATCGAGGTTGATGACATCCTGGCGGTGCGTGACCGGGCGTTGATGGAATTGTTGTATTCATCCGGCCTGCGCCTGTCGGAACTGGCGGGGTTGGATGTGGGGGATGTTGAACCGCAGCAGGTGCGGGTGCTGGGCAAGGGCGGCAAGCACCGTTACGTGCCAGTGNGTAGTATCGCCTTGCAGGCGCTACAGGAGTGGTTGCGCCAGCGCGGTGTATTGGCGGCTTGCGGGNAAACGGCGCTGTTTGTCAGCAAGTTGGGAACCCGCCTGCACCCACGCAGTATCNAATACCGTCTCAATCATTGGCGTTTGCAGCAAGGGTTGGAGCAGCATGTCCACCCGCACAAGTTACGCCATTCCTTTGCCAGTCACTTGCTGGAGTCATCCGGGGATTTGCGGGCGGTGCAGGAAATGTTGGGGCATGCCGACATCAGCACCACCCAGATTTATACCCACCTGGATTTTCAGCATCTGGCCAGCGTCTATGACCAAGCGCATCCACGCGCCAGAAAAAATGATCACTCCGTCATTAGCCAGATGGAGTGGATGGTGGCGGATGCGGATGCAATGGTGGTGGAAGTTTCCCCTTTGCTGTAGACGCCTGCTGTAGTCCCATCGTTGCTGATCACCTGGAAAACCATGCTGGCTGGCGCATTGGTGAAGGTGGCGAATTCGCGGGATTCGACCTCTGTCCACTGGATTTCAGTCAGGCCGCCCAGCTTTTCCCCAGCGCTTTGCAAGTTCTCCCCTACCCTGACGTTTTGCTCGGTGACGAAACGGGGACTGAGCACCCGGATCAGGCTGGCGGCATGGGTGTTTTTGTCCAGCATGACGTTCATCAGGGTTTCGCCGTTCAGGGTCAGGGTCATCCATTCAATGCCTTCGCCATCCAGCTCCACGCCAGCGGCGACGCCGGGCATGGAGGCCAGGATTTCTGATGAAGGCATGCCCAACTGTACAGGGCCNGCTGAACCTGCCGTAATGGTGTAGCTATTGAGGGCTGGGGCTGATGATTGTTCTGCCAAAGGGGAGGATTTGTTGCTGTTGGCGTCTTCCCCACACCCACTCAACAGCAGTGGCAATACCACAATGCCAATGCCCAATCCTGTCCGCAACATGTATTCGCTCCGTTTGCCATTATTATATTGGAGTCTCCCGCTTGAGTGCTCAGGCAGGATTTTCAAAGAACACATAGGATGTCGAGTAGTCGCTGAATTCGAAATAGACCCTTTTCTCGCCCGGATCCACAACGCCATTCAGATTGGCGTCAAGAATGCCGTAGCCAAAACGGTAGGGGCGTTCAGCATTTCCAGTGGTGCCGGATGCCGTGCTTAGTTTGTCGACTTTCAGGAAGCGTCTGACCAGTTTGTCGCCCGCATAAACCTCCAGGACGCCATTAACCCCAGTCCAGTTGTTGATTTCGCGCCCGATTTTGTTCTGGGTTTCTTGTGTGCAGGCGGTCAAACCAGCCATCAGGGCGAAGGTCAGAAAAAATACAGTCCATTTCATGATTGATCCTCGTAATCTTAATAACCCAGAATGCGCGCAGTACGCAGGTCGCCTTGGTCAAGCGCCATCTGGACGGGGGTCTTGGGTGGATTGCCATTGGTGGCCGCTTTGGGATCAGCGCCTTGTTGCCGCAGATAGTTGGCGATGTCCGGGCGGCTGAAACGGGCGGCATGGTGCAGCGGCGTCCAGCCATTGTTGGTGGCTGCATTGACGTTGGCACCATGGGCGACCAGCAAAGTGACGGTCGGTAGGGAACCCGCTGCAACGGCTGCATGCAGCGCGGTTTCACCAGAAGCGGTGGCAGTCTTGGCGTCAGCACCTTGTTGCAACAGGCTGGTAACCATGTTGGCATCACCAGCTCGGGCGGCGTCCCACAGTTTTGTGTTCAGTTCATTCTGGGATAGGGAGGGTGGCGCAGTTTGGGTGGCGGCTGCCGTTTCTGTTGGCGTTGCAACTGCAGGGCCAGTTGCGGTTTCTGCGCCGGAAGTTGGCTGTTGTGCCGCCAAGGTTCCTTTCTCCGGCGTGGTTGCGCCGCATCCACCAAGACCCAAAGCCAGCAGTCCAGTCAGAAAAACAATGGCAAATGATCCCGCTGGGGTCATGCCGAAAGTGTTGCTGTTGTGCGCCATGTCAGTTCACGCCAGTTTGGCAATGGTTGAAGAAATGTCTTGCCGTCCGCCCGCTGGTGCCGCCGCGTCCAATGGCGAAAGCCAGCGCTTCCTGGTGCAGCAGTTCCTGATCTTGCACCCGGCCTTTGAATAATTTGTCCACAATGTCCAGATAGGTGTCTTTGTGCATGGATCGGAAGGAAAGTGACAAGCCAAAGCGGTCAGCCAGTGACAATTTGTCTTCAACCGCCTCGCCAGGGTGGATTTCACCGTCTATGTAGGTGGTGGCATGGTTGTCGGACATACGCTCAGGCATCAGGTGGCGGCGGTTTGAGGTGGCGTAGATCAGCACGTTTTCCGGCGGCTTTTCCAGTGTGCCTTCCATGGTGCTTTTCAGCATGCGGTATTCGCCTTTGCCTTCCTCAAAGGTCAGGTCGTCGCAGTAGATGATGAAGCGGTGATGGGAGTCAACGATTTCATCCGTAATATCCACCAATACACCCAAGTCGTCTTTGGATATCTGAATCATGCGCAGGCCATACGTATGGTAACGGGTGAGGACTGCCTTGATCAGGGAGGATTTGCCGACGCCGCGCGCACCCCACAACAAGACGTGGCTGGCTGGCTTGCCACGCAGAAAATGTTCGGTATTGCGGAATATGGCGTCTTTTTGCTCGTCAATGCCTAACAACGTATCTGGGTTGACCAAATCCACATTGCGGATGGGTTTCAGAAAGTGCCGATTGGAACGCCATACTGCTGCGATAGTGCTGCGCCAGTCGATCGTCAGTTTGCCAAAAGCCATTGTTGCTCCCTTGGGTAATGTGCTCGCCAGTTTGGTAGCCACCAAGTTTAGCCGTTTCCACAAGAATTTTCCGCTGCTTTGTCGTGGTGGGTTATTTAGGCAGTGCCGAAAGGGCGGCTTCAGCGCCATTTTTCCGTGGCGATTGTCCCTCGCCAGCGTCATGGGTTAATGCCGCCAGTCATACGCCAGCAACCCCAGCCACTCGTGCAGGGCTGTCTGGCTGCGTGACAGGGCGGTCGCCTGTGGTGTCCACCACATCCATTCATGCCGCCAGAAGTTGCAACTGCCGTAGGTGGTGGAGGCGGAAAGTATTGCACCTGCCGGTTGCTGAAGGCGCGCATGGCGCGTGGCATGTGCCAGGCTTGCGTGACCACCCAGGCGGAACGGATGCCCGCCTGCCAGTATCCGGTCGGAAAACTCGGCATTTTCCCAGGTGGTGTGGCTGCTGCTGTCCTGCCAGCGGATGGGGCCTGAAAGGTGTTCGCCATGATTTCCTGCATGAAGGCGGCTTCTGGTCAGTGCCGGACACCAGGATCGGCAGGCCGGTCTTGCGGTGCAGGTAGGCGGCGTAATTGAGGCGCTCCAGTTCGGTGCTGGCACTCATCTTGCCATCGTATTCGACCGCCTCCAGGTTGCGCCCGGCACCCAGGACAACAATGGCTTCCGGCAACGGCTGTTGGAGCCAAAGTTGCGGGACGGGCGGATACTGTTGCTCCAGCTTGCCCATCAGGGCTTCCGCCACGACCGGCAGGCTGAGTGCCGCTCCTTGCAGCATCCCGATCACCAACACCGCCAGCATGGCGCTGCGCCATTTGTACAGCAATAACGCCAGCAACAGGAACAGCAGCAGGTTGCCGGGCGGGAGCAGCAGGAATTCAAGCGTGCGGCTGAACGCAGCGTTCATTCGCTGTGCAATACGCCTGCCGCCTGTTGGTCGGCGTGGTAGGAGGAGCGCACCATTGGCNNGCTGGCAACCTGGGTGAAGCCCATCGCCTTGCCGATTTCTGCCAGTTCCGCAAATTCCTCTGGCGTCACAAAACGGTCAACCGGCAAATGGTGGCGGCTGGGTTGCAGGTATTGCCCCAGCGTCAGCATGTCGCAGTCGTGGTTGCGCAAATCTTGCAGGGTGGCGATCACCTCATCCTTGGTTTCGCCCAAGCCCAGCATCAGGCCGGATTTGCTGGGAATGTGCGGGAACAGTTTCTTGAACTCCCGGATCAGGTTGAGCGAATACTGGTAATCTGCGCCGGGGCGGGACTGTTTGTACAGGCGCGGCACGGTTTCCAGATTATGGTTGAAAACGTCCGGTGGGGCGGTTTCGAGGATTTGCAGCGCAATTTCCATGCGTCCCCGGAAGTCGGGGGTCAGGATTTCGATCTTAAGGTCGGGGTTGAGTGCGCGNGCCTGCTGGATGCATTGGACAAAATGCTCCGCGCCGCCATCGCGCAGATCGTCGCGGTCGACCGAGGTGATCACCACGTAACGCAGCCCCATCGCCCGGATGGTTTCCGCCATATTGAGCGGCTCATCGGTGTCCAGCGGCAGCGGCTTGCCGTGGGAAACGTCACAGAACGGGCAGCGGCGGGTGCAAATGTCGCCCATGATCATGAAGGTGGCGGTGCCGTGGGTGAAGCATTCGCCGAGATTGGGGCAGGCGGCTTCCTCGCAGACCGTATGCAGCTTTTGTTCGCGCAAAACTGCCTTCAGGCGCTTGACCTCCGGGGTGGTGGGCGCTTTGGCCTTGATCCAGGCCGGTTTGCGGCGGAATTCGGTGGTCGGTTCAACCTTGATGGGAATGCGGGCAACCTTGTCCGCGCCGCGCTCTTTATGGCCGGGTTCTTTGCGTTCCATGATGGTTTATGGGTCTCGTTTGGTGGATGGTCGGCACATTATAAACGTCAAGTGTCCCACCAGTACAAACTTTGCTGCTTTTAGCAGGGAGGGTGGCGGCAATGCGTCACAGGCAACTGGCCCGGTAGGTCACGGTGCCTTGGTAAACGCCTGCCGCTGGTGTGGCGGCGTTGCTGTAGGCATATCGCCAGGCGGCGCTGCGGTTGGTGACGGAACCATAGCTGCTGATGCCGATGAAACTTTCTGCATCGGCGGCGTTGCGCAGGGTTGGGGAGGGCAGGTTGCTGTCGGATGAACTGGCTTGCAGGGCATCATATGGAATGTATTGTCCCTGCCCGTTGCTGAGTCCATTGTTGTCTGAAACATGATAAGCAATTTTGACTTGCCCGCAATTGGCGCGGACAGTGACATTGAGGCCATTGCTGAGGTCGCTGCCCGTGATGCTGGATGGCTGAAGGTTGCTGTGGCCTGCGGGNGGCAAAGGNCCGGAATATGCGCCTGACGTTAAACCCTGTGACAAATCATAGGTCAGTTCCGGTGTTTGCTGGGAATTGCCAACCTGTAGGAACAGGAATGCCGGAATGTTGACGGTCACTGTGACCGGTAGCGTGCTTGATGGCGTGTTTTTATCGCAATCAATCCGGGTTGCGCCAGCAGGTACAGGTAATAGCAAACTTGGCAGCAGAACATGCAGAAAGTGGTGTGGCTTCATTGCGGCCTGCCCTCAATGGAAAATTCTCCTGTATAAGTCCCGGCCGGGTATACAGCGTCATTCTGGAAGTTGAACTCTAGCTGAAAGGCATTTTCGCTGTTGGGGGAGGTGGTTAGCCACGTTAGTCGGCCATTGTTGAACTGCCCGCCAGCGGCCTGAGCCTATGGTGGAAAAGCTTTGCCAGCCTATCTTCGATAGCGGGATGGTGACGTTGCTGGTGCAATTGGTGCAGGCCAATGGGTTTGATGAATCAGCATACAGTGTCACGGGTTTGCTGCTACTGCCAGCGCCATTGCCTGCGGCGTCGACTTTCAAGTCAAAATACACACGGCTACCAGTCCGGCCTGATCGCCAGGATTACGGATCTGGCTGGTTCCCAAGGTAGTGCCAGCGCCTACGCCATCGCCCGGAACGTCGAAAATCAGTTCGGGATCCAGGTGGGCAAGAGGCCGCTGACTATGTAGTAGCCGCCATTATTGCCGTTGCCATTGTTGGTGCCGGAGCCATAGTAGCTACACCCCGCTTGCACTTGCGGCGCAAGCAGAAACGGCGCAAAAAGCAGGATGTAGCGGGTCGATGGCATGGTTCGGGTTCTCTTGTCTAGATTTGCTGGTCAATGGCGAATGCGCCTTTTTCCCAGTATATCTGGCCTTTCAGTTTGATGGGATATTTCAGGCTGGCAGGGTTGAGCTGCTTCTCGCCCAAGTGCGGCGTCAGGGGCAAGGTGCGGGCTTCGCCAGCNATGATGGGCGTGGTGGAGACGGAGAAATCGACAGCTTTCCCACTGCTGTCTGTTCCCGCCAGTTCGCCCTGCAGGCGACCGTGCGCGGCACCGCTGTTGCTGACATTGAGGACAGGCGTTTTGCCGGACATTTGCAGGCTGGTCACGTTCAGGGCAGGTTGTGCGCCGCCAATTGCCAGATAAACGATGACGGCCAATTGTCCATTGACTGGCAGGTCGATGTTTTCGGCGATTTTGTTGGGCGCGGGGTTGGTCCCTTCGATCATGATGGCGAAGCGGCATTCTTGTGAAGGCGTGCCGGGCGGGACATCCACCTCAAAGCGCATCGGGCGTTTGTCACCACGGTTGATGGTGATTTTGTGGCGTTCCAGTTTGACCCAGGGNCGGCAGCTGCCGGGCAGGAGTTCATCGTGGAAGCTCAGGTTGTCTCCTTGAAGCCGCCAGTCATTGGTCTTGATTGAGTATTGATCGTTGGTGTTGCCCACATTGTAAATTTCCAACACTTGTGAAACTTTCTTCCCGGCACCGGCGGTCAGCTCATAGCGTGGCGGGCTGGCGGCAGCGGAAAAGCCGCTGGCGCAAACAGATTGGGCAAGCCCAAAGCCCAGTAGGCATGTGCCAATTTTTGCAAGGATTGATGTCATTGAATATAGCCCCATCAGATTTGAGTTGTTAACAGATACCGGATAAGTGCGGTTATCCGGGCTTTGTCGATGATATTAAATATTGGCCAACGTGTATTTTACCTCGGCATTGTAAGTGCCTGCCGCAGGGTTTACGGTCGGCGTGTATTTATACGCCCATGTGTCTGTTTTNTGTACCAGACCGGCAGCATTTGCCAAATCAACGGTGCCGCCAGCAAAGCCGTTTAAAGCGGTGTGGCTGATATTGCTGCTGGTGGCAGAAATTTCTGACAGGCTTGGTTTATTGTAGCCAGCGCTTACTGCCGCAAAATCAGTGACTGTTTCGGCTTTGAGCCTGACATCGCCGGTATTGCTGAATACTGCAACTTTAAGGGCACCATCACCGGCTTTGTCAGTTTCCGTTTCATCATCGGAACTTGCATCCTGGGCGGCTGGCGCAGTTGCCGTGATAGCTGTCCAGTGTGCGGATGTCGCGGCGCCGTTGGCAGTGGGGCTGGTAAGGCCNGCGCCGAAATTGTAATCCCACGTTACGGTGTTGGTGTTGCTGGTTTTGCCCCAGTCGCCAACCCGCAGGATGATGATTTCGGGGACGTTGATTTTGAATTTGACGTTGGCGGTAACGTCGGCGGGAGCACCGCTGGCGTTGTAGGAGATGCCTGCTTCGCCAAAAGCTGCGCTGGTCATGGCCAGCAATAATGCGCTGGAAACCAGTAAGGGGGTTTTCAGTGATTTCATGTTTGTAATCTCTTGTTATGTTATTAGTCGAGAGTCAAATGCAGGATGGATTTGGTGATTATTCATTCACCTTGGACAATGGTATTTCCACTGTTGCCGTATCCCGAAACCTGACCTTTATTTCGGGATTGAAATCGGCAGAGATTTCCCATGGGAGGGGAATGCTTCCGAGAGAAAATTCCAGCCGGTGTGTGCCCGTCGTTGTCTGTCGGAATTCAAACTCGCCATTGGAATCGGTCTGCACGGATATCCGTCCATCCAACACCAATTCTATGTTAGCAGCTTTTTTNTCGAGCGGCTGCCGCCGCCCATCGTTATTTTCGTCGAGAAATACAACACCNCGGATATTGCCACTGCGTATGTCCTGCCTGCTCAACGGCTTGCCCCAGTTGTCCTGATAACGCAGCGAGGCGGAGATGCTTTGATTGCGTTTGTTTTCTTCAGCGTAGCTTTGTTCGATATTGGTTTCCAGGCTCCAGTTTTTATTCAACCGGTTGCGAGAAAAAGCNCGGTAATTTTTATGGTTATCCGTGTCATTTCCGGTGTTGGTGGTTTTGGTCAGCCGCATANNTGCCCCGATGCTGTCGCCATTTTGTAATTGATGTTGCCAGTCTACCGCTGTTTGATAAATAGGCGTTTTGCCAGCTTTGCTGTATTCGTTCTGGATGTTGATTTCCCATGACACTTCATTGGAGGCAGGCAATAACCAGTGATGCGTGTAATCCAGTTCCGTTGCATGGGTATCGGTTGTTTCGCTGTTATCGGCAGCAGCTTCCTCGTTCTGGCGCAAGGTAAGCTGCAAACGTCCGTCTTGCCCGTTGCTCCATTGGCGAAAGGCAAATCCGCTGACATTGGTTTGCTGCCTTTTATGCGCCTTGAGCGTGCGGGTATGGTTGATTTGCCCACCGAGCCGGGTATTGCGGTCATGCTGGTAATTGATGCCCTCGGTCAAGCGGAACTCCTGTGTGCTGGCGGTGGTGTCCGCATCTTTGCCACGCCTTTGCCAATCGAGGCTGGAATGGGCATTGAAGCGTGGATGGGTATAGTCCATGCGCCAGTAAGCGCCTTGGGTATTGTCCGCCATCTCTTCGCCCATCCAGGTCAGCCCGTCCCCCAATGCGTAAGCGCCTGCCTGATGCTGAACCCTGTCGCGCCTGTATTCAGTATCCACCCAGGCTCCGGTGGCGGATTCATTGCGCAATATTTGCGCCTTGCTTTGGAAGTTGCCCGATTCGGACAGGTGCTGAGCCGCCAGGGTGGCTTCCTGATGGTGTTTGCCGTCACCTGCGGCTTGCCAGCCTTGGGCACCCACTATCCACTGGCTGTTAATGCCGTGGGTTACGCTAAGGCCATTAACTTTTTGGTGTTTGTTGAGGAACCCACTGGTTTCGCTCAGGTCGCCCTTTTCCCCGCTCATGACCCGGATTTCCGTTTTGCCATTGGTCAAGCGGCTGGTTGCGCCAAGGTAGGTGCGGGTGGGCAGGCTCAGGTTGCGTGACTGGCTGATTATGGCGCTTTGGTAAGTCTGGACAACGCCAACCGTATTGTCCATATCANNTTCGTCATTCACCAGGTAGTTGTTCTGATACAGGCTGGCGACAGCTTGGGTGGCATTTTGTCCAGGATCGGCCAANCTCCCTGTCTGTTTGGAAAATTGTGCATTCAGCGTCAGGTCGCCGTACTGGCGGGTCTGACTGGCGGCATTCAGGTTCAACACCTGTTGGGAATGGTGGTTGCCGTCACTGTCACGCGAATGGCGGATGTCGGTGTCCAGGTTCAGGGTGCGCAAGCCATCTGCTTCAGCGACAGGCTTATCATCGTTTACTGTTGCGGTGGGCGGGGCGTCTTCGGCAGCGTCCGGGTCAATCAGGTTGTCGATATAAGCCGGAGGCTGGTTGGCGGCTGCCATCCTTGCCTGTTCCAGTTGCTCCAGCGTCAGGGAGGTAATACCCGCAGCGTCGGCATCGATGCCCATTAACAGTTTTGCTGCCAGCGTGTTGATCGCCAGTAAAAATCCAGTGGCGGAAAGGCATAATTGCAGTAGCAAACCCATATGCTTTGTTTATTTTGTATTAATCTTAAGCGGCTTAATCCTAATTGCGCCTTAACCTTCATGTGCAGGGCTTTGGGCGTAGTTGCAAAGTTTTGCGTATAATCACCCCTATACAAGCGTTTATATGGGATGAGCGTATGCCTTTGAATCTCTATATTTACCTGTCAGCCGGTATTCTGGTGCTGCTGGTGTTGGGCGGCGTGTTGTTTTCTGCCTTCTATAAACGGGCGCAANAAGACACCTCATATGTGCGCACAGGGTTTGGCGGGGAAAAGGTCATCATGGGCGGAGGGNCCTTTGTGCTGCCTGTCCTGCATGAAATGCTCCCCATCAATATGCAGACCATGAAGATTGAGATTGCCCGCGCCCAGGAGCTCGCCTTGGTGACGAAAGACCCTTTGAGGGTGGATGTGACGGCGGAATTCTTCCTGCGGGTGGCTCCGGATGAAAGCGCCATCAGCACGGCTGCGCGTGCTTTGGGGCGGCGCACCCTGAACCCTGAACAGATCAAGGAGTTGTTCGNNGCGCCTTGCGTCGCCGCGCTGCGTTCGGTGGCTTCCGGCATGGAGTTGGATGAGCTGCACCAGAAGCGCGCCGATTTCGAACATAACGTTGAAGAAGCGGTGAACGCGGAATTCCACAAAAACGGGCTGGAACTTGTGTCTGTTTCANCCCGTCTCGACCAGACTGACAGGGGTTATTTTGACCCCAACAACTCGTTTGACTCACGCGGGCTGACCATTTTGGAGCAGATTGTTTCCGATAACGAAAAGCGCCGCAACAATATTGCCCAGGAAACCGCCGTCGCGGTCAAGCAGAAAAACCTTGAAGCCACCNATCAAGAAGGAAGAGATGACCTCAAGGAAAAGATGAACCAAAACGAACGTAAGCGCCAGAAAGAGGAAAATGACGCCGAAACCCAGCGTCGGATTGAAGAGATCAATATCCAGAAGGATTTGATGATCGAACAGGCTAACNAGCAATCCAATATCCGTCAGGCGGAATTGGAGCGTGAAGTGTCGCAAGCCTGGATCGAGACCAACAAGGTCAAGGCCGAATTCGAAAAGTTTTCTGAAGCGGTCAGGACAGCCCGTGATCAGGCGGAAGCGGAGCGCGCCCGGTTGGTCGCCTTGATCAGTGCGGAAGCGGAGGCGGAACGCCAGCAAATTATCGCCAAGGCCAATGCCGAGGTGGAAAAGCTGGCGGCGCAGGCAGCCCAAATCCGCTACGGGATCGAGGCTGAAGGCAAGCGCATCTTGAACGAGGCGGCCAATCAGCTCTCAACCGAACAAATCGCAATGCAGGTCAAGCTGGAAATTGTCAAACACCTGCCGGACATTATCCGCGAAAGCGTGCGCCCAATCGAAAATATCGAGGGCATTAAAATCATGCACATCGATGGGCTCAACAATGCGCTGGGTGGCGGCCGCAGCAATGGTGGTGGAGACGGTAGCGGTGGCTTCGCGGCGGCTGGCGGCAATGGTGGCGGCAGCTTGGCGGATCAGGTTGTGGACAGCGCCTTGCGCTACCGTGCGCAGGTTCCGCTGATTGAAACCCTGTTGGGCGAAGTCGGTTTAAAAGGCGGCTCCATTCAGGATATGACCCGGGAGTTGCGTGATGACATCCGCACGGGAGAACGCAAGCCGGAGAGCGGTGGTGGCGCAACGCCAAACCCCGCCCGTGAACGCGAGGAGCCGGTGATGGCGGATGAGGACGATGAGGCCTATTACCGCGAAAGCCGCCATTAATGTTCGCGTTTTTTGCGGATAGCTTTTAACTCGGCGAATATCCAGCGTTTTTTCCAATCTATTTGCTCTTTTTCCCATTCCCAACGCAGTTCCCATTTCCATTGCCAGCGCCACTGGATCAGATCCTGCAACTGTTCCTGTGAGGCGCGTCGGTCATCCTGTGTGTATTGTTTTGGTTTTGTGTGGTCGTTGCCGCCGTTGCTTGTGGTTGCTTGGTTGGCATCTGGCGGAAGCGGTGGGGAGGGTGTTTCGGATAGGGTGGTGGGTGATTGTATCTGTTTGATCTGCTGGTTTATCAGTGACTTGATATTGTCTTCCGTATTGCCATGGGTGGATGGGTTTTGGTAGGGAAACTCTGATCTGCCGATGCTTGGGATGGCGATTGCCGTCAATTGGGAACTGGGCAGGCATGCGGAATCGGGGCTGCCAAGCCTGTTGTGACGCGCCGCCTTGCTGGTCGGGCTAATTGGGTTTCCAGTCATCTTGCCCCCGCTTAATCTCCACTCACTATTTTGAAATTAGCAAAGATTTTATCCCATTAATTGACGTCCCGATAAACGGCCATGGAACTGTGACGAACGGTTGACAGATGATAAAAAAGTTGCACACTCTAATAGTTTGAATATATAGTTTCGCTTAAATTAGTGTCAAATTTATAAGAGGTCAGGGCGGCATTCACTAAGCGTTTGCATTTGCTAGTTTTTTATCTTATTGAAATAAATAAATTTTTATTTTTTGAAAAGCTTCTCGTTGAGGGTGAAGGATTATTTTCATGCTATATCAATTACTGTATCCGATGTACAGGAATACGGATTTGTCAACCCGTTTCCGAAGGCGCCGGTTTGAAATGATCCGCCAGGTGCTTGGTCTGCAACCTGGGCAGAAAGTTCTTGAAGTAGGGTGTGCCAGCGGTGTGGATTTCATGCAGTTTGCGGATGAATATGACGCTACAGGCGTTGATATTCTCAATTTGCCCAAAGTGTGTGATTTTAATTTTCAGCAGTTGGATGCAAAATCATTGCCGTGGCCAGATCAGTACTTTGATGCGGTGGTTTCAATCGGTGTATTAGAACATATCCAACCAATGGATCGTTTGTGCGCGGTAAGCAGCGAAATCCGCCGGGTGGCGAAGCGTTTTTGCATTATCGTGCCTTCCAATGGCACCTGGATAGAGCCGCATACTTGGTCGGTGTTTTGGCAGATGCGGGGGCAGCACGCCAAATCTCCATGTTCACATGAGCTGAACTATTTCAGCGATGAAGCTTGGTTGCAATTCCCAGGCTTTACCGGGGCGTCGACCAAACGTTACTGGCATGTTCCGGCATTCAAAACCTGATGATTTTTGGTCAGCCGCAAGACCCTTTTTCCCTGCTGAACAGGGCTAATCGCCAGCGATTGCCCCCACGACTTTGAACGGCGTTTTGGCGACAGCAACTGCTGCGCCGGTCGCAGCGCCGACTGTTGCCCCAGCCACGCTACTGGCAACTTGCACTGCACAGCCTTGCAGGGTGAACAATACACAAATGATGAATGTGATTCGCATAACGATAGCCCTTTAATTTGTTTGTTGTGGATTTTCAGAGCCGCCCCTTAAGCGAAAGTGAGGGGCGGCTGTGTGTATTATGCCGTTTCTTCTTTCTTGGAAGCACGCTTGCGTTCGTGCTCCAGCAGGAACTTNTTGCGGATACGGATGCTTTTCGGGGTGATTTCCACCAGCTCATCATCGTCGATGAATTCCATCGCCTGTTCCAGCGTCATGCGGATTGGCGGCGTCAGGATCAGGTTTTCGTCAGTCCCGGCGGCACGGATGTTGGTCAATTGTTTGGCTTTCAGCGGGTTGACCACNCGGTCGTTGTCGCGGCTGTGGATGCCGATGACNCGGCCTTCGTACACTTCTTCTGCATGGACAATGAACATGCGCCCACGTTCTTGCAGGTTGAAGATGGCGTAAGCCAGCGCCTTGCCGGTGGCGTTGGAAATCAGCACGCCGTTGTGGCGTTGGCCAATCGCGCCTGGCTTGACCGGGGCATAGTTTTCAAAGGTGTGGTAAATCAGCCCGGTGCCGGAGGTCATGGTCATGAAGTCGGTTTGGAAACCGATCAGGCCGCGTGACGGCATGATGTATTCCAGGCGTACCCGGCCTTTGCCATCCGGAGCCATGTCTTTGAGTTCGGCTTTGCGCTCGCCTAGCGCTTCCATCACTTTGCCCTGGCTTTGCTCTTCGATGTCGACGGTGACGCTTTCAAACGGCTCCATTTTCACGCCGTCAATTTCGCGGATAATGACTTCCGGGCGGGAAACGGCCAGTTCGTAGCCTTCGCGGCGCATGTTTTCGATCAGGATGCCAAGGTGCAGTTCACCACGGCCAGAAACCTTGAATTTTTCCGGATCAGCGGTGTCTTCGACGCGCAATGCGACGTTATGCAGCAATTCCTGCTTGAGGCGTTCGTTGAGGCGGCGGGAAGAGGTGCCGGTCTTGACTTCCTTGCCCGCAAACGGGGAGGTGTTGACTTGGAAGGTCATGGTGACTGTGGGCTCGTCCACACTCAGCGGCGGCAGGGCAATCACGTTGTCCGGGTCGCACAGGGTGTCGGAAATGTGCAGTTCGTCCATGCCGGAGAACGCGATGATGTCGCCAGCCTGCGCCTCATTGACTTCCACCCGGTCGAGGCCGTTGAAGCCGAGGATTTTCAGGATGCGCCCGTTGCGCACATTGCCATCCGTATCAATCGCCTTGACCTGGGTATTGGTCTTGACCTTGCCTTGTTTGATGCGCCCGATGCCGATAATGCCGAGGTAGGAGTTGTAGTCAAGCTGGCTGACCTGCAACTGGAACGGGGCGTCCACATCCACATCCGGAGCCGGGACACTGTTGATGATGGTCTCGAACAGCGGGGTCATGTCGCCGCTGTCGACGGTTTCTTCCAAACCAGCAAAGCCGTTGAGGGCGGAAGCATACACCACCGGGAAGTCGAGTTGTTCGTCGCTGGCGCCGAGGTTGTCGAACAGTTCAAACACCTGATCCATGACCCAGTGGGGGCGCGCGCCGGGACGGTCGATCTTGTTGACGACCAGGATCGGTTTCAGGCCGTGGGCGAAAGCTTTCTGGGTGACGAAACGGGTTTGCGGCATCAGNCCATCCACGGCGTCCACCAGCAGCAGCACGGAATCGACCATGGAGAGCACGCGTTCCACTTCGCCGCCGAAGTCCGCGTGCCCCGGTGTGTCGACGATATTGATGCGGTATTCCGTGCCATTCTTGGGATTTGTCCAGCGCAGGGCGGTGTTTTTCGCCAGGATGGTGATGCCGCGCTCTTTCTCCAGCGCATTGGAGTCCATCATGCGTTCGGAAACTTCAGCACGTTCGCCGAGGGTGCCGGATTGTTGCAACAGTTTGTCCACCAAGGTGGTTTTCCCGTGGTCGACGTGGGCGATGATGGCGATGTTTCGCAGGTTCTGGATCACAGCTAAGGTACTCAATGAATTCATGAAAGGCGCGATTATACTTGGAATATGTTAATTTTCTAATGAATTTGCGAATCCTGGGGGCGATATCAGGCAGGCCGTGCAGGGCGGCGATTTTTTTATGCTATCGTTGTAAAAATAATCAGGTTGTTGAAGTGAAGGCCATACGATGAGTTCTCAAGCAAATGCTACCGTGACCGCTGCTGACTTGCACGCCGTCAACGACGGCAACATGTTTATTCGCCGCTTGAAGACGGATGCAGGTGTGGCGGAGCCGGTCTACCGGCAGTTGGAGCGGCAAATAGTCCAAATGATTCAGGCCGGGGAGCTGGGTGAAGGCACCAGCCTGCCATCGGAACGGGCTTTGGCGGAAGCCCTCAAGTTGAGCAGGACAACGGTGCGCCGCTGCTATAACGAATTGCGTGAACAGGATTACATCAGCACCCATGGCCGTGCTGGGGTCATGGTTAAGGCACCTCCCTGCATTAAGCCGGAGTTGGGCAGGCTCAAGGGTTTTACCGAGGAAATGCGGGAAGTCGGGATGGTGCCGTCCACCCGTTTGCTGTATCGGGAAATCGTGTCTGACGGCAGCATTGCTACCGTGTTCAACAGGCCATCAACTGCACGCTTTCTCAAGTTGGTGCGCCTGCGCTTAGGGNACGGCCAGCCCATGACGCGGGAAGTCGCTTGGTATGATCTTGCCTGCGCTCCGGCAATGGCGGAATGGGATGTGGAAGGTTCGGCTTACCAGTTTCTGCAACAACAATGCGGCGTGACCTTGAGCGGCGGCGAGCAAAGCATTGAAGCAGTTATGAGCACCCAGGAAGAAATGGAGGCGTTCGGTTTTGCTGAACCAGGCNCTTGTTTGTTGCTTAAGCGTAAAACCTATGCCACCACAGGGCAAATGGTGGAGTATGTGGAAGGGACGTTTCGGNGGGATGCCTATACTTACCGGATTAGCCTGACCATGAATCGGCCAGCGACAGAGAGCTGTGCAACCTCAAGCAGCCGGTAGGCTTGCCTGCATAAAACTCTCCACTTGTTTCAATCTGGGCAACGCCGCCACAACACCTGTGCGGGCAGCAACTTGTGCGCCGCAGGCATTGGCAAAACGCAGTGCGGGTGTCAGGGCATGACCAGCCAGCAGGGCGCAGGCCAGCCCGGCGGTAAAGGCGTCGCCTGCCCCAGTAGGGTCAGCCGCCTCGATGGCCCAGGCAGGTACATGGTGGCATTCCCCGTCAGCCTGCCGGGTCACGCAGCCTTGCTCCGCTAGCGTGATCACCAGCAGCTTGCCTTGCCAGGCCAGCGCGGGCAGGCATCGCAACCAGTCGGTAATTGTTGGTTTCTGGTTGGATTCAATATCAAACATCGCCATGGCTTCGGTTTCATTCAAAACCAGAATATCTGTTAGCGGCAATAGTGCGGGGTGGGGCGTGCGCCAGGGTGAGGGTGCCAGCAATGTGGGGGTGCCATATTGCCGGGCAAGTAGGAAGGCTTCCAGGATGGGCGCATCAGGAATCTCGAACTGGGCGCAAACCATTCGGCATTGCCCCAACTTTGCGGCACCAGCNCGGACGTGTGCGGCATCCAGCCGTGCATTCGCACCGGGGTAGATGGCGATCACGTTACTTCCGTCAGGGGATACCAAGCCAACACCGAAACCGGAGTTGTCGTCTGTCAGCACAATCTGGTTGGTATCCATGCCTTCGGTTTGCAGGAACTGGAGCAACGCCCGTCCTGGGGCATCATCACCGATTGCGAGCAGGATTCCGACTTGCAGACCCAGCCGGTGCATTCCCACTGCCAGGTTCAGACCCTTGCCGCCGTGTTCCACCCACAGGCGGTCTGCCTGGATGGATTCCCCCGCCTGCGGCAAACGCCTGACCGACAGGCTGTTGGCGTGGATATAACTGCCCAGTACCAATACGTCCATATCCTTCCTCTCGCTCCGCTGTTTGGCAGGATTTTAGGTGGAATGCAGGCGGGTGTGCAGGTTTTTCACTACCAGGGAAGAGGAATCAAGCAGCGGTGGCAAGTTTGTAAAATTTGATCATTGCAGCCTGATATTATTGGTATTATATTGGTATCTTAAGTTCATAGCCAAAAGGAGGGTGCCATGAAACCATTATTGTTTAGTTCATTGTTGCTGACGCTTGGCGGCACAAGCTTGGTCAGTACGGCAAACGCTGAACCTACAGTAGAGGGTACGTACTACATCAAGGCACAGCATAGCGGCAAATGTGTCCACCAGCATGGGGCTAGCCAGGCTGAAGGAGGTCTGGTGACGCAATGGGACTGTATTGAACAGCCAAATGTCCGCCTGGAGAAAATACCGCTGGGCAGCGGGTATTTTTCCCTGCGTTTTCAGCATAGCGGGAAATGCTTGGCTTTGAAGACTTTTTCCAGGGCGAATGATGTCCCTCTGGTGCAGGAAACCTGTGCCTACGACGGCAAGGAAACCCAGACTTGGCTACAGTTACCGNGGGAAGGCAAATACATCAAATTACAAGCATCCAATGGTTTGTGCCTGCATCAACATGGAGCCACCATGGGAAATGACGATCCCATTACTGGTTGGGAATGCCTAGACCAGCCGAATGTGCGCTGGGAACTCATACCTTACACTGCTGCACTGCCAACAGCGCCAAACACTACCATGATTGAAAAACTGTGTGGTAAATATGCGGATAGCGCGGTAGTTCAGTTTGAGAAANAAGTAGCTTTTGAACAGGCTAACCAGTTGGATTGCGGGCTGNGCNCAAACGCCCGTTGGCAAGGAAACCGTGACAGTCATTATGGCTGGTGCAAAGAGAACAAAGCTAATGCTGATATGCTGAAAGCAGAAGCTGATGCACGGGACAAAGAATTAAACGGCTGTTACTCAAAGCCTATTAAATAACTTAGTAATGAAAGTCGAACGATAACCGTATTGCGAGGGGAAGCCAATGTCCATCCTGTTTCGCATAGCCAGTTTTTTTATGTTGTTACCATTAATGGTCATGGCGTGTGCAGATGATTCCCCTGTTATAACCGAGTGGGAACCGGATACGCTTGTCCCGGTAGCAGTCGGGGACCTCAGGGGTTGGTAGCTTACTAGTGCCAAGTTACGACGGCACAATTAGTCGCATGAATAGGACAGTCTTTGAAGTGCGCAAATGGATGGAAAACTCGCAAAATACAACCGATAAACTCAAAAGTCTGTCGAAACACTGGAAAAGACATGGCAACCGTCAAGGAAGCCATTGCCCGTTTGCAGCAACAACAACCTGGCGGTAATCCCGCCCCCACCCCACCCGCCAATAACGATGCCCGTCTGGATGCGCTCGAAGCCCGTATTGCCAAACTGGAGGCTAGTCGTAATACCGTGCAGGCTCCATTTAAGGTCGTAGATGCAGCAGGTAAAACCCTGATGAGCGTCACCAATGAGAATAACCTGCCAAGACTGCGCCTGGGAGAGCCGGGCAAGGCAATGGTTCAGCTTCTGCTGGATGGTGATGCAGCCCGTGTCATGGCAGTGAGCGACGGTAATACCAGTTACCTGAGTGCTGACGCAAACCACAGTCAGGCTATCCTCAAGAGCAACGGCATCCGCACGACATTGGGTTCGGCAGAAGAGGGGTAAACGGTGTGCTGATCAGCAACGCCGACAGCAACCAGCCGTTGGGGGAAATGGCATTGCGTTCCGGCAAAAACTCGCGCTACGTTTATATGATGAGGCTGGCAAAGTGATGGTTTCTGCGGGTATGAATCCGGCGACGGGTGGTTCGGGTACGGTCATGACAGCCAACACCAGTGGCGAAAATGTTGCCTTCCTTGGCACATCTGTAGATGGAGCAAGCGGTGCATTGGGTGTCTCCAAGGCTGGGAAAAATACCGCAGCCCTGCTGTCCGAACCGCGCATGATCGTGTTGTATAACGATGCCGGGGAAGCCATCACCTCGATTGCCAAGAGTCAGGAAGGTGCTGGTGAAGGTGGCAATATCACCATCCGCCAACCCGATGGCGAAGGTGTTTTCTCGGCTGGTTACAACGCCGAAATGGGTGGTGGCGACGCCTGCGTTTACCGAGTAAGAAGCAGAATGTGTTTTGTCTAGGTCTAGGGACTCCAGGCATGGGTGTGTTAGGACGTTGAGATTCCCAACATGAAACTTTTGGTACGTGCTGCAATGTTGGGATTGGGTGTCTGGCTGCTCATCATGGGCTGGCAGACCGCCAGCTATCCGGTCTATTACCGCCTAACGGGAACAGTGGTGGAAGGGAAGTCATCGGCTTTCTGGCCGGGCGGTTCTCGCCATCCATACAGCCGGAAAATACCGCCATCCGGAATGGGCATCGCATCGCCAGACGCCCCGCTTACAAGTACCCCGCGTCACCAAGCGGCGCTCCTGAACTGACCGGTAAAGCCAACGGCGCGTTCACATTTTCCTTCAACCCTTATGAACTGGGTGAAAAGGTGACGGTGGTCTTCCCCGCAGATCGCCCGGAACAATCTTATCTGTTTGCGGCATCAACCATTACGGGCGGCTTGCTGTTTATGGGCTTTGGCCTGCTGTGTGTTTATATCGGTGTGGGTGGAAAATTATGAAAAGATTAGGCTGCCTGCTATTGGTTTTGTCTGGCGCGTTGCCATTGGCAGGGCTAGCAGAGGATGCGCCACCTATCATTCCCCTTTGCCCCGGCCTCAACATTGTCACCGCTATCAATCAGACCAGTGGTGACTACGAATCCATCAAGCGCATTATGACTGTCGGTGCGGCAGGGTTCACCCTGCATTATTCCAGCGAACACGAAGTGATTGACCCGTTCAGCGACAAGCCGCCGGAACTGGTCAGCACCAACGTGACCCGGCGTGTATTGCGCGAAGACCAGCAAAAGGCAGGCTATTATCTGGCGGTATTCAGTGAAACCCTGCCGGAAGCTGTTCCCAACAGTACCGCCATCAGTCTTACAACGGACAATTACCAACGCCTGAAANAAACTGGCAAAGCCGAACTCGCCATTGTCACCTCGCTCAACGACAGCGCCACGCCGCAAAATGTGCTTGATCCGGATTCCNCCTATCGCTGGTGGGCTGCTCCATCCGTATACGCACTGGAGCTTGCTGATAAAACCCCGGTCAAAACGCCGGTGTTGCTGAATGGCAAACCTGCGGAACTGCCAGCCTTACATGTCAAGGCCACCTTCGGTACAGAACAGGGGGAATTTTTCATTCTGGATGACCCACTGAATCCCCTGGTGCTGAAATTCCGTCTGGGTATCGGTCACAACAACACGATCCAGGAACAGATTCTGGATGACCCTGCCCTGGCTCAGGACAAGGAACTGCTGGGCATCCTGCAACACAGTCTGGCGGCGGAAGAACGTGACAAACTGCAAGTCACCCAGATCAATTTCGATTGCACGCCCGCCGGTGATTTGCCGTATCGCCCCGGTTCCGGCCAGCCGCTGGAATTATCCGGCGACCTGGATACCGATGCCGAACCCTTTCCCAACGGCTCTGGTTCTGCTGGTTCGGGCGGTTCCGGCTCAAGTGGTAGTGGCGGCTCAGGCAGCAGCGATAGCGCAGGGGCACTGGGTGGCGGGCTGGGCAACCTGAACCTTGGCGCTGGTTCCGGAGAGAAAACAGCCCAGTTGGAGAAAGCCTTGCAGGAAGGTGAGAAAGTCGACATTTACGACATCTTTTTCAGCTTCAACAGCGCCACGCTGCGCCCTGAATCGGATGAAACCCTGCAACGCATTGCCGCCTTGCTCACTAAACATTCCGACTGGAAATTGGCTATCGGCGGGCATACTGACAGTATTGCCAGCGATGCCTTTAACCTTGATTTGTCCAACCGGCGTGCTGCTGCTGTCAAAACAGCTCTGGTGGAGCGCTACAAGATTGCAGAAATCCGTTTGAGTACACAGGGTTATGGCGAAAGCAGCCCGCGTGACACCAATGACACCCTCGAAGGCCGCGCCCGCAACCGACGGGTTGAACTGATGCGGCAACCCTGACTAACCCAAGGAGTGATGTATGAAACGCCTGTTTGTTATGACCGCCTTGCTTGCCTTGTTGCCGCCAGCCTTTGCACTGGACGCGGCTTGTGAACCCATCCTCAAATCCAGCGAGGCCAAACTGGAACAGCCAGCCTGGCATTCAGTAACCGAAAGTGACGGCATCAAACTGGAGGCCATCAAGGTCGATGGGAAATTTTTCATGGCAGATGATGGCAAATGGAAANAAATCCCCATGAATCTGGATGAAGCTGAAAAAATCGCCATCAAAATGCTGCAAGACGGCAACATCAAGGTATCGGATTGTAAGGATGAAGGTTCCGAAACCTTGGATGGTATGGAAATGAATGTCCTGAGCTATACCACGGAAATGCCGGGTGTGCCCGCTGTTGCCAGCAAACTC
Organism: Candidatus Thiothrix singaporensis; assembly: GCA_013693955.1. Classification (GTDB taxonomy): domain Bacteria; phylum Pseudomonadota; class Gammaproteobacteria; order Thiotrichales; family Thiotrichaceae; genus Thiothrix; species Thiothrix singaporensis. The sequence continues at coordinate 3,089,932 of CP059265.1, read as the reverse complement.
TACATCGGCAAGGATGATGGGCTGCCTTACAAATCCACATCCGACAAAACCACTGCGACTTACCAATACAAAGGGGTGGTTGCGCCGACGTTGTAAGGGTTGGCTGCAACGGCAGCCTGTCGGTGCAGCACGATTTCTCCGGCACATTTAAATATTCGCCCGCGCTAAACCGGAACATCACTGCGCATTACCGAGGAGCCCTGATTTGCGCCATTTGCGAAATCCCCTGCCCAACATGTTGGAAACGCCGTAGACTTGCGCCTTTCTCGTGTGTTTACGGAGCCTGTGATGGAATTACCAATTACAACCCATTACGATATGCTGGGCGGCGAAAATGGGGTGCGGCGCTTGGTCAACCGTTTCTATGAATTGATGGACGAGTTGCCGGAAACCTGGGAATTGCGCAAAATTCATGCGCAAGATTTGCAGGGTGCGCGTGATAAATTATTCAAGTTCCTATCCGGTTGGTTAGGCGGTAAGNGGCTTTATGAAGCGGAATATGGCCACCCACGCCTGCGGTTGCGCCACATGCCATTTCCTGTCAATACGCAAATGCGGGATCAGTGGTTGTTGTGCATGGGCATGGCGTTGGATGAACAGGTGCCCGATGAGTTGTTGAAAAGCCAGTTGAAATCGGCCTTTGCCAAGGTTGCGGATCATATGCGTAACCGGGCTGGATAATAAAAAACTTTCGAATAGAAATAATGAATAACAATTTTATACATTTCTGCTAAATTTAGTTAGGCATAGACATAATTGAGGATAAAAGGATGAATAAATATTTGCCGTCGGTGAGTTTGGCTATTTTGCTCTGTAGTGGCTCCGCTATGGCGGGATCGGCCAAAGCGCCGTATGTGGGCGCAGGCTTGGGCTGGAATTCTTCACTGGATGACAACTCCCTGAATGTTGCTTGTGGTGTCAATGGCGTGGCGTGCCGGGAGGTCTGCGACACAGACAAAGCCGTCAATGTGTATGCGGGTTATCCATTAAGCCCCAATCTGGCGGTGGAAGCTGGTTATACGGATATGGATTATACCGCCCGTCTGGCGGATTCCACTGGGGCAGCAACAGGTACCCAACAATCCCGCGCCTTGAGTTTGAGTGCTGTTGGGCGTAAGCCATTGACTTCAAATGTTAACCTGTATGGGAAACTAGGCGGGGCTGTGTGGAAGAGCAAGGCGAACACATCTGTTGGAAATGCTTCGGACACGGGTGTGTCTCCGGTGGTGGGCGCTGGCGTGGAATACAACTTCAGTGAACATTGGGGTGCGCATTTGGGCTGGGATCGCTTCTTCAGTGTCGGCGATGGCTCAATGTTGATTGAGAATGGCACCGCCCATACGGTGAAGGATGATGTGGACACCGCGATGGTTGGCTTGCACTATAACTTTTAGGCGTATTGCGCAAGCTTGACCTGTTGCTGGCCGGATAGCAGTGTGCTGTTATCCGGCCTTTTGTGCGCGTTCAACCTGCTCATCCACGCTGACGACGGGTGACCGTCACTTCCGAATATTCATCCCCCATCGCCACGCATTTGCTTTGCTCCGCCCAAAANGAGCTGGGTGAACGGTTGATCCGGTAGTAATAGTCCAGATCCAAGTTGGGGCGTTGGGTGATGTCGCCTTCATACAGCAGGTTCATCAAGGAAGCGGCCACCCCATTCACCAAGTAGTCCAACGGGTGGTCGGCGTAGCCAATCCAGCGCAGGTAGCCAAGCGATTCGTAGGGTCGCCATACCCGTAACAGCAATTTTTCTTCAGGAATTAGCTCCACCACCCGCCAGACTCCCCAGCCGAGCGCATTGATGACGGCGATGATGCCATGCAGCCAGTCCTCACGGGTCTTGATCATGGGCATGACTAGCCCTTCCCAGGCCTCCGAACTCATGATGCCGCCCATGGTGTTGAAGCCGCAGATGTGACCGGCTTCAATCAGCAGGGTGCGCGACAGGCTCATGCCTTCCAGGTTGATGTACTGCTTGTAATAGAACAGCGCGGGGTAGTCGTAAACCAGCAGGTCAGCCAGGACTGGACGTTTTTGCAGGGCTTCCGCCAGTTGTTGTTCAAGCCGGTAGGAAACCAGGTTGTAGTAATCAGCGTAGTGGCGGGTCAGCTCCACCCCGAAAGCCGGTATCAGCCCTTGTTGGTTGCCGTACAGNGGNGCTTGGCTGACGCCATTGATGATGGTGGCCTCGTCGATGTTGCTNGGNCGGTGGTGCTCCGGGATGACGGAGGTCAGGCCGGGAGCCTCCTGAAATGCAGGTGTCCCGTTGGTAAGCTCGAACAGGTATTCAAACTCGTCACCGCCGACATAAATGTGGAAAGTGCTTTGTTTGCCCTTGAGGGAAATGGCTTCTGTGGTCAGCTCACCGCTGAATGTTTCCCCAAAGGCGGCGGAAAGCGCGCCGATGGCGAAGCCCAGGTCAAAATACTCGCCTGCACCCCGGCGTTTTTCAAAATTCAGCGCCAATGCGCGCCCATAATGGGAGGAGCAGGTGCTGAGGTCGAATTCGTTTTTGCCGACTGCCGTCTTGACGGTTTCCAACAGGGGCAGTAGGCCGAAGCCGCAGAAACGGTAGAGTGATTCTGCGTAATGCAGGCGGTCTTCCAAGTTCATCTCCGGGTACTGCTGGAAATGCGCTTGTAGGCCGAGAAAGGTGACTTCAGCGGCAGCATGGATAAGGATCTTTTTATTGTTGATATGCCGACAGTTTTCAATGGTGTTCTGCAAGGTGCGATTGTAATGGTTGCAATGGAACACCATCGGTTGGTTGTCAATTTCACAGACACCCGACACGGGGTCTGTAACCGTAATAACATCTATACTCATAGCGACCTTCCTCTGCTGCTTGAAATTATTATTTACCTGATAAGTCAGTCAAGTATAAAAATCACGGGCGAAGGGCGCTACTGTTTTTGGTCATTTACAATGGGGGTAAGCGTAATTTTTCCGCTTCAATCCATGCCTGGATTTGTTGGTTGATGGCGTCGGCCTTCATGCCCTGGCTGCTGAAAGCANNGCCAATGCTGACTGTAATGGTGCCTGGCCGCTTGACCCAGCCATGGCGTGGCCAGCTTTGTCCGGCGTTGTGCNNCACTGGCACGACGGGAAAGCCGGAATGGGAGGCAAGGATTGCGCCGCCAATTTTGTAGGGAACGGTTGTGTCTGGCGCGACTCGGGTGCCTTCCGGAAAAATCACCACACTGAGGCCATCTTCCAGCAACGCCTTGCCTTGCTGGGACAGTTGTTTGACAGCGGCNTGGCCTGCCCCACGGTCAATGGCGATTGGCCGGATCAGGCGCAACCCCCAACCGAAGAAGGGGATTTTCAGCAATTCCCGTTTCAGCACCCAGCTTAACTGCTGTGGGAAAATGCAGGGTAGAGCCAGCGTTTCCCAAGTCGACTGGTGATTGGACATGAGGATGAAAGCGCTGTCCGTTGGGATATTGTCCAGCCCCAGNACCTGATATTTCACGCCACAACTGGCTTGCAACCACCACAGGTTGAAGCAGTTCCACAGGATGACGGCCGGGTAGCGGTATTGCAGGGGAAACAGCCACGCCAGCGGTGCCAGCATGCCCGCCAGCAAGGTGCTGAGGGCAAAGCCGATCCAGAACAGGGTGGCGCGTGCGCCCAGCCAAAGCGTGTCCAATGTTTTCATGCGGTTGGGGTTCCGGTAAGCGAGTCGGCATAGTCTGCCAGATTATCGAACACAGGTATATCGGTAGGTAAACGGCCATCCGCCAAAGTGCGCTCGCCTTTGCCGGTGCGGACTTGCACGTATGCGGCACCGACAGCGGCGGCAGCTTGCCAGTCGCGCAGGGAATCGCCGACAACGATAGCTTGTTTCAGGTCGGCGTGGAGGCGGGTGGCAATTTCCAGCAGCAAGCCGGGTTTGGGTTTGCGGCAATCGCACTGGTCGGCGCTGACGTGGGGGCAGTAGGCGATGTGGTCGAGTTTGCCGCCCTGTTCTGTCAGCAGTCGGCGCAGGTGCGCATGCATGGCGTCAAGGGTGGCCACATCGTAGTAACCACGGGCGATGCCGGATTGGTTGGTGGCAACCGCCAGCGTATACCCAGCTTTGTTGAGCCGNGCCATCGCTGCAATGCTGCCAGGGATGGGAACCCATTCTTTCAGCGACTTGACGTAGGCATCCGAGTCTTCGTTGATGACGCCGTCACGGTCGAGGATGATGAGCTTCATGCCTTTGCCTGCTCCAGCAGCGTGTGCAGCTTGCGTAACGCCTGCGCACGATGGCTGATGCGGTTTTTNTCTTCCGGTGGCAGTTCGGCGGAAGAACAGCCATGCGTAGGCACGTAGAACAGCGGGTCGTAACCGAAGCCGTTGGCACCGCTGGGGGCGGACAGCACCCGGCCTTCCCAGCTGGCTTCGGCGATGATCGGCAACTGGTCATGGACGTGGCGCAGGTAGACGATGCAGCAGTAGAAACGGGCGTTGCGCTGTGCTTCTGGCGTGTCTTTCAGCGCTTCCAACAGCTTGGTGTTATTGGCTGCGTCATCACCGTGCTCTCCGGCGTAGCGGGCGGAATACAACCCCGGCGCGCCGCCGAGCGCATCCACCACGATGCCTGAGTCGTCCGCCATGGCGGGCATGCCGGTGTGCTGTGCGGCGTTACGCGCCTTGAGCAGGGCGTTTTCGACGAAAGTCAGGCCGGTTTCTTCCGCATCCTGTACGCCAAGTTCACTCTGGCGCACGAATTCGATGCCGAGGTCGGCCATCATGGCGTTGAATTCACGCAGTTTGCCCGCATTGCCGGACGCCAAGACGATTTTTCTGCTCATGCTTCCAGCACCNTCCCGTTGCGCCTGCATGATTTCGCGGATGCCTTTTTCCGCCAACGCCAGCATGGCGTCGAGTTCGTCACGGCGGAAAGCGTGGCCTTCGGCGGTGCCTTGTAACTCGATGAATTGACCGGCTTCATTCATGACCACATTCATGTCAGTTTCGGCGTTGGAGTCTTCCGCGTAGTCCAGATCCAGCACCGGCGCGCCGTTGTAGATGCCGACGGATACGGAGGCAATCTGGCCGTGCAGCGGATTTTTCTTCAGGCGGCGGTTTTTTGCNAGCCAGCTAATGGCATCGCACAGTGCGATGTAGCTGCCGCTGATGGAGGCGGTGCGGGTGCCGCCATCGGCTTGGATGACGTCGCAGTCAAGGGTGATTTGGTATTCGCCGAGCGCTTCGAGATCAACTACGGCGCGCAACGCCCGCCCGATCAGGCGCTGGATTTCCATGGTGCGCCCGCCCTGTTTGCCCTTGGCGGCCTCACGTGGGGTGCGGGAGCCGGTGGAGCGCGGCAGCATCCCGTATTCGGCGGTCACCCAGCCTTGCCCCTTGCCTTTCAACCATGCGGGCAGGCGCTCCTCGACGGTGGCGGTGCAGAGCACCTTGGTGTTGCCAAATTCCACCAGAACGGAGCCTTCCGCATGGCAGGTGTAATGGCGGGTGAATGTGATGGTGCGCATCTGCTCAGGCGCACGTTCGCTTGGCCTCATCAGGGTTCCTTTCTGTTGTTTTCAGGGAGGGCTGATTATACGCATCCTTGGCAAGGGTTTCACGGGCAATGGATGCAAACGGGTCTGCATGTCTGTTACGGCCAGCCAAGTGATGGGGGCGTTGTTCTTTGATGGCTGGGGATATGGGCGCTTTATGCTTGATGAAAACTAAAAGCCAGCCTTGCACATTGAGGGAGAAGCAGGGCTGGTTAACAGAGGAAGCGGAAAAAGCGGCCTGCTACTTAGCGCAGTCAGACAGGCCGAGAAGGTCGATCTAGTGAGCTTTTGTGTTGTGTTTATTTAAAACGTACTCAGTCATGCCACTTAATGTGATGAACAGGTCTGACTGTAGCAAGTGTGTGTAAAGTGTTGTTTCAAGCAATTCCGGCAACAGGCGGCGTAGCGTGGATGCTTCAAGTGCGAAGTAACCACCAGCATTGTCGATCGTGGGGCTATTGCCGCTTTGTATTTGTTTCTGCTTGCCCATTTTGGACATCGCCAGAGTTGGCTGCGCTGCTAATAATCCTGCCAGTAAAACGGCAACAAGCAATAAGTAATTCTTATTAACCATGCTCTCATATCCTTGGAAATCATATCCTTACTGGCCAAGACCCCCTCTCGATCAGCTGGTTACTAACTTAGCGGATATTGCTGCATTTGTAATCTTAGAAATTGTAAAAAAATGTAACAGGCCAAACTTTGTGATTAATTATTATTCAAATAATTGGTGATAATTTGTTCGATATATTGGAACTCTGCTTCGAGATTTGGCAAAAATGGCGGGTGCAGCAAGGTGGTGAGTTCTTTGTTATGAATGGTTTTGAGGAGNTCCTGCAAGGCATTGGTGCTGTAAAGGTGGGCTGTGGCTTTGAGGCGGTGGGCGATGGTTGCGGCTGTTTCCCAGTCCTGTTGGCGTAAGCTGGCCAGGAGTTCTTGCCGGGACTGGCGGATTTGCGGAAGGGCAAAGGAGAGGAAGCGTTGTGTCCCTTCTTCGCCCAATGTGCCTAGCAATGTGTTCAGTATGGGATGTGTTTTCATGTATTCAGTGTCAGGCGGTAGCCTTTGCGCCAGACGGTATGCAGGTATTGGGGCGCATCTTTGTCATCGCCCAGTTTNTTACGTAACCGGGTGACGGCCATATCAATGCTGCGGTTCATCGGGTGATGTTCATTTCCGTTCAATGCATAGGAAATGTCGTCGCGTGTTAGGGTTTGACCGGCATTCTGACAAAAGAATAGCAATAAATGGCTTTCTAGTGTTGATAATTTGATCTGCGTATTATTGTTTAGCAGCTTTTCCTGTGTTGGGTCAAACAGGTAGTTGCCGAGCTTGATCAACTTGTTGTCCGCTATTTGGAGGTTGTGGAGGATATTGTTGACGCGGATCAGGAGCTCTTTAGGGTGAAAGGGTTTGATGAGGTAATCGGCGGCACCGAGTTCAAATCCCTTCACTCGGTCATGCGCAGTCCTTTTGGCTGACAGGAGCAGGACGGGGATTTGTGGGTAGTGCGTTCTGAGCCAGCCTAACCAATACAGCCCATCTTTTCCTGGCATCATGATGTCCAAGATGATCATGTCAGCNCGTCGCTGTTGCAGAAAGTTGCCGATACCCTCCCCTTCCTTCAGGCTGTAAAGGTGATGGCCGTGTATGTTGAAATATTCTTCCAGCAATTTATGCAGAAGAATATCGTCATCAACGAGCAGAATGTGGTTTATGGTTTTGCCATTCAACGGTTTGCAGCCAGGTTTGGGTCTTAACACTACATTTTTAGCCTTGCGGTTATCATATTCTAGTTCTCAAAAGTTACAATAGGCTTTGATGTTATTCGTTGCGTAAGGCCTTCCCCTGTTTCGCTGGTTCGGTTTGGCCAACAGGGGTGGCTGCGCGAATGATGCACAGGCATGTAATGCTGGGTGGCTGGAACGGAGGCGTTTGGTGTGGCATGCCTCCGTTCCAGTTTGTTTAACGGGGTTGGTAACTGTTCAGGCGGGTTTCAATCAGGTCGCCGTCTTCGGTATGGTTTACNCGGACAATGGCGTAATTTAGNTTTGGGGCTAGCCACAGGGTAGTCTGACGTTTGTTGTCTTGGTGGATGACCTCCACCTTTTCACATTCATAGGCTCCGGCTGGCGTCTGGATGGTTTCCTTGCCCAGTTTGCGGAATTGATAATCCTGCAACTTGCCCCGGCTTACCACTTTGTAGGACAGCGGTTGGTTGGCGGCCAGCGCATCCATCAGCGCCAGTTCCATAGTTGCTGGATCCAGTGTGCCCTTAGGGACATTGAGTTTGTAGGCATTGTCAGCAAATGTTCCGCTGACGCTGGTGGGGGAGGTGAAATCCAGTTCGTCTTTTTATCCTTGCGCCGGTTTNTGATGGTGGTTCAGATAATGCTTGGGGATCAGCGTATCGCCAGCCCTGCTGCCGGTGCTGCGTTCCGTCAGNGTGTCGCCGCTCAGGAAGGCGGCCAGACCATTGGCTTTGGTTAGTTTCTGATAGGTATAGGCGTTATTTGCATAGCTCAGGTTGGCAGTCATACCCNNCACTTCCATGCCTTTGGCGGTGACGGTGTAATTCGCCTGAAATGCCTGGGGAGCCGCTTCCGCCATGGATGCAAGCAGCAACAAACCGAGAGCCGGTATTGAGTGTTTCATGGATGTTTTCCTTCTGGTTAGAAGCCATTGCCAAAGTTAGACTCCAAAACGACGCGCTGGTTCTGATAGGCTACACTACAAAGATGGCTTGAAATATAAGAGAATAGCCATTGTGAACATCGATAATCAGGAGAACCCTTCTGTGAGTGACAATATTATCAAAGTTTCCGATGCTACTTTTGAGCAGGAAGTACTAAAATCCGGTACCCCGGTGTTGGTTGATTACTGGCCGAATGGTGTACCATGCAAGATGATTGCTCCCATTCTGGATGAAATCGCTACGGAATTTGCCGGCAAGCTAAAAATTGCCAAACTGAATATTGATGAAAATACAGGCGTTCCTCCTCGTTATGGCATTCGAGGCATTCCGACTCTGATGCTATTCAAAAATGGAGCAGTTGAAGCCACTAAGGTTGGCGCTTTGTCCAAATCTCAGCTGACGGCATTCCTGAACCAAAGTTTATAAGTATTCTTAATAAATATACCCCATGAGATTTTTTGTGCTCGTGGGGTATTGGCAGCACTATTTTGCTGGACTCGATGCTGCTAGCATGCTAGTTTAACGCCATATGAGCCTGTATCCAGGTTCATTTCTGAAAATCCTGTCCCGTTTTCTTTGATCATAGATTTCTGCTGAAAGCTGTTACGGTCTGTTAAGAGGCATCCGCCACAGTTTTAGGGTACCCAGTCGTTTGTCCTTGGTTAAGGAATACTCTGTGAACAGGTGCTTCCTCGATTACATATGACATTTCCTCCATCAACTCATCATTATCTATGAATCTGTCTGAATTANAAAAGAAATCTGCCGCTGAGGTCTTCGAGATACNNCAGGCGCTGGGTATTGAAAGCATCTCCCGAACCCGCAAACAAGACATCATTTTTGCTCTCCTGAAAGCGCACGCCCAAAACGGCGAGGACATCTATGGTGATGGTGTATTGGAAATCCTTCAGGATGGGTTTGGTTTCCTGCGTTCCCAGGATTCCAGCTATCTGGCGGGAGCGGATGACATCTATGTTTCGCCCAGTCAGATCCGTCGCTTTGGCTTGCGCACTGGCGACACCATTGCTGGCAAGATTCGCCCGCCCAAGGATAACGAGCGTTACTTTGCCCTGTTGAAAGTTGACACCATCAACTATGAGCCACCAGAAAGCGCCCGCAACAAGATCGCCTTTGAAAACCTGACGCCGCTGCATCCTGACAAGCGTATGCGCATGGAGCGTGGCAACGGTAGCCGTGAAGACATTACCGCCCGAGTGATTGATATTGTGTCGCCATTCGGTAAGGGGCAGCGTGGCCTGATTATCGCGCCACCGAAAGCCGGTAAGACCATTATGTTGCAAAACATGGCGCAGAGCATTGCTTCCAACTATCCTGAATGCTATTTGATCGTTTTGCTGATTGATGAGCGTCCAGAAGAAGTGACGGAAATGTCGCGCATGGTGCAAGGCGAAGTGGTTTCCTCCACGTTTGATGAACCTGCCGCCCGTCATGTGCAGGTGGCGGAAATGGTGATCGAANAGGCCAAACGCTTGGTCGAACACAAGCGTGATGTGGTTATTTTGCTGGATTCCATTACCCGCTTGGCACGCGCCTACAATACCGTGGTGCCATCATCCGGCAAAGTGCTGACGGGTGGTGTGGACGCCAATGCGTTGCATCGTCCCAAGCGATTCTTCGGGGCGGCGCGTAATATTGAAGAGGGCGGGAGCCTGACTATTATTGCGACTGCACTGATTGATACCGGCTCTAAAATGGACGAGGTTATCTACGAAGAGTTCAAGGGAACTGGCAATATGGAGGTGCACTTGGATCGCCGTATTTCCGAGAAGCGTGTGTTCCCTGCCATCAATATCAACCGTTCGGGTACGCGTCGCGAAGAGCTGCTGACTACGCAGGACGAATTGCAGACTTTGTGGGTGCTGCGCAAATTCCTGCATGGCATGGATGATCTGGATGCGATGGAATTGCTGTTTGACAAGCTGTCTAAAACCAAGACCAATAATGAGTTTTTCGATGTGATGCGGCGGGGTTAAATTGCTTCTTTGAACTTGTAAGGGACGGGTGCTTGCCTGTTACCCTTGCAGGTCGCCCAGTGACAATCCTTCTTCCTGTAAATATTGCTCCAGCCGTCGCTGGTCAATGGCAACAGTCAGGTGAAAATCGCCTTCGGCTGAAACTTTNTCTTGTTGAACGGCTTTGTCGGCATAAAGCCGAGCGCGCAGACGCGCATGATGCGGCGGTATGTTTAATTCGCCTTGAAAGATTTGTCCGGCAAAATAGCTGCCTAGGTATTCCAGCAGCATTTCCAGACCCAGGTTTTCTTGGGCGGAAACATAAATGCGGGCTGGGTTGATGCCATTGCCTTCCTCAATGTGTGGGGAATGCCCGCCAAGGTCGATTTTGTTCATCACTTCGATTTGCGGTACGTTTTCTGCGCCAATTTCAATGATTACTTGATTGACTTGTTCGCGGTACAAGTCAAGTTGTCCGTCATGGCTGTCAATCACGTGCAGCAGAAGGTCGGCGTCGGTTGTTTCCTGCAGGGTGGAGCGGAAAGCCGCCACCAGATCATGTGGAAGGTGACGGATGAAGCCGACTGTATCGGCAAGAATAATTTCTTGTTGGTTTGGCAGTTGAACTCGCCGCAGGGTAGGGTCAAGCGTGGCGAATAACTGGTCGGCGGCATAAACTTCTGCCTGCGTCAGGGCATTGAACAAGGTGGATTTGCCTGCGTTGGTGTAGCCAACCAGAGACACTGTTGGAATCTCAGCCTTTTTGCGCGCCTGTCGCCCTTGTTCGCGTTGATTCTGGACTTTTTCCAGGCGTTTGCTGATTTGCTTGATGCGCTCACCAATCAGTCTGCGGTCGGTTTCCAGCTGGGTTTCTCCTNNGCCGCGCAAGCCAATGCCGCCTTTCTGGCGTTCGAGGTGAGTCCATCCGCGCACTAGGCGCGTTGTCAGATGTTTCAGTTGGGCAAGTTCAACCTGAAGTTTGCCCTCATGGCTGCGGGCGCGTTGGGCAAAAATATCCAGAATCAAGCCAGTGCGATCCAGGACGCGGCACTGTAGCCGCTTTTCCAGATTACGTTCCTGTGCAGGTGAAAGAGAGTGGTCGAAAATAACCAAATCAGCATCTTGCGCCGTGAGTAGAAGGCGTATTTCTTCTGCTTTGCCTTCGCCAATGAAATAGCGGGGGTCGGGACTTTGCCGTGAGCCGGTGACTAATCCGGCAACCTGGGCACCTGCCGAATGAACAAGTTCAATAAACTCCTTTTCATCTTTGGTGGACTTTGCCGTATTGAAACTGATTTGAACAAGGATGGCGCGTTCTCCACCGCCCGGACGTTCAAACAGTTCCAATCGGCAACCTTCCTGACGTTTGCAAGCTCAAGTTGTTATTCAGGGGCTAACGCCAATTTGATCGGACGGGCTGGCACAATCGTGGAGATGGCGTGTTTATATACCAGTTGGCTGACGGTGTTCCCCAGGAGGACTACAAACTGATCAAATGATTCAACGTGACCCTGCAATTTGATGCCGTTGACCAGATAAATAGAGACAGGAATCCGTTCCTTTCTCAGAGCATTAAGGAAGGGTTCTTGTAAAGTGTGCCCTTTCGACATGAGCTTCTCCTAAAAATATTCTCGGGTTTGTGATTGTTATGGTCTCACCATGTCTAAAGCACTAGGGGTTGTTGGTGAGCCAGTCGCTTTTATCCTTCGACGTCTAAAAGCTTATCAGTTCCATCATTCTGCATGAATGCCAGTTTGTCGGACGTATCCGTTCATCCGCCAATAAACGTTGAAACGTTGTTGATGACTGATGAAAGGTCAAGTTCTTGAGGGTCGTAAGCGACAATGTCCTTTTCAGAACGTAACCACGTCATTTGACGCTTGGCAAGCTGCCGTGTTGCGACAATAGCACGATCGCGCATCTGATTGTAGTCCATTTCGTTAATTAAATAGCCCCATATTTGCCTGTAGCCGACAGCGCGGATGGCGGGCAGGTGAGGNGTAAGATCGCCCCGAGCCAAGAGTTTGCGCACTTCTTCGACAACTCCTTGCTCCAGCATTTGGCCAAAGCGTTGCGCGAGGCGATTGTGTAACCAAGCACGATTTTCAGGTATTAATGCAATCTTCAGTAATTTATAGGGGCAATTATCATGCCATGCAGCTTGTTGCAATTTAGTCAGTGTGAAGCCGGTGATTTCGTATACTTCCAGGGCGCGTTGAAGGCGTTGTGGGTCGTTGGGGTGAATGCGTTGTGCCGCTTCCGGGTCAAGNCTAGCCAACCGGTCGTGTAATGCTTGCCACCCTTGTTCGGCGGCTTCCGCTTCCAGGCGCATACGGATGGCGGGGTTTGCTGGCGGTAATTGTGAGAGGCCATATTCAAGTGCGCGGAAATACAGCATGGTGCCGCCCACCAACAAGGGGATGCGTCCATGGGCGGTGATGTCGGCCATTTCACGCAAGGCGTCTGCGCGGAAATCAGCCGCCGAGTAAGGCTGCGATGGGTCAAGGAAGTCAATCAATCGGTGTGGCGCTTGTGCGAGGGTGGCTGCATCCGGTTTGGCGCTGCCAATATCCATGCCTTTGTAAACCAGGGCGGAGTCAACGCTGATAATTTCGATGGGGAAACGTTTGCTTAATTCAACGGCAAGATCGGTTTTGCCGGTTCCTGTCCCCATGATGAAAATGGCTTTGTCCATCAACGGCCCGCAGGAACAGCTTGTCAATTTGGTCAAGGGACATCTGCGTCCAAGTGGGGCGGCCGTGGTTGCATTGGCCGCTGCGTTCGGTGCGCTCCATGTCACGCAGCAGCGCATTCATTTCCGGAATGCTGAGTTTGCGGTTGGCACGCACCGACCCATGGCAGGCCATGGTGGCGAGGATTTCGTTCATGGCATTTTGGATGCGCTGGCTGTCGCCGTGGGCGATGAGGTCGGCCAGCACGTCACGCACCAGCGCTTCCGTATTGGAATCTTTCAGCAGGCTGGGAACAGCGCGGATCGCCAGTTTTTCCATCCCCATACGGCCGATTTCGAAGCCCAGGGAGCGAAACGCATCCACCTGTTGTTCGGCGTAATCCGCTTCCTTCCGGCTGACATTGAAGCTGATTGGAACCAACAACGGCTGTGAGCGGATGGCGTCTTCCAACATGCTGTGCTTGAGGTGTTCGTAGGTTATGCGTTCGTGGGCGGCGTGCATGTCCACCACCACCAGTCCGGCTGCATTCTGGGCAAGGATGTAGACGCCATGCAATTGTGCAATGGCGTGGCCGAGCGGGGGCAGCCCGGAAGAGTCCTCCTCATTGGCATCCTCTGTTGTTTCGATAGGTGAGGATGGGGAAATTTCAACGGGCTGGTATAGTTGTTGGTAAACGCCAAGTTGTTCGCGCACCGGCATTGGCAGGCGCGGCTGATGTTGTGGCTGGTAGGTTGTGCGGTGTGCTTCGGGCGTTCTGGTGACGGCGGCGGGGGCGGGCGGGAAGTTTGCTTTCTGCCTGGCATCTGTGGCCGTTTCCTGGGCTTGGGTCGGCAGGGCGGTGGGCGCGCTGCTGTCATCCCCNGGCCTGATGTCCGCCAAGGCTTGGTGTAGGGTTCGGAACAGGAAGTCATGCGCCATCCGCCCTTCCCGGAAACGGACTTCCTGTTTGGTCGGATGCGCATTTACATCCACCAACTGCGGATTCAGCTCNCGGAACAGGACAAAAGCGGGGTGCCGCCCGTGATACATGACGTCTTGATAAGCCTGCTTGACAGCGTGAGTGATCAGTTTGTCACGCACGTTGCGTCCATTGACGTAGAAGTACTGCAAATCAGGTTGGGAGCGTGAAAATGTCGGCAGCCCTACCCAGCCCCACAAGCGCATTCCGGCCGCCTCATAATCCAGATACAGGCTCTGTTCGGTAAAGGCGCTGCCGCAGATTTCTGCAATTCGCCGTTCCGCCTCGCCACGGTCATCCGCCGGGCGCAGGCGCAGGGTATTTTTCTGGTTGTGGTTCAGTTCAAAGCCAACATCGAAGCGGCTGAGGGCGATCCTGCGCACTACATCTTCGATGTGGCCGAATTCAGTTTTNTCCGTTTTCAGGAATTTACGCCGCGCCGGTGTATTGAAAAACAGGTCGGCGACGTCAACTGTGGCTCCGGCAGCGTGTGCGACAGGCTCGGGTTCATTGAATATTTCTTGCCCATCACCATACAGTTGCCAGCCTTGCTCCGCTTCGCTGTGGCGGGAGCTGAGAAGCAGGCGGGAAACCGACGCGATGCTGGGCAGGGCTTCACCCCGGAAGCCCAAGGTGCGCACTTGCTCCAGGTCGTCGAGGCTGGCGATTTTGCTGGTGGCATGGCGGCTGAGAGCCAAGGCCAGCTCCTCGCGGGGGATGCCGCCGCCATTGTCACGGATGCGGATGCGTTTGCCACCGCCTTGTTCAATGTCAACCTCGATGCGGGTGGCNCCAGCATCGAGGGCGTTTTCCAGCAGTTCCTTGACCACCGATGCGGGGCGTTCAACCACCTCGCCTGCGGCGATTTGGTTGATCAGGTGGGAAGGAAGCTGGCGGATCGGCATTAGGGATGTGCGCCTCCGTTTGCACTGCTGGATTCTGCGGAAGGCAGTTGTTGGGTCGCGGCAGGCGTTTCTGGTGCCACCGGCTGTTGTTGGGTTACGGCAGGTGTTTCTGGCGCAGCAGGTTGCTGCTGGGTCGCGGCAGGTGTTTCTGGCGCAGCAGGTTGCTGCTGGGTTACGGCAGGTGTTTCTGGCGCAGCAGGTTGCTGCTGGGTCACGGCAGGCGTTTCAGGTGCAGCTGGCGCAACCGGCTGTTGTTGCTGAGTCGCGGCAGGTGTTTCTGGCACAGCTGGAGCAGCAGGTTGTGCTTGGCTGTCTGCTGCCGGTTGCGCCGCGGCGGCTGGCGTTATGGCCGGATTGGTTTCCTGGGCGACATTGGTTGGGATGGTTTGTAAGTCCTTGGAGCGGTCGCTGGTGATGCCATAGCGCGCCAAAATGGAAGGTTGGCTGGCCAGCGCTTCCTTGCGGTCGATCACGATCTGGTAGTCATCCGCTGTTTCCAGCGTGATGAAATCGCTGGTGGCGGCCATCATCTTACTGAAGAATTCCTTGAAGTCATGAAAACCTTCCCCGTTGATTTTTTCGATCAGCAAGTCATCGTCATGATGATAGTCCTTGTTGATATCGGCGGGTAGCACCTTGGTCATGATGACGGCTTCGCTGCGCTTTTCGTCCGGTGATTCATAGGTCAGGGAGCCGATACGGGCGGGCAGGCTGTCCATGGCATCGATGACGTCCTGATTCAACGGCATGAAGACAAAGCCACCATAGATGAAATAGGTCGGCTGTTTGTCGTATTGCTTGGGTTTGACCAACAGGTATTCCTTGCCAGGTTTTTCCAGGTTCAGGACAACTTCCTGCTCCTTGCCGTCACGGATGATTTTGACTTTGAGGTTTTCGCCGATTTGGTGCATGTCGATATAATGGGTGTAATCGATGTATTCACCCGTGCGGAACTCAACGGTGCCATTGTTTTCGATTTTATGGCCATCAATTTCCGTTACGATGTCACCAACCTGGATTTTGCCATCTGCTGGTGAGTGCTTGTAAACCTTGTGCACCAGCATGCCGGTCTGGTCTTCCCGCAAGTTGTATTTGTGGCGCATGGCCGGGTTTTCCATGGATTGGGTCATGAAGCCGTGGAAGCCGTAGCCGTCAATCTTGCCGTCTTTTATGTCATCCAAGAAGTGGTGGATGATTGGGGTCGGGATCATGTAGCCGATATTTTCGGTCAGGAAGCTGGACTGCATGGCGACGCCGACAACTTTGCCATCAGAAATGACTGGNCCNCCACTGTTGCCGAAGTTGATGGCTGCGTCAACTTGCGCTGCGATCAGATTTTCTCCAGTATGGACGTAATCCTGTTTTTCGATGCGGGAAACCACGCCGCGGGTGACGCTTAACGTGTTGCCGCCGATCGGGAACCCATAAACTTCCACTTGCTGTTGCATTTTCGGCAGGTCGCCAAGCTCCAGCGGCTTGATGTCCTTGTAGGCGCTGGGATCCTTGGTGCGCAATAGCGCNCGGTCGGATTCATGGGAAATGTAGACAACTTCTGCTTCGTAGCGCTTGGTTTCCCCATGCCGCTGCACTTCCAGGAAGGTGGCGTCAGCGGCGACATGGGCGTTGGTCAGGATCAGGTTGCCATTGATGATCAGGCCAGAGCCGGAACCTTTNTGGGAATCGGAGTTCCATGGGGAAAGGGTCTCGTAAGTGTGTTGGACAACATAAACTTTGACGACTGCGTCCTTGATCTTTTCGCGGGGGTCATTATTGTCATGGGTGTCCGTTACGGCATTGGCGGGCGTTTCCGGCTCCAGTTCTTCGTCTGTAGGCTGTTGGCCGGTGACCGGTTTGTGCGTTTGCTCACCGCTGGCTGGTTTGTCAGCAGGTGCTGCCGGTTGTGGCATGATGGTGACAGGTGAATCGATGCCGATTTCCGCCATCACGGTGGGCGCGCTGGCTAAACCCAAACACAGCGCGGCGATGGTAATAATGGTTGTTTTACGCATTTGAATAGAGTCCCATTGATAAAATAATTACAGCCCTTGAACATGAGGGAACAAAATAACCTGATGACTATAACGTATCCGCCAGTGGAGTGAAAACACTTTAATCTGACGGTAATCTATCGGTTTTTAGGGGAAAACTTGCTATTCTTCGCCAACCAAAGCGCGGCCTGCGGGTTGCAACAGAGAAACAGGATTGACCATGACGGATTACAAGCACACCCTCAATTTACCCAACACGCTATTCCCCATGCGGNGGGATTTGGCCAAGCGTGAACCAGAAATGCTGGCGGAGTGGGAAAAGCGCCAACTTTACCAGCAATTGCGGCAATATGCTGCTGGGCGTCCCAAATTTGTGCTGCATGATGGCNCCNCGTATGCCAACGGAACTATCCATCTTGGTCACTCCGTCAACAAGATTCTTAAGGACATTATTGTCAAAAGCAAAACCCTGAGCGGTTTTGATGCGCCGTATGTGCCGGGGTGGGATTGCCATGGCCTGCCGATCGAGCTCAAGGTGGAGGAAAAGCTGGGCAAGGTGGGCGACAAGGTGGACGCTTTCGCCTTCCGCAAGGCTTGCCGTGAATATGCGCTGGAACAGGTGGATCTGCAACGTGCGGGCTTTAAGCGTCTGGGCGTGCTGGGGGATTGGGAAAATCCTTATCTGACCATGGATTTCACGACTGAAGCTGACATCGTGCGCGCACTGGGGCGGATCACCGCCAATGGGCATCTGCACAAGGGTGCCAAGCCTGTGTATTGGTGCACGGATTGCGGTTCGGCGCTGGCAGAGGCGGAAGTGGAGTATGCCGACAAGACCTCATTTTCCATTGATGTACGCTTTACCGTGGCAGATGAGGCTGAATTCCTCAAACGGGTGCCAGACGCCGCCGGGAGTGGTGGGTTGTCCGTCGTTATCTGGACGACTACACCATGGACGCTGCCAGCCAACCAGGCGGTCGCACTGAATCCTGATTTGGAATACGTTGTCGTGCAAACGCCAACCGAGCGTTTTGTGCTGGCGGAGGCTTTATATGAGTCTGTCATGCAGCGCGCCGAAATCAGCGATTACAGCGTAATAGCCCGTTGCATGGGTGATGTGTTGGAAGGCTTGCAGTTGCAGCATCCGTTTTACGCCCGCACAGTGCCAGTCATTTTGGGTGATCACGTCACCACTGATGCAGGCACAGGGGCTGTCCATACAGCGCCGGGGCACGGGCAGGAAGACTTTGTGGTTGGGCAGAAATACGGTTTGCCGGTTGATAATCCCGTCGGTGGCGATGGCCGTTTTCTGCCAAATACGGAGTTGTTTGCGGGTGAATCCGTGCATAAAGCCAACCCACATGTGCTGGAAGTGTTGACTGAGCACGGCAAACTGCTGAAGGCGGACAAACTGCGCCACAGTTACCCGCATTGCTGGCGGCACAAGACTCCGCTGATTTTCCGTGCCACTCCGCAATGGTTCATCAGCCTCGACCAGAATGGCTTGCGCGCCAAGGCGCTGGAGGCTATCCAGNGGGTGAAATGGGTGCCTGACTGGGGCAAGGNNCGTATTGAGGGCATGGTGCAGAACCGGCCAGATTGGTGTATTTCACGCCAACGCACTTGGGGCGTGCCGATTGCGCTGTTTGTGCATAAGGAAACCGGCGAATTGCATCCGCATACCGATGCGTTGATCGAGGCAGTGGCGCAGCGCATTGAGCGTGAAGGCATTGATGCTTGGTTCCGTTTGCAGCCGGAGGAACTGCTGGGCGCAGATTCCCCTAATTACGATAAGGTAGGCGATACACTGGACGTCTGGTTTGATTCAGGTGTAACGCATGCCGCTGTGCTGGAACGTCGTGAAGGCTTGCAATTTCCGGCGGATGTGTATCTGGAAGGCTCCGACCAGCATCGCGGTTGGTTTCAGTCTTCATTGCTGTCCGCCATCGGCACGCGTGGCGAAGCGCCGTACCGCACTGTCCTGACCCACGGTTTCACGGTGGACGCCAAGGGCGAGAAAATGTCTAAATCCAAGGGCAACAATGTGGCGCCCCAGGAGGTCATTGGCAAGCTGGGTGCGGACATCCTGCGCCTGTGGGTGGCGGCGACCGATTACAGCCGGGAAATGTCGGTTTCCGATGAAATCCTGAAACGGACAGCGGACGCCTACCGCCGCATCCGCAATACGGCGCGTTTCCTGCTCGCCAATCTGAATGATTTTGATCCGGCGCAAGATGTGGTTCCGGCGGCGGACATGCTGGCATTGGATCGTTGGGCGGTGGATCAGGCAGCGCAAGCGCAAACGCGGGTGCTGGCGGCTTATGACCGCTTCCAATTCCACCTGATTGCGCAGGAAGTCCTGAACTTTTGCACAGTGGCAATGGGCAGCCTGTTCCTCGACATCACCAAAGACCGCCAATACACGATGCAGGCCAACAGTCTTGGGCGGCGGTCGGCTCAAACGGCAGCATGGCATATTTTGCAGGCGATGGTGCGTTGGTTGTATCCGGTGCTGAGTTTTACCGCTGAAGAAATCTGGCGGCATATGCCAGGGGAAAAGGCGGTGGATTCCGTGCTGTTCACCACGTGGTATGACGGCCTGTTTCGGCTGGATGAAGCCGACAAGCTGTCGGCGGGCGAGTGGGACTCCGTTTTTAACTTGCGTGAACTGATCAGCAAGCAGCTTGAGGAAGCGCGGGTTGCAGGCAGGATCGGTGCGGGGCTGGATGCCGAAGTCGACATTTATTATCGCCAGGATGCATATGAGCCGGGGTTAGATCCCTTGATGAAGCTGGGGGATGAGTTGCGTTTCGTGTTGATTACCTCCGCCGCGCGTTTGCATGGCCTGGCTGCCACGCCGCCAGGTGCTGTGGAAGTCCTGGAGCATGTGTTCGTGCGTGTAACCCGATCAGAACATGGAAAATGCGTCCGTTGCTGGCACCACTGCGAAGATGTGGGCAGTCATGCTGAACATCCGGAGTTGTGCGGACGCTGTATTGATAACATTAATGGAGCAGGTGAGGTGCGCGAGTATGCGTAGTTTCCGTTCCCTATCGGAACAAACCGGCATGATTGGCTGGCTGTGGCTGTCTGCTGTGGTCATTGCGGTTGACCAGTTGACCAAGTGGATGGCTGAAGCCAATTTGGAGCCAGGTCAGCCGGTGGGGATTATGTCGCATTTGAACATGACTCTGACCTATAACACTGGTGCAGCTTTTAGTTTTCTGAAAGATCAAGGCGGGTGGCAGCGCTGGTTTTTCGCCATCCTGGCGATTGTGGTCAGTGTGTTTATCATCAATTGGCTCCGCAAGCTGAAAAAGACANGGATATGGGCTGCCGTTGGTTTGGCGCTGGTGTTGGGTGGGGCCATCGGCAATCTGATAGACCGGCTGCTGTATGGGCGGGTAATAGATTTTATCGATTTTTATGTGAATTTTGACGTGCCCTTCATCTTGAATGGCGGGCATTTCGCCATTTTCAATGTGGCTGACATCGCGATTACGGTGGGGGCGGTATTGCTGGTGTTTCTGAGCCTGTTCGCCTCGGAGCAAATGGAATGAAAGGAAGGGGGCGTAGCGGGCGCCCCTTTTGTCAGGCAAGCAGTTTCCGTGCAGCTTCCACCTGTTTCCTCACTTGTTCTGGTGCCGTGCCTCCTAAGTGGTTGCGGGCGGCCACCGACCCTTCCAGTGTTAAGACTTCAAATACGTCAGCGTGAATGATGTCGGCAAATGCCTGCAATTCCTCCAGGCGCATTTCGCTCAAATCACGTCCGGTTTCCACGCCAAGTGCCACCGCTTTGCCTACGACTTCGTGGGCGTCACGGAACGGCATCCCTTTGCGCACNCGGTAGTCAGCNCGGTCGGTGGCGGTGGCGAAACCCTGCATCGCGGCTTGCCGCATCCGTTCCGGTTTTGGCTGGATATGGGGCATCATGTCAGCAAAGGCGCGCAGGCTGCCCAGCAGCGTGTCGGCGGTGTCGAACAGCGGCTCCTTGTCTTCNTGGTTGTCCTTGTTGTAGGCCAGCGGCTGGCCTTTCATCAATGTCAGCAGGGTAATCAGGTGTCCGAATACGCGTCCGCTTTTGCCGCGCACTAGTTCCGGCACGTCCGGGTTTTTCTTCTGCGGCATGATGGATGAGCCGGTGCAGAAGCGGTCAGGCAGGCGGATGAAGTCGAACTGCGCCGAAGTCCACAGGATCAGTTCTTCTGCAAAGCGTGACAGGTGCATCATGATCAGGGAAGCGACAGATGTGAATTCAATGGCGAAGTCGCGGTCGCTCACTGCATCCAGCGAGTTGCGTGCCGGGCGTTCAAAACCCAGCAGTTGCGCTGTGTACTCCCGGTCGATGGGGTAGGTGGTTCCGGCCAGTGCGGCGGCTCCCAATGGCATGATGTTGATGCGTTTGCGGCAATCCTGCAGGCGCTCGTGATCGCGTTGCAGCATTTCAAACCATGCCAGCATGTGGTGGCCGAATGTGATTGGCTGGGCAACCTGTAAATGGGTGAATCCGGGCAGGATGGTGTCGGCTTCGCGTTCTGCCAAATCCACCAGCGCCCGTTGCAGACGGCGTAGTTCATGGCTGACGCCATCGACCTGTTCACGTAGCCATAAGCGCACATCAGTGGCGACTTGGTCATTGCGGGAGCGGCCAGTATGCAATTTNTTGCCAGCAATGCCGATGTGGTCAGTCAGGCGCGCTTCTATGTTCATGTGCACGTCTTCCAGGGCAACTTTCCATTCCAGCTCCCCGTTATCAATGGCTTGTTCAATTTTGTCCAAGCCACTCAGGATTTGTTCAACTTCATTGGTGTTTAATATCCCTGCCTTCCCCAGCATGCGGGCATGGGCGCGGGATCCTCGGATGTCGTGTCCGTAGAGCCGCTTGTCGAAGTTAATGGAGGCGGTGAATTCTTCGACGAATGCGTCAGTGGATTCGCTGAAACGTCCGCCCCAGGGTTTGTCTCTGGCCGTGTCGTGTTGGTGTTCGCTCATGGGTTAATGTTGAATTTTCATCAAGTTGTTAAAAAAGTTGCCAGACATTATCACAGTGTGGAACAATAAAAAAATATGATTCAATGTCGTAATGCCGCAATGCAGATTGCGGGTAGTATACAATAAACAGACGCTCCGCCTGTTACGTCAGGCGCGGTAATTATAAAAATATAAACGATAACTGGGTCGGGTGTTAACACGGGTTCCCGGTTGCAGCCTGATTGAGAGCTAATAATGTCGTCATCTATTGGAAAAACACTAGGCTATTTGCCAAATATCTGCGTACCGCAGGCACTATTGCGTGCTGTGTTGGGTGCTGAGTTGTTGGCAGTCGTGTTGGCGTTGGCTGTGGCGACAGATTTACGTGATTTTTTCGTCAATTTAGGGATGCATTCATTGTTTGTGCAGTGGGTTGCATTGGCCTCTATCTTCACTCTGTGTTTTGTTGCCCGTTTCTTTGCGCGGCCGACGGTTTTTCAGGCGTCTGCTATCGTGCTGGTGACGGTTGCGGGGTTTACTCTGCTTGCTTCTGTATTGGGGATGCTGGCGTCATTTGGTAACGATAAGTTGGCTAACATAATGACCAGTGCCCTGTTTATTTTTAAGAACTTGGTGATTGCGCTAGTCATCGTGCTGGTGTTGCTGCGGTATTTTTATATCCATAACCAATGGGAGGAAAGTGTCGAGGCCGATTCGGCAGCTAAGTATGATGCCTTACAGGCGCGCATGCGCCCACATTTTCTGTTCAATAGTCTGAATACCATTGCACATCTTGTACATATTGACCCCAACAAGGCCGAGGCAGCGTTACTGGACTTGGCGGATATCATGCGCCTTACCCTCGATAAGCGGTCGCGAATAAGTCTAAAAGAGGAGCTGGATCTGACTTTGGCTTACTTGCGTATGGAAGGTCTGCGTCTGGGTGAAAAGCGCTTACATGTCAAGTTGGACATGGATCAAAACAGTCTGCCGCTGGATATGGATATGCCGCCATTTTTGTTGCAGCCGCTGGTTGAAAACGCGGTCTACCATGGCATTCAGCCCCGCCAGGATGGTGGTTTGCTGACAATCAGCCTTTATGATGCAGGCAAGACGCTAGACGTTTCAGTTACAAATCCATTGCCTCCTACTGGTGTGAGCACCCACACCAAGGGAAATCATATAGCCCAGGAGAACATGGTGAACCGCTTGCGGCTTGCCTACGGTGATCGGGCGAACCTGAGAATCCAANAAAATATCCAACAATACCGGGTTTCGTTTTCCATACCCAAGGAGTAGAAAAATTATGACATTAAAAGTTTTGGTTGTAGACGACGAAGAATACGCCCGCGCACGGATCAAAGGGTTATTGGCAAGTCAAGTCGACTACGCAGTTTGTGCAGAAGCCGAAAACGGGGTGGATGCAGTGCTGATGACAGAGCGTTATCAGCCGGACATTGTGCTGATGGACATTTCAATGCCCGGCATGGACGGGTTGGAAGCCGCCCGGCACATTTCAGGCATGGATAGCCCACCAGCCGTCATATTCACTACAGCGTATGGTGAATATGCCTTAGAAGCCTTTTCAACAAAAGCAACAGGGTACCTTATGAAACCGATAAGACAAGAACAATTATTACAAAGTCTGGAACAAGCCCGCTCACTGAACCGCGCCCAACGTATGGAGGCGCTGGAGAACCGCGAAGGCCGTAATTTGGCGGCGCGCAAGCACATCTGCGCACGTATGCGGGGTAACCTTGAATTGATCCCGATTGAAGATGTTGTGTATTTCCAGGCGGATCAGAAATATGTGACCGTGCGCCATAAGAAGGGCGAGGTTATTATTGAGGAATCGCTGAAGTCACTAGAGACCGATTTGGCAGATCGTTTTATCCGCATTCATCGCAATGCGTTGGTGGCCAAGACTGCCATTTCTGGCCTGTCCAAGTCTTCCATCGGCCGTACCCAAGTTGTACTGGATAATGTCAAGGATCAACTGGAGGTTAGCCGACGCCATTTGGCGGAGGTTCGGCGGTTTGTGCGCAATCGTTGATTAGTATATCTTTCGCTAAGATAAGGGAGATTTTCTCCCTTATCTATCCTTCTCGTTGATTGCTTTGTGTGCCGTATCAATGGCGTTTTCCAAGTATGCGCCGTAAAAGTCCGGGCTGTTATAGCCAAGTAGTGGTTCAGCGATTTCCTTTCCATCCGCATTCAGAAATATTAATGTTGGTGTTAATGACACCTTGTATCTGCGGGTCATTTTCTCCGCGTCAATCTTGGCACCGTTGAAGTCAGTGACAGTACGGTTATCGCCTATGCTGAAAGTGCGGATCAGGATTCGCGAGTCGTAGTCCCCGCTTTTGGCCATAGGTTCAAGGTACTCTGTCTCGAGCCGTTTGCAGAATCCGCAATAGTCGGCACGAAAGGCCAGAAGTAGTGGCAGCTTCTTGGCCTGCATTGCCTCTCCCAATGTTTGAAAGTCGGAAGCTTCTTTCAGTGCCGCATCTGCTGAAAGTGCAGGGCTGATGGTTGCNCATCCATATTCCCCAGTACAATACGATCTTTGAGAATATTCGAGCCACAGGCATCACTTTCCTCTCCTCTGGAAAGAATCTTCCAATTTTTGTCTTTATAGGCAACATACCGCATTTTGTTGTGGCGGGATATATCAAAAGGGATATATAATGCGACCCTATTTCCAGGAGAGAGGACTCATTCTGTGAAGGTTGACCCTATATTAGGATGTCTTTATACTCCTCCGGGATTTTGAGGGGGAAGGTTTTAGTTTGGCCTTCCTCAAAAGGAACGGATGCGAAGCATACTTATTATTCAATTTATTCTGGTATTGGCTGGTGTTGCAGTGTCATGGTCGTATCAGGGTGACTCAGCATTGTTACCTGCGTTTTATGGCGGAGCTATTGCGCTAGCAAATACTATGTTGCTTGCTCGGCGAGTGGGACAGGCGNGGGAAATCGCAAAGGCGAGTCCGCAGCAGAGTGTCAATGCTCTTTATTTCGGGGTCGTACAAAGATTTGTATTTGTGTTGGTTGCGTTAGGGTTCGGCTTGGGCTATCTGAAACTGGCTCCAGTTCCCCTGCTGGGTACGTTTATGGTCGCGCAACTGGCTTATATGCTGATGGGAACCCGCCAGGTCGGGTGATTCCAGCAAAGGATTTTTAACTTTGTAGTACGGGGTGAGTTGTGAGCGAGTCTAATGCGCCAGCAATTTCAAGTCCTGTCGAGTACATCCAGCACCACTTGACCAACTGGAGTGTTGGCGTTGAACACGGCAAGCAAGTCAAGATTATTGACTTTAGCGTGTTACACGTTGATGTTCTTTTGTTCAGTATGCTACTCGCAGGTTTGATAGCGTTCTTTGCTTGGAAGGTCGGCAAGAGTCTGAATGCAGACAAGCCTACAGGCTTTCAGAATGTCATTGAGACAATCGTTGAGTTTGTCAACCAGCAGGTCAAGGATATTTTCCCCAATGCGGATAGCCTGATTGGCNCTCTGGCGTTAACCATCTTTGTATGGGTGCTGTTGATGAACGCCATGGACTTCCTCCCTGTTGATTTGTTGCCATCATTGGCTAGTGGCATTGGTGCTTTGTTTGGGGCTGACCCTCATCACGTTTACCTGAAAGTGGTTCCTACCACCAACTTAGATACAACGTTTGGCTTGTCTTTGAGTGTGTTTGCATTGATTATTTTCTATAACATCAAACATAAAGGTTTGGTTGGTTATATTAAGCAATTTTTGTTCCATCCGTTTACTNCGTACCTCATGCCGGTGAATATTATCATGACCGCCATTGAAGAGATCGCCAAACCTGTCAGTCTTGGCCTTCGTCTCTTCGGAAACATGTTTGCAGGGGAATTGCTGTTCCTGTTGATTGCGTTGTTGGCGTTTTCCGTATGGGCAATGCCCGCACAGGTCATCTTGGGTTCCATGTGGGCGGTATTCCATATGTTGGTTGTACCGTTGCAAGCGTTTATCTTCATGCTATTGACCATCGTATATTTGGGACTGGCTAGCCAGCACGACGAGCACCACTGATTTCAGGTTGTGATGTGGTTGTTTAGGCTGCTCTTTCACTGCCAGAGAGTGATTTTTGTTTCTGCTTTTTGATTTTAACTTTTGTTTGGAGACTTAATGATGGATGCACAAACTGTTGCAATGATCTATTCCTACACTGCTGTAGGCGTTGGCATCATCCTGGCGGCTGCGGGTCTGGGTTCCGCACTGGGTTGGGGTATGATCTGTTCCAAGTTTATCGAGGGCATTGCCCGTCAGCCTGAAATGCGTGCTCAGCTGACTGGTCAAATGCTGTTTACTGGCGGTCTGATGGAAGCGTTCCCAATGATCGTTCTGGGTATTTCCATGTGGTTCATTTTCGCCAACCCATTCATCGGTGCTGCTAAATCTGCAATGGGCGCTGGTTAATCTCACGATTGTTAAACGTTGTTACTAACATTCGGAGGTTAAACCCATGAACGTAACTGCAACCCTGATAGGTCAGATGCTTGTTTTTACAGTTCTGATCTGGTTCGTCAAGGGAGTGCTGTGGGAGCCGATGCTCAAAATGCTGGAAGACCGCAAGGCGCGTATCGCTGATGGTCTGGCCGCTGCCGAAAAAGGCAAGCATGAAGAAGAGCTGGCTCGCCAGAAAGCATTGGATGAANCTGAAAAGGCCAAGGCTGCCGCCGCTGAAATCATCGCGCAGGCTCAAAAGCGTGCCGGTGAAATTGTCGATGAGGCCAAGAATAGTGCTGTTGAAGAGCAAAACCGTGTCAAAGCGGCTGCTCAGGCAGACATTGAGCAGGAAGTCTCCCGTGCCCGCGAAACCTTGCGCAAGCAAGTTGCGTCACTGGCTGTTTCTGGTGCTGAANAAATTCTTGGCAAGGAAATCGATGCAGCTGCCCACGCAAAAGCATTGGATGATCTGGCCGCGCAAATCTGAGGGATGAACCATGTCTGAATTGACAACCGCCGCTCGTCCTTACGCAAAAGCTGTGTTTGAGATGGCGCAGGAAGTCGGCAAGCTGTCCGAGTGGTCAGCTCAATTGGCGGCCATGTCTGCGGTCGTCACAGCAGAAGGTTCATCTGCTTTGCTGAGTCATCCCCGCATAACCAAAGAACAGAAAGCTGACATTCTCGCCGAGATTGCAGGTGATGCAATCGACGATAGTGGCCGTAATCTGCTCAAGGTATTGGCGGAGAATGACCGTTTCGCACTGTTGCCTGAAATGTCCGCAATCTTTGAGCAGTTGAAGGCGGAGGCAGAAGGTGCAGTGGAAGCGGAGGTCGTTTCCGCGCAGGAACTGACGGATGACCAGCAGCAAACCCTTGCTGCGGCGCTCCAGAAACGCTTGGGACGTGAAGTCAAGCTAACAACCCGTGTTGATTCTGCCCTGATGGGTGGTGCAATCATACGTGCGGGTGACTTGGTAATTGATGGTTCCATCCAGAGCAGGCTGAAAGAAATGAAGGCGGCGTTGGCTCGTTAAGCCAGCCCGATAATTGAGGAATAGCACATGCAACTTAACCCAACTGAAATCAGTGATCTGATCAAGAAGCGCATTAGCAGCTTCGAAGCCGGCGCTGAAGCACGCACAGAGGGTACTGTTGTCTCCGTAACGGATGGTATCGTTCGCCTGCATGGTCTGGGCGATGTCATGTCCGGTGAGATGATCGAGTTCTCCAACGGCTCTTACGGGCTGGCTCTGAACCTTGAGCGTGATTCTGTCGGTGCGGTCGTTCTCGGTGATTACAAATCAATCACTGAAGGCGATACCGTAAAATGTACAGGCCGTATTCTGGAAGTTCCGATCGGTCGTGGCCTGCTGGGTCGCGTTGTCGATTCTCTGGGTAATCCAATCGATGGCAAAGGCNTGGTTGATAATGACGGCTTCGCTCCTGTTGAACGTATCGCTCCAGGCGTTATCGAACGTAAATCGGTTGACCAGCCGCTGCAAACCGGTATCAAGGCTCTGGATGCCATGGTGCCAATCGGTCGTGGTCAGCGCGAACTGATCATCGGTGACCGTCAGACTGGTAAGACTGCGGTTGCAGTTGACACCATCATCAACCAGAAAGGTACCGGCGTAAAATGTATTTACGTTGCGGTTGGCCAGAAGTCTTCTTCCATCGCCAACGTGGTGCGTAAGCTGGAAGAGCACGGTGCGATGGAATTCACCACTGTTGTTGCTGCGGCGGCGGCTGATCCTGCTTCCATGCAGTATCTGGCTCCGTACACCGGCTGCACCATGGGTGAATACTTCCGTGACCGTGGTGAAGACGCGTTGATCATTTATGATGACCTGACCAAGCAAGCTTGGGCATACCGTCAGGTTTCCCTGCTGTTGCGCCGTCCGCCAGGCCGTGAAGCTTATCCGGGAGACGTTTTCTACCTGCACTCCCGTCTGTTGGAACGTGCGGCGCGTGTCAACGCTGACTATGTTGAAGCTTTTACCAACGGTGAAGTAAAAGGCAAAACGGGTTCCCTGACTGCGCTGCCTATTATCGAAACCCAGGCAGGTGACGTTTCCGCGTTCGTCCCGACCAACGTAATCTCCATTACTGACGGTCAGATCTTCCTGGAAACCGACCTGTTCAACGCGGGTATTCGTCCTGCGATCAACGCTGGTTTGTCCGTATCCCGTGTAGGTGGTTCTGCTCAGACCAAGATCATCAAGAAACTGGGTGGTGGTGTTCGTCTGGCTCTGGCTCAGTACCGTGAGTTGGCGGCGTTCTCCCAGTTTGCTTCCGACCTCGACGAAGGCACCCGTAAACAGCTGGCGCGTGGCCAACGCGTAACTGAGCTGATGAAACAGGCTCAGTTTGCGCCCATGACTGTCGCTGAAATGGCATTCTCGCTGTACGCAGCCAATGAAGGTTATCTGGATGATGTGGACGCGAAGAAGGTCGTTGATTTTGAAGCAGCCATGTTGAGCTACCTGCGCTCTTCCCAGAAAGAGTTGCTGGACAAAATCAACGATAAAGGTGATTACAATGACGAAATCGCCTCGGCTATGAAANAAGCGCTTGATACCTTCAAGTCCACCAACACCTGGTAATGGGAGGTAAATCCCATGGCAAGTGGTAAGGAAATACGCGCGCAGATCAAGAGTATCCAAAATACTCGTAAGATCACCAAAGCGATGCAGATGGTTGCAGCCTCCAAAATGCGCCGTGCGCAGGATCGGATGAATGCCAGCCGCCCCTATGCCGACAAGATGCGTCAAGTGGTAGGCCATCTGGCGCATGGTCATCTGGAATACAAGCATCCTTACACGCAAGAACGTGAAGCAGTCAAACGTGTTGGCTATGTCATCATTTCCACTGACCGTGGTTTGTGTGGCGGCCTGAACGTCAACCTGTTCAAGGCGGCGCTGCAAAGTATCGCCCAATGGCGCGAACAGAATGTCGAAGTCGACATTTGCGTATTGGGCAACAAAGCAGCAGCTGCATTCAAGCGTTACGGAATTGTGGCTCAGAAGACCCATATGGGTGACCAGCCACGCGTTGCGGATATGATCGGTACGATCAAGGTAATGCTCGACGCCTACGACGAAGGCCGTATTGACCGTTTGTTCCTGGTTGAAAATGAATTCGTCAACAGCATGACGCAAAAACCGCGGGTGAGCCAGCTCATTCCGGTTGTGCCATCTGATGAGAGTTCAATCAAACACCATTGGGACTACATTTACGAGCCGGAGTCCAAAGAGGTTATCGACGCTTTGATGCAACGCTATGTTGAGTCTTTGGTATATCAGGGTGTTGTCGAAAACGTCGCCTGCGAAATGTCGGCACGTATGGTTGCGATGAAAAGCGCTTCCGACAACGCGGGTAAGCTCATCAATGAGCTTAAGCTGGTATACAACAAGGCTCGTCAGGCAGCGATCACGCAGGAAATCTCGGAAATCGTCGGCGGTGCAGCGGCGGTCTAACGGCTGTTACGGATTTATTATTTTTTAAGAGGTANNCTATCAATGAGTACTGGAAACATCGTAGAAATCATCGGCGCGGTCGTCGACGTGGAATTCCCACGTGACGCAGTTCCCGCTGTATACGATGCGTTGACAGTAGCCAAACAGGGTCTGACCCTGGAAGTCCAGCAGCAGTTGGGCGACGGCATTGTACGCACAATCGCGATGGGGACGTCTGACGGCCTCCAGCGCGGCATGAAAGTAGACAACACTGGCGCGCCAATCTCTGTGCCGGTGGGTCAGGGTACGCTTGGCCGCATCATGGACGTACTGGGCAACCCGGTTGACAACGCTGGCNCTGTGGCGAGCGAAGTCAAAATGCCTATCCACCGTCCGCCACCAAGCTATGAAGAGCAGGCAGCCAGCATCGACATCCTGGAAACGGGCATCAAGGTTATCGACCTGATCATGCCAATCGCCAAGGGTGGTAAAATCGGTCTGTTCGGCGGTGCGGGTGTAGGTAAGACCGTTACCCTGATGGAGCTGATCAACAACATCGCCAAGCAACACAGTGGTTTGTCTGTATTCGCAGGTGTTGGTGAACGTACCCGTGAAGGTAACGACTTCTACCATGAAATGACAGAAGGCGGCGTTATCGATAAGGTGGCATTGGTTTACGGTCAGATGAACGAGCCACCAGGCAACCGTCTGCGTGTGGCATTGACTGGTCTGACCATGGCAGAGTATTTCCGTGACGAAGGCCGTGACGTTCTGATGTTCGTTGACAACATCTACCGTTACACCCTGGCGGGTACGGAAGTATCCGCACTGTTGGGTCGTATGCCATCTGCGGTAGGTTACCAGCCGACACTGGCGGAAGAGATGGGTGCCCTGCAGGAGCGTATCACTTCCACCAAGACTGGCTCCATCACTTCATTCCAGGCCGTATACGTACCTGCGGATGACCTGACTGACCCGTCCCCAGCAACCACCTTCGCCCACTTGGATGCGACCCTGGTATTGTCCCGTAACGTTGCGGAACTCGGTATCTACCCTGCGGTAGACCCACTGGATTCCACCTCCCGTCAGCTTGACCCGCTGGTTGTGGGTAAGGATCACTATGACACCGCCCGTTCGGTTCAGGGTGTGTTGCAGCGCTACAAGGAACTGCAAGATATCATCGCGATCCTCGGTATGGATGAACTCTCCGAAGATGACAAGAAAGTCGTTGGCCGCGCCCGCCGTATCCAGCGTTTCCTGTCCCAGCCGTTCTTCGTGGCGGAAGTGTTTACTGGTGCGCCAGGCAAATACGTCACCTTGAAAGACACGCTGACAGGCTTTAA
This sequence comes from Candidatus Thiothrix singaporensis, assembly GCA_013693955.1. Taxonomy (GTDB): domain Bacteria; phylum Pseudomonadota; class Gammaproteobacteria; order Thiotrichales; family Thiotrichaceae; genus Thiothrix; species Thiothrix singaporensis. Next base: position 3,058,962 of record CP059265.1, on the reverse strand, counting down.
AGCTATCCTGAATGGTGAGTACGATCACCTGCCGGAAGGTGCGTTCTACATGGTTGGGGCGATTGAAGAAGCTGTCGAGAAAGCCGGCAAGCTCTAATCAGGAGGGCTCACTATGGCTATGACAATGCATCTGGACGTGGTAACGGCGGAACAGAAGTTGTTCTCCGGTACGGTTGAAGAAGTCATCGCACCGGGTGTGCTAGGTGATTTGGGGATTCTCCCTCGTCACTCCCAGCTGATTTCCCGTCTGCGTGCCGGTGAGCTTCAGTACAAGACCGAAGAAGGCAACTTTGCTTCATTGTTTGTCTCTGGTGGTGTACTGGAAGTCCAGCCGCATATCGTGACGGTATTGGCTGATACCGGTATGCGTGCGGAAGACCTTGACGAACAGGCCGCCCAGGAAGCCATGAAGCAGGCGCAGGATGCGCTGGCTGGCAAAGACCCGGAAGATCTCGATTACGAGACCATCCAGGCTGAACTGGAAGCTGCCAAGGCGCAGCTGGAAATGTTGCACCGTATCGGCAAGGCTCGCGGTCACCATTAAGACTTTGCAAGTCTGACGAAATAAAAAGGCTCCTTCAGGGAGCCTTTTTATTTTGCATCATTGGCTTTATGGGTAATCCCAAGCCTGTTCCGACAATCAGGGTAAATGCAGCTCTTCCTGCAAATTTGTATCGATTTTGTCACGGCTAACAGCCATGCCCACACCTGCTATTGTCCAATGATTGCAACGTTTATGTATGTTTTTATACCCGCCTATTCCATTAAATAGAATGCAACGTTTGAAACATTCTGCTTTGAATCCTATTGATGTCTGCTTATACTGCGCCACATACGATAACTTTTACAGATCATTTGAGATAAATCAATTCAAGGAGATTGAAGATGTTCCCAAACAAAGAAGGCCAGAAAGTACCAAGTGTCACCTTCCGCACCCGACAGAACCACGAGTGGGTTGATGTCAAAAGCGACGAGTTGTTTGCAGGCAAAACTGTCATCGTGTTCTCCCTGCCGGGTGCCTTCACGCCGACCTGTTCTTCTACCCATGTGCCACGTTACAACCAGCTGGCGGACACTTTCAAGAAGTACGGCGTTGATGAAATCATCTGCATGTCTGTCAACGACACCTTCGTCATGAACGAATGGAAAGTGGATCAGGAAGCCGACAAGATCACGTTCATCCCGGATGGCAACGGCGATTTCACCGATGGTATGGGCTTGCTGGTTGACAAGAATGACCTCGGCTTCGGCAAGCGTTCCTGGCGTTATTCCATGCTGGTGAAAAACGGCGTGGTTGACAAAATGTTTGTCGAGCCAAACAAGCCGGGCGACCCGTTTGAAGTGTCCGACGCTGACACCATGCTGGCCTACATTGCACCGGAAGCGGCTGCTCCGCTGGATGTGACTGTTTTCACACGTCCAGGCTGTCCATTCTGCGCACGCGCCAAGGGCATGCTGCATGATGCTGGCATCGACTTCGACGAACTGGTGCTGAACCGTGACTACAAGAACCAGACCTTGCGCGCTGTTGCTGGCGTCGATATGGTTCCACAGGTATTCATCAACGGTGAGCTGATTGGTGGATCAGACAAACTGGAAGAGTGGCTGAAAGCACGCTAATTCCAGCAGGGTGGCGGCGCACGTCTTGTGCGTTGCCAGCCCAAGTCTAAACACAGTAGCAATAGGGAGAGCAGCATGAGCCAACATTACGATTTGATCGCCATCGGTGCAGGCAGCGGCGGCCTGTCGGTGGTTGAAAAGGCAGCGAAACACGGTGCGAAATGCGCCGTGATAGAAGTGCAGGAAGATCTCGGCGGCACCTGCGTCAATCGCGGCTGTGTACCGAAGAAAGTCATGTGGTTCGCCGCCAATCTGGCTTATGCACAGCATGAGGCACAGGACTACGGTTTTGCCACTGTTCCCGGCACGCTGGACTGGGGCAAGCTGGTAACCAAGCGCGAAAATATGATCGCGGGTATCAATGACTGGTATCTGGACAGTTTCCTTGCCGAACTGGGTGTTGATCTGATTGAAGGTTCGGCACGCTTTGTGGACGCCAAAACGCTGGAAGTCGATGGTGCCAAATACACGGCTGACCATATTGTGATTTCTACCGGCGGACGCCCCGTTATGCCGACCAATATTCCGNGGGCGGAATACGGCATTACATCTGATGGCTTTTTCGAGCTGGAAGAACAGCCTGAGAAAGTGGCCGTCGTGGGCGGTGGTTACATTGCTTTGGAACTGGCAGGTGTGCTGAATGCGTTGGGGACACGTACGCACATGTTGCACCAGGGATTCCCAGTGCTGATCGGTTTCGACAGTCTGATGCAGAAAACCCTGCGTACACAAATGGAAGCCGACGGCATCTTGTTCAATGATGATGACAAGATTGCCAGTGTCGAAAAACAGGCGGATGGCAAACTGACCATCCACTATGCAGATGGCAGCACCCTGACGGATCTCGATCAGGTGCTGTGGGCGATTGGCCGTGTGCCGAATACGGACAATATCGGCCTGGAAAATATTGGTTTGGAACTGGCTCCAGGCGGTTTCATCGATGTCACTGATTATCAGGAAACCCGTGTTCCGNGCGTATATGCGATTGGCGACATCATCAATAAGCGCGGTGTGCAACTGACCCCGGTCGCGATTGCTGCGCNNCGCCGTCTGGGTGACCGTCTGTTTGGTGGCATGAAGGATCGGAAAGTCGATTACAGCCTGATCCCGACCGTGATGTTTACCCATCCGCCGATTGGCACGATTGGTCTTTCGGAAGAGGCCGCCCGCGAACAATACGGTGATGCGGTGAAGGTGTACACGACTGAATTCACGCCGATGTATTACGCATTCGCCAAACATAAGGTCAAGACTGCGATGAAGCTGGTAGTGATTGGCCGGNAAGAAAAGATCGTCGGCTGTCACGCTATTGGCTTAGGTGTGGATGAAATGATGCAAGGTTTCGCTGTGGCTATCCGTATGGGCGCGACCAAGCAGGACTTTGATGACACCATTGCCATCCACCCGGTCAGCGCGGAAGAACTGGTGACGATGAAATAGTTTTTGTGTTGGTTGTGTGTTTGGAAGAGGCTCGCACAGTGGAGCCAGTAAATCCGAAATCAGACAGACTGGTTCCGGATTTATTTTTTAACCAGACAATTAGCTACGGACACCCAGTGGGTCTGTAACATCCGGCACACCGGCTGGATGCTTGCTGACATCATAACCTGTCGCCAGTGAGATTGGATCCCACAGCAGTGGGTGAACAACTGCTTTATCAATCGGCGAGAACAGCCCCCAGACCGGTTGCAGATATCACTGTTTCAGCGGTTTGATGAACGCCACTGGCCAGTTCTCCCGCCACTTTGCCTACTGGCCATAACCCTGCCCGGCTGAAGAAGATGAACCTCCAGCAGCGCATGAGCCGCAGGAGTTGTTCCCGTTTTCAGAGCCGCCGGAATTGCCGCCAGTAATACCGCCCAGCAAATTACTGACCAGGTTGGTTTTCGCTCCCAACAAATTGGAGAGCAGGCCTCCGTTATTTCCGCCTCCAGATTGAGCGTTGCCACTGGACTGGCCTGAAGAACAGCCGCAGCTACTGGAAGAGTTGCTGGCTGAATTTACATAGGAATTGCCGCCAAATAGGCCACTTAACAATGCGATTGTCATAAAAACTTCCTCGAGATTGAATAGACTGATTTCTAGCTGTGTGAAAAAACGAACAGCTTGCCCAATGAGCGTATTCTATTTAAAAAGTTACCTTTTCCTGACAAATCAAAGCAGGATCAGCGGTGCAAAACATGTGATCAGGAGAAAACATGTTCAGCAGGATTTGATTGAATTTTATAAAATAAAATTATGTAATAAATCCAGTGTGTTATAAATATTTTAGTGTGGAATCAAGGCTACGCCAGCAAAGTATGGGTGCAGGAAAACCGGCACGNNGTACACCACGATACTGACGGCCAGCAGCTTCAGGTCATCTATGCGGGTAACAGTCATTTGCGATTTCATCCATGATTCATCCCGTTTGTTGATGAAGACGATGGAAAGCGCTGCCCACAACGTCATGCCGCCAAACAGCACCAGTGAGCGGGTGTCGCCATTCGCCAATAGGTGCCCGATTCCCCACACAATCACGCCACTGAGCATAGGGTGGCGGATATTTTGTTGCAGCCAGCTTTTGGCGTGGGATGCGCCAAACAGCATGATGGCGAACAGCATCAGCAACATATTGACATGCCTGCCGAATGAGGGTGGGTCATAGATGGGTTCCGGGATGGTGTTACGCCAGCCGATTATGATCAGAACCAGGGAAATGAGAATTTTCAGGGAAAATATTCCCTGATACAGGTTGCCATACTGGCTGATCAACTCGGTGCGCTTCACCGGCATGATGGATGGGAACAGGTGCACCAAGCTCCACATCAAGACTCCAAGAATCAATAACCACAACATTTAGCGATCTCCTTTGCCAATAAATCCTTATCGTCCTATAGGGTAGGTTGGAATTCACATTTTCTCCATATTTACGCCTAAAAGCAGGTGCAGGTTTTATTTGAGTTATGTCCGTCTATCAGTTTTTCCTATCCGTGGCCGCAAGGCGTGACGGCACGGTGCATGGGGCTGACCTATATCCCAGCCATTAGCAACGGGTTACAGGATGGGATGGGATGGCTATACGCACATGGCGCACGGTTTTGTTGGTCTGGATCGGGAGTTTGCTGTTGTTGCTGGCGGGATGTGGGGGCGGACAGGCGCAGACATCGGTGACAAGCCGCGTTGGAGACCCTCTGTTGCCCAATCGGCTGAATGAAAATTTGGATCGGTTTGTCAGCGACACCCTGAGCCAGCCGGATGTTGTCAATACCGCCTTGCTGTTTGAGTCATCGGAAAGGAATTACCGTTACCTGCGGGCGGCGGGCAAGGCCAATCCGCAAACAGGCGAATTGATGACCACGACGTATCCGTTCAGGGTGGCGAGCATTTCCAAAGTGTTTACGGCCACCGTGATCCTGCAATTGGTGGAGGAAGGCTATTTCACGTTGGATACGCCACTGTCCAGCCTACTGGGTGGTGTCAGGTTGCCTGCCGGTTATACGCTGGACGATTTGCAGATAACGGCGGGTTTCAAAACTGGCGGCAGTGTGACCATTCGCCAGTTGCTCCAGCATACCGCCGGGATGCGGGACTACATTGCCGATTCGCCAATGGTACAGGACAGCAACGGCTTGTTCGCACAGATGATTAATGATGTGCTGAATAACGCCGGGCGCGGCCTTGCCGCCAAACATTGGGATGGCGCGGGCTTGTTGGATTATTATTTGGAATCCGGTCTGGCGCGCAACGCGCTGTTCGTGCCGGGCAGCCGCTTCGATTACAGCGATACCCATTACCTGCTGCTGGGGCTGGTGATTGAACAGGTGACAGGGCAATCATTGACCAGCAATTACAGGGGTAGGATTTTTAACCGTCTGGGGATGGTCAATACTTGGCATGAAGGCTTCGAACCTGCGCGCGGACGGATCGCGCACCATTTCTATAACCTGGTTCCCCAGGGCGTCAACCGTAACCTGGACATTACCGCCACCACGTTGGACACCTCTGCGGCCTGGGCGAGCGGGGCGGTTGTGTCAACAGTGGAAGACCTTTCCCTGTTCATGCGCCNNTTGATGAAGGGGCAACTCTTCCATAGCAGCGCCACCCTGACGGAAATGCGGCAGTTGACGGCCATTAGCCCCAATTATGGCCTTGGCTTGCAACATGCCGTTTTCAATGGCCATGAAGTGTGGGGGCACGCAGGTTTCTGGGGGACAATCATGCTGTATGCGCCGGACAAGGACGCCTATCTGGTCATGACCGTCAACCAAGCCAGCCGTGACATGTTTGCGGAGGCGGAGCGGGCGTTTGCCTACGCGCTAAACGCAGGCTTGTAAACCTCCCCACTGTAAGGGCGCTGCTGACGGTGCCCTTACTTGGATTGCTGTGCCAGTTCCTTATCCCAGGCGTCTATTTCCGCCGAATGGTCACGGTGGATGCCGTACTGGTCNAGTATCTCCTGATGTTCGCGTTCGGCCAGCTCCCGGTCAATGGCGATCTCATAGCCGGAGTAATCTTCCAGCATAATGAAAGGCTCAGTCGTGGTTTTCAGCTGTTTGTAAAACGCTTCAAAGGTATTGAAGGTTTTGCCGTTGATTTTCTTGAGCGCGGTCGTGGGCAGGTCGTGGAAGCCAAGGTTGCTGGAAGCCGCCAACACTTGGGTGACCGTCACATTGTCCTGCTTGTCTTTGTTTTTGTCGTCGTCGTAGTCTTCACGGCTCATGCAGGAATCGTAGGTCTCATCGGCAGCAAACACAAAACCGCCATAGATGAAATAGCGCGGCTTCTGGTCGAACAGATAGGTCGTTTTGTCGGCTTTGTCGAGGGGAAGGTCAACCTTGAGCGGTTTGCCGTCGCGCACGATGTCGAGCGATACGGTTTCGCCAACCTGATGCAGGTCGATGTAGTGGATGAAGTAGATGTTTTTACGCGCATTCAACGGCGAGGAACCGTCATCATCGATGTTTTTGCCATCGATGTGGGTGATGACGTCGCCGCGCCGCAATACTTTTTCCGCCGAGGTGTTGGCGCATACCTTGCTGATCAGGACGCCAGTTTGTTCCTCGTCNCGGCGGTATTTCTTTTTCAAGGCAGGACTGAGCAGGAATTCCACCTCAATGGGGAAGTCCGGGAAACCGTCATAGCGGTTGTCTTCCATATCCTTAAGGAAGCGCCGCACCATGGTGGAAGGGATAATGTAGCCGATGTTTTCCCCATCGCTTTCCGATTTTTGCGTCACGATGCCTGCCACCCGATTGTCCACCAATGCACCGCCACTATTGCCGGGGTTGACGGCGGCGTCAATCTGGATCATTTCGAAGGACAGGCCGCTGTGGAAGTAGGGCAGGTATTCAATGCGTGAAACAATGCCGCGGGTTGTGCTGATGGTGTCGCCGCCAATGGGGTAGCCGTAGACGGTGATTTCCTGGTGGATATCCGGCAGGTCGCCCAGTTGCAGCGGTTGGCCTTTATCGAAAAAGTGCGGGTCTTTGACGGTCAGGATGGCGATGTCCATCTCATGGGAGACGGTTTGCACTTCCGCCTGATAACGTTTCGGGTTGCCGTCACGCTGGATCTCCACGAATACTTGGTCGGCGACCACATGGGCATTGGTGAGGATGCGGTGGCCATCGATGATGAAGCCTGAGCCATTGGACGTGACACTATCCGAATTCCAGGGTGAAAAAGTGGCGTAGGTTTTGCTGGTGACGTAGATTTTGACGATGGAGTTTTCCAGCGACTCTTCTGTCTGTGGCTCCGCCATCGCCATGGGAAACAAAGGCGGGAACATAGCGCAGGCCAGGAGGGTAAGCATGCGGTGGCGAAATATGCGGGACATGAACATAGCTCAATCAGCCCTAAAAAGAGCAGTATTGTAACTTAAAAAAATGGTGACAGTGATTTTTCATCCCAGATGATTGCGGTGTCGGCCTCATGTTCATACCCCTTTCGTCTTTTCCATTATACTGCATGCGGGTCATTGTGCCTGTGAGGGGATTCATTACCCTTACCTGCGTCAAACATGATGAGAGGGATGGGCGGGATGCAAGCAATGAATGAAACGGAAGCGTTATTGATGCAGGCGCAGGCGGGTGAGTTGGACAGTGAAGACTTCATCCAGCAGTTGATGGCGGCGCAATTATTCATGCCAATTTACGAAAAGCACCAGATTGGCGGCTTGCAGCCGACCATGGGTGACAAAGCTACGCCGCTGACGTTGGATGACGAGATCGGCAACAAGGTGCTGATCCTGTTCACCAGCCCAGAAATGGCGAAAAATTTCGTCAAGGATTTCCCCGGTTATGGCGGCGGCCTGCTGGCGGAGTTGAAGTGGATCATCGAAAAGGTCGGCACGGGCTACAGCATTTCGATCAATCCCGACAACGAGTTGGGGATTGATCTGGAAGTGGGGATGTTGCAGGGAATCGTGGGTTCCTGACATTGGCAACCCTCCGCTCTACACGCTGAAAGCGGAAGGTTGTTTATCTATCAGCCTCCACAGCGTCCGCCATCACAGGGCGATTCAGGTTCTGGCGGGCTGGATGAACATTCCGGTCATCCCGATTAATATCGGCCAGCCCCTGTAGCCCGGTATTGGTCAGAATGGGAATACTGCTACTGGATCAGATCCGCTATTGTTGAGTTCGCCTTCGGATGAAAGGTAAAAGATTTCTTTACTGCCAAATGGCACGATATGCCCTGTCCCTTGATAGGGGCTGCCTAGCATGACGGTCATCCCTGCCGGGATGGTGGCACAGGCGATATAGTGCGCATAGCAGTCAAACTCTGGAAAAACTGTCGGGCAATTAGGAGCCGTGCCACTGGCAAAGGCTATTGAATTGGCGAACATTAATCCGGTAACACTGATTATGTGAAATAACGGTTTTGGTGTATTCAAAAAATATGAATGTTTGATATGCATGATAAATACCTCCTTCACTGATTAACTTCCTTGGTTTTTTAGTTTTGGCTTTTAATTATAGTTTGAGGTATTCAGATTTTATAAATCCAAATAAATGTATCCAAACAGATAGAGTTTATTCCATGTTTTTGTTTTTTGGAAAAAATTTATTTTTTCTTTCTTTTTATTGCTGGGGGATATTAGGGAACGCCCTGTATTTATATAGGGGAATAGTGGCATATGATTAAATATATGGCTTTATTGTTTGATTCTTAATAAAGCCAGAGCATTTGCAATATCAGGCAGTTTTTATGTCTCCTGAATGGGCAATGGTTTTGTTTGGGTTTTTAACTCAGGTATTGTGACCAATCGCGGTAATCTTTACCAAATACGAAGAAATACGGGTTCAGCAGCGATTCCTTGGTGTTGTAACGCATTGGTTGCATGTCGCTGCGGGTAAAGTGACCACCCGCTTCCTCCACGATGATCTGCGCGGCGGCGGTGTCCCACTCAGAGGTGGGNCCAAGACGCGGATAGATGTCGGCAGAGCCATCCGCCACCATGCAGGCTTTGAGGATGCTGCCCATGACCGAATACTCATATGCGCCAATCTGTTCCGGGAACTGCGGCATAACAGGGTCACGGTGGGACTTGCTGCCAACCACCTGCAATGGGTCGGCGGTGTGGCGTGCGCTGATCGGGAAGGGTTCGCCATTGGTTTGTTTATAAGCACCGTTGCCCAAGCTGGCGAACCAAGTTTGGTTCAGTGCGGGGGCATGGACGACGCCCAACACTGGCTTATGTTCATGCACCAGGGCGATCAGGATGCTGAACTCATCGTTGCGCTTGATGAATTCCCGGGTGCCATCCAATGGGTTCACCAGCCAATAAGTTTGCCATTGGCTGCGTTCCTCGAAAGCCAGTTCGCTGGCGTTTTCTTCTGACAGCACGGGGTATTGTGGCGTCAGGGCGGCCAGCGCATCGACGATATGGTGGTGTGAGGCCATATCGGCGGCTGTCAGCGGGGAATTGTCGTCCTTGTGCTCCACCGAAAAATCAGCGGAGGTGTAAACCGCCATGATTTTCTCACCAGCTTGGCGGGCAATGGCGACAATGGTGGGCATGAGTGGGTTCAGATCCATCAGGGTTTCCTTGTTTATTGGCGTTGTTGCAGCCATTCGCGCACCAGNAACAACGCCAGCAGGCTGCGCCCTTCGGTGAAGTCGTCCTGCAACAGCAGTTCGTCCATATCGCTCAGTTTCCAGGGCACGACTTCCAGCGGTTCTGGCTCATCGCCTTCGACTTGTTGGGGGTAAAGGTCGCGCGCCAATACTAGGTGGGTGTGGTGCTGCATATAGCCGGGCGACAGGCTGATGCTGCGCAACAGGCGCAGGTCGCGGGCACCGTAGCCGACTTCTTCCATGATTTCGCGGTTGGCGGCTTCCAGCGGGCTTTCGCCGCGTTCGATATGGCCTTTGGGAAAGGCGAGTTCGTAGCGCCCGGTGCCAGCGGAGTACTCACGGATCAGCAGCAGGGTGTCGTCTTCCAGCAACGGCGCGACCAACACTGCGCCGTTGCCGCGATTGGCAAGGCGCTCGTAGATACGGTGTTCGCCGTTGCTGAATTCNCGGTGGATTTCCTCCACATGGAACAGGCGGCTATTAGCGACGGGATTGACGGCGTGTATTTTGGGCGGCTTGTGCATCGCCCGATTCTAACATCACCAGGCCTGACTTATCACCTTGTCGCCGTGCAGGTAGTGGATGTAATTGCCGATCATCACCGAACGGTCATACGGCCACAGGTAATCGTAACCGTTCGAACTGGAGTCGGTTGCGGCGGCGATCGGTTCCAGTGTCTGCATGACACCGTTGCGGGTGTCGATATTCAGCCGGAACAGTTCGTCTTGGATTCAGTTGTAATACGTGCTGGGNCCGGAGGAGTAACTGGCGGAGCCTTCATGCAGGCTGATCGGTAGCGCCATTTGCAGGTTGTCGCCTTGCTGCAAGGTGGTCAGGGCGTGATGGGTCTGGGAAACGGCGGTTTCCGTGCCGCGTTTGCCGATAGTGATTTTCTGCTTTTCATAAGGGCTGGATGGGTTGGTGATGTCGATCAGCGACAGTTTCACACCTTGGTACCAGGCTCCNCTGCCTTCATCGCCTGTGCTGCTGGAGGTGTCGGTAATGGCGTCCTTGCCGATGCCAAGCAGATAGTTTTCCCCAACCGGATGCAGGTAGTCGGAATAGCCGTCGATGTTGAGTTCGCTGGCGATGAACGGGTCTGCCGGGTTGGACAGGTCAAGGATGTACAACGGGTCAGTGGTGCGGAAGGTCACCAGATAGCCTTTGTCGCCAAGGAAGCGGGTCGCGTAAATTTGCTCGCCGACTTTGCCCAGTGGCTCAGGGTGTGTGCTGTTGGGCAGCTTGGCGAGGATGTCCAACGACTGGTTGGCGCTGTCTTCCTGCAAGGTGTACAGGCTGGCGGGNGAGGCGGAATGGTCGAGCCAACTGCCGATGTTGTAGGTGATGATCCGCAGCACGCCGTTGTATTCGCTCATGCGGAACGGTTTCAGATCCTGTTGCCAGCCAAGGTGGCCGTTGACGCGCCCGGAACCGCGATAGTCAATGCCGCCATTCGCCAGTGAAAACTTGTGCAGGTCGGTGGTGATGGCCGGGTCATACGTTGCGATAGTGCTGCTGGAGCCATTGCTGGAAATGCTGGCGTCGGCGGCAACGGCGTAGTTGTACTGGGTGGTGGCCAGATAGATGGCTTCCGGGGAGGCGTACAAGGTTTCGGTGTCGCCCGCGAAACATTTGCCGCGCGGGATTGGCGCTGGAGCGTTCATATCCACCACCAGCAGGCTGATGATGCTGGCCTGTTGGTTGTCCTTGCTGGAATATTGGGTCAGGAAGCAGTCATCCGACTGGAACAGTTTGCCATTGACGCCGCTGTCCAGTTTGTAATTGGGCAGGAAATCGCTGAGGGAAGCTTTATTGATCAGGCTGCGGTTGGCGGCGGCCTCCGCTTCGGTTGATGGGAACTGGATCAAGCCTGGCAGCGTCGGGCTGTAACGGGTGGCGAGGTACAGGCTGGAGCCGATTTTGCGGCTGCTGATCAGTTGCCCGTCCAGCGTCAGTTTGGCGGTCTGGGTTGGGCTGGCCGGATTGGCGACATTCAGCATGTAAAGGTTGCTTTCCTGGTTGACCCAGTAACTGGGCGCGAACCANTTATCCCAGATGCCGAAGCGTTGCTGGCCTTCGCCCAGGACAGCGAGCTTTTGCCCGTTCAGGTAGAGGCCGTTCAGGGATATGGCGTTGGCTGAATCCAGCGTCATATCCTTCACTAATGTGGCGCTGGCCTGATCCGCCTTGAAAATGCGCAGGTCGGGTGTGGTGATGGAGGTGGTGTAAAGGTAGCCGCCATCGCTCTTGATGCGGTCGGCTTCGTCGACGCCAGTTTCCTGCACATTGGTGCTGGAAACACTGCTGGCGGCTGCGCCAGCACTGGAGGTGGCCGCATCGGATACGGATACCATTACGGTTCCATCGGCATAGGCAACCGGGTATATTTTCGGGCGGACGACCCCGTAAAGCGCCAGCATCTGTTGCCTGATCAGGCTTTCGAGTTCGCTGGCGCTGGCTTGCTTGAGTTCCGGCTTGCTGGCAGGCGCAGAACCACTGCCATTATTGCCGCCATTATTATTGTTGACGCTGGTGGTGGAGCCACCGCCGCCGCAGGCACTGAACAGCAGTGCAATGACGAGGGCAGACCCTGTCTGGAATGGATTTTTCATGGCATCCTCCGGGTTATAAGTGTTGCATTCTATCGGGATAACTATAACAACAAATTATAGAGTAAAAGTTTTCTTAAGTAACGAACAGGTAAATATTTTGTCTCCCATAAATCTCGACTGGGATAACATCCAAACCGTTTTTCTCGACATGGATGGAACCTTACTGGATCTGCATTTCGACAACCACTTCTGGCTGGAGCACCTGCCGGTGCAGTTGGCGAAACAGCGCAACGCCAAGCCAGAAGACATCAGCGCCTACCTGCGCGAGCGTTACACCGAAATGGAAGGCACGTTGGAATGGTACTGCCTTGATTACTGGCAGGATCATCTGGGCACCGACTTGGTGGCGCTGAAGCATGAAATCGCCGACCGCATCCAAATCCGGGCGCATGTGGAGCGTTTTCTGGAATCCCTGCATGAACGCGGCAAGCGGGTGGTGCTGCTGACCAATGCGCACCAGAAAAGTGTCGGCCTGAAATTCGGCTATGTGGCGCTGGAACATTATTTCGACCGTATTATCACCTCACATTCGTTGGGTCTGCCAAAAGAATACGCGGATTTTTGGCGCAAACTGAGTGAAGTGGAGGCTTATTCGCCGGAGCGCTCGCTGTTTATTGATGACAACCTGCATGTGTTGCGGGCGGCGCAAGCGGCGGGGGTGAAGCATTTGTTGGCGATCCGCCAACCGGATTCCAAACTGCCGCCGAAAGACACGCAGGAATTTATCGCGGTGGAGTGCTATACCCAGTTATTGGTCTAAAAAGGGGGAAATCAATGCTGACCGAAACTGATTTGGCTGATCTGCGCTCCGCCAAAAACCTACTGGAAAATCCCAGCCTTGCCGCCCGTATCAGCAATGTTATCGGCGCGCCGATTGAAAAGGGGCTGTCGATGCTGCCGGATGGTGCCAACGAGATCATCATCACAACCACCCGCAAGGCGCTGGAAACCGCGTTGGATTTTGCCATTTCCACCATGGACGACGAGCCGCAGCAACGTTCGTCGGACTGGCTGCACAAGACCTTCGCGGGCGTCAGTGGCGCGGCGGGTGGTGCATTTGGCCTGCCAGCATTAGCGATTGAACTGCCGGTGTCGACCACGATCATCCTGCGTTCGATTGCGGATATTGCACGCAGTGAAGGCGAAAGTATCCGTTCGCCGGAAACCCGGTTGGTCTGCCTGGAAGTGTTCGCCTTGGGCGGCTCGGCCAGCAATGACGATGCGGTGGAGTCCGGCTATTTCGCGGTGCGGGCGGCTCTGGCCAAATCCCTGTCGGATGCGGTTGAATACATGGCCAGCCGCAGTGTCACCCAGAATACCGCACCGCCGCTGGTGAGCTTCATTACGCAGGTGGCGGCGCGTTTCGGCATTCCGGTCACCGAAAAGGCGATTGCGCAAGCGTTGCCAGCGTTGGGCGCTGCCGGTGGGGCGCTGGTCAATACGCTGTTTGCCGACCATTTCCAGAATATGAGCCGTGGCCATTTCACCGTGCGCCGTCTGGAGCGCGCTTACGGCCAGTGCTGGTCAAACAGGTTTACCACAGCCTGTGATGTGGGTTGCTGCGTGAAATCGCGCGCCTGACTGTGTGATTTCACGCAGCTTATTTTGGTATTGCTTGGATAATCTTTTTAAAATCATATAATTGGTTATTGGCATGAGGGTTGCTTTTAGGGTGGCTATCAATGTTTGAAAGGTTTTGCCATGCCGTACCCCCGAGCCGCCTGATTTTACTGGGTTCCCTTTTGACCTTAAGCACTGTTGTGCTGGCCGATGACACGTTGGTGGTGGACATCAAATCCAGCAAANAGTCTGTTTCCNCCCATGAAACACAGCCATTGTCCGCCGAGCGCAGCGCAGTCTTGCCAGCGGATGGCGGTGATTTCCTCCGGCAGTTGAACGGCGTGTCCGGTAGCCGGTTTGGCGGGCGCGGCATCGAGCCGATTATCCGTGGCCAATCCCAGACCCAGCTGAATGTGCTGTTGGACGGCGCTTATATCCACGGCGGTTGCCCCAACCGCATGGATCCGCCCGCCAGTTATGCGGCGTTGGAAACCTATGAAAAAGTTACGGTGGAAAAGGGCGTGCAAACCTTGCAATACGGTTCTGGCGGCAGTGGCGGCACGGTGCTGTTCGAGCGCGACACCCGTAGCCTGATTGATCCGGAAGATGGCTGGAGCGGCAAGGTTTCCGCCACCGCCATGGATAACGGGGTTAAGCATGACCTGTCCGCCGATGTCATCAAGGGTAGCGATAAAGGCTATGCGCGCCTCTTTGCGCAGGATCGTGACGCAGGCAATTACGATGATGGCGATGGCAATGAAGTCCGCGCCGCGTACCAGCACCGTCAGGCGGGGGTGGTGTTGGGCGCCACACCAACGACAGATCGGCTGTTTGAATACAGTTACGAAAACAACGACTTTTCTGATGCGCTCTACCCAGGTGCCAATATGGACAGCCCCACTGAAAAGGCCGACATCCATCGCCTCAAGTACCAGGACAAATTCGCTGGTAAGGTCGGCAGTGTGGATGCGGAAATTTACAGTAGCCAAGTCGAACATGTCATGGACAACTACAGCCTGCGCGCCAATTCCGGCACGAAAATGTCCGTCCCCACCACTTCCGACACCACCGGCGGCCGGTTGGCGCTGAAATCCAAAGCGGGCGGCAACACGGAAATCACTTACGGTCTGAATGTGCAGNGCCGTAAGCGCAACGCCACGATGAAAAACATCACCACTGGCATGGATACGTCGTTGATGTGGCCGGGTGCCACGACGGATCAGACCGGCGTGTTTGCCGAAGCGGAAACCACGCTGGGCGCTGGCGGCAAACTCAAGTACGGATTGCGCATCGACCAGGTCAAGGCGTCCGCTGGCAAGGCTGACGTAGTGGTCAGTGGCCGCACTGCCAACCAGAATTACACCGCCCTCTATGGCTATGGCGCGGAGGGTAAGGATGAAACCAATGTTGGTGGCTTGCTGCGCTATGAAAAGCCGTTGAATGCGGACACTACGGTCTTCACCGGTCTCAGTCATACTGCGCGCACCGCTGATGAAACCGAACGTTACATCAACAAATGGGGGATGGCGGCTACAGACCGTTGGGTTGGCAACCCCAATATCAAGCCTGAAAAACACAACCAGTTGGATTTGGGTGTTAGCCAGCAGCGCGGCTCGGTGCGCTGGAGCGGAACCGTGTTTGCTGATCAGGTGGAGGATTTTATCCTGCGGGACAAGGTGACAACCGGCGCTCAGGCCGGAGCCCAAATCTACCGCAATGTCGATGCAGACTTCATCGGTGCGGAGTTGGGGGCGGAAGCCAAATTGGGTGGGCGTTTCAAACTGTCCGGCGATCTGGCGTATGTTAAGCGTACTAATGCGGCTGATGACCGCCCGATTGCCCAGACCCCGCCGCTGAATGGCAAAATACAACTCGATTACAGCCATACAACGTGGGGCGGTGGTGCCCGGGTGCGCTTCGCTGCCGGACAGGATCGCATTGACACCGCCATGTTGGGCGCTACCGAAGTCGGGGCAAGCGCCGGTTATGGCGTCGTGGATGCTTATGGCCGTTACAATCTGGGCAAGTCTGCCAAGGTGCGCTTCGGGGTGGATAACCTGCTGGACAAAACCTACGCTGAACACGTCAATCGCCGCAATCTGGATTTGAGTGGTACGATTGGGCGGGTCAATGAGCCGAGCCGCACCGCTTGGCTGAAACTGGAAACCGAATTCTAATCTGATCAATAAGGGACATAACCATGCAAACACCATTCCGCGCCGTCCTGTTGGGCACCCTGATTTCTCTGGCCACCGTTTGCCATGCCGATGTGGAGGCCACTAAAGCGGCGACATCAGACAGCGGCGCTGGATCTGCCGCCCCAGCGGGCACCGCCGCCAAAGCCGCAGACGCCATCAAGGTGGAAAATCCTTTTGTCCGCGCTGTTGCGCCGNGCCAAACCAACAGTGCCGCTTTCATGACCCTGTTGAATGATTCGGACACCGACCACAGTGTTGCCTCAGCCGCCAGTTCGGCGGTGACCACGGTGGAATTGCATACCCATACCGACAACCATGGGGTGATGGAGATGCGTCAGGTCGACAAGATTGACGTGCCTGCCAAAGGGCGCACGGAATTAAAGTCTGGTGGTTTGCACATCATGCTGATTGGCCTGAAGCAGGAGCTGAAAGTGNGGGAAACCGTAGCGCTTACCCTGACATTTGAAGATGGCTCCACCACCACGGTTGATGCGCCTGTCCAAGAGGTTACCCCGCCTGCTGACGGCAAGATGGATTCGATGAGTTCCATAAAATATTGATGGAAGGGTACGCCCCGTTTCTGTCACACCACGCTTTTGGGCAGTAGCGGTTGGCAGGCACCCGGAATGCGCCCAAACCCCACCAGCTTGCGTTTCCAATAGCCTTCCAGTTTCGTGGTGGTGATGGGTTTGCCGGTGCGTGGCGCATGGACGAAACGGTCTTCGCCCAGATAAATGCCGACATGGCTAACCCGGTTGCCACGGGTGCGGAAAAACACTAGGTCGCCCCGGCCTGCCTCCTCTTTCGGCACCTTGATGGCGGCTTGGTATTGGGCTGCGGCGGTGCGGGGAATGTCGATGCTGGCACCTTGCCGGAAGGAGTATTGGGTCAGGCCGCTGCAATCGAAACCTTTCATTGGGCTGTTGCCGCCCCAGCAATAACCTTTGCCGCGTTGCCGCAATGCGCAGTAGGCCACTTTATCCAGGCTGGTGATGGCGGGTGGTTTTGCTTCCGGCTGGCTTGCGGGTTTGGGGCTGGCGGCTTGCGTTGTTGATGGCGCTGCTGGCGGGATGGCTGCCTGTGTTTTGTGGGTGGGTTTGGTGGTTTCTTGCTGAACGTTCCGGCTGTTGTCGGGTGTTGCGGTTTGCTGGAAGGGCGTTATCTGGCGCGGCATGCTGCTGCAACCCGCCATCGCCAGCATGGCGGAGCCCATAATCGAATACTTCAGCGTCTGGATTTGCTTGACCAACATACTCCCTGCTCCCTCACCTCGTCCTGATATCCACAAGTTTTGGCAGGAAATCATTGATTCGCCAAGCGTTCCCGACTTAAGGCGTAAAATGGGCGCTATCTTGTGGATTGAATATTTTGTGAGCAGCATATGGGTGCATACATGGCCAATGATTGCGCTAGGAAGTCCTGTTTTGGCTGATTTCTAAGCCATTTCGTATTTCTTCAGTCGGTAATTCAATGCGTCGCGGCTGATGCCGAGCAGGCGGGCAGCGTGGGTTTTGTTGTGGCGGGTGCGTTCCAACGCCTGATTGAGCAGGTCACGCTCCAGTGCTTCCAGATTGACACCGGTTTCAGGCAAGCTGAAAGGGTTGGCGGCGTTGGCGCTTACCGGGTTGCGCACTTCCGGCGGCAGGTTGGTGAAGCCGATTTCACGTCCGGCCAGCAGGATACTGAGGCGTTCGCACAGATTGCGCAATTCACGCACATTGCCGTTCCAGCGGTGGCGCAACAGGTGTTGGCGGGCGTCTTTGCCCAAGGTAGCGGCAGGCAGTTTGTGCTGGGCGGCGAATTGGCGCAGGAAATGTTTCATCAGCAGGCCGATGTCTTCCCGGCGTTCGCGCAATGGCGGCAGTTCAACCGGCACGATGTTGAGGCGGTAAAACAGGTCGGTGCGGAAGTCGCCAGTTTGCGCCATGGCGTACAAATCCCGGTGGGTGGCGGCGAATACGCGCACATTCAACTGGCGAGGCCGGGATTCCCCNAGCGGCAGGACTTCGCCCGATTCCAGAAAGCGCAGCAATTTTGCTTGCAGGTTCAGTGGCAGTTCGCCGATTTCATCCAGAAATAGTGTCCCGCCGTCGGCAGCGCTGATCAGGCCAACCTGTTGGCTGTCCGCCCCGGTGAAAGCGCCTTTGCGGTGCCCGAACAGCAACGATTCAGCCAGTGTTTCCGGCAACGCGGCGCAATTGACGGTGACGAAGGGCTTGTGTTTGCGTGGGCTGGTGGCGTGCATGGCGTGCGCGACCAGTTCCTTGCCGGTGCCGGATTCGCCGGTGATCAGCACGCTGGCTTCGGTTTGCGCAATCAGGTGCGCGGAACGCAATACAGCATCCATCAGCGGAGAATGGGTTAAAATATTATCAAATTGCATGGCCTTGCCTGTCATTGGGGGCACCGGAAACGGCTAACATAATTAACGTAGATTGGCGGCGGGAGGCAATGACTTATTTCAAGTTTTTGCCGGAAGGCGGCACAAGCCCAGAATATGAGGACGACATGGCACACATCGGGATTGACCTTGGCGGAACCAAAATTGAAGTGTTGTTGTTGGATGCGGCGGGTAGGGCGTGTTTCCGCAAACGCCTGCCCACACCACAGAGCCAGTATGCGGCAACCTTGCAGACGGTGCGCCAGTTGGTGGCAGAGGCTGAACGTTTCGCCGGGCAAACCTGCACGGTGGGCATCGGCGCTCCCGGAGCCATTTCCCCAGCGACTGGCTTGGTGAAANATTCCAATTCGGTGGCGCTGAACGGCAAGCCCATGCATCACGATCTGGAGGCGTTGTTGCAACGGCGGGTGAACATCGGCAACGACGCCAATTGTTTCGCGCTGTCTGAGGCCACGGATGGTGCGGCGGCTGGGGTGGCAGTGGTGTTTGGCGTGATTGTGGGCACGGGTACGGGTGCAGGCGTGGTGGTGCAAGGCCGGGTGCTGAATGGTGCCAACGCCATTGGTGGGGAATGGGGGCATAACCCGCTACCGTGGCCGGAGGCTGCTGAACTGCCTGGCAAGCCGTGTTACTGCGGCAAGCATGGCTGCATTGAAACGTGGTTGTCCTATCCTGGATTTGAAGCGGAATTTTCCCATGCGGGAGGGGCAAGCAATNCGGCGGCGGCAATCGTGCAGTTGGCGGAGCAGGGTGACCCGTTGGCGGAACAGTTGTTGCAGGCGTATGAGGAGCGTCTGGCGAAAAGCCTTGCCCACGTCATCAATATTCTTGACCCTGATGTTATTGTGCTGGGTGGTGGAATGTCCAATATTCGGCGGCTATATATCAGCGTGCCGCAACGGTGGGGGCGATATGTCTTTTCAGATCAGGTCAGCACACGGCTGGTTGCGCCTCATTTTGGGGATTCAAGCGGGGTGCGTGGTGCGGCCTGGTTGGGTCGTGAATTGATGGGTTAAATCCGTTTCAGGCTCCTCGGTAAAAGCGTTTGGGAGGGGTGGCGGGCGTGGGCGCAGGGGTCGCTTGTCTGCTGGGTTCAGCCGCCGCAGGTTTTTCTTCCTGGGGTATCGGTTGCCCCCGGTAATAGCGGGTGGGCGCAGCAGGCGGTTGTTTGGCGGGCTCGCTGGCAGCGGCAGGTGCTTCTTCCTGCACGGGGCGGATGTTTGCCCGCGGTAATAACGGGCAGGGGGTGCTTGCTTGACCAACGGGCCGGGAGCTGCTGGCGGGAGCTTCGGGGGCAGGTGCCGATTTGGCCGGAGTGACGGGGCGCAAGTTCAGGATGTCCAGGCAGGTCTGGTGGTCGACGATGGATTCCTGGCGGAAGGGAATGCTCTGGTTCTCCGAAAAGGAACAAGAGCCGCCGCTGATTTCTTGCAGGCTGAGTAGGGCGGCGACGCCGTGGTCGCGCTTATGGGCACAATGGGTTATTTTTCCGCTATCGATGGCGAAACGGCAGGATGTGTTGGCATCGGTGGCGATGAAAAAGGTGCCAGTTTGTTTATGCGCCAGAATATGGGCGAGTTTGTCCATAATTTCGGACAAGGTGAATTGGGAATGCCTTTCCATATAAGCCTCTGAGTGGTGGTGATCTGATTATTGGCGCTTAGTGGACAAGCAATAACCGTACCAAGCATAAGCTTCATTATCAATAACAGGAACGTTACAGGTTTTGCGGATTTATTTGGCAGTTTGTTTCTGGTTGGCGTTTTTTAATTAATTCACCAAATTAGGGCAGTGGGAAAGCGAATATTGCAAGCTTGCAGGTGTAAGGAATAATGCCGCTATCGCTTGGAAGGCTTCCGGCTCTGGTGCGGAGATGTGTAATGTTTCAGGGCGGTAGGGGTGCTGTAATTGCAGGGCGTTTGCATGCAGCAGCAGGCGATGGCAGCCGAATTTCTCCCGGAACAGCGCATTGTGTTTGCCGTCACCGTGTGTGGTGTCCCCTACAATTGGATGGAAGATATGCTTCAGGTGACGGCGGAGTTGGTGTTTGCGCCCGGTTTTGGGTTGCAATTCCAGCAGGGAATAACGGGCTGAAAGGTAGCGCCCGACCGGGTAGGGAAGTTCGGCAGTCGCTAGCCGCCGGTAGTGGGTGATGGCTGCTTGCGCCGCCTTGTCCGGGTTTGCGTCCGCATCGGCGATCTTGTCCAGCTCCTCTTGCAGTGGGTAGTCGATGACGCCGGATTCCTCCGTGTANCCNCGCACGATGGCGAGGTAGCTTTTNTGCACTAGCCCAGCGGTGAACTGTCCTGTCAGCAGGCGGGCGGTGGCGCTGTCGAGCGCAAACAGCAATACGCCGGATGTGGGCTTGTCGAGACGGTGCACCGGGTAGACTTTNTGCCCAATCTGGTCGCGGGTCATCTGGATGGCGAAACGGGTTTCATGCTTGTCGATCAGGCTGCGGTGCACCAACAGGCCGGAGGGTTTGTTGATGGCGACCAGGCATTCATCGCGGTAGAGAATTTCCAGCACAGTTTTCAGCCCCTTTACTACAGGTTACGGATAAGGGGCTAATATTAATGGCAATGACATAAAAGGAGGAGCGGCGATGAAAACCATCAGTCAGGTATTGGCTAGAAAAGGCGGTCAAGTCTATAGCGTTGATCCGGCGGTCAGCATTATTGATGCGGTCAAGACAATGGCGGAAAAGCGGGTGGGCGCATTGCTGGTGTTGGATAACGGCAGTCTCAAGGGGATCATTTCGGAACAGGACTATACCCGCAAAATCGTTCTGCATGACCGTAGCGCCGAATACCTGCGGGTGGAAGAGGCCATGTCCAGCCCGGTGGTGGTGATAAGGCCAAACCAGTCCATCCAGGAAGGCATGGCGATCATGACAGAAAACGCATCCGCCATCTGCCGGTCGTGGAAGGCGGCGAATTGGTGGGGCTGGTGTCAATTGGCGATTTGGTCAAGGAAGTGATTTCCGAGCAACAATTCATGATTGACCAACTGGTGGGTTACATCCAGGGTTGAGCAGGTTCCTTGCGGTCAAGTTGGCTTTAACCCTCCTGATACAGGGGGTATTGAGGCTCTTTCTCTCACAGTCTGCTGATTTTAATAACATTATCTCCTTTGCAACCAGCAAGCGGTGCTGGTTTTCTGTCTTGTCAGGTCTTGGAATTCGCTGTTGCAGGTATGCGCCAATAGCGTTGTGTGCTATTTTTGTGCTTTAAATTAGAAAATTTTTTCCATAAAATATTTCCAAAAGCAATCAGGAGATGACATGCATCCACGTTCCAAGCCACCCAAACACGCTATTGGCGATGAAACCAGGCAGATGTTGATCGACGCGGCCACTGGCGTGTTCATCGAGTCCGGTTTTCGCGCCGCGCGGGTGCGGGACATTGCTGATGCCGCCGGAATACGGCTTTCCGCCATCAACTACCATTTCGGCAGCAAGGAAGGTTTGTACTTTGCAGTGCTGCAATACCATGCGGAAAACGTCATCCGCTCCACCCCGCTGACGCCGCCCGACCCGGGTTTGTCGCTGGAGGAACGTTTCCGTTTTTTCATTGGTGCCTTCGTCATGCGCGTGCTTGACCCGGAAAGCCCGTCGCGGATCGCCCGCCTGATCGTGCGTGAAGCCAGCAACCCGACCTCGGCGCTCGACATGATGTTTGAGCGTTTCATCCAGCCGCAGTACAGCGTGCTGAATGAGCTGATTGCTGAACTGTACGGTGCCGATACCCCGCCGGACACCATTGCCCGCGCCGCCATTGGCATTGTTGGGCAGATTATTGTCTACGCTGCGTTGCAACCCCTGGTCGCCAAGTTCCGCCCCACCTTCTATGGCAATGCCGCCAAGCTGGAGGAACTGGCGCAACACATCGCTGATTTTTCCTGGNCCGGTCTGCAAGCCCTGGCCGCCCAGCACAGGAGCACATCATGAAAGTTACCCTTACCCTGTTGTTTGCCTGTCTGCCGCTGCTGTCTTCCTGTGAGGAAAGCCGTGATGGCGGGCTGCAAGGCTATGTCGAAGGCGAATACGTGCGCCTCGCCGCCCCGTTCGCTGGTACGTTGCAAACCCTGGCCGTACAGCGTGGCGCGCAGGTCAAACAGGGCGCACCCGCTTTCACCCTCGAACAGCAGAACGAAACCGCCGCCCGCCAGGAGCGGAAGACCGCCTGCATGCCGCCGAAGCGCAACTGGCTGATCTGCAATCCGGCAAACGCCCGCAAGAGTTGCAGGTCATCCGCGCCCAGCTTGCGCAGGCCAAGGCTTCCGCCCAGCTGGCTGCGACCGAATTGAAGCGTGTCGAACGTCTGGTGAAAGGCCGTTTTGTTGCCAGCGACCAGCTTGATACCGCCCGCGCCAGTGACACACTGGCGCAAGCCAAGATCAGCGAGCTGGAAGCACAAGTGAAGGTGGCCGAACTCGCCGCCCGCCCGGATGCGGTGAAAGCGGCGGAAGCTAATGTCGCCTCCGCCCGCGCCACCCTGGAGCAGGCTGACTGGCAGCTTGAGCAGAAAAGTGTCACTGCCACCCGCAACGGCCTGATCAATGACACCTACTACCAACCTGGAGAATGGGTGGCGGCGGGCAGCCCGGTGATCAGCATCCTGCCGCCGGAAAACCGCAAGGTGCGTTTTTTCATTCCCGAGCCGCAGCTGGGCGGGCTGCAAACCGGGCAGACTGTGCAGGGAGTTGCGATGGTTGTGGGGAACCGATTCCGCTGCACATCAGCTACATTTCCCCGCAGGCTGAATACACGCCGCCGGTGATCTACAGCAAGGATTCGCGCGCCAAACTGGTGTACATGGTGGAAGCCGTGCCGGATGCGGCGAATGCGGCGCGTTTGAAAGTGGGGCAGCCGCTGGATATTGAGTTGCATCTTTCCCCATCCTAACCTTCCCCGCAAGGGGGAAGGAACAAGAGGCGGTTTCGAATCAGGTTTCTTTACTCCCTGCCCCCTTACGGGGAAGGGCTGGGGATGGGGGAATTAAACATGACCCTAGTCATTGATGTGCACGGCATCAACAAGCACTTTGGCGACAAGCATGTGGTGCAGGATCTGGACATGCAGGTGCGCAAAGGGGAAATCTTCGGTTTCCTCCCCAACGGCAGCGGCAAGACCACCTCGATCCGCATGTTGTGCGGCCTGCTCACGCCGGACAGTGGCTCAGGCCAATGCCTCGGCTACGACGTATTGCGCGAAACCGCCGCCATCAAGCGCCATGTCGGCTACATGACCCAGCGCTTTTCATTGTGGGAAGACCTCACCATCCGCGAAAACCTTGATTTCATTGCACGCATGTACGGCATGAAACGCCGCAATCAGGCGGTGGACGAAGTGCTGGTCAAACTGNGCCTGAAAGAACGCCGTAACCAGTTGGCAGGCGCTCTTTCCGGCGGCTGGAAACAGCGGCTGGCCTTGGCTGCCTGCATGATGCACGAACCACAGCTGTTGTTGTTGGACGAACCCACGGCTGGTGTTGACCCGCAGGCGCGGCGTGAATTCTGGGATGAAATCCACAAGCTGGCGGCGGAAGGCATTTCGGTGCTGGTTTCCACCCACTACATGGACGAGGCCGAACGCTGCCATAAACTCGCCTACATCGCTTATGGCAAATTGCTGGTCACCGGCACGATCAAGGAAGTCATCGCCAGCCAAAAACTGGTGGCCTGGGAAGTCAGCGGCGACAGCGGCCTGCACCAACTGGCTGACCAGTTGAAACAACTGTCTGCGGTGGAGCAGGTCACCGCTTTCGGCAGCCGCCTGCACGTCGTTGGCACCGATGCTGTCGGGCTGGAAGCCGCCTTGCAACCCTTCCTCCAGCAAGCCGGTTTCCACTGGGAACAGATTGATGCCGGGCTGGAAGATGTTTTCATCAGCCTGATGGAGCGGCATATTCGCCAACAGGAGGCGGCAGCANTGACACTGGGTGCATCCCTGAATCGTTTGCTGGGCATTTCTTTCAAGGAAATCATCCAGATGCGGCGTGACCGTTTGACCTTCGGCATGATTATGGGGATTCCCATCATGCAGTTGTTGTTGTTCGGATTCGCCATCAACTCCGATCCCAAACACCTGCCGACCGCGATTCTGGTACAGGATAACAGCGTGTTTACCCGCACTTTCATCCGTAGTCTGGAGAACACCGACTATTTCCAGATCATTCAGAAGGTGAGCAGTGAGGCGGAGTCCAACCGCTTGCTGGCAGAAGGCGAAGTGCAGTTTGTGGTCAATATTCCGCAGGATTTTTCGCGCAAGCTGGTACGGGGTGAACACCCGGCGATACTGCTGGAGGCGGATGCGACCGACCCGGCGGCCACCAGCAATGCACTGGCTTCGCTGGCGAGTCTGGGGCAGACGGTGCTGAACCGCGACCTGACCGGCCGTTGGCGANAACTGCGCCCAAGTGATGCGCCGTTTGAAGTGCGCATGCACCGCAGTTACAACCCGGAAGGCATTACCCAGTACAACATTGTGCCAGGGCTGATGNGGGTGATCCTGACCATGACCATGGTGTTGATGACGGGTTTGGCGATGACCCGTGAGCGCGAGCGTGGCACTTTCGAGAATCTGCTGGCGACTCCGGCTAGGCCGCTGGAGGTGATGGTGGGCAAGATCATGCCTTACATCGTGATCGGTTTTGTACAGATGTCGCTGATCCTGCTGGCAGCGAAATTCATTTTCGACGTGCCGTTCCAGGGCAGTTTGGTGTTGTTGTACGGTGTGACGCTGATGTTCATTGCCGCCAACTTGACGCTGGGGATGACCTTTTCCACCATCGCCCGCAACCAGTTGCAGGCGATGCAGATGACGTTCTTTTTCTTCCTGCCGTCGATTTTGCTGTCCGGCTTCATGTTCCCGTTCNCGGGGATGCCGGAATGGGCGCAGGTGATCGGCAATGCCTTGCCGCTGACGCATTTCCTGCGGCTGGTGCGCGGCATAATGCTCAAGGGCAATACGCTGCCGGAATTGTGGCCACACATGTGGCCAATCCTGCTGTTCATGCTGGTGATTATGGCGCTGGGGTCGAAGTTTTATAAGCGGACGCTGGATTAGTTTGCGGTTTGTAAGGCTTGCTGTAGTTCCGTCAGCTCCGGCAGGCGGCGATTGTAATGGGTTTCTTCGATCAGGTGTTTGGCTTCCTGTGCGTGCTGGCGGGCGTCGTCCGGCCTGCTTTCATCCAGTGCAAACCAGGCGGATTCAATGTGGTAGTCGGTTTGGTATAGACGCATGTTGCCGGTTCGGTGTTTGGATATGGCAAATACATTATCCAGGTCGCTACGAATATCATCAGGTTTTCGGCGTAGCAAGCGGTAGAAACGGGCGCGGGTCAGGAAGCCTTTGGGCAAATGGTGGTTTTCATTGGCGGTGCGCAGTGCTTCAGTGGCTTGATTGATGTACTGCTCGGCCAATTGCAGGACTTTGGCATCCTGAAAATTTTCAGCTTGGGCTTGCGCCAGATGAGCACGCCCGAACATCAGCTTGTTTAGGGCTATTTCCAGTTTTTGCTGTTTGCATTCATTGGCCTGTCTGACTTTTTCAGCGCGTATTAACACTTCCTTCCAACGTCCTTGCCCTAGCAGGAAGTCACAGTAGCGAAAGCCCCACAAGGAGTGAAGGNNTAGCCGCATTTTTGTCGGGGTCTTCCGGTGAATCTGCTCGGCAATAGTGAAATATTGTTCAGCTTCATCCCGCTTGCCTAGCTGGTGGAGAATATCGGCTAGGGTGGTTCGGCGAGCGGCACGCTCAGCGGGGTTTCCTGATAGGTCAGCGTATTCGACGCTTTTTTCCGCATAAGTTTGTGCTTTGTGCGTTTCTCCCAGCACCAGATACAAGCCCGCCAGATTGCTGGCGGCGCCAGCGGCGTTGATCCAGTCCGCCCATTCTTCATACATGGAAAGGCTGGTTGCCAATGGCTCCTTGGCGGCTTCCAGCCGCCCCAAGGCACGCAGACGGTAACCAGCCCAGCTTAGAACATTGGCTTTGGTTTCATTTCTGAGCTCAGGTAAAGGTTCGATCCACGTTTTGACGAAGAAGTTGGATAAAATGGCTAGCGAGGTCGGAATCGCTCCTAGAACTCTGGATATGTAGGCGTCATCCTTACGGCGGATACGCGGCCAATAAACTTCATCCATGGCTTGTTGAGCTTGACCAGCTTGGCATCCATGCATAACTGCTGCGAACAATGGTTCCATTTCGTTAAGTGTATCGGGAAGCTTTTTAGCCGTATTTTTGTAATGCTTAAATAGGCGCTCATGGGCTTTNTTCCAAGCAGTTGGCCATGATTTTTGGAAACATCGTCCAAAATACTCATGTATAAGTGGATGGCAATCGAAGGTTTGGCTTCCCGTTCTGGTTAATATTGTTTGATCCGCTGCTACATCAGCTTTTCCCGGATTTGCTCTGAATATCAACTCAAGCTTTTCCAGACGACGGAATGCTTGTCTAAGTCCTAAGTCGTCTAAGTTTCTGATTGAAGACAATAANTCTTTCATGTTTTTATTTGAAAATGATGTAAACCAACGTGACTTCTCTGGTGTCAATAATACTTGCACAATATCTGGATGCAGAGCGCGGTCAGACAATCCCATCAGGTACAGGATCAGGAGCTCAGGAGTGGATTCTAGCTTGTTTTCATAAAAGGCCATCAAGCTAGTGGCATGGTTATCTTGTGCCAGGGANATCTGGTTACGTTTGTTTAGATTGCCGCCATATAACTCAGCCAGGGCATTGCCTAGCAATGCTAGGCTGAGCGCATGCCCCTGAACGCTTTCGACAGCGTCGTGAAACTCTTGTTCTGACCCCTCAATTTTTTGCTTTTTNAACAAGGCGATGCCCGCCGCTGTAGAAAGACGCTTCAGCTGCAACCAGCAAACTTGACTACCGTCGATACGAACATCATGGAAGCCAATTCGGGAGGTGATCAGGCATAAACCATCCCAATTATTGGTGCTAAGATGGCGCAACAGCGCTTTCATTCCCTGTTCCCGTAATTCGCCGGAAGACTCTTGCAAGGGTTCGAGCCCATCAAGAATCAACAAGGTACGCTTTTGCATGACCCGTTCAGCAAGCAGGATGCCTTTTTCCCAGGGTGATAAGTTGGCAATGTCTTCGGTTCCAAACCAACGTAGTGCGTCTGCGAAAAAACGGTCAGCGGAAGCGCGCCATTCCTCCGAAGCGCCTCTGGAATAAAATGACCAACCAAAAACATTTACAGCGCCTGACCAGCCTTTTTCTCTCAGGCTGTCCAGCCAGCTTTGCACCAACATACTTTTGCCAGCACCACCCCAAGCGGTCAAACACACGATATTGGTTTTGGGGCTATCCCAAGCATGGTCGAGATCCGCCAGTTCTTTCTCCCGGCCATACAGATTGCCCTGTATGGCTGGCAGGCGGGAAATGTCANNATGCGGGGTTGTGGCGGGGAGCAGATTGATTCGGGAGGGAGCACATCCCAGGCGTTCCAGAATCAGGTTGGCGGTTTGCCAAGGTGTTTTCTGCCTCAGGTCAACATGACCATCCACACTGCTGAACAGCCCATTAATCTTGGCGTTATCGAAACGTAGCAGCATGACATCCTGTGCCCGACCTTCCCCGGCCATGGCGCGGATCGCACGCCATTCCAGGCCGCACCATGGTTTGGCCTCATATGCCTCACACAGGAATGGCGCGATCAGTTGAGCTTCCTGGTAATAGGTCTGTTGCAGGTGGATATCCAGGTTCAGGCGCGCCAGTTCCGCCGTATACCATTCATCGTAGAAGATAGCTTTCCTGCCGAGAGATTCGGCCAGATATTCTGCAACTTGACGCACATAGTCGCGTTTTTCACTGGGGTATGACAACGCTACCTGAAAGCGTTTTTCTCCGCCATCACCTTCCCTCTCATCCAGTATTTCCCCAATACTACCGATTATCGGAAAAACTGTCTGCTTTAGAGGACGGCTATAAGGGGTATGACAAAATTATGAACGGTGTCACCTCTTTCAATCCGGCCTAATCACCTTCCGGTATCAAGCCTTCAGGCAGCGGTGCATATTCCAGATGTACCGGTTTGACATTGATCATAATGCTACTGGAGGCAAGCTCTTTACCGTTGCCATCCAGCAAGCGGACAACCGGGTGGAACACACCGGTTTTACCGTACTTTTGCATGATGGAGGAGCGCCATTCGCCATCCGGTTGCTTATTTCCGTGGTGGGCAGGGTAGCTGTATGGCTCGCTGTCATCGCCAAAATCCCAGGCAATAACGGTATCGTCTTCCACACCTTGGTAGTGGTACACAAACATGTGCTCGACTACCGCGTAGTCTTGGTCTGTCAGTTTGAGGGTAACAGCTTGCGGNCCTTCCAGTTCGATGCTAGGGACGGATGTGTCGTTGGCGGCTGCTTCAGGCGTATCGCTGACGACTGTGATTTCCTTGTCCACGCTGGCAGTTTGCCCAAGATTGTCTTTAAGCTTGAAAGTGACCGTGGTTGCACCCGCTTCATCGGGCGCTTGCCAGTAGGCGAATGCGCCGGTAGGTAATGCCAGGCCTTCAATTCCGGCAGGGTTGTAATCGGGAATGCCGCCATTGGCACTGATTTCGTAGGTTGCGTATTCGCCTGCTTTGACTGTATCNCCGCTGACGGCGATTTTGCCAAGTGGTGTGGCGTTATCGATCAGCTTACTGATGAGTACCTGTAAGGCTTTGACTTTATCCAGCGGTGCTTTGAGTTCGGGATAGGAACCGAGGGATTTCTGCAAAATCTGTTGTGCGTCTTCAGCATAGGTCTGCGCCAGCTTTAGGTTGCGGCCNTGACGTACCAGATGAACGCTATCCTGATAGGGTATACGTGCTTCGGCAATAATGCGGTTGGCCAGTGTCAGGTGTTCGGCGTTGTCGATGTTTTGTTCCAGTTCCTGCATTTTTTCATACAGGCCATCGCCGGGCATTTTGTGCTTGAAGTAAAACTTTTGCACGTTGGTGAGGTAGGCGTTGGCTTTTTGCAATTCGCCTTGTTTGATCAATTCATCGATCTTGATCATGCCGCGAATCATGTCCATGCGCAGTTCGATATCTGCCCAGCGTTCTTTCATGGCTGCGTTTTCGCGATCGTGCTGGAGCAGGATGATTTCAGTCACCAGTTCATTCACTTTGCCGCCAGACCAGCTGACCACTAGGCCGGGCAGGAAGGCGCTGCCGCCCAGTGCCTGAATGGCGAGGCCGCCAGCAACATCAATGCCGTAGCCAACAGCAGTGCCGGTTGCCTTGGCTGCTTTTTCTTCGGCGCTGTCTTCGCTGACGACGATATTGTAGGCATCCCACAGCACAAAACCGGCGTCTACAGTGGTGCCAATATGTTCACGGATGGGTTTCCAGGCACCTTTGAGTTTATCGGCCACCAGTTTGCGGGCTGCTTGTGCCCGGCTGGGNGGCAGTTGCTTGATGGCGTCCGTCAGTTTTTCAGTCAGTTGGGTTGGAACCTTGCCTTTGCTGGCGACGATTTCATCAATTTCATTGAGGGTGTTGAGGGCTTGTTTGCCTGCCTGATCCACGCCGTCATCCCCCAAACCAATGAGTTTNTTCAGGCTGCTTTCGCTGGCACCGTGCAGGCTGGAGCTGCTTTCGTCCATTACCGCCTGGGCAAACGCTTGCACTTGTTTGTTCTGCACCAGCTGCTGCAATTTTGTCGCGCCAGACTGGGACATACGCTTGATACCTTCCACAAACGCATCGGCGGCTTTCGGGTCGTCTTGCAGGGTGAGCAAGGCTTCGCGGATTTCCTCCAGGGCTTTNTGCTTGAGCGCGGGGTTATCCAGTTCGGCCAGGTAGGTCGCTGCGGTGGCCAGTTTTTTGGTAATGGCTTTGTTGGTATCACGTACTAAAACCTGCTGGGCGTATTCCAGTTCGCTTTTGCTTTCGATGGCGTAAACGGGTTGCAGCAGGGCAGGTGTCGCACACAATAGGGGAATGATCCAGTTGAGTTTATTCATGGCTTGCCAGCTCCCATTCGGCGAGGCGGGAACCCTGTTTGGCCGCTTGTTTGCGCAGGGTGTTGGCTTTGTTTTTATCCTGTTTGATCCATAAGCCTGAGTCGTATTCGTCGGCCAGTGCGGCCATGGCGTTGGCGTCACCAGCCTTGGCCGCCTGTTGCAGCAATTCGATGGCGCGATAAGGGTCGTTCTGCCCGGCGTAGCCGGTCTGGTAGGCGATGGCGAGTGTATCTGCCGCCTGGGCATTGCCTGCTTCCGCCTGTTGGGTCAGGGAGGTGAGCTTGTCTGATGCAGAGGTTGCGGCTGCTATGGGGGCATCGTCTGGGGTAGTCTCGATGCTTTCGATACCTTCGATGCCGCTGGTGTCGAGGGTTGCCGGTTTGCTGGTCGTTTGCTGGCCGCTGTTATTACGCAAGCTCATGTAGTGGATATGGGCTTGCTTGTAATCCTCCAGCGCTTGTAATACATCACCGGTTCCGGCATCGGTCGTGACCAGTTTGGTGTACCGCTCAAATGCTGCGTCGTAGGCAGCCTTGGCATCAGATAGTTCCGAGGCAATCACGGGGGTGGTGGCGATACTTCCTAACAGGCTCAGGAAAATCATGGATTTGATGTCAAACATGCTTATGCTCTCGCTTGTTTTCTGTTTGCTTTTTCTCGTTCGGCCACACCGGTTTGAAGGCCGTTTCTGACTTGCGCTTCGATTTCTGGGTATTGTTCAGGCGTGCAATGTAGCCGGGCAACGGAACGCCAGCTATCGAACAGGGTGATGGTTTGCGCGCTGGGGTAATAGGCTGCTTTGTACAGATCGCGCCAGCGGTAGAAGGTCGTTTCGCGAGACTTGGCCAACAGACTGGCNCCGGCAACCGTAGGGTTGGCGCTGAGTATGCCGAGTATAAAACCTGCCCGATTGGCNCAGCGGGAACGCCGCCCGAGAATCTCCGAGGTTACGCCTGTGCTGTCTACTGTGTAACGGATCGGCATACGATTGACGTAAAACACCAGCATGATCAGCAGCATGCCCAGCGCTAGGCCGGGTACGACGATCGCGAACACTTTGGCCATCTGCCAGCCCAGATCCATCTCCCCGGTCAATAAACCCAGAATGAAAAACAGGATGACGATCAGGAGGTAGGCAATGCCCAGAATTTTGACGAGATCAAACAGTACGAAGCGGTTGGTGATCAGGGCAACCTGATGTTCCCAGCTGATGAATGATTGCTTATTATCCATTTTTAAACCTCTATAAGGCAGGTTAACACCCCTATAGAGGCTTAAGCATGATAAGCATCAAAATCGATTATGAATGCGGTTTAATGCGCTTCCTCCAGGTCGCCGGGCTTGAAGGACTGCACAATGTGGTCGACCTCTGCGTCGTAGTCTGACTTTTTGGCCGTCGGGTAACGCAGGTGGAGGGTGTTGATGGAGCCGCTGCCCACCCAGCTTTTCACATACAGGATATTGCCGTCTTTGTAGCCGGACAGGGCATACCAGCCGTCTTTGCGCTTGCGGTAAGTGACCGTGTCAAAGTCTTTNTCTTGCCCTTTCATTTCACTGGCGACGGTGCTGTCCAGCACGTTGTTGATGCCGCTGGCAGTCATCTGGAAGCCTTCCTCATCGTAGAACTTGCGCCCGTCATCGTTGGTTGAGGCAGGCCCNATGCCGAAGCCGGATGGGTAATCGACGCAGAAACCGTAACGGTCATTGCAATAACTGGTGTAGTCGCTGGCAAAGGCGGGGATGGCGGCCAAAAGCGCCAAGGTGATGATGGATTTGCGTGACATGGTTTTCTCCTTGTTGTTGGTCATTATTGTTTGCGGCTCCCTGTAGCCCTTACAGCCGATAGGTGCCCGAAGCCGCTGCTTGGGGAAATATGCGCATCTGCGCATACCCCGTTTGCTTCCGCCTTAGGCGGCGAGCTTTTCCTGCACCTTGCGCACGGTCGGGTACAAGTGCTCGACCTCATCCTCAATCCGGCGCAGCACCAATTGGAACATTTCCTCGCTGTCCTTGACGAACTGTTCATGGTTGCTGATATGCAATTCCTTGTTTTTGCTCCAGCGTTTCAGGTACTGGCCGAACACCCGCTTGATTTCGCCGGAGCCGGACAGGAACTTGTTGGCGGTGTTGCGCACCTGCTGGTCTTTGTGCAGCAGCATGGACTGGTACAGCTCGCGCTCTTCCTGCTCCAGATGGTCGCGCACGCTGTCGACATAGTTGAAAAACAAGTTGGAGGTGACGCCCATATCGCACAAGGAGCGTTCGCCAATCAGGTGGTTCAGGACGTTGGACAATTCGGTAATTTTGTCATTTTGCTGGTTAAGCTGTGTGAATGAAACCATTGTTGTATGCCTCTGTGATTATTCTCTCGAAATGTTAAGCTGGCTTCCGGATAGCCGCCACGACTGTAGTTTACACCCCGCGCTTTGCAGCTCTATTTTGATGAATATTCTATGTGCCTTCAGCTGAACCGGGGCTCAGTCGCGGGTCGGTTCCTGTGTGTCATCCATGACCCGCTCCACAAACAGGATGCCATCCAGATGGTCGCATTCGTGCTGGATGATGCGGGCGATGAAGCCGCTGTATTCCGCCTCCCGTGTTTCGCCTGCGCGCGTCAGGTAGCGCACCTGTATCCGTTCAGCGCGTTCGATAGGGGCGCGGACATCCGGCACGCTCAGGCAGCCTTCTTCGGACAGGCAGGTTGCTGCCGAACGCCAGAGGATTTCCGGATTGATCATCGCCAGTGGCTGCATCGATGGCGCATCGGGGTAACGCGGGTTTGGGCGTGAGGCGACAATAATGACCCGTTTGGAAACAAACACCTGGGGTGCGGCGATGCCGACCCCGTTGGCCGCCAGCATGGTGGCCTGCATGGCGTCGATCAACTGCTGTAGAACCGGATCGTGTAGGCCAGTCACTTCCTGCGCCCGTTGTTGCAGGATGGGTTCGCCGCGTTGGGCAATGGGCAATAGGTGGGTTTCAGTCATGGCAAGCTTTCCGGATGGTTTCATCATCAGTATAAAGCAGGCGAGGCCTGGGTGCATATTGCTATTCGTCGGGTGGTCATTGCATTCCATCCGGAATCCATTCAAAGTGCACCAACAATAAAAATTTCTGATTATGTAAAAGACAGGGCTCAATAACGAAAATAAAGGAATCGTAACCCCATGTTCAGCCCCCGCTTTTGAGTGTTTCCCTGCTCGCCGCCCTGATCGGTGGTATTCTGGCCAGCCAGGCCGCCTCTGCCAATGTGGACGATACTGGATCACGCGGCAAGCCTTCAACCGCCACGCCTGCAATGCCGGACACTGACCGGATGATTGTCCGTTTCAAAGACGGCGTCAGCGCCAGTGCTGCGGATCAAGTCCTTACCCGGATGCGCTCTGAGAAGGGCGAACGTTTCCAGTATGTCAAAACCACCCAGCAGCACTCCGACGTGTTCAAGTTCGGCAAATCCAAANAGAAAGCCGAGTGGGATTCCCTCTCAACCTGGTTGCAAAGCCAGCCGGAAATCGACTATGCCGAACCGGACTTCATCATGACCAAAATGGATGCGCCTGCCCCAGTCGAGCCGAATGATGTTTACCTCAGCTACCAGTGGCCGTTGTTGGATCCGGTCAGCGGCATCAATGCGGAACAGGCGTGGGGGTATACGACCGGCGAAGGCAGTGTTGTGGCGGTGGTGGACACCGGCGTGCTGCCGCATGCGGATCTGCTGCCTAACCTGTTGCTGGGCTATGACATGATTGCGGACAGTTTTGCCGCCAATGACGGCAATGGCCGGGATGCTGACCCGACTGACCCAGGTGATTTCGTGTTGCCGGGTGAATGTGGCAGTGCTTCCGGCAGCAACAGCAGTTGGCATGGCACGCATGTGGCGGGCACGATTGCGGCGGTTGGCGATAACGGCGAAGGTGTCGCCGGGGTTGCGTATGGTGCCAAAGTCTTGCCGGTGCGCGCATTGGGAAAATGTGGTGGTTATACGTCCGACATCGCCGACGCCGTTGTGTGGGCGTCCGGTGGTGCTGTCGCGGGCGCGCCCGCCAATCCGGCTCCGGCGCGCGTTGTCAATCTGAGTTTGGGCGGCCAGTCCAGTTGCGGGCGCACCATGCAGAACGCCATCAAAACTGCCCGCAGCAACAATGCTGTGGTGGTGGTGGCGGCAGGCAACAGCAATGCCGACGCCAGCCAATTTTCCCCCGCCAACTGTTCCGGCGTGATTACGGTGGCGGCAGTCGGGCGTGATGGCGGCAAAGCCTTCTATTCCAACTACGGCAGCATGGTCGACATCGCCGCGCCANGTGGTTCGGTGAACGATGGTGTGAAAGAGAACGCCATCCTTTCCACGCTGAATACCGGCAAACGGGGAGCGGAGGCGGATACCTACGCCTACTACCAAGGCACCAGTATGGCGGCCNCGCACGTTTCCGGTGTGGCGGCTCTGATGTTGGCCGCCAATCCGGCGCTGACGCCTGATCAGGTGGAAAGCCTGCTTAAATCATCTGCACGCACTTTCCCGAAAGCCTGTTCCGGTTGCGGGGCGGGTCTGTTGGATGCAAATGCCGCAGTGCAGGCTGCGCTCGGCGCTGTGCCGCCATCTGCGCCGACACCAACAAATCCGGTTCCCACCACGGATTTGGCAGCAGTGCTGGCGCAAAACAGCAAATTGTGGCGTTCACAAAATATCCGCAGCTACACCTACACGCTTGAGCAGCAGCGCGGCTCCACGGCACCATTGAGCCTGCAATTGACCATCCGTTCCGGCAAGCTGTTTTCCGGCATTGACCTCACCACCAACAAGCCGTTGTCCGCCCGTGACCTGAAAGCCAAGGGCAAGACGGTTGAACAATTGTTCGCGGTGATAGGCAATGCGATCAATAACAAGGCCGCCAGCATTACGGCTGCTTACGACAGCGTGCTGGGGTATCCGGTCGCGGTGTCCATCGACCAGAGCAGCACGGTGACGGGCGATGAAATCACCCTGAAAGCTTCCACTTTGACCAAACGATAAGCTCCCTCCCTCCAACTGCCGATGGCGTCGCCGGGTTATACAGCCGTAAACCCGGTGACGACATCGAACAGTTCCGCATCAATGCTTTCCTGCCGCAAGTGATGGTAGGTATGTGTCAACTCATCCAGCATTTCGTCGATATTCTTTTCCGCCCGTTGCATGGCTGCCAGACGGCTGGCGTTTTCGCTGGCAAGTGATTCCGCACAGGCGCGGTACAGCGACACAAACAGGTATTCGCGGATCAGCGCCCACAAGGTCGTTTCGGCGGAACCCAACGCTTCCGGCAGTTTGTTGGTTGGCCAGCCTTGTTGCATCAGCGCCTGCCGCCATGGCGCATCCAGCGGCAACAGGCGTTGGCTGGCCGGTTGGTACTGGTCGGCGCTAGTGCCAGGGCGGTTGTGGAACAGGTAAATCTGGCTGATCTCACCACGGGCGCGGCAGTTTTCGGTCGCCAGCAGGATTTGCCCGACCAGCACGGTGATCCCGCTGAGGGAATTGGGNGTGTTGAACACATCGCAAGGGGGCAGGGATTGGTCAGCNAGGCGGTCACGCATCCGTTCCCCCACTGCCCATACCTGTTTGTCGCCGGGAAGTCCGGCCAGTGAATGGGCGGCGTAGGCGGCCAGCACGTCATTGAATTGCCCGATCAGCCCTTGGTCAGAACCGAAGACGATCACGCCGGTGTGTACTTTGACATGCGGATTGGGTGGAGCCAGCAGTTGCACCATCCCAGGCTGACGCAGGCAGGCGACTAGCCCCATTTCCACTGTGTGGTAATAAACCTCCAGGGATTCCACCGCGCGTTCATACTGGCGGATGCTGGAAGCCGCCAGCGCCTTCATGGTGCGCACCACCGCCTGCAGGTCGCCTGCGCCGTCGATCCTGCGCCGCAGCGCGTCAATGCTGTCGCTCATGCGGATGGCCTGAAACCGGCTGCGGCGTACAGCTCCAGTTCCGCCGCGCGCATTTGATCCAGTGGCACGATGTCGAATTTGCCTTCACCCAGCGCCTGCAACAGACGCACCTGTGCTTCCACCGGAATCAGTTCGTGTGCGGGTTGTTGCAGGCAGGCACGGATGCGTTGCCCATGTTCCAATACCTTATGGGTGTTGTCATCCAGACGGGCACCAAAACGGGCGAAGTTTTCCAGCTCCTCGAATTGCGCATAAGCCAGCTTGAGGCTGCCTGCCACCTTGCGGTATGCGGCCAGTTGCGCTTTGCCGCCAACCCGCGACACCGAACGCCCCACATCCACCGCAGGCAATACACCCAGTTCAAACAGCTTGGGCGAGAGGTAAATCTGCCCGTCGGTAATCGAAATCAGGTTGGTGGGGATGTAGGCCGACATATTCTGCGCTTCGGTTTCGATGATCGGCAGGGCGGTCAGGGAACCACCACCCAATTCCGGGCGCAAATGGGTGGAACGTTCCAGCAGGCGTGAGTGTATGTAGAAGATGTCGCCAGGAAACGCTTCCCGCCCCGGCGGACGCCGCAACAGCAGGGAAAGCTCGCGGTAAGCACGTGCATGGCTGGTCAGGTCGTCGTACACAATCAGCACGTCACGGCTCTGCTGCATGAATTGTTCGGCAATGCTGGTGGCGGCGTAGGGNGCAATATAGGTCAGCCCAGGCGCGTCATTGCCTTCAGTGACAACTACCGTAGTGTAGGCCAGTGCACCGTGTTCGCGCAAATCGGCTACCACTTTCGCCACAGCTGAAGCGCGTTGGCCGATGGCGCAATACACGCACAGCACATTCTGGTCATGCTGGTTGAGGATGGCATCCACCGCAATGGTGGTCTTGCCGGTCTGGCGGTCGCCAAGGATCAGTTCGCGTTGCCCGCGCCCGATTGGCACCAATGCGTCGATGACCTTGATGCCGGTTTGTAACGGTACGCTGACCGGGGAACGATCCATGATGGGGGCGGACGGGCGTTCCACTGGCAGGCGCTGGCTGCTGCCGATGGCTCCCAGACCGTCGAGTGCATCGCCCAATGGGTTGACAATGCGCCCGATCAGGGCACCGCCGACGGGCACATCCACCACCCGGCCNGTGCGCTCGGCTTCGTCGCCTGCCTGCAAGCGCCAGTAGTTGCCGAGCAGCACCACGCCCACGTCGGTTTCGCCGAGGTCAAACGCGATGCCGTATAGCCCACCGGGGAATTTCACCAGCTCTTCCGAGCCGACATTGGGCAGGCCGCTGACACGGGCAATGCCGGTGGCGACGCTGGTGACACGGCCAATTTCGCGGGCTTGCAGTTCCGGGTTGAAGGTTTCGCGGGCGTTGGCGATGTCGGCGAAGGTTTGCTCGAACAGGGGGCGGAGGGTGTCAGGTGGCATGGGTGAATTCTCCGCTAGTGATTTTGTTACCCAGCAATTTGGCCAAACCTGCCTCCATCGCTTCCAGATAATCCGCAATGCTCCAGGCGACCTTATGCCCGTTACTGATCAGTTCAATCCCACTGAGCAGTTCTGGGTCAGTGGCAAAATGAATATCTGGTGTCATGTGCAAGGCGTCCTGCACTGCCTGGGTCAGAGCCGTTTGCTGATTGGCGGGTAATGGAAACGCGCTGCGGATCAGCACCGGGAAGTCAGCGCTAACTTCAGTTGCTTGCAATTGCGCTGTTTCCGCAGCCTCCAGATTATGCAGGCGCTGGATGAAAACGCTGACGATGCGGCTTTCGAGTTCAGTATCCGCCAGTTCCGCCAGCATTTTGCGGGCGATGGCGAAGACTTCGTGGCTGGTACGGGTGGTAATGCTCTGGCGCAGACTTTGCTGTTCCTTGCGTAAGGCTTCCTGCCATTGCGAGCGCAGGTTGCTGGCTTCTGCACGGGCGCTGTCCAGCAATTGCTGGCGGGCAGTCTGGGCTTCGGCGGCGGCTTGTTGCAACAGAGCCTTATGTTGCTGTTCGAAATCAGCTTGCTGTTGTGCCAGTTGTGCTTGTACCTGTTCAGCAGCGGCTTGGGCGTCAGAGGCTGCCTGTTCGCGGCGGGCAATGCGCTGTTCGCGGGCATCGATCGCATCCAGCACAGGTTTATAGAGAAAGTGTTTCAGCAGCCAGATCAGCACCAGAAAGTTGACGATCTGCGCGCCAACGGTGAACCAATCAATGAGCACGGTTTAGCCTCCGGCAGCCTGGGCGATGGCGTGGTTCCAGAAGGGGTTGGCAAAAATCAGGATCATGGAAACCACGAAACAATAGATGGCGATGGATTCAATCATCGCCAGCCCCACAAACAGGGTGCGGGTGATGGTGGAGGCGGCGTCCGGCTGTTGCGCCAGCGAGGTCAGCGCGGCGGCGACTGAACGGCCTTCGCCCAGTGCCGGTAGATACCCCCGATGGCGATAGTCAGCCCGGCGGTGATGATAGATGCGATAGCGATCAGGGTCATGTTGTCCATGTTTGTTTTCCTTCTGATACGGGATTCAGGCTGCTTCGCCGCGGGTAGCTGCGGCAATGTAGACCGTCGCAAGAATACTGAAAATATAGGCCTGCACCATGCCGGTCAGCAAGTGCAAAAGATTCATTAATACCGGAAATAACAAAGGTGTCACCATTAGCAGGATGGCGATAATCATGCCGCCGCTCATGACATTGCCGAACAGGCGGATAGCCAGCGCCAGCGTGCGCGAAATTTCGCTGACAATGTTGAACGGCAGCATAATGAAGGTCGGTTGCAAATACGATTGCAGATATTTGCCCAACCCTTGCTCGCGGATGCCGTACATGGGTGCGGCAATGAATACGCAGATGGCCAGTGCAGTAGTGGTGGAAAGCGAGCCGGTCGGTGGTTCATAGCCGGGGAAGATGACCGACAGATTCGCCACCACAATGAACAGGAACAAGGTGCCGATAAAGGGCAGGTAACGGCGCNNCTGAATCAGACCGATTTCCTCAATCTGATCCTTGATACCCAGCACAACGACTTCTAGCACATGCTGCCAGCGTGAAATATGGGAATCAGTACTCAGTTTGCGCGTTACCAGGCAGGAACCCAGCGTCAGCGCCAGCATCAGCACCCAGGTCATGATAATGGTCAGGTTGATGTGGGCGAAACTGTATTCCCAGAAAACCACTTCATCGGAGCTGAGATGCATGATTGCTCTCCTGCGGCGCAGGGGCGAAACGGGTGATCACCATCCGCGCCAGTACGAATCCGGCCAGCGCTGCCAGCAGCCGTTGCCAGTCGCCCGCCGCGATAGCATAGAAACCAGCCAGTGCTACCCCTGTGCGCAGCATGAAACTGGTGAAGAACCATAAGGCGGGGTTGGTGGCGACGGAGCCTTTGCGCACTGTCCACCACAGCCCGCCAAAGAAAAACATGCCGAGCGCCAAGCCAACGATCAATGGCAGCGTGAGATGCTCAATCATTCGGCTTTTCCTCATCATCGTGGATCGCTTTCTGTTCCTTCATCATCCAGTGGCAGGCATTGAGGCACCCCAAAAATAGGCCGACCAGAAACAGGTTTAGTGCCCACAAATAATGGCCGGGGCAACAGTTATCCAGCCATAGGCCGATCAGCAAACCGATTAAGCCCGGCACGACAATTGACCAGCCGATCACGCCCAGCATCCCTAGGCCGAACCATATATGCTTGTGCGCCTGCCGCTGTGCTTTCAGTTTGCGCTCGGCTTTGGCGTTGATCTTGCGCGTGAAATGATTGTCTTCGGTGGTGCTCATGACATACCCCTCCTACATACCTTTCACGGTTGCTGAAGTCCGCTGAAATGGCGGATAAAACCGCTTTCCAGCTTTGCCAATGTGGTGCGGACTTCGCGCTCGCGTTCATCCAGGTTCAGGAATTGCTCTTGTACGGCGGCGTGCAGGCTTTGCAGGTCGGCCGCGNNCTGGGCATTGCGCACCGAGACGCGCACCTCGCCGCCGGTTTTCACCAGTATGCCTTCATCCACTGCAATGTACACCTCGCCATCTGTGGTGGTGGTGTAGGTGAGGATGCCGGGTTCCAGCGCCGCCACGCAATCCAGCCGGTGTGGTAACAGGCCGAAGGAGCCATTGCGGGTTTCCGCCACGATGCTTTGCACATCCGCGATGTCGGCGAAAATCTGGAAGGGCAGCAGGATTTGCAGGTGCAGCAGGCCGGAATGTCCGGCAGCCGGATTAGGGTTCCCGGTTTCCGCTGCATTGGCGCTGAGATTGCGCATGGGACGCCTCCGTTGGTGTCGTCACATCCCGCTAGTATAACGCGCGCCAGCCACAAGCGCCAGTATTTTGCAGAAAAAATCCCGAGCCACAAACAAGCCTGCCCCATAAGGGAAGTTTTCTTCGGGCTGGACTTGCCTTAGAATCGCGCCGCAAAAATAGGCCTTATGCGAGGATGAGATGCCAACATTAGTACAGCGATTGAGTGTGCTCCTGCTGCTCGGTCTGTTTCCGTTTCTGTCTGCTTCAGCGGCGGAAACCTTGCGGGTTGGCGTCAAGCCTTCCGAACCCTGGGTGATGTATGACCCGGCGCTGCCGGTTGCCGAGCGCCATCCGACAGGCTTCAGCATTGAGCTGTGGCAGGCGTTGGCGGAAAAACTGGGGGCGCAGACTGAATGGGTGTATTTCGATACCACCAAGGAGCTGGTGGATGCCGCCGCTGCCGCGAAAATTGACGCCGGTATCGCTGCCATCACCGTGACGGCGCAGCGGGAACAGCAGGTGGACTTTTCCAACTCCATGTATGAACTGGGCTTGCAGATTATGGTGGCTCCGGCGTTCCAGCAGTCCAACCCGTTCCTCGTCATGTTGGGCGAGTTGGGGCGGCTGTTTTCCTGGCAAACCTTGCTGGCGTTCATCGTCTTGTTGTTCATCACCGCGAACCTGCGCTTGTGGGTCGACCGCCACAGCACATTGCCGCCTAGTTTTCCGGCAGGTTATGTGGCGGGTGTGCGTGAAGCGTTGTGGTGGGGCGTGACCATGCTCCTGACCTGGGAAACGCCCCATAGCCGCGGGCTGGCGCGCATCATTGACCTGATGTGGCACCTGACGGGACTGATTTTGTTGAGC
Organism: Candidatus Thiothrix singaporensis; assembly: GCA_013693955.1. Classification (GTDB taxonomy): domain Bacteria; phylum Pseudomonadota; class Gammaproteobacteria; order Thiotrichales; family Thiotrichaceae; genus Thiothrix; species Thiothrix singaporensis. The sequence continues at coordinate 3,017,503 of CP059265.1, read as the reverse complement.
ATCCTGACGGCGGTTGTCACCAGCGCGCTGACCGCCCAGGCTGTCAATGGGGCGATCCGTTCGGAAAAGGATTTGCCGGGCAAGCGGGTGGTGGCGGTGGCGACTGACGCTCCCCGCCTCTGGCTGGAGCAGAATGGCATTACGGTGACGCCCGTCGAAAGCATCCAGGAAGGCATGGAACGGGTGCGCCAGGGCAAGGCTGACGCGCTGGTGCATGATGGTGNNCGCCTGAAATACCTGGCCAACCAGATCAATCAGGAGGCGGGTCAGACCGTCNTGGCGGTTGTGCCCGCTTCCTTCAACCCGCAAAGCTACGCCATCGCTTTTCCGGATGGCAGCCCCTTGCGTGAGCAGGCCAACCGCGTGCTGTTGCAGTTGAGGNAGTCACAACAAGGCACCCCCAGTCTGCATGAGGAGTTGCGCGCCAAATGGATCAAGGATTGAGCTTGCTGCTACGGGCGTTCAGTGCGTTGGTTCCTTGCCTGCTGTGTCAGCCTTCCTTTGGCCAGCAGCACAGGGAACACAAAAGCATAAAACCAATCAAATGTCCCACCGCAACTTGATTGAACGCCTCTGGGGATTCTTCAAGCGGAAAGTCATTTACGGCATTTACTACGAAACCTTCGCGGAATTCAAACGGGCTGCACTGGATTTTTCAACACCATTGGGTGCCATCATGACGTTTTAACCACATTGCTCGCTGACAATTTCAGGGTGGCTAAAATATGAAAACCGAATTTTCATTTGCTGACGGTATAGTTGTTGCATAAAAATATTTTGTAGTCCTATTTGTAAAGCTAGATCCTTTATAACTACTGAAAGCAAGACCATTGCTGCTGCAGACATCATAAGTGTGGGTTCGAGAATTATATATACATGACCTATATCCACCTCTCGTTTTAGCCGCATCATCCTTAGCCATCGTTTGGGCAGGCTCCTTGGAAACAGAACCTAAAATATCCGGGGTATCCGCAAAACTGGTGACAGAATACCCTTGTCTGTTGCTTGATGGGCTCACTTCAATAGGTACATCAAGTCTGGCGGTATAGTAATATTATCCCTATTCGCTTTAGCTTTCCGCAGCCATTCAGATGCAATTTTATCATCTTTAGTTACCCCTAGTCCTTCTGAATATATTGTAGCCAAGCCTAGTTGGGATACCCCGGCATTTTGCGCCGCCCCTTTTTCATACCAATAGCGTGCTTTTGAGAAATCTTGCACATGATTTTTACCACCTTTCACCGGCATTTTTCGCTCAGATAAAAACCACCTAGCGTTGATTGTGCTAAAGAATCACCTTTTTCCGCAGATTTTGTGAGCCAACTTAGGCCTTGTTTGTAATCTTCATCAACCATCCCTGTTGTGCCCAGATAAGCCATTCCTAACTCATACATTGCACCAGCATCCCCCTGGTTAGCAGCATTTTTCACCTGATTAATGTCTTGAGCGTTAAACTTATAATCCCTTACAGGCGACCCATTACCTGAACAAGCATACAACATTATTCCAATAGTTATGATGAGTAAAATCTTAAATTTCATCAGATAGTTTCCTTGTTCAACCAAAAAATAACAATCGTTATCGTAACTGCTTAGGTTGTAAAGCGTAGTATTTGGCGACCTATCTTAATACATGAAGTGTCATCAAAAATATTCCATGGCGATTATAAAATAAGCCAAATAATTGATTCTATTTTTGCAAATACATTAAAGCCAATGGCGTGCTAAGACCATTGTTATTGGCCTTTCTTAGCCACTGAGATGCCATTTCTGAATCTTTAACTGTCCCTAATCCATGTGCATACATGTTGGCCAATTCAAGCTGGGATATTCCATCATTTTGTTCAGCCGCCTTTTGAACCAAAAAAGGATTTTGTTTCATCTTTTATGGTATCTTCGAACAAATAAGCATAGCCTAAGCTTTGTTGAGCTAAAGGATTGCCTTTTCGGCAGCATTCGTGAGCCATGAAATTCCCTTGTGAACATTCTTTTTACTCCGTTTCCACTAACATATTTACCTCCTAAAAGAGACATTGCCACCACATTACCCTGTTGTGCGGCTTTTTCCATTAGACCGATATTATGTTCAAATTTTTCTACTGAATCTATTTGTGAGTCATTTAAATCAGTTTTAAATCGACTGTCATTTGAACAAGAACAAAGAAGCATCGAAGCAGATAATACATATATAGATGCAGTTTTTTATTCATAACCCTTTTCCAAAGAAAACAAAGTCTAAACTCTCATTCTAAGTTAGTGATGTGCTCTACAAAATACAGAGCACATCACGTTAATCATTTCCTACCGGGTCACATAATAAGTTGTCCCAAACCAACTTGTTTGTCGTCCAAGATACGTTTTTGTACAACTCCATTATTAGAGTTTCCTCCTTGATAAGTCGCATACGAATTAGTGGTGCATTGTCCATATCCAACACTTCTTGGGTTAACGATACAAAGTCTGTAGCCACCTCTCGTTTTAGCGGCATCATCCTTAGCCATCGTTTGGACAGCCCTTGGAAACAGAACCTAAAATATCCGGGGTATCCGCAAAACTGGCGGCGGAAGATAAAAGCAGCAATGCAGAAATGCAGCGACGCTTGAAGCAAATTTCATAAACAAACTCCTTTTCATAAATCAATTTCCTTATTGATCAAAACACGGTGATCAGTGTGTGATCCGTTTAACGCACTATAACCACCGTGTGAGTTAGTAATATACTATGAGCATAATTTCTTCAGTATTTTCATCTAAAAATATAAATAATAATTTAATATCATTAATATTAATCTTGGCTTAATGGTAGTTAAATTATCGCGCATATAAAATGAACACAATAAAAAATCGGAGCTTCGCGGTGCTTTTAGTATTGCGGCGGTTTTGCTTCGTCAACCGCTCCGATCATGTACAGGGCACTTTCTGGGTAATCCTTGAATTCGTCGTTGAGGATGCGCTCGCAGCCGTCGAGGGCGTCTTCCAGGCTGACGGTTTTGCCTGCCATGCCGCTGAACTGGCCGGTGGTGTAGAACGGTTGGGTGAGGAAGCGCTCCAGCCGCCGTGCGCGGAATACAGTGTTGCGGTCGGCCTGTGAAAGCTGTTCGAGGCCGAGCATGGCGATGATGTCCTTGAGGTCTTCGTATTGCGCGAGGGTGCGGCGCACGGCTTGCGCCAGTTGGTAATGGCGTTCGCCGACGATGGCGGGGGTGAGCATTTTGGAGCCGGATTGCAACGGGTCGACAGCCGGGTACAAGCCTTCGCTGGCGCGTTTGCGCGATAGCACGATGGAGGCCGACAGATGTGAAAAGGTATGCACTGCCGCCGGATCGGTGAAGTCGTCGGCGGGCACGTACACGGCCTGGATGGAGGTGATCGCGCCCGCTTCGGTGTTGGCGATGCGTTCCTCCAGTTGCGCCAGTTCGGTGCTCATGGTGGGCTGGTAGCCAAGGCGCGAAGGCATTTGCCCCATCAGCCCGGAAATTTCCGACCCGGCCTGGATGAAGCGGAAAATGTTGTCGATCAGCATCAGCACGTCGCGCTGTTCGTCGTCGCGGAAATATTCGGCCATGGTGAGGGCGGCGTGGCCGACGCGGAAACGGCTGCCGGGCAGCTCGTTCATTTGCCCGAACAGCATCACCATATTGGGCAGCACGCCTGCTTCCTGCATGTCGCGGTAGAGTTCCTCGCCTTCGCGGCAACGTTCGCCGATGCCGCAGAAAATGCTGACGCCGTGGTGTTTGCCCGCGACGTTGTGGATCATTTCACTGAGCAGCACGGTTTTGCCCACGCCCGCGCCACCGAACAGCCCGGCTTTGCCGCCGCGTTCCAGCGGCGTCAGCACGTCGATGGCCTTGATGCCGGTGACGAACACTTCCGAATGGGTGGAACGGCTGGCCAGCGTGGGTGGGGAATGGTGCACCGAGCGCCATTCCACATCCTTTGGCGGCGGCAGGCGGTCGATGGGGTTGCCGAACACGTCGAACATGCGTGCAAGGGTGTTGCGCCCGACCGGTACGGTGAGCGGCGCCNNGGAATCCTCCACCGTGTCGCCGCGTGCCAAGCCTGCGGTGGGGGTGAGGGCGATGGCGCGGACTTTCTGTTCGTCAAGTTGGGTGAGGACTTCGAGGACGATGGCGCGGTCTGTGCCTGTGCGTAGCACGTTGCGGATCGGCGGCAGGTGCTGCGGGAAGCAGATGTCGATGACGCTGCCGTGCACGGCGGTGACCGGNCCGGTGTTGGGTGTTCCGTTCGCGTGCTGGTTCATGATTGGTATCCCTGCAAGAGGTGGAACTGTAATACCTAGAACTTACTCCTCAGGAGTGGAAAATCAAGCGGTCACGAGTCAATTCGATAAAACTAAATTCAGCAAAACCCGCTTCGATCTTTTTGATATTGACAAGAAACAGAGCTTTCAGGTCATCGTTGCGAATGTTGCCAGTTGAAACCAACAGCAATTTCCACGGCTTGTTTTGCAATCAGAAGGAGTCCACGAAATCGGAGCCTTTGGTGATGACAATACGTTGCTCGGTAATGGACAGTTCATTGATGAATTGATCGGTAGTGCTGTTACCCAACGGCAAACCCAGCGTGTGCCGAGTGTCATAGCCCGCTTCCTTGAGCTGGATTGCCAGTTTGCGGGGCAGGTGAGCGTCGACCAGAAACTTCATGCGGCTTGCGCTACTTCAATGCGTTTGACTTGGGAAAGGCGGGTGGCGTAGGCGGGACGGCCAACAGATCTTCGCGTTCCAGATCTTCGTAATCATCCAGAATTTCTTCAATGCTCATACCAGCACTGAACAATTCCAGCATGTTTTCCACCGGGTAACGCAGGCCACGGATGGTAGGTTTGCCGTGACAAATATTTGGGTCGATGGTGATGCGGTCACTTAAGTTCATTGATTGCTGTACCTCTTACGGCTTTTCGGAAAGCACACCACAGCCCCTGCATTTTGGCGGCAGGTGCTGTGGGAAGCGGATGTCGATGACGCTGCCGCGCACGGCGGTGACCGGCCGGTGTTGGGTGAGGTGGCTCCATTCAGGTGCTGGTTCATGGAACGTCCGTGAAGGGCTGATGAGGGTAGTTTACTTCAGGGTGGGGAGTGTTGTCGAAAACTTGCTACCGTGTGGTGCAAGAAACTTCATTTGTGGAGTTTATTGGCCTGCTGAATTATTTTGCCAATCGTGCCAGAATGTAACTTCTCCCAACCACAAGTCTGGCGGATATGGCAGAACTCCCTACCAAAGAAGACTTTGAAAAGCTCTACCACGAGAAAGGGGGCGCGCTGGTGTGGTATGCATGGAGGAATGCTTTGCGTGCTTTGCCTGTTTTGGGGAATTTACCCGTTGAGGTTATTTGGAAAGAAGATGCAGTACGAAATATAATTGCTGTATGCCGTATATCGTTGGTATTGGCTCAGTGGGTAAATGCCCCAAAACAGGCTACCGTCGTCGCTAGAGCCACCGACGCCTACGCCTACGCCGCCGCCTATGCCGCCGACGCCTATGCCGCCGACGCCTATGCCGCCGACGCCTATGCCGCCGCCTATGCCGCCTATGCCGCTAGAGCCACCGCCTATGCCGCTAGAGCCGCCGACGCCGACGCTAGAGCCGCCGACGCCGACGCCGACGCTAGAGCCGCCGACGCCGACGCCGACGCTAGAGCCGCCGACGCCGACGCCGACGCCGACGCTAGAGCCGCCGACGCCGACGCCGACGCTAGAGCGCCCACCTTCACCTTCGCAGCTAGAGCCGCCGCCTATGCCGCCGCCGATGCCGCCGCCGCTAGAGTCGACGCCGCCGCTGATGCCGCCGCCGCCGCCGATGCCGCCGCCGCCGCCGATGCCGCCGCCGATGCCGCCGCCGATGCCGCAGCAGCAGCTAGAGTCGACTATAACCTATTGAATCAGGTAAGTGCGTTGACACCACAGTGGTGGTGTAGCCAAGCCTTGTGGGGTGGTTCCAAATGGTTTGGGATGGTTGGGGGTGAACCCGTAAAAATTAAGGCGCTTCGGAAAGCTTTTGATCGGCAATTGCGGGAACTTAAACTGGATTTTCTAGCTGATGACCTTAATGCTCTGTGGGAAGGTCTGTCATTAGGTGATCATGCCATCAATTACCTGAAAGAATTTTCTGACGCGGATTTAAGCGATCCGGTTACGCTGCGCCGTTTGATTCTGGAAGGGGAAGTTGCAGAACATATTCATGCAGTGCGCGTGTTGCTGTTGNGCNCGGGAGGTGCAGGCAAAAGTTCATTGGCTGACCGTTTGCAGGTTAAACCGGTCGAGCAGCGCAAGAGATTGACGGTTGGGGTGGATTATCTTAACCACGAGCCAATGAATCTGTACGATAAGTTTGATTATTTGCAGCAAGGTGCTAAGCCGCTGGATTTGTACCTGTGGGACTTCGGTGGGCAAACTATTTTCCACGGTCTGCATAGCGCCTTCCTGCATGAAAACTGCGTATACGTGCTGGTGGTGGATAGCCGCCACGAACAAGCGCCGGACGAATGGCTGCACCAGATCAGGCATCTGGCGGGCGGGCAGGCCAAAGTGCTGCTGGTGACAAACTGGTATGAAAAATGTGAAACCCGCCAGAACGAAGCCCGTTTGTTGCGCGAATTCCCCGATTTGCTGGATGAACGCAGTTTCTTCTATTTTTCCTGCCATGAGCCGGATGCGCCCGGCTTCAAGGATTTCGTGCAGGCGCTGGAAAAAGCCTGTCTCGACAGTCAGCGCATGGTGTTGAAAGAAACGCTGGATGTGAACGAAGCCTTGCAACAGCAGTATCAAGACGATGTGTTTCTCGAATCCGCTGACTTGGATGACATCATTGAGAAGGTCACGCGCAGGCCAGAGTCTGTCGAAACCCTGCCCGGCAAACTGGAACAACTGNGGTTTTTGGTGCGGGTGGATAGCGACGATCAGCATTACTGTCTGAAACCGGCTTGGGCGGTGGATAACGCCTACGCCGTGTTGTATTCACCCTTGTTGCGTGAAGCAAAAGGTGTGTTGAAACTGAAAACCCTGCAACGCGAATTCAAAGGGCAACTCGAGACACAGCATATGAAGTATCTGGTCGAGTTTTTGCAGATGCGCTCGCTGTGTCGCAGATTGGAAACTGATGATGGTTATTTCTTCCCGGATGCAGCCTCTGCGGATGAATTACCAGAGGTCAGCGAACTGCTCATGGACAAGGCGAAGGGGCTGCTGATCCGTTTTGATCTGCCTTATCTGCCGCTGGGTTTCCATGCCACGCTGGTGCATCGCCTGTTTGTGCCGGGTGGCATCAGCAGCACGGATGATATTTGGCGGCAAGGCTTCATCCTGCGCAAAGACCGCAGCCGTGCGGTAGTCCATTACCTGACGCGCAAAAGCGTGGTGGAACTGGTGCTGGCCGGTGACTGGCAGGATTTCGCCGGATTGCTCAACACCGTGCTGGTTAATCTGAAAGCCGTGCTGTTGGAAGGCAAGGGCATCCGCGAGGAGCAGATTGTTCCTTCCGTGGTGTTGGATCGGGAGGTGTTTTCCGTGCATTCCGCCGAATTATTGGTTCGAGTTCTGGGCAATATCAGCAGTTACGATCAACTTTTTCAAGAGGTTAAGAAAATGGCAGGCAAGATCAACGTGAATGTGGGTGATGGTTCCCAAGTGGCGATTGATGCCCACAACGTCACCCAGAAGTACAACTCGGATAACACCACGCTGGACATCTCCACCGACCAACGCCAGCAAATCGCCGTGATCGTCGATGAGCTGCTCAAGCAGGCTGGCAGTCTACCGGCTAAAGACATCATTGCTGTTGGTCAGGTCAAGGAGGCGCTGGAAGACAAAGACAACAAGCCGGAATCCCGCAATCTGTTGAGTAGTGTCTGGAATGGTCTGAAAGAAGTGCTGGGCGTCGCCAAAACCGGCACCGATATTGCCAAGTTCGTTATCGAACATCCGGCTGAAGTTGCGAGTGTAAGCAGTGCAATCACTGCTGTGGTGGCGCTGCTGAAATAGTTGGTTTCACCAGCGCCCCGATTTCAGGCGTGAAAATCAAGCGGTCGCGGGTCAGTATCGCAGGCTGTTTGCTGCATTGCTTGCCAAGTGTCATAAGCAGGTTTCAAGATATGCTTCGACAGGTGCTGGATCACAGGTACGCATACGGCATCCCCCATGGCGAAATAGCCTTTGTTGGCTTTGTCAGGCATCCGGAAACTGTCGCGGACGCCTTGTAGCCGTGCATATTCCCGTGGGGTCAGCAGGCGGGCTTTCCAACTGCCGTGACCCGCGCGCACCAGTATTTGCTTGCTGGAACCACCTCTGGGCGTGCGCAGGCACCCTGCAATGCCATCAGATCTCAGCTCGGCCATGGGCTGGCCTTTGCGCATCCGCCGGTAAACCGTGCCGTAGAAATATTCCGGTTCATTAAGCTTTTCCCTGACGGTTGCCTGGTGTGCTGGACTCATTTGGTTGTAGAGATGTTGCTGCTTTTCTGCATCCCACCACAAAGGCGAGTTTTCCGGTATAGGCTCAACGATATGCGAAAGCGTGAGCGCAGTCCGTTCGGGCTCAGGTATGTCAAACAGCCCCCAATTCAGGTCAGGGTTGTTTTGGATCAGGTCGCGCAGTTTGTTGGAACGCAATTGCGGAGCCTGGCGAAAGTGAGCCCACCCACTATCCAGGCTATGCTGTTTGAGTTGCATAACGTGTTGGGCGAGCGAGTCTTCAACAGCGATGACGAAAACGCGCGGCCTGCTTTGCGGGGTGAACAGCGCGGCATCCAGTTCGATGATGTCGACGGTATAGCCCAAGGTGTTGAGCGATTTTACCGTATTGCTGATGTCCTGCCCTTGGTGGGATGTCAGGAAGCCTCTGACGTTCTCCAGCAAGACGATTTGAGGCTGGGTATTGGCCTGCTTCTTTTGGGCAAGGATATTCAGCAACGCATTGAGGGTTCCGGATTTTTCCCCGGCCAGCCCGGCTCTATCGCCTGCCACCGACAAATCGGTGCAAGGAAAAGATGCGGTATACAGGAATACGTTATCCGGGATCTGTTCGGGCTGTTGGGCGATATGCCAAATGTCGCCCAGGACAAAATCGCCTTCCCCAAAGTTTGCGGTGTAGGTTTCCTGTTTGTCNTGGTCAATGTCATTGGCNCAGGCGCATGACCAACCATCCCCGGCCAAACCTTCCCGAACCAAACCAACGCCTGCAAAAAATTCAGCAAAACGCATCATGCAACAGCCCTATTCCGGTGGCGATAATCGTATGCCCCCACAGCCGCCGTGGGCGTTGCTGAAATAACCCTGGGGCATGCACCATCGGCTTGATATTCATCATTTCAGTGGAAGTTGGCCGAATGTTAAAAACCGGCCTATGCTTGTGGTAGCTCCCTACCCTGGTTAGCTGGTTCCTTGCAACGTCCATATGAGGAGAATGTCCATGAAGATAAAAACCTTTGCAATTGTCGCCTTTGCAGTCCTTTCCATGGGGTTGGCTTCCGCCGCATCCGCTGATGGCGCAGCCCTTTACACCAGCAAGGCTTGCGCGTCCTGCCATGGCGCAGATGCCAAGACTTCCATTTTGCCGGTTTATCCAAAACTGGCGGGTCAGAATGCCGAGTACTTGTATGGATAATGAAACCTTGAAACGGGTAAAGTGAGACCCGGTCTTCTGGCTGCAACCAGAGGGTTCCAGAGCAGCAATCCGATCGAGTAAAGGCTCCTCCGATGAGAGACCGTCAACAAGTGTGGATGCTGTACTGGACTCCATGACAATCTCGAATAGTCAACCGGTCCCGAACCCGCATTTGCAAGGCAGAGTTATCATACTATGAGTACCCCACCCAGATCATCCGAAACCAATATTGGCGTTGATGTCGGCAAATTCCAGCTGGATATTCACATCCGTCCTGCGGGCATCCATTTCAGTGTATCCAATGATGCCCCAGGTATTGCCGAAGCGGTCAAAACCCTGAAGAAACACCATCCAGACCGGATCGTAGTCGAAGCCACCGGACGCCGGAACACGCCTTTGTCTGCGCCTGTGCCAAAGCGGGTTTACCGTTCGTGATAGCTAATCCCATTCACATCAAAAAGTTCGCCGGAGCGATTGGGCAACTGGCGAAAACCGACAAGCTGGACGCCTGCCTGATAGCCCGGTATGGGAGACGATCCAGCCAGCGTTGTCTACCCTGAAGCCAGAAATCATATCGATAATCAGTGATTTACTGTCCCGCCGCAATCAAATGGTCAAGATGCAAACGATGGAAAGAACCGTTTGCAGATCATGCCCAAAAGCGTGCAGGGTTCCATCACGGCGATCCTGAAAACCTTGCAAAAGGAAATGGCCAAACTGGATAAGCAACTGCTACAGCTGATTGACAGTTGTCAGGAATACCAGGAAAAAGTGACATCCTCAAGAGTGTTCCCGGTGTTGGCAACGTCGCTGTCATCACCCTGTTAAGCTGTTTCCCGGAGCTGGGCTACATCACTAACAAACAGGCTGCCTCTTTGGCTGGTGTTGCGCCGATGAACCGTGAAAGTGGTCGTTATCAGGGTGTTCGCAGAATCAGGGGAGGACGCCATCAGGTGCGCACCGTCCTCTTCATGGGAATGATGTCCGCCATTCAATGTAATCCGGTTTTCAAAGCCAAATACGATGCGCTGGTAAAGGCTGGAAAATCCAAAAACTGGCGCTCATCGCCTGTGTCCGCAAGCTGATTGTCATCCTGAATTCCATGATGCGTGACGGTACAAAATGGAACTCGAAAATGGCCTGAAATTCAGGGGTTGACACCATAGTCACTTGTTGGAACAGCTTAAGGACATCCGTGACGGCAAGCGCACCAATGGCCGGCGGCGGTGATGAAGCCTATCGTGGCGAGCCTGACTGATGATGAAGCTAAAGAGCTGGCTGACTATCTCGCTGGTCTGAAGTGATTTGGCCAGCATCCGGAGCCGATAGGTTCCGGATGCTGCGTGGTTTCATTGCTGCGCTTCTTTCTGCGCTTTTTCTATATCGGCCGTTCCTCCGCCAGCATTTGCCGGGTGGAGGTTACGGCGTCTTCATCGTGATACAGGATGTCGTCCGCCACCCATTTGCCATCTTCCTGACCATTTTGTAGGTGATGGTGCGGAAATTGCCCTCGGGCAGGGAAGGGTTCACATTGAGCTTGACCTGTACGTTGCCGGGTTCAGGCTCGGTGATGGCAATGCCTGAATTCTTGTAGTCCAGATCCGGGTCGGGGTCTTGCGAGTCGAGGTACTGGTCGCCATCTGCCCCCAACCGCACGGCCGTCGTCAAAATTCTGGCAAACCTCGTCGCTTTTCTTGATGTCGGTTTTGAAGGATTCGGACAAGCCGATTTCAGGCGGCAAAGACTCTTCGTCATCGCCCGCCGGGTGGAAATTCAGGTAGTCCTTGTAAAACGCGTCAACCGCCGCAACAGCGGTTGGGGGCGTTTCAACATGTGCTGGTTCCGCCGCAGGTTGGCTGGCTGTGGCGGGAGGGGTGGCGCTTGTTTTGGGGTCTTCGGCGCGGGCGGTATTGGTGCCGCCCAGCAGCAGGATGGTCGTGAACACTAAGGCTAGCGGAGTGCCTCGCAAAGGATGTTGTTTCATTTTGTAACCCTGACGGTTTGTGATAAGGCAGGCTATCACAGGACAGCCTGCCAGCAAACTGGCTGAAGTCACTTTAGCAGCGTGCGTCCATTCACCGGCTGTAGTGGGCGGTTGTTTGCGTGGCTATGATGTGGGTGAACTGTTGCAAGTTGCGGCTGACAGCAGCGCGCTCCGTAAGCATGGCATGCCGGGTTATGGCCAGATGGTAGAAAAATGGCAGGTTTCTGGGGTGAAGCAGCCTGCTTTTGGAGGATGGTGTTATACTGCGCCGGTCACGATTTACCGGAACCCGACTGATGCCGCAGGATAACGAAAACACAACTGCCGGACTGCTTCCCCACCTGCCAGCCAAGCCGACGAGGATACGTTTGGAGCATCTGTTGCCGCTGGCGACCCGCCTGCTGGTATGGGGCATCCTGTTCGGCCTGCTGTATCTGCTCAGTTCGTTTTTTACCTTGATTTTCCTGACGTTTGTGTTTGCCTACCTGCAATCCGGCATTGTCGACCTGTTGGCGCGGCGGGTGCGCAGCCTGCGGATTCCGATGGTGGTGCTGACGGGCACCCTGTTCCTGAGTGCCATCATTGCGGTCACGGTGTTTCTTGCCCCGCAGGTCTACCAGCAGGCGGCGGGTTTCGCCAAAGGTTTCGGCGTTTACATGCAACGGCTGGATGTGGAGTTGCTGGAGCTGGCGGAGCGTTACCCCTTGTTGCAGGAAGCGCTGCCGGAATTGCGCAAGCCCGCGCCGCCGCCGGTCAATGAGGCTCCGGCTTGGGCGGTGCCAGGGCAGGCCGCCCCGGTTGCACCGCCGCCCGCGCCGCGCGCTTTCGGTGACACCNCCAGCGGAGCCTTGCTGGAGTTGTTGAGCGGGGCGGGGGATTCAGCCAATGGTCATGACACCATCAAGACGNCTGCTGACCGGTTGGCGAACATCAGCCGCCAGACCGCCGGGATGCTGGCGACTTTCCTGCTTACTCTGCTGTTTTCTTTCCTGATTGTGCTGGATTTGCCGCGCTTGGCCGCCAGCGTGCGCGAGCTGGAGCATACCCGCCTGCGCTTCATTTATGTGGAGGTGGCGGACAATATCTACCAGTTCGGCAGGGTGCTGNGCCATGCGATGCAGGCGCAGTTTTATATCGCCATCATCAATACCATGCTGACGGCGGTGGGGCTGCACCTGTTGGGGATGGGGGAGCAGGTGGCGTTTCTGGCGGTGATTGTGTTCCTGTGCAGTTTCATTCCGGTGGCGGGCGTCTTCATCAGCTCAGTGCCGATCTGCCTGATCGCCCTGAACGTTGGTGGTGCCAAACTGGTGCTGATGGCGATTGGCATGATCACCTTCATCCATCTGGTGGAAGGGTACGTGCTGAACCCGTTGATCTATGGCGCGCGGTTGCGGCTAAACCCAGTGATCGTGCTGATCATCCTGACGGTGNGGGGCAAGCTGTTCCACATCTGGNGGCTGGTTCTGGGGCTGCCGGTCTGCACCTACCTGTTCGGTTACGCGATCCGCTACCGTCAGGGGATAGTGTGCTGAGTGAGCCTGCTGCCCGCCACTAGGCGGCTGAAGATGTTGGCGTTGTGAGCATGGCGCTCAGGCTGGCGCTGACGGTGGCGTCCAGTTGCGTCAGCAAAGCCTGGAATTGCGCCCGTTCCTGTATGAATTGCCCTTGCAATTGTGCGGATTCCGCCGCCTGTTGTCCGGGCAGCCGCGTCCGCACCGTTGCTGTACAGCCAGTGTTGCGCCACCTGCCGATCTTGGATGTCGCCCAGCAGGTCATGCCAATGTTTCAGGCCGGTGCTGGCGTCGGCTGGAATGGCACCGATGTTGCGCAAGGTGTTGGCCAGATAACGCAGGCTTTTGAAGGCCACCCGCAAGCGGTGCAGGCTGGCCGGGTCATCCGCCGTGACGGCGTTGAGGCGGGCTTGCACAGCCTCCTGTGTGTTCCACCACAACAGCAAAGCCGCAGCGGGAAAATAGCCGGGGTGGGCGGCGCAATGCTGGCAAAATTTCCTGACCGAGCGTTGCAGGCGTTTGCGGAACGTTTTGTCGGCGATGTGGGGNCGGATCGCGGCNCATGCCGCCAGTTCCGCTTGCACGCCAGCTTCCAGCTCCGCCGTCAGTTCCGGGTGGGAGCCAAAACGTTCCTGCATGACCTGCAGGTCGCGCAAGTGGTTCAGCTCCTTCAGCCAGCGGTTCATTGGTTTGCGCCATTGGCGGGTTTTGCCGGTGGCGCGCAGCAACGGCTCCAGCGCCAGCACCGTGCGGGAGGCAATGCGGAACGTATGGATGGCGTCTGCGGATTCATCATGGCTCACCTGTTCCGCTGCCGTCAGATAGTGCTCGATGCGTTCCTGCAAGGCGTTGATATTGAAAGTGTTCATGATATTGATGCTGCACCGTCGCCCGCCTTGATGCAAATTATGGGCTTGGATGGGCCGATAGAATGGCTCAATCGGTGGGCGGTTAACGGCTGGCAGGATCTTGTTTTACCTGGTATTCGGCGTCAATCACATGGCCTTCGCGGACGGTCACCGAGGAGGAGGCTCCTTGTGAAGATCGCAGCTTTTTGCTGATCCACCACAGTTTGAGCATGGCGACAGTCACAATCGCGCCGCCCACCGCCAGCAGCAGCAAACCGAAAAAGAAGCCGCCGACCAGCAATAACGCGGCAATGACGGCGGCCAGCAATTTTCCACCCCAGCCAAATTGCAACTGCTGGGCTTGGAAGCGGAAGGTGTTTGGGTTCATTTTGAAACTCCGGTTACTTGGTTTGTATGCGGATAGTGTACGCGGGAAAGCTTAGGACTTGCTTAGAAACCGGAAAAAATCAGGCTATATGCGCGTTCAGCCATCTCTGGGTTTGCCCTTGCGTTTTCATCATGGATTGGCCGGTGTGGTTGAGGCGGCTGTTGTGATGGCCGCTTTCGCTGCCCGGCTGCTGGCGCGGGTTGCCCGGCTGCCTGGATGGTATACCTTGGTGCCCAACACCTTGCCGGTGCGGGTGTCGATCCTGATCGAGGTAATGGTGCGGCTGTCGCTGTCCGCGATGGCGACCCGGTAGGTGTTTGGGTGGCTGTCGTTATTCAGCTCCGCCTTGACCAGTTTGCCGGAGACAGTTTGTTCCGCCGTTTTGATTGCATCATCCAGCGAGATTTTGGGGATCGCCAGCAGTGCGAACAAATCCGGTTTGGCTGCGGGGTCGGCTAACGCATAACCCATGCTGGAAACCAGCAACGCCCCACCGATGACCGAGGTTAGTGCTAGGCGCATGGCATTGCCTCCTGGCACGAATCCGTGCATCCACTATGGCTTGCCGCACTGGCCGGGCTATTGGTGTTTCACTACGGGTTTTCTTGGGGCGCAGATGGATGTTGGCTTGCATAATGATCATTCTCTCCTCCGGCGGAATCTGGCTCTGGGATGGACGCCCGTTTCTGGTTTCCGCCAAAAATCATAAATGCCGTTCAGTTAAAACTTTCTTAAAGGGAGTTTTGGGAAAGTTAATTTTTATTCATAATGAAGTGGACAGATGCTCAAAGCCTGAATCCATAAACAAGTAAAGCCGCCTTAAACTAGGCGGCTTTTTATAAAACAGCAAGCTACTGCGTTATACCAACAGTAACCAATAGCCGTCTCTGCTATTGACAGAAAGTGGCTATTGTCAGCGCCAAACCAACGGGTGGCGAAAACCCTGTTTAATGTTTGGCTGATTTTTTAATGACTTTTTGGCAGCATGGTGATGATGGTGGCTGACATGATGACGGTGCTTGTGATGTACTACTTTATGCGCCGCAGTTTTGGTTTTGTGGACTACTGTAGCGGCGCTGGCTTCGGTGGCAGCCCCTAAGACAGTCATCATCACCAGTGAAGCGAACATTACTTTCAGCTTGGTATTCATGTGTATTTCCTTTTATGACTCGTTGGGTAATTCAGTTTTACATTGCACTTGCAACGTAGGGGTCATACTAAACAGGCATAAATTAAAAGAATCTTAAAAAGTATGTTGTCATGTTTATTTAATGTAAGCCGCCCTATCGTTAATAGACCGTGTGAAACGTTCCGCCGGTGACCGTCTTGTTAAAATGTCACTTCCATTGATACATTACCATGCCGTTAACATCCGGTAATGTAACGCACAATGCAAAAACGGGGGCATATACTGTGCTCACGCAGCCGGATGTTTTTTCCATTCAGGCGTGCGGGATTTGAATAGGAAAATGATTGGTACATCCTCAAAAGGAGGATTCAGGATATGAACGTCAATAAATACAGTATTGCGTTGTCATTACCCGTGCTGGCGCTCTCTTCCTCAGTATGGGCAGGAGGCGTTGCTGACCAAGGTGTTTACGCAGGTCTGGGTGTCGGCAGCGGCAAACCGAAAATTTCGGCTGTCGCGCCCAATACCCTGAGCAGCGATTCCAGTACGGTGTTTGATGGCTTGGTGGGCTACAAATTCAATAAAAACCTTGCAATCGAAGGCCAGTATGGCGGTCTTGGCAAGGTGAAGACGGCGGCGGGCGGCAACGCCAAGGCGGATGCGGCAAGCCTGTCAGTGGTGGGGATGGAGCCGGTGGGCGACAAGTTCGGCCTGTATGGCAAGCTGGGCTACGCCGATGCCAAAACCAAAACCTCGGATTTTGGCGCTAATACCAAAACAATATCAACCCGCTGGTTGGCGTGCGGTTGGGGTGGCTACGGCGTGGCGACCAAAGATGCGCTGACCGGTGCCAAGGATAACGCCCATGACAATGTGGCGTCGCTGAACGCGGTGTTTAACTTTTAACAGCGATTTCAGTTCCCTGGCAAAAAGCCGCCTGCAAAGGCGGCTTTTGTTGATCAGATGACGTAAAACCTCTCGCTGAAGCTGAATCTCGCCGCCCCAACGCTCCCCCTGCTATCATGGGCGCAACGTGGCCGACCCACGCCAACAATGCTGGATGCAATGAAAAACATACATAGCCTTTTCAAAGTCCATACTGCGGACATCACCCTGTTCCCCGGCAGCGGCGGGGTGCGCACCTACCTGCAAGCCAAGCGTGAATGGATGAAACGCTTGCCCGGCTGCGCCCACACCTTGCTGGTTCCTGCCATTGTGGCGGNNAAGCCTGGCCTGCGCACCCTGCCTGCGCCGCCCATCCTTTTCAGCAACGGTTACCGCTTTCCCCTGCGTATTGAACCCTGGGTGGAACAGTTGTGCGACCTCCAGCCCAATCTGATCGAGGCGGGCGACCCCTACCGGCTGGCGTGGGCGGCGTTGCAGGCAGGCAGCAAATTGGATGTGCCGGTGGTGNGCTTTTTCCATTCAGACCTTATCCGCGTGGTCAACAAGCGCTTTGGCGGTTGGGCTGACCCCTGGATAGGGCGTTACCTCAACAAGCTGTACAACCGCTGTGACCGGGTGCTGGCACCGTCGCAGGTCATGGCGGACAGGCTCACAGCGCTGGGCGTCGAGCGGGTGGCGGTGCAACCGCTGGGGGTGGACACCAAGCAATTCAACCCCGGTTACCGCGACCCTGCGGTGCGGGAGGAACTGGGGCTTGCCGACAATACCCGCCTGCTGATCTTTGCCGGGCGCAATTCCCGTGAANAANACCTGCCTGTCCTGTTGGATGCGATGCAGCAGTTGGGGTCGGGCTACCACCTGCGGTTGGCCGGTTCCAATATGCCGCCGCACCTGCCCGCCAATGTCAGCCGCACAGATGGCTTTCTTGACCATGCGCAACTGGCGCGCCTGCTGGCCAGCAGCGATGCGCTGGTGCATGCGGGTGATATTGAAACCTTCGGTCTGGTGGTGCTGGAGGCAATGGCCTGCGGCGTGCCGGTGGTCGGCGTCAATGCGGGGGCTGTGCCGGAACTGGTGACCCCGCATACCGGCCTGCTGGCCGAGCCGCAATCCGCCNGACTCCTGGCGCGCACGATCCGGGCGTTGTTTGCGGAAGACTATCGGGCTATGGGAAACTGCGCCCGCCAGCATGTTGTCGCCCACTATGACTGGCAAAGTGTTTTGCCTGCCCTCTGGCGGCATTATCAGGAATTGATCCACGGCCAGATGCCAGTGTCGCCAAGCAGTCTGAGAAGTCACCATGCCTGAAACAAATTCAACCCCACCGGCGTTCTGTGTGGCGCTGCATGATGTTGCCCCTTCCACCTGGGACGCCTACGCCGGGTTTGTCGCCGCAGTCAAGCGGCTGAATATCCCGCTCACCTTGCTGGTGACGCCGGATTACCATCGCCAGGGGGCGGTGGAGCGTCACCCCGCGTTTGTGCGGGCGATTGGCCAGCGGTTGGAGAGCGGGGATGAGGTCGTGTTGCACGGCTATTACCATGATGACCCAGAGCCGTTGGGGTTTGCGCCGCAAGAGTGGTTCATGCGGCGGATCTATACCTTCGAAGGGGAGTTTTACCGCTTGGCGGAGGCCGAAGCGCTCCAGCGTTTGCAGCAGGGGCTAGAAATGTTCGCACGGCTGGGCTGGCGGACGCAGGGCTTCACGCCGCCCGCGTGGCTGCTGGGTGCGGGTGCGCGGCGGGCGTTGCAGCAATCGTCCCTGAGCTACGCCAGCACCATCCATACGCTGATCCGGCTGCCGACGTTCGCTGAGTTGCCTGCCCCCTCCCTGGTGTGGAGCTCCCGCAGCGCATGGCGGCGGGGGTTGTCGCGCATCTGGAGCAAGCGGATGCTGGCGCGTTCCCGCAGCGCACCCTTCCTGCGGCTGGGGTTGCATCCGGTGGATATGCAATATCCGGCGGTGCAGGCTTATTGGCTGGACACCGTGCGTGAGCTGGCGGAAACGCGCCAACCGCTGACGAAAGCCGCGTGGCTGGAGCGGCAGGCATGAAAATACGCTTGGGCGCATTGCTCGCCGTCAGTCTTGGCGTCGCTGTGCTGATCCCGCTGCTGCTGGGCGGGCGGNGATGTGTTCGCTTTGCTGGCGACGGTCAAACCGGCGACTNNTTGGCGTTGCTGCTGGGTATGGTGGTCATTGGCTGGAACCTGAATGCGCNNCGGTTGCGCCTGCTGTCCGCCGGTTACGGGCTGGGTCTGGCCNAGGGCAGGGCGCTTGCCTACATCATGGCGACCGAGTTTGCGGTTTGCGTGACCCCGGCGGGCGGCGGCGGCGCGGTGGTTTACCCGTGGCTGCTCAGTCGTCATGGGTTGGCGAAATCGCGCGGGCTGGCGTTGTATGCGGCAGACCATGTGATGGACATGCTGTTTTTCCTGGCCGCCTTGTGCGTTGTGTTGCTGCATTCGCTGGTGGCGTCACAGTTCACGTATTTGGGCTGGCAACTGGGGGTGACTGCCCTATTGCTGGTGGTTCCGCTGTTGCTGCTGTGGCTGCTTATCGAACATTTCCGTCAGGTTTTTCATGCTGTGGGGCGCTTCCTGCTGCGCTTGGGGATGGGTTCCGGCTGGCGCTGGCGGCNNTACCGCCATTCGCTGGAGTTCTTCCGCAGCCTGCATTTGATCAGAAGCTATTCGAGGATGCGGCTGGCAGCCATTTTCCTGCTGTGCTCCGGCCATTGGCTGTTGCGTTACAGCATCTTGTATTTCGCCATCCTGGCGGTGGGGGAAAGCATTACCTGGGATTACGCCTTTATTGTGCAGATGCTGGCGCAGGCGGCTGGCCAGTTGACCATATTGCCCGGTGGCAGTGGTGGCATCGAGGTCAGCAGCAGTTTGTTGCTGATCCCCATANTTGGCGTCGCTGCCGCCACCTCGGCAATCCTGTTATGGCGTTTCGTGACCTTCCACTGGTATCTGATCGCGGGCGCGCCAGTGTTTGCGTTACTGGCGGGGAAGACCCTCTGGCGCTTGTTGGCGGGGCGGGAGGTTTTGCAGTTGGGCGCTGAACCCGCAGGTTATGCGCAGGCGCGACGGGCTGTCCAAAAGAGCCCCTTTGAGCAGGGAGCCAAAGGGGCAAATCGTGCTCCGCTGTGAAAGTTTACGGTTTGGCTGCGGCCGGAGTCGGCGTGGTTGTCGTTTTCAGCGGGTTGGTGGTCGGAGCGGCTGCCGCTGGCGTTGCCGCCGGTTTGGCTGCGGCTGGGGCGGCGCTTGTTTTCAGTGGGTTGGAGGCAGCAGGGGCGCCCGCAGCAGGCGCAACGCTCTTGGTGGCGTTGGCGGCGGGTTTCGCCGCGCTGGCAGCAGGCGCTACTTTCATTGGGGTGGCCGCGCCTGTTTTGCCTGCGGCGCTGGCCGCACGGTTATCGGGGCGGTAAACCTTGGAACCCAGCATTTTGCCCGTGCTGGAGTCGATTTTCATGAAGGTCACGGTGCGGTTGCCGCTGTCGGCAATGGCGACCCGGTAGGTGTTGGGGCTGCTGTCGCTATCCAGTTCCGCCTTGACCAGTTTGCCAGAACGGTTTGCTCGGCGGTCTTGATGGCGTCATCCAGCGAAATTTTGACACTTGACAATGTGGCGAAAATATCCTGTTTGGCAGGCGCTGGGGTAGGCGTCACGGGGTTGGCTGCTGCTGCTGCATAGCCCATGGCTGAAGCCAATAACATTCCGCTCAGGGCGGCTGCGATGGTTGTTTTCATGGCGATATTTCCAGATTAAGTCGTTCGGATGTTTTGACTGTGTGGCTGTCTCTGAAAAACCCCTGCCGCTTGGGGCAGGGAGAAGCTGAACAACCGGACGATAGTGTTCGTTCAGAGAGCGTGATGAAATTATTTGGCCGGTTTTGCTGCGGGTTTGGCGCTGGTTTTGGCTGCTTTGGCCTTGGCTTTATGTTTTGTCACTTTTTGTGCTTTACATGATGTTTCTTGGCAGTCTTTTGTGTTTGGCTTTATGCGCTTTTTTATGGGCTGGGGCTTTTGGGCAACAGGTTTTGGTTCCTGTTTTGCCTGATCCGCTTCAGGGGCAGCTTTTTCTTGCATGGCTTTGTCAGGCATGCCTTTTCCTGCGTTTGGGCGGCACCTTTGCCTTCCATCAGGTCAACCTTGTTGTCGGCGATGGCGGTGGCGCTCAGGGCGGAAACCATGAGCAGGGAAGCGATCATTGTGCTGAATTTGGTGTTCATACTTTTCATTCCTTTCATTAGCAGAGGTTTGTGTCCTGACACTGTGTTTGCAGTGCATGGGGGCATTCTAGGGAGGGGAGAATTAAAGCTTTCTTAAAGAAAATCGGCCGGAAAATTAATTTTTGTTTAGGTATGTGCAGATTTGTCAGAGGATGGGAAGGTCACGCTGACTTGCAGCCCTTGCCCGGAGGGGGCGTCCTCCGGTGGNATGCGGGCTTGGTGCTGGTCGGCGATATTTTTGACAATTGCCAGCCCCAAGCCGGTGCCGGGCGCATTATCGCCAGGGCAGCGGTAGAAACGGTCGAATACGCGCTGACGGCTTTCCGCAGGAATGCCGCTGCCGCTGTCCGTGACCCGCAGGATGGGNGAGCCTTGTTCCTGGCAGACTTGCATCTGCACACCGCCGCCCGCAGGCGTGTGGTTGAGGGCATTTTCCAGCAGGTTTTTCAACAGGATGCGCAGGCTGTGCGGATTTCCACGGACAATGATGTCGGGAAAGGGGACGGTGCTGGTGAGGTCGACCTGTTTCTGGTTGGCGGTGGCGGCGTAGTCGCTGCTGGTTTCCTGCACCAGTTCGCCCAGTGCGGTTGTGTCATCGGCGACAGGGTTGCGGGCGCTTTCGTGGCGNGCCAACGTCAGCAGTTGCTCCACCAGGTGGATGGCGCGGTTGATGCGGTCGTGCAACTTGGTGAATCCAGACAGGCGCTGGGTGTCGGTTTTCGCCCGCTCCGTCAGTTGCAGTTGCAGCTTCAGGGCGGTGAGGGGNGAACGCAATTCGTGGGCGGCGTCGGAAATGAAATCCCGTTGTGCCGAGAGGGCTTTGTCTAGCCGCTCCAGCCAGTTGTTGAGGGCGCGGACGATGGTGGCCAGCTCCAGCGGCAGGTTCTGGTCGGGCAGTGCCTGCAAGTCGGTCGGGCTGCGCTTGCCAAGCGTTTGGGCGATGCCTTCCAGCGGTGCCAGGCTGCGCTGCACGATGACAGCGACCAAAATCAGCATGACCGGAACCAGCAGGAAAAACGGTGCCAACGAGCGGATGGCNCGGCTGGCCGCCAGTTCATGCCGCACACTGAGCGGCTGGGCGATCTGGATGAAATTGTGCCGCCGGTTTTCAATGTACAGGCGCCAGTCTTCATCAAACGCCCGCACGGTCTGGAAGCCCTGCTGCTTGTAGCGGGGCAGGGAAAAGGCGTGGTTGGAGGTGTAAATGAGCTTGTCCTGCGGGTTCCAGACCTCGATCAGGATGTCTTCCTCCAGCTCTTCATTCGGGTGGATGGCTTCGCTGTTGACGTGGGCGGGCAGGGAAAGGGCGGTTTGCTGCAATTGGTAATCGAACAGTTGGTTGGCTTCATAGCGCGCCTGATAATAGATGGCGACCCCGGCACCGCTGGTCGCCAGCAGGATGCCGCCGGAGAGCCACCACAGCAGTTGCCGCTGGATGCTTTTCATGCCGGGCTGGCGGCGACCTTGTAGCCGACGCCACGCACATTCTTGATGAAATCGACCCCCAGCTTCTTGCGCAGCATGTGGATGTAGACCTCGACTGTGTTGCTTTCGATCTCCTCATTCCAGCCGTACAGCTTTTCCTCCAGACGGGCGCGGGAAACGACTTCGCCCGGCGTTTCCAGCAATACCTGCAACAGGCCGAATTCGCGCGCGGACAGGTGCAACGGCTGCCCNCGGAAGACGGCTTCGTGGGTGGCGGGGTTCAGCACCAGCCCGGCGCTGCTCAGTTCGGTCTGGATGCGGCCAGATTTGCGCCGCAACAGGGCGCGGATGCGCGCCAGCAGTTCGTCCAGGTCGAAAGGTTTGATCAGGTAGTCGTCCGCGCCGCTGTCCAGCCCCTTCACCCGGTCAGACGGGGCGTCGCGCGCCGTCAGGATCAGCACGGCGGCNTGGCCTTTGCGTTTGCGGTAAGCCGTCAGCACTTCCAGCCCCTGTTTGCCGGGCAGGCCNAGATCCAGCAGCACCAGGTCGTACAGGTCATGCTCCAGGGCGAGTTCCGCGCTGTGCCCGTCCCGCACCCAGTCGACGGCGTAGTTTTCATTATGCAGGCTTTCTTCCAGGCTTTCCCCGATCATGGGGTCGTCTTCAACCAGCAACAGGCGCATAGGATGTCCGTTTGAGTGTCATTGACGGACAATACCCCTTTTCTGCCGACCGGAAAGGGGAGGCAGATTACCAAATGGCCACTATGTCGTCTCAGTTAACCCCTGTTGGTTAAGCAGGTTTTACGGCACTGGCGAGTGTCTAGGCATTACCCGGTGCAGCACAAAATAGGTTACTATCCAGCCACACCCACTGCTGATACTGGACGCCATGACCGCCCTACAAACCCTGCTGGACACCTACCGCGACGCCGCCCAAACCCAACGCGAAAAAGGCACGTACTTTGAAGACCTGATCCTGACCTACCTGCGGAATGAGGCGACCTATCGGGATTTGTACAGCCGGNTGTGGACGTATGCGGACTGGGCGCGTGAGCAAGGCTTGGATGCCCGCGACACCGGCATAGACTTGGTGGCACAGACCGCAGGCACCAACGAGATCCACGCCATCCAGTGCAAGTTCTACGTGCCGGATTACCGCGTCCAGAAACGTGACATCGACAGCTTCTTTACCGCTTCCGGCAAAAAGCCCTTCAGTCACCGGCTGATCATCGTCACCACCAACAACTGGAGTGAACACGCCGACGACGCGCTCCGCGACCAGCAGCCGCCGGTCAACAAGATTGACCTCAACGACCTCGAAAACAGCCAGATTGATTGGGGCAAGTACCAGCCGCNNCAGCCGCCGGTACTCAAGCCCAAGAAGCAGCTCAGGCCGCACCAGAGCAAGGCGTTGGCACGGGTTGAGCGGGGCTTGCAGGCCGCCGACCGGGGCAAGCTGATCATGGCTTGCGGCACGGGCAAGACCTTCACCAGCCTGAAAATCGCCGAAACGCTGGCAGGCAGCGGCAAGCGCGTATTGTTCCCGGTGCCGAGTTTGTCGCTGTTGTCGCAGACCCTGACCGAGTGGACACAGGAAAGCGCGACCCCATTGCACAGCTTCGCGGTCTGTTCTGATAGCGAGGTGGGCAACAAGCGCAAANAAGATGATGACATCGTGCAGACCTTCGCCCACGAGCTGCGTTACCCGGCAACCACCAACCCGGAACGGCTGGCAGCGGAAATGGGCAAGCGCCATGACAGCCACCACATGAGCGTGGTGTTCTCCACCTACCATTCCATTGAGGTGATCAGCAAAGCGCAGCAGGAACACGGGCTGGCAGGCTTTGACCTGATCATTTGCGACGAGGCGCACCGCACCACCGGGGCAACCTATGAGGACGAAGACGATTCCAGCTTCGTGAAAGTCCACGATGCCGCCTTTATCCAGGGCAGCAAGCGCCTGTACATGACCGCTACGCCACGCATCTACGCCGACAGTACCAAGGCCACCGCCGAGCGTGACAACGTGGCGCTGTACTCGATGGATAACGAAGCGTGGTATGGCAAAGACCTGTACGTGATCACCTTCTCGGAAGCGGTCAAACAGGATTTGCTGGTCGATTACAAGGTGCTGGTGCTGTCGATTGACGAGGCGCACGTCAGCCGCAGCCTGCAAGCCCTGCTCAAGGACGACGACAACCAGCTCAAGGTGGACGATGCCGCCAAGATCGTAGGTTGCTGGAAAGCCCTGTCCAAGCAGGGAACCACGCAGGATTTAGTGGATGATCAGGCGTTCATGCGCCGCGCCGTGGCGTTCTGCCAGGTGATCGAGCCAGCCAAGAACCCGAAATACCACAAGGTCAGTTCCAAGAACATCGCCGGGATGTTCCAGCAGGTGGTGGAAGCCTACCAGNAGCATGAAAAGGGTGAGCAAGACGGTGTGTTTGAAACGCCGGTTGCACTGACCCTGCACTGCGAGGCGGAACACGTCGACGGCGGCATGAACGCCAGCCAGAAAGAGGAAAAGCTCAACTGGCTGAAGGCGGAAACGCCAGACAATACCTGCCGGATTCTCTCCAACGTGCGTTGCCTGTCCGAAGGGGTGGATGTCCCGGCGCTGGATGCGGTGCTGTTCCTGACCCCGCGCAATTCACAGGTGGACGTGGTGCAGTCGGTCGGGCGGGTGATGCGCAAGGCCGAGGGCAAAAAGCGCGGTTACATCATCCTGCCGGTGGTGATCCCTGCCGGGCTGGAGCCACATCAGGCACTGGAGGACAACAAGACCTACAAGGTGGTGTGGCAGGTGCTGAACGCGCTACGCTCCCACGATGACCGCTTTGATGCGATGGTCAATAAGCTGGATCTGAATGGCNCGGACACCAGCAAAATGGAAGTCATCGCCATCAGCGACAAGATAGCCAGGAAAGCCAAGAAGCCTGACAAGAAAGATACCGGCAAGGGCAAGTTTAAGCTGGGCAAGGAGCACAAGAAACCCGGCAAGGGTGGCAAGGGTGACGACACACCGCAGATGGCCTTAGAGCTGGAGGTGGACGAAATCCAACGCGCCATCTATGCCAAGATCGTGAAAAAGGTCGGCAACCGTAGCCACTGGGAAGACTGGGCAAATGATATAGCCAAGATTGCCCGCACCCACATTACCCGTATCCAGACCATCCTTGACACTCCGGCCAATACTGCCGAAATCGCCGCCTTCAATGCCTTTGCCGAGGAGTTGCGCGACGACCTCAACAACGCCATCACCGACGCCGAGATTGTCGAAATGCTGGCGCAGCACCTGATCACCAAGCCGGTATTTGACGCGCTGTTCAGCGGTTACAGCTTCGCCGAGCATAACCCCATGTCCAAGGCCATGCAGGACGTGCTGGACAAGCTGCAAGCCCACCGGCTGGACAAGGAGGCGGATACCCTGCAAGCGTTCTATGACAGCGTGGCCTTGCGGGCGGAGGGCATCGACAACGCGGCGGGCAAGCAAAAGATCGTGGTGGAGCTGTACGACAAGTTTTTCCGTAACGCCTTCCCGCGCATGACCGAACGGCTGGGGATCGTGTACACGCCAGTCGAGGTGGTGGATTTCATCCTGCACAGTGTCAATGACGTGCTGCAAAGCGAATTCGGCCAGACGCTGGGGGATGAGAACATCCACATCATCGACCCGTTCACCGGCACGGGGACATTCATCACCCGCCTGCTGCAAAGCGGGCTGATCACCCCGGAACAATTGCCCTACAAGTACCAGAATGAGATCCACGCCAATGAAATCGTGTTGCTGGCGTATTACATCGCCGCCATCAACATCGAGGCGGTTTACCACGACCTGGTGGGCGGGGATTACCAGCCCTTCAACGGCATCTGTTTAACCGACACCTTCCAGCTCCATGAAAAGCCTGATCTGGTGGATCAGCTGGAAGAGAACAGCGCACGCCGCAACAAACAAAAGGCGCTCGACATCCGCGTGATCATCGGCAACCCGCCGTATTCGGCATGGCAGGAGAGCGCCAACGACAACAATGCCAATATTGCCTACCCACAACTGGATGAGCGCATTCGCAGTACTTACGCCACGCATTCCACTGCTACTAACAAAAATACATTATACGACTCTTATATTCGTGCAATTCGTTGGGCAAGCGACCGCATCGGTGACAGTGGCGTGATTGGCTTTGTAACCAGTGCTAACTTTATTGAGGCTAATACCGCAGATGGTTTGCGCCAGTGTCTGGCAGACGAGTTCAGCAGTCTGTATGTGTTCCATTTACGCGGCAATCAACGCACCTCCGGCGAGTTGTCACGCAAGGAAGGTGGCAAGATTTTTGGCAGCGGCAGCCGTGCGCCGATAGCCATCACCCTGTTTGTGAAGAACCCCGCAGCCAGCGAACATGGCAAGATTTACCTGCACGACATTGGCGACTACCTGACCCAAGCCGAGAAGCTGGAAAAGATCAGCGGGTTTGCCAGCATCAACGGCATTGCAGCCGCGCAAGGCTGGCAGCCAATCACACCCGATGCCCATAACGATTGGGTTGGGCAGCGTGACGACAGCTTAAGCGAATCCATCATTTTTGGAGATAAAAAGGACAAGAATGCTTTGGTGGTTTTTGATAACTATTCAAGGGGGCTTGAGACTAATCGGGATGCTTGGTGTTATAACTCTTCGCAAAAATTACTGGCTAAGAATATGCAAAACATGATTGCTTTCTATAACTCAGAAGTCAAACGCTACAGAAAATTTTGTGAAACTGAAGGGTATCCAAGTATTGATGGTTTTATTAATACAGACCCTACGAGAATAAGCTGGAATCGTAGCCTCAAAGCCGATTTAGAGAAGGATAATACCTACATATTTGATAATGATTTATTGATCAATGGCTTATACCGCCCTTACACGAAGCAATGGGTTTATTACACCTATGGCTTGAATGCTTATTTAAATCAAATGCCTAGGATTTTCCCTGATTCAACAGTTCAAAATAGAGTGATTTGTATAAATGCAGTAGGCTCGCAGAAAGAGTTCTCAGTTTTGATGGCTAATATTTTGCCTGATTTACACTTTATGCAAACTGGACAGTGCTTTCCTCTTAAACTTTATGAACGTATATCAGGCGAAGAAAACGATGAGTCCACTAACCAGCCGCAAGGCGACCTGTTCAGCCAGCCGGTAGCAGCACCAGCCGCCACCCAGCCCCGCTACACCGTCAAGGACGGGATCAGCGATGCAGGCTTGGCACACTTCCAAGCCGCCTACCCCACGGAAACCCTCAGCAAGGAAGACCTGTTTTATTACATCTACGGCCTGCTGCATTCCGAAGACTACAAAACCCGCTACGCCGACAACCTCACCAAGGAATTGCCGCGCATCCCGGCAGTGAAACAAGCCGCCGATTTCTGGGCATTCAGCAAGGCAGGCCGCGAGCTGGCAGAACTGCACATCAACTACGAAACCCAAGCCNCCTACCCCGTCACGCTGGATTGTGGCAGCAAGCAACTGGCAGCTTTGCAGGACAAGGATTTCTACGTCACCAAGATGAAGTTTGCCAAGAAAGGCGACAAGTCCACCGTGATCTATAACCACGCCATCACCATCAAAGATATTCCGCTGGCAGCCTATGACTACGTGGTCAACGGCAAGCCCGCGCTGGAATGGGTGATGGAGCGCCAAGGGGTCAGCACCCACAAGGACAGCGGTATCGTGAATGACGCGAATGACTGGGCGGTGGAGACGATGAAGAATGCGCGGTATCCACTGGAGTTGTTCCAGCGGGTGGTTACGGTCAGTTTGCGGACGATGGAGATTGTGCGTGGGTTGCCGAGGTTGGAGATCTAAAATGCGGTTAGGCTCTAATCAACCTATCTCTCCACCCTGTCCTTCAAACCCCGCCTCGCGCTGGTGCCGCATGGCTACGATGGTAAGGGTATCTGCCGGTATGTCCACCCGGTACAGCACCACATAGCCATCTTGCCCAAAGCTGATAACCAGTTCCCGGAACTCAGCCGGTAGGTACTCTTCCGGGCAAGCCCTACCCAGCAGCGGGAACGTGGCAAGCTGGTCAATGGCGGTGGTGATGCGTTCCGCTGCACGTTGCGCCGCCTGTGGGTTCTTTTCCGCGATGAATTCCCGCAGCCGGATCAGATCGTAACGNGCGCGGCGGGTAACGTTTATTTGNTGGCACTCTGGGGCTTCCTTCTCGTTGGCGGTTCCCCATGTGCTACCANNAGTAATGTGCATACCGTCTTGCTGGTAGTCCTCCCATGAGGCCAACGCATCCGCGTAGAAAGCCGCCTTGCGTTCTTCCTGCTCAAGGTAGCGGTTGATTGCCTCCACCATCAACCAATGAGGTGTACGCCGCTTGTTGTCAGCCAAGCGCCGCAGCCGGGTATTCATGTCATCGCTTAACTTTACGGAAGTGGTTGCCATCGTGTTTGCTCCAGTGTTGAAAGGTAACACCTAGTAATAACTCTTGGTTGAGCATAACGCAGGTGAGAGCAGCGCCGCAATAACCGCCTATTTGACCGGCCATCATTCCGTTTGGCGCTGTAATTAGCCAATTGGCAAGTTGGAGCCAAAGTTTCTCCTACAGGGGCACCCATACCAAAGGAAATCATATCGCCCAGAAAAATATGAGGCTGCCCTCAGGCGCTAGCCCCGGGCAACTGGCGGCATTCGCGGAAAATCCGTAGGCGGCAACCGGAGCAGATGGTGTGGTTCAGGCGCAGCGTCAGGGAGTGGATGGCAGCTTCCTTGCTGGAGAAAACATTGCCATCGCCAAAATCCGTCAGGAAATCGATCCGGTCNATGAAGTCGAAAACCTTGTTCTTGACGCCCTGGATGTACAGGCCGCCGCCAATGGCTTTCAGGCGTTTGGCTTCCTGGATCAGCATTTCCGCCCCGGCCAGGTCGATGAAGTTGATGCTTTCACCAATGATCAGGATGTGCTTGATGCCCTGCTGTTCGGAGATCATGGCGAGTTCGGTCTGCACCTTGTTGAGCGAGCCGAAGTAGATGGACATGTCGATGCGGATGATCTTGAGCTGGGGGCATTCCTTGAGGCCAATATCGGCCACTTCCGCCATTTTGTGGCGGGGTTCGTTGGGGTCGGGCGCCATCGTGGAGATGTTGGGCAGGGACGTGCGCATCAGGAAGATCACCAGCGACAGGATCACGCCCATGTAGATGGCGAATTCCAGCTCCGGGAACAGGGTGGCGAAAAAGGTGGTGGCGAGGATTGAGGTTTCAGCCTTGCTGCTTTCCAGAATGTGCTTGATGTGATGGGTGTCGATCAGGTTATAGGCCACCAGCAGGATGACGCCGCCCATGGCGGCCACTGGCAGGTAAGCGGCCAGCGGTGCGACCAGGATGACGATCAGCGCCAGGAAGACAGCGGCGAAAATCGCTGACATGGGGTTTTACCCGGATGAAAAGTTGACGCCGGAACGGGTGAATGAGCCGGAGCCTGCATAGCTGGAAAAGAAACTGCCGATGATGTTGGACAGGCCTTGGCCAATGAATTCCTGGTTGCTGTCCAGCCGCTGGTGGGTTTTGGTGGCGATGGAGCGGGCGATTGAAACCGCTTCGATCAGGCCNAGCAGGGCGACGGCGAAAGCGCCGGAGGCCAGCTGCTTCAAGGTTTCAAACGACAGCTCCGGCAGTGAGAACGGCGGCAGATGGCCAGGNATTTCACCCACGTATTTGATGCCGTGGGCTTCCCCGCCCAGCGCAATGCTGGCGAGGCTGCCCATGACCATGCCGAACAGCAGGTGCGGCATTTTGGGCAGGTAGCGTTTCATGACCAATGCGGACAGGATGGTGAAGCCTGCCACGCTGAAGATGTATGGGTTGATTTGGGAAACNCCGAGCGCGATGTCCAGCCAGGTGTGCAGGAAGGATTCGCCTTGCGGGATTTTGATCCCCAGCACATGTTTTGTCTGGCTGGTGGCGATCAGGATGGCGGCACCTGCGGTAAAGCCGATCACCACGGTGTGGGAGACGAAGTTCACCACCTTGCCCATTTTCATCAGCCCCAGCGCCAGTTGGTAGACGCCTGCCAGAAAGGTCAGCGTCAGCACCAGCTGGATGAATTGCGGCGAGCCTGCGTCGGCGTAGCGGCTGATGGTGGAAAACACCACCAGGGAAATGGCGGTGGTCGGCNNGGAAATCAGGTGCAGCGAGGAGCCAAACAGGCCAGCGATGATCGGCGTGATCATGGCGGTGTAAAGGCCGTATTCGGGCGGAAGGCCAGCGATGGCGGCGAACGCCACGCCCTGCGGCAGTACGATCACCGCCCCGGTCAATCCGGCGAACAGGTCGGCTTTGAGCGTATCGCCATTGATTTGCTTAAACCAAGCCAGGAAGGGCAGGAAGAGGTGTTTCATGGTGCGCGCGCCTCAGGAAGCCGGAATGGGGGCGCATCTTAGCATATAAGAATTTACGCATATAGGAGGGAAGCACAGTTTTTAGCCGGATTTATGATCTAGAGCGGCAAAAATTTCATCGTAGTGTGCCCAAACGGCGGCGGCCTCTTCCGCCGTCACGGTTTGCATGACTTGACCCAGGCTGATCATGACATAGTCGCCTACCGCGACTGTCCCTTCCGGCAGCATCAGCAGGCGCTTCGCGCACGGTGCCACGGGCTTCGCAGCGCACACTCAGGCCGCCGTCGCCAACGGCGGTCACTTGCATCGGAATGGCTAGGCACATGGTGTTTTTCCCCGTTCAGGTCAAGCTTTTCTGATCTTACCGGCTGGAAGCTGGATTGTGTTGACCCATGTCAAACGAATGCAGCGAAATGGGTGGACAATGACGGCTGTTCATAATGGAACCGGTAAGTGAAAAACAATGTTGGTGTTAGGCGTTGGCAATATTCTGTTACAGGATGAAGGCATTGGGATTCACCTGCTGAAATTTATGGAAAAGCATTTTGCTGCCCTGCCGGGCGTCACTTACCTGGATGGCGGAACCTTGAGTTTTACCCTTGCCGGTGAAATTGAAACCCATGACCACTTGTTGGTGCTGGACGCAGTGNGGCTGCATGCCCCGCCCGGTGCCTTGTGCTGTTATGAGGATGAGGCGATGNACCATTTCCTTGGGACTGCCAAGCGCAGCGCCCATGAGGTCGGCCTGTTGGATTTGATGGACATCGCCCGTCTGTCCGGCCATCTGCCAAGACGCCGCGCCTTGGTCGGCATCCAGTATGGGGTCTTTGGTTGGGGCGAAGAACCGACGCCAACCGTCAAAGAAAACATTCCGTTGGCTGGTCGGCTGGCCGCCAACCTGTTGCAGAAGTGGGCGGTGGAAGAACACCCGCCCTGCCAGCAACGCCACGCACCCAAATTGGAGTTCGCCAAATGACGTTGAACGCTATTCCCGTCCACACTGCAACGGTTGCAACCGGCAACCTGCGCCCGGTATTGCATGAAATCCATCATGCGCTGGGCGAGTTGGCGGCGCACGGAACCCACGGCATGATCGACCTGAACGGTTTGCCGTTTTCCCCGCAGGAATATACCCAATTGGAGGAATTTCTGGGCGATGGCGAGGTGGATATTATCCTCCCGGTGCTGGGTAAAACCCGCCTGCGTGAAAGCGGTTACGCTGGGGTTTGGCGGGTGGAGCATTTTGACGATGATGGCCAGCGCATTGGTTACTTTATCGAAGTTGGCCATGTCCCTGAAATCCTGCGCTCCCAATGCGATGACATCCAGGAGGGGCTGGCTGTCATGACGACTGTCCTGGCAATGGAGGAAGACAATGAGAACTAAACAGCCTGATTCCCCGTTCCCGCAAACGGTTGGCGAGCACCTGCGCGCCCAGGGGATTTCGCGGCGCGGCTTCCTGAAATTCTGCGGCCTGCTGGCCTCAAGCATGGCGTTGGCTCCTGCGATGGTGCCGAAAATCGCGGCGGCGCTGGAACAGGCCAAGCGCCCGTCGGTGATCTGGTTGTCCTTCCAGGAATGCACCGGCTGCACTGAATCGTTGACCCGTTCCCATAGCCCCAGTATCGAAGGGTTGATCTTTGACGCCATTTCACTGGATTACCATCATACCNTTGCAGGCGGCTGCCGGTTCTGGCGCGGAAGAGGCCGTGAAGCGGCGATCAAGGAAAACTACGGTAATTATGTATTGGTGGTGGATGGCTCCATCCCCATGGATAACCCCGGCTTTTCCACGATTGCCGGTATCAGCAACCTCGACATGCTGAAAGAAGCGGCGGCAGGTGCGGCAGCCATTATTGCAGTTGGCACCTGCGCGGCGTTCGGCGGCTTGCCCAAGGCAGACCCGAATCCGACCGGGGCGGTGTCCGTCGCCGACATTATCCAGGACAAGCCGATCATCAATGTGTCCGGTTGCCCGCCTATTCCGGTGGTGATTACCGGCGTGATTGCCCATTTCCTAACCTTTGGGCTGCCTGAGCTGGACAGTCTGGGTCGCCCGAAGGCTNTTTACGGGCAGAATATCCACGACCGTTGCTACCGCCGCCCATTCTATGAGCGCGGCCTGTTTGCCGAAACCTTCGATGACGAAGGCGCAAAAGCGGGATGGTGTTTGTACAAACTGGGTTGCAAGAGTAGGNTTACCTATAACGCCTGCGCGACCACCAAATGGAACGGGGGCGTCAGTTTCCCGATCCAGTCCGGGCACGGCTGCCTGGGTTGTTCTGAACCCGATTTCTGGGATTTCGGCGGCTTTTACCGGGCGTTGTCGATCCCCTCTGGCGTATCGGGCAAAACGGTGGCATACGCGGCGGCAACCGGCATCGCTGCTGGGGTCGCCATCGGTGCCATGAACAAGAAGGACAAGACGGACGCCATCGGTCTGCACAAGACCGTCACCGTTGAGGAACTGAACCAGGAGTCACAGTCATGAGTGAGGTCGATTTCCTGTTGTGGGTGAAAGGCCTGCGTTTACGTTCGCCGCTGTGGTTTTTGTCGCGGGCGTGGTGCTGCGTTTGTTTGAAATCCTGTCATTGGGGCGCAAGCAGAATTTCGCCGTCCCCAAGGGCGACCCGATGAAGGGGGCTGCGCGAAATCTGGCGGCGTTCCCTGCCGGTGGACAAGCCTACCTTCCAGCGTTCCTTGTTCACCATCGTGGGCGGGTATGTGTTCCACATCGGCCTGTTCATGGTGATCCTGCTGCTGGGGGCGCATATCGCGCTGATCAGGAGCGTCATCGGTTTCGGCTGGCCGAACCTGCCGACGCCGTTGGTGGATGCGTGCGCCGTGATCACCATGCTGGCGTTGCTGGCGGTATTGGCGCATCGCCTGCGCCATCCGGTGAAGCGGTTCCTGTCCGTTCCGGTCGATTACGTGGTGTGGGGGCGACTTTCCTGCCGTTGCTGACCGGCTACATGGCTTACCACCATCTGCTGCTGTCGCCGCAACTGATGCTGGCGCTGCATATCTTGAGTGTGGAGTGCCTGCTGGTGATTTTCCCCTTCACCAAACTGATGCACACGTTCACGCTGTTCCTGTCCCGCTGGTATAACGGCGCATCCATGGGGATGCGGGGGTGAAGTCATGAGCGCACTGACACTCGAACGCGGCATCAACGAATTCAAGGCGCAGCTCGACGCGCCGATGGCCAGTTTCTTTTCCTCGTGCGTGTCCTGTGGGATGTGCGCGGAAGCCTGCTTGTTCTATACCGAAAACCCTGACCCAAGGCATACGCCCATCTACAAGCTGGAGCCGATGCGCCGGGTGTGGGAGCAGGAATACACCTTGGTCGGCAAGCTGAAANAAGCCCTGGGGTTGAGCAAGCCGGTGACGGACGCCGAACTCGCCGCATGGCAGGAGCTGGTTTACAACAACTGTTCCCTGTGCGGACGTTGCACCGCCGTCTGCCCGGTGGGCAATGACATCACCTACATGATCCGCAAGATGCGCGAAGGCATGGTCGCTTCTGGCCACGCGCCGGAAGGTCTGGTTGGCGCATCCACCCGTGCGGTGCAGATTGGCAGCCCGATGGGCGTCAAATTGCCTGCCTTGCAGGCGCAGGTCAAACACATCGAGAAAGCGACCGGAATGGCAGTGCCTTTCGACAAGGAAGGCGCGGAATACCTGCTGATGCTGTCCTCGATGGAAATCATGAATTATCCAGAGTACCTGGAAGCGGTTGGAAAAATCCTCACCAACGCAGGCAAAACCTGGACGTTGAGCACTGATTGTTTCGAAGCCACCAACTCGGGCATCCAAATAGGATCGTCAGACATTGCGAGGGAGCTTGTCAGCCGAGTGGTCAATGCTGCCGAGAAGCTGAAAGTCAAGACTGTCATAAGTCCTGAGTGTGGTCATGCGTACACGGCTCTGCGTTGGGAGCNNCCCAACCTTATTGGGCGGCCTTATACTTTTGCTGCCAAGCACATTGTTGAAGTGCTGGACGAATTGCGCACCCAAGGCTTGCTGCAAACCGAAGGTTTTGAAGAGGCCAAACTGACTTTCCACGACCCGTGCCAATTGGTGCGTCGGGGTGGCGTTATCCAGCAACCGCGCAACCTGCTCAATCTGGTGGCGAAAAACTTTGTGGAAATGCCGGATGCTGGTGCCATGAACTGGTGCTGTGGCGCGGGTGGCGGCGTTTCCGCCAACGAGGACGCCAACGAAGTGAAGATGAAGGCTTTCCAGCGCAAGAAAAAGCAGTTGGATGCACTCAAGGTCGACACGCTGGTGACCGCTTGCGCCAACTGCCGTATCCAGTTGGAAGAAGGCCGGNAAGAAAATGAGATGGATCTCCCGGTGGTCGGCCTGACCGAAATGATTGCCGAGCACTTGGTGGAACGTGAGGACAAGGGAGGTGCGCCATGATCATGAGTGATGCCGATTTCCGCAAGGAACTGGAACAACTGAGTCTGGTTCAGCAACGCCGGGTAGGGGCGGCTTTTGTGCGCAATGTGCTGGCGCTGACGGCTGACCCTGTTGTCGCCAAAGTGGTGGATGTTGCCGCCAATGCCGAAGAAGCGGGCGAGGATGAACTGGCGCTGGCGTTCAGGAATGCCAAGGCTGCGGCGCTGGAAAGCCATACCCGTTGCGGGGCTGACAGTGATTGGCAGGCACAGGCAGGTTACTTCGTCGCGCGCGCAGCTTCGGCGTTGGTTGCTCCAGCCAGGCAAGCCAAGGCTCCGGCGTGGGAAGCCGCCGCCAATGCACGAATGGCGCGCACCTGCGGCATGATCGAGTCCGCTGATGCCACCATGCACGAGGAAAGCGAGGCACAGTATCGCCTCCTTGAGCAGTTCCTGGACGACATTTGAGGATAAGAACATGACAGACCGTGTCGTTGTAGACCCCATTACCCGCATCGAAGGCCATTTGCGTATTGAGGCGCAAATGAACGGTAACACCATCGAGCAGGCTTATTCTGCGGGCACCATGGTGCGTGGTATCGAAATTATCCTGCGTGGGCGTGACCCGCGTGATGCTTGGGCATATGCGCAACGTATCTGCGGCGTGTGTACGCTGGTGCATGGCATGGCCTCGGTGCGCTCGGTGGAAAATGCGTTGAATTACGCGGTTCCACCCAATGCGCAATTGATTCGCAATCTGATGATTGCCGCGCAATACGTGCATGACCATGTGATGCATTTCTATCATTTGCACGCGCTGGATTGGGTGGATGTGGTATCTGCGCTCAAGGCTGATCCGAAAGCAACATCCGAGTTGGCACAAAAGATTTCCNCGAGCTGGCCGAATTCCTCCGCTGGTTATTTTGCCGATCAGCAGACCAAACTGAAGAAGTTTGTCGAATCTGGGCAGTTGGGTATTTTCGCCAAGGCTTACTGGGGTCACCCGGCCTACAAGCTGCCGCCGGAAGCTAACCTGATGGCAGTTTCGCATTATCTGGAAGCGCTCGCCTGGCAGCGTGATGTGGTCAAGTTGCACGCCATTTTCGGTGGCAAGAACCCGCATCCGAACTTCCTGGTGNGGGGTGTGCCTTGCCCGATTGATGTGAATTCCGATTCCGCCATCAATATGGAGCGCCTGGCGCAGGTGCAGACCATCATCAAGCAGATGCAGGATTTCGTCGACAAGGTATACGTACCGGACACGCTTGCTATCGCCAGTTTCTACAAGGACTGGTTCAAGCAGGGTGAAGGTCTGGGCAATTTCATGACTTACGGCGATTTCCCGGAANAGGGCATGGACGATCCGGCTTCTTTCCTGATTCCGTCTGGCGTTATTCTCAACCGTGATTTGTCCACGATTCATCCGGTTGATCTGAATGCAGATGATCAGATTCAGGAATTCGTCGCGCACTCCTGGTACGACTACAGCGGTGGCAAGGAGCAGGGTTTGCATCCTTACGCAGGCGAAACTGAACTTAACTACTCTNCTAAACCGCCTTATACCCAACTGGAAGTGGATCAATCCTATTCTTGGATGAAATCACCGCGTTGGAAAGGTCAGCCGGTCGAAGTTGGCNTGTTGGCGCGGGTGCTGATGCTGTACGCAACCGGCCACGAACACACTAAAGCACTGGTCGATTACAGCCTGAAATATCTGGATGCACCGATCGAAGCCTTGTATTCCACCNTTGGCCGTACTGCCGCGCGCACGCTGGAAACCAAGGTCATCGCCGACAAGATGCAGACTTGGTTCGACAATCTCGTCGCCAATATCAAGGCGGGCGACACCAAGACTNTTAACGAAACCTTGTGGGAACCTTCCAGTTGGCCATCCAAGGCTCAGGGTGTGGGTTACATGGAAGCCCCGCGTGGCGCACTGGCGCACTGGATTGTGATCAAGGACGGCAAGATCGATAACTATCAGGCGGTCGTGCCCAGCACCGGANACGCCGAGCCGCGTGACGTGCAGAATCAGCCGGGCGCGTATGAGGCTTCGCTGGCAGGTCATGAGTTGCACGATCCGAAACAGCCGGTGGAAATCCTGCGTACCATCCACAGCTTCGACCCGTGCATTGCCTGCGCGGTGCATGTGACTGACCCGGATGGGGAAGAGCTGATCAAGGTGAAAGTGAGGTAATGGTGCATGGATAAGTTGGATGCAGTAGTGTTTTTGCTATCAAGCGAGCGGCGGCTAGATTGAGGAGGAGATAGCCGTTGCTGGTTTGATGCTGAAAAAGAGGGCGTACCCAGTGTGCGCCCTCTTTCTTTAGCTACTGAAAACCGCTCACTGAATATACGCAAACACCCCCGCCACAGCCTGCCGATCCAGCTTGCCAGCTCCAGTCAGCGGCAACTGGGACACCTGCCGGATTTGCCTGGGAACCTTGTAAGCTGCCAAATAGTCGCAGCAAAATCCNTTCAGTTCCGCTTCCGTCACGCTCTGGTCGGCATGTAACACCACCAGCGCCACCGGTGTTTGCCCCCACTGGGGATCAGGCACGCCAGCACAAATCGCGCCTGCGACCGCCGGATGTTTCATCAGCGCCTGCTCGATCTCTTCCGGGGACACGTTTTCCCCACCGGAAATGAACATGTTGTCAGCCCGACCCTGGATAAAAACCAGACCATTCTGGTCGCGCATCGCCAGATCGCCGGTGTAGACCCAGCCGTCCGTATCCAGAACTGTCTCCGTGCGCTCTGGATCATCGAGATAGCCATCAAAATTATGCGGGCTGCGCAGACACAACACGCCCACCTCGCCCGTTCCAACCTCATTCCGCGTTTCCCGGTCGATAATCTTGGCGTCGCAATGGAACATGGGCGTCCCGATGCTGGCTGAATTCGTCAACAACTCTTCCAACGACTCCGAACGGGCGATATAGGCGAAATTGGATGGNCCTGCCTCGGTCATGCCATAGGTCTGGCTGATGGGAACGCCCTTGTCCAGGAAAGCCTGCATCACTGCTTTCGAGCAGGGCGCGGCGGCGGTGGTAATGGCTTTCACCTGGGAAAAATCGGTTTCCTTGAATGTCGGATGCGCGATCAGGAATTGCAGCATAGCCTCCACCGCGCCGAAGTTCTCAACCCGTCCTTCATGAATCAGTTGCAGGATGAGCTCGGGGTCGAATTCGCGCAGCAGGACACTGGTAAGCCCGGCGTGGAACACTGGGGTAAAGGTATTCCAGCCGCCGATATGAAAGAACGGAAAAGTAATCAGCACCTTGCGGAAGGTTCCCACCAGGCCGGTCGTGAGAATGTCAAAGGAATTCCACACCATCTGTCGATAGGACACAATGCAGATCTTCGGTACAGCTGTCGTGCCTCCGGTATGGACGTATAGACAGCGATCGCTCAGCGCCAGGGGAATATTCACTTCCTGTGGTTCGGTCTTGAGGATGATGTCCTCAAAAGCGTTCTGTTCGCCATCGAAATTGATCACGGTTTTGACCGAAGCGGGCATCGGTAAAGCCGATACCAGTTCAGCAAATTGATTTTCGTGAAACAGGGCGCGAGGGTTCAGACGCGACAGCAAATCGCCCAGTTCCGGCTTTTTCAGGCGTTGGCTCAATGGCNNCAGGATGATGCCCAATTTGCCGCAGGCCAGATAAATATCAATGGCCTCGATGCGATTGCGGCAGATCAGCGCGACCACATCGCCTTTGCCCAGACCCAGTACACTAGCCAGATAGTTCCCTACCCGACAGNNGCGCTCATTCATCGCCTGAAAAGTGTAGGGTTTNTGTGTCGCTGAATCGTAGAGAGCTGTACGTTCAGGGGTCAGGGCTGCCCGCCGACCCGCCCAGTCCCCGACCCAATGCATCGGTAACTCATCATAATTTCTATTATTTTCCATCATATCCTCCCAGTCTGACAAAAAATGAGCGCCGCTGACCAGCACAACGCTGCGTACTCGCAACCGTGTTGGCTCCAATACAGGATAAGCATAATGATGAACCTGTTGGGAGGACAACATCACCAACGTTCACATAGCCTGCGCCGTGCATGTGACCTACCGGATGGGGACGGGCTGGTTCTTTATGATGAAGGGTGGAATATTGGCGGCAAGTGGCGTAAAAGTTGTTGCGCGCCAAAAATCTATTCTATAGAATTTGCACTCCTTAAGCCGGTATAGCTCAGTTGGTAGAGCAACTGACTTGTAATCAGTAGATTACAGTTCGAGTCCGGGTGCCGGCACCATATAAAAGTGAAAGGGCTTGTAGCAATTCTACAAGCCCTTTTATTTTACGTATGCCTGTTAATCTAATCAAGTTTCTTGCTGAAGCAGCCGCCTAGGTTTAATTCAAGTGTTGCCTGTCTTTTTTGGCGGAGTTCCCTTAATAATATTCAATCTTGCATTCAGCTTAGAACAAAATCTATAAATCCCCATAATTCTGTTTTTGAATTAGGTCAGTTGAGGAACTAAATGAGCAAAAACCTTCGTCAGGAAGTTTTGATATTTTCCTGGGTATGGAGCACATCGGAGGAAGAAACAATCTGTGCCTATCGTTTGGCGCTGGTCTATTCAGGAAACTGGGTTGGTCATCAGGGGATTGGCTGGAGTTCGACACCAGCGAGCCGGGGAAAATTTCCTTCAGGCAAGTCGAAGAATCATCCGAAACCTTGTTTAATGCACGGAAAATAAAACAGCAAGCCGGGTTCTACAAAATCTGTTTCTATTCGGCACTATTCAAATTTCCCAAATCAGTGGAGCTTTCTAAGGAATTGGCGTCTTTCAATCCCAAAGCTTGGAGTTTGACGCTGGATATACCCGAAGAATATCAGGTGCCGCAGGAAGTGCTTAATCAGCCGCGTCCTTTGACTGTGGATGATATTGCCGCAGCTTTTAGCAAAATGTAAGTTAATATGCGCATGGGTTAAATTACGGCACTGCACAATAACCGGATGTGCCGCAGGCTTTTATCATTTTGTTTACTGATTGCTGCCCTGGGGTTATTGCAGGGGAATCGGTTTTCCAAAAGGCTTTATAAATCGATGGTGGTGAGNGGCGCACCCCGCATTGCGCCACGCCAGGCCGGGTCAAGCGGCTCCCCTTCCAAACGGGAAGTCATCACCAACAAGGCTCCGCCGCCACCCGCCGCAGAAATCAGGGCGGCCAATGCTTTCAGGGTGGCCATTTTCGCCAGATGAATATGCTCCACAACAAACAGGCACGGTTGTGTTGTATTGGGGCATCCCGCNAGGAATAAGGTCGCCTGAGCCAGAAGGGGGATTGCGCTGCGTTGGCAGTTGAAGCCATGTTCTTGGGCGACGGTCAGGATGCTTTCCACCAATTTGTGTTTGGTATGGGCATTGCCGCCCCGGATCAAGAAACTGTGCCCCAGGCGATTGCATACAATGCCATTGAGGGCGTTTTTCACTAGGCACAGGATACGCTCGTTGCTGTCGGCCTGATCTNNTGGGGAGGCGCAACCGCATTGTTGCGGGATGCGGGAATCCGTTTTGGTGGTGGGGCTTGCCTGCGAGGCCGCTATTTTTTCAAACAGTGCCTCGGTTTCAGGGGAAGGGGCTACCCCCAACTCCTGTTGCAGCACGTTTCGGCAGTGTTGATACCAGCGGTGCGCGGCGGCGGGGTCACCTAGCCCATGGTGGGCTTGCATCAGCGCCCGGTAAGCGGATTCCTGCAAGGGATCCAGCGCTATTAGCTGGGTGGCGTAATGCAGGCTGCGGGGATAATCCTGTTGTTCCAGCAGCCTGTTCAGACGTTGCCGCAGGGTGGCGACCGCCCTCAGGCTGTAATCGTTACGGTAGGTTTCCAGCCAGGCGCTGAACATATCGGAACGCGGGTTGCAGCCTTCCAACAATTCCCCNTGATACAGTTCCAACGCCTTGTCCAGCGAATGCTCATCGCCCTGCGCCAGCGCAGTGTTGAACACTTGCGCATCAATGTTGATCAACTGACTGTCCAGGCTGATCCAGTCACGCGTGGCGCGCAACGCTGCGTAATCTTCCGGGATTAACCGGTGCAGTTCGACCAGCGTTTGGCGCAGGCTATGACGCGCTTGGGATTCGTCACTGTCGAGCCAGAACAGGGCGGCAATTTTTTCACGCGGATGTTCGCGGTCAGACGTCAACGCCAGCCACGCCAACAGTGCTCTGGCTTTGCGGGTGGCAGGGGTCAGCATCTTGCCTGTGGCGTCTGCCAGTTGGAAGCCCCCGAATAATGTGAGCTGGAATTTTTCCATAAGCCTGTGTTTTTTGACTTTGCTTTGACGATTGCGCAGTAAGCTGCCTGCCAATCGCTGAAGAATATTAGTTTTTCAGAATCTTCTTAAATTGTAACAAATAGGTGAATGCCATGAATATGAAAAAATGCGTGGGGTTATTGATCCATTGACGCTCGGTTTCCTGCTGACTATCGCAATCGGCGGCATGGGCGCGGCGACTCACGCCAAGATCCAGAAAACTGCGCAAGTCAGGCCAATGCGCAGGTGCAGAAGGCTTCTGTCCAGCAGCCAGCGCAGGCAGCGCCAGCAGTGACGATTGCTGAAAAATAATCAGCAAAACAGGGAATACGGCTGCAAAAGGCGGGTGATCAACCCGCCTTTTTGTATGGAAAGAGAGGTGGCAGCCTTGCGCTTATAGTGCTGGCTGTTGTTGCAAGGGCAGGGTAATGGCGATCCGCAGCCCACATTCCGGCCTGTTGGTGGCTCGGATGCTGCCGCCATGGCTTTCAATCGCGCGGCGGGCGATTGCCAGGCCAAGGCCATGCCCGTTGCGGGTGGAGCTGCCAGTGCTGCTGCGCTGGAACGGGTTGAAAATGCTGTCCAGTTCAGATTCCGGCACTCCCGGNCCNTGATCATCGACCGTTATGTGCAGGGTGGAAGCGGCACCCTTGTGGATGGACAGCGTGATCATGGTGGTTGGCGGCGTATGGTGGATGGCGTTGCGCACCACGTTTTCCAGCGCCCGGTAAAGCAGTTCGCCATGCCCTTGTATGATGGGGTTGTCCTCCAGATCCGAGTGGAAGGAGACGCGCCGATCCAGGGCGTTGGCCTCAAAGCGGGCGTCATCAATCACCGCATCCACCAATTCCAGAATGTCAATGTATTCGTCCTTGGGTTGCGGCGTGCCAGATTCAAGGCGGGAAAGGGTCAGCACTTCGCCAACCAAGGTGTCCAGCCGCGCCGCTTCGTGTTCAATGCGGTCAAGGCTGGTGCCCATTTTNTCCGGCTGCTGGCGTGCCAGCCCAATACTGACTTGCAGGCGCGCCAGCGGNGAGCGCAATTCGTGGGAAACGTCATGCAGCAGGCGGCGCTGCGAGGCCATCAGGTTCTGCAATTGCGTGGTCATGTCGTCGAATGCGCGGCCAAGGTCGGCGATTTCATCCCGGCGTGAACCGATGGCAGGCGTAACCCGCTGGCTCAGGTCACCGGTTGCGACCGCGCCGAATGCCTGGCGCAACACCTGGACTGGCTTGGAGAAGTACCACGCCAGCAGGAAGCTGGAGATGAAGCTGATGACGATGCCGGAAACAATCAGGACGGCGGGCGGGTAGTGGTGCGCGGGTGGCAGGCGCTGTTCCTGCCGGAATTGGGGNAACTGCCCGGCCAGTGGCGCAAACAGGATGAAGTTTTCCACGCCGGATTGCACTTGGCGCACAATCGGCAGTTTGAGGTTGCCTTGCAGGCTATCGCGCACCCGTTGCAGGGTGTCGCTGGAAACGGCGCGCCCCAGCAATTCCTTGCCATCGGCGTCGACTGCGTAGATTTGCAGGTCGCCAGGGGCTTCATCCCGCTGTTCTTGCAGCATGTTGTGCAGGGCTGCCACGCCGCCATACAGGAAGGTGTTGGCCGCCGCCTTCACCGCCAGGATGGAGCTGGGGCGGATGACGACATCCTTTTCCACGTCCTGCAGGGCGCTGCGGTGCATCCAGACCGTGGCTCCGGCCACGCCGCCCGCTGCCAGCAGGGTCAGCCAAAAGGTCAGCAGAATTTTCCAGAACAGCCTTCCCATCCCTCACTCCCAAACCAGTTGGTAGCCGACGCCGCGCACGGTCTGGATGCAGGAGCGCCCGTCCGGCAGGTTGCCGAGCTTGTGGCGGATGCTGCTCATGTGCACATCGATGCTGCGGTCGTAACGGGTGAGGCTGCGGNNCAGCCCGAGGGAGGACAAATCGGTTTTGCTGACGGTCTGGCCTGCTTGCCGGACGAGCACTTCCAGCAGGTTGAATTCGGTGCTGGTCAGCTCCAGCGGCGAGGCCTGCCAGGCGGCCTGCCGTTTTTCCGGCCATAGGATCAGTTCCCCCACCTGCAAGGGGTCGTGCCCGGCGGCGCTGGTTTCCGGGCTGGCGCGGCGCAGGATGGCACGGATTCGGGCGGCCAGTTCGCGCGGCATGCAGGGTTTCGGCACGTAATCGTCCGCGCCCAGCTCCAGGCCAATGATGCGGTCGATGTCGTCGCCGCGCGCGGTGAGCATCAGCACCGGCATTTGGCTGTGGGTGCGGATGCGGCTGAGGGCTTCGATACCGCTCATGCCGGGCATCATCACATCCAGCACCGCCAGCGCGTAACCGCCGTTCATGGCGGCGCGGACAGCGGATTCACCGTCATGCACGGCGTCCACGCTGAAACCTTCGCGTTCNAGGTATTCTTTCAGCATATTGGTGAGTTCAATGTCGTCGTCGACCAGTAGTAACTTGCTCATGGTTGCCTTTTCGGGTTTCTGCATAGCCTGAATGATACGGCGAACCTATGGGGAGGCGCAGGGTTTTACATTTCTTTACATGTGGCTTTACGTATCTTTACAGGCTGGGGATGGATACTATGAACTCCAATAACAAGACTGGAGAATCATCAATGAAACAGTTACTCGGCATAAGTTTGCTGGCGGCGGCGTTGGTTGGATGTGGTGCGGTGCCTGCCACGCCGGATGGGGCACCAGCCTCCCGGCATCTGGAGCGGATGCAGGCTGAATTGGGGCTGACGGCGGCGCAGGCCAGCCAGATCAATGCGATTGAGCAGGCGCAACGCAACCGGATGGATTATTTGCGCAACAGTTCCCAAGCGCGCATCCGGGCCTGCTGACTGCCGAACAGGCGGCGCGCTATGACCAGATGCAGCAACAGCGCCAGCGCGGTTTCAATAACGGCCAACAGTTCCCGCGCGGCGGCATGCGTCAGGATGGCCAATGGCGGCAACAGGGTGGGCGCGGCGACATGGCACAACGCTTGCAGCAGGAACTCGGCCTAAGCGCTGGGCAGGCGCAGGAAATCATCAGCATCCAGCAGGGTGACCGGGCGCAAATGGAGGCATTGCAGAATGAGACCCGCGCCCAAATCCGCCAGGTGCTGACGCCAGCGCAGGCAGCGCAGTATGAGCAGATGCGTTCGCCACAGCGTTTTGGCGGTGGCCGCAACCAGCAGTGGTAAGCGTGTTTGCCTGGGCATAAATGCATGGGCACCTCACTAGCCGGTGGTTAATGGGGTGTTTTTGTCGGGTTGGCAGAATGTGGCAGTATGCTGGTATTGTTGGCGACGAACTGGTTGATGTTTACGGGAGCATACTATGAGAGAGGATGCCGCAACCCCGCCTGAGCAAATGCATGTTTCATCGTCTGGGCAGCCGCCCGCCAGGGGGAGGAGGGGCAGCAACCGGCGGCGGAAGCCCGCTTGCGCCGGAATGAGCTGCGGTTGCGGTTGGCGTTGGAATCCGCCTACATGATTTCATTTGAATGGGATATCCGGCGTAACGAAATCCACCGCTCTGTTTCCTCTTCGTCCGTGTTGCCGCAAACGCCGGAAGGGCGGCCAGACACATTTGAGGACGTCTGCCAAGCGGTGCACCCCGATGACCGTGA
This sequence comes from Candidatus Thiothrix singaporensis, assembly GCA_013693955.1. Lineage (GTDB taxonomy): Bacteria > Pseudomonadota > Gammaproteobacteria > Thiotrichales > Thiotrichaceae > Thiothrix > Thiothrix singaporensis. Next base: position 2,972,790 of record CP059265.1, on the reverse strand, counting down.
ACGTTTCATCGCCAATGTCAACGCCGCGTTGGCACGGCAGGATGGCCTGTACGAAAACGAATTCCGTATCCTCCAGCCGGATGGCTCCACTGTCTGGCTGCATGAAAGTGGCCGGGTGGAGTTTGATGAGGCGGGCAAGCCAGCGCACCTGATTGGCCTTGCCCAAGACATCACCCGGCAAAAGCAGACCGAATGCGCCTTGCAGGAAAGCCAACGCCGTTACGCCGGGATTGTCGAATCGGCGATGGATGCCATCATCACCATTGACGCCAGCCAACGGATTGTGTTTTTCAACGCCGCCGCTGAAAAGATGTTTGGCTGCACCGCTGCCGACGTCATCGGCGATTCGGTGGACCGTTTTATTCCTGAGCGTTTTCAACACGGCCACCGGGAGCATATCGCCATGTTCGGGCGGACGGGGACGGCCAACCGCAAAATGGGCAATCTGGGCATTGTTGTGGGTCGGCGGACGAATGGGGAGGAGTTTCCGGTGGAGGCTTCCATTTCCCAAGCCAGCATCAATGGCGAGAAATCTTTCACCGCGATCCTGCGTGACATTTCCGAGCGCAAGCGCACCGAAGACCGCTTGAAGGAAAGCGAGGCGCTGTTGAGGCTATTCATCGAGCATGCGCCAGCCAGCATCGCCATGTTTGACCAAGCGATGTGTTATCTGGCGGTCAGCAACCGCTGGAAGCAGGATTTCCGGCTGCCGTTGGATAAGCCATTGCTGGGGCGTTCGCATTACGAGGTTTTCCCTGACATCCCGGAGCGCTGGAAGGCGGTGCACCGGCGCGGCCTGAACGGTGAAACCTTGCGCAAGGATGAGGATTCCTTTATCCGGCAGGACGGCTCCACCCAATGGGTGAAGTGGGAAATCATCCCGTGGAAGCGCAGCAATGGGCAGGTGGGCGGCATTCTGGTGGCGACGGAAGAGATTACGGAGTGGATGCGCTCCAAGGAAGCGCTGCGGGAAAGCCGGGAAGATCTGCAACGCGCCCAGGCGGTCGGGCAGATCGGCAGCTGGCGTCTGGACGTGCGCAATAACGTGCTGACTGGTCGGACGAAAACTACCGCATTTTTGGCGTCCGGGAAGGGACGGCGCTGACCTATGAATCATTCCTCAACGCCATCCACCCCGATGACAGGGAGTATGTCGACCGCCAATGGCAGGCGGGCATGCATGGCGAACCTTACGACATTGAGCACAGGATCGTGGCGCATGGGGAGGTCAAATGGGTGCGGGAAAAGGCTTATCTGGAGCTGGATGACAATGGCGTCCTGCTGGGCGGTTTCGGCATCACCCAGGACATCACCAAGCGCAAGCTGGCGGAGCTGGCACTGCTGGAGGCCAACCACCGCAAGGATGAATTCCTGGCGATGTTGGCGCATGAATTACGCAATCCGCTGGCTCCCATCAGCAACGCCGTGCAGATCTTGCGCATCACGCAGCAGGGCAATCCGGCGGTGGAACAAACCACCAATATGGTCGGGCGGCAAGTCCGGCATCTGGTCGGCTGGTGGACGACCTGCTGGATGTGTCGCGGGTCACCCGTGGCAAGATCAAGCTGCAAAAAGAGCGGGTCAACTTGGCGGAGATTATCCGTCAGGCCATTGAAACCAGCCGCCCGCTGATCGACGCCCGCAACCACCAGCTGAAAGTCTGCCTGCCACAGGCGGAAATTTGCGTCGATGGGGATGCCACCCGTCTGGCGCAAATCATCAGCAACTTGCTGAACAATGCTGCGAAATACACCGATGCTGGCGGTTATATCTCCCTGATGCTGGAGCAGCGTTCCGGCTCTATTGGCGGGAAAGCCCTCATCCGCGTCAAGGACAACGGCAGGGGATGGAGCCAGCCGCGCTGGAGAACCTGTTCGACATGTTCTATCAGGTACCGCAATATTGACCGGGCTGAAGGCGGTTTGGGGATCGGCCTGTACTTGGTCAAAACCTTGGCCGCCATGCACGGTGGCCATGTGGAAGCCTTTAGCGAGGGGCGTGGCAAGGGCAGCGAGTTTGTCATTCATTTGCCCTGCCTGCGGCCTGAACAATCAGGGGAAGGTCTGGCGGCTGATGCTGAGGCAAAGCCAGTGTGCGGCAAACGTATCCTGTTGGTGGACGATAACCCGGATGTGGCCGACAGCATGGCCATGTTGCTCAAGCTGTTTGGCCACGAAATCATCATTGCTTACGATGGCCGGGAAGCGGTGAGCATCGCCCTGCGCGAACAGCCTGACGTGGTGCTGCTGGACATTGGCCTGCCTTACCTGAATGGCTATGAAGCCTGCCGCGCCATGCGCAAGGCTGGCCTGACCCGCGCCATGATCGTGGCGTTGACAGGTTATGGGCAGGAAGAAGACCGTAAAAAGCGCAGGAAGCGGGTTTCAACCAGCATTTGGCCAAGCCGGTGGACGTGGATGTGCTGGAGGAATTGCTGACCGCTTGGTGATAATTTTTTCGGTATAAATGAATTGGGCAAAAAGCGATGCTATTGTCTAATATTTTGCTGGGAATTATTGGCTCCAGTTGATGGGGCCAGCACGATAAAATAAATCTCCGCCAGTATTCCGTTGATTATTGCGGGGTTGTTGGTAAGGAGGGTCGCTTTGTTAGTGGAACAGCAGCTTTATAGGAAACCGGCTTCTTGCCTGGATTCAAGCGCCAGCAAGGCGGCAAAATCCCGTTTGGGGCACCGTATTTTGCTGGTGGAGGACAACCCGGATGTGGCCGACAGCATGGCCATGCTATTGCGGTTGTTTGGCCACGAAGTGCTGATGGCGTTTGATGGCAAGGAAGGCGTCGCGCTGGCTTTGCAGGAAAAGCCCACTGCCATCCTGCTGGACATCGGCCTGCCCGGCATCAATGGCTATGAAGCCTGCCGGGAAATTCGCGGCGCGGGCTTGTGCGACATTCCGATTTTCGCCGTGACCGGCTACAACCAGATGGAAGACCGCAGGAAATCACAGGAAGCTGGTTTTAACCGCCACATGCCCAAACCCATCGATATGGACGAACTGGAACAGCTGTTGGCCGGGTTTCCGGGCAAAGCCGCGTGACCGTCAATGGCGGTTTGTTGCGTGGGTAAACGGGTGCTTGTTGTTTATACAATGCAAGGGGATTGGCTGGTTCCCGGGTAGGCGATCGACTATTCTTGAGGCTAGATCATATTCACCAGACATTGATTTGTCGGCCTGTTGCGTGACGGGCAAGCGAGGAAAAAGATGCGCCATGCCAAACAACAAACCCCCAATGATTATTATACGACCCGAGCAGCCATACCCGTTGTTGTAGGAATAGGCGCTTCAGCAGGCGGGCTGGAAGCGTTGAAACGCCTGTTCAGANCCCTGCCGGACGATACTGGGGTCTGTTTCGTCCTGATCCAACATCTCGACCCCAACCACGAAAGCCTGATGGCCGATCTGCTGTCGAACTACACCTCCATGCCGGTGGTGCAAATCCGGGAGGAAACCGTGGTGCAGGCGAACCATGTGTATGTGATCCCGCCCAACAAATACCTTTCCCTCAGCAACGCCACCCTGAAGCTTTCCGACCCGGTGGAGCGGCGCGGGATGCGCATGGCCATCGATNTTTTCTTGCGTTCGCTGGCGGAAGACATGCAGGAAAAAGCCATTGGCATCATCCTGTCCGGCACCGGTTCCGACGGCACCCAGGGCATCAAGGCCATCAAGGAGCATGGCGGCATGGTGATGGTGCAGTCTCCGGCCAGCGCCCAGTATGATGGCATGCCGCGCAACGCCATCAATACCGGCGTGGTGGACGAGGTGCTGGATGTGGAGGACATGGCCGCGACCCTGGTCAAGTACATCCGGCACCCGTATGTCAGCCACGCCTCCTCCCCTGNNAAAGAGGATGAGGAGGACTACCTGCAAACCATCCTGGGGATTTTGCGGGCGCGCGCCAATTACGATTTCCGCTGTTACAAGAAAGGCACGCTGACCCGCCGCATCCAGCGCCGCATGGGGCTGAAGCAAATCGACAAGCCGGAAGACTACATCCATTACCTGCGTTCCCAGACGGATGAAGTGACCCAGCTGTTCAAGGATTTGCTGATCGGCGTCACCAGTNTTTTCCGCGATGAAGAAGCCTTCAAGATTCTGGAAGAGGATGTTGTCGATAAGCTGGTGGAGTATGCCCACAATGACGATGTGTTGCGGGTGTGGGCACCAGGCTGCGCCAGCGGGGAAGAGGCCTATTCGATCGGCATGCTGTTCATGGAGCGCCTGCAGGCGCAGTTGTAATGCGCAGTTGNNCAGATATTCGCCTCGGATATCGATGAAGTGGCGCTGGAAACCGCCCGCAATGGCGTTTACCCGGACAGCATCGCGTCGGATGTTTCGCCCCGGCGGCTGGAACAGTTTNTTGAAAAAGTCGGCGAGCATTACCGGGTGATCAAACCGCTGCGGGAATCGATCGTGTTCGCTGCGCAGAATGTGGTGCGGGATGCGCCGTTTTCCCGGCTGGATCTGATCAGTTGCCGTAACCTTTTGATTTACCTGAAACCGGAAATCCAGAAGAAACTGTTTTCCTTGTTCCACTTTGCGCTCAAGCCGGATGGCTACCTGTTTCTGGGCGGTTCGGAAACCATCGGCCAGCAGAGCGGCCTGTTCGACACCGTCAACAAGAAATTCCGTATCTACCAACGTGTTGGCTCACGGCATCCCGGCGGGCTGGAGTTCCCGATTTTGTNNCCGAGCAGGGCAAGGCCGGTTTTGCCAGTGCGCGCCAATACGCCGCAATTGACGTCCGCCGCCTTGGCGCAGCAGGCTTTGCTGGAGGAGTTTGCGCCAACGGCGGTGCTGGTCAACCGCAATGACCAGATTTTGTATTACTACGGCGCTACCGGCGAGTATCTCGTCCAGCCGNACGGGGAACCGACCCAGAACCTGATTTACATGGCGCGTGACGGTTTGCGCACCAAGCTGCGATCAGCGGTGCTCAAGGCGCGCCGCGAAAACTGTCGGGTGCAAGTGACGGCCGATTACCAGCGTGCGGACAAAAGCCGCCATCAGGCTGACATTGTGGCCAGCCCGGTCATGAGTTCCTCACGTCCGGATGATGGCCTGCTGCTGGTGGCGTTTGTTCCTGGCGCAGCGGTGGGTGGCCGCGTCAATGAGCAGCACAATGATGGTGACATCGATGAAAACATCGTGCACCAGCTGGAAGCGGAACTGGCGGGCACCCGGGAAGATTTGCAAAGCACCATCGAGGAGCTGGAAAGTTCCAACGAAGAGCTCAAGGCTTCCAACGAAGAAGTCATGTCGATGAATGAGGAACTGCAATCCACCAACGAGGAGCTGGAAACCTCCAAGGAAGAATTGCAGTCGGTCAACGAAGAGCTCAACACGGTCAATACCCAGTTGCAGGACAAGGTTGGCGAACTGGCCGCCGCCAATGATGACTTGAGCAATTTGTTCAGCAGCACCGATCTGGCGACCCTGTTTCTGGATACGCAGTTCCGCATCAAGCGTTTTACGCCGTATACGACACGTTTGTTCAAGCTGATCCCTTCGGATATTGGCCGGTCGGTGGAGGACATCGCCACCTTGGTGATTGATCCCGGTTTGCTGAAGGATGCGCAACGGGTGTTGGACAAGCTGGAGACGGTTGAGCGGGAAGTGCAGACCACGCAGGGGAACTGGTTCCTGCAACGGGTGGTGCCTTACCGCACCCAGGACAACCGCATTGATGGCGTGCTGATCACCTGGACGGATGTCAGCCAGCTGAAGCAGGCGCAAAGCGAACTTCAGGCCATGAACCAGACGTTGGAAGTGCGGGTGGCGAAACGCGCCGGTTACGCCAACCTGCTGCGCGATGTGGCCAAGCTCGCCAACCACGCCGAGGCGATTGCGCCAGCAGTGGAGGCCATCATCAACCGCCTGTGTTCCGCATTGGGTTGGCNNCGTTGGCCACGCTTACATGCTGACGGTCGACAAGGCGCAGAGCCTCAAACACGCAGGCTTGTGGTCGGCCAAAGCNGGAAAAGCGTTACCGGCCATTGCTGGAGGCAACCCATGAATTGGCGCTGGGGGAAGAAAATCCATGCCGAGCCGGGTGCTGCGCGACAAGCAGAGCTACTGGCTCAGTGGCAGCGACCTGGATGACAGTNNTGTACACGCTCAGTCACCCTGCACCAGCTCGGCCTGAACACATTGGTGGCATTCCCAGTGCTGGTGGGCAGGGAGGCGTTTGCCATCATCGAACTGTTCCACCCGGAGCCGCTCACAAAAGAGGCGGAGCTGTTGGATGTGCTGGAGCAAGTCGGCACTGAACTGGGGCGGGTGGTTGAACGGGCACGCAATCAGGCGTTGCTGCGCGAAAGCGAAGAACGCTTCCGGCACATGAGCGACAAGTCCCCGGCGTTCATCTGGTTGTGTGATGAAGAAGGCGACAGCCAGTGGTTCAACNCAGCGCTGGCTGGATTTCACGGCCGGTCGCTGGAAGAGGAGTTGGGCAATGACTGGACGCAGTTGATCCATCCCGATGACCGCAGCGGTTTTCTGGCGGCTTTCCACAGCGCTGTTCAGGCAAAGGGGAGTTTGAGGTGGAGTGGCGGCTGCACCAGCATAATANACGGCTACCGCTGGCTGTTGGGGCGCGGTGTGCCCCGCCTGACCAGCAGTCGGCATTTCCTCGGTTACATCGTCACCTGCATAGACGTGACCGCCCGCAAAGAGGCTGAAAAGCAAGCGCGGCGGCATCTGGCCGAGTTGAGCCATCTGGGGCGGGTCGCCATCGCCGGTGAAATGGCGTCCGGGCTGGCGCATGAAATCAACCAACCGCTGGCGGCCATTTCCAACTACGCCCAAGGCATGCGCCGCTTGCTGGAACACGATGGGATGACGGCGGACAAACTGATCCCGGTGCTCGACAAGCTCAGTGTCCAGGCCAACCGGGCGGGCGACATCATCCACCGTTTGCGGGCGTTCATCCAGACTGGGNCATCCAGCCAAAAACCGGAAAACGTCAACCAGTTGATCCGCGACAGCGCGCAATTATGGCAGCCTGAGGCCAAGCTCGCCGGTATCCAGGTCAGCTATGAGCTGGATGGGGCGCTGCCTGGCATTGCCGTGGATGCCATCCAAATCCAGCAGGTGCTGCTGAACCTCATCCATAACGCCATTGAGGCGATGGCGGAAAGCAAGGGGCAGCCACAGGAATTGGTCGTGCAGACCCGGCAGAATCAGGACGGGAATATTGAGATAATCATCAAGGATTCAGGCNCCGGCATGTCGGAGGAGGAACTGGAAAAGCTGTTTCACCCTTTCTTCACCACCAAAACGAAAGGGATGGGTCTGGGCGTGTCCATTTCCAAAACCATCATTGAGGCGCATGGGGGCGTTGTCCGCTTTTCCAAACCCCGACCGAGGCATGAGTTTCCGGATTGTATTGCCTGTTTGAGACGTCTGCATGAGGTGCATGCCAATGAAAAAACAGTCTACATCGTTGACGACGACGATGCAGTCCGCGCCTCGATCCAGTTTCTGCTGGAGGCAGGGAATTTCATCGTGTCCACGTATGAATCCGCCCTTGCCTTTGAGTCCGCCTTTGAGGATGGGCGTGATTTTGCAGAGGAGGGGTGCGTGCTGGCGGATTTACGGATGCCGGGCATTACCGGCATTGAACTGGCACAGCGGCTACGGCGGCGCGAACATGCCATCCCTGTCATCATCATGTCTGGGCATGGCGGCCAGTCAGCCAGGAATGAGGCCAAGGAAGCGGGTGTTTTCGATTTTCTGGAAAAGCCGTTTGATGCTGATGCCCTGTTCGAGATCATTGAGCGGGCGATTGCCAGCAGGGAGGTTGCGAGGCAATCGGGTTTGGCCAATGAATAGCCAAACCCGGGAGGAGGGCGTTCCGCCTGTTACGGCTGGCTGGCCAGCACGCTGTTCAGCACTTCCCCAGGGTTGCGCTGATTTTGGCGGGCGATGTCTTCCAGTGACACGCTGATGTCGCTGACCTTCAGTCCCGCCTGTTGCAACTGGCCTTGCAATGTTTCCACAGTTTTGCCAGTAACGCCCGCCAACTGGTGCAACGGCGCGTTGAGCAGCACCCGTGCCGCCTGCATCTGCCCGCCGGGAGGNCCACGGCGTTCACCGCCGCCCTGGATCAGCATCGAGGCGACCAATACGGTGGCGAACAGGCCGATCACCGCCACTGCTGGTTTCTGGGTGAAATAGCGGCTGAAAGAACGCCAGTGCATGCTGACATGCACGCCGACCGCCAGCACCATGATCCAACTCAGCCATTCATGTGCGGCCTTGATAATGCCTGCCTCCAAGTGGAAAAACATCATGACGCCAGTGACTGCCATCAGCATAAAAGAGCCGATGACCAGCGGGGTCGCCCAACGGCGCAGAGTGGTTGTGTCCATGATTGATTAATCTCCATATTGTCAAAGTTTGTGTGATGGCCGCAATCATCAGCAATTGCTTATACAGAAAGAAGCGGCTTTACATTCTTTTACACAGGCTTTACCCATTTTTACGCACATCCGGCGGATACTCTGCTCTCCACAATTCAATCCATGAAGGAGATACCAATAATGAAACCTTTTTGAGGATGACACTGCTGGCTGGCGCGCTGATCAGCGGCGGAGCCGCCCTTGCGGCTTCACAGGATGGCACGCCGCCAGGCCAGGGGCGTCAGATGGAGCGGATGCAAACTGCACTGGGGTTGACGGAGGCGCAGGTCAGCCAGATCACTGCCATCGAAACAGCCCAGCGCGACAAAATGAAAGCGCTGCATGAGGGTTTTCAGGCGCAGATCAAAGCGCTGCTGACAGCGGAGCAGGCAGCCAAGTTTGAGCAACTCCAGCAACGCCGTGGCCGCCGGGCGGGATGAAGGGCGGTCAGCGCCAGGCTCCGCCAGAGGGTGCCATGGAGCCGGGCATGGACGGCCAGAACCCGCCACCGCCTGACGATGCCATGGGCCGGGCATGGGGCCAGCCTCCACAGCCGATGCAGCCGCATGGCCGAACGGATGAAAACCGTGCTGGCCTCAGTGATGAACAGGCCAGCCAGATTGCAGCCCTCCAGCAGCAGCAACGCACAGAAATGGAAGCGTTGCGCACGGAAACCCAAACCCTGATCAAACAGGCGTTGACGGCGGAGCAGGCGGCCAAATTTGAACAGATGCGGCCGCCACGCATGGGTGGTGACCGCTCCTAATCACGGGCACCGGATACAACAATAGGGCTATGCACGGGCTTGGCTGCTAGGCGGTCAAGCCCGTTTTTCTGTGGGCTTGCTTGAATTCCCCGGGTTTTGGCGGTTGATGTGAGGTTATGCAGAATTTTACATTTCTTTACATTCGCCTTACCCATCTTTACGGGTAGGTGCGCGACACTTACCACATCGAAAGACACAACGATCAAGGATCACATAATGTTGCGTAAACCGGCTCCCCTGATGACCAGTCTGGCAGTATGCGTGGCGCTGACTGCCTGTTCCCCTGCCGCGAGTATCCGGGATACCGCGCCGCAGGGCGCTTCCACCCAATTGCAGGCCAGCGCTGCGGTGGCCAGCCGCTCGCCGGTGCAGGCCGCGTGGTGGGGGCGTTTCAATGACCCTGTCATGACCAGCCTGATTCAGGAAGCCCTGCAAGCCAACCCTGACATCAAGACCGCCCAGGCCAGCCTGCGTTCGGCGCGGGCGCAACGGGCAATTGCCGGTGCCAGCCTGCTGCCCAGTGTGTCGGCAGGTGGTTCAGCCCGGCGCAGCAGTGGCAGTGACAATTACGGTGCCAGCATCGACGCCAGTTGGGAAGCCGACGTGTTCGGCGGCAACCGCCTCGCCCGCGACGCTTCCCAAACCGATGTGCAGGCCGCCCAAGCCGGTGTGGAGGACGTGAAAGCCTCGCTCGCCGCCGAAGTCGCCAGCAATTATGTCAACCTGCGGCTGGCGCAAGCGCGGCTGGCCGTCGCCCAGCAGAGCCTGGCGTCCCGTAACGAAACCGTGCGGCTGGTTTCCCTCAAGCAACAGGCCGGGTTGGCCAGTGGGCTGGAGGCTGACCAGNCCAGCTTGAGCCTGGGGCAGTCGCAGGCGCAGATTCCGGCACTGAAAGACAGCATCACCCAAAGCGAAAACGCCTTGGGGACCCTGACCGGCAAGGTGGCGGCTTTGCAGGCACGCCTGGAGGCGGCCAAACCGATCCCGACGGTGGCGGCGCAACTGGCGGACACGGTTCCGGCCAACGCTTTGCGGCAGCGTCCGGACATCCGTGCCGCCGAATACAAAGTGACGGCGGCGGCATTGCGGGTCGGCGAAGCCAAGGCGAACCTTTACCCCAGTTTCAACCTGGGTGGCTCGCTCAGTGCCAGCAGCCTGAGCCTGGCTGACCTGATCGACCCGACCACGGTGGCGCGCTCCCTGCTGGCGTCCATCAGCGCGCCGCTGTTTGACGGCGGCAAACTGAAACAGCAGGTGGAAAGCCGCGACGCCGCCCGCGAACAGGCGGTCGCCAGTTACCAGAAGACCCTGCTGACTGCGCTGAAAGACGTGGCCAATGCGTTTTCCAGCCTGCAAGCCAACCGTCAGCAACAACCGATCCTGATGAATAACGTGGCGCTGGNNCGCAGTGCGGAACATCTGGCGAAGCTGAGTTATGAAGCGGGCACGACCGATTTCCAGAACGTGCTGGATGCGCAGCGCAGCACCNCTGAGCGCGCAGGAAAGCTTGCTGGCGGCCAGGCAGACAACACCNAGGCAATCATCAGCCTCTACAAAGCCGTTGGCGGCGCTTGGTAAGGAGCTAAGGAACATGACCATGAACACACCCACCAACCCTTCCGTTGAGGAAGTCCTGAAACAAAAACGAGCCGCCCGGGCAAAGGCCGTGCCTGGAAACGCTGGCTGTCCGTCGCCGTGTTGTTGGCGGTGGCGACGGCGGGTGGCTGGTATTACCTGCAATCGCCCAGCGCCAGCAGTGAGCCGCGTTTCCAGACCCAGCCAGCCACGCGCGGCAACCTGAGCGTCAGCGTGACGGCGACTGGCAACCTGCAACCGCTCAACCAAGTTGACATCGGCACGGAGCTTTCCGGCACGGTCGAGGCGGTGCTGGTGGACAACAACGACCAGGTCAAGAAAGGGCAGGTGCTGGCGCGCCTGAACACCACCCAACTCAAGGACACCATCACCAAGGGCAAGGCATCACTGGCTTCCGCACAAGCCAAGGTGAAACAGACCGCTGCCAAGTCCAAGGAGGCACGTGCCAACCTCAACCGGCTGCTGCAATTGAACCAGTCTTCCGGCGGCAAGCTGCCCGCCAAGTCCGACCTGGACTCTGCGCAAGCCGCAATGGATAGCGCCCTGGCCGATGAGGCGGTTTCCAAGACGGCGGTAGTGTCTGCTGAGGCGGATCTGCGCTCGTCGGAAACCAATCTGGGCAAGGCCATCATCACTTCGCCGATCGATGGCGTGGTGCTGAACCGTTCGGTTGAAACGGGGCAGACGGTGGCGGCTTCGCTGTCCGCGCCCACCCTGTTCACGCTGGCGGAAGACCTGTCCAAGATGGAGCTGGAGGTCGGCGTGGATGAGGCCGATGTCGGCCAGGTCAAGGAAGGGCAGAAAGCTGAATTCACCGTCGACGCTTGGCCGNGCCGCAAATACCCGGCGTCCATCACCCGCGTAAGCCTTGGCTCGACCACGGCTGACAATGTGGTTTCCTACGCCACCACGTTGTCCGTCGCCAACGCCGACCTGACCTTGCGCCCCGGCATGACGGCGACCGCCACCATCAGCACCGATTCGCGCGAAAACGCCTTGTTGGTCCACAACGCCGCGTTGCGCTTCAAGCCTGCGTTTGGCGGCAATGGCGGTGGCAGGCCATCCGGCGATCAGTCCGGCGGCATCCTTTCCAAGCTGATGCCGCGCCCACNNGGCATGAACCGTCAGCGCACCCAGCCTTCCAAGCCGGATGCGGCGGTCGGCAACAGTGAACAGCGGGTATGGGTATTGCAAGACGGGCATCCGCGCCCCGTCAAAGTCCAAACCGGCATTACCGATGGCAAGATGACCGAAGTCGTTGGGGGCGACCTTCAACCTGACATGCCGGTGATCGTGGGCAGCGCCGCCGGTGCCAGCCCGGCAGGAGCCTCCCGATGAGCGCGCTGATCGAATTCAAGAACATCACCAAAACCTACGGGCAGGGGCAGGCGAGTTTCCTGGCGCTGCGCGGGGTTGACCTGCGCATTGACGAAGGGGATTTCGTGGCGATCATGGNNGGCAGCGGTTCCGGCAAGTCCACCGTCATGAACATCCTCGGCTGTTTGGATGTGCCTTCCACCGGTGAATACCTGTTCCGCAATGTGCATGTGNGAGCAGCTGACCGTAACGAACGCGCCCTGTTGCGGCGCAACTTCCTCGGTTTCGTGTTCCAGGGTTTCAACCTGCTGGCGCGCACCACGGCGCAAGAAAATGTCGAGCTGCCGTTGCTGTACCGGGGTGAACCGGCGTCAGTCAGGCAGGCGGCCGCCAGCGCCGCGCTCAAGCAGGTGGGGCTAGGAGGGTGGGAGCACCATACCTCGGCGGAGCTTTCCGGCGGCCAGCAACAGCGCGTCGCCATCGCCCGAGCCATTGTCACCAACCCGACCCTGTTGCTGGCGGATGAGCCGACCGGCAACCTCGACACCCAGCGCAGCCATGAGATCATGGAATTGCTGGTGTCGCTCAATGAAGTGAAGGGCATCACTGTCCTGATGGTCACGCACGAGCCGGAAATGGCCGAATACGCCAAGCGCGTGGTGCATTTCGTTGACGGCAAGGTCGATACCGACGTGCGCAACCGGGCGATAGGCGAAGTCCGTAAACGGGAGGCAGCGTAATGTTGTGGAACAGTTTTTGCTCGCCCTGCGGGGATACGCCGTAACCTGCTGCGTTCCTTCCTGACCGTGCTGGGCATTGTGATCGGTGTGTCGGCGGTCATCACCATGGTGACGTTGGGCAACGGTGCCACCCAGGCGGTCAAGGATCAGGTTGCCAGCCTCGGCAGCAACTTGCTGCAAGTCCGCTCCGGCCAGCGCATGTTCGGCNCGCCGGGCAGCGGGATGCGCGCGCCATCGTTCACGCTGGAGGATGTCAAGGCCATCCAGGAGCGCGTCACCGGGCTGGCCGCGGTTGCGCCGGAAGCCAGCCGCACCGCCACAGTGGTTTCCTCCGCCAACAACTGGTGCACCAGCGTGACCGGCTCGACCAACGATTTTTTTACGGCGGGCAGTTGGACGCTGGCCGCCGGGCGTGAATTCACCAAGGCGGAAGAAGAGGGCGGGCAGACGGTCTGTATTATCGGTGAAACCATTCGCCGCGAGTTGTACGGCACTGCGCAGCCGCTGGGCGAAACCATGCGGGTGAAGAACTTTTCCTGCGAAATCATCGGTATCTTGGTTTCCAAGGGGCAGGCGTCAATGGGGCGCGACCAGGATGAGATCGTGGTGATGCCGATCCGCACCGTGCAGCGCCGCCTGATCGGCAACCGCGACGTTTCCAGCATCCAGGTGTCGGTGCAGAGCGAAAACGACATCGACCGGGTGAAGGATGAGCTGACGCAACTGTTGCGTGAGCGCCGCCATCTGGAAGACGGTGAGGATGACAATTTCAATGTGCAGGACACCCGGCAGATTGCTGATGCACTGTCCGGCACCACACAGATCCTCACCATGCTGTTGGGGGCGGTGGCTTCCGTCAGCCTGTTGGTCGGCGGCATCGGCATTATGAACATCATGCTGGTGTCCGTCACCGAACGCACCCGCGAGATCGGCATCCGGCTGGCGATTGGCGCGCTGGAACAGGAGGTGCTGATGCAGTTCCTGATCGAGGCGGTGGTGCTGGCCGCACTGGGCGGGCTGGTCGGGATCATCCTGGCGACGCTGGCTTCGGTGCTGCTGGCGCAGGTGATGAGCGTGCCTTACACCTTCAACACCGGCATCAACCTGCTGTCATTCGTCTTTTCGGCGGGGATCGGCATCCTGTTCGGCTACATGCCCGCCAAACGGGCGGCGCGGCTGNGGCCGATCGAAGCGTTACGGCATGAATAATGGGAACTGGCAGGTGCCGCCAACGGTTCGGCAGCCTGGGTGCAGGTGTGGCGCTGGTTGAGTGTGTATATGTGTTGGCGTCAAATTTTCTGTGTTAGAGTGTGTATAAGGACTTGTGTATTGTGAGGCTTAAAGCATGACTCTTGCCAGCAAAACGGAGGCGCTTCCCTCCCTGAGAAAAAATTTCACCATGCGTGAGGAAACCGTGCGCGAACTGGATTTTCTGGCCAAGTTATTGAATAAAAAACAGAGCCAGGTCATTCAGGAATTGATCCACAAGGAATCTGAGGCGCGCCGTAACGAATTGCGGTGCGCCAGTCTAAAGCGTCTCAAGGGAGCGTTCACCGGGCTGATTGGGGATGAACAGTCCATTCAGCGGATGAAAAGTGAACGTGCATGATGGGTCGCCGGGTCTTTGTTGACGCCAATATCATCAATGATATTTACGACCAGAAGCGGCGCTTCCATGAGGCCAGTTACCAGTGCCTCGAATATTGCCTCAAGCATGATGTGGCCTTGGTGACCAGTTGTGACATTGTGACGACGGTGTACTACATCACCACCAAAAGCCAGGATGCGCAAAAGGCTTTGGAAGCCCTGGCGCAGGTGAATGATATTTTTGAGATTGCGCCATTCGGCAATGCATTGTTGGCGGAGGCCATCCAGTTGATGCAGCAGGATGTTGATTACGTTGACTTGGAAGACACCTTGCAGTTTGTGATGGCCAGGCAGGTTGGATGCGACCTTATTCTGACCAATGATGGCAGTTTTGTCGCCAAGGGTTTGCAGACTGTCAGCAGCCCGGATTTTATCAGGCAGAAAACGGCTGGTTAACGAGGGTTGGCCTGTTTTGCCCCAGCGTCGCTGGGCAAAATCACCCGCCGCTGTGCATCCAGCCCAACGCTGACGTTATCCCCGAGCGCATACGGTTGGCGGCTGGGGGCAAGCGCCAGCACCCGGCTGCCATCCGCCAGCACCAGCGTATACAGGTATTCCGCGCCCCGGAACGCCTGCGCCAGCACCGTGGCCTGATACGGCGCATCGGCGGCCAGTTTCACCGCGTCAGGGCGGATCAGCACCGCCACCGGGGAGTCCACGGGGCAGGTGTCAGGCACAATGCCTTGCACTGCCCCGAGCACCGTCATCACGGTATTGCCGTCCAGGACCGTACCGGCAAGCAGCACGCCTTGCCCAATAAACCCCGCAACGAACTGGTTGGCCGGTTGATGGTACAGGTTGTGNGTAGTGTCCCATTGCTGCAAATATCCGGCCTGCAACACGCCGATTTCATCCGCCATCGCAAAGGCTTCGTGCTGGTCGTGGGTCACCAGCACTGCGGTCATGCCTTCGCGCTTGAGAATGTCGCGCACTTCGCGCNNCAGCATTTCGCGCAATTCCACGTCCTGACTGCCGAAAGGCTCGTCCAGCAGCAACAGGCGCGGGCGGGGNGCGAGCGCACGTGCCAGCGCAATCCGCTGCTGTTGCCCGCCGGAAAGCTCGTGCGGGTAACGTTTTTCGTAGCCGGGCAAATCCACCAGTTCCAGCAATTCCGTCACCCGTTGCGCCTTGTCGCGGGCGGACTGTTTGCGGATACCAAAAGTAATGTTGTCGGCAATCGTCAGGTGTGGGAACAGTGCGTAATCCTGAAACACCATGCCGATATTGCGTTTCTCCGGCGGCAGGTGCGTGCCGGGGGCGCTGATAATCTGATCTTTCAAGGTAATCGTGCCCTGTGTGACGGACTCAAAACCAGCAATGGCACGTAGCAGTGTAGTCTTGCCACAGCCACTCGGCCCNAGCAGGCAGCCGATCTGACCATCTTCAACGCTCAGGTTGACGTCGTGCACCACGGTATTGTCGCCGTAAGCGATGTGGATATTGTGCAGGCTTAGTTTGCTCATGGTTGCTTCAATGCTCTCCCGCCCGTGATTTGCCGATCGAACGGCTCAGTAAAATCACCGGAATAATCCCCGCCGCGACAATCATCAGCGAAGGAAGCCCGGCATCGGCCAGACGTTCATCCGAGGCCAGTTCATACGCACGCACTGCCAGTGTATTGAAATTGAACGGGCGCAGAATCAGCGTGGCGGGCAATTCCTTCAGTACATCCACGAATACCAGCAGGATCGCGGTCAGCAATGTGCCTTTCATCAACGGCAGATGCAGCTTGTGCAGTACGCCAAAGGCATTCAGGCCAAGCGAACGCCCGGCGTTGTCCACCGTCGGTTTGATCTTGCCCAACCCGGCTTCCACTGTTTGCAGGGATACCGCCAGGAAGCGCACGTTATAGGCAAACAGCACCGTGAACACCGTGCCGCTCAACAGCAGCCCGGGTTTGCTTCCCAGCCATCGCTGGCTGAGGTCGTTCAATTGCGTATCCGCCCAGGCAAACGGAATCAGCACGCCAATGGCAATCACCGTACCCGGAATCGCATAGCCCATCGCCGCAATGCGCGCAGTCAGATTAACCAGCGGNCCATCGCTCAGGCGTTTGCCATAACCCAGAATCAGCGCCAGCAGCAAGGCAAACAGTGCCGCGAGGCCTGCTAGCAGCAGGCTGTTACCGACCAGTTGCAGGAAATCACTGTTCAACCCGGCAGCCGCTGTGGTCACACTCCAGTACAACAATTGCCCGACCGGAACCGCAAACCCCAGCAATAAGGGCAGGGCGCACACCAGTACCGCGGCGACGGCTTTACCACCGCGTAGCTGATAGCGTGGCAAGCGTGAGTATTTGCTGGACGTATGGTGGTAACGCGCCTTACGCCGCGACCAGCGTTCCAGCAGAATCAGCACAAACACAAAGCCCAGCAGCAAGGCTGCCAGTTGCGAGGCCGCCGCATGATCACCCAGCCCGAACCAGGTGCGGAAAATGCCGGTGGTAAAGGTGGTTACCCCGAAATATTGCACCGTGCCGAAATCGGCCAGCGTTTCCATCAGTGCCAGTGACAGCCCGGTAATAATCGCCGGGCGCGCCAAAGGCAAGGCCACCCGGAAAAAGCTCTGCCACTGATTAGCGCCCAACGTGCGGCTCACTTCCAGCACGCAGATGGACTGTTCCAGAAACGCCGCCCGCGCCAGCAGATACACATACGGAAACAGCACTAGCGACAGCATCAGAATAGCCCCGCCCAACGAGCGCACATTCGGGAAGTAATAATCGCCATAACCCCAGCCAGTTGCTTCGCGCAGCAGGCTTTGCAATACCGGAAAATCCAGCATACCGGTGTAGGTGTAGGCAATAATGTAAGCAGGCATCGCCAGCGGCAGCAGCAAGGCNCATTCAAAGAAACGCTGTCCTGGAAAGCGGCACATGCTGTTCAGCCATGCGGTGGGCAAGCCCAGCAACAACACGCCGCAGCCAACGCCCAGTGTCAGCCACAGCGTATTGAGCAGATAATCAGGTAGCACGGTCTCCACCAGGTGCCGCCAGACTTCAGGCGCGGGGATAAACACATAGCCGAACACCGCCAGGACCGGCAGGGCAGTCAGCAGTGCCATGCCGATCAGCAGTATCCGCCACAGATGGCGCTTTATTTCCAACCGGCTTTATCCATGATGATGACAGCTTCGGCATTGTGCTTGCCAAGTTCGGCCAGATTCAGGTCATCCGCCTTGAATTCACCCCAGCCTTTCAGCAGGGCGCTGGGCTCCACGCCGGTTTGACCGGGTATTCCTGATTGGCCTCGGCGTACCAGTGCTGGGATGCGTCGCTGACCAGGAATTCCAGCAGTTTGACGGCGTTGCCGACATGCCCGGCGGCTGCGGTGACGGCTGCGCCACTGACATTGATATGGGTGCCACGGTCAGCCTGATTGGCCAGAAAATGGCAACCTTTTCCGCCGCAGCTTTTTCTTCAGCGTCATTGCCCGCCAGCATCTGCCCGTAGTAATAGGTGTTGGCAATGGCCAGATCGCACTGACCTGAAGCGACCGCTTTCAACTGATCCTTGTCCGCACCTTCTGGTGGGCGAGCGAAGTTTTTGACGAAACCATCTGCCCAGGCTTGTGCTTTTTCCGCACCATCGGCGGCAATCATCGAGCCGAGCATGGACTGGTTGTAAATATTGTCGGAAGAACGCACGCAGATATGGCCTTTCCACTTCGGGTCTGCCAGTGCTTCGTAGGTGGAAAGCTCCTCCGGCTTGACCTTGCCTTTGGCGTAGAAAATAGGCCGGGCGCGGGAAGTCAGGCCGAACCAGTGGTTTTCCGGGTCACGCAGGTGTTCGGGGATGTCTTTGACCAGCACTGCGGATTCGACCGGCTGGGTCAGTTCCATTTCCTTGGCGCGGTAAAGGCGGCCTGCATCGGCGGTCATCAGCAGGTCAGCGGGGCTGTTGTCGCCTTCCAGCCGCAGGCGTTCCAGCAGGGCGTCGTCCTTGCCGGTGACCAGATTGACCTTGATGCCGGTCTGTGCAGTGAATTTGTCGAACAGCGGCTTGATCAGTTGCTCCTTGCGGGCGGAGTAGACGTTGACTTCGCCCTCCGCCAGCACCGGAGCTGTCAGGCTGGCGATGACCAGCCCCCACAGCAGGTGTTTCATGGGTTTGCCCCCGTCATCAAAATTCGTAAGTGATCTGGGCGGTCAGNGCCTTGTCCTGTTCGCCGGTGTATTGCTTGGTCTGGATCAGCTCCAGCGCGCCGGAAACGTCCTTATAAAGTGGCTGGCGGTAGGTTGCGCCGTAATATTCCTTGGCCAGNCCGATTTCCTCCGCCTCCTTGGTCTGGTTCCAAGCCAGGGCGACGGTGCGGTCATGGTGCAGGTCGTAATTGGCTTCNCGGTGGGTGGCGGAAGGCTTGGCCGCCACGGTGAGGCTGTTGCCGTCCTCATCCAGCACATCGCCGGGTTGGAACGATTTGATGGCCGTCAGGTGTTCGCCAATCAGTTTGAAACGCCCCAACTGGGCGGTGCCGTGCAGGGAAATGGCGGGGATTTTGTCCACGCTGTTGTTCTTGCCATCCAGCCCGTCGGATTCCGCCAGGTTGGACAGGTAGTCGATGCCCGCGCTCATCTGTTCGGTGGCGTAATCGGCGNNCAGGCCGAAGCCGGTTCCCTGCTTGTCACCGTTGCCCGGCTCGGTGGCTTCGCCTGCGAAGACATAACCCGCCGCATGGATGGCGCCGTTTTGGGTGGAGGCTTTCAGCACCCGGTTCAGGCGGGTTTCACCCAGCTCCAGGGTCAGTGGGTCGGAAACCATCGCCGTGTCAAAGCTGCCGAAGGGCAGGTATTGGCGGCCNGCGTGGATGTCGAGCTTTGCATCCGGCAGGGCATGCCAGGCGACAAAGGCCTCATCCGTGCCCACTGGGGTGGCGACGGCATGCAAGTCTTCTTCGTAAAGCATGGAGGCGGTGATGTCGAATGTGTCATTGGGCTTGATGGTCGTGGCCAGTGCGCCGGTCGCCAGCGCCGTGCCGTATTCGTTGCCGGAATCACCCCGGCTGGCACCGTATTCCAGTTCAATCGTGCCCGATATTTCCAGTTGCTCGCTGACTTCAGCGGCCAATAACAGCCGGACAGGNGAGGCACCAATCAGGCTGACCAATACTTGTTGTTTCATCAATAATCTCCGCAAGTGTAAGGGGGCAATGGGGTGAACAGCTGTGGCTGGTTGCTTTACGTTATCACCAGATGGTTGTCCCAAAGTTGGTCGGGGAACTGGCGCAGCAGACTGGCTGATGCTTGTTGACGGTTGGAAGCAAGGGTATGGAGGCTGCCGGTGGCATCGGACACNCGGAACACCTGCTGTTCCGGCAGGAAGGCGATGCCGCTGGGTTCCGGCAAGGGCGTCGCATGCAGGAAACGCTGTTCCGCCACGCCCCAGAAGCTGACATGGTTGCCGCGTGGCGAGGTGACGGCAAGGATGTTCCGGCCAGGGTCGAACGCCAGATCCGCCATGTAGCCGCTGAACGGGGTAATGGCCTGGGTGTTGATGCCCAGCAGTTCCAGCCCGCCGCCCCGGTGTTGCCACGCGACTAACGAGGCCGGTTGTTGGCGGTGCAGGTCGCCTTCGTATTGCAGGGCGGCTCCGACATCCCCGCCGGGCGTGACCAGCAGGTGGCGGATGCTGAGTTGGTGGTCAGGCAGGCGGTATTCGTCGATTTTCTTGCCGGTGGCGGCATCCAGGTACACCAGCGAGGGCTGCATGGTGTCGAGGTTGAGTTTGCGCCGCCCGAAATCCGGGTGCTGTTCGATGCCGCCGTTGGCGACCACCAGGGTTTTGCCGTCCGGCATCAGATGCACGTCATGCGGGTCGAGGCCGTGTGTGTCGTATTCGCCCAGGTGCTGGAAAGTCTTGCGGTCGCGGATGCCCAATACGCCGCGTTTTTCGTCATAGGCGCTTTCGGTGGTGAAGAGGGCGCCACCATCGGCGGACAGGCAGCCATGCCCGTCAAAATGCCGCCCCGCCGTCGCCTGGATCGGGGTCACGCCCCCGCTTTTTGCAAAATCCACCGCCACACATTCAAACGCAGGCCGCCGCCCAAACATCAGCACCCTGCCATCCGCCAAGGGCAGCACCGCATGGCCGCGCACCGGCACCGCCTGTGAGCCCAGTGTGCCACTGCTGATTTCCAGCCGGGTGAGGAAATGCCCGCCCGCCGGATTGTCGCTGGCGGAATATAAGCACTGCGGGGTGGCGGCAGTGGCGTGTTTCATCAAGGCGCTGACACCGAGGGCGGAACCCAGCGTTCCGGCGGTGGCGAGCAACAGAAACTGGCGGCGGTTCATGCATTAATCCCCATCGTTGTCGTTGAAGCCCAGCTGTACGCCCATGACCCGAGCCAGCTGGCGTTTGATGCCCATCTGGATGTCATTGCCGAGGTAATAGTAACCATCCAGTTCCTTGCCTTGCCCCGTGCTGACCAGCGTGAACGGGTCGGTGGCGGGGATGGGCAGGTTGAGGTAGCTGGCGAAGCGTTGCTCCATGGCGTCGGCGACCAGCTGTTCCGTCTGGTGCTGGTTGTGTTCGCGCAGCCATTGGGACAGCCCGCCGTCGCGCACGATGCGCTGCATGCCTTCCATATTGGCGCGCACCGCCTTGACCGAATAGCCGCTGCGCCAGGCTTCGAGCTGATAGGCGTTGGACTGGAGCAGGATTTCCTGCTTGCCTTCGCTGTTGAGGTCGATGCCTTTGCCCAGCGGGTTGCCGATGCGGTTTTTGGCGGATTTTTCGGCGGATTGGTACAGCTTGCCCACCAGCAGGTCGATTGCCTGCCGGGCGCTGGCGAAGGTGGCGTTGCCTGCTTGCGCGCTGCGGAAAGCGGCGGCGTAGCTGTCTTTGTCTTGCAGCCAACCGTTGGCGACCGTGCTGATGTCCTGGCGCAGCAGTTCGCTGGCGGCCTGCGTGTAGGTGCAACGGCGTTTGCCTGTATCCCCCTGGAAGGCGGCCAGTTGTTCGGCCTCCGGTTTGTCCCGGTCAAACAGCAGGAATTCCAGCGTCATCAGGCCTTGCCCGCCGACGCCCGCCTTTTCGACCTGTTCCGGCGTCAAGGGCTGGTCACCCTCCAACAGGCGGTTGATGACCGCTTTNTTCGGCGGATTGAAGTGGATGTGGAAATCGATCTGGTCTTCCACCGCCGGNCCAAACAGCAGGGCGTCCGTGCGGCTCCAGGCCAGCAGGGTTTCGCCCCAGGCGGCGCGCACCCGCTGGAAACCGGCGGCGTCCGGGGTGGCGCAAAATTGCTGGCTGGCTTGTTCCAGGGCAGCGGCAGCGGCGTCCAGTTCGCGGTACAGCGGGATAATGGCGCCATCCACCGGTTCNGCCAGCAGCTTGTCGGCGTCGGGCAAGGGNGAGCCGGGGGCGACGCCAGCGGTTTCCTGGGTGGGCGGCGGCGTGGCGGCTTCTTCCGCCAGCAGGGGGCGGGCAGCAGCAGCAGGGCGATCAATAGTTTGTTCAGCATCAGCTTTCCCGTCATAGCGCGTTGAGGAAGCGCAACAGCGCGTCCCGGTCGGATGGGTTCATGGCCAGCACATGTTGTTTGGCGGTTGCGCCTTCGCCGCCGTGCCAGAGGATGGCTTCCAGCAGGTTGCGGGCGCGCCCGTCGTGCAGGAAGCGGGTATGGCCGTTGACTTTTTCGGTCAGGCCAATGCCCCAGAGCGGCGGCGTGCGCCATTCACTGCCGGATGCGGTGAATTCAGGGCGGTTGTCCGCCAACTCCGCGCCCATGTCATGCAGCAGCAGGTCGGTGTAAGGCGATTGCGGCAGGGACGGGAACGCCGGGATATGACAGGCGGCGCAACCGGCTTGCTGGAACAGTTTCCGGCCATATTGCACTTGCGGGTCGTCGGCGTCGCGCTGTGTCGGTGCGGGTTGGTGGGCGACGTGGAACACAACCTTTTCCAACAGGTCGTCCGGGAGTTCCGGCTGGCCACCGTCAGGCAGCGACTGGCAGGCGGTTTGCGCCGCGCTGCATGGCTGGGCGGGAAACAGGTGGGTGGTGATGCCGATGTCGTTGCGGAAGGCGTCAGCG
The DNA here is from genome assembly GCA_013693955.1 of Candidatus Thiothrix singaporensis. Lineage (GTDB taxonomy): Bacteria > Pseudomonadota > Gammaproteobacteria > Thiotrichales > Thiotrichaceae > Thiothrix > Thiothrix singaporensis. Next base: position 2,950,272 of record CP059265.1, on the reverse strand, counting down.
CTTTGCTGGGCGATGCTGGGTTGGTTGGCTTTCCAGCCGAAACGCCCCAGCACANNTTTTTGTTGGGCGATGTCCCAGACGGTGTTTGGCCTGCCGGAAACGCCATCGCCGTTATGGTCGTCGGGGTCGGCATTGGCGAGGATTTCCGCTTCCGGGATGTCGGCCAGCAGGCTATGCCGGGCAAGGGTGGGTACGCGGGCGGAAAATTGTGTGTCAGCGGCGNNAGCGCCGTAATGCAGGCCGGTAATGTGCAGGGCGGGTTTNTGCAGGGTGTAGGGCGTCCCATCCTGGAACTGCCCGGTGACGGGCGTATAGGTGAAGTGCGACGTGCCTTCGCCGGGCAAATCCCTGATCCCGAACGGTTGCAGATGGAGGCCGTAAACCGGCTCCGGCGCTGCGCCGAGTTTTGCCGCTTCCGCTTGCTGCGCGGCGGTGGCGGCGGGAACCGCGAGCTTCACCTCGATGGACAGGAACGGTTCGGCGTCGGTCAGNGGAGGGTGCCCGCGCCCATGGCCGATGTGGCAGGACAGGCAGCTGTTGGCCTTGAACAAGCGCCCCAACCCGTCGCGGGCGGTGGTTGAGGCGGGCGCAATGACCCACGGTTGCTGGAAGAAGGCGCCGCCGACGGCAAAGTCTTCATGTTGCTGCGGATTATTCATTTCATCATCACTGCTGGCTAGCCCCGACACTGTAAGCAGGCCGAGGGCAATGGCTAGGGTTGGGCGCATTTATCCACCAAAAGAGTCGCTGTTTTCCGGGTTCAGGTTGTCGATCCCCAGGACTTTAGCGGCGGCTTCAATGTCTCCTGTCTGGCTGCGCAAGGCGGCGATGGCGGCTTTGACCCGCTTGTTGCCTGCGGTATTGTCCGGGGCGATTTGCTGGTCGAAATTTTCCCCGTTCTTGGCGGCGGTGACAATCGCTGCGGTTTTCTGTTGCGTGTCCGCCAGTTTGCTGACCAAGGTTTCGCTGGCCTTGGCATCCTTGGCGGCGACCAGTTGGGCAAGGCTGGCACCTTCCACTTTGCTGCCATCAATGCGGGTGTAGGTGCCGTTGAAAACGTTCTGGATGCTGCGTGAGTTTTCCGCGATGTCGTTATGGGTGTTGTCGCTGAAGCAGGAGTGTTCCTCTTCCTGGGAATGCGCCAGCAGCGCCACGTTCATGCGTTCGCCCGCCAGTTCGCCCAGGCTCAGGCTGCCCATGCCGAACAGCATGCGGCGCAGAGCCTCGTTTTCATCCAGCGCCAGGAAAGCTTTGCGGTAGTTGTCCTTGCCGTCAGCCCAGTCGTCGGCCATCGTTTGCAGGTCACCCACCAGCAGGGCGGTGACGGCCTTGAGGTATTGGGCGCGGCGTTCGCAGTTNCCGTGTGTACAGGCGTCGCCCTTGGCGTAGTCGGTGTAGGGGCGCTGGCCGGAATCCTGCGGTTTTGCATTGAAGTCCTGCCCCCACAGCAGGAACTCGATGGCGTGGTAGCCGGTGGCGACATTGGCTTCGGAACCGCCTTTTTCATTGAAGCTTTGCAGCAGGGCGGCATCGATGGGGTCGGTTCCGGCGATGATGTTGGCGTTGGCGAATTTGTTGCCTTCCTCGTGGTCGTAAACATCCTGCTTGACGTAATCAATCAGCCCTTCGTCCAGCGGCCAGGCGTTGACTTGCCCTTCCCAGTCGTCCACGTTCTTGTTGCCGAAGCGGAAGGCTTCCGTTTGGCTGTAGGGCTTGCGGGCGGCCAGCCATGCGTCTTTGGCGGCTTGCTGGGTTTCCGCTGTGGGGTTGGCGACGAAGGCGTCGACCTTGTCCTGCAAGGTTTTGGCGCTGGCCAGCGCGTCGTTGAAACCGGCGTGGGCGAGGGTGACGTAGTTTTCCACCACGGCTTTGGCGGTTACGGCGTCCGCCATCGCAAGGGTTGGGACGGACGCTAACAGGCTCCCCAGCAAGGCTGCGGACATGATCTGGCGGATGGGTTTCATAGGGTAAGCTCCGAAGGGGGTCTGGCTGGAGCGGGAGGGCTGGCTGGCTTGACCGTTGACTTGTTGCAGGAAAGTTACTGTTTGGATGGTTCTGGCGGATCGTCAGCGGCAGGCCGTTTGTCTGCCTCTTCTGCCGCCGAGGTGAGGATCAGATTGCCCCGGCGGGTAATGGTCAGGCAGTAAGGGCGTTTGCCATGCTGAAGGATGATTTTCTTGTCGCCGCGCATCAATTCTTCCAAGTTAATGCGGCGGGGTTCCACATCCGTCATTCTCAAGGCTCCGGTCATCATGCGAATGCACCTTGCATCAGGTTAAAGTCAAAGGTTTCAGGGTTGAGGGTTTCCTCGATTACTTCGCGGGCGTGATGCTTGCAGCGTCCACAACAGGTTGCGACTTTCAACTCTTGTTGGATGGCCTCCAGGGTTTCGTGGCCTTGCTTGACCGCTTTCCGGATGGCTTTGTCGGTGACAGAGTGGCAGATGCAAATGTACATACACTTCCCTAAACAGTAATCATTCTTGATACGTTTTGGATGATAAGCATTCTTGTTTGCAAATACAAGGGGCTATCAGCTTATTTTTGAAAATGAGAAGTTTTCTTAAAAGTCATTGACTCAATAATGAGAATCGTTATTATTTATTTCGTGAAATGAATTCCAAATGCCTGTCATGCCGGAACAGGCGGGAAGGGGGATGGAGAGAGCATTGCTGGTCAAAACAAGATTGCCCCTCCTCAAAAACGGCAAACTGTGGTCAAGCCATGTGTCACGTAACTCCGCGCTAGCCAGACTCACTTTTCGCAACCGGATGACGCGGAGGTGCGTGATGACCTTTACATTAATGCGTGGTTGGATCGGGCAGACCCGTTTATCAGCCTACATAACCGCCATACGGATGAAGTTGTGGCGCGGTTTGACAGACATGAATTGCAGGCCTGTCTGGATCAAGGGGATTTTGCTTGCAGGAATTGTGTGACCCTTGCCAGCGGGCGCAGCAGGAATTGGTGAAATGCTTGTTGCTGGCACAATGCGCGCGCAACGCCCGTTGCCAGTGGAAGGCTTGTTTGGGGAATGCAGCGACAACTGTCGGCGGTTTTCCCGTTCCCAACAGCTGCAAAGGGCGGAGGTATTGCTATTCCGCCGGTCAGATTCTCCCGCTGCTGCGTTTGATATGCCGCAGCCTGTCTGAGTCAATGTGTGTACGTGCGGTCAGGTTTAGTGGTGATAAAAATAACTCCAGCCTGACCGGAATCCTGGTTCCTCTCATGGACGTTTGAAACATCCGGGGGCGAATGCCCCCTTTTGTTCAGGCGTATCCCGTCGCTTCATTGTAATGAAAAGTCTTCTCATTTATATTCTAAAGCTTATGACCTTGATAGACAGAGCCATGCGAGCCAATATTTCTTGTTTTTGCTGTTGTTGGCGACTGCCGGTTCCGCAGTGGGCGATGATAAGGTCGCCACGAACAAAGCCGCGCTGGGCGAAAAACTCTACTTCGACGTCAACCTGTCGAAAAACCGTACCCAATCCTGCGCAACCTGCCATAACCCAGACTTTGGCTTCGTGGATAACCGCATCACTGCTGTAGGCAAAGCTGTCTCCCTCGGCGATGACGGCAAATCGCTGGGCGACCGCAATGCGCCTTCAGCGGCTTACGCCCGCTTCAGCCCTGATTTTCACCAGAACAAANAGGGCAAATACATCGGCGGGCAGTTCCTTGATGGGCGTGAAAAGACCGGCAGGGCAGGCAGGCGGCCGCCATTGAATCCGACCGAAATGGGCATGCCCGACAAGGCGAGTGTGGTGGCGCGCTTGCAGGAAAACGCAGCGTATGTGCAAACCTTCAAACAGCTATTTGGTGATACGGTGTTCGACAAGCCGGAGACGGCTTACGCAGCCCTGACCGAAAGCATTGCCGAATTTGAAAAAACCGACCAGTTTGCGCCGTTCGACTCCAAGTACGACCGCTACCTCAAGGGCGAGGCGGAGCTGACAGACCAGGAATCATTGGGCGAATCCCTGTTCTTTTCCAACCAGTTCACCAACTGTAACCGTTGCCACCAGTTGAAGACTTTCCCCGGCAGTGAAGGCGAAACCTTCAGCAATTACGAATACCACAACCTGGGCGTGCCGACCAACAAGGCGGTGCGGGCAGCCAATGGCAAGGGCGAGGATTTCGTTGACAACGGACTGCTGGAGCATCCGGGGGTGACGGGTGCGCAGGAAGCGGGCAAGTTCAAGGTGCCCACCCTACGGAATGTGGCGGTCACCGNNGCCTACATGCACAACGGCGTGTTCAATGAGCTGAAAACCGTGGTGCTGTTTTACGACAAATTCAACAACAGCGAACGCAAGCTCAACCCTGAAACCGGCCAGCCGTGGGAGGTGCCGGAAGTGGCGCGCAACCTTGCCCTGGAGGAAAAGGATTTTCAGGCACCCGCGCTGAAGGACAAGGAAGTGGATGCGCTGGTCGCTTTTCTGCGCACACTGACTGACCGGAGTTACGAACCTTTGCTGGAAAACCGGAAGTGACTTTGATGGATGAACTTTTGCCGTGAATCCTGCTCCTAAGCCAATGTTAAACACGCAAGGAGAAAAAGGTCATGAAGCATATTGGGTTGACAATTGGCATCGGCTTGCTGGTTGGCGCGTGCGCGGCACCGCCTGTTGTAAACGCCTCTACGGGTTCCGGTCCGGGGCGCACAGGTGCAATTGCAGGAAATCCAACTGGATACGGCTCTGCCCCAGGTGGACAATGAATTGGCGGATTGGCGTTTTGCGTTTGCGGCGGCTCCGGATGGCGGCTCAGGCGAGCGCGTCTTCAGCTATGGCTCGGCAGAAAGCCTGCGCAAGGATACTGAGCTGCGTGGCCAGTGGTTGCAGGGGGTAAAGAATACGCAAAAAGCCGCCGATATTATGGCGCAGCGGGTCAGTAAGGCAGTCGATTTCAGCCGCTATGACTTGGTGGTGGTGCAGTTGCTGGATGGTGGCCGCCGTTTGGCAATTACCGCTATACTGCGGTCGCCAAACGCAGTCGAATTTTGCATTGACCCGACGCCGAACCCGTCAGGCGTCTCCGGAATGGCGATGCGCACGACGGCAAAAGTTATCTTGCCCCCAAAGGCATGCGTGTTTATCAGTGCGCCAAGCGGTAGGGGAAATTTTTCTGGCGGGCGGTGTGGAAACTGCCCGCCGGTATGAACATTGATGGATAGAGGACAAGCCATGCATTCTGAAACCCTGCAACGTTGGCAGCACCCGCACGACTTTTTCACGNACCATCAGGCAGGGGAGAAGCGCACCGAGATGGTGTTCTGGCTGACCGTGGTCATGATGGTGGTGGAAATCATTGCGGGCAGCGTTTTCAATTCCGTCGCCCTGCTGGCGGATGGCTGGCATATGGGGACGCACGCAGCAGCGTTCGCCATCGCCCTGTTCGCTTACCGTTACGCCCGCCAACATGCGCAATCGGCGCGCTTCAGTTTTGGCACCGGCAAAGTCGGCGTGCTGNGGNGGTTCGCCAGCGCCGTGGCGTTGGCGGCGGTGGCGCTGATGATGGCGGCGGAGGCGGTTGGCCGCCTGTTTTCCCCGGTCGACATCCATTTCAATGAGGCCATTCTGGTGGCGGCGGTCGGGTTGGCGGTGAACCTAGTGAGCGCTTGGCTGCTGGGTGGTGAGGGGCATGATCACCACCACCATCATGACCATGGTCACGGGCATCCACATGACCACCATGACCACGATCATGACGATGATCACGGGCATCCACATGACCACAATCTGCGGGCGGCCTATCTGCATGTGCTGGCGGATGCGCTGACTTCAGTGCTGGCGATTGTTGCCTTGCTGGCGGGCAAATACCTGGGTTGGAATTGGCTGGATCCGTTGATGGGCTTGGTGGGTGCCGTGCTGATCAGCCGTTGGGCGTATGGCCTGTTGCTGGAAACCAGCGGCATCCTGCTCGACAGGTCGCTGGATAGTGGGAAGCTACAGGCGATCCGCACCACGCTGGAACAGGACGCCGACAACCGTGTGGCCGACCTGCACGCCTGGAAAGTGGGGGCGGATGATTACGCGCTGATGGTGTCGCTGGTGACGGGCAATCCGCGCCCGGCCNAGCATTACCGCAACCTGCTGGCGGGTTTCAGGGAAGTGAGCCATGTCACGGTTGAGGTCATCCTATGTGAGGATGCGGCCTGTGGGCATGCCGCCGCCGTCCGTTGATGGCGTCGGCCTGATTTTTCACGTTCACAAACAGCGTGCTGCGTAATTAAAGAAAAAACCTTTAAAGCCCGGGGCAATTGCCGCCGGGCTTTTTTATTCTATTACCCTTCTTTTTGAACATCTTATGATTTTGCCGCAGGCTGTTTGAAAGCATAAGATTACACACAAGTCCTATACTTCCGTAAGCACATGAGAAACAAGGAAGTAATGCCATGGATTGGGTGGTTGAAGAATTACAAGGAATTGACTTGGGCGATGAACGCCTGAACAAACGAACCTATCGGCTGGTGGGTGACTTCTTCGCCAATGCCAGCCAAAGCATCCCGGCCTCCTGCGGTGGCTGGGCAGAAACGCAAGCGGCTTACCGTTATTTCGCCAATGGGCAGGTTGATTGGCAAAAATTCTCTCCCCCATTTCAAGCAGACGGAGGGGCGCATCCGCACGCAGGAAGTGGTTTTGTGCATCCAGGACACCACGGAACTGGACTTCAACGGCCAGGCCATTGGCGGGATGGGGCGGTTAAGCCATGACCGCCAGCGCGGCATGTATTTGCACCCGACCCTGGTGGTGACGCCTGACCGTGAAGCCCTGGGCGTCACCGACGCCTGGATGTGGGCGCGTGGCGAGAGCAAGGCGGCAGACCTTGCCAACCCGGCGGTGGCCGAGAGCAGCCGCTGGCTGGAAGGCTACCGGCAAGTGGCGGAGATGGCCAGCCGCTTGCCGGGCACCCGGCTGGTGTACGTGGCAGACCGGGAAGCTGACATTGGCGCACTGATTGGCGGCGCAGACCAGCAGAAAACTCCGGCTGACTGGCTGATCCGTTCCACCCATAACCGCAAGGTGGCCAGTGAAGACGCCAAATTGTGGGACGGGTTCACGCCGGATCATCAAGTGGGCAGCGTTGTTTTCAGCCTGCCCGCCCGAGACAATCAGCCCTGCCGTGAAGTCGAACAGACCCTTTCGGTACGCCGTTGCCAGATCAAAACCAAACAGGGCAATATCCAGGTGACCGCAGTATTGGCGGAGGAAGAAAACCCACCCACGGGTTGTCCACCGGTCGAATGGCGGTTACTCACCAACCGCAGTATCGGCAATGCTGAACAAGTCGCTGAGTTAGTCGACTGGTATCGGGCGCGTTGGGAAATCGAAATGTTTTTCCATGTGCTCAAAACCGGCTGCAAAGTCGAAGCCCTGCAACTGTCCACTATCGACCGGGTGGAGCGCGCCCTCGCCCTGTACATGCTGGTGGCATGGCGGGTGCTGCGCCTGATGCGGCTGGGGCGAACCTGCCCTGACCTCAGTTGCGAACTCTTTTTCAGCCGGGAAGAATGGCAGGCCGCCCATTGGGTCGCCCGCAAACCGTTACCGGCAGAACCACCGGCACTCAACGCCATGATCCGAATGGTCGCAGGTTTTGGCGGCTTTCTCGGGCGTAAGCAGGATGGGGAGCCAGGGGTGAAAACGCTCTGGACAGGATTACAGCGCTTGATGGATTTTGCCGCCGGAATTCAGGCATTCAGGGAGCAACAGACTTGTGTGTAATCCTATGGTTTGAAAGCGGCGCGGCATCCCCATGTTTTGGCTATGCCAATATCTTTCATAAGCATTGCAATTTTTCTTGGTTGGTGGCGGTGGAATGGCGTTTTATAGTGTCAGCGTTGTTTACGTATGATGAGATATGCGGTATGCACCCAGCATTTTCTTTGATGGGGAGTGATGAAGCCCCTGAATCCTTAATCGAATATCCCCGTTTTGGTATAGCGTATATGGATCAGAATTATAATGGTTTCGCCATTTTATACCACGACCGGATCAATTGTTTGAGGAGTCTGAGCCTGGTTTCGAGCGTATTAATGTTGCGCTGGAGCAATTGGCGGAACATCTGAGCAGGCAGTTTTCCCAGGAAGAACGGGCTATGAAATTGGCGGCTTATCCTGATCTCCTTCAACACAGGCGTCAACACCAGCGTGCGTTGGAGCAGCTTGCCTGGTATATCGGAAGGTGGAAATCCCGCCGCAATATATGGGAAATACAGGATTTTATTAAGCAATCGCTATTGGCCTGGTTTTTAAACCACGCATATACCTCCGATAAGGCCGCCGCTTTGTTTACGCTAGAACAAAAGGGTGGGCTGAATGATCCACACACTGATTATTCCTGGTTTGTATGGCAGTGAATTGCAGCATTGGCAAACCTGGATTCAACACCGCATTCCCAATGCAGTCCGGGTTGAGCAGCCGGAATGGGATAATCCGGCACTCCCATTATGGCGAGGCAGCGTTATTGGTTATATGGACAGGTTGCCCGGCAAATTATGGCTCCTGGCGCACAGTTTTGGCTGTCTGGCTGGCATTGCCGCCGCCATGGAGCGCCCTGAACGGATTGTTGGCGCGATGTTGGTTGCTCCGGCTGACCCGGCGCGCTTTAACGCGAATGGCTTCCGCTCGGGTTCACCGTATATTGCAGCGGCTTACAGCATTGCCTCGCTGTTGCCGCAACACAGCCTGCCGTTTCCCAGTGTTGTGGTCACCAGTTCCAATGACCCGTGGATGTCGCTTGAAACGGCGGCGGCTTGGGCGGAGCGCTGGGAAAGCCGTTTAATTAATATCGGCGCGGCAGGCCATATCAATGTTGAGTCAGGGTTTGGTAGTNGGCCTGCTGGGTTGGAGCTGTTTCGGCAATTGCAGCAGGCCACGTCCTATTTGTTGCAAGGCAACATCAATGAAACACCTATTATTAAACCTCTATTGGGAGAAACCATTTTATGAGTATCCATTTGGGCGACACTGCCCCTGATTTTGTACAGCAGTCGACTGAGGGTGAAATCCGCTTTCATGAATGGCTGGGCGATTCCTGGGGAATCCTGTTTTCACACCCGGCTGATTTCACGCCGGTCTGCACGACGGAATTGNGCCTGACCGCCAAGCTCAAGGCTGAATTTGGCAAACGTAATGTCAAAGTCATCGCCTTGTCGGTTGACCCGCTGGAATTGCACACCCGCTGGATTGACGACATTAATGAAACCCAGCAGACACAGGTTAATTTCCCGATTTTGGCGGATGCTGACCGCAAAGTGTCGGAGCTGTATGACCTGATCCACCCCAATGCCAGCACCACGTTTACGGTGAGATCCCTGTTTGTTATTGACCCCCAGAAANAAGTCCGCCTCATCATCACCTATCCGGCCAGCACTGGGCGCAATTTTGATGAAATCCTGCGGGTAGTGGATTCATTGCAGCTGACCGATTCCCATGCGGTTGCAACACCAGGGAATTGGCAGCATGGGGATGATGTGGTCATCATTCCGGGCTTGCAGGATCCGGAAGAGTTGAACGCCCGTTTCCCGCAAGGGTATCAGGTCATCAAGCCTTATTTGCGGATTACCCAAATCAGCCTCTAATATAAAAGTTGTGTTAATCCACTTTTCAAGCGGGCTTCGGTTCGCTTTTTGGCTCATTATGGGTTTCAGGGTCTTGGCAAAAGTCCGCCTAAGACAATGATAGTTAAACCTTCATTATCAATAGGATATAATTGTCTCGCCAGCACCTGAAGCGACCAAGACCCCGAAACGTATATAGAGCCTGCTTTAATTATAGACGTTTAATCTCGTTGGATATAACGCATATCTTATCCCATACGGTCAACCTATTGACCAAAAATGGTTTTTTTCGAGCAAGCAAAGCGCATCATTCAAGAAAGAAGATAACTCAGAATCTATTTTATTGGGCAATAGATCTGCAACATCCTCTAGTTCAGTGGCCTCATGAATCAAATCGACTAAAGCCATATCTAAACTTTGATTTTTGCAAACTCCATCATCCTAGGAGAAAATAGTATTTTTGCAGCATCATCATAACTTATTGTATTGTTTTTTAAAGAAAAAGCCAAGCCAATGCTAATAAGTATAATCATTTTTCAATGTCATCTTTCTGCATTTTAATCATGGATTACTCCAATAGTCTTTTATCTTAGGATTAAATACTTTTCCTGATTGACTGAGGAAGTAATGAATGGAAATTTGATTACCTGATCCATCATAACCATCCTTGAAAACCTTATACCATTTTCCTCTCTCAACTTGACGCAAGTCAGCCAGTAATTCTTTATTTCCATACCCAAGGTTAAAACCACCGGCTTCAGCCGGTCAGCTTTAGCTGCGACAATGTGCTGTACCGCTGAGGAGGTAGGGCATGAATTATCGTTACGGAAGCCATACGGTTTATCAAATTGAGTATCATTTTGTCTGGGTGACGAAATATCGCTACAAAGTTTTGACAGGTGAGGTTGGCGAGCGCTTGCGGGAACTGGTGCGTCAGACTTGCGAAGCGTTTGAGATTCGCATCATCAAAGGTGCAGTAAGCCAGGATCATGTCCACATATTGGTCAGTTGCCCTCCTCATCTGGCTCCAAGTGAGATCATGAGGCGCATCAAAGGACGGACAGCGAGCTACCTGTTGGAAGAATATCCCCATATTAACAAGCGCTATTGGGGTCGACATTTTTGGGCTCGGGGCTATTTTTGTGTCACGGTGGGTCAGATGACCGAGGAGATGATCAAAGAATATCTGGAACATCACTTTGAGCCGAGTCCCAATGATAATTTCCGAATGGAACCGGGCAGCTAACACGTCGTTTAGTCGACGTGTATCCGGGACTTTCAGTCCCTTTCGCAAACCCACCAGCTTTAGCTGGTGCGTTGTTTAGTTTTTACTACATTGTTAACCGTTCCGTTTTGCCTTGCAACAAAATCAAGCGGATAATCACTCCACTCTTTTACTGAATTAAAAATATCACGACAGCTATTATGCACCCAAAGTCCATCTGCCCCAACGAAATAAGTATGGTAATCCGCGACTTCGAAGTTGTAAGTCTCGTGCCGTTGCCCGTCCTGGGTGATCGAAACCACCCTTTGGGTAGCGGCGGGGTCAGGCCGGAGATTGTGTCCCCAGCCTGTAGCGCGCCCGCCTGCACCCAGCCTTTGCCCTCCACATGGAAAGGGTGTTCCACAGTTGCCCCAAGGGTTTCGGCATGGCCGTCCGGATTTGCCAAAGTAATGTGGAGAGTCGCCTTGTCGTGGTTTCTGAACAGTCGGGTGACAGGTTTCCAATCTGTTTTGCCAGTGAGTTCATCACGGGAAGCAACCCAATCGCCGACTTTAATATCCTCAATGGCTTTTACACCGTCTTTGGTGTGAACCGGCGTACCTGCGATGAAACACTGTGTTGATCGTCCAAGGCCTAACCATCTGCCCAATTTGCCAAGGGTGCTGATGGCCAATCTTCCAGCCGCCACCTCGCCAATCAGGTAGAGTTCCGGAGCGACTGGCTCAATGCCGGTGTCATAGGCCTCCAGTTCCTCTTGTGACAGGGCGGCTTCATAGTTAAACAAATGCGTAGCTGCCGCGCTGACTGCCCCATCCCCAAAACTGCCGCCGCTGGCCTCGGCGGCCAGCCCGCCGAACACGGCGGCGACGGTGGTGCGGGCGGCGATGAGCCCGGGGTGACGCCGCCACCAACGCCGCCGATCACGCCTGCCGCCATGCCGCCCGTGGCGTGACCGGCCAGCGCGCCGACGAAGCCGGAGCGGAAGCTGCCGCCGCGCAGTTCGGCGACGACGCCCTGGCTGACGCCGTGCGCAAGGTAGGTGCCGATTGTGCCTTCGCCGAACAGGGCGTGGCCGTCCCGCCACAGCCCGCCGTCCGCGCCATGGCCGACGCCCCAGGCGACCGCCGCACTGGCCGCCGACTGCAGCGCGGCCTTGAACGGGTTGACCCCGGCCATCAGCCCCTGCATGAAGCCGCCCGCCGCGCCGCGCAGCAGCGTCCCCAGGAACCCGGCTCCCGGCAGCGCAATCTCGGCCACTCAACACCGGTACAGACCATGAATGAATGGTATCGGAAAAAGCCTGAATTGTTTAAGAAGAGAGTCTATGATCACTCGAGTCTTGACATTCCTGCAAGGATATCAGGTCATCAAGCCTTATTTGCGGATTACCCAAATCAGCCTCTAATATAAAAGTTGTGTTAATCCACTTTTCAAGCGGACTTCGGTTCGCTTTTTTATTTCGAGTTCTGCATCGCATCAAAGCTTAAATGATTAATTAAGGCGACAACAATTTAATGGCTTGCTTTTTCTGGAGAATGATGGCCAAATCCAGGGGTGTGCAGCCATCATCATCTTTGATGTTGGCATCAGCGCCTAGGGACAGCAGTAATTTTAATACTTCAATGTTTCCCTGTTCTACAGCATTATGCAACGGTGTATAGCCATCTTCCCCTTGGCAATTAATATTGGAACCTAAGTTAATGATCTCTTGTACATCTTTCACATCCCCAATAATTGATGCAGTATTTAATGGATAATCACCAAATAAATTCTTCCCATCAATGGATGGAAACTTATCTGAATACTCTGGCAATAAGGCATATTCCTGAAGAATGTCGGGTTTCTTAATTGTGGTTTTCATTATGGGTAAACTATGACTGGTTAGCACTCTGGGTTATTTCTGACATCCAGCGGGGACATCTTTGTTACTTCCACCTAAACAATTCCAAGTAATAGTGCTGCTCGAATACTCCGGTATCATAAGGAATGTTTCACCGCGTGGTGATGCTTTAATAAATATTTGTCCATCCTCAAAAATATCCAAGTAATCAATATGATTGTTTTTAGTAAATCTTGGTATTCTTGTTTACTCTTAATGAGCTGTGTCTGTAAATTATTATCATGCAATCCTTTTTCTATTTGTTGCTGCAATGGCTTGATCTCATTCAGCAGCTGTGACAGTGCCATTCTGTTTGAATAATCATAAGTCAGTGGTATTAAAATTGTGATTATAATGATGCCCAATACCATGCCAATAATTAGGATGAAAAATTTCTGCATATTCATTATTCCAAAAAATACCTTGTGCTTTGGGTTATGTTCAGTTCCAGCTTTGATAAAAGCGGCCTCGGCATTGTAATGCGAACCAAAAGAATAGGTTGGCAATGGTTTAATTGTCTTCGCCATTCGGGTTAACCAAAACTTCTGCTGTTTTTGATGAAAAGAAACCGTCAAAAATATAAGCGATCAAGGAAAGCATTATTAATTCCTCCCAGCCATGAGGATCCAAGTTATGGCCGAATGCCTTACTGGTCGCGCTTAATATTGTAAGATAGGCCAAATACACTGGAATGAAGGTGGCTGCTTCAAGCCAATATGATTTTTTGACCAATAAATGGGCGTTGCACTTTTTACAATCTATAGGAAACTTTAGCCCCAATACTTTTATTGGATTATGTTCCCCACAAATTGGACATTTTATTTGGTCAAATTTCATTGATAAAAGTCTCAAAATATGAGTTGTACGTCAAACCCGCGCTTGGCAAATTATTCTAAGTTCGTAAGCCCATGAATTTCAATTCTGCCCACCTGCAATGGTGGACACATCGCCCGCCGCTGGCTAGAATCCATCCCGTCATTGGGGAGTAGCCTCCTTTCATTGGTAAAGGGTCTGCATCAACATACTTGACCGCCCGGTCATGGTGCAGACAGCTCCGGTTTGGCAAGACCTTTGACCATGATGCCTTCGGTAAAGCCGGGAGGGTGTTGTGGTCATGGGAAAACGCCCGGCTTGGAGTTGTTTATGGAAGCCTTTCTCGTCTCTACTGGTATCGTCGCCCTCGCTGAAATGGGGGACAAGACGCAATTGCTCTCGCTGGTGCTCGCCGCCAAATTCCGCAAGCCTGTCCCCATCATCCTCGGCATTCTGGTCGCCACCTTGCTGAACCATGCAGGCGCGGGGGCGGTTGGCGCATGGGTCACCGCCGTACTGGGGGAAAATGTGCTGCGCTGGGTGCTGGGGCTGGGTTTCCTGGCGATGGCGGTGTGGATCATGATCCCCGACAAGCTGGATGAGGATGATGCCAAGTTGGAGGCATCCCACCACAGTGTTTTCGTCACCACCCTGATTGCGTTTNTCCTGGCCGAAATGGGCGACAAAACCCAGATTGCAACGGTCGCATTGGCGGCACAGTATGCCTCATTGCTATGGGTGGTGGCGGGCACGACCCTGGGCATGATGATCGCCAATGTCCCCGCGGTGCTGTTGGGCGACAAAATGGCGCATAAACTGCCGTTGAAATGGGTGCATGGGGTCGCCGCCGCCATTTTTGCCGTATTGGGCGTGCTGGTCCTGTTTGGTGTTGACTAAGCTTACCGCCAACCTGCCTTGTCCATAATCTGTACTGCCTGGGCGTTGTTTTTGCCCAGGGCAACCAGGTTCAACGTATCGCTTTTGAAGTTGCCCCAGCTTTGCAATTGCGGGCTGGCGGCGATGCCGCGCTTGACCGGGTATTCGCCATTGGTGGTGGAATACCAGCGTTGGGCATCATCCAGCACCATGTATTCCAAGAGCTTGATGGCATTCTCCTTGTTTTTGGAAAANTTAGTNACACCTGCGCCGCTGATGTTGATGTGGGTGCCCCGGTCNGCCTGGTTGGGGAACAACAGTTTCACTTTGTTGGCAATGGCTTTCTGGCTGGCATCGCCGCCGTAGAGCATTTGCGCGTAGTAGTACGTGTTGGCGATGGCAATGTCGCACTGGCCTGCCGCGACCGCCTTGATCTGGTCGCGGTCACCGCCGCTGGGCGGGCGGCCAGGTTGGCGGCCAGGCCTNTGCGCCCATTGCTGCGCCTGCGCCGCGCCGTTGGTGGCGATGATGGAGGCCAGCAGCGACTGGTTGTAAATGCTGTTGGAGGAGCGCACGCAAATCCGCCCGCGCCATTTCGGGTCAGCCAAATCTTCGTAGCGGGCGAGTTCGGCCTGGACATTCGCCGGGTTGTAGAACAGCACCCGTGCGCGGGAGGTGAGGCCGAACCACTGCTTGCCAGGGTCGCGCAGGTTGGTGGGGATGGCCTGTTCCAGCGTGGCGGACTGGATGGCTTGCAGGCTGCCGTTGGCCGCCGCCCGGTACAAGCGCCCGGCGTCCGCCATGATCAGCACGTCGGCGGGTGAATTGGCNCCTTCGCGTTTGAGGCGTTCCAGCAGCGGGTCATCGTCACCCGTGACCGGGTTGACCTTGATGCCGGTGTCNTGGCTGAAAGCGTCCAGCAGCGGCTTGATCAGCTGTTCTTCGCGGGCGGAATACACATTCACTTCATTGGCCATCACTTGGGCGCTGCACAACAGCAGCAAGCCAGCAACAAATTTTTCNAACATAACATGCTCCTTATTGCTCCCTGCCCCCTTGCGGGAAGGGCTGGGGAAGGGGCTTCAGGTGTCCGCCCAGCGGCGGATCAGGTTGTGGTAGACACCGGCGAGCCGGATGGTTTGCGGGTGCCCTACGCCCAGTTCCGCCGACAGTTCCTGGATGCTCTGGTCGAGGTCATACAACAGGGTGCGTTGCCCATCGTCCCGCACCATGCTTTGTAGCCAGAAAAAGGCGGCCAGCCGCACGCCGCGTGTGACCGTGCGGACTTGATGCAGGCTGGTGGAGGGGTAGAGCGCCATGTCGCCAGCGGCCAGCTTGATGGCTTGCGCGCCAAAGCTGTCTTCGATCACCAGTTCGCCGCCGTCGTATGTTTCCGGCTCGGTGAGAAACAGGGTGGCGGACACATCGGTGCGCACCCGGACAGTGGTTCCGGGTACGTAGCGGATGGCGTTGTCGATATGGATGCCGAAATTGCCACCATCTTCGTAGCGGTTGAACATCGGCGGAAAAATTTTCATGGGCAAGGCGGCGGAGACAAAACGGGCGTTATGNGTAAGCGCTTCCAGGATGGCCTCGCCAATTTCACGCGCAATGGCGGAATCCTGCGGCAGTTGCAGGTTATGTTTGGCGGTGGCGGCTTGGCCGCCCGCCGTTATTTTGCCGTCCACCCATGCCGCCACTTCCAGTTGGGCGCGGCAGTGGGCGACTTGCTCCCTGCTGAGAACGTTGGGTATACAAATCAGCATTGCCTAGGCTCCTTGCAAGTGTTACCCCTAAAATGCCCGCCCCGCGGCTCATGAAACAGGGCGGGCTGGGCGGACAGCCGGGTTAAAAATCGTAAGTCAGGCTGACGTTGGTGGTGCGGCCAGGTGCGACGTAAGTGAACGGCGCGGCGCTGCGGTAGAACGCTTCGTAAATGGTTTCATCTGTCGCATTCTTGACGTTCAGTTGCGCGCTCAACTTTTGNTTGAGCTTGTACTCGGCCATCAAATCCAGGCGGTTGGAAGCTTCCAGCACCAGCGGTTCGCCGAAATGCGGTGAGGCGGTGTTGGTGTTGACTGACGTCGCCGCAAAGGTGCCGCCTTTGATTTCGCCGGTGTGCACGACCGTCCCGCCGACCGCGAGTTTGGGCGTGGCCTGGTATTTGGCCTGGATGCTGGCGCTTTGCTCCGCAACGTTGGCCAGCTCCTTGCCGATGGCGGACGGGTTGGCGGAATCGAGGATTTTGGTGTCCATCAGCACCGCGCCACCGGACAGGCTCAACTTGGGCGTGACATTGCCGGAAACGCCCACTTCCACACCGTTGACGCGCACCTTGCCGGTTTGGCTGGCGACCTGTGCCGCGCCGGTGCCGGTGACTTCAATCTTGTTTTTCTTTTCGGTCTGGAAAATGGCGGCGTTGACGGCGAGGTGGTCGTTGGCCAAGTTCCATTTGGTGCCGAGCTCGATGCTTTTGTTCTCTTCGGGTTTGTCGAGGGCGGCGACCAGTGGGGTGATGCCGCCGTAATCCACGCCGCCAGAGTCGAACATTTCACCCGGCAGGTTGGAGGAGCTGCTGAGGGAGGCGTAAATGCTGCCGTTTTCCCGGGGCTTGTACACCACGCCAGCGTGGCCGTTCAGGAAGCTGGTGTCATCCGTGGAGTCGCTGTTGGGGTCGTAAACGCCTTCCCGCGCGTGCCGCTCAATCTCGAAGGTGTCGTGGCGCAGGCCGCCGAAGACTTCCCATTGCGGGTTCAGTTTGGCGGTGTCCAGCACGTAGAGGGAGCGGACATCAGCCTTGACTTCCGATTTGCTGGCGCTGCGGCCTGTGACCGGCTGGCCGATGGCATGGTTGTCTGGGTTCATGACGTTCAGGACGGGTGCCGCCACTGAGGCGTCGAGGTCGAAACTTTGGTTGGTGACTTCCTCGCTGCTGATTTCAAAGCCCGCAACGAGGTTGTGCTCCACCGCGCCGGAATGGAGTTCATGGGTGATCTGGGTGTTGTTGCCCTGGAAGTTGTTGGTGAACCCGGCGNNCGAGGTGCGGTTGGTCATGGAGCTGGCAGGCGTCAGCCCACTGATGCCGCCGGGGTTGGAAACGACGTATTCGTTGGTGGTTTCGCCGACGCGGGTTTTGCTGCTGATGGTGGTGTTGTCGGAAAGCTTGTGCTCCAGCGTGGCGGTCAGGATGTCAGCGCCTGTGTCCTGGAAGTCGCGTCCGGCGATGCCGTAGAAATTGTTACGGNNTGCGGCGGCGGGGGCGTTGGTCAGCGAGTCCCACGGGTGGCCACGGTCTGGCATTTCCTCCTTGCGCAAGTGGTACAGGTCGACCAGCACATTGGTCTTGTCGGTCGCCTTGTAATCCGCCGCCAACGCGACGCCCTGGCCTTTNTTGTACACTTCGTTGCGTCCGGCCACGTCCGAATCTTCCAGCATGAAGGAGCCGCGCACGCTTAACTGGTCGTTGACGACCCGGTTGGCGTCCAGCGTGGCGCGCTGGTCATTGCCCAACGTCAGGGTGCCACGGGCGAAATTGGTGTCCTGCGGCTTTTTGCTGATGCTGTTGACCGCGCCGCCAGTGGTGCCGCGCCCGGCGAAGGTGGAACTGGGGCGTGGCGATTTCCACCTGTTCCGTNNGGCGAAGACTTCGCGGGTGGTGACGCCAGGGTCACGCATGCCATCGACAAAAATGTCGCCACGGGCGTCAAAGCCCCGGATGATGAAGCGGTCGCCCTGGGCGTTGCCGCCTTCGCCGGTGCCCAGCGTAATGCCCGGCTGGGTGCGCATCAGGTCGCGCAGCGCAGTGACGCCTGCATCCTGCATCTGTTCCTTGCCGACGACGGTGATGGTTTTGGAAACGTTCAGCAATGGCTCGGTGAATTTGCCGTTGCCGGATTTGTCAATTTTGTAGGGNGCTTCCGGGTCGGCGTTGGGGTTGGAACCGGGGACGGCCTTNTTCGCTTCAGCGGTGACACCTTCCAACCGTGTGACTTCATCGGCATGTGACGGGGAGGTGATGGCGGCAAACACCGCAAAGGCAGCTGATGCGAGGGTGGTGTTCGGCTGTTCTGCACGGCTGGCCATGCCTCTGAGGGCGAGAGGCTTGTTCTGATAGCTCAAGTGGATACTCCTAAAACATGAAAATGGAAGGGGCGGCATCCGTGGCTATCAGGCTATGCGATGCAGGTATATGCTGGGAGATGATAATCATTCTTTTTTGTGAGTCAAGAGTGTTTGTAGTAAAATGCGGACAGTTTTATTTCCATACCCAAGGTTAAAACCACCGGCTTCAGCCGGTCAGCTGCGACAATGTGCTGTACCGCTGAGGAGGTAGGGCATGAATTATCGTTACGGAAGCCATACGGTTTATCAAATTGAGTATCATTTTGTCTGGGTGACGAAATATCGCTACAAAGTTTTGACAGGTGAGGTTGGCGAGCGCTTGCGGGAACTGGTGCGTCAGACTTGCGAAGCGTTTGAGATTCGCATCATCAAAGGTGCAGTAAGCCAGGATCATGTCCACATATTGGTCAGTTGCCCTCCTCATCTGGCTCCAAGTGAGATCATGAGGCGCATCAAAGGACGGACAGCGAGCTACCTGTTGGAAGAATATCCCCATATTAACAAGCGCTATTGGGGTCGACATTTTTGGGCTCGGGGCTATTTTTGTGTCACGGTGGGTCAGATGACCGAGGAGATGATCAAAGAATATCTGGAACATCACTTTGAGCCGAGTCCCAATGATAATTTCCGAATGGAACCGGGCAGCTAACACGTCGTTTAGTCGACGTGTATCCGGGACTTTCAGTCCCTTTCGCAAACCCACCAGCTTTAGCTGGTGCGTTGTTTAGTTGTCTGTTGGGAATGCGCACTATACAAGTGCGGGAGAAATCGTCATGCCGCCCGAACCCCTCCTGAACCAGATTCCGCCATCCATTGCCGCAGTCAGTGACTATGAACCCTTTGCCCGCGCCCGTTTGGATGATAATGCTTGGGCGTATTTGCACAGCGGTGCTGCGGATGAAATCACTTTCCGCGCCAATCGGCAGGCGTTTGAGCATCAGCATCTGTACAACCGGGTGTTGGCGGATGTGCGCAGCGGCCACACCCGTTTGCAACTGTTTGGGCAAACTTTCCAGCATCCGGTGCTGCTGGNNCCTGTGGCTTACCAAACCCTGTTCCATCCGGACGGTGAGCTGGCGACGGTGCAGGCGGCTGCAGCGATGGAAGCGGGTATGGTGGTCAGCACGCTGGCGGGGCGGACGCTGGAGGAAATCGCCGCGCAGGCTGCTGCCCCCTTGTGGTTCCAGCTTTATTTCCAGCCGGATCGGGCATTTACGCTGGAACTGGTGCGGCGGGCGGAGGCGGCCGGTTACCAGGCGCTGGTGGTGACGGTGGACGCGCCGCTGGCTGGTGTCCGTAACCGTGAGCAACGGGCGGGTTTCCATCTGCCGCCCGGGGTTGATGCGGTCAATTTGCAGGGCATGTATCAGCCACAGACAGTGCTGGGACATGGGCAAAGCATCGTGTTCGACGGCCTGATGGCGCATGCGCCAACTTGGCGGGAGATTGCGGAACTGCGCCGGTTGACGGAACTGCCGTTGCTGCTCAAAGGAATCACCAATCCGGATGATGCCTTGCGGGCGTTGGAGGTGGGGGCGGATGGCCTGATTGTTTCCAACCATGGTGGCCGCACACTGGACACCATGCCCGCCACGTTGGCGCTGTTGCCCACCATTGCCGCTGCGGTGCAGGAACGGGTGCCATTGCTGCTGGATGGCGGCGTCCGACGGGGTACGGATATTGTGAAGGCGCTGGCGCTGGGGGCGAGTGCAGTGCTGATTGGCCGCCCCATGATTTATGGGCTGGCGACCGCAGGCGCGCTGGGGGTGGCGCATGTTATCCGCCTGTTGCGGGAAGAGCTGGAAGTCACCATGGCACTGACGGGTTGCCCTACCCTGGCGGATATTAATCCTACTGTATTAGCTTCGTGATGGCGCTTGAAAATATAAATAGCAACTATTATCATTTGAAAAAATTTACCTGATACCACTAGCCCTCCGCCCCTTTTTGCCATGACGGTAGCCAAGGTTCAGTAAAACCCTGTTTGCAATTTTTGGAAGGTTTTACTAACCCTATGGAATTCCTGAAAACTTACCTTGACTACATGGTGCTGGGCACGCTTGGCCTGATGAGCTTCATTATGTTGGCGTTTGCAGTGGAGCGTTACGTCTATTTCTGGCGTGTCCGGTTGGCGCACTTCCCGCATATCGAATTGTTGAAAGTGGCGTTGACCCGCAACCTCACCGCCATTTCCAGTATTGGCTCCAATGCGCCTTATGTGGGGCTGCTGGGGACGGTGTTGGGCATTCTCGTCACTTTCCACGAAATGGGGCAGGGCGGCAAGATTGATGTCAACACCATCATGCTGGGGCTGGCGATGGCGCTGAAGGCGACCGCCGCCGGACTGTTCGTCGCCATCCCCGCGATCCTGTTCTACAACGGCCTGCTGCGTAAGGTGGACGTGCTGACCTCGCGCTGGGCGGCGATGCAGGATGGCCATGCATGAAACGTTTTGACCAGATCAACATGATCCCTTTCATCGACATCATGCTGGTGCTGCTGGCGATCGTGTTGACCACCGCCACCTTTGTTTCGCAAGGGCTGATCGAAGTCAACCTGCCGACTGCCGAGCAGGTCAGCGAACCCTCCGAAGATGAAGATCCGCTGGAAATCGCCATCAATGCGCAAAACCAGTTGTTCCTCGCGGGTGAGGCGGTGGATTTGCCGCAATTGGGTGCCAAGCTGGATGCGCAGGCGAAACCGGACACGCTGATTGTGCTGCGCATCGACAAGGCCGCCGTTTTCGAGCACTTCGTCAAGCTGATTGACTTGCTCAAGGCGAAGGAACTTAACAACCTTTCCATACAGGCGCAGCAGGAACCATGAAGGACAATCACCTGACCGGGCTGGGGGTTTCCGCCGCGATCCATGTGGGGTTGGCCTTGCTGCTGGCGCCAGTGTTGTTCGCCCAGGAGCCGAAGCAAGAAGAGCCGCCGGTATTGCCGGTCGAGTTGAGCATGTTTGCGCCGCCCGCCCCTGAGCCTGTGCAGGAACCTGCCCCCAGCTTGCGCCGGAGCCTCCGCCCCCATCCCCGCCACCTCCGCCGCCCAAACCCAAACAGACCGAAAAACCCAAGCCGAAGCAAGACAAGCCGGTGGAAAAGCCCCTGCCCAAACCCAAGCCTGAGAAAGACTTGCGCAAGGAGCAGGAAGTGCAAGAGCGCCGTGAGGAATGGCACCGCCAGCGGGAAGCGCAACAGCAACAGGAGGCGATGCAGCGTCAGGAACAGGCGCGCGTCGAAGCCGGGCAGCAAGCGCGTCTGCGCGCCCAGCAGCAGGCGGCGCGCCGCTGCCCAAGCGCAAAATGAAACGCCGCTGATCACCAACCCGAGTTACCGCCGTCCGCCGCGCCCGCCCGAATACCCGCGTCGAGCGCTGGAGGCTGGGGTTGAAGGCGTGGTGGTTGTCCGCGCCAATGTCAGTGCGGGCGGGAATGTGACCGCCGCCCGGGTGCACCAGTCTTCCGGCAATGCGGCGCTGGATGCCGCCGCCGTCAAGGCAGTGCGCGGCTGGTCATTTGTGCCTGCCAGCCGGGGCGGGCGCAGCATCGAATCCATCGTGCAGACGCCGGTGCGTTTCAAGATCAACTGATGTGCCGACCGACGTTTGTGGCGGCTAAATCCATGGAGATTTGACGGATGAGCACCAACCCATTCCTGAGCTTGGCCGAGCGCGAAGCCTTGCAGTTCATGCGTGAGGAGGAAAAGCTCGCGCGTGATGTTTACCTGACCTTTCACCACTGGTGGCGGTTGCCGGTATTCAGCAATATTGCCGCCTCTGAACAGCGCCATACCGAGAGCGTACAGCGCCTGCTACAGGCTTATGGCATCCCAGACCCGGTGCAAAATGACCGGGTCGGCGTGTTTGCCCATCCCGAACTTGCCCGTTTGTACGCCGATCTGGTGGCGCGTGGGCACCAGTCCGCATACGAAGCTTTGCAGGTCGGCGCATTGATTGAGGAAACCGACATCGCGGATTTGCAGGACGCCATCCGCAAGACCTCGCAGCCCGCCATCGCCCGTGTCTACAACCATTTGATGCAGGCTTCGCACCGTCACCTGCGGGCATTTGCTGGGCAGTTGCAGAACCATGACGGCGCTTATGCCGCGCAGCTCATGCCGCAGGCGGAGGTGGATGCCATCATGGCTTATCGCAGCAGCCCGGCAGATGGGGATGTTGCCCGGCTGGGTGGCGGACGGCGTATGGGGCAGGGCGGAAGCCAGCCTTTGCCGAATAGCGGTATAAGTGGTGGCGGCAAGTGGCAGGGCGCGGGAATGGCTGTCTGGCAACCCACCCGGCAGATGGGCGGGGCAGGTTGCGGCGGTCGGCGGCGTGGTTGGCAAGGCTACTGATCGCCGCCTTCCTGGTCTTTTTCCTGATAGATTTCAATCTTGTCAGTCTTGATCTGGTAGCCTGCGTCCGCCAAATCAGTATGGGTAAATCGGTGTCCAGCGTACCGTAAACCCAGATGGGTGAATACATGTCGCCCATGCTGAGAGCTTTGCCCGGCTCTGTCTTGACCAGTATGGTCTGGTTCAAGGGCGGGGGCGGGACATGAATACAGGCACCGAAATAAGGCACCAGCAGGAATTCCCTCACCACTTCCGCTTTCTCATCCACTTCCAGCGGCGTGACATAACCGGGAAGCTTGATCTTTTGCCGTTCAGTGCCGGGTTCACGGGGGCGGAGTTGAGATCCGCCTGCATTTTTTCCATGACGGCTTTTTCCCTGGGGTCGCCTTCGGGAATGGCGTCGATTTGCGCCTGGTATTTTTTCAGGATGTCGTCCATGCCTTTTCCCGGCAGTTCCAGATCTTCCCAGGCCATTTTAGTGTATTCACCATCATGCCCGGGTTTGTCGGGTTCAGGACTGGCGATATCCTTGATCTGCGCGCCAACCGCAGGCGCATTGGCGGGCAACGCAGGCGGGTTCGCCGCGCTGTTGACGCTCCCCGCCGCAGCTGGTTTGTCAGCAGGCTTGTCGCCACCACAAGCGGCGAGCATGCTGACCAATACAATCATGGGCAAAATCCGTGTTTTCATTTCAAACCCTGACGGTCAAGCCATCCTGCAACGAACGGCGGTAGGCAATCGCCCCNGGAATCAGGCTGAACAGCAGCGCCAGCCCGACCACCACAGCCAGCATCAGCAGGTTGGGCGCATCCGGTATCCAGGTGTGCAGGTAGAAACCGTATTCCGCCACCACCCACGGGCGGGCGCTGAACAGCGCGGCGTAGAGCAATGCGATGCCCACCAGGCAGCCCAGCACCGCCAGCACCAGCCCCTCCAGCACGAACACCTGGCGCGGATGCGCGCCCACCGCCCGCAGGATCGCCATTTCCCGCCGCCGTTCATTGAGGGTGGAGAGCAACACGGTCAGCATTCCCAGCAGCCCCGCTGCCACCACGAAGCCGGTGATAATGCGCAAGACCGTTTCAAACATGCCGATGGCTTGCCACAATTCCGCCAGCGCCACGCCTGGTAGGGTCGCAAGCAGCGGTTCACGCGTGTATTCGTTGATGGCGCGTTGCACCCGGAAGGCGGCGGCGCGGTTNTTCAGCCCGACCAGGAACGCCGTGATCAGCTTGGGTTGCAGGTTNTTCTTGAGTGCATCGTCCGCGCTGACGTGGAAACCCGGTATCGGCGCACCGTTCACCCAATCGATGTGGATGGCTTCGATGGCTTCCAGCGACACATGCACGGTGCGGTCAATCGGCGTGCCGGTCGGTTTGAGGATACCGACCACGGTGAAAGGTTTGTCGGCGTGCTGGGTAAAGCTGGTTGAACCCGCGCCATGCGACAGGATGATCTTATCCCCCAGCCGGTAATTCAGCTTGCGGGCGACTTCGGAACCCAGCACGGTGTCATACACGCCCGCAAACGGTTTGCCTGCGGCGAACGCCAGCAATTGCTTGTCACCATAGCGGTAGTGGCGGAAATAATCCTGGTTCGTCCCCAGCACCCGGTAGCCCTTGTGCGAGTCACCCAGGCTCAATGGCACCGACCAATCCACCTGCGGGTTGCTGATAATGTCCTGATACGATTGCCAGCTGATGTTGTTGGTGGCGTCACCGATGCGGAACACGCTGTACAGCAATAACTGCACCGGNCTGCGCGCGCCCACCACCAGATCCGTGCCGGAAATGGTGCTGAGGAAACTGCTNCTGGCTTCCTTGCGGATGTAGTCCACCCCCAGCAGCAGCATCACGCTGATGGCGATGGACAACAGGGTAAGGAGCAGGCTGGCGCGGCGGTTCCACAAGCTGCGCAAGGTAAGCTTGAACAGGATCATGGTTGGTTTAACTCCTGCAAATCGACCACGCGGGGAAATGGCTGGCGATGTAAGGGTCATGGCTGACAAACAGGATGGTGCCGCCTTGCGCCTCCGCTTCCTGGAACAGCAAGTCAAGGAAGCCGTCACGGGTGTTGGTGTCCAGGGCGGACGTCGGTTCGTCGGCAATGACCAGTTCCGGGCTGCCGATCAGGGCGCGGGCGACGGCGACGCGCTGTTGCTGCCCCACGCTCAGGTCGGTGATGGGGCGCTGGCGCAAGCCACCGTCCAGCCCCAGGTGGTCGAGCAGCCGGTTGGCGGTTGCCTGCATGTCGCCCGCCTGTTGTTTGCGCCGGGCAGAAAACTGGCAGGGCAGTTGCACGTTTTCCAGCACCGACAAATACGGCAACAGGTTGAACTGCTGGAAGATCACACCCATGTGGTCGGCGCGGAAACGGTCGCGGGCGGAGCCGCCCATGCCGCGCATATCCTTGCCCAGGATGGCGATGCCGCCAGTGTCCGGAACCAGGATGCCCGCCAGCAGGTTCAGCAGGGTGGTTTTGCCGCTGCCACTGGCACCACGGATGAACAGGTGCTCACCCTGGCGCACCTGCAATCCGGCGATCGCCAGCGTGTCTTTGGCCTGCCCCCGCCAACGGTAATGCAGGCCGGAAAGTTCAATGACGTTCATGGCGCCAGTTTGATGTTGTCATCTTTTTCCAGCGTGGCGGAGGATGCGCCCTTGTCCGTCACCCACTCGACATTGAGCTTGTGGAAACCGCTGAACGTGCTGAACAGTTTGGGGGTGACGGTTTGCAACGCCTCTGGTTTTTCACAGGTGAAGACCCATGAGGCTTCCACATCGCTGTGGACTTCGCCCTTGTCGTGCGCGGCTTCGTCAGCGTCAGGCTTTTCCTGGGCAGTCGTGACCTTGACGTCAGTTTGCTGGCAGCCTGCATCCTCATCGAACACAAACAACGTGGCGCCATCCTTGAGTTTGGCTTCAGCGTCTGCCACGGCCTTTTGTCGGCGTCTGTCTTGGGCATGTATTCAAAGCCGAACAGGTTCATGCCGGGGAGTCGAGATCCAGCTCCAGCTTGCCGCCATCCTGGGCGATGCTCAGTTTGCCAGTCCCGTGTTCGTGCGGTAGTGCTGCTCAAACCTGGCGGCGGGCGTCTTGTCGGTGGCGGGCGCTGGCGTGGAATCCGCAGCAGCGATGCCGACGAATGCGCCAAGCGCCAAGCCTGCTATGACGGTGGATGACCATGGGTATTTCATGTGTTTCTCCCGAATGCTGAAATCTATTTGCAACAAAGTTTCAAGAAATCCTAGTGGAAACGCCATAATCTTGCAATCAGTTTGTTCCAGGATCAGCGCAAGCGGGCAATGGCCNTGGAGGTTGACCTCCACCTCTTCCACCCGGTAGCCCGGCGGAAGGGCAAACAGCAGGGCGGGCTGCAAACTTTCCAGGCAGAAAATTTGCCCGCACTGCTTGCAATGGAAATGGGCGTGCTGGTGCGTGGCTCCCGCCAGGGCATTGTAGCGCCAGGTGCGGTCTACGCCGCCGACCTTGTGTGCAATGCCTTGCTCCACCAGCCAGTCCAGCGCCCGGTAAAGGGTGACGCGGTCAAAAGACAAGCCTTGTTGCTGGGCAGTTTGCTCGATTTCCTGATGGCTGAGTGCGGATTTGGCTGCCAGCAGGATGCCTAATACGCCCAACCGGGCAGGCGTTACCCTGCCCTGAGCCTTGTACAACAGTTCACGTGCGTCCTGTTCAATCACATCCGGGGTCATTTGCAGTCACTCTTTTACATCAATATTATGCAACTATGTTGCATTATTATCGCCAATGCACATACCATTCCCCCGATTATAAACCGTCAAGCACCAACGGGGTGAACCTATGCAACCAATACAAGCTGCTACGGCAATGGCCATTGCCACGGCACTGGCAAGCGCTGCCGCTTGCGCTGAAACCACTACGGGCGAGGACATCAAGGCAGCCCTCAAACCATCCTCCTCCAACTGGCAAGGCAGCCTGATCCTGGAAGGGGTTTATTTCGACCGTAGCAAGACAGGGAAATGGNACATCAATGGGATGCCACCCGGCGCGGAAATACATCGGCTGGATGAAGGGCTGCGAGCTGGGCACAATGAAATCGTGGTGAACGGCAACCTGACCGACAAACTCACCGCCCGCGTCACGACCGCCATTGCCCAGGCTGAAAAGGCAGAAGGTGGCGGGGTCGAAACCGAACTGGAAGAGGCATTCGTCCAAACCCAGGGAATAGGCAACGGTTTCAACGCCAAAGCAGGCCGCTTCTTCACCGATGTTGGCTACCTGAGCAGCAAGCACGGGCATGAGTGGGACTTCGTTGACCAGCCACTGATCTATGAAAGCATGTTTGGCACGCATCCGAACGGTGACGGGTTGCAGATCAGTTATGTCGCCCCAACGGACACGTTCCTGCAAGTGGGGGCGNAGGTGTTTGCAGGTGACAAGTTCCCCTCAGGCAAAACCCGCAACGGGGTCAGCGCCGCCACTGCCTACGCCAAAATCGGCGGCGATATTGGTGCAAGCCACAGCTGGCAAGCGGGTGTTGGGCGTTGGCAGGCAGGCGACATAACCGACCGTAGCCCCGAAATGGAGGAAGACGTCACCGAAGCCCCGCATTTTTCCGGCAACAGCCACATCAATACCGTCAATGCACTCTACAAATGGGCACCCAATGGCAACCCCGAAGAGCACAACCTGAAACTGCAAGCCGAATACTTCCAGCGCGACGAGAAGGGCACGGTAGCCATGGAAGATGCGGACGGCGCAGTGAGCGGCAGCACTGACTACAAGGGTAAACAAAACGGTTGGTACGCACAGGCTGTGTACCAGTTCCAACCACATTGGCGGGTAGGCGCACGTCATGACCACTTGCACATCAGCAACAGCGGTTCTGACGCAGGCATCCTGGATGCGGCTGGCCTGATACCGGATGCGGGGCATGACCCAAAACGCAATAGCCTCATGCTTGATTACAGCCCGCGTGAATACAGCCGCTGGCGTTTGCAGGTCAACCGCGATGAACGTGGCTCTGAAGTCGATAATCAGGTGTTGGGACAATTTATTTACAGCTTCGGCTCGCACGGCGCACACGGTTTTTAAGGAGTTCCAACATGAAACGCATCATTCTTGCCTTTACCCTGTTGTGCTACAGCACATTCGCCCATGCCGACCTCAATATCTTCGCCTGCGAACCGGAATGGGGCGCACTGGCGCAGGAACTCGGCGGGGACAAGGTTACGGCCTACAACGCCACCACCGGCCTGCAAGACCCGCATCACATCGAAGCCCGCCCCAGCCTGATCGCCAAGGCGCGGCAGGCGGACATGCTGGCCTGCACCGGCGCGNACCTGGAAATCGGCTGGCTGCCACTGTTGCTGGAAAAATCTGGCAACGCCGCCATCCAGGAAGGCCAGCCGGGTTACTTCATGGCGGCGCAACAGGTGCAACTGCTGGATATTCCACTGAGAGTCGACCGCAGCATGGGCGACGTCCACGCCGATGGCAACCCGCATTTCCAGACCGACCCGCGCCGCATTGCCCAGGTCGCCAAGGCTCTGGCGGCACGCATGGCGCAGGTGGATGCCGCCAATGCTGCGCATTACCAGCAGCGTTATGCTGCTTTCAACACACGCTGGCAACAGGCGATGCAAGGTTGGCAAAGCAAAGCGGCAGGTCTGCGCGGCAAGGCCATTGTTGTGCACCACAAAAGCTGGGTGTATCTGGAAGACTGGCTGNGCCTGAAAGAAGTCGCCACGCTGGAACCCAAACCGGGTGTCCCGCCCACTTCCTCGCATCTGGCGGCAGTCTTGGAGCAGTTGCAAACCACGCCAGCCAGCATGGTGATTTATGCGGCGTACCAAAGCCCGCGTTCCGCCCAGTGGTTATCCGGCAAGGCGGGGATTCCGGCGGTCATGTTGCCATCCACAGTTGGCGGCACAGTGGAAGCCACTGACCTGTTCACGCTGTTTGAAGACATTATCCGGCGTCTGAACCAGGCGCAAGCCGCAGGCTAGGTATGGACTGGAGCTTACAGTTAAGCATTCTCGCCCCAGCCTTTGTTGCCGGGGTGTTGGTGTTGGCAACCCATGTGCCGCTGGGGCGTGAAGTCCTGCGTCGGGGCATTGTCTTTATCGACCGGNCAGTGGCGCAGATTGCCGGGCTGGGTGTGATTGCCGCGCACGCGCTCGGTTGGGAAGCGCATGGTTGGGAAACCCAGTTGATCGCTTTGAGTGCTGCCCTGACTGGCGCATGGCTGCTGGGCTGGGCGGAAACACACGNNGAACGTTTGCAGGAAGCCTTGATCGGGATTGTGTTCGTGCTGGCGGCAACCGGCGGTTTGCTGTTGCTGGCGGATAACCCGCATGGTGGCGAGCATTTACGCGAATTGCTCAGCGGGCAAATCCTGTGGGTGAACTGGCCGGATTTGCTGCCATTGGCGTTACTGGCGGCAACGTACTGGCTGCTGGTCTGGCTGCGCCCGATGTGGTTGGCGCGTTGCTTGTCTGGCAGGTCGTTTTACCTGCTGTTTGCGGTGTTGATTACGGCTTCGGTGCAGGTGGTGGGCGTGTATCTGGTGTTCGCCAGTCTGGTGATCCCGGCGTTTGCCGTGTGGAAGGAGCAAACGTTTTGCCTGACGCACGCCTTGTTGCTGGGCTTGCTGGGGTATACCGCCGGAATTCTGGTGTCGGCCTGGGTGGATTTGCCAACCGGTGCGAGCATTGTGTGGTTCCTGGCGCTGGCGGGGTTGGGCTACCGCTGGGTACGGTAGATATAGAGCCCTCACGGGAGACCGCTGCTTCAATATGGGCATTGGCGTTGCTGACGGCTGGAGAATACATTGGTTCAGGCAGTTTGAGGGGTGCGTGCCTTTACAAAAGTTAAAAATTAGAACGATGTGATGCAAATATTCAATTTTAAAGATTATCAGGTTGTTTATATCATGGGTTTCAAGGCAGATGCCTACCTTTGTATACCCATAAATTGAGGAGATATTGCTATGAGCACTGAAGGAAAATGTCCTGTCATGCACGGTGGTAACACGGCTGCGGGCAGTTCTGTCATGGAGTGGTGGCCGAATGCGTTGAACCTCGACATCCTGCACCAGCATGACACCAAAACCAATCCGCTGGGCAAAGATTTCAACTATCGGGAAGCGCTGAAACAGCTGGATATTGCCGCGCTGAAANAAGACTTGCACGCCCTGATGACCAACAGCCAGGATTGGTGGCCTGCCGACTGGGGGCACTACGGCGGTTTGATGATCCGTATGTCTNGGCATGCGGCTGGCACCTACCGTATCGCCGATGGTCGGGGTGGGGCTGGCACCGGCAACCAGCGTTTTGCGCCACTGAATTCCTGGCCGGACAACGTCAGCCTCGACAAGGCGCGGCGCTTGCTGTGGCCGGTCAAANAGAAATACGGCAATGCGGTCAGTTGGGCGGATTTGATTGCCTACGCAGGCACCATCGCCTACGAATCCATGGGGCTGAGAACCTACGGCTTCGCGTTTGGCCGTGAAGACATCTGGCACCCGGAAAAAGACATTTATTGGGGCGCGGAGAAGGAATGGCTGGCTCCCAGCGATGGGCGTTACGGGGATCTCGATGACCCAACGACCATGGAAAACCCGCTCGCTGCCGTGCAGATGGGGCTGATCTACGTCAACCCGGAAGGCGTCAACGGCAAGCCCGACCCCATGAAAACCGCCGCGCAGGTGCGTGAAACCTTCGCCCGCATGGCGATGGACGATGAAGAAACCGTCGCCCTGACCGCAGGTGGCCACACGGTCGGCAAGACCCACGGCAATGGCGACGCAGGCAAGCTCGGCGCCAACCCCGAAGCGGCAGGCGTCGAAATGCAAGGCTTGGGCTGGGAAAACCCAACCCAGAATGGGCTGGCGAGCGGTGCCATCACCTCCGGTCTGGAAGGTGCCTGGACAACCCACCCAACCCAGTTCGACATGGGCTTCTTCGACATGCTGTTCGGCCACGAATGGGAATTGCGCAAGAGTCCGGCTGGAGCCTGGCAATGGGAACCTGTCGCCATCAAGGAAGAGGACAAGCCGCTGGATGCCAGCGATGCTTCCATCCGCCACAACCCGATGATGACCGACGCTGACATGGCGATGAAGGTCGACCCCACTTACAACGCCATCTGCCAGAAATTCATGGCAGACCCTGAGTATTTCAAGGAAACCTTTGCCCGTGCTNGGTTCAAGCTGACCCACCGCGATATGCAAAGCGCGTTACTTTGGCCGGATGTGCCCGCAGAAGACCTGATCTGGCAAGACCCGGTTGCGGCGGGCAGCAAGGTTTATAATGTGGATGCCGCCAAAGCCAAAATCGCCGCCAGTGGCTTGAGCATCAGCGAAATGGTCAGCACCGCCTGGGACAGCGCCCGCACTTTCCGGGGTTCCGACATGCGTGGCGGTGCCAATGGCGCGCGTATCCGTCTGGCTCCACAGAAAGACTGGTCAGGCAACGAACCTGCGCGTCTGGCCAAGGTGTTGGGCGTGCTGGAAGGCATTGCCAGTGACCTGGGTGCCAGCGTCGCCGACATGATCGTGTTGGCGGGCAATGTCGGTGTTGAACAAGCCGCCAAAGCTGCCGGTTTCGATGTGACCGTCCCGTTTGCGCCTGGGCGTGGCGATGCCACCGATGACCAAACGGATGCGGAATCCTTCAACCCTCTGGAACCACTCCATGACGGCTACCGTAACTGGTTGAAGAAAGACTATGTGGTCACGCCGGAAGAGCTGATGCTCGACCGCACCCAGTTGATGGGGCTGACTGCGCCTGAAATGACGGTGCTGGTTGGCGGCATGCGGGTGCTGNGGACCAATCACGGCGGCACGGCGCATGGCGCATTCACTGGGCGGGTGGGCGCGTTGACGAATGATTTCTTCGTGAACCTGACCGACATGGCCAATGAATGGAAGCCTGCGGGCAAGAACCTTTACGAGATTCGTGACCGCAAAACCGGGGCGGTGAAATGGACGGCGACGCGCATTGACCTGGTGTTCGGCTCCAACGCCATCCTGCGCGCCTATGCGGAAGTCTATGCGCAGGACGATAGCCAGGAAAAATTCGTGCATGACTTCGTGGCTGCACGGAGCAAAGTCATGGATGCAGATCGTTTTGATATTGCCTAAGCGGTAAAGCAATGGCCTGGCTGGCAACGTGTTTGTGGCCAGGCTCGTTTTTATTTATTAAATATATTTTTCTAGAAAAAGTTAATTAAATTCATAATAAAAAAGACTATTATATTTTATATATCTTACACAAAATTTTGAATAAAAAATATTCATACATTATAAGATTACTTGTATGAAATAATTTACATTGCAATTTAAAGAGCGCCATGCAACTGTTTAATAGTTATGATCTATTGACCATTAAATATTTATGGAAAAACATTAATATCATCACTTGATTATCATCTGCTCTTGACTATGCTTATTACGTCCTCATGTGAGGATGAGTGTGTAACCCTGTAATACGACAGTTTTTTCTAAGGTAAAGCAGGTTATTGGCATAGCTATCAGCAAGGATAGCGAGGTGTTGTATTGTCAATAATCCATGAAACGTGGAGATTTTTCTGCGTATGCAGGGGTAGATTGATTATTCGGAGTATTTAAATTATGAAAGTGATTGCAGTAATTTCCGCATTGCTGGTGTTTGGTAGTGCTTCAGCGTTTGCCACTGGTAGTGACATCGATATGCATGTTCACGATGTTGAAATTTTCCAAGCCCAGGATGGGACAGATCTGACCCAGCGCGCTGTCATTTCACACGTAAATGACCAGTTCGTAGGCCAGGCGAAAATCTATGTCCACAATTCAAAGATTTATCAGAAGCAAAAGGGACAAAATGGAACCCAGTCCGCAACCATCGCAACCATTTGTGACTGTGACACTACCAGACCTTGATTTTGAGAAATAGGTAGGGTTATCTCCGCCTTTTAATCAAGGCGGGGATATTTTGGAGTTGGTTTAAATAGCAGGCCATAGCATGAGTCGTTTTAACGTGTGTTTTGTATTGATTTCCGCCCTGACTTTTATTGCCACCGATGCGGTAGCCTTGCCTGATAGCAGCACCCCTCCTGACATGGTGAATATGTCCGCCAAATACGCCAAGGCACAGNTAAAGCTGAGGGCTTACCAAGTGGATTTCAGGAATACGGGGACAAATGCCGATCCCTTTGCGGTAGGAACTTTGGATACTGCCGGTTGTGACCTGAATGTCGGCAATGTAGTTCTGGATGGTTCTGGCTATGCGCCGAATGATGTTATTGTTTTTGTGCAAGGTGACATCTTGCAATCCAATAACTGTCGATAGCCGCAGTTTGCTGAAAATATTCGTTAGTCTTTTCCTTGAGGCTGGGAAGCAGGCTCCTTTAGTAAAAATAAAATAATGCTTATAGGAAAGAATGGGTTATATGAGAGAGATGCGTGCGCCATTTCTGGTGGCGGTGGTTTTTATTATGTTGAGTGGGTGTGTCAGTCTCGATTCAAGATTGGAAAGTGAGTTTAGGGAAATTAAAAAGTNNACAAGTGGTGCCCCTTACAAGAGTATTACCAGTTTTTCCGATTCTTTACGCTGTATGGATAACCTCATGTACGAAAAGAACATCAGGGATATTCCTGTCATGGTTGAGGATGTGGAAGATAAAACTGAAGCGGTAAAGATGGGTGTCAGGGATATGCTGGTGTCCGCTATTTCAGAAATGACGTATAAGAGCCATGCTATTAAACTGATTCTTTATGGCAAGGATACCGGCAACCTTATTTCCTTTNTGAAAGCAGCCAATAACAATACCGCTTATGGACAGATGCCGCTTTATGACATTGAAGGCTCTATCAGCCAGTTTGACAAAGGCATCGTCAGCACCGATGCGAGTGTTGGATTGTTCGCGCGCCGTGATGGTGGTTTGGGTGCATCAAGGGGCTCTTCCTTGAGCGTGGTGGCGCTAGATTTAAATGTATTGCATACCGGAGACATGAGTGTGGTTCCGGGCGTTTTGTCCAAAAACTCAGTGGCTATCTTCCAGAAAGGCGATTCGCTGGATGCAGATGCAAGCATTAACAAATTTGGGGTTTATTTCGATATAAACCTGAACCGGAGTGAAGGTCAGGCTCAGGCAGTACGCTCTTTGGTGGAGCTTGCCGCTGTTGAAATCATAGGTAAACTCGTTCATGTGCCTTATGAGCAATGCTTAAAGAATTGATATTGGCCTACTGGTTGGGAGTAAATAAAACTCCGCTTTTTGGAGGGCGGATTTTGGCACGCACCCTGATCAGGGCAGCCATGGAAGCGGTCAATGGCCACGGCAGTTTAGAGCAAAGTCATGAATGCAGACCGTTTTGACCTAGCCTAAAGAATAAGGCAACTGAATCTGGCGCTCACCCTGTGTGCAGCGCCAGACCAGTGTCCGGGTTTTACTTCAACGGCAGATAAATGGCCGTTTCCAGCTCATGTTCCGGCGTATCCGGCGGCAATTTCAGGTATTGGAAAAACAGCGGGAAATCACGCAATTCCTCACCACTTTCCGGCAACCATTCCCGGTAGAGCGGGTAAATGCTGTCAGCAATGCGCTCAAGGGAACCGCGATGCAGCACCGTCGCGCAACGGCCTGCCGGTATCTGCTTGGTGATGACGCCTTGCGGATTTTTCGGCACGGGGGCGTCGATCTCTCCACAAATGTCAAAGCGGAAGTCTTCTGGCGGGGTCGTGTCCGGGTCGCTGTAGGCAATGCCAAAGCTGCGTTTGCTGGCAATCGGNGAAAGCCCGCTTGCCTTGCGCCAGTCAATAAAGGTTTTGACGGATTCGTTGACGCGCCCTGGGTCGCCGCAGTGTTCCAGCGCGCCCACCAGGGTTGCGGCAAAATCCACAATCGTTACTTTCATGGTTGTATTCCTTGGTCGTTCGGGTCGTTGCAGGCGCTCGTTCCACGGTCGCCATGCAGGTTGTTTGCGAAATAAGGAGGGCGTTTGACCAAAGCTTTTCTTGAAAGCGCGAGAGAAGGACTCGGGGTTTTCAAACCCGGCCTCCAGCGCAATGTCGATAATGCGCCGCTGTTCATTGAAAACCAACTGGTTGGCGGCACGCTGCAAACGCAGGTGCTGGATATAGCGCGTCACGCTCAGGCCGACATAGCCGGAAAACTGCCGTTGGAAATGAAAGCGGGAAAAGTTGGCCAGATTGCTCAACTCGTCCACAGATAATGCTTCATCCAGATGCCGGTCGATGTAATCGAACACCTGTTCGAAACGTTCTGCGTAGCGTTGGCCTGCTTTGGTAGTCATGCTTGATCTCCTTACGGGTACGCACTTTACCCAAGCCGGGAACGTTTAGCCTGACCGAACGTGCTGTTTGATTTCTACCCACAAGTCTTCGCATAACCCTGGCCGGTAGACAGCCTGCGTAAACGCTTCGTGCTCGCTTAGGTACATGCGCAGCCTGTCCGGATGGTTATTGGCCAGGCAGGCATGCAGGTTGGCCAGCCGGTCAGCGGCTTTGACAATCAGCGCCAGTTCAAGCTCGCCGGAAACCGTCGCCATGCGCGCATAGGTTTTTGTNTTGCGCTCCTGTCGGCTGTCGCCGGGCTGGTCGGTCAGGATGGAGACAGCCTGGGCAATGAAGGGGTGNAACAGCGCGGCAACGTCCTGTGTTGTGACGGGCGTGTCTTCGACGACATCGTGCAGGTAGCCAATCACTTGGGCGGTTTCCCCATACGGCTCCAGAATGGAGGCGACGGCGTCAAGATGGTGAACGTAAGGCTGGTCGCCGTATTGTTGCTTGCCATGATGTTGGATGGCGAATGCGCGGGCTTTTTTAGCATGGGTTCCCCGTAGGCGGCAGTTAACGGTCAGTGTGATGGTGTTTGCTTTCCCGTAATGGGGGCTTCGTTACTGTTGGCGCTGTGTTAAATGATTGTTCCACAGTTGCTTTGCGAGCTTTTCGATTAAATCAATGCCTTCAACGCTTTCCCCAAANTAGTCAATCGTTTCATTCCCATTGGATGCCCCNCATATTGCGCCAGCCATCGCGCCTATGGTGTCTGCATCACCACCCAGGCTAAAAATTTCGTCCAGCATCGCTTCGAATTTTAGCCCCCGGTATTTTAGCCCAAAATAGACTGCGGTCATGCACGACTCTGTAGCCAGTATGCCGTTCCCTAAACTGCGCTTAATGTTTTGTATGGGNTATATCTTGCTTGCCCAAAATTCCATACACTTGTTTAGCTTGTTTTTAAATATTTCAGATTCACAGTTTGAAGCAATCGATTTTAGGATTTCTGTATTCGGCATGCCATGCAGCGCAAATTGGGTCGTGTTTGCGATTATTTCCGCACCCTCAATGGCAAGGGGATGTGCATGTGTAATTTCTGATGCTTTGCGGACAAACTCCTTAGTGGAGCCTGGGCTGGAATGGCACCAAAGCGCTATGATTGGCGACCTCATGGCTGCACCATTGCCCATGGAACCCTCTTTATACTTTTCACAATTGATGTCTTGCCAGTTTTTTCCTTGCTTTATCCCTTTCAATAAGGAAGCCGTTGCTGGTATAACCACGGGATATGTATAATGTTTTGCAAATTCCTGAGCAAGGTGATCTTGGTTGAGTGCGTTGTTTTCGAGAAGTGATACTGCCACGTCCATTGACATTTGGGTGTCATCTGTAAATCGTTTTTCGCCATGCTTTGTATGCCCGAACAAACGCCACAATGACCGTTCGATGATTCCACCCTCATAGCCAGCGCCATAGGCATCCCCAATCGTCAGACCTTTAAAGCATCCAACAAAATGATGTTCGCTACTAAACAAGCTCTGAGCCNGGTATGCCCTCCAGAATTTCATCACAATGATTGGCTATGTCATGTCCTGCCAGCCACTGATAGTGTTCAATGCCCAATAATTCAGCGAATACGTAAGCAGGTTTGGTTTCAATTATTTCATCCAAATCGGTTAGNGAAAATAACTTCACTAGCTTTTCTTTATCCTCTGGCCGTAATAAAAGCTTGGAGAATGCTTCTATATTTAATGCTTCGCTATCGATATATAATTCGGGATCCCATGAGCATACGAAACTACTGATTGATGTTCCGTTGGAAAATAGGTCTGCCGTCCAGAAATGATCCGCAGCATACGTATAATGCAGCACCATGCCATTAAAATTTGAAGCTATATTTTTATGNTGTGAAGCTAATTCACCTTCAGGCAAAACAGTTACCCAGCCATTAGTCTCTTCAAATACAATTCCCCTGACACCTAAATGTTTGATCAATGATTTTCCTTCTTCTTTGTTGTTTGTCCTTAGGTGATAACTTTCACTAAACTCGCTCATGGGTTTTTTCCCGTTTTATTGGTTGATATTGGTTTTCTCGTTCTCATTTTCCATTGAGTCCCAGAATTCACTGTCTATTTTTTTGATTTGAATGGTTTCGTCAATTTGCAGGCCGACGCCATAATCATAAATGTAGGTCGCCAGTTGTTGGCCATCGATGAGGATGATGGTTGTAGAGCCATTTAGGCTACCTGCATAGGTGATAGCCCCTTGTGAAAATGAAGATGTGGTGATAAAGACGCCTTTGTTCGATTGTGCAACGGCCAATGCGCCGACAAATTTCTGGATTTCTTCCCTACCAACATTATTGGCNTGGGCATAACGCTTGGCCTGAATATGTATCCGCCCTAAACCCAACACATCTTCCTTGATGATGCCGTCAATCCCGCCATCATTGCTGTATGGGGTAACGGTGCCTGATTGCTTGATTTCACCGCCATAACCCATCCGTTGCAGGAGCAACACAACCAGCTTTTCGAATTCGCGCGGTGTTTTGCTGAGGATTATGTCGATGATTTCCTGGCATCTGGATTCCCGGATTTTNTTGGCGGATGAATAAAGCTCTTCTTGTGGGGTGAGGCTTTCGTGATTGAATGGCTGTTGCAGTTCTTTCACCGGCTTATGCTTTTGTTTCCTGGCGACCTCAGTGGCAATAAACTCGTTGATGGTTTGTGGAACCGCCAGTTTCTCACAGCCTAGCGGGCTAATTTCATAAACACCGCGTTTGGGCTTGTTTAACAGCCCTGCCATATTCATATAGCTTAGGGCANNGCTAATTCGGTCATAGAAGATTTTGGCGTTGCCCGACTCGTACTCCTCGTGCAGTTCCTCTTCGGTCAGGCCAAAGTGCTTTGCCAAGGGCACCTCAAACTCTTTCAGCCTTAGTTGTCCGCGTTCGGCTAGTAACGACAAGGCAGGAACCCGTATCTCGTCATGCTTGGGAATGGCCACTGGTTATCCTTTGATTGGCGACACTTGATAGGGCACTACCGGAGTGTGCCGCTTGCAGGTGAGTTGTGTGGTGTTGCCTGTATTGCCCATGAAAGCCCCCCTTCACGCCTTTAAGTTGTGTAAGAATAATTTATCATCATGATTGGGGCAAGCCGTGGCTGGATGGGCTGGTGTCACACCTGCGCTGACTGGGGAATCTGGGCGATGGCCAATTGTTCCAGCAGCGTCCGGGTGAACTGCTGTTCGTTGCTGGTGCCGCTGCCAGGGGCGGTGAGGAACGCTTCCATCCCGAAATAAGCGAAGTTCGGATTTCGCCATAAGGTCGGTGGTATGACGGTTTCTGCGACCGGAACAATGCCTGCGGCATGCTCGCCTGCCTGCCGCATTTGCACAGCACGCAGCGGAACCCGTGGCGTTTGTTGCTGTTCTTGTGCCAAAAGCTGCTTGAGCCTGGCAGGTTCGCGGCAAAACACATCGATGCAAAATGCCTGCTCATTCACGCCAGTATGCAAATCCACCAGCAGCGGATAATGCCCGGAAACATACGGCAACAGTTGTTGGTACAGCGCGCGGTGCAAGGTGTCGAAGTGAAAGCGTTGATCGGGGCGTGGCCGCTTCCCCGACAGGCCGTCGGGGATCACCAGCACGTCAAACAAAGTGTGATCCAGCCCGCTGGCGACGGCTTCACCGAAGGCTGTNTCCTCACGGTGAATGCCGACCACCAGCAGCGCTTTAGCCTGCATCCACCCACTCATAAATTTCCACGCTGTGCGGGGCGCATTTATGGCAGCCGCCGCCGCAGGCCGAACCGGCGGGCAGGCGGCGCACCCGCCCCTTGCGTTCCAGCGTTGCCAGCATGGCCTGGAGCGCATCCGGCGCGGCGGCCAGCGCGAAGGACATATCCTGCACGCTGGCGCGTTTGCGTTCACGCAGGTAGGCGGTGACTTTGGACAGGATCATGGCAAAAACCTCCGCTTATGCATTGTGTGGGGCGGGCAAGGGCAGGTCGGCGTCGCGCCGCCCCAGCCAGTGCAGGGTCAGGAACGCCGCTGTCATGCAGGCCAGCACGATGCCGATCCACATGCCGGAGCTGGCAGGGTGGTGCGCAAAGCTGGCGCTTTGGTAATACAAGGTCGCCAGCCCGTAACCCAGCCCGGTCGTCCACCAGACCACGAACAGCGTCCAGCGCAGGCCGGATTCCTGATAAACCGCAGCGGTGGCGGCGGTGCAGGGAAANTACAGCAGGATGAACAGCAGGTAGGCGAATGCGCCCGCCGCGCCGTCAAAGCGCGCCGCCATGGCACCGAAGGTGCTGGCCGCCACATCTTGCTCCTGAGCGACCTGCGCCTCACTGACATCGCCGACATTGACGCCCAGCGGGTCGGCTNNGGCGCCCAACGCCGCCGCCAGGTTGGTGGGGATGGTGGCGAACGCCTCGCCCAGTTTGGCCCCNAGGCTGAAAGGCTCCGCTTGTGCTGCGGTGCCTGCCGCCGCCGCATCCTGTTCCGCCAAGGCGGTATAGGCTGAATTCAGCGTGCCGACCACGGCTTCTTTCGCCAACACCCCGGTGAAAATGCCGACTGCGGCAGGCCAGTTGTCTTCATGCAAGCCCATCGGCGAGAACGCCGGGGCGAGGGTGCGGCTNACTTCCGCCAGCACGGATTTGTCGCTGTCCTCATGGCCGAAACTGCCGTCCGTGCCCAGCGCATTGAGGAAGTTCAGCACCAGCACCATCGGCACGATAATGCGCCCGGCCTTGACGACGAAGCTTTTCAGGCGCGACCAGGTATGCGTCAGCACGCCCTTGAGGGTTGGCAGGTGGTAAGGCGGCAGCTCCATTATGAACGGGGTGGCTTCGCCCTTGAGGATGGAATGCTTCAGCACCAGCCCGGTCAGCACGGCCACGGCGATGCCGATCAGGTACAGGCCGAACACGACATTCTGCGCGCCATGCGGAAANAAGGCGGCGGCGAACAGCACATACACCGGCAAGCGCGCCCCGCAGGACATGAACGGCGCCATGGCGATGGTCATCAGCCGGTCGCGGCGGTGTTCCAGCGTGCGGGTGGCCATGATTGCTGGCACGTTGCAGCCGAAGCCGACAATCAGTGGCACGAAGGATTTGCCCGGCAGGCCGACCCAACGCATGAAGCGATTNATGACAAACGCCGCCCGCGCCATATAGCCGGAGTCTTCCAGCGCTGACAGGAACAGGTACAGGAAGCCGATGACGGGGATGAAGGTGGCAACCACNCGGACGCCGCCGCCCACGCCTTTGGCCAGCAGCACCGTCAGCCAGTCGGGGAANCCTAGCGCGCCCAGCACTGCGGCGAAGCCGTCGACGAAAATGGCGCCCGCGCCAATGTCGAAGAAATCGATGAAGGCACCGCCGATGTTGATGGTGAACATGAACATCAGGTACATCATGAACAGGAAGATCGGGATGCCGACAATGCGGTTCAGCACCACCCGGTCGATGCGGTCGGTGAGGTCGCGGCTGGCCTGTCCGGTCATGCTGACGGCGGCATTGGCGATGCGGTTGGCGAGGTTGTAACGCGCATCCGCCACCATGATGTCGATGTCTTCGCCCAGTTCTGCGGCGTGTTGGGCGGCTACGGCGCTGAGTTCCGCACCTGCCGCCTGTTTCGCCAAGTCGTCGCCTTCCAACAGGCGAATGGCCAGCCAGCGCGGNGAGACGCCGCCTGCGGACGCCACTGTGGTGAGTTTTTCGGCCAATTGCCTGACTGCCTGTTCCAGCAGGTCGTCATAGCTGACCCGGACGCTGGTAGTGGCNTGCTGGACAACGGCTTCCTGGATGGCTTGTTTCAGCGCATCCACCCCTTCGCCTTCAGACGCGACCACCGGGATGACGGGGCAGCCCAGTTGCTGCGCGAGGGTGGCGGCGTCCACCTGCATGCCTTTGGTTTCCGCCACGTCCACCATGTTCAGCACCACCAGCAGCGGCACACGCATTTCGGCCAGTTGGCTGGTGAGGTAAAGGTTGCGTTCGAGGTTGGAGGCGTCGACGATATTGATGATCAGGTCGGCTTCATTGGCGTGGACGTAATCGCGGGCGACTTTTTCATCCAGCGACACTTCGCGGTCAACCACGTCCAGCGAGTAGGTGCCGGGCAGGTCGACCACTTCAACGCGCGCGTCATGCAGCCGGTATTCGCCGGTTTTGCGTTCGACGGTGACGCCCGGCCAGTTGCCGACCCGTTGCTTGGAGCCGGTCAGGGCGTTGAACAGGGTGGTTTTGCCGCAATTGGGGTTGCCGACCAGCCCGATGGTGTAGTGTGTCATCATGGCAGTTTCTCCACGGACAGCGCCGCC
The DNA here is from genome assembly GCA_013693955.1 of Candidatus Thiothrix singaporensis. Classification (GTDB taxonomy): domain Bacteria; phylum Pseudomonadota; class Gammaproteobacteria; order Thiotrichales; family Thiotrichaceae; genus Thiothrix; species Thiothrix singaporensis. Next base: position 2,908,837 of record CP059265.1, on the reverse strand, counting down.
GCCTCATCCTTGCGCACCGACAGGGAAAAGCCGCGCACGCGGATTTCCACCGGGTCTCCCATCGGGGCGACGCGGGTGACATGGATTTCTGCGCCGGGGGTCAGCCCCATCGCCAGCAGTTTGCGGCGGTAAGCGCCACCGCCTTCCAGAAAGCCGTTGATCCGGGCGCGGTCGCCTACCTGTAATTCCTTGAGCGTCATTGGGTTTCTCNNCATTGTAAAGTGACGGTCGTGGCCTCATTCCACGACTTCGACCATGATCTTGTGCGCCATGCCGCCGCCCAGCGCAAAGCGGGTTTCACCGCGTGACACCACCAGCCCGCCGCCTTGCCGTTGGCGGATGGTGATCTCACTGCCGATATTCAGGCCNATTTCGGTCACGCGTTTGTCCAGCATCGCGCCGCCCCGCAAGGCCACTATCCTGACGGTGGCTCCTTCTGCCGCCATTCCCAGCGGGAAACTGCCTTGTTCTGCCATAGGTGCTTGTCATCCTGTCCCTATAAAAGTTTGCCTATCAGGTGGCTGGCAGTGCGTTGCGCCAGCGCGCCCACCAATGCTTTGCCAAACAGCCCGGTGACTTTTTCCGCCGGATCGGCGGCTGGTTGGCGGTGTGTGCGGATATTGGCGGGATGGCGGATGCATCCGGCAATCTCCAGCGTGTTGATCAGGTCGTCCTGACCCAGCCGTTGCGGGTCGTAGTGCACGGTCAGGCTGCCTGCGTGCTTGTTGTAGCGCACTTGTTCAACACCGGGCGTCGCCTCCAGCGCAATGACGGCGCGGCGGGCGACAGCACCGTGGCAGTTGAAATGGCGGCCTTTCAGTCGCAGCCGTCCTGGGGTGTGGTGCATATAGTCAATGGCGCTCGTCATGATGGGGTTCCTCGTTTAATGGTTTTCCAAATGATTATTACTATCATCTAAGAAGGATAAAAACCATATCTCATTAAACAATTTGCGCCTATCCGCGCCGTTTTGATTGGCTGTTGTCAGCTAACCCATTGATGTCCACCCCGACCAGCGCCCGCAACAACACGCCGATGGTGGTTCCGTTGTGCAGCACTGCGCTCATGACTGGCGACAGTTTGCCCAGCACCCCGCCANNGACGGCGGTGTTCACGCCGACCGCCATGTTGAAGTTGCTGCGGATCAGTCGCATGGTGCGTCCGGCCAATTCGCGGGCGTCGGCCACTGCCGCCAGCCGGTCATCCATCAGCACGATGCTGGCGGTGGCGCGGGCGATGTCGGCTCCTCGCGGCATGGCGATGCCGACTTCCGCCACCGACAGGGCTGGNTAGTCATTGACGCCATCGCCGACGAAAGCGACTTTGCGGCCTTGCGCCTGCAACCGCTGGATAATGGCGGCCTTTTCTTCCGGGGCGACTTCGGCGTATACCGCATCCAGCCCCAGTTCATCCGCCAGGGCTTCAGCCTTGCTGCGCTTGTCGCCAGTGATCATCACCGTCTGGGTGATGCCCAGGCTGCGCAAGCGTCGGATGGCGTATACGGCGTCGGCGCGCAAGGTGTCCCGCAGGGCGACAAGGCCGATGGGGCTGNNGCGGCGGTGTGCTTGCGCAGCAGCGCCCACGTATAACAGGGTTTTGCCTTCCTCCTGTAATCGCCCAATGGCCGCTTCGTGCCGGGTGAAGAGGATATTGTGGTGCTCTTCCAGGAAATGGCGGCTGCCGATCACCACGCGCTTGCCGTCCACTGCGGTCGACAAGCCATGTGCCACNCGGTAGTCCACTTCGCCGTGGGTAATGTGCTGGAGGTCGCGTTCCCGGGCAGCGTCCACCACCGCTTGCGCCAATGGGTGGCTGGCGTGCTCTTCGATGGAGGCCACCAGTGCCAGCAGGGCGTTTTCATCCGGTGGNGATTCGTCCAGCGCCACGATGTCGGTGACGGCCAGTTCGCTATGGGTCAGAGTGCCGGTCTTGTCGAAGACGATGGTGTCCACTTCCGCCAGCCGTTCAATGGCATTGCCGCCGCGCATCAGGATGCCGTGGGTGGCAGCGTGGTACATGCCGGATTTGAACGCCATCGGCGTGCCCAGCTTGAGGGCGCAGGAGTAATCCACCAGGAACACCGATTGCAGCCGCGTCAGGTCGCGGGTGAAGGCGTACACCAGCCCGCCGGTGATCAGGGTGAACCAGACGCGCTTGTCGGCGAGTTCATCCGCCATCCGCTGGGTGTCGGAACGGTTGGCCAGCGAGGACTGGATGAAACCGGCGACCCTGGCCGTGGTGGTGTCGGAGCCGACCCGCTGGGCTTCGATGCGGATGCGGCCTTCTTCAACCACGCTGCCAGCAATGACCCGGTGGCGTGGTTCCTTGCGCACCGGCAGGTTTTCGCCGGTCACCGCCGCTTGGTTGAGCAGGGCGACGCCTTCCACCACGCGCCCGTCCACCGGCACGGTTTCGCCGACGCCAACGACTACAATTTCACCGACACGGACTTCATCGCCAGGAATCTGCGCCAGTTCGCCTTGGCGCTCCACCCAGGCCGGAGCCGGTTCCGGCTGCAACAGGCGGCGCAGCAGGCGGTCGGATTTGCGTTCCGTCTGATGTTCGAGGTATTCGCCCAGCGCCAGCAGGAAGGTGGTGATCCCCGCGCTATAGGTCTCGCCCTTGAAACCCGCCAGCCCGACGGCCAGCGCATCCAGCACTTCCATTTTCACGCCGGAGCGGATGAAGGTGTCCACTCCATTGAGCAGGATTGGCGCCGCGTTGGCCAAGCTCAACGCCCGGCGCTGCGTGGGTGGGAGCCAGGGCATCAACGCCAACGATGCAGCGTTGCCGAGCAGCGGGGCGATTTCGGCTGAGGCGGCGGCGGTTGCGCCAACTTTTCCGGTGGTGGGTTCACTGCGGAAATCCGCCAGCCGTTGCAGGATGGCGCTGCGTCCGGCGCGTTGCGGGTCGAAGGCGACGATGACGCTGCCCGCCTTGCGGTTGATGCGCACGTCCCGGACACCCGGTTGGGCTTCCAGCCAGGATTCCAGCCAGAGCGGATTGAAATCGCGGGTGCTGACGGCGGGCAGCCGCACCCGCAGGCGCGCCGGGGTTTCGTGCAGAACAACAGGCTCCATGTGTGCTTAATCCTTTTTCGCTAAATCCTGTTTGCCCAATCCCAGCGCCTTACCGGCGGCATACGCCAAGGCTGCGCCCGCCAGCAGGCCAACCAGCCAACGATCCAGCTTGCGTGGCGGGCGCGCCATGACCGGCTGGGAAAGTTTGCCGGGAATGATCATTCGTTGCCTGCTTCGGCGCGGATTTCGGCTTCAGCGTCCTGGAAGCGTTCCTTCAGCTCCTCCACGCCGCCTTGCAGCAGGCTCCACGCCTTGACTGCGCCCTTGATGGCGGCGCGCTGCACGTTTTCGTTGGTCAGCAGGTAAGCCGCCGCCGCGCCGATCAGCGTCCCCTTGATAAAGCGTTCATTGAGGAAGCTGGGCGCAGCGGTGGTCGCCGCTGGTGGCGGGTAATACGGCGCGTAAGCCGGATAGCCCGGGTAGGTGGGCGCAGGCGGCGGGAAGTAAGCCGGTGGCGGAGGCGCATAGGGCTGTTGCGGGTTCATGCCGGGCGGTTGTTGCATGGCGTCCTGCGCCCCTTCTTGCGGTTGGGGCGGATACGCTGGGTTATGATGGTTCATGGTCGGGTTCCTTTAGCAATGGGTTATTCGCCTGACTTTTCATCAGACCAGCGGTTGAGGCCATACAGGACAGCCGTGCCGACGCCGAACATGACCGCCAGCCGCAGCAGCCCGCGTTCCGTGAATGCATGGGAAGCGGCGTTGGCGACGCTGGTGGCCGCAGCCGTGGCGGCGGCGGTCGCAATGGCGCTGGAAAGGGCGGTTTTGCCGGTGTCAAACAGCGCTTCACGCGGCTGGATTTCATCTTTTGCATCCGGCGCAAGTTTTTGGCGGCGGCGGCGGAACCGCCTATGACGGCCCCGCCAGCGCGATATTGGCCAGTGCGCTGGCGGAACAGGCATGGTTGTCGCCAGTGGTGTGCGGATATGGGGGCGGGTTTTGCGGCGTAGGGTAGTAATTAGTCATGTTCTGGCTCCTCGCTGGCGGCGTTACGCACGTGTTGCTTCACTTTGCTGACGCCTTCCTTGACCTTTTCCACGCCATCTTCCGCCGCGTCACGGGTTTTGACCGCACCCCGGAACAGGGCGCGCTGCACGCCACCGTTAGTGAACAGCAGCACCGCCGCCGCGCCGACCATGGCACCTTTCCAGAAATCCTTGTCATCGAAATCCAGTAGCTTGGTGAGGCTGGCAAGCCCCGGCGCGCCACTGGTCATTTCCTGCACCATTTGGTTCAGGCCGGAAGGTTGGGCGGGCGGCGGTTGCGGATGTGGGGCGGCGGCGGGCTGGCCGTGCATCTGCCCCATACCGGGGACGGGGGCATACTGGGGTGCGGCGTAAGCGTACCCCGGCCAGTAGGGCGGCGGGTACGGGTAAGGTGCCGCCTGCGAGCCTGGCGGCGGCGGATAGTACGCTGGCTGGGCGGCTTGCTGATGGCGGGCGTGGCCTTGCCCTTGATTGGCTTCCCCGCCGTTGGCCGGGTTCATCATGCCGCCGTTGTCAGCAGAACCCACCCCGGAACCGGGGTTGCCGCCCGGTTCGGGCATTGTTTGTTCATTCATTACTTACTCCTTGTGCATGAAAGTTTCATGTAACAACTGCGCGTGGCTGTCCAACCAGTCATTCAGCAGGACGCTGGCGTCTTGTGTGTCGCCATGAACCAATGTTTCCCAATCATCAGGGGAAATGTGTTGGGGGTCGTATTCGATGGTGATGGAGGCAACCGCCGGATTGGCCGGACTTGGCGAATGCCCGCCAGTTGGTCAAGCAGGCGCTGGAGTTGGCTGCGGTCAAGTTGGTCACCGCTGCGCCACAACGCCATCCCCAAACGCAGGCGGATGCGGCCAGGAATATGATGGACGATGCTGAGGTGCTGGCGCAGGCACAGCAGGGCGGGGACATCCAGATTGGGGACGGCGCTCATGGCACCCTCCCATCCCGCGCAGGGCGTAAGGCTCCAGCAGGGAGGCGGGTCGACATCAGGGACAAAGGCTTGCAGCCAACCAATAACATTGCCGTACTCCATAACAGCGGATGTATATCTGGCTGGCTATCCCGGAACGGGAATGACTGGCTTGATGGGAATTGACGATAACTTCTACAAAACGGATTGTAGCATAACGGAAATATTCTCTGGGAGGTTTGGCATTTGTCAATTTTGCGCGCTTTGGTCTGCCGCCCCAACGGCATGGCCTATCGGGTATGCGTTGTGCCCCATGCATGAGGCCAGTTCATGGGCGCAGGGTTCGAAGCAACAAATATGGCAATTGATGGTGTTTCCCTGCAAAATAAGTATTTGCTTAAATACTTTTAAAGGATGGGGCGCGCAATGGTGCATACAATCAAGGTGTTGGCATGGGCATTGGTGATCAGCACAGCGGTTGGCGTGGGGGCTTGTTCAAAAGCACCGGGGCTGGGTGAATCCGGCAGTGGTGCGGAAACCTCCGTTAAGCAGGGTGACGTGAGCAATGTTTCCAATGCGGAGCTGCAAGACCTGATGGCCAAAGGGGTAACGTTGGTGGACATTCGCCTGCCGGAAGAGTGGCGGCAAACCGGCGTGATAAAGGGCAGCAAGCAACTGACGCTGTTTGGGAAAAATGGCTCGGTCGCACCGGATTTTCTCACGGAGTTACAANAAATTGTTCCTGCGAACAAGCCCGTGGCGCTGATTTGCCGCACGGGCAACCGTACCCGCGCCGGGTCAGCAATGCTGGCGCAGGCAGGCTATTCCCACGTCTACAATGTCACGGACGGCATCATGGGGTGGCTCAAGGAAGGCAAGCCGGTGGTTCAGCCGTAGCCCCAGTCTCCCCGGTTACCCACAAGGCGTGCGTGTTTATCCGCGCGCCAAGCATGAGCCCCTGCCCTTAAGGGACTTTTAAGGTTAGGGGCGCAAGCTGCCTGCATGTTTACCCAATAGGAGAAAAACATGCATGTCTGCAAACAATGGCTGGTGGTGTTCACCGCCTGCGCCAGTTTCATCGCCGCTTTGCCCGCCGCCGCCGAAACCNCCCAAGAAATCCTCAGTGGTTTTGAGCAGCAGGCCAAGGCGGAATCCGCCAGTTTCCAGGGCTTTGACGCCGCCCGTGGCGAGCTGTTTTTCAACAACACCCACGGTAACGATTGGAGTTGTGCGACGTGCCATACCCAGAATCCTGCCGCTTCCGGCAAACATGCCAAAACCGACAAGCCGATTGGCNCGCTGGCTCCGTCTGCCAATACCGAGCGTTTCACTGACCAGAAAAAGGTCGCCAAATGGTTCAAGCGCAACTGTGGCGATGTCTTGGATCGTGAATGCACGGCGTTGGAAAAGGGCGATGTGCTGACTTACCTGTTAAGCGTCAAGTGAGGGGATGGCTATGTTTTCCAGAGCAAAAAATCCATGGCCATTGGCTTGGCGGTGGTTGTGTTGTCCGCCTTCACCGCCATGCAGGCATTCGGGGATGATGATGGGGATGAAGGCCATCAGCACGCCGGACACAGTGAAAGGNCCGGTGGGAATGACGATCATGACGGCGGGGACAACCTGCGCTTTAACGCCAGCAACCCAACCTGGCAGGCCGAGTGCAGCGCCTGCCATATCGCCTATCCGCCCGGCTTGCTGCCAGCGGCTTCCTGGCGCGAAATGATGAATACGCTGGGTGACCATTTCGGGACGGACGCCAGCCTGGATGCGGAGACGGTTGCCAAAATCCTGCCTTTCCTGGAGCAAAACGCCGCGCCGGAACGCAAGGCTGAATCCACAACGGATGGCAAGCCCGTGTTGCGCATTACCGAGACCCGTTGGTTCAAACGTGAGCATGATGAGGTGGCACCCGCCACCTGGAAAAATCCGGCGGTGAAAAGCGCGTCCAATTGCATGGCTTGCCATACGGCGGCGGATAAGGGCGATTTCAACGAAGACAATATCCGGATTCCACGTTAAGGGGGCGCGCCATGTTGCAGAAGGTTTTGGTCTGGGATCTGCCGACGCGGGTGTTCCATTGGTCGCTGGCGGCTTCGTTTGCGGGTGCTTATGTGACGGCGGAAAGCGAGCGTTACCGTGACATCCATGTGGCGTTGGGTTACGTGATGCTGGGGTTGCTGCTGTTCCGGCTGGTATGGGGTTTTGCCGGGACAACCTACGCCCGTTTCAGCTCGTTCCTGTATGCCCCGCAGCAGGTGATGGCGTATGCGCGCTCCCTGTTCAGCCCGCAGCCGCAGCACTACGTCGGCCATAATCCGGCGGGCGGGGTGGCGGTGTTCCTGTTGCTGGCGCTGGGTTTGCTGATTGGCGTCAGCGGGCTGGGTTTGTACTGGGAAATCGGCGATGAGGACATTTTCGAGGAATTGCATGAAATCGCCGCCAACCTGATGCTGGCCGTGGTGTTCATCCACATTGCCGGGGTCGTGGCCAGCAGCGTGCTGCACAAGGAAAATCTGGTGCGCGCCATGCTCACTGGCTACAAACAGGCGGAGGCAGAGCGGGCTATAAGGCATTCGTACCATTGGTTGGGAATGATCATGCTGGTTATGATGGCGGCGTTTTTATTCCTTTATCCGGGGTAGGCATGAATACCGATGATTTTCTGCTGATGTTGGTTCCGGCGCTGGTGGCGTTGGCGGGCGGGGTGCTGGCGATGTACTGGCATCCCGGCCACCAGACCCGCAGCCTGATCCAGCATTTCGCCGCTGGGGTGGTGCTGGCGGCGCTGGCGGTGGAGCTGCTGCCGGAAATCGGGCGTGAACATGCCCCCGGCCNNATCCTGATTGGCGCATTCGCCCTTGGCAGCCTGTTCATGTACGCCATGAAGCTGTGGACGACGCATCTGGAGGAAGCCGGGAAGCCGACCAAAAGCGGCTTGGACTGGGGCTTGCTGGTGGCGACTTTCATCGACATTGCGGTGGATGGCTTCATTATCGGCGCCGGTTTTGCCGCAGGTGGGGAAACTGGGACGATACTGGCGTTGGGCTTGTCGGTGGAGTTGCTGTTCCTGGGGTTGGCGTTGACGTCCGACGCCATCAAAGGCTGGCGCATCGTGGTGATTTCTGCGGCGTTGGGCGCTACTGTGCTGGTCTGCGCCTTGTTGGGCAGCCTGCTGCTTTCTGGCGCCTCCAGCACGGTGATTGCGGCGTCGCTGGCTTTCAGTGCGGCGGCGTTGCTGTACTTGGTGACGGAAGAGTTGCTGATCGAAGCGCATGCAGTAGAGGAAAAGCCTGTCGCCACCTTGGTGCTGTTCGGCGGCTTTCTGGTGTTCTGGAGCATTCAGTTGCTGGGGGCTTGAGAATCGTGCGGATACTGGTGGTCGAAGATGACGCCTTGTTGGGCGATGCGGTGCAGGCCGGGCTGAAGCAGTCCGGCCATGCGGTGGACTGGGTGCGTGACGGGATGCAGGCCGACCATGCGCTGGCGACGGAATCGTACTCCGCCGTGGTGCTGGATTTGGGGCTGCCGCGCCTGTCCGGGCTGGAAGTCCTCAGCCGGTTGCGCCGCCGCCAGTCCGCTTTGCCGGTGCTGGTGCTGACGGCGCGGGATACGGTGGAAGACCGCATCCTGGGGCTGGATCAGGGGNCGGACGATTATGTGGTCAAACCGTTTGATATGGGCGAATTGAACGCCCGCCTGCGCGCTTTGGTCNGCCGTTCCGGCGGTTTTGCCGACCCGGTGTTACGGGCGGGTGGGGTGGAACTGGATCCTGCTGGCCACCGCGTCACGTATCAGCAGGAAACCGTGGAATTGGCCGCGCGCGAATTCACCGTGCTGGAAGCGTTGATGCTGAACGTGGGCAAGGTGCTGTCCCGCGCCCAACTGGAGGACAAGCTGTACGCCTGGGGGCAGGAGGTGGAAAGCAATACGGTGGAAGTGCATATCCATCACCTGCGGCGCAAGCTGTACCCGGCGTTGATACAAACCATCCGTGGCGTGGGTTACCTGATCCCCCGCGACAAGGCGGGCACCTGATGTCCTTGCGGCAACGCTTGCTGCTGCTGGTGTTGGGCGTGGTGGCGCTGGTGTGGTGTGGCATGGCGGCGTTCATGTATTTCGAAACCCGCCATGAGCTGGATGAGGTGCTGGAACATTATTCCGAGCAGGTTGAGTCCGTGTTCCGGCATCACCGCCATGAAAAGGATGAGGAGGATGACGGCCAAGGGGTGGAATTGTCGGATGCCCGCCAAGGTTTGGCGAAGAAAATCACCCTCCTGGCGCTGTTTCCCNTGCTGTTGGTCTTGCCGGTGCTGGCCGGGTTGCTGTGGTGGGTGGTCGCCGCCGGGTTGCGCCCGTTGGTTAGCCTGACGCAGGCGGTGGCCAGCCGTAGCCCGGACAACCTTGCCNCCTTGACCCTGGCTGCCACGCCGGGTGAAGTTNGCCCCCTGGTCGGGCGGCTTAACCACCTGTTTGGGCGGATTGGCAAGCTGATTGAAAACGAACGCCGCTTCACCGCCGATGCCGCGCATGAGTTACGCACGCCGATCGCCGCCATCAAGGCGCAATTGCAGGTCGCCAAAGGCGCGCAGGATGCGGGGAACNACCAGCGCGCGCTGGATAACGCCATTCAGGGCTGTAACCGCGCCACCCACCTGATTGCGCAACTGTTGACGCTGGCGCGGCTGGAAAGTGTGGACGCTTCCCGCCTGCAAACCTGTGCATTGCCTGCCTTGGCGGCGGAAGTGCTGGCCGAGATGGCTCCTGCCGCCCTGCAATCCGGTGTGACGCTGGAGTTGCTGGAGGGAGAAACGCTTGCAATCCGGGGTTTTCCCGCCTTGTTGCAGGTGATGTTGCGCAACCTGCTGGACAATGCGGTGCGCTACACCNCTGCCGGGACGCATGTCCAGGTCGCCATTTCCCGTGAACAGGGCAGAACCTGCCTGCGCATCGGTGACAATGGCNCCGGCTTGCCAGCGGATGAGCTGGCGCAAATCACCCGGCGCTTTTACCGTGCATTGGGCACGCAAGCGGAGGGCAGTGGGCTGGGGCTTTCCATCGTGCAGCGTATTGCCGACATTCACCAAGCCCGGTTGGAATTTGAATCTGTCGGGCAGGGGTTGACCGTTCTGGTCAAGTTTCCTGCAAACTGACAGGTATCCGGCAAATGTCCTATATCAGGAATATTTTATTTTTATCAGTAGAATGTATGATTGCAGGCGATGCAAACGAGTAATCAACCCCAATAAGTTTGCAGGCAATAAGAAATAATCTCTGCGAGTTTTCCAATGAAACATATGTCGATTCCGGCAGCATTCGTGTCACTGCTGCTACCCGCGCTTGCTTCGGCAAATTCCGTAACCCTCAGCCACCCTGGCCGCACCCTCGCCGCCAACTGCTTCCAGTGCCATGGCACGGATGGTTCCGGCCTCGAACATCTGGCAGGCAAAAGCCGTTCCAGCATTGCCAATGAGTTGCTGGAAATGCAGTTCAAACCGGCAGGCAAGCAGATCATGAATGTCCATGCGATGGCTTATACCGATGAGGAAATCGCCTTGATTGCTGATTACTTCTCCAAACAAAAATGACAGGGAGGTTGGGTATGGATCGTAGAAAATTTTTACCAGTTTGGTGCCGGTGCTTTGGGTATGGTTTTGTCAGGCTCATTGTTGGCGGAAGATAAGGGCAGCAGTAATGCCAAATCCAACAGTGGGGCAAGCGGCAGTAAAACCGGCACAACGGTTGGCTCTCTGATGCCGGGCAATACAGGGGCGAATGGCCGTATTGTGGTTATCGGTGGTGGTATGGCAGGCGCTACAGTCGCCAAATACCTGCGCATGTGGGGCGGGACTGGTGTTGAGGTGACGTTGGTCGAGCCTAATGTCGCCTATTATTCCAATATTTTCAGTAATATGGTGTTGACGNGGGAGCGCACCCTTGGCCAGTTGACATTCCAGTACAGTTCGCTGACCAGCAAATATGGCGTCAAGTGGGTGGCGAAGTCAGTGACAGCGATTGACCCGGTCAGTCAGCGGGTTATGTTGTCTGATGGCAATTCCNTGCCATATGACCGTCTGGTTATCGCGCCGNGGGTTGAGTTCGACGCTTTGCCGATGTCTGGCACAGCGGCTGCGCAGGCAAAGGTGGTTCACGCCTGGAAAGCAGGGTCGCAAACCACATCGTTGCAGGCGCAAATTGCCGCCATGACCAGCAAAGACACGTTCATCCTGACGATTCCGGCGAAGCCGTTACCGCCGNGGCCGTATGAGCGCGCTTGCGTGGTGGCCGACTATCTCAAGCGGGTGAAAGGTGGTGGCAAAGTGATTGTGTTGGACGCCAACCCAGGCATCCAGGCGGAAGTGAACAATTTCACCAAAGCTTTCACTGACCCCAAATTGCATGGCAACACCATCACCTATGTGCCGAATGCCTCCCTCATCAGCATTGATGCAGACAGGGGTAAGGTAAGCACGGCTGCTGGCGTGTTTACCGGCAAGGTCATCAATGCCATTCCGCCCCACAAGGCCGGTAGGGTCATCACGGATTCCGCTACCGGCCTGGCGAATGTTGCTGGCCGTTGGNCCGGGGTGAACATGTTGACTTACGAGTCCACAGTTGTCCCCAATGTGCATGTTATCGGTGATGCTGCAGCTACCTCCCAACCAAAGGCAGGGCATATTGCCAATGCAGAAGCCAAAGTGTGTGCCGATGCCATTATCCATCTGTTGCGTGGGGAAGCAGTGAACCCTGCACCGATCACCAACTCAGCCTGCTTTACGCCGATCACCAAAGGGACGGCCTCATGGCTATCCGTGGTGTACCGCTATGATCCGGCGTCAGCCAGCATGTTGCCAACCGGCAACGGCGTCACTGAATCCGCAGGCATCAGTTCAGAAAACTACGAGCAGATGCTGAAATGGTTCAGCAACCTGATGTCGGATACGTTCTCCTGATGCCTTTTCCAGGGGAAGGGCGGCAGATGCCGCTTTTCCTCTTCCCTGAATTTGCTGGAATCCGGAGGGGGACTTCCAGTGGCCCATCATGCCATGATGGTGTTCTGCCGAACGTTTTGGTGGCCGCTTGCCTGATGCATGAATGCATATCGGTAGGATAATGGAGTGTGAGATACTGTCATTTTATTTTTGATGCAAATATCGGGAAGGCAAGTATGCAATTGGGTTTAAAAGCGCTCATGTTGGGTGGTTTGCTGGCAGCTGGCGCGGCACAGGCCGCTGACAGCATTAACGGGCAGCACTTCGGCGATTGGGGTGGGGCGTGTGACAGCAAACTTTGCTACATCCAGCAGGCATTAAGCAGCAAGGGGCAATTGTTGATGGCGACGGCCATCGGCTATTTGCCGGGCAAGCCAGTTCCGGCGGTGCTGATCCAGTTGCCGAAAGGGGCGCAACTCAAGGAAGGCGTGTTGCTGCAAGTCGATAATAACGCTGCCATCAAGTTTGAAGGGAAGTGTGAAAAAGATTCCTGCTTTGCCGGTTTCGCCCTGGACCAGAAAATGCAGCAGCAGTTCCAACAAGGTTCCAAAGCGGTGGTGAGCTTTATACCCGCGCCGAAACAAAAGCCGGTTTCACTGCCGCTCTCGCTGAAGGGCATCGGCAAGGGCTTGAGCGCTTTGCCTAAGTCCTAAAGTGTCAGGCGGACACTTTCATTTCCAGCAATGTGTGCGCAGGCGTGCGTTTGCGTTGGAGCATGTCAAACAGCGGCTCCAGCCGTTCATGATCCGGATCGTTCGCCAGCGCTTTGTCGGCGGCGTACAGCGCTTGCCAGGCGAAGCGGAAGACCAGCGGGTTGTCGAAGCCTTGNGAGGCCGCGACCTGATGTTGATGGGTGTTCGGCGTGATCGCCCGCCCCGGCAGGGATTCATCCAGCACCAGCCCCTTGAGCAGGGCGAACAGCGCCGCATACAGCGTGAAGTCCGTGCTGGAGTCAAACGCCTTGAATTCGATCCGCCCGGTTTCGGCGGGGTGGCGCGGGGCTTTGGTCAGGGTCGGGTTGGAGTGGAGCAGATAGGCGTTGTCCGGCGGGAAGGTCAGCACTGCCGGGCGNCGGCCGGTGCGTTTCCAGGTGCGGATCGACAGCCCCGGCCAGATTTCACCGGCATAAAACGGTGAGCTGAAACTGAATGGCGTGATGAACGGGCTGTAATAGGTCAGCTTGCTGGCGGCGTCCACCATGTCCGCACTGCTCATGCCGGGGCGTGACAGGCTCAGGTCAGGGCCGTAGGTCAGCATGGGAATGTGGGCGGTGTCGCGTTCTTCCGGTGATTCGTTGCGTTGTTGCGCCAGTTCGAACGCATTCAGCGGCGGATCAGGAATGAAGCGCGTCTGCTGCGGGTTGAAGCTGACCGGAGCCGGGCGGTAGCCATAATCGGCGGCGGTAGCCAGCAGCAGCTGGTAGCTTTCCTGCAATTCGCCCAGTGCGTCCTGGATGCTGTCGTGGATGGTGGTGCGGATTTCGATGCCTTTGGGCACGCAGGTGAGCAGCGAGCCATCCGGGCTGAAGCGTTCGTAGCCTTCGATATACCAGCGTTTGCGGCGGATGCCCGCGTCGCCCTGGCGCAAGTGTTCGGTGTCGGCGGCGTATTCCGGCAAGCGGTCGACAATCTGCTGGAAGTCTTCAAAACGGGTGTTGGTGAAATCGGCAAACCTGCCGTCAGCATGATAAAACGCCACTTCGTGTTCAATGCCAAAACGGAATGGGTTCATGCGTTTGTCTCCTGTTTGTCCAGCGTAATCCAGGTGCTCCAACTGTCTGGTGGNCCGCGGCGATTGCGCAGCTTGCCGTCAACGGCTTCCATGCTGCTGTCTTCCGGAGAGGGAAACATGAAAACTGCACCCAGCAGTTTCTGGGTGGCGGGAATGCCGCACAGCTTGAAGCACTCGCTGGAAGCCAGCACACCGCCGCTCGACCAATAACTCTGGATGTCGCGCGCTTCGCTCGCCAGCAGCAAGTTTTGCACGGCGGCGGCCGCAGCGGCGAGGTGTTCCTCGTTCATGTGCATAGCCAGTTCGGTGGTTTTGGGTTCCGGCAGCCATGTCGCCAGCACGACTGATCCGGCGGCGGCCAACATGCGGATGATGGTGGCACCCTCGCTGATGTTNGCTGGTGTTTTTTCCAGCAGGCAATGCGCCAGTGCGAGACAGGCGTTCTGGTCAAGGGCATAGAAACGCCACGGCACACAGGAATCCAGACCCTGCTGATGGTGAATCCGGTTGGCTGGGTAGTGGAAGGGTGCCCAACCCGCAACCCGTACAGCCTCTTCCACCTGCTCACGGAAACCATGCGGAATAGGGGCAGGTGTTTGCAATGAACCCAATATTTTACGGGTGCGGCGGCGGCGGATGACCTGATCCATCGCCAAAGTCAAAGCCATATCCTTGGGCTGAAATATGGAGTGTAAGTATGTCATGGCGCATTCCTTGGTGGCGGTGCGTAGTAAACGTTACGCTGGCTGACAGAGATATGGCTCGCGTAAGAATGGATTCAACTCCATTTAATAATATTGATTCTCATTTATTAATGCAAATGAAATTGCTTTGTTGGGAATGATTTTGATAATCGTTAAATAAGTAATTGTTGTGAAAGGAAAATAGATAATTGACCGTTTCGGCGGATGAGGAATAGCATGCCTTTTATCAAAAACCAACCTAACAACAGGAGACGCCTATGAAAGGAAATCCCGATATCAACCGATCGCTCAACTTGGCGCTGCGCAGCCAACTGACGGCGATCAACCAGTATTTCCTGCACGCCCGTATGTGCAAGAACTGGGGCTTGAGCAAGTTCAATGAGAAGGAATACAAGCGTTCCATCAAGGCCATGAAACAGGCGGATGAATTGATTGAACGCATACTGTTCCTGGAAGGCCTGCCTAACCTGCAAGATCTCGGCAAGCTGTACCTGGGTGAAGACGTGCCGGAAATCATCGCCAATGACCTGCGTCTGGCGGGTGAAGTCGTGGCGGAGCTGCGTAAGGTCATTGCCGAGTGCGAACAGGCGCAAGACTTTGTTTCCCGCGATATGTTGCAGGAAATCCTCGAAGAAGAGGAAGAGCAAATTGACTGGTTGGAATCCCAGCAATGGGCGATCAGCAATGCAGGCCTGCAAAATTACCTGCAATCCATGATGGATGCTTAAGGAGAGCACACTATGAAAGGAAACGACCGTGTTATTGACGTGTTAAAAACCCTGTTGGCGNGGGAGCTGGCGGCGCGCGACCAGTATTTCATCCATTCACGCATGTGCGATGACTGGGGACTGGGCAAACTGTACGAGCACTATGAGCATGAGAGCATGGAGGAACGCGGCCATGCCGATGCCATTATCCGCCGCATCTTGTTCNTGGAAGGCACGCCTGACCTCAACAACCAAGACCCGCTCAATGTTGGGGCGGATGTTCCCGGCATGCTCAAAAATGATCTGGCGCTGGAATACCACGTCACAGGGGCACTGAAGGCCGCCATCCAGATTTGTGAGGAAGAGCAGGATTATGTGACCCGTGAAATCCTGCGCGGGCAATTGGAGGACACCGAACAAGACCATGCCCATTTCCTGGAAAAACAACTGAGCCTGATTGACAAGATTGGCCTGCAAAACTACCTGCAATCGCAGATGTAACCTTTCCCGGCAACCTCTGTCCAGGCACGCGCGGTCTGCGGATGCGGCGCTTTACCCAGGCACGAGTGTTGCGCTATCGGCCGCCATTCTCATGGGCATGTGGAATGCCTCATCTTGTGTATCCTAAAAAACCAATCATCATAAGCGAAAAACCCTATCGGGATGGACGGTAATACTTGATGTGCGTCAAGTTTGCATCGCCGTCCCGACTTAACATGACTGCTTGGACGATTTACTCATAAAAAGTAGGAGATGCTCATGAACGTGCAAGTTGTGATGGTTTCGCTGCTCACCCTCGGCATGGCGACGGCGGTGTGGGCGGAAGATGCTGCGAAGGCTGAACCGGCCAAGACTGAAGCGGCGGGAGATGCGGCGAAAACGGCGGACGCGGGAGCTATGAAGGATGAGCCGATCAAGCCGCTGGAGGCTGTTACGGTTAAGGATGAAGCTAAAGTGGAGTTGGGCAAGAAATTGTACTTTGACCCGCGCCTATCCAAATCCGGCTTTATTTCCTGCAATTCCTGCCACAACCTGAGCATGGGTGGCACCGACAATCTGCAAACCTCCATCGGCGACCATTGGCAGCAAGGCNCGATCAATGCGCCGACCGTGCTGAACTCCAGCATGAATGTGGCGCAATTCTGGGATGGCCGCGCCAAGGATTTGAAAGAACAGGCAGGTGGTAGANTCGCCAATCCGGGTGAAATGGCTTTTACACACGAGTTGGCGTTGGATGTGTTAAAATCCATCCCGCAATATCAGGATGAATTTAAGAGCGCATTTAATAAGGACGCGATTGACATTGACATGGTAAAAGACGCCATTGCCGCATTTGAGGATACGCTGGTGACGCCAGATGCCAAATTCGACAAATGGCTGAAAGGCGATGACAGCGCCTTGAATGAAACCGAGTTGAAGGGTTATAAACTGTTCAAGGAAAGCGGCTGCGTGGCCTGCCACAATGGCTNNGCGGTCGGTGGTGCCAGTTTCCAGAAAATGGGCGTGGTGGAGCCTTACAAGACCGACAATCCGGCTGAAGGCGTCGGCGGCCTGACCAAGAAGGATGAAGACCGCTTCAAGTTCAAAGTGCCGACCTTGCGCAATGTGGAGCTGACTTACCCGTACTTCCATGATGGTGCGGCCAAAACCCTGGAAGACGCCGTANCACACTATAGCCAGCTCCAGCTGGGCAAGAAGTTTACGGATGAGGAAACCGCCGACATCGTGGCGTTCCTGAAGACGCTGACCGGCAAACAGCCTGAATTCCAGTTGCCGATATTGCCGCCGTCCACCAATGAGACGCCGCGCCCTGAGCCTTTCAACAAGGCCGACAAGGACAAGGCCAAACAGAAAGACGCCACAGCCAAAGCCGACGGCAAACAATCCTGATAGGTTTGTAAGTTGTGTAGTGTATGCCCTTTCTCCTGTTTCGATATGAAGCAGGGGAAGGGTTTTTGATTCGGGAGAGAGGAGTGGTGGGGTGAGTCAACTCGCTCCGCCCTTTTATGCTTGCCCGCTAACCACAAGGACATGACAGCAATGATGGAGCCGTTGAATGTATTGGGCACGGAGCTTGAGCCGTGCGGGGCGCATCCGCCAACGGGGTTTTTCCGCGACGGCAGTTGCAACACCAACCAGCAGGACATTGGCTCGCATACGGTATGCGTGGTGGTGACAGCGGAGTTCCTGGCTTTCAGCAAGGAACAGGGCAATGACCTGTCGACGCCCCTGCCTGAGTATGGGTTTCCGGGCTTGAAACCGGGGGATCGTTGGTGTTTGTGCGCCGCCCGTTGGCAAGAGGCGTTGGATGCGGGCAAGGCACCGCGGGTCGCCATTCTCGCCACCCACCAGGATTGCCTGCGCATCTTGTCGCTGGATGACCTCAAGCAGTACGCCATCGACCTTTGCTGATTGTCGCTGCCCGCCAACAAAAAGCCCCGCATTGCGGGGCTTTTTGTTGGCGGTAAGTGACGCTTACCAGTAATGGCCTTTGCCGGAAGCCTTGGGCGCAGCGGATTGGAGCGCATTGCTGACAGCGTCATTCGCCGCCGCGCCCGCTTTCTGCATCAGGTCTGCCAATTGCCGGAACTGGCCAGCGTCTTTGCAGGCGGCAGCGGCTTTTGCATACAGGCTGCCTGCTTTGGCGCTGTCGCCCCACTGTTGCGCGAGTTCGGCCAGATAGGCGAAGTGGAAATGGTTTTCCGCCTTGGCTTCGGCCTTGTCCAGAATCTGCTGGGCTTGGGCATTGTCGCCAAGGTGCTCCTTGACGGCGTTGGCCAGTTTCTTGAACTCGAAGGCGCTGGCGTTGTCGGATTCCAGCTTGGCCAGTTGATCGCCGTAGAATTTCTGTGTCCAGGCTTTGCCGAAATCGCTGTCAGCCAGTTGCTTGCAGACGGTGTCGCCAAGGCTGCGCACTTGTGCGAAAGTGCCTGCATTGGTGGCGGCCAGATCCAGCAGGCGGGTCAGCCACGCCTTGTCCTTGACCAGATTGCCGACGGCGAGGATCAATGGCTGGTAAGTGGCGAAACTGAAACTACCGGTAGCCTGCATCTTTTCCTCTGCGGTGGTCAGCAGTTGGGTGGCGTAGGAGGCGTCATCCAGCTCTGCCACCACTTGGCCAGCCAGATCAATGAATTGTTTGGGGCGGGTAAGGGTTTTNTCCTGGTTCTGGAATTCGACGTAACGCGCTTGGCTGGCTTCACGCTTGGTAAGTTTGTCGGCGATGCGGCTGTTGCGTTCGGCGTCGTCTGCAACCAGTTGCTTGGCAGCGACGGCCAGTTTGCGCATTTCGTCCAGCGAGCTGACGTTGGCTTCAGCTTTGTCGAGCGCCTGGATGGCGATGCCATTATTGCCGAGTTTCTGCGCGCGTTGGGCAACATCCAGCACCTGGGCGTTGGTTTCGGTCAGGTCGAGCGCCTTGTGCAGGGCGGCGCTGGCGAGCGCAGCGTCTGGGGTGGATTTCGCCAATGCGTCCAGCACGCTGACGCTGTCGGTGTAAACCTTGCAAGCATTGACCGCTTTGGTGTACAGGGCGTTGGTCTTGTCGGCGTCCTGCAAGGTGGCGTTGACTTCGCCTGCCAGGGAAACCAAGGCGGATGCAGTGTCAGCTTTGGCTTCGGCGGCGGCGTAAATGGCCGCAGTTTTGTCCTTGTCGCCAAGATTCCCGTTGACGGCCTTGGCCAGCATGGATAGGTCAGCAACCGTATTGAGCTTGCTGGCGAGTTTGTCGTATGCCTTGCCCGCGATGGACTTGTCATCCAGATTGGCGGCGGCTTGGCTGGCCAGTTTGAGCAGGTCGTCCTTGGTGCTGAATTCGCCCAGGGCGTTGTTGTAAAGTTCGCTGGCGGTGGGCTGGTCGCCCAGCAGGCTGGCGTAGCCGGTGGCCAAGTCGAGGTTTTCCTCGCCGCTCATGGCGAAGTTCTTGCCATTTTCCAGCAGTTCTTCCGCTTTATCCTTGTTCCCCAGCAGTTTCATGAAGCCACCCGCCAGCGCCACAAATTGTGCCGGGAACATGCAGCCGCCTTCAGCTTCGTTCAGTATGTTTTCGACTGCTGCATCATCGGTGAACATTTCTTTCAGGCCGGTGGCGTATTCGACCACATCCTGGGTGTCGTTGCTGGAAGGTTCGGCTTTNTTGAACACCATGCGGGCGGCGTTTTCATTGCCTTCGGCCTTGATGCCGGTCGCCAGTTTCCGGTAGTCGGCGATGGTCTTGCAGTTGCCGGTGACCTTGCCGAACAGCTTGTTGGCCAGGGCATTGTCTTGCAGGGCTTCTTGCACGTAGGCGGCGAAAGACAGCAGTTCGTTGGTGTTGGAGGTTTCGCCGATGGCNCTCTTCCAGCAGGGCGCGGCCTTGTCCTTGTCGCCGAGGTGCAAGGCGATGCTGTAGCCAACTTGCGCCTTTTCCTTGGCGTCGAAACAGGAGCCAGCGGCTTCGTCATACAGCGCGGCGGCCTTGTCNTGGTCGCCTGCGGCCACATAGCCTTCCGCGACGCTGACATAATGATCAGGGAATGAGCAATAGGATTCGCCTTTTTCCAGCAGCTCCTTTGCATAGTCAAGGTCGGCGGGTTCCGCCAATGCTTGTTTGGCGAGGGCGGCGCAAGAAGCTGCGTCGGTGCAACCGGATGCCTGATCTTTAAGTTCGTCGCGGGTAGCCATGGTTCCTCCGTTATAGGGATAGTGCGATCAGTTGGGGGTTCGTGTGTTGTAAAGCAAATCGGTTTGGGGTTCAAGTATGTGAAAAGGGATAGATGACGTCGGATTCCCGCCCGGTGAGCAAGGTTTCCCTGCCTTTAGGGAGAAAAAGCTTCTGTTTGTCCGAAGCGGGTAAGCTGTTGTTTGCGCTGAAGGTGAGAATGATTTTGTCATAAAACCAACATGGAGGAAGCATGACATGGTAGGCATAACACAAGGAAGTGTCGGGAACCGCAGCCAGTCTGTTGGCGGCAATGCCACTATCCAGGCGTCAGCGGCGGGTTCCACGGGCAATAATGCGTCGAACGCTCTTCAGAACCGTCAGCAAAGCCGTTTCAATGGCAATTCCCAACCCATTATCAACCTAATCCAGCAATTGATCAGCCAATTGCAGCAGTGGACGCAAGGCAAACAGCCCCAACCCAAGCCATTGGAGCTGAACCAGCAGCAGGATCAGGCCATCCGCAACCGTTTTGGCGTTTTCGGCGAAATGAATTATCAAGTGTTGGACAGCAACCGTGATGGCCAGTTAAGCGTCGGTGATGAGCTGGTGGTTTCCGGCGGCTTTACCGGCGGGGAAATTTCCCGCCAGAAGCTGACCCAGCAGGATGTGGACGCCATCAACAATTCCGGGCAGGCGAATGCGCAAAGCCAACTGGACGCCAACCGGCAGAAATGGGAATCCCAGTCACCTGCGGATTATTCCTTCACATTGCAGCGTAGTTGTTTCTGCCGGGGTGACGCCATCCGTCCGGTCAATATCGATGTTGCCGATGGCAAGGTGGCTTCTGCCACGTTTGCGGATACCGGCGAGCCGCTTCCGGCGGATTTGGACTACAACAAACTGACGGTGAATGACCTGTTTGACACCATCCAGCAGGCAATCACGGATGGCGCGGCGCGGGTCGATGTCACTTATGACCAACAGTCTGGCGTCCCGACCTCCATCTATATTGACCGGAGCGAACAAATAGCGGACGAGGAAGTTGGCTTCAGCATTTCCAACTTCCNNAGGCCGGAGCAGCCTCCGCAGCGTAGGCTGCTGGGGACGGGCGCATTGATGCAGGCTTGGGTCACTTGCTCAGTGGGGCTTGTGGCTCAACCTGTCCATGATCGCGTACAGCACGCCGGACACTACGAAAGTGACGTGTATGGCGAGCATCCATGCCATGTGGCGGTCATCCAGATTGTCCACATTCATGAAGGACTTGAGCAGCTCGATCCCCGAAATGGCGACAATGGAACCGATCAGCTTGATCTTGAGGTCACTGAAGCCGATATANCCNATCCAGTCGGGGCGGTCTTCGTGGTTGTGCAGGTCGTCCATTTTGGAGACAAAGTTTTCATAGCCGCTGAAAATGATGATGATCAGCAGGTTCATGACCAGGGAAATGTCCACCAACGACAAGACGCCAGTAATGATGCTGGCGTCCGTGGCGGTGGAGAGGTTGGCCAGCAGCCCCCAGATCTGTTTGCCGAACTTGAACAGCAGCAACCCCAGGGCAATCACCAGCCCCAGGTAGACAGGCGCCAGCAGCCAACGGCTGCCGAACAGCAGGTGTTCGAACGCATTTTCCACTTTTTTCATCTGCAATAGTCTCATCCCAGGTTTCAGATGGGCGCGATGATAAAGGGCCTGGATACGGTGACAATAAAACCTTTGTGAAAGCCTGCCAGATAATCCGGCAGGCCAACCACAGCGGCTATTTTCCCTGCCAGCGCACATGGTAAAGGTCGTGCCGCCGGTCGCGCAGGTTCTGCACCGTGCCGCTGTGGCGGGCAGTCAGCAGGGTTTCCGGGCGCAAATCGGCAATCGCCACCATTTCAGTGTTGGGGGTGGTGTCGGCGGCGATCCCGTCGCGTGCAAACGGTAGGTCGCAAGGTGTGAGGATGCAGCTTTGCGCATACTGGATGTCCATATTGGCTACATTCGGCAGATTGCCGCAGTTGCCGGACATGACCACGTAAATCTGGTTTTCGACCGCGCGTGCTTGGCAGCAGTAACGCACCCGCAGGTAACTCTGGCGTTCGTCAGTACAGAATGGCACGAACAGGATTTGTGCACCCTGGTCGGTCAGGTGCCGCGCCAGTTCCGGGAATTCCGAGTCGTAGCAGATCAATACACCAATCGAGCCGCAATCGGTCTGGATGACATCCAGTTCGCTGCCGCCTTCGATATTCCACCACCAGGCTTCGTTAGGGGTGGGGTGGATCTTGGCCTGGCGNTGGATGCTGCCATCGCGCAGGAACACATAGCAGATATTTTCCACCCGCCCGTTCGGCATCCGCGTCGGGTGCGAGCCGCCGATGATATTGATGTTGTAGCGCAAGGCNCGGTCGCGCATCGCTGTCTTGAACTGCGGGGTGTATTTGGTGAGGGCTTCGATGGCCTGCACCGGGGTGAGTTCCTGCGATTCCATCGACAATAATTGCAGGGTGAACAGTTCGGGGAACACCACGAAATCGCCTTTGTAATCGGCCACCACATCGACGAAATAGCGCACGATGTCGATGAATTCCTCGAAGGACGCCACCCGGCGTTGTTTGTACTGCACGGAACCAACCCGCACGCTGTCCGGCACGCGTGAGCCGTAATGTTTGCGCTTGCCGGTTTCATCCGTCTGCTGGATTTTGGGATTGCGCCAAATCAGGTGGATGCCGTAACCCAGCGACTGTTTGTCGGCGTCGAGGTAGTGCGGGATGATGCCGACAATTTCGAAACCGTTGCGTAACTGGAAGGACAGCACCGGGTCGCGCTGCTGTTTCTTTTTGACGGCATCCACATAAGCCTCGACGCTGCCGAAACGCTTGATGCGGTTGGCCAATGTCGGCAGCCGCCCGCCGAACATGATGCCGCGCAATTTCAGTTGTTCCGCCAGATGCTTGCGGGCGTTGTACAGGCGCTGGCCGATGCGGTAGCCACGGTAATCCGGGTCGACGCACACTTCCATGCCGTACAGCCACTCGCCTATCGGGTCGTGGGTGGAGGCGTAGCCGTTGCCGGTGACTTCGCCCCAGGAGTGGCGTTTCATACCATCCTCCTCGCTGACCCGCAAGGTGGCGCAGTAACCGATGACTTTTTCCCCNGCCACCACCACGAACTGGCCTTCCGGGAAGTGGTTGAGCTGGCCGGTCAGCACCGGCTCGGAGTAGCCGTACATGCCGGTGCCAGCATAGGCGCGGTCAGACAGTTTGGAGATTTGTGGGATGTCGGCAACGGTGGCGTTACGGACTTTCAGTTGGGTTTTGGGGTTGGAAAGGGTGTTGGTGGACTTCATGCCGGGTTCTTTTCCCTTGTGTAGTCGAAGAATCAGTGTGGTTGATTGTGGCCAAGCCAGCCCATGATTGCAAATTTGGCAAAGTGCTTATTTCGGCAGCCATTGGGGTTTCTTGTCTTATGGGAGGCCATGTTATGGCAAATAGTAAAATAGTGGCAGCAGCAGGCTGTAAGCCAGCCACATGATCAAGGTCAGCGGCAGCCCCACCCGCACAAAATCCATGAATTGGTAATTTCCTGCCGCCATGATCAGCAGGTTGGTCTTGTAGGCCATCGGCGTCATGTAGCTCATGTTCGCGCCGAACAGCACAGCAATGACGAATGCTTCCGGACTGAGTTGCAGCTCATTGGCGATGTTGATGGCAATCGGCGTGCCGATGACGGCGGCGGCGTTATTGGAGACCACATTGGTCAGGATCGCCATCAGCAGGATCAGCCCGCTGATGATGACGGGTGGCGGCGCGCCTGCCGCCAGTTTCAGGAATTGTGCCGCCAGGAATTCACTGCCGCCAGTCACCGTCAGGGCGTGCCCCAGCGCGAGGCTGGAAGCCACGATCATGATCACCGGCAGGTTTAACCCTTGACTCACATCTTTCCAGTCAATACAGCGGGTCACAATCATCAGCAATACCCCGGCAGTGGCGCTGATGGCGATGGGCAGGATTTTCAGCGCCGCCAGTAGGATGATGAGGAACATGATCAGCAGCGCCAGTGGAATTTTCTTCGAGTGGGGCAAATCGGTCTTGCCTGCCAGGACGAAAAAATCCTCCATGAATTCCAGGTTGTTGATCCGCTCGCTGCTGCCCTGCACCAGCAGTATGTCGCCCAGTTGCAGCTTCAGGTTGCCCAAGCCGTGCGGCATGGACTGGATGATATGGCCGTCACGGTGCACCCCCAGCGCGACTAGGCGGTAACGGTCTACAAAGCCCGCTGATTGCAGGCTTTGCCCCAATAATGGGGAGCGCTGGTGGAGGAGGATTTCGGCCAGTTGCTGCTTGCCCTCCATGATGAATTCTCGGCCAGCAAATTCAGGGTCGACAGGATGCAGGCCAGCCCCCAGCAATTGTTCAAAGCGCTTCAGGCGTTCGGGGGTGTCATGCACCAGCAGGCGGTCATGGGCATGGATGATGGTGTCAGGCAAGGGGACAAGACCCTCATGGCTGTCACGGCGGATAAGGCTGATGCGCATTTCCCCATCCGATTTGGCGATGGCTTCCTGCACGGGCTTGCCATCGGCGAAGCTACCGCCAGGGATGTGCAGATGTGCGGTATAAATACGGTTGATGTTGCGGGAGGCGTCAACCTGGTGGCGGGGCAATATGCGTGGGGCGATCAGCCACAGGAACGCCAAACCAATGCTGCCAGCAATGGCGGCGGGCAGGGCGAAGTCAAACATTTCAAGTGTCGACATGCCCATTTCCGAGGCCACGCTCACCACCAGCAGGTTGGTGGAGGTGCCGATGGTGGTGCCCATGCCGCCCAGCAGGGTGGCGAAACCCATTGGCATCAACAGGCTTGCGGGTGAATTGTTTGTGCGTCCGGCGACGTTGAGCAAGACCGGGATCAGCAGCACAACGATGGGGACATTATTGATGAAGGCGCTCAACAGAGCCGACAGCAGCAGCGTCAAAAATAGGGATAGCATTGGGCGGCGCCACAGCTTCGCCAGCACGAAACCCAGTGGCTCCAGCGCCCCGGTGCGCACCAGCCCTTGCCCCGCGACCATCAGGGCGCATACTGCCACCAGCGCCTCATGGCCGAAGCCGTAGAAGAAGTCAACCGGACGCACCACGCCTTCCGCCGTTTCATAGGGGAACACTTCGAACCCAACCGCCAGCACCGCCAGGATCAGCAGGCAGGAAGTCGCCAGCGGTATGCGTTCCCGGCTGAACAGAAGCAGGGCGGACACAGTCAACAGCAAGACAGCGATGGCGTGATTGTCCGGCATTTGCCTCTCCCCGGTACGGATTCATTCTTACCCGAATATAGGCCGGGAGGCCGCTGTTTGCAACCGCCGCAGCCTTTGCCGAAGTTGCTCGGCCTTACCTGAGATGACGCAGAATGGCCGTTCCACTATACTGTCCCGGTCGAGTCCGGGAGAGCCGTGATGCCTGATGCTGGCGATAAGCCATTGCCTACGTTGTTTGATGAATAATCGTACTGACATTGCTTGCCATGATTGTGGCCAGCTGCACCGCTACCGCCCAATTGAACCCGGCAAGGCGGCGGCCTGCACCCACTGCGGGGCGGTGATCTACCGTAACCGCCCGCATATGTTCGAGACGGCGCTGGCGTTGACGGTGGCGGGGCTGATCCTGTTTCTGATGACCAATGTTNTTCCCCTGATCGGTTTGCGTGCGCAAGGTGTGGAGCAGGAATTGCACCTGTTCGGTGCCAGCTTGGCGTTCTGGAACCAGGAGTACCAGGTGCTGGCGGTGCTGATTGTGCTGAACATCATCATTTTTCCCCTGTTTGAGCTGTTGTCGCTGTTGGTCGTCACCCTGACCGTGCGTTTCCGTTGGGAGTCGTCGCTGGCAATCTTCCTGTACCGTTGGATGCGCGAACTCAAACCCTGGGGGATGTTGGAAGTGTTCATGCTGGGCGTGCTGGTGGCGGTGGTCAAGCTGGGCGAACTGGCGACCCTGATTGTGGACACGGCATTCTGGTCGTTTGCGGGGCTGATCGTGACCATGGCGGCGGCGACGGCGACGCTCGACCCGTTCACGGTCTGGCGTGAACTGGAGAAAACCAAAGGTGGAAGCAGGCATGGCCACCAGCCGTGAAGCGCAAACCGCCAATGAGGCTGGCATGGCCAGTGCCGGGTCTGCGGCTGCCTGAGCAGGCTGCCCGCGCACCTGGAAGGGCATGAGTCCATGTTTTGCCCGCGTTGCCGCGCCCCCATCCATTTGCAGGAGCACAATAACAGTGTGGAAGTCACCTGGGCGTTGCTGATCGCTTCCGCTGTGCTCTACATTCCCGCCAACCTGTTGCCGGTGATGAGCGTCTACATGTTGGGGCAGGGGCAGCCCTCCACCATTGTCGGCGGTGTGCTGCAATTGCTGGAGGCCGGACAATGGCCGCTGGCGGTGATCGTGTTTGTCGCCAGCGTGTTTGTGCCATTGCTGAAACTGTTCGCCATCAGTTTCCTGCTGATCAGCATCCAGCGCCGGTCGCGCTGGCGCCCGCATGAACGCATGCTGTTGTATAAGGTGACGGAGTACATTGGCCGTTGGTCGATGGTGGATGTGTTTGTGATTGCGATCCTGACCGGCCTGGTGCAGTTCGGCACCTTCGCGCACATTGACGCGAATGTCGGCACGTTGTCGTTTGCAACTGTCGTGGTGCTGACCATGTTCGCCGCCCGCACGCTGGATGCGCATTTGATCTGGGATATTTCCCGCCAAGAGGAGCATGTTGCATGAGCAACTCCAATGGACAGCCTGATTTCCTGCCGGAAGTGGAGGTGCGCGAACAGCGCTGGCCTTCGCCGGTGTGGTTGATCCCGCTGACCGCCATCCTGATTGGCCTGTGGCTGTTGTTGCAGGCATGGTATCAGCAGNGGCCGACCCTCACGGTGCAGTTCAACAGCGCGGAAGGCATTGAGGCAGGCAAAACCGAAGTGCGTTACAAGGCGGTGACGGTGGGCAAGCTGCGCAAGCTGCGCCTGAGCGACGACCTGCAAACCATTGAGGCGGTGATCGACCTGAACAAGGAAATTGGCCGCCATCTGGGCAGCGACGCACGCTTCTGGGTGGTCAGCCCGCGCATCAGCCGTTCCGGCGTCTCCGGGTTGAGCACCTTCTTTTCCGGCACCTATATCGGCATGGATCCGGGCACCAATACCGACGACCTGAGCTTTTATGTGNGGGAAGACCGCCCGCCGGTGATTGCGCCGAGCGAAAATGGCCGCCGCTTTTTCCTGCTGTCCAACTCACTGGGGTCGATGGATGTGGGCGCGCCGGTTTTCTACAAGCAATTGCAGGTCGGCGAGGTGATCGACTACCAGTTGATGCCGGATGGCAGCCAAGTGCGGTTGGAGGTCTTCATCCGTGACCCTTATTACGAGTATGTGCATTCCAACAGCCGTTTCTGGAACGCCAGTGGTGCGGAATTCACCATGACCTCGGCGGGCGCGGAGTTCCGGATGGAGTCGTTGGCCTCGTTCCTGATCGGCGGGGTGGCTTTTGAAACCCCTACCTCCCTGCTGGCGGGCGACGTCAGTTCGGAAGGCACCAGCTTCNCCTTGTATGGCCGTTACGCCGACACCCAGGAAAAGCAGTTCACCCAGCGGTTATATTACGTGATGTATTTCAACGGTTCGGTGCGTGGCCTGAAAGTGGGGGCACCGCTGGAGTATGAGGGCATCCCGGTTGGGCAGGTTGAAAACATCGACATCCGCCTGAACCGCGATTCGCTGGACGTGCGGGTGCCGGTGCTGGTTTCGATCCAGCCACAGCATTTTGACAGTGCCATCACCCTGACGGCAGCGGAAGAGGCCATGCGCAAGCTGGTGGAAAAAGGCCTGCGCGCCAAACTGGAAACCACCAGCCTGCTGACCATGCAGAAAGTGATCACCCTGAGCATGGAAAAGGAGCCGAAACCGGCACAGATCGTCAAGACCCAGTTTTACAGTGAATTCCCGACCACCGGTGCCGCGTTTGAAGACCTGCCGCTGATCGCGGCGGATGTGATGGCGAGCCTGGAGGACACTCTTGATGGCGTCAACCGACTGGTCAATGGCGGCAAGCTGGACAAGGCGCTGGATCAGGTGAACGCGGTGCTGGCGGAAACGGAACAGGCCATCAAAGCCGCCAAGGACGCCATGCGCACGGTGGACAAGGACACCCTGCCCGGCGTTTCCCGGGACATCAACCAGATCACGGTGGACTTGGGCAAAACGTCGCAGAAAATTCAGGAGTCCATGGTGCAGATTGACCGCCTGACCGCCCGCAACTCGCCCACCCAGCAGCAGTTGCAGGAAATGCTGGAAGAGCTGACCGCCGCCTCCCGTTCGGTGCGCAGCCTGACCGAAACCTTGCAACGCCAGCCAGCGTCGTTGCTGCGCGGCAAGAAAGGAGAATGATGGCATGTTGAAGATTTTGCTTCCGGCGGCCTGTTTATTGTTGCTGGCGGCTTGTTCCAGCAGCCCGACGCTGTACCACACGCTCGCTGCTGACCCGGGCAATGTCGCGGTGGCCGCCGATGTTTCCCAACGCATCCGGAGCCTGNGGGTGGGGTAGGTCAAGTTGCCCACCCTGCTTGACCGCGAAGGGATGGTGGTGCGCAAGGATACGACGACGGTGGAAGTGTCTGACACCCACCTGTGGGGCGGGCAATTGGAGGATGAATTCCTCAGCGCCCTTGCCCAGCAATTGCAGTGGCGGCTGCCCGCCACCCGGGTGCAGACTGTCCCTTGGGAACTGAGCCAGACCCCGCAGTATCAGGTGGAAGTGAGGCTGNACCAGTTTGACGGCATGCCCGGCGGCAAGGCAGCGTTACGCGGGTTATGGCGGTTGCAGGCGGGCGCTGACGGTAAAATCCTCACCACCGAACCGGTGGCGCTGGAGCGCAAAACGGCGGAGCCTGGTGTGGCGGGTGTGGTCAAGGCGCAAAGCACGCTGGTGGCCGATTTGGCCAACCAGATTGTGCGCAGTCTCGCCGCCCGCTAGTTCTGCTTGACGAAGCTGAGGAAAAAGGTGACAGGCACGGCATTGCTGATGCTGCTGACGGCACCGATTTCCCGCAGTGTGGTCAGCCCGTTCGCCAAGTCAAAAGCCGCCGCATCCAGTATGATCGGAGCCACGGTGGAAACCTGTACGGTATCGCCAACATCGGTCAAGGCGACCAGCGCCGGGATTTCCTTTTTCACCCCATGTAAATCCAGTGTCACCGTAATGGGTTGGATGCCGGGTTTGACGCCGGTTTTGGTCAGGTCAACGCTGACGGTGGCGGTGGGGAAGGTGTTGGTTTCAAACAGGTGGTCGCGCATGCGGATGTTGCGGATATCGATATTGGTTTCCACACTGCCGAGGTCAATGCTGAGGGTTCCCTGCCCTGCGGCGGTGATGGAGCCGGAAAGCTTTTTGAAAGTATGGGGTTCCGCAATGTTTTCTTTCTTGATCGAGACGAAGTAGAGGGCTGATTTGTTGTTGTCCAGCACCCAGTCGGCGTAGGCCGGNCCTGACAGCAGGGCGAAAGCGAGGGCGGTGCCGGTGGCGTGTTTCAGTAGCTTATGCATGATAAGTGTCCTCTCCTGATTGGGGTTGGCGATTGCGCGCTGGCGCGGGCATCTGACAATACCGATTGTAGTTAGAAGCTGGAAACCGGGGCTAGCATTTCATGCACGTCGTGGGTCATGATGGCGAGAAATGTGGCAAGGCCAATGTAATACAGGGCGTAGGTGACCCGCAGTTCAGGTTTGACTGTGTAATACGCCTGGTTTTCCGGCGCTTCAGGGTCAAAATTCCAAGCCCGCATGACTTGCGGTGCCGCCAGAACNGCCATCAGGATCAACATGGGGCTGGGATAGTAAAAACATGCCNNGACCAGGATGGGTACGCCCAGCAGCCAAATGCGTGGGCTAAGGATCGCGGTGATGCGCCCGCCGTCAAACGGGGACAGCGGGATTAAGTTAAACAGGTTGATGAAGAAGCCTGCATAGGAAAGNGCCAGCAGCAACTGGCTGTCAAAGCTGCGGGCGGCGAAATAGCAGGCGAAGGCAGCGAGCGTNGCCAGCAAACGGCCAGCGAAGCCCACATACGCTTCGGTTTCCGCGTTATGGGGCATGTCCTTCAGTTCCACCCAAGCGCCAACGAAGGGGATGAACGTGGGTGCCCCCACATCCAGGCCNCGTTGCCGGGCGGCAATGTAATGCCCCATTTCATGAATGAAAATGAGGCCGACAAAACCGACAGCGTATGGCCAGCCAAACACCAGCCCGTAGGCGAACACGGAAATCAGCATGGTGCCGCCCGTGGTCAGCACCTTGCCGAGTTTGC
The DNA here is from genome assembly GCA_013693955.1 of Candidatus Thiothrix singaporensis. GTDB lineage: Bacteria > Pseudomonadota > Gammaproteobacteria > Thiotrichales > Thiotrichaceae > Thiothrix > Thiothrix singaporensis. The sequence goes on along the minus strand of CP059265.1, from coordinate 2,878,749 downwards.
CTGCCGAAATCAGGTAAAAAGCAGTTTGCCCATACTAGGGGTTCCCTTGGTTCAGAGATTGGTGCCAGCGCTCCTGCGCCAAGATATTTTACGCAGAAAACTGCCGCCACCAAACAGGACTATAGCGCCCAATTTCCAGAATTTGATCAGAAAAGCGGAAAACACCGCCAGCAACCCCAGTTTCTTGGCGGCAACCCCGGCGACCAGCGCCGCCNNGCCATATTCCGCCACTTTGTCGGTATCCGCGTTGAAGTCGCTGTAACGCTTGCCGGTGTTGAAGTCCAGGTTGGCGAGCAGGGTTTTGGCGGTTGGTTTCAGGCTTTCCACTGCATCCACATCCGTGACCAGGTTCATGCTGATGTAGCCTTCGCGCCCCAGTGCCAAGGTATTGTAGTTGATGCCGTTCACCATGTCGGCGGGTTGCCCTTGGTCGCGGGATTCGATAGACCAGACCAATTGGCGGGCGCTGGCGTTGTACTGGGGTTTTTCAATCCAGCCCACCACTTCCATGGCGGGAATGCCGCGCGATTGGCGTTCCTCGTTGCCAGCTTCTGTGCCTGCGCGGATGTTGGAGAGCAATTCGTCGGCGTTCCAGTTTTTGGCGTCGTCATCCTTGATGTAGCCAGCGTTTTCATAGCTGACCACCATGAACCAGTCAGCGCCGTTGCGGTTTTCGTCTCTAGGCACAATCAGCCCCTGCGTTTGTGCAGAAGGCGTGTTGCCCATGGCAGCCAGCAGGTTCCTGGCCTCATGGGCAGGGATAAAGCCATAACCTTTCGGCAGTTGGAGGGTGGCTTGCCCCGCCACCGGAATTGCCTGTGGNCCTGTTTGCAATGCTTTGTGGGCGGCTTCGGCGGCGAAGTCCAATTCTTTCCGCAAGGCTTCTTCCGTTTGGGCGGCGGCAGGTTGGCCATATCGCCGTGTTGGGGGCGGCCGGGTCTGCCGCATGGAGTGGGGTGGCAGCTGACAGCATGCCGAAAAACAAGAGGTGGAGCAGCAAAGCGCCTGATTTCTTTTCCATAGTTGATAGCCCGTTAGTTATTTTAAGGGCAAATCTTAACCTGATTTTATCCTTTATAAAACCATTAGCTTGTTAAATTCCATGACTAAGCAGAGTTTTTAGGCCTCAATATCGACCAGTTCAATTTTATGGTCGTGGAGCGCAATCAGCTCCTGTTTCGCCAGGTTTTTGAGGATGCGGGACAGGGTTTCAGGCCGGACGGACAGGCGGGAGGCAAGCACATGTTTCGGCACATCCAGGGATATGATGTTGCAATAGTTGGGATGCTGGTGTGTTTCCAACAGAAAATAGATCAGCCGGAAAGTGGCGTTATGCAAGGTCAGGTTATCCACTTCATCCAACAGCCATTGGATGCGTTTGCTGAGCAGGCTCATGACGTTGAAGCACAGCGGGGGACTCGCTCAGGAAAGCCAGGAATTGCGCCGCCGGGATGCCAAGCACCTCCGCCTGCTTCAGGGCGGCGGCGTTCATATGGCACCTATTGCCTTCGGTAAACAGCATGGCTTCGGCGAAATTCTGGCCGGGGGATGATGTTGATGATTTTTCGTGGCCATCGGCGGTCAGGTGAAACAATTTGATGCAGCCGGAAAGGCAGATAAACACTTCCTGTAAAGGCTCATCCTGGCGGAAGAGCATTTCACCTTCCTTGAGATAATGGGTTCTGGAATGCTGGAGCAAAATCGTGAATTGTTGGGGCGAAAATGCCTGTAGTAAGGGGGTGTGCCGTAACAACTCAATAATGCGGGTTTTAAATGTCATGGGGGATTTGCTGGTTGGGATTTCATGTCCCCTATTCCTCCTCTCCTAAAGCAGACCGAGTGTAGCCCACATCCGCCAGGGATGTAAAACCTTCTGCTCCGCCTGCTCCTGCCCTGGTTTTTGGGGATAGCCTGCCGTAATCCGCGATCTGCTTGATGTGTATCAAGGCTTGGTTCAGGTTGGAATGTGTAGGGTGTAAATGCCACTTTGCAATAAAGTTGGCTGAAATTAAAGTAGAGAGAGGAAATCGTCATGGAGATGGCTGCAATTGCATCCAATAATCCCGCAGTCAATCGCCGCAAGTATCACAGTTAGTTCTTGCCGCTGACCGGTTAAACCATAAGCGTGCTCAAACGCCGGGCTTGCATGGGCAGGCTCGGCGTTTATTTATTTAGGCCGTTGATAGTATGACCATTTGGTTTAAGGGCAATCTTGATTGATATAAGTCAATACCTGCTAGAAGTTTATGCTTTACTATGATAAAAGCTTTAGATGGAGACTGGCGGTTGTGGAGACCAACCGTGGGAAATATTGAAAATATTAAATTAAATTAACCAGTTAGGAGAGAGAGGATGGCTATTGGCAAAGCAGTGCAGCGCGGCACGTTGATTTATATTTACGACCAGGAGGGTAAGGCTATCACCTCCATTTCCGCGCCCAGCCGCTGGCCGACGGATGGGTTGAAAGCCTATACCGCAAACGACATCAGCGTGCAAAAGGGATCATTGCTTTATAGTTACGACAAAAACGGACGGCAAACAGGCATTGCGCCCGTAATGGCGGAGTAACATAAATCAGCAAGCAGCATAGCGGTCACACCCCGCCGCTATGCACCACTTCATAATAAACCTTTTCCAGTTCGTTTTTGTGTTTGGTCTCTTCATTAGCCAGATACAGGAACAGGTCATGAATCGGNCCTGGCTGCGTGCTTTGCGCCAGTGCGTGATATTGCTCCATGGCGGCATGCTCACGCATTAACGCGTATTGCAGCACAGCCTGATCATCCGGTTGTTCGCCCAGATCAGGCAGGTGGATGCAGTCGGAAAACTTGTGGTCGTTGACCGGGCGTTCGATCTCCGCTTTCAGTTGCTCATCAATATCGTTGCGTTCTGCCAGCCCTGTGAACAGGTCGAAATGGCGTTGTTCTTCTTCCGCCAGTTCGTCCACCAGCCAGCGGATATTCTTGCGTACCTTNGCCAGGGCGGTGTAGAAATCACGTGCAGTGCGTTCAAACTCAGTGGCGATTTCCAGAATCTCTTGCAGGGTGGTTTTGCTTTTGAGCCTTTCGATATTGGCTTCACTGCTCATGCTGTTACCTCCTGTTGAGCAAATACGCTGTCGATACTGGCCGCGACCCGGTGACCGTCGGCTACGGCGTTGATAACATCCGGCGGCTGNACGCAATCGCCTGCTGACCATAACCAGGCTTCGGATGTGCGTCCATCATGGTCAATCTGAATGCGGCCACGGTTCCAGTCCAGCCGTTCGGTGAGCTCATCGCCGAGGATGCTGACATCCGCCATCTGGCCAATGGCTTCAACGACCATTTCACCTTCATGAACCTGCTCGTCAGCTTCATCGTATTTGGGGGCGAAGCGGTGCTCTTCATCGAATATCGACAGTACTTTCCAGGTTTTCAGGCCGACCAGCTTGCCGCTGTCGTCGAACACGCATTCACGTAGNCCACGACTGTCACGGATGTCGATCTGTTCTTCCAGCGACTCTTTCACTTCCACCGGGTCGGCAAGGAAATGTGCACGGTCTTCCAGCGCAGTCAGGGTGATATTGATATTGCCATATTGCTGCAATTGCAGGCGGNNTATGCTGCGGGCGATATCCATCGCTACATTGCCACCACCGATGACGACCATGGATTTAGGTACGTCAACTTCTTCACCGGCCGTAATCTGGCGCAGCAGGTCAACGGCTTTGCGTACCTGCGGATGATCGGAACCAGGAATGCGGGTGGAGCGGCCNAAATGCAGGCCAATCGCCAGCACCACGGCGTCGTAGTCGTTTTCCAGTTGTTGCATGGAAATATCTCGACCAACCCGATGGTTGTATTTGATATCCACACCCATGGCGGTAATCACGGCAATGTCTTTGTCCAGCGCATCGTAGGGTAGGCGGTATTCAGGGATGCCGTAACGGGTCATGCCGCCGCCTGCTGCCTGCGCTTCAAATACGGTGACTGCATGGCCTTTACGTGCCAAGTCGAATGCAGCAGTCAGACCTGCCGGNCCTGCGCCGATAATGGCGACTTTTCGGCCNGTTGGGGCTGCTGGTTTGCCGATCAGTTCCAGCACTCGTTCCTGCGGAACCTGATCAATGATGTGGCGCTTGAGCCAGCGGATGGCGATGGGGTCGCCTTCGTGACGTGCAGCACAGGAATCTTCGCAGCGATGAGTGCAAACCCGCCCGCAGACTTGTGAAAACGGGTTGGTTTCGTACAGCAATTGTATGCCACGGTCGTAATCGCCTTCACGCACTGCCTTGATATACTCGGGAATCGACATGTGTGCAGGGCAGGTGGCAATACACAGCCCGCAGGATACACAGCGATCTGCTTCCAGCTGCGCCTGGGCAATATCGTAACCTTTGACCATCTCGACGAAGGAATCCATCCTCTGCTCAGGATGAAGTTCCGGCATCTCAATGCGTTCGCCGGGCGTCAGGTGTTTTTCTTCATGCCGCCGGTAGCCCAGTTTGGAATCATCCCAGGGTTTNTTATCCACGCCGGGCATGTACAGGAATTTGTCCGGGTCAATTTCCACCCATTTGTATTCGTTGGACATGCTGAGCGAGGCGGTCATGCACACGTCCACGCACAAGGCGCACCAGCAGCAGCGGCCGTAGTCGATACGTGGGCGCAAGCCAGAATCGCCCTGCACAGCCGGAATGCCTTCCACTGGCAGCATGTCGATGGCACCGTTCTGGCAGATGGCTTCGCAGGTGCCACAGCCGATACATTTTTCCAGATCATTCTGGTGGAAGCCGCGATAGCGGGCGGAGCCGGGGCGGTCATTGAGCGGGTCTTTGATCGTCACCGGCTCGCGGAACAGATTTTTCCACGCAGTAAACGGGGAAAGAACGTCACGGATACTCATCTTTCGATCTCCGGTGGATAAGTGTGGAGCGACACCAGCAAAGCGGCGACGTCGGAAATATTGGCGTTGACCACCATCCGTTCAAACAGCGCAATCGAATGTGTGTAGGACGAGCGCGTACATTCACCCGTCGAGGGTAGCCGCTGCCATCGGTGACGAGGTAATAGCCATATTCGCCCCGGGAGCATTCCCCGCGAACATAGGTTTCACCACGCGGAATCTTCCAGTGCAGGACATTCGGCAGTGTGGTCATGACTTCGCCGGTTTTGGGCATTTTCGCCAGAATCTGCCGGATCAGGTCGATGGAGAGCAGGGCATCGCGGCGGCGTACATCCGCACGGGTGAAAATATCGGAGCCCTTGCCTGTCACCGGCTCGAAATCCAGTTCGGGGTACACCAAATAAGGGTGATCCTTGCGCACATCGTTGGAAGTGCCAGCCGCACGTGCATTCAGCCGGTAATGCCGTAAGTGTCGATCCAGCCCGGGTCAATTACGCCGACGCCTTTGGTGCGTTTCTTGAACACGGCATTGTGGAACATGACCCGCTCGACATCGGCCAGCGTACTTTCAAATTCCTGCAAGGTTTCTTCCATACGGGCAGTGAAACCTTCCGGCAGCCGATCACGCACCCCGCCAGGGATGATGAACATGTGGTAGATACGGGCACCGGTCAGTTCCTCGAAACGATCCAGCATCAGGTCGCGCACGTAGGTCGTCCATTGGCCGATGACGCCTTGGCCGAGTGCGCCTGCCTGCCCACCCAGGTACATCATGTAGCTGTTGATGCGGCCATTTCCAGAATCAGGGTGCGTATCCACTTCGCCATTTCCGGGATTTCCAGCCCGGCGAGTTCTTCGACGGCGGCGGCGTAACAGTATTCGTTGAAATCCGGCTCGGGTACGCAGATACGGCAGACAATGGGGAAACACTGCATAAAGGTGCGGCGTTCCATCAGCTTTTCAAAGCCGCGATGCAGGTAGCCGACGTGAGTGCGGCCTTCGACCACTTCATCACCACATACGGTCAGCTCGATCGACATATTGCCGGTAATGCCAGGATGCTGTGCCTTGCCACAGTTTCAGGTATTTACCAGATGTGAGGTCGATATCCAGCGTGCCGTCGGCTTTTTCTGCGGGTACTGGCTGCGGTCTAATTCGAACATATCAGTCGTCCCCGTAAAGTTGTTTNTTCATGTGCGCCGCCGGGTCGTGGGTTTCACGGCCGGGGCGATCACGGTAAGTTTCCCGCGCATATTCCAGCGTGTCGAAATCGCGCCGGTAGGGTGGGGTGTTATGCCAGCCTTCCAGAATGAATTCTTCATCGATGCGCGGGCTGCCGGGNAAGTCGATACCGAACATTTCATACAGTTCGCGCTGATAGGTCGCAGCGGCAGGCCACAGGTCGTGGATGCTTTCCATCGTTGCCGGGTCGCGTGGAATCATCACCCGCAGGCCAATATCCTGGCATTTGGGGCGATTGTGCAGCAGATAAGTCAGCTGGAACTGCTCATCCTCGATCCAGTCGACGGCGGTCAGCAACACCAGATGGGTGAAACCTTCGTGGTCGCGCAGGTAGCGCAACACGGCGTACAGACGGATGGCGTCCACGCTGAGGAAGGCCAGATCGTCACGCTGTTGGGTAAACTCACCCAGTACAAAACGCTGTTTCAGAGTGTCGTATAGTGCCTGCATAGCCATCACCAGTTGTAATCCGGCATATCCCAGTCATAGATGACGCTTTTCTGGTTTGCCTTGTACCAATCGAAGTTCTCGGCGTACTTGTTAGCGCCTTCCGCTTTGCCTGCACGGATGATTTTNTTCAGTTCCTCAAACCCGGCCAGCAACGCTTCGGGGCGTGGCATACAGCCGGTGATGTACAAGTCGACCGGCAGGTAGTCATCCAGCCGCTTGATGGTGTTGTAGGAATCCCAGTACATACCGCCATTGATGGTGCAGGAGCCCAAGCCCACCACGTATTTCGGGTTCTGCATCTGCTCGTAGGAACGGATCACGCGCTTGAGCGTTTTCACCGACAGATAACCGGAAATCACGAACAGGTTGGCTTGCCGTGGAGTAGGCCGCCACTGGATGCCGTAGCGGTAGGCGTCGAAACGCGGTGTCATCAGCGGACGCATTTCAATTGCCCCGCAGCCGGTGCCGAAGCCCAAAATCCACAAGGATTCGGAACGTGCCCAGTTGAACAGCTTTTCGACGATTTCGGTATAGGCGGCCGTTTGTACCGTCAGNCCTGCCTGACAGTAGTAATCCTGTAGGGGATTGATCTCAATCTCCTGGCCATCAGGCGTTTTGACGACGCGTTTGAGTAATTCTTCTTTCATATCGTTACACCAATACTACGGCGAGAATGCCCAGTGGCACCGCCCAGATCAAAAACCAACGGATTGATTGCTCCACCCGGAACCGTGGGAACACCACGCCGACGATGGCAGACACCATGTACAGCAGGAACACTTTCAGGAACAGCACTGGCCAGCTGGCCGCACCACCAAAAAACAGGTTCATGTACACCACGATCTTGGCCACCGGGAATAGCGCACGGTTGGTCTGCATCAGCGCCAGGAACGAGGAATGGTATTCCGTCGGTGGACCAATCGGGATTTCCTGCGGTGCCAGCACCACATCAAATGGTGGGCGCATCATGGAGCCGAGGAACGACAGCATCGCCGCTGCCACGGCAAACGGGTTGGTGAACACTGTCCAGTTGAGGATGCTGCCTTGTTGCGCCGCTACAATCTCGGTCACTGACAGCGTTTGGTATTGCAGTGCCACCGCAAACACCGCCAGTGCAAATGGCAGTTCCGCCGCTGTCATCTGTGACAGCCCGCGGGTAATGCCGATGGCCGCATAGGGGTGACCACTTTCCGCAGCACCCAGCGCCATGCCCAGGGTGCCGAAAAACACAAAGTACAGCGCCAGGATCAGGTCACCTGCAAACGAGAAGTTGCTGAACATTTCCGAGCCGTAAATGGTCGGTACGAACAGCAGCAACCCAACCCCACCGGACAGCCGGAACACCGGTCCNCGGTAGTACATGACACCGTGGGTAATGGAGGTGCGCAGCGCATAGTTCTTAATCAGATCGACATAGTTCTGCCAGACCGGAATGCCATGCCGCCGCCCGACCCGAGCCGCGATTTTCTGGATCAGCGCTGTCATCAGGAAGCCGTAGTTGAAGACAATGAAGACTGTCAGCAGCGCCCACGGAATGCGCATCCAGTTAAAGTCCATGAGTGATTCCATCATTATCTTGGCACATCCACAGCACGTACACGATGATGACAAAGGCCAGCAAGTGAATTGCATAGGTCTGGCCATTGCCGGTATAGAAACGCCGCAGGATATCGGCAGCTGAATGCAGCAGCTCCGATACGGCTCCCCAGAAGCGCGTAACCAGCGGCTCGGTCATAAAGCCCATTGCCTTACGGTAGGGGGCGAAGAAGTTCCACGCAAAATGGGTGGTTTCCGGGCGATACGGGCGTTCAGCCGCAAACACGATATTGAACTGCTTGACCCTTTGCGCCTTGCGGTTGACGATCAGCAGCCAGACGAACAGCGTGACGAAAATCGCGATGATCACGAGCATAATGCTGATCGGACTCCAGTAACCATACTGGCTGGTAATGGTCAGACCTTGCCAGTTCAGGCTGCCGTTGCCTGCAAAGAACTGCGACATGTAGATGTCCACCTTGTGCAGGGCGACGCCAGGAACCAGCGCAAACGCAATCAGGGCGGCGACGAAAATCATCTGCGGGAGAATAATCCAGAACGGCGCTTCTCTGATCTTGCGCATTTCATCCTTCAACTGCCCCAGGAACACGGTATGGATCAGGCGGAACAGGTACAGGAACGCAATTGGNCCGGCGAGGAAAATGATCACCATCGGCAGGCGGTATTCCGCACTCATAATCGCGTTGTAGAAAATCCAGCGCCCGCCGAAGCCGGACAGTGGTGGCACGCCTGATACCGCGATAATACCGACCAGCACCGCAATGAAAGAGAGCGGCATCAACGTGATCAGCCCGCCCATGCGATACATGAGGCGCGTGCCGGTACGTTTGGCGATGCCGCCAACTGACAGGAACAGCATGGATTTGTAGATATAGTGGTTGATGACGAACATCAGCGCCATCAGCCAGCCCAGATGGTTCATCAGCGCCAGCCCGAACACCGCGTACCCCATCTGGCCGATGGAAGAGTAAGCCAGCAAGCGTTTGGCATCTTCCTGGAAAATCGCCAGCAGGTTGCCGACCAGGGCGGAAATCGCGCCGATCCACAGCATGACGTGGGTCAGTTCCACCCCGTAAAGCTGTTGCTTGCCCATGGTGATCAGCAGCATGAACAGACCGAACAGACCCGCTTTCAGCAGAATGCCGGATACCATCGGTGAGACATCGGTTTCAGCCTCGGCATGTGCGCCAGGCAGCCAGATATGTACACCTACCGCTGCGGTCTTGGTCATGAAACCGACTGCCAGCAGGACGAATATCCACGGTGCCAGTGGTTGTGCGACTTGCGCCAGCGCGGCCAGTTTGAACTCAGGCGCTCCCTGTGCTGCCAGTGCAAACCCGGCCAGGATCATGAAGGCACCACCCAGTGAGAACACCAGATAAGACAGCGCATGTGGCTCGGAGTGCTTGCCGCGCAGGATCAGGAAATAAGATCCAACTGTCAGCAGTTCCCAGGCCGCAAAGAAGTCGAACGAAGTCTGCGCGTTGATCAACATCGCCAACCCTGCAAACATCAGCATGGTGGATGGATAAAAGCCCACCCGTTTCTTTTGCGTCTGGAAACTGGCCAGCAGGATCAGCGCACCGCCCGGTAGCATCACCGCGGCAAAGATCAGCTGCAACGGATCGTAGGCTGGATAATTGAGGTAGAACCAGTACAACAACCCGCCAATCGCCAGCACGTTTTTGAGTTTCGCGGGCAGCCAGTCCAGTGGCAGGAATAGCAGCGCAAACAGCAATGGAATCGCATGTAGCAGGTTGCCGTGACCGGACAAATAACCCCACAGATACGCCAGCAGCCACGCCACGATCACTGCACTGAATGCAATGTCAGCTTTACCGGATTGCCAGGCCAGACCGGATTCATCGGCTTCACGTTTGACGGCATAACCAAACCAGCGGAACAGATAGGCCGCTTCCACCAATGCCCCGAACAGAATCAGACCCAGCAGCCACAAACGTCCATCTGCCGCCAGATGATGTGCCAGATCCCATTTCGCATAGAAGCCGGGGAAGGGTGGCAGCCCGGTGAGCAAGGCAATGAAGGTAGCAAATGCGAACACCAGTACCGGTTGTTTCCGCAACGCTGCCCAGTCGGTCAATTCACGTTTCACCACCAAACCAGACAACCAAAATAGCCCGGCTTTGGAAACCGCATGTGCCAGCAGAATACCACCTGCAATAAAATAGTAAGCATCGCCCAGAATGTCGCGTTGCCCCACCACGGTCAGGATCAGGCCGATCTGTGCAACGGAGGAGTAACCTAGCAATCGCCGGTCATTGGTTTGCACCAGTGCGAAAATATTGGCAGCGACAAACGTAATAATGCCGATAGCGGTTGCAGCAGGCAGCCAGGCATCCCCACCGATCTGCAACAGTTTATCCGCCGCATAAATGGTGGCACCGCCGGTCGCTGTTGAGAATATGGCGGAAAATGCAGGATGTGCCGATTCGTAAATATCCAGCCCCCAGCCATTCGCCGGGAACGGTTTCAGTTCCGCCAGCACGGCAATGAACAGCAGGAAGAACGCCATCGCCCCGCCTTGCAACAGGCTGGCTTGCGCCGCAGCCATGTCGTCGATGTTGAGCGTGCCGCTGGCGTGATACAGGAAAATGATCCCCACCAGCATCAAAATAGACACCACCTGCGACACGATCAGGTATTTGAAGCCTGCCCCNAGCGCCCGCCGGTCAGCCGACAACAGCACCAGCCCGGCGGTGGCGATCACGGTCAGCTCCATGAACACGAACAGGTTGAACACGTCGCGGGTAAAGATCACCCCGCACAGCGCCATGACGAAAATCAGCAGCACCGCCATGGCTTGCCGCCCCTGCTTGAACAGGGTGTCTTTCATGTACAGTGCGGCATGTAGCCCAACCAGCGTGGACAACAGGGCAAGCGCGGCTTCCGGCAACCCGACGCGGAAATTGATGGCGAACGGCGGCGGTGTGCCTGCGGTGAAAATCTCCACGCTGGCGGCACCTTTTACGGCGAACGCATACAGCCAGCTTCCCGCTATCCACGCCATCCCGGCCAGCGCGGCCAGGGTGACGGCATAAGCCAGCGTCCGCCATTTGTTGGGCAACAGGCCGAGCAGGAAAGCGCCACCCAGCCCGGCGGCAATGATGTAGATGGGGCTTACCATTTCAGATCCCTGCATTTGGAGATGTCGAGCGTGCCTTTTTCTTCATGCAGCTTGTAGGCGTAGGTCAGCATCATGGCGGTGACACCCAGGCCGATGACGATGGCGGTCAGCACCAAAGCCTGTGGCACCGGGTCAATAATGCGGGTGGCCGCATCAGCGATAGGGACTGCCTTGTCCAGAATTGGCGCGGTGCGCCCGCGCATGTAGCCCACTGCCACCAGCACCAGGTTCATGCCGGTGTCAGCGACCGTGAACGACACAATAATCCGCAGGATATTGCGGTCAGTCAGCGCGCCATACAGCCCCATCAGGATCAGGATGAAACCCGTAGTCATTGCAATCCAGTCCATTATGATTTCTCCGTTTCTGCCAGATTGGTCAGCATTGAGGTGAATTCCGCGCCGACTTTGAGGCCGACGAAACTGTAAATGAGCGGAATGGCTCCGGCGGAAATCAGTGAACCGAACTCACCCAGCGGGAGGATGCGGTTGTCCAAAAAGCCACCCGCCAGCAGCAGCCCCAGCACGCCGACCCCGACAAACACCAGCCCGGAAATGGATTCCAGCACGGCGATCAGTGCATGGCTGAAGCGTTTGAGCGGGTCGGTCAACAGCAGCAGCAATGCCGCTGAGGCCAGAATCGCGCCGCCCTGGAAGCCACCGCCGGGCGTCAAATGGCCATTCACAAACACATACGCGCCAAACAGCAGGATCAACGGCACCAGCAAACGGCTGCCGGTGGTCAGCAATTCGCCGGATGGTGACAGCTTGCGTTGCAGGGCGCGGCGGCGTTTGTGGCCTTGCGCCAGCACCATGCCGATGATGGTGGAAGCCAGGAACAGCACGGTCACTTCCCCGAGCGTATCCAGCCCNCGGTAGGTGACGACAATCGCGGTGACAATATTGGCCGCACCCAGATCTTGCGCGGTATGTTCCGCGTAATAGCGGGCGGTTTGGTTGAGTTCAGTGGCCGGAATGTAACCCTGCAACAAATGGGCGAAGATCCCCGCCAACCCCAGCAGCAGCAGGAAAACGGCAAAATTCCTAATCATCGCTGCCTCCCCGCACCCGTCCGAGCACAAAGAAAAACAGGAAGGTGGTCAGGCCGCTGCCGATGGCGGCTTCGGTCATCGCCACATCGAGCCGCCAGAACAGGAACATGACGGAGGCAAACAGGCTGACCAGCCCCGCCGCCAGCATCGCGGTGGCGACCCGCCTGGCGCGGATTGTGATCCACGCAGCACCCAGCATGGCCACCGCCAGCAATACGGCGATGGCGAGCAATACCATACTCATGATTTTTCCTCCTGGTCTTCGGCCAGCCGGTCAACCTTGGTCAGCGGGGATTTCGCGGCTCCCCGGCGATGNGCCGTGCTGGCGATGACTTGCGCGGAAACCGGGTTGGTGAAAATCAGGAAAACGCCGATCAGCAGCAGTTTCCAGCCCCATGCCGGTTGTAGGCAGGCAGCTCCGGCCAGGGTCAGCAGCGTGCCTAGCGTGGTGGTTTTCGCTCCTGCCTGGATGCGGTTGTAAATGTCCGGCATCCGCACCAGGCCCAGCCCGCCGAACAGCAGGAAGGATGCGCCCCCNACCAGCAGCGCGCCGCCAGCCATGTCGAGTATTGGTTCCATTTAGAAACGGCCTCCAGATAGCGGGCGGCGGCAATGACGCCGAGGAACGACAGCAGCGCGTACACCAACGCTGCGTCCGGTAGACGCCACGGTTTTCCAGCAGCGCCGCCAGCACGATGAAGGTGATGGCGATGACGGTCAGCACGTCAAACGCCACGACCCGATCCATCCGCGACGAGCCGCGCACAAAACGCACCAGCGCCAGCAGGAATGCGGCTCCGGCGATACCGGCGGCCAGCATGATCAGCACATCAACCATACATCACCTCAAGATAAGACTCGAACCCGCTGACAATGTGCGCGGTGGCTTCCTCGATATTGTCGGCCTCCATCCTCACCCAATGCACGTACAGCCATTCGCCCTCCAGCTCCACACTCAAGGTGCCCGGTGTCAGGGTGATGGAGTTGGCCAGCATCAAACGCCCCATGCGGGTTTTCAGTTTGGTGCGCACCTTGACGATTGCGGGGTTGAGCGGCAGGGATGGCGTCAGCACAATGGCGGCCAGCTTGAAATTGGACTTGAACAGTTCCTTGAAAAAATAACCGTAGTAACAAAAGCCAGCCACGATGGCGGCGGGAGTAAATCGGAATTCGGTGAAGAATGACAGGCCGTTACGGTATGACAGCGCGATGATGAGGGAGATCGCTGCGCCCACAATCAGGATGTCGGTATCCGATTTGCCGTTCAGCATCAGCCAGAACAGCATGAGTGTCGCAAACATGATGATGACATTGCGGCCTTACTTTTACCCGTGAGCATGGTTGTTGTTCTCCTTTCCAGAGCCAATAGTGAGGCGGATATTCTCTCAGATTGGCGCACATAAGTTTATTAGGAAAGAATTATATTCTTAAAATCTTCATAAAAAGAACTAGTGATAATAGTTATTAAGCCTTTTTGATAAAAAGTGTCTTTTCCATGTTTTCGCTTCTGTTGCTGCACTGCATCCGCTACAATCGCCCGGTTCAGTAATAAGCTGGCAGGAGAGCGCCGCCCATGTAGCGGTCGCCGAAGGCGCAATTCCGCCCGGAAACGCTCAGGCAAAAGGACTGGCAGTGCTATATCTGACTCTGGAGAGCAGCGCGGACGCGCTCACCGAAGGGTAGTAACTTGCCAACTGGCAAGGAATCTCTCAGGTAGAAGGACAGAGGGGCGGCAGATCAAGCGGTCTGCCGCCCTTTTTTATGCCTGAACCGGGAGGAAACATGCAACAAACGGCCNTTTACACTAAACATTTGCAAGCTGGCGCCAAAATGGTCGATTTTGCTGGCTGGCTAATGCCCATCCATTACGGCTCGCAACTTCAGGAACATCATCAGGTGCGTAACGACGCCGGGATGTTCGATGTGTCGCACATGACGATCCTTGACCTGAGCGGAGCCGGTTCCAAGGCTTATTTGCAACGCCTGCTGGCCAATAATGTCGGCAAGCTGAAAGAATCCGGCAAAGCCTTGTACAGCTGCATGTTGAATGAGCAGGGCGGGGTGATCGACGACCTGATCGTGTATTTCATCACCGATAGCCAATGGCGCATTGTGGTCAACGCCGCCACCCGCGAAAAAGATATTGCCTGGATGCAACGGCAAATCGCCGGTTTTGATGCCACACTGACCGAGCGCGATGATCTCGCCATGATCGCCGTGCAAGGCNCCAACGCGCGTGCCAAAGTCATGGGCATCATGCCAGCCAATGAAGTCGCCGTTGTCGAGCCGCTGCAAGCATTCTACGGTGCCTTTGTTAACGACTGGTTCATTGCCCGCACCGGTTACACCGGCGAAGACGGCTTTGAAATGATGTTCCCCGCGACCCAGGCTGAAAAAGTTTGGGATGCGCTGCTGGCGGCTGAAATCAAACCGATTGGCTTGGGCGCGCGCGACACGTTGCGTCTGGAAGCTGGGATGAACCTCTATGGCACTGACATGGATGAAACCACGTCTCCCCTGACTTCCGGGCTTGGCTGGACAATTGCATGGCAACCGGCAGAGCGTGATTTCATTGGCCGCCCTGTATTGGAGGCGCAAAAAGCCGCCGGTGTCACGCAGAAATTCGTCGGCCTGGTGCTGGAAGGCAAGGGCGTGCTGCGCAGTCATATGAAGGTTGTGTGTAATGGCGGTGAAGGGGAAACCACCAGTGGCACTTTTTCGCCTACACTCGGTTTGGCGATTGCGCTGGCGCGGGTTCCGGCGGGTTGCGGCGACACTTGTGAGGTCGATATTCGTGGCAAGCTGCATCCTACCNGGGTGGTCAAGCCGGTTTTCGCACGTAATGGCAAATCTGTTTTGTAATCAAGTTTTAGGAGTAACAACAAATGAGCAGCATTCCATCTGACCTGAAATACACCAAATCCCACGAATGGGTGCGCGACAACGGCGACGGCACGGTCACTGTGGGGATCACCGACCACGCGCAGGAGTTGCTGGGCGATCTGGTGCATATCGAATTGCCGACGGTCGGCGCGGAATATGGCGCGGAAGACGGTTGCGCGGTGGCTGAATCCGTCAAGGCCGCATCCGACGTTTATGCGCCAGTTCCAGGTGTCGTCATCGATGTCAACGAGGCGCTGGATAAGTCACCGGAAATGATCAATTCCGACCCTTACGGCGACGGCTGGATGTTCATCATGCGCGTGGATGACGAAGACGCGCTGGGTGAATTGCTGGATGCTGAAGCTTACGAAGAAGTGGCGGCGGAAGCGTAAGAATAATTTGCACGGGGATTCCCCCATTCCAACAGGTAACGACTGAATGACAAGCTTGTACGAACTTGAGCAACACGATGACTTCATCGCCCGTCATATCGTAGNNTCCGCAGCGGATACGCAGGCCATGCTGCAAACCGTGGGCGCTGATTCGCTGGAGGCGCTGATCCGCAGCACGGTTCCGGCCAGCATCCTGCTGACAGCGCCACTGGCGCTGGATGGTAGCTGCACTGAAACCGAAGCGCTGGCTTACCTCAGGCGGCTGGCGATGCAGAACACCGTGAACAAGTCGTACATCGGCATGGGCTATTACGACACCGTCACGCCACCGGTCATTCTGCGTAATGTGCTGGAAAATCCGGGCTGGTATACCGCCTATACGCCGTACCAGCCGGAAATTTCCNAGAGCCGTCTGGAAAGCCTGCTGAATTTCCAGCAGATGGTCATTGACCTGACCGGTATGGACATCGCCAACGCCTCGCTGCTGGATGAAGCCACCGCAGCGGCGGAAGCGATGGCGCTGTGCAAGCGTTCCAACCGGCTGAAAACCGACAAATTCTTTGTGGACGCCGAATTGCATCCGCAAACCATCGATGTGCTGAAAACCCGCGCCCAGTATTTCGGTTTTGAGCTGATTGTTGGCAACCCACACACCGATCTGGCGCAGCACGAAGCATTCGGCGTGATGCTGCAATACCCCGGCACGACGGGGACGGTGGCGGATATTGCAGCCGTGATCCGACAGGCGCATGAACAANAGGCACTGGTCTGCGTGGCCGCTGACCTGATGGCGCTGGTGATGCTGAAAGCGCCAGGGGCAATGGGGGCGGATGTGGTGTTCGGCAACTCCCAGCGTTTCGGCGTGCCGATGGGCTTTGGCNGAGCGCATGCGGCTTTCTTCGCCACCAAGGATGCCTTCAAACGCACCATGCCGGGGCGCGTGATCGGCGTTTCCATCGACAGCCACGGCAAGCAGGCGCTGCGCATGGCGATGCAGACCCGCGAACAGCATATCCGCCGTGAAAAGGCGACTTCCAATATCTGTACAGCGCAGGCCTTGCTGGCGAACATGGCGGCGTTCTATGCGGTGTACCACAGCNCGGAAGGCTTGAAGACCATTGCCGGACGCATCCATCGCCTGACCAGTATTTTGGCGAAAGGGTTGCGGCAGAAGGGTGTGGAATTGGTAAATGGTACGTGGTTTGACACGCTTACGCTGGTTTCCTCCCGGCCTTGCCCTGCAAGGAGGGCAGGGGCTGGCGTGAATTTCCGGCAGTTTGCGGATGGGAACATTGGCATCAGTGTGGATGAATGCAAAACAGGCGCTGACATCGCCGAGCTGTTCGGCATTCTGCTGGGCAAGGGGCATGGGCTGGATGTGGCTGCCCTCGATGCCGAGGTCGTGGCGGAAAACTTCAGTGGTATTCCGGTAGCTTATGTGCGCGATACCGATTTCCTGACGCACCCGGTGTTCAACACCCACCATTCCGAATCCGAGATGCTGCGTTACCTCAAGCGGCTGGAAAACAAGGATTTCTCACTGACGCACGGGATGATCCCGCTGGGTTCCTGCACCATGAAGCTGAATGCGACGGCGGAAATGATGCCGGTCACCTGGCCGGAGTTTGCGGGCATGCATCCGTTCGCGCCGAATGAGCAGACGGTTGGTTACCGTGCCATGATCAAAGAGTTGGAAGACTGGCTGATCGAAGTGACCGGCTATGATGCGATTTCCATGCAGCCGAATTCGGGCGCGCAGGGTGAATACGCCGGGCTGGTGGCGATCCGCCGTTATCAGGAAAGCATCGGTCAGGGGCAGCGTGATGTGTGCCTGATCCCCAGTTCCGCACACGGCACCAATCCGGCGTCAGCGGCGATGGCAAACCTGAAAGTCGTGGTGGTCGAGTGCGACGCCAATGGCAACGTGGATGTGGCTGATTTACGGGCGAAAGCGGAAAAGCATGCCGATAACTTGTCATGCCTGATGGTGACTTACCCTTCCACCCACGGCGTGTTCGAGCAGGAGATTGTGGAAATCTGCGGGATCGTGCATCAGTACGGTGGGCAGGTGTATATGGATGGCGCCAACCTGAATGCGCAGGTGGGCATTTCCAAACCGGGCAAGTTCGGCTCTGACGTGTCGCATTTGAACCTGCACAAGACTTTTGCGATTCCACACGGCGGCGGTGGCGNNGGCATGCCGATTGGGGTGAAGGCGCATCTGGCACCGTTCCTGTCCAGTCATGTGGTCAGTCCGCCGGAGGGTATCCCCGCAGGCAATAGTGCGGTTTCCGCCGCGCCTTACGGGAGTGGGGCGATCCTGCCGATTTCCTGGGCGTACATCAAGCTGATGGGGGCGGAGGGGCTCAAGCGTGCTACCGAGATGGCGATTCTGAACGCCAACTACATGATGCAGCGGCTGTCGGCGCATTATCCGGTGTTGTTCCGGNGGGCGAATGGGCGGGTGGCGCATGAATGCATTATCGATATTCGCCCGCTCAAGGCAGCTTCCGGGGTTGATGAGTCCGACATTGCCAAACGCTTGATGGATTATGGTTTCCATGCGCCGACCATGTCGTTCCCGGTGCCGGGTACGCTGATGATTGAGCCGACCGAATCCGAGCCGAAAGAGGAGCTTGACCGTTTCTGTGACGCGATGATTGCGATCCGTGAGGAAATCAATAAGGTGCAGGATGGTGTCTGGCCTGCTGACAATAACCCGCTGGTGAATGCGCCGCATACGCTGGATGATCTGGTGAATGCGTGGGAACGTCCCTATACCCAGGCTGAGGCGGTGTTTCCGGCAGGCGTCAGCCCGACGGCGAAGTACTGGCCGACTGTGAACCGGATTGACAATGTGTATGGGGATCGGAACCTGGTGTGTTCGTGTCCATCGGTTGAGTCTTATCGGTAAGCCGTAGTCTTTTCTTCCCCTTATCCCTTCCCTCGCAAGGGGTGAGGGGAGAGCGATGCTTTATTTCCATACCCAAGGTTAAAACCACCGGCTTCAGCCGGTCAGCTTTAGCTGCGACAATGTGCTGTACCGCTGAGGAGGTAGGGCATGAATTATCGTTACGGAAGCCATACGGTTTATCAAATTGAGTATCATTTTGTCTGGGTGACGAAATATCGCTACAAAGTTTTGACAGGTGAGGTTGGCGAGCGCTTGCGGGAACTGGTGCGTCAGACTTGCGAAGCGTTTGAGATTCGCATCATCAAAGGTGCAGTAAGCCAGGATCATGTCCACATATTGGTCAGTTGCCCTCCTCATCTGGCTCCAAGTGAGATCATGAGGCGCATCAAAGGACGGACAGCGAGCTACCTGTTGGAAGAATATCCCCATATTAACAAGCGCTATTGGGGTCGACATTTTTGGGCTCGGGGCTATTTTTGTGTCACGGTGGGTCAGATGACCGAGGAGATGATCAAAGAATATCTGGAACATCACTTTGAGCCGAGTCCCAATGATAATTTCCGAATGGAACCGGGCAGCTAACACGTCGTTTAGTCGACGTGTATCCGGGACTTTCAGTCCCTTTCGCAAACCCACCAGCTTTAGCTGGTGCGTTGTTTAGTTAGCCCAGTCGTTGGAAGGTGGTGGCGCTACCTGCCTTGCGGTCAAAGGTAACAGTATGGCTTGCCCCGAGCCGTTGGTGGGTGCGGCCTAGCAGGTAATCAGAAAAGTCCGCATTACCTTGTGCATAATCCTGCCATGCCTGAATCGCTATGTCTGCGGATTCAACCACGAATTCCTGGCAGGTGAGAATGGCGTTCAAGGTTTCTGCCACTTGTTCGTGCGCGTAATGGTAAGCGCGGGAAAGCACCCAGGCTGTTTCGCAGAGAACGATATGGCTGATGATGCCGGGGTTGTGGGAAGAGAGGTGTTGCTCAATAAAGTCAGTGGCTAATGCAGCCTGTACAGGGTCATCTTGTGTGATGTAACGCACTAATACGTTGGTATCCAGGCCAATCATGGTGTAACGGCTTGGGTAATGGCGTTGTCCATCGCCTCCAGTGTCACCGGTTCGGCAGGTTTGGGGAGCATGCCTTTCAGTGTGCGTACCGGGCGGGTGACGGGTAATAGAAATAGCCGTCCATTGTCAGCAAATACAAATTCAATACGGTCGCCTGGATTCAAATGCAAAGCGTCTCGGGCGGCTTTAGGGATGGTGACTTGTCCCTTGCTGGTCAGTGTTGCAAGCATGGCCTTACCTGTGGTGTCGTTTCTTACTGTATCCCAGTATAGCAATATGTAATGTGCCGCCTCATCTTTTACCTTTGGATCAGGGAGGAGCTTGGCCGTGTCTGCTCGGCGAAAAAGGGCGACCCAAACAGGTCGCCCCTTAGCCCCACAGCCCTATCAGATTGGCTTTTGCTTTTATTTAGCCCCGTTATTAAAAATGCTTGCCTTGTTGCATCTGTTTGGCAGGCGTCAGTTTGTGTTTGTCATTGCCATGCTTTTTGACCACATCCCGATTGTTGGTGAGCTTGGTGATGTTTTTGCTCAACGCCAGCTCTTTGGACGCCGCGTTTTTGCGTTCCCAATTGGTGATCTTGTGATCCTTATTGGCGGCTTTGACGGTTGCCTTGAGCTTGCCCAGTTCGGTACGCAACTGGCGGGTTTCGCTGGGGGTCAACTTGCCGATTTTCACGCCACTGTCAATGCGTTGTTCCAGTTTGTAGGTGTTGGCCTTGAGCACCTCGTGGTGTGGCGCTGCGAGGGTGGCAGAAGAGGCGAACAAAACGGCAGTTACCAACGCGCCAGAAAAATGGTTTGGATTTTCATAAGATTACTCCTTGTGGATGTCAGTGTTTAAGCTTTCGATGGAGTAACTTTACGGCGGAATCGGGCAACAAAAATGGCCGGAATGTGTAAAGAAAGTGAAAATGGGCTGAAGGCGCGCCGTTTGATGACGGTGCCTAAGCATCCCCGTTTCCGTCTGTTCCGCCCTGCTGAGTTGGCTGCGGATGGCAGCCTCCGTGAGCCGGGCGGAGCACAGCTCAATGAAATGGTAAGCGTACCCGCGCAAATAATGCCCGTAGCGCACCGCAATCAGGGCGGTGTTGGCGGCGAACAGGTGCGCGCAGTCCAGCATGCGCAGCCCGGCGTCACGTTGCGGGTTGTACGCCATCGACGCCACGATGCCCACGCCCAACCCCAACTCGACATAGGTTTTGATCACGTCGGAATCCCGCGCCGACATGACAATATCCGGCGTAATGCCCGCCTTGCTGAAGGCTTCATCAATTACCGCCCGCCCGGTAATGTTCTTGTCGTAAGTGACCAATGGGTAGGCCGCTATATCTTCCAGGGTGATGAATGCTTTGGCGGCCAGCGGGTGCCCCTCGGGCGCAATGGCGATATGGCTNCCGGTGTAAAAGGGAAATGCNGCCAGGTTGGCGGCGTTCTCCAGCGATTCTGTGGCGATGCCAATGTCCGCGCGGCCTTCCTGCAACAGGACGGCGATTTCGGCGGGCGTCGCCTGCAACAGGATCAAATGCACTTTGGGAAATTGCTTNTTGAACTGCATGACGACCGGCGGCAGCGCATAACGCGCTTGCGTATGTGTGGTCGCAATGGTCAGGGAACCTTCTTCCCGGTTGCTGAATTGTTTGGCCGCCTGCCGGATGTTATTGGCGTCCAGCAGCATCCGCTCGACAATGGCCAGCAATTCCCGCCCCGGTTCGGTCAGGCCNAGCAGGCGCTTGCCCCGGCGGATGAACAGTTCGACGCCGAGTTCATCCTCCAGCTCCCGGATATGTTTGCTGACGCCGGATTGGGACATGAACAGCGCGTTGGCGACATCAGTCAGGTTGAAATTCTGTCGNGTAGTTTCACGGATAATGCGCAGTTGCTGGAAATTCACGGTCATCCCCCTTGGGCGGCGTCGGCAAACACCCGCAATTGCAACGGCAATAGGCGCACTAGCTGGCCTTGCACCAGTTGCAAAGCGCCGATGTGCTGGGCAGGCAAGTCAACCTCATAGAATTGTGTGCTGGAATTCACATGCGTCAACTCCACCCGCGTCATTGGCTGAAGGGCAGGATGCGGCTGATATGCGCCGGGACGCCGTCATTGCCATTGCCAGGCTGTGCTGTTGGGATAATCTGCAATTCATGCGGACGGGCGAACGCCACCACCTGCGCATTTTCTTGTACGCCCGTAGGCGCGCTCGCCAGCGGCAGCCGCCCGCTATCCGCATGCAGCGCCCCTTGGACCATTTGCCTTCAAAACGGTTGACCGAGCCGAGGAAGTTGTAGGCGAACGGTGTCGCGGGCTGATTGAAGACCTCCAGCGGTGAACCTGTCTGTTCGATTTTTCCTCGGTTCATCAGCACGATTTCGTCCGCCACTTCCAGGGCTTCCTCTTGGTCGTGGGTCACGAAAATGGAGGTGATGTGCAATTCATCATGCAATTGGCGCAACCAACGGCGCAATTCCTTGCGCACTTTGGCGTCCAGCGCGCCGAATGGCTCATCCAGCAGCAATACGCGCGGCTGCACCGCCAGGGCGCGCGCCAGCGCAATCCGCTGGCGTTGCCCGCCGGACAACTGTTCCGGGTAACGTTTGGCCAGCGCGCCCAGCCGCACCAGTTCCAGCAGCTCCGTGACCTGCTTGCGGATGTCCGCCTCCGGCGGGCGGAGCGCTTTCGGTTTGACGCGCAAGCCAAAAGCGACATTGTCAAAGACGCTCATGTGCTGGAACAGCGCGTAATGTTGGAACATGAAACCGATTTTGCGGTCACGGACATGCATGTTGGAGGCATCCACTCCTTCCAGGATGATCTGCCCGCTATCCGCCCGCTCCAGACCCGCAATAATGCGCAGCAGGGTGGTTTTTCCACAACCGGATGGCCCAGCAATGCCGCCAGCTTCCCGCTTGGGAATTCCAGCGAGACATTGTCCAGGGCTTGAAAGGCAGCGAAATGCTTGTTGATCTGTTTAACTTCTATGCTCATGGTAATCTCAGTTAGCGGGTCAGGAGGTCATCCATTGACATTGCAGGCCGCGTCCGATGGCCTGCAAGCATTGGCATAACCAGCTTCCGGCGGCAGGGGCTGCATCTGTCTGATGGCGCTCCCGTTGGCAATATTGAATGAATGTTTCGGCAAAACGTTTCATGTTGTCCTCCTTTCCACATAGAGCTTGATCGCCAGTGTCGCCAGCGCGAGCAGGCCAGCAGCGAAGCCACTGCAAACGCGGCGGAAAACTGGTATTCGTTGTAAAGAATCTCGACCTGCAATGGCAGCGTGACGGTTTGCCCGCGCAAATGCCCGGAAACCACCGACACGGCACCAAATTCGCCCATCGCCCGCGCATTGCACAGGATCACGCCGTACAACAGGCCCACGATGTTGGGCAAGGTGACAAGCCAGAACGTCTGCCAGCCGGAAGCGCCCAGCGACACCGCCGCTTCCTCCGCCTCATTGCCCTGCGCCTCCATCAAGGGGATCAGCTCGCGGGCAACAAACGGGAAGGTGACAAACACAGTCGCCAGCACAATCCCCGGCACGGCGAAAATGACGGTCATGTCATGGGCGGTCAGCCATTTGCCGAACCAGCCATTGACGCCAAACACCAGCACGTACATCAGGCCGCCACTACGGGGAGACGGAAAACGGCAGGTCAATCAGGGTTTTGAGCAATTGCTTGCCGCGAAAGTCGAATTTGCTGATAGACCATGCCGCCGTGACGCCAAACACCACATTCAGCGGGATGGCGATGAGGGTGGCGATAAGCGTGAGGGCGATGGCGGAAAGGGTGTCGGGTTGGACAATGGCTTCCCAATACGCCGTATAGCCTTTGCGCAACGCTTCGGTGAACACCGCCAGCAATGGCAGTAACAGGAACAGGGCGAAAAACGTCAGCGCCACCGCCAGGATGCCCCCTTTCACCCAACGGGCTTCGCGGGTCGCCGGGTTGGACTCATAATAGGTTTGGCCATGCTGTTGGGCATGGAGGCCGCCCGCCATGCCGCTCATACGCTATCCTCCCCGCTCAGGTAGCTGCTCCGGCGCGCTGTCCAGTGCTGCAAGCCATTGATCAAAAACAATAAGATGAACGAAACCACGAGCATGACGGCGGCAATGGCGGTGGCTCCGGCGATGTCGAATTGGTCTAGCCGGGTGATGATCAGCAGTGGGGTGATTTCGGACACCATTGGCACATTGCCCGCAATAAAGATGACCGAACCGTATTCACCGACGGCACGGGCGAACGCCAGGGCAAAGCCAGTCAGGATGGCGGGCAGCAAGGCGGGCAGGATCACATGGCGGAATGTCTGCCAACGGCGGGCACCCAAAGTGGCGGCGGCCTCTTCAAATTCCGGGCTCAAGTCCTGCAATATGGGCTGGATGGTGCGCACCACAAACGGCAGGCCGATGAATGTCAGCGCCACCAGGATGCCCAATGGCGTGAAGGCGACCTTGACACCATACGGCGCGAGCAGGCTGCCGATCCAGCCGTTTTGCGCATACAGCGCGGACAGCGTGATCCCGGCGACGGCGGTGGGCAGCGCGAAGGGCAGGTCAATCAGGGCGTCCACCGGCGCTTGCCCCAAAAGTTGTAGCGCACCAACGACCATGCCAGTAAGGAGCCGAAAACCACATTAATGGCGGCGGCGAGGAGTGAAGTGAGAAATGAAACCCGATAGGACGCCACCACTGGTGGTGCCGTGATGGTCGCCCAGAATTCCGGCAAGCTTTGTGCGCTGGCCTTGATGAAAATGGCTGACATGGGAATCAGCACCAGCAGCGACATATAAACCAGCGTGTAGCCCAGTGAAAGGCCAAACCCGGGAATAACGCCAGATGTTGCGGAATGCGCCGTGCGCGTGTAGGCCATAAATCCTGCTCTCCCTTGCTAAATAAAGTGGAGGCCATATAAGCCTCCGTTTTATTTATTGTCCCTTGATTTGATCGAATGTCCCGCCATTGCTGAAATGGACGGACTGCGCTTTACTCCAGTCACCAAACAATTCATTCAGCGTAAACAGTTTTACCGGCGCAAACTGGGATTTATATTTCGCCAATGCCGTTGCATCACGCGGGCGGAAATAATGTTTGCCGATAATATCCTGGCCTTCCGGGCTATACAGGTGTTCCAAATAAGCTTTCGCCAATGCTTCCGTGCCGTGCTGGGTGGCGTAGCGTGTCACGACCGCGACTGGCGGTTCTGTCAGGATGGAAAGGGATGGGGTGACGATCTCATAGTCATTCTTGCCCAACTCATTCAGCACCAGATAAGCCTCGTTTTCCCATGTCACCAGCACGTCGCCGACACCGCGTTGCGTAAAGGTGGTGGTGGAGCCTCGCGCTCCGGTGTCCAGCACTTTTACATTGTCAAAGATTTTTTGNACGAAGGCTTTGGCGGTTTCGTCATTGCCGCCCGGTTGCTTGAGGGAGTAACCCCAGGCCGCCAAGTAGTTCCAGCGGGCACCGCCCGATGTTTTCGGGTTGGGGGTGACAACTTCGACGCCTTCTTTGGCCAAGTCTGGCCAATCCTTGATGCCTTTGGGATTGCCCTTGCGCACCAGGAACACAATGGTGGAGGTGTAAGGGGTGGAATTGTCCGGCAGTTTGGCTTGCCAGTCTTTGGACAGCAGGTTGCCTTGGGTGTACAGGGAGTCAATGTCATAACCCAGCGCGAGGGTGGCGACATCGCCTTCCAGGCCATCCAGCAGGGCGCGCGCCTGTTTGGCGGAGCCTGCATGGGATTGCTCAATGCTAACCGTGTCCCCGGTTTTNTCTTTCCAGTATTTGGCGAAAGCAGCATTATAATCTGCATACAATTCGCGGGTAGGGTCATAAGAAACATTACGCAGTTTGACATCATTTGCAAAAGCAATATTGGTTAATGCTCCAAGTCCCAGCGTCAGCGCCAAAATATAATGACGGGTTTTATTGAACGCCATGTTTATTNNACCTCTGTAGGTGGTTAATAATAATGGACTTGAATATATCGATATTGCCTTTATGAACAAACCAAGAAAAACTGCAATGCTTATGCATATATTTGCTATTGGTGTTTATTTCATGGCGTCNACCATTCCCGCACCAACGGTATTGTTGGTGCTTTCATCAATCACGATAAATGCGCCGGTGCTGCGGTTTTTNTCATAGGGGTCAATAAACAATGGCTGCGCCAGTTTAAAACTGACACGGGCAATATCATTCATCGCCAATTGCGTGGCCTCCTGCCGTTCCAATGTATTGACATCCATCCGCCAGGCAATCCCGGTCAGTTTGGCCTTGGCGTCGCGGGTGGTGTGGCGGATCAGGTAGGTGCGCGTGCGTTCCAGCGGCGTTTCCGCCAGCCAGCAGACAGTGGCTTCCAATTGTTTGGTCTGGAGGGGTGGTTCGTCGCTTTTCACCAGCATGTCGCCGCGCGAAATGTCGATTTCATCGGCCAACAGCAGGGTGATGGATTGTTCGGCTTCGGCTTCCTGCAAGGGCGCGCCGCCCAGTTCAATGGCCTTGACCGTGCTGCTGAGGCCGGAAGGCAGCGCGGTGATGTGGTCGCCCACCTTGAGTTGGCCGGATTCCACCCGTCCCATGAATCCACGGTAATCGTGCAGTTGCGGGTTGGCGGAGTCCTGCGGGCGGCAGACGTATTGCACTGGAAAACGGAACGGCGCGGCGTGGCGGCGTTGCGCGCCGGGCGCGGTTTCCAGGATTTCCATCAGGGTTGGNCCTTGATGCCAGCCGAGCTTGTCGCCGCGCTCCACCACCATGTCGCCTTTGAGGGCGGACAGCGGCAGGAAATTGACATCGCGGATGCCCAGTTGCTCGGCAAACGCCAGGTAATCCTGTTTGATTGCCTCGAAACGCTGTTGGCTGTAATCCACCAGATCCATCTTGTTCACGGCCACCAACAGGTGCGGCACGCCGAGCAGATGCGCCAGATAGGAATGGCGGCGGGTTTGGGTCAGCACGCCCTTGCGCGCATCCACCAGAATAATGGCGAGGTTGGCGGTGGAGGCCGCCGTCACCATGTTGCGGGTGTATTGCTCATGCCCCGGCGCATCCGCAATGATGAACTTGCGCGTGCCAGTGGAAAAATAGCGGTAAGCCACATCGATGGTGATGCCTTGTTCACGTTCCGCCTGCAAGCCGTCGGTCAGCAGCGACAGGTCGACATCCTGCAAGCCGCGTTTCTGTGAAGTCTTGGCGAGTGTGTGCAGCGTGTCGGCCAAAATCACTTTGGAGTCGAACAGCAGCCGCCCGATCAGGGTGCTCTTGCCGTCATCCACGCTGCCGCAAGTCAACAGGCGCAGCAGGCCGTGGTCTTCTACCGGATGTGTCATTCAGAAATACCCCTCTTTCTTGCGTTGCTCCATGGCCGCTTCGGAAGCCTGGTCATCTAGGCGGGTGGCACCACGTTCGGTGACCGTGGTGGTGGCGGTTTCGGCAATGATCTTTTCAATGGTGTCCGCGTCCGATTCGACCGGCGCGGTGCAGGTGATGTCGCCGACGGTGCGGAAACGGACTTGCAGGTTGATGACTTCCTCATCCGGTCTGGCGGGCGTCAAATGGGTGATGGGCGTAATCGCGCCGTTACGTTTGACGACCGGGCGCCGGTGGGCGAAATAGATGTTGGGCAGTTCCAGGTTTTCGCGTTCGATGTATTGCCAGACATCCAGCTCAGTCCAGTTGGAAATCGGGAAGGCGCGGATGTTTTCGCCTTTATGGCTGCGGGCGTTATACAGATCCCACAATTCCGGGCGCTGGTTTTTCGGGTCCCATTGGCCGAATTCGTCACGGAAACTCATGATCCGCTCTTTGGCGCGCGCCTTTTCCTCGTCGCGGCGGGCACCGCCGATACAGCAGTCAAAGCCGAATTCCTCAATCGCTTCCAGCAACGTGACGGATTGGTGTTTGTTGCGCGATTCGTCCGCATGCTTGAGCACGACCGTGCCGCGCCGCATGGAGTCTTCCACCGAACGCACAATCAGGCGTTCACCCAGCCCAGCAGCCTTGCGGTCACGGAACTCGATCACTTCCGGGTAGTTGTGGCCGGTGTCGATATGCAGCAACGGGAACGGGAAGCGCCCGGGACGGAAAGCCTTTTCCGCCAGCCGCAGCAGGCAGATGGAGTCTTTGCCGCCGGAAAACAACAGCGCTGGGTTGCTGCATTGCCCGGCGACTTCGCGGAGGATGTGGATGGCTTCAGCTTCCAACCAGTCAAGATGACTGAGCAGGCGTTGCTGTGCATGGAGGGAGGAGAAAAACATTGCGTTGCATCCTGAGTAATCGGTGGATGCAACGCAGTATCCGGTAAGTAACTAAGTTAAAAAAACGATAAAATCAGATTTTAATATCTTGAAAAAGATTAGATGATTTTCAGCAGCTCGGTCTTGAGCTTTTCCAGTTCACGCCGCCCTTCACGGCTACCCTGGATGGCGGCCACCCATTCCGGGAACAATGCGCGGAATTCAGTATGGGAGCGGGCGTTATTGAGCCTGCCGACCAGGGCGGTGACGACAAAGGAGCCAACAAAAGCTGTCAGGGTATTGACCATGAAATTGCGCGCCTGCTGGATGTGCAATGGGTTGTCGGCCAGCGGCAAGGCCTGAAACCGTCGGTGGCCGGGGCAGGTGTTGGCGTCGCTGCCGGAATTGGCATTGCGGTGGCTGCGGCAAAAGCCGCCGGTGGCGGTGCGTCCAGCGGAACCCGGGTGATATAGCCGCCTTGCTCCAATTCCAACAAGGCCTTGTGCAAGTCATCAACTCTGGGCAGAGTCGCCAGTTCCTTGAGGTCACGTTTGCCGTTGACGAAAATGAGCAGGCGGCGCAATACCAACGGCAGGCCATCGGCCTTGGTGTCAACTTCGGTATAGCCTTTGGCTGTTTTGGCGAACAGGCAATCCATGGCTATGGCTCCATTCATGTGCTGATTCCTCCTCTGCAAGTCTCAATTTTTGGGTATTTGTTTGTTGTGTAAAACGGGATTGTTGGAATGATTGGTCGAATTTTAGTTTACACCGTATACAAATACACAAGATTCGGGATCAGGTAAACCTGCGATACGCGGGCAGGCTGAAAAAGCCTGACGGAAAGCAGGGGCATCAGCCGATGGAAGCCCTGCGCCAGCCTGCCTGACCAGGCAGTGGGATGATACCGGCGGGGAGGTGATGAGTTACACGTAAGCTTTGCGGATGACGAAATCGCCAAATGCTTCAGCATCGCGCCGTTGGGCAGCGTAAGCTGCGAACAGCTCATCCAGTATGCCCAGGATGGCGGCTTCATCCAGGTTTTCGCGGTACAGCCGGTTCAGCCGGTCGCCGTTGAAACTTGCCCCCAGGTACAGGTTGTAACGCCCCGGCGACTTGCCGATCAGACCGATTTCACCCAGTACCGAACGCCCGCAACCATTTGGGCAACCGGTCATGCGAATCTTGATTTCGTCATCACGCAAGCCGTGTTTATCCAGCGACACTTCCAGCTTGCTGAGTAGGTCGGGTAGGTAGCGTTCCGCTTCCGCCATCGCCTGCGGGCAGGTGTTGAGCGCCACACAAGCAATGGAGTTGCGCCGCAAGCCGGACAAATGGCTGGCGTCCGGCTCATAACCGTAAGCACGCAGGATGCCTTCCACCGCATCGATATCTTCTTCACGCACCCCGGTCAGGATCAGGTTCTGGTTGCCGGTCATGCGGAAACCGCTCAAGCGCTGGGTGGCAATTTCCCGCAAGGCTGATTTCAGGCCGTGGGTTTCATTGTCCAGCACGCGCCCGTATTCCAGCCGCAAACCCAGATGCCACAAACCATCCGTGCTGGAACGCCAACCGAAACGGTCGCCGGTCGTGGCAAACTCAAACGGACGAACCTTGCCCAACTCAAACCCCAAGCGGGTCTTCAGCTCCTGCTTGAACCAGTCCAACCCAAAGCGGTCGAGGGTGTATTTGAAGCGCGATAGCTTACGATCCTGCCGGTTACCGTAATCGCGCTGAATGGCAACGATGTGGAAACACACATCCAGCACCTGTTCCGGCGTGCAAAAACCAATCGTGGAAGCCAGCCGTGGGTAAGTGTCGTCGCGCCCGAAAGTCATCCCCAAACCACCGCCAACCGCGACATTGAAACCAGCCAGTTTGCCGTTTTCCTCAACTGCTATCAGGCCGATGTCATTGGCGTACACATCCATGTCATTGAACGGTGGAATCGCAATCGCCACCTTGAATTTGCGCGGCAGGTAATGCTTGCCGTACAGCGGCTCGGTTTCATCCGTTTCACCACCGGCGACCAGCGTTTTGCCCTGCGCTTCATCCAGCCAGATTTCGTGGTAGGCGCGTGAACGCGGCAGCAAATGATCGCTGATTTTNTGCGCCCACGGGAACACTTCGGCATGCAGCTTCGACAGTGTGGGGTCAGGCGTACACATGACATTGCGGTTCACGTCACCACAGCCCGCGATACTGTCCAGCAGCGCGGCATCCATCGCCTGGATGGTCGCTTTCATATCGAACTTGATAATGCCGTGAAACTGCAAAGCCTGCCGGGTGGTGATCCGCGAGGTGCCATTGCCGTAGCGGTTGCTGATGTCATCCAGCTTGACCCACTGCTCTGCTGTCAGGTCGCCGCCCGGCACTCGCAGGCGGATCATGAAGGAATACGCCGGTTCCAGCTTTTTATCCTGACGGTGCAGGCGCACATCGCGGTCATCCTGCATGTAGGAGCCGTGGAATTTCACCAACTGCACATTGTCTTCGCTGATCGAGGCAGTGATCGGGTTCTGGAAATCTTCCACCAGATTGCCGCGCAGGTAATTGCTGCTGTCCTTGATGTGCTCGACCGCAGAACCATTGGGTGCCAGCTGATTGAGCGGCTTGGGTTCGATACGCGCTGTCATTACGCCGCCTTCCTCACGGGCGCACGGGTACCGTCGTGCAAACCGCATTCCTGATTGTGGGATTCCCACCACCAGCGGCCTGAACGTTCGTCTTCGCCAACAGCCACCGCACGGGTGCAGGGTGCGCAGCCGATGCTGGGGTAGAACTCGCTGTGCAGCTTGTTGTAGGGGATGTCGTATTTGCGGATATAAGTCCACAAATCGCTGGTGACCGCATGCAGCAGCGGATTGAATTTCAGCAAGCCACGTTGCTCATCGCGTTCGAACAAGTTCATGTCAGCGCGGTAAGTGGATTGCGCTGCCCGCAAGCCGGTAATCCACACCTGTGCCCCTTGCAATGCACGGTTGAGTGGCTCGATCTTGCGGATGTAGCAGCATTCCTTACGGTTTTCGACCGATTCGTAAATCGCATTGATGCCTTTGATGGTGACGTAACGCTCAATCGCCGCGGTTTGCGGGTAAAAGGCCTTGATCGGCTTGCCGTACTTTTGNCGGGTGGCGTCCAACACGTCGTAGGTTTCAGTGAAATTGCGCCCGGTATCCAGCGTGAAAACGTCGATATCCAGGCCATTGCGGAAGATCGCATCGGTAATCACCTGATCTTCCAGCCCCAGGCTACTGGAAAAAGCGATACGCCCATCGAAACGCTGACGCAGCGCAATCAGGGCTTCATCCAGTGTCAGCCCGGCGAAATCGGCATGCAGTGTTTGCAGCGGTGTATTGTTGAGAATCATGTTTTTCTAACCTTATTGATAATGTTGGAAAGGTGGTCTTAATAAACGTCCCGTTGATAGCGGCGGTCTGCGGTCAATTGCTCCAGCCATTCCGCTGCTTCATCCGCAGATTTGCCGCCGTGGGTGGAGGCGATCGTCAGCAGCGCNCGGTGCACGTCCTGCGCCATCCGGTTCATATCGCCGCAGACGTAGAGATAGGCGCCTGCTTGCAGCCACCGCCAAACTTCCGCGCCATTTTCCAGCAAGCGGTGCTGCACGTANGATTTTTCCACCTGGTCGCGGGAAAAGGCCACGCTCATGTGCTCCAATGCGCCGTTTTCCAGCAGTTGCCGCCATTCGGTCTGGTACAGGAAGTCGGTGCGGAAATGCTGCTCGCCAAAGAATAGCCAGCTGCCGCCTTGCACACCCTGCGCCTCACGTTCGAACAGGAAGCTGCGGAAGGGCGCCACCCCAGTCCCTGCGCCGATCATGATGATGTTGGCCTGCGGGTCTTGCGGCAGCTTGAAATTCGGGTTGGGCTTGAGGTGCACGGACGCCAGTTCCCCCGCTTGGAGGCGCGCCAGCCAGTTGGAGGCTGTGCCCAGGTGTTTGCGCCCTTGGAAGGCGTATTCCACCCGTTTGACCAGCAAATGCACTTCTTCAGGGTGTGCGCTAGGGCTGGAGGCGATGGAATACTGGCGCGGCTGCAAGGGGCGCAACACATCCACCAGCTGTTGGGCGGAGAGTTTGCCGGAAAATTCGTTCAGCACGTCCACCCAGTCGGCGGCGTACAGCCAGTCGCGCAGGGCGTTTTTGTCTTCCGCCGCCGCTTGCAGTTCCGGGTGGGCGATCAGTTCTGCGTAGGCTTTGAGCTGGCGGCGGGTGACGCTGGTCAGTTCGCGTTGATAACGCAAGGCGCTGTACAGGCTGGTTTCCGCGCCGTTCACCTGCACCCGTTCCTTGCCTTGCAGCCCGCCCAGTTGCAGGATTTCATCCACCAGCGCGGTATCATTGTCGAACGCCACGGCCAGGATGTCGCCCGGCTGGTAGCGGATGCCGGAACCTTCCAGCGACAATTCTAGGTGCAGCACATCCTTGTCCGAGCCGGTGTCGGTCAGGACGATGCTGTTGAGCAACTCGGCGCGGAACGGGCGGGCGGCGGTGTATTCAGCCGCTGATGCAATCTGTTCCGCCAGCGGTGAGGGCTGGAAGCGGATTGCGCCGTTATCCTGTGTTTTGGGTGTTTTCTCGGCCACTTGTCGCTGCCACGTTGCGGCGGTGGCGGCGAAATCGACATCGCAATCGACCCGCTCCAATAGGCGTTTGGCACCCAATGCTTCCAGCCGCTGATCCAACGCCAGCCCCGTCTGGCAGAACTCCTCATAGCTGGAGTCGCCCAGCGCCAGCACGGCGAATTCCAGCGTTTCCAGCCGGGGCGCGCGGTCACTTTGCAGGAAGGCGAAAAAGGCGCGGGCGTCATCCGGCGGTTCGCCGTTGCCATGCGTGCTGATCACGGCGACGATGCGTTGTTCCTTNTTCAACTGCTGCGGGCGGTAGTCCTTCATATTGGCCAACACGGCTGCGGAGCCTTGCGCCTGCAAATGCGCCAGCAACTGTTCCGCTATTTTTTTGCTGTTGCCGGTCTGGCTGCCATACAAAATGGTGGTTTTGAGGCCGCCAACGTCAACCGCTGGGAAAGCGGCGGGCGTTGCGTCGAACTGTTGGGATAAGCCGGAAATATAACCGCTTACCCAGGCCAGCTGCGCAGGCGTCAGGCTGCGCACCGCTCCGGAAACCTGCTGGAATTGTTGCGGACTTAATAGCATGATGCTGCTCCTTCAGAATGTGTTGGTGCAGTATCAGCGATTCTTAAAAGCGAAAAAACGATATATTTCGATAAATATATCCCATAAACAGATATTGTTGGTTTGGCTTGGGTAGATAACTGACGGATCACCCAGTTGTGAAGACGGGCTGGAGCGCCGCTTCAATTCAGCGTGGCCAACATATTGATGAATGTTGTTAACAACATGACCCCAATGATTTTGTATTCAACAGGCAATAGCTTGACTTTGTGAAACATAACCTTGCTCCTTATAGTTTTTGATTTTGGCGGTTAGACCTCCAGAGAATGATTCTATTGGATATTATTTTGACAACAATAAACCATACTAATTGACTGGGTCTTTCTTGGGGGCGCGATCTGGTGGTTCAGGGTTCCATTCATTTCCTGGGAAAGCTATCCTGCGGGGGTTTCCAGTCAGAATGATACGGCCTTCCGCACCGCGTATGAAAATCCAGGTTAGTGAACTCATCGTCAAATTCCTGCAACGGCTCGGCGTCGACACTATTTTCGGCATGCCCGGCGCACATATCCTGCCGGTGTATGATGGCCTGTATGACTCGGGCATTAGGACTGTGCTGGTCAAACATGAACAGGGTGCGGCTTTCATGGCGGGTGGTTATGCGCGTGTCAGCGGGCGCATCGGTGCTTGCATTACGACCGCAGAGCCAGGGGCGAGCAACCTGATTACCGGCATCGCCAATGCCTATGCCGACAAACTGCCGATGATTGTGGTTACCGGCGAAGCGCCGACCCATATCTTTGGGCGTGGTGGCTTGCAGGAAAGCTCGNGGGAGNGGGGCAGTATCGACCAGACGGCGCTGTTTTCCGGCGTGACCCGCTACCACAAGCTGATTGAACGCACTGATTACATAGCCAATGTGCTGAACNTGGCGGCGCGCCAACTGGCGTCGGATACGCCAGGCNCGGTGGTGTTGAGCATTCCGGTGAATGTGCAGAAGGAGTGGGTGGATGCTGCCATTCTAGACAAACTGCCTACTTTGAAAGCGCCGCCTAAGTTGCAGATTGCCCCACCGCTGCTGGAGCAGTGCGCGGAAATGATCCGGCAGGCGCGCCATCCGGTGGTGTTGGCAGGGTATGGTTGCCTGCATTCCGCCNAAGGCCGCGCCGAGTTGCGGAAGTTCAGCGAACATTTGAATATCCCGGTTGCGACCAGCCTGAAAGGCAAGGGGGCGATTGATGAACGTTCTGGGTTGGCGCTGGGGACGCTAGGGGTGACCTCCGGTGGCCATGCCATGCACTATTTCATGCGGGAAGCGGATCTGATCATCCTGCTCGGCGCTGGCTTCAACGAGCGCACCAGCTATGTGTGGAAGGAAGATCTGGTGCATGAACGCAAAATCATTCAGGTTGACCGCAATGTGGCGCAACTGGAAAAGGTCGTGAAGGCGGATCTGGCGATCCAGTCCGATCTGGGGGACTTCCTGCAGGCGATCAATGCTTGTTGCGTGCCGCAGGGAATCGAAAAAGCTTGCCCCCAAATTGNNGCGGCTTTCAAGCAGCAGATTGACCAGCAGGCCGCCAGCAGTGGGCAGGTCATTTTCAACGAGAAATTCGATCTGGTGAAAAGCCTGTTTGCGTTGTTGGAGCAACGTTTCGAGGAAGGCATTGTGCTGGTTGATGACAATATCATTTTCGCGCAGAATTTTTACCGGGTGAAAGAAGGCGACCTGTTCGTGCCCAATACCGGGGTTTCCTCGCTGGGGCATGCCATTCCGGCGGCAATTGGTGCGAAGTTTGTGCTCGACAAGCCGGTTTTCGCCATTCTCGGCGACGGTGGTTTCCAGATGTGCTGCATGGAGATCATGACCGCCGTCAATTACCAGATTCCGCTGAATATCGTGCTGTTCAACAACCAGACACTGGGGCTGATCCGCAAGAACCAGCATCAGCAATATGAACAACGCTTCCTCGATTGCGATTTTCAGAACCCGGATTATGCGTTGCTGGCGAAATCGTTTGGCATCAAGCATTTCCGGATTGGGAGCGAGGCTGAATGTCGGCAGGTGTTCGAACAGGCTGATTTTCACCATGGCATCAATCTGATCGAATTGATGGTCGACCGCGAAGCTTACCCCAATTATTCCTCCCGCCGTTAAAGGTTGCCCATGCCAGACCTTACAGATTTTTACCGTTTCATTATCAGTGTCCCGGTGGCGGATCGCCCGCCGCATTTGCGCCGCTGTTTGGAAAGCATCCACCAGCAGCTTGCGTTGCATGGTTATGCTGGTGGAATAAGCATCGTGGTGGCTGAGGATAGCCGTGACCCGCATTGCATCGGGCAGCACAAGGCGTTGGTGGCGGAATATCGCGGCAAGGGGTTGGATGTCATGCACTTTGACCTGCCGGAGCAGTATCAGCTGCTGCACAGCATTCCGGAAGCACAGCGGCGGCACTTGGGCAGACTGCTGACTACCNAACCGGCAGAGCGTTTTTACCGCAAAGGCCAAGCGGCCAACCGCAATCTCAGTTATCTGAAAATGCTGGCGCTGACTCAGGACAGGAACCGCACCTTGTATTATCTGGTGGATAGCGACCAGTTATTTCTGCCTGAAATTGATTACTTTCACTCTATCAGCCGGATTTTTCAGGCTACCGATACCTTGATGCTGACCGGCAAGCTGGTTGGTGACCCGCCAGTGTCGCCAGCGGTCATGGCGGCCAATTTTCTGGATGATGTGACCGCCTTCTTGCACGAAATCGCGGATTATGCGCCGCAAGAGGCGTGCAGCTTTCACCGTGATACGCCGTTGCCGGGCGATGCTGCTTACCATGATATGGCGAATATGTTTGGTTTTGAGCACAAACAGGAGCATTTCGATTACCGTTGCCCATTGCAAGGGCAGCATGACCATGCGGCTTGTCTGGATGTTTTTGCCGGGCGTTTGCAGGCGTTCTTTTTCGGTGAGCATCTGACCCGTAAGACGGCGTATCAGGATGACGGCAAGCCAATGGGGCTGGCTCCGGCGCGGACGGTTTATCCCGGCAATTACATCGTCAATTTCGAAGGGTTGAAATATATTATTCCGTTCGGGCATTTGCGGTTGCGCATGTCCGGCNCGACTGCCGGGCGCTTGATTCAGGCGGAAATTGGCGCGCGTTTCGCCTCCGCCAACCTGCCGATGCTGCACCGGCGCACGACGGAGGAGGCAGGCGATGACTTCCGCNCCGGCGTGGAGCAGCAACAGGACGCCGCCATCGACATTTCTGACGAATTCGAGCGCCAGTTTTTCGGTGACCTGATGTTGTTTTCAGTGGTGGAATTCCTGAAAACCTACACACTGGAACAGTTGACGGATGTCGGCTTGCTGCAACAGGTGGTGGGGAAGGTGGAGGCGGATATGCTGGGCTTGTATCAGAGCAAGCATGAGGCAATCAACGCGCGTCTGGNNCGGGTTTGGGCCGTGGGTGGCCAAGAACAGCATTGGTGGCGAGATACGTCAGCCATGCGCCAGATTGCACAGTTTCTGCGTAATATCGAGCTGAATTTCAGTGGTCAGTCGTTGGCATGGCGGCAGATTCAGTCGGAAACACACCGGGCGGGGCGTAAGCGGCAGATTTTGGATGCGTTGCTGCATTACCGTAGTGAGCGTGATGCGTGGGATCAATTGTTCACATAGCCTCCAGGGCGTTGCGAATTAATTGGGCGCGGCATTCCCGATAGCGTTGGGTTGTCTGTTGCAATAGCCCTGCTTCCAACTGGATGCCGTGGTATTGGTTTTCCTGCTTGATGATGGCACCGCTACCGATGGCGGTGGAAGTGTCACCTGCGCCCGCCACGCCGGTTTTGCTGAAACGTTGGTAGTGCGGTGTCAGTGGCGAATCCAGTTGCAGCCATTTCCCCAGCTTTTTCAAGACGCTTTCCGTGTCGCTGCGGATCAGTTCCGCATCAAAATAGAAATAACGCTGCGGATGGCGCTGGCTGAATGCGGCCAAGCTTTCCAGACGTTCAAGGTAGTATTGGGTGGCTCCCTCCGGGTATGAATAGGGGTGGCCTGTGTTCTTTTGCGCGAACAGGTTGACGATGCTTTTGAGGGTTTGTTCTGGCTGCCGCAGGGCGAGGATGAGAATGGCGTTTTCCAGCCCTGGCAGTTGCAGGTTCAGCGCATGTTTGTTATGCAGCAGCTTGTCGAACAGGTAACGGCTGCCGGGCTTGAAGCTGTCTTGCCGGGCGTAGAGTTGCTCCTGTTGCGTCAGCGCCTGTTCCGAGGCGTAACCCATCTGCATTTCGTAATAGCCGTTGATGGCCGGGTGCGAGCCGAGGACATGCCCCAACAGGCTGGTATAGGCGCGCATGTGACTGAGCAGGAAAATTCTTTGGTATGGTTGCGGCATGGATGGGCTTCGGCTGTGCGGGGATTGCGCCGCATGATAGTCTGCTTGCCCGTCGCTGTGGAGCCTGAAATATGCAAGCCAATGTTCTTGACCGCGTTTCTCCCTACCTGCTGTTGGTGCTGGCGGTGCTGTTCTGGGCGGGCAATTTTAATCTGGCGCGGGCGGTGAACGCCGATCTGCCGCCGTTGGGGTTGTCATTTTGGCGGTGGGCGGTGGCGGCGCTGATCCTGTTGCCGTTCGCCTTGCCGGGGATGAAACGGGCGCTGCCGCTGGCGCGGGCGCACTGGAAGCTGGTGCTGGCGCTGGCGTTGCTGGGTGTGGCGGGTTTCAACAGCTTGGTTTATGTTGGCCTGCAAACCACTACGGTGACCAACGGTGTGCTGCTGCAATCGGTGACGCCGGTGTTCACGATTGTGCTGGCGNGGGTGTTCCTGCATGAACACAGCAGTTTTCGGCAGTGGGCGGGGGTGATGGTGTCGTTGTTGGGCGTGCTGATCATTATCACCCATGCGGATGTAAGGCTGTTGCAACGGTTGGATTTCACCACTGGCGATTTGTGGGTGCTGGCGGCAGCGCTGGATTGGGCGTGTTACACCACCCTGTTGCGCAAGCTGCCGGATGGTTTGAAAGGTTTGCCGGTGCTGGGCTTTACTGTGGCGTTGGGCACGCTGGCGATTTTGCCGCTGTATGTGCATGAAAGCTTGACTGTCCGCGTTATGCCGCTTTCCCAGGTCAGCGTATTGAGTGTGGGGTATGTGGCAATTTTTCCTTCTTTGCTGTCGTATCTGTTCTGGAATCATGCGACCCATCATCTCGCCAGCCGCACTGGCCAGTTCAGCCATCTGATGCCCGTGTTCGGCATTTTGCTGGCGGTGCTGTTTTTGGGGGAGCGTTTGCATCCTTACCATGCGGCGGGCATTGCGCTGGCCGCCGCCGGGTTGGCGCTGACCAACTGGAAGCAAAAAGGTAAGCAGACCCTGTCGACCTCGTTGGATGGAATTGCTATGCTGCGCAAAAATTTTAGGAGGTAACGATGGCATACAGCGGCAACAAGGGTTTGAAACGCATCATCAAGGCGGGGCAGTATTCCTGGCAGGGATTCCGGGCGGCTTACAAGCATGAAGAGGCCTTCCGCCGAGGTCTGGGGTTGGTCATTGCGGTGCCATTGGCCTTATGGCTGGGGGACAATGCGGTGGAAAAGTCGATGATGATCGGCAGCGTGCTGTTGCTGTTGATTGTGGAGCTGCTGAATTCTGCGGTGGAGGCGGTGGTCGACCGCACAGGCCTGGAGTTGCACAAGCTGTCAGGGCGGGCGAAGGACATGGGTTCAGCGGCGGTGTTATTGGCGATGCTCAATGTGCTGGTGGTGTGGGTGCTGATGCTTTCTTGATATAGGTCAACGCGGATGCTTCTACGCAAAAACCGTATTCTGAAGCGGTTTCGTTTCCCATATTAACATTTTCTTATCCGGGTTTTTCCTGTATGCTTGCGCCGTTTTAAAGCTGTTATTTTCTTAAATCTTGTTAACCAGAGGGCATACGATGGCTCATAGTGCTGCACTCTCTTCGGAGCAATACAACTATGAAATCGTGAAGAAATTCGCGATTGCTGCAATTGTCTGGGCAATCCTCGGCATGACGGCCGGGGTTTACATTGCGTCAGAACTGGCTTGGCCAGCGCTGAACCTTGATCTTGCACAGATTACATTCGGGCGTTTGCGTCCACTCCACACCAGTGGTGTTATTTTCGGCTTCGGAGGTAATGCACTGTTTGCCACTTCTTACTATGTAGTGCAGCGTACTTGTCAGGCGCGCCGGNCTGGCGGCACTTTCTGGCCAAACTTCACCTTCTGGGGTTGGAACCTGTCTGTCCTGGTGGCCGGAGTCCTCTATCTGTTTGGCTATACGCAAGGCCGCGAATACGCTGAACCTGTCTGGTTTGTCGACATCGCCATCGCGGTTGTGTGGGTTGTTTATTTCCTGCTGTTCACTATCACCCTGATCAAGCGTAACCAGCCGCATATCTATGTCGCCAACTGGTTTTACATGTCTTTCATCCTGGCAACTGCGTTGCTGCACATCTTCAATAACTTGGCGGTTCCCGTTAGTCTGACTTCTGCAACTTCTTACAGCTTGTTCTCTGGTGCGCAGGATGCGATGACTCAATGGTGGTACGGCCACAACGCGGTTGGCTTCTTCCTGACTGCGGCGTTCCTGGGGATGATGTACTACTTCGTTCCTAAGCAGGCTGGCCGTCCGGTTTACTCTTATCGTCTGTCCATCATCCACTTCTGGGCGTTGAGCTTCATGTACATGTGGGTAGGCACTCACCACCTGCACTGGACTGCGATCCCTGACTGGACTTCCACACTGGCGGCCACCTTCTCCATCCTGCTGCTGATGCCTTCCTGGGGCGGCATGATCAACGGCATCATGACCCTGTCCGGTGCATGGGACAAACTGCGTACTGACCCCATCATGATGTTCATGATCACTGCACTGTCTTTCTACGGCATGTCCACTTTCGAATACNCAATGATGTCCCTGAAGAGCGTTAACGCGCTGTCCCACTATACTGACTGGACAGTTGGCCACGTCCACTCTGGCGCTTTGGGCTGGGTTGCCATGATCTCCATCGCTTCCCTGTACCACATGATCCCACGCCTGTGGAACACCACCCTGTATAGCCTGAAACTGGTTTATACCCATTTCTTCCTGGCGACCATTGGCACGATCCTTTACATCACCGCAATGTGGGTGTCCGGTATCGGCCAGGGTCTGATGCTGCGCGCATTCGACGAATACGGCAACTTGGCTTACACCTTCGTTGAAACGGTTGCATTCATGCACGGCNCACTGGCGGCGCGCGCATTGGGTGGGCTGTTCTTCGTATCCGGTATGGTGCTGATGGCTTATAACATCTACATGACCATTGCGCGCGCCAAGCAGGAAGACACCGCTCCGGCCACCGCAGCCGCTCAGGCGTAATCAGGGAGGATTGAGACGTTATGTTCAAACATGAAAGCATTGAAACCAATTCCGCGATGCTGATCGTGCTGACGCTGGTGGCGATCAGTATCGGCGGTCTGGTTGAAATCGTTCCATTGCACTACATCAATGAGACGGTTGAGGACGTGAAGGATCCTGCCACTGGTGTGGATCTGGTGCGCCCTTATACCCCGCTGGAGCAACGTGGCCGTGATATCTACATCCGGGAAGGCTGCTACACTTGCCACTCACAGATGATCCGTCCCTTCCGTGATGAAGACCTGCGTTACGGTCACTACTCACTGGCGGCTGAATCCAAGTACGATCACCCATTCCAGTGGGGCTCCAAGCGTACTACCAGATCTGGCGCGTGTCGGTGGCAAATATTCCAACGAATGGCATGTGCAGCACTTGACGGCCCACGCTCTGTTGTGCCGCAGTCCATTATGCCTAACTACCCTTGGTTGAAAGAAACGGAACTGGATTATTCAGATATTCAGGATCGGATGATCGCATTGAAACGGGTAGGCGTCCCTTACTCTCAAACCAAGACGGAATATGACGCCAATGTCAAGAAATTTGGTGAAGATGTCGCCAAGACGTTGGATATTAACCGTGCCGAAGACAACTTGCTGGCACAGGCTGATAAAGGCAACTATGACGGCAACACCAACGGTGTGAGCGAAATGGACGCATTGGTGGCTTACTTGCAAGTGCTTGGCACCATGGTTGATTTCAAGAAGTTTGATGAAGACTACTTCATCCAGTTCCGTTAATTTGCTACTGGATGGCGGCTTTCTGCTGCGAAGGGGAAGATATTAAGTGCTGACAGATTTCAAGACATGGATCATGGACATTGGCAATAGCCAGACCGTGGCCTTGTTGATCTTCTTCTCCGTTTTTATCGGCATTCTGTTTTACGTGTATGCAAACCGGAAGCGTGGCGAGAGGCTTGAATCCTACCGCTACACTCCATTGCTGGATGAGGACGATGCTGACAGGAAGGTAAAGGCGGCAGAGGCCGCCATCCAGGCTAAAGGTGAGAAATAGTTATGGCAACTCCTGTAAAAGATCCGCTGACCGGGGCGGAAACAACCGGCCACGTATGGGACGACACGCTGCAAGAATTCAACAATCCGCTGCCGCGTTGGTGGTTGTGGACGTTCTACGGCACTATCATTTTCGCGCTGATTTACTGGGTGATGTACCCATCTTGGCCAATTGGTAAAACTTACCTGAAAGGGATTGGTAACAGCATTACCTACAAAACTGATGCTGGTGAAGAGAAAAGCACCCACTGGAACATGCGTGCGCTGTTGGCTCACGAAATGCAAACCGGTGAGGAGGCCATGAAGCAGCAGGAGTACCTGGACAAAGTTGGGGCTGCCTCTTACGAACAGATTGCAAAAGATCCTGAAATGTCTGCATTTGTCCGTTCTTATGGGGTCGGTAAGTTTGGCGATAGCTGCGCCGCTTGCCACCAGTCCGGCGGTCAGNGGGTGGTAGGCCAGTATCCGAACTTGGTGGATGATGACTGGTTGTGGGGCGGCGACCCCAAGACTATCGAAACCACTATCCGTGGCGGTCGCCTAGGTTATATGCCTGCCTTCAAGAACACTTTCGATGCAACACAGCTGAAAGACGTCGCCAATTACGTGCTGAGTTTGTCCGGGGAACCGGCAGACAAGACGGCGGCGGCGGAAGGCCAGAAAATTTTCCAGGGTGAAACCGGCGGTTGCTATTACTGCCACACCAAGGAAGGCACAGGCATGCATGCCCAAGGCTCCGCTAACCTGACGGACAAGATTTGGACTATTGCCAATGTGCCCGCCGCACAAACGCCTGAAGCCAAGTTGGAAGCCGTAGAGTCTGTCATCAGCAATGGCGTTCACCGTCAGATGCCGACTTTTACCAACTNNGGACGTAACCTGTCTGATACTGAGATCAAGGTGTTGGTTGCGTACCTGCAACAAATGTCAGGTGGCGCAGCAGCCCAATAAGCATTTTTCTTTTAGGATGTGCGCAAGGCCGGACTCTGTTCCGGCCTTTTTGCGTAAGGTGACCCACATGCAAATTCGTGAAAATTACAATATCAAGGCGTTGAATACTTTTGGCCGGNACGTCCGAACCCGTTACTTCTGTTCCTTGCAAAAGTTGGGTGGAATTCGCAGCATCATACAGTGGGCGGATGCGCACGCCGGGCTCCCGGTCATGTTTTTGGGTGGTGGCAGCAATATGCTGTTCGTGAATGATTTTCCANGCCTGCTGGTGCATGTGCGGCTGCAAGCCAGGGAAATCCTCGGTCAGGATGATGACTATTGCTATGTGCGGGCGGCGGCGGGCGAAAACTGGCATGAATTTGTGCGCTGGACGATAGGGCAGAATCTTGCAGGCTTGGAAAACCTATCCTTGATTCCAGGAACGGTAGGTGCCGCCCCGATGCAGAACATTGGCGCTTATGGCGTGGAGCTGAAGGACTGTTTCCACGAATTGCAGGCGCTGGATTGGCGCAGTGGGGAAATCCGCAACTTTACCCTGGAAGAATGCCGGTTTGGTTACCGCGACAGCTTTTTCAAGTCCGTGGAGCCGGATCGTTGGCTGATCGTCAGCGTGATTTTCCGCTTGCCACGCAAGCCTGAATGGAAAGTGGGCTATGCAGGCGTGAAGGAGCAATTGGAGGGCAATGCGCTGGATGCCCGCTCCATCAGTGACGCCATTATCAAGTTGCGGCAAAGCAAGTTGCCCGATCCGGCGCAGGTCGGCAATGCGGGCAGCTTTTTCAAGAACCCTCTGGTGTCGCAAGCGCAGTGGGAGGGGCTCAAGGCAGCGTTTCCGGCAATCCCGGGTTGGGCGCAGCAGGATCAGGTGAAGGTGTCGGCAGGTTGGCTGATTGACCAGTGCGGTTGGAAAGGGAAGCGGGATGGCGACGCGGGTGCTTATGAAAAGCATGCGCTGGTGCTGGTCAACCACGGCAATGCGAGTGGGGCGCAGATCTGGCGTTTTGCCCAGGATATTATCGCATCCGTCCAGGATAGGTTTGGCGTGACATTGGAGCCGGAGCCGAGGGTCATTGTGTAGGAAACACCGGCAGCAGGCGTTTCCTCAGGTTGCAGGGGTGGTGTCAGGTTGTTCCAGCCATTTTTTGACGATCCGCAGTAATTCATCCTGTTTGACGGGCTTGGGAAGGTAGTCATCCATGCCCATTTTAATGCAGCGGTCCCGGTCGCCTTTGAGGGCGTTGGCAGTCATGGCGATGACGGGCGTATATCGCAGGATACCTTCGCGCTCCCACTTGCGGATGTAACGGGTGGCAGTATAGCCGTCCATTTCCGGCATATTGATGTCCATCAGCACCAGCCGGTAGGCGCGTGTGCGTAATGCTTTGAGCGCATGTTTGCCGGTAGTGACATGGTCGATGGGCAGGTTGAGCTTTTCCAACATGGTGATGGCGATCAGGGCGTTGACCGAGTTGTCTTCTGCCAACAGGATGCCGCCAGTAGGTTGGGCGGCATCCGCCGCTGCCACTGGCAGCGCCAGTTCGGGGAATGGTGGCAGTTTGCTGGCAGGTTTCGGCGCGGTGCCGCCGTGACGCCGGAGGGTGTCGGTCAGCACATCACGCAGGGTGATGGAGCGGACTGGTTTGGTGACGGCGGCTTGTATGCCTGCTTGCTTCTGTTTTTCCAGGGACAAACCGTAAGAGGTCAGCATCACAATGGGGACGCCGTCGTAGCGGGCGTCGCTGCGGATGGTTTTGGCGAGGGCGATGCCGTCCATTTGCGGCATGAACCAGTCCAGCAGTGCAATATCAAACGGGTTGTTGTCGGCCAGCGCTTCCTCCAGCTTATGCAAGGCGTCGTGGCCATTGCTGACGATGGTANNCTGAGCCTGCCAAGCGTTCAGGTAGTTTTCCAAAATTCGCCGGTTGGTTTCGTTGTCGTCAACCACCAGTATGCGGCAGGCCTCGAGATGTTTTGCCTGATGTACGTGCTGGCTGATTTCGACAATCGGGAAGGTGATTTCAAACCAGAAGGTGCTGCCGCTTTCCGGGGCGCTTTCCAGCCCAACCCGGCCACCCATCATTTCCGCAAATTCCTTGACAATGGTCAGGCCCAGGCCAGTGCCGCCATAGCGCCGGTTGATGGAGGCGTCAACTTGGACAAACGATTCAAAGATGCTTTTCTGCATGGCGGGCGGGATGCCGATGCCGGTGTCGCGCA
This sequence comes from Candidatus Thiothrix singaporensis, assembly GCA_013693955.1. Lineage (GTDB taxonomy): Bacteria > Pseudomonadota > Gammaproteobacteria > Thiotrichales > Thiotrichaceae > Thiothrix > Thiothrix singaporensis. The sequence continues at coordinate 2,834,181 of CP059265.1, read as the reverse complement.
CTTCAAACCGCAGCAATGCTTCGGTGTCGCCCAATGAGCGCAGTTCCAAGCCGGTATAAACTTCACCCTGTTCAGTAAATTTGATGGCGTTGCCTATCAGGTTCATCAGCATTTGCCGCAGCCGCGCCGGGTCGCCTTTGACGCGTGCCGGAACCTCTTCCGGAATGTAACACTGGACTTCGAGGTTTTTNTCCTGCGCCATGGTGGACATGATGCCGCTGATGCTTTCCACCAGTTCGCGAGGGGAAAATTCGATGATTTCCAGTTCAATGCCACCAGCCTTGAGTTTGGAGAAATCAAGGATGTTGTTGATGATGTCCAGCATGACTTCGCAGGACGCATAGGCGGTTTCGACAAACAGCTTTTGCCGCTCGTCCATGTCGGTGCTCTTGACGATTTCCAGGGAGCCAAGGATGCCGTGGATGGGNGTGCGCAATTCATGGCTCATATTGGCCATGAAACGGGTTTTCTGTTCTGAACGGTGCAGGGCTTCGATGCGCTGTTCGGTTTCTATTTTCAGGTCGTCATAGAGCTTGCGCATTTCCTGTGAGGACACTTCCAATGAACGTTCCAGCAAGTATTGGGCGTCACTGGTGCCTGCATAGGAGCGGTCGACCAGATGCAAAAANTCCTGCCATCGGTTCAGGTCGTCAGGCAGTGAACCCTGGCCNAGGCCAGTGCGCTTGAGCTGTTTTTGCAGGCGGCGGTGCAGTGGGTTAACTTCCTTCATACAATACCGTAAGGCGATCTGCAACGTATTCGCCAGCTCGAGGGGGAAAGTTAACTTCCTTCATACAATACCGTAAGGGTCATGGTTTCATTGTGCAAGCTGCAACCTGTGCCGGAAAAAGGCGGTGCCAATTCACCGAAAGAATAAAAGCCAATCTGCTGGCTGCCCGCAGGCAACGCTTCCAGGGTGGCTTCCAGTTCCAGGGTCGTGTCGTCTTCCATGACAAGTTTGCGGCCTGAACAGCTGATGGCAAAACACAATACCGGCGCATCAGGCGAAGGCAATTTCTTTCGTAACAGGTGCGCAGCGGATTCTGAACCATCCACGAGGTTATCAAAACTACCATACATCAGTTGTGCCTGGCTGTTGTTGGGGATGTCTCCGGCAAAGCGCATGCTGCGGGTTGGCTCATCGACGCCCAGGATCGTGCGCACCACATAGGAGTCCTTGCTTTTTCCNCAAATGGATAGCGGGAAGTGCAAGGCGGCGGCAGGCAGGCCGTCGGCGCGGTCGCCCAGATATTTCTTGTAAAGGTCAAGGGCGGGCTGGTCATCGATTTCGTAGAGGATGTTGCCATCCGAGCGCGTCACCCGCCGTTCCGGNCTGAAAGGCCGCCAGCCGTCTTTCGCCTGGGTGGAGAAAAANAGTTTGTCGCCATAAAAGCCAATGCCACAGACCAGATTGGGGCAGGGATGGCCGTTATGCAGCACCCAGGTGGATTTGAACTGCATATTGTCGCTGGCAAGCCCCTGCCACCATGACGTTCGGGCCAGTATGGACATGAGGCCGCGAGCCAGTTCGCTGCCGTTGGTGTTGAGTCCGTCCGCCAGGATCAGTATGCCCTTGAGGTCGGGGGAGTTGAGTGATTGTGCCAGTTGGATGCCCGCTTGCCGTGAGTCGGATATGCCGTGCACTTCGGCGACGGAGAGCGCAATCCAGCTAGTGTCGAAACAAATTATTCCAACCACCAGCGCATTTTCCATCAAATGTTCGCTGAAAATGCCTGCAACGGTTGAACAACCGGCCATAATGGCGCTGGGATATTGATGGCGCAATTCGTCGAGTAAATATTGATAGTGTGAAATATCGGTTTCGCCAAAAACCAATACCAATGTCTTGGGTGAGTCCACAGCAGGTAACGGCCTATACCAGCCAGCTGATGGCGTGAAAAAGTTNAGCGTGACCTGCACGGTTATTACCCCCTGATCATGATGGTCCGGCTGTTTGTAGTTTTTTATTTTCCCTCAATGACTAAAAAATAATATCACAAAAAGGGTTAATAGTGTCTACTGGATTAGGCTACCTTTTATCGGAGTGGTTGAACCTTGGTGATGCTGTCACTATACTTTCTGTTTTAATAATTAACGGCTTTTCAATCTGCTTGACCACCATGACAACGACTGGAACGGAGAGTGACAGGCACACCGTCCAGGTCGAGCTTGAACCTGCTGACACTGCCCGCTTGATGAACCTTTCCGGCCAATTTGACCAACACTTGCGCCAACTGGAAAATCGTCTGGGCGTTGAAATCAACAACCGCGGCAATCTCTTCCAGATTACCGGCTCGCCCCAAACTGCCCAGCTTGCCCTGAGGCTGTTGCAGGATTTGTACCGCGAGACAGCCGATTCAGTCCTGAATCCGGAAAGCATCCATTTGTTTTTGCAGGAAGCGAACCTTGATAAGGTATACGCGAACACCAGCGATGATGTGCGCATCCGCACCCGCCGGGGCTTCATCAAACCCAAGGGTATGGCGCAAAGCCGCTACATCCAGAATATCCGCGCCCATGACATCACGTTTGGTGTAGGCNTGGCTGGCACGGGCAAGACTTGGCTGGCGGTGGCGTGCGCGGTGGAAGCGTTGGAGCGTGACGAAGTGCGCCGTCTGGTGCTGGTAAGGCCAGCGGTGGAGGCGNGGGAGCGTCTCGGTTTCCTGCCAGGTGACCTGTCGCAGAAAATTGACCCTTATTTGCGCCCGATGTACGACGCCCTGTATGAAATGCTGGGCATCGAAAAAGTCAACAAACTGATTGAGCGCAATGTCATCGAGGTCGCGCCGCTGGCCTACATGCGCGGGCGAACCCTGAATGACGCGTTCATTCTGCTGGATGAAGCACAAAACACCACCACCGAACAGATGAAAATGTTCCTGACCCGGCTGGGGTTTGGCTCCTCCGCTGTCATTACCGGGGATATTACCCAGATAGACCTGCCGCGCAACCAGAAGTCCGGCCTGAAACAGGCGGTGGAAATTCTCGACGGGGTGCAGGGCGTCAGTTTCAATTTCTTCGGCGGGCGTGATGTGGTGCGGCACAAACTGGTGCAAAAGATTGTGGAGGCGTATGACAGCTATGACATTGCTGCTCGACATCCAGAATCCTGAGGGATTTGAGGATATTCCCGCCGATGCGGAGTTGGTGTGTTGGGCACAAGCCGCCTGGCAGGGCGAAGGCGAAGCGGGCGTGGTGGTGCGGGTGGTGGCGGAGGCGGAAAGCCAGGAGCTGAACCGCAGCTATCGTGGTAAGGATTACCCGACCAATGTGCTGTCGTTTCCCTATGATCCACCCTTGGTTCCACTGGAGGATGGTGAGGCGGATTACCTTGGCGACTTGGTGGTTTGTCAGCCTGTGATGCGGCGTGAAGCGCAGGAACAGGGCAAAACCGCGCCGCAGCATTGGGCGCATTTGCTGATACATGGCTTGTTGCATTTGCAGGGCTACGACCATATAACGGACGCGGAAGCCAGCGAAATGGAAGCCCTGGAAACTGAAATCTTGGGCAGGCTCGGCTTTCCCGACCCTTACCAGCTATCCCCAGAGGAAAAATGAAAACTGATACAGGTGAGTCGCGACCTCGACCGCGATGGAAACAGTGGCTAATAGAAAAATTTGACCTTACTTCCCAAAGCCGGGAAGACCTGATGGATGACCTGCAACGGGCTAACGAANAAAACCTCCTCTCGNGGGAAACCGTGGGGATGCTGCAAGGGGTGCTGGAATTTGGCGCGCTACAGGTGCGCGACATCATGGTTCCGCGCTCACAGATCAATTTCATTTACCATGAAGACCGTTTTCCCCAGATTCTTGAACGCATTGCGGAAAGTGAACATTCCCGCTACCCGGTGGTGGATGAAGACCGTGATGACNTGGTCGGCATCCTGCTGGCCAAGGATTTGCTCAAATACATTGGCCGGGAGCAAGAATTTGCGATTGACGACATTATCCGCCCCGCCCTGATTGTGCCGGAAAGCCAGCGCCTCAACCGGCTGTTGACCGAATTCCGCAATACCCGCAACCACATGGCGGTCGTCATTGATGAATATTCCGGTGTTTCCGGGCTGGTGACGTTTGAGGATGTGCTGGAGCAGATCGTCGGTGATATCGACGATGAACACGATGACGAAGAAGATTCGACCGCCAATGTGACGCCGCAGGGCGATGGCCGTTACATTGTGGAGGCCATGACCCCGATTGACGAATTCAATGCGGTGGTGGGCACGGCTTTCGACACCGACGAGTTCGACACCATTGCGGGCATCGTCATCAACGAGCTGGGGAAAATCCCCCGCCAGNGGGAGGAAACCATCCTGGACGGTTGGCTGTTCCGTGTCCTGCGCAGCGACTCACGCCGTATCCTGCTGTTGGAGGTGTTGCCCAACACGGATTGTCATATTCCCGAAGAAACGCCTGCGTTATAATCTCGGCACCTTTGCATTGGCTGGATTATTGACAAAATGCTGTTGTTCCGAGATTCCCTGTCGAAGTTTGATTACCTGTTGGCGGCGCTGGCGGGGGCGGTCATGGCGCTGGCGTTTGCGCCATTGNGGCTGCGCCCGTTTGCATGGCTGTCGCCTGCGGTATTGTTCTGGCTGAACCTGAAAAGCATGCCGCTGGGGCGGCGTTTACGGTTGAGCTGGGTGTTCGGCGTCGGTTTGTTCGCCGGTGGGGCGCATTGGATTTATGTCAGCATCCACTTTTTCGGTGGGGCGAATGCCTTCATCGCCGCCTTCATGGTGGCCTTGTTTGTGATGCTGATGGCGCTGTTCATGCTGGTGTTCGGCTGGCTGGCGTCGTATTGCGGGCATCTGTCAGTGGCGATCAGGCTGCTGGCGGCTTTCCCGGCCATCTGGNTGTTGACGGAATGGTTTCGCGGCTGGTTCCTGACGGGCTTCNCCTGGTTGCAACTGGGTATCACCCAGGTCGATAACTGGCTGGCGAATTACGCCCCGATCACCGGCGTGCTGGGGGTCAGCTGGCTGGTGGCGCTGGGCGCTGGCGCGCTGGTGCTGATTGTGCTGGGAACTCTGCGGGAGCGGATTGTCGCCGCCGGTCTGGTGGTGGTGACGGTCGCGGTTGGCTTTGGCCTGGGGCAAATCCGCTGGACCCAGCCAACGNGGGAACCGCTCTATGTCAGCATGCTGCAAGGCAATGTCGACCAGCTCACCAAGTGGGAGCCGCAATTCCGCAATGAAAACATCCAGGCCTACTTGAACCTGATGGATCCTGACCGTTATCCAGATGTGGAGCGTTCGCATCTGGTGATCTGGCCAGAAACGGCGCTGGCGGACTTTTTCCCGCGTTCACTGGATGTGCTGGAGCCGTTGCAGGATTGGGCACGGGAAGCCAAGGCCGACCTGCTGGTTGGCGGGTTCCACCTCAACCGGGACACCGAGGCCGTCTACAATGCCGTGATGGCCATCGGCGGCGAACGGGATGTGGTGAAATCCATTGAAACGAGTGACAACGTCTACGCCAAGAAGCACTTGGTGCCGTTCAGCGAATACATTCCGCTGCTGAAATACCTGCGCTTTTTGGAAAGCATCATCCGCCTGCCGTATGACAATGTCACCGCCTGGGAAGGCAGGGACAACNTGGTGCTGGCAGGCCAGCCGATGCGCCTGTCGGTCTGCTACGAAGATGTCTACGGCGAAGAGATCATCCAGGGTTTGCCGGAAGCCACCATGCTGGTGAACGTCAGCAATGACGGCTGGTTCACCGGCTCCATCGAGCCTGCCCAGCACGCTGAAATCGCCCGCATGCGCGCGCTGGAAACCGGGCGTTTCCTGCTGCGCGCCACCAATAACGGCGTCAGCGCCATCATCAATGAAAAGGGCAAGGTGCTGAAAACGGCCGCAATACGAANNGCGACCGTCATTTCCGGTTACGCCGTGCCGATGAGCGGCGCCACCCCGTATGTGAGGGTGGGCAACTGGCTCATCATCCCGTTGATGTTGGTTTTGCTGGGCGTTCCGCTGGTGCTGGCGCGCCGTAAGCCTTGATTGCTAGGGCAACTTTACTTGCCGACGGCTTATTGTTTAAATCAATCCTCTTCCCGTTGAACAAGTTGCCAAGGAACACCACCATGTCTAACCATTCCCTTCCCCGCTGGCTGGCAGGTTTCGCCTTATGCGCCGCCGCCTTCTCAAGCTTGCCCGCCCATGCTGGCAAAACCCTGGATGCGATCAAGTCGCGCGGTCAACTGGTGTGTGGCGTGAATGTGGCACTGGCGGGTTTTTCTTCCGCCGACAGTAATGGCGCGTGGAGTGGGCTGGACGTGGACTACTGCAAGGCGCTGGCCGCCGCCATCCTCGGCGACGCCAACAAGGTGAAATGGGCGTCACTGAATGCCCAGCAGCGCTTTACGGCGTTGCAGTCCGGCGAGATCGACATCCTCTCGCGCAACACCACTTGGACGCTGACCCGCGACGCCTCGCTGGGGGCGAACTTTGTCGGCGTGATGTACTACGACGGCCAGGGCTTTATGGTTCCCAAAAAGCTGAAGCTCACCAGCGCCAAACAGCTCGATAACGCCACCGTATGCGTCCAGTCCGGCACCACCACGGAAAAGAACCTGACCGATTTCGCCCGCGCCAATAACCTGAAGATCAAGCCGCTGGTGTTCGAAAAGAACGAAGCCGCCACCGGCGCTTACCACAGCGGACGTTGCCAGGCCTACACCACTGACGCCTCCGGGTTGGCGGCGGAGCGTGCCATTTCCAAGAACCCCGAGGAAGACATGATCCTGCCGGAAATCATTTCCAAAGAGCCTTTGAGCCCGCTGGTGCGCCGTGGCGATGATGAATTCTTCGCTATCGCCAAATGGGTACGCAACGCCTTGGTCGAGGCGGAAGAATACGGCATCACCCAGGCGAATGTGGATGAGATGAAAAGCAACGCCGACCCCAACATCCAGCGCATCCTGGGCGCAAGCGAGGACATGGGCGGGCTGCTGGGGCTGGACAAGGAATGGNCCTACCGCGCCATCAAGGCGGTTGGCAATTACGGCGAAATCTTTGAGCGCAACGTCGGCAAGGGTTCCCCGCTCAAGCTGGAGCAGNGCCTCAACAGCCTGTGGAACAAGGGCGGCATCCTTTATGCAGAACCCATCCGCTGATGGGGTTCTGGCGTAACCGGACAATACGCGGGCAGCTTTACCAGGCGGTGGCGTTGCTGGTGGTGTTGGGCTGCATCCTGATCCTGGCGGACAACACGCTGGAAAACATGCGTGTCCGTGGCATCCAGAGCGGCTTCGGCTTCCTGCAACAGCCCGCCGGGTTTGACATCAGTGAAAGCCTGTTTGGTTACGATTCCAGCCAGCCGTATTGGAAAGCGTTCATGACCGGGGTGGGCAACACCCTAAAAGTGGCGCTGCTGGGCATTGTCCTGACCACGTTGCTGGGCGTGCTGCTAGGTGTTGGGCGGTTTTCCCACAATATCCTGATCCGTGGCCTGTGTCTGGCGTATGTGGAAACCTTTCGCAATGTGCCGCTGCTGCTGCAACTGCTGATGTGGTATCTGGTGTGCGTGCAGTTGTTGCCGGATGTGATGGATGCGGAACCTTTCCTTGGCGTCTATTTAAGCAAGGCCGGGCTGGCGCTGCCTGTCCCCGTGTGGGGGCAAGGCCTGCATTGGGATGTGCCGGTCAAGGCGGGTTTCGGCATTGATGGTGGTGTCACGCTGTCGCCCGAGTTCCTGGCTCTGTTGCTGGGGCTGACGCTGTATACGGCATCGTATGTGGCGGAAATCGTGCGCAGCGGCATCGCCTCCGTGCCGCGCGGGCAGCGGGAGGCGGCGCTGGTGTTGGGGTTGAGCCGCGCCCAGTCGATGCGCCTGGTTCAGTTGCCGCAGGCGCTGCGCGTGATCATCCCGCCCATGACCAACCAGTACCTGAACCTGACCAAGAATTCTTCGCTGGCGGTGGCGGTCGGTTATCCCGACNTGGTGTCGGTCGCCAACACGTCCATCAACCAGACCGGGCGGGCGGTGGAATGCATTGCCGTGATCATGGCCGTCTACCTGACGCTGTCGTTGCTCACATCGGCCTTTATGGGCTGGTATAACCGCCGCATGGCGATCAGGGAGCGTTGAGATGCTGGCTGGTTGCGCACCAATCTGTTCAATAATNTTTTCAACGGCATTGTGACCCTGTTGCTGGCCTTGCTGCTGTACGCGCTGACGCAGGTGTGGGGTTGGGGCGTCGGCCATGCGGTGTGGGCGGCGGATGCTGAGGCCTGTGGCATTGCCCGGNGAGTGGGCGCATGCTGGGGCGTGGTGGCGGAAAAATACCGCATTATCATTTTCGGGCGCTACCCGTTTGAGGAACAGTGGCGACCCCTGCTGGCGACCTTGCTGCTGATGGCGTTGTTGGTGGCAAGCTGCATGCGCATGTTCTGGCGGCGCTGGCTGGCGGCGGTGTGGGTGGTGGCGTTGGCAGTGTTTTTCGTCCTCATGCATGGCGGCGTATTGGGGTTGTCGGTGGTGGAAACCCGCCTATGGGGCGGCTTGCCGCTGACCATCCTGCTGGCTTCCTTGTCGGTGGTGGGCGCTTTCCCGCTGGCGCTGCTGCTGGCGCTGGGGCGGATGTCGGATTTGCCGGTGATCCGGACGTTGTGCACGGTTTATATCGAGTTGATCCGGGGCGTGCCGTTGATTTCGGTGCTGTTCATGGCGTCCTTCCTGTTTCCGCTGTTCATGCCGGAAGGGTTTACGGTTGATGTGCTGGCGCGCGTGATTGTGGCGATGGTGCTGTTCGCCGGGGCGTATCTGGCGGAAGTGATCCGTGGCGGCTTGCAGGCGATCCCGCGTGGGCAATATGAGGCGGCTTCGGCGCTGGGTTTGTCCTACTGGGGGACGCAGCGCCACATTATTCTGCCGCAGGCGCTGGCGACCGTGACGCCGGGGATCATGAACAATTTCATTTCCACCTTCAAGGACACCTCGCTGGTGACGGTCGTCAGTTTGTACGAACTGACCGGCTCGCTGGATCTGGCGGTGAACAGCGACACCAACTGGTTGCCTTACAAGCTGGAAGGTTATTTGTTCATCGCCGCCATTTATTTCGTATTCTGTTTCAGTTTGTCGCGCTACAGCCGCTGGGTTGAGCGCCAAGCCAACCGGGGAGCGCGCATTAGGATGTCTGCAACACAATCGGCTACANTGATCGAATTCGCCAAAGTCAACAAATGGTATGGTCAGTTCCATGTGCTGCGCGACATCGACCTGCAAGTGCGGCAGGGCGAACGTATCGTCATCTGCGGCNCGTCCGGTTCCGGCAAATCCACCCTGATCCGTTGCGTCAACCGGTTGGAAGCGCACCAGCAAGGCAGGCTGACGGTGGATGGGCTGGAACTCAGCGACGATATGAAAACCCTGCACGCCATCCGCCGCAAGGTCGGCATGGTGTTCCAGCAGTTCAATCTGTTTCCGCACCTGACAGTGCTGGAAAACCTTACGCTGGCACCGGTTCATNGTCGAAAAATGCCGAAGCAGGCCGCGCAGGAGCGGGCGATGCTGCAATTGCAGCGCGTGCAGATCGCCGAACAGGCCGACAAATACCCGCTGCAACTGTCCGGCGGCCAGCAGCAGCGCGTCGCCATCGCCCGCGCTTTGTGCCTGACGCCGCAGATCCTGTTGTTCGACGAGCCCACTTCCGCGCTTGACCCGGAAATGATCAAGGAAGTGCTGGATGTCATGACTGAACTGGCGGAGCAGGGCATCACCATGCTGTGCGTCACCCACGAGATGGGTTTCGCCCGCTCGGTGGCCGACCGGGTGATCTTTATGGATCAAGGACAGATCGTGGAGGAAAATAACCCGCATGATTTTTCAACCATCCGCGCAATGAGCGCACACAGGCGTTTCTGGCAAAGATTTTGGCGCACTGACGGCCAGCACTATGCTCCTGAAACCCTGATATGTGGAAACCGTGACACATCCTTTGGCGGTTCTCGCCAACACCCTCCAGGTAAAGCAGGAAACCTATGAAACCTATCGTCAAGCTTGCCCCGTTCACCGCGCTGTTGCTGATTGCATCCCTGCTCGGCGCTTGCGGCAAGGCGCAAGAGGCTGACAAAAAAGCAGCCCAGAAGGATATTGAAGTCGGCGTGGTCACCCTGCAACCGCAGCGCGTGGCCTGACCCGCGAACTGCCCGGCAGGGTGCGGCCGGTGGAAGTGGCGGAAGTCCGCCCGCAGGTCGATGGCATTATCCTCAAACGCCTGTTCCAGGAAGGCGGCAGGTCAAGCAGGGCGCGCCCCTCTACCAGATTGACAGCGCCACCTACCAGGCTGCGGTCGACACCGCCCAAGCGCAACTGGCCAAGGCCGAAGCCGCCCGCGACGACGCCAGCAACAAGGCACGGCGTGGCCAGTCGCTGGCAGCGCGTGGGCTGGTCAGCCACGACAGCCAGGAAGATCTGGTGACGGCGCAGAAACAGGCTGAAGCCGATGTCGGCGTGGCGCGCGCCGCCCTGGAAAGCGCCCGTATCAAACTGGCCTACACCCAGGTCAAGGCGCCCATCAGCGGTTTTGTCGGCAAGTCCAGCGTCACCGCTGGCGCATTGGTGACAGCCAACCAAAGCGGCGCGTTAGCGACCATCCAGCAACTGGGCCGGTTCTGGTGGACATTTCCCAGGAAGGGATGGACGCATTGCGCAGTGAATTCCAGGATTCCGCGCCGGTTGCGTTGACCTTGCCTGACGGGAGCACTTATCCGGAAACCGGGGTGCTGGAATTTGCCGACCTGACGGTGGACGCCAATACCGGTAGTCACGGTGCGCGCGCGTTTCCCAATCCGCAACGGAAACTGTTGCCGGGCATGTTCGTGCGCGCCAAGCTTGAGGCTGGGGTGAAGCAGGACGCCTTGCTGGCCCGCAGCAAAGCCTTGTCCGCAAGGCCAATGGTGACGCCAGCGTTTGGGTGGTGAAAGCCGACCACAGCCTGGAGCAGCGTGTGGTGCAGGTGGTGCAGGCCGTTGGCGACAAATGGCTGGTGGAGAGTGGGCTGAAGGCGGGTGAACAGATTGTGGTGGAAGGGCTGCAAAAGATCAGGCCGGGCGTCACGGTCAAGCCGGTCATGGTCGGCAAGGAGCAATGAGTTATGTCCCGTTTTTATTGACCGCCCAATTTTCGCCTGGGTTATCGCCATCACCATTATGTTGGCCGGGATTTTGGCCATCCCTAACTTGCCGGTGGCGCAATGCCCTGACATCGCCCCACCGACCATTTCGATCAGCGCCACTTACCCCGGAGCCTCCGCCAAAACCGTGGAGGATTCCGTCACCCAGATCATCGAACAGAAAATGACCGGGCTGGATGGCCTGCAATACATGTCCGCCACCAGCAGCGCAGCGGGCGGCACCAGCATCTCCCTTAGCTTTATCGCCGGAACCGACCCCGACATCGCCCAGGTGCAGGTGCAGAACAAGCTGCAACTGGCCGTGCCGCTGCTGCCGGACGCTGTGCAGCAACAGGGGNTGAAAGTGGCGAAAAGCTCCACTGGCTTCCTGCTGGTCATCGGCTTCATTTCCGAAGACGGCAGCATGAACCAGACCGACATTGCCGATTACATCGTCACCAATATCCAGGATTCGGTCAGCCGGGTGGAAGGCGTGGGCGACACCCAGATGTTTGGCGCGGCGTATGCGATGCGCATCTGGCTGGACCCGTTCAAACTGAACAATTACAAGCTGACGCCGGGTGACGTGAAAAGCGCCATCCAAAGCCAGAATGTGCAGGTGTCCGCCGGACAACTGGGGGCANCGCCCGCCGTCCCCAACCAGCAGTTGAATGCGACCGTCACCGCGCAATCGCGCCTGCAAACGCCGGAACAGTTCCGCGCCATTGTCCTGAGGACTTCTGCGGATGGTGGGGTGGTGCGCCTCAGTGATGTCGCACGGGTGGAGCTGGGCAGTGAAAACTACGATGTCATTTCCCGCTACAAAGGCAAGCCTGCCTCCGGGCTGGCGGTGTCGCTGGCCAGTGGGGCGAACGCGTTGAGCACATCCGAAGCGGTCAAGGCCAAACTGCACGATCTGGAAGCCTATTTCCCCAAAGGTTTGCAGGCGGTGATCCCGTATGATGCGTCGCCGTTCATCAAGCTGTCGATTGAGGGCGTGGTCGAGACCTTGCTGGAGGCCATTGTGCTGGTGTTCGTGGTGATGCTGGTGTTCCTGCAAAACTTCCGGGCGACCCTGATCCCGACCATCACCGTGCCGGTGGTGCTGCTGGGGACTTTGGCGGTGCTGGAAGCGGCGGGTTATTCCATCAATACCCTGACCATGTTCGGCATGGTGCTGGCGATCGGCCTGCTGGTGGATGACGCCATTGTGGTGGTGGAAAACGTCGAACGCCTGATGGTGGAGGAAAAGCTTTCGCCGCGTGACGCCACCCGCAAATCCATGGAACAGATCACCGGGGCGCTGATCGGGATTGCGCTGGTGTTGTCGGCGGTGTTCGTGCCAATGGCGTTTTTCGGCGGTTCGACCGGGGTCATTTACCGGCAGTTTTCGATCACGCTGGTGGCGGCCATGAGCCTGTCGGTGCTGGTGGCGCTGATCCTGACGCCCGCCTTGTGCGCGTCCCTGCTCAAGCCGCCGAAGGCCGGGCATGGCGAACATGGCTTTTCCGGCTGGTTCAACCGGGGCTTTGACCGCAGCAGCCGGGGTTACCGGGGAATAGTCGGGCGCATGGTGGGCAAACCGATGCGCCATCTGGTGGTGTATGGTTTGTTGCTGGCGGCGTTGGCTATCCTGTTTCTGCGTTTGCCGACGTCGTTCCTGCCGGATGAGGATCAGGGTTCCCTGTTTGTGATGATCCAGTTGCCGCCGGGCGCGACCCAGGAGCGCACCCTCAAGGTGATCCAGCAGGTCGAGCAGTATTTCCTGACTGAGGAAAAGGATGTGTTGAGTAGCCTGTTCGCCATTGCGGGGCGGGGGTCGGCGGGCAGCAGCCAGAATCTGGCGCGCGCATTCGTGCGCCTGACCGACTGGTCGCAGCGCAAATCGCCGGACAAGTCGGCACAGGCGGTGGCGGCGCGGGCGNATGAAAAACTAAGCAGCATCCGTGACGCCAAAGTAGTGGCGCAGGCACCGCCTGCGGTGCGCGGTCTGGGCAGCGCGGCAGGCTTTGACCTGGAGTTGCAGGATCGTGGCGGGCTGGGGCATGACGCCTTGCTCGCTGCCCGTGACGCTTTCATCAAGCAGGCGTCGCAGAACCCAGACCTGACTGGGGTGCGCGCCAATGGGCAGGAGGACACCAGCCAGTACCAAATTGACATTGACATTGTGCAGGCGGGCGCGCTGGGCGTGTCGGTTGCCAGCATCAATGACACGCTGTCCACCGCTTGGGGTGGCTCCTATGTGGGCGATTTCATCGACCGGGGACGGGTGAAAAAGGTTTATGTGCAAGGCGAATCCTTCAGCCGCATGTTGCCGGATAACCTGGACTTGTGGTTTGTGCGCAATGCGNCAGGGNAAATGACGCCGTTTTCCGCGTTCGCCAGTGGCAAGTGGGTATTCGGTTCGCCTTTGCTGGAACGCTACAACGGCATGTCCGCCACCGAAATCACCGGCGCGCCGGTGACGNGGGTCAGCTCTGGCACGGCGATGCGGCTGGTGGAGGATATTGTCAAATCCTTGCCGCCGGGCATTGGTTACGAATGGACGGGCATGTCCTATCAGGAACAGATGTCCGGGGCGCAGGCACCACTGTTGTACGCCATTTCCATGCTGGTGGTGTTCCTCGCGCTGGCGGCGTTGTATGAAAGCTGGTCGATCCCGTTTTCCGTCATGCTGGTGGTGCCGCTGGGCGTGGTGGGCGCCTTGCTGGCGACGTATCTGCGCGGCCTGAGCAATGACGTTTATTTCCAGGTCGGGTTGCTGGCGACCATCGGCCTGTCGGCCAAGAATGCGATCCTGATCGTTGAGTTCGCCAAGGAGCTGATGGAGCAGGGTTATGGCCTGATCGAGGCCACGCTGGAAGCGGTGCGGATACGTTTGCGGCCGATCCTGATGACGTCGTTCGCCTTTATGCTCGGCGTGCTGCCGCTGGTGATCAGCACCGGGGCTGGCTCCGGCAGCCAGCACGCGGTGGGCACCGGCGTCATGGGCGGCATGTTCGCCGCCACGGTGCTGGGGATTTTCTTCGTGCCAGTGTTCTTTGTGGTGGTGCGGCGGATTTTTCCCGCGTCTGACACGGCTGATTAGCCCAGGTAGACCTGGCTGGCCGGGTAGCGTATCCGGGGCGGTGCCTGGGTGGCGAGGAAAAATCCCAGAGTCAACGAGCCTACCCGTCCGATGAACATCATCGCCATGATGATGATGCGCCCCGACATGTCCAGTTGCCCAGTAACGCCGCGTGATACGCCGACTGTGCCGAGGGCGGACACCGCCTCGAACAGCAGGTCGAGGAAATCGCCATCATGCGAGAGCGTCAGCAGGAACATGCCCAGCATGACGGTCAGCAGGGTTAGCACTGTCAGCGCCAGCACTTTCAGCAGTTGTTCCAGCCCGATGCTGCGGCCAAAGGCGTGCAGGCTTTGCTGCCGCCGGAAAAATGCCAGTGTCGCCAGCAGCAGGATGATGAAGGTCGTCACTTTGACGCCGCCAGCGGTGGAGGTGCTGCCCCCGCCGATCAGCATCAGGGAAATGAACATCAACACAGTGTTGTCGTGCATTCCGGCCAGATCGATGCTGTTGAAGCCAGCAGTCCGGCTGATGACAGCCTGAAACCAGCTGGCCTGCCACTTGTCGAACGCATCCGCCATGCCGCCCAGGGTGCGGGGNTTATGCCATTCCAGCAATGCAAACAGCACGGTCGAGCTGACCAACAGTATGCCGGTGCCCGCCAGCATCAGTTTGGTGTGCAGCGAAAACCGCCGCCATTGGCGTATCTGGAAAATGTCGGCGATCACGGTGTAGCCCAGCCCGCCGACAATCACCAGCATGGGGATGGTGAAATTGACCAGCGGGTTGCCCGCCCAGCGCGTCATGCTGTCTGGGAACAGGGCGAAGCCTGCGTTGTTGAAGGCGGAAATGCTGTGGAACAGCGCCTGCCACAAGCCGGTTTCCCAGCCGAATTCCGGTACGGTCACGAACGCCAGCAGCACCATGCCGCCCAATTCGCACACCAGCACCACCCGCAGGATTACCCGCAGCAAGCGCATCAATTGTGTCACCGACGTCTGGTTCAGGTCTTCGCGCAGGAAAATGTGATGCGACATGCCGACCGGCAGCCCCAGGGTGGCCAGCACTAGCACTGCGAAAGTCATGATGCCGAGCCCGCCCAACTGGATCATCAGCAGGATGAAAGCCTGCCCGGCAAGGGTGAAGCCGCTGCCGGTGTCGACAACCCCNAGCCCAGTGACGGTGACGGCGGATACGGATGTGAACAGCGCGTCCCCNCAACTGATGCCGTGAGGGGTGGAAACGGGCAGTTTCAGCGCCAGCATGCCCAGGACAATCAGGATGGCGTAGGCCGGGCGAGCAGAGTAGGGGCGGCAGGCGAATGACGCGCTGGGCGGTCAATGAGCGGAGCAGGTTAAACATGGCGGCGGCTTCAGATACTGTCGCTGAATTTTCGGAAAGCCGAGCGCCGCCCCAGGATCAGCAGCTTATCTTCTGGCTGTAAGCGTGCTTGGCCATCNTGGCAGGAAACGTACTCATTGCCGCGCATCAGACCCAGGCAGCGCAGCTCAATNTCCTCCTCCAGTTTGAGAGAGCCGATAGCTGTGCCGTTGAGGTGCTCCGGCATGATCATATTGACGACATGGAAGCCATTGCCGAGGCTGACGTAATCCCGCACCAGCGGGTTATGCAGCATCTGGGCGATATGCTGGCCAACCTCCTCTTCGGGATGCACAATCCGGTCGGCANNCAGTTTTGACAGGATGCGGTGATGGGTGCGGCTGATGGCTTTTACCCAAATGGTTTTGACGCCCAGCAGGCGGGCGTTCATGGTGCATAGGATATTGGCCTCCAGATTTTCGCCGACCGCCACCAGCACCATATCATAATGGCCGATCCCGGCTTCCCGCAGNGCCTGTTCATCACGTCCGTCGGCGATGATGGCTTCCGATAGGGTGTCGGCCAGACGGCTGACCCGTTTTTCATCCAGGTCGATGCCCAACACATGGTTGCCGAAACGCATCAGGTCTGTGGCGACCGTGCTGCCGAAGGTTCCCAGCCCGATAATGGCGAAACTTTTGTATTGAAGTATGCTGTTCTCCGTAGTGTTGATCTGGATGTTTCGGCCTTGTGTGGAGGCTGCTACTTTATGCCAGTTTTTGCTGGATAATCAAAGCAAGATCGGACTGGCTGGAGCAGGGTTGCGATAAGGCCTTTATGTCGGAATGGTTACGGTTGCTTAAAATATAAACATTTTTTCATCATTCCAGGCAGATCCTAATGTTACGATTTTATGACACCAATTTATGTCACGGGAAAAAACAATAGGAGATTCCACGATGGAACAAGATCTTACTGCCGTAAAGTACGTGGGCAGCTACTGCCAAACGTTTGGCGGAGCGCGGCGTCGCCACCATTGGGCAACTGGCGGCCATGCCGGTCGAGGCATTGGCGGAAGTTCCCGGCATTGGCGCGGGCACTGCCCCGCTGATCCTGGCCAGCGCACAAGCCATTTTGAACCCGTCAGCGGCGGAAAGCAGCATGGGGAAATAATACCGGCAGATGTCGTGGACATTCCCGCAGAGGATGTGGAAACCACTACCGATCAGGAGGCGCTCATCGCCGATGTGATCGAAGATGATCCAGGGAGCTTGGTCAGCCAGGAAGTGCTGGAGGCGGTGGTTATGGTGGCGGCAGATTCCCCGCATGCAGCCAAAAACGCCAAGAAACAAGCTAAGAAAGCTAAAAAAGCAGCCAAGAAGGCAGCTAAGAAAACCAAAAAATTAGAAAAGGAAACGAAGAAAGCCATCCGCAAAGCGGAAAAGAAAACCAAAAAGAAGGCTAAAAAAGCTGCCAAGAAAGCTAAAAAGGATTAGGGATAACCCCCAAGGGCGTAGGTGACACGCCCTTTTCCATCATGCAGCGACCCACTATGCCGCCAATGCCAGCAAATCAGCGCGGGTATTGGCGGTCAGCGGTTGCTGGTTTTGGTCTTTCAACACCCCATTCAGTTCAGCTGTCAGGCGTTCAGCCGTGCGCAGGAAGTCATGGATGGCGTCACTGTCATCAATCGGGCTGGGCAGATTCAGGATCATGGAAAGCCCTGGCGTTGTTTGGGTGGCCAACGATTCCGGCTCCAGCGTCCAGGGTTTGACGCCATTGGCGACGCTGAACAGGCTGGTTTCTCCCCTGTCGGTCAGCACCATGCGGTGGTAAATATCCATGTCACCGAAACGCAGGCCAGCGTTATCCAAAGCCTTTAACACAGCTTTGCCGGAGAATCCGGCGTCGATATCGGCGGCGATAAACAATACCAGTTGNGGAGGCAACGCCACCGGCTCCCTAGTGGGATGGGCGGCNTGCCTCCCAGCGGGTTTTCCGGCCACACCCGACATCATGACGTCGGAAAGGTCGCGTGCATTCGGGGAGGGGCGTTTGCCATCCCGCGCCGGTGCGTCTTCCAGTACGCTGGACAGCTCATTGCCGCCCGCATTGCGTAGCGTGGGGACGCTCTCATCCCGTTTTTGCGGCAGGTTGCGGCGGGAAATCCGGCTGATGACGTAAATTCCCACCAGNGCCAACCCCAGCACCATAATAATCAGGCTAACCAGTTCCATTAAAGAATCCTTTAGTCCTTAACTTCGTTGTCGTTTTCATCCATTGGCCAGCCGGACAGCTTCCGCTATGTCAACTGACACCAACCGTGAGACACCCGCTTCACGCATGGTAACACCGATTAAACTATCAGCAAGCTCCATGGTGGTCTTGTTGTGGGTAATGAAAATGAATTGTACCTGTTCCGACATGCGCCTTACCAGTTCACAAAAGCGCCCGACATTGGCTTCATCCAGTGGCGCATCCACTTCATCCAGCATGCAAAATGGGGCTGGGTTCAATTCAAAGATGGCGAACACCAGCGCCACTGCGGTCAGAGCCTTTTCGCCACCTGACAATAAATAAATGGAAGAAATGCGTTTGCCGGGCGGGCGCGCCATGATCGCCACCCCAGTTGTCAGCAGGTCGTCGCCGGTCATGTCCAGATAGCATTCGCCCCCGCCAAACAGGCGCGGAAACATGTCGCGCAGGCGGCTGTTGACCTGATCAAAGGTATCCTTGAAACGGGCGCGGGTTTCGCGGTCGATCTTGCGGATGGCGTTTTCCAGCGTGTCCAGCGCCGCCGTCAGATCCTCGTGTTGCTGGTCAAGGTATTGTTTGCGTTCACTTTGCTCGCGGAATTCGTCGATGGCGGCGAGGTTGATCGCGCCGGGNCGCTGGATATTGCGCTGGATGGTTTCCCGTTGCTGTAGCAGGGTCTCCAGGTTGGCGTTGTCGGTCAGTTCAGCGCGCAAGGCGTCCGCGTCATATTCAGTTTTGGCGAATTGTTCGGCTACAGTTTGTTCGCGCACCTGCACGGCCTGCCACTCCAGTTTGCGGTTTTCCTGTTCGGTGCGGGTCTGTTCGGCCAGCCGTTCCGCTTGCAGGCGCTCCTGTTCATGGCTGCGGATGTCGGCTTCTTGTGTTTGCACGGCNTGGCGNGCCTGGGTGAGGCGCAGTTCGGCGGCGGCGCGGCGCTCTAGTGCTGTCTCCAGTTCGGCTTGCAGTTCGGCGGCGGGGTCATCTTGTGTGTGAATCTGCTCCAGCAGGGCGTCGCGTNNTGCTGTTCCAGCAGCTCAAGGCGGCTGTTGATGCGTTCGAGCTGGCGCAGGCTGTTGTCGCGTTGCTGGCGGCTGGTTTCGATGTCGAGGCGGACGTCTTGCGCTTCGTCCCGCCATTCCTGTTGCTGGCGGCGGGCAGCGGCGACCGCCTGCTGCAAGGTTTCACGGGCGGCGGCAAGCCGGTCGCGGGCGTGCTGGGCGGCTTCGAGCCCCTCCAGCGCGGCATTGCGGCTTTCGGTGGCGATCAGGTGGTCTTCTTCCTGCTGCATCCGTTGGGCTTCCAGCTCTGCGTGTTCGGCTTCCACCTGCTGGCGGCGGGAATGCAACTGGNTCAATGCGCTGGCGCAGGGTGTGCATCCGGCTGCGTTGTTCGGATTCCGCGCGATGCAGGCGGTTGGCGTCGGCCTGCGCCTGCTGGCGCTGCTGCTCGTCGGTGTGAATGGAAGCGTGCAGGGCGGCGGTGTGTTCCTGTAATCCGGCGAGGGTGGTTTCCAGCGCATCAAGCTGGCCGCGCAAGTGTCCGATTTCCTGCTGGCGCTGCAACACGCCGCTGCGGGCGTCATGGCGGCGGCGACTGCGCAACCAGTTGGGNCCGAGCCAGAGGCCGTCACGGGTAATGATGGATTCGCCCGCTGGCAGGCGGTGGCGTTGGCGGAGGGCGTCTTCCAGGGTTTCGGCGCAATGGATAGTGGCCAGCAGCGGCAACACGGCGCTGGGTTGGCGGATTTTGCTGGCGAGAAAGGATGCACGGTATTCCNNCGGGTGTTCCCCATCCCTGCCTTCCCCGCAGGGGGAAGGAGGAAGAGGATTCGGTTCCGTTTCCAGCAGTGTCACTCCGGTTTTGGGGAGGGCGTCTATGCTCCCTTCCTCCCTTGCGGGGAAGGGNTCGGGGATGGGGAGTTCCGTGACGCAGACCGCGTCCAGGTCATCGCCCAGCGCGGTTTCCACCGCCGTTTCCCAGCCGTTTTCCACCCGCAGTTGTTCGGCCAGGCGCGGGTTGGCGTCAAGCCCTTGGTTTTGTAGCCATTGGCTGCGCGCTTTGTTGGTTTTGTCGAGGCCGGATTGTTGTAATGTTTCCAGTGAGGCGAGGCGGCCTTGCAGGGATTGGCGGCGGGAACGCGCCTGGTCAAGCTGCGCCTGCGCGTCACTGTGTTGCTGCCGCCGCCGGTTGAGCGCTTCCGTGATGGCGGCAAGCTGTTCCTCTGCACTGGCGCGGGCGGCTTCTGCTTCGGCAAGCTGGGTTTCCAGCAGTTGCGCGTCTTCAACGAAGCGGCGGGTGGAGAGGCTGGCGGTTTCCTGCTGCAGGCGTTCAAGGCGCTGGACGGTTTGCTGCAACTGGCGTTCGAGCTGCTCCATACGGGCTTTTTCGACCTGCGCCTGCCGGGTGGGTTCGGCGACGCGCTGCTGGCTGGCGTGCCATTGCTCCTGCCAGTCGTTGAGCCGGTCTTCGGCATCAAACAGGCGCTCTTCCGCCATGCCGAGCTGTTCGTTGAGTTCCGTTTCACGCGGTTCGAGGTCGGCGAGGGTTTGCTCGGCTTCCGCCAGTTTGTCGCGGTCTTCCCCGGCGTCGCGTAGGGTTTCCTCAAGGCTTTGCCCGAGGTTGCGCAGGGTTTCCTGCTGGCGGCGCTGGATGTCGCGCTGGTGGCGGATGCTTTGTTCGAGGCGGGCGATGTCGGAACCGGCCTGATAGTATTCGCCTTGCACCGTGTTGAGGGCTTCGTTGGCGCTGGCGTATTGGGCGCGTAACGCCTCAATGGCGGCTTCNCGGTGGCGTATCTGGGTGACTTGCGCCTGGTATTCGGTGGCGCGCCGGTTGAGGTCAAGCAGGCGTGTTGCGCCATCATGCTTGAGCTGGTCCCATTGCTGTAGCAGGACGCTGGCCTCGAGCCTGCGTTCTTCTGCGCGCAATTCACGGAAACGCTGGGCGGCTTTGGCCTGTTTGTCGAGGCGCTCCAGTTGTTTGTCGAGCTCTTCACGCAGGTCGGTGAGGCGGTCGAGATTTTCGCGGGTGTGCGCCATGCGGTTTTCGGTTTCGCGGCGGCGTTCTTTATAACGGGAAATGCCTGCGGCTTCTTCCAGCGTGGTGCGCAACTCTTCCGGTTTGGCTTCGATCAGGCGCGAAATCATGCCTTGTTCAATGATGGCGTAACTGCGCGGNCCNAGGCCGGTGCCGAGGAAAATGTCGGTGATGTCGCGGCGGCGGCATTTGGAGCCATTGAGGAAATATTTGGAGTCGCCATCGCGGCTGACCTGGCGTTTGACCGAGATTTCGGCGTATTGGGCGTATTCGCCGCCGAGCGCGCCATCGGCGTTGTCGAACACCAGTTCAACCGACGCCAGCCCGATCGGTTTGCGCGAGGAGGAGCCGTTGAAAATGACATCTTCCATCGATGCGCCGCGCAGGTTNTTGGCGGACGTTTCACCCATCACCCAGCGCACCGCGTCAATGGTGTTGGATTTGCCGCAACCGTTCNNGCCGAGAATGCCGGTCAGGTTGCTACGGAAATCCAGGGTGACGGGGTCGACGAAACTCTTGAATCCGGCGATACGGATTTTGCTCAGGCGCACAGGTCAGGTTCTTTTTGCCATTGATAATCGGGGAGGGTGATTCTACTTGAGGGTATCGGGGAATGCCAGTGGGATGATGGGTTGTGCAGACGGGTCATGAAATCGTTTTCCAGCCTGCCAGATACACGGAACCCCATGGCCTTGACCTGTTCCAGCATCAGGATTACATCTTGTTCAGTGATGTGGGCGCGCCGATGGTTCAATAGCAGCACACCCAGCAAGCCGATAATCTTTAGGCTCATGTTTTTGGCGGCTTTGCGCGCTTTTTCTCATCCACCAGCAATATCAGCTGGTATTCGTCGGCCAGCGCAATAGCTTCGGCTTCACCGTAATCCAGCGTGCCATCAAGCATAGCCAGTAGTTCATGGCGGGTAGTGGCGGCAATGCTGAATAATGGGTGCGTCAGAATCAGGCTTGCCACACCATCCTCCTTGGCCTGTATTTCTGTGGCGACCCGGTGGGGGATGATGATTTGCTGGAACAGGTTGGTCAACAAGTCCAAGCGCTTTAGCTTGCCAACCATGATCAGGCTGCTGCTGTCACTAATGACCGCAGTGGTCATGACAGGTTTTCCAGCGTATCCAATTCATCTTCCAGGTCATAATCCAACACAGGGATGCCCAGTATTGACAGCAGTTTGGCGGTGTCGGAGACGGATTTGTCCAGTGCCCGCGCCAATTGGCCAAGGGAGATGCCGCCATCGGCAAAAGCTCGGGTGAAAAGCCAGGTCTTTAGCCCAAGATCAAACATCGGGTTTTCCAGCGATGTTGCCAGTGCGAATGGCTTCCCGCGTTTGGAAATCAGCAGGTAATCGCCGGACTCAACCGTTTTGGTGAGCACGGCAGGGTTGGTTTTGAGTTCTTTGATACCTACGGTTTGCATGCAGCCTCCAAGTGCCCCTTAATGTGGGAACTTGAGTAAATATATCATGAAATGCAGCTTTACTTGGGCAGATCATTCAAAAATCGGCAAATTTGCAGGGTAATTCAGTGATCAAGAGCACAAAATTTTAATAACTTGCTAAATTTTAGACCTCCATTTGAGACAAGTGGATTTTGCCTACTCCCCCAGAACACATACCCCAGGTCAATTTCCCCTGCCGCAAACGGCGGTATGCGCATGCCCCGGAAGTGCTCAGGTTGGCCGCATTCTGCTGAAAACACCACATGATAATGTTCCCCNACCAGTTGGTAGGCGATCAGCGTGTGGTCTTCCGGCGAAATCACCCAGTAATAGGGAACTTGGTGGCGTTGCAGCGCCATGAAATTGGTGAACAGGTCTTTGCGTTCGTGCCCCGGTGAAGTGATTTCGCATACCCAGTCGGGCAGCAGCGCCATCATGCCGCTGGGGCGGGCGGGCGCGTGTTCCTTGCGCCATCCGGCAAGGTCATGGGTCGGGCAGTGGTGTTCGTGGTAGCGGACGCTGATTTCGGTCATGATCCACCAGCCGCCAACACCGCTTTTGCGCTTGAAGGGCTGGACTTCATCCGATAGGCCGGATTGCACCATGGCGTGTTCCGGGCGCGCCATCGGGCGTTTGATGAGTTCACCGTTCACCAGCTCAGTGCGTTCATCAGCAGCATTCAGCAAATCGGCGACGGTTTTCAGTTGCAGGGCTTCCATCAGTTTGGCTCCGGCAGGTGACTGGCTTGAAGGGAAAACAGCCTGAGTATAACGGAATCCATGCGGCTGCTGGACAAACCCCGTACTCGTGATATAAACCTGCACTTTTTAACATCCGCCCGACTGTTTATCGGGTCACAAGGAGCGACCATGTCCACACGTCCCAGCAAGGATCTCGAAACCTTTCCCAACCCGAATCCGCAGCGTGATTACACCATCCGCATTGATGCGCCGGAATTCACCTGCATCTGCCCCAAGACCGGGCAGCCGGATTTCGCCCAGTTCAAGCTGGAATATGTGCCGGACCAGAAATGCGTGGAGTTGAAGGCGCTGAAACTCTACCTGTGGAGCTACCGTGAGGAAGGCGCTTTCCACGAAGCTGTCACCAACAAGATTCTGGAGGATCTGGCGACGGCCACTGAGCCGCGCTTTATGCGCCTGACCGGGGTGTGGAATGTGCGGGGCGGCATTTACACCACGGTGGTGGTGGAGCACCGCAAGGCGNGANCTGTGCCAGCCCCTAAAATAGAGCTGCCGTAATTGCTTGGAAAAAGCCGGGGCGCACGGTATGATGCGCAGCTTCTGCACACAAGCAATAACAAGGGGCGCACACTGATGAAACACCTGATTACGTTTATTTTTGCACTGATGCTTGGTCTTGTCGGCGTTACGGTTGGTTATGCCGATGAAAAGGCGGCTGACAAGGCTGACGGGCAGTCAACATCTGGAGGTAACATGTCCACTATTTTGATCGAAACCAACAAAGGCGATATTAAGGTTGAACTGGATGCCGCCAAGGCACCGAAAACCGTGGCGAACATTCTGGCCTATGTCAATGAAGGCTTTTACGATGGCACCATTTTCCATCGCGTGATCCCCGGTTTCATGATCCAGGGCGGCGGTATGACGCCTGACATGCGCGAAAAGGCCGACAAGCGCCCGCCGATTGAAAACGAGGCTGACAATGGCCTGAAAAACGATCGCGGCACGCTTGCCATGGCGCGCACCAACGACCCGCATTCCGCTTCCTCGCAGTTTTTCATCAATGTGAAGGACAACGATTTCCTGAACTTCCGCTCCAAAACGCCACAGGGTTGGGGTTACGCAGTGTTCGGCAAAGTTGTGGAAGGCATGGATGTGGTTGACGCGATTGTGGGCGTCAAGACCGGCAACTCCGGCTTCCACCAGGATGTGCCGGTTGAGCCTGTCATCATGACCAAGGTCTCCGTCGTCAAGTAAGTCCCCGGCATTCCCCTCCGGTTTGGGAGGGGAATGCCGCATCCCGGGTGCATGAATTTTTTTCTCCCTGAATCAAATAACTATTAGAACGGAATGCAATGTGTGGCCGGTTGCAGGCACGCATATTGCAGTGCAACCTCAAGAGCAACACCGCTGGTCGGTGTCGTTGTTCAACCGCATGACCGCCTGGATATAAACATGAAACAAGAATGGAATGTCTACAACCCTGGGACTTTTTACGATGAGTTGGTCGCAGCCCAGCACCAGCCTCGCAAAGCCAGCTATAAGCTGGTTGATTTCCTTAGGAATCTCACTCGGAATCGTTTCAGCCAATGTGTACGTGAATCGGAGGCCGTCATCCGTGAAATGGGGATTACGTTCACCGTTTACAGTGATGCAGGCAATATTGACCGCGCCGGCNCGTTTGACATCATTCCCCGTGTCATTCCGGGCTCGGAATGGGATCGCACCGAAACGGGGCTTAAGCAACGCATCCGCGCACTGAATATGTTCATCCAGGATGTCTACAATGGTGGGCAGGCCATCAAGGATGGCGTCATTCCTGAAGACGTGGTGATGCAGTCCAAAGGTTACCGCGAAGCCTGCGTCGGCATTACGCCTCCTCATGGGGTGTCANATATTTGCGGCTCCGATCTGGTGCGTCACAGCGATGGTGTCATGTATGTGCTGGAAGACAACCTGAGGGTGCCTTCCGGCGTCGCCTACATGCTGGAAAACCGCAACATCACCAAACGGGTGATTCCGGAAATCTTCAATTTGTTGCCGGTGCGGGTCGTGCGCGATTATCCCAGCCATTTGTATGAAATGCTGGCTTCCCTGCGCCCCGAGCTGGAGCAGCCGACCATTGCGCTGCTGACGCCAGGCATTTACAACTCGGCCTATTTCGAGCATGCGTTCCTTGCCCAGCAAGCTGGTCTGGTGTTGCTGGAGGGCGCGGATCTGGTGGTCGGCAAGGACGATTGCGTCTATATGAAAACCATCAATGGGCTGGAGCGCGTTGATGTGATCTATCGCCGCATCGATGATGAGTTCATCGACCCGGAAGTGTTCCGCGAGGATTCCATCCTCGGCATTCCCGGCATCATGCGCGCCTGGAAAAAGGGCAAGGTCGCCATCGCCAATGCGCCAGGGTGCGGCGTGGCGGATGACAAGGTCATTTACGCTTATGTGCCCGACATGATCCGTTATTACCTCGGCGAGGAACCCAGCCTGCCGAATGTGCCGACCTGGGTGTGCCGCCGTCCGGAAGACCGCGAATACGTGCTGGATCACCTGCCGGAACTGGTGGTGAAACCGGCCAATGAATCCGGCGGCTACGGGATGCTGGTCANNGCGCATTCCACGGCGGAGAAAGTGGAGGAATTCCGCAAGCTGATTCAGGAAAACCCCAACAACTACATCGCCCAGCCGACCTTAAGCCTGTCGGTCACGCCGACCGTCACTGAAAAGGGCATTGCACCGCGCCATTTGGATCTGCGCCCGTTCATCCTCAGCGGCAAGGAGATCTACGTGACGCCCGGCGGTTTGACCCGGGTCGCACTGGTGGAAGGCTCGCTGGTGGTGAACTCCTCGCAGGGTGGCGGCAGTAAGGATACCTGGATAGTCGATGAATATGGCACGGAAGAATATGAAGAAGGGGAGGACGAATAATGCTGTCCCGAGTTGCTGAACGTGTTTACTGGATGGCGCGCTATTTGGAGCGCACCGAAAATACCGCCCGCCTGATCAATGTGTACAGCTCCATGCTGCTGGATTTGCCGGGGCGCATGGAAATCAACTGGTATACGCTGATCCGCCTGTTCAACGCCGACCAGGCCTTCCGCGAACGCTACGGGCGGGTGACGGAAGAAAACATCATGCGTTTCCTGATCGCCGACCGCGACAACCCGGCGTCGGTGGTGAGTTCATTGCTCAATGTGCGTGAAAATGTGCGCACCTCGCTGGATTTGTTGCCGGATGAAATCTGGCAGCAGGTCAATCAGGCGCATATCCAAATGAATGCCGCCCTGGATCTGATCGACAAGCGGCATGACCGGCAGAATGTGCTGCGGGCGATGCAACAGGCAGGCCAGTGCATCCGTGGCACGCTTGACAGCCACATGAGCCGTGACAACACCTTTGATTTCATGCAGATCGGCAGGCATCTGGAACGTGCCGACATGACCAGCCGCATTTTGGAAATGGCTTCCATGCTGTTGTCTGAGCAGCGCAGTGACAATATGCGCAAGTATGAAGGCGTCCTGTGGACTAACCTGTTGCAGTCCCTGAGTGCGCGGCAGATGTATGTGCGGCATATCCATGCACGGGTGGATGGTGCACGGGTGCTGAATTTCCTGCTGACCGACAAGGTGTTTCCCGGTTCGATCGGCTATTCATTGGCGGCGATGGCGCGGCGCATGCAGTACCTGCCTGACCCGGAATTGCCGATGACAATGGCACAACGTATTTTCGAGCATTTGGGTGCGCAGGATCTCAGCACTATTCCTGCCAATCAGGTGCATCCTCTGATGGATTATTTGCAGAGTGAACTGGGGCAGTTGCATGGCGAAATCGCCAAAACCTGGTTTTACCCCGACTACGACGCGCATCCGGCGCCGCAAGCACAAGGATAAGAGCCAGCAATGAGTATTCACGTCGCCTTAAACCACCGCACGGTGTACAAATTCGATCGTCCCGTCAATTTGTCGCCGCACGTCGTGCGTTTGCGCCCAGCAATGCATTCGCGCACGCCGATTATGGCTTACACCCTCAAGATCAAGCCGGAAAACCATTTCCTTAACTGGCAGCAAGATCCGTTCGGCAACTGGCTGGGGCGTCTGGTGTTCCCGGACAAGGTCACCGAACTGAGCGTGGAAGTCGACTTGGTGGCCGATATGGTCACGATCAACCCGTTCGATTTCTTTGTTGAAGAGTACGCGCATGAATTCCCGTTTACCTATAAGCCGGAGCTGAAGCGCGAGCTGGAGCCATACCTCGAAGTCGATGAAGACGGCGAGCTGTTGCAGGAATGGCTGAAAGGCGTTGATTTCGAGCAGCCCAACACCGTCATGTTCTTGGTGGCGCTCAACCAGCGTTTGCAGCAGCACATCGGCTACAACATCCGTATGGAGCCGGGCATCCAGGCATGTGAGGAAACGCTGACCATCAAGCGCGGCTCCTGCCGCGATACGGCGTGGCTATTGGTGCAAATCCTGCGGCACCTGGGGCTGGCGGCGCGTTTCGTCTCCGGTTATCTGGTGCAACTGACGGCAGACCAGAAGTCGCTGGATGGCCCAGCGCNNCCAGAAGCCGATTTCACCGACCTGCACGCCTGGACGGAAGTCTACCTGCCGGGTGCTGGCTGGGTAGGGCTAGACCCAACCTCCGGCCTGTTCGCGGGCGAAGGCCATATCCCGCTGGCATGCACGCCAAAACCGGGCAGCGCGGCACCGATCGATGGCATGACCGACAAGTGTGAAGTTGAATTCGAGTTCAGCAACTCCGTCACCCGCATCCACGAAGACCCGCGCGTCACCAAGCCGTATTCCGACGAGCAGTGGGAGCACATCCTGGCGCTGGGCAATCAGGTGGAAAACGACCTGATCCGTGGCGACGTGCGCCTGACCATGGGCGGCGAGCCGACTNTTGTCTCCATCGACGATATGGAATCGCCGCAATGGAACAGCGCCGCGCTGGGCGAACACAAGCGCGCCTTGGCGGGCGACCTGTTGCGCCGGATGCAGAGAGTCTTCTCCAATGCAGGCAGCGTGCTGCAATTTGGGCAGGGCAAGTGGTATCCGGGCGAACCGTTCCCGCGCTGGGCGCTGGCCTGTTTCTGGCGCGTCGATGGCCTGCCGATCTGGAAAGACCAGAGCCTGATCGCCGATGATCAGAAGGATTATGGTTTCGGTGATGCCGCCGCCAAACAGTTCGCCGAGACGCTGTGCCGCAATGTTGGCCTGCACACGCGCTACCTCGTGCCGGGCTACGAAGACCGTCTGTATTATCTGTGGAAGGAATCTAACCAACCGGCCAATATCGACTGGCTGACCCTGAACTTGCGCGACAGCAAGCACCGCAACGACTTGGTGCTGGCGTTGCAGCACGGTCTGGATACGCCGACCGGCTATGCGCTGCCGTTGCGTTGGGATTACTTCAAGCAGGGCTGGNCCAGCGCGCCATGGGAGTTCCGCCGCGAAAACATGTACCTGGTTCCGGGCAACTCACCGATGGGCTTCCGCATGCCGCTGGACTCCTTGCCGTGGAGTGCCGAGGACGAACGCGACGTCGAATCACAGCCGTGCCCATTTGAAGACCGCCCGCCGTTGCCGGATTTCCACGGTGAAGTCGAATGGCGTTACCGTGAATTGGTGGCTCCGCCGGAACCGCAGCCGCAGCACGCCGACAGCCGCCCACAGGAAAAGGAATGGCGCGATGTGCCGCGCACCGCGATGTGTATCCAGGCGCGGGAAGGCCGTTTGCATGTGTTCCTGCCGCCGATGAGTTATCTGGAGCATTACCTCGCGTTGGTGGCCAATATCGAAAAGACCGCCGCTGAACTGGGTATGCCGGTGCTGCTGGAAGGGTATGAGCCGCCTTCCGACCCGCGCATGAAGTCGTTCAAGGTCACGCCTGACCCTGGCGTTATCGAGGTCAATATCCATCCGGCGACAAACTGGCAGGAATTGGTCGGCAACACCGAGATCCTTTACGAAGAGGCGCGTCAGGCGCGTCTGGGCACGGAAAAATTCATGCTGGATGGCCGCCATACCGGCACCGGCGGCGGCAACCATGTCACGCTGGGTTCGTGGACGCCGGGCGACAGCCCGTTCCTGCGCCAGCCGGATTTGCTGCGTAGCCTGTTGACGTTCTGGCAGCACCATCCAGGGTTGTCCTATTTGTTCTCCGGCATGTTCATCGGCNTGACCAGTCAGGCTCCGCGTGTGGATGAAGCGCGCGATGAGGCCTTGTATGAACTGGAAATCGCCTTCCAACAGATGCCCAGCGGCTACAACACCCAGCCGTGGCTGGTGGATCGGCTGCTGCGCAACCTGCTGATCGATGTGACCGGCAATACCCACCGCGCCGAATTCTGCATCGACAAGATGTATTCGCCGGATTCTTTCAGTGGCCGCCAGGGTTTGCTGGAGTTCCGTGCGTTTGAAATGCCGCCGCACGCCCGCATGTCGGTGGTGCAGATGCTGCTGCTGCGCACTTTGGTCGCGCGTTTCTGGAGCATGCCCTACAAGCACCGGCTGGTGCGCTGGGGCACGGAACTGCACGACCGCTGGATGCTGCCGTATTACGTGTGGGAAGACATGCGCGACGTGTGCGAAGACCTGCAACTGGCGGGGTATCCGTTCCAGCAGGAATGGTTTGCGCCGTTCCACGAGTTCCGTTTCCCAGTGTATGGACGGGTGCAGTATTGCGGCATCCAACTGGAGCTGCGGGCGGCGCTGGAGCCGTGGAACGTATTGGGTGAAGAACTCAGCAACATGGGTACGGCGCGGTTTGTGGATTCCTCCATCGAGCGTGTGCAGGTCAGGATTACCGGCCTGACGGATTCGCGCTATGTGGTGGCCTGTAACGGGCGGCGCGTGCCGATGAATGCGACCGGCGTGCAGGGCGAGTATGTCGCCGGGGTGCGTTACCGGGCATGGCAGCCGCCTTCCGCGCTGCATCCGACCATTGGCATCCACTCGCCGCTGGTGTTCGACATCATCGACACCTGGACGGGGCGTTCGATTGGTGGCTGCACCTACCATGTGGTGCATCCGGGTGGCCGCAGCTACGACACCTTCCCGGTCAATGCGTATGAAGCCGAAGGGCGGCGTTTCTCCCGCTTCCGCGAGCAACATTCGCCGGGGATGCTGGAGCCGAAGTTCCTGTCCGATGCGACGCGGCAATTCTATACGCATCCGGCAAGGCCGATGGCTCCCCCGCCGGAAGAAACCAATGCGGATTACCCGTATACGTTGGATTTGCGGCGGATGTAAAAAGTCTGCCGTTGCAGGGCTGCGCACTTAGTGCAGCGCAGCCCTGTAGTATGATGGGGTGTTTGTCAGACCTATTGGAAGCCCCATGCATACCACTATCATCGATTGCCAAACCCTGCGGCGACAGCTGGCCAACCCCAACTGGCTGTTGCTCGATTGCCGTTTCAACCTTGCGGACGTCAGCTACGGCGAACGCGCCTATGCCGCAGGACATATCCCCGGCGCTTGTTACCTGCATCTGGATCACGACCTTTCATCTCCGGTGACGCCTGAATCCGGTCGCCACCCATTGCCAGAGGTGGAAAAACTGGCGGCGAAACTGGTCAGCCTTGGCTTGAATGCGGATACGCAGGTGATCGCCTACGACGATTGTGGCGGTGCCATGGCGGTGCGTGCCTGGTGGCTGCTGCGTTGGCTGGGGCACAAGGTGGTCGCGGTGCTGGATGGCGGCNTTCCTGCGTGGACGCAACAGCAGGGAACGCTGGAAACCGTCATGCCAACTGTCCGGCAGTCCGGCAATTTCCAACCCCGTCCGCACGCTGGTTTCATTGTTGAGGCTAGGCAACTGCTGGGCTCTTCCGAATGGTTGGTGGTGGACGCCCGCGCTCCGGAGCGTTTTCGCGGTGAGCAGGAGCCAATTGACCCGGTTGCGGGGACTATCCCTGGTGCAGTCAACCGTCCGTTGACCGACAACCTGTGCAACGGCCTGTTCAAACCGGCGGAACAGTTGCGCCNNGAATGGGATTGCGTTCTTAATGGCGTAGAGCCGGGCAGGGTGGTGCATATGTGCGGCTCCGGCGTCACCGCCTGCCATAACCAGTTAGCGCTAGAAATCGCCGGGATCCCAGGAACCCGCCTATACTCTGGTTCCTGGAGCGAATGGATTCGCGATCCCGGCAGGCCGGTATATAAGCAAACGAGTGCAAAAAATAGTGAGGCAGGAGGAGAGAGCAGATCAATGAGGCGGTTCCATTGCACCTGTGGTCAGGAGGTCATGTTCGAGGACAGTGAATGTTCAGCGTGTGGACAACTGCTGGGCTTCAATCCGGAAACACTGGAGATGCTGGCGGTGNTTCGCTGATGAGGGGAGGAACTCATGTTCGGTG
Source organism: Candidatus Thiothrix singaporensis (assembly GCA_013693955.1). GTDB lineage: Bacteria > Pseudomonadota > Gammaproteobacteria > Thiotrichales > Thiotrichaceae > Thiothrix > Thiothrix singaporensis. The sequence continues at coordinate 2,802,866 of CP059265.1, read as the reverse complement.
ATGATGGTTCGTTGCGCCCGTGTGCGTTGCGTGACCATCCCGTCGCCTGTAATTGGCTGATCCCGGCAGGGGATGAGCATACCCAATGCCGCTCCTGCCGCCTGACCCGCACGATTCCGGCGCAAACCACTCCCATTAATGTGCAACGCTGGAATATTCTCGAAACCGCCAAACGGCGGCTGGTGTATTCGCTGCTGTGGCTGGGGTTGCCTGTGGTTGAGCGGGAGGACGACCCGGATGTCGGCCTGGCGTTTGACTTCCTGGAAGACCAACGCACCAACCCGCTGGTANAANAACAGGTGGTGCTGACTGGCCACAATGACGGCGTAATCACCCTGCATGCGATCGAAGCGGATGATGTGCACCGGGTCAAGGCGCGTGAGCAGATGAATGAACGCTACCGCACCGTGCTGNGCCATATGCGGCATGAAATCGGCCACTACTACTGGGATAAGCTGATCCGCAACTCAGATTGGTATCCGCGTTTCCGCCGCTTGTTTGGCGGGGAGGAATACTACCGGCAGGCGCTGGATTACTACTACACCTACGGCNCTGCGCCCAATTGGGGCAGCCGCCATATCAGCGCCTACGCCAGTGCCCATCCGTGGGAGGATTGGGCGGAAAGTTGGGCGCATTACCTGCATATCATGAGCACACTGGAAACGGCCACGGGCTTTGGGGTGCTGCCGCAGGCGGATGTGTATTCCAGCGATTTCCATGTGCTGATGCAGAAATGGGAGCAGTTGACGGTGCTGATGAATTCACTGAACCGCAGCATGGGCATGCCGGACGCCTACCCATTCTGGTTGACGCCGCAAGTGATCGTGAAACTGCGTTTCATCCATCAGGTGATTGCGGCGACCGCTGAAAAGTAGCGTATCAAAATATGTGCAGACCCCCGTTGGGGTGGGCGTGTTCTTCCAGCCTGGGCATGGCGCGGAAAGCATGGTTCAGCTGGTTTGCCCACTCGTGGCGGATTGAGATCAGGTAGGGGTTTTCCGCATCAAAGCGGTAGTGTTTCGGGTTGTTAACCTGGTCGCGCGAATAAATCATCATTTCAATCGGCGGNCCNACACTGGCGTTGCTTTTCATGGTGGAATCCATCGAAATGAGCGAACAGATTGCAGCGTCTTCCAATGAGGTTTCCCGGGTCAGGAAACGGTCCAGCACAGGTTTGCCGTATTTGCTTTCGCCGATTTGCAGATAAGGTGTGTCATCGGACGTGGTGATGTAATTGCCTTGTGGGTAGATCATGTAGATATTGGGGTTGCGCCCCAGTATCTGCCCGCCCAGAATCAGGGTGGCGTCAGGCACAAAGCCAGTCTGTTCCGTATGTTTGCGGATTTTGGCGACCAGCACATCGCCGAGGTATTCGGCGACATCGGCCAGATAGTTCAGTGTGTTGACGTTGCGGGGNGCACCTTCCTGCACGTCGCGGCGGATTTGTTGTATGACGCTTTGGGTAGTGGCGAGATTACCAGCGCTCATAATGACCAGCATCCGGTCAGGAGTGGTCATGCAGCGATGCATTTTGCTGTAGGTGCTGACATTGTCGATGCCCGCGTTGGTGCGGGAGTCGGAGGTCAGAACAAGCCCTGCGTCAAGGGACACGCCGATACAGTAAGTCATGTTGGTGGAATGGTTGAGGTTAAGATAACTTATTAGACTCTTTGCGGCAGGTCAATGTTCTATTGAGGCAGTTTTTGAATTTGCGACAGGAATGTTTGTTTTTGGATAGATGTTACCTATGACTAACTGGTTTATTTCTGATCTGCACCTGGATGCCTCCAGTTCAGGTGCGCAACAGGTGCTGCTTGATTTCCTGGCGAGGATCAATGGCAGGGCGGAAGCGCTATATATCCTGGGGGATTTTTTCGAATACTGGGTGGGGGATGACGTTATCGGAACGGCGCAGGCGGCTATTTTTCAGCCAGTAATGGCGCAGTTACGGCAGGTCAGCGACAGTGGTGTTCGGTTATATTTTATGCATGGTAACCGCGATTTTTTGGTCGGTGAGGAATTTGCCGCCATCACCGGCTGCCAGCTATTGCCAGAACAGGCAGTCATCGACCTGTATGGCGTGCCAACCTTATTGCTGCATGGTGACACGTTGTGTACGGATGATGTGGAATACCAGCAGGTGCGCAAGGTGCTGCGCAGCCCGCAGTGGCGACGGCAGTTTCTCGCGTTGCCGGTGNGGGAGCGGATCCGTCAGGCGGAGCAGATGCGGGCGCAAAGCCGTGCGGCGGCGGAAGGCAGGGTGGAAGAAATGATCCTGGATGTCAGTCAGCAGGCGGTTGAAGAAACGCTGCGCAAGACGGGCGTATTGCGCATGATCCATGGGCACACGCATCGCCCGGCCACGCATGATTTCCAGCTGGACGGTCAGCCTGCCCAACGGCTGGTGCTGGGCGATTGGCATGCGGATCGGGGCAGTTTCCTGCGCATCGACGCTACAGGCGTCACCTTGGAATTTTAACGCAACCTTAACAATTGCCTTCCGCTCTGTTGGTAAGGCGCATACTATGCGGATTTTTTCTGGCTCTGAAAAAGGTGAGCGTTATGCCAAAAATTATATGGCAGGACTTTTCGGCAAGTCGCCGATACGCCCCTTGCAGGAACACATGTATTGTGTTTACAAGGGGATCAAGCATTTGGTCATGCTGGTTGAGGGGATGAATGCTGATGATGAGGATGTCATCCTTGCCGCCCATCAAGCCATTGTCGACACGGAACACACCGCTGATGAAATGAAAAAGGAACTGCGCCATAACCTGCCGCGCGGTTTCTTTATGCCGGTGCACCGCCGTGATTTGCTGGATGTGCTGTGGATGCAAGACCAAATCGCCAACCGTGCCAAGGACATCGCCGGTATGGTGGTANGCCGCCGGATGCGGTTGCCGGAAAACATGCGCGGCCTATTCNTGGAGTACACCCAGCGGTGTGTCGCAGCCGTCAAGCAGGCGTTGGGCGTCATCAATGAGTTGGATGAACTGGTGGAAACCGGCTTTCGCGGCATGGAGGTTGAACGCGTGGAGGAGATGCTCCGGGAGCTGGGGCGGATCGAGCACGAAACCGACGGGCATCAGGTCGAATTGCGCAAAATCCTGTTTACTTTGGAGGATTCCCTGCGGCCANCCGATGTCATGTTCACCTACCGCCTGATCGAGTGGATGGGGCGTGTCGCCGATGACGCCCAACGCGTGGGCAGCCGTTTACAACTGATGCTGGCGCGCTGAAAAAGGGGATTGAATGGATTTGTTTACTGATGCTGCGGCCATTTACATTGTCCTGGCGGCCGGATTCGGCATTTTCATGGCGTGGGGGATCGGTGCCAATGACGTCGCCAATGCAATGGCGACCTCTGTTGGTTCCAAGGCGATCACCATCCGGCAGGCGCTGGTTCTGGCGGCGGTTTTTGAGTTCGCTGGCGCGTATCTGGCGGGTGGGCAGGTGACGGAAACCATCCGCAAGGGGTTGGTGGACATGGACGCCTTCAGCGCCCAACCGGCGCTGCTGGTCTGGNGGATGCTGGCCTCCCTGCTGGCGGCGCCTTGGCTGCTGATCGCGACTTGGCGGGGCTGGCCGGTTTCCACCACCCACAGCATTGTTGGCGCTGTTGTCGGTTTTGCCGCCGTCGGGGTGGGCGTTGACGCTGTCAATTGGGGAACCGTGATCTCCACGGCGACCAGTTGGGTGTTTTCGCCGGTCATCGCTGGCGTGGTGGCATTCCTGATTTTCACCAGCATCCAACAATTGGTGTTGAACACTCGCAACCCGTTGCAGAACGCCATCAAGTATNCGTTCTACCTGTTCATGGTGGGGTTTGTGCTGTCCCTGCTGACCATCAAGAAGGGATTGAAACATGTCGGCCTGCACCTTGACGGCGGGGCGGATCTGGCGCTGTCCGTGGCGCTGGGCGCTGTGATCGCCTTTATCGGGCGGGTGCTGATCAGCCGTGTGCGGCTGGCTGACCCACAGGAGGAAAAGCGCTTCCACTATGCCAATGTGGAAAAGATTTTTGCCGTCCTGATGGTGTTTACCGCTTCGTCGATGGCGTTCGCCCACGGCTCCAATGACGTGGCGAACGCCGTCAGCNCGATGGCGGCGGTGATCGACATTGCGCAAAACGGCCTCATGGCGGCCAAGGCCAACGTGCCTTCCTGGGTGCTGTTGGTGGGGGCGGTCGGGATTGTGGCGGGGTTGGGCACCTACGGGTACAAGGTCATCCAGACGGTAGGGCACGGCATCACCGAACTGACGCCGACCCGTGGCTTTTCCGCTGAAATTTCGACGGCCATGACCGTGGTGATGGCTTCCTATACCGGAATTCCGGTGTCGACCACCCATACACTGGTGGGGGCGGTGCTGGGGGTCGGTTTTGCACGCGGCATTGCGGCGATTGACCTGCGGGTGGTGGGTGGCATCTTCATGTCGTGGATGGTGACTTTGCCAGCGGGCGCGCTGTTGTCCGTGCTGTTCTTCTATTTATTTCCATACCCAAGGTTAAAACCACCGGCTTCAGCCGGTCAGCTTTAGCTGCGACAATGTGCTGTACCGCTGAGGAGGTAGGGCATGAATTATCGTTACGGAAGCCATACGGTTTATCAAATTGAGTATCATTTTGTCTGGGTGACGAAATATCGCTACAAAGTTTTGACAGGTGAGGTTGGCGAGCGCTTGCGGGAACTGGTGCGTCAGACTTGCGAAGCGTTTGAGATTCGCATCATCAAAGGTGCAGTAAGCCAGGATCATGTCCACATATTGGTCAGTTGCCCTCCTCATCTGGCTCCAAGTGAGATCATGAGGCGCATCAAAGGACGGACAGCGAGCTACCTGTTGGAAGAATATCCCCATATTAACAAGCGCTATTGGGGTCGACATTTTTGGGCTCGGGGCTATTTTTGTGTCACGGTGGGTCAGATGACCGAGGAGATGATCAAAGAATATCTGGAACATCACTTTGAGCCGAGTCCCAATGATAATTTCCGAATGGAACCGGGCAGCTAACACGTCGTTTAGTCGACGTGTATCCGGGACTTTCAGTCCCTTTCGCAAACCCACCAGCTTTAGCTGGTGCGTTGTTTAGTGCGCAGCATTTTGCCTAGTCCAGTACCCGTTCTGGCGGGAAACAGGCNCGGAACAACGTCTTGCCGGGTCTGCTTTCAATCGTCAAGGCACCGTTATGCCATTGCATGACATGTTTCACGATCGCCAGCCCCAGCCCGGTGCCGCCACTGGCGCGGGAGCGCCCGGCGTCTACCCGGTAGAAGCGTTCCGTCAGGTGCGGGATATGTTGCTGCGGAATGCCGCCGTTGTCCTCCACCTCCAGGCAAGCCCCACCGTCAGTGTCGCTTTGCCAGCGGATCTGGATATGGGTGCCCGGCGGGGTGTGCTTGACCGCATTCGCCAGCAGGTTGGTGATGACGCTGGTGATGTCCTTTTCAGAGCCGCAGACGCATAGGTCAGGCTCAATTACGGCGTCCAGGGTGTGGGTGTCGCTCGCCAGCGTGTCGCGGATCGGCTGGATGCTGCTTTCCAGCAGGGCGGGCACGTCCACCCGGTTGCCTTTGACCGGCGTGCTTTCCTGGCTTTCCAAGCGTGACAGCGCCAGCATGTCGCTGATGATCTGTTGCATCCGCGCCGCCTGTTCCCGCGATTGCTGCAACGGCGGCAACAAATGGGGAGGAAGTTCCGGGTCGTTTTCGAACAGCTCCATATAGCCCATCAACACTGTCAGGGGCGTGCGCAATTCGTGGGAGGCGTTGGCGATAAAGGCTTTGCGGGTTTTTTGCAGTTTCGTGCCTTCGCTGATGTCGCGCACACTCAGCACCCGTGAGCCGCCTTGCAGCGGCAGGATGCGCGCCCGCAAGGTCAGGCTGTCGTTGAGCGGGGAGGGCAGCGTGATCTTCTGGCTGTTGTTGTCTTCCAGCAGTTTGTGCAGTTCGGGATTGCGCAGCAGGGCTTCGATACGTTGCCCCTTGTCGGTGGAGCTGTGTATGCCCAGCAGTTTGGCGGCGGATTTGTTGGCNCATTCAATGTGGTTGTCGGTGCCCAGCAGGATGGCGGCGTCCGGCAGCACAGAGAGGATCTGGTTGAAACGTCCCAATGCTTCCTGCTGCTTCTGTTTGCGGTCGTCGCTTTTNTGCTGCGCTTTGTGGAACAGGTAGGCGATCTGTTCCCATGCCCCATCGCTGTCGGGCATGTCTTCCAGCTTGTGCCCGCCCGTCAACCAGTGTTGCAGCTGATACAGTTTGTGCAACATCCAGCCGATATAGGCCAGCAGCACCACCAGTATGACTTGCAACGGGAAGGGGGTGAACCATGCCACCAGCAACCCGCAGCCAATGACCAGCCCGAACCGGTAACGCTCCACACCCCAGTAATCATTCCGCATCCGGCGACTCCGCACTGAACAGGTAACCTNNACCGCGCACGGTCTGGATCACATTGTCAGCAGCGTGGGTTTTCAGGGTTTTGCGCAGGCGCAATACATGCACATCCACGGTGCGCTCTTCGATGTAAGTGTTCTGCCCCCAGACGAAGTCCAGCAATTGGGAGCGGGAATACACTTTGTCAGGATGCTGCATGAANAACTCCAGCAGGCGGTATTCCGTGGTGCCCAAGTGCACTGGCACACCGTCGATGCGCAATTGGTGCGCGTCTTGGTTGAGTTGCAGGCGTCCGCTATTGATGATGCGCTGCGTGCCGAAGCCTTCCGAACGCCGCAACAGGGCGCGGATGCGGGCGCTGAGGGTTTTCAGCGATACGGGCTTGACCAGATAGTCGTCCGCGCCAGCCTCCAGCCCGTGGATCATGTCGTCCTCTTCGCTTTTGGCGGTCAGCATGATGATGGGGACGTCGCTGGTCAGCGCGTCGCGGCGAAACCGGCGGATCAGCTCGGGNCCGGAGACATCGGGCAACATCCAGTCGATCAGGATCAGGTCGGGCGTTGTTTCAGCGGCCAGATTACGGGCGCTGCGGGCGTTTTCTGCTTCCTGCACAGCATAGCCTTCCCGTTCCAGGGAAAAGCGGATCATGGAGCGGATGGCGGCTTCATCTTCCACGCACAGGATCAGTTTCTTCATCCGGTTACCCGGTCAGCCGTTGGAGCCGAAAATTTCCTCACGCATTTTATCCAGATTGGTGTGGCGCACATCCTTGCCTTTGACCAGGTAGATGACGTATTCACAGATATTTTTGCAGTGGTCGCCGATGCGCTCCAGTGAGCGCGCGCACCAAGTGACATTCAGGCTGTCCTTGATATTGCGCGGGTCTTCCAGCATCCGGGTGATCAGTTGCCGGGAAATGGCTTCGAATTCAGCGTCAACTTGCTGGTCGTTGGTCACGACCTGCATGGCCTGTTTGACATCCAGCCGCGCCAGCGCGTCCAGGGTGTCGTGCAGCATGGTTTTGACGTGGTCGCCCAGATGGCGCAGGGATTGGTGCAGCTCGCCGGAGGTGACGCTTTCAGTCGTTTCCACCGCGTAGCGGCCGACCTTTTCCGCCTCGTCGCCAATGCGCTCCAAGTCGGTGATGACCTTGATGATGGTGATCAGCAGGCGCAGGTCACTGGCGGCGGGTTGGCGGCGGGCGATGATCTCGGCGCACTGCTCATCGATGGCGACTTCCATCGAATTGATTTCATAGTCGGAATAGGCCACTTTCTCGCCCAGTTCACTGTCCCGCTCCAGCAGTGCCTTGATGGCGCTGGTGACCTGGGTTTCCACCAATCCGCCCATGGTCATCAGTTTGCTGCGGGCGTCGTCCAGTTCCCGGTTGTACTGGTGGGAGGTGTGTTGAGTGGTGTTCATGTCCATGCCCCATGACCGCCTTAGNCCGAAGCGGCCAGTAATGTAGTTTTCGGTTAATTGGTGCTGCGGGTTGGTAAAGACGGTCTTGGTGTCGTTTACTTCAACCAGATAGCCCAGGTGGAAATAGGCAGTGCGTTGCGAGATGCGCGCCGCCTGCTGCATTGAGTGGGTAACGATACAGATCGTGAAGCTCTGGCGCAATTCGTCAATCAGCTCTTCGATGGTGGCGGTCGCAATCGGGTCCAGGGCTGAGGTGGGCTCATCCATCAGGATGACTTCTGGGCTGACGGCGATGGTGCGGGCGATGCACAGGCGCTGCTGCTGGCCGCCGGACAGGCCGGTGCCAGGGGTGTTCAGGCGATCCTTGACTTCATTGAACAGGCCAGCCTTGCGCAGGCTGTCTTCCACGATGTCATCCAGCTCGACGCGGTTGGCGGCGAGGCCATGCAGGCGCGGNCCGTAGGCCACATTGTCGTAAATGGATTTGGGGAACGGGTTGGGTTTCTGGAACACCATGCCGACCCGGGCGCGCAGCAGGACGGGGTCCTGTTCGCGGGCGTAGACATCTTCCCCATCCAGCACCATGCTGCCGGTCACGCGGCAGCCGGGAATGGTGTCGTTCATGCGGTTGAGGCAGCGCAAAAGNGTCGATTTGCCGCAGCCGGAAGGNCCGATCATGGCGACAACCTGATTTTTGCCGATGTCCATGCTGACGTCAAAAATGGCCTGTTTGGTCTGGTTGTAGAAAACATTGACGTTGCGGCAGGCGAATTTGGGGTCGTCGATCAGGGGTTTGCCCACGGTGGCGGAATGTTTCAGCTCGTCCACGATCCGTTCAATATCGACAACCGTCTTGTTGTCGCTCGCACCTACCGTCACCGGGATGCGGCCTGCATTCAGGGTTGCTGCTTCTGCCATGGTATTACCAACGCCTCTCAAACTTTTTACGCAAGACTATCGCCAGCAGGTTCATGGTGATCATGAACGCCAGCAGGATGATGATGGCGGCCGAAGTGCGCTCGGTGAAAGCGCGTTCCGGGCTGTCCGCCCACAAGTAAATCTGTACCGGCAAAATGGTCGCCGGATCGGTGACGCTATGGGGCACGTCCACAATGAAGGCCACCATGCCGACCATCAGCAGCGGGGCGGATTCGCCGACGGCGTGCGCCATGCCGATAATGGTGCCGGTGAGGATGCCGGGCATCGCCAGCGGCGTCACATGGTGGAACACCGCCTGTGTTTTCGANGCNCCGAGCCCCAGCGCCGCTTCCCGGATGGAGGGCGGCACCGATTTCAGCGCCGCGCGGCTGGCGATAATGATAGTCGGCAGGATCAGCAGCGTCAGCACAAAACTGCCCACCAAGGGCGATGAACGCGGCGCGCCGAAAATCTGGATGAAAATGGCCAACCCCAGCAGGCCGAAAATAATGGAGGGCACCGCCGCNCGGTTATTGATGTTGACCTCGATGAAATCGACCCAGATGTTGTTTTTAGGGGCGAACTCTTCCAGGTAAATGGCCGCCATCACCCCGATCGGGAAGGAAAACAGCAGCGTCAGCGTCATGGTGAAAATGGAGCCGACCAGGGCGCTCAGGATACCGGCCTGTTCCGGTTCGCGTGAGTCGCCCCGGGTAAAGAAGGTGGTGTTGAATTTGCTGGCCAGGCGTCCGTCCGCTTCCAGCTTGTCCAGCCATTGCAGTTCGAAATCCTTGATGCGGCGGTCAGCTTCCGGAAGCGCGCGGTTCTCGTAGCCTTTGTGGAACATGTCGATGTCGTCATCGGCCAAGAACCAAATGGTTTGGGCGGTTCCCAGCAGCTTGGGGTCAGCCAGCACCCTGCGCTGCAATTCATACTGGGCGTCGCCGCTGACCAGCGATTTGAGCGCTTTCTTNTGCGCACGCACCTCCACGCTGGGGAACAGGGTTTGCAGGCTGTGGGTGATGACCGCATTGTAATCGGCCGCGCGCAGCTTTTCCGGCGGGTCGGTTGGCGTGACGCCCAAAATCTGCGTATCCAGCGTCACATCCAGCTTGATATAGGTGCTGGTGAAGGCGGGCAGACCCTTGCTGAAGATATTGATCAGCAACAGGCCAAGAAACAGGATGCTGAGTGTGATGGCGATGATGCCATAGGCGCGGAAACGCTTTTCGCGGGCATAACGCTTGCCCAGGCTGGCGCGGACTTTATCGGTGGTCGTACTCATGGGTGCTCCGCTTATTCGTACTGTTCACGGTATTTGCGCACGATATGCAACGCAATGATATTGAGGATCAGGGTGACGACAAACAGGGTCAGGCCGAGGGCGAAGGCCGCCAGCGTCTTCACGCTGTCAAACTCTTGGTCGCCGGTCAGCAGGGTGACAATCTGCACAGTGACGGTGGTGACGGCTTCCAGCGGGTTGATGGTCAGGTTGGCGGAAAGCCCCGCCGCCATCACCACGATCATGGTTTCGCCGATGGCGCGGGAGGCCGCCAGCAGGAAGGCACCCACAATCCCTGGCAGGGCGGCGGGCAGCACCACCTGTTTGATGGTTTCGGATTTGGTGGCACCCATGCCATAAGAACCGTCGCGCATGGCCTGCGGCACAGCGTTGATCACGTCGTCGGACAGCGATGACATGAACGGGATGATCATGACACCCATGACCATGCCAGCGGCCAGCGCGCTTTCCGACGCCACGCCCAGCCCCAAGGTTGCGCCCATGTCGCGGATGAACGGCGCCACGGTGAGGGCGGCGAAAAAGCCATAGACGACGGTCGGGACGCCCGCCAGGATTTCCAGCGCCGGTTTGACATAGGCGCGGACAGTGGGGTTGGCGTATTCCGACAGGTAAATGGCGGACATCAGGCCGAGCGGCACGGCGATCAGCAAGGCAATGAAGGAAATCAGCAAGGTGCCCAGAAACAGCGGAATCGCCCCGAAGGAGCCGGAACCGCCCACNCGGTCGGCGCGGATGGCGATTTGCGGGCTCCAGTGCGTGCCGAACAGGAAGTCCGTCACCGGAACCTGGCCAAAAAAGCGCGACGATTCGAACAGAACGGAAAGCACAATGCCGACCGTGGTCATGATGGCGATGGATGCGCAGATGATCATGGCCGCTTGCAAGACCATCTCCACCTGGTTGCGGGCGCGGGTGTTGGGTTTGATGAAGCGTAAGCCGATGAATGCGCCTGCGGCCGCCAGCGCCAGCACGATGACGGTTTTCGCCAGGTTGCTGACGCCTTGCAGCCGGGAATACTCCTCCGCTGCCATTTTCATTTCCGGTTTGGTTTCGGCCNNTGCGCCGTCAGCGGCCAAATTATGGATCTGGTTGACCAGCAGGCTGATCTGGTCGCTGGACTGGTTTTGCATCTCCACAGGCAGGTGGGCGAGCGTCATTTGGGTGATGATGGGGGTGGCGGCGAGAGTCCAGACAATCAGCATCAGCAATGCTGGCAGCGCGCACCAGATAGCGACCAGATGGCCATAATAGCCCGGCAGCGAGTGCAGGTTGTTGCCACCCCGCTTGACTGGCGTGGCGACGGCCAGAGAGCGTTTGCGGCCGATGTAGTAACTGAAAGCAGCAAGCGCCAATAGTGTCAACAATATGGCGGGTATACTCATGGATGCTCCTGTGGAGAATGGCGTTGCTCGAGCCTCTGGCGGCATAAACCAACCCCGGGCGCCCCGGATTGTAGGCCTGGAATATGACAGTATTGTTACAACCGTTTGAAGCTTTTGTAGGGTGCTGCGGTATCCTATACTGCAAACCGCCGTTTGTGCCATTTTTCGTTTTCGGTATACTCCTCCTTTCCCCATTATCCGGAAGCTGAACGGCCCATGAATCCTGATCTTGCCCGCTTGCAATCCTATCCGTTTGAAAAAATTCGTGGCTTGCTGACTGGCGTCACACCTGCCGACCTGCCGCTGGTGTCGCTGGCGATTGGCGAACCAAAACACCCAACCCCGGATTTCATCCATCAGGCGGTCAGCGCCAATCTCGGCGGGCTGGCGAATTATCCCTTGACCAAGGGCAGCGCAGCCCTGCGTGAGGCCATTGCCGGTTGGTTGGCCNGCCGTTTCCAGTTGCCGGAAGGTTCGCTGGATGCGGAACAGCACGTCATTCCGGTCAACGGCACCCGCGAAGCCCTGTTCGCTTTTGCGCAGGCGGTGGTGGCGCGTGCCGNNGATGCGGCCATTGTCATGCCCAACCCGTTTTACCAGATTTATGAGGGCGCAGCCCTGCTGGCGNGGGCGGAGCCTGTTTTTTTGCCTTGCACCGAAGACAATGGTTTCATCCCCGATTTCGCGGCGGTTCCGGCGGCGGTCTGGAAGCGTTGCCAGTTGCTCTACCTGTGCAGCCCCGGCAACCCGACCGGCGCGGTCATGCCGTTGGCGACCCTCCGACAGGTATTGGAACTGGCGGAACAGCATGATTTCATTGTCGCTTCCGATGAATGTTACTCCGAGCTGTATTTCGATGAGGATCAGCCGCCGCCCGGTTTGCTGCAAGCCGCCGCCCAAATGGGGAACACCGATTGGAAACGCTGCGTGGTGTTCCATAGCCTGTCCAAACGCTCGAATGCGCCGGGGATGCGTTCCGGTTTTGTGGCGGGGGACGCAGCGGTATTGCAAGCCTTTNTGCAATTCCGCACCTACCATGGCTGCGCGATGCCGCCGCCATTTCAAGCCGCCAGCATCGCCGCCTGGAATGATGAGGCGCATGTGCAGGAAAACCGCCGTCTCTACCGGCAGAAATTTGCTGCCGTGATGGCCATACTCGCCCCCGTGCTGAACGTGCGGATGCCGCAGGCCGGTTTTTACCTGTGGCCACAAACCNCGGTGGATGATGAAACATTCACCCGTGAGCTGTTCGCCCAGGTGCATGTCAACGTCGTGCCCGGCAGCTATTTGTCACGGGCGGTCAACGGGCTGAACCCGGGTGCCAACCGTGTCAGGCTGGCGCTGGTCGCCTCACTGGAAGAATGTATTGAAGCGGCGGGACGTATCCGGCGCGTAACCGAAACCTTTTAATCTGGAGAAGATCATGGCTGAATTTGCAGGACTGCAAAGCATTATTGAGGAGGCGTTTGAACGCCGCGCCGACATCAACCCGCGCAACGCTGATGCCAAGACCCGTGATGCGGTCAATGCCGCGCTGGAATTGTTGAACCAGGGCAAGCTGCGCATCGCCACCCAACACGGCGTGGGTGATTGGGAGGTCAACCAGTGGCTGAAGAAAGCGGTGTTGCTGTCTTTCCGTCTGAATGACAACGCAGTGATGGATGGCGGTTGTACCCAGTATTACGACAAGGTGCCTTCCAAGTTCGCCGGGTTGAGTGCGGATGAGTTTGCCGCGGGTGGCGTGCGGGTGGTGCCAAATGCGGTGGCGCGGCATGGTTCCTACATTGCGCCCGGCTGTGTGCTGATGCCTTCCTACGTCAATATCGGCGCGTATGTGGACAGCGGGACGATGGTGGACACCTGGGCGACCGTCGGTTCCTGCGCACAGATCGGCAAGAATGTGCACCTGTCCGGCGGCGTCGGCATCGGCGGCGTGCTGGAGCCGTTGCAGGCAGGCNTGACCATTATCGAGGACAACTGCTTTATCGGCGCACGTTCCGAAGTGGTGGAGGGCGTGATCGTGGAAGAGGGTGCCGTCATTTCCATGGGCGTCTACATTGGCCAGAGCACCCGCATTTACGACCGTGAAACTGGCGAAGTCCTGTACGGGCGCATTCCGGCTGGTTCTGTGGTGGTTTCCGGCAACCTGCCTTCCGCTGATGGGAAATACAGTTTGTATTGCGCGGTCATCGTCAAANAAGTGGACGCCAAAACCCGCGGCAAGGTGGGGATCAACGAACTGCTGCGCGACATCTGAGCGCTGGTTGCCTGGGCGGTGGGCAGATGTTTGCCACCGTCCTGGGTGTAGGGCTTTTAGTGTTCGCTTTCAGCCCATTTTGCTACAGGAATTTCAGCAGCGCCTGGTATTTGGGGGCTTGGTTTGTCGGCTGGTTGATGTGTTCCTTCACCCCNCAACTGCCATACGCCTGATAGGTGCGCGGGGATGAAAACGCCACAAACAGGCTGTCGCCGGTGATTTTCCCCCAGCCTTCCAGCAATTGTGTGTATAAGTCCGCCATTGGTTGTGCGCGGTTGGCGCCGATGTATTGCGGATTGGGNAATTCGCGGCTGGAATGCGTCTTGCGGTCAACCAGATGTTGCCCGCCTTCGTAGGCGATCAGTTTGACGCGGTACTGTTTGGCTACGTCAGCCTGCTTTTGCACCATCGTCAACACGTTGTGCAGGGAGTAGGCGTTGCGGTCGTCCTGCAACAGCCGGAAGACATCTTCGGTGGTGCGGATCTCATCCCGCTGCTTTTCATGCACGTAGAAGTAGGGCGCAACCGCAAACGCGTCGGTCTGCTGGTAGGCGTTGTTGTAACTCAGCAGGAGCGCGCTCAGTTTCGGGTTGGCCGACCAGCCGCCCAGCACCCGCACCAGCCGGGAGGAGTCGCCGAACGCCTGCCGCCAGATGTTGAATATTTCCAGCGCGCGTTTGACGTAATATTTGCTGCCTGCTTGCGCGGGTGTGACGTCCAGTTTTTGTTGCAGGCCNATTTGCTGGGTGTAATGCGCCTGATTGAACGCGGGGTTCCAGGCTTCGTTGGTGTATTCCACGTAGGCCTTCAGGTTGGGGCGCAGGTTCTGGCGCACATAGTCGGCGTATTGCCGCACCAGGTTGTCATCGGCGGCGTGCGGGATATTGAACCAGGCGTCAGCGTTCAGCTGGTTGGCCAGTTTGACCATCACTTCCAGCGGTGCACCGCGGCGGCCTTCCTTGCCTGCCCAGGTGGCCTGTGACAAGCGCGGCATCTGTTCCCAGGAGGTGATCGGGTTGCGGGTGATGCCGGACATGTTCATGAAGCGGATGGTCTTGAACGGGCGCATGAAGTTCAGGTAGTCGGGGTTGAACAGGAGGCTGTCGTAGTGGGTGGCGAAGTCGCGGTAATCGCCTTCGCATTGGCCGCCATTGACGCGCTGGAACGGGTTGCTGGCGCAAATGCCGCCCGGCAGCAACACNCGGATATTGCGCAGGTAGTCCTGCGGATTGGTGCGGGTGATGGTCAGCGTGACCTTGAGGTAGCGGTCGGCTCCGGCGGTGATCCGGATAATGTCCCTGCCTTGGGCATGGTTGACAAGCTGGGCGTCATCACCGTACCGCAAGTCGCCGTCGCCATCGTACAGCACTGTGTAATTGCCCTCCGGCAAGGAACCGGCGGGTAACCAGTGCAACAGGTTGGTGCCTGCTTGCCCACCGTTGAGGTTCTGCGGCCAGCCATCTGCGTCATACACAATATTGCCATGCGTCAGTTTGGCGTCAGCCTCATCGAACGGCAACGCCATTTTAAATAGGTTGACGAATGGCACACTGGAATCCACCTGCATGATTTCATTGGTGTTCATGCCCAATGGCAGATGTGCTGCTTGTGCACTTGTTGTGGTGGATATGAGACAATAAATAAATAAAATCACATAACAGATAAATTTTTTTATTGTTAACATGGTGAACGCCATTGGGTAAGTCGAGTTGGGCAAACTATAGCAAGATACGTGATGGTGATCACTTCATTACCCGCCACATTCCTTATAGAATGCGCTTGCCCAGCCGTGGGTGGAACTTTTGGCGGACGCCTGTCTGGAAAGGAATGGACTTAAAATATCAGGCTTTGCTAATATTTCGAGGGCTGGTTTAATTTGGGAAAACAGATGACACGCTTGAAAAGCGCTATTTTAATCACATTGCTTGGCCTGCTTGTTGCCCAATCCGCCTTCGCGGAAGGTGACGGTTGCAGCCTGAATGCAGGCACAGTCAATAAGAAAGCGGAGCTCCATCAGGACTCCATCCAGAAATATGCTGATAAGTATGGTGTCAGTTCGGATATGGTCAAGGCCGTCATTGCGGTTGAGTCCTGCTACAACACCCAGGCGGTTTCCCCCAAGGGCGCGCAAGGCCTGATGCAGTTGATTCCCGCAACGGCGGAACGTTTCGGGGTGGCCAACACGTTTGACAGCAACCAGAATATCCATGGCGGAACCCGTTACTTGAGCTGGCTGATGGATCGCTACGATGGCGACCTGTACCGGGCAATCGCGGCCTATAATGCGGGGGAAGGGGCAGTCGACAAGTACAAAGGCATTCCGCCCTATCTTGAAACCCAGCATTATGTGCGCCGGGTATTGACGGTTTACAACCGTCTGAGCGGTCAGGCGGTGGCGTTGCCGGTCGTGACGGCTTCGGCTCCAATCACAACCACAGGTAGCGTAAAAATATCCAAACCGAAAGTGTTGCCACCCAGCAAGCCAGGCCGCGCCGGTTGGCAGCTCAACAAGGCGAAAGCGCCGCAGCTTTATAAGCATTGAACCGGCACACCATGGCGGTGAAAAGGGCATGAAAGTTCATGCCCTTTTTTGTTTGTCAGCCTTTGCCCAGCAGTTTCAGCAGGTTGGTTTGCGCGCTGATGGACGGTGCGCCATCTTCCGGCTGTTGGCGCAGGTAGCCGCCGTCGGCCTGCAATTCCCATGCTTGGCTGTTGTCTTGCAGGTGCAGTTCAAACGCTTCGTGGATAATGCGGCTGCGCAGCGCTGGTGTAAGGACTGGGAACGCCACCTCCACCCGGCGGAAGAAATTGCGCGGCATCCAGTCGGCGCTGGAGCAATACAGCTCTTCCTGCCCGGCGTTGAGGAAATAGAACACGCGCGGGTGCTCCAGGAAGCGCCCCATCACTGAACGCACCCGGATATTGTCGGAAACGCCCGCAATGCCGGGGCGTAGGCAACAAACCCCGCGCACGATCAGCTCCACCTTCACACCCGCCTGGGATGCCTGATACAGCGCCTGGATAACCTGCGGCTCAATCAGGGCGTTCATGCGCCCGCGGATCAAGGCGGTTTTGCCGCTGCGGGCGTGTTCCATTTCCCGCCGGATTTTGCCCATGATGGCNTGGTGTAGGGTGAACGGCGATTCCAGCAGGTGCTTCAGGTCGCGCACCCGGCCAAGCCCGGTGAGCATGTGGAATACCTTGTGCACATCCTCGGTAATGTCGGGGTGGCAGGTCAGCAAGCCAAAGTCGGTATAAAGCCGCGCCGTGCCGGAGTGGTAGTTGCCGGTGCCTAGGTGTGCGTAGCGGCGCAGGCGGTCGTGTTCACGCCGCACCACCAGGCAGAGTTTGGCGTGGGTCTTGTAGCCGACGACGCCATAGACCACATGGGCACCTGCGTTCTGTAACTGGTTGGCGAGCCCGATGTTGGCCTCTTCATCAAAACGGGCGCGTAACTCGACCACGACGGTGACTTCTTTGCCAGCGCGCGCCGCCTGCGCCAGGTGCTTGACCAGTTCGGATTGTTTGCCGGTGCGGTACAGGGTCATCTTGATCGCCAGCACGTCCGGGTCGTTGGCGGCTTGCGCGATAAAGTCCGTGACGGTCTGGAAACTTTGGTAAGGGTGATGCAACAGCACATCTTCCTGCCGGATGCGTCCAAACAGGTCTGGATGGCGCTCCATGAGGGAAGGTGCCGGGTGGAAAGGCGGAAAGCGCAGGTCAGCNCGTTCCACCAGGTCGGCGATTGCGATCAGGCGGTTGAGGTTGACTGGNCCATTGACGTTGTAGAGATCCTTTTCACACAGGTCGAATTGCTCCATCAGGTAGTCGATGTTGTCCTGTGGACAGTGGTCGGAAATTTCCAGCCGCACAACTGCGCCATAATTCCGTTGCGGCAATTCGCCTTGCATGGCTTGCAGCAGGTCATCCACTTCCTCTTCATCGACGTACATATTGCTGTTGCGGGTCAAGCGGAATTGGTAACAGCCCTGCACCTCCATGCCAGGGAACAGCCGCCCAATGAAGGCGTGCAGGATGGAGGACAGGAACACGAAACTGTTGGCGCTCTGCGCCATGTCGGCAGGCAGGCGGATGATGCGTGGCAGGGTGCGCGGTGCCTGCACAATGGCGGTGTCGATTTCACGTCCGAAGGCGTCGGTTCCGTGTAGGCTGACAATAAAATTTAGGCTCTTGTTGATGACATTAGGGAACGGGTGCGCCGGATCCAGCCCCAGCGGACTGAGCAACGGCATCAGCTCCCGGTCGAAATAATCCGACAACCAGGCGTGCTGGTGCTCATCCCAGTGGTTGCGGCGCACAAANAAGATGTTTTCCTGGCGCAGCGCCGGAATCAGCACTTCATTCAGCAACTGGTATTGGCGCTCGACCAGCGCATGGGCGGTGACGCTGATCTGCCGCAAGGCTTCAGCGGGTGTCAGGCCATCCGCGCCGACTGAGGCCGCTTCCAGTTGCAACTGTTGCTTGAGGCTGGCGACCCTGACTTCAAAAAATTCATCCATGTTGGAGCTGGAAATGCACAGGAAGCGCAAGCGTTCCAGTAAGGGGACATCAGGATCCTGCGCCAGCTCCAACACCCGGCGGTTGAACGCCAACAGGCTGAGTTCGCGGTTGATGTAATATTCCGCACCCTCCAGTCGGTATGAAACACTTTCCAGTAGCGGGGTTTCCTGTTCCATAATGGGTATTATTCCCTGCTGGCGGCAAACATGCCCGCAGCGTGTGGCAACTTGATTGCAGCCCGTGCAGATGTGATCATCTTCATCCAGCAACCACAGGTGGCGGTAGGGTAGGAAATGCGGTTTGGCAAGCCCATTTGTTGTAATTATCATGGTTAGTGTTGCGCTTTGTTATTGTTTTATTCATTTATTCGTTGGTTTAAACAGTTTATCATACACACCCTGTGGGCTATAGCATATAAAAATGAGGCATGAATAGATATGTTTGAATTGATCAAGTCTGGCGGGATCATGATGTTCCCCTTGATTCTGAGTTCCATCCTGGCGCTGGCGATTGTTATTGAACGCTTCATGTCGTTGCGGGTGCATAAGGTTGCACCGCAAGGGATATTGATCTGGCGCGGAAACTGGCCAGTATCGCCAGGCTGCCGGAAGCGCAGTTGGATGAGTTACGCAACAGTTCGTTGATGGGGCGGGTGCTGGCGACGGGTCTGGAAAGCCGCGAACTGCCACGCCATATCATGAAGGAAAATGTGGAGGAGGCTGGGCGGCATGCGGTGCATGAATTGGAGCGTTACCTGCCCGCCTTGGGAACGATTGTCACCATTGCGCCGATGATGGGGTTGCTTGGTACGGTACTGGGGATGATTGGCGTATTCAGCGCCATCAATGTCGCCGGGGTTGGCAATCCGCAGCAAATGGCAGGGGGCATTTCTGAGGCGTTGATCACCACCGTGGCAGGTTTGCTGATCGCCATTATCACCCTGGTGTTCGAGCGCTATTTCAAGGCCAAAGTGGATGGCTACGTCGCCACCATGGAGCGGGAAGCCATGCGTTTGATCGAAATCGCCAATTCCAACCGAAAACGACGCCCGTGCCGCCGCCCACAAGGCCATTGCAAGGTGGCGCAGCACCCACGGGCGCAGCCCAGCGGCCAGCTCAGGCCATGCCCGGGCGCGGAGGTAAGCTGGCATGAAATTCCGCAGCCGAGTGCGCAGCGAAAGTACGGTTGACCTGACGTCACTGATCGATGTGGTGTTCATGCTGCTGATCTTTTCATGGTGACGACCACTTTCGACAAGAATGCGCAAATCAAGATCGCTTTGCCGACTGCCAGCAATACGGCTGCGCCAGTCGATGAAGACAAGTTGGAGTTGCTGATTGACAGTCAGGGGCGTTATTACGTCAATGGCCGTGAAGTGCTGAACAATCAGCCGGAAACCTTGTTCCAAGCCATGAGCCAAACGCTGGAATCGATGGGCAACAGTACGCCGCCATTGGTGATTTCCGCGGATGCCAGCGTCAACTATCAGGCGGTTGTGACGGCTATGGACATTGCTGGGCGCCTTGGCCTGACCAACTTCTCGATAGCGACCTCGCAATCGGAACGCAAACCACAGGAATAGGGTGACCACGCTGCGCACGGATGGCTTGCAGATCTACAGGCGGTTGATTGGGTATTCGCTGCGGGAGAAACGCGCCCTGTTGCTGGCATTGCTTGGTTTGGTCGCGGGCGCAATCACCCAGCCGCTGTTCGCCTGGAGCTTGGAGCCGCTGCTGGACAAGGCCATCAACCAGCGTGACCCGCTTACTATCCAGTGGCTGCCGTTGGGGATTCTGGGTATTTTCCTGCTGCGTGGCGGGGCTATGTTCCTGTCCGGCTATTATGCCGGGCTGGTGGGGCGCATAGTGGTGAAGACCTTGCGGGATGAGGTTTTCAGCCAGTTGTTGCGGATGCCGGTGCGGTTTTTCGAGAGTTCCTCCTCCGGCAAGCTGCTGTCCTACGTCAGTTACCACATTGAACAGGTGGCGAACACCAGCATCCGCGGGGTGACGTCGCTGATCCAAGATTCCGCCACCATCATCGGCTTGCTCGGTTTGATGTTCTGGCATAGCTGGCAATTGACGTTGGGCATGTTGGTCATCGTGCCGCTGATCGCCGGAGTCATTGCCTGGGTGACGCGCCGCCTGCGCCAGTTGAGCCACAAGGTGCAGGATTCGGTGGGCGATGTGACCCAGATCGCCAATGAAATGATCCGTGGTTACAAGGTGGTGAGGATTTTCAACGGCGAGCAGTATGAATTGCGCCGTTTCAGCGCCGCCAATGAGCAGAATATCGAGCTGCAAATGAAGCGGATGGTGCTGGAGCTGCTGAGTACGCCGGTGGTGCAGTTCATGGTAGCGGTGGCGCTGGCGGCGATTGTGTTCGTGGCGACCCGCGACGCCATGTTGGATGCCCTGACGCCGGGCGTGTTCATGTCCTTCATTATGTCGATGATTTTGCTGTTGACGCCGATCCGCAACCTCACCCAATTGAATGCGCAATTGCAAACGGCGATTGCGGCGGGCGAGGGCATTTTCGAGCTGCTCGACAGCCCGACGGAACCGGATCACGGGGCGCAATCCTTAAGCCATTGCCAGNGGGCGGTGACGTTCCATGATGTTTCCTTTGCCTACCCTGGTACGGACAAGCAGGTGTTAAGCCACATCAATCTGGATGTCGCGCCGGGTGAANAAATCGCGCTGGTCGGGAAATCCGGTAGCGGCAAAACCACCCTGGTCAACCTGTTGCCGCGTTTCCACGACGTGCGGGAGGGCGAAATCCTGCTGGATGGGACGCCATTGCAGGCCATCCGCCTGCAAAGCCTGCGCAGCCAGATTGCGTATGTGGGGCAGGAAGTCGTGCTGTTCAACGACACGGTGCGCAACAATATTGCCTATGGCGACATGCGCAAGTTGCCGGATGCGCAAGTGAAAGCGGCGGCGGAAGCTGCCCATGCGTTGGAGTTTATCGAAAAACTGCCACAGGGGTTCGACACCCTGATCGGCGACAACGGGGTGATGCTGTCAGGCGGGCAACGCCAGCGCCTATCAATCGCGCGCGCCATCCTGTCCAATGCGCCTATCCTGATCCTGGATGAGGCCACTTCTGCGCTGGATACCGAATCCGAGCGCCATATCCAGGAAGCGCTGGAATGCTTGCTGGAAAACCGCACCACCTTCATGATCGCCCACCGTTTGTCCACGATAGAAAACGCCGATAGGATTCTGGTCATGCAGGATGGCGCAATTGTCGAATCCGGCAAGCACGCGGACTTGCTGGAACTGAACGGGTACTACGCAAGATTGCATGCAATGCAGTTCCATGAAGATGCGGCAACGGCTTGAGCGCTGGCTGCTGAATGTCTGGTACGGCGATGGGCGGCTGGGTCAATACCTGCTGTTGCCCTTGAGCGGGATATTCTGCGTGTTGGCTGCGGTGCGGCGCTGGCGGCATCAGCGGCGGCAGNTCCGGCATACAGTCCCGGTGATTGTGGTGGGCAACATTTCGGTGGGCGGTACTGGCAAGACGCCGCTGGTGATTTGGCTGGTGGAACGCTTGCGTGAGGCCGGTTTCACACCAGGCGTGGTGAGCCGGGGGTTTGGTGCCAAAGGCGGGCAACGGCTGGTTGCGCAAAGCGACCGGGCGGCCGAGGTTGGCGACGAACCCTTGCTGATTGTCCGACGCACCGGCGTTCCCCTTGCCATTGGCCGGGATCGCAATCAGGCGATTGCCGCCTTGTTGCAGCAGTCTGCTTGTGACATCGTGCTGGCTGACGACGGCTTGCAGCATTACCGTATGGGGCGCGACCTGGAAATTTGCGTGGTGGATGGCGAGCGCCGCTTCGGCAATGGTTTTTGCTTGCCTGCCGNNCCATTGCGGGAGCCGGTTTCCCGTCTGGAGCGTTGTGATTTTGTCGTGACCAATGGCGAAACCATGCAGGTGGGCGGGGATACGTTGGTGAATCTGGCGACAGCGGCGCAACAGGCGCTGGCCGAATTCGCTGGGCGAACGGTTCATGTGGTGACTGGCATTGGCAACCCGCAGCGTTTCATCCGTACACTGGAACAGGCCGGTTTGCAGGTCTTGCCGCACATCTACCCCGACCATCACGCCTTTTCCGGCGCAGAATTGCAGTTTGACGATGCGTTTCCCATCCTCATGACTGAGAAAGATGCGGTAAAATGCCGTCAATTCGTTACGCCAAATGTTTGGTATCTGCCAGTTACGGCAGTGCTGGATGCACAACTGGCCGCTACGCTGCTTACTCGCTTACAAGGATTCCGCTATGGACAAAAAATTACTGGAAATTCTGGTCTGCCCCGTCACCAAGGGGGCGCTGATTTATGACAAGGACAAACAGGAGCTGATTTCGAAGTCCGCGCGTCTGGCTTACCCCATCCGGGATGGCGTGCCGGTGATGCTGGAGGAGGAGGCTCGGCCTTTGACCCAGGAAGAAGTGGAGCAATTGCACGAATGAATCCGGTCGTGGTGATTCCGGCGCGTTACGCCTCATCCCGGCTGCCGGGCAAGCCCNTGCGCGTGCTGGCGGGCAAGACGCTGATCCGGCATGTGTATGAAAGGGCGCAGGCGGCAGGGTTTGCAACCGTGCTGGTGGCGACCGATGATGAACGCATTCGCGCCGAGTGTGAAAGCTTTGGTGCAGAAGTGGTCATGACCTCCGCAACCCACGAAACCGGCAGCGACCGGCTGGCGGAAGTGGCGCGTTTGCAGGGTTGGGAGGATGAGGTCATTGTCGTCAACCTGCAAGG
This sequence comes from Candidatus Thiothrix singaporensis, assembly GCA_013693955.1. Taxonomy (GTDB): domain Bacteria; phylum Pseudomonadota; class Gammaproteobacteria; order Thiotrichales; family Thiotrichaceae; genus Thiothrix; species Thiothrix singaporensis. The sequence goes on along the minus strand of CP059265.1, from coordinate 2,779,902 downwards.
TGATGAGCCGTTGACGCCTGTTGTAAATTTGCATCAACTGGCGCGCAACCGGAGCAACNATCCACAGGCCGGTATTGCGACGTTGGCGGCGCCCATTACGGACACCAATGATTTCGCCAACCCCAATATTGTCAAGGTGGTGCGGGATGAACAGGGGATGGCGTTGTATTTTAGCCGTGCGCCGATCCCGTTCCAGCGGGATGTGGGCATGGCCATCGGGGATTACGCCTTGCGCCACATTGGCATGTACGCCTACCGGGCGGGCTTTCTACGGGCGTTTGCGCGCATGCAGCCCTCTTTGCCGGAGCGGCTGGAAAAGCTGGAGCAATTGCGGGCGCTTTCCAACGGTTATCGCATTCATGTTGATATTGCAGCGGAAATCCCTGCGGTTGGCGTCGATACCGAAGAGGACGCCGCCAGGGTTGCGGCGCTTTTGCAACAGGGATGAGCGGTTGGTTTTCAAAGTAAAATATCAGAATGCCTAAATAAGTTATTATTATAGTTAATAATTACCATTTGACAGATCAATAGTCCTCTGTCACTCTTTTGCAACAAGAGTGAGGATTCGCACACGTATCAGTAGAGGAGGAATGATTATGTTCAAAAAGACTACCTTGGCGGCATCGGTTTTGCTGGCGATAGCTGCCCAGCCGGTTTTGGCGACAAACGGTATGGCACCTACAGGGCTGNGATCCGCTTCAGCAATCGATGGGGGCTCTGCCGGTTATGCAGCCAATACCATGAGCATGGCCACCAATCCAGCTGCCGCTTCGTTCGCTGAAGATGGTTACGATATTGGCGCAGAGGTGTTTAAGCCCAGCCGCAGCGCCACTTTCAAGGGTACAGCGTTTGGTGCGCCAGCTGATGTGACGGCTGATGGCAATGGCGATGAGTTGTTTCTGATCCCGAATGCGGGCTATAAAAGGAGCCTGAAGGGTGGTTTGTCGGTGGGGGTCACCGCTTATGGCAATGGGGGAATGAATACAGCTTATGATGGTGGTGTGCCTTTTGGGACAGCCTATTTTTCTGGTACCCCTGGCTCCACGGGAATTGACCTCAAACAATTGTTTATAGCCCCCACCGCCAGTTATAAAGTGAATGAGAATGTGGCGGTTGGCGCTTCCCTCAATATGGTCTATCAGCGTTTCGAGGCGGAAGGTTTGGGCGCATTTAGCGGCTTTAGCAGTGACCCTGCCAACCTGACCGATAAAGGCGGGGATTCCTCCACGGGCGTGGGTGCAAGTGTTGGCATCCAGGGCAAGGTGACGGATAAATTGAGCGCCGGTCTTGCGTACCGCTCCAAGACGAAAATGGGTAAGTTTGAAAAATATAGCGGGCTGTTCCCCAATGGCGGTGAGTTCAATGTGCCAGCAGCGACAACGCTAGGCATCGCCTATAAAGCGACGCCGCAGACGACTGTGGCTGCTGATATTGAACAAATTGAATACTCGAAAATTGCGGCGATGGGCAATGCCCCTAGCACGCCATTGCCATTTGGTTCTGCGAATGGCNCGGGGTTTGGCTGGGATGACCAAACAGTCTATAAACTAGGGGTGAAACATCAGTTAAATGAAGGACTTGCCTTGATGGCGGGTTACAATTATGGGAAAAGCCCGATTTCCAGTGATGAAACAACCCTTAACGTGTTGGNNCCTGGTATTACGGAAAAGCATGCTTCCTTTGGCTTTGAGAAAAAGCTGACACCAAAATCGAAACTGGTAGGCTCTTATGTGCATGCTTTCAAGAAAACCGTGACTGGCAATGCCACCGTGCCGCCGCCTGGCNCGCTGCCATTGGATGCTTATGACTTGAAAATGGATCAGGATATTATTGGCCTTGGGTACAGCGTAGAGTTCTGACAGGATTGGAAAGTGGAGGAGTAGAAAAGCGGAGCATTTGCCCCGCTTTTCTTTTATCCCGAAATTGGAAGCGGATAAGCCCAATAATCAGCCTCCGGCAAATTTCGCCTACCAGCCCTAAAAGTAGGCGAAATTTATTTCGGGTGTTTTTTAACTGTTTAAATGTACCTAAATCAGCGGATGTTCCTGAGTCCCGAACGTATGTGACGGCAAGCGGACACGCAGCAACGATGATGGTGTTGTTACCGAGATGGCNCCATGGGTGACAGTGTCAACGGGGGTGATAATGTAATCGGGCACGCCACACAATGTATCACTGTTTGCATGGAGGGGCTGGTCAGTTTCCTCTCCAGCTTCAAACACCGTAAAGTATGAGTGTTGGTAGCGGGCGGACTGGATACGCGCGTTGCGGCAGGCTTCCGCAAAGGATTTGTATGTTGAATGATATATTCCGTCCAAAAANACCTTGAACATGTTTAAAGACTCCTGTTTGCCATTCATGTTGCTTTATGGGTACAGAATAGGGGAATTGCGGATGTTGGGATGTGACAGCAAACACACATTGAAAAATTGGCAATTAAAAAATTTTCTGGATGTGTTTTTATTTATAAAAATTATTAAAAAATGATAGTTGTAAAAAGAAAAGCGGGGTAATGCCCGCTTGATAGCTGTCTTGTGTATACAGAGAAAGCCCCATCTGCTGTAAAATCAAGACTTATTGTTGCCGGGTAAAAATTACCCGTTTAGCCCTTATANNTTTTATTGAGTTGTTTGTTTATGCGCCCCTGGAAAGCCTTGCTGCTTGAATGGATGCGGCGGCTGCAAGTGTTGCAACCCCGACTTTTCTNCTGGTCGTGGCTTTTGAGACGATGGTGTGTGGTGCGATAATGTAATCAGGGACGCCTTTCATGACTTCCTTTTCGTTATCCAGCAGGTCTTCACTCTCATCACCAGCCTCAAATACGGTGAAATAGGATTGTTGGTTGTTGGCTGCTTCCATGCGGGCATGTCGGCAAGCGCCAGTAAACGTTTGGTGTGTAGAGTGGTAAACACCATCAAGGTATACGTTAAACATGTGTTAGCTCCCGTTGTCTGTTCCTGTGTAAGCAGAATATTTAAAAAAGGCGCAGAATGTGATAGCGAGCACACTTCATTATTTTTTGACGAAAAGTTTTTATTGTATATTTCTTGACCTTATATGCGGTCGTCTGGCGATTATCGATCAATAAATATTATCTATGGATATTGAGGGTTGCAGGCAGGCGGATGTAAACGTTTGCTTGTGCAAAGGCCTAACTTGACCAGATTATTGCAATGCCGCATTCTGCCTTCTTAAGCAGTGGTGTTTTTGCAATATTGTCGACAATGTTGCAAGAATCCTGCATCAATAGGTGGAAACCAGGGTACATCCCGTTCTATCATCCTGACTTTACCAATCCTTGAGTGCTGAATGTCCGTATGGCTGTGAAGAATGTAAACGTATTGCTGGCGGGGGCGGGATCANTGAGTTCCACCCTGGGAGTGTTGTTGAAGCAGTTGGATCCATTGTTGACAATTGCTATGGTGGAAAAACTGGATGATGTTGCTGAGGAAAGCACCAGTGGTTGGAACAACGCCGGTACCGGCCATGCTGCTTACTGCGAACTTAACTATACGCCCGAAACAGCGGATGGCGGCATTGACGCCAGTAAGGCTTTCGCCATCAATGAGTCCTTTGAGCGCACCTTACAATTCTGGTCATATTTGATACATCAACAGGCATTGCCGGAGCCGACCTCCTTTATTAACCCAACGCCACACCTGAGCTTTGTCTGGGGTGAAAAGAATGTCAGCTTCCTGCGCAAGCGGTTTGCCGCGATTGGCGAACACCATATGTTTGCGGGTATGGAATACAGCGAGGATCCTGCTGTGCTGCGTGAATGGATGCCGTTGGTCATGGATGGGCGCGATCCGGNNCAGCCCGTGGCGGGCACCCGCGTCAAACATGGCACGGATGTGAACTTTGGTTCACTGAGCCGCAGCATGGTGGGTTACCTGCAAAACTCCGATAATTTTGACTTGCTGCTGAAGCACTCCATTCATGGGTTAGAAAAACAGTCTGATGGCAAATGGCGGGTAAGCTTGCGCGAGTCCGGTTCATTTGCCAGCAAGCACATAATCGCTGATTTTGTATTCCTGGGCGCAGGCGGCGCTGCATTGCAGCTATTGCAAGCGTCGGGTATTGCTGAGAGCGTCGGGTATGGCGGTTTTCCGGTCAGTGGGCAATGGCTGGTGTGCAAANAACCGGAGATTGTGAGCCAGCATCTGGCCAAGGTCTATGGCAAAGCCTCGATTGGTGCGCCGCCGATGTCTGTCCCGCATCTGGATACACGTATCATTGATGGTGAAAAGGCGCTGTTGTTCGGCNCGTTTGCCGGTTTTACCACCAAATTCCTCAAACGCGGTTCTTTCATGGATTTGTTTGCCTCCATCCGGCGCCAATCTTTACCANTGCTCAAAGTGGGCATGAGCAGTTTTGACTTGATCCGTTATCTGATCACTGAAGTCATGCAAAGCCATGCCGACCGCATGAACGCCTTGCGCGAATATTTTCCTAACGCTAGGGATGAAGATTGGACATTGGCGACTGCTGGCCAACGGGTGCAGATCATCAAANAAGATCCGCAGAAAGGCGGCAAGCTGGAGTTTGGCACCGAGGTCATCAGTGCGGCTGACGGTTCGCTGGCGGCATTGTTGGGTGCCTCGCCGGGTGCTTCTGTAACTGTCACAGCCATGTTGCAAGTGTTGGAAAAATGCTTCCCCGAGAAGATGGCTTCAGCAGAGTGGAAGGCGAAACTCAAGGAAATGATTCCATCCTATGGCCGGTCACTGACAAATGATGCCGAGCTGCTTAAGCAAATTCGTCAGGACACTTTGTCGACATTGGGGCTGATAGATACGGGCGAGACTATGCAGGCAGCGGAGGCGGCCGTGGTTTGAACATTGGCTTGGACAATGCTAACCATTGAATTTATTTTATTGTCGACACATTTACCATTTAATACCATGCAAGACCGGCTTTCCCATGAGGATTGTCCGGCATTTCATACCCCAAAGAGAGATTCGCAAATAGCGGACACGAGGAGGATCGTGGCTGCCTTCGTGTAGCCCGCAGGCGTAATGCCTGAATTTTTACCGGTTTCGTTCACTTATGACTCTGAGGAGACTTTACATGACTATGACTCGTGAAGCGCAAATTGCAGCACTGGAAAAAGACTGGGCAGAAAACCCGCGTTGAGCCAACGTAAAACGTGGCTACAAAGCGGCTGATGTTGTCCGTCTGCGTGGTTCTCTCCAGCCTGAATACACCCTGGCCAAACGTGGCGCAGAAAAGCTATGGGAAAAAATTAACGGTGGTGCCAAGAAAGGTTATGTAAATGCTTTCGGTGCCATCACAGCAGGTCAGGCGATGCAGCAGGCCAAAGCAGGTTTGGAAGCTGTTTACTTGTCCGGCTGGCAGGTTGCTGCTGACGGCAACACCTCCGAAACCATGTACCCTGACCAGTCCCTGTATGCGTACAACTCCGTGCCGACCATGGTTCGCCGCATCAATAACACTTTCCAGCGCGCAGATGAAATCCAGTGGTCAAGGNGCGTCAACCCTGGTGATTCAAGTTTCATCGACTATTTCCTGCCTATCGTTGCTGACGCAGAAGCTGGTTTTGGCGGCGTTCTGAACGCTTTCGAACTGATGAAAAACATGATCACGGCTGGTGCAGCTGGCGTCCACTTCGAAGACCAGCTGGCAGCGGTCAAGAAGTGCGGCCACATGGGCGGCAAAGTGCTGGTTCCAACCAACGAAGCGGTTGAGAAACTGATCGCTGCGCGTTTCGCTGCTGACGTTATGGGCGTCCCCACCATCGTGCTGGCGCGTACTGATGCTGAAGCGGCCAACCTGCTGACTTCCGACCATGACACCAACGACAAGCCATTCCTGACCGGCGAGCGTACTGCTGAAGGCTTCTACCGCGTCAAAAACGGTCTGGAACAGGCCATCAGCCGTGGTATCGCTTACGCGCCATACGCTGATTTGGTTTGGTGTGAAACCGGCACGCCTGACATCGGCTTCGCGCGTGAATTCGCACAAGCTGTCCAGGCTGCATGCCCTGGCCAGATCCTGTCTTACAACTGCTCGCCTTCCTTCAACTGGAAGAAAAACCTGTCTGACAGCCAGATCGCTTCCTTCCGGNAAGAGTTGTCTGCACTGGGTTACAAATACCAGTTCATCACCTTGGCGGGCATCCACGTCAACTGGTACAACACCTTCCAGTTCGCGCATGCTTACGCCCGCGGCGAAGGCATGAAGCACTACGTCAACATGGTTCAGGAACCTGAATTTGCTGCCCGTGAGCAAGGTTACACCTTCGTCTCCCACCAGCAGGAAGTTGGCGCTGGCTACTTCGATGACGTCACCACGGTTATCCAGGGTGGTGCCTCTTCCGTAACGGCGCTGACCGGTTCCACCGAAGAAGAGCAGTTCCACTAAGATTGACGCTTCAAGCCCCTGGGTTTGAATGAGTGATCTGGAAAAGCCCGGCGATTACCCCGTCGGGCTTTTCTTTTTCAGCCATTGAAAGGAGTTTTTATGACAGATTTTAAAACAGCTGACCTGTTGGACGAGAATGAAGACAAGGCGCTGCAAATCGTGCAGCCGGGTTTCAGCAATTACGGTGGCCGCAACAAGTTTTCCGGTGAAATCGTCACCCTGAAAATTTACGAAGACAACTCACTGGTACGTGAACTGGTTGCTGAAGATGGCAAGGGCAAAGTGCTGGTCGTTGATGGCGGCGGTTCCACCCGTTGCGCGCTGCTGGGCGACATGCTGGCGGAAAAGGCGGTGAAAAACGGCTGGAACGGCATCGTTGTTTACGGCCTGATCCGCGATTCCGTGGACATCGGCCAGATGGACATCGGCGTGAAGGCGCTGGGCACTTTCCCGCTCAAGAGCGTCAAACGGGGCGTCGGCCTGCGTAATGAGGTGGTGCGTTTTTACGATGTGACGTTCACGCCAGGGCATTATCTGTATTCGGATGAAGACGGCATCATTGTGTCCCCGGTCGCATTGCTCTGACACCAGACATTTAACCCTGCATGGTTTGTTGGCATGCAGGGAAGGCTGTCCGGGCAACGGGTAGGCATCGCTTCTTGTCTTGTGCTGGTGCCTCAGGTGCAGGTATGGTATTTGCCCATACGCACCTTGCCCAGGATACCCCTCCATGCGCCTCCTGCTTGTCGAAGACCATGCCGAACTCCGTGCCGCCATTGCCCGCCGCTTGCGCGCCGAGGGCAATAGTGTGGATGAGGCCGACAACCTGCGCGACACCCGTATCCACCTGCACGGCGCACACTATGATGTTGTGGTGCTGGATCGCCTATTGCCGGATGGCGATTCCATTACGCTGCTACAGGAATTGCGTGCTGTCGCCAACCGCACCCCCATCCTGCTGCTGACAGCGCGTGACCGGATTGAGGATCGGGTGGACGGGCTGGAATCTGGGGCGGACGATTATCTGGTCAAGCCGTTTGCAATGGACGAATTGCTGGCGCGGATCGGTGTGCTGGCAAGGCGCGGTGCCCCATTGCGTGATGTCATCCTCAAACTCGCTGACCTGGAAGTGGACAGTGGCCGTCATGAAGTCCGCCGTAACGGGGTGCTGATCCCGCTGCGCCCCAAGGAATACGCAGTGTTGGAACTGTTGGCGGTGCGGCAGGGGCGGGCGGTGCCTAGCAATGACATCCTCGAATACTGCTGGGATACTCGTGAAAGCCCGGCCTCCAATGTTGAAGAAACCATCATTTCCGCCTTGCGCCGCAAGCTAGGCAGTCCCCAGTTGATCAAAACCGTGCGCGGGGTGGGCTACAAGTTGGATGAGGCGGATGAAAGCTAAACCAACCCAGCACGCCCACCTGTTGCGTCTGGGGTTGCCGTTGCTGCTGGCCTGGAGCGTGGCGTGGCTGCTGGGGATTACCATTTTGGCCAGTATTGCCATCCAGCAGCGGGCGGAACGGCGCGATGCCGACCTGGATACTGAACTGGCCTTGCGTTCCACGGCGGTCTATGGCCTGACTTGGTTTGATGGCAAAGGCGCATTCNCTGATGAAGTGTTGCGTCTGGAAAAGGATTTGCTGGATGCACCCTTTGACCTCTGGGTCGTGGTGCCGGGCAACCCGCCTGTCCATTATCTTTCCCCTTCCCACCCACGTTTTCACCTGACCAGTTTCAGCCATTTGGCCACTACCGTGATGGGGAAGGGACAGGAAATCTATGCCGATGGTCAGGATGCCGACGGTAAGCCTTACCGTTTGCATGCCATCCCCACTTTTCTGGATCAGGGTGACACCAGTACGCCGCAAGCCATGATCATCACTGTTGGCGACCCCACGCCCGGTCAAGCCGCCTATCAGGCATTTGCACGCCGCATCGGGTTGGCGACCGCAGCGCTCGGTTTGGCTGGGTTGCTGGTGGGGGCAGGGCTAACGCACTGGAGTTTGCGTCCGGCGTTTGCTGCCTTGCGTCAGCGCGAACGGTTCCTGTCGGCTACTGCCCACGAGTTACGCACGCCGGTGACGGCCTTGCGCAGCATTTGCGAATCTGCCCAACAGGGGGATGAAGATCCACAGTTGGCTCTGGCCNGTATGGAAAAGCTGCTGCATGCCGCCAGCCACACCCTCGAAGACCTGTTGCTGTTTGCGCGGCTGGATGCCGGGGCAACTCTGGAACGCCAACCGGTACGGCTGGATTTGCTGGTCGAGGCCNTCTTGCCGGAGGATGGTTCCGTTCAGCTGGTTGCGGCTGGCTGTGTGGCGGAAGTTGACCCGCGTCTGGTCAGCGTCGCGGTGCGCAACTTGCTTGACAATGCCCGCAAACATGGCAGGTATGGCGGCGAATTGCACATCAGTGTTTCGGTGACGCGCTGGGTGGTTGTAGAAGACCAAGGCAATGGTTTTGCAGCGGAACTGCTGGCACGGCGCGCAACCGATTTCACCATTTCCCCCACCCAAGGCGGCACGGGGCTAGGGCTGGCAATCGCCAATCTGATTGCGCGCCTGCACGGTGGCCGCTTGTGGCTTGAAAACAGGCAGCCGCATGGGGCGCGGGCAACCTTGCAATTTTCATCCTGAATGTCAGCAAAATATCAGCTTCCCCCGTAACCTGTCCCTATCGACACACCAACCGATGGAGACAACATCATGAAAACCGTTATGCGCCACACCCTGTTTGCGGCCTTGTTTTGTTCACTGGGAGGTATCAGCACCATGGCCAGCACGTATGCCGCCAGCCAGTCCAACATGCCGGAAGAAACGGCCTTGCACGAAGGCACTTGGTTGCAATGGCCGCACCAGTACACCTACGGCCAGACCTACCGTGACCGCCTGGATGCCACCTGGGTCGAGATGGCCAGAGCGCTGGCGCAAAGTGAAAATGTCCATATCATTGCCTACAACATGGCCGAGCAGCAGCGTATCCAAGGTTTGTTACAGAATGCTGGCGTGCCGCTGGGCAATGTGAGTTTCCTGATCACCCCCACCGATGACGTATGGGTGCGTGATAATGGCGNNATTTTTGTGCGTAACCAGAACGGCCAATTGCAGGTCGCCGACTGGNGGTTCAACGGCTGGNGGTTGGATACGCCTTACCGAAAGGATGATGTGGTGCCTGCGGCGGTCGCCAAACAACTGGCCATTCCGCGCATTGACCTCAGTGGCGTTGTGCTGGAAGGTGGTGCGGTTGAAGTCGATGGTAAAGGTGCGCTATTGGCGACCAAGAGTTCTGTGCTTCGGAACAAGCGTAACCCCACCCTGACACAGGCACAGGTGGAACAGGCGCTGGCGGCTTACCTCGGCATCAGCAAGTTTATTTGGCTGGATGGCGCAGACGGTGGCAAGGAAGACATCACCGACACCCATATCGACGGTTTTGCCCGTTTTGGCGATGAAAACACCATTGTCACCATGAGTGCGGCTGACCTTGGCTATTGGGGGATTTTCAGCAAGGATATCAATACCCTGTATGCTGCCAGCAATACCCGCGGCACGCGCTACAAGTTGCTAAAACTACCACTGACGGCCAGCAATGTGGTGACAACTTATGGCAAGAACCTGGGTTACAAAGGGTCTTACGTCAACTACTACGTGGGCAACAACGTGGTGCTGATGCCTGCCTATCGGGATGCCAACGACAGCGTGGCGAAAAACATCCTGCAATCCCTGTATCCAACCCGCACTGTGGTGGGGATTGACGTGCGCAACCTATACGCCAATGGCGGCATGGTGCATTGCGTGACCCAACAACAACCCAGTGCATACTGATATTGGGCTTGATTTCCATGTATGCAACGAGGGTGGTGATGGCACCATGATGCCTGCCTACTTGTCGAGCTGGAACTGGATTTCCTTGCCCTTGGGTTGGCTAGGTGCTGGCTGGGCGGGGGCTGCCCCGTCCAACTGGAACGGGATTTCCCCACTGCCCGAGCCTGAAGCCGGTTCATCATTCTCAATCGTGAACTGGATTTCCTGCCCCTGCGGTATGGCGGCATGGCCTTTGTCCAGAAAAACGGTCACCAGTCCCGGTGAGAACATTACGATCAGTGTCATGAGCATTTGCAGGACAACCCAGGGGATGGAGCCCCAGTATATGTCGCTGCTTTTCACTTCCTTCGGCGCCACCCCGCGCAAATAAAACAGGGCAAAGCCAAAAGGCGGGTGCATGAACGAGGTCTGGATATTGACGCTCAGGGTAATCCCAAACCAGATCAGCGCGCCGGTTGCCGCCGCCTGTTCATTGCCGTTCATGCTCGCCAGCAGAACCGGCGTCAGGATNTTNTGCGCCACCGGAGCCAGCAGCGGCACCAGGATGAACACGATTTCAAANAAGTCGATGAAAAACGCNCGGAAGAAAATGAACAGGTTGACGATCAGCAAAAAGCTCATCCACCCGCCCGGCAGGTCGGAGAACAGGTGTTCCACCCAACGTCCGCCATCCACACCCTGAAAGACGACTGAAAAGGTGGTGGCGCCGATCAGGATGAACACCACCATTGAGGTGATGCGCGCGGTATTTTTGTAAGCTTGTTGGATCAGCTTCCACCACTCCGCCGTGCCGCCCAGCTGTTTNTTGCGCAGGAAGGACAGCAGCATGGCACCCATCGCACCCATCGCGCCGGATTCGGTCGGGGTGGCGATGCCGAGCATGATGGTTCCCAGCACCAGGAAAATCAGTACGGCGGTGGGAATAATGCCGCGCAGAGCCTTNTTCCACAACGCCGCGCCTTTCAAGGTGATCTGGTCTTCAGGGATGCCCGGCAGCCAGTCCGGTTTGATGCGGGTAATGAAAAAGGTGTACAGCATGAACAGGCCAATCTGCATCGCCGCCGGAATCCAGGCACCCAGATACATATTGCCCACGTCGGCGCTGGCGGTCGGGGTTTTCAACTGGTCGGCGAGGATGATCAGCACCAGTGAGGGCGGCACGATTTGCGCAATGGTGCCTGACGCCGCCAGCACGCCGGTGGTGTAGCGCATATTGTAGCCGTAGCGGATCATCACCGGCATCGCGATCATCGCCATCGCAATCACCTGCGCCGCCACCGTGCCGGTGATCGCCCCCAGCACGAAACTGACCAGGATCACCGAATAGCCCAACCCGCCGCGCACCCGCCCGAACAATTGCCCCATCGAATCGAGCATGTCTTCGGCCAGACGGCTGCGTTCCAGCACTGCGCCCATGAAGGTGAAAAACGGTATCGCCAGCAGCAATTCGTTGGCGAGCACGTTGCCGAAAATGCGCTGCGGGATGGCTTGCAGGAATGCTTCGGTAAANAAGCCCATTTCAATTGAAATGAAGCCGAAAAACAGCCCGACCGCCATCAGTGAAAACGCCACTGGGAAGCCGATCAGCAGAAAGATCACCAACCCCGCAAACATCAGCGGCGGCATGAATTCCAGTGGGATCATTGCTCTGGCCTCTCGTAATGGGTGTCAAGCTGCACGTCGCCATGCAGGGCGGCAACGCGTTTGAGCAGTTCCGACAGGCCTTGCAACATCAGCATGAAAAAGCCAAAGGGCAGGATGAATTTGATCGGGTAACGGGGCAGGCCGCCTGGATTGCTGGAATGTTCCAGGATTGCCCATGATGGCAGGAACAGGGTTTCCCATGACAGCCAGGCAAACAGGGCGCAAGCAGGCAGCAGGAAAAACACTAGGCCGAAAATGTCGATCCACAGCCGGGCGCGGTCAGAGACATGCCCGTAGATTAGGTCTACCCGCACATGGCCATTTTGTTGCAACGTGTGGGATGCCCCCAGCATCACGGCGGCCCAAACAGATACCACTGCAATTCCAGCGGCCAGTTGTTGCTGAGGTCAAAACCGTAACGCAGCAATGCATTCCCGGCGCTGACCACGCAGGCCAGCAGGATCAGTACATTGGCGATACGCCCCAGCCAGGCGTTGACAGTGTCAACTGCATGGGAAATGGTTAGGAGCATGGTGTTTTCCTATGCGCAGGCCGGGCTTACGCCCGGCTGACAATGGTTGCTTTACAGTTTTTGTTGAAGGCAAATTTGGCGAAGGATTGTTCCGCCACATTGAACCACTGCGCTTCGTTATTACGGAACACCTTCCAATCGTCGAAAATCTTTTTGAAGGACGGGTTGCTCTTGGATTGTTCCTCAAAACTNTCCAGCGTGGCCTTGAAGCAGGCCTCCATGATTTCATCGCTGAACGAGCGCAGTTTTACGCCGTTGTTGACCAAGTTGGCCAGCGCCTGCGGATTGTTGGCGTCATATTTGGCCAGCATGTCGTTGTGCGCCAGTTGGCAGGACGCTTCCCAGGCGGCTTTGTACGGTTCAGGCAATTTTTCCCACTGGTCTTTGTTGACGTAAAACGACAGTTGCNNGCCGCCTTCCCACCAGCCGGGNGTGTAATAGTTCTTGACGATCTTGGCGAAGCCGAGCTTTTCATCGTCGTATGGNTAGACCCACTCAGCAGCGTCTATTGTGCCTTTTTCCAGCGCCGGGTAGATGTCGCCGCCCGGCAACTGCTGCGGCACAACCCCNAGTTTGCTGAGAACCATACCGGCAAAGCCGCTGACCCGGAATTTCAGCCCTTCCAGATCCTTGACGCTGTTGATTTCCTTGTTGAACCAGCCGCCCATCTGGGTGCCGGTGTTGCCGCCCATGAAATTGACCACGTTATATTCGGCGAACAGTTCCCGCAGCAGCCGTTTGCCGTTGCCGTGCATGAACCAAGCGGTTTGCTGGCGGGCGGTCAGCCCAAAGGGGACGGCGCAATCAAACGCCAGGGCGGCGTTCTTGCCGAAATAATAGTAGGAGGCGGAATGGCCTGCCTCCACCGTGCCGTTTTGCACGGCGTCCAAAACTTGCAGGCCAGGGACGATTTCACCGGCGGCAAAGGTTTTCACAGTGAATTTGCCGCCGGTGATGGCGGAGAGGGAATTCGCCAGTATGTCAGATGCGCCGTAAATGGTGTCGAGCGATTTGGGGAAGCTGGAGGTCAGGCGCCAGCTAACAGTGGGCAGGTCAGCGGATTTGGCTTCTTCGGCGGCCAGCAGGGCGGCGGGTGTGGCGGCCAGGGCGGCAGCGCTGACAGCAGTTTTCTTGAGGAATGATCGGCGTTCCATGGTGGCTCCTTTGTGTCTCTAGCGGATGTGGATGCGCATGACTTGTGGTGTCATGTAAATGATTGTATGGAAGAGTGTAGCGAATCAGTTGAAGAATTGACATTGTTCAGGCGGCGGCGGGATGGGGCGTTTTGGCCTGAAAGCGGGATTATTAATTTTTCAGCATTTCCATATAAATTGACTGAATTGATGGTTGGTGCAAAGATGTGCATTCCTATAAAAAATCTTCAACCCAATAAAGCTCCGACAATGCGAGGAATGTTTATGGACAATAAAATGCTTACCCTGGCCAGTGTGCTGGCGCTCAGTTTGGCTCTTGCCGGTTGTAATGGTGGAGGTTCTGGTTCCGGTACTGAGAGTACGGCTACTGCTTCTGGTGACAATTCGGGTTCTTCAAGCGGCGGCACAACGGGAACCAGCACTGATGGAACGGGTACAGGAGGCAGCACTTCGGCAGGATCAGGTTCAACCAGCAGCGGTTCCGGCACATCGGGAGGCTCAGGCTCTGTCAGTGGCAGTGATCCGGGCAATTCCGGATCATCCAGTGGCGGAAGCTCCAGTTCTGGCGGAAGCTCCAGTTCCGGTTCGGGCAATACGGCCAGCGGCAATTCGGCAGACTGCTTCAACGTTAACCTTTATGCAACCGGCACCGTCGTTGAAATGGTGGAGAAAACCGTTTCCTCATCCGGTCAGCTGACTTCAACATCGAAGAATACGGTCAAGGGGACTGCCACTTTCAATGGCCAGTCCGTCATGGACATTTATTCCGAAGTGACTGCAACCGGCTCTGCGCCATCCAAATCAACCCAGGACAATTACTTCACCATCGATAACGCCAATATGATCGAGTATTACCATGGCTCAGTGATCAATGTGACTGAACCGGCGGTGGCGGCGGGAACCACAACGCTGACCCTGACGCCCCCAATGGAAGACCGCTTTGAACTGGGTGCCAACCAGTCCTCCACTCAAAGCTATAAAATCAAAACGGATGCTTCCGTGATGGGGATCCCCTATTCGCAAACATCAGACCATGAACGCACCAAGCGTTTTGTTGGCATCGAAACCGTCACTGTGCCAGCGGGCACGTTTAAAGCCTGCCGTTATGAGGAATCCCTTAAGACAACGGCAGTTGGCACGACTGCGACAGAATCCAGCACACATTGGGTGGCGCTGGGTTCTGGTTTGGAGGTCAAATCCGTTGCAGGCGACAGCACCAGCGAATTGCAGTCGGCGAAAATCAACGGTTCTGCCGTCACTGGGCAATAACCGCGCCTGGAAAATGCGCCGAGGCGTTGCCCTGGCGCTTTTCCGCATTTATTTGGCGTGACGACAGGCATATAATCCCCGTTTTGATCACCAAACGGGAACACAGACATGGCACAGTCAGTCAAGAAAGTCGTGCTGGCCTATTCCGGCGGGCTGGATACTTCCATTATCGTCAGATGGCTGCAAGAGAATTACGGTTGTGAAATCGTCACCTTCACCGCAGACATCGGCCAGGGCGAAGAAGTCGAACCGGCGCGCCNNAAAGCCATCGCCATGGGCATCAAGCCGGAAGAAATCTTCATCGAAGACCTCCGCGAAGAATTCGTGCGCGACTATGTGTTCCCCATGTTCCGCGCCAACACCATTTACGAAGGCGAATATTTGCTGGGCACTTCCATCGCCCGTCCGCTGATCGCCAAACGCCTGATTGAAATCGCCAATGAAACCGGTGCTGATGCCATTTCCCATGGCGCTACCGGCAAGGGCAACGATCAGGTGCGTTTCGAACTGGGTGCATACGCACTTAAACCCGGCATCAAGATCATTGCCCCGTGGCGCGAATGGGACATGAATTCCCGGGAAGCGCTGATGGCCTACGCCGAACAGCACAACATTCCGGTCGATTTCAAAAAGGCTGGCAAGAAATCGCCGTACTCGATGGACGCCAACCTGCTGCACATTTCCTACGAAGGCGCTNCGCTGGAAGACCCCTGGTTCGAAGCCGAAGAAGACATGTGGCGCTGGAGCGTTTCCCCGGAAAGCGCCCCTGACAAGCCGACCTATGTTGAAATCACTTTCCAGGGTGGCGATCCAATCGCGTTGGATGGGCAGGCGATGTCCCCTGCCGCCATACTGGAAACGCTGAACAAACTGGCTGGGGCGAATGGCGTAGGCCGCCTTGATCTGGTTGAAAACCGTTATGTCGGCATGAAATCCCGCGGTTGCTACGAAACTCCCGGCGGCACGATCTTGCTGCCTGCCCACCGCGCCATCGAATCCCTGACGCTCGACCGTGAGGTTGCGCATTTGAAAGATGCCCTGATGCCGAAGTATGCTGAACTGGTTTACAACGGTTACTGGTGGAGTCCGGAGCGCAAGATGATGCAGCAGATGATTGACGCTTCACAAGCGTTCGTCAACGGCACAGTGCGCATGAAGCTCTACAAGGGGTCTGCAACCGTAGCGCNNCGCAAGTCTGATGACAGTCTGTTTGATGCGCGCATCGCCACGTTTGACGATGATGGCGGTGCCTACAATCAAAAGGATGCGGAAGGTTTCATCAAACTGAATGCCCTGCGCATGCGCATTGCCGCCGTCAAGGCCGCTGATCATTTGCCCTGATGGAAGAACGTCTGGAAAAACTGGAGCTCCTGTTCATGCAGCAGGAGCAGACCATCGAAATCCTCAGTCGGCAGCTTTACCTGCAACAGCAGGACATTCGCCGTGCCCTGCTGGAAATCGAACGCCTGAATGACAAGCTTAAAGCCCTCGAGCCTTCCGCTGTCGCCAGCCGCGCAGAAGAAACCCCGCCGCCCCATTATTGATGCCTGAGCGCTACCAACTGGTGCGGACTCCAGAACGGTTGGAGCTCCGCGATACCCACGACCCCAAAGTTGGCTCCGTTTATGTCGATTTTCTGGAGGGCAGAGCCCGTCACCGCCGTCAATTTGGCGGCGGCAAAGGCCAGGATATCGCCAAGGCCATCGGCCTGCACAAATTCAAACACGCGCATGTGGTGGATGCGACCGCCGGACTGGGGCGCGAGTCTTTTGTGCTGGCTGCATTGGGCTGCACCGTCACCATGTTGGAGCGCTCGCCAATCGTCCATGCTTTGGTGGATGACGCGATTAGGCGCGCATTGGCCAGTGCTGATAGCGAAGTGGTGGATATTGTCAGGCGCATGACCTTGCATCTGGCAGATGCGCACGAATGGCTGAAACAGTTTAAGCATGATTCTTGGNTAGACGTAGTCTACTGCGACCCAATGTTCCCAGAACGGAATAAGTCAGCACTGGTGCAAAAGGAAATGCGTTTTTTCCATGCCATTGTAGGGGCAGACGAGGATAGCGGCAGTTTGCTTGAACTTGCCTGTGACTATGCCAGATACCGGGTTGTAGTGAAGCGTCCTAAGCATGCGCCGGAATTGGCGGGTCGTCAGCCTGCTTTTGTTATTGGTGGGAAAACTGTCCGCTATGACGTTTATCTAGGCAAAGCAACTGCGCAGGAACACGCCCAGCAATAGAAAAATTCCAAGCCACGCCATTAGCTTGAGAATGATGCGGTATAATTGGCGTTTCAGGTGTGTATCCATGAGGTCAGGTACTTGTGCAATATAACAACTTTTTGATGATTGGCAGCCTGTCGGGAATGCTTGCAGTCATACTGGGGGCATTTGGCGCGCATGGGCTGGAAAATTGGGTGGACGCTAAGATGTTGCAACGATTTCATACTGGTGTCGAGTATCAGTTTTACCATTCACTGGCATTGATGTTGATTGGTAAAATTGATTATAAATCAATTAATAGATTTTACTTATATTCTGGCTATGCTTTTATTTTGGGAATTGCCCTGTTTTCCGGTAGTTTATATGCCTATGTTTTGACAGGGTATAAGGGCATTGTGGCGGTTACTCCGCTGGGTGGGTTAAGTTTTATCGTTGGATGGGCGCTTCTGNTTTTTTCAGCAAGAAAAGTTGCGGATTCAGAAAAATATAGATTAGAGTTATTTCTTATTGCGTTCATATGGGTTAAGCTTTTTCCAGAAGGGATGCTGGTGAAGTGGGTGTCACAAAAATTATAACTAAACCCGTTCTAACTGGCTAATTTTGAATTAGGTTGTTTCTGGGATATGACCATGAGTTACACGCCTTTCAAATTCTTTGGTAAAAATTCGCGCGGAAGGGATTTTGTCGTAGGTGACATTCACGGCTCATTCTCAGCTTTCGAACAGCTGTTGCAGCGGATTAATTTTGATCGGGATTGTGATCGGGTATTTTCTGTTGGTGATCTTGTCGATCGGGGGACTGAATCCCATCGGGTCATAGAGTTCCTCAATTATGATTGGTTCCATTCCATCATGGGCAACCACGAACGTATGTTGTTGGACTCTGAGTATAGCCCGGCAGTTATGGAAAACTGGACTCGCTATAATGGTGGGGCGTGGTGGCGGCATGTTCCCGACAATGTGCGTCCTCGCATCCAANAAGTGTTGGAACAATTGCCACTAGCGTTTGAGGTTTCAACTGCATGCGGCCATATCGGCATTGTCCACGCAGATATTCCAACAGGCATTCCCTGGCATCAGTTTATTCGCTCCCTGGAGTCTGATCCGGATATGGAAGAATATGCGCTTTGGTCACGCAACCGTTATAAGCATTTCAAAATGATGGGAAGAACGGTTCCGGTCGAAGGCATTGATTTGGTTGTGTTTGGCCATACCCCGGTCAGCAAACCGTTGCAAACGGCAAATTTTTATTACATTGACACAGGGGCTTCCTTGTTGGAAGACCGCAGTTTGGGCAGGTTGACCATGCTGCAAATACACNCCTCGTTGGAGTTACATCAATTCAATGTCCGTACTGCAACAGAAGAGCACATGCCCGCTTGATCTACGTATGCTTTACATGCAACAAGCATGGGCGGATTTCCCTGCCATCATATGCTCGCCATTAAGCTCGACCCTAAAGGTTTGCTGTTGAGCCAATCACCGGGCGGGGTGGGAACATGGTCGCTATGCGGCTGGCAATGGTGTCTTGTCGGCGCGATACCTCACGAATTTCTGGACGATTGATAAAACTCGCTAGCGTTAAATTATCTAGAAACTCATACAGCCTTTGGCTCAAATCTTCCCATAATTGATGCGTTAGGCATTTTTCTCCGCCATGGCAGTCCTTATTGCCTAAGCAACGGGTGACATCAATGTTCTCGTCCACTGCATTGATGATTTCTGCAATGCTGATTTGGCTGGCGGGGCGTCCCAAACGATAACCGCCGCCTGGTGCACGCACACCTTCAACCAAGCCCTCTTTGCGCAATTTGGCGAATAACTGCTCGAGGTAGGACAGGGAGATGCCTTGGCATTGGGATATGTCAGCCAATGTCACCGGCNNTTGATGATCATGAATGGCAAGATCCATCATCGCGGTGACAGCATACCGACCTTTNGTCGACAATTTCATAACATGTGCTCCTTTGCAGTTGTAACTGCATTCTAATTCTTGACTGAATTACTCTACATATTAAGTAAACCCAGTTTTATAGTCAAGAATGTTTGAAGTTAAAGCTATACAAAGTATGGTTTGTTATGTTTGATTGCATAAGAAGTTGCACATATTGCCAAGTAATTATTATCCATTACTTGTACAGGATGTCTATATCAATCGAAGCGGTGTCCTTGTCGCCGTAGATAATTTGTCCATTTGTATAAGAAGCGGTTCATTCGCCACCGGCAGAGCAACATGGTGTCCAGATCTTTGCCCCAATACTGAACATGTTCTTCTGATAGGCGGCAACGATGACTTATGACCTCAGCTTGCCGTGAGTCATGATAAATGCGGATCTGCATATCCGGGCGGTTTTCCCTACAGCTGCTGCATTCGTGAAATAGGTAGGTCAGCATCAAGGTTGTGGTATGGCGGGTGTTTTCCTCAATGCTCAAGAGGATTGGAATGCCGCCAGCAATTTGGGAAACCGTTTCTTTAGGTAAGGTACGAATATCGCCGCACAGTAGGCGCAGTTGCATGTAATTGATTTCATACATCTCCATCAAGGCGGCGAAAGATTTTGGTTGGGGGAGATGTTTGCAGGTTGTTCTTTGACTAACATAAATCCATAATTGGGTCAGAAATTTTGTACGGCTGCGACGCTGTGCAGGCAAGCCCTGATCCTAACAAAAACCAACTGGTAAGCGTACTCTCATGACAATCCAGATAATCAAGACATCACCCTTCGATGATCAGAAACCAGGCACATCCGGTCTGCGTAAAAGCGTCAAGCAGTTCAAGAAGCCGGATTATCTGCAAACTTTTGTACAAGCTATCTTCAACACTATGGAAGATGTGCAGGGCAAGAGTTTGGTTTTGGGTGGGGATGGGCGTTATTTCAACCGTGAAGCCATCCAGATCATCCTGAGGATGGCGGCTGCGGCAGGTTTTGGGCGTATTATCCTGGGGCAGGGCGGAATCCTGTCAACCCCGGCGGCTTCCAATCTGATTCGCCAATATCAGGCGGCAGGTGGCATTATTCTGTCAGCCAGTCACAATGCTGGTGGTAGGNATGGCGATTTCGGCGTCAAGTTTAACGAGCCGAATGGTGGCNCAGCCCCGGAAAGCATGACCGAAGCCATTTTTGCGGCATCCAAACAAATTCATGAATACCGGATTGCTTCGCTCCAGCCTGTGCCGGTTGACAAGCTGGGCAGCTATGAGCTTGCCGGTATGAAAGTGGATGTGATTGATTCTGTCAGTGACTATTTGGCGCTGATGGAAAGCATTTTCGATTTCGGCAAGATTGCCGCCTTGTTGCAATCCGGCAAGTTCCGGATGCGTTTCGATGCCATGCATGCGGTGACAGGCNCTTATGCGCTCCGGATTCTGGAAGAACGTTTAGGGGCGCAGGCTGGCACGGTCATTCATGGCGAACCGTTGGCCGATTTTGGCGGCGGGCATCCTGACCCCAATCAGGCGCACGCCAAGGAATTGATGGGGCTGTTATACGCCCGCAATTCGGACATTGATTTTGGCGCGGCGTCTGATGGCGACGGCGACCGCAACATGATCTTGGGCAAGCATTTCTTTGTGACCCCCAGCGACAGTTTGGCTGTTTTGGCGGCGAATGCCACCCTGATTCCGGGGTACCGCAACGGCATCGCCGGGNTGGCCNGCTCCATGCCGACCAGCCAGGCTCCTGACCGGGTGGCCGCCAAGTTGGGTTTGTCCTGCTATGAGACGCCTACTGGTTGGAAGTTCTTTGGCAACCTGTTGGATGCGGGCAAAATCACCCTGTGCGGTGAGGAAAGCTTCGGCACTGGCTCTGATCATGTACGGGAAAAGGACGGGTTGTGGNTAGTATTGTTCTGGCTGAACCTGTTGGCAGAAAAGCAGGATTCGGTGGAAAACATCGTGCGCAGCCATTGGGCTGAATATGGCCGCAATTATTATTCCCGCCATGATTATGAAGAGATCGAATTGAAAGATGCCAATGCGCTGGTGGCTGCTTTGCAGGCGCAATTGCCCTCATTGGCGGGCGCGCAGTTTGGCGATCTGACCGTAGATGCGGCGGACAGCTTCACCTACCACGACCCGGTGGATGGTTCAATCAGCCAGAATCAGGGCATCCGCATCCTGTTTGCCGATGGTTCCCGGATTATTTTCCGCCTGTCTGGAACTGGCACTCAAGGCGCAACGCTGCGGGTTTATCTGGAGAAATACGAGCCTGATCCCGGCAAGCACGACCAAGATGTGCAGGAAGCCCTCGCGGGCTTGATTGCCATCGCCCAGCAAATTGCAAAGATTGAAGAATTTACCGGGCGCGAAGCAGCGGACGTTATTACGTAATGCCCTGATTTCGCAGGTATTCACGCACTTCGGCTGGTGAACCTGAAAACGCCAGCCTGCCTTGTTTCTTGCTGATCTGGTAATCGTACATGGGGTCATAGTAATCCAACAGCAGGAAGCGCACCCAATCATAATGTCCCGCCATTGAACCGGATGTCGCCTGCTGATGCAGCGCCATTTGCATCATTTTGCGCGCCTGCTGATAACGCATGCCACCCAGCCGCCGTTGGATTTTGTCCAGGCTGCCCAACAGGTAGCCGCTGAAGGCAACAAAACCCCCNTCATTGTCACCGCCCAGAGTTTTGGTGAAGGCTGCCAAACTGTTCACCACGTATTCCTGATGGCTGATTTCCACCCGTTCTTCATCGGCGACCTGCATCAGCACTACTGGCGCATGGCTCAAGATGTTGAACAGCGTTTCGGGATTGTGTAATGAACCAATCCGGCGGCTTTCGTCTTCAAACAGCAGCGCCCGCTGTCCCTGATGACATTTGCGCATCAGCTGTATCGCCAGGGCGTTTTCGAAATTGATCTGGGTAGGTTGGGGAGTGGGCTGGGAGCCGAATGCAGAACCGCGGTGGTTGGCCAGGGCTTCCAGGTCAATTTGCTGATGGACGGCCTGCAGGAAGCGGGTTTTGCCCGAGCCGGTGCGTCCGCTCAGGATGGTGGGCTGGAGTTGTGGCGGCAAAGTTTCCAGTTGTTCCAGCAGGAAGCGGCGCATGGCTTTGTACCCGCCTTGTACACGCGGGTAGGCGATGCCGGTTTGTTCGTACAGCCATTGCTGGGAAGTGCGCGAACGCAGCCCGCCCCGAAAGCAGTACAACACGCCTTCCGGATGATTGCGGGCAAATGCTTCCCACGCTTCGACCCTGGATGCCTTGATGTCGCCACTGACCCGTTGTAAACCGAGTTCAATGGCGGCGTCCTGCCCGAGTTGCTTGTAACGCTTGCCGATGGCGTCACGGTCTGCGTCGTCCATCAGGGGTAGGTTGGTGCTGCCTGGAAAAGCGCCTTCCCTGAATTCAACCGGTGCCCGCACGTCAAGCAGCGGCATATCCTGCAGGAACAGCGTCTGCAAATCTTCCACCACTGGCAGGTTTTCCTGCCGAAGACAGGGGCATGGCTTATTCCACCGTGATCAATGCAGCGCCTGTAACCGGCTCGCGCAGGTAGCCAATGGGCTGCAAATCCAGTCCCGCATCACGGCAGACCTGCAGGAAACCTGCTTCACCCGCGGGGTCAACCGCCGCCAGCAGCCCGCCGCTGGTTTGTGGGTCGCAGATGATTTGCCGCTGGCGTTCCGTCATGGTGCCCAATGCATAGCCATAGCTGTCAAAATTACGTTTGGTTCCGCCGGGCGCGCAATCCATTTCCAGATAATGTTGGATCTGCGGCAATAGCGGTACTTGATCAAATTGGACTACTGCCTGCAGGCCGCTGCCTTCACACAGTTCGCGCAAATGCCCGCCAAGCCCGAAGCCGGTCACGTCAGTCAGCGCTGTGACCGGCTCCATTGCGCCGAATTGTGCGCCAATACTGTTCAGGTGGCACATGGCGTCGATGGCAAGGTTGGCGTGTGCCGGTAACAATACCTTGCGCTTTTGCGCAGTGGTGAGGATGCCGATTCCCAACGGCTTGGTCAGGTACAGCTTGTTGCCCGCTTTGGCCGTGCTGTTTTGTTTGAGGTGGCGGGTTTCGACGATGCCGGTGACCGCCAGGCCGAAAATGGGTTCAGGCGCATCGATGCTATGGCCGCCTGCCAACGGGATGCCCGCATCCTGGCAGGCTTTGCGCCCGCCTTCCACCACTTCGCGCCCGACTTCCGGCGGCAGTTTGTCCAGCGGCCAGCCGAAAATTGCAATGGCCATGATCGGCTTGCCGCCCATGGCGTAAACATCGCTGATGGCGTTGGTGGCGGCGATGCGCCCGAAGGTGAAGGGGTCGTCGACAATCGGCATGAAGAAATCAGTGGTGCTGATGACGGCGGTGCCATTGCCAAGGTCGTACACGGCGGCGTCATCGCGGGAGCTGTTGCCGACCAGCAGGGCGTCACAGACATCGGGCGGCAGTTGGCTATGCAGGATCACATCCAGGACAGCGGGNGAAATCTTGCAGCCACAGCCGGAGCCGTGGCTGTATTCGGTCATGCGGATTGGGGTGTCCATGCGCAGAGTTCTTTATTTAGGCAAAGGACAACATCATACGGGAAAGGGGCTGGTGTCCTCAATTGTTCTGGATCAATGCTCCCGGACACCTCGCTAAGGGATTGCATTACCCTGGCGAGGCAACAGATGAGCAACACAAAACAGAGACAACACTATCCTAAAACGGCATGAAGGATTTGAACATTTTCATCAACGGGCTGACAGTGGAAGCTGCTTCGCCCATCGGAGCGGCGGCTTGCGCCAATGTGCCCACTTTCTGGTTCATTTGTGCGACGTTGCCGCTCATGTAGGCGACATTATGATTCATGTAGTACATGGACTGGTTCATCGTCTGCATGTTCTGCGACATGGATTGCGTATTTTGTGACATGGACTGGGTGTCAGCCGCCATCGTGCCGATATGGCCGTTCATGGTGTTGATATTGCTTGACATGGCAGTCATCGAGCCTTGCATGCTGGTCATCACATACATCATATAAGCCATTGCGGAGGAACCCAGCAGCATAGTCGGCAACACCCATGCTTGCAGTTTGGGTTTGGCCGCCCGCAGGTTCTGGCGCTCCTCCCGCAGTGCGCGCATTTTGTCTTCCAACTGCTGTTCGCGCTCATTGAATTCCTGATGCAGGCGTTGGAAAGCGTATTCCAGCCGCTCGCCAACGCCATCCGGATGCCCTTGTGAGGGTTGTCCTGTAACGGCCGTCTCGGTGTTATTGGCGGCTTTCGTCTGTTTTTGTTGCAGCCACCAAGGAATCAGGCGGTTCAACAGGGCGGGAGAAACAGGAACCAAGGCTTTGGCTGCGGAGGTTTGTCCGGCGGACGCCGCTTTGCGCTTGCGCGATGGCCTGACGATGACATCCTGCCGCCTGACGATCCGTATCGCCCTGCCGGAGCCTTCCACCAGGCCGACCGGCTTCGGGAATGGCGTTGCCGAACACATCCAGCCCCACGGAAATCGTGCGCGGCTTTTTGCTGCTGATCAGGGTAGGTTTCAAGGACTGTGGTATGGCTTTCATCTTATATTCTCCGCCCCTCTTGGCTCCGCATCACGGAAAACCCATGAATAATGTGGGGAGTATATAAGTGGATACTGATGTTTACAAGGCAGGGGACAGGCGAAGTTTCCGCTGTCCCCGGCATGCATTAATCCAGCAGGTAGGACACTACGCCATCCGCCAGCTTCGGCTCGAACCAAGTGGACTTGGGCGGCATCACGTCGTTATTGTCGGCCACCGCCATCAGATCCGTCATACTGGTGGGAAACAATGCAAAAGCCACCGCCATTTCACCGCTGTTGACGCGCTTTTCCAGTTCCTGAAGCCCACGAATTCCGCCCACGAAATCAATGCGGTCGTCACGGCGTGGGTCAGCAATGCCCAGGATGGGCTCGATCAGGTAGCGCGCCAACCGGCTGACATCCAACCGCGCCACCGGGTCATCATTCGGCATCAGTTCCGCACGTAGCGTCAGCCTGAACCATTGGCCGTCCATATACATGCCGAACACACCAGCCTGCTCGGGTTTGACCGGCGTCGCGGACGGCTCCAGTTCGAAATGCTGTTCGACATCCGCCAGNAACTGGGCGTGCTCCGTGCCGTGCAAGTCCCGGATGACGCGGTTGTAGTCGAGGATTTTCATCTCATGCGCCGGGAAGATCACCGACAGGAAATAATCAGAACCCTGCTGGTTGCCCCGCATTTTGGCCACCCGCGAAGCGGCGGCGGAACGGTGGTGCCCATCGGCGATATACAGCGCATGCATGGCGTTGAACGCTGCCGTCAGTTGCGCAATGCTGGCTTCGTCATCAATTACCCATAGGGTATGGCGGATGCCATCATCAGCCGTCACATCCAGCACTGCCTCGCCCTGCGCAGCTGTCGCCAGAACCTGATCCACTACCGGCGCATCCGGATACGCCAGCAGCACCGGNCCAGTCTGCGCATTGACTGCATCAATCTGCCGCACCCGGTCGTCTTCCTTCACCGGGCGGGTGAACTCATGTTTGCGGATGCGGTTGGTGTCGTAATCTGCAACGGAAGCACCCGCCACCAGCCCGGTCTGGCTGTGGTCACCCATAATCAGGCGGTAAGCGTAATAACAAGGTGTGGCATCACGCGCCAGCAACCCAGCCTCAATGGTGCGCNNCAGATTTTCTGCCGCCGTGGCGTAGACAATTTCGCTATAGGGGTCAGTGTCTGTCGGCAGGTCGATTTCCGGCTTGGAAATGTGCAGGAAACTCCAGGGCTTGCCACGTGCCCGCTCACGCGCTTCGGTGGAGTTCAACACATCATATGGCGGCGCAATCACTTCGGCGGCNTGACCCGGCGCAGGGCGCAATCCCTTGAACGGTGAAATCAGATTCATGCTGGAAACCTTCCCGAAAAGCTAAAAACCGCCGCATTATAGCCGTCATTTCCAACAGCTTCCACGCAATCCGCCATTTGACTTGAGAGCCGTGGCGAGGTTGGCTAGACTTCAGTGCGCTCATACCCGACATTAATCATGAAGGACTTAACGGTGAAAGATCCGGTCGTCATTATTGGCATTGGCGAAATCGGGGCTGTGTTTGCGCGGGGTTTCCTGCGTACAGGACATCCGGTTTATCCGATCACCCGCAGCATGGACATACAGGCGGAACACAGCCAAATCCCTGAACCCATTGTCGTCATCGTCGCGGTGNGGGAGGCCGATTTGCATCCGGCTCTGGAAAGGCTGCCTGACGAATGGAAGCCCCGCATTGCCTTGATCCAGAATGAGCTGCTGCCCACAGAGTGGCAGTGCCATGGCTTGGTTGACCCGACCATCGCCTCCATCTGGTTTGAAAAAGCCAGGNGCNAGGATGTCAAAGTGGTGGTCNCATCCNCCGTGTACGGTGGGCATGCGGAACTATTGACCGGCAGTCTGAATGCGCTGGATATTCCCGCTTATCTGGTGCATGATCGGGAGCGATTATTATTCGAGCTGGTACGCAAAAACTATTATATCTTGGTAAGCAATATTGCGGGGCTGAAAGTTGGGGGCAACGTCAGTAAACTATGGGCGGAACATGAACCCTTGGTGCGCACAATTGCAGGCGACATCCACACCTTACAGGAACATCTGACCGGCAACAAGCTTGAACATGAGGAACTGTTGCAAGCCATGCTGGTCGCATTTGATGGCGATCCAGGACACCAATGCATGGGGCGCAGTGCTCCGGCGCGGTTGCAACGCGCTTTGCAGATTGCCGATGAAGCAGGACTGGAAGTTCCGGCCTTGCGCGAGATTGCTGCCGCCAGCCGACAGTAAACGGATAACAGGTTTTTAATGAAATCGCACAATAGATTCAAATCCTTCCTTTCCAGTGGGGCTATCACCTGCTCCTTGTGGCTCTTGACAGCAACCGTCGGCCTACAGGCTGATGACGCCACACCCATCAATTTACAAGACACGGACATCCGCCAATTGATCGGTATTGTGGCGAAAACCACTGGCAAGAACTTTATTATTGACCAGCAGGTGCGCGGCAAGGTGACCTTCATTTCCGGACGCGGCTTGGACAAGGATGGGTTGTACGAAGCTTTTCTCGCAGTATTGCAGGTTCACGGTTATGAAGCGGTGCAATCCGGCAACTTGATTAAGATTGTGCCAGCTGGCAAAGCGCGCGCCAATGTGGCGCCATTGGTGGCGGATGCGGCGGAAAGCGATGCCGATGAAACCATTACCCAAGTTGTCAATCTGGATTACATTCCAGTCACCACCGCCATCCAAACGCTAATGCCGCTCAGTGGCCAAGGCGAAACCAGTATCCTGCCCAATCAGGCCAGCAACTCCTTGGTCATCAAAGGCAAGGCGCAAAATGTGGCGCGCCTGCTGGATGTCATCAGAAACGTCGACAAGCCCAATAATGAAGATTTCGAGTTGGTGCCGTTGGAATACGCCGTCGCATCCCAGGTTGCCTCCACCCTGCAAGGGTTGATGGGTGGCGGTGCCGCCGCAGCGGCGGGTGGTGGTGCCATCCCGGCCACCGGCAAGGCGTCGGCGGATGAACGCACCAATAGCGTCCTGATTTCCGGCGACAAGCAAACCCGCGAGCGGATGAAGAACGCCATTGCCAAACTGGATGTGCAGCGCGCTATCGAAGGCGACACCAAGGTCATCCAGTTGCGCTACGCCAAGGCGGAAGACGTGGTCAATGTCCTCAACGGCGTGGCACCGAACTTGCAACGCTATGCCGGAAGCCGCTATTACGATTACTCCGCCCCAACTGGCGCGCCCGCCACCGCTGCCGGGTCGCCTGACGGCACAACACAGGGAGCCGCCAGCGCCACTTCCGGTGGGGTTAAGGTGTTGGCCGACAAAAGCAGCAACTCCATCATCATCAGCCCGCCCACCTTGCAGAAAAACATGATCGCGGTCATCAACCAGCTTGACCGCCGCCGCGCCCAAGTCATGGTGGAGGCGGTCATAGCCGAAGTCTCCACAGACCTTTCCAACCAGATCGGCGCGGCTCTGCTGTCCAACGGTGCCAATAATGGCGGCAGCGGAGCCATCGGTTACAGCAACTTTGGCGGGCTGAACACCTTGGCGGGGCTGTATGGCAATATCCAAGCCAGTTCAATCCCCACCATTCCGAACGGTTTGTTGCTGGGCGGCGGCAACGACAGTTTTGGTGCCATTGTGGAAGCGCTGAAAGGCGACGCCGCCACCAACATCCTCTCCACGCCGACCCTGGTGACCATGGATAACGAGGAAGCGGAAATCACCGTCGGCCAAGAAGTCCCCTTCATCACCGGTCAGTCCACCAGTTCCGCCAACTCCTCCACCAACCCGTTCACAACCATTGAGCGCAAGGATGTTGGCCTCAAATTCAAGATCACCNCCCAGATCAACCGTGGCGACACCGTCAACCTGAAAATTGAGCAGGAAACATCCAACCTCGCCTCCAGCAGCGTGGGTGCCGCCGACCTGATCACCAACAAGCGCAGCATCACCACCAATGTCATGGTGGAAGACAGCCAGATTCTGGTGCTGGGCGGCCTAATTGAAGACAATTACCGCGATTCCGAAAGCAAAGTGCCATTACTGGGCGACATCCCCATCTTGGGCGGTGCTTTCCGCAACAACACCACCAACAAGACCAAGAACAACCTGATGGTGTTCATCCATCCCATCATCTTGCCGGACGGACAATCCGCCGATGCTTACACCCGCATGAAATACCACACCATGCAGCAGCAGCAGGAGCGCAGCAAGGTGCTGCAACGCAACCGCCTGGCGGAAGGCGCGTCCGTATTGCCCNCCGACATGAACCAGGTCAGCAATGGCTCGGCGGACGCCTTGCACAACCCGCCGCCGCAGCCGCCGCAACCTGTCCGGAAAGCGTCGCAAAGCCGCTGCAACAAGGCAGACCCGTTCTGCAACGGCGCATTATGAGCGCCAGGGAAGCCGCTGCCCCAGATGCACAGGTTGCGGAACCTGCCGAAGCGTTGAGCCTGCCGTACAGCTTCGCCAAGCGCCACGGCATCCTGTTGCAAACCAGCGGGGCACACCCGCAGGCTTTGTGCCGCAACGGCGTCACCCCGCTGGCGTTGACGGAAGTCCAACGGCTGATCCATGGCGAGCTGCATTTCCAATCCGTTGACAATGAAACCTTTGACCGTCTGCTGGCCGCCCATTACGACCGCAGCCGGNTCGGTGCCTCCATGATGCAGGACATTGGCGACGACGCCGACCTACAGGACATCGCCGGTTCCCTGCCTGAGCCGGAAGACCTGCTGGAGTCGGAAGACGACGCCNCCATCATCCGCCTGATCAACGCTCTGCTCACCCAGGCGGTCAAGGAAGGTGCCTCCGACATCCATATCGAAACCTTTGAAACCCGCATGTCGGTGCGGATGCGGGTGGACGGCATCTTGCGCGAAATCATCGAGCCGCCGCGCAAACTCGCCCCGGTGATCATTTCACGCATCAAGGTCATGGCACGGCTGGACATTGCCGAAAAACGCTTGCCGCAGGATGGCCGCATCTCCCTGCGTATTGCCGGGCGTGGCGTGGATGTGCGTGTTTCCACCCTGCCGTCCGGCCACACCGAACGGGTGGTGCTGCGTCTGCTGGACAAGCAGGCAGGCCGTCTGAACCTTTCCCATCTGGGCATGGAGCCGCGCATTTATGCGCGCCTGCAAACCCTGATCGAAAAGCCGCATGGCATCGTGCTGGTCACCGGCNTGACCGGCTCCGGGAAAACCACGACGCTGTACGCCGCACTGACCCACCTGAACGACCAGCGCCGCAATATCCTGACGGTGGAAGACCCGATCGAATACTATATCGACGGCATCGGCCAGACCCAGGTCAACAGCAAGGTGGACATGACGTTCGCCCGTGGCCTGCGCGCCATCCTGCGCCAAGACCCGGACGTGGTGATGGTGGGCGAAATCCGCGACCTGGAAACCGCTGAAATCGCTGTACAGGCCAGTTTGACCGGGCATCTGGTGTTTTCCACCCTGCACACCAACACCGCCATTGGCGCAGTCACCCGCTTGCAGGACATGGGCGTGGAGCCTTACCTGCTGGCTTCCAGCTTGTTGGGGGTGGTGGCGCAACGGCTGGTGCGCCTGCTATGCCCAGAATGCAAACAAGCCGCCGCGGCCGATGACGGCGAGCTGAAAATCCTGCGGCAGGCTGAAACGGCTACGGAACGCCCGATCCTCTACCGCCCGGTCGGCTGCCATGCCTGCAACCACAGCGGTTTCGTTGGGCGCGTCGGCATCTACGAATTGGTGGAGTTGGACGATGGCCTGCGCCAGATGATCCATGACCGCCGCAGTGAAATGCAACTGGAAGCCTACGCCCGTCAGTCCTGCCCCAGCATCCGCGAAGATGGCATCCGGCTGGTGCTGGAAGGCCGCACCTCATTGGACGAAGTCCTGCGCGTCACCCGTGAGGATTCCCACTAGTGCCTGCGTATGAATATCTGGCGCTTAACACTGCCGGAAAAGAAGAGCGCGGCATCTTGGAAGCCGACACGCCCCGGCAGGTGCGCCAGCTATTGCGCAACCGCGACCTGGTTCCACTGGAAGTCAATGAAGTCGCACAAAAACAGAAANAGTCTGAAAGCCGCTCCCTATTGGGCGGCGGGCGCCTCGCCCCTGCCGATCTGGCGCTGATGACCCGCCAACTGGCGACTTTGGTGCGTGCGGGTTCCCCGGTGGAAGAAGCCCTGGGTGCCGTGGTGCGCCAGACTGAACGCAATTCCGCCCGCCGCATGTTTTCCGCCATCCGCTCGCGGGTGATGGAAGGGCATCCGTTAGCCGGTGCGCTGGGATTGTTTCCCGGCGCTTTTCCGGTGCTGTACCGAGCGACAGTAGGCGCTGGCGAACAATCCGGGCATTTGCCCGAAGTGCTCGACCGCTTGGCCGATTACACTGAAAACCGCCAGCACAACCAGCAANAAGTCACCACCGCCTTGGCTTACCCCGCAGTCCTGCTGCTGGTTGCCATCGGAGTGGTTTCCGCCCTGCTGCGTTTTGTGGTGCCGAAAGTGGTGGAAGCCTTCGCCACGCTGGACATCAAGCTCCCGCTGCTGACCCGCATGCTGATCGCCGCCAGTGAATTCCTGCAACATTATGGTTTGTTGCTGCTGATCAGCGTCCTGCTGCTGATTGTGGGGATTGTCTGGCTACTGAAACGCCCATTCTGGAAACGCCGCTTCCATCACCTGTTGCTGCGCCTGCCGGTCATCGGGCGGATTGTGCGTGGCGTCAATACTGAAAACTTCGCCCGTACCTTCAGCATCCTCAGCAGCAGCGGCGTGCCGGTGCTGGACGCCATGAAAATTTCCGCCGAAGTCGTCATCAATATTCCCATGCGGGAATCGGTGCTGGACGCTGCCGAACGGGTGCGCGAAGGGATGCCCATCCACAAGGCGCTGGAGCGTTCCGGGCATTTCCCGCCCATGATGATTTATCTGATCGCCAGCGGTGAAGGCAGCGGCAAGCTGGACGACATGCTGGAACGCGCCGCTGTCCAGCAGGAACGCGAAGTCCAGACCAAAATCGCCACCATGCTCAGTCTGCTGGAACCCGGCCTGATACTGGTCATGGGCGGCATTGTCACCCTGATTGTACTTTCCATCATGCTCCCTGTGATGGGCGGCATGTCACAAATAATGCACTGACAGACAGCCATTATTTTTCTCATCATGCATTTCGTCAGCTAAATGGCTTCGGTTATAAGCTACACCGTTGATGCCTATCGCTCCCTAATCGCATAGTGTCCGTGCGTAAACAATAAATTTTCTTATTGAATATCAAAAATAATGACCGCCAGGATTTTTCAGACATCCTGCGATCCATGTGGAGCAAACATCATGTCAGAAACAAGCCTAGTATTCCGCTTAACAACACCTTCCTTTTATCAGGAGGGGTTACGGGAACAGCAGGCGCTGCCAAGCGTTCTGTATATTTATGCTCCTGAAAAGGATGCTCCCCATGTGACCGATGTCCTCAACCGCAACGGAATCCCCCATCTTATCAACCAATACAACATTGGCGATTGTGCGGGTAAGACCTTCTGTTTTTATCGACGCTCTACACTGAGCTGTAAACAGCGGGCTTTTCTGGCGGACGCTGCCAATGCTGGCGGGCAGGTGGAAGCTTTGTTGGAACACTTGGATGAACGCCTAAAATTTGTCGAAGTCGAATTGCTGCATGACGACTACCTGTTGGAAAATAATCTGCTCCAGCAGAAGCTACNNAACAGCAAAACCACTACCAAGCGTTTGTTGGACATTATCATGGCGCTGCNNCTGCTGATGCTGACCCTCCCGATTTGGCTGCTGACCGCCTTGGCCATCAAACTGGAATCACCAGGCTCAGTCTTTTTCCGCCAACAACGCACAGGGCTGTTCAACCGGGAATTTGAAATCATCAAGTTCCGTTCCATGCGCCAGGATGCAGAANAGGATGTACGTTGGGCGACACGCAATGACAGCCGCATTACCAAAGTAGGGCAGTTTATCCGCCGCACCCGCATTGACGAACTGCCACAACTGCTTAACGTACTGAAGGGCGACATGTCCCTGATTGGCNCTCGCCCGGAACGCGAGGTCTTTATCCATGAACTGGAAAAGCATATTCCATTTTACCGCTTCCGCCACATGGTTAAGCCCGGCGTCACTGGCTTGGCGCAGGTGCGTTACACTTACGGCGCATCCGTTGAAGATGCGATGCACAAACATCGGCATGATATATACTACCTCAAGCACCAAAGCTTGTGGATGGATGTAAAAATATTGCTGAAGACCATCCAGATCGTGGTGACTGGGCAGGGTGTTTGAGTTTCTGGTGCGGCTTCGACTACAAGGAGGCCAAGCCGCAAAGCCTTTCGGCAGCGCATCGTCAATGGCGGCGGGCGTATCAGCCGCAAATATGGCCTGGGTCGGAAACACACCGACTTGTTTGTTTACTGATCCGTCAGCCAGTAAAAGCGGTAGGGCGGAATCACCAGTTCATCCTTGAACATGGCCGGGCGCTCCCCNGAATACAGGTCGCGCACCGCGCCGCTGCGGAAATAGGCTTTATGCCCGATGTCCCCCAGGTTCAGATGCTGCGGNGAGCTGTCGAAGTTGGCGACCACCAGCACCCGGCTGGCGGGCTGCAAGTGCTCGAAGCGGGCGAACACGAACAGGTGCGGATTGCCGACATCCAGCAGTTCGCGGTTGTTGAAGTCGGCGAAAGCGCTCACTTCCTTGCGCACCGCAATCATCTTNTTCAGCGCATTGAACAGGCGGAATTCAATGGTTCCCGGCGTATTGCGCAGCTCCGCCTTGTCCCAGTCGATGCGCGGGCGGTGCGCCCAGCGGCTGTCATTGGCCTTGGCCGGGTCTTCCAGGTAGGTGTTGTCGTTGAGCGTGCCGATTTCATCGCCGTAGTACAGCAGCGGGATGCCGCCGAATGCCAGGATCATGCCGTGCAGCAGCAGGATGATCTTGATGGCGGTGTCGGGGCGCGCCGGGTCGTCGGCCTGCAAGGCACTTTCCAACCCCACCAGCGACGCCAGCGAGCCGGAAATGCGGGTGTCGCCGGTTTTATTGTTGTGCCCGAACGGCAGGCCGCGCGCCGGTGAGCCGTTATAGCGCCCGGTGTAATAATCGATCAGGAACTGGCGGTGGGCGTAAGGCTCGTAACCGACCGCGCGGATGTCATTGTCATCAAAGCCAAGGCCGATGTCGTCATGGCAGCGCACGTAATTCAGCCAGGTCGCCCGCTCCAGCTTGTCGGGCAGGCTCTTGATGCCTTGGGTCAGCAACCGGGCGTTCTTGGTGGCGACCGCATCCCACAATAGCGCCATGAAGGTGGCGTTGTAAGCGATTTCGCATTCCTTGGCGTTGATGGCGTCCTCGCCGAAATACTTGATGATCTCGACCGGGGCGACGATGGCCTCGGCGATGAACAGCACGCCGGGNGCCGTGACCTGACAGCAGTCTTTCAGCAGTTGCAGGAGCAGGTGCGCCTCGCGCTCGTTCTGGCAGATGCTGCCGATCTTNTTCCACAGGAACGCCACTGCATCCAGCCGCAAGATGTCCGCCCCNTGGTTCGCCCAGTAGAGGATGATGTCGAGGATTTCGATGAACACCGCCGGGTTGCTGTAATTCAGATCCCACTGGTAGTTGTTGAACACCGTCATTACCCACTTGCCCATCGTCTCATCCCAGGTGAAGTTGCCGGGCGAGGTTTCGGGNAAGATTTCCGGCATGGTGATTTCAAACATGTCCGGCACTTCGCGGTTGTCGAAGATGTAGTAGTAATCTTGGTATCTGGGGTCGCCCGCCCGCGCTTGTTGCGCCCATTCGTGTTCGTCGGAGGTATGGTTCAGCACCACATCCAGGGTCAGCAGGATGTCGCGTTTGCGCAGTTCGCCTGCCAACCCCTGCAAGTCTTCCAAAGAGCCGAAGCGCGTCCCGATCTGGCGGAAATCGCTGACCGCATAGCCGCCATCGCTGGCACCCCGGGGGCATTGCAGCATCGGCATCAGGTGCACCATGTTCACCCCCAGTTCCTGGAAGTAATGCGCCTTTTCGGTCAGGTGCGGCAGGTTTTTGGCGAAGCCGTCGGCGTACAGCGCCATCCCCACCCATTCCTGGCTTAAAAACCAGTTGTGGTTTTCGCGCGCCAGATCGGAATCGCGCAGGTATTGCGGGCGCGCCACATACTGCCGCGCCAGGGTTTCCACCAGATGCTGGACATGGGCGCGGAAATCCTCACGCTTGCCATACAGGATGTTGAACAACGAATGGATGGAGTAGAAATTTGCCCCCAGCCGCGTATANAAGTGGCGCAGCCCTTCGCCTTTGATGGTCGGGTCTAGCTCAATCAGGATGTCGTTGAGCAGGGAATGGGAAACCTGTTCGTACATTAGCGCTCCTTTATAGTCCCCAATGATCAATAAATGGTTGGTAAAACGCCCGTTGTCGGGTGGTGGCACCGCGCAGCNNCACCACGGCGGCGGCGAATTGCTGCGCCCGCAGCAGGGTTTGTTCCATCGGCCAGCCGTGCGCCAGCCCCAGCAACAGCACGCTGCTGAAGGAATCGCCCGCGCCGACTGTATCCACCACCTGTGCGGCCTGTTCCGGCCTGACCTGCAAGCGTTCGGCGTTGGCTGAAACCGCGACCGCCCCCGCTTCGCCCTGGGTGACGATCAGCCATTCCAGCGGCAGGGCGTCGAACAGGCTGCGGATGCGCCCTTCGGCGTCACTGGCTTGCGGCGCGATGGCCGCCAGTTCATCAGCATTGATCTTCAGCCAGCGCGCGCCTTGCAACAACGGCGTCAGGAGGGTTTCGCTCCACCACGGTGCGCGCAGGTTGATGTCGATGAAACGCGCCGCGCCGGTTTGCTGTGTCAGTTGCTCCCAGGCGTGGCGGGAAACCGGCTGCCGCAGNGCCAGGCTGCCGTGGTAGAGCAGGGCGGCGGCGGGTGGCGGCGGCAATTTTTCCGCGCGGATGAAATCCCAGGCGCTGTCCGGCGTGATGGTGTAATGCGGCTCGCCGTCATGGAAGCCGACTTCCACCGCGCCGGTCGGGTAGTCCGGGTTGGTGGTTTGCAGGCCGGAGACATCCATGCCCCAATCCTGCATGGCCGCGCGCGCCTGCTCCCCCGGCGGGTCGGTGCCGACGGCGGAGATGAACAGCGGCTGCAAGCCGAACGCCTGCAAATGCCAGGCGACGTTGAACGGCGCGCCGCCCAATACGGCGGAGCCATCCGGAAAGCGGTCAAACAGCACTTCGCCAAAGATGACCGGGCGCGGCATAGCGGTTGTGCCGTGGGGCTTGTCTGTCATGCGGTTTTCTCCAGCCGGGCGGTGATTGCAGGGTGGTAATGGGCGATACCTTCCAGGATGCCTGCGGCATAATGGCCATTCATGCCGAAGAAGCCACCCTGNGCCAGATACAGCGTCCGTTCCGCCCCGGTCATACGGACGGTCTGCAAGGCTTCGGCCTTGATGGCGGGGCTGGCATTATTGACCAAAGTGGCCGGAATCGGGCTGACCAGCACCGGCAGGTCATTGCCGCTGTCGCCGGAAAACACGGTGTTGCCCAACCCGAAGCCCCGTTCCGCCATCAGGAACTCGATGGCGTGGCGCTTGCCTGCACGGGCGGGCAGGATGTCCAGCAGGCCGGTGTTGGTCGGGTCATCAATGCTCCAGGTCAGGCGGGCGCGGATGCTGCGGGCGATCAGGCGTTGCCTCACTTGATCCAGCAGGTACTGGTGGTTGGCGTGCAGGTCGACGTAGTAACTCAGTTTGTGGGCGTTCTGCTTGACTGTCTCCTGCAAACGCAACTCGGGGATGTCCTGTAGCAGGACAGCCAGTTGCGCACGGCTACGCCCGCCCCAGTCAGGGGCGATATGCTGCGTCCAGGCGNNCCAAGGTTCCCAGCGCCAGCGTTGGCAACTGTAAAGGGTGGCACCGACATCGCCGATCACGAAATCCGGCAGCGGCAGGTCGTAGTCGATGATGGCGTCGCGCACCAGGGCGGCGTGGCGCCCGCTGACATAGGCGAGGGTGATTTCCGGCAACTCCGCCAGCTTGCGGAACCAGCGGCGGGCATCGGGTGATTCCGGCTCCGCGCCGTTGGGCAGCAGGGTGCGGTCAAGGTCGGTGCAGATCAGCAATGGCCGGTTCATGGCGTTGGCACCTCACAGGTCTGGAAGAATTGGTAATGTTCGATGGCTTCCAGTATGCCTTCCGCATACGGGCGGGTGGCGAAGAAAATGCCTTCGGCGTTGGCCAGTTCGGACAGTTCTTCGTGGTGGCGGTTGGCGACCACCACCGCCAGGGTGTTGCCGCGTATCATGTCTTCGTCCGCGCCCGAGCCGCCCGCTGCCAGCACCCGCTCCAGCGGGATGTCGCGTTTGTCGGCAAACCAGCGCAGCGCCAACCCTTTGGAGGCNCGTACCGGAATGATGTCGAGGTATTGGCCGAACGACAGCATGACGTTCACCGCCTGCCCTTCCTGGTGCAGCAGTTTGTTGATGTGCTGGAGATCCGGCGCAATCTGCGGGTCAATGAAGTAGCTGACCTTGAAGCGGCTTTGTTCATTGTTGGGTTGCAGCTTCAGCCCCGGCAGGTCATGCAGGGTGCGGCGGATGATGCGCGGGTTCCACAAATGGTCGATGTGCTGCTCCCAGCCGCTGTCGGGCAGCAGGTTGGGGGCGTAGTAAATTTCCGTGCCGAGGCTGGTGATCAGCACGTCCGGCGGCGGGATGCCGTGTTTCTTCAGCAGTTGCATGGCGGAATCCAGCCGCCGCCCGGTGGCGATGCCGAACAGCACGCATTTGCGGTTGGCTTGCAGCGCCTGGATGAAGGGTGCGAGCGATTCCGGCCTGCCCAGCAGGTTCTGGTCGAGGTCGGAGAACAGCGCACGGTCATGATGCAGCTGTTTGCGGCGTCTGGCCGGTATCGGCGGGGAAGCCTGCTCCTGTTCCAGCAGTGGGCGGATTGCCTCCAGGTATTTTTCCACATGCGCCTGCCAGGAATAGTGCTGCTTCACGCCTTGCAGGCCGTTGGCGGCGAGGGTTCGCCACTGTTCCGCTTCAGTCAGGACGCGCAACAGCTTGTCTGCGATGTCAGCGTTGTCCAGCGGGTTGACCAGATGGCCGTTGCGGCAGTTGCCGATGATGTCNGATGTGCCGCCGTCTTCGGTGGCGACGATGGGCAGGCCGCTGGCGGCGGCTTCGATCAGGGTCAGGCCGAACGGTTCGGTCAGGGCGGGGTTGATGAAAACACCTTGGCTGAATGCCGCCAGCCGGTAGAGGGTCGGCACGTCGGTTGGCTGGTGGTGTTTGGGGTAGGCCACCTTGCCGTACAAGTCGTATTGGTCGACGTGCAGCAGGATTTCTTGCAGCACTTCCTGCGCGCCGCTGTCCATCTCGCGGATGTCGTCACGGTTGCCCGCGATGATGACCAGGTTGGCGAGCCGTTGGAGTTCCGGCGATTCGCCATAGGCGCTGACCAGTTGGGCGATGTTCTTGCGCGGGTCGGGGCGCGACAGGGCGAGGATCATCGGTTTGCCAGGGTCTTGCAGGAAGCGGGCGACTTCGGCGGCGATGCCGGTATGGGATTCATCCCCGGCAGGAGGATAAAACTGCTGCAAATCGGTGCCGGGCGGCACGACCCGCATCCGTTCGGGCTGGTAATGGTCGTACAGGGCGTATTGCTCGTTGATTTCCTGATGGGTGCTGGTGATGACGCGCTCGGCCACGCCCAGGGTGGTTTCCTCCGCTTCGATGCGGCGGGTGATGTTGTAGCGGGCTTCCAGCGCCTCTTTGCTGTGTCCGGCGGCCAGCAGCTGGCGGCGTTTGCTGCGCCCCAGCGAGTGGCCGGTGTGCGCCAGCGGGACGCCCAGCAAACTGGAGATGCGTGTGCCGACGTGGCCTGCGTCCGCGTAATGGCTGTGGATGAGGGCTGGGCGGCGCGGTTGCTGTTTGATGAAATGGATCAGGTTGTCGGCGAAGCTGTCGAGGTTGTCCCACAATTGCTCTTTGGGGATGTAGGCTTCCTCACCGCAGTCAATGCGCACGATGCGGGTATTGGCGGAAAGCGGCTCGATGGGTTGGGCGTAATCGTCGCTGACGGCGGGGTCGGCCACCCGCCGGGTGATCNNATCCACCTGCCCCACGGCGGATGTTCGCCCAGCGCGCGCCAGCTCCACCACGTATTTGGTCTGGCCGCCGGTGTCGGCGTCGCGGCCNAGTTCAAGGTTTTGCCCGCGTATCAGCCCGTGGATGCTGATCAGGACAAGGTAAGGTTTGCCGTTGTCATTCGTCATTTTGTTCTCCGGTTTGCGCACGCAAACGCTGGCGCGCATGGAGTTTGTCTGAGGGTGTGGCGGCTATTCTAGCACGGATGGGAGGAGGGTGGTTGTTTACAGGCTGCGGGAAGGGAATGGGGCAGGAATGGTCAGGCTGACTGAGGCCATTGGCGAAGCGAATTGGGAGGGCGTGGTTAACGGGGGTGGATAATTGTGCGTGAGAAGGATACCTCCCCACGCTGTTGAGGTTGGTGGTTACCTCGTTATTATTATCGGATATATCCAATACAATGGACGGCCATCGCTAAAAGTTACAGGTTGTCCATTCTCCAACACCGGCTCCCAATCGGTTGTTGGGGTGTCCGAATACGTTGCCCAAACCACATGCTGAAGATCCAGTATTTGGCTGGTTTCTCCCTCCTTGCGGATAAGGACTGGGAATATGTAGGGATATTTTGCGAGTGCATCGGCAGGGCCTCAGTGATGATAGAAAAGCACGGCTGGCTTCGGAGGTGTTGTCGCCTCTAACAATGTTACCCAGCCCGGAAGCTCCCGTGGAGCCCGTGGCTCCGGTGCCCGCCCGTGGCTCCGGTGGCCCGCCCGTGGCTCCGGTGGCCGCCCGTGGCTCCGGTGGCACCGCCCGTGGCTCCAGTGGCACCGCCTGTGGCTCCAGTGGCACCGCCTGTGGCTCCAGTCCGCCCGTGGCTCCGGTGGCCGCCCGTGGCTCCGGTGGCACCGCCCGTGGCTCCGGTGGCACCGCCCGTGGCTCCAGTGGCACCGCCTGTGGCTCCAGTACCCGCCCGTGGCTCCGGTGGCACCGCCTGTGGCTCCGGTGGCACCGCCTGTGCCTCCGGTAGCGCCCGTGGCTCCGGAGTTGTTCAGCGCTTGCAGTTGCTCAGTGACAGCCGTGATGAGATTTCTCAATTGCTGAGAAATACCCGGTTGATTCGACAGCTGATTTAACTGCTTTTGCAGCGTAGTGGTGATATTGGTGATGGTCTCGCTGGAGATTCCGGCAGGTTGCCTCTGCCCTGAAAGTGACCGTGCAAACAATGCGAGATTACGTTGTAAAGATCCAGCACCGGCATAACGATTCCTCTTTTGACAAATGTAAAGTTAAATTTTGGGGAGGGCGAACAAAGCATATTTAAAATGTGGAAAATATGATTGCAGATGAACGATGAGGGGATTTTACTGCTTGATAGATGGGCGTGTGAAATATAAGTATGTCACTTTCAATTTATATTATAAAATAATTAAATGTATGGATTTTCCCAACTTTTAACTGAATCTCCACCAAGTTTTAACCATAGGGCAACAGTAAGGTTTTTACCGGCGTGTTAAGCTTGTCGGCTTTTAAAACAATATGGAGTATCCGGCATGGCTTCACTATTTGACCCGGTTCAATTGGGCGAACTACAGTTGGGCAACCGTATCATCATGGCACCGCTGACCCGTTGCCGCGCCAGCGAAGGCCGCGTACCCAACGCGCTGATGGCAGATTATTACCAGCAGCGCGCCAGCGCTGGCCTGCTTTTGACCGAAGCGACTTCGGTCACACCGATGGGTGTGGGCTACCCGGATACCNCCGGCATCTGGTCTGACGAACAGGTCGAAGGCTGGAAACTGACCACGGATGCCGTGCATCAGGCTGGCGGGCTGATTTTCCTGCAACTGTGGCATGTCGGGCGTATTTCCCACCCATCGTATCTGAATGGCGAACTGCCGGTGGCACCCAGTGCGATTGCGGCAGAAGGGCATGTCAGTCTGGTACGGCCAATGCAAAATTACGTCACCCCGCGTGCTTTGGAGTCGGAAGAATTGCCCGGCATCATCGAGGCTTACCGCCAAGGTGCGGAAAACGCCAAGCGTGCCGGTTTCGATGGGGTGGAAATCCACGCTGCCAACGGCTATCTGCTTGACCAGTTTTTGCAGGACAGCACCAACAAACGTACCGATGCTTACGGCGGCTCTCTGGAAAACCGCGCCCGTTTGTTGCTGGAAGTCACCGATGCCGTGATTGGTGTATGGGGAGCAGGGCGGGTCGGTGTGCATCTGGCACCACGCGGCGATGCGCATACCATGGGGGATTCCAACCCGTTGGCGACCTTCAGTTATGTGGCAAGTGAGCTGGGCAAGCGCAAGATTGCATTCATCTTTGCCCGTGAATCCCTGGGTGAGAACCGTATCAGTGCAGNNTTGAAAGAAGCCTTCGGTGGTTTCTACATTGCCAACGAAGGCTTTGATGCTGCGAGTGCCCAGCAGGTGTTGAAGGCAGGGGAAGCGGATGCCGTCGCCTTCGGTAAAACCATCATTGCCAACCCTGACTTGCCGCGCCGTATACAGGAAAGCCTGCCGCTGAATCCTCCCGACTTTAACAGCTTCTATGGCGTGGGTTTGTCTGACCCGGCCATCGGCTACACGGATTATCCTTTCGCGGATTAACGTGGTGCACATCTTGCAGTCTCCTTAAACACTGTGACGGTCTTGTTTCATAAGGCCGTCACAGTTTGATCTCACAATCGAAAATAAATGACCACCAAAGGAGAACCAATATGAATGACAACATTCAGCCCTCATCCGTTGTCACTGCTCAGGAATTGCAGCTAATCGATGCCTACTGGCGTGCCTGCAACTATCTGGCGGCAGGCATGATCTATTTGCGCGCAAACCCTCTTCTGCGCGAACCCCTGCAAGCCGAACACATCAAGAACCGTTTGCTGNGCCATTGGGGTTCCAGTCCCGGTCTGGCCTTCGGTTATGTACATATGAACCGGCTGATTAAANAATATGACCTGGATGCCATTTTCATGGCTGGCANNCCTGGCCACGGTGCGCCGGGCGTGCTTGCGNTGTATCTGGAAGGGACATATTCCGAAATCTACCCCGACAAAAGTGAAGATGAAGACGGTATGCGCCGCTTTTTCAAGGATTTTTCCTTTCCGGGCGGGATCGGCAGCCATTGCACGCCGGAAACACCGGGGTCGATTCATGAAGGCGGCGAGCTGGGGTATTCAGTTTCGCATGCGTTTGGCGCGGCCTACGATAACCCTGAGCTGATTGTCACCGTCATGGTTGGGGATGGTGAATCGGAAACCGCGCCACTGGCGACTTCCTGGCATTCCAACAAATTCCTCAACCCGGTACGTGATGGTGCGGTGTTACCGATTTTTCACCTCAATGGTTACAAGATCAACAACCCGACGATTCTGGCGCGTATCAGCCATGAGGAACTGGAGGACTTGTTCAAAGGCTATGGCTGGACGCCGTATTTCGTGGAAGGTAGCGACCCCATGACTATGCACGCGCGCATGGCCGAAGTGCTGGAAACCTGTGTGCTGGAAATCCGCCGTATCCAGACTGAAGCACGCACCAAAAATGACCCGACGCGTCCACGTTGGCCAATGATTGTGCTACGTTCGCCGAAAGGCTGGACTGGCGNNGCGGAAGTGCATGGGCATAAAGTCGAAGGGTTCTGGCGGGCGCATCAGGTGCCAATTGCCGATGTACGCAGTAATTCAGAAAGCTTTCATCAACTGGAAGCCTGGTTGCGTAGTTACAAGCCGGAAGAGTTGTTTGATCAGGATGGTCGCCTGATACCGGAGCTGAAAGCGCTGGCGCCCAAATACACCCAGCGCATGAGCGCCAACCCGCACGCCAACGGCGGCCTGTTGCGCAAGGCGTTGCGAATGCCGGATTTCAGCACGTATGCTGCCAACATTNCCCCCGGCAAGACCACGGCGGAAAATACCCGGCCATTGGGCAAATTCCTGCGCGATATTATGGCGCGGAATATGAGCAATTTCCGCGTATTCAGTAGGNATGAAAATACTTCCAACAAGCTTGACGATATTTACGAAGTCAGCAAGAAAACCTGGTTGGCGGAATACCTGCCGGAAGACGAAGATGGCGGCCAGTTGTCACCATTCGGCCGTGTCATGGAAATGTTGTCCGAACACACGCTGGAAGGCTGGCTGGAAGGTTATCTGCTGACCGGGCGGCACGGCTTCTTTTCCACCTATGAAGCCTTTGTGCATGTCATTGATTCGATGTTTAACCAGCATGCCAAATGGCTGGCAATGGCGAGCGTGATTCCCTGGCGTGCGCCGGTTTCCTCACTCAACCTGCTGATTACCTCAACAGTATGGCGGCAGGAATNNCACAATGGATTTACCCATCAGGACCCAGGCTTTCTGAATGTGGTGGTAAACAAGTCGCCGAAAGTGACGCGCATTTATCTGCCGCCGGATGTGAATACCCTGCTGTGCGTGGCGGATCACTGTTTGCGCAGTGTGGATTACGTCAATGTGATTGTTTCCGACAAGCAGAAGCACTTGCAGTATTTGACGATGGATCAGGCCATCAAGCATTGCACCAAGGGTATTGGCATCTGGGAATGGNCCAGCAATGACGAAGGTGAGGAACCTGATCTGGTGATGGTGGGTTGCGGTGATATTCCGACCAAGGAAGCGCTAGCGGCAACCGTGCTGTTACGTGAAAATTTTGAAGATATCAAAATACGCTTTATCAATGTGGTCGACCTGTATCGGTTAACGCCGGATACGGAACATCCGCATGGTTTGTCGGATAAGGATTTCGACAGCTTGTTCACGTTGGACAAGCCGATTATCTTCAATTTCCACGGTTACCCCTGGCTGATCCACCGCCTGACGTACCGGCGGCATAATCACCGTAA
The DNA here is from genome assembly GCA_013693955.1 of Candidatus Thiothrix singaporensis. GTDB lineage: Bacteria > Pseudomonadota > Gammaproteobacteria > Thiotrichales > Thiotrichaceae > Thiothrix > Thiothrix singaporensis. Next base: position 2,736,394 of record CP059265.1, on the reverse strand, counting down.
TCTGCACGTGCGTGGTTACAAGGAAAAAGGCAGTATCAATACACCGTTGGAGCTGGCCATCCAGAACGAGATTGACCGTTTTTCACTGGCGATTGACGCCATCGACCGCATTCCGCGCTTGCAGGTAGCAGGCGCGCACGTCAAGGAACGGCTGCGTGATATGCAGATTGAATGCCGCCAATACGCCTACCAGAACGGGGTAGACCAGCCGGAAGTGGATGCCTGGAGCTGGCCTTTCTGAGTGGCTTTCTGCTAATACTGTTTGCCCCGTCATGACATAAGCGGGGCAAACAATCTTTCATATCGTGTTTCAAAGGAGTAAGCGTGGCGACACTGGAAGAAGTAACAGCATTCATCGCCAAGGAATTTCCCCAGACCAAATGCGTGGTGCAGGCGGTTGGCAATGGCGGCTCAACCCTGCTGCATGAAGTCGGGGTCAATGAACTGCGACCCGGTGGCACGGTTTCCGGCGNNACCATGATGGGGGTGGCGGATGTGGCACTTTATGTGGCTATCCACGGCGAACTGGGCATTACGCCGATGGCGGCGACTACCAGCCTGACGATTAACTTTCTGCGTAAACCAGCGGGCGATAAACCGATTGTGGCGGAATGCAAATTGATTAAGGTCGGCAAAACGCTGGTGGTCGGCGAAGTCACCCTGTATTCACAAGGCACACCGCAGCCGGTTGCGCATGTGGTGGGCACTTATTCTTTACCACCTCGCAAGAGCTAACAGACAAGGGCGACGCAAGCTCGCCCCGTGTCGTGATGGGGTCAGCCCTGATCGCCGACTTTGGCTACTCGCTGTAGTGCTTTCGGTAGCGCGGTGATTTCACANGGNCCACGGTATTGTTCCGGCACATTGTCCGGGCATTGGCCGCAAGCCTGGTTACCAGGTACGGCAAAGTCGATCTTGCGCGGGTAAGGCAGGTTCATGGTGGTCATGATTTCCACGAATTCTTCCAGAGTTTTGCCATTGCCCAGACGTGGGTTGCGGTTTTTCTCCTGGCCGATAGTGGTGATCTGACGGCCTTCGTAATCGTGCGCCGGGTACACCAGGGTTTCATCCGGCAGATTGAAAAACTTGCTGTGGATGCTCTGGTAAAGCGTACTGGCGTCACCGGACTGGAAGTCAGTACGCCCGCAAGCTTCGATCAGCAAGGCATCGCCGGTAAACAGGATTTTCTGCATGCCATTGTCGAGCATATAGGCATGGTGAGTGCTGGTGTGGCCGGGCGTATACAGCGGGTGTAATTCGATATCGCCGACCTTGAACGGCTTGCCTTCCTCCACGCCCAGATCGGCGCAACTCAGCTGATCCATGGCCGGAACCACGATTTTGCTGTTGGTGTAAGCCCGCAATTTGCGCGCACCAGTGAGATGATCGGCGTGGATGTGGGTTTCCAGCGTGTAGGTAAGTTGCAATCCCAAATCCTGCAATACCTGCAAATCGCGCTCCACGGTATCGATCACCGGGTCAATCAGCACGCACTGGCCAGTGCGTTCACAAGCCAGCAGATAAGTGTAAGTGGACGAGTCTGTTTCGAGTAGTTGTCTGAAAATCATCTTCGACTCCTTGTCGTTTAAGTTGGCGTCAGTATAGGGAATTAGACATAAGCGGGCAGGAAGTCCCCCTTCGTTGGGGTTTTGCCTGCTGGCAAAGCTTGTCACCCTGGTGTTCAATCAGACAATTTCCAAAATCGCTCAATTCAGGATAAATAGGTGGTAAGCAGTTTGGGGGCAACACGCCGGACAGGTGAAGGAGCCAGGATGGATTTTCTGAGTGATATGCTTGAAGCAGACAACACAGGATGCGCGGAAATCACCCGCCATTACCGTACTGATGAAGCCGAAGCCGTACAGGCATTATTGAGTAGGATTGAGCTTCCCNCAGATACCCGCCGCGCTATTCAGCAAACGGCTACAGCTTTGGTGCAAGTCATCCGCGAGCAGCGCAAAACCAGCGGCGGGCTGGATGCGTTTCTACACGAATACGATCTTTCCAGCGAGGAAGGCGTATTGCTGATGTGTCTGGCCGAAGCCTTCCTGCGTATTCCCGATGCGGAAACCGCTGACAAGCTGATTGCCGACAAGCTTGCCTGTGCGGATTGGGGCAAGCATCTGGGGAAGAGTTCGTCCGTGTTCGCCAATGCTTCGACCTGGGCGTTGATGCTGACTGGCCGCTGGCTGGGGCGGGACTATTTCGGCAAACAATACGGCGACAAGCCGCTGTCGGAAATCCTCAGCACGTTGGCGCAGAAACTTGGCGAGCCGATCGTGCGCGAATCCGTACGCCAGGGTATGCGCATTATGGCCGGGCAGTTCGTGATGGGCAGTACCATGCAGGATGCGTTACAACGTTCCCGTTCCTGGCGCAAGCAGGGCTACAGCTTTTCCTACGACATGCTGGGCGAAGCGGCGCGCACGGCGGCGGATGCGGAACATTACTTCCAGGCTTATCAATCTGCTATCGAACAGATTGGCAAACAGGCGGTGAAAGGTGAGACGGATGTCAGAAACCGCCCTGGTATTTCGATCAAGCTATCGGCCTTGCATCCGCGCTACGAATACCGGCAGCGTGCCCGTGTGCTGTCGGAACTGCTGCCTAAGTTACTGGTGCTGATCGAGATGGCGCAGCAAGCCAATATCCTGCTGACAGTAGATGCAGAAGAAGCCGAGCGGCTGGAATTGTCGCTGGAACTGTTCGCCGCCATGTACCACCACGCGGCGATCCAAGGTTGGGATGGATTGGGTCTGGCGGTGCAGGCTTACCAGAAACGAGCTTGGTATGTGATTGGCTGGCTGGAGCAACTGACGCAGCAATATCAGTGCCCGCTGCATATCCGACTGGTGAAAGGTGCGTATTGGGATGCCGAAATCAAACGCTGCCAGCAGCAGGGTCTGGCCGATTACCCCGTATTCACACGCAAGGTGAATACCGATGTTTCCTATCTGGTCTGTGCCAAACGTTTGTTGGCAGCCGGCNTGATCCACCCGCAATTCGCCGGGCACAATGCGCAAACAGTGGCTTCCATCCTGCACATGGCGGGGTCGGAACGTGCCTTTGAATTCCAGCGTCTGCACGGCATGGGCGAAAGCTTATATGCGCAATTGCTGGGCGATGCCAGCCCGGTGCAGCGCAAGATTTACTGCCGCATCTATTCCCCGGTCGGCAATCATCACGACCTGTTGCCCTACCTGATCCGTCGCTTGCTGGAGAATGGTGCCAATACCTCCTTCATCAACCGCGTGCAGGACGACGAGTTGCCGATTGCAGCCATTATCGAAGAGCCGTTGGAGGTTGTGGGAAAACTGGAATCGATCCGGCATCCGGCGATTCCATTGCCGCCCGATCTTTATCAGCCTGCGCGGGAAAATTCCACCGGACTCGATTTGACGGATGCGCCAACCTTGTTGCAATTGAGGAAAGCGTTGCAGGATGCTTTTTCCAAGCCGTATCAGGCCAGCAGTTTGCTATGTGTGGAAACGGAAGCAGGCGAGCCACATGCCGTGCTCAATCCCGCTGATCACAGTGATGTGGTTGGCAGCGTGGTATATGCACCGGAGACGTCGGTTGCAGCGGCAGTCGAACTTGCCGCCAAACATGCTGATGCCTGGGATAGCACGCCCGTGACTACCCGTGTCAAAGTGTTGCAAAACATCGCGGAACTTTACGGGCAGCAGCGAGTGGAACTGCTGGCATTGATGGTGCGCGAAGCAGGCAAACCCCTGGAGGATGCGCTGGCCGACTGGCGCGAGGCGGTCGATTTCTGCCGCTACTATGCTTACCGTTGCCAGCAGGATTTCGGCGAACCGCTGGTGCTGCGTGGCGCTACTGGCGAAAGTAATACCTTGCGCTGGCATGGGCGTGGCGTGTTTGCCTGCATCAGCCCGTGGAATTTCCCGCTGGCTATTTTCACCGGGCAGATCACGGCGGCATTGGCGGCGGGCAATGCGATTGTGGCTAAACCGGCAGAGCAAAGTTCGCTGACGGCGCATTTCGCTACCCGGCTGATGCATCAGGCTGGCGTGCCGCGTGAGGTCTTGCAATTGCTGCTGGGCGAAGGTGCGGTGGTAGGGCAGGCGTTGGTATCACATCCTAAACTGNGGGGCGTGGTTTTTACCGGTGGCACGGAAACGGCGCAGCGTATCCAACGCACCCTGGCGCAACGTTCTGGCGCGATTATTCCGTTCATTGCCGAAACTGGCGGGGTTAACGCCATGATTGTCGATTCTTCCGCGCTGACTGAGCAGGTGGTGGATGATGTGGTGCGTTCCGCTTTCAACAGTGCGGGGCAACGCTGTTCCGCGCTGCGCATCCTGTATGTGCAGGACGCTATCGCCGACAAGACCATTGCCATGCTTAAAGGTGCCATGCAGGAACTGCGTATTGGCAACCCGGCGTTGCTGCAAACCGACATTGGCGNNGTGATCAATGCCGAAGCCAAAGCTATGCTGGAACAACATCTGCAACAGATTACCCAGGTCGGCAAACTGATCCATCAATGCGAACTTCCAGTCGAGTGTGAAAATGGCTCGTTCTTTGCTCCCAGCGCGGTCGAAATCGACAATATTGCCCAGATTGGTGGTGAGAAATTTGGCNTATTGCACGTTTGCCGCTATGCCGCGAAGGATCTCGACAAGGTGATCGACGATATCAATCAGTCGGGTTACGGCCTGACGTTGGGGATTCACAGCCGCATCAACCAGACTATCGATCATCTGCTGGCCAAGCTCAAAGTGGGCAATATCTACATCAACCGTAACCAGATTGGCGCGATTGTCGGGGTACAACCGTTTGGTGGGGAAGGTTTATCCGGCACCGGCNCGAAAGCAGGTAGCNCGCACTATCTACACCGGTTTGCGACCGAGCGGGTGGTATCGGTCAATACCACCGCGCAGGGCGGGGATGTTTCACTGTTGTCGCTGAAGAGTGAATAAGGTACGTCACGCTTTGGGATGCAGACAAGCCTGTTCTTCATGCGGCAAACCGGCGGGAAGGTTACCTGCCAGCCACGCGGCAACTGCCTGTTCCGGGCTGGTTTCAGCCGTTGCCAGCAGTTGGGTATTGCGCTCGCCTAGTCTGCGGGTAACGCCTTCACCGGCGGAACCGGCAATGGCCACATCGACGTAATGCAGCGGGTGACGGTTACCGTCGCCACGTACATGCCATTCGTGCAGGCAGCCCATTTCAGTCAGCTCCAGCATCCAGGCCAGACTGGTGCCTGTTTCGCCGGAAACGGCATAGACGTTCCAGTGCAGGGCTCTGCCTGCGTGAGGTGCAATCTTGCCATCCTCGCCTATGGCTACTGCTACCAATTGTTCAGACATAACGATAAAACCTCCAGGTACATAATTGGCCTCAGCCTACAGGATTCCTGCCTGGCAAAATTGATTCTTCTCAAGCTTCTTGAATATCCTTTCAGCAAGGATAACTACGTTATGGATGAATCATGCAAAACCACATTTTCAGGCTTGAATCTATTTGGTTGCTTTTGCCGCCTCTGGCTTTGTGCGCCCTTGATCTCGCTTTAACGCTTTACGGGCAGTCTGAGCAATATTGGAGTGGAGAATACGGCGCAATGAGTGAAGTTTCCCCATCGTTTGCTGCTTATCTGGCGATTAGCCCGTTTGCGTTTTTGCTGGCTGGGTTGTTGTGGATGGCAATCTTTTCGGCGCTGATTGTCATCCTGCCTGAAATGCTTGCAATGACGTTGGCAATCGCCGTTATGCTCGGGCATCTGAATGGTGCTTTCACTTGGTTGACTTACCGTTTTGAATCCTATCAGGCGAGTAATACCTTGTTTCTGCTGACGGCGGTTCTCATCGTCATCGCCTTTCGTAAGGGGCGCTCGGATACTGGCAGGGCTGCGTTGGACTGGTCGCAAATACCCTTGCCAGCATGGAGCCGTTGGGTGCTCGTTGTTACCCTGCTATTGCTGCCGATCTGGTGGTTTTTGATTCCACACTGAGTCAGTGTTTGTTGACTCAGACCAATCCTATGGTTGGTTTTGCGACAAACTGTTCACCCACAAGGCGGTTGCGCCCGCCACCCCCACCGGCATCGCCAGGAAATTCAGCACCGGAATAGTGGTCATGATTGACAGCAGCCAGCCGAACCCCAGCGCTTCCGGGCGGCGTTTCTTTAGCGCAACCAGTTCATCATTGAAAAACAGGTTGTGGTTGCCCATCGGGTAGTCAGCGTATTCGATCGCCAGCATCCAGGCACCGAACACTGTCCACGCCACCGGCGAAACCACGTTCAGACCCGGAATCACGGTCAGGATCAATAACAGGACGAACCACTTGCCCATGTACCAGAGTTTGCTGAGTTCGCTTTTGAAGGTGCGGGCGATCAGGCCGGGCAAGCTCTGGTAACCGGCGAATTCCGGAACCGGCAGGCCGTTGAGGCGCGCTTCCACCCGTTCCGCCAGCACCGAGTTGAAGGGCGCGGCGATCAGGTTGGCGACGATGGAGAACACATAGAAAACCACAAAGAAGATCAGGATGGCGAACACTGGCCACAGCAGCCATTCCAGCCATGTCAGCCAGTTTGGCAGCAGCCTGTCCATCCAGTAGGCGAGTTGGGTTTTNGCCAGCCAGACGCCACCCGCGAACAGGATGGTGTTGATCAACAACGGAACCAGCACAAACGGGCGGATGCCTTTTTGGGTGATGAGCGACAGGCCGGTGAATACGTAACTAAAACCCTTGAAGAATCCCGTAAACATTATTTCTGTATCCTTGTGTGACGGCGTGGTGATACTGTAGCGCATTTACCAGCCGGTTTTAAGTGAAGGAGCTTCCACCATGCAGCCATTCATGCAAGCGATGACATTCCGCCATGCCTGCAAGAAATTTGACCCGCAGCGTAAGATTCCCGCAGCGGATTTCCAGCAGATTCTGGAGTTCGGGCGTTTGTCGCCGTCTTCGTTCGGGATGGAACATTGGCGTTTTGTGGTGGTGCAAACCCCGGAATTGCGGGAAAAGTTGCGTGCAGTCTGCTGGAACCAGCCGCAAATTGCTGACAGCAGCCATGTGGTGGTGATCCTGGCGAAAACAGCGGCAGTGGAGCCGGGCAGCGCTTACGTGAAACAGTTGTTTGGCCGCCGCAATCTGCCGCAGGAGGCGGAGGAGGCGTATCTGGCCAAGTATGCCGCCCACAATGACAGCGAAATTGCGCCGTACATGAACACATTTGCCTGGGCATCCAAACAGTGCTATCTGGCGCTGGCCAATATGATGACAGGTGCCGCCAGCCTGGGGATTGATTCCTGCCCGATCGAAGGTTTTTCCAAACATGGGGTTGAGGACGTGCTGGGTGTCGACGCCAGCCAGTATGGCGTGGCGGTGGTCGTCACGTTTGGCTACCGCGCCGGTGAGCAGACGCCGCGTCTGCGCCAGCCACTGGAAGACATGGTGGAGTACCGATGAAACGCTTGCTGGCCGCCGTTTTCCTGCTGTTGTTGGCGATGTCGCCGGGGTATGCGGATGGCGGCGGCTGGGTGGTGAAACAGGATGAGGGCGGGATCCAGGTGCGGCAGCAGAAAACCGGCTCGCCCCATGAAACCACCAACGGCGTGGTGGAGATGGCGACAACCCTGGATGCGCTGGCGGCAGTGCTGAAAGACATCAGCGCCTGCCCGCGCTGGGTGCATGGCTGCGTGGAAGGGCGTTTGGTGAAAACCCTGTCGCCCGCCGAGCGCATCACGTATACCGTGGTGGATGCGCCGTTTCCGCTGGAAAACCGGGACATGTACATTGATTCCGTCATCCGCTATAACCGCAGTACGTCGACCCTGACGATCACCCTGACCGGCAAGGAAAATTATGCGCCTGCCGCGCCGAGCCGCACCCGTGTGCTGGGTCTGCGGGGTTCATGGGTGTTCCAACAGGCCAGCCCCGGCCATGTCCGGGTCAGTTACCAGATTCAGCTTGACCCGCAGGCACCGTTCAACGGCCCAGCAATGACCATCTGGTGGAGTCGGTGTTCAATACGCTGAAAAACCTGCGTGCCGTGGTGCAGGAACCCCCATACCGTAATGCCAGGTTCAGTGAGGAAGAAATCCGCCAAATTGAAGTCCGGTAGGGGCTGACAAGGCAGTGTCCCTATAACCTGGCGCGGCTTTCGGCTATCATACCTACCTTGATGAACTGCCCAGTTGGTTAAATCCTATGCTGATCCTCCCCGGTAGTGTTGCCCTTTCTGACTCCCGCTGTCTTAAACTGCTCAACGCATTGCAGGCCGTAGCGCCCGCCGTCACCGGCCTGCAAGCCGAATATGCCCATTTTGTCCGCACGTCACGCGAATTGAGCGCAGAGGAGCACGCCCGTCTGCAAACCTTGCTGACCTATGAGGAACGCCAGGGCAGCCATAATTTCAGTGGAACGTTGTTGCTGGTCACACCGCGTGCCGGGACGATTTCGCCGTGGTCGAGCAAGGCGACCGACATCGCCCACAACTGCGGCCTGGGCATGGTGGAGCGGATTGAACGCGGCGTCGCTTATGATGTGCAGGCCAGCGCAACGCTTTCCGATGCGGAGCGCGGCCAGATCGCCGGGCTGCTGCATGACCGCATGACGGAAATGGTGCTGGCCGACATGCAGGACGCCGTGGTGCTGTTCAGCGAGGCCGAACCGGCACCGCTGCGCCATGTGGACATTTCCGGCGATGCGGTGGCGGCATTGCAGCAGGCCAACCTGGAGTGGGGGCTGGCGCTTTCCCCGGACGAAATCGACTATCTGGCCGAAAACTATGCCGACCTGGGGCGCAACCCGACCGATGTGGAGCTGATGATGTTCGCGCAGGCCAACTCGGAACATTGCCGCCACAAGATTTTCAACGCGGCCTGGATCATTGATGGCCACGAACAGCCCAAGTCGCTGTTCGGCATGATCCGCAACACCTACCAGCATGCGCCGGAAGGCATCCTGTCCGCCTACAAGGACAACGCTTCGGTCATCGAAGGCNCGTTGGCGACCCGTTTCCTCACGGATGTGAAGACGGGCGAATACCACTACACCAATGAGCCGGTGCATATCCTGATGAAGGTGGAAACCCACAATCATCCGACCGCGATTTCGCCATTCCCCGGCGCGGCGACCGGCTCCGGCGGCGAAATCCGCGACGAAGGCGCCACTGGCAACGGCTCCAAGCCCAAGGCTGGGTTGTGCGGTTTCTCGGTGTCCAACCTGCGCATTCCGGGTTACGAACAGCCGTGGGAGCACGATTTCGGCAAACCGNACCGGATTGTGTCCGCTCTCGGCATCATGCTCGACGGCNCGATCGGCGCGGCGGCTTTCAACAACGAATTTGGCCGCCCCAATATTGCAGGTTATTTCCGCACCTTTGAAATGCAGGCTCCCGGCGCGAAGGGGCTGGAGCTGCGCGGTTACCACAAGCCGATCATGATTGCTGGCGGCTTGGGCAATATCCGCGAAGGCAATATTGAAAAGCAGCCGTTGCCGGAGGGCACGCCGCTGGTGGTGCTGGGCGGCTGTCATGGANTCGGCNCTGGGGCGGCATCCTCGATGGCCAGCGGTTCAAGTGCGGAAAACCTGGATTTCGCTTCCGTGCAGCGCGGCAACCCGGAAATGCAGCGCCGCTGCCAGGAGGTCATCGACCGTTGTGTGGCGCTGGGAGCCAACAACCCGATATTGTCCATCCATGATGTCGGCGCAGGCGGCATTTCCAACGCCATCCCCGAAATCATCAACGACGCCGGGCGCGGCGGGCGGATTGAGCTGCGCACCGTGCCGAATGACGAGCCGGGCATGTCGCCGATGGAAATCTGGAGCAACGAATCGCAGGAACGCTACGTGCTGGCAGTCGCCGAAGAGCGCCTGGACGCCTTCCGTGAACTGTGCGAGCGTGAACGCGCCATCTATGCGGTGGTCGGCACGGCGACCAAGGAACAGCAGCTCCTGGTTGGGGATTCCCTGTTCGACAACAACCCGGTCGACCTGCCCATGAACGTGTTGTTGGGCAAGCCACCGAAAATGCTGCGCGATGTGCGTCATCAGACCTTCCACAAGCCGGAACTCGACCTCAGCCAGATTGGGCTGGCCGAGGCCATTGAGCGTGTGCTGCGCTTGCCGACGGTGGCCTCCAAATCCTTCCTCATCACCATTGGCGACCGCACGGTGACCGGCATGGTGGCGCGCGACCAGATGGTGNGGCCGTGGCAGGTTCCGGTGGCGGATGTGGCGGTGACCGCCGCCGATTACACCACGAATTATGGTGAGGCAATGGCGATGGGCGAGCGCACGCCGGTGGCACTGGTGAATCCGGCGGCCTCCGGGCGGATGGCGATTGGCGAGGCCATCACCAATATTGCGGCGGCGGATATTACCGACCTCCGCCACCTCCGCCTGTCCGCCAACTGGATGGCGGCGGCGGGTTACCCGGGTGAAGACGCCGCCTTGTTCGACACGGTGAAAGCGGTGGGCGAAGACCTGTGCCCGCGTTTGNGCCTCGCCATTCCGGTGGGCAAGGATTCCCTGTCGATGAAAACCGTCTGGCAGCAGCATGGTGAAGACCGTGAAATGGCGGCGCCATTGTCGCTGATCGTTTCGGCCTTTGCCCCGGTGCAGGACATTGGCAAGACCCTGACCCCGCAGTTGCAAACCGATCAGGGCGATACGGATCTGATTCTGGTTGACCTGGGCAAGGGCAAAAATCGGTTGGCGGCGTCCGCGCTGGCGCAGGTGTATGGGCAGGTCGGGCATTACGCGCCTGATCTGGACAACCCGGATGCGCTCAAGGCGTTTTTCGGCGTTATCCAGGAATTGCGCGCGGAAGGCCTGATCCTGGCTTACCATGACCGTTCTGACGGCGGGCTGCTGGCGACCCTGGCGGAAATGAGCTTCGCCGGGCATGTCGGCCTCACCGCCCGCATTGGCCTGCTGGATGATGCATTGCTGCCCGCGCTGTTCAGTGAGGAGCTGGGGGCGGTGCTGCAAGTGCGCCACTGTGATACGGATGCGGTGCTGGAGGCTTTCCGTGAGGCCGGGCTGGCGCATTGCGCCCACGTCATCGGCGAACTCAACGACAGCGATGAATTGGTGCTGAAATTCGCCCACGAAGAAGTCTACCGCGCTCCCCGCGCCCGCTTGCAGAAAATCTGGGCGGAAACCAGCTACCGGGTGCAGGCGTTGCGTGACAATGCCGATTGCGCCGCCCAGGAATTTGAACGCCTGGATGACGCGCGCGACCCGGGTTTGCCATTCAGCCTCAGCTACGAGCCGGATGCGGATGTGGCCGCGCCTTATATCAGGACAGGTGTGCGCCCTGCGGTGGCGATCCTGCGCGAACAGGGCGTCAATGGCCGGNTGGAAATGGCGGCCGCTTTTGACCGCGCCGGTTTCAAGGCGGTTGACGTGCATATGACCGACCTTATCAGCGGGCGCGTCAAGCTCCGGGATTTCAAGGGGCTGGCGGCTTGTGGCGGCTTTTCCTATGGCGATGTGCTGGGGGCGGGCGGCGGTTGGGCGAAANCCATCCTGATGAACCCGCTGGTCAGCGATGAATTCGCCGCCTTCTTTGCCCGTGGCGATTCTTTCGGGCTGNGGGTGTGCAACGGTTGCCAGATGTTCTCGCAATTGCGCGGCATGATTCCGGGTGCGGCGCACTGGCCGCGTTTCTACCGCAACCGTTCCGAACAGTTTGAGGCGCGCTATGCGGCGGTGGAGGTGCTGAAGTCGCCGTCGCTGTTCCTGCAAGGGATGGAAGGCTCGCGCCTGCCGATTGCCGTTGCGCATGGCGAAGGCCGCGCGGTGTTTGATGTTGGCGTCAATCCGGCGGATGTGCTGGCGGAAGGGCTGGTCGGGTTGCGTTACCTCGACAATTACGGCGAGGCCACCGAACACTATCCGGAGAACCCGAATGGTTCGCCGCTGGGGATTACCGGCGTGACCACGGCTGATGGGCGCTTCACCATTATGATGCCGCATCCTGAGCGCTTGTTCCGCGCTGCGCAGCATTCGTGGAAACCGGCGGGCGCACTGGGCGAGGATGGCGCATGGTTGCGGATGTTCCGGAATGCGCGGGCGTGGGTCGGCTAAATGCTTAAGTCAGGCGGCATTGTTACGCTTCAATTGTGATCCTGTAAATTGACGCCAAGATAGATCGTTTGCAGGCTTAGTGTCATATCGAGGCAGGGCAGGCTGATTTCATCCTTCAGCCTGTCAAACTGGTGCAAATCCCAGCTGCCCTCGGCATTGCGNGCCAGCATGTCCACCAGCGGTTTGTCCTGCGCCACGATCAGGTAGGCTTGCAGCGAAGGGATCGCCTGATAAGCCAGCGCCTTTTCCAGGTAGTCCTTGCGGATGGTGGAGTCGGAGGAGACTTCGACGATCAGACAGGGTTTTTCCAGATAATATTCGTCCGCGTTGTCGTCCTCTGCACAACCCACCACCACATCTGGGTAGTAATAGGTTTTGCGCTGTGTGGAGGCGCGGACTTTCAGATCCCCNATGAACGCCTCACATTGGCCGTTGCCCTTATCCATGAAAGCACGGTAACAATTGCCAGCAATGCGGTTATGCCGTTTGCTTGCGCCAGCCATTGCATAGATTCGTCCGTCTATGTATTCATGACGTTCTTCGGCAAGTTTTTCCCCTTCCAGATATTCTGCTTCGGTAATGTAATGGTCTTCTTGCTGTTTTGTCACGGACATGGGCGTGGCCTCCCGATCTTGCGCTGATAAAGCATAACATTCGGCGGCAGGCTCGGGAATTTGCTCATGTCTTCCCAAACGCCTTGGCGAACACTTCCAGCATGGCTTTGCGCGTCTTGTAGCGGGTGCGGAAATCCGCCACNCGGTTGTTCGCCATGTTTTGGCCATTGGGCATCTTGGCCAGGATTTTCAGGTCGTTGATCGTCTGTTCATAGGCATGCCGCCCGGTATTGTTGCGGAGGTAGTCGCAAATCTGGCTGGCGTAGGCGACGGTGATTTCCTGTGGGAAAGCGGTCGCCAGAAGTTGCGCATATTTNTTGAATAATGTGTGGTTTTGCCCCGATATGGGCGTGGGCTGGGTGATCAGGGCGTACAAGGCCGGGAGGTCGTTTTCCTCCTCCAGCAGATTGGCTCGGGTGGAGTCAAAGCCGCGTGCGGCGGGGATCATGGCGTACAGGCGCTGGCGGACTTCCGGCCACTCCTCTGGGGAATGGGCAGCCTTTAGCTGGCGATAGTATTCCAGTGAAAAGTGATTGTTCTGGAACAGCCATTCCAGTTCGCTGCGGATGGCGGGCGGTTCATTGAGCTGATAGGCGATTTCCAGCAAGCGGACGCGCCAGCGGTTGAGGATGCCGGGAAGGCTTTGCTGTTCAGCCAGCCGGACGCCTTCCCGCAGCAATTGGCGGGCTTTGGCGAAGTCTTTGGCGTCAATGGCCTGTTGGACTGCCGTCTCCCGGAAATCAGGGATTTCCAGGTANGCCGATGTCAGCGTGTCCAGTTCATCCTGTCTGCCCCAGGCTTTGAGCAATTTCAGTTGCAGGCATAACAGGTAATCNCTACCNCAGCCGTCGGGGGTTGCCCTGGTCTTCTGGTCAAGCACCTGCAAATAAGCATCCTGATAGGCGCGGTTGTCTGCCGTCCAGGTTTCCAGCAACTCGGTGAAGATGCTTTCCAATCCATATTCGCTGTATTGCTTGTCAAAGCTGGCGTCAAGCACCTGCCTGAACAGTTGCTCCCGGCGCTCGGCGGGCAGCAGGCGGTAGGGTTTGGCGAGAATGGCTTTAACGTCACACATCAGGTCGCCGAGCCCGCCATCTGAGTCGTCAATCTGGTTGGCGATGTCCGCAATGCTGCTGGCGATGGCAAGGCCTGCGTCGATGCTGTCGGCAGGTTCAAGGGGCGACTGTTGCAGCGTGTCCAGCAGTTCCTGTGCTTCGTCCACGAAGTTGTTGGCGTCTTCATAGTCAATGAAGCCGTGCTGGAAATAACGGCGCGCCAGATGCTTGAACATCTGTTGGTATTGTTTGGCGATGCTTTCCCCTACAGTCGTAACCGTCTGGAAACGCAGCAGGAATTTGTCCAGCAAGGCGCGGTCGCCATGCAATTGTTGGCGGATGTAAGCTTCCAAGTCTTCGCGTTTGAGGGTTTTCAGTATCTGGTCAAGCTGTTCGCGTTTGCTGGGGGCGCTGACGGTTGCAGCCCGGTTCGTGGCGGATGTTTGTCGACGGGCGCGGATATTGAGCAGGGTTGCCACCACATGTTTGCAGATCGAGCCGTAGTCATATGGGCAGGAACATGACCAGTCGGTCACTGCGTCGCCGTCCAGCTGGATTTCCACATCGTAAGTTTCGGTGCCTTCAACGTAGGCCTGCCAGAATTCAGGTTCGGTTTCTTCCAAATCCAGGACAAAGGCGGTATAGCCCTGGCCACGTTGCAGGATGGTGCGGTCAACGGATGTTTCCAGATTGTTCAGTTTCATGGCGCGCGAAGGGGTGTGATTCAATTCTGAGTGATTGTAGCGGATGCGGAGGGTTTCCGTGTGTTCCGGGTCTGCCTGTCGCCAGTATTTGCGTTAAACTCCCTTCATTTTGGGTGGCGGTGACGGGCGATGGCCGATTTCTGGAATCCTGCTTTTGACAGTCTGCATCCTTGCTTCCAGCAGTTGCAAAATATCCGTCGTTGGCGGGAGCAGGCGGAATGGCCTGCGGCTGAAATGCTGGCCTGTTTGCTGCCCGCTGGTTTATGCGCGCAGTCCGGCCAGTCGATCCGTTTTCTGCGGCAGGATGAAACCTTGCCATTTCCGGAACTTTACTACGAAGAGCGGATTTTCCAGCACGGTGTCGTTGCCACCCGTGCCAACTGGCATGATTTCTTCAATGCGCTGATATGGGCGCTGTATCCGCAAACCAAAGTGACAATCAATGCGCTGCACGCCGCCGACATTAGGCAGTATGGCCAGCCGCGCACGTCGCAGCGGGATGCGCTGACGGTGTTTGATGAAAGCGGCGTGGTGGTCGCCGCCAGCCGCCACGACCTGTTGCAATTGGCGCTGGATTTCCGCTGGGAAGCCCTCTTTTGGCAAGAGCGCGCTGCTTGGTGGCAGGAAATTGCTTGTTTTGCCCTGGGTCACGCCACTTTGGAAAAGTTGCTCACGCCGTATGTCGGCCTGACCGCGCATGCTTTGTTGGTGGCGGTGGAGCCGCTGTTTNTTGGCCTGACACTGGCGCAACAACAGGCATACCTGGATGGTGTGGTGGCCGCTAACTTGCAACAAGGCGGGCTGCGTTCACCCGCCCAGCTTAATCCGTTTCCGCTCTTGGGCGTGCCTGGCTGGTGGGTTAACGATGCAGCGGCGTTTTATCGCAATGAGCGTTATTTTCGGGTGAAGACGCGTGAACGGGATGCGCAGATTATTGCAGCGTACTGAACTGGAAGGTATGGCTGGTTTCGGCGTCGGCGGTGACTTCCAGGCGTGCTTCCTGGGTTTCTTTGCCGAAACTGGCCTTGATGCGGTAAGAGCCGATTGGCAGGGTGTCGCTGATTTTGGATTTGAACAGGTGGCCGGAGAGGTAGTCGTCAGTGGGTGAATACAGTGTGAAATTGGCGTCCACCGCCTGTTGCTGGGAGCCTTGCGCCGCCAGTTGCAATGTGCCCATNTGGCCTAAGTCGAAATGCTGGTCGGTGGTTTGCCCGGGATTGATATGGATGGCTTTGACTTGTTTGATGGTTTTCCAAAGCATGCTGACCTGATAGTCACCGGGGNNGAGGGGCTGGCTGGCTTCGGTGCGGGCGGTAAACTCGGTGATGTAATCGCCATCGCTGCTGTAGATCAGGAAACTGGCGGGCAGGTTTGTCTCGCGGCCATTGGCTCCAGCACTCAAGTGCAGGATGCCTGCCGCTTTGTCGGTCGTCGCGGCATGGGTTTGTTCCGTTGGTTGGAAGGTTTGCCGGAGTTGTCCGGCAAAGTGTTCAGCATCTTGAATGCGGACGAAGCGTCCGCCGCTGGTTTCCGCCAGACAGCGCAGGCTGCTGGTTTCCGCGTCCTGCAAGGAAAGGACATGGATGTGGACGTCGGGATGCGTTGTTTTCAGGTGCTCGGCTGTGGCGCAGGGGTCGCCGCCGCAACTTTCCGGNCCGTCACTGACCAGCAGGATGTTGCCAGTCCCATCCAGCAGATTGGCGGCCTGTTCCAACGCGGCGCTGATAGGGGAGCGTCCGTAAGGTGCAATGCGGTTGATTTTNTGCGACAGGGCTGGCGCATCCATTTCACCAGGGCTGGCGATCACATTGATGTCGTTGCAAGCTGATTTGTGGTGGTTGCCATAAGTCACCAAGCCAATAGCGGTTGTTGCTGGTTGTTGCATCAGCAGGGTATGCAGCCCGTTGCGCGCCAGGACTATTTTGTGTGTGTCACCCGTTTTCCCNCACATGCTGTTGGAGGCGTCCAGCACGATGACCAGCCTGGACATTTCCGTCGCCAGCAGATGCTCAGGTGTTGCCCCCACCATGATGGCGATGACGAAACTGATGGTTTTCAGTATTTTGGAGAGTCCTCTGTCCATGTCAGCAGCGTAATATGCTTGGGCGAAGAAAGTATGTTTTTGGTGGTGTTTAATGCTAAATTGGGCGTTTTTACGATAAAAGGAAAACAAAATGGGCGTTCAAGATGCTTTTATCCCTCCACGTTCCGCTGTTCAGGATGTTGCAGGCGGCAGCGGTGCAATGACCGACAACATTGTTGCCGCATTGCGCAAAACCCGGCCATGGGTGTTGTTTTTATCCATTATGGGGTTTATTGGCGCAGCCTTCATGGCGTTGGCATCCATTCCCATGCTGATGGGCAGCGCACTGATGGGCAATATGGAGGGCGCGCAGGCCGAACTGGGCATTTACGGGACAGGCATGATGGTGGGAATGGGCGTGATGTATTTGCTGATGGCTCTGGTTTATTTCATGGCGTCGTTATACCTGCTACGTTACGCAGGCTCGATCAAACGCGCAGTCACATCACTGGATGTGGCGGATCTGGAAACGGCGCTGGGGCAACAGGCAAGCTTTTGGAAACTGGCCGGAATTATGGCGTTGGTGTTCCTGGTGCTGATGGTTGCCGTGATGGTGGCTGGCATTGGCGGCGCTATTTTCATGGGCAGTCGCAGTATGTAATTTTCTGACCGTTCACGGGGAAACTGCTTGCATGTTTCCCCTCTATCCACCATCCTTATCGGAAATATAAGACCTTATGGGCTAAATAAACATCAAGGTCAACTCGGCGCCACAGAGCGTGTAACCTAACAATAATAATAAAGATAATAACTTATGCAGGTTGCAACATCCGCTGCGCCAGCCGCAATGTTTGGCGAAAGGCTGGTCAAATTAGGCAAACTGAAACCCGCTGATCTTGAGCGCGCGTTGCGTGCGCAAACCGAGATCCGCCAGCCGCTGGGCAGCGTGTTGGTTCGCTTGGGTATGCTGACCGAACAGGAAGTGGCGTTTGTGCTTTCACGCCATTTGAATGTGCGGTTGGCGCTGACTAATGACTATCCTCCCATTCCAGTTGAAAACCCTGGCATTGCCATCAATTACATGCGTACTGCTGAAATTGTTCCGGTGCAGACGGGAGCGGAACGGCTGGTGGTCGCCATGTCCAATCCGCAGGATCCCTTCGCCCGGCAAGCTATTAGCATGGCCAGCGGCAAATTGGTTGAACCGCTGCTGGGGTTGCCCAGTGAAATCCGCGCCAATATCGAGCGCCTGTATGGCGGTGAAGCTGATAAANAAGAGGTTGGCGAGGATGAGTTCGAGATCAGCAGCCATAATGACAACCTGGATGACATCGAACATTTGAAAGACATGGCCAGTGAGGCTCCGGTTATCCGGTTGGTCAATCAGATCATGACCAACGCCATGAGCCAGCGGGCTTCCGATATTCACATCGAACCGTTTGAAAGCCATTTGAAGGTGCGTTACCGCATTGACGGCGTGATCCATGAAGTGGATTCACCGCCGCCGCAGCTGACCTCCGCCATCATTTCCCGGCTCAAGCTGATGGCGCGGCTGAACATCGCCGAACGCCGCCTGCCGCAGGATGGCCGTATCCAGTTGCGCGCGCAGGGCAAGGAAATCGACATGCGTGTGTCCACCGTGCCGACCATGCATGGCGAGAGCGTGGTCATGCGTCTGCTGGACAAACACAGCGTCAAGCTGGATCTGCAAACCCTGGGGTTTTCCGACGACAACTTGCAAAAACTCCAGCAGCAACTGGAAGCGCCACATGGTGTTATTCTGGTGACGNGGCCAACCGGCTCCGGTAAAACCACCACGTTGTATTCCGCCCTGACGCAATTGAATACGCCGGAAAACAAGATTCTGACCGTTGAAGATCCGGTGGAATACGAGTTGGAGGGCATCAACCAGATTCAGGCCAACCCGAAAATCGGCCTGACCTTCGCTGACGCTTTGCGCTCCATTGTCCGCCAAGACCCAGACGTCATCATGATCGGCGAGATGCGCGATGTGGAAACCGCGCGTATCGCCATCNAATCCGCCCTGACCGGCCACGNNGTGTTGTCCACCTTGCACACCAACGACGCCGCCAGCGGCATCACCCGTCTGCTGGACATGGGGATCGAGGATTACCTGATCACTTCGACCGTCAATGGCATTCTTGCCCAGCGTCTGGTGCGCCGTCTGTGCCCACAATGCCGTGAGCCGCATCCGGTGCTACCGGAAATTGAGGAAGAGCTCGGGTTGCGCCGTTACCAGCCGGAGGGCGAATTGCGGCTGTGGCGTGCCAAGGGATGCAGCGCCTGCAGCAATAGCGGCTACAAGCNNCGCAGTGCCATTCATGAAATCCTGGTGATGGATGACCCAATCCGCCGCCTGATCCTCAAGCATGAAGACGCTGGCGTGTTGCAGGAACAGGCACGCAAAGGCAGCATGCGCACCATGTACGAAGACGGCCTGCTCAAGGCGCTGAAAGGCGTGACCACCCTGGATGAAGTGCTGCGGGTCGCGGAGGAAACCCCGAATGGCGGCGTATAGTTATAAGGCCATTACCCCTGGCGGCGCGGCCAAGGAAGGCATGATGGAGGCGGCCAGCGAAGCGTTGGTGGTGGAAAGCCTGCATGCGCAAGGGTTGATTCCTGTCAAAATTCAGGCGGGAAAGTCTGCGGCGGGTGGTGGCAAAGCACGGCAGCCAAAAAATCCGGCGGATTGTTCGGCGGCAAAAAGTTGCCCAGGAAGACATTATGGCGCTGACCCAGCAGATGTCCACGATGCTCAAGGCTGGACTGCCGCTGGACCGTGCGCTCGGCATCCTGCTGGAAATCAGCGACAAACCGGCGGTGCAGGCGCTGGTGCAGGGCATCCAGAACCAAATCCGCAGTGGCAAACGCTTTGCCGACGCGTTGGACGAAAGCGGCAAGTTTTCACGTTTCTACGTCAATATGGTGCGGGCAGGCGAAGCAGGTGGCTCCATTGATGACGCACTTGGCCGTCTGGTCGATTACATGACACGGGCGAAGGAACTGCGCGGCACCGTAATTTCCGCCCTGATTTACCCGGCCATCCTCGCGTTTGTGGCGGTGGTGTCGATCATTGCGCTGCTGACCTTTGTGGTGCCGCAGTTTGCGCAGATGTTCAAGGATATGGGCGGTGAACTGCCGACCATCACCCGTGTGGTGATGACGGCGGCGGACACCTTGCAGCATTACTGGTGGGCGGTGCTGGGCGGTTTCCTGCTGGTGTTGATGCTGCTGCAATACGTACTGACGAATGAAAGGGCGCGCGCTGGCCTTGACCGCAGCATGCTGCGCTGGCCGATTGTCGGCAGCCTGATCGGCAAGATCGAAACGGCGCGTTTTTCCCGCAGCTTGGGAACCTTGCTGCACAACGGCGTCCCGCTATTGGGCGCATTGAAGATTGCCAAGAATACGATCAGCAACCGGGTTATGGCAGCGGCGGTGGAGGAATCCGCCGACAGCCTTAAGCAAGGCGAAAGCCTGACCCGGACATTATTGGGCAAAGGCGTGTTTCCCCATACGCCTTGCACATGTTGCGCGTCGGAGAGGAAACCGGGCGTATGGAAGATCTGCTAAGTGAAGTGGCGGATATTTACGATGATGAAGTCAAAACTGCTGTCAAACAGATGTTGGCGCTGCTGGAGCCGCTGCTGATTCTGGTGATGGCACTCGCCATTTTGGTGATTATTGGTTCGGTGTTGTTGCCGATGATCAATATGGCCGACTGGTGAAGTAGGAATCCCCAATTTCGATAACACAATAAAAGCTAAAAAATGGCTAATAACAAGGAGCTAATGATGCAACACAAACCCCAAAGTAAACGACTGTCCAACCCACAACGCGGCTTCAGCCTGATTGAGCTGATGATCGTGCTGGTCATTCTCGGCCTGATCGCCGGGATTGTCGGCNTACAGGCCNTGAAATACCTCGGCAAGGGTAAAACCCAGTCCGCCAAGGTGCAGATTGAAAACATCAGCGCAGCCCTGGACATGTACCGCCGGNAGGTTGGCAGTTACCCGACTTCGGCGGATGGGCTCAAGGCGCTGGTCGCCCAGCCTTCCAATGCGCGTGGCTGGAATGGCNCTTATTTGAAANAAGGTGAAGTGCCCAAGGATCCGTGGAACAACGATTACCAGTACAAACGTCCTGGCAGCAACAGCCAGCCATATGACCTGATGTCTTTCGGCGCGGATGGTGCTGCCGGTGGTGAAGGCGAAGATGCAGACATTACGCTCTGGAAACAACAATAGCGGTTTCACCCTGCTGGAACTCATGATTGTATTGGTTCTGGCGGGCTTGTTGATGGGAGTGGTGGCGACTTCTTTGAGCGAAGGCTGGTGTTGCGTAAAAGCAGCCGGGAAGTCGCCGCCAGCCTGCGTCATGCCCGCTCCCTGGCGATCATGCGCCAGCAGCCGGTCTTGTGGAAAATGAATATCAAGGATAAGCGTTTTTGGATTGAAGGCGGGGCAGACAATGCCGAACGCACGTTCAGCAGCGCCATCGAGGCCAAAATCAACACCACCTCTGCGGAAGTGAGTTCCGCTGATCAAGGTGGCATCCGCTTCTTTCCTGATGGCGGCTCCACCGGCGGGTCGGTGGAGCTGACCTACAAGCAACAGACCTACAAGGTCAATGTCGAATGGGTGACGGGGCGTGTTTCAATCCAGTAAAGGTTTTTCCCTGCTTGAAGTGCTGGTCGCTTTTGTGGTGATGGGGCTGGTGGTTGGCGTCATCCTGCAATTGTTCGGTTCATCCATGCGCGGTGTGGCGTTGTCGGATGAGTACAGTTTTGCCGTGCAGGTGGCCGAGTCCCGCATGGCGGCCGTCGGCCGCGAGATTCCGGTGGAGGAAGGGGATTCCAGCGGCGAGGAGAAAGGCTCCGGCTACCGTTGGGAAGTCAGGATGGAGCCGATCAAGCTGGATGACAAGCAGGAAAAGCTTTCCATCCCTTTGCAGCTTTATCAGGTGGATGTCGCCGTAACCTGGAAGACGGGTGAGAAAGTGCGGGAATTCCATTTGTCCTCTTTGCGTTTTGGGAAAGAAAAATGAAGCAGCGTGGCTTTACCTTGCTGGAAATGCTGATTTCATTTGCGTTGGTCTCCCTATTGTTTCTGGCCTTGTTTGCCGCTTTCAACACCATCGGCCGTGGTTGGGACGCGGCGGACGCCCGTATCAACAAAACTGAGGACATGCGCCTGATCACCGATTTTCTGCGCCGTCAGCTAAGTCAGGCGATGGTGGTGAAGATTAAAGGGAAAAAGGACGACGTGCCGGTTTATGCCTTTGAAGGTTCCTCTTCCTCCCTGCGTTACGCAGCCCCACTACAACCCTTGCAGCATCAGGGTGGGGTATTCCTGATCGAACTGGATATTGTCAGCGGCAAGCAGGGCAAGGCGTTGCAGATGCTGTACGCCCCTTACCGGCCTGAGCTGACTTGGGATGACGCCTTTAAGGACGTGGAACCGGTCTTGGTGTTCGATGGGTTGAAAGACGCTGCATTTGCCTACTTCGGCGCAGAAGAGGCGAATCAGGATCCGCAATGGGAGTCTGAATGGGAAGAGCAGCCGACCTATCCGTTGCTGCTGAAGCTGTCGTTGGCGGATGCGGAACGGCCATGGCCGGACATGCTGATCGATTTGCCGCAGGTGAGTGATTATGAAAAATAAATTTGCCTCCCATTCCTGGCTTTACCTACGGGGAGGCATGGGTCGGCAAGCAGGTGTGGCGATGGTGGTGGTGCTGTGGATGATCATGGTGATGATGGCGTTGGCGGCCAGTCTGGTGTACGCCACCCGCACCGAAACCAGCATGGTGGATTACGCCCGCCGCACCGCCACGGCTCAGTATCGCCGAAGCCGCCACCCATTATGCGGTCATGCAGCTTTTCCTGCCCAACAAGGAGCGCGATCTCAAGCTGGGGCGCCGCTGCTATGGAATTATGACGGCGCAAAAGTCGAAATCCGGGTGGTCGGCGAGAATGGTTTGATCGACATCAATTACGCCAGCCGCCCATTGTTGCAGGCGATCCTGAAGCAGGTCGGCCTGAATGACGAAGCCAATGAGCGGATGCTGGATATTCTGGAAGATTTCCGGGATGTGGACGACCTGCGCCGTCTCAATGGTGCCGAAGACAAGGATTATGAGCGCGCCGGTTTGCCATTCGGTGCCAAGGATGCCCCTTTTGAGCGGATCGAGGAATTGCAGCAGGTGATGGGGATGACGCCGGAGCTTTATCAGTCGCTGACCCGTTTCCTGACAGTCAATTCTGGTGCAACCGGGATCAATCCGATGTTGGCCTCGCCAGACCCTGTTGTTGCTGGCGGAGGGGATGCGGCGAAGGTTGACGCCTATATGCAGAAGCGGGAGGAGTCGGAAGGGGAATATGTGCAGCCGGATTTTGGTGGCCATTTTGGATTCTAGTCAGCAGCCGCTGTACCGGATGCAGATCAGGGTTTATACGGACGAAACCGCCCCCCGTATTTTGAGGAGCGGTCAGTCCGGTTGGCACCAGGGAAAATGCCACCTTTCATCAATTATTTCCGTATCTTGCAAGAATCTTCCGAGCAGTTTGGGTGACGGACTGTTCATTAAACCAGCGGCGCACGCTGTCTTTTTCAGCTTTTGCAACAGGAGCCAACAGTAACAGGTACGCCAGGAAGGTCAGCAGGAAGGCGTAAAACATCAGGCTTGCATTGATTTGCAGGTGTTCTGACACAACGCCAACACTTGCAAGGGCAAACGCCAATGTGCTCATGGTGACCAGCGTGGCGGATTTGCTCAAGCCGATTTCCATCAACAGGTGATGCAGGTGGTCACGGCCAGCGGCGAAGGGNGAACGGCCTTCACGCAGACGTTGCAGGATCACACGCACCATGTCCATGATCGGCAGTGCAATCAGCCACAACGCGGTCACCGGGCGGAATGCTTGGGCAGTAGGGTCTTGTGTGCCTTGGATCAACAGCCAGCTAATGGTCAGGCCAATCAGCATGGAGCCTGCATCCCCCATGAAAATTTTCTGTTTGAAAGGTGGCAACACCAAGTTGTTGAGCAGGTAAGGGATCAGGGCGGCGATGAAGACGACGCAGACGCCCAATTCCGCGGTATGGGCAGGCAGATTGAACAACATGACCAAGCTTAACAGTGAACCCATGGCGACTGAGCCTAATAGCCCGTCAATGCCGTCAATCATATTGAACGCATTGATGACGCCCAGCACGATGATGACGGTGAACGGGTAGCTGAATAGGCCAAGATCAATTTCGCCAAGGCCNAGCAGGTTGCCAAGGTTTTGCAGTGACAAGCCGGAACCGATGCACAGCGCCAGTGTGAGGAGGGTCTGCATGGCGATGCGCAGTTTGACAGAGAGGTCTTCCGCATCATCCGCAACGCCCAACAACACGATGCCAAGGGCGCAGAGCAGCCAAGTGCTGACGGCTGGATTGGCGGGCAGGATAAACAGGGTGGCGACGGATACGCCAGCGAATACGGACATTCCACCGATCAGTGGGACGGCTCCCGTATGCTGTTTTCTGCCTTTTGGGATGTCGAGCAGATGGGCGCGGCGCGCTACAGGCTTGAGCAGGTAAAGTGCAATCCATGTCACGCACAGGCTTGTTATCAAGGATATTGTAAGCATGTTGTCCTCGTGGTTTGTTGTCTTCCTGAGGACTTTTTATGCTATGCCGATGAGGTTTGCTTATCCGGCCAGTTTCAAACGAATGATAAGACCGATTAGTGGAAAACGCCTTGTCAAAAAGGCCGATGGACGGAAAGCTGGTTTTATGCGGCGGCGGATAACTTTAACCAGGTGGTCTTGATGAATTCACCCAATTGCATGAATTCCGTTTCACGGGCGCTGCCGCGCCGNCCGGCCAAGCCAATTTCGCGGTAGCTTTCTTCCGGCNNAGGCCATATTTTTACATGCGTGCCAGCCAGCAAAGCAGAGCCTTTGACCATTTCCGGCAGATAGGAAATCCCTAAGTCAGAGTCCAACATTTGCACCAGGGTCAGTAGGCTGCTGGCGGTAAACCGGCTTACTTTGTCCATATCTTGTAGGTGGCAGGCGGACAGCGCATGGTCGCGCAGGCAGTGGCCATCCTCCAACAGCAGAATGCTTTCCGGGTTCAGTTCGTCGAAAATATAGCGGCGTGGCCGGGTATGTTGGGTGTCTTCGCGGCAGGCAAGGAAAAAGCTGTCATGAAACAATGGCAGGATTTCGACATTACGCAGTGCATAGGGCAGGGCGAGGATAATCAGGTCAAGTTCACCGTTCATCAGCTTTTCGTAAATGCGTTGGGTGACGTCTTCAGTCAGATACAAGCGCAGGTGCGGGAATTGCTGGCGTAGGGATGGCAGCACTGACGGTAGCAGGAACGGGGCGATGGTGGGGATGACGCCGACCCGGAGTTCTCCGGTCAACGGCGCATGGTTGCTGCGTGCCAGTTCCACCAAGTTTTCGATGTCGCGCAAACAGCGGCGGGCTTCAGCGGCAATCTGGCGGCCGATATGGGTGACGGTGACATTCTTGTTGGTGCGGTCGACCAGTTGCACCTCGAGGATGGTTTCCAATTCGCGGATAGCGGTGCTGAATGCAGATTGTGAGACGAAACAGGCTTCGGCCGCTTTGCCGAAATGTTCGTGACTTTCCAATGCAATAAAATAACGTAACTGCTTCACCGTAGGCAGGTTCATGGCATGGTAACCTCGGGGTGTATCGTTTTTCGACTTACCGCAAGAATAATATTCTATTTTCTGTATGGATGTAAAAACCTTTTGCGCCGCAACGCCATTCGTCGGCAGGATGCTTGCGATTGTTCCGGAGCAGGGCATGGGTTCTTTATGGATTCAATTAACATATTTTCAGAATAAAAATTAGCGGTTTCCATACTTTATTTATAAATAAAATCGCTCTAATCAATAACTCTCATTTATTAAATGTTTTGTATTTTTCTTTAAGTTAATCCCCGGATAAAGGGGAACTGGTTCTGTGCGCACGCATGATACGGAAAGTTGAGGTCAAATGAAAAATGTACAAAGGAATGTCGTTTTTAGCGTTGTGGGGTATGCCCTGCCATTGCTTGCGGCTTTGGCGACCATTCCCTTTATGGTCAGTAGGTTGGGAACGGAATTCTATGGCCTGTATGTCATCTGCGTATCCCTGATTGGTTTCATGACGCTTGTCGATCTGNGGGTTGGGCAGTCAATCATCAAATATGTCGCGGCCTATGAGGCGACTGGCCAGCAGGCAAAAGTTGCGCCAGTGCTGAACGTGTCGTTGCTGGTTTATGTGGTGCTTGGTGCAGTCAGTGTTGTGTTTCTGTATGCGCTAGCCCCAATGCTGGCGGCTCATTTGTATGATGACCCAGGCAAACAGATGCTGGCGCAAAAGGTCTTGCGTATCACCACCCTGCCGTTGTTTTTCAGCTACCTTAACCAGTTTTACCTGAATGTGTGCAAGGCGTACCACCGTTTTGACGTACCGGCAGTGATCCATAACCTGGGCAATCTGGGCGGGATTGCGGTGGCGACAGCCCTGTTGCTGGCAGGCTTTTCTTTGGCCGGGGTCATGTGGGGCTATGTGGCTGTCCAGGCTTTGGCGTTGGCCAGCGGTTATATTGCCAGCCACAAGGTTTTACCGGCGGGAATTCACCCATACCCGGTGTTTGACCGGGTTATTTTTGATGAAATTGTCTCGTTTAGTTTCTATACATTTATGGGGAATNTTTTCAGCTCGCTGACGACCCGGGCTGACAAGCTGCTGATCGGTTTGGTGATAGGAACCGAAGCGGTCACTTACTACCAGATACCTTTTACCATTGCCCAGATGGCCAATGGCATCATCCATACCCTGGCGCAGATTGCCTTTCCCCGTTTTAGCGAAATGTCCAGCCTGAACGACAAAGGGGGATTGTTGGCCTTATACCGGAAAGTGAGTGACGCCATGTTCCTGATTAGTATGGTGCTGGCGGTTATGCTGATTACGGTAGGCGGCGATTTCCTGGGATTGTGGATTTCCCCAGAGTTTGCGGCGAAGGCTGGCCCCACCTTGCAGATTATTGCGGCATACTTCTTCCTGCACTCGAATACCGTTGCGGGCTACTGGGTGTTGCAAGGCAGCGGTCAGGCGAAGCTGACAGCTTTAATTGGCATGATTGGCATGACAGCTTACTTTATTGGGATTTATTATCTCGGTGGAAAATACGGTTACAACGGAGTTGCGTTTGCACTATTTCTGTTGCTGTCAGCAGTGCCACTGCAATATATGTGGATAAATCGTTACATTGGCCATCCGTGTATGAATTATCTTACGCAAGTGCTGATGTTTGGATTATTTGGCTATGGCTTGGTGTGTGGGCTGGAATTGTTCAATCAGCAACTGAACAATAGCCTGTTGGAAATCATCACCGATGCGGTTTTGATGTTGCTTACGCTGGTGGTCGGGTTATGGATCATCCTAGGGAGGCAAGGCAGGAAGCGGGAAAACCGGCCTTCCTGCCTGAAACGGGCTGATTTTAGCTTTTGAGGCGTTTGTACTTGATCCGCTGCGGATGCAGTTCATTGCCGTGGCGGCGTTTGTAATCTTCCTCGTAGTCGCTGTAGTTGCCTTCAAACCAGGTTGCTTGCGACTCGCCTTCAAATGCGAGGATGTGGGTGGCGATGCGGTCNAGGAACCAGCGGTCATGCGAGATCACCACCGCGCAGCCTGGGAAGTTGAGCAGGGCTTCTTCCAGCGCGCGCAGGGTTTCGACGTCAAGGTCGTTGGTCGGTTCGTCAAGCAGCAGCAGGTTGCCGCCGGATTTGAGCAATTTGGCCAGATGCACCCGGTTGCGTTCGCCGCCGGACAAATCGCCAATGCGTTTCTGCTGGGAGTCGCCCTTGAAGTTGAAACGGCCGACATAGGCGCGTGACTGGATTTGATAACCGCCCACCGTCATGATGTCGTGCCCGTCCGCGATTTCTTGGAAGACGGTCTTGTTCGGGTCGAGGTCGTCGCGGGACTGGTCGACATAGGCGATCTTGACGGTCTCGCCAACGCGGAATGCGCCGGAATCAGGCTGTTCCTGCCCGGTGATCATGCGGAACAGGGTGGTTTTGCCCGCACCGTTGGGGATAATGCCGACGATGCCGCCCTTGGGCAGGTTGAAGCTGAGGTTGTCATACAGCAGGCGGTCGCCGAAGGATTTGCTGATGCCTTGCGCCTCAATCACCAGGTCGCCGAGGCGTGGTAGGGCGATGTAGATTTCGTTGGTTTCGGCGCGTTTCTGGTAATCGCTGGATGACAGTTCCTCAAAACGCTGCATGCGCGCTTTGCTTTTGGCCTGACGGCCTTTAGGGTTGGAACGCACCCAGTCGAGTTCTTCCTTCATCGCCTTCAGGCGGCCTTGCTCGGATTTCTTTTCCTGCTCCAGACGTTTTTCTTTCTGATCCAGCCAGGAGGAGTAGTTGCCCTGCCACGGAATGCCCTGCCCGCGGTCAAGCTCCAAAATCCAGCCCGCCACGTTGTCGAGGAAGTAGCGGTCATGGGTGACAGCGACCACGGTGCCAGGGAATTCCTTCAGGAAACGCTCCAGCCAGGCGACGGATTCGGCGTCGAGGTGGTTGGTCGGTTCGTCGAGGATCAGCATGTCGGGGGATGACAGCAGCAGGCGGCACAGGGCGACGCGGCGGCGCTCGCCACCGGAGAGCTTGCTGACGTCAGCGTCCCAGGGCGGCAGGCGCAGGGCGTCGGCGGCAATTTCCAAGGTGTGTTCCAAATTATGGGCATCAGCGGCTTGCAGGATATTTTCCAGGCGCGCCTGTTCGGCGGCGAGGGCATCGAAATCGGCGTCCGGGTCGGCGTAGGCGGCGTAGACTTCATCCAGGCGGGCTTGCGCATCCTTGATGACCTGCAAGCCTTCCTCCACGTTGCCGCGCACATCCTTGTCCGGGTTCAGTTGCGGTTCCTGCGGCAGGTAGCCAATATTGATGCCGGGCTGCGGGCGCGCTTCGCCCACGATGTCGGTGTCGATCCCCGCCATGATGCGCAGCAGGGTGGATTTGCCCGCGCCGTTATAACCGAGCACCCCGATCTTGGCGCCGGGGAAAAANTTCAGGTAAATGTCCTTGAGGACGAAGCGGTTCGGCGGGACGACCTTGCCGACACCGTTCATGGTGTAAATGTATTGCGCCATTCAATGCTCCAGAATGCGGAAAACGCTAATTATGCTGGATGTCAGTAAGCCACGCTATGTATTGCAAGTTGGTATTGACTCATAGCGAAAGAAACCTTAATAACCTGAGTTTTGTTTAAGCCCTATACCGCGACAAGGCAGGCATCTTCCATCGCCCATTTCAGCGACGGTTTTTCGGTTGCCACGTATAGGCAATCAAACCACAAACCAGGTGGAGGCGGCGGTTATGGCGCACCGCAATGGAGGTGGCGTCGACAAGGCTGATCCCTGTCGGAGTCCCCCGCCGCCCCATCAGGTAGACGCACAGGGGAATCAGGGTGGTAAACGAACCGGGAATAGCTAACCAACCCCGGGAAAGCGGAATGCAACCACTCCCGATTATACAGGTAGTAATGTTTGAAACAGTGGTAGCTGGAACGGTGGAAATGGATCAGGACTGTCATGCTTTTACTGAGTGTCAACCGTTTTTCCCGGTTACGCTGGTGCTCCCGGCTTTCCAGTTGGCGGGGTTCCACTTCGGCGCGAACTGGTGGCAAAAATCGTCTATGTAGTAGAATAATTCCAGTAAACTGTCTTCCATTCCTTTGGCTGTTTGCCTAGTATAGAAACCTCAAACATATATTCAGGAACGGAAACCTGCATGCTTAAACAAAACTCAGGTTACTTATATTTATTGATATTTTTATTGAAAACATCAATAGCTTCGTCTTTTGTCAAAATAATCCTCATAAAACCCAGGCTCTGAAAACTCTGAAGGATCAACATAATATTCGTCCTCGGAATATTCTTTTCTAATCCATCCTGACGGAATCCTATCGTCAATAACTTCAAACAACTTTTAGGATAGAGAATAGGCTCATTCGCATCATTCAAAATTCTATAATTTTCATCATCAATACCAATGACTGTGTACTCCCTATGTGATGTCAAATTTTGATAGTTTTGCTCGTCATCAATGCGATGTTCGTGGATATTTTTCTCGCTACAACTCTCATAACTAAAATGGATCAACCTCGCCTGCTTTTTTCATACCTACTTTTCGACCATTATTTTCATACCAATGCCATTCTTGGCCTTTCTCATCCCACCCTTTTTTCTTTTTCCAATCTTTAGCTTTCCCTCCAAATTTTTCAACTAACTCATCAACCTTTCTAATATTTCGACCTTTCGCGATTAACTCTGATGAGCTGGACAATATTTTATCGGCAGCCTTCTTTATCACTGAACCAAGTAGGTCAGCCCGTCTTCTAGATGGCCAGTTTTCCCCCACCAGTTCAGCAATATAGTAGACCTCTTGCGAAAGTCACAAACTGCGTTGTTGCAGCATCCAATTGACGAAACCCGTAATCAACTGTAGCCGTATCCCAAAGCGCCGTCGGCGATTGCGGTAACGCTCCTTCAGGATCGAAACACCTTCAACAGCCGGATGCTGTGTTCGACCTTGACCCGAAACCGTGCGAACACCTGGTTGAAAGCAACTTGTTCCGGTTCCAACTCCCGCAGCCGGGGCTTTTTGAAGGGGATCAGGATTCTGCAACCTTCGATCTCCAGCCCTTGGTAGCCCAGATCCCCAAGGCATAAACAACCCGGCGGAAAGGCTTCCGTGTGTTGGCGTGCCAAGGTGACATCGTGTTCGTTGCTGACCGCCTGGGCGACATGCAGGATATGCCCGCTGGCCTGATCAATCACAAGTTGGAACTTTTGCGTGTGCGTGTGTTTTTCCCGCTGTAAAAGTCGCCTTGCTTTTTTGGGCGTTCAATCGGGCTTTCGCTGGCGTCCACGACCACCACTGTGTCCGTGGTGCCAACGGGGCCTCTGTTGCCTCCAGCCGCTCCCGGTCAGCGCCTGCGCCGCCAACAAACGCTGCTCTGTCCGCGTCACGATGCGCTGCGCGGTCGATTCATGCACTCCGTAGGCCACGCCCAGGTGAAACAGCGTGCGGTACTCGCGCCAATAACCTAGCGTCAGCAGGAGCTGGTCGGCCAGGCTCAAGGGACTCGGGCGACGGCTTGCGCTTGGCGCGCTCCGCTTGTTCCAGCACCGCCAGCTGTTCCCTGAACAAGTCCGGCGGTATGCCCACCAACCGCTTGAAGGCATCAGGTGGTAAATTTTGTAAACTAAGGTATCTCATGCCGCCAATATGGTGGCTCGGGCGACTTTCGCAAGAGGTCTAGTAAATGTCGCCACACTGGTTGACCTGATCGTTAGTGCCCATCATGTCACGGATGTAGCTGGTCAGCCCGCCTGTCAGTCCATCACCAAACCCAGCAGCCGCATCAACCAAACCTTGCGGGAGCATTGGCAGGTTGCCATCCATGTCCACCAGGTTGATCGGATCGCTGAAGGCGTAGCCGTAAAGGTTGAGGCCACCACTAAAACCACCAGGATCTTTGTCTGTCCACCTCCCGGTCTCGGGGTCATAATCCCTTGCTCCAAACCGCACCAACCCGGTGTGCTGGTCGTACAACCCACCCGCGAAGCCGAACGGCTGGAAGCCGGGGTTGCTGTCGCTGATGACCTTGCCCCATACATCGTATTCCATCTGCCGCACGATATCGCCGGTATCGCTATCCACCACCAGACGCGGGCTGCCGAGGTGGTCGGCAATGATGCGGTAGGTCTTGCCGCCCCTGATCATGTAGGCAGGCACGTTACCCTTGTCGGCGTAGACGAAGCGGGCGACCACGTTGCCTTGCCCGTCGAGTTCGGCAATGGGGTTGAGCTGGTTCTGATAAAGGAAACCTTGTTTGAGTTCACCATTGACCTTNTTGCCGATGCGGCGGTTCTGGCCGTCGATGAGGTAGTCGAGGGTGATGTCGCCGGGGAGCTTGGCTTGCAGCAGGTTGCCGAGTTCGTCGTAGGCATAACTGGTGGTTGCACCGTTGCCGGTCCTGCTTTGCAGTTCGCCGTTGGCGGTCCAGGCGTAGCTGTTGCTGCCCCAGGTCAGCAGGCGGTCTTGCGCGTCATAGGTGCCGCCGTTGCGGTTGCCGTTGGCGTCGTAGCGGTAATCACCAACCGTTGTGCCGTCTTGGGTGACGGTGTTGAGCCGTCCGGCAGTGTCGTAGCTGTAGCTGTAAGTGTGGTTGACGCCGTTGACGGTTTCGGTCTTGGCGGTGATGCGCCCCAGCTTGTCGCGGGTGTAGCCCCATTGTGCTAGTGGGGTGCTGCCCGTGTTGGCGGTGTAGTTGTCCATTTCGCCGAAGCCGTTGTGGGTTTGGCTGGTGCTGACATTGCCCAAGGTTGTGCCGTTTAGCAGCCCGCCTTTTTGCGCTTCGTGGCTGAGGGTGAGGCTACCCGCTTGGGTCAGCAAACCATCCTTGTCGTAGGCGAAGCTGAGGCTGTCGTTGTTGACCACGAGGGATTGCACTTGCAGGTCGTTGTTCCACACGCGGGAGACCGTGCCGTTGATGTCGCCGCCCCAGGTGGTGGTCAGTGGCAGGCTACCGTCGTAGGTGTAGGTGAGGTGTTGCCGTCCGGCGCGGCCAGGGTTTCCAGCTTGCCGGTTGTGCTGTTGTACAGCAGGGTGTAGCTGCCACGAGCGATGTCGATGCTGNTCGAGCTTGCCGGTGGTGGCGTTGTGGTTGAACACCACGTTGTTGCCGTCCGGGCGGGTCACTTGCGTGAGTTGCTTGTCCTTGTTGTAAGTGTATTGGGTGATAGTCTCCGCACCGTTGACCTTGGGCGGGGTGTAGTGGTCGGTCTGGTCGCCTGCGGTGTAGTTGAACACATGGGCGTCGCGNGCCGGCGGCGTCAGGCTTGTCAGGTTACCGTTGGCGTCGTAACTGTAACCGATGCTGCGACCATCCGGCAGGGTTTGTTGGGTGATGCGGCTCAATGCGTCCTGCTGGAACTGGGTGACGCGGCCTGCGGCGTCGGTGACGCTTTCCAGATACCCTTTGGCGTCACCATCCGCGTGGTAGGTGAAGGTGGAGGTGCGGGCGTCCCGCNNGCCTTCCCCGGCGGTGACGGTTTGCAGACGGCCACGGGTGTCATAGGCTAGGGTGGCCGGGTTGAGGCCGCTGGTCTGGGCGTAGACGGGGCGGCCTTGCGCGTCAGCTGTTGCGGTGCTGGTGCGGTTTTCGGCGCTGGTTTCCGTCCAGGTTTTGGTCAGGGCGTCGTAGGCGGTGGTNGTGGTCTTGCCGTTGATCACCGTGGTGTCGGTCTGGGTTTGCAGTGAGAGCAAGCCCGCCGGGTCAGCCAGCGTGGCGGTGCGGGTGGTGCTGGTTTGCAGCACCAACCCCGCCGGGGTGGCCAGCTTGCTGCTGCCTGCGTAGGGTGATTGTCATAGGTATAGGCCAGCAATCAATCGAGCCTGACCCCTTTGATTTCGGATTTACCGTCTCTTATTGATTACAAAGTTAGGTGATTTCAATTCCTATTAGTGTTCCACTTTCATCAAAGTCAAGATAAATATCTGAACCTTTGTAATTTTCAATTAAATTAGATAACCTCATCTGCTTCTTCGAAATACCAGGAGTTATTTGAGAAGGATGTGCTGGCAGATAAAGATATGCCATTTCTTCATCATCTGGACTGACAACTAAGTGTATTGGGCTTTGTGGCATGTAAATTACTCCGCTACAAGGGTTGTTTTCAACTTAGCCGTTCCATTCTTTCCGATTTGATAAACTGCTAACCCGTTGCTACCTATTGGCACCAATACACGATCAGCATGTGCCCTATCTGGTAACGATCCTTCAGGAAAGCCATTCTTTTTAATACTGGGAACCTCTAAAAACCCACAACCCAGCCTGATATGAGATAATGTCAAGCACAGCAACCCACCACAACCGGAAGTATGAAGAAACCCAGTGCCGTAAAGACCAGCCTGTTCGCAGCAGAAGAACGTGAGCAGAAGCTCGACCGGAAGGAGACCTGCTGTCAGTGCTGGAAAAACACGTCAGTTTTGCCGCCCTGGCAGCGGAAGTTGACCGGATAGCCCCGCGCGCTGAGTCAACACAGGGAGGGCGTCCACCCTACCCAACGGAGTTGATGGTTCGGTGTTGGTTTTGCAGCATCTCTATAAGTTGTCCGATGAGGCGATGGAGTACCAATTGTTGGATCGTTTGTCGTTCCAGCGATTTTGTGGGTTGCGACATTCTGCCAGCATCCCGGACGAGAAGACGTTGTGGGTATTCCGTGAACGAATCCGGGAAGCGGGTGGCGCAGATGCCTTGTTTAATGCCGTCCAGCAGCAATTACAACAACAGGGTTTTATCGCCCGTGGCGGCCAGATCATTGACGCCACCCTGGTGGAAGCACCCCGACAACATTTGCATAAAGATGACAAAGCCATCGTGGCTCAGGATGCCACCCCAGCCAACTGGACGCCTGCCCAGCGTCGCCAGAAGGACACTGACGCGAGCTGGACGAAAAAGCACAGCAAGAGCCACCATGGTTATAAGCTCAGCATCAGTGCCGACCGGCAGCACAAGTTCATCCGTAAACGCCATGTCAGCACTGCCAAAGAGCATGACACCAAGCACTTTGAACAGGTGCTTGACCGCACCAATACCAGCCGGGATGTCTGGGCAGACAAAGGCTATGAAGACAGGCAACGGGAACAGCGCCTCAATGCGGCAGGCTGGCGGCCACATATCCAGCGTAAAGCCAAACCCGGCAAACCGCAGTCTGACTGCCAGAAAAAGCGCAACACCCGTATCGCCAGGCCCGTGCGCGTGTTGAACATGTCTTCGGCGCGATGTCTGCCATGGGAGGCAAATTCATCCGCACCATCGGGTTGGCGCGTGCGGAATTCGGCCTCAGCATTAAAGCCGCGGTCTACAACCTGCAACGGCTTTGCACGCTCAAAGAGGCTGGAATTGTGCCTATTTGACAGAAAAACACTGAAAAATGGCTGATAACAAGGCATAAGTGAGCCATGAAGCACCCGATAGCATGTCAGTTTCGGCAGATGACTTCGGTTACACAAATGCAACTGGGGTAATCCAGGTTTTTAGAGGTTCCCTACTATCTCCTAAATCTTTCAAGCCATTAGAAGCAGCCTTTGCATCTGGAAACACGCCACGTTCAACTGCTCGATCTACTGCATGCGGCAAATTCGAGTTAACAACTTTTTACAGCTGAAACGATCCCCTTGCTGGCATTATACCCTGACTCCCGCGACTGGTAGGCCAGTTTTACCCCACCAGTTCCGCAATGCGGTAAACATCGCCACACGGGTTGACCTCGCCATTCGTGCCCATCATGTCACGGATGTAGCTGGTCAACCCGCCGGCCATCGCCAAACCCGGCAGCGGCATCCACCGCGCCTTGCGGGAGCATGGGCAGGTTGCCATCCACGTCCACCAGGTTGATGGGGTCGTTGAAGGCGTAGCTGTAGAGGTTGAGGCCACAGCTGAAGCCTGCGGGGTCTTTATCTGTCCAACGCCCGGTTTCGGGGTCGTAATCCCGCGCCCCGAAGCGCACCAGCCCGGTGTGCTGGTCGTACAGCCCACCGGCGAAGCCGAACGGCTGGAAACCGGGGTTGCTGTCGCTGATGACCTTGCCCCACACATCAAGTCCATTTGTTGGGCGATCTCGCCGGTTGCGCTGTCCACCACCAAGCGCGGGCTGCCGAGGTGGTCGCTGATGATGCGGTAGGTTTTGCCGCCCTTAACCATGTAGACGGGCACGTTACCCTTGTCGGCGTAGACAAAGCGGGCAACCACGTTGCCTTGCCCGTCCAGTTCGGCAATGGGGTTGAGCGGGTTCTGGTAAAGGAAACCTTGTTTGAGCTCACCGTTGATCTTTTTGCCGATGCGGCGGTTCTGGCCGTCGATCAGGTAGTCGAGGGTGAGGTCACCGGGGAGCTTGGCTTGCTGCAGGTTGCCGAGTTCGTCGTAGGCATAACTGGTGGTTGCACCGTTGCCGGTCCTGCTTTGCAGTTCACCGTTGGCGGTATAGGCGTAGCTGTTGCTGCCCCAGGTCAGCAGGCGATCCTGTGCGTCATACGTGCCGCCGTTGCGGTTGCCGTTGGTGTCGTAGCTTGCCACGGGTATAGCTGGTCTGAGACAAGTTAGCCCAACCGGCCTGCCTACTGAATATCAAGGTTCCGTTTCCTAAAAGCCAAGATATGACAATACCTGCTGCCCTCGTTGCCCAGAAAAACCAAGATATAACATGTGCCCGCCACCCAAAATTAAAAATATCCCCCTACTAATAAAACCAGTGGCCTTGGGCGTGGATTGTTATAATCAATGAGCTCATCCGGGCGGTCTGTATCCCGTAGCTCACTCCATGCCCAGACAAAATTCCTCCTTCGCTTGTAACATTTATATAATAAGTACCATCCAAGTAAAAACCGTATCCAAAAATATCGTGCCAAAAACCCAAGCCACCATAAATAAAACTGTCCTGACTTAAAAGAAACCACTTCCCGGATTTGCATAATCATTACCTATGGCGGCAGCGGGGCGTAGTGATCGCCTTGGAAGACTGAAGCATCCGGAGGGCTGCTTGCATAAAAACTAACAAGAAACCTTTTTCAATTGATTGCCAACCTCGTTTATAGTATCCAAATCATCTCCTTGAATAATCAAGTTAGCATTAAACTCAAGATATAAATTATGAGCATCAGGTAATTTCTTAATCCACTCATCGGAAAGGCGATAAATTTTAAACCTATCACTCGGCACAGGAATGAAAAACTATCCGTCATTAGCATGGGAATATGATAATAATTTACAGAAACTCCAATATAATCATTTTTGGAGTTTTTAAGAAGCACATAAGAATCAAAATTCTTTCTTGCTTCTGGTTTTTTTGCCTTGTTGCCCAATTCTCCGGAATCTTGTAACAAGAATCCGGAAATGTGATGTATGTTCCATATAAAAAGCGGTCATAATGAATCACCAGCATACGAGAGCCATAAGGGTCACGCAGCGTAACGGAGATAAAAACCACGAACACAGTGAAAACCATAGCCAACAGAAACACTACCCAATAACTAAAACGAGTCTTTATCATGATAAGAATACATCTCCTTCATTAACTGCCATGGCCTTCTTAATAAATTTTTCAGCAAAAGTAAACATATATGTGTGTTATTTTGTATAATTTAATGTTGCATTAACAACACCATTAATTATCAAATCATCATGACTCATCGGTAATGGCTCTGTGCCTGTTGTTGCCAATCCAGGCATCGCTCCCAATTTCTTTGCAGCCTCCAAAGACTCACGATAAACATCACATGTCGCATCATGATAATTATTTTCTGCCTCCATAGCCTTTTTAGTATCACAACCAGCCGGATTAGAAATGCAATCAAACAACACATCTCCTGCCTGATTTTTTCTGTTCGTTGCATCCATTGCCGCTTCGGCATGATCAACCGCATCCGAGGCAGCAGATAACGTATCGTACCCCCATAATGCAGCAAGGAAATCCATAACCCCTGCCAGACCTTTTGGGTCAATCAAGTTAATTGAATCACTCAATACATATCCGTACAAGTTAGTATCCCTACCTGTAAACCCAATCGGGTCTTTCGCCGTCCAGCGCCCGGTCGCCGGGTCATAATCCCTTGCCCCAAACCGCACCAACCCGGTGTGCTGGTCGTACAATCCACCGGCGAAGCCGAACGGCTGGAAGCCAGGATTGCTGTCGCTGATGACCTTGCCCCACACATCGTATTCCATCTGTTGCACGATCTCACCGGTTTCGCTATCAACAGTCAGGCGCGGGCTGCCGAGGTGGTCGCTGATGATGCGCCAGGTCTTGCCACCCCTGACCATGTAGGCGGGCACATTGCCCTTGTCGGCGTAGACGAAGCGGGCGACCACGTTGCCTTGCCCGTCGAGTTCGGCAATGGGGTTGAGCTGGTTCTGGTAGAGGAAACCTTGCTTGAGCTCGCCGTTGACCTTCTTGCCGATGCGGCGGTTCTGGCCGTCGATCAGGTAGTCGAGGGTGAGGTCACCGGGGAGCTTGGCTTGCTGCAGGTTGCCGAGTTCGTCGTAGGCATAACTGGTGGTTGCACCGTTGCCAGTCCTGCTTTGCAGTTCGCCGTTGGCGGTGTAGGCGTAGCTGTTGCTGCCCCAGGTCAGCAGGCGGTCTTGCGCGTCATAGGTACCGCCGTTGCGGTTGCCGTTGGCGTCGTAGTTGTAGTCGCCGATGGTGGTTCCGTCCTGCGTGACGGTCTGAAGGCGTCCGGCGGTGTCGTAGCTGTAGCCGTAAGTGTGGCTGACGCCGTTGATGGTTTCGGTTTTGGCGGTGATGCGCCCCAGTTTGTCACGGGTGTAGCCCCATTGCACCAGCGGATTATCGCCATTGCTGGCGGTGTAGCTGTCCATTTCGCCAAAGCTGTTCCGGTCTGGCTGGTGGTGACGCCACCGCGCGTAGTGCCGCTGGTGAGGCCTCCCTTCTGCGCTTCACTTAGCCAATCGCGACACTAATAACACTTGCAAAAACCTAGCACGGTTAGCAGAAACAACATGAAGACCGGACTATCCACAAGCCGCGGATTCAGGACAACGAATCCTTCCACCAGAAGAGAAGATGGAAGGGTTACGGTACCCATGACAATGAAAGGAAGCAGATGTTCCTCCATAGAGCCGCTGTAGAAGAAGTGCGTGACCCATGCCCACAACGTAGCACTACCGACCACAATGGAGTACAACGCGACGAGATGCTGCATATTCTAACCTGAGTTCGGGATTAAGAAAGGTGGAAGCCTTTCATGTGATAATGCGAGTAACCACACTCCCTGTTGACACCCCAAAAGGCTGCCATCCCGATGCTAACACGCTTATTCTGTGAACTTGACGATTTCTGCCTAACTGGAGTTCCAGCTTGCTCCGCCCCACAGGCAAGCATCCGCGCCGCCACTTCGGTTTCTACTGATGGCAAGAGTGGGAAAGTATCCAGCTTGGTGGATATTCATGCCGACGGTGCCGCCATCATTACTGCGGCACGCCAACAGTGGGATACACGTGCTATCAAGGATTATACGTTTGCCCTAACGCCATTTTGTTTTTGTGCGGGTATGGGGCTTCCAATCACTGTCCAAGTGAGGAATGGAGAGGAGGCGTCTCCGGCAGGGAACTTGAGCGTCAACGGTTTGTTTGATTGGAGCGAATTTGCGGTAGATGATGAAATAGGCTACGCCGTTTCGGATTTTCAGCTAACGCCCTGATGCACGAGGAGGGGCGGGTCTAACCGCCCCTTGGCATTTAAAAACCGGCTGATATTGGCGACCTGTTCCTGCACCAGTGCCGAATTCCGCCGTGATTCCACATTCAAACGCAACACCGGCTCGGTATTGGAGCCGCGCAGGTTGAAACGCCAGTCGGCAAATTCCATGCTCAGGCCATCAGTGGTGTCGACCAGCAGCGGCTGTTGTGCGGCGAAGTGTTCGCGCACCTTGGCGATGCAGGCTTTGACATCGGCGACGTGGAAGTTGATTTCACCGCTGCACGGATACGCCTGGATGCGCTCATCCACCAGTGTGGACAGGGGTTTGTTCTTGACGCCCATCAGTTGCGCCACCAGCAGCCACGGGATCATGCCGCTGTCGCAGTAGGCGAAGTCACGGAAATAATGGTGGGCGCTCATTTCGCCACCGTAGATGGCGTCTTCCAGNCGCATCCGCTCCTTGATGAAGGCGTGGCCGGTCTTGGACTGGATCGGTTCACCACCCGCCGCTTGCACCACGTCGATGGTGTTNCCGGTCAGGCGCGGGTCGTGGATGACCTTGGTGCCTGGATGCTGTTGCAGGAAGGCTTCCGCCAACAGGCCGACAATGTAATAGCCTTCGATGAATTCGCCTTGCTCATCAAACAGGAAGCAGCGGTCGAAATCGCCATCCCAGGCAATGCCCATGTCGGCGTTATGCGCCAGCACCGCATCGCGGGTGTCGGCGCGGTTTTCCGGCAGCAATGGGTTGGGGATGCCGTGCGGGAATGTCCCATCCGGGTCGTTATGCACCTTGATGAAAGTGACTGGGATTTGCAGGCGCCGGAATTCGGTTTCGAGCGCGTCGACCACATGGCCTGCGGCGCCATTGCCTGCATTCACCACCAGTTTCAGCGGTTTGAGGGATTGGGGGTCGATGTAGCCGAGCAGGTGTTGCACGTAAGCCGACAGCGTGGATTGCTGGGTCAGCGAACCGCGCTGGCTGACGGGCGGGAAGTTGTTTTCTTCCGCCATGCGCTGGATGTCCTTCAGGCCAGTGTCGCCGCTGATTGGCCGGGAG
Organism: Candidatus Thiothrix singaporensis; assembly: GCA_013693955.1. Classification (GTDB taxonomy): domain Bacteria; phylum Pseudomonadota; class Gammaproteobacteria; order Thiotrichales; family Thiotrichaceae; genus Thiothrix; species Thiothrix singaporensis. The sequence goes on along the minus strand of CP059265.1, from coordinate 2,696,551 downwards.
CCTTCGCGCACCAGCTTCATGCCGTTGTAATCCATTGGGTTGTGGCTGGCCGTGACTTCAATGCCGCCATCCACGCCCAGATGGAAGGTGGCGAAATAGATTTCCTCTGTGCCGGTCATGCCGATGTCGATGACATTCACGCCTGCGTCCTGCAGGCCATTGGCCAACGCCAGTTTGAGCCCGGCGGAGGTCAGGCGCACGTCACCGCCGACCACAACCCGCCGNCCGCCGCCCACGAATGTGCCATAGGCGCGCCCGATGCGGTAGGCGATGTCTTCGTTCAGTTCTTCACCCAGTTTCCCNCGGATGTCATAAGCTTTGAAACAGGTTAATGTTTGCATGATGTATGTCTCTTGATTGTTGTGTGTCAATAGCTGCCCTTTCTCAACAGCACGGCCACGATGGTCTTGGTCAGGATGATCAAATCCAGCTCCACCGACCAGTTGCGCACATACCAGACATCCAGTTGCACGCGCTCGGCATAACTCAGCTCATTGCGCCCGCTGACTTGCCACAAGCCGGTGATGCCNGGCCTGACCTGCGTGTAATAGTCGATATATTCGCCGTAGGCAACGATTTCTTCTGCGATGATTGGCCGTGCCACCAGCGACATTTGCCCACGCAGCACATTGACCAGTTGCGGCAGTTCGTCCAGCGAAGTGCGGCGCAGGAAACTGCCGATGCGGGTGATGCGCGGGTCATTTTTCAGTTTGCGGTCGCGTTCCCATTCTTCACGGGCGGCAGGGTCGGATTCAAGGATTTTTTCCAGCTGCTGGTCGGCGTCAACCCGCATGGTGCGGAACTTGTAAATCTTGAACGGCTTGCCATTCAGGCCGATACGTTTTTGCTTGAAAATGGGCTTGCCATCCGTCGCCCGCCATACCCAGGCGTACACACCACACAGGAATGGTGCCAGCGCAAGCGTCAGGAGGAGCGCCAGCACAAAGTCGGACAGGTGTTTGAATGCCCGGTCGCTGTCGCTCAACAAATTGTTGCGGACAAAGAAAATCAGGCCTTTCTGGTTGATTGAGTTGAACACTTCCGCATTGAACATCGGTGATGAGGTCATGCGCGGCACCAGCAGTATCCGCTTGACCTTATGCTGGATCTGGTCCATCAGGTGAAACATGTGCTCCATGCCGGTGTTTTCCAGCATGATGATGGTGGCGAAGAAATGTTCTTTCTCCAGTGCTTTGGAAACCGCCACCTGCAAGCCTTCGGGTGAGTGGTGGTTGATGTTAAGGGTCTGCCCAATATCGAAGCCAAACGGGTTGTCAGCGGCCAGCCATTGCTGGGCATCCGTGCAGGCTTCCTCGTCACAAATCAGCAGCACCCGTTCCCGCAACNNAGGATGTTGGAGGAAGCGCCGTTTCAGGTAGTAAATCCAGATGGGCAGCAGTAGGTTCAGGCTGAAAAAGGTCAGGATGATCATGCGTGAATACTGGTCTGCCTGTTTGAGCATGGACAGCAAGGCGAAATTGATCACCACGGCGAAGAGGCTGCCTTTGATGACCAGCCAGGTTTCCGAAGTCGTCACCATGCGCCGGGTGAGCAAACGCAAGTAAAAGAAAATCAGCAGATAGGCCATGACCTGCCACAGGTATTTGCTGGTGGGGTGGGCATAAATGTCCGGTAACAACCATTCCGCCAGACCGCGTGCCAACAGCAGGTTCAGCACTAACAGCAGGGTGTACAGGGTCAGCTTGAACAGGGTATATTTCATGATTTAGTTATAGAAAAGTAATCACTTTGAATCGAAGCGCCAGTCCAGAGGTCGCCATTCTGCTTTGCACCTACAATGGTCAGCCATATTTGGACGCCCAGCTCGATTCCATTGCCACCCAGTCCTCTCCTCACTGGCGCATTTGGGCGTCTGACGATGGTTCGCGAGATAATACCCTCACAATTCTGGCTGAGTATAGGTCAAAATGGCCTGCTGGATGCCTATCTATTGTTCATAGCNCGGGGAAAGGGTTCGTGGCAAATTTTTTGTCGCTTGTTTGTAATGCCGAAATTCAGGCCAATTACTATGCGTTTTGCGACCAGGACGATATTTGGGAAACGGACAAGCTGCAACGGGCGCTGGATTGGTTACAGGCCATACCGGATGCTGTCCCGGCGATGTACTGCGCCCGCACCCGCTTGGTCGATGCTGAAAACCGTGAAATCGGCCTGTCCCCGCTGGCTGTCAGGCCGCCCTGTTTTGCCCATGCCCTGACGCAAAACCCTTCCAGCGGCAACACGATGGTGTTCAACCACGCCGCCTGCGCCTTGTTGAGGCAGGCGGGCGCAGATGCGGATGTGGTGGCGCATGACTGGTGGTTGTATTTGCTGGTGACAGGCGCGGGTGGCACGGTGTTTTATGACCCTGTCCCTGTCCTGCGTTACCGCCAGCATGGCGGCAATCTGGTGGGGATGAAGGCCAACTGGCTGGCGCGTTTGCTGCGGCTGCGCACATTGCAGGCGGTGTGGCAAGGAAATTTCAGGCAGGGCAATGACCGTCATATACGCGCTTTACAGCAAGGGCATGCTACACTCACGCCGCAGAACCGGTTGATACTGGACAACTTTGTCCGGGCGCGAAACCGCTGGCTGCTGCCCCGTTTGTGGGGGTTGTGGCGAACCGGCGTTTACCGCGAACCGTTGTGGAGCCATGTGGGGCTGATAGCCGCCGCCATTTTCAAGAAGATTTAATCTAAACATGAAGTTATATCAACCATTGCCAAACAGCCCCATGGCGATAGTGTATTCCTTGTGGCGGCACCGCCAGCTGGTCTGGCAGATGAGCAAGCGCGAAGTCCTGNGCCGTTACCGGGGGTCGATGGTAGGGCTGGCGTGGTCATTTTTCAACCCAATTTTCATGTTGCTGGTTTACACCTTCGTGTTCAGCGTCGTGTTTGAGGCGCGCTGGGGGCAGAACGTGGCGGGCGGGCGCGGCAGCTTTGCGGTCATCTTGTTTGCTGGCCTGGTGGTGCACAGCCTGTTTGCGGAATGTGTCAACCGTGCGCCCACATTGGTGCTGAACAACGCCAGCTATGTGAAANAAGTGGTGTTTCCGCTGGAAATCCTGCCGTGGACAACGTTGATTTCCGCATCTTTCCATGCGGCCATCAGCATTCTGGTGCTGTTGGTGGCGGAAGTGGCGCTGATGGGCGGAATACCGTGGACGGTGTTGTTGTTGCCGGTGGTGCTGGCCNCCTTCATCATCAGCATCATGGGGATCAGCTGGCTGCTGGCGTCATTGGGGGTGTATCTGCGGGATGTGGCGCAGATCACCGGTGTGATCACGACCGTGCTGTTGTTCATGAGCCCGGTGTTTTATCCCNTCTCCAGATTGCCGGAACAATTCCAGGCATGGCTGCTGCTGAATCCCCTGACGTTCATCATTGAGCAGACCCGGCAGGTGCTGGTGTTTGGCAACCTGCCGGACTGGGGCGGTTTGCTGGTTTACAGCGCAGCTGCCTGCCTGCTGGCGTGGCTTGGGTTTGCCTGGTTCCAGAAAAGCCGGGNNGAGGGTTTGCCGATGTCCTCTGATTTCGCTATCAAAGTGACAAATGTGGGCAAGAATTACCAGATTTACGACAGGCCACACCATCGTCTGCTGCAAATGTTGCCGGGTAACCAACGGCAGTGGTTCCGGGATTTCTGGGCGCTGCAAGATGTTTCCTTCAGCATCGGCAAAGGCGAAACGGTCGGCATTATCGGGCGCAACGGTTCCGGCAAGTCGACGCTGTTGCAAATGATCTGCGGGACGCTGACGCCGACCACGGGCAGCATTGAGGTCAATGGCCGGGTCGCTGCCCTGCTGGAGCTGGGGGCAGGGTTCAACCCCGAATTTACCGGGCGGGAAAACGTTCATATGGCGGCCTCCCTGTACGGCCTGTCGAAGGAAGAGACCAACGCCAAGATGGCGGACATCATTGCGTTTGCGGACATTGCCGATTTCATGGAGCAGCCGGTCAAGACCTATTCCAGCGGGATGTATGTGCGGCTGGCGTTCGCCGTGATTGCCCATGTGGACGCGGACATCCTGGTGGTGGATGAGGCGCTGGCGGTGGGCGACGCTNTTTTCACCCAGAAATGCATACGTTTCCTGCGCGATTTTATGCAGACAGGCACGGTGCTGTTTGTCAGCCATGACACGGCGGCGATTGTCAATTTGTGCAGCAAAGCCGTGCTGTTAAGCCAGGGGCAAATTGCCGAAACCGGCACGCCGAAAGAAGTGACCGAGCATTATCTTGCTACACTGTATGCAGCAGACCAGGATGTGACCGGCGCCAGCCGCAAACAGGATGGGCAGGAAGATGCGGGTGATGCATTGGCCGATGTGGTAAAGCCGGAGGCGGCAGGGTTCGGCACTGGCGATGCGAAAATCCTGGGAGTCCGGCTGCTGGCCNAGGATGGCGAACCGTTGGCGTATGTCGCGGGTGGCGAGGATGTGATGCTGGATATCCGTTGCGCCGTGTACAGGGATATTGTCGGCCCATTATCGGTTTCCAGTTCAACCGGCTGGGGCAAGTGATTTTTCTGACAACACCTTCCTTGCCTACCGGGATGACCCGCAGCAGGCGATGGCGGGGACAGAACTGACCGCCCGGTTTGAATTTCAGCTGCCGTTCCTGCCATCGGGTGACTACAGCATTTCGCCCGCCATTGCGGAAGGCACCCAGGAGGCGCACATCCAGCATCATTGGCTGCATGACGCCATGATTGTGCGGGTGCATGCCGCCTCCGCCTGCATGGGGTTGATCGGCGTGCCCATGAAGCGCGTCAGCTTGCGTCAGGCGGCGGATAGAAAATCATAAATCGTGAGGAACTGAGCGGATGGATTTTACCGGTGAGCGTTTTATGCCGGATGTGCATGGCAATATTGAACTGGAGCACTTGCACCGTTATTTGCTGGCCAGCAAAGTGGCGGCGCGAAAAATTGTCCTGGATATTGCCTGCGGCGAAGGTTACGGCAGCGCCATGCTGGCGAAGACAGCGCTGGACGTCACCGGCGTCGACATTTCCCAAGAAGCCGTTGCCCACGCACAAGCCAAATACCAACGCGCGAACCTTGTCTACCGGCAAGGGTCATGCGCGGCAATCCCATTGGCCGATGCCAGTGTTGACGTGGTGGTGAGCTTTGAAACTATCGAGCACCATGACGAGCATGACGCGATGATGCGGGAGATCAAACGGGTGCTCCGGCCGGTGGGGTGCTGGTGATTTCCAATCCTGACAAGTTGGAGTTTACCGACAAGCCGGGCACGGTTAACCCGCATCATGTCAAGGAGCTGTACCGTGATGAATTTACTGCCCTGCTGAAAAAGCATTTCAAACATTGCCGGACTTATGGGCAGCGGGTGGTATATGGCTCGGCAATCCTGAGTGAGGAAGGGGTTGGCCGGCGGCCAGCTATGAACTCGCGAACCCTGACCTGCCCGCGATCCCTGGCGTGCCGTATGCGATGTATTTGCTGGCGGTGGCGTCGGATGCTGACCTGCCAATGCTGGATAGCGGTGTCCTGGAGCAACGCATCGAAGACACTGAGATAACCCGTTTCTGGCGCGGCCTGATGGCGGAGCGCGATGCGCAGATGGCGGAGCGTGATGCGCAGGTCGCCACGCTGGCCGCCGAGCGCGACAGCCTGCTGGCGGAGCGCAACATGATGCTGAACACCCTCAGTTGGCGCATCACCAAGCCGCTGCGGGACATGCGCCGTGGCAAGGCAGGCGGGCTTTACCGCTGGGCGCGGCAAACCGCATCCCCGGGGCAAGGCAGGCGTGGAAAAACTGCCGTTGTCCGCCCGGCAGAAGGCGCGCCTGAAGCAGCAGCTGTTCGCCGCGATGCCGCCCGGCCTGGGGCGTTGGAGCCGGACGTACCGCAATTGGGCGGGGAGGATGAATCCTGGGAGGAGCAGCCGGAGCCGCTGGCCAAGCCTGGGGATATGTTGTCTGGCGCAACGTATGTGCCATTGCTGGATGCGCCGCCGCCAGTTGACCTGCCTGTCCGCCTGATTGCGTTTTACTTGCCCCAGTTCCACGCCATTCCGGAAAATGACGCCTGGTGGNGGGAAGGGTTTACGGAGTGGACAAATGTGCGGCCAGCGCAACCCCAGTTTGTGGGGCATTACCAGCCGCATGTTCCGGATGAGTTGGGCTATTACGACCTGCTGGACTCCAGGACGCAACAGCGGCAGGTGGAGTTGGCGAAGCTTTACGGTATTGGCGGGTTCTGTTTTTACACCTACTGGTTTGGCGGCAAACTGTTGCTGGAAAAGCCGGTGGGGCATTATCTGCAAGACCGCAGCCTGGATTTGCCATTTTGCCTGTGCTGGGCGAATGAAAACTGGAGCCGCCGCTGGGATGGCCTGGAAAGCGAGATTCTGATCGCGCAGCAGCATTCCGCCGAAGATGACCTGGGCTTTATCCGTTATGTCGCCCAATACATGCGGGACGAACGTTATCTCCGGGTCGATGGCAAGCCGTTGCTGCTGGTGTACCGGCCAGGCTTGCTGCCTTCCGCGAAAGACACCGCCAAACGCTGGCGTGGCTGGTGCCGGGATAATGGGATTGGCGAGATTTACCTTGCCTATACCCAATCGTTCGAGGTGGTGAACCCAAAACACTATGGTTTTGACGGGGCGATTGAGTTTCCACCANATAATGTGCCGTTGCCGGATATTGCGGACACGGTCGAACCGTTGCATGGGCGTTTCAATGGCAAAGTGTATGACTGGCGCACGTTCGTCAAACGCTCCCGCCATTATAAAAGCNCGGGTTATGTGTTGTTCAGGAGCGTTTGCCCAGCCTGGGACAATACGGCGCGCCGGAAACAGAATGGCACGATTTATTTATACAGCAACCCGTCGGCCTATCAGGAATGGCTGGAAAATGCGGTGGCTGACACCTGCACCCGCTTTGACAACCCGGGTGAACGGCTGGTCTTTGTCAATGCCGGANACGAATGGGCGGAAGGGGCGCATTTGGAGCCAGACCAACAGTATGGTTATGCTTACCTGGAAGCCACCCGCCGCGCCCTGACCGGGGAAGGCGATTTGCATGCGGTGGGGAAAGTGCTGGTGGTTTCACACGATGCCCACCCACATGGGGCGCAGTTCCTGGCGTTGGGGATGGTCAGGGCGCTGAAACAGGACTTGCATCTGGAGGTGGAAGTCGTCCTGCTGGGCGGCGGGAAACTGGCAAAGGAGTTTGCCGCGCTCGCCAGGGTGCATCAGGTGGATGTGCAGGGGCAGGGCGCAGGAGCCTTGGCTCCGGTGGCCGCCATGTTGGCCAAACGCGGCTTTACCAAGGCGATTGTGAACACGACGGTTGCCGGGTGCATGTTGCCAGTTTTCCAGCAGGCAGGCATTGAAAGCATTTGTCTGGTGCACGAATTGCCCGGGGTTATCCAGCAATTCCAGCTTGAAGGTTGCGCGGCGCAAATCGCCGCCCATGCCAAGGCGGTCGTATTCCCCGCACAAACCGTCGCGGAGGGCTTCGCCCGTTTTGCGGCGGTGGATGACGCCAAACGCATTATCCGTCCTCAGGGCTTATACCGCAGGAACCAATGGCGGCTGGACAAAGCCTCAGCCAGGGCTGCATTGCGCAAACAGCTTGGGCTGGCGGCGGATGGCAAGATTGTCCTGACGGTGGGGTACGCCGACCACCGCAAGGGCGTTGACTTGTTTGTGGAATGTGCACTGCAACTGCTGGCGCAGCGCCAGGATGTCGATTTCATCTGGGTCGGGCATTGGGAGCAGGCGATGCAGGCGCAGGTTGAATCCCGGTTGGCGGGAAATGCGTATAGGNGGCGGATCCATTTCGTCGGTTTTAATCCGGAAACCGCCTTGTTCCACGCCGCTTCGGATGTGTACGCCCTGACCTCGCGGGAAGACCCGTTCCCCAATGTGGTGCTGGAGTCCTTTGATGCGGGCGTCCCGGTGGTGGCGTTTGCCGATACGGGTGGGGCGTCCCAACTGGTGGCGGCAGTCGGGNGGCGGGTTGCGCCTGCGCTGGACGCGCNNCAGTTTGCCGATGCCATTAACCAACTGCTGGATGATGCGGAACTGTCCCGGCATTTGGGCGAGGCGGCTTNNCAGCGCCATGTCGATGAGCATTTTGCATTCCGCGCCTATTTGTTTGATTTGTGCGGGTTGTTGGGCATCAAACTGCCGAAGGTTTCCGTGATTGTGCCGAATTACAATTACGCGCGTTACCTTGAAGCACGGTTGGACAGCATCGGCAAGCAATCCCTGCCGGTGTTTGAATGGATTGTGTTGGATGACGCTTCAGCCGATCAGAGCGTTGCCGTGATTTCGGCATGGCTGGCCGCAACACAGACGGAAGCCCGGGTTGTGCGGAATGAAGCCAATTCGGGGAATGTGTTTGAGCAATGGCGCAAAGGGATTGAGCTGGCGACCGGGGATTACATCTGGATTGCGGAAGCGGATGACCTCAGCAACCCAGATTTTCTGGAAACGGTTTTGCCGCCGCTCATTTCCGGGGATGTTGTTCTGAGTTATTGCGATTCCCAGCAAATTGGTGCGGATGGCGCGGTGCTGGCTAAAAACTATCAGGATTATGTCAGTGTTGTTTCTTCCTCCAAATGGAAGCAGGCTTATATTGCGGATGGCCATGAGGAATGTGTTTCTGCGCTGGCCATCTTGAATACGATCCCCAATGTCAGCGCCGTTGTGTTTGACGGCGCTGTCCTGAAGCAGGTTTTCCAGGAGCATTTCCAAGACATCAGCGCTTTCCGGAAAGCAGGGGATTGGGTTGCCTATGTGCATGTTTTGTCACATGGCGGCATTGCTTATTCCNCGCGCGCTGCCAACCACCACCGGCGGCACGAAAACAGTGTGATTGCCGGAGACGGGCGGCAGCGTTTGTTGGCGGAAATCGGGCAGGTCCAGCAATGGGTCGCAAGCCACCACGCCGTCGCCGCTGATGTCCAGGCGCGGNCCGCCAATTACCTTGAAGGCGTCAGGAAAGAGATTTTAATGTGATGGATGACAGGTTGCTGATTTATGGATAAGCGCTGCTTGGTTCTGNGGGGCAAGGGTTTTATTGGTTCACATCTGGTGAAAGCGCTGCTGGCGGCAGGCAATCCGGTGCGCGTATTTGACCAGGCTGAAGCGGAATCCCTGCTGGAGCCGGAGGTGGCGGAGCGGGTCGAAATGGTTGAGNGGGATTTCACCGACACCAAGGCGGTGGCGGCGGCGTTGGCCGGGTGTGAGGTTTGTTTTCACCTGATTTCCACCACCTTGCCCAAATCTTCCAATGAGAACCCGGTTTATGATGTGCAGAGCAACCTGATCAGCACCATCCGTTTTCTGGAGCAGGCACGTCATGCATCGCTGAAAAGGTTGTTTTTATCTTCTGGCGGCACGGTTTACGGCGCGCCAAAATATTTGCCTATTGATGAAAGTCACCCCACCGACCCGTTGTGCTCCTATGGCGTCACCAAGTTGGCGATTGAGAAATACCTTGAGCTGTACCGTTCCCTCTATGGCCTTGAATACAGCATTTTGCGTGTCTCCAACCCTTATGGCGAAGGGCAACGGCTGGTTGCTTCCCAAGGGGCGGTGGCGGTTTTCATGGGCAGGGTGCTGGCGAATGAGAAAATCACCCTATGGNGGGATGGCTCAATCGCCCGGGATTATCTGTATATTGGAGATTTGATGGGCGCTTTGCTGGCGGCCATGGACTATGCGGGCGGGGAGCATGTTTTCAATATTGGTTCAGGCATCCCGACAACCTTGCTTGAGCTTGTCAATGCGATTGAGGCGGTCACCGGCAAACAGGCTGCAATAGAATTTATGCCTGCGCGTTCGCTGGATGTTCCCGTGAATGTGCTGGATATTGGCCGGGCGCGGATTGAATTGGGCTGGAACCCTGCTATTGGGTTGCGTGAGGGGCTAACAAGGACGAAAGCCTGGATTGATAAAACATTGTGCTGATGGCACCGCTTTATGCTTTGGGGTTGGGCTTTTAAACTCGGTAAACGCTGAAGCTTCGCACGCAACGGATTGTGGGTTTCTGCCCGCTTGCAGGTAAAGCCGCCGGTAGCCGTCCGCCATCTGCTGCACGTTGAATTCCCGCTCCAGCAACTCCCGGCTGGCTTGCCCCAGTTGGGCGCGCGCCGCCGGGTTATCCACCAGCAATTGGATCAGCCTGACCGCTTCATCCGTATTCTGGAACAGGAAGCCATTCTGCCCTGTGTGCACAATGTCCGAATGCCCAGTGCACTTGCTCAACACCAAAGGCAGGCGGTGGCACATGGCCTGCAAAGCGGACAGGGGCAGGCCTTCCCACGCCGAAGTCGACAGGTAAATGTCGGTGGCTTGCAAGTGCGCCGTCACTTGGGCAGGGCTGACCCAGCCGCTGCATTCGATATTGGGCGCGGTCAATTGATGGCGCAATTCGCCGTCGCCTACCCACAGGAAACGGATATGCGGCTGATCAACAAACGCTGATGCAATGGCGTTATACCACGACGGGTTTTTCTGGCTGGAAATGCGTCCAACCAAGGTTACCCTGATCGACTTTCCATCATTTTTGGGCGTTTTCAGCTCGGATTCTGGTTGGCAGGTGACACCGTTGTTGATGTAGTCGGCATTGATGCCATGGGAGCGCAAACAGGCGGCTTCGGATGCGGAACAGGCGATGACCTTCCCACCGCATTTGTTCGCCAGTTGCTCCAACCAAGCAAACAGCGTCTGCTGGCGGCTGGCCACGTCCTGCCGCAGGAAGGCGACGCCGTGTGGCGTGTAAATGACCCGTTTCGACTGCCCCAGCAGCATGGCTCCCACACGACCCAGAAAACCGGCTTTGGAAGAGTGCAGGTGGATAATGTCGCCATCCTGTTGGTGCAGCAGGCGCATCAGCCGGAGTAGGGCGGCGGCGTCACGCCAAGGGCTGATGTTCCGNGCCAGCTCTTGCCACGGCAACAGGACTACGTTGCTGGGAAACAGGCTGGCGTAATTTTCAGGCGTATCCGGGCGTTTGCCATGAATGACGACATGCTCGTGATCCGGCATGACCCGCGTAATTTGGGCAACAAAATGCAATACGCCAGCAGCGAACGATTCAGCAACGTGGATAACCTTCATAGGGGCATTGATCTTCTTTTTAGGGCGGTTAATCAAAAGATTAGCTAACTCTTAAAGTTTTTGTTCCATTAATTTACTTATGTGCTTATTAATGTCATAACGAAAACGCATCACTGAAAAACGTTGGGCGAATTCGCTGATGACCTCCGGATCAAACTTATCTTGCCGTGCCTCAAAATCGTTGACCGCCTGGCGGATGGCCGCCGCTGTCTGTTCCTCAAAATGGATGCCGGTTTTGCCATGCACAACGGTTTCGGCAGTTCCCCCNTGGTTCAGGCAGATGACGGGCGTGCCGCAAGCCTGCGCCTCCACCGGGATGATGCCAAAATCTTCCAGCGCCGCAAACACCAGTGCTTTGGCCTTTTGCATCAGGCGGGCGACGCTGGCGTCATCCTGGAAACCAAGGAATTCAATATTGCCGGTCGCCATGCTGCGCAATTTTTCCATCTCCGGCTCGTTGCCCACCACGATCAGCTTGCGTGGCGTATTGGCGAATGCTTGGACAATCAAGTCCATACGTTTATACGGCACCAGGCGGGAGAAGGCTAAATAATAGTCGTCCTTGCCTGTCGATAAACTGAATCGATCCGTATCAACAGGTGGATAAATGACATGGGCGTCCCGCCGGTAAATTTTCTGGATGCGTTTGCGGATGTAGTGGGAATTGGCGATGAAATGGTCGACACGGTTGCTGCTGACCACATCCCAGATGCGCAACCTGTGCAGGGTATGGCGGCTGATCCAGGATTTGACGCTGACATTCTGCAGGTTGCCGCCGCGCAGGTAGTCGTGGTACATGTCCCAGGCGTAGCGCACCGGCGTATGGCAATAACAGACATGCAGTTGCCCATGGTGGGTCAGGACGCCTTTGGCGGCCAGATGGGAGGAGGACAGCACCAAATCATATTTGTCCAGATTGAACTGCTCGATGGCGATGGGGAACAGCGGCAGGTATTGGCGAAAATGCTTGCGGGCGAACGGCAGATGCTGGATGAACGATGTCCGGGTTTGTTTGCCGCCGAGCAGGCTGGCGCGGGAGGCGTCATCCAGCCAGTCAACCAGGGTGTAAATGTCCGCTTCGGGATAGAGGTGGTTGAATTCCCCNACACACTTTTCCGAACCCGCCACCTCATTGAACCACTCATGCACCAGTGCGACTTGCATTTAAAAACCTTGGCAGCGGGGAAAGGTGTCTGTAACAATAGGCGGGTACAACGTACAAGCAGGATGCAAGTGGAATTCCTCAGTTGGCAGCCAATCGGACGGGTTGTGGGAAAGCCGGAATTCTAGCATATATTTGACAAATACAACTGCTGTACCGCCAGAGGATAGAGGGAAGGGAAAACTTCATGAGAAACACAACCCTTATAGGCAGCGAAGGAAAGTTGCCGGAAATTGGCGTCATTAATTCCTGGCTGCTGGTTTTGCTCGCTTTTACCTTCATGTGCAGTGTCGCCGTCGGTAATCTGTTGCTGTTGCTAATTCTGTTGCTATGGCTGTTGGAGGGGAAATTTGCCGAAAAATTCCAGCTGATAAAACATAATCCGTTCGTGTGGGCGGTGGCTGCCTTTGTCTTGTTGCACTTTATCGGCCTGTTGTGGACGAGCGATTGGGGGTTTGCGGCCTTCGTCATGAAGAAGGAAACCCGCTATCTAATGATCCCTATCCTGATAACGGTGTTGCGGCCAGAACATATCAAGTATTACCTGCTGGCTTTCATGCTGTCGATGGTGATGCTGGTTGCGATTTCGTATGGGATTTATCTGGACATCATCNCCCCTTACGCCATCCTGGGGCTGGAGCAGGTGGAAGACCCGACGCCCTTCGTGGGGCATATCGTGTATAACCCGGTGCTGGCGTTCACGCTGTATCTGATCCTGTACGCGGTGTTTTTGCTGGATACCCTGTCGTGGCGGGTCAAGGCGCTGTTGTTGGCGCTGTTTGTCATCATGAGCGTCAATATGTTCTTGACCCAGGGGCGGATGGGGCAATTGGTGTTCCTGGTGCTGTTGACGCTGTTCGTGTTCCAGTTCTACCACGGCAAGGTGCTCAAGCCCGCATTGGTTGCGTTGTTGCTGGTGGCGACCATTGCGCCCGCCGCTTACCTGTCCAGCCCGGTGGTGCAGGAGCGGGTGAATGTCGCCATCCATGAAGTTGAAAATTACCGGGAGGAACCCAATTCCAGCGTCGGATTGCGCGTGATCATGTTGTTGAATTCCTTTGAGCTGATTGAGGAAAATCCGCTGCTGGGCGTCGGCACCGGAGATTATCACCGCGAATATGTGCGGGTCAACCGGGAAAACTTCCCCGAGGCCACGCGCGGGGAAATCCTGGCGCACCCACACAATGTCTATGTGCAGGAAATGGTGCAATTTGGTGTGCTGGGGCTGCTGGCGCTGTTTTACCTGTTCTATGCGATGGTGAGGATGTACAAGCAAGCCTCCAGCCCGTTCAAGCCGGTGATGCTGGCGTTCCCGGTGTTTTATTTTGTGATCTTTTTCTCCGACGGCTACATCATGGATCATTACCTGACCCTGCTGTTCCTGCTGCTGGGTTCGATTTTGTATTCAGCCATGAACCTACCAACCGTTGACAGCATCCTGATCATTATCCGCCGTTCCAACGGTGATGTTTTGCTGGCGTCCNCCCTCATCCAGCGCTTGCAGGCAACTTATGCAGGGGCGGCCATCGACCTGTTGGTCAATGATGACACGCTGGCGGTCGCCAAGGCCTTGCCGCATGTGCGCAATATCCATGCCTATTCCTATCAGTGGAAACAACTGCCTTGGCTACAGCGCCTGCGGACTGAGGCCACTTTTATCGGTGCGCTTTGGCGGCGCTATGATCTGGCGATTTCCCTGACCACCACCGACAGCAGCGTGCTGTACGCCTTGCTGTTTGGCCGCCATTCCATCAGCGCTGTCGATGATGAGCCGCGTAAGAGCTGGTGGAAAAAACGTCTTCTGGATGGCTATTACCCATTGGATAACGGGCGGCATACCCTGTTGGGCAATCTGGAGGCGCTGCGTTTGCTGGGAATTGCGCCTGGCAGGATTGAACCCGTGATCCGCCATACGCCCGCTGCGGACAGGCGTGTGCAGGACAAATTGCAGGCGCGCGGGATTGGGCGGTTCATTATTTTTCACCCGTCCGCGCAGTACCGCTACAAGGTTTACCCCGAACACCTGCGGCACGAACTGTTGAAGGCGCTGGCCGGTTTGGGCGTCCCGGTCGTGGTGACTGGGGCGAGGACGCCGCTGGATTTGCAGATCAAGGCGTCCCTGCCGGTGATGGCAAACGTCCATGACCTGATCGGCGAAACCAGTTTGGATGAATACATCGCCCTCAGCAGCCTGGCGCTGGCCTATGTCGGCGGCGACACCCTCAACATGCACATCGCCGCCGCCCAGGGCAAGCGGGTGTTCGCCATTTTCCCCACCCTGCTGAAGCTGTGGTCGCCGTGGAGCAACGCCCTGCAACAGGCCGCCAGCACCAGCCAGCCCGTGCAGACCTATGGGAACGTCACCCTGTTTCAGGCGGACATGCCCTGCACGCCCTGCGGGCAGGCCGGTTGTGACAACCGGCATGGCGACAGCGAGTGCCTTTACCGGATTGATCCGGCCATCATCAGCACCGAAGTCAGGGGCTGGCTGCAACAACAAGGATTGATCGATGACAAAAATTAGTGGGCTGGTGATCACTTATAATGAAGCCGCCAATATCCGCGCCTGCCTGGAGTCGCTGTTCGCAGTTTGTGATGACGTGGTGGTGGTCGATTCCNTCAGCACCGACGGCACCGCCGAAATCGCCAGGGAAATGGGCGCCAGCGTGGTTGAGCAGCCTTTCCTGGGCTATAGCNCGCAGAAAAACGCCGGTTTGCCCAGGTGCCGCCATGACTGGGTGTTGAGCCGGNACGCCGATGAGCGGCTGGATGCGGACGCCATCGCTGCCATCCGCCAACTGGATGGGGAAAACGGCGCTTATGACGCCTATGAATTCCGCCGCAAGAACCTGTTTCATGGCAAATGGATCCGCTGCACGTCCTGGTATCCCGACCATGTGCGGCGGCTGTTCAACCGCAGCAAGGCCNGCTTTTCAGACCTGCAATGCCATGAAAAGGTGGAAACCGCCAACAGCAAACAACTGGATTCCCACATCATCCATTATTCCTACCGCGACTATCAGCACATGCTGCACAAACTGAACCAGTATTCCAGCCAGTATGCGGACGATAACGCCGCGCAGAAANAAAGGNTCAGCGCGCTGTCGCCGCTGGCACATGGCCTGTTTGCATTTCTCAAGAACTATCTCATCAAGCGTGGCTTTCTGTGCGGGTTTGACGGTTTCACCATTTCGTTGCTGAATGCGCTGGGCTCCTATTTCAAGTACGCCAAGCTGTTGGAAAAGCAGAGACTTCTGTCCCCCTCCTAACCTCCCCGCAAGGGGGAAGGGACAAGAGCAGGAGGGTAAACCATGAAAGTCAGCGCCTGCACCTTCATCCGCAATGGCCAGCTGTTGGGCTACCCGTTTGTGGAGTCGATCCGCTCCGTCCTGCCGATTGTCGATGAATTCGTCATTGCGGTGGGGCAGGGGGACGATGACACCCTCGCCATCCTCCAGGCCNTGAGGGAGCCGAAACTGCGCCTGATCGAAACCGTCTGGAACGACCATATGCGGGTCAAGGGCTACGTCTATGGCCAGCAGAAAATGATCGCCCAGTTCGCCTGCACGGGCGAATGGATTTTCTATCTGGAGGGCGATGAGGTTGTGCATGAAAAGGATTTGCCGCTGATCCAGGCCAGCATGCAGCTGCATCTGGATGACCCGGCGGTGGAGGCGCTGGTGTTCGATTACCTGCATTTTTACGGCAACGCCAACACCTATCTGTGGTCGCCCGGCTGGTACCGGCGCGCGCCGCGCATTATCAAGGCGTCGGTGCGCAGCTATGCGCCGGATGGGCTGTTCTGGCTGGTATTGNATTCCAACAAGCGCGGGCGCTATCCGCAGGCGGCACACACCGGCGCGACCCTGTACCACTACGGCTGGGTCAGGAGCGAGGCGCAGATGAACCTGAAAGCCAGCCGGGTGGAAAAATACTGGAATAAGCAGAACGCCGCGATTGACTACCGTGACATGGATGGGCGCATCCTGCGCGAATTTACCGGAACGCACCCGGCGGCGGCGCAAGGCTGGCTGCCCAAGGAGNCCAGCCTGTTCCAGNTCAACCCGGCCTACCAGCCAAGCCGCAAGCAGCAGCGCCATTGGCGGATGCTGCAATTGGAGCGCTGGTTCGGGCTGGAGCTGGGCAAGAAACATTACAAGCTGGTGCGTTGACATGTTGCGCTTGCACCATTCCAACCAGCTTGAACGGCTTGCGGAACAATTTGCCCGTTTGCAGGCCGCAGAACCCTTGCCGCCACTGGAAACGGAACGGGTGGTGGTGCAGAACATTGGCATGGGGCGTTGGCTTTCCCTGCAAACGGCGCAGCACATTGGCGTTGCCGCCAATATCCGCTACCTGTTTCCGGCTGAAATGACCTGGGAATTGCTGCGTCTGGTGTTGCGCGATGTGCCGGTGCAAGACCCGTGCGCGGCGCACATCCTGCGCTGGCGCTTGCTCGACATCTTTNTGTGCGAGCCGGAGCAGTGGCCGGAACTGGAGCGCTACCTTGGCGCAGGCGAATCCGCTGCCTGGCAATTGGCCGGACAACTCGCCAAGGCGTTTGACCAGTACCTGTTTTTCCGCCCGGACTGGATTCGTGAGTGGGAAAGCGGCAACGGCTCCGGCGATGACTGGCAGGCGCGGCTGTGGCGGCAGATGGTGGGCGAACGGCAACTGCCGCATTGGGTGCGTTTGCAGGAGCGTTTCGCCCACGCCCTCGGCATGATTGATGTTTCGGTATTGCCCCGGCGCATCAGTNTTTTCTCCGTGCCGGTGCTGTCGCCCGGCTATGTGCAATTGTTGGGGGAAGTCGGCCAATACATCGACATCGACTTCTATTTGTTGAACCCCTGCGAGGAGTACTGGGGCGACATCGAATCCGAAAAGCGCAAGCACAAACAGCAGGCTGACGTGCAGGATTATTTCAGCGTCGGCAACCCGCTGCTTGCGTCCTGGGGGCGGCAGGGGCGGGATTTCATCGACCTGCTGATCGGGGCGGAAGCGGATATGGATGGCNCACCCCTGTTTGCAGAGCCGGACGGTGCCACCCTGCTGGGGCGCATCCAGGCCGACATCCTGCATTTGCAAATGCCTGAGCTCNCACCCCTCCCCTTGGCGGGAGAGGGGTTGGGGAAGGGTGGGGTTCCCTCCCTCGCTGTCCACGCCTGCCATTCGCCGATGCGCGAGGCGGAAGTCCTGTACGACCAGTTGCTGGCGCTGTTCGCGGCCAACCCAGACCTGACGCCCGCAGATGTGGCGGTGATGACGCCCGACATCGACACTTATGCGCCGTATCTGGATGCGGTGTTTTCCAGCGCCGAACATCCCCTGCCATTCAGTATCGCCGACCGCAGCCCTGGCTATGCGCAGAGCATCATTAACTTATGCGAATGCCTGCTGGCGCTGCCGCAAGGCCGCTGTGACGCCGAAAGCGTGCTGGCGTTGCTGGAATTTGAGGAAGTGCGCGCCCATATCGGTCTGGATGAAGCCCAGGTGAGGCAATGCCGCGCCTGGATACGCGCCGTCAATATCCGCTGGGGTCNNGACGCCGCCGCGCGGCCAGACCTAGGGGGCGCGGACACTGCCGAACACACCGGCNGCTACGGGCTGGACCGTCTGCTGTTGGGTTACGCCATGCCGGGTGAGGAGCTGTTTGGCGGCGTGCTGCCCTGGAATGACATCGAAGGCAGCCAAGCCGAAATGCTGNGCCGCCTGCAACAGGTGCTGGAGGCCGTGTTCGAGCTGGCGGGCTGGCGCTGGCAGCAACAGGCGGTGACGGAATGGAACCATCGCATCCGCCGCCTGCTGGAAACCGTGGTGGGCGAAGATGCGCCCCTGCAAACGCTGTGGCAGGCGCTGGAGACGCTGGAGCGGACGCTGGCGCAAGCCGGTTTCGGCCAACCGCTCNGCCGGCCGGTGTACCAGGACGCCTTGCTGGAGCAACTGGACAAGCGCAGCGAGTCGGAAGGCTTCCTGNGCCGTGGTGTCACCTGCTGCGCCCTGATGCCAATGCGCACTGTGCCGTTCCGCTTCGTCGCCCTGATTGGCATGAATGATGGTGTGTTCCCGCGCCGTGATACCCGCGCCAGTTTCGACCGGATGGGGCAGCAACTCCGCCGGGGCGACCGCCTCAAACGCGATGAAGACCGTTATTTGTTCCTGGAAAGCCTGCTGTCGGCGCGTGACTGGCTGTATGTCAGCTATATCGGCCAGAGCCCACGCGACAACAGCGAACTGCCGCCTTCCGTGCTGGTCAGCGAGCTGCTGGATTATGTGGAGCGGTGTGCGCCGGGCAGCCGGGAAAGCCTGCTGACCCGGCATCCGTTACAGGCGTTCAGTCGGCAATACCTGCGCGGCGAACGGGGTTTGTTCACTTACAGCGCATACGGTCAGGGGCAAACGGCGGAGGACGCCGCCAAGGCGGTCTGCCTGCCGTTCTGGCAGNGGGAAACCTTGCCGGAGCCAGACCCGGCCTACCGTCAGGTCAGTCTGGCCGAGCTGATCCGCTTTTATCAGCATCCGGGGCGGGCTTTCCTGAAGGGGCGCTTCGGCCTGCGTCTGGCGGAAGCGGGCGAGGAACTGCCGGTGCGTGAACCCTTCACCCTGGAGCAGTACAGCGACCGTGACGTGCGCGCCTGCATTTTCCGGCAGTTGCAGCGGGGGCTGCCCGCCGCCAGTGCATTGCCGTTGTTGCGGGCGCAGNGCCTGTTGCCGCATGGCAAGCCCGGCGAGCTGGCGTTCCAGCAGGAGGTGGGCGTCACCGAGGCGTTTTTCCAGGCGATCCAGCCAGTGCCGGAACTGCGGCGCGAATACTTCAGCCTGGCGCTGGACGGGTTCCACCTCAGCGGCGTCATTGGCGGCCTGGATGCAGGCAGCGGGCGCAGGATCGATGAGCTGGGGAATTTGAGCTACTGGAACTGGCTGGACATCTGGCTGCACCATCTGGCGCTCAATGCCTTGGAGACGCCGGTTTGCCCCCGCTACACCCGGGTGCATTCGCCAGACCGGCATTACCAGTTGCAGCCGGTGGCGGACGCCCGCGGACAGCTGCAACAGTTGTTGGACTGGTACTGGCGGGGCTTGCGGGAGCCGCTGCCGTTTTTCCCCAAATCCGGCTTCAACCTGATGGAGCAGGGCGAACCGGACATCAGCCGGGTGATGAGCACTTGGGAAGGCAGCGGCAATTTCAGCGGGGAAAGCGAAAAGCCTGAATACCGTTTGCTTTACCGGGGCGTCAACCCGCTGGAAGGGCAGGCGGACGCTTTCCTGGAAATCGCCGGGTATGTCTTCGGGGGTCTGTTCGCCGCCAGAAGCACGCTGGACTGAGCCGCCGCGAGCTTCAGAACAGGGTATAGATGAATGGCGCCAAGGCGGAGCCGTGGGCGAACACCAGCAAGGCACCAAACAGCACCAGCACCAGGATAATGGGGCCAGCCAGTATTGCTTGCGTTCGATCATAAACAGGCCGAGTTCTTTCAATAAATCCAGCATCAGAATAACCTCTCGACGTGGCTGGGTGGGCGCGGCGTGCTGGGTTGGCGGAGTGATGCGCCGTCAGCAGTTTTCATTGCGCGGATATGCCCTTGTTTCAGGAAAGCCATCAGCAGGCCAAGTGGGGTGATGAGCAGGAAATAAACCAACCCCAGCACTATCCGGTGTTGATCCAGCCCAGCATGTCACCAAACTTTATCCAGGCCGCGTAAGCTGTGCGTAGGAAACCGCCCTTTTTCAGGGTGGGTTTAGTCGGGGTGAATGCATTGCGCCAGTCTCCTGTTTCCCGCCATTCCGGTTGTGCCGGTTTGGTCAATAGGCAATTTTCCAGCACCAGGTAGTCCATGCCGGTGCGCATGAAGCAGCGGTAAGCGTCTTGCGGGGTGCAGACAATGGGTTCGCCGCGCACATTGAACGAGGTGTTGACCAGCACCGGGCAGCCGGTGAGCTGTTCGAACGCATCCAGCAACTGGTAAAAGCGCGGGTTGGTNTGAGGGTGGACGGTTTGCAGGCGGGCGGAATAGTCCACATGGGTGACCGCCGGAATGTGCGAACGCGGCGTCTTCAGCCGGTCGAGGCCGGTCAGGGTCGGCGTTTCCCCGTTGGCCGCGATGCGCCGTTTTTCCAGCACTTCCGCCACCATCAGCATGTAGGGGCTGCTGCGGTCGTGCCGGAACCATTCGTCCACTTTGTCGTATTTGATGGCGGGGGCGAACGGGCGGAATGACTCGCGGTATTTGATCTTGAGGTTCATGACCGACTGCATGGCGGGGTTGCGGGCGTCGCCTAGGATGGAGCGCGCGCCCAACGCGCGCGGNCCGAACTCCATCCGCCCCTGGAACCAGCCGACCACTTTGCCGTCGGCGAGGATGGCGGCGACCTGCTCCATGAGAGCCTTGTCGTCCAGTGCGGTGTACGGCAGCTTCTGCCCATCCAGCCATTGGCGGATGGCGTCATGCGGGAAAGCNGGNCCGAGGTAAGCGCCTTGCATGCTGTCGTCCGGCTCAACCTGACGGGGTTGGTTGTGGTATTCGTGCCAGATGGCCAGGGCTGCGCCCAGTGCGCCGCCCGCGTCGCCCGCCGCCGGTTGTATCCAGATGTCCCGGAATGGNCCTTCCCGCAACAGGCGTCCATTGGCCACGCAATTCAGCGCCACCCCGCCCGCCAGACACAGGTGTTCGTTGCCGGTTTCACGTTGCACGGTGCGCGCCAGCCGCAACACGATTTCTTCGGTGACGGCCTGGATGGAGCGGGCAATGTCCATTTCCCGTTGGGTCAGCCTGCTTTCCGGTGGGCGCGGCGGCGCGCCAAACAGGTCGGCGAAACGGCGGCTGGTCATGGTCAGGCCGGTGGCGTAACCGAAATACGCCATGTTCAGGTGGAAGGTTCCATCTGCGCGCAAATCCACCAGATTGTCGAGGATCAGCGCCACGTAGCGGGGTTCGCCGTAGGGTGCCAGCCCCATCAGTTTGTATTCGCCCGAATTGACTTTGAATCCGGCGTAGTGGGTGAAGGCGGAATACAGCAGACCCAGCGAGTGCGGAAAATCCATCTGCCACAGCGGGGTCAGGCGGTTTTCATCGCCTTGCCAGACCGAAGTGGCCGCCCATTCGCCGACCCCATCCAGGCACAGGACTGCCGCCTTGGCGAAGGGGCTGGGGTANAAGGCTGAGGCGGCGTGCGCCTGGTGGTGCTCCGTAAACAGCAGCGGCGGCAACGCCTTTGCCTTGAGCCCTGACAGCGCCGCCAGTTCCGTTTGCAGGGTTTGTTTCAGGAACAGCTTGTCCTTCAGCCACACCGGCATGGCGGTGACAAATGACCGGAAGCCCTGCGGCGCATAGTGCAAATACGTTTCCAGCAGGCGTTCAAATTTCAGCAGGGGCTTGTCATAGAAAACCACATGGCTGACCGCTTGCAGGTTGATCCCTGCGGTTTCCAGGCAATGGCGGATGGCGTANGCCGGGAAGGCCGGGTCGTGTTTNTTGCGGGTAAAACGCTCTTCCTGGGCGGCGGCCACGATCCGGCCATTGTGCAGCAGCGCCGCCGCGCTATCGTGGTAATAGGCGGAAAGGCCGAGGGTATAGGAATTCATCAAGCAAGCCATGGTCCTGAGCAATGGTGGGGCGGCAAGCCGGTTACCGGCGGTCAGGCCATGTTGGGAAGGTTGCGGGCGGGGTTCAAGCACAAACCCGCCAATGGTCAGGTTTTGGTGACGGGCATGCAGCCTACAGGGCTGGCGGGCGCAGGAGATGACCGGCCATCCCCGTTGCAGGGCGGTTGCGCGCAAGGTGTCATCCGGGTCAACCGCGATGGGGTTGTCCACCATGGCCAGCAAGGGCAGGTCATTGTGGGAGTCGCTGTAAAAGTAACTGCCGCTCAGGGTTTCCGTCCGCTGCTCCAGCCATTGCTGCAAACGTGTGACCTTGCCAGCCTGGAAACAGGGCACGCCGTCGATTTCGCGGGTATAGCGCCCATTGGCCACTTTGGGCTCCGTCGCCAGCAGGTGGGGAATGCCGAAAGCTTCGGCGATGGGTCGGGTGATGAAACTGTTGGTGGCGGTGATGATGACCAGCGTATGCCCCTGGCTGCGGTGTTTTTCCACCAATGCCTGCGCGGCCTCCGACATCAGCGGGCGGATGACCGTCGCCATGAATTCCTGGTGCAATGCCGCCAATTCCTCCATGCTGCGTTCGCTCAACGGCTGGAAGGAAAAGGCCGAAAATTCGTGGATGTCCAGAATTCCCTGCTTGTATTGCCCGTAAAAATACTGGTTGGCGGTTTCGTAATAGTCCCGTTCCACCAGCCCTTTCCCAACCAGNAACTGCCCCCATTCGTAATCGCTGTCGCCGTTGAGCAGGGTGTTGTCCAGATCGAAAAGCGCCAAGGTCATCTTGCTGGCTCCTGTTGGGAAAAAGCGTTGATTGTACCCGCTTTTTGTCTTCATGAAATTGCCGAATGGTGACAGTTATGAAAAAATCAGGGTAAGTTAAGCTTTGGAGAGAGAATCGTGATTGATGAGGAAGGATTCAGGNCCAACGTTGGCATCATCCTCTGCAATTGCGACGGCAAAGTGTTTTGGNGGAAACGGTTGGGGCAGGATTCCTGGCAGTTTCCACAGGGAGGGATTGATCTAGGAGAAACGCCGACAGAAGCCATGTTCCGCGAACTTTATGAAGAAGTCGGCCTGAACAAGGAACAGGTGGAGATCGTTGGACAAACCCGTGGATGGCTGCGTTACCGCATCCCCCATTACATGATTCGCCGTCGCGCGAGGCCGTTGTGCATTGGGCAAAAGCAGCGCTGGTTTNTGCTGCGCCTGTTGTGCAATGACCGGGATGTCAACTTGCACGCCACCGGGAAACCGGAATTTGACCACTGGGAATGGGTGGATTATTGGAAGCCCATCCGTCAGGTGGTGTTCTTCAAGCGCCGGGTCTACCACCGCGCGTTGAATGAGCTGGCGCCGTTTTGGAATAAGCCATGCTCCAGCCCTTGCCCTGTTGGGGGTAGGGCTGGAGATTTCAGAAAGGCTTCAGCACCGCCAGTATCACCACAATGATCAGCAGCACGCTGGGTGCTTCATTGAACCAGCGGTACCACTTGTGGCCATGGGTGTTGGTGCCGTTCCTGAAAGCGGCCATCAGCCGGTAGCAGGCGTAATGGTAAGCGACCAACGCCGCCACCAGCAGCAGCTTGAGATGGAACCAATGGGTCACCTCCAGCAAGTAGCGCCAGTTGATCGCCAGCATGGCGAGGCCGAACACCGCCGCCAGCACCGCCCCAATGGTCATGATGGCGAACAGGCGGCGCTCCATGACCTTGAACAGTTCGAAACTGCTGCGGTTTTCCGGCATGGCGTGGTAGACATACAGGCGCGGCAGGTAAAACAGGCCTGCGAACCAAGTCACCATGAAGATGATGTGGAAAGCCTTGAGCCAGAGGTACATGTTTTATCCTTTCATCAGTTCGCGGACTTTCTGCTCCAGTTCGGCGGCGTCCCATTCCCCCAGTTTTTGCACGGCGACTTTACCGTCGGCCGACCAGAAGGAAGTGGGCGTCACCCGCACGTCGAACTGCTTGCTCAGTTCACCGCTTTGGTCATGGGCAATGGTGTAGGAAATGCCTTTCTGCGCGCGCATGGCCTGAATGGCGGGCGTCTCATCGTAGGGCATGGCGACCGCGATAATGCGGAAGCCGGAACCCTGCATCTTGTGGTCTAGCGCTTCCAGCACCGGGATTTCACCGACGCAGCCAGGGCAGGTGGTTGACCAGAATGTAAGCAGGTAAGGCTTGCCTTTCAGGCTGTCCAGATTCAGCGATCCGCCGTCAAGGGTTTGTACGGTGGTAGGNGGAATGCTCTTGAGGCCACTGTCTGGTGTCAGCAGAAANAAGGCTGCAAGCCCCGCAATGAATGCCAGTATGGCGATTCCTTTGATGTCCAGTTTCATAGTGTAGAGGTTGTTAATCGTTAAGGAAGGCGTATTATACAGGGATTTTTCAGGCTGACAGAAATAGAGGTTGTGTGAAAAGGAAGATTGGAATTGTGGGCGCGACTGGTTATACGGGGGTTGAATTGCTGCGTTTGTTGGTCAGCCACCCCGACGTTGAGATCAGTTATGTCACTTCCCGTGAGCATGCTGGCAGCCGGGTGGACGCCATGTTCCCCAATCTGCGTGGCTATGTGGATCTTGAGTTTTCCGCCCCTTCCAATGAAGCCCTGAGTGGATGCGACTTGGTGTTTTTCGCCACCCCCAATGGCATTGCGATGAAAAGCGCCCAAGCATTGTTGGATGCAGGCGCAAAAGTCATTGACCGGNCCGCTGATTTCCGCATCAAGGACATCGCTGTCTGGGAAAAATGGTACGGGATGCAGCATGCCAGCCCGCATTTGGTGGAGGAGGCCGTATACGGCCTGCCGGAACTGAACCGGGCGCAAATCCGCACGGCCNGTCTGGTTGCCAACCCCGGTTGCTACCCGACTGCGGTCACGCTGGGTTTGCTGCCGCTGGTGGAAAAGGGGCTGGTTGACCTGAATCATATCATTGCTGACACCAAGTCCGGTGCTAGTGGCGCGGGTCGCAAGGCCGAAGTGCATACCTTGCTGGCGGAGGCTGGCGATAATTTCAAGGCGTATGCGGCATCTGGCCACCGTCACCAGCCGGAAATCGCCCAAACGCTGTCTATTCTTGCCCATCAGCCAGTAGACCCTGTTTTTGTGCCCCATTTATTGCCAATGGTTCGGGGCATTCACGCAACACTTTATGCGCTGCTGGCGGCTGAGGTTGATTTGCAGCAGCTTTACCAGCAACGCTATGCGGATGAGCCGTTTGTGGACGTGCTCCCGGTCGCTGCCCACCCCGAAACCCGTTCGGTGCGCGGTGCCAACTTCTGCCGGATAGCGTTGCATCGCCCCGGCAATGGTGCCCGGGTGGTGGTGCTTTCCGTTATTGACAACTTGGTCAAAGGGGCGGCTGGCCAGGCGGTGCAAAACATGAACCTGATGTTGGGGCTGGCGGAGGAGGCCGCCCTGAAGCAGCCAGGTCTGTTACCCTGATGGAGTGAGGAGATGGAATACAATCACGCATGAGTCTTGAATACATATTTGAAAACCGGGGAACTGTACAGGTGCGCCCGAGTTGTGGCGGTAAGCGCAACTTTTGTTGGTATATTTTGGNNGGGGCAGGACTGTTATTGCTGGTGTTGTTGGTATGGCTGTTTTTCAGCGGATACCTGACATCTGCCGATTCATCTGGGGTGCATGCGCTGACTTTGCGCGGCAAAATGGATGAGCAGGAGAAGTTGATTGAAAAACAGGCCGCCTCAGTTCGCAATCTTGAAGACCAGTTGGCGTCTGCCAAACGTGAACAGGAGGTTCAGCGTGCAGCCAACGATGAGCTGNACCAAAAATTTGCCGCTGCTGAAGCGGATCTTGCTGGTCAGCGTGACAAGTTGGCGTTGTATGAGGAAATTCTCTCTCCCGAAGGACTGGAGGAGGGGCTGAATATCCAGCATTTCAGCGTCAAGGAACGTTTGATTGACAGTGATGGCAACAAAGTGAATGGTGGCCATCTCTATCAGTATCACTTGGTCATGGCCAATATCCGTGGGGGCGATGCCTCTGTGAAAGGCAGCTTCTCCATTACCGTCACTGGCAAACAGGATGGCAAGGAAGTGACCGTAACCCAANAAGACGTCACCCCCAAGGATGAAAAAACACTGACGGATTTTGATGTCAAGCATTACCAAAGCCTGGAAGGCAGTCTGTTGTTCCCGAAAGACTTTGTGCCGGTGTCCGTGAAAGTCAGGGTCAGCCCTGAATCAGGCGATGCCCCTGACCGTCTGACTAAAAGCTATAACTGGNCCTCGTTCAGTAAAGCCGGTTCTGCATCTAAGGCGGCTGAATTAACAGTATCTACGACTACGAATAAGGAGTAAGCAAACATGTTCGGTAAATCCGCCAAGAGTACCGGTAGCAGCAGCCCTGCCAATAATGCGGGTCACAATGACCAGAAGATTCGTCGGGCGCAGGTCGACACCCTGATTGGCAAAGGTACAACCATTGACGGAGACTTGCGTTTTTCCGGTGGTTTGCATGTGGAAGGCGTCATCAAGGGCAACGNNGCGGCTGACGGTGACGACGCCACCTTGATCCTGAGCGAAGATGGCCATATCCAAGGGNAAGTGCGCGTGCCCAGCATGGTGTTGAACGGCATGATTGACGGCGATGTGTTCGCCAGTGGCAAAGTCGAGCTGTTTGAAAAAGCGCGCATTTGCGGCGATGTTTATTACAACCTGTTGGAAATGGCGGTTGGCGCGGAAGTCAACGGCAAGCTGGTGCGCCAANAACCGGAAACCGGCAGTTTTGCGCCGCCCCCACCGGTTTCTTCCGCCAGCGAATAAGGGCATTTTGCCCCGCTGCGGTGGTGATGGTAACGTGACCCATAGGCTTTAGGTTTTAGTTCAGGAGACAGATACATGACGGTTGAAACAGCAATTCCTGCTCCATTGATGTTTACAGACGCGGCGGCGGCCAAAGTGCGGGCGCTGATTCTGGATGAAGGCAATGACAATCTGAAACTGCGCGTGTTCGTACAGGGCGGCGGTTGTTCCGGTTTCCAGTACGGCTTCACCTTTGATGAAAATGTGAATGATGACGACACTGCGGTGGAAAACGGTGGTGTGACCCTGCTGATTGATCCGATGAGCTTCCAGTACATGGTGGGTGCCGAGATCGATTACACGGAAGGTCTGGAAGGCGCGCAGTTCGTCATCCGCAACCCGAATGCGACCACCACCTGCGGCTGCGGCTCTTCTTTCAGCGCATAACGCATAAGCAGGCGCGTCAGACGCCAATAAAAAAGGCCGCTGATGCGGCCTTTTTTATTCGCCAATGGCAGTCCTGTGCCGCCTAGCCGGTATTGCGCATCCCGGCGGCGATGGCGTTGATGGTGCGCAACAGTACGGATAGCCATGAGGAGTCGGTGCTGCCGGTTTCCGCGACATAACGGCGGTGGCGGCGGATCAGGGTGATCTGGATGTGGTTGAGCGGNTCCAGATACGGGTCGCGCCGTTGCAGCGAATATTGCAGCAGCGGCGTTTCATCCATCAGATGTTCCAGTTGCGCGGTTTTGAGCACTTCACGGGTTGTCAGTGCGTGTTCGGCGCGGATGTCGGCGAAAATTTGCTGCGCGCTCGCCTGATCGCCCGCCAGTTCGGAATATTCCTGGGCGGTCGCCATTTCTGCCTTGTACAGCGACATCTGGACGTTGCTGAGCAGGGAGCGGAAGGCGNNCCATTCCTGATACATGCGCTCCAGCAGTTCGCCATTGCCGGGGCTGGCGGCGCGGAACTGCGACAACGCCGTGCCGATGCCGTACCAGGCAGGCAGGGTATGGCGGGATTGCGCCCAGCCGAACACCCATGGGATGGCGCGGATGGAGCTTTTGTCGCGCACGGTNTTNTTGCGGTGCGACGGGCGCGAGCCGATGTTCAGCAGGGCGATTTCCTGTACCGGCGTGGCTTCGTAGAAATAATCCATCAGCCCAGGCGTCCAGTCAGTCAACTGGCGGTAACTGTTTTCGCCAATGGCGGCGATGCTGTTCATGGCCTGGAGGAATTCCTCCGGGTAAGAGCCGCGCTTTTTCAATAGGCCACGGCTGGCTTTCAGCAGGCCGGTGGCACCGACGCCCAGTTCGTAGACCGCCGTTTCCACGTTGCTGTATTTGGTTGCAAGGACTTCCCCNTGCTCAGTGAACTTGATCTGCCCCTGCACGGTGTCGGGCGGCTGGGCGATGATGGCTTCGTGGGTCGANGCGCCGCCCCGGCCAACCGTGCCGCCGCGCCCATGGAACAGGCGGCAGCGGACACCGTATTGGTCGGTCAGGGAAATGACTTCCTTCTGCGCGTTGTACAGGTTCCAGTTGGAGGCGAGGATGCCGCCGTCCTTGCACGAGTCGGAATAGCCGAGCATGACTTCCTGCATATTGCCGGAAGCGGCCAGCAGTTCGCGGTAGGTTTCATTTTCCAGCAGGCTGGTCAGCACGCTGGTGATGTGCTTGAGGTCTTCGATGGTTTCAAACAGCGGGGAAACCAGGATATGGCAGAACAGCTTGCGGTCGGCNCCATAGCCGATCAGCCCGGCCATGCGCGCCAGCAGCATCACTTCCAGCACATGGCTGGCGGTGTGGGTCATGGAGATGACGTAGGCGCCGAAAATGCCGGAACCGGCTTCGCTGCGCATTTCCACCATGCTGTCGAACACTTCCAGCGTTTCGGCGGTGCGTTCGCTCAGTTTGGGGCGGTGCGGCAACGGCAGGCGCGGGCGCTGGATCAGTTCGGCCAGCATCTCCATGCGCTCGCTTTCCGGCAGTTCCAGGTAGTTGCCGCACAGGTCGGACAGTTGCAGCAGTTCGGCGACGGTTTCGCTGTGGATGGTGGATTCCTGGCGGATGTCGAGTTTGTACAAGCCAAAGCCGCAGGTTTCCGCCAGCCGGATCAGGTCTTTCAGCTCGCGCCCGGCGATGACGTGGTCGTTGTGGCTGCGCAGGGAGTCGCGGATCAGGTACAGCTCGTGGATGAAGTCCGCGATGTCGGCGTAGGCGAACGCGGAGGGGTAAATGCCCTGCCTNGACAGCCGCGCGTTCACCATGTTCAGGGTTTCCTGCAATTTGTGGTGGATGATGCTGAGCAGGCGGCGGTAAGGCTCTTCCTTGAAGCTTTCCTTGGCGAAATGGAACACGACCTCGCCCAGCCCCATGCGCTGGTCTTCACTGCGCAGGTAGGCGCTGAAGGCCTCCGTCGGGGTGATGAACTGGGTGGAGTGCGACAACACGGAGCGCAATTCCCGCACGCGGCGGGCGTATTCCTCCAGCGCCATCTGCATCTGCATGCGGATGGCCTGGCGGGTCAGCGCTGGGGTGACGAACGGGTTGCCGTCGCGGTCGCCGCCGATCCAGGAGCCGAAGCGCAGGAAGCTGGGCACGCTGACGGCATGTTCGCCATAGGCGATGCGGGCGGCACGTTCGAAATAGCGGTAAACCATCGGGATGGCGTCAAACAGCGATTCGCGGAAGTAGTAAAGGCCGTAGCGGATTTCATCCTCCACCGTCGGCTTGCGGGTGCGGACTTCGTTGGTGCGCCACATCAGCTGGATCTGGGCTTTCAGGTGCCGCAGCAGGGATTCGCGTTCGCTTGGGTCTTGGTTGATGTCGAGCTGGTCAATCACGAGGAAAATGCGGCGCTGGATTTCCATCATGGTGCGGCGGCGCGCTTCGGTCGGATGTGCTGTAAAAACCGGCGTGTAGCGCATCTGGTCGAGCAGGGATTGCAGCTCTGCCGCCGTCACCCCATCCTCTGCCAGCTCCAGAATGGTGCGCCGGACGGAACCCTTCCACAACTGGCTGTCGCCGTGCTGGATCTGGCGGCGGCGCTCGCGGTGCTGGAAATCTTCCTCGACGATATTGTTGAGGATGTAGAACGTGTTGAAGGCGCGGATAACCTGTTCCAGCATGTCCACATCCAGGCTGTCGATGAAGGTCATCAGCTCCTGGCGCAGGGCGGGGTCATTGCTTTTGCGCAGGCCGATGTAGCCACGGCGCAGTTTTTCCACGGTTTCGTAAACGGCTTCACCTTCCTGTTCACGAATGATTTCTCCCAGCAGTTCCCCGAACTGACGGATATTTTCCTGTAGTTTGGCAACGTCGAATGGCTTGTTTGTCATGGCGCTCTACTGTTTGTGGGGTGGAAAGGGTCATGCACGGCGATAACGTGCAGGTCATGAGTATATGCAAGAATGAGGCCGCCAGTATGCTTGACTCCCCTCGAGCCAGCAAAAAGGCATGAAAATTATGTCACTCCAAGATTTTTGTGCATTGCAGCAAAAAAGTTGTTGACAGCATTTTCTGAAGACGTTATTGTGCACTGCATCAAATGCTGCAAAGCACAAGAGATACCGCAACACTAGGAGATTGATTATGCAGAACGAAATGATGAACATCATGAAGCAATTCAGCGAAAGCGCCCTGGCTTCTGCCAAAAGATCGGCGACCTGAACCTGAAAACCTTCGAGACTCTGGCGACCAAACAGGCAGAACTGGTTAAGTCCTGCGTTGAAATGGGCACCAAGAATGCAGAAGCGGCCACCAAGGTGAAAGACCTGAACGAACTGACTGCCCTGCAACAGGAAGTGACCCGCGCTTGTGGCGAAAAATGGGTCGCCAACATGCGTGAAGCCACTGAAATGCTGACTTCCGTGCGTGACGAACTGACCGCCATCATGGAAGAAGCCGCCAAGTACACTCAGGAAAAAGCTGAACAGGCTGTAGAAGCCGGTAAGAAAGTTGCCACTGCTGCGGTCGAAAAACCACTGAAGCAGTCGAAAAAGCCACTGCTGAAGTGGTTGAAATGACCAAAGAAGCAGCTGAAAAAACCGTCGAAGCAACCAAGAAAGCTGCTGCTAAAGCCAAAGACGCCTAATTGTAAAAAGTTTAGTCGGCAGTGGTAGGGGTGTAACTCCTCCTCTCCTCTCTCTAGCTACCCTACCACTTATCCTCCATTGCCCGCTCTCTTGGCGGGCAATTTTTTTCTGAAGCCCCTTTTTCCCCCACCTTCTCCCAACTTACAGGCTTGGCTCTTGAGGCTGCCGTGCTGATGGCTGCTTGTCAGGTTGTTGCGCTTTGGGGTTGTAATTCAACAGGCAGTCATTTTTGCCGTCATCCCGCCCGATTTTGTAAAACAGCGCCAACGCCGAGGCCATCGCCACGCCCGCCAGCGTCTGCAAAAAGCCGAATCCGTTGATCAGGTTGGCCAGCACGGAAAACACGCCGATGCCAGCGAAAACATAAAGGGTAAGGCGAAGCAAAGCTTGTGATGACATGGATAAGCCCCCGCGGTCATTTAATAGTTAATTTTATGAAATGATAACAGCAGTTGAATTGTTCAGTAAACAAGCATGTTGGCGCGGCATAACAAGCCCTTGGGCGTCCGCTTGCGCCTTAGCGTACCCGCCACAACATCCATGTTCCTCCAGCCAAAAAGACCAGTAAGGGCAGGGTGGCTGACAGCAAGGGCGGGATGCCATAGACAATGCCTACATTGCCAAGAATCCGGCTAAACAGGAAGAAAGCGATGCCGATAATGATGCCGATAAATATCCGCTGGCCAGCCCCGGCATTGCGTTGGAAGCTGAAGACAAACGGGGCTGCAATGACCAACATCACCAGGGTCGACAAGGGTGTGGTGAAGTGCTGCCAGAAAGCCTGTTCGAAACGGTCGCTGTTCAAGTCGTTTTCGCGTTGGTGCTGGATGAATTCAGCCAGTTCCCTCGCCGCCAATTGGTTGGGCTTGACTGCGGCAATGGTGAGAACCTGTTCAGGCAGTAGGTTGTCCGCATGTTCTGTTGCAAGTCTGGTTTGTTGGATGCCCTCCGTGCGGATGATCCGGTGGTTGACGCCGTGCAACAGCCATCCCTCCGCGTCACGTTCCGCGCTGTCAGCATGGGTGATGCTTTCAATGCGCCCCTCTGCGGGGTTGATCGTATAAACGGAAATGCCCTCAAGCTTTTTNTCCGACCATAACTTGGCGATATTGAGGATGCGGTTGCCGTCCTTGACCCAAACGCCCTGATCGCTGACGGCAAGCTGTTTTTGTTGCATTTGTAATTTGAAATTGTTGGCGGCCAGTTCGGTGCGGGGTGCCACCCATTCCCCCAATACAAACACCAGCATCACCAACACCAGCCCCAACTTCAGCGTCATCAGCACTATTTGGCGGATGGAAACGCCCGCTGCCCGCATTGCCGTCAATTCACTGTTGGCGGCCAGGTTGCCCAACCCCAGCAGGCTGCCAATCAGGGTGGCAGTGGGGAAGTAGTCATACAGGAATTTGGGCACACCCATCATGATGTAATAGAACGCCTGCAAGCTCCCATAGTGGGTGTCGGGGCTGGTGTCGCCGAGTTCCCCNAANAAGGCGAAGAACCTGTCAAGCAACAGCAGTGCCAACCAAGTGACCAAAATACTGGACAGGACGCTTTTCCAGATGTAACGCTCCAGGATGTTCATACCGGTTTCCCATAATATTTGCGCAACAACCAGAAACTGACACCCAACACCACCAGATGTATCCACCACAATCCTGGCAGGATAGGAAANTCACCCCGATCCATCATGCCGCGCACCGTTGCCAGGACGCTGGCGTAGACAGCATAGATCAGGATGGCGACGGCAATCTTGCTGTAACGCCCCTGCCGGGGNGCGGTGTAACTGAGGGGAAANGCCAGCAACGCCAGCAAGGGAGCCGACAGGATGACGGCGATCCGCCATTGCAGTTCGGCGCGGGAAGCGGGGTCGGTCTGTTGCAGCAGCTGCTGGATCGGGACTGCCGCCAGGCTGTCGCCACCCTGAAAACTGCGCAAGGGGATGCGGATGCTGTGTTCACCGAAGCGGATGATGGTCATGCCGCCCTTTTCCGGATCAGATTCGTAACGGTAGCCGTCACTGATCTGCAATACCCGCTCACCGGTGCCGGAATCGATGAACAGCACCGCAGACTTCGCCCAGATAACGATTTCCTTTCCGCCAGCCTTGGCACGGATAAANAAGCGTTCCATCACCGTATGGCTGGGGTCGATGCTTTCCGCCAATGCCGTGTAGTTGCGTTCCGCCGTGCCGGAGCTGACGAATTCGCCCGGCGGGATGCCAGCGGCTTCTGGACGCTCATTGATTTCGCGGCGCAGCTCCAGATTGCTGGCTTCCAGCCACGGCGACACCAAGATGACCAATACACCCAGCAGCAGGGTCAGCGGCAGCACGAAACTGAAAATGGCACGGTAAAAATGGCGCGGTGCGACACCCGCCGCCCGCAGCGCCGCCATTTCCGAATCCCGGTACAGGCGGCTGAACGCCAGCATCATGCCGATCAGCAAGGCCACTGGCACCAGACGGATCAATTGCTTCAGCGAACCGAACCATAGCAGGCTGCCGACCAGGTCGGCGGGCAGGTTGCCGGTGCTCGCATCTGCCAGCAGGCGCACGAACGTGTTGCCGACAATGATCAGCGTCAGCACCAATAGGGTGGCGATGAAGCTGAGGGCGATTTCCTTGAACAGGTAGCGGTTGATGATCATGATGTCGGCCTGGGTGCGGGTTTGCGCCATCTCAGGCGGAAGGCGGCGATGCAGGAACCGGCCGAAGCCGCCGCGATCGCCATTTGCAGCCAGAATGCCTGTGGATAGCCGCTATCCAGCCAAAACAGCAGTAAGGCGAAGAGCAGGAATAACCCCACCAGCGTTTGTTGCCCGCCAGAGGTGGTTGGCCAGCCCCAGCGGCTCGCCAGTTTCCACCCCGCCCAGGCCGAAAACCAGCCGCACGCAGCGCCAGCGGCGACATCCATGGCCAATGCGCGCCAACTGCGATCCGGCTGCACCCGACCAGCAGGGCGGCGCTGTAGAGCAGGGCGGTCAGGCGTTCCCGCTGCAACACCAAGGCATAGACACCAGCCACCACAAACGCAGCGGCGGTATGCCCGGAAGGGAAGCTGAAATTTTGCAGCTCAATCCCAGCGATGTGGGCTTGCTGGCCAATACTGCCAGTGGCCTCTCCATCGCCAGCAGGGATTTCAGGCTGCGGGTAAGCAAGGCGGCGATCAGGCGCCAGCAATCCGGCTGGCAGCAATTGTGGGTGGCGGAAGGCCAACAGCCCCAGCAGAGCCAGCGCCACCAGCGCATCGCCCAGCAGTGTGATGTTTTCCCAGACGGCGTCCGGCCATAGCGCAAACCATTGCTGCATGCCCAGGAATAAGACGGTATTGAGACTGAAAACCCCGATGGTGGCGGCCAACAGCAGCATCAGCAATACGGGGACGCCGATGGTTTCCAGTTCATCCCTCATGGCGCTTTCACCCGTTTGGCCAGCACCAGCCCGCCGCGCTGGAACACGACGGTATAATCTTCCGCCGGTTGCAAATGGCCTTCTTTTGAAAAGACATATTCCCCTGCCGCAGGCATGCGCCGTGGGGTAACGGCCTCACGGTAAACGGTGAAACTCGGCATATTGACCCCATCCATGACGATGGTGGAGCCGGTGAGATAGCGGTTGGCGAAGCGTGCCGCATCCTTCACCGCCGCTTGCTGGGTATAGCCCGCCACCGGAATCAGGATGCTGCTGAGGAACAGTGTTTGCAGGATGGCGGCNCCGATCAGGCGCAAATGGTTTGGCACTTTCGGCCACACTAGCAGCGCCAACAACGCCAACAGGTAAATGGCCGTCGCCGGGCGGTAATAGGCTCCCGTGATTTTCTGGAACTGCGCCAACAGACCCTGGAAATAAGGCGCAGGGTTTTGCGCTACAGCGTGTTCCAGCAATTCCGGCAGGAACAGCAGGACGCCCGCAACCAGGACGGCGGGTGTCAATGCCAGCCAGCGGTTGGGGTTTTCNCCGCAGTGTTTCGCCAGCAGCAACAGCAAAGGTGTTGCGCCGTACAGCAGGTAGTGCGGCAACTGGGTGCTGGAAAAGGAAAAGAATGCGAACACAAACAGGAACCAGAACCACAGGGAGCGGCTGAACTGCGCCGCCGCCCGTTCCCCTGTTGGGGTGGTTGGCGGTTTGCCCTTCTGGAAGAAGGAGGAAAACAGCGGGATCAGCAAGCCGCTGAATGGCAGCAGCATGAAGGGCAGCGCGACAACGTAATACCAGAGTTGCCCGCCATGCCCTTCCATCGTGTCGGAAAAACGGCTGACATTGTGCTTGAAGAAAAAGCCGTCGATAAACGCTTGCCCCTGCGCCAGGTATTCCAGGATGTACCAAGGTGCCGCCACGGCCAGNAACACCGCCAGCCCGAACGGGCTGAAAACGGTTTGCAGNCCGGTCTTCCACTGGCCGTTGCTGAGATACAGGAATGCGCTGACCGCCAGGGGAATGGCGACCGCCACCCCCTTGCACAGGAACCCTAATCCCAGCCAGAAAAAGACCCGGAACAACAGCATGCGGGTAGGCTGCTCCCAATAACGCCAGATGTCGAACAGNGCCAGCGCAATCAGCAAATCCAGCAGGGCGTCGGCGATCGCTGCCCGCCCGATGAGCACGATCATGGCGGAAGTGGCCACCATCACGGCGGCGAGGATGGCGTTGCGCCGGGGCATGCGCGGCTTGGCAAAATAGTATGTCGCCATGACCCAGGCGCTCGCCGCCAGCGCTGACGGTAGCCGCAGGCTCCATTCGTTCAGGCCGAACGCCGTCACGCTCAACGCCTGTAGCCAGTAAATCAGGATCGGTTTGTCGAAGCGCGGCTCGCCGTTGAGGAAGGTGGTGATGAAGTCGTGGCGCTGGAGCATTTCCCAGGTCGCCGCACTGAAGNNGCCTTCATCCAGGTCGAACAGGGCGGGCGTCCCCAACTGCCAGAAAAAGGCGAGCAGCACCAGCGGCAACAGGAAACCGTCGCCACTTTGCAGCAGCCAGTGGCGCAGCCCGGCGGCGACACGCATCAGGCGGACTGCTTCCAACCGTGCGCTGTGCTTTCTTCCCGTGGCGCACGGATGACGTAGGCGTTGCGGCTGGAGGACTCGAAGTAAACCCGCGCCAGCAGTTCCGCAATAATGCCGGTGGTCAGGAACTGGATGGAGGTGATCATCAGCATGACCCCNGCCAGCAGCAACGGCCTGCCGCCGATGTCATGGCCGAGGATGAATTTGTCCACGCCCAGCCAGCCCAGGATCAGTGAGCCGATCAGCCCGAACGCCAGCCCGATGGTGCCGAACAGGTGCCCAGGGCGCGCCCGGAAACGCATGAAGAACCACATGAACAACAGGTCGATGACCACCCGGAAGGTGCGTGAAATGCCGTATTTGGATTCCCCGCTGAGGCGCTCATTGTGGTTGACCACCCGTTCGCCGATGCGGGAGGGCGGCACGGCGGTGGCGACCCAGGCCGGGATGAAGCGGTGCATTTCGCCATACAGCCGCACCTTTTCCATCACCGACGCACGGTAGACCTTGAGGCTACAGCCATAGTCATGCAGGTAAACGCCGGTGACCTTGCGGATCAGCCGGTTGGCGATGCGGGAAGGGATCTTGCGCAGCACCAGCGTATCCTTGCGGTTTTTGCGCCAGCCGACCAGCAGATCCAGGTCACGCTCCTGCAATTCCTGCAACATGGGGNNGATGTCGTTGGGGTCGTTTTGCAGGTCGCCGTCCAGCGTCACCAGCAGGGAGCCGCGTGATTGGTCAATGCCAGCTTGCATGGCGGCAGTCTGGCCAAAATTACGCTGTAATTCCACAACGTGGATATGGTTGCCGAATTTATTGGAAGCTTCGTGCAAGCGTTGCAGCGTGTGGTCGGAGCTGCCGTCATCCACCAGCACCATTTCCCATGGGTAGGCCATATTTTCCAACGCCTGGGTCACCCGCTCCACCAGTGGCAGGACATTATCCTCCTCGTT
Organism: Candidatus Thiothrix singaporensis; assembly: GCA_013693955.1. Classification (GTDB taxonomy): domain Bacteria; phylum Pseudomonadota; class Gammaproteobacteria; order Thiotrichales; family Thiotrichaceae; genus Thiothrix; species Thiothrix singaporensis. The sequence continues at coordinate 2,659,868 of CP059265.1, read as the reverse complement.
ATAGAACGGCACGATGATACTGACGCTATCAGCATAATTTGTCATTAATTCATTATCCGGTTCGGTTACAATGCTGCGCTGGATTATACGTTAAAGCAGGTAAAGGATGACAGAACAGAGCAATACATCAGGCCAGCGTTGGCAAGTGGCGCTTTCGTGGCTGGTTCTGGTCTTGTTTGTTGCAGGGNTGGAATACTGGATCGGCTGGAAAAGCGTGCTGGAGCCGTGGCTGGCGTTCAGTTGGGCGCAGGGTCTGATCGCGCTGGCCTTGCTGGTGTTGAGCTACGCCTNNTTAGCCTGGCGGATGTACGATTATTTCCCACAATTCCTGACCGGGCGCTGGCTGCAAACTTGGCGGCTGATGCTGATACACAATGCGCTCAATAACCTGCTGCCAGCACGTACCGGCGAAATCAGTTTTCCGGTGCTGATGAAACGCTATTTCAACGTGGCGTATGCGCATTCGGTGTCGGCGCTGCTGTGGTTCCGGGCGCTGGATTTGCACGCCATCCTGACGTTTGCAGTGTTCCCCTTGTTGATTGCAACCCGTCTGCGGGTGATTGCGTGGCCGTTGCTGCTGGTGTGGATGCTGCTGCCCATCCTGGTGTATCTGCTGCGCAACCGGTTTGAGGTCAGCCTTGCGGGTAAGGACGGCAAGTTCAGCGAGGTCATGCAGCAGGCTCTGTACGGCCTGCCGGACAGTTGGGGGCGTNTCTGGCGCAGTTGGGCGATGACCTGGGCGAACTGGCTGGTGAAGCTGGTGACGCTGGCTTGGTTGTTGGGGCAATTCGTGCCTGATGCGAGCGGGAACTTGCTGCTGACCAGCGTGGTGACAGGGGAGTTGACCAGTGTGTTGCCCATCCATGCGCCGGGTGGTTTTGGCACCTATGAAGCCGGTGTGCTGGCTCCGCTGTCACGTATCATTGACGTGAAGCAGGCAGCGATGGGCGCGGTGAATTTGCATCTGTTCGTGCTGGGCTCCTCGCTGGTGGGGGCGGTGATCGGTTGGATGATCCCATTGAAAGATGGGCAAAATGTTTGAACGTTGGCGAGGGCGGCAGGATGGCGGAATGGCCATTTTGCTGTTGGTGTTGCTGGCCATTACGGCTTATCGTGCCTGGGTGGTGGCGACTGGCGGGCTGAACCTGTATGTGGATGAGGCGCAGTATTGGTATTGGGCGCAAACCCTGGACTGGNGGTACTACTCCAAACCGCCGATGATCGCCGCCATTATTGCCGCCACCACCGCCGGGTGCGGCGATAGCGAATTTTGCGTGCGTGCGGGCAGCTTGTTGTTTTATCCGCTGAGTGCGCTGGTGTTGTTCCTGCTGGGCAGGCGTTTGTTTGATGCGCGGGTGGCGTTGCTGGCGGCGCTGCTGTTCATCACCCTGCCGTCGGTGAGCCTGTCCTCCACCCTGATTTCCACCGATGTGGCGCTGTTTTTTTCTNGGACGCTGGCGTTATATGCTTTTGTGCGCGCCTTGGAGAGCGACGCTTGGGGCGATTGGCTGCTGCTGGGGTTGGCCTTGGGGCTGGGCATGTTGAGCAAGTACACCATGGGCATTNTTTTGNTGTCCGCGCTGGCGTATGTGCTGGTTGCGCGGCGCTTTGGCGTGCTCCTGAACCCCAAGGCGTGGGTGGCGGTGCTGGTGTCGGTGCTGGTGTTCGCGCCCAATCTGTGGTGGAACTGGCAGCACCATTTTCCGACCTTCCAGCACACCGCCGATATAGCGGCGNGATCTGCCGGTAGCTGGCTGCATTGGGACGAGCTGGGCGAATTTGTCGGTGGGCAATTCGGCATGTTCGGCATCCTGCTGTTCCCGCTGTTGGGTTGGGTGGCGNTTCAGGGGCGGATGCGGCACAAAACCCTGTTGTTGGGTTTCATGTTGCCGTTCCTGCTGATCATCACCTTGCAGGCGTTGTTTGGCCGCGCCAACGCCAACTGGGCGGCTCCTGCTTACGTGGCGGCCACCTTGCTGGTGGCGGCGTGGTTGCAGGAACACGGGAAGCTGTTTGCCACCGCCCTTGCCGCGAATATTCTGTTGGGTTTGCTGGCCTACCATCCGGCACCGCTGGATTATCTGCTCCATACCGACCTGCACAAGCGCCTCAAAGGCTGGGACATGATCGGGCGGCAATATTTGGCTATCCAACAGCAGTATCCGGACGCCATCTTGCTGGCGGATGGCCGCGACGTGCTCAGTGAACTGGTGTATTATGCCCGCCCGCAAGGTTTGCGCGGGGTCAGCTGGAATCCGCATCAGCAGCTCCGCCACCATTACGATCTGGTGACGACGCTGGCGGACAAGATGGGCAAGGATTTTCTGCTGGTGACGCCGGGCGAGCCGCCTGCTGACATTTCAGGTTACTTCGCCAGCCTGCAACCAATAGGCCGCCTTCAGGCTAATATTCACCCAACCTGGCGTCTGCAATACAATGTCTACCTGCTTAGGGCATTCAAGGGTTTGGCTCCACCATGAAATTCTGGAACAAATACCCGCGCGCCTGGTTATGGTTCAACATCGTGGCGGCTTCCACGGCGGTGTTTTGGTTTTCCAATTGGGATGTGACCATTGCGCGGTTTTTCTACGACCCGGCGACAGGGGAAGCGAAACACTGGCTGCTGGATGATTTTCCCTTGTGGAAACTGCTGTTTTACGATGGCGTCACCGTCGTTGCGACGGGCGTTTTGGCAGGAACCCTGCTGGTGATGGTCGGGAGCACGCTGCTGCGGCGCTGGGGTCAGCTGCGCTTATACGCGCTGTACGTGCTGCTGGTGTTCATCCTGGGCCTGGGTTGTTGGTCAACAGCCTGTTCAAGGATCATTGGGGCAGGCCGCGCCCCTTGCAGGTGGAGCAATTGGGCGGGCAGGAACACTACGCGCCGCCGGGCTATTTTGTGGCGAATGGTCATGGGCGTTCTTTTCCCAGCGGGCACAGTTCGGTCGGGTTCGCCTTCATCGCGTTCTGGTTTCTGTTGCGCAGGCACAAACCGACGCTGGCGAAAATGGCCTTGCTGTTGTCATTGTTGTTTGGTTGTACGATCGGCCTGACCCGGATGGCGGCGGGCGGACATTTTCTGTCGGATGTGATGTGGTCAGGCTGGGTGGTGCTGTTTGCGTCCTGGTTGCTGTATTACCCCATTATGCGGATTCCCGAACGCGAGGCCGCCTACTTGCTCCCCGGTTCCGGCAAGGCAGTCGGGGAGCAATAGGCGCAAAGCGTCAGCTATTGCCTGGCAGCACTTCAATGCGGGCGATTTCCCTTCATCATCAATGTGGATGAACAATTCGATCGGATTGCAGCAAACCTGGCAGTCTTCGTAATAGTCTTGGCTGCCGCCGGTGATGTCGACTTCGGTGGAAAACTCTGAATAGCAGTAAGGGCAGGTGATATTGGTGTGGGTTAGGCCTGCGACATGATGACTAATCCTCCAGAAAGAGTTGGATAACCTCATTCAGGAACTGCCAGCCGGTTTCTGTCGGGCGGATAAGGTCGCCGTTGAAATCCAGCAAACCGCGCTGTACAGCCTGATCCAGCCCCGCCTCCAGATGTTTGGGCGACAGACCGGTGCGTTCGGTAAACAGGCTGGGGGAAAAGCCCTCCCGCAAGCGCAGAGCATTCAGCATGAACTCAAAGCCCAGATCCGCTGCGGTAAGCGTCTGCTCACCGGCGCGCGCCCGGCCTTGCATGGCCTGCTGCATGTATTCCGCAGGTTGCCGGTATTTGTGATAGCGGATGACGTTGGCTTCAGCAGGATTTGTTATTTTGCCGTGCGCGCCAGCGCCTATAGCAGCATAGTCACCAAATTCCCAGTAGTTCCGGTTATGCCTGCACTTGAAACCCGGTCTGGCATAGGCGGAAACTTCGTATTGAGTATAACATGACAATTTGATTAATTGTTGACCTGAAAACTGCATTTCTGCGATTAAATCGTCATCTGGCAGCTGGGGTGGCTGTTTATGGAACAACGTATTGGGTTCCAGGGTGAGCTGATACCACGACAAGTGGGTGGGGGCGAGCGCCACCGCCTGCTGCAAGTCCTGTAGCGCCTCCGCCAGCGTCTGTTGCGGCAGGCCGAACATCAGGTCGAGGTTGAAGTTGTCGAAACCGGCGGCGCGGGCGATGTCAGCGGCGCGCAAGGCTTCTGCCCGGTCATGCACCCTACCNAATGCCTGCAAATGTTGCGGGTTGAAGCTCTGGATGCCGACTGACAGGCGGTTGACGCCCGCTTCCCGGAAGCCACGGAATTTTTCCTGCTCAAAGGTGCCGGGGTTGGCTTCCAGGGTGACTTCGATATTGGGGCGGAACGGCAGCAGGGCGCGGACGCCGTTGAGCAGCGCGTCGATGCTTTCCGCCGCCAGCAGGCTGGGNGTGCCGCCGCCGATGAAGATGGATTCTAGCCTGCGTCCCCAGATGTGCGGCAATTCGCTGGCAAGGTCGGCCAGCAGCGCCTGCACATATGCCTGTTCCGGCACATTGGCGGGCGCGTTGTGCGAATTGAAGTCGCAATAAGGGCATTTGCGGATGCACCAGGGGATGTGGATATAAAGGGAAAGGGGGATGTGGGTCATGATTTTTATACACGGTTCAAGGGAAGTCGGCTATTATTCTGCCTGAATTTACAGTGAAAATAGGTGGTTATGCTATGTCGGACATTTCAAAGTACAACAATGTGCAGGTCGCACTACATTGGCTTACGGCTCTCCTGATTGTGTTTTCCTGTTTATGGGGATGTTCGTGCTGGAGGCGACGCCCAACAGTGACCCGGCGAAAGTGACGGCCTGCGAGGCCATATGCTGTTCGGCGGCCTCATCCTGCTGCTGACGCTTGCGCGGATTGTCTGGCGGCGCATCAGCCCGCAGCCGCCGCATGCAACGACTGGCAATCCCCTGCTGGATAAGCTGGGCGTCGCCGCCCACTACGCCTTGAATATCCTGGCTCTGCTGACGGCCTTGAGCGGTATTGGCATCGCCATCATGGCCGGTCTGCCGGAGATTGTCTTTAATGGGCAGGGCGCACTGCCGGAAACATTTTCTGTCTACCCGCCACGCATTGTGCACGGTATCCTCACCAAATTGCTGTTGCTTCTGGTTGTCCTGCATGTGCTGGCCGGTTTCTATCACCAGTTCGTGTTGAAAGACCGCTTGTTTGGACGCATGTCATTCCGCAAGTGACCTCCGGAATTGTATAGACTGGTTGGGTGATAATGAACTAAAGAAACCATGCAACGCGCTTACGCTATTCTCAGGCAAACCTACGGCTACGCCGATTTTCGCCTCAACCAACGGGACATCATCGGCTCCCTGTTGCAAGGCCGCGATGTGCTGGCGCTGATGCCGACCGGCGGCGGCAAGTCGCTGTGCTACCAGATTCCGGCGCTGGCGCGTGACGGCGTGGGTGTGGTGGTGTCCCCGCTGATCGCGCTGATGCAGGATCAGGTCGACGCTTTGCAACAGCTTGGCATCCGCGCCGCTTTCCTCAATTCTTCCCTGGACTATGGCGCGGCAGCGCAGGTGGAGCGCGAGCTGCTGGCAGGCGCTCTCGACCTGCTCTACGTTGCGCCCGAACGCCTTCTCAGCGACAAAATGCTCTCCTTGCTGGAGCGCCTGCGCGCCGTCAGTGGCATCGCCTTGTTCGCCATCGACGAAGCGCATTGCGTGTCGCAATGGGGGCATGATTTCCGCCCGGAATACCAGCAGTTGTCGGTGCTGGCGGAACGTNTTCCCGGCATCCCGCGCATTGCCCTGACCGCCACCGCCGACCTGCGCACTCGGCAGGAAATCATCCAGCAGTTGCGCCTGCAAAACGCCGACATTTACATCAACAGTTTCGACCTACCANATATCCATTACACCATCCAGCAAGGGCAGAACGCCCGCCAGCAGTTGTGGCGCTTTCTGGAAGAAAATCATTCGCGGGACGCCGGGATCGTCTACTGCCTGTCGCGCAAGAAGGTGGAAGACACTGCCGCGTGGCTCGCACAACAGGGCAGGNTGGCGCTGCCTTACCATGCCGGGATGAATGCCGAAACCCGCCGCGGACACCAGCAGCGTTTCCTGCGTGAAGACGGCGTGATTGTCGTCGCCACCATTGCTTTTGGCATGGGCATCGACAAGCCGGATGTGCGCTTCGTCGCCCATCTCAACCTGCCCAAAAGCATCGAAGCCTATTACCAGGAAACCGGGCGCGCCGGGCGTGACGGCCAACCCTCCAATGCGTGGATGGCTTACGGCTTGCAGGATGTGATCATGCTGCGGCAGATGATGCAGGAATCCACCGCCAGTGAGCAGCAAAAGCGCGTCGAACACCACAAGCTGCAAGCCATGCTGGGGTTGTGCGAAATGACTACCTGCCGCCGTCAGGCATTGCTGGAATATTTCGGCGAAAACGCGCCCGAACCTTGCGGCAACTGTGATAACTGCCAGCATCCGCCGGAAATGTGGGAGGCGTCAACCGCCGCGCAAAAGGCGCTGTCCTGCGTCTACCGCACCGGGCAACGCTTCGGCGTCAACTACGTGATCGACGTATTGCTGGGCAAGGAAGATTCCCGCATCAGCCAGTTTGGTCATGACAAACTTTCCACCTACGGCATCGGCACAGAACATGCTCAGGCGGAATGGCGCAATATTTTCCGCCAGTTGATTGCGCTCGGCTATCTGAGCGTGGATGTGGAGGGTCATGGCGGCTTGCGCCTGACTGACAAATCCCGCCCGCTGCTGCGTGGCGAGGCGGAACTGCATTTGCGCAAGGAGCAGAAACCTGAACGCATCCGCCAGNAACGTAACCGGGCGGAGCGGGCGGCTAAATCCGTAGCGCAGCGTGACGCCATGCCCGCCGCCACGTTGGCGTTGTTCGAGGAATTGCGCAATCTGCGCAAACGGCTGGCCGAGGAACAGGGCGTGCCGCCCTACATCATTTTCCACGACGCCACCTTGCTGCACATGGCCAACGGACGCCCGCAAACGCTGGACGCCCTGCGCGGCATCCCCGGCATCGGGCAGCGCAAGCTGGAGCAGTACGGGCAGGCGTTTTTGGCGGTGGTGCTGGAAGGAACCTCTCCCGGTTTTCTCTGACAAGGGGAAGAATTTACCGTGACTTCGATTTCATCCGGCAAACGGTTGCCGCACATCGTGCTTCCAGACATTCCCCCATCCCCGACCCTTCCCCGCAAGGNGGTGAAGGGGGTAAGAAGTGCTATGACTGGTGGTGCAGGGCTTGGCGGATTTGTTGGATGATGGTTTCGGGGTGGCGCTGGATTTCGTAGTTCCAGAATCGGAGTACGCGGAAATTTTGTTGCTGCATCCAGTGGTTGCGTTCGTGGTCATAGCCTTGTTGGTTGTGGTGGTGATTGCCGTCCAGTTCAATCACCAAGCGTGCTTCCAGACAGACAAAATCAGCGATGTAACGCCCCAATGGGGTTTGGCGGCGAAAACGGTAGCCATCGAGTTGGCGTTTTCTCAGGGTCGCCCACAACTGCTGTTCTGGCGTGGTCATGTTCTTGCGCAGATTACGGGCAAGGTCACGATGCATCTTGTTGTTTTGTCTTTCCATCCTGTCAGTGTCGGCAACCTCAACCTACCACACAACTCTTCCCGACAAGGAACACCTCTTGCCCCCTTCACCCCTTGCGGGAAGGCCGGGATGGGGGATTCTTACTGCAACCCCTCCAGCAACAACACCAGCTCAGCCGCCATCGAGTAGGACAAACTCTCATCCTCCGCCAAAGCCAAATCCCGCTCCCCGGCAAGAATGGCTTGCAGTTTGTGCAGGAAGTTTTTGTTGTCCTGCTCTGGATTGGCGAGCGCACTGGCAATCACCTGCGCAACTTCCGACGTATCCCCNTGCTGTAGCGCCTGCCCAACCGCCAGACTCAAACGCCCGAAACCGGAGTGGTTCTCCCCGCCATCCCGCCGGTAAGCCAGATACGCCGCCAGCGCCTGCTGCCGTGCTGCCCGCGCCGCCTGCGGGTTGCCGCTGGCCTGTTCNCGGTCGTGCAGGATGTCCCAGGTTTTCCACAGCTGAGCCGCATGACCAAAGGCTTCCCCGCACTCCAGCGCCCGTTGCAGTTCCGGGCGGGCTGCGTCGTAACGCTCCAGTGCGNNGATCAGGGTTTGGGCAAGGTTGTTGCGGACAAAACCTTCATAACGCAAATCACCCAGTTGCACATACAAATCCGCTGCCTGCCGGTANAAGCTCACTGTCTGTTCCAGGCGGTTCCATTCAACATACAGAGTGCCCAATTCAGTCAGGCTGCTCGCCTCACCCGCACGGTTGCCCTGCTGGCTATTGATCGACAGGGACTGCCGGTAAGCCTGCTCGGCTTGCGGGTAGTCTCCGGTCTCACGGTGTGTCATGCCGATCTGATGCCGNGCGGTCGCCACCATTGCAGGCTCATTCAGTTGCTGGAACAGTTGCAGGGCTTCCCGATAGCCTTGCAGGGCGTCGGCATAGCGTTTTTGCAGCATACGTGTTGTGGCAAGCTGGTTTTTGTCTACCGCTACCCCACGGGTATCCCCCGCNTGTTCATCACTCTCAATTGCTTCCTCGTAAGCCACTGCCGCCGCCTCCAGCCGCCCCAAAAATAGCAGGCAGGCACCCTGTTCCGCGAGGGCTACCGAGGCCATCCTCGCACCCTGTTCGCCCAGTTGTTCAAAACGCTGTTGCGCCTCCTGCAAGTGGGGCAAGGCTGCTGCCGCCGCTCCACCTGTTTTCAGCACCCGCCCCAGCAGGAAATGCGCCATCGCCAGATCGTAATCCGCACCCCGGTAAGCCTGTTCCCCTGCCTGCTGGCATTGCTGCAACAGGGCTTGCGCGGCGGCATACGCATCCTGCAAGGCGGACTGCTGCAATAGGCGTTCGATGTTCATGCGTTCGTTTTCAAAGCGGGCGTGGCTCCATTCCCCCAGGTGTTGTGCGGCCTGCCGCCGCCGNGCCACGACCTGTTGCAAGGCTTGCGGCTGGTTGAGGTTGGCGAGTAGCTGTTCGACGCTGCCTGCCTTGTCGGCGAGATGTTCCGCCGTGGCCTGACCCGCCGTCAGCGCCTGCATTTGCTGGCGCAGGTAGGCCATCAGGTTGGGCAGTTCCAGTTGGGTGAGTTGCGATTGCAGCTTGGCATCTTGAGAACGCTGCTGATAGAGAAAATCCACCAGTTGCCCCATCACTTCCGTCCAGCGTTGCCGGTAGTGCTGCTGTTGCTCGGGCGTGAGCGTGAGGCCGAGGTAAGTGGGCAGGGCGGGGTCAAGGCGCAGGTAGCCGTAGTCGCCGATGTTGGCAGCCAGCCCGACCTGGATCAGATCCATACCGATGGTACGCATACGGTCGCTATCCACACCCAGTACATACGCCATTGAATACATGCCGCCGCCATCCTCAAACACTGCCAGCCCGGCAATCTGCTCGCGCACGTCCGGCGGCAGCCGCCGCAGNGAGAGTTCCACGCTGGCGAACAGCGACAGTTCGCGCTGCCCCGGATGGCGTTGTTCCAGTGCCTGCATGATCGCCCGCAGATTGGCGGTGGTGGCCGTCACCCCGCGCTGCGCCAGTTCCCGCGCCAGCAGCACCAGCGCCCGCGCATGGCAGCCGACCGCTCGCACCAGATCGTCCACTTCCTGCGGCGTATTGCCCTGATCATCATGGCGCAGGCTCAACCCTTCGTTATTCATCACCTGCATCACCAGCGCCTTGGCGTCGCACAGGCTCAATGCGCCAAGTTCAATCTCGCGCNNCTTGTGCTGGAACGGCGCGGGCAAAGGTTCGCGGGTGGTAAACAGCACTCTTACCCCTGCCCCCTTGCGGGGAAGGCCGGGGATGGGGGTAAGAAGCTGGCAACAGCTTCGCCAAAACCCCAAACACCCCTCCCGATTCCCCTCATCCCCCAACAACGACTCCACATTATCCACCACAATCAGCGTCCGCTCGTTTTCCAACACGCGCCGGATCGCCTGCAACGCCTTGTCGATGTCATTGCCGTATTCCGCCGCCAGATTGTGCTTCGGGTTGACCAGTTGTTGCAGCAGCACCTCAACCACCGCGCGGTCATGCGTGTATTGCTCGACACTGACAAACGCACAACGGTCAAAGCGGCGGCTGCGCACCAACCAACGCGCCAGTTCCACCGCCAGCGTGGTCTTGCCCGCGCCACCCTGACCGCGAATCACCGCGTAGGGTTGCTGCTCCAGCAAGCGTTCGGCTTTCAGCAGCTCACGGCTACGCCCGATGAAGGTATGTTCCGGTGGCTCCGGCAACCAGCCCAGCCGGGTTTGCTGCTGCTGCGCCTGCATAGTTTGCGCGGTCGCGGAGGGCAGCCACGCGAACAACTGCGGGTCGTGCTGCTCCTGATACAGGATCGGCACAAACCAGTCCTGCAAGTGCAGATCGCCCGCGCCCGCAATCGGCAGGCGGTAAGTGTTGCGCATCAGGGTCTTTTGCCCCGCCAGCATGGCCGCGCCGACCCGCTGCCCCTGTGCCAGCGCCTGATAAAACGCGGTGACAAAGCGCCGCGCCGTTTCCACCAGCACGCTGTGGGTCATGGCGACCACCGAAGTCACGCCTTCTTCCAGCAGGCTCGCCGCGACCGAGGCATTCGGGTCGGCTTCGGCCTGCGCCGTCTGGCAGGCTTCCAGAAACACCAGCGGGATGCGGAAATCCTTCAGCAGCTTGGCCAGCTTGTCGGCGTGCACCAGCTCATTGCGCCGCGCTTCCAGCCTGTCCGCATCATTCGGATTCTCGAAACACAGCGCCCCCAGCCCATGCTGTTGGTCGTACACGCCATGCCCGTCAAAATGCAGCACGTCGTAAGGCGTTTTGGCGTCACGGGCGCGGTGCAGTTCCTTTTCCAGCGCCGCCAGCGTCGGCGGGCTTAACACCGTCAGTTGCACCAGATCGCCCAGGCTTTCCACCGCCTGCACCAGCGGCAAGGCGCTGGCGCGATGGTCGATATAGCCGACGCCGGGTTCTTCCGGGCGCGGACTCAGCAGCAGGATGCGGATCGGCAGTTCGGTAATGCTGGGTGGATGCTGTTTGAAATTCGGCAGGCGGCGGCGGATGCGTACCGGATTTGCGCCATCGCTGAGGTAGGCGTCATCGTGCAACAACTCCCACGGCAGGCTTTGCAGGCGGGTGGCGGCTTCGTTGGCGTTGGCTTGTGCGCCTGCGCTGGTTTCCAGAGTGCTGGCATCGACTTGTACCGAAAAGCGCCGTTCGGTTTCGCCGCGTATCTGTTGCCATGCGGCCAGCGGCTCGCGGCAAACGGCTTGCCCCAGGCTGGCGGCGAACAGGGCTTTGCCCCACTCTGGCAGTTTTGCTTCAGTGCGTTTTGCCTGCTTTTGGAATTCACCAACAGGCCACTTGTAATATTCCTCTAAATACCAGCGCAGTTCGTCCTGTTCGATCTGGCCGATGGGTGCGGTGAAAATGAAACGATGGCTTTTGAATTCAGGTTCAATAGGTGAATTAGCGGGAATATATTTCAATTCAGCCCGTGCTTTAAGCTGTTCTTTTCCATTTTTGTCCCTCATCAGGGTGGGTTCTGACAGTTCCAGCAGCAGTTCGGCGACGGGTTTGCCTTTGACTTCCTGGGGCTGCGGCAGATCGTCAGGCAGGCGTTCGCCAAGAGCGGCGAGGATGCGTGGCATGGCTTCCTGTAACGAGCCAACATCCAGCTCGATCTTTTCACCCGCCGGTTCTTCGCTGAAATAGCGTTTCAGGGCTTTGGGCGTGATGCCGGGCAGCATCAGCGGAATGGCGCGGTAATCCGGGTTTGCCTGCTGCACCTGTTCAGCGATTTCAATTTCATCGAATACCCAATCGGAGTTGATGGTGTTCGGGCTGATGACCACCAGAAAATGTTTCGCCGTGCGTATGGCTTCCTCAATTTCAGGCCGCAACTGGTCGCCGCCGCGCAGGTTGCGCGAATCGACCCAGGCTTCCAGGCCATGCTGTTCCAGCTTGATGCGCAGTTCCTTGACGAAGGCATCATCAGCGCTTGCGTGTGAAATGAAAATGTGTCGCCCCGACATTTCCAGCCCCTGTATGCAGAAATTGACGACAGTATAGCAGAGCGCATTTGTCTGTCACCCTGCCGTAAATCCAAACAACAGTAGGGCAGGCGCAACATCAATGTCATAATAAAAATACTTCCGTTGGTAGAAAGAAGCGCCGTGTCTACCTTGAAATTACACTGTCGCCGCCCGTAACAGCGGCTTTTAAATTGGGACAATAATGATGAACAACACACCCTTGCTGCTCACTTTTGCCGATTATCTGCCGCAGGCGCAGCAGTTGGCGGACAGGCTCAACTGGCCGCTGGCCGAGGTGGGCGTCCACCGCTTTCCCGATGGGGAATGCCGTTTGCTCTTGCCCGAATCGTTGCCTGCGCAGGTCGTTTTCTGCCGCAGCCTTGACCACCCCAACGGCAAGTTGGTGGAGCTGCTGCTGGCGGCGGAGGGGNCGCGCGAACTGGGTGCGCAGACCTTGACGCTGGTCGCGCCCTACCTGTGTTACATGCGCCAGGACAAGGCGTTTCACCCTGGCGAAGTGGTCAGCCAGCGGCATATCGGCAAGTTGCTGGCGCAGTCGTTCGAGCGGGTGATAACGGTGGATGCGCATTTGCACCGCATTTCCCATTTGTCGGAAGCGGTGCCGCTGGAGCACGCCATCAACCTGACGGCCACCGCGCCAATCGGCGCGTTTCTGGCTGGAAAAGTGGAAAACCCATTGCTGGTCGAGCCGGACGAGGAATCGGCGCAATGGGTGGAGGCGATCGCCAGATTGCATCAGTTGGACTGCGTGTGCGCGCGCAAGCAGCGTTTCGGCGACCGGGAGGTGCAGATCACCCTGCCGGAAGGCGATTGGCGCGGGCGCAATGTGGTGCTGGTGGATGATGTCGCCAGTTCCGGGCGCACGCTGGAAGTCGCGGCGCAGCTGTTGCAGGCGCATCAGCCAGCGTCGATGTCGGTGCTGGTGACGCATGCGCTGTTTGTGGAGGATGCGCTGGAGCGCTTGCGCAGCGTTGGGGTTGGCAATGTCTGGAGTTGCGACAGCGTTACGCATGCGAGCAATGGTGTGCCATTGGCGGGACTGCTGGCGGAAGCATTGCGGCAAGCCTTGACGCCGGGGCAGCAACATACGTGACGGCCAGTAGCGCCAACCGCGCCAAGTGAAAGCCGCCTTGCTACCCCGGTAAAATTACGCCACTATCAAAAATAATAATAGATTGGGGAATAAGTATGCATCCTGCCGCATTCGCTGTCCTTGCCGCGCTCATGGCGATAGCCGCCTACTTGGTCACCGGGTATGACGATGCCTGGATCAATATCGTCCTGGCGGCTTTCATCGGCTACCTGTTGGGCAAGGTCAACCGCACCGAAAAAGCGCTGGAACAATTGCGCGCCGCCATGGCGAAGGACTGGGAACAGCGTCATGCAGCCGCCAGCAAGCAAGCTGAAGTGACTGCGCCGCTCCCCGTTGTCGCCGCCGAGCCGCCACTGGCACCATCGCCGCCACCGCCAGATGAACCATTACCCGAGCTTGAGCCGAAGCTGTTGCCTGCCATGCCGTTCAGGATGCCGGAAGAACAGCTTCAACCCGACAAACCAGAACCTTCCTTGCCGGTGCCTTCCTTCCTGGAAGATGTCATTTTCACCACANTCCAGGCGTATTTCACCGGCGGCAATTTGTTTGTGCGCATTGGCATCCTGGTGCTGTTTCTGGGCGTTTCCTTCCTGTTGAAATATGTATCCGACCAGGGTTTGCTGCCGATTGAATACCGTTTGGCCGGGGTCGCCGCCGGAGCCATTTTCCTGTTGGGGCTGGGCTGGCGTTTGCGGGAGAAAAAGCGGNCTTACGCGTTGTTATTGCAGNGGGCGGGTATTGGCGTGCTGTATCTGGATGTGTTCGCCGCCTTCAGTCTGTACAGCCTGATACCGCCACTGCCTGCATTTGGGCTGCTGTTTGTGATCAGTATGCTGGCGGCGGCACTGGCGGTGTTGCAGGATGCGCGCTCATTGGCAGTACTGGGTTTCAGCGGTGGTTTTCTTGCGCCGATTCTGGCTTCCAGCGGTTCGGGCAACTATATCGGCCTGTTCAGCTATTACGCGGTGTTGAATATCGCCATTGCGGTGATTGCCTGGTTCAAGGCATGGCGACCGCTGAATCTGCTGGGTTTCGCCTTTACCTTTGTGATCGCGTCCGCGTGGNGGGTGTTTGATTATTCTTCGGAAAAGTTTGCCACCACTGAGCCGTTTCTGGTGTTTTTCTTCCTGTTGTATGTCGGAATTGCTGTGTTGTATGCGCTGCGTCAGCCACCCAATCTGAAAGGCTATGTGGATGGCTCCCTGCTGTTTGGCGTACCGCTGGCGACCGCCGGGCTGCAATACGGGATGGTGCAGGATATGCCTTACGGGGTGGCGCTGTCCGCTTTCTGCATGGGCGTGTTTTACATCCTGCTGAGTCGTTTTGTGTGGCAACGCAAGGGCGATGCGCTGCGTCTGCTGGCGGAAGCATTTCTGGCGCTGGGGGTGATTTTTACTTCGCTGGCGATTCCGTTTGCGCTGGCTCCGACCCATACGGCGGCGGCCTGGGCGCTGGAAGGCATGGGGATGCTGTGGCTGGGTTCACGTCAGAACCGCTTGTCGGTGCGGGCTTTCGGACTGCTGCTGCAACTGGGCGCGGCCATGTTCGTCAGTTATTACCTGCTGGAGAATTTGGTGACGGCAGATTTTCGGCATCAATACGCTTTCCTCAATGCCAGTTTTATCAGCACCAGCCTGATGGCGATTGCGGGGTGGGTTNCGGCGTGGTTGCTGCATCAGGCGTTCGTCGGGCGTAAATCCTGGGAAGCGGGGTTCAGCCCTGCTTTCCTGTTGTGGGGTCTGGGCTGGCTGTACGGCGGCTTTTTCATCGAATTTGTGGCACATCTGGATACAGACGGGTTGCCCGCGAATCTGCTGCTATTGTCCGCTGCGGTCAGTGTTGGCTTTGGTACATGGGCGCTGAAAGCGCGCTGGAGGCATGCCCTGTGGGTGGCGCTGGCCTTGTTGCCGGTCATGTTCCTGCTGGCTTTGCCGGTGCTGGATCAACCTTCGCAGCACGGAGGCTGGCTGGCGTGGCCACTGGCCTTTGCCGCACTCTACAGCCTGTTGTTGCGGCTGGATCGGAGCGAGGGGTTTGGGATGGGCGAATCGCTGCTCAAGGCCTGGCACAGTGCCGCTTTCCTGCTGCTGCTGGCTTTGTTGACGCTGGATGGGCGTGCACACCTGCAAACCCTGTTGGGTCGGGGCGCATTCCTGACAGATGTGTGGATGGCTGTGCCTGCACTGGCTGGTTTGTGGTGGTTGCTGCGGGCGCATCGCTGGCCGCTTTCCCGCTATCTGGCCAGTTATCGGCAACAGGCTGGCTCGGTGCTGGCGGCTTATCTGCTGTTGTGGTGTCTGCACACCATCATTTCTGCGCAGGTGGTTAGCCCGCTGCCGTGGTTGCCGCTGCTGAATCCACTGGATATTGCCACCGGCATTATTGCCCTGAGCCTGTTTTACTGGTGGAGGACTAACCGGGATGTTTCACCCTTGTCGAACTTGCGGGCTGGGCAGTTGCTAATAGGCGTGGCTGGTCTGGGGTTCCTGTGGCTGAATATGACGCTGTTCCGGGTGGCGCATTATGTGTGGGGCATTCCGTTTCAGTTGGAAACCTTGCTGGCGAACAGTTTTGTGCAAACGGCGCTGTCAGTGCTATGGGCGTTCAGCGGCGTGCTGATCACTGTGGTCGCCAGCCGTAAGCAACAGCGCAAGTTGTGGATTGCCGGTAGCGTCTTGCTGGGGATCGTGGTGCTTAAACTGTTCTTGGTGGATTTGTCGCAATTGGGCAATCTGGCGCGGATTTTGTCCTTCCTGATTGTGGGCGGGTTGTTGGTGAGTATCGGTTACTTTGCGCCATTGCCCGGCGACAACAAAAACGCAAAAACGCAGAGGTTCCCCATGAAGCGTAAAACCGGCTGGTTGTTGCTCGTGCTGTTGGCAGGCAATACCTGGGCGCAAGGTCTGACACCGCAGGATTTTGCCTTTGGCGCAAACTTTGCGGAAGGGCATTCTTCGCTGCGGCAGGCGACTTTGCCTGCTGCCGTACTGGCGCATATCCAGCATCCGGACTTTGCCGATGTGCGTGTGTTCAATGCCGATGGCGTCAGCGTGCCGTTTGCAATCCGTAGCNCTTGAGCAGGCGGCCAGCAGCAGGAGGAAAGGCCGCTGCCATTCTTTCCGCTGGAGCCGGATAAAGCCGCCAGCCCTGCCGAAATCAAGCTGGAATTGCAGCAGGTGGGCGATGCACAGCATTGGCGGATTGATACCCACCAGCAGGAAGCATCGCCTGCCAGTAAACCAGTGACGCAATACATTATCCGCAACGCTGCGCCGCAGGCGGGTTCCCTGTGCCAGTTGAGGCTGGACTGGCAACAATCTGCCGCCAACCGGGTGCTGCCGTTTACGCTGGAAACCAGTCAGGATCTGGATCAGTGGGATACGTTGGCTTCCTTGAGCGTATCACGTTTGCAACACGCTGATGCCAGCCTGGAAAACCGGCAGGTTGAGATTTCCTGCACCAGAGCCGCCTACCTGCGTTTGAGCTGGCAACAACCGCAGGCGGATGTGCTGCTGACCCAGGTGCAAGGCGTTTACAGCCAGGAAGTGCGGCAGAAATCCGATTGGTTCACGCTGAACCGACAGGATATTGTCGTGGCGGGGAAGGGTGCTGAATGGCGTTTCGACAATCCGGGCATACTTTCCATCAGTCAGATCCGCCTGACGCCGCCAGCCAGTGGGCTGATGTATAGCGGCAGCGTGTATTCCCGTGCAGCGCAACAGCCCGGGGAGAAAGAACAGTGGCAATATCGCGGCAGCCTCAATCAGTATCGGCTCACGCTGGATAATACGGAGGTGCGAAGCGCGCCTGATGGATTGGTGGTTTCACGCGATCCATTTTGGAAAATCAGTCTGGACAATCCGGGCAGTTTGCCAAGCGCAAATCTGCCGGAAATCAGTCTTGGCTGGCAGCCGGATAGCGTGCTGTTCTGGCGCAGGGCAAGCCGCCTTTACGCTGGCTTATGGCAATCCGGCCATTGGCGAAGGGGGCAGGGCAATCTGACGGATGCTTTCCGTGAGCTACAAGCGCGAGGTTTGCAGCCTGAGCAGGTCAGTTTGGGTGAAGCGCATCCGCTGGGGGATATTGAGCTGCATCCGAACCCTTTTCCCTGGAAACTGCTAGCCATGTGGCTGGTGCTGATTGCCGGTACGCTGCTGATGGGGTACATGGCCTACAGCTTATATCGGCAGATGAATAAGCAAACATGAGCCAATTCCCAGCGCATCCAGAAAGTATTTAGCTGAAAAATCCTTTTCAGGCAGGTACAAAGTGCAAGGCCACACCATTGATACAGTGGCGCTTGCCGGTTGGTTGCNNGCCATCATCAAACACATGCCCCAAATGGCCGCCGCAACGTTGGCAATGCACCTCGGTACGTAGCATGAATAAAGAGCGGTCTTCCTCGGTGCCCACAGTTTCATCCCGTGCAGCATAAAAACTGGGCCAGCCGGTACCGCTGTCATACTTGGTGCTGGAGTCATACAACGGCAGGTCGCAGGCAGCGCAATGAAACACGCCGGTACGTTTTTCGTGCAGCAGTGGGCTACTGAAAGGCGTTTCAGTGCCTTGCTCCCGCATAATAGAAAACTGTTGCGGCGTCAGCAGTTTGCGCCACTCTTCCGGCGTATGCTGAATCTCAAAGCTTTCTGTTTCAGCTGCCTGCAAGGGTTTCGTGTGCACAAGCAGGCGGCTGATTCCATAACCACTTCCTGCTACCAGCCCCAGTGTCAGGGCGCGTTTGAGGAAGTCCCGGCGGGCAGGGGCAAGAGCCTGAGTAAAGTGTTGCTGCTGTTTCATGATCTGCTCACTGTGGCGGTTACTGATATGAGTAATACGCCCCTTGCCCGCCTATGGATGCATTATTACGGAAGCTAAGCGAGGAAACCTGCTACCAGCGCATTAAACCGTGCCGCATGTTCGATCTGTGTCCAGTGTCCACACTGCCCGAAAACATGCAGTTCGGAATGGCCGATCAGACCCAGCAGGTCGTAGGCATTCTGCAACGGAATCACCTTGTCATCGCGCCCGTGCACGATCAGCGTGTGGTGGGGCAGGGCGCGAATGGCTTCCTGCGGGCTGGTCATGGCGTCCACCCATTGCTGGCGCGGCGCTGGGAACATGCTGGAAAACGATTCCTGGAAGCCGGGGCGAATACTGGCCTGATAACGCAGTTCGGCCAGCTCATCGGTCACCAGTTCACGGCTGTAAGCGAAAATATCCAGCAGCGCCTTCATGTTTTCCAGTGAAGGTTCGTATCCCCACACTTTGTCCAACCCGTCGGTAATGTGGAACGGCACGCCGACGCTGCCCATCAGCACCAGTTTGTTGACACGATCAGGGTGGCGGATCGCCATTGCCAGCGCCAGCGCACCGCCGAAGGAATTGCCGACGACTGAAGCTTTTTCCAGCTCCAGCGCATCCAGCAGGCCAATCGCCTGTTTTACCCAGTTATCCATGTTGTACACGGCGTCGGGCTTGCGTTCGCTGAAACCGAAACCGGCCATATCCGGGGCAATCACGCGAAATTGTTTGGCAAGTTCGGGGATGCTCAGCCGCCAGTTGGCCCAGGCACTGACGCCNGGNCCGGAACCGTGAATCAGCAGTACCGGCTGGCCGTTGCCTTGGTCGTGGTAATTGGTCATGACGCCAGCGGCATTGATGCTGTTGGCGATTTCAGGGTTCTGTGTATGCATGCTGTCTTTCCTGAAAAAGCCCCCTGCCAACAACGGCGAGGGGGATAGGGGAGTCAATCAGATATTCTTGAACAACGGGCTTTTGGTCGCTGTTTGGCTGCCCTGGTTGTAGAAGTTTTCCATGAACATTTCTTTCTCAAACAGCCGCCCCTGCATCAGGGTGGTGATGCAGGCGTCGATCATCGGCGGTGGCNNGCACATGTACGCTTTGTTGCCTGCAAATTTGCCGTCGAAATGTGCTTTGGCTGCTTCGTGCACATAGCCGCGCATTCCCTGCCAGCCGGAGTCTGCCGGTTCTTCTGACAACACTGGCAGGTAGGTGAAATTGGGGTGTTCCGCCGCCAGCTCTTCGAACAGTTCGCGGTAATACAGTTCATGCTGGTTGCGTGCGCCGTAAATGAACGTGACCGGGCGGGTTTCGCCTTTTTCAAACAAATCCAGAATCATTGATTTGGGGCTGGAAAGGCCGGAGCCACCCGCGAGGAAAAGCATCGGTTCCGGTGCGGATTCACGCACGAAGAAGCGCCCGTAAGAGCCGGAAAAGCGGATTTCATCACCGACTTTCAGCGCGTTGTGCAGCCAGGTTGTGCCGNNGCCGCCTTCCACCAGTGCCACATTCAGCTCGATCAGGTTTTTCTCGGACGGCGGGCTGGCGATGGAAAAGGCGCGTGGTTTGTCTTCCATCCCCGGAATCAGCAGGTTGATGTAGTGCCCGGCCTGGAATTCCATACCGCCGTTTTCGATGGCGATGAAAATGGCTTTGATGCGCGGCGTGAGGGTTTCGATCTTGGACACGACGCCGGTGAAATCACGTACCGGATGATTGTGCGCATCCGGGTCTTCCTCAATATCGGCTTCGATAGTCAGGTCACTTAACGGGGTGGCGCAGCAGGCCAGACAACGGCCTTCTTCGCGCTCCATATCCATTAGCGCGAAAGGAGAAGCTTCGCCGTGGTCAATATCGCCATCCAGTACGTCAACTTTACAGGTGCCACACAGGCCGTGACCACAGGCGTGCGGTAAGTAGATACCGGCGCGTAAGGCCGCATCCAGCAGGGTTTGGCCTTCCTCCACCTCAATGACGTCGCCGGTGGGTTCAATCGTTACTTCGTATGTCATAGTGCTACCTCTCGTGAAAATCCCGCTGGTCATTGCGCAACCACATCAGCACTCGCTGTGAATACATCCCTGTACGCTCGAACGCCGCATCCATGCGGCATACGGTGCTG
The DNA here is from genome assembly GCA_013693955.1 of Candidatus Thiothrix singaporensis. GTDB lineage: Bacteria > Pseudomonadota > Gammaproteobacteria > Thiotrichales > Thiotrichaceae > Thiothrix > Thiothrix singaporensis. The sequence continues at coordinate 2,639,813 of CP059265.1, read as the reverse complement.
ACCTGGTCACCCAATGCCCAGCTTCCCTCCATCGAGGTGGTTAATTCCCCGTTCCCTGATACCCATCCAGCCCCGGTGTTTTGAAGCGGATCAGCGACTTGTGGCCGACGCCGTTATCCTTGAGGCTTTTGCCCATGTCGGGNGTGAAGCTTGCGCCATCCAGCATCCATTCGACCTTATCCCACTGGATTTGCGGGAAGTCAGGGTGTGGCCCNAGCACGCTCGGCAAGACCGCTTCGGTGAGCGCGCCAAACGGCATGTCCGGCGGCAAGGGGTAGGCGTTGGCGGTGCAAATGCTGGTGTGATGATCCCAGCCGACGTACACCACCTGATTGCCGTGGAAGCGGTCAACGCTATCCATCATGGTGACAGGGTATTCACCGTTGATTGTTTTAACTGCCATCGTTCAACCTCCTTAGGCTGCGCTGGATTGCATGGATTCAGGGGCAGCCGCTTCGCCGTGCATGGCTTTCCAGCGGGCTTCGTCAGCGGAACCGGCGTAATCGCCGCCGTCTTCCGGCTTGAAGTGATACCAGCCGAGCACGTCGGGGATTTCCGCGCCGCCACAATTGCCCTGGAAGATCTGATGCACCGGTAGCCAGGCATTGGCGTATTTTTCTGGCTCATTATCAAAGATGTGTTTGCAGCCATCAGAGCAGGTGTGGAATTTCTCGCCGTTGTACTCGCTGGCACGGTAGGCAATCTGCATCGGGTCGCCGTTGCTGACTTCGGTAAAGCCCATCGGGATCTGGCAAACCTGGCACAATTGCGGCAGGCCNATATTGAAGAAACGCTTACCTTCCTTGGCCATCTGCGCCCACATTTCGTAGCGCGGGCGGTAGTACTTGTCGAAGGTTTCCGGGTATTTCTCAGACAGCCAATCCATTTTCTTCTCGGTTGGCAGGCCNAGGTTGAAAGCCGCGGCGTGAACGTAGTTGTAGAAAATGCTGAAAACCTGATGGCTCAGATGCTCGGCTTCGGCAGTCGCCTGCTCGTGGAATTTCGGCATACGCAGACCGTAGCGACCCAGGTCATTGAACAGTGCCCCGGCGTTTTCCACAAAGTAGATGTCCCAGGCTTCTTTCCACGACATAGGGCTTTCCGGCAGCATGTAGTCCTGCATCATGGATACCAGCGCCAGTACGCGGTAAGCACGCCAGAAATGCTTGTCGATCCAGCCCTGGATGATGGGCAGGTTGTCTTCGTGCTGTTCGACCAGNAACTTGATGATTTCCAGCCCCAGGGTCATGTGGCGGGATTCGTCAGACTGGGCAGAGAAGCCAAAGGTCACGGTCGCCATATCGCCATTGAAGGCGGCGCCTGACATGAACGGCACAAACAGCAGATTGGTCAGCACGTATTCAAATGCAAACGAAACCGAAGTAATGAACTCAAACGGNCCAGCGGATTTTGCATCATCGAAATAGGATTTCGGCACCGACAGATACCACACCCGGTCATGCATGTGGAACGGGTCATGCAGGCCGCTGAAGTGCTTGTTGTAGTGGCTGATGGTGTGAATCTGGGTCTGCGCATGACGCAACTCGTCAATGGACTGCATCTGGCAGGCAATCTGTGCGCCTTCGCCGCTGAACTGACGTGCCAGTCGCGCAAAGCCACGATGCGCCTGATACTCCAGCGGGGTAACGCCCTGGATAAACAGTTTCAGCGCATTGATATAGCTGGCGTCGGTTACGTTCATGTGCGCATTGTTCTGCGCGAAGCTATCCATGACGGCGTACAGCTTTTTGTCTTTTTCTGCCTGGTATTTCCAGTAAGCATCAACCGTCAGGCGGAACGGGTCTTCCCATTTGCTCCAGTCGGTGATCTTGATGCCTTCATAGGTTTCATTGGAAAACACTTTGTCGCGCGGCTGATAAGTCGGTTCCCAGCCCAGACCACGGGTGAGCAGTTCGTAGCGTTTGCGCAGATTCAGTTTTTGGCCATGTTCAATCCTCCTCTTTAGTGGCGGCTAATGCGGAAATAGTCGTCGTCTTCGTCCACGTTGCCGGACAGGGACACCAGCGTCAGGTGCATTTCCTGCAAGTCAACATCGCGACCAGCCAGCTCGTTGACGACATCCAGGGTGATGCCCAGTTCGCCCATGCCTTCGATGCGCACCATGCCGGGCTGGTAATCCAGCGTGGCTTGCGGGTTTTCCTGCTCGAACGCGCTAATGAATGGCTGTGCGTCCGCCGTGTTCTGAAAAATTACGAATACCTTATTGTCAGACATGCTGTTCTCCTCAAACCTTGATGCCTTGTTTTGCCAGCCGCGCCAGCAATTCCTGTTTCACTTCATCGACCTGCTGCTGGGCGCTATCGACAAACGCCAGTTCTGCTACTGGCAGAACGGCAGTGCTCAGGCGATCGCTCCAGCTTTGCACCCAACCGGCCAGCAATTGCTTGTTGGCATCGGATTCGGCAGCCGTCACCTTCATCAGGGCATTGCTCCAGCGCACAGTTTCGGCATACCAGTCATTCATGAACTGGGTCAGCATAATCAGGGATGCACCGCCCTGGGCTGCCAGTTGCGGCATGAAACGCTCATACATCAGCGGGTAGATCAGGCCATCCATGACGATGTTTTGCGCCACCATGATTTCGAACCAGTCTTCCAGCACGAACATGTCTTCCATGGCGTGACGCAGCGGTTGCCAGGCAGGGTCGTTCAGCCAGGCTTCGCGGGCTGTCAGCAAGGTCGTTTCTTCGTTGCCATCCAGCAGCAGGGCGATGCGTGACAGGTACTGGGCAATACCGATACGGTCAAAACCGTTGAAAGAGGCCAGTGCGGTAATGGAAGTGCCATAACCCCGGTCGCAAATATCCTGGTTATTCATGTTCGCGCCGTATTCTGCATGACGCAGCGGAATCAGCACCTGACGTACCTTGTCCAGTACTTCAGCAGGCGCACCTTGCAACAGGTTGTGTTGTTCGATCAGCTCGAAGTTTTTATCCATGACCTCCTGCTGTTTGGCGCGTGCTACCACATAGCTGGTGTAGTAGTACTGACGCGGGTCGGAGAAGGCGTACCAGTCCTGCATGACAATGGCGGTGCGGGTCGCATCAAACAATTGCTTGTTTGGTTCCCAGGTTGGTGGGTAGTGAAAGTTGGTCGTCGGCTGGATGTCGAACGTGGCTTCCTGATAGCGCGACGCCGGTTTGTTTTCCCCNACACGGCGGGCGGTATAGCCGTAATTGGTGCGTAGCGGCTTGATTTCTTTGGCCGCAAAGTTCAATGACATGGATGTTTCTCCTCTCTCTAGTGGAAACAAGTAGTGGTGCTTGCGTTATTGCTTGACGCCGGGTCGGCCGTAGCGCCATTTCAGGCGGTCATAATCGACTTGCGCCTGCTGTTCAGCCGTCAGCTCTTGGGCATGCTGACGCTGACAAAAGGTTTTGAATTGCTCGAATGGCAACATCAATTCCACGAACAAAGCTGGGTCGCCGATGGAAAAATCGAATTCGACGAAACGGTTGTTGCGTACCCCGGTGACGCGCACGAAGCGGGGTTGCTCTGGCAATGCAGTTGAATCCGGTTGCATGTGATGGCTCTCCTCCCAAACACTTGGCCTTCGGTTTGGTGCTATTAAGCAATCTCCGTGCCAAGCAATTAATTTATTTTTATCATATAGTTACTATTGACTTGCATAGTAAGTTGGCAATCAACCTTAATGAATTCATCAGGCGTGGCAGGCTGGATATGATGATATGGACAAACCAGTTGTGATGGGTGCTGGCGCACCTTGGCAGAGCCTGCTGCAACCATTCGTCAGAAAAAGAAAGCGCTTGGTGTTTCTTCCATTAATATTTTGAAAATTTACAAACCATAATCATGGTTCAAATTAATAAACGCTAATCGAGGTAATGGATATGGACATTCGTGGCAGCCAATCGGCTAATAAAATTCTTCCCCGCCAGCCGGACACCCAAGCGCAAACCCTGCGTGCAGGATTGCAGCTTAACAATTTCAGCGGTTTCTCTCGGACTAAGGCAGGTAGAGGTTTGCAACAGCTGATCAGTCAGTTGCTGAGTCAGTTGAATAAAATACCACCTGGAGAAATCCAGCCGGTGTATGGTTCTGTGGTTGCTGACCCTATTCTGGAACAACCCCAGCCGGTTTATGGTGCCATTGTTGACAACTCCAATAATACTGTGCAGCCGGTGTATGGTGCCATTGTTGATGGCTCAGATACTGTGCAGCCCGTGTATGGCTCAGTTATTGTTGATGGCTCCGATAATGCGCAGCCGATTGGCACTCTTGTTGAAGGATCCGGTAATGATGGCTTGCCGCCGCTTTATGAGGTTACTGCGGATGACGCCAACCAATCTGTGGCCGCTTCCTGAGTGATAGAAGGTTAATCGATATATGGACAGCATGCTCTCTTCTTCACATACCAATCATCCGCCTAAACGCCAGTGTTATGCAGTATGGGAAATCACCCTGAAATGCAATTTGGCCTGCACGCACTGCGGCTCACGGGCGGGTGATGCCCGCAGCCAGGAACTGACAACGGCGGAAGCGCTGGATCTGGTGCGGCAGATGGCGGATGTCGGCATCACCGAGGTCACGTTGATCGGAGGAGAGGCTTTTCTGCGTCATGACTGGCTGGAGATTGCCCGTGAAATCGTCCGGTGTGGCATGGTTTGTTCCATGACCACCGGCGGTTACGGAATTAATCTGACCACTGCGCAACGGATGAAGGACGCGGGCATCAGCCACTTGTCGGTGTCGGTGGATGGCATGCAACTGACGCATGATGAATTGCGTGGCAAAGTCGGTTCCTGGCGGCAGGCGTTTGCCACCATGGGTCATTTGCGGGAAGTCGGCATTCCGTTTGGTGCCAATACGCAGGTGAACCGCCATTCCGCCCCGGAATTCCCGCTGCTGTACCAGGCGTTGTTGGATGCTGGCGCCCGTGCTTGGCAGATCCAGATGACCGTACCGATGGGCAATGCTGCCGATAATTCGGAAATGTTGCTGCAACCAGCGGAATTGCTGGCGTTCCACNCCTTGCTGGCGCATCTGGCGCAGCGTGGGCATCGCGAAGGCCTGATTGTGCAGCCGGGCAATAATTTCGGTTATTACTACNCGTATGACCGGCTGTTGCGCAGTTTTGGCAAGCCCAATAACGAATGGGCGTTTTGGCGCGGTTGTGCGGCAGGCTTGGCGACTATCGGTATCGAGGCGGATGGGGTGATTAAAGGTTGCCCGTCCCTGCCAACTTCGGCCTATTCCGGCGGCAATATCCGTGACCATTCTCTGGCAGAAATTTTGCTGGAACGGGAAGAACTGACCTTCAACCTGAATGCAGGCACCGATCAGGCGACTGATCACCTGTGGGGTTTCTGCAAAACCTGCGATTTCGCGGCGTTGTGCCGTGGAGCTTGCAACTGGACGGCACATGTGTTCTTTGACCGGCGTGGCAACAACCCTTATTGCCACCACCGTTCGCTGGTGCAGGCGGCGCAGGGTGTGCGCGAACACCTGACCTTATTGCGCAAGGCGGATGGTTTACCGTTTGACAATGGCGAATTCGGCATCACGGAGCTACCGCTGGATGCGCCCTGGCAGGATGATCCACTGCATTTCACAGTGGAGCGTATTCAGTGGCCGGAAGCTTGGCAGGTGGATGCAACTACCATGAGCCAGCAGCTGAAAGCCGAAATTCAGCAAAATATCGACAATACCTTTAATGCGCTGAACACGCGTGAAGCTGCCTGAGTCGGTCTAAACCGGGGTTGGACAGCAAGGATGCTACGCCAACCCCAGTTTTTAGCCGGTAACGGCATTGCGGNCCGCTGATCCCCAGAATGCGCGCTGTTTCCAATACATTCCCCNNCGCTTTTTGCAGAGCTTTGTCGAGTATCTGCTTTTCCAGCGTTTCAAAGTCGATGCCGGACTGCACCATGCGTGATAGCAGGTCGTCCAGCACATCAGGGCTGGCAGCGCACGATTCGAGGCTGCCATCCTTGCCGATCACCATGAAATCATCCATGGGNGAGGGCATCCCCAGGCAAATGTGAGTGGACTCGATGCGGGTGTTGTTTTCAGCCAAGATAACGCCGCGCTCAAGGATATTTTCCAGTTCGCGGATATTGCCCGGCCACTGATAGGCAGCAAACCGGCGCAGGGTGTCGTCGGTCACGCCCAGCACATGCTTGCCGTATTTCCTGTTGTATTTGTCGATGAATTTGAGGATCAGGCCGGGGATGTCCGTGCGGCGTTCGCGTAATGGCGGGATGGTGATGGGGAATACATTCATACGGTAATACAAATCGGCGCGGAATTTGCCGTCGCGCACCATCTCCAGCAAATTGGCATTGGTGGCGGCAATCAAGCGCACATCCACGCGGATTTTCTGGGTTCCGCCGACCCGTTCGAATTCGCCGGTCTGGATGGCACGCAGCAGTTTGGCCTGTGCGCGTGCATTCAATTCTCCCAGTTCGTCCAGAAACAGGGTGCCGCCATCGGCACGTTCGAAACGGCCAGGGCGCGATTTGTCCGCGCCGGTATAGCCGCCTTTTTCCACGCCGAACAGTTCGGATTCCACCAACTCACGGGGCAGGGCGGCGCAATTGACCGCGATGAAGGCCNNATCGCGGCGTTTGCCCATACGGTGCAGGGCTTGCGAAAAGACTTCCTTGCCTACGCCGGTTTCACCCAGCATCAAGACGGTCACATCGGTTTCCGCTGCTTTGTGCAGCAGGTACATGATTTCCTTGATCTGTGGGGATTCAGCGATGATGTTTTCCGGGCGGGCGCAGGCGGTGATTTCCTTGCGCAGGAACAATACTTCTTCTTCCAGCGAGTGCAGTTTGCGCGCCATGGAATCGAGGGAAAACAAGTGCTTGAGATCTTCGGCGTCTTCCCATTCTTCCAATGGCTTGCCGACGATACGGCATTGTTTGTCGCCTTTGCCGACGCATTCCACTTCCTTGAAGTAAATGGGTTTGCCCATGAAATTGCTGGTGTAGCCGCTGGCGTAGCCGAGCAGGTTCCAGCAAACGGCATGATCTGATAGGCCGTACAAGCGCATGTGTTCGGCGACTTCGAACGAGTTTTTCCAGGTGAACTCGCCGTGGAAGGAGCCTGTTTCTGTATCCATGTCGACGGATACCGGCTCGACGCTGACCACACCTTCCAGTGCATGCAGTTGCGCCGACCAGAAGCTGTGCATGGTATCGGCATCGGTGCGGAGTTGCCGGGCGAGTTGGGCATCTGATTGGGCGGCGGCGTAGCCCATCCGCATCAGGATGCCGCGGGCATAATCTTCCCCGAAGGATTCGATCAGTTCGCTGCGCATGGAGCCGAAAGCGGAAGCATGCAGCAGAATCATCCGCTGTTGCCCCAGCCAGATATTGCCAGAGTCTTCCTCGAAACGGATCATGGATTTCAGATCCTGGTTGGAAGGGTAGGTGAATTTNTTCCCGTGGCGGCTCATCAACAGGCACTCCTCAATGACTGTTATCTCTCCGCCCCCAAGGATACTGGAATTATGGTTGGATGCAATATATATCGATATTTAAAATAATATCGATATTTTTGAGTGCTACAGTTGCCAGTTAAACCATTGGTGGTTGCAGGCTATAAAGAAAACGCCGCATTTAGGCGGCGTTTTCTGATATGACAGGCTAAAATTCCGGTGCTATGCCCGTTTGACCAACCCGATGACAAACAGAAGGATAACTGCCCCGATGACGGCCAGATCAGGGTTCCCAAGAGCGGGCTGACGCCCAAATTAATGGACAGCATGCCGCCGATGAAAGTGCCGATCACCGAGCCAACGATACCGACGATGATGTTGCCAATCAGGCCGAACCCCGCGCCTTTCATGATAATGCCAGCCAGCCAGCCTGCAACTGCGCCGATGCCCAGCATGATAAGAATTTGAGTGATTTCTGAACCCATAAAGAGACTCCTTGTTTTCCGTGGGAAATTATATTTTGGCGTATGCCACAAATTGGCGCATACCATAGACAGTATAGGCGCTAATGGGGTGGCTGTTATCTGATTGTATTTATTGAAGCTATTAGCGGTTGTTTTAGGTTGACCAAGCGTCATGTTCGAGTCGGTGGCATGGGCAGGGTTTTGTGGCAGTCTGTAGAGCCGCTATATTAGACTGGTGCGCTTTTGCGGAAAGCGAGTGCTTAATTTAAATAAGGACGCTGGATGAAGTGGTTTGTCTTGGTTTTGCTGGTGCTGTTGCCGACAGTGTTGTTTCCGCTGGAAGGGCTGGCGGTTCCGCCGCAACTGGAAATCAGGGATACGGTAGCCATCCCGCCGCTCACGGTGAACGGCATCCGGATCAGCGAACTGTCAGGGTTGGCATGGGATCAGGATGAACAACTGCTGTACGCCGTTTCTGATAAGGGCAGGATTTTCCATTTCCGGCTGGCATTGGCTGACAATCGCATCAAAGCGGTTGATCCGGTCTATGCGGCCAATCTGCTGGATCTGGATGGCCGTCCGCTTGGCAAGGGCAAACGTGATTCGGAGGGGCTGGACGTGTTGAATGCAGCCAATGGCCGCCATGGCGACACCCAACTGGTCATTTCCTTTGAAGGGATGCCGCGCATTGTCCGTTTCACGCCCCAGGGAAAAGCCATTGCTCAAGTGACCCTTCCGGCTCCGATCAACAATCGGCAGGCCTACCGGAATGGTAACAAAGAGCTGGAGTCCGTAACTGTCCACCCTCGTTATGGCTTCATCACGGCACCGGAGCTGCCGCTCAAAGGGCAGCCGGTTAACCGGCACACCCTCTATTCAAATAAGGGGCGGCGGTGGTCATTCGACGCTTATCCCGCGGAAAATAGTGGCATCAGTGACTTGGCAACGTTGCCGGATGGCAACTTGCTGGTTCTGGAACGCGCCTGGTCGGGGATTTTCAACCCGTTGGTGGTCAGCCTGCGTTATCTTGATTTCAGCCAATGTTCCAAAGCCGGGATGTGTCCGGTGAAGGATTTGAAAACCTTGTCCAGCCTTTTTCTGGTTGATAATTATGAGGGGCTTACCCATATTCAGGGCAATCAGTATTTGATGGTCAGTGACGACAACAATGAAGAGTTGTTGCGCACGGCCTTGACCCTTTTCACTCTTGATCTGGTTAAATGAGGCTATGACGGATAATCGGGCGCTGAATTTGTTTTTGTGGGTATTGCTGGGGGTTTTGTTGCTGTGGGTGGCGCAGCCGGTATGGGTTCCGCTGTTGCATACCGNNTCTGCCTCCGTTGCGCCGCGCCCAGTTGTCGCCCGTGGCGATCTGGCGGCGGATGAGCAGGCCACCATTGCCATTTTTGAGCAGAATAGCCCTTCGGTGGTGTACATCACAACAGTGGAACGGGTGTTGAGCCTGTGGAGCCGCAATGTGCAGGAAATCCCCAGTGGCACCGGCACCGGTTTTGTCTGGGATAAGGCCGGGCATATTGTGACCAATTACCATGTGGTGGAAGGGCATAAAAGCGCCAAGGTGCGGCTGTCTGACCAGCGGGTGTTTGATGCGCTGGTGGTGGGGTCANGCCCTGAACATGATTTGGCGGTATTGCAGTTACAGGAAGCGGCTGATGTGCCCCCGCCTGTCCAGATCGGTAGCAGCGGCGATTTGCGCGTGGGGCAGAAAGTGCTGGCGATCGGGAACCCATTCGGTTTGNACCATTCCCTGACTGCGGGGATTATCTCCGCGTTGAAGCGCAGCATTGACAGCGAGGATGGTGGCGGCATGGATGGTTTGATCCAGACTGACGCAGCGATTAATCCTGGGAATTCTGGCGGCNTACTGTTGGATAGTGCAGGCCGCCTGATTGGCGTCAATGTGGCGATCTATAGCCCATCGGGCGCATCGGCAGGGATCGGTTTCGCCATTCCGGTGGATGTGGTGAACCGGGTCGTCCCCCGTCTGGTCAAGGATGGGCATTACACCCGGGCTGTGCTGGGCGTAATGCTGGATGACTCCATCAGCGAAGCGGTCAATGCAAAGCTGGGTACGCAGGGCGTCTTGGTGTTGCAAGTCCAGCCGGATTCCCCAGCGGCGGAAGCGGGTATCCGCCCCACAGAGCTGACGGCTAGGGATGAGCTGGTGTTGGGAGACATTATTCAGGCAATTGATAACCAGCCAGTCAATAGCGCTGACCAGTTAAACGCCATTCTGGATAATTATGTGCGTAATGGCAAAGTGAAAGTCACCTTGTTACGGGAAGGCAAACAAACCTTGGAGGTGGAGGTTGTCTTGTCCCTGTTCCGGTGACCGTTTGGGGGTAGGGAGACTAGATCTGTTCAGCTTCCATTAATATTGATTTATTTTGCATAAAAATAAATCATGACAAAATTTATAGCCCAGCATGTAGAATGATTCTTGCTGAATCTCCTTATCTAGTGACTTGGTTGAGAAGCTTTCAGTCTTTTATACCCCCGACTCCCCTGGTCGGGGGTATTTTATTTCCGGCTTATGCCTGATGGTAGATTTTGCCGCCGGTCTTGACGAATTCCACCGCTTTTTCCTCCATCCCCTTCTGCAAGGCTGTTTCTGCGTCCAGCCCTTGGCTGATGGCGTAGTCACGCACGTCCTGGGTGATCTTCATTGAGCAGAAGTGTAGNGTACACATGGAGCAGAAATGCGCCACTTTTGCGGAGTCTTTCGGCAAGGTCTCATCGTGATATTCCCGCGCCCGGTCAGGGTTCAGGCCAAGGTTGAACTGGTCTTCCCAGCGGAATTCAAAGCGCGCCTTGGACATGGCGTTGTCGCGCAGCTGCGCACCCGGCCAACCTTTGGCAAGGTCAGCGGCATGGGCGGCGATCTTGTAGGTGATGATGCCGACGCGCACGTCTTCCTTGTTTGGCAAGCCCAGGTGTTCTTTCGGGGTGACGTAGCAAAGCATGGCGCAGCCGTACCAGCCAATATTGGCGGCACCAATGCCGGAAGTGATGTGGTCGTAACCGGGGGCGATGTCGGTCACCAATGGNCCAAGGGTGTAGAAGGGCGCTTCGAAACAGTCCCGCAATTCCTTGTCCATGTTTTCCTTGACCATGTGCAGTGGCACATGGCCGGGNCCTTCGATCATGACCTGCACGTCGTGCTTCCAGGCGATGCGGGTCAGTTCGCCGAGGGTTTCGAGTTCGGCGAACTGGGCGCGGTCATTGGCGTCGGCGGCAGAACCGGGGCGCAGGCCATCACCCAGCGAGAAGCTGACATCGTAGGCCTTCATGATTTCGCAGATGTCCTCGAAATGGGTATAGAGGAAGTTTTCCTGATGATGCGCCAGACACCATTTCGCCATGATGGAGCCACCACGGGAGACGATGCCGGTAATGCGGTCGGCGGTCAGCGGAACATAGGCAAGGCGCACCCCTGCATGGATGGTGAAGTAATCCACGCCCTGTTCGGCCTGTTCAATCAGTGTGTCGCGGAAGATTTCCCAGGTGAGGTCTTCGGCCTTGCCATTGACCTTNTCCAACGCCTGATAGATGGGGACTGTGCCGATCGGCATCGGCGCATTGCGCAAGATCCACTCGCGGGTTTCATGGATGTTTTTGCCGGTGGAAAGATCCATCAATGTATCGCCGCCCCAGCGNGCCGACCACGCCATTTTTTCGACTTCTTCTTCAATGGATGAGGTGACGGCGGAGTTGCCGATATTGGTGTTGATCTTCACGCGGAAGTTGCGGCCAATGATCATCGGCTCCAGTTCCGGGTGATTGATGTTGGCGGGAATAATGGCGCGTCCGGCGGCGACTTCCGAGCGGACAAATTCAGGTGTGATTGCGTCCGGCAGGTTAGCTCCCCAAGCATGGCCTGGGTGCTGGCGCAGCAGTTTGGCGTAACGCATGTCGTTGCGCAGTTCCTGCAATTTCAGGTTTTCGCGGATGGCGACATATTCCATTTCCGGGGTGATGACGCCTTGGCGGGCGTAGTGCATCTGTGAGACGTTTTTGCCCGCTTTGGCGCGGCGTGGCGCGCGCAGGTGGGCGAAGCGCAGGTGGGCAAGGCGCGGGTCGTTCTGGCGNGCCAGCCCATATTCGGAAGTGGGGGCGGCCAACTGCTCGGTGTCATTGCGCTCCAGAATCCAGTTCAGGCGCACATCGGGTATGCCTTCCAGCAGGTTGATCTCAACGGCAGGGTCTGTGAANGGNCCGGAGGTGTCATAGACCGGGATCGGTGGGTTTTCTTCCGCGCCGAAGCTGGCCGCCGTTGGTGCCTGGTCGATTTCGCGCATGCCTACACGGATGTCCGGGCGTGAACCCTGTACATAGACTTTGCGGGAGTTGGGAAATGGCCGGGTGACTTCGCCGGACAGTTCAGCGGTTTTNTGCAGGAAGGATTCAGGTATTGCGCTCATTATGTATATGCTCCATGTCAGACAGGGAGTCCCTCCACGCAGAAGCAGGAGCCTCCCTCCAGCGGTATGATCCGTATCAGGTTCCAAGGGTATGATCTCAGCCTGCGAACAGGCACCCCCGGCTCATCAATGCCGCACTGTAACAGATTCATCATGAATCAGGTATAACCCATCGGTTTGCTCTGAGAAAAGTGCGTACAGTGCAATTGGCAGGTCATTCCGCCTTGTTGCGCAGCACAAGCACGTCACAATGGGCTGACCTGACAACGGAATCCGCCGTGGAGCCAAGAAATCCCAGAAAACCCTTTTTGCCGCTATGGGCGATGACAATCAGGTCAACTTGTTTGGCGTCTGCAAAGTCAAGAATGCTGGTATGGGTTGAAATGCCTTCTTCAATACTCGGTCAACATTTAAGGGCAGGTCGTATTGTTCCGCCAGTTCACGCATTTTTTCTTGTGCGGCGGTGAGGTGTTGTTCACGAATCTCCTCGCTTAACACTAGGCCTGATGGTTCCCCAAACGGTTCAGCGCCGACCGGAGCGTCTTGCACCACATGTAATAAGGTCAGGCGCGCATCATGGGTTTCGGCTATTTCCCGTGCCCGTTTGATGAGTTCACTGCTTCTCGCCGAGAAATCAACTGGAGCGAGAACATGTTGATAACGTTGCATATAGACACCCTCCTTTTGCTTATGTTGTAGATATTTATCATAGTTTTTAGTCTAGAGGAAAGAAGCGGCGGGAAAGTTGAGCTATATCTGTATCTGTTGAGATTGTTATGCCAATATTCAGGTTACAGACAGGTTTTGAAGCTAAGGAGTGTCCGTGTCCAAATGGGTTGTAAGCCGGGTTATTGATATCTTGATTGCTTTCACGCTGGCGACATTGTTGTTGTGGTTCGGGGCGATCAGCCATCCAGAGTTTTTCCCTGAAAGCTTTTTTCAGTATTGGGGTTCCGCCATGCCCGCTTCGGTGACGGCCTCTAAAACGGTTTTGGTCAAGTAAAACCATCTGGTTTTTAGCGTTGGTTGCTTTCTTCGGCTCTTCCAATATGGCCTGTGAAGTTCTTTATCTGGATGATTTCCTGGTTGTCGTTGATAAACCGGCCGGTCTGCTTTCCGTGCCGGGGCGTGGCGTTGACAAGCAGGATTGTCTGGCTGGCCGGGTTCAGGCAANNTTCCCTGACGCCCTGATTGTGCACCGCCTCGATATGGGCACATCCGGCGTTATGGTGCTGGCACGAGGTAAGGCAATGGAGCGGGCGTTGAGCATCCTGTTCCAATCGCGCAAAGTGAAGAAGCGTTACGTGGCGGTGGTGGCTGGCCGGTTGGGGCAGGAAGAGNGGGAAATCAACCTGCCACTGATTGCCGACTGGCCGAACCGGCCACGCCAGATGGTGAGTCTTGAACTGGGCAAGCCTTCTTGCACGCGTTACCGGGTGCTTGGGTACGATGTGGTGGAGGATGTTTCCCGTGTGGAGTTGGAGCCTGTGACTGGGCGTTCGCATCAGCTGCGGGTACATTTGCAGGCGCTGGGGCACCCGATTCTGGGTGATGAGCTATACGCGAGTGCGCAAGTATGCGCCAAAGCAGGGCGTTTGCTGCTGCATGCGGCCGCCATTGAGTTTGCGCATCCGCTAACAGGGGAACATGTGGCTGTCAATAGCAAGGTTCCGTTTTAAAATGTCTGTTGTCAGGAAGGAGCGGTTTGCGTCAGAATCCGCATTCCATTTTCTGAACTCTGTGGGCTAACCAGATTTCCAATTCACATGCGAGAGACAACAAACATTGAGGTGTTCATTATGAAAATTTCCATGCGTACCCTGTTGATCAGCGCCGTTTCTGCGGCGATGCTGGCTGGTTGCGGCTTTAATGGGGAAATGACCCGCGCTGAACAGGGCGCTATTATCGGCGCTTTGGGCGGCGCAGTCGTTGGCAAAAACACTGGCGATAAAGACCGTGGCCACACGGTGGCGGGCGCTGTGGTCGGCGGTTTGGCCGGTGCAGCCATTGGCAACTATATGGATCAGCAGGAGGCTGCCCTGCGCCAGCAATTGCAGGGCACTGGCGTACAAGTGCAACGTCAGGACAACAACATTATCCTGACCATGCCGGACGCCATTACCTTCGATTTTGGCCGCGCTGAGGTCAAGCCGCAGTTCTATGGTGTGTTGAACAATCTGGCGGGTACGCTGAACCAATTCCCGGATACCCGCATCCAGATTGCTGGGCATACAGATAACATTGGGAGCGACGCTTCCAATATGCAGTTGTCCCAACAGCGAGCCAACAGTGTGCGCACCTACCTCGCCAGCGCAGGCGTAGCGGCGCAACGTATGCAGGCAGTGGGATTCGGCGAAAGCCGTCCAGTGGCGGATAATGGCACTGATGCAGGCCGTGCGCAGAATCGCCGGGTTGAAATCACACTGATTCCGGTGCAGCAGCAATAATTCTGTAATCGTCCGGAATCTGATAAATACACTATAATCCGTTATATGATGAAGGCTCCATAGGAGCCTTCCTTATATAAAAATGGATGTCAGCGTGCGGGAACAGATTCCAAACATCATCACAGTCGTCCGTATCCTGTCCATAGCGCCAATTTGCTGGTTGTTGTGGCAGGAATCTTATGCCTTGGCGCTGGTTTTGCTGGTGCTGGCAGGTTTGTCCGATGCGTTGGATGGCTTTCTGGCGCGCCGTTACGGTTGGTTCACAAAGTTGGGGGCAATGTTGGATCCGATTGCCGACAAACTGTTCGTTGTGTCGGTTTTCATCGTGTTTGGCCTGAAAGGTGATTTGCCATGGTGGCTGATTGCCCTCGTCATTGGGCGGGATGTGGTGATCGTATTGGGCGCAATCACCTATCGCCTAGTAACGGACAGGTTGGATATGCGCNCCCTGATGATCAGTAAACTGAACACTGGTTTGCAGATTTTTCTGCTGGCGGTGACTTTGTTGAACGCTGCCCTGTTTCCTTTGCCCGAATGGTTCAACCAAGGCGTGCAATGGGTGGTTGCGGTGACGACAGTGTTGAGCGGGGCTGCGTATGTCCTGTTGTGGGGTCGCTACGCCATGAGCGGAGGAAAAGCGTGATGCTGGAAAATGGGCGTTGGTTCTGGCTGGTGGTGGGGGCGNTCAGCGTCGCCTTGTTGATGTTGCTGGCTCCTATTCTGACCCCCTTTCTGNGTGGGGCCTTTCTGGCTTATCTGGGCGACCCGCTGGCTGACCGGCTGGAGTCTTGGGGGTTANTCCCGCACCTTGTCAGTTTCTGTAGTTTTTTGGCCACATTTTTGCTGGTGTTGCTATTTTTCCTATTTCTGTTGCCAGTGCTGGAAACCCAGGTGAAACTGTTTGTCAGCATGGTGCCACGTTACCTTGACTGGGGCGTGAATGTGCTGNGGCCTTATTTGCACGAAAAGTTTGATGTCGATCCCAGTGTTCTGGAGGTGGATAGGCTGAAAGATCTTGTTACGTCACACTGGAAAGAAACGGGTGGTTTTATTCGTAACGCTATCCAGGCCATTTCCAAGTCGGGTTTCGTTGTGTTGGGTTGGGTGGCAAATCTGGCGTTGATTCCGATCATTACCTTCTATTTGTTGCGCGATTGGGATCGGATGGTGGCGTATATTGATGATTTGTTGCCGCGTTCTGTGGAGCCGCTGGTGGCGAAGTTGGCGCGGGAATCAGACGAGGTGTTGGGCGCATTTTTGCGTGGGCAATTGTTGGTGATGCTGGCGCTGGCTTGTATTTATGCGTTGGGGCTGTGGCTGGTAGGGTTGGAGTTTGCTTTGCTGATCGGCTTGGTTGCAGGGTTGGTCAGTTTTGTGCCTTATCTTGGCTTGATTGTCGGGGTGGGCATCGCCGGGGTCGCTGTCCTGTTCCAGACGCAGGATGTCTTCCATTTGTTCTGGGTAATGGTTGTGTTTGGCGTGGCGCAGGTGATTGAGGGCACGGTATTGACCCCGCTGCTGGTGGGTGAGCGTATTGGCTTGCATCCGGTGACCGTGATTTTCTCGGTGCTGGCGGGTGGGCAGTTATTCGGTNTTTTCGGCGTGCTGTTGGCCTTGCCGGTGGCTGCGGTGCTGGCGGTGATCATGCGGCATATCCATACCACTTACAAGCAAAGTCATATTTACGGCACTGAAGCGCCTGCACCGCAGCCGCTGATTGAGCCAGAGGCTCGTAACGGGGAGGATGTTGATTAAAAATGGAGCAGCAACTGACATTGAGTGTTGGCATGAGGGAAGGGCAACGCTTTAGCTCTTTCTTTGTCACGCCGGAAAATGCTGAGTTGCTGGGGGTTCTGAAAAGAAGCCTAGGGCAAAGCTTTNTACAGTTATTTTTGTGGNGGGATGTTCGGGCTGGAAAATCCCACCTGTTGCAGGCATGTTGTGAGCGCTATTTTCAGCAGGGGTTGACAGCTGCTTATCTGCCGTTGNGGGGATGCGGGCGTTATGGCNCAAAAGTGCTGGAAGGTCTTGACAGTAAGCATTTGTTTGCCGTGGATGAGCTCGACGCTGTCATCGGCCAGCGAGACTGGGAAATGGCGTTGATGAACCTGATCAATGTCTGCCGCGCGACTAACCGTCCATTGATTATGGCGGCGCGTGTCAATCCTCGCCAAATTCAATGCCTTTTGCCTGATTTTGCTTCACGCCTGCTGTGGNGGGCGGATTACCGGGTGCACGCTGTGCATGGTGAGCAATGTATCCAGGCGATGGCATGGCGAGCCCATCAACGTGGTTTTGATTTGCCGGAAAATGTCATGAAATATATTGAACGGCATTACCCACAGGATATGACTACTCTCATGGCGGTACTGGATCGGCTGGATGTGACCAGTTTGACCAGGGGTCGGAAAATTACACGGGAATTTATTCGTGAAGTGCTGCGGGATTTTAATCCTGCGGAAATCTGATCAAAACCTAGAACGTTATCATCAAAAAAGGAGATTGTTATGGCAGTACAAGATTTTCTGGAGCAAATGTTGCAGTCCGGGAAAGAGATGGCCNAANAAGGGCAAGGTATGGCTGAACAGCAGTTGGGGATTCCGACGGAAGGCGAAGAACGTGACAAAATGCTTTCCGGATTGAAAACTGGCGCAGCGGCGGCGGGTGTGCTGGCGTTATTGCTGGGCACCAATGCAGGCCGTCGGGTGACGGGTGCAGCCGTTAAAGTTGGCAGTGTGGCGGCATTGGGCGGTTTGGCCTACCAATTGTATCGTCAGTGGGGTGCCGATGGGGCGCTTGCCAATGGTGGCGTGGCTGAAGCTGCTGAACCGGCTTTACTGGAGGCGTCTGCGCCTAAAGCCAGTGCGGAAGTCCTGCTGAAAGCTATGATCGCCGCCGCCAAAGCTGATGGGCATGTCGATTCCGCCGAGTTGGAAAAGGTTCGTCAGGAATTAAGCGCCGCCAATCTGGATGGCGATGTCAACGACATGATTTTGAGCGAGCTTGCCCAGGCGCGTAGTGCTACAGATATAGCCACGCTTGCCAATAATGATGTCGCAGTGGCTACTGAAATTTATTTGGTTTCAGCTGCTGTGATTGATGAGGCGAATGAAGCAGAAAAAGCTTATCTTGTTGATTTGCGCAACGCCCTGCAATTGCCCCAAACCATCAACGATGAAATGAAGCCTTTGTAATTGACGATTCCCCTGATTTTTTCCTTGATAGGAAAAAATCAGGGCTTCTTGTTTTTTAACTCTTCTTCAAATACATCTTTCAAACGGCGTTCTAACGCCTTGCGTTCCAAATAATCCTCAACATTCCGCCGCACAACGTGTGGCTTTATTTTGCCGTCTGCTGTTGGAGGAATTTTTTCAATGTTGAAAAACTCTTCTTCTTGATCAATTTCATACTCTTTATTATTACGCATGATTATAACTCCTGTTCCCGCTATTGCGGTAAAATCCCAGAACTGAAGTGTTGATACGCTTTATTGCCCATTGCATACCGGCATCCGGTATGCGCCTGTAGTATAAAAATATAGCTGAACTCGTGCTGATCAAACCCCATTGGCCAGTAAATTTTTCTGGTGGTTGCACTTGCCCGATGGAAGGGGAGGATAGGGGATTTTTGATTGCGTGTCATCTATCCCCTCTGTCTTTGTGTTTTGGGTAAACTTATTGGAAGAGGCTTTGGCGGAAACGTTTAACGCGCTCCAGAAATGCTTCAGGCGCTTCGTAACCCGCCAAACGAACCGCCTTGATTTCTTCGCCGTTTGGTTTGAAGAATAGAACCTGTGGAGGNCCAAACAAACCGAAATGCTTGTTGAGTTCCTTGTCCTGCTCATCGTCAGCAGTGACATCCGCTTGCAATAGCAGGGTATCGCTCAATTCAGCAATGACCGCCGGATTTTTAAAGGTCTTATGTTCCAGCTCTTTACAGGAAATGCACCAATTTGCATAGAAATCAAGCATAACCGCTTTATTCTGTGCTTTGGCCTGTTCTAGNGCCTGTTGCAAACCAGCCAACCCTTTGATGCGCTGGAAATTGAGCTTGGCTTCTGCAGCGGTTGCCGTGTTGGCGTAATTGCCGCCGAATATGCCTTTGAGAGGTTGCAACAGGTTATTGCTGCCCGCTGCCACTCCGAACAATATCATGCCGCCATAGAACAGCATGATCAGCCCTAAGCTTTTCCAAAAACGTCCCCAGCCGCCTGATTCATAATCCACCCCTTCCAGTGCGCCCATGTAAATGCCGGAGCTGACCAGCAGGACGCCAGTTAACGCCATGGTGATTTCTGTCGGGACGACACGGTTGAGCATCCAGATGGCAAGACCCAGCATCATGATGCCAAAAATTGCCTTGGTGGTGTCCATCCATGCCCCCGCTCTCGGCAGCAACCGTCCAGCGGAAGTCCCTATCATCAGCAAGGGAAGCCCCATGCCAAGGCCTAGGATAAATAATGATAGCCCACCCAGGATGGCATCATGTGTCTGGGCGATGTAAACCAGGGCACCAATCAAGGGGGCGGTGACGCAAGGCCCCACAATCAAGGCAGAGAGGACACCCATGATGCCTGCGCCGATAAAGCTGCCGCCTTGTTGGCGGTTACTGATTTCAGTCAGGCGGCTTTGGATGCTGGCTGGCATTTGCAGGTCATAGAAGCCGAACATGGACAAGGCCAGTAAGACAAACAGGCCTGCAAAACTGCCGATAATCCACGGGTTCTGGAATACGACCTGAAGATTGGCTCCGCTCAGTCCTGCAATAATGCCTACGATTGCATAAGTTAGTGCCATTGGCAGTACGTAGGCCAGGGAAAGGAGGAATGCTTTGCGTGGCGATAGGTCATTGGCCGACCCGGCAATAATGCCCGACAGGATCGGGATCATGGGAAAGACGCATGGTGTAAACGCCAGCCCTAACCCTGCCAGAAA
Source organism: Candidatus Thiothrix singaporensis (assembly GCA_013693955.1). GTDB lineage: Bacteria > Pseudomonadota > Gammaproteobacteria > Thiotrichales > Thiotrichaceae > Thiothrix > Thiothrix singaporensis. The sequence goes on along the minus strand of CP059265.1, from coordinate 2,620,100 downwards.
NAAGAACAGCAAAGTGCTGAGGTAGCCTTCGTCCTGCATGCGTAGGGAGATGGCGTTTTCTTCCGAAGTGGTGTCGTTGCTGGAGGTGGCCGTTTTGGCAGGCTCGGCTTGTTTACGCGGTTTCGTTTCTGGCAGGTCGGCAAGCGTTAGCTCGGTATCTTTNTTCACTGGGGGATAGCAAACGCCACTGTTGTCAGCACAGCCTTGGTATTCCGTTTCCACCACCAATTTTTGCAGGCCAGTTGAGTCGATGATGGGGATCTCGACATCAATATCCTGGCCGTATACTTCAATTTTGCCAAAATATTCGTCTTTAACCTGTTCACCAGTAGGGAACGCGGGAGTTCCCAGCACCACACCCTGCGGCTCTTTAACGGTGAACCTGATTTTAGGGCGGTACAAATGGTGATTGGGCTGGATAGTCCAGTGCGCTTTAAGCGTGCCTTTGTCGATGGCCGTCATTTCAAAGGCGAACGCCTGATCTACCGGAAGCACCAGACGCCTTCGCGCCTTTTGAAAGATGTCCAATAACGCATTGGGCTTACTGGTCTGGGTTGGTGGGGCACTTGCCGTATCTGTNTGTTAGAGAAGGCGGCTCTGTGGATGGGGAGACCCCGTCGGCTTCGCACTGTCCGCCGCCGCCGCCAGTTGCAATGTGGCGGTTTTGCGCTGAGGCGGATAGCACAGGCCAGCATCCGCGCAGCCCTGGTATTTGACTTTGAGNGCCAGTTCCACCGCTTTATTGATGGATTCGCCGCGTGTGACAGGAATTTCCACGTCAGCTTTGTGGTGGTATACCTCAATCGTTCCAAAGGTTGGGTCGTTCTTGCTGTCGCCTTTGGGGAAATCGGGGCTCCCTAGTGTTAAATCCTTGTTTTCGAGTTCAAAACCAAAATGTTCACGATAGAGATAATAACCATCTGCAATCTCCCATGTGGCTTTTATTTTGTCAGGCGCAATGGCTTCGGCTTTGAATTTGAAGGCTTCATCAGGCGGCAATAAGTCTCCCTGCTTGAGTGCATAAGCTTGTGTGGACACAACAAGCAGGAGCAGGAAACAGAGTAGTTTTCTCATTCTTGGGTGCTCTTGTGAATCCATTCTAGGTAAGCAGGCAAACCGTGGCTAATCTCCATCGCAATGATTTCCGGTAATTCGTAGGGATGATGTGTATGAATCAATGCTTCAATACGTCCATAGCAGGATTGGCGGGTTTTGATTAAAAGCAAGCACTCGTTGTCTTCACAGGTTTCCCTTTCCATTCATAAAAGGAAACTATGGGTGGGATGAGATTGATACAGGCGGCAAGCTTTTCCTCCAACAAGCTATGTGCAAGGGATCGGGCTGTATCCTGATCCGGGAGGCCGTCATCACAAGCAGACAATCCGTCATCTTTAAGAGTGGTTTACCTAGATTTGGGTAATAGTAGAGTAAATGAGGGGGATCGGCAAAACATCTTCGCTTCATTTTGCCTGGACTTGATTTCTTTGCCTGTTGATGCGAGGGAAGTTGTTGAAAAAAACAAAATTTAGGTGTGCTTTGTGCAACAATAGTAGCTTCTTTGCAACAGGATGTGATTAGTTCTATAGCTGCTGCTGCTGATGCCAGTGAATAAAATATTTCTTGTTTTTGACGGAAACCAGTATAAAAACGAAGCCCAATTAAATCAGGCTCCGCACAGTCAGATCGTAATCTAAATCAGGCATTCATCCAGGCTTCGGCCTGAAGATGTCCATTCTTCCACCCAACCTGGTTTTCTGCCGCGTCCACTCCAAGCCTGTTCCGGATTGTTTGGGTTGCGGTACTTCGGTTTGATTATTCGTTTCTTGCTGGTTCGGGCTTGCATCACTTCATCAATCGTAAAGCCAGCATTCGCCACCATTTCTTCAATTGCCTCTCGCAGGCCTGTTAATTCAGTATCACGACGGTTAGCTATTGCATTGTCAATGCTGCCTTTTAGTCTTTCGAGTTCTGCAACACTGAGGCTGGAAATATCAACGGACATATATAACACCTTTCCTTTTGCATTATGATGAAAATTTTATTTTAAATATATTCCTTTTCTTTAATGTGATTGTCAAGTATGTCTTTTGGAAAATTAAATGTGGAAGGTTAAATCATTTACGATGAATAGTTGGCGTCGAAGAACCGTTGACAAACCAAACGCACAGTTTTGGTGATTTTTTATCAGACAGGCGGAGTGGCGTCAGACAGGCTATTTCTATATAATCAGAGCTGGTATTTAATCATAACTATTACGGACATAACATATTTTGCAGGGGATTTGATGCGGTTTGTCGTTCCAATCCTGTCGTTGGTTGGGTTGGTCATCATCTCCATTTGGATAATGTCTAGTGGCCAATTCGATACAGTATCAATGACGAATGATCTGTCTACTGTAACGGCCATAATGCCTTATTTGTTACTGGTGGTTCTGGCGCTGCAGGGTGTATTTGTCTATCTGCAGTTCCGTTCAGCTCATTTAATTACACAATCTTGTGTTATCGAAATGGGCGCTGCAGAGGAAGCGTCCAATAACAGCGTTGAGCAAATGAATACAGAATGGGTTTTGGATGCGCTTGCGGGTGGTGTGGTTGTCACTGACCAGCAAGGGAAGATCACCTATATGAACATCAGTGCGGAAAGGTTGACTTTGTGGTCACGGGAGAAGGTGCTTGGCGAACATGTCAGTAAAATTCTTAAATTGGAGGATTTGCAGGGAAATCCTTTGGGGGAGCGGGCGTTTGAAGCCAATCAGAGCCATTCCAACCATCCATTGCAGTTTGGGCAGGTAAAGCTGATCCCTCGTGTGGGGGACTTCCGCTTTGTGGAGCTGAATACAACCTGTATTTTGGACAATTGTAAGGCTGTTGTGTTTATTTTTCGTGATGTTACCGCTGACCGGAAAATTATTAACCGTCTATACCGTCAGGCGTCTCATGATGCACTGACCGATTTGATGAATCGCACCAGTTTTGAGCAATATGTGGAGCAATTGGCGCATGATACGTCCAGCCTTACCCGAACCCATGTTTTGGCTAGCGTAGACTTGGATAACTTCAAAATTATCAATGATACCTGCGGTCATTTGGCGGGCGATGAGCTATTGAAACAGGTTGCCCAAATATTTCGGCACGCGGTGCGCCGTTCTGACAAGGTGGCGCGTATCGGCGGTGATGAATTTGCTGTTTTTCTGGAAGATTGCAGCTTGGAAAAAGGCCGCAATATCATGGAGAGCATTCTCACTGAGCTGCGCAATTTTCGTTTTAGTTGGGGGAAAGTATTTTCCATCGGTGCCAGTATTGGCTTGTTGGAGTTTATGCCCGCAGCCAATGTCCAGATCAAACAGCTTNTTTCGGATGCTGACAAAGCTTGTTATACAGCCAAGGCTTTGGGACGCAACCGGNTCTTTCTACATGCTGAAGACAAACGGGAAGAGATGTCCAGCCAACGGGTGCATGACTGGAGTAAATTACTGAAAGATGCGATCCGTGAAGACCGTTTTATCTTGTTTGCTCAGCCTATTGTTCCTTTGAAAGCGGAACATGCCAAGTCTTTTCGGCAATTTGAGATTTTATTGCGTTTACCATTCCGGCAGGCGTTGTTGAATCCAGGGAGTTTTCTGCCGGTTGCCGACCGTCTTGATTTGATGGCCAGTATTGACCGTTGGATTATCCGCAAATCATTGGAAATGTTGGCAGGTTGCCGTTGTGATCCGAATAGCGAGCATTGTATCGACACACGTCTGATGATTAATCTTTCCGCTCAATCGGTGCAGGACGCCCATTTGTTCCCTTACGTTGAAGAACAAATCAAACAGTTCAAGATTGATCCTGGAATGATCTGTTTCGAAATTTCCGAATCTGTCGCCATCAGCAATTTTGTCCATGCGAAACGGATGATGAACGCCTTGCATGGTCTTGGTTGCCATCTGGTGCTGGACGATTTCGGCAGTGGTTTTTCCTCTCTCAGTTATCTGCGTGAGCTGCCGCTGACTTATCTGAAAATCGACGGTAATTTTGTCCACAATCTTGTATCCAGCCCGGTGGATGCGGCGATGGTAAAGGCCGTGCACGAGGTGGGGCAGGTGATGAACCTGCTGACCATCGCGGAACTGGTGGAAGATGGTGACACGTTGCAACATTTGCGGCAAATTGGCGTAGATTTTGCCCAAGGCTATTACTGTGGCAGGCCANTTCCTTTGGTGCAATTGCGCCAGCGTATCCAAAGTGGGGTTGTTGCGGATACGAATAAAGCCGCCTGACCATGACTGCCACCTGATGAGTCCAGACCAAAAAATTCATCAAGCCTCCCTTGACTTTGCTTCTCCCGACCTTATTATTGGCACTCACTAGCCTAGAGTGCTAATAACAACCTGAATGTCTAAATTACTTTTGGTTCGAGGAGAACATCCGATGAAGATTCGTCCTTTGCATGACCGCGTTGTGGTACGCCGTATGGAAGAAGAGCGCAAAACCGCCAGCGGCATCATCATTCCTGACAGCGCTGCTGAAAAACCAGATCGTGGCGAAGTGCTGGCGGCAGGCTGGCAAACTGGCTGATAATGGCGAACGCGCTCCCCTGCAAGTCAAGGTTGGCGACAAAGTTCTGTTCGGCAAATACGCAGGCACTACCGTCAAAATTGACGGCGAAGAGTTGCTGATCATGCGTGAAGATGACCTGCTGGCTGTTGTTGAAGGCTAAGCGATTTCCCACCCGGACAAAAAATTTGATAGAGGTTTAGATCGATGAGTGCTAAAGAAGTACGTTTTGGTGATGACGCCCGTTCACGCATGGTGAAAGGCATCAATATTCTGGCTAATGCGGTAAAAGTTACCCTGANNAACAAAGGCCGCAATGTAGTGCTGGAAAAATCTTTCGGCGCGCCAACCGTAACCAAGGATGGCGTATCCGTCGCCAAGGAAATCGAACTGGAAGACAAGTTCGAAAACATGGGCGCACAACTGGTGAAAGAAGTTTCCTCCAAAACTTCCGATGCCGCCGGTGATGGCACCACCACCGCCACCGTTCTGGCTCAAGCCATTGTGCGTGAAGGCATGAAGGCCGTGACCGCCGGTATGAATCCAATGGATCTGAAACGTGGCATCGACAAAGCGGTCATCGCGACAGTTGAGCAATTGCACGCCATGTCCAAGCCTTGCGAAGACAACAACGCCATTGCCCAGGTTGGCACCATTTCCGCCAACTCTGACGAATCCATCGGCAATATCATTGCCAACGCCATGGATAAAGTGGGCAAGGAAGGCGTCATCACCGTTGAAGAAGGTTCCGGCCTCGACAATGAACTGGACGTCGTGGAAGGCATGCAGTTCGACCGTGGCTACCTCTCCCCTTACTTCGTCAACAACCAGCAGAGCATGGCGGCTGAACTGGAAAGCCCCTTCATCCTGCTGCACGACAAGAAAATTTCCAACATCCGTGAACTGCTGCCTGCACTGGAAGGTGCTGCCAAGGCTGGCAAACCGCTGATGATCATCGCTGAAGACATCGAAGGCGAAGCGTTGGCGACCCTGGTTGTGAACAACATCCGCGGCATCGTGAAAGTGGCTGCTGTCAAGGCACCTGGCTTCGGCGATCGCCGCAAAGCCATGTTGCAGGACATCGCCATCCTGACCGGCGGCACCGTGATTTCTGAAGAAGTCGGCATGAGCCTGGATCAGGTTACCCTGGATGATATGGGTCAGGCCAAACGTGTGGTCATCACCAAAGAAAACACCACCATCATCGATGGCGCTGGCGCTGCTGACGACATTAAAGGCCGTGTTGACCAAATCCGTGCGCAAATCGAAGTCACCACTTCGGATTACGACCGTGAAAAACTGCAAGAACGTGTCGCCAAACTGGCGGGCGGCGTTGCCGTCATCAAGGTTGGCGCAGCGACTGAAGTTGAAATGAAAGAAAAGAAAGCCCGCGTTGAAGACGCCCTGCACGCCACCCGCGCTGCGGTGGAAGAAGGCGTGGTTCCTGGCGGTGGCGTTGCGCTGATCCGCGCCCTGCAATCCGTGGGTGAAGTCAAAGGCGACAACCACGACCAGGACATGGGCATCACAATCGCCATGCGCGCAATGGAAGAGCCGCTGCGCCAGATCGTCGCCAATGCAGGCGAGTCTGCTGACGTTGTGCTGAATGCAGTGGAAGCCGGTGAAGGCAACTACGGCTACAACGCCCGCACTTCCGAGTACGGTGACATGATCGCCATGGGTATCCTGGATCCAACCAAAGTGACCCGCACAGCCCTGCAAAATGCAGCTTCTGTCGCTGGCCTGATCATTACCACTGAAGCGATGGTCGCTGAACTGCCGAAGAAAGACGCCCCGGCAATGCCTGATATGGGCGGCATGGGTGGAATGGGCGGCATGATGTAATTTGCCGTCGTGTCCCGAAGACTCCTCTCCCTGTAAATGGGGAGCTTTGAAAGAAAACCCCGCATTGCGGGGTTTTCTTTGTCCAAAGTTTGGGTTGCTGTTTAGCGGTATTGGCGCAGATACCACCATTCAAAACCACGCTTTATCCAATGGAATACCCGGCAATTGGGCAGCATCAGGTTTTTCTGTTCGGTGCGCGACACCAGCATGCCTTTGTTGTTGGAATCGACGATACACATCAGTTCGATCTTGAACGTGGCGTCGGCTGGTTTGCCCGCAAGTTCCGCCAGTACGTTTTTCGCTGCTGCTTCAGCCTGCAAGTCGGCCATGTGCGCCTGTTTCGGCATCCAGTCCGAGCCGGGAAAACTGCCGGAATCACCAGCAACATAAACCTTGTCCCACCCCACAACCTTGCAGTGCTGGTCAGCCTGGAGCAGGCCGCCGGGNGAACGCGGCAGTTCAGTGTTGTCAAACCACAGGTTACCAGTCATGCCGGGCATGAACAGGATCAGGTCGGCGGCAAACTCGCCACCTTCGGTTTTCACCTTGTCAGCTTCGAAACCTTTCATTTTGTGGCCGAGATGGGTGTCGATGGCGCGCTTTTTCATTTCATCCAGCAAGCCGGTGACAGCTTTTTCACCCAGGCGGTTGCCGGGTTTGGGGGCTGGGCTAAANAACACCAGCTTGAACTGGTCGCGGCGGCCTTGCTGGCGTAGCAAGGTGTCAGTGCCGAACAGGAATTCGAACATCGGNCCGCCGCGCATGGCGCTGGGTTCGTTCGGGTTGCCTGCAAAACCGATGGCGATGGTTCCGCCCCGCATTTCCTGCAGGCGGTCGCGGATGCTTTCAGCGGCGGCAATGCCTTCACACGGGGTAATCGCGTGTTCGATGCCTGGCAGTTTCTTAATGAAACGACCTCCGGAGGCAATGATCAAAGCGTCGTTGGCGATTTCGCCATTGTCAGTCGCTACGGTGCGCCCACCATCGCCCAGGCCAGTGACATTGGCTTGGTGGAATTTGACGTTCATGCGCCGGAAAAAATTGTCCAACGGGACAATCAAATCTTCGCGTTTACGCAGGCCACTTGGGATCCAGATGATGCTAGGCAGGTAATGCAATTCTGCGCGTGGTGAAATCAGGGTGATTTCCACCTCTCTATCGAGTTTGCGCAATTGGCGAATGGCGCTCAGACCGGCGAATCCTGCGCCGATAATGGTGATTTGTTTGCTCATGTTACCTTTTCCTGTTCGGTTCAATGGCCGAATTATTCCGACTGATTCACTCAAGCAAAATGAGAAAAAGCAAAATGAAATGAATCAGCTAACGGTTTTTAATGGTCAGGCCGCCTCCAGGTAGTTTTGCCTGCGCTGTCTTCCAGCATCACGCCCTTGGCTTTCAACATATCACGGATACGGTCAGATTCCGCCCAGTTTCTGTTGGCGCGCGCTTCCAGCCGCTGCTGAATCCATGCCTCAATATCGGCGTCGCTTAGGCCATCTGCGCTGGCACCGCTTTTGAACCATTCCTCGGGCGGGTCTTGCAGGATGCCCAGCGCCTTGCCAAGCAGTTTCAGCAAGGCACCCAATGGGGCGGCGGCGGCCTCGCTTTGCTCGGTGCGGATGCGGTTGATGTCGNNCGCCAGTTCGAACATGACGGCGATGGCTTCCGGCGTGTTGAAGTCATCATTCATGGCGGCGTTGAAGCGCCCCTGATAATCGGTGTAGTTGGCCGCGCCCACTTCAGGCAAGCCACGCAACGCCGTGTACAGGCGGCTGAGGGAAGCGTTCGCTGCATCCAGCTGGTCGGTGGCATAGTTCAACGGGCTGCGGTAATGGCTATTGAGGATGAAGAAGCGCACCGCTTCCGCCCGGTAATGTTGCAGCACTTCGCGGATGGTGAAGAAATTTCCCAGCGACTTTGACATCTTTTCGTCATTGACGCGGATGAAGCCGTTGTGCATCCAGTAGTTGACGTGCTTGTGGCCGGTGCAGCCTTCGCTTTGGGCGATTTCGTTTTCATGGTGCGGAAACTGCAAATCGCTGCCGCCACCGTGGATGTCAAAATGGTCGCCCAGGAGTTTCTGCGACATGGCGGAGCATTCAATGTGCCAGCCAGCNCGCCCAGAACCCCAGGGCGCATCCCATGAAGGGTCGCCGGGTTTGCTGGCTTTCCACAGCACGAAATCCATCGGGTCATCCTTCACTTCGTCGACCGCAACCCGTTCACCAGCCCGCATGTCTTCCAGTTTGCGGCCAGAAAGCTTGCCGTAACCGTCAAATTTTGAGACGTCGTAATACACGTCGCCATTGCTGCCCTGATAAGCCAGCCCCTTGTCCAGCAGGGTCTGGATCATGTCGGTCATCGCCGGAATATTGCCGGTGGCGCGCGGTTCGTCATCCGGGCGCAGCACATTGAGGGCGTCTTCGTCCTCATGCATGGCGTCGATGAAACGGGCGGTGAGCGCCCCGATCGGTTCGCCGCCTTCCGCTGCCCGCTTGATGATCTTGTCGTCAATATCGGTGATGTTGCGCACGTACTGCACCACATAACCGCTGGCTTTCAGGTAGCGGTAAACGGTGTCGAACACCACCATGACCCGGGCATGGCCAAGATGGCAATAGTCGTAGACCGTCATTCCGCACACATACATGCGCACTTCGCGGGGGTGGATGGGGTGGAAGGTTTCTTTNTGACGGGTCAGGCTATTGTAGATTTGTAACATGGTCAGCTTTCGGGTTGGTCAACAAGTTTGCTCAGGATGGTTGCGCCGTGGCTCAAGGTCTTGTGCACCGGGCAGCGGTCGGCGATGTCCAGCAGGCGTTCGCGCTGGTCATCGTTTAATTCGCCCACCAGTTGGATGTCGCGTTCGAAAACACTTTGCTTGTTGGCGTCGCGGCTATGGCGCAAGGTCACAATGGCATTTGTCAATGGCCATTTCTTACGCTCGGCGTACATGCGCAAGGTCATGGCAGTGCATGCCCCCAAGGCGGCTTTCAAATACTGGTAAGGTGCCGCGCCGAGGTCATCGCCACCTAACGGCACGGGTTCATCCGCCACCAACTGGTGCTTGCCTGCGTTGATGTCGCAGGTGTAGCTCCCTTCTGTGTCACGGAGGTTCACTGTGACGGTGTGCGGGTCTTTCGCATGTGCGTCCATAAGTTTCCTTTGGTTGAAAACGTAAGCGCCGGTCACTGGCTGGATAAGGTGCAGGCGTCCTGTAACTGCAACGATGTCCGGCACCGGTCATATCCAGCTGATCGCCTGCATCTTTGGGGAGCTTGTCCGGTACTGGAAGCGCCCTAGTTGCAACCGGGCAAACCGGGTATTGTTTCGGCTATGGGACAGAATGTTAGCGGAAAGGCAGGCAGGCTGCCAGCCTGTATCGTTATACTGGCAACCTTGGCTTCACATACTGGGGGAATGAAAGATGATCAGCTCAATAGCAAGGGGAATGGGTTTTGCCTGCCTGTTGGCGCCGTTGGCGGCGACGGCCAATGATTCGGTGGCGGCGTTGGGGGCAGGGNGAATTGTTTTCGGCAAAAGCGATTCCATTGTGATGGAGAAGGAAGACTTGTTTGTCAGCNGAGAAAAAATTCGTGTCAACTATGTGTTCCGCAACACCGGCAAACAGGATATTGCAACCCGGGTGGCGTTTCCCGTGCCAGCGTTTCCCATTGAACCGGAGATGGACATTGGGCTGGATGTGAACTCCAACAACCCAATGGGGTTTTCCGTCAAGGTCAACGGCAAGCGCAAGGATTTCGACACCGAGATCAAGAAGCAAAAGGGCAGGGTGAAAGTGACGCATCACTGGATGCAGACCTTCCCGGCGGGCAAGACGCTGGCAGTGGAGCATGAGTACACGCCAGCCATCGGTGGTGAGTCGGTGTTATGGTTCCAGGATGAGGAACGGAAAATCAAGACAAGCAAATATTGTATTGAGCCGGATTTTGCCAAATGGATTGACAAGGTTAGCCAGGCGGGCAATGGGGTTGGGCTTTACCCGCATTATGTCGATTACATCCTGACGACCGGCGCGAACTGGAAAGGCNCGATCGGCGAGTTTCGCCTGACGCTGCAAAAGGAAGCGGCTGAGGACAAGATCAGCCTGTGCGCGACCGGCCTGAAAAAGGTGGATGCGCGCACGTTTGTATTGGAGAAGGCCAACTTTACGCCGGACAAGGATTTGCATGTGATGTTTGTCCATCAAACGCACCCGGAGTGAGGGAGGGGAACGGCGATCCAGCAAATGCCTGTTACGCAGGCATTGATCTTGGCACGTCCGGTTGTCGCGTGGCCGCCATTGATGCAGGGGGCGGCGTTTTAGCCACAACCCGCGTGGATTATCCCGCCGATGCTGGGCAAACCCCTGGGCTGTGGTGGTCGGCTACCCGGCAGGCGCTGGCCGGTTTGCCGGAGAATATCCGCGCAAACCTGCAAGCCATGGCGGTGGATGGCACATCAGGCAGCATCTTGCTCACCGACTGGCAAGGCGACCCGACCTCGCCCGCCCTGATGTATGACGACGCCCGTGCCGTCGAACAATCCCGCCGCATTGCAGATGTGGCACCCCATGAAAGCGGCGCGCATGGTGCTACCAGCAGCCTTGCCAAACTGCTGTGGTTGCTGGAGCACTATCCCGGCCTGCCTCATGCCCACGCCTTGCATCAGGCCGACTGGATTGCTGGCAAACTGGCAGGGCATTTCGGTTTCAGCGACACCAACAACTGCCTGAAACTGGGTTTTGATCCGGTGAGGCAGGAATGGCCGGAATGGGTGAAACTGTTGGTTCCGGAATGCCTGTTGCCCACCGTCTATTTGCCTGGGGAACCGATTCCATCCGCCAATGGAAAGGCTGGGGACGGAGTGCTTCCCCACGTTTCCCTGTGCGCCGGAACCACCGACAGCATCGCCGCTTTCATTGCCACCGGTGCCAGCGCAATAGGGGACGCCGTCGCCTCCTTGGGCAGCACCATCGCCCTCAAAATCATCAGTGAAAAGCCGGTTTTTGCGCCGGAATACGGCGTTTACAGCCACCGTTTGGGGGATATGTGGCTGGCGGGCGGCGCGTCCAACAGCGGTGGGGCGGTATTGCTGCATTATTTTTCCCGCGCAGAACTGGAGCGGTTGACGCCGCAGTTACGGCCTGGGCAGCCGCTGGGATTGGATTACTACCCGTTGGTCAAGCCGGGCGAACGCTTTCCCCACGCCGACCCGCACTGGCAGCCATGCCTGACGCCACGTCCGGCGGATGATGCGCAATTCCTGCAAGCGATGCTGGAAGGCATGAGCCGTATCGAGCACGCAGGCTGGCGCAAGCTGCATGAATTGGGTGCACCGTATCCGGCTACGCTGCGCACGGTGGGCGGCGGTTCCCGCAATCCGGCGTGGATGCGGATGCGGGCAACGTTAATTGGCGCTCCGATGCCGCCCGCCCATCAATGCGAGGCCGCCTACGGCGCGGCGTTGTTGGCGCTGCATGGCGCGGCATATTGCCGGAAATAATTTCCCGAATCTTTCATAAATAATATCTAAAGTCATTTGTTGCTGAATGGCTGGTTAAATTGCCTAGCCATGCTATAAAAAGATCAATGCGAGGTTTTTCTATTTCTATCTCTTTTAATAAAGATGGTAATTTCATGGATAAGAAAGAAAGAATGGTCAGGAACGTCCTGCCAGCGCGAGTGTGGTTTTCTGTTTTATTCTTTGCGGGATTGAGTAGCGGTTGTTCGTCGCTTGACGTATTGGGCGACAGCGAGAGCAAAAGCTCCACCATTAACCCCGGTAATTTAACCAGTTACGTCAGTAATCAGGATAGTGTCCACCAAGGGCTGCTGCAATTGGCGGGGTTGCAAGAGCAGCCCGCCACAGCGGATGAGTGGAAGCAATTCATTATGGCCGGGGTGCAATACTCCAACCAGAAATGCGATATTTTCCTGAGCGATTATCAAAAGGGTGAAGCTGGAATTGCGGCCNGTAATCTGGTGCATGATTTACAGCGCCAGTATGTTGAAAAGATAAGCGCCAACCAATATACCAACCGCACCGCGGCTTTCAGCGTATTGCAGGGGTATATCAGTTTGTGCCTGCCCGGCAATATCGAGGCGGCATTCGGCGGAACAGCCCGGGTTGCCCAGCCAGGGTCGGCCAAAGATGGCGGCGTCAATCTCGTGCCTTACGTAATGGTTAGCCAGTAAGTTGATGGGCGTATGCAGGGGGATGCCGTCCCCTGCGTCAGTTCAACTGCACCCGCGTTCCCCACGGCGTCGGCGACCTGCCTTTCACCAGCCAGATCACTGGGAAATTGGGTTGTTCCTTGGGNAATAGGCCTTGCGCATCCGTGAAATACACCAGGATGTCCGGTTGCTGGTCTTGCTGTTGTGCCCATTGGAAGACTGGGCGGAAATCGGTGGAGCCGCCGCCAGGCATGTCATGGGGTAGGGAAGCTTCTTCCCATGGCTCAAAGCGGCAGGGGAAACCGGCGACAATCTCGGAATCGCAGGCCAGCAGTGTGACGGCGGCGCGCACCTGCCCCTTGATGGCGTTGATTTCCGACAGGCAGTCGAGCAATTCCTTATCAGTGACGGAGCCGCTCACATCCAGCGCCACCACGGCGTTGATCTGATGGCTCCTGAGGGTGGGGAAAACCGCCGGGTCGCCGCGCCGGGAAGAAGGGCGGGTGTAGCTGTAATCATCGCGGGCGATGGCGGTCATGTAGTGCGCCAGCAGGGTGCGCCAAGGCAGGCGCGGTTGCAGCAGTTCTTCCACCAACCGTTTCATCACGCTGCTGAACTTGCCCGCCTGTTGCGCCTGTTGCGCGGCACCCGCCAGCCGTTGCCGCCATTGCACGCTGAGGTCATCAGCTTCCTGCTGGCTCAGGGGCGGCGGGGGTGGTTCGCTGCCTGCGGCTTGCCCCTCGGATTCCTCCCCATCCCTGGCTCTTCTCCCGCAAGGGGGAAAGGGGTGTTTGTTCTGATGAGGGTGTTTGTGGCTGTTCTTGCTCCCCCTCCCCTTGCGGAGGAGGGTTGGGGTGGGGGTTCTCNNGCGGTTGTCCAGTGGGTTTTCGCTTTTATCGCGGCCGCCTTCGCTGGGGTTGTCTTCCTTGTCGTACAGGTGCTGATCCATCGTTTCGGTCATGTCATTGTCGTCGAGGAGCGGGTAAATCTCCTCGGCCGTCATGCCGACGTATTCCTTCATCATAATCATGCCGGGCGGCGGCTTCAGGCCGTCTGTGAGCAGGATGGGGTTGATGGCGTAGTCACAGGCCAGATCCCAGCGGTGTTTGACGCGATGCTGGCGGCGTGAGAAGTGGGAAAGGGCGCAGTGCAGCGCTTCGTGGGCGAGGACGAACTGAGCCTCGTCCGTGCGCAGCTCCTGCACGTATTCGGGATTGTAATAGAACTTGCGTGCATCCGTGCCGGTGGTCGGGCACCAAGCCGGGTTGGCGGCCTGTAACGGCAGGCGCAACACCAGCGCGCCCAGGAACGGCTTGTCGAGGATCAGCTTGGTGCGGGCGGCGACCAGTTTGTCTTCGATGGCTTTGGGGTCAAGGTCTGGCATGGCGGCAAGGCATCACACGGAATAAGGCAGGCGCTCGTTGAGNGAGACGGCACCGGTCTTATGGCGCGGTAGGCGCACCAGTTCCAGGTCGCAGATTTGCGTGCTGTCTGCCGGTGCATCCGCCTGGAATACGGTCAGCGGGATCACCACCGGATGCGGCCAGTCGGTTTCGGCAAAGTGTTTCAGCCATTCACGCCGTTCTGCTTCTGGCTTGACGCACAGCAGGGCTTCAGCATTGTGGCAGACCAGCCCGTGCTGCCGGGAGCGTTCGTGCAGGGTTTGCTCCAGTTGCCCAAGGGTAAGGGTTCCCGCCTGTTCCCGTAAGCCGGACATCACCTCCGCCCGGTAGTCGAAAAATTCCAGCCCCAGATGTTGCGCCAGCCGCTCCACCAGTTCCGGCTGGTAGCGCGGGAACAGCACGATGTGGCCATTGCCAGCGCTGGCCGCTTGGAAATGCGTGCCCACAGGCTCCAGCCAGGCGTCGGGGTTGGTGGTGCTGGTGGTGGCCATAGGTTGTNNTGCAGCGGGCCTCAGGTGCGGGGCGAAGGGGGTGAACGTGAGCGCCGCTTCCCATTGTTCCGGGGTGAACAGGGCTTCCATCAGCGGGATCAGCTGTTGTTCCTCCAGCAGGGTGTGGCTGCGCAAGACGCGGGCGAATTCGGCCAGATCCTGCTGCGCGCTGCTTTCAGTGATGCTCTCCGCCAGGGTGCGCAGGAGGCCATGTTCCTTGCCCAATTGCAGGCACAGCGGCAAATGTTCGCGGTGCTCTTGCACCAGTGGTGCCAGGATGGTTTGTTCTTCGTGCTGAAGGTGCGGCTCCAGTTCACGGGCATTGTACTCGCGCACCCATTGCACGGCTTCCGCCAGTTCGTTGGCCTTGCCGCGTTGGACGATGCGTTCCAGCCTGTCAGCCAGTTGCAGGCACTCAAGGTGTTCCTGCGCAAGATTTTGCATGTTCCGTTCCGTCATGGAAATGTTCCTGATCTGAAGTGTTTGTCCCAGTGTTCCAGTATAGTTTAGTTCCTTTGGAGGAAGCTTGCTTGCTGCCTGCTAATCGTACAGCAGGATGTCCCCGATTGACTGCGCCCATTGTGCAAACTCCGGGATGCCGAAGATGTCGTCCCCGACGGCGCGCAGCATGTCGGACACCAGCATGACCCCNATTTCTTTCAGCGGAAAGGCTTTGGCGTAGTTGAGGATATGCCCGTAAATGATGCGTGCTTCTGGCGTGTTTTTGGCGCGGATGGCACGGCCNACCAGCGAAGATGCCACCGCGTATTGCAAGTCCACTTCCTTGGGTGCCTTGATGTCTTCGCCGCGCAGGATGGCGTCCAGATCCGGCATCTGGTCCAGGCTGTCGACGAAAGCTTTCAGCTCAATGCCCGCCGCCGAGCCAACGCAGGCTTGCAGCGTCCCCAGCAGCAGGGCAGGNGAGTCGCTGAATTTTTGCAGGGCGCGATGGGCGAACTCCCAAGAACGCGGGGTGGGGAACGCCGCCGGGTTATGCGCCGGGTCGAAGTTGAACAGCTGTTCCGGGCGGAAACGCAGGAAACCGATAATGCGCTCGTCGATAGAGTGTTTGTAGGCTNNGGCCACCCAGTCATCCAGGTTCAGGTCGACCTCGAAATGCGAAAAACGGTTTGCCAGTGGCGCTGGCATGGTGTAGGTCACGCCCCGGTCGCCCTGGCGGTTGCCTGCCGCGAAAATCGCCCAGCCATCCGGCACCCGGTAATTGCCCAGCCGCCGGTCGAGAATCAACTGGTAGGCTGCCGCCGACACGCTGGGCGCTGCCGAGGTGATTTCATCCAGNAACAGGATGCCCAGCGGNCTGTGCCGTTCTTCGTCCGGCAGCATGGAGGGGATCGCCCATTCCACCCTGTCCTTTTCCCGGAACGGGATGCCGCGCAAGTCGCTAGGTTCCATTTGCGACAGGCGGATGTCGATGACCGGCACATTATGCCGCAGGCCAACTTGCACCACGATCTGCGACTTGCCGACGCCAGGCGGCCACAGCATCACCGGGGTATGACTGCCTTGCAAGGCTCCAAGAAATTCTTTGTCAAGGATGGTGCTGAGGTGAGCTGGCCGCATGGGGAATCCTTATTCTGCCGTCACAAAGCGCCTGATCATAAGGCGCGCTGACAAAGGTGTGCAAATTGACTCAAAAGCCGCGTATCATTTCACGTTTTCGTAACGTTCATTGCAATTATGGCCAAAGCAAAGAAGAAAAGCGCCCCCGGCAGCAAAACCATCGCCCTCAATAAGCTGGTGCGGCACGAATATTACATCGAACAAACCTACGAGGCGGGCATCGCCCTGCAAGGCTGGGAGGTGAAAAGCCTGCGGGAAAGCCGCCTGCAATTAAAGGAAAGTTACGTCATCCTGCAACATGGCGAAGCCTACTTGGTCGGTGCGCTGATCAGCGCGCTGCTGTCGGCATCCACCCACATCATTCCCGACTCCACCCGCACCCGCAAACTGCTACTGCACCGGCATGAGCTGGAGCGCCTGAGGACAGCGGTTGAACGCAAAGGCTACACCCTGGTGCCGCTGGCGATGTATTGGAAAAGCAACCGGGTCAAGGTCGAAATCGGGCTGGCGAAGGGCAAGCAGTTGCATGACAAGCGCGACACTGAAAAAGCCCGCGACTGGGGACGGGAGAAAGAGCGATTGATGAAGCAGCGTTAATTGACTAAGCTTCTAGACCAGCAAATGCAAGACAAATTTCAGGGAGAACTCGAATGAAATCATCCTTATTGGCGCTCAGTGTGGCGCTGGCCGTTGGCCTCGGCGTTGCTGCCTGCGGCGACAAGAAGACTGAAAGCGCTGCGGCGGCGGACACGGGCGGCGTGGTCAAGCTGNGCCAGTCCTCCCCTTGACTGGCGCAAGCGCACATCGGCAAAGACAACGACAACGGTGCCCGGCTGGCAATTGATGAAATCAACGCAGGCAAGCCGGTTATCGGCGGCAAGCCGGTGACGTTTGAAATCCTCAGCGAAGACGACCAAGCCGACCCGAAAACCGCCACCATCGTCGCCCAGCGTCTGGTGGATGAAGGCGTGGTTGGCGTCATTGGCCATTTGAACTCCGGTGCCACCATCCCCGCCTCCAAAGTGTATTCCGACAACAATATCCCGCAGGTTTCCCCTTCCGCCACCGCCATCAAGTACACCGCCCAAGGCTTCAAGACCGCCTACCGCGTCATGACCAACGATGAGCAGCAGGGCAAGGTGTTGGGCGCGTATGCCGCCAAATTAGGCAAGAAAGTCGCCATCATTGACGACCAGACGGCTTACGGGCAAGGGTTGGCGGCAGAAGTGGAAAAGGCCGCCAAAGCGGCAGGGGCGGAGGTCGTTGCGGTTGAGCACACCAATGACAAGGCCAGCGACTTTACCGCCATCCTGACCTCCATCAAGGGTAAGTCACCCGAGGTGATTTTCTTCGGCGGCATGGACNCTCAAGCGGCCATCGCCAAACAAATGCGCCAGTTGGGCATTACCGCGCAATTGCTGGGTGGCGACGGGATGCAAACGCCGAAGTTCATCGAGTTGGCTGGTGCTGACGCCGAAGGTGCGATTGCCTCCATTCCGGGCTTGCCGTTGGACAAAATGCCCAAAGGCNCTGAGTTCCAGNAAAAATTTGAAAGCAAATACGGCCAGATCNAATTATATGCGCCCTATGCCTATGATGCGGCCTATGTGATGGTGGAAGCGATGAAGCATGCAGATTCCACCGACCCCGCCAAATATTTGCCGGAACTGGCCAAGACCAACTACGAAGGTGTGACCGGCAAGATCAGTTTCGACGCCAAGGGCGACCTGACATCCGGCTCGATCACTTTGTACAAGGTGCAGGGCGGCAAGTGGGGAACGCTGGAAACAGTCCAGCCACAATAATTCTGCACAGAAAAAGGTACGGCGGTTTCGCATGGATATTTTCGCACAGCAACTGGTGAATGGGTTGGTGCTGGGCAGTGTGTACGCGCTGGTGGCGTTGGGTTACACGCTGGTGTACGGCATTATGGAGCTGATCAACTTTGCCCACGGCGAAATCACCATGATGGGCGCGATGATCGCGCTGGCGGTGATCGGGGCGTTGTTCGGGGTTGCCCCTGACCTGCCCGGCGTGGTGATTGTGGTGGCTGGCTTGCTGGTGGCGATCCCGTCGTGCATGTTGCTCGGTTACAGCATTGAGCGGGTGGCTTACCGCCCGTTGCGCCACGCGCCCCGTCTGGCCCCGCTGATCACCGCGATTGGCCTGTCCATTGTCCTGCAGAATGTGGCGATGCTGGTCTGGGGCAAGCAATACATTGCTTTCCCGACCGCCTTGCTCCCGCAGGGGCGGCATGAGTTCTTGGGCGCGTCGATTACCGATGTGCAGGTCGTCATTCTGATCCTGACTGTGGCGATCATGGCCGGGTTGGTCACCTTGGTGAACCGCACCCGGCTGGGTCGGGCGATGCGGGCGACGGCGCAGGCTCCGGCGGTGGCGCAGCTGATGGGCGTCAACGTCAATGCGGTCATTTCCGCCACCTTCGTGATCGGCTCGGCGCTGGCGGCGGTGGCGGGCGTGATGGTCAGCGCCAATTACGGACAAGCCCATTATTACATGGGCTTTNTGTTGGGTTTGAAAGCCTTCTCCGCCGCTGTGCTGGGCGGTATCGGCAACCTTGCCGGGGCGATGCTGGGCGGCATTCTGCTGGGCATTATCGAGGCGTTGGGCGCAGGGTATATCGGCGACCTGACCAACGGGTTCCTGGGCAGCAACTATCAGGACATTTTCGCATTCATGGTGTTGATCCTGGTATTGACGCTGAAACCATCCGGCTTGTTGGNNGGAGTAAGAGTGTTGAACGCGCCTGAGGCAATGAAAGGCAAGGCATGGCTGACGGCAGCGTTATTGCTGGCCGGGCTGGTGCTGTTGCCGTTTCTGGTCGAGGCCAGCCTTGGCAAATCGTGGATGCGCATCATTGATTTCGCCCTGCTGTACATCATGCTGGCGCTGGGGCTGAATATCGTGGTCGGCTACGCCGGGCTGCTGGATTTGGGCTATGTGGCGTTCTACGCCGTGGGTGCGTATTGCTGGNCCTTGTTGTCTTCGCCGCAATTCGATCTGCATTTGCCGTTCTGGCTGATCCTGCCGCTGGNNGGGATGTTCGCCGCCCTGTTTGGCGTATTGCTGGGGACGCCGACCTTACGGCTGCGCGGCGATTACCTCGCCATCGTGACGCTGGGTTTCGGCGAAATCATCCGCATTTTCCTCAACAACCTGAATGCGCCGGTCAACATCACAATGGTATAAGGCATCACCCTGATTGACCCGATCACGGTCGGCAGCTTTTCGCTGGGTAAGACGCAGGAAGTGCTAGGAATAAGCATTTCTTCGCCGCACATGTATTACTACGTGTTCCTGCTGTGTGTGGCGCTGGTGGTGTTCGTCAGCTTGCGGCTGGAAAATTCGCGCATCGGGCGGGCGTGGGTGGCGATCCGTGAGGATGAAATGGCGGCGGCGGCGGCGGGCATCAATACCCGCAACATCAAGCTGCTGGCGTTTGGCATGGGCGCGGCGTTCGGTGGTTTGAGCGGCGGCCTGTTCGCCAGCTTCCAAGGTTTCGTCAGCCCGGAAAGCTTCAACCTGATGGAGTCCATCATGATCTTGTGCATGATCGTGCTGGGCGGCATGGGCAATATTCCCGGCGTCATCCTCGGTGCCATCCTGCTGACGGTGATTCCCGGGCGTTGCGCTACACCGGCGATTTGCAGCGGGCGCTGTTTGGGCAAGTGTTCATTGACCCTGCNNCGACCTGCGCATGTTGCTGTTCGGGATTGCGTTGGTGCTGATGATGCTGTTCCGCCCCACCGGCCTGTTGCCTTCCAAACAGCGCAAGCAGGAGTTTGCGGAGGAGCGCGAATGAGCGCCTTGCTGCGCGTGGAGCGCGTCTCCAAACATTTCGGCGGCATCAAGGCGTTGACCGATGTCAGCTTCAGCGTGCGCAAGGGCGAAATTTTCGGCGTCATCGGCNCCAATGGTGCAGGCAAAACCACCCTGTTCAACGCGCTGACCGGCCTGTACCAGCCGGATACTGGCGTCATCGACTTGGATGGCGTGTCGCTGTACCGCCGCAAGCCGCACCAGATACTCAAGGCCGGGTTTGCCCGCACTTTCCAGAATATCCGCCTGTTCCACAATATGAGTGCGCTGGAAAACGTCATGGTCGGGCGGCACACGCGCACCACCTCCGGTGTGCTGGCGGCGTTGCTGCACACCCAACATAACCGGCAGGAAGAGCGTGCTTGTGCCGCCTACGCCCTGCAATTGCTCGACCGTGTCGGCATTGGCAAACACGCCAACGCGCTGGCGAAAAACCTTTCCTATGGCGACCAGCGACGGTTGGAAATCGCCCGTGCGCTGGCCAGCGAACCCAAGCTGTTGGCGCTGGATGAGCCTGCCGCCGGGATGAACCCCAATGAAAAGAACGCACTGCGCGACCTGATGACAAGCCTGCGTGACGAAGGTCTGACCCTGATGCTGATTGAACACGATGTCAAACTGGTGATGGGCATCTGTGAGCGCATGGTGGTGCTGGATTACGGCGAGAAAATCGCCGAGGGTACGCCCGACGAAGTGCGCCACGACCCTAAGGTCATCGCCGCCTATCTGGGCGGGGAGGCCGTTGCATGAGCCTGCTTTCCGTGCAAAACCTGTGCGTCAATTACGACAGCATCCGTGNCGGTCAAGGGCGTCAGCTTTGAAGTCCGGCAAGGCGAAACGGTTTGCCTGATCGGCGCGAACGGCGCGGGCAAGACCACCACGCTCAAGACCCTGAGCGGCCTGTTGCCTGCCGCTTCCGGTGACATCACGTTTGACGGCAAGCGTCTCAATGCACTGCCCGCTTACCAGATCGCCGCGTTGAATCTGGCGCTGGTGCCGGAAGGGCGCGGCATTTTCACCCGCATGACGGTGCTGGAAAACCTGCAAATGGGCGCGTACAACCGTACCGACCACGCCGCTGTGCAACGCGAAATTGATGAAATCTACACCCTGCTGCCGCGTCTGGCCGAACGTCGCCAGCAACAGGCGGGGTTGCTGTCCGGTGGCGAACAGCAGATGCTCGCGCTTGCCCGCGCCATGCTGTCCAAGCCGAAACTGCTGATGCTGGACGAACCCAGCATGGGGCTTGCGCCGATCATGGTGCAGACCATTTACGGCATCATCCAGACCATCGCCAAACAGGGCATCACCATTTTGCTGGTGGAACAGAACGTGCGTCTGGCGCTAGGCGTCAGCCAACGCGGTTACGTCATGGAACACGGTGAAATCACGATCAACGGGGACTCCCGCTCGCTGGCGGATGATCCTGCCGTGCAAGCCGCTTATCTGGGCGAACTCTGACCTATGTATACGCCAGCCCTGCAAAACCTGCGCATCGTCATGGTGGAGACCTCGCACCCCGGCAATATCGGTTCAGCGGCGCGCGCGATGAAAACCATGGGGATTAAGGATTTACGGTTGGTTTCGCCGCGCAAGCCGTATTCGCAGGAAACCTGGGCGCTGGCTTCCGGTGCCAATGACATTGTGGAGCAGGCGCAGATCGTCCGCACCCTGCCGGAAGCGCTGGCCGATTGCCAGTATGTGATCGGTGCCAGTGCGCGTTCCGAACGCACCCTGCAATGGCCGCAGCTGGATTCACATGAATGCGGCGTCTGTGTTGCGGAACGCCTGCCTGCACAGAATGTGGCGTTGGTGTTCGGGCGTGAACGCACCGGCCTGACCAACGAAGAGCTGGAGCATTGCAACGCCTTGACGCATATCCCCATGGCGTTCGGCTATCTTTCGTTGAACATCGCCATGGCAATCCAGGTGCTGTCTTATGAGTGCGCCATGGCTGTGCGTGCGCCACTTATGCTAGCCGAACCAGAAGAGGCGCTTGCAAGCAGCGAGGCGATGGAAGGTTTCTATACACATCTGGAACAGTCCCTGGTTGAGGCGCGTTTCCTCGATCCGGCGAACCCACGCCTCTTGATGCGTCGGCTGCGACGGTTATTTGGGCGTTCAGCGGTGACGGTGAGCGAAATGAATATCCTGCGCGGGATGTTGGCGGCGTTTGGGNGGAGCAAGTTCCGGGAGCGTCCTTAAACCGTCCGGTTTCAATAGACTGGAACAGGTTGCGGTGATGGTTGGTGTGGGCGCAAATCCGGCAATGTTGCTGTACCGTGTTGTCACTGACGGGATAATGGAACTGGCAGCCACACGCTTTGCAGTTCGCCGTGACCAATTTAACCTGCTCATCCTTGAACCAGCTCATCAATTCAATCTGGATGGCTTGCTGGTCGCAGGCGTCCTTGCAAATATTGCAGCCGGTGCAATGGTCAGCCTGAATCCGGTAAGCCCGCGCTTGGCCTGCTTCNCGTTTTTCCAATTGCAACGCTTGGTGTGGGCAAAGTTGCACACAGGCGTCGCAACCGTTGCAAAGGGTCGGTTCCAGAACCGGCACGAATGGGTAGAGAACCTTGTCGGCCATGCCTTCTGGAGGAGCAGGCAAAGTTGTCGGCCAGGGTAGGGAGACCTTTGGGTCTGATGGGGTGGTTTCCGCTTGTTTCAGGCCTTTNTCCACGGCGAATGAAATGGCTTGATGTAAAAACTGGCGGCGGGTGGTGGCCTCTGCCTTTCCTGTTTGCAGNATAGGCGACTTGGGAAAGCTTTTATGCTCTTCCCATGCTTGGGCGGAAAGCTGCGCATGCCGCACGGTGGCGGCTCCGCGGCTCGCCAGCAACAGGTTCAGCCGTATAAGTTGTTCACGGAAGGGATCCCCACCCCCATGACGGGGGCAGGTCTCACAATTTCCGCGACAGGACAACACTTGCTGGTAACCGGCAAGGTAATGCTCCAGCAGCAGGCTAGCGTCCAGCGCATGCAGGCAGGGAATCACGCCTTCGCCTGTATACCCTTCCCCGTTGGCTTCACAGGCGAACAGCAGTGTTTTCTTGCTGTCCAGCAGGCGCATCGCCGGTAGCAGGGATTGTCCTAACGCAGACTCGGTGCAGGCGGCGACACACAGGCCGCAGCCATCACAACGTTCAGTATCGATTTGCAGGCTGTCTTCATCCAAAATCCAAGCGTCGCGTGGGCAGGCGTCCACACAGCGGGTGCACTCCGCGACTTCACATTGGCTATGGACGCAGCGCTCCGGGGTAATTTCCGGAATCACCCACTCTTGAGCCAGTTGTTTGAACCATCCAGTCCGCAAACCCATGATTTACCAGCTTGGCGCAACGCCAGGAAAATATTGCATTGGTTGGGGTGTGGCTGCCGCAGTCCGTTGCGCCTTCAGCCTGGCTTCAATCGCTGCATGGCTTTCCCTGGGNGTTTCCAGGATGTCGGCCAGCAAGTCGCGGATATGCTCCGCATACAGGGCGGTCAGCAACGCCAATGATGCATAAAACGGCGTGGAGCAGCGTTGTGCCACTCGCCTGCCGAAAGGCAACAGCCAGCGCAGCAGATGTTCATCCATGAACCGTGCTGCTTCCACCAGGGGCTGCTGCTGCGCCGGACTGTCAGATGCCTGTTCCAGCAGGTGCGCCACAAACAGTAATTCGTTCACCAGATGGTCATCAGCCATACGCCGCCAGTTAGGGGCGTTCAGCCCATAACGCTGGTAGCATTCGCGCACTTCAAACATGGGCTGCTGGCAGGTCAGCTCTTCATCGTCCAGCCAGACCGATTCGCTGGGGAACGCATGCAGGCTGCCATTGAGGTAAATGCTGGCGAAATCGGTAGCCAATGCATCCACTACCTGGGCTGTCGGCTCTTGCGGCCACTCCTGCACTGTGGTTTGCAGCACATGGGCGGCAAGCTGGAAATCCTGCTCCGGAATATCCAGCGCCAATAAAGCGGGAAACTGCAATGCCTGCAATTCGCGCATTTGTTCCGGAGTCAGTTCGCTGGCGTGCAAATCCGCCAGCAGGCGCAGATCCTCGCCCGCGCCCTGACAGAAACTACGGATCAGACCAGTATCTTCAGCCATTGCCACCTCCTTTTACCGGGGCTGCGGCAGGAGCGGGCGTGGCCGGGCCGCCGCTGGTTGCTGTTGAGCCGCAGCAGGGGCAACCGGCTGTTCCATGCCCTTGCTGTGCGCCACGAACACAATGGATGGATTGGTCAGGTCAGGGTTGGCCATATTTTTGACCTGCCGCGCCAGCTTATCTTTNTCCATCGGAGCCATCGCCTTGGTCGGGTAATTGCCTGCGCGCAGCTGGTCAATCAGNCCAATGTCCAGCACCCGCATCATGCAGGCCATCACGCAATACGGTCTGCGCCCGGCATCAATCTCATCCACGCACATATTGCATTTGGAAACAATGTTCTGTTCAGGGATGAACTGGGGCGCGCCGAATGGGCAAGCAGCTTCGCAACGGCGGCAACCAATGCACAAGCTGGAGTCAATGTCGACGATGCCATCCTGTTTGCGCTTGTAGATAGCGCCAGTCGGGCAGGTCGGCAGACAGGCAGGTTCCGCGCAATGGTTGCAGGACATGTTGACCTTGTAGGCATAGACCTCAGGGTAGGAGCCGCCTTCCACATACATGACGCGGCGGAAGCGCNNGCCCGGCGGCAGGCCGTTCTTGTCCTTGCAAGCGATTTCGCAGGCGCGGCAACCGATGCAATCAACGTTGTTGTGGATGAAGCCAAACTGCTGTTCAGGGACAACCGGCGTATAGACCTCTTTCTTGCGGCGTTTGATGGCCTCTTTGATGGCTCCCTTGTCCTTTTCAGCATTTTCGTTTGCCATGGAAAGTCCTCCTCCGGGAATTACAGGTCACGCCGGAACACATGGCTACGGGCGGTGGACAGNCGATTCCAGCCCGCCTTGTGTTCAAGGTCGGTTTTNTGAATGTTGCACAGTACGGTGTTGTAGGCGAAAGCGCCTGCCGGACTGGGGTTGTCCAGTGTCAACACGTCGGGGTTGCCTGAACGGTCGATGCCGTTTTCATCCAGATCCAGCCATGCGCCTTCATGCAGCACCAGCACACCTGGCATGCAACGTTCTGTCACATAAGCGGGGACAACCACCTTGCCGCGTTCGTTGAACACTTCCACCGTATCGCCAGTTTTGATGCCGAGCTTTTTGGCGTCGGAGGCGTTGATGGTGACTTCTTGTTCGTAGGTTTCACGCAGCCAGCCGATGTTGTTGAAAATCGAGTGGGTACGCCAGCGTGGATGCGGTGAAATCAGATGGAACGGGTGAGTGGCGGTCTTTTCCTTGTCGCCGAGGTATTCCCATGGTGTGATCCATTTGGGGATGGCGGGGATTTCATGGCCATACGCCGTTTTGGTCAGNTCGTCATACTTCGCCAGGGTGGTGGAAAAGATTTCGATCCTGCCGGATGGGGTTTCCCACGGCACGCCTTTNTCCACGTTGTCCTGGAAGGCGACATGCGGGCGCGGCAGCTTGAACTTGTAGACGCCGTGCTGCTGGAACTCTTCCCAGGACATTTCCACCTGTTGGTGATGCATGACTTTGCTTTCCCACCATTCCTGTAGGTAGGCGTTGTCCACCACGTCGTTATTCTGGAAATAATCACGGGTGGCTTTGGGGTTATAACGCCTGCCAAAATCTGCACCGCCCAGCCGGTAGGCCAGTTCGGTGTAGATTTGCAGGTCGGTTTTGCTTTCNCCTAACGGTTCGATGACTTTGGGGCGATGGATGTAATAGTGCCCCTTGTACCACGGCAAGGCGACGTCATGGCGCTCGAAGTGGGTCGCCACCGGAAACAGCACATCCGCATACAAGCCGGATGGGGTGATGGTGGAGTCATTGCACACAACCAAATCCAGCTTGTTGATGGCCTGGATTTCCTTGTTGATGTTGGTGAGCTGGTTAAACCAGTCAGAGCCTTGCCAGAAAATGCCGCGAATGTTGGGAATCACGCCATCGCCAGCGCGCCCATCANNGTACAGGCCGATTTCTTCCCGTTTCACGGTTGGATAGTTGAGCACACAATGCGCCCAACGGTCAGATTTGATGGAGGCGAAAAAGACGTTGGCGAATTCATCATAAGGGTAGGCCACGCCTTCAGCATGCCATGCCTTGCCGATGCCTTCCGCGCAACCGCCAAGCACACCGATATTGCCGGTCATGGCCTGCAATGCCGCCGCCATGCGGTTGTACTGTTCGCCATAGGCGTTGCGGCCTGGTGCCCAAGAAGCTTTCAGCGCCGCTGGCTTGGTGCGGGAGTACATATCCGCCAGTTTCTTGATGTCTTCTGCGGAGACGCCGCAGATTTCAGCGGCNCACTCCGGTGTTTTCGGCGTGTTGTCGTACTTGCCGAGGATGTAATCCTTGAAGTTTTCCTGACCTTTANNCCATTCCGGCATGGTGCCTTCATCCATGCCCTGGACGAACTTGTTGATGAAGTTCTGGTCATGCAGGTTGTTGACGAAGATATAGTGCGCCATTCCCGCCATCATCGCCGCGTCGGTATTGGGGCGGATCGGAATCCACCAAGCGTCATACGCTGACGCCGAGTCGGTGTACTGCGGGTCGATCAGGACGAATTTGCAGCCTTGCTGCTTGGCCAGCCGCATGTAGTAGAAGGTGTTGCCGCCGTGGAAGGTGTAGGCCGGGTTCCATCCCCACATGATGATCAGTTTGGAATAGGCGAACGCGTCGTCTTCATTGCCATCCTGAATGGTGCCGTAGGTGATGCGTGAGCTGAATTTTGTCCCTTCATAGGACGGCACCGACCANGAGCTGGTGCGGCAGCCATACATGCCGAGGAAACGACCCAGCAATCCCTCGATTTGGTCAGATTTGTGCAATACGCCGTAGGAAGCGCCCGCATAACTCTGGTCAAGCAGGGCGGTAGAGCCGTATTTGGACTTCAGCATCTCCATCTTTTCCGCCACCAAGTCCAGCGCGGCATCCCACGAGGCGCGCTTGAACTTGCCTTCGCCGCGCGCGCCGGTGCGCACCATCGGATACAGCAGGCGTTCTTGCGAATACAGGCGGGCGCGGTAGGAGCGGCCACGCAGGCAGGCGCGCACTTGCGGCTCTTCGAAGGTGTCCTTGCCGAACTGGCCGTCTTTCTGGTAACGGCCATCGTCAGTGGACAGGCGCACAATCACATCGCCTTTCTTATGCGCGACCAGCATATGGCGGGAGCCGCAGTTGTGGGCACAACTGGTCACCACGGTTTGCAGGTCATTGTCACGCGGATAAGGCTCATAGGCGAAGGCTTTGGCTTCCTTCGGCTTGAGCGTCAGGCCGCCTGCCGCGACCGCAGCAGAACCCAACGCCGTGGTTTTGAGGAAGTTACGCCGATCCATTTTCAGCGAGGACTTCAGTTTGTCTTTCCAGTCTTGTCCACTCATGGCTTGCTCCCTTGTGCTGTGGTTTGCGCGGGGGTGGTGGGGGCGGCTGCGCCTTGGATCAGGAAACGCAGGTCGGATTCAGTGGGGCGGCCTTTCGCCCAATCTGGGGCAGTTGCGCCCATGCCAGGCCAAGAGTGACGCGGATAGGGAAGCTGATGCGGTACCATGCCCGTCCGCCGTGACAGCCGAAGCAGGTGTCACTGTCAGCGGCACCTTCCTTCTCGATGGCGTCTGCTTTCAGGAAGTTGACCTTGTGCCGGTTGGTGCGGATGGCTGCGTGGCATAGCAGGCAGTTATTCTGGAAGGCAGCACCGCTATCATGCCAAGCCTGGCAACCCCATGTTCTGGTAAGGGAACTGGCCATGGCACATCAGGCATACGTTGGGGTCGGCCATCTTGCGCATGGTCATGCCGGTAGGGCTGTCCGCTGCGGTATTGCCGGTTTCATCACGTGGATTGTTGCCCTGATGGCAAGTCGTGCAGCTCATGTTGGCGACTTTTTTGATGAGCGAGCCAGTCAGGTGGCGCTGATGGAATGTCATCTGTGTATTCTTAGGTATCCAATGTCTGATACCAAGCCAGCGTATTAGCTGTTTTTACACCAGCAGGAGATACCTCACGAACTTTATCATCCAGGATTTCCTGGTGGCATTTGAGGCAATCTGCATCAGTCGCCTTGTCGATGCCGGGCTTGAAATGAATGGGATCCCAGCGAGCGCGCTCATAGTCGATGGTGATGGTTGTTGTGTTGCTTGCGCTGGTTTGTGTTTCAGTGGCTTGCTGCTGGGGCGCGTCAGGGCTTGCTGCAGCCGCAGTGGCTTGCTGGGGCGCGTCAGGGCTTGTTGCAGCCGCAGTGGCTTGCTCTCCACTGGTTTGCTGAGGTGCACCCGCGCTTGTTGTGACCGTATTGGCTGGTTCCCCATTGGTTTGTTGAGGGATGCATTATTGGTTGTAGGTGTGGTTGGCGCGTTGGATGCTGTTGCAGTGCTTGTGGCAGGTTTATCTGGGGCAGAAGTCGGCGCACTGCTTGAACCTAACATGGCATTCGCGCCTAACCCTACAACCATCGCCACAATAATGGCGGCGACTCCGACCCACCATTTGTCCTTGCCTGCTGAATTCATGAATTCTGCTCCCTGTATCTGACCGCTGTTGCAGGCAGAAAACTGCCTGCAACATGTTTTTGATCAGTATTGTCTGATCACTTGCTTTCAGGTGACATTTGACCTGGATTAATTGGCTGGTGGTGTCCAGGTTTGGCCGCCCATGCCAGACATGCCGCTCATGCCGCCCATGCCAGACATACCGCCCATGCCGCCCATGCCAGACATACCGCTCATGCCGCCCATGCCAGACATGCCGTTCATGCCGCCCATGCCAGACATACCGCTCATGCCGCCCATGCCAGACATGCCGCTCATGCCATCCATGCCGCCCATGCCAGACATACCGTTCATGCCGCTCATGCCGCCCATGCCAGACATGCCGTTCATGCCGCCCATGCCAGACATACCGCTCATGCCGCCCATGCCAGACATACCGCTCATGCCGCCCATGCCAGACATACCGTTCATGCCGCCCATGCCAGACATACCGCTCATGCCGCCCATGCCAGACATACCGCTCATGCCAGACATGCCGCTTTGGGCAGGAACCCATACCCAGTGGCCGGACATGCCAGACATGCCGCTCATGCCGCCCATGCCAGACATACCGCTCATGCCGCCCATGCCAGACATACCGCTCATGCCATCCATGCCAGACATACCGTTCATGCCGCCCATGCCAGACATACCGCTCATGCCGCCCATGCCAGACATGCCGCCCATGCCAGACATGCCGCCCATGCCAGACATACCGCCCATGCCAGACATACCGCCCATGCCAGACATACCGCCCATGCCAGACATACCGCCCATGCCAGACATACCGCTCATGCCAGTTTGGTCAGGAACCCATTTCCAGTAACCTTGTTGTTGACCTGCCATACCGCTCATGCCGCCCATGCCAGACATACCGCTCATGCCGCCCATGCCAGACATACCGCTCATGCCGCCCATGCCAGACATACCGCTCATGCCGCCCATGCCAGACATACCGCTCATGCCGCCCATGCCAGACATACCGCTCATGCCGCCCATGCCAGACATACCGCTCATGCCGCCCATGCCAGACATACCGCTCATGCCGCCCATGCCAGACATACCGCTCATGCCGCCCATGCCAGACATACCGCTCATGCCGCCCATGCCAGACATACCGCTCATGCCGCCCATGCCAGACATACCGCTCATGCCGCCCATGCCAGACATACCGCTCATGCCGCCCATGCCAGACATACCGCTCATGCCGCCCATGCCAGACATACCGCTCATGCCGCCCATGCCAGACATACCGCTCATGCCATCCATGCCGCCCATGCCAGACATACCGTTCATGCCGCCCATGCCAGACATACCGCTCATGCCATCCATGCCGCCCATGCCAGACATACCGTTCATGCCGCCCATGCCAGACATACCGCTCATGCCGCCCATGCCAGACATACCGCCCATACCATCCATGCCAGACATGCCCTGTTGTTCGGCAAATGCGACTGGAGCCAACAGTGTTGCGCCAACCATTGCCGCCAGGACCTTCTTGACTAATTGTTTCATGTAAACCTCCTTGAAATGGATATTGAGTGTGATGCCAACTTATTTACCAGCATGCCAGCCGCGAATGTCATAGCGTGCCGTCATGCCAGGATGAATGAAGGGGATAAACCAGTTTCCCTGGTTTTCAAGAAAATGCAGCGAGGCAGGGTAGGGTTGTTCCACTCCTGTTAGGGCGGTTGTATACCAAGCTGCATCGTGACGCACCTCAGTGACAACAGGAGCGCCTATGGGGCGTTCCGATGGGTCTGTGCCTGCAACATAGGTAATGTCATCTGCCTGTACGCTGTTTGCACCCAATGACAGCAAGGCAATTTGCACCAAGGGGTAAATGAAATGGCGCATTTGCATATTGAAGTACCTCTTCTCTTTTCCTTCACTCAAAAATTATTAGTAGCAGGATGTATGCCAAGTATGGTTAATTTTAAATAAGGATATGAAAGTAGTGAATATTTTAGTAAATTTTATTGGCCTGTGAATGCCGTTTTGCATTTTAACTCATGCCATAATGTCATAGTAAAGGGTGACATTGTGTCATATTAACAGTGTGGTAGGACATTTTGTCAGGGAGTGGTTTACACTCAATGTATCGTTATTGACGGGAGAACCCAGGTGATGTCCGATTCGGTACGGATATTTCATGAGCAGCATCTAAGTCACCGATTTATTGTGTTCTTGTTTGGGGTGTTGGGGCTGGTGTCGGTATGTTTTCTGCTGATGTTTTATTATTTCTACAATTCCCAATTGGCCGGTGAACGCACCCAGGCTTCCCATGCTGTCAGTTTGTTGCTGGAGTCCTCATTGCAGCGCGCCATGTTGCGGCGTGACCTGCCAGGATTGCGTGACATCATCCATGATCTGGGTAAAGAGGACGGGGTGCGTGATGTCATGATCCTGAATCCGGCGNGGGAGGTGCGCTTTGCTTCCCGCGAGGAATATTTGGGGAGACAAGCGGCTGATGTCATCCAGCAATTCTGTCCTGGCTGTACGTCCGCCAGCCTTCCGGTGGAGCCGGTCAGCCGTTTTCTGGTGACGGATAAAGGCGAAATATTGCGGACTTTCCAACCCGTGCGGAACAGGCCGCAATGCATGGAATGCCATGGCGAAGCTGGGGCACATCCAGTCAACGGCATTTTGGTGGTGGATCATGATGCGGCACCCATTCGCCAGAAAGGGCTGATGAACGTTTTGGTGCTGGCAGGCGCTGGCAGTGTCGCTGTTTTGTTCAGCGCTTGGGCGGCGTGGTGGTTTATGCAGCGTTATGTCCTGCTGCCTGTCCGCCAACTGGATTCCGCCAGCCGCGCCTTGTCGCGTGGGGAACTGGCGACCCGGGTGCCGGTCGCCGGGCAGGATGAAATGGCCAATCTGGCAGCCACTTTCAACCACATGGCGGAACGTTTGCAGCATAGCCACCAAGTGTTGCACAGCCGCGAAAAGTTCCTGCAAGGGTTGGTCGACGCTGTGCCTGACGGTGTGCGGGTGATTGACCCCTATTATCAGATTGTGGTCGCCAACCGCGCGTATGCCGAATTGAGTGGGGTTGCGTCGCCTGCCGACCTACGTCAGCAATATTGCTACAAGGTGGCGCATCAGCGTGATACGCCGTGCCCGCCGTCCCTGTGCACCTGCCCGTTGGAAATCCTTAAGGAGCAGCAGGCTGGCGTGAAGTTCATGGAAACTTTGCAGCAGGAGGATGGCTCACTGCTTTCCACGGAAGTCTACGCTGCCCGTTTGCCGTTGGCTGATGGCGCAGCGGCCNCGTCTGAANTTCTGGTGGTGGAGTCCGTGCGTGATTTGGAAAAAGCCGCCCAGTATTCCCACGAGCAAAAATTGGCGTCACTGNGGGAGCTGGCGGCGGGTGTGGCACATGAAATCCACAACCCGCTGGGGTCAGTGCGCATCGCCTTGCAGGCCAGTGACCGGATACTGGACGCCTCGCAGGAGGATGTGAGTGAGCTGAGGGATTACCTGCACTTGGTGGATGAGCAGGTGGAGCAGTGCCTGGATGTGACCCACCGCCTGATGAAGTTGGGAAGCCTTTCCAGCGGCCATCCCGAATTGGTGGAGGTGAACACGGTCATTTGCGAAACCTTGTCGCTGCTGCGTTTTGAGCGTGAGCAGCGCGGCATTCGGGAACGGTTGGATTTACCTTGCAATCCACGCATTTTGGCCGCCGATAACGATTTGCGCATGATTGTCCTGAATTTGGCGCAGAACGCCTTCCACGCCATGCCAACAGGCGGTGAACTGTGCATCGTCAGCCGCTGCCAGGGCGACGAGGTGGTCATCCGTGTCAGGGACACAGGCACTGGCATCGCCAATGAAGTGTTACCGTATATTTTTGACCCGTTTTTCAGCCGCCGTTGCGACCAACGCGGTTCGGGATTGGGGTTGACCATTACCCGTTCGCTGGTCCAGCAGCATGGTGGGCACATCGACGTGGCCGCACACACCCCGGGTAATACCGAATTTGTCCTGAGATTCCCTGACGCCGACGCCGCCAACGAGGAGGCAGCCAATGATTCCCCTGATTCTGGTGATTGATGATGATGTGACCCTGAACCGATTAATGGTGGGGCAATTGAACCGTATGGGCTACGCCGCCGCAGGCGTACATTCCTGGGCGGAGGGGCAGACTTACCTGCAACAGCATGACCCGCATCTGGTGTTGCTCGACTGCCAGTTGCCGGATGCCCGGGGTAGGGATATATTGCCGAATCTGGTTACTGATTATCCAGTAATCATCATTACCGCTTTTGGAAGCATCAAGGAGGCTGTGGGGGCGATGCAAACTGGGGCGGCGGAATACCTACTAAAGCCCGTCAATATGGATGAGTTGGAACTGGTCATCCATAGGGTGTTGGACACGCACAGCATGAAACGCGAATTCCTTTACCTTAAGGGGCAGGTGCAAAAGCGCAAATCATTCATGGTTGGGCAAAGCGCCGCGCTCAAAGAAGTTGAAAAAATGATTGACGCTGTCGCCCCCAGCATGATGACCGTGCTGATTCAGGGTGAAAGCGGTGTGGGCAAGGAGCTGGTGGCACGCGAAATCCACGAACGTAGCCAAGTCGCCAAACATGGCTATGTGGCGCTGGATTGTTGCACCATGCAGGAAAGCCTGTTTGAGTCGGAGCTGTTCGGGCATGAAAAAGGCTCCTTTACGGGCGCTGACCGGCAAAAGCAGGGGCTGATCGAAAGCGCTGAGGGCGGCACCTTGTTTTTGGATGAGATCGGTGAAATCACCCCTGCGATCCAGGCCAAACTGTTGCGGGTGCTGGAAACTGGCCGTTTCCGCCGGGTTGGCGGCAACCGCGACCTGACCGCCAATGTCCGCATTGTCGCCGCCACCAACCGTGACCTGTTGGCCATGTCGCAGGAAGGCGAGTTCCGCGCCGACCTGTTCTACCGCCTGAATGCCTTCACCATCTATGTGCCGCCGTTGCGGGAGCGCAAGGATGACATTCCCGCGCTGGTGGCGCATTTCATCAACAACCACGGCTTTTCCCGCCGGGTGAACAAGCACCCGACGGACAAGGCGCTCGACAAGCTGTTGGCTTATCCGTGGCCGGGCAATATCCGCGAACTCAAGAATATGGTGGAGCGCTCCATCATCCTTTCCGGCGATGCCGAGCCGATCCAACCGGAACATATCACCCTCAGCAATGAGGTTGTTGCAACGGCGATTTCGGCACCCGTCCGCAAGGGCGTCAACCTAAGCTTTGACGACCTGCCAACCCTGGAAGACCTGGAACGGTATTACCTGAGCCTGTTGCTGAACCGGTACGAAGGGCACCGTGGCAAAGTGGCGCGGGCGTTGGGCATCAGCGAGCGTAATGTCTACCGGTTGCTGAAAAAGTATGACTACATGGAGGCCTCCTGACGGCGGCTTCCCGTAGGCATGCGCCTCATTTTTGGATGAAGGCCAGCAGATCCTGGTTGATGGTGTCCGGGTGTGTCGTGCACATCCCATGCGGCAAGCCTTTATAGACCTTCAGTTCAGCGCCTTTGACCAGTTCCGCACTGAGCAGCGCGGAATCCGCAATGGGCACAATCTGGTCATCATCGCCATGCATGATCAGCGTTGGCACCTCGATAGCCTTGAGGTCGTCGGTAAAGTCCGTTTCCGAAAAGGCTTTGATGCAGTCGTAATGGGCTTTGGTTCCGCCCATCATCCCTTGCCGCCACCAGTTGCGGATGACCCCTTCGCTGACTTCGGCACCGGGGCGGTTAAAGCCGTAAAACGGCGCTGGCNNCACATCGAGGAAGAATTGCGCGCGGTTTGCCGTCAAGGCTTGCCGGAACCCGTCAAACACCTCAATTGGCAAGCCACCCGGATTCTTGTCGGTTTTGACCATAATGGGCGGAACAGCGCCGATCAGTACAGCCTTGGCGACCCGGCCTTTGCCATGCCGTGCCACGTAACGTGCGACTTCACCGCCACCGGTCGAGTGGCCAATGTGCACGGCATTACGCAGCCCGAGTGTCTCGGCGAGTTCGGCGACATCGGCGGCATAGGTGTCCATCTCATTACCGATCCAGGTTTGGGTGGAGCGCCCATGTCCGCGCCGGTCATGGGCAATGACGCGATAACCCTGGGCTAGGAAAAACAGCATCTGGCTGTCCCAATCATCAGCAGTGAGTGGCCAACCATGGTGGAAGACAATGGGTTGCGCGTCNTTNGCGCCCCAATCCTTGTAGAAGATTTCCGTATCGTCTTGGGTGGTAATGTAAGGCATTGGAGTGTCTCCTTTGTGTTAAGCGGAGCCAGTGTCACGCCCGCAGGCAATCACACTCAAAAGTCCCTAACTTGCTCGCGCCAATCGCCTGAAGCATTGCCCGCCCCTCTGCTTGGCAAGCAATAACTTCAATAGAATGAAAGGAATTCAATACAGTGGGAAGGCTCGGGATAATTCCGGGGCGTTGGTTGCATGTTTCGCCCAAGAATCTGCCTGGGCGTAGGCTGGCTTATGTTAGGGAACACCATGGCAAGCTTACAGGAAGGTACCAGGAGGTTTTGTGGTGGGGACATCTCCTGCACCGCAACAGAACCTCCAATTTGGAACATTGCCATCAAATGGTTCGTACTGGAAATGTATTGGGAATACGCTGCCTACCTGCAATAAGTTTATGATTTATAAGATCCCGGCTTCATACTACTGGAATGCTCCAACATTTTAACTAATGGTGTAATATCGCAGACGGCTTAACGCCTGAGCAGCCGTGCCCACCGGCGGCGTTTCATTCATCTAACAAAGAGACATCCGAATGCATTTTCCTACAATCAATATCCCAGGCGATGGCGATCTGCATGCCCGCCTAAGCACCTCATTAGGGNAAATTGTCGTCCGCCTTGAAGAGCAATATGCACCTAACACGGTANAAAACTTTGTCGGTTTGGCGACTGGCAGTATTGACTGGAGGGATCCGACAAGCGGGGCGAATATGAAGGGCACTCCTGCCTATGACGGCACGCGCTTTCATCGCGTCATTCCTGGCTTTATGATCCAGGGTGGGGACTTGTTGTCCCGCTATTCTAACATGGCTACCCGCTGGGGCACGGGCGGCTNNTCAGGCTACATGTTCGAAGACGAATTCTACCCGATGCTCCGCCATGATCGTCCGGGAATATTGTCCATGGCAAACAGCGGCAGAAACACTAATGGCTCCCAATGGTTCATCACCGAAGGCCCACCTCCCNATCTCGACAACAAGCATTCTGTCTTTGGACAGGTGGTCAGTGGTCAGGATGTGGTGAATAAAATCGCTAACGTCCCCACTTCCCGTGACCTACCANATGCCGATGTGATGTTGGAAAAAGTCGAAATTTTCCGGCAATAACCCGCTTGAGCCGAGCGTGGCGGCATTGCCATGTTCGGCATGCCGTCTTTCCTATATAGCCAGTGAGGCCAAGGGTTCCGGCGCGATGATTTCATATGAGATCCAGCAAAACCTGCTATCTGCCAGTGCGCCTTTACCCGTGGCAGGATTTGCTGCTGGAAGCCAACGACATCGCCCACACCACGTACCGCAGCGTTTACGACTGCCTTTATCTGGTGCTGGTGCGACAACTGGAAGGCACAGTGGTTACTGTCGGACAAGAAAATGAATTTTTCGGCAAGCTCTTCTGAATGAGATTCCAGATAGCGTTCCTGCAATGTCGTAATGCACTTCAGGTTGCATACTGCTAAACTCATGCCATTAACTTTGCAAGATGACACAAGGAGACAGGAATGACATCTATGGCAGCTAATGTCTCGCAAGGTGGCAGAATCGTCATACCGGCTGAAATCCGCCAAAAGATGGGCATAGAAATCGGCGATCAGGTCTTGTTGGACTGGTCAGAGGAAACCCACGAACTACGGGTATTTACCCGCAAGCAACGCCTGCAACACGCCCGCGACCTAGTACGGAAGTACGCCCGCAAAGAGGGTTCGGTCGTGGACGAATTGATTCAGGAACGGCGCAAGGCAGCGGCAGATGAGTAAGGTTGTTCTGGATACCTCCGCCCTGCTCGTTTATTTGTTTGAAGAAGACGGCTCCGACAAGGTAGCGCTGATCCTTGAAGAAGGGCGCGGCGTCATTGGCAGCGCCAACTATGCCGAACTAGTGACCAAACTGGTCGACGAAAACATGCCGATGGAGGAAATTCTGGCGGTTATCAGCAGTCTGGAACTGGAGTTTATTCCGCAGGATAAGCAGCAGGCGCGGCTGNACGGGGAATTACGTTCTGTCAGTAAATCTTTTGGCTTGTCGTTGGGGGACAGGGCTTGTCTGGCTTTGGGGCTGGCTTTGGATTTACCGGTGATGACGGCGGATCGGGTCTGGATGACGTTAGCCGAGAAAGCACAGATTCAATGTATCCGTTAAGCATCAAGGCTCACACGACCAACAATATAATTTGCAGAATGACAGCAGGCGACTACAATGCTTTCATGTGATAGCAACGCTTGAGGTCGAGATATGGCAAGTCTGAGTATACGCAAACTGGAAGACGATACGCTACAACGCCTGCGTATTCGTGCCGCCCTCCATCAGGTTTCCATGGAAGAGGAAGTCCGGCGCATTTTACGTCAAGCCGTGATGCCTCCAACCCGTTTGGGTTCATTGGCTGTCACTTATTTTGGTGAGGAAGGTGTCGAACTGGAGTTACCGCAACGCGAAGTCTACGAGCCTGTGAGCTTTGACGCATGATCGTTGTCGATACCAATATCATTTCCGAAGTGATGCGCCCGCAGCCTGCCCCTGCTGTCATTCAATGGCTGGATCAACAGGAAACATCCCT
This sequence comes from Candidatus Thiothrix singaporensis, assembly GCA_013693955.1. GTDB lineage: Bacteria > Pseudomonadota > Gammaproteobacteria > Thiotrichales > Thiotrichaceae > Thiothrix > Thiothrix singaporensis. The sequence goes on along the minus strand of CP059265.1, from coordinate 2,582,847 downwards.
GCTTTATCTCACCACCATTACCCTGGCTGAAATCCGCTATGGCCTTGGCATTCTGCCGGATGGAGAACGCAAGCAGCGTCTCATCAACCGTTTTGAAGCCTACGTTGACCGGGCATTTGAAGGGCGCATCCTGAACTTCACCGCTGATGCCGCCAGCCGCTACGCGGACATCATGGCGCAGCGCCGGAGGACGGGGCTGCCCATGAGTATGGCGGATGGGCAGATTGCGGCGATTGCCAGCGCCCATCATTTTGCTGTTGCAACCCGGAATACCAAAGATTTTGAGCAGTGTGGGCTGGAGTTGATTAATCCGTTTGCAGTCGGCTGAGAAAATCCATGGTTGAAAGACTTTTCCAAGATATTCCAAAACGTGTTGAAGCAGCTATGGGGGCTCCGTTGCTCTTGTCGTTTATCTTTTGGATTTACGGCCTAGATTACCTACACATTAGGCGTATCAGGAAGAAATCCCCACCTCATACACCCCCAATCACCAGATACTCCCCTTCCCCNCGCAGCAGCTTCGGCAGCAGATCGTAGTACGCCAGCACCTTCACCAGTGGCACCCGCACCTCAATAATGTAATCCCCGAACTCATCCGCCCGCTCGCGGTTGTGGGTAAAGGAACTGACATTGTTCAGCAGCAGCAGCGCCCGCTTGCCATCACGTTGGAGAATCCGGTATTCATCCAGCGCATTCACCCCNCGATACAATGTCAGGTGGGTTTGTAACGAATGCGACAATGCCAGTTCGTACTGACAATACGTGTAAACAAGGTCTAGCTGGCTTTCCAGCGCATTGGTGCCGTACAAGCCCTTGCAACGGTCAAACTCGTAGTTCCCCTGATGGTATTGCACCGTCAGGCCAAAGCGGGATTCCACCCAACCTTTCAACACAGCACCTTCACGCCCGTTGGAATCAAACCCCCAGCCACGCAGCACCCGCAAGTAATTGGCATTGGCGCGCTTTTTCGACTTGTTCGGCTCCAGCCCCGCTTCTTCCAGGGCTTCCAGGCAGAAATGGACGGTCATGTAATCCATGAAACGCTGTGCCCGCGTGGCNCTATCCGGCAGGCCATGTATGTGTTTGAACAGGGAACGGTGCAGGGCTTCCAGGCCATCCAACTGTAGCGATACGGGATGCTGTTGGAAGCTCAGGCTGCCCAATAGGCCAGCAGGCAGGTTGCAGCGGTTGAACGGCAGGAAGGCGCTGTCCTTACCCATACAAATTGTATCGGTATTGTCGGGAACACGACTTGAAACAAAAGCTGACATTTCGCCGCCAAAGATAATTTATTTGCTTAAAATCAACGACTTAAAATAAAGGTGCCGCCTTGGCACGCAGCTTGCAACGATGTCCTCGTCATAAACATTCGTCCATCAACACTAAGGAGACCAAGATATGGCACTGCGTCAATGTGCAATCTACGGTAAAGGCGGCATCGGCAAGTCTACCACAACCCAGAACCTGGTTGCAGGTCTGGCTGAACTGGGTAAANAAGTCATGATCGTGGGCTGCGACCCAAAAGCTGACTCCACTCGCCTGATCCTCCACTCCAAAGCACAAAACACCATTATGCACNTGGCTGCTGAAGCCGGTTCTGTTGAAGACACGGAACTGGAAGACGTGCTGAAAGTGGGCTACGGCGACGTCAAATGCGTTGAATCCGGTGGTNCAGAGCCAGGCGTTGGCTGTGCAGGCCGCGGCGTTATCACCGCCATCAACTTCTTGGAAGAAGAAGGCGCGTATGAAGACGACCTCGACTTCGTATTCTATGACGTGCTGGGTGACGTTGTATGCGGCGGTTTCGCGATGCCTATCCGCGAAAACAAAGCGCAAGAAATCTACATCGTATGCTCCGGCGAAATGATGGCCATGTATGCTGCCAACAACATCGCCAAAGGTATCGTGAAATACGCCAACTCTGGCGGCGTCCGTTTGGCTGGCCTGATCTGCAACTCCCGTAACACTGACCGTGAAGACGAACTGATCATGGCGCTGGCTGAAAAAATGGGCACTTTCATGATCCACTTCGTACCACGCGACAACGTTGTACAGCGCGCTGAAATCCGCCGTATGACCGTTATCGAATACGATCCGGCTGCAAAACAGGCTGACGAATACCGTCAACTGGCGCAGAAAATCATCGACAACAGACGCCTGATCATCCCAACGCCAATCACTATGGATGAACTGGAAGACCTGCTGATGGAATTCGGTGTCATGGAAGCCGAAGACGAAACTATCGTCGGTAAAACTGCGGCTGACGAAGCAACTGCTTAATCCAGACCGGGTATGTAGGGTGGGTAAGGCAGCAGCCAGCCCACCGTTTTCCAAAATTCTGCAATCACCCGTCCACGGATTAGTGGCGGTGACATCAGGAGATACGACATGACCAACCTGACACGCGAAGAAACGGAAGCCCTCATCTCCGAGGTGCTGGAAGTTTATCCTGACAAAGCCAAGAAAGACCGCNAAAAACATTTGGCCGTCAACGATCAGAGCATCGAACAGTCCAAGAAATGCATCACCTCCAACCGTAAGTCCCTGCCGGGCGTCATGACCATCCGTGGTTGCGCGTATGCAGGTTCCAAAGGTGTGGTTTGGTACATCAAGGACATGATCCACATTTCCCACGGCNCTGTTGGCTGCGGTCAATATTCCCGCGCAGGTCGCCGCAACTACTACGTTGGCACGACCGGCATCAACACCTTCGGTACCATGAACTTCACTTCCGACTTCCAGGAAAAAGACATTGTATTCGGTGGCGACAAGAAACTGGCCAAGCTGATCAACGAAATTGAGCAGTTGTTCCCACTGCACAAAGGTATCTCCGTACAGTCTGAATGCCCAATCGGTCTGATCGGTGACGACATCGAAGCGGTTTCCAAGAAAGCCACCAAAGAAATCGGCAAGACTGTCGTTCCAGTCCGCTGCGAAGGTTTCCGTGGTGTTTCCCAATCCCTCGGCCACCACATCGCCAACGACGCGATCCGTGACTGGGTGTTGGACAAGCGCGACAACGACACCAGCTTTGAATCCACCCCTTATGATGTTTCCATCATCGGTGACTACAACATCGGTGGTGACGCATGGTCTTCCCGTACCCTGCTCGAAGAAATGNGCCTGCGTGTAGTGGCTCAGTGGTGCGGTGACGGCACCCTGGCTGAAATGGAACTGACCCCGAAAGTGAAGCTGAACCTGCTGCACTGCTACCGTTCCATGAACTACATCTCCCGTCACATGGAAGAGAAGTACGGTATTCCATGGGTTGAGTACAACTTCTTTGGCNCAACCAAAATCGCTGAATCCCTGCGCAAAATCGCCAGCTACTTCGACGACAACATCAAGGCAGGCGCTGAACGCGTTATCGAACGCTACAAGGCTGAATACGAAGCGGTTATCGCCAAATACCGCCCGCGTCTGGAAGGCAAGCGCGTCATGCTGTACGTCGGTGGCCTGCGTCCTCGCCACGTTATCGGCGCCTACGAAGACCTGGGTATGGAAGTTGTCGGTACTGGTTATGAGTTTGCGCATAACGACGACTACGACCGCACCATCAAGGAAATGGGCAACGCCACCCTGATCTATGACGACGTGACTGGCTACGAATTCGAAGAGTTCGTCAAACGTGTCAAGCCTGACCTGATCGGTTCCGGCATCAAGGAAAAGTACATCTTCCAGAAAATGGGTATCCCATTCCGCCAGATGCACTCCTGGGACTACTCCGGCNCATACCACGGCTATGACGGTTTCGCCATCTTCGCCCGTGACATGGACATGACGCTGAACAACCCTTGCTGGTNNAAGTTGAAAGCGCCATGGCAGAAGGATGAAGCCAGCGAAACGCAAGCAGCTGCTGCGTAATTGCACACGTAATTGCACAACGGATACAGGCCGCATGACCCGGCCTGCATCCAACCAGATTTAACCTGCTGCCCGTAGTCCGCAGATTAGCGGCGCGGGAGGAGATACGAAAATGAGCCAAGCTGTTGAAAACATCAAGCCAAGCTACCCCTTGTTCCGTGACGATGACTACAAAGCCAGCCTGAAAAACAAACAGGACAACTTTGAAGAGCGTCACTCTCCGGAAAAAATCCAGGAAATCTTCAACTGGACGACCACCGAAGAATACAAGCAACTGAACTTCTCGCGTGAAGCCCTGACCGTCAACCCGGCCAAAGCCTGCCAGCCACTGGGCGCTGTCCTGTGTGCACTGGGCTTTGAAAAGACCCTGCCATACGTGCACGGTTCGCAAGGTTGTGTTGCTTACTTCCGTACTTACTTCAACCGTCATTTCAAAGAGCCTGTTGCTTGCGTATCCGACTCCATGACTGAAGATGCGGCAGTGTTCGGTGGCCAGAAAAACATGTTTGATGGTTTGGAAAACGCCAAGGCGATGTACAAGCCCAACATGATCGCGGTTTCCACCACCTGTATGGCGGAAGTTATCGGTGACGACCTGAACGCGTTCATCAATAACTCCAAGAAGGAAGGGCATATCCCGCAGGATTACCCCGTACCGTTCGCCCATACCCCAAGCTTCGTCGGTTCCCACACCACCGGCTGGGACAATATGTTCGAAGGGATCATCCGTTACTTCACCCTGAACTACATGGAAGGCAAGGAAGTTGGCAGCAACGGCAAGATCAACCTGGTGCCTGGTTTTGAGACTTACCTCGGCAACTACCGTGTGCTCAAGCGCATGATGGCGGATATGGACGTGGACGCCACCCTGCTGTGCGACCCGACTGAAGTGCTGGACACCCCTGCTGACGGCCATTTCCGCATGTACGCTGGCGGCACCACCATGGATGAAGTCAAGGATGCGCCCAACGCCCACAACACCTTCCTGCTGCAACCTTGGCAGCTGGAANAGACCAAGAAGTATGTCAACAATACTTGGAAGCACGAAACGCCCAAGTTGAACATCCCGATGGGTCTGGACTGGACTGACGAATTCCTGATGAAGGTTTCTGAAGTCACCGGCAAGCCAATCTCTGACAAGCTGGCGCTGGAACGTGGCCGTCTGGTTGACATGATGACCGACTCCCACGCCTGGCTGCACGGCAAGAAATTCGGCCTGTACGGTGATGCGGACTTCGTGATGGGTATGACCAAGTTCCTGCTGGAAGTCGGTGCCGAGCCTATCCATGTGCTGTGCAACCACGCCAACAAGCGTTGGAAGAAAGCGATGGAGCAAATCCTGGCGTCTTCCCCATACGGTGCCAACAGTGAAGTCCATGTCGGCAAGGATTTGTGGCACTTCCGCTCACTGGTGTTCACCAACAAGCCTGACTTCATGATCGGCAACAGCTACGGCAAGTTCATCCAGCGCGACACGCTGCACAAAGGTAAAGAGTTCGAAGTTCCGCTGATCCGCATCGGCTTCCCGATCTTCGACCGTCACCACATGCACCGTGACACCACCCTGGGTTACGAAGGCGCCATGTACATGCTGCGCACCTTGGTCAATGCGGTGCTGGAACGTCTGGACGAAGAAACCCGCGGTATGGGCACTACCGACTACAACTACGACTTGGTCTGTTAAGCGTAGTTTGTCAGCAACCCACCCCAAACCCCTCCCTTATCGGGAGGGGCTTTAACGAGGAAGGAGAAAAGAGCCTTATGCCCAGCGTGATGATCAGACGTAACGACAGCGGTAGCCTGCTCTTTTATGTCGCCAAGAAAGACATGGAAGAAACCATTGCCTCTGTAGAGAAAGACACCGCCGAAGAGTGGGGCGGTGAAGTCGAGCTAACTGACGGTTCACGTTGGTATATCGACCCCATCAGCCCTCCACCTGCATTTCCGACTACCCTGCGCTTCAAACGCGCTGACTGAATACTGCAACATCCTTTGAAGGAGACTAGTCATGGCACTGAAAATCAACCGCGACATCTGCACATCCTGTGGTGATTGCGAACCTGTCTGCCCAACCAAATCCATCAAGCCGTTCAAAGGCGCTTACAAGATCGAAGCCGACACCTGCACCGAGTGCGAAGGCGAACATGACGAGCCTCAATGCCTGAAGGTCTGCATGGAAGACGGCTGCATCGAATACATCGACTAAGGACATTCCCCTCTTCCCCCTCCCTTATCAGGGGGAAGCTCAACCAAGGAGCCGATCATGAGCGACATTCCGACTCCCCAAGCCTATACCGACGGCGACATGCCTGACTCCATCCGCGTAGCCTGTGCCTCCAACAGCGGTGAACTGTTGAACGGCCATTTCGGTTCCTGCGAACGTTTCCTGGTCTATCAGGTATCACAAAACGAATACCGGCTGGTTGATGTGCGTGAAGTGGGCGACGACGAAGCCGAAGAAGACAAGAACGCCTACCGTGCCAGCCTGATCCTGGATTGCCAAGTGGTGTTCATCGCCTCTGTAGGCGGCNCGGCGGCAGCCAAAATCGTCAAGAAAGGCATTCACCCGATCAAGCAGCCCACCGTTGTGCCGACCAGCGAACTGCTGATAAAACTGCAAACCGCGCTGACCAACCCGCCGCCGTGGCTGGGCAAAGTCATGGGCAAGGATGCTGCAAGCCGCGCCCGTTTCAGCGGCGACGATGACGATGACGACCTGCTTGAGGCTGAAGGATGATTACCCAGGAGCAACTCGATGGCATTGTGGCGGAAGCTGAACGCGCGGGGTTGGCCGACACCTACCTGACGGATTTGCGGGCAGCGTTTCCGGAACTGCATTTCACTTGGTGCATGGATGATGATGTGTGCGGTGCGACGCCTGCCGCGCACGGTCAAGGTTTTAACGTGTACCTGGTCGACAGCAGCAGCCACTGCCTGTGTTTCACCCCAGTCTGGAAGCCGCCAGCGGCGTGGTCATTGCCGAACTGGGTGAGGATGATGACTGAAGCCAAGCCCATGGAACAACTGCTTACCCCGACTGCGGATTGCAGCCATTGTCCGCACCGTGGCGACCGCTTGATGGCAGGCCGTTGCCAACCCGGCGACCGTTGTGTGAAAGCCATGAGCGGGCGGCAGATTGAGCGCTTTTTCCGCGAAAACCCCGATCTGGCGCAGGATTACGCGGGCGATGATTTCTGGGAACGGCGGGCAATTGCGGCGCGCTATATTTCCCAGCAGCGCTTGCTGGAGATGATTGATGACCCGGATGAAGTGGTGCGGCGGGTGCTGGCCTACCGGCTGCCGGTGGAGGAGCTTCACCGCCTGATCGGTGACAGTGACCGCGAAGTGCGCATTACCGTGGCCGACCGGCTGCCACCGGAACAGCTGGAGCGGCTGGCCAGCGATAGCGACTATCTGGTGCGTAAATATGTGGCGCGACGGATGCCGCCAGGCCGCCTGTTCCGTATGATTTGTGATGACGACCGCGAAGTGCGGATGACGGTGGCGAGGCGTTTGCCGGAGGAAAGCCTCGGCCTGTTGTTGAACGACCAGGAGCCGGAAATCCGCCGCATTGTTGCCGAACGCATCCAGCCGGAAGCCCTTAACGCCTTGCTTAACGACCCTGACTGGAGTGTGCGCGTCAAGGTTGCTGAACGCGCCACGCTTGCGGCCTTGGAAATGCTGGTTTACGACCCCGACCCCGATGTGAAAGAAGTCGCCCGCCAGCGGCTTCGGGAGATACAAGCCGATGAATGAATTTGACTGGCAAGCCAAAAAATTGACGACACAATGCCCGGAACTGCTGGTCAGCACGGGGCATCAGGAACTGCTGAAAACCCTCAACGCCTTGTTTGCCNCCCTCAATCTGGAATTTGACCTGGTGCTGGAACGCACCGGATGGCATCGGTTGGGCGGTGTGGTCGACTTGGACATGAAACCTGTCGCCAGCCATCTGCGCGCGTGGGCGGAAGCGGAATCCGGCGGCGATGTGGAGGTGTTGCTCGACAAATACGCCGGGCAACCATTGTTCGCCACCCGCCGGAAGGGCATANCCCTGTATTTCACCGCCCCGACGGGCGACAGGCCGGAATATTTCCTCCAGATTGAAATCGAAATCCGCCAGGAAATGCTCGACCGCCCGCTGTTTGACCCGGATTTCCTGCCAGACAATCTGGAGGAATTCCTTGACCCGATCGACTATCCGCGTCTGGAGCCGGAGCTGATCGGGCAGGCGCAATACCATTTCCGCAGCCTGCATAAGATGGTCGACATTTTTCTCGAACAGAACCCGCACAGCCGCCATGTGCAGAACCTCAACCGCTTCATGCAGGACTGGCGCGACAGCAGCGCCGGGCAAAACGAGGATGCGCCACCGTTTTGTGCCCATTGGGTAATGGTGTTGCAGGAATATCAGGGCAGCGACAAGGAAAGCCATTTCAATATCAAGCCGACCAGCACCTTCGCGCAGAAAGTCACCGCATTTGACCATGCAGCAGGCCTGCATGGGGCGGAACTGGCGAAANCCATCCATGCGTTTGACCGTCAGGTGGGGTATCCGTTTGCCTGGTTTTTCCTGATGCTGAACCGCCGTGGCGTACCGACCAGCGTGGCTGATGCGGTGCTGCGTGACCAGATGGAGGCGTATGACTACCTGCCTGCGCGCGACCTCAAGATCCTGCGTGAATGGGAAAAGAAGCCTTATAACGTATGAATGAAATGGCGAACATTTTTCACCCTATTGGCATCATACGCACGCCGTTCGCCGATAAGCCGGATGCGCCGATCCAAGGCGCTTACGCTGAGGCGGCGGAGNGCCAGGTGGAGCTGGACGTCCTGTACGAACAGGCTTTGCAGGACATCAGCGGGTTTTCGCACCTGATCCTGCTGTATCAGTTTCATCGTGCAGGCCAGGTGGAGCTGGTGCGGCAGCCGTTTCTGGATGATGTGCCGCGCGGTTTGTTTTCCACCCGCCATCCGGCGGCTTCANATCCGCTGGGGCTGACCGTGGTGGAACTGCTGGCGTGCGAAGGTAATGTGCTGCATGTGCGTGGTGTGGATATGCTGGATGGCACCCCGCTGCTCGACATCAAACCGTATGTGAAACGCTTCGATTGCTTTCCACAGGCCAGCGAGGGCTGGTTTGTCGACAAGGGTGCGCGCGCAAAGCCTGCGGGTCTGGAATAACCTGGGAGATTGACGATGCAAGAACTGGATTTTCACGAGGTTGCTGATGAATTCGTCAATCTGGCGAATGACATGAGCAAGGAATGGGCACCAAACTTTCTCAGTGCGGCGATCCTGTATGCGGCGGCGCGCTACAACGCCTTCCATTTCATGGAAACCAATGGCGACCCGGACAAGGAAGCCGCAGCGGTTGATTATTACACCGAGCAATACCGCCGTATGTTGAAGGAAAACCTGCACGAAATGCGCTATGGAGTCGAGCATGAATAAAATCGGCATCTTTTTCGGAACGGATTCCGGCACTACGCGGCTGATGGCCAAGAAAATGTCCAAGCTGTTAGGGGATGCCGCCGCCAAGCCCGTCAATGTCAACCGCAGCACAGCGGATGACCTGCTGCAATACGACGCGCTGATCTTAGGCACGCCGAGTTATGGCATTAATCAACTGCCAGGCAAGAGCACCAAGGTGGCGGACGGTTGTTGGGAAGAGTTCATGCCGCAGTTGCAAGGCGCTGACCTTTCCGGCAAAACCATTGCGCTGTATGGCCTGGGCGATCAGGAAAAATACCCCGACCGGTTTGCGCATTCGCTGATCCACCTGTACGACTGGTGCATGGCGGGCGGTGCGGATGTGATCGGGCAGTGGAGCACGGAGGGTTATACCTTCGACCATTCGCCGTCCGTGGTGGATGGGGAATTCGTCGGCCTGATCCTCGACCAGCGCTCGCAAAGCCTGCTGACGGACGAACGTCTGGCCGCCTGGATCAACCGCATCAAACCCACCTTGCTGGCAAAACTCGCAAACTGAAGCTAACCATGATTGACGACGCCAACACTATCCGCCGCTATTTCACCACTTACAGCGGCGTCAAATTGCCGTTCAAACTTGTCTCCGAATTGGAGGCGCATGAAATCCGCAACCGGAACACTTTTTTCCAGGGGCATTTCGATGCGGATGGCGTGTTGCTGGGTTTCCAGAAAATGGTGTATGGCGAAGTCGAGCTGGAACATAAGTACACCTATGACGCAGACGGCCAGCTCAAACAGGCGGAGATCACGGATGCGGATGGGGAAATGACATCTGTCATTATCGGGTAAGTGCCATTAGCTTTTCTCCATGTTTAAGCTGCGGCATACCCCGTAAACTGCCGCACCGCTGGTGAACGGAACCCCAGCACAATATCCTCACGAGCCACACCCGCCGCCATCAGTTCCTCCGCGAGGTCGGCTTCTGTACCATTATGCTGAATCCAGACTTTGCCATCCTTTAAATCCATATGGATGACACTGCCATAAACCCGATGCTGTTTCTGCCATCCAACATGCATAAGCTGATAATGTCCGTGTTCATCGTCAAATGACAATTGGGCTTCAACTTCCTGCTCACCCGTTGACAAGCAAGCATATTCTTCCAGAATCCGTTTGATGTTTTGGCGGTAGAGTATCATTTTATCCATTGCTGAATTATCTCCTGAACAGGGTCAAACACCACTAAGCTGACCTTATATTGTTGCAGTACCTCCTGGATAAATGCCTGCGTAAAANNGCTTTCATACGCATCCGTGGACACAGCAAGATACAATTTGCGGTCTGGTTCCTGCTTGTTCAAGGCAACCCGATAGTTCATGAATTGCCCAAGCGCCGTATGAAACTCGGCAATCTCAGATGCTTGCAGAAAGCTCTTAATTTCAACCGCGATCTTCTCGTTGCCTTTCTCAGCAGTCAGTAACTTCTCTGCTCCTAAATCCACATACAGCACCATCACCCCTGCACGTAGGACATAAGGATCAGCACTGACATGCCATCCCTCTTTNTGCAGGGCTGTTTTGACATGCGGGTGGTAGATGTCTCTTGCAGGCATTCAGTCAAGTATCCTTGGTTATACTGGATAAGCTAAAAGTAGCATATATGCATGCTACCGTGGCAGACACCAGCTGTTTCAACCTGATGGGGTTGGCAAGCGCTAAATAGCTTAAGCCCCGCTTTTGGCATATACCCTTCTCAGAAAACCACCCACTTTTTCCCGCACTAGGGCGCAATGTGTGAAGATTGCCGCGTGTTCGCCATGTTCCAGCACCAGCAGTTCCGCCCCTGGGATGCGCTGTTGCGCGGTTAGCGCATGCGCTTCGAAATTCACCAGGGGGTCATTTGTCCCATGCACAATGAGGGTTGGTGTGTGGATGTCCTCCAAGGGATAAACCCCGGTCTGGGTATTGTGAAAGTCATTCTCGGAACCCTGTATCCTTTTGCCCATCTGCTCAAAGGTGCTCAGGATCAAAGCCTGGAACAGTGCGCCACATTCCTGATTGGCCTTGAGCTGTTCCAGCAAACTCAGGTCGGAAACAGAGCGCTGCATGGACTTTTCCATATTCTTGGACGTGGATTTGCGCAGCAAGGCCGGTAGGCCAGGCAACTGCGCCATGAATTTCAGCATTTGGAACCTGCCGGGAACCTTGTAAGTGTTGGGGCAACTGACGGTCGAAACCAAGACCAAGCTTTGGCAGCGCTGAGGGTAACGCAGGGCAAACTGGATGGCGGTCAGNCCACCGCCGGAAATGGCGATGATGCTGGCGGCAGGGATAGCCAAGGCATCCAGCAAGGCGGCCAACAGATCAGCCTGCGCCTCCGGCGATGCGCCCGAGGCCAGTGGCGTCCCCAGATAACCAGGGCGCGAAATGGCGATCACCCGGAAATCCCCAGTCAGCACCGTTTTCGCCAGAATCAGGCTTTGGTCATAACCGCCCATGGCNCCATGTATGGCCACCACCACGGAACCTTGCCCATATTCGCTGTATTCGGCCAGCCCTTTGGCGGTCTTGAGCAGTTTCACAACGGGTTTTTTCTGTTCGTTTGCATCGGCTGCGGGCATGGCGCATTGCTCCAGTATGGGATGATTGGCATGGGCGGGAAGGCGAAAAGCCTTTGCGGTCACTTATTTCCGCGTGGTGCTACCCGCTTGTCCGTGATGAAAAGTTTCCCATCCAGCTCTTCCAGGCGAAGCGCCTGAAGGCGTTCCCCTTGGCACAGGGCGCTGAGGGATTCCCCAGTCTGGGGGTCGTAGACAATACCATGCATGGAGCAGCGCAGTCGATTGGCCTGCGCATCAAAGATGGCGTCCCGCTCACAAGTCAGCGGACGGGGCATGTGCACACACTGGTTCAGATAAGCGAATGCCGAACCTGCATAGCGCAACACGATCGCCGAATGTGGCTCACCCCGATAAGACACCTCAACCAGTAAAAACTGTTTTTCCTGTAAGGCGTCAGCAGCACAGACCAAGACTTTCTGGCGCTTCTGTGCTGTCATGCCGGACATTCGCCACCTATGCACAAGGAACCGGGACATTCATCCGTCGGCACCTGCAAATGCTCATTGATCATTTCGCGCAGGCAGCGGTTACATTTGCCGCAGCATTTCTCCGGGTAATCGAAATGCTGGCGCAGCGCCCGCACCGACAACATGCCTGCATTTAATGCCTGCTTTACCTGACGGTCATTGATTGCGTTACACACACATACGTACATCCGGCTTGCCTCCGTTGGGTTCACACCATATAGGAGCAATAAGCAGGCCAATATATGAAATGCTGATGTATCAAATGGTTAGGTGAAGGCAATGGGCTTTTGCCAGCAGCATTGTCGGCTTTGTTACAAGCCATGCCCGACGGCGTGGCGGTTATTCCGGCAGCATCAGCCGCATCGGCAACATGCCGGACGCCGCAAACCCCATGCTCTTGTAAAANGCCTGCGCCACATGATTGCCTGTATCCGTCAGCAGGGTGATGCGCAAGCAACCTTGCTCCTGCGCATGCCTAATCGCCGCCCCCAGCAACTGCTGACCCATGCCCTGTCCACGTACTTGCGGTGCCATCACCATATCCTCCAGCAAGGCGACCTTGCCGCCCAATGCGGTGGAAACTGTGTACAGCAGGTTGGCCATGCCGACAACCGCATGATCTTGCCGGGCGACGAGAATATGCCCCACCGCCGGATTGCCGATAATTGCCGCCAGCCCCCGCTGTTGCGCGTCCCGGTCAGGCTGGAATTCGGCTTCCTGCGTGAACAGCAAATCCAGCAGGCCGCACAGTGCTGGAATGTCAGCCTGTGTGGCAAAATCCATTGTAATCATGCGCGCCCCCGTTGCCCCATCATCACCAGCACGCCCGCCGTGATGATCACGCACATGCCCAGCACCGCCAGCGGCGTCAGGGTTTCATCCCACAATAACCAGCCGAGCAGCGCGGCGGACACCACCGATGAATAGGAAAACGGCCCNAGTTGCCCGGCAGGCGCATGCCCATAGGCCGCCGTCAGCAGCAATTGCGCCAGGGTGGCGAATGCGCCCAACAGGATCAGCCAGCCCAGTTCCGCGCCATGCAGTGGCTGCCAGTTCAGCACGGCGGGAACCAGCGACAGCAGGCTGGCGAACAGCGCGAAATAAAACACCACCCGCCGCGCCGGTTCCTCACCGGAGCGCATCCGCCGGATGCTGACCTTGGTGGAGCCGCCCAGCACCGCCCCCGCCAGCGCTGCCAGCACCGCCACATTGAATACGCCTGCCTCCTGTGTTGGGTTCAGCACCAGCACCACTCCAGCGAAACCCAGCAGGATGGCGGCGACGGCATGCCACGACAGGCGTTCCTTCACCCAGAAAAACGCCACGATGGGCACGAAAAACGGCATGGTCTGTTTCAGCAAGGCGGCTTCCGCCAAGGGCAGGTGCGCCCAGGCGTAATACATGCAGCTCATGGCGATCACGCCGGTCAGCGCGCGCACGAAATGCAGGTGCAGGCAGGAGGTTTTCAGTGCCTGCACGCCGCCGCTGCGCCACAGCCACGGCAGCATCAGCACCAGCCCAAACAGGTTGCGGAAAAACACGGTCTGCTCATTGGAGACCCCGCCATGCAGGTGTTTGATCACCATGCCGGAACAGACCAGAAANAATTCCGAGGCCATGATCAGCGCCGCGCCNCGCGCCAGACCGCCCGCAGGCAGGCCTGCGTTGGCGGTTATGCTTATATTCATTAGTGCTACCTTTTCAGCAAGACATTGCAATTCATTATTCAGCCCTGATAATGCAGGTAACGGCGGAATGGTGCAAAGCACAATCACAAACAATTCGCCGGGCAGGAAAGGAAACCACCACAACCATTACCGGAGACATTTTTCGTGCAAGCATTTACCGAACAAGGCCAGCGCATTGTCAATGACCTGAGCCAGCGCTACGGCGTTTCCACCGACGCCATCACCCACATGCTCTACGCCGTCATGAACGGCAACGGCACCATGGCGCAATTCAACCACCCCGAATTCGGCGGCTCCGGCCAATGGATGCAGGGCGGCATGACCATGGTCGGCGACATGTTCAATTACAGCCTGAAAACGACCGTCAATAACCTGTGCAGCGAGCTTTCCAATATTTTGGCCAACCAGAATCCGCCGCTGTTCATGTCCACTGGCAGCTACCAGTCCCAATACCAGGGCAGCGGTCAACCACAGGGCAATTACGGGCAAAGCAGCCTGTTTGTCAGCAATTCAAGCAGCTCCGGCAACTGGTGGCCGGGTGACCTGGGTATGGCGGCCTCCAGCGGTGCGCAAAACAACATCCGTTACGCGTATTTCCCGGCAAGCCACCGGCTGGCGGTGGAGGTCAACGGCCACGTCACCGTCTACGACACGCTGGATCACCAGATTGGTGGCGTTTCCCAGCAACAGGGCGGTGGTTCCTCACTGAGCTTCACCAGCCAGTACGGCCTGGTGTATCTGGAAAATCTGCCGGTCATTTCCGTGGATGGCGCGGCTCCGCAGATACAGGCTCCGCCGCAAAACACACAGCCCGCCTTCACCCCGGCACCGCAAGCACCGGCGGGCAATCAAAACGTTTCGGAAAGCGATATTTTCGCCCTGATCGAAAAGCTGGCTGACCTGAAACAGAAAGGTGTCCTGAGCGAAGAAGAATTCGCCACCAAAAAGGCTGAATTGCTGCAACGCCTTTGACAGGCAAAGGCGTGCTTAACGCTTAAAACGAGCCACGACTTCACCACCATGTTCGATCCAGCCATGGATCATTTTCTTGGTGGTGAAGCCGCTGGAACAGTTGCCATCCTTGTCGATAACAATCACGCCACCCCGCCCTTTCACTTTGCGCACCAGATATTCAATACCTGCTTCGGTTGCTTCCTGCGCATTCATGCCTTTCATGTAAATAAAGTCGGAGATGGTTTTGGATATGACGGAACGCATGAAATCTTCCCCAAACCCGGTGGCGGATACGGCACAGGTTTCATTGTCCGCATACACGCCAGCCCCGACGATGGGNGAGTCGCCGACCCGCCCCATCCGCTTGTTGACAATGCCGCCGGTGGACGTGGCCGCCGCCAGGTTTCCTTCCCGATCCCGCGCAATCGCGCCGATGGTGCCGTATTTCTGGTCTTCGCTGGCGTCTTCAGTATCGTCGTGATCCAGCATGATCTTGTGCTTGAGGCGGGCTTCCTCAAACTGCTGGATGCGTTCAGGGGTAAAGAAGTAATGTTCTGGCACCCGCTGCATGCCGCAATGATCAGCAAAGCGCATGGCACCTTCCGCAATCAGCATGACATGCTCGCTTTCCGTCATCACCCGACGCGCCAGTTGCACCGGATTGGCAATATTGCTGACACACGCCACCGCACCGGCGGACAAATCGCGCCCATCCATGATGGCTGCGTCCATTTCCACCTTGCCGCTTTCGTTCAAGACGGAGCCGCAACCGGCATTGAACACGGGGTCGTCTTCCAACAGGGAGGCGCAGGCTTCCACCGCCTGTAACGCCGACCCACCCAACTCCAGCACATCACGCCCATGCTCGAGAATCCGGCGGATACTTTCCAGATAACGCACGGCGGTCTTGTCATCCTTGACATTATCCAGTGCACCTGCACCACCCACCATCAGTGAGTAAGAACCCTGCATAAAGGCTGCCCCCAAAAAGTGTTCACCCTATCAAAGTCGTTTGCGCAGTTCCAGCAGGAGGCTTTGTTGGATTTCAGGTGTACCTGCCAGCAAGACA
Source organism: Candidatus Thiothrix singaporensis (assembly GCA_013693955.1). GTDB lineage: Bacteria > Pseudomonadota > Gammaproteobacteria > Thiotrichales > Thiotrichaceae > Thiothrix > Thiothrix singaporensis. The sequence continues at coordinate 2,566,752 of CP059265.1, read as the reverse complement.
ACCAGTTTGCCAACCAGTACCGTTCCCCAGTTCACCAGAATGACGCCGTTGCCGGTTTGCTGATCGAACTCAAGCCCACCCAGGTCGATATCCGCCAGTGCCCGGTATTGCGTCGCTACCGTCACAGCGCTCCACGCCGGTATCTTCAGCTTTTGCGCAATCAGGGTAGGGTAGCTACCCNNGTTGAAACGCGGGTTGCATTCTATTGCCGGAAAACGCAGCCCCTGATCCGTCTGGACAACTGCCACATCAAACGCAAAAATACCTTGCATACCATGCGTTTGCAGCCACACTGCCATCGGTTCCACGACTTCCCAGGGCGCATGTCTGGCAGGCACCCGGTTACCCTGATGGACGAAGCCGTCCAGTATCTGTTCACTGGCCTCCAGCCGCACCAAGCGCTTGCCGGACACCTGATATTGCAGGTTGAGGAACGTCTCGGTGATGACTTCCTCCTGCACCTGTACCGGCACATCCGGGTCAAACCTGCCAAGCGCTTCCGTCAATTCAGCCTCATCCGCACAACGGTAAATGCCCACGCCGGAAACCGAAACAGCCGCTTTCAGGTAACAGGGAAACACTGTCTCCTGAATGACTTGCGGCGTAATGACCCGCACACTGTCAATGCAACGGGTTTGCGGCACAGGTACACCCAGCTCTGCCGCCAAGGCCATGAAATTGTTTTTGGAATTGATGAATTCAACCGTTTCCATCCAGCGGGTATCGTCCCAATAGCGGCATTCATGCGGNCTGAAGTAAAAGACCGAAGGCAGGTAACCGTTGTGTGACCCCAGATGTTTCAGATCCAGATCCCACAACATATTTTCACTATGGCTCAAACCAATACGCTGATAGTGCCGGGAAATATCCTCCCACAAGCGCTCGAGCTCCGGGTGAATCTGAATAATATCTTCGGGTTCCGACATGCCCAGCGCCCGCCCGGAATACAGGTGATTACCCGTTACCCCGTCGGCGGTGCAATTCATAATGTCGTGATTGATCATATATTTAGTGGATGGCATATTGCCATGGTGAATAGCAGTAGACATAATTTTCCTCTCCTCGTGTAAGCGCATAGAGTATAACGCAATAACCATGCCATAACCGTGAGTTTCGGGGCGATGCCATGCATCTTCATCTTTTCGCCACATTTTCAGATTTGGAACATTTCTTGCTTACATTTTGATGCTCCAATCTGTGAGACACGGTATGAACCTATCCTTCGACAAACTTGATCATTACTACCAGCAGGTCACCCGCATCATCCTGTCACGCCAGCACCCGATCACCGGGTTGTTGCCCGCCAGTACGGCGGTCACTACCNATGGCGATTACACCGATGCGTGGGTGCGTGACAACGTGTACAGCATCCTGGCGGTATGGNGCCTGAGCCCGGCCTACCGGCGGCTGGATGAGAGTGATGGCCGCACCGTGCTGCTGGAACAAAGCGTGGTCAAACTCATGCGCGGCCTGTTGCTGGCAATGATGCGCCAGTCCGCCAAGGTGGAGCGCTTCAAGCAGACCCAGAACCCATTGGATGCCCTGCATGCCAAGTACGACACCAATACGGGGAACCCGGTCGTGGGCGACAGTGAATGGGGTCACCTGCAACTCGATGCGACTTCCNTGTTCCTGCTGATGCTGGCGCAGATGATTGCTTCGGGGTTGCGCATCATCTTCACCATCGATGAAGTCAATTTCGTGCAAAACTTGGTGCACTACATTGGCCGCGCCTACCGCACGCCGGACTATGGCATTTGGGAGCGCGGCAACAAGATCAACCACGGTATTGCCGAAATCAACAGCAGTTCGGTCGGTATGGCCAAAGCCGCGCTGGAGGCCATGAACGGCTTCAACCTGTTCGGCGCAGGCGGCGGGCAGGCGTCGGTTGTGCATGTCGTGCCCGATGAAGTGGCGCGTGCGCGTATCACGCTCGAATCCAGCCTGCCGAGCGAATCCCTGTCGAAAGAGGTCGACGCCGCCACCCTGAGCGTGGTCGGCTACCCAGCTTTCGCAGTTGAAGACACCGCACTGGTCGAAGAAACCGTCAACGAAGTCGTGGGCAAGCTGGAAGGCCGCTACGGTTGCAAGCGTTTCCTGCGCGATGGCCACCAGACCGTGATCGAAGACCACCACCGGCTGCATTACGAACCCGAAGAAATGTTGCAGTTCGAGCATATCGAATGCGAATGGCCGCTGTTTTTCACTTATTTGCTGCTTTACCACCTGTTCCGGGGCGATGAGCAACAGGCCAGAATTTACCGCGACAAACTGGAAGGCTTGCTGGTCGAGCGTGACGGCGACCTGCTGTTGCCGGAGCTGTACCGGGTGCCGCTGGGGCGTATCGAGGCGGAACGCAGCAATCCCCGCAGCCAGGAGCGCGAACCCAATGAAAACGTGCCGCTGGTGTGGGCGCAGAGCCTGTATATCCTTGGCGCGCTGATCCAGGATGGCTTGCTCGACGTGGCCGACATCGACCCGCTGGGTCGCCGCCTGCGGGTGGGGCGGCGGCGTGGGCGGCGCGTGCAGTTTGCGCTGCTGGCCGACTCGCCGAGCATCAAGTTGCGCCTGGAGGAAAAGGGCATCAAGGCGGAAACGCGCAGCGAAGTTTCCCCGGTCGTCATCCATGAAGCCACCGCGTTGGCGGAAGCTTACTGCCAGCTTGGCCGCAACCCGCGCCTCGGCCTCAGTGGCCGCCCTTTGCGCCATTTGCGCGGGTTGGCGACCAGCAGCGTCTATACCTTCGCGGGCAAGCGCATGCTGTTCCAGCCGCAGTTCATGAACCGGCACGATTTCTATTTGAGTCTCGACAATGTGATGCTGGTTGAGCGCTTGAAGATGATCCTTGCGTATGTCAGCAAGCAATGGGATGCCCCCGGTCGGCCACTGGTTGTCCTGGTGGTCAATGAACGCATGTTGACGGCTGAGGGCAGTGCTGCACTGCTCAATTTCATACNNCAATGCCGCGAAGGCCAAGTGGGCGGCACGCCGGTGCAACTGGGTCGGGTCGCCAGCTTTCTGCCGACCGCCGGACGTGAACGCATTGATGCCCTGCACGGCTACCAGTTCCCGGATGGCAGCGGTGAAGAGGGGATTCGCCCCTGTTTTACGCTGTTGCCGCTGACGGACAACGCAAGCCAGGAATCCGCCGCCGTGTTTGCCCCTGAACCGCTGGGTGATGGCGACCTGATCGGGCTGGTGACGACACGGGCGGACTTGCAGGTGCAGTTCGACGCCTTGCGTCAGTTGGCGTCCCGCCATGGCCTTGGTTTCGATACCGGCCTGCGCGATCTGGAGGGGCAGCCCGCACGGGTGGGCGACCTGCTTGAAGAGGTTTACGGGCGTGCCTGTGAAGCGCGTTGCTGGCGTTTTATCCGGCTCAGTGCGGCGGTGCTGGGCAAACATGACATCAACCTGGAAAGCGCCGCCACCGAAATCGTGGCGCACCAGCGGGCGTTGAGCGTGTCGCGCTCGTACAGCCGCGACTCGACGTTCCGCCGCCCGATGGGTGCCGACGAACTGTTGCAGGCCATCCGCCAATTCAACCCCGACGATTTGCGCGCCCAAATCCTGACCCTGGAGCTGATCATTAACCTCGGGCAACTGTTGCGCTCGCACCCTGAACTGTTGGCCAATATGACCATGATCCGCACCGGGCAACTGCTGCAACTGATTGCGGTGCGTCTGGAGCGCGAAAAGCGCCTGTCGATCAACGATGCGATGGATGTGCTGATGGAAATGGCACCGTTTGAGCTGGCCAGGACGGTGCGTGATGTGCTCGAACATTATCAGGACGCCAGGGACACCCTGCTGCAAATGGAGCTGATGAATGTGTCATCGGATTCAGGCGGCATGGTCACGGTCAAGTTCGACGCCAGTCTGNACCCGGATCTTGCCGATGCCGCGAACTGGCACGAGTGGCGCTCCATCCAGGGCAGCATCGGGCGTTACCGGGAAAGCTTCTTTGAGNGGGTTTGGGATATTGTCAACCAAAGCNCTGGCCTGGTGATTGGGGATCAGTGGAACCCCAAACTGCGCCTCGACCACAAGTTGTGCGCTGACATGACGCGTGGCGAAAAGCTTTTCAAGGATCGTGTCGAACACATCCTCAACAAGACACCCGCGCCAGACAGCCGCCAGTTGTACACCGAAGCCTTGCAGGTGCTGATGGTGGTGATGAGGAAAAACCCTGGGTTGCGGATTGATGACACACTGTTCATCGATGTCATTATCGGCCATGCTGTGCGTCTGGCCTGGGAGCAAGGCAACCCAGGACAGAGCGCAGATTATGACCAATACCGGGGCAGTGCCGGANGCGAGTTTTACCTGTACCCGCCCTCCAGGGTCGCCAACCATGTGGTCGCTGCGTTGGCGTATCTGCTGAACAATGGCACAAGGGAGACACAATGACGTATCTATTGGCAGGCGATGTGGGCGGCACCAAAACCGTTTTGGGCTTGTACCTTGCGGATGGCGGCAAGTTAGGCAGTGCGCCGCTGCAAGCCGTCCATAAGGCGGTCTACCCCAGTTCAGGGCATGCGGTGTTCAGCGATTTGGTCAGCGATTTTCTGGCTGAGGCACCGCCGCACCGCCCAGCCGCCGCCTGTTTCGGCATTGCCGGCNCGATCCAGGATCAGCGTTGTGACGCCACCAACCTACCATGGGTGATTGATGCGCATACGCTGGCCACCAGCTTTGGCTTCAGTGACGTATGCCTGCTGAATGACCGGNAAGCCGCTGCTTACGGCATGCTGCATCTGGCGGCTGATGAATTTGTTGAGCTTAACCCGAACGCTGTATCCCAGGCCGGGCATGCAGCCGTGATTGCCGCCGGAACCGGGCTGGGTGAAGCCATTCTGGCGTGGGATGGCCAACGCCATATCGTCATGCCGACCGAGGGCGGGCATGGTGACTTTACCCNNAATTCCAGTCAGGAAGATGCATTGTTGCTGTTCCTGCGCCAGCGCTTTGGCGGCCATGTCAGCAGTGAACGCATCCTGGCCGGTAATGGTTTCGGCAACCTGTATGATTTTCTGCGCGAGTCCGGCCATGCTGCGCCGAACCCGGAGGTCGAGGCTGAAATGCTGTGCGAAGACCGCAACGCTGTGATCAGCCGCCATGGCCTGGCAGGCTCCGACCCGCTATGCGCCGAGGCCATGCGTTTGTTTGTGCGCATCTATGGCAGTGAAGCGGGCAACCTTGCCTTGAAGTGCCTGCCTCGGGGCGGCATTTACATCGGCGGCGGCATCNTACCANAAATCCGCACGGCGCTGGAAAGCGGCGTGTTCATGCAGGGTTTCCTCGACAAGGGGCGCATANCTCGTGCCATCGAGCACATCCCGGTGCGCCTGTCGTTGAACCCTGAAGCCCCGCTGCTGGGCGCTGCGCACATGGCGATGTCCCGTTTCCGCGGTTGACAGTCAGGCCAGTTCCAGAACCACGATGCAACGCCCTTCCACCCTGAGCTGGGTCGGGCTGATGGCGGGTTGCGCGCCGGGTTCATGGATTCCTGGCGTGCTGGCGGTGTCGACGGCGAGGTGCCACTGTTTGCCGGGGATGGACGGCAAGGCGAAGGTTTGCGCTTCCTCAGACATGTTCAGCACGGCATGCAGCAGCGGTTCGCCAGGTGCTATGCCTGCCAGCGTGAAAGCGAGATGGCGGGCATTCGGATCATTCCAGGGTGCTGCATTGAGTTTGGTCCCGTGNCCGGCAATGTCGGGCAGGTCATGGCCATGGTTAACCCGGCCTGTGAGGAAACGCGACCGGCTCAGGCTCGGATGGCGGCGGCGCAACCGTACCATGCCCTGGACAAACGCGAGCATGTCGGCGTTGCGCTCCAGCAGGCCNCAGTCCTGCCAGGAAAGGGTGTTGTCCTGGCAATAGGTGTTGTTGTTGCCCTGTTTGGTGGCCAGCACCTCATCACTGCCGTGCAACATCGGCACGCCCTGACTGAGCATCAGGATGGCGATGAAATTNTTNGCCTGGCGGCGGCGCACCTGGTCGATACGTGGGTCATCGGTCGGNCCTTCCGCGCCGTAGTTGGCGCTCAGGTTATGGTTGTGGCCGTCGCGGTTGTCCTCGCCATTGGCTTCGTTATGCTTGCCTTCGAAACTGACCAGATCCCACAGGGTGTAACCGTCGTGACAGGTGACGAAATTGATCGAATTCCATGGCAGGCGGCCACGGGACTGGTACAGGTCGCTGGAGCCGCACAGGCGGGTGGCGACCTCTGCAATCAGGCCACGGTCACCCCGCACAAACGCCCGGATCACGTCCCGGTAGCGGCCATTCCATTCCGCCCAGCGGAAGCCGGGGAAATCCCCNAGCTGGTAAAGGCCGACGGCGTCCCAGGCTTCGGCGATGATATGGGTGCGGCTCAAAAATGGCGACAGCTCAATGTGCCACAGCATTGGCGCATGGCGTTGCGGGTTGCCGTCCTCGCCCCGCGCCATCGCGCTGGCCAAGTCAAAGCGGAAGCCATCCACATGCATTTCTTCCACCCAGTAGCGCAGGGCGTCCACCAGGAAGCGGTTCACGACTGGATGGTTGCAGTTCACCGTATTGCCGCAACCGGTGTAGTCCCGGTAACGGCTGCGGTCGAAGAAATCGAGGTGGTAGAACATCTCGTTGCCGAAGGCCTTGAAGCTGATGGTGGGNCCAAAGGGGCTGCCCTCGGCGGTATGGTTGAAGACAACATCCAGGATCACGCCGATACCCGCCCGGTGCAGCGCCTTGACCATATCGCGGAACTCGTCGCGGGCGCGTGCCGGACCNACCGCGAAGTGCGGGTGGGGCGCATAGAAACTGTGGGTGCTGTAGCCCCAATAGTTGCTAAGGCCGAAGGATGACGTTTTGGGCGGTAAATCCTGGCGGTCGAAAGCCATCACCGGCATCAGCTCCACATGGGTGATGCCCAGCGCCTGCAAATGGGGAATCTTTTCAATGACCCCGGAAAAGGTGCCAGGATGCGCCACGCCGGATGACGGGTGCCGGGTGAAGCCGCCTACGTGCATTTCGTAGATGACCGACTCGTTCAACGGGATATACAGCGGGGTGTCGCCTTCCCAGTCGTAACTGTCGTCCTGCACCAACGCCCGCATTGCCTGGGTAATGTTGTTGCCGGGCAGGGAAGCGGCTTGACGGCTCCACAGGCGGTCGCTGATGGTGGTANNCCACGGATCCAGCAGCGCCTTTTCGCCGTCGAAACGGCAGCCAGTCGCACGGGTGTCGCTCAGNCCATGGGCGCGCCAGTTGTAATAGACCCCCATTGGCAGGCCAAGCACCAGCACATGCCAGAAGAAAAAGGTGCGGTGTGTGTCAGGGTCTAACCCAATGACCTGAAACGGCTCCAGGCTGTCATCCGCTTCGAACAGCAGCAATTCCAGACGTTCCGCATGTTGGGAAAAGACGCAGAAATTTACACCATTTTCAGTAATGGTGGCACCGCCCTGGTTCCAGGTTCCAGGGGCGGCGGAGTAACTAGGATGCGCCATTGTATGCTCCGGCTACAGGCTATAGAGGTGGGGGTCGTGTTTCAAGAGTCGATTGTATAAGCATCTAGCCGGTGCGGGCAGTGAAATCTCAGCCCAGCAGCACGTTTGTCATGCTGTTGCCGGTTTCCAGGGCGCGCTCGAACACCTTGTCACGCGCCCGGTGCGCCATTTGCGCCGCCACCAAATCGGCTTGGCTGGCGGCGGGTGCATGGATCAGCCGCACCGGGATATCCGATTCGGCCTCGACCACGCCGAGGCGTTCTGCGCCCAGGTTGGCGAACACCGCCCGGCGTTCCACGCTGCCTTCCCGCCAACGCCAGTCAATGCGCGACAGCCCTGGCGGCGCTTCCGCCACCCGTGTCAGGGTGACAGGCACCCGGCGGTTGGCAATGCTGAATTGCCACACGGTCTGTTTACCGGCAACCACTTTGCCGCCCTCGACCCGCCAGCCGAGCAGGGAGGCCAGCCATCCCACCAGCAGGGCAGACATGGCCACCGTATGCGGCCATGTTCGATATGCAGGTTGCTGATAGCGGACAAGGCATTGGGCTGCACTGCCGGATCCAGCACCTGGCTGAGCAAGTTGCGCCAATGCTTCAAGCGCCGCCAAGCCAGGTTATAGACCACATACTCAGCGCCTTGCGCTTTCACCCAGCGTGACATCGCCTGCATCCCCTTAGTGGGGGATTTCCAGCCGAAGCTGTCGTAGATGATCTGGTCAGCCATGGCGGAGAGCGGATTGAAGGTTTCGCTAAGGGAGGGGCTGGCTCCAGCGATGCCCACCACAGGGTGGTTGGCAGGTCGCCGACCAGATGGGCGCGTGCCACCGGGGCAAGCCGCTTGCGCGCGCTCGCATCGGCGATGACGCGGATCAGCTCGGCGCTGACCTGCAAGCCGCTGGACAGCTTGCTGTACAACCCGGAGACAAACACATCCAGCCCCGGCTCGCCGGTATGACCCAGGCCGGTCAGCAGGATCACGCGGCACGGGTGCGCCGAGACGATGCGCGGCAGAGCCTCATTGACTTTCAGGGTCTGTTCGTCGTCGTCGCAATAAATGATCAGATTGGACATGCAGGCGCGGGTGACCACTTGGTTTTCACCCAGCTCCTGGTTCAATCCGACCCAGATGGTGTCCAGTTCACGCGGTATGTGGCGGATACGGACGTTTTTTCCTCGACCCTACGCAGGCGATGACGCGGTTTTTCGTTCATAGCAGCCGCCATTTGAAACCATCGTTTTCGATCATGCGCTCTGCCTCGACCGGCNNACAGGAGCCAGCCGTGTATTCAGGCAGCCAGCGCACCCCACTGCTGTTCCAGGCGTCCAGGATGTCCTCAATAAACACCCAGGAGCGCTCCACTGCATCGCGCCGCATGAACAGGGTCGCGTCACCGGCCATCACATCCAGCATCAGGCGCTCGTAGGCCTCGGGCGACTGGTCGCCGAAGGTGGAGCCGTAACGGAAGTCCATTTTCACCGGGAAAATGCGCACCTTCNNGCCCGGCAGTTTGGTGGATATGCCCAATGACAGCCCCTCGTTGGGCTGGATGCTCAAGGCCAGCACGTTCTGTGCGATCGGATGGCTGGGGTCGGCATTGAACAACACCGGCGGGACACCCCGGAAATGCACCGCAATCTCGCTGGCGCGCTTGGTCATGCGCTTGCCGGTGCGGATGTAGAAAGGCACCCCTACNCAGCGCCAGTTGTCAATGAACACCTTCAGCGCCACGAAAGTTTCGGTGGTGGAGTCCGGNCCGACGCCTTCCTCGCGGCGGTAGCCGGGCACATCGAAGCCTTCGTGGTAACCCGGNCCGTATTGCGCACGCACCACATGCTGGTTGACGATGTCCGGGGTGATGGGGCGCAGGCAGTTCAGCACATCCTGGCGATGGTCGCGGATGACGTCGGCGCGCATCGCCCAGGGTGGCTCCATGGCGATCAGGGTCAGCAGTTGCAGGATGTGGTTTTGCACCATGTCGCGCAACGCCCCAGCATGGTCGTAATAACCAGCGCGCGTGCCCACGCCTTCCGCTTCGGCCACGGTGATCTGCACATGCTCGATATATTTGTGGTTCCACAACGGCTCGAAAATCGAGTTGCCGAAACGCATCACCAAGATGTTCTGCACTGTCTCTTTGCCGAGGTAATGGTCGATGCGGTAAATCTGGCTCTCATCGAGATTGCGCCCCAGCACATCATTCACCTGGCGGGCGCTTTGCAGGTCGTGGCCGATCGGCTTCTCCACGATCACGCGTGAGAAATGCTGGGCATCGTCAACCGGATAAACCAGCCCGGCGTCGTTGAGGTTCTGCACGCAAGTTTCGATCAGGGCAGGCGGGATGGCCAGATAAAACACCCGGTTTCCCGGGATGCCAAAGGCCTGGTCGATTTCCTCNCGGCGTTGTTTGAGCCGCTGGTAGGTTTGCGGGTCAGTGAAGGAGCCGGACTCATAGTGCAGCATGCGCTCGAAGTCCGGCCAGTATTGCTCATCCAGGGGTTGGCGCGAGAAACGCTCAATGCCTTCGCGGGCAAACTGCCGATAACCCTGGTCATCCATTTCCTGCAACGCCACGCCCAGCAGGGCGAAGCTGGCGGGCAACGCACCATCCAAGGATTGGTTATAAACCGCTGGCAAGAGCTTGCGTTTGGAAAGGTCGCCCCCGCCCCCGAAGATCACCAAGGTGCAAGGCTGNGCCAATTGGTCTTCTTGCAGGCCAGCCAGCAGGGGTTGGAAACAGGTGGTTGGGTCATGATCTGCTCTCCTGCATGGTGGGTCGCCAAGCCATTGCCCCGGTTGCGGGCGACAAACCACGCACTGAGCCAGTGCGGTTTCTATGCCCGATGCACGCCAGACAAGCGTTGCGTGAGGAAAGGCTGCGCCGCACCCGGACGCGTTTGGTAAAATCTTCGGCAGTCTGATGAAACAAGGCCATAGTGCCTCCTCAGTCGTTGTCGCCGGTGGGTTTAGGCGGGCGCAGAACTGGTCTCCCCGCTATGGGGAGAAAGAAGCAAATTCCATGCCTTATAGCGCCTCGCGCAGCAATAAGGCCAGATGCCGTGCGCGTGTGTCGCCATGCACGCGCATCTGATGACGGCAGGAAAAACCGTTCGCCACCACCCGCGCCTGCGGATTTGCCCGCAACGCTGGCAACAGCGCCTGTTCGGCCATTGCGCTGGCCATTTTGGAATGTTCCGCTTCGATGCCGAACGTGCCTGCCATGCCGCAGCAGCCAGCTTCGATCATTTCAAACTGATGCTCAGGGATTAGCTTCAGCACCCGGCGCATGGCTTTCATCGCCCCGACCGCTTTCTGGTGGCAATGGCCGTGGATCAGGGTTGCACCGGCAGGCAGGGCTTTCAAGGGCAGGTGTAGGCGTTTGGCCGTGCTTTCACGCGCCAGNAACTCTTCCAGCAGCAGCACGTTTTTCGCCACAACCGCAACCTTTTCCCCTAGCCCCAGAGCCTGCGCATCATCCCGCAAGCCGAGCACGCAGGAAGCCTCCAGGCCAATGATGACACGCCCGGCCTGCACATGCGGCAGCAGGCTGTCAACCAGCCGGGAAGCCTCGGCGCGCGCCTGTTCCACCATCCCCTGGGCAAGGTAGGTGCGCCCGCAACATAAAGGCTGCCCCGCCTCCTCCACGCCTTCAGCAGGCATGGCGATATGAATGCGGTAACCTGCCGCCTGCAACACCTCGATTGCGGCGGTGGGAATGTCCGGCTCGAAATGGCGGCTGAAGGTGTCGACCCACAGCACGATTTCCGGCGCATTGCTTGCCGTGGGCACCGGCTGTGCCGACGCCTGAAAAGGCACGGCGGCAGGCTCTGGCAATTCACATTCCGCGCTCAAGCCAAGCAAATGCTGCCCCAGGCCTGCCAGCAACGGGCTGCGGTTACGCCAGGCGACCAGCTTGCCCAGCCACCGCTTTTGGTGCAGCCAACGCGGGGTATGCGCAAACAAGCGGCTGCGCAGGCTCAGGCCGTCGCGGGCAATGCGCTGGGCGAGGTATTCCGCCTTGATCAGCGGCATGTCGACATTGGCTTCACATTCGCGCTTGCAGCCTTTGCAGCCGACGCACAAATCCATCGCTTCGGCCAGCGTGGGGTCGGCCAGCGCCGTTTCCGCCAGTCCGCTGTTGAGCGCGGTTTTCAGCAGCCGCACCCGCCCGCCGGTGGAAAAATGCGTATTGCCGCTGACCCGGTAGCTGGGGCACATCACTTGTTTGCCTTCCGCTTCGCACTGGCGACTGTTGATGCAGGCCGCCACGGCTTTGGCGAAATTGCCGCCGGTTTTGGGAATGTCGGCGTAGGCGTCGCCCATTCCGGCGTCCTTGTATGCAGACCAGTCGAGGAAGGTTTTCATGCTGTCATCCTTATCCGTAACGTTCCAGCCCCAGCCCGTCCAGCGCGATTGGCGGATGCAGGCCGGAAATCATGTCCGCCAGCACCCGTCCGCTGCCCGCCGCCATCGTCCAGCCCAAGGTGCCATGGCCGGTATTGAGGAACAGGTTCATGTAGGGCGTCTTGCCGAGGATCGGCGGNTAGTCCGGCGTCATCGGGCGCAGGCCAGCCCAGGCGGTTGCCCTTTCCACATCGCCGCCGTCCGGGAACAGGTCGGTCAGGACATGCTTCAGCGTGGCGATGCGGCTGGGGGTAAGCCGCAAATCGAAACCGCCCAGCTCCGCTGTCCCACCCAGGCGGATACGGCCACCCAGCCGTGTGATGGCGACCTTGTGGGTTTCATCCATGACGGTGGATTCGGGNGCTTGTCCCGGATGTGTCACCGGCACGGTCAGGGAATAGCCTTTCACCGGGTACACCGGCAGGTGAATCTGTAAGGGTTTGAGCAAGTGCGGCGAGTAACTGCCGAGCGCCACCACACAGGCGTCCGCTTGCAGGATGCCCTTGCTGGTGATGACGCCTTCCCAGCGGTTGCCGTTGGTCAAAAACTGCTGGATTGATACCCCGTAGTGGAAGGTCACGCCCCGCTTTTCCGCCATGTCCGCCAGTGCTTCGGTGAACTTGAAGCAGTCGCCGGTTTCATCATCTGGCAGGTGCAGGCCGCCGACGAATTTTTCTTGCACCTGCGCCAGCCCCGGCTCGCGCCGGATGACGCCTATCCGGTCGAGCACCGTGAACGGAACCCCTTGTTCCTTGAGCACCTCCGCGTCATAGGCGCTGTGCTCCAGTTGTTTTTGGGTACGGAACAATTGCAGGGTGCCCAGGCTGCGCTCGTCGTAGCGGATGCCGGTTTCCGCACGCAATTCCCGCAAGCAGTCGCGGCTATATTCCGCCAGCCGCACCATCCGCGCTTTGTTGGTCTGGTAGTTTTCGGCGGTGCATTGCTGCCGGAAGGCTTGCAGCCATGGCCACATCCGCCAGTCAGCCCACGGGCGCAGCGCCAGCGGGCTGTGTTTCATCAGCATCCATTTAATGGCTTTGGCGGGGATGCCGGGAGCCGCCCATGGTGCCGCGTAGCCGGGCGAAATTTCCCCGGCGTTGGCATGGCTGGTTTCCATGGCCACGCTGGTGTTGCGTTCAACCAGATGGACTTCATGCCCTGCCTTGGCCAGATAATAAGCTGTACACACACCGATGACACCACCACCCAAAACCAGTACCTTCATAGAACCCCTACATGCGTTTGTTCCTCGTCTGTTGGGCATCCCACAATTGCTTGAAACGTGAATCCAGCGCCGACAATTCAGCGTCCACGCTTTCCAGCTCGCGGAAACCCTGCCGGGGTGGTATGGAACCTTCCCCATGGCCTGTTTGAGTTGTTCCCGGCGAGCGAATACGGTAGCGATCCGCGCCCGCAGGACGGCCATTTCCTCAGTGTCAGCCATGGCGGAAGCGCTCCGTGGGTAAATGTGCATAAGGGGGCAGGGTTTCCAGACGGGTGTCCGTCTGCGGGCAGCCGACCGTGAAGTGGTATAGGCTCTGGAATTGCGTGCCGTGCAGGCCNAGCACCTGATGCACATTGTCGTCGAAGAAGCAGCCGATGCCGGTGCCGCGCATGCCGAGGGTTTCCGCCTGCAAATATAACACTTGCCCCAGCAGCCCGGCTTCCCAGTAGAGCTGGCGGTAAACGTGCGCGCCATCCGCCAGCCCGGCGTCGAATTCCGCCAGCATGCCGGGNCTGAAGGCGCTGGTGGAGGCGATGTCCTGATGGCAGGAAAGCGTGCGGGCGGCTTTGCGCGCATCCGCCTGAATCAGGTGATGCAGCGGCAGGCCATCCGGGCAGTTTTCCGGCGTTTGCCAGACGAAATCCGGGTTCATCGCCGCCTGCAACTGTGCTTTGGCGTCAGCATGGCGGGGCAGGGCGTACAGGCCGGGCGGCAAGCCTTCCACCCGGTGGACGAAGAAGACGGGATGCAGGCGCACCGGCAGGTTCCAGACATCCCACGGCGCGCGCCCCGGTTGCGGCAGCAGGGTGGCGAGCAGCCGGTAGAAAGCTTCCCGGGGCAGGCTGCTGTGCTTGCCGCTGAACGCCTGGGCGCTGCGGCGCTGGCGGATCAGNGGAATCAGCTCCGGTTGCGGCGCGGCGGCGGATGGGGTTGGCCTGACCCAGGCTCCNTGGCGCGTTTCACAGACGGTGGCGGCGGTCACTGCATCGATAACCGGCCATTGCAGGGCAGGGTGGCCGCCCAGTTGGTTGGCGCGTCCCTGCCAGGTGCTGGCGGTTGGCAGGGCAGGGCGCACGGCGTCTCCCGCATGGATGCGCAGCAGCATGTCCGGGTGTTCCGCTTCCGCCCCTGCGAAATCCTCCGCCCGGTTTAATCCCAATAGGATGGAAATGTCTGCATCCGTCACCGCCAGCAACTCCACCTGCAAGCCCAGCGCGGCGGCGGCGTAACGGATGGCNCCAAGCGCATGCCCGGCGTCCAGTTGCACGTAACGGAAGGCGCGTTCGCCGTATTTCCAGGCTTCACGCCAGGCGATGCTGCTTAATCCCAGCAGGCATTGCGGGTGGGAATCCGGATTCGGCGTGATATTGCCGCGCCGTTCCAGCGCATGTTCGTGCGGCGCGTAGTGATAGACGCCATCGCCCAAGCCTTCAATGCCGGTTGCGACGATGTAGCCTTCGGTGGGGTGCAGGTTGCCGCTGGAAGGGTTGCAGCGCAGCGACCAGCGGTCAGGNCCGAATTGTTTCCAGGCCGAAAGACCGAGAGAAAGTTCCAGCAGGGCGGCAATCCCCTCTTTNCTTCACTCCCTGCCCCCTTGCGGGGAAGGGGCGGGGATGGGGGAATAAAACGGCAGCTCCACCACGTCCGCCCCCGCAAACCGCCGGAACGGATTCGGTTGCTGGTCCCAATCCAGATACTGCGGNCCNTTGGCGTAGGCTTGCAGGCTGTGTTTGGTGCGTTCGTGGTAGTCGCGTGCCGTGTGTGTATCCATAAGCTTACAGCGTCAGCTGTATCAGGTCGTTGGTGGGCGCTTTGGCCGTTTCCTCTGTTGTAGCCGGAATCTTTAACGCAGGCAATTTACCCTGCTCCACCAATTGGGTCAGCATGGCGTTCAGCTCACCGCTGTTGTACAGCTCTTCCACGATGTCGCTGCCGCCGACCAGCTCACCGCCAATGTAAACCTGCGGGAAAGTCGGGAACTGGGAAAAGCGCGGCAGGTATTCGTAAATGAAGGGTGCTTTCAGCACATTGACGTAGGCGAATTCAGCACCGGCTTTNTTCAGGTAGCCGACCGCCTTGCCGGAAAAGCCGCATTCCGGCGCTTCCGGCGTGCCTTTCATGTAAATGATCACAGGGTTTTCATCCACCTGTTTCTGGATGGTTTCCAGGGTTTTGGAACTCATGGCTGGACTCTCCTATACCGCGCCCCAGGCTTCACGTTTGGAACCGCCACCGGAAGCCAGTGCGGTTTCCAGANNAACGGTCGCGTATTTGGGTTTGAAGTCTTTCAGCGCTTCATAGGCGGTCACAACCTTGTCTTCCGCGGACTGGNNCTTGAGGTCGGATTTTTCCAGGTAGCACAGATCCAGCAGTTCGTTCCACACCATGCCGGAATGGATGGGGATCAAGGTGTAAGGGCGGCCATCCACATCCACCACCATGCCCTCCTTGATATTGTCGATGTAGAACACAGGCTTGCAATCGTCTGCCAGGTCAGGNGTGAAACGGGTCACGAATTCGCCCAGTTCGACCACATCGGCAAAGTTGCCCACCACCATCAGCAGCTTGTCGTCCGTCGCCAGTATGACCGCTTCCTTGATCATGGCGATGGGCGGGTTGCGCTTGCCAGCCGCTTCGTTCATTTCACCTTCTTTCACCACCATGTCACCACGGAAAGCATAGGTTCCGCTTGAAGTTTTGGCGTTGATGGTGGTGAGCCAGATCAGGTCTTGGGCTTTGTAGGTATCCAGCAGCATGGGGTGATCTCCGGTTGTATGACAAATGCCAGAGCCGGAGCAGGAAACGTGCCATCCGGTAATTTCCCTTGTTCAACAATTATTTATAATTTTATGCCAATGGCTGTGAATGGCGGGTTCAAGACGTTTTGTCGTGTTTGCCACATTCAGGCTGGTCGGGGTTTGGCGCGGATCACCAGCGCAATGCCGCCCAGGATGGCGATGGACGCCAGCACCAGGCGTAAGGTGACTGGTTCCGCCAGAACNACAATACCGCCAACCGCAGCAATCACCGGCACGCTCAATTGCACCGTGGCGGCCTGGGTCGCCTGCATCGCGGGCAGGATGGCGTACCAGATGGCGTAGCCCAACCCGGAAGCCAGCGCGCCCGAAGCTACGGCGTAGCTGACGCCCTGCCAATCCCAGGTGGCCTGCGTAACACCCAGCAAGCTGACACACAAGGCAATCGGTGCCGCCCGCAGGAAATTGCCCGCCGTGACCCGCGTCGGATCACCCGCACCGCGCCCGCGCAGNCAATACACGCCCCAGGCCACGCCAGCGCCCAGCATCAGCAGCGAGCTGAATAAAGGCGGCGCGGTCAGCCCCGGCAAAAACAGGCCAACNAGGCCGCCGAACGCCAGCAGTAAACCGGGCGCCTGCCAGCCATGCAGCCGTTCCCCTTTCCACAACCCATGCCCGATCATGGTGGCCTGCACCGCGCCAAACAGGATCAAGGTTCCGGTCGCTGCGGGCAACTCCCGGTAAGCGAACGAAAACCCGGCTGCATAGGCAAACAGCGCCAGTGCCGATGGCCAACTGCCGTGGCCAGCNGCATCCCGCCGTTGCAGTTGCACAATCAGCCACAGCACCAATGCGCCGGACAACAGGCGGATACTGCTGAAACTGGCGGCGTCGATGGCGGTGTCTTTCAGCGCGATCCGGCAGAGCAGGGCGTTACCAGCAAACGCGATCATTGCCAGCACGGTCAGGATTATCAGGCGGGCGGGCGGCATCGGGCATCCTTGTGGGCAGTCAGTGGGGGCAGCGTTCGGTTACGCCGTTTCAGGATGGTAGCATGAAGTTCATTTCCACAGTTTTCGCGGGCTGACCAGCTTGAAAGCTGCGTTCGTGCACACTGACCCGGCCTGTCGCGTCCAGCAGGATGACGGTGGAGCAGCGGGTGCCGTAGTGCTCGCCACTGATGAAAATGGGCGACAGCCAGCGCTCCTTGTCCAAACCGATGCCGGTATCCGGTAGTTCGGCATCTGCCGCTGGCGTTTTGTCCTCCAGCAAAGCGAACAGGTCTTCCACCAGCAGTTCCTCTGGGTCATGCACCAGTTGGGTGAAATGCTGTTTGCCGCGTTGCACTTTCGGCCAGGGNGTATCCAGAAAGGCGTTGCTGAGGGCGTGGACGCCGGGTTGCAAGGGCGTGGCGGCTTGCCCATTGCGGTTGGAAAAGTAATACAGCCGGTCAGGCAGCCTGCCCGTAATCAGGTTGAAACCGGCGTAACGTTGCTGTTCGGCTGCCAGTGCTTGCAGGGTGGTTTCCACATCCGTTGCCGCTGTCACCGTATCGCGCACCAGCAGGCCACGGGAACGCTCCGCCGTTTGCGGCGAGCCGGAACGGTGGTTGGTCACCAGCGCCAGCCGCGCATCCTGTTGGTTCAGCACCAGCCAGGAACCGGCGGATTCGACATCGCGCCCGCCGACCACACCGGGAAATCCCNNCCAGGCGTGCAGCGGCAAGGCAGGCCGATGGAAGAATTCGTCACGGTTGGCGGCCAGGATGAAGGGGTAATCCTGGCGTTGCTGGATGGCGAGCAGGGCAAAACACATGGCGCTATACCTACAGTGGAATCAGCTGCCCAGCATACCCTTGTCGACGATAAAACCGATAATGTCCTGCAAGCCGGTTTTNTCCTTGAGGTTGCTGAACACAAACGGTTTGTCGCCACGCATCCGTTTGGTGTCGCTTGCCATCACGTCCAGCGACGCGCCCACATACGGTGCCAGGTCGATCTTGTTGATCACCAGCAGGTCGGAACGGGTAATGCCGGGCGCCTTTGCGCGGAATCTTTCACCTTCCGCCACATCGATCACGTAAATGGTCAGGTCGGCCAGTTCCGGGCTGAAGGTGGCTGACAGGTTGTCGCCGCCGCTTTCGATGAAAACCGCATCCAAGGTGGGAAACTTTGCCTGCAAATCTTCCACTGCCGCCAGGTTCATGGAGGCATCTTCGCGGATGGCGGTATGCGGGCAGCCGCCGGTTTCCACGCCGACAATGCGTTCCGGCGGCAGGGCTTCGCTGCGGGTCAGGAACTGGGCGTCTTCCTGGGTGTAAATGTCATTGGTGACCACGGCGATGTCGTAGTCGTTGCGCATCGCCTTGCACAGCGCATCCAGCAGGGCGGTTTTGCCGGAGCCGACCGANGCGCCGACGCCAATTCTCAGGGGGTAGACATGATTTTCTCCTTTGAAAGTTTTTAGCCTCTTCACGAACGGAACAGTCTGGTGTATTGGGTTTCGTGGCGGCTACTGGCGATGGCCAATGCCGGGGAAGAAGCGCCAATGTCCTCATCACCAACCGCCAGCCCGGCTTGCACTACTGCGGGCAACAGCGGCGTCATGCCATGCAGGATTTTCTGCCCCTGTGTCTGGCCGAGCGGGATGATTTTCACCGCCGCCAGCACCAGGTTTTCCAGCCAGCTCCACACATAGCCGTAAGCCGCCTGTTGCAGCGGAATCCGCCAGTGCACCGCGGCGAAGGCAAACGCCGCAGCCTGGTTCTGCGCCAGTTGCGGTTTCCATGCTGCCGCCTGCGGGATCTCCAGCGCGATCAGCAGATCAGTCAGCGCCCGCCCCGGTTTTTCTTCCTGCAACAGCTCGCCGGTTTCGCGGCTGGCGTTGAGGTAATCGATCCAGTATTGCAGCAGGTCACGATCCTGCTGTTCCACTGCGGCATACAGGCGTTGCAGGATGGGCAAATCCAGGTAGGTCATGCCGGAGTGCAGCAGGTTTTCCAGCCAGTTTTCCAGCTCGTCCGCCGTTTTGATCCAGCCGCACTCCACCGCCCATTCGATCCCCTGCGAATAGGTGAAGGAACCGATGGGCAAGCTCGGGCTGACCAGATGCAGCAGCCGCAGCAAAGCAAGATCAGTAGTCATGGGAATGGCCGTGTCCGTGAGCGTGCGAGTGTTCGTGGCTGTGCGAATGCCCGCCCGCATACGCCCCTGCTTCCGGCTCGAACGGAGCCTGTTCCACCACCACATGCAAGCCCATGCCGTGCAGCATTTCGTCCAGCACATGGTCGTGCTGATAGCGGATCAGACCCGGCGCAATCTGCAAGGGCACATGGCGGTTACCCAGGTGATAGCAGGCGCGCGCCAGCAACAGCGGGTCGTCGCAATACAGGGTGGAAACCGTTTCGGCAGCGGCTTGCACCCGGATCAGTTCGCCGCTTGCGCCTTGCAAGACATCACCGTGTTGCAGGTTGGAACCCCGTGGCAGGAACAAGCCTGCATCGCTGCCATCGTCGAGGGTAACGCGCTGGCGGCTGATAATGCGGCGCTCATGTGGCAGGGTCAGCGACAGGTACGGCTGGCGGGGCAGCACGCTGCTTTTGTCGAGGATACGTTCGATTTTGAGCATTATTCAACCTAATAGAAAAAACCATCGTTGTACATGTAGCGAGGCAGTTTTCATGCCAACACATACCACCCCGCTTTTGCATCCAGCCTAGCTTTTATCGCCTCCCACGTCGGCATCACCTGATGCAGTAAGTGGTAAAAGCGTTCACTGTGGTTATGCTCTGCAAGATGGCATAGCTCATGCAGGATCACGTAATCAATGCACTCCCGTGGAGCTTTGACCAGATATGGGTTCAGCGTCAGCCTGCCTTGGGGTGAGCAACTGCCCCATTGGGTGTGCATGGTGAGGATGCGTAGCGGCGGACGTTCCGTGACCCACAAGGTTTGTTCCAGCAGTGCATCCAGTCGTTTGGCAAACACTTCTTTGGCACGAACCTTGTACCAATCGCTCAACAGTTGCTCCACCTTTGCCGCAGTTTTCTGGCGTAGCGTGACCTCCAATTTGCCACGTAACAACTTCACTTGTGGTGTGGCGTCAGGGTCTTCCAGCACTTTCAGCAGGTATTGCTTGCCCAGGTAGTAATGGCTTTCGCCGCTAATGTATTGCCGTGGAGTAACGTAAGCGGATTGTTGGCGGAAATCGCGTAGTTGTTGGTAAATCCAGCGACCGCGTTTNTTCACCGCTGCCAGCACTACGTTATCGTCCGCTTGGGCAGGCGCTGCCACTTCCACCCGGCAATCGGGGTGAACCTTAATCAGCACTCGCTGGATACCTTCGCTGCGCGGCAAACGCTCGAAGCTGATCTGTTCATCGCCATAGTTGAACTGGAGCATCTGCCTATACCCCATTCAAACCCACGCGCACAATCTGTATCACCCGCTCAACCATCGCCTTGGCTTGATCCATGCCGCCGCCTATCGCTTTGCATTCCTTGAACAGCAGCGGCAACAGTTTCTTGCGGATGTCGGCTTCGATGTTTTGCGGGTTGATGGAATGTTCCGCGACGGATTGTTCCACATGCGCATCCAGTGCGAAAGCCAGTTGCACCCATTGCTCTTGCGCGGCTTGATCGGCAGTCGTGAATACTTCCGGCAAGGTTTGTTTAAAGACGCCGAAATACGCCTGCGCGTGGTGATTGCCTGCAAACACATTGGGAATGTCCGGTACACGCCGTTGTTGCACTTGCTCAGCAAAATCATGGAACAGCAGGTATTGTTTGAGCGGGTGCTCAAACAACTTTTCTGCATCAGCAATCGCTTGACGTAGCAGTTTGGAAAAGGCTTCCTGTGCGTAAGGATCGTCACACAAATCCTGCTCGATCATGCGTGTAACGCGGGTTTTGATAATATCGGTTTCGTTGCGGGTCTTGTCTGCGCTCCAATTTTCGGGNGAGTGCTTTTGCCCCATTTTGTTGACTTCGTAAACGCCATTGCCCTCTTTGATGTCAACACCGACTACATGCTTGTCCAGCAGCTTTTTNACCTGTGCGGTGTACTGGTCATACTGGATGGTTTCGCCTGCATCCTGTTTTGCCAATTGGCGCAGGCTGGAAAATTGTTTGAGGGTTTCCTTGTAGTGGCGGCGGTCAGCATCACTGAAACTGGTATCGGCAAAAAANGTGGCAGATTGCAGCGCGACTTTCAGGCAACTGGCGAAGGCGGTCAGGGCTTCGTAGAAGTCCTCGCGGGTTTTCAGGTTGGCATCGACCAATTCCCCGGCTTGCTCCACCATTTTTGGCACTAACACCTGCCGCAATTGCTCAATGTCGTGCTTGTTCTTCACTTTGGCAAAAATCGCCCACAAGGTTTTGTAAAGCTGTGGCAAACGTTTGTATTCGGTACTCATCTGGCTATACAAACCCGTCAGATCGTTGATGTCGTAGCCACCTTGGGTACGCGTCGCCAAATCCTGATATTTTTGAAGGGTGGTGTCGAGTTCCGCCAGAATGCCGCGATAGTCGATCAGTAAGCCAAACTTNTTCAGCGGGTGCAAACGGTTGACCCGCGCAATCGCCTGGATCAGGTTGTGTTGCTTTAACGGTTTGTCGATATACAGCACGGTATTTTTCGGCTCATCGAAACCCGTCAAGAGCTTGTCCACCACAATCAGCAGCTTCAAGGCATCGTCTTGGTCAAAACGCTCGATAATGGCTTTGGTGTAGGTTTGTTCGTCGGCTGAACCGATATTGTCTTTCCACCATTTAGCCACAGCGGGCAAAGCGGCTTCGTCCACATCGGTATTGCCTTCGCGGGTATCGGGCGGACTCATAACCACGGCGGACTCAAACAACCCGGCTTCATCGAGGTATTGTTTGTACTTGATGGCGGAGGCTTTGCTATCGCAAGCTAATTGTCCTTTCAAGCCGTCGTCAATGTTTTTNACAAAGTGGTTGGCAATGTCGAGCGCAATCAGGCGGATGCGGTCATCTACGCTGTAGATTTCGCCTTTACGGGCAAACTTGCGTTTCAGGTCGGTCTTTTGTTCAGCGGTCAAGCCTTCGGTAATACGCTCGAACCAACTATCAATAGCGCGTTCATTGACATCCAGATCGGGGATGCGCTCTTCGTACAACAAAGGCGTAACGGTCTGGTCATCCACGGCGCGTTGCATGGTGTAGGGGTGGATAATCTTGCCGAATTTACCTTCGGTCTTGTCGTCTTTCAGCAAGGGCGTACCCGTAAACGCCACAAACGCGGCGTTGGGCAATGCCTGCTTCATGCGGATGTGGTTCTCACCGCCTTGGCTGCGGTGGCCTTCGTCAATCAACACAATCAAATTGGGGCTAGGATTGCGACATTCGGGCAGTTTGGTGGCACTGTTAAACTTCTGAATCAGGGAAAACATAATGCGTTCCGTGCCTTTGCCAATCTGTTCGGCAAGGCGTTTGCCGGAGGTTGCCATTGCCGCTTCTTTGTCTTTNTTGCTGGCTAACTCGCCGCCGGAGCTAAAGGTTTTACTGAGTTGATTTTCCAAATCCACTCGGTCGGTAACAACCAGAATACGACAATGCTTGAGAGAATCGTGCAGGATTAGGGCTTTGCTCAGGAATACCATTGTGAAGGATTTACCTGAACCTGTGGTGTGCCAGATCACACCTCCTTCACGTCCCCCGTCTGGTCGCAGCGTGTTGATACGTTCAATGAGTCGCTTGATGCCGAATACTTGCTGGTAACGGGCAACAATTTTACCAACCTTTTTATCGAACAGGGTATAAAACCGCACCATTTCCAGTAAGCGTTGTGGCTGTAACAGGCTAATCAACAAATGATCTTGTCCCGTCACTGCCAATTCAGCCGCACACCAAGCCTGATACCACGCCCGATCTTGGGCGGTGCGGTGAGCAAACAGAAGTTCGGTTTGTCGTGCGGTCAGTGGACGGTTTTTGATGGCGTGCATTTCCGCAAGGTTGATGTCTTCCTCGCGCCATGCTGACCAGAATTTAGCTGGGGTAGCGCATGTACCATAACGGCCTTCTGCACCGTTGATGGAGAGCAATAATTGGCTGTAGGCGAACAGGTGTGGGATTTCGTCGGGGCGTTGATTGCGCAGACTTTGTGAAATGCCTGCGTCGATGGTCGGAGCTTTATTGGCATGACCATTGGGGCGTTTGGCTTCGATCACTACCAACGGGATGCCGTTGACGAAACACACAATGTCTGGGCGGCGCGACTCAACACCGCCAGCGCAGGTAATGCTGAATTCCTCGGTAAAGCTGAAATGGTTGTTGGCGGGGTTGTGCCAGTCGATCAGGGCAATGGTCGGGTTGGCTTTNTTGCCGTCGACAAATTCGGTGATGGAAATGCCGTACAGCAGGTGGTTATAGAGCTTTTCATTGGCAAACAGCAAACCTTCATTGAGGGCGGGGCTGCACACTTCGGCAATCAGGTTATCCAGCGCGTGGCTGGAAAGGGCATATTCACGTCCTGCGAAGGTGAAACGGCGTTTTTGCAATTCGTTGCGCAAGATGTCGTGTAACACCACTTGGTCGTAGTGACCGTGGCGGGCGATCACGGCTTGTTGCGGNGAGAGGAATGACCAACCCAACTGGCTTAACAGTGCCAAGGCTGGGAGTTTGGCGCTATATTCTTCTTGGAAGCGTGGCAAGGCTGACATTATTTATTCCCTTTTTGTGCCTTGAAGTCTTCCAATATCACAATTTTATCCGTATATGGCGGCGGCTTCACATCATCCGGTATGTCATTCCATGCGCTAAAACGGCGGCGGCGCAGGTCAGAAAAATGTTGCTTGATACCCGCAACCTGTTCTGGTGTGAAACCACAAAATTGCTGTAACCAGAACAAAAGCATTTGCTCATCTGGGTGGATGTAGTCCCTGCTTGGTTTGATTTTACGCAGTTGGTTGTTGATGTAAGCACTGAAATGCAGCATTTCACGGTCGTTATCCGGCACGTATCCGCTGGCATCCACGGTTTCGGTGAACTGTGAAACCACATCGTTGATATGAGTTTGTACGCTGCGGTCGGAACGCTGGCACAAGAAAATATCGGCAGTTTGTGCCATGAATTCGTCAATGAAGATGGCGAACTGCTCCTCCTTCAAGATGCCAGATTGCAACGCAAACCCGAATAGCTGATCCAGCAGACGGGGTTTGAAGCGGTCAATGAACGCATCAGGATTGCCTTTGGGCATGGCGGTGAGGATGACGCTGAAACGGGTGTTGATTTCCATCGCTATCAGGCAATGTTTGCGCTTGACCGTGATGGCGTGCAGTACCCACTGGAAAGCCAGCGTCGGCTTGCCTTCGTCATTTTGCAGGTATTGGCCATCTGCGGCGATGTCTTTGTTAGGCGGTGCGTGTACAAACGATTGTTTCACACCTTTGCGGGTGACGGTGAAAAACTCGGTGGCAGCTTTGGTGCAGTTAAAAATTAGCATGGTTGGCTCACTGAAGAAGATCTGGCTTGCTGAATTCGTGATCGCTTCATGAGATTGCCTGCGTATAACACTCATACAACCCTTCCAACCCAGCAATATCTGAATCCTGCGATGCCAGTTCCAAATCATGGCACTTGGCACTGGCAAGGTGGAACACATCAAATTTGCGCTTTTCAATATTGCGTTGCTGGTCTGTATTCACTGCACGGTCAAAGCGAAATAAGTTGGCTGCCAACTCGGAGACATGGCGGTTGACATCCAACTCGGTCAAGCCATCCAGTGATTGTTTTAACTGGGCAAAACGTACCTGATCTTGCCAGCCAATGCCGCGCAGCACTTCGTAGCGAATCAGTGGGGTGATAATCAGTGTCACCTCCGCATTGCTCAATAAGGCTGCCAATGCCTGCTTGGCTTTGGTACGTTCGGCTTCAGATGTTGTGCTGCCGTCATCCAAGGCGGCGATCAATAAGTTTGCGTCCAATAAAACCTTGCGCATGGTCACTACACCCTTGCCCATTGATCAGATCCAACAACTGCTGTTTCGCTTGTTGTTGATCAGCGGGAACGAGACTGTCCAGTTTCAGGCGATTCAGGTCAATATCAAAGGCTTCTTGCAGCACATCAATCAATGAGGTGGTGTTGGGTGAAGTAATCGCTTGCGCGCGCACCACGCCATCGGGATCACGTTGCAGGCGGTAGGCTTCTCCTGCCTTGAGTTGTGACAGCACGATGGAAGAATGGGTGGTGATATAAAACGTGGTATTCGGGAATAACTGTTTGAGCAAGGGGATGATCTTTGCTTGCCAAGACAGATGCAGGTGGCTTTCGATTTCGTCAATCAGTACGATGCCCTTCACCTGTTGCAAGCGGGTTTCATTGGTGAAATAGCCGTAACCGGACACAATCGCCTGTAGCATTTTCAGGATGGAGGCAAAGCCGGTACTCAAATGGGAAAGCTCACGCGGCTGACCATCAATTTTCAGATTGACCCGACCATCACCGCTGATTTGCATGTATTTGGGGTCAATACGGCTGTCGATCTTGTTTAGCAACTCCAGCACCACCCGGATTTCGATGTCACGGTTATCTTCCTGCTTTTGGTAAGGGTTAGCGGATTGGGCTAGGGTGACAAACCATTCTTCAATGCCTGTATCCATATTCAGGCTGGTGAAATTGTTGTTCATGCCNCGGATCAAACGGCTGAAATAGGCATTACGGCGTTGTTCCAATGTGCCAATGGCTTGGGCAGGTTTGGCATCATGCTTAATGAACCCACGATTTTGTGATGCAAGAAAAACGATGGGTAGACTATGGAGCATGTGATTTGCCAAAACGTTCAGGCTATTGGGAACGATATTATGTGATGGTGCATTAAAGCTACTCTCACCAATTCCTAGCATCCTAAAAGCCCAACTTTCTGTCCTAATTGCCTGATTATTTGTCGGCTGACTGACAAGCTGGTGGCTATAAAACAAAACCTGAAACAAGGCTTCCAGCGTTTTGGTTTTACCGACACCATTGGCTCCTATCAGGGTATAAACCCGCTGATTTTCCTGTAGGTTTAACTCAACGCTGCCTACGCCTTTGAGTCCTTCGATTTTAATGGGGTATGTCAACATACGTTTTTCCTCATACTTTCACCCGCCGTTTCCCCGTCAACAACTGCTGCATCAGGGCTTTCTTCTCCTGCTTCAACCCCTCAAGCTTTTGCTGCAAAACTGATAGTATTGAATCACAGTTATTTAAAATTTCTGCAATTTTTTCCTGCTCTTCGCACTCTGGGTAATAGATCAATAACCCAGCGACATCAGAAGAGTTAATCGCGGGATAGTTTGTTCCAACAACCAGTGCATTTATTTGTCCCGTGATATGAGCACCAAATAAGTAATGATATAAGTAACTACCGCAGACACCTTTTTTCGGTGAAAGCACAGAAAATCCTGTAGAAGCTATGCAGTCAGAATACTCTTTAGTAATTTTGGCAAAGCCTTTGAGATTAGGACGCACTGTTGCAAGAAGAATGTCACCTTCAGATACAATGCGCCTAGCTCGACTTGGTGCATTATGAAATTTGTGACACTCTATGTTATCTGCTATTCGTCCAGCATTGACATCTGAGAGTGAAATNATATTGAAACTCAAAATCTGTAGGCGTTTTGTTCCCTAAACTTTTAGCGTCAATTTTGACAAGATCAGAGAGATGTGAACGTTTGACCCCCAAAAACCCTTCAACCGCCTCTTCCCCGTCAGCAATTGCTGCATCAGGGCTTTNTTCTGCTGCTGGCTGTTGGTAAGCAGTTGTTCAGTGGTGGTAATCGCTTTGTCCCAAGTGGAGAGGATTTGGGCGATTTTCTTNTGTTCGGGGAGAGGGGAGTTAAGNATTTGAAGTGGTCTTAACACCTGTAGATTTATATTTTTCTGTGCATTTTGCGTTGATTGAGAATCTAAGTCTTGCTTCTTGGTTTCAAGAATTTTCTTTAGCCAGAATGTATCTGCCTTATCCTCATAAGTTTGAATGGCTACTACACTATCAGGACAAGCAACATCAAAAGTTGTTATTGCAGTGTCTCCAATATTCGCTGCGATCGTTACCAAAATAGTATTTTTGGGAAATACTTTGCTAACAGCAATTCCATCATTGTTTAAAGTCTGAGAAAAGGATTCTAAATAAGTTTTTGCAGAGGTAACATCTCCTGTCTGCACAAATGGCATATGACCGCCAAANAACTTTGGATCATTGCGAGGTCTTGCAGAGAACTTTCCTCTTTCCACAAGTGCAAGCTCTTCCAGTGTTTTTATTTCCCAGTCTTCTGGAATCATACTTTTACTCCCAGTGCCCACCAGTACGGCTCGAAACTTTCTGCTACCACTGCCGCTATCAGCTCCAGAAACGGGGCGTAGTCGTCGTGGCAATGCGCCCGATCCAAAGCTTCGTAATATTCCAAACGGCGTTGCACGGGTAACACTGCCGCCGGAAACCCCGCTTTCATCAATTCCAGATTCATTAGCAGGCGTGAAGTCCGCCCATTACCATCCACAAACGGATGAATTTTGACAAATTCGCCATGCACCCGTGCTGCCCGTTCCACCGGATGCAACTGCATCGCCTGCGTATCATACCAGCCGATAAAATCCGCCATTGCTTGCGGTACATGCACTGCCTCGATGGGTTTGTGTTCCGCACCCGCAATCAGTACGTTGATTTGCCGATAGCGTCCGGCATTGGTGTCATCAATGTTTTTCAGCACTAATTGATGCAGTTGCTTGATGTTCCACTCATTCAGCGGTGCGTTTTGCTGTACCAGTTCCTCCATGAACAAAATGGCTTCACGGTGATTAATGGCTTCAAAATGCTCCCGCAAGGTTTTGCCACCAACGGTAATGCCTTCCAGCGCAACCTTGGTTTCCTTGAGGGTGAGCGTGTTCCCTTCAATCGCATTGCTGTGATACGTCCATTGCAACACCAAGGATTCATGCAGGTTGGCGACAACCGCAGGCGGCAACGGGCGGTAACTGTCGAGTTTGGCTTTGAGGGTATCCAAGGTTTGAAATGTGTCACTCATACCCCAACTCCTCCAAATACCCCGCCATTTTCGTTTCCAACTCAGCCAACTGCTGTTGCAGTTGCAGCCGCGCGCGCCGTACCGACATCAAATCAATGGTTTCTTCCTCCTCAAAAGTGTCGACATAGCGCGGAATATTGAGGTTGTAGTCGTTCTCGCGGATTTCGGCGAGGCTGGCGAGGTAGGCATATTTCTCCACGCTTTTCCCAGTCTGGTACGTCTCCAGCACTTTGCGGATATTCTCCGCCGTCAGCAAATTCTGGTTTTTGCCCGCCTTGCACTCGCGGCTGGCATCAATGAACAACACATTGTTATCGTGCTTATCCTTGCGGAACAACAGGATGGCTGCCGGAATGCCCGTGCCGTAAAACAGCTTTTCCGGCAAACCAATCACCGCATCCAGCAAGTTTTCCTCAATCAGCTTCTGGCGGATTTGCCCCTCGGATGAACCCCTGAATAACACTCCGTGCGGCACAACCACGCCCATGCGCCCAGTATCCGGCTTCAGGGTTTCGATCATGTGCAGGATGAAGGCATAGTCACCCTTGGTTTTGGGCGGAATGCCGCGCCGGAAACGACTGAACTTGTCATTTTCCGCCTCATCATACCCCCATTTGTCCAGTGAAAACGGTGGGTTGGCGGTCACGATGTCAAACAGCATCAAGTTGCCGTTTTTATCCAATAACTTGGGGTTGCGGATGGTGTCACCCCATTCGACTTTATGGTTGTCTTCGCCGTGCAGGAACATATTCATCTTCGCCAGCGACCAAGTAGAGCCAATCGCTTCCTGCCCATATAGCGCGTACTGTTTACTACCGAAGTTGGCGACGATTTTGCGCC
The DNA here is from genome assembly GCA_013693955.1 of Candidatus Thiothrix singaporensis. GTDB lineage: Bacteria > Pseudomonadota > Gammaproteobacteria > Thiotrichales > Thiotrichaceae > Thiothrix > Thiothrix singaporensis. Next base: position 2,538,009 of record CP059265.1, on the reverse strand, counting down.
CACACTTCATTAGCAATGACCCCGAACCACACGCTGGGTCACAAATGCTGTCGCCCGGTTGCGGTTCCAGCAATTCCGCTATCAGATCGGAAACTTCCGGCGGGGTATAAAACTCACCCGCTTTTTGTCCTCCACTGGCAGCAAAGTTCTTGATTAAATATTCATAGCCGTTACCAATCACATCCAGCGTACCCACGCGACTGGGTTTGAGGTTGAGTTCCGGCTTGGCGAAATCTTCCAGCAAATGGCGCAAGATGGTGTTTTTCTGCTTTTCCTCGCCCAGCTTGTCGGTGTTGAAACTGATGTCCTGAAACACGCTTTTGCCTGCATCCTTGAGTTTCGTGCCATTGGCCTCCTCAATCGCGTGCAGGGCTTGGTCAATACGCTCACCGTTGCCCGGTTCATGACGACGTTCATACAGGGCATAGAAACTGGCGATAGGCGGCAACACAAAACGCTCGCTTTTCATCATTTCGCTGATCAGTTCCGGCTCGTCACCGTATTCCACCTGATAGCGTTCGTAGTGATCCTGCCACACATCCGAGATGTACTTGAGGAACAGCATGGTGAGGATGAAATCCTTGTAAGTGTCGGCACTGATCGTACCGCGAAAGGTATCGCAAGCTGCCCACAAGGCTTTGTTGATGCTGTCTTGGCTGATGGTGTCGGTCATGCGCTTATTGATCCTTTTTACCTAATACTTTTGTGCCAGTTTCCAATTGTTTAATCGCCTTCTCTGGCGTAGGCAGGTTTTCTGGCATTGTTCCGCCCAGTTCTTCAATGGTTTGCCTGACTTTCTGCCCCACTGCAAAATGGGTTTGGTTAGCCTGATGCTTACCTTGAACATTGTCACGCTTTAGTTTTTCTTCTGTTTGCGTGGCTCTGAACAGGTTGGCTGCCAATTCGGTTGAACCCATGTGATCAAGGATTTTNTGGCTTTTCTTCAACCCCTTACGGGCATGGATAGCCTTTTGGTCAAGTCCGCCGTATAGCCCTTTGTAACCGTGATTCTGAAAAATGGCGAAATCCAGATTGGTTGCAACCCCCGCTTGCTGGGCAACCTCAACCAATTGCTTATTGTGTTCCCGCAGTTCGTTGCGCAAGAACAGGCGTTTTTCATCCTCCTTGAGCTGCTTGAAAGCTGCGTCATCCATCAACTCTTGCCGCCGTGTCTGTACCGCAAAGTACGTCTGTCCTGCGGCAATAACCGGCTTGGAGGGATCGCCATTTTGTACTACCAAATAGCAAGCGTAACGAGACAGCTTCACATCATCAAACTTGCGTTGCGCCCCTGATCCAATTTTGACCATCTTGGTGGCTTCAACGAAATGGTCTGCCACGGGCTGGTTGCTAGTTGTGCAGGCTTGTATCGCCTTACCAATGACTTTGTGAAAATTTCGCCAATCACGGTATTCAAGGAGCGGCGCTAAATCCCGTGCCGACCAGTACTCGAAGCCATCGGTTGTGAGCTGCCTCAATTGTTCAAAAGATTGGTGTTGTTCATTCATGCTACGTCTTCCTTGTTGTTGAGCAGGTCATTGGCAATGGTATTCATCAGGTGTTCGCCGTTACGCTGTAGTCGCGCAAGCACTTGTTGTTCCCGTGCAAGGGTATTGGCAAGTTGGATAATCGCGTGTTGTTTACTCAACGGTGGCACAACGATAGGGGTATTTTCCAGCACACTCCGGCGGATGCTTTTGGTCACACTGCCTTCGGCTTCGCGCTGAAAGTATTGCTGACAGGGGTATTGGTTGAGCCACCACACCAAGAACGCGGGCAACACATCAGGTGTCGCAAGGCGCAAGATGAAAAANTGGGGAGCTGCTACAGCTTGATAGTGGCTAACAGCCTCATCGACCAACACGGCATAGTTTTTCGTGCCGCGTGCTGAAAACAAAATATCGTTTGCTGATAAAAANTCCGCTGAACGTTGACTGGGTAACGCTGTGCAAAGACAAGCAGACCACTCAATGACTTGATCCACAAAGGTATCTTTCATCTGCACCACCCGCACGGCTGCGTTGGGTATTGCCATGATTGCCCCTCGAAACGGATAACCCGCTTTCGCTGATGCAATATCTTTAAGCCACATTTTCTACATCCTCAATGATGATGCAATAACAATATCAAGCCCGCAGAGGTGTGGCAATACGTTTTTGCGTAAATACTAATGATGTAGTGAGTAGATGATAGGCAATGATTCTGCCTACCACCCAAGGAGGAAAGAATCAGAACAGGAAGTAACGTTGCGCCAGCGGCAGTTCCGCCGCCGGTTCACACACCAGCAGTTCGCCATCCGCACGCACTTCATAGGTTTGCGAATCGACTTCAATCACCGGCTGGTAATCGTTCAGCACCATATTGGCCTTGGTGATGGTGCGGCAGTTTTTCACCACACCAATCAGGCTGTGCAAACCCAGTTGCTGATGGATGCCTGCCGCATACGCCGCCCCTGACAGGAAGGTCATGGTGGTGGCATGTTTGGCTTTGCCCAAGGCGCCGAACATGGGGCGGTAATGCACCGGCTGTGGGGTGGGGATGCTGGCGTTCGGGTCGCCCATCGGTGCGGCGATAATCAGCCCGCCCTTGATGATCAGGCTGGGCTTGGCGCCGAAAAAGGCCGGTTTCCACAGCACCAGATCGGCCAGCTTGCCGACTTCCACCGAACCGATTTCATGCGCGACACCGTGGGTGATGGCCGGGTTGATGGTGTATTTGGATACATAACGTTTGGCGCGGAAGTTGTCGCTGGCAGACGAATCTTCCTTCAGGCTGCCGCGTTGCACCTTCATTTTGTGCGCGGTCTGNCCGGTGCGGGTGATGACTTCGCCCACCCGCCCCATTGCCTGGGAGTCGGAGGAAATCATCGAGAATGCCCCNAGGTCGTGCAGGATGTCTTCGGCGGCAATGGTTTCGCGGCGGATACGGCTTTCGGCAAACGCCACATCTTCGGCAATCGCGGGTGACAGGTGGTGGCAGACCATCAGCATGTCGAGATGCTCATCCACCGTATTGACCGTGTAAGGCCGGGTGGGGTTGGTGGAGGAGGGCAGGATATTCGCCTGCCCCGCCGCCTTGATAATGTCGGGAGCATGGCCGCCGCCTGCGCCTTCCGTGTGGTAGGTGTGGATGGTGCGGCCTTTCATCGCCGCCAGCGTGTCCTCCACAAAGCCGGATTCATTCAGGGTATCGGTGTGGATCGCCACCTGCACATCGGTTTCTTCCGCCACGCTCAGGCAGGTGTCGATGGCAGCAGGGGTGGTGCCCCAGTCTTCGTGCAGTTTCAGGCCGATGGCACCCGCCGCAATCTGTTCACGCAAGCCGCCCGGCAAACTGGCGTTGCCCTTGCCGAGGAAACCAAGGTTCATTGGCAGGGCGTCGGCGGCCTCCAGCATGCGGTGGATATTCCACGGCTCTGGGGTGCAGGTGGTCGCATTGGTGCCGGTGGCANNGCCGGTGCCGCCGCCAATCATGGTGGTCACGCCGGACATGAGCGCGTCGTCTATTTGCTGCGGGCAGATAAAATGGATGTGCGAATCGATGCCGCCTGCGGTGAGGATCTGGCCTTCGCCTGCAATCGCTTCGGTGCCGCCGACAACAATAGTCACGCCTGCCTGGGTATCGGGGTTGCCTGCCTTGCCAATGCCGCTGATGCGCCCGTTCTTGATGCCGATGTCAGCTTTCACGATGCCCCAGTGATCCAGGATCAAGGCATTGGTGATCACCACATCCACCACCTCGGCGCTTTCCCGCTGGCATTGGCCNATGCCGTCGCGGATCACCTTGCCGCCGCCGAATTTGACTTCATCGCCGTAAACGGTGTGGTCTTTNTCCACTTCGATGATCAGTTCGGTGTCACCCAAGCGCACGCGGTCGCCGGTGGTNGGNCCGTACATTTCGGCATATGCCTGCCTGCTGATTTTCGCCATGCCGTCGCTCCTTACAGTTTGCCCATGATTTTGCCCTGGAAACCGTAGACTTCACGGTTGCCAGCATACGCCACCAGCTCGACCTCGCGGGTCTGGCCGGGTTCGAAACGCACCGCCGTGCCTGCCGGGATGTTCAGGCGGAAACCCCGGGCTTTGTCACGCTCGAAAGCCAGGGCGTTGTTGGTTTCAAAAGTGGTAATGCGAACCGACCTGAATCGGGCGGTCGCCGATGTTGGCGACGGTGAGGGTGACGGTTTCACGGCCTGCGTTGAGTTCGATTTCACCGTCGGCGGGAAAGATTTCTCCGGGGATCATGGCGGCGTCTCCTTAAACAATCGGTTCATGCACGGTCACCAGCTTGGTGCCGTCGGGAAAGGTGGCTTCCACCTGCACGTCATGGATCATTTCGGGAATGCCATCCATCACATCGGCGCGGGTCAGCAGGGTGCGGCCATAATCCATCAGTTCGGCCACGCTTCTGCCGTCGCGCGCCTTCCAGGATGGCGCAGCTGATCAGCGCCACCGATTCGGGGTAATTGAGTTTCAAGCCGCGTGCCTTGCGCCGTTCCGCCAGCAGTCCGGCGGTAAACAGCAAGAGCTTGTCTTTTCGCGGGGGTCAGTTCCATGAAGATCCTCCTAGGTATTCCAGATGCGGGGGCGACGGCGGCGCGGCCTGTCACCAGCGGGCGGATATGGTGCCAGATATGGCGGAACAGGTGGTGGGCTTCAGCCGTGCTCGCGCCCAGGTAGCGCACGACCAGCACGTCATGCAGCAGGGTGGCCCCGCCTGCCCGTGCGCCAGGGTGTTGCGCATAGCGGCTGCACGCCTGCCAGCACATCCCGTCCGGCAGGGGTCGCCAGCAAGGTGGCGATGACCGGCTGTTGGCGCAAACCGGCGGCACCGCGCAAATCCTGGCCGCCGCCAATGGTTAGCCGGTCAATGAATCGCGGCTGCCGTTCCCGGTACAAGCGGGTGCGGGACAACAGGCGGCCAGGCGCAAACGGCTCCTGGATCACCGGCCTTCCCAGGCAATGGATTTCCCAGCCGATATAGCGTGCCGCTGCATCCAGATGGATGTCGGTGGACAAAACGCTGTTGCCGCCGGGAAAGAAAATGTTTTCCTGCGGCAGCCATTCCAGCACGCCGCCCGTCACGCGGAAATGCTGCTGTTGGCTGGCCTGCTGGCCGTTGGAGCGGTAGAACTTGGTGGCTCCTGGCGTGGTCAGCAGGGCGCTGGCCGCAGGATCAACAGTGGCGTCAAGTGTCAGTTGGTCGCCGCCCACCACACCGCCGGGTGGGTGCAGCACATAGGCGTGGCAGACTGGGCCTTCCGGGTAAAACGGACGCTGCACCGCCAACGGCGCGTTGGCTGCGTTTGCCCAGCACGGTTTTCCCGGTGCGGGCTTCAAATCCGAGCGTCAGTTCAGCTTGCCAGCCGGATGCTTGTTGCGGTGGGACGGGCGCTGTCACCAGTCCGCCGATCAGCGCTTGCGCAACGGCAGGGTTTTGGCTTGGAGATGGCGGCGCGCCAGCCAGCGCCCCAGAAAAATACGCCCGCGCCCAATGGCAGGTATCAGCAGATGCATGCCCATGTGCGCCCATTCTGAAGCGGCTTCCGGGTGGGGGAAGGGCCGTTATGGGCGAAAGCATTGCCGCCAAACAGCGCCAGCACGGTGAATAATGGCCATTTCAGCGATTTCAGCATGTTTTTAAGCTCCTTGTTGATCCATTTAAAATCAGCGCCAGTTCTCTCAAGGCATATTTCATGCCAGAAACTTGAACGCTGCCTGCGCCCATTATGGGCATTACGGTTGTGCATATTGGTGTTTGTTGCACCATAAATAGGCGAGCCATGGCACCCTCTACATTTTGCCCGCCAGTTTGCGCGCTGCTTGCCGGTGTGCGGACATCAGTTCCTGGATGTCCGTATCCACCAGGCACCCGTCGGTGACTTTCCACTGTCCGGCTATCATGACACGGTCAGCCTGCTGTGCGCCAGCCAGCAGCAGCGCCGCCAGTGGGTCGTGGCTGCCGGAAAAACGCAATTCGTCCAGTTTGAACAGCGCCAGATCCGCCTGCTTGCCCAGCGCAATTTCGCCAATGTCGCTGCGCCCCAGCACCCGCGCCGAACCCGCCGTCGCCCAGCGGTAAGCATCGAAGTGGGAAACCCGCCCTGCGCCGTAGCGCAGCCGTTGCAGGTACATGGCTTGGCGCACTTCGCTGATTAGGTTGGAATGGTCGTTGGAGGCGGAACCGTCCACCCCCAGCCCGACCGGGCTGCCCGCCGCTTCCAGATCCAGCGTGCGGCAGATGCCGGAAGCCAGCATCATATTGGAGTTGGGGCAGTGGCAGATGCCCACGCCCGCCGCCCCCAGCCGACGGATTTCCCCGTCATCGAAATGGATGCCATGCGCCAGNCCGGTGCGCTCATGCAGCCAGCCGACGCTTTCCAGGTAATCCACGGTGCGCATGCCGAAATTTTTCAGGCAGAACGCTTCTTCATCGAGGGTTTCGGCCAGGTGCGTGTGCAGGCGNACCTGATGTTGCGCCGCCAGCTCCGCGCTGGCTTGCATCAGTCCGGTCGTGACCGAAAACGGCGAGCAGGGTGCCAGGGCAATCTGCACCATCGCCCCTTCAGCAGGATCATGATAAGCGCTGATCAAACGCGCACTGTCATCCATGATCGCGGTTTCCGTCTGCACCGTGCTTTGTGGGGGCAGGCCGCCCTGTTCNTGGCCAAGGCTCATGGAGCCGCGCGTCAGCGTGACCCGCATGCCAACCGCCTGCGCCGCTTCCGCCTGGATGTCGATGGCGTTTTCCATCCCGGTGGGGAACAGGTAGTGGTGGTCTGCCGCCGTGGTGCAGCCGGACAGCAGCAGTTCGTTCAGCGCCAGCCGGGTGGCGATGGCCAACATCTCCGGCTCCAGCCCCGCCCATAGCGGATACAGCGCGGTCAGCCAGTCGAACAGCTCCTTGTCCAGCGCGCCTGGATACGCCCGGGTCAGGGTCTGGTAAAAGTGGTGATGGGTATTGATCAGGCCTGGCAGCACAACATGCTCATGGGCGTCGACAGTTTGCGAGACCGGCCGNGACGGCTGTTGGCCGGTAGGCACCAATTCGACGATTTTGCCGCCTGCCACCACCACACCACCGCCCGCTTGCGGCACATCAGCCACCAGGATCGCCAGTGGGTTCTTGATCCAGATTGTTGGGATATCATGCATTTAAAGATTTCCTTTCTAGATGGCAGGTATTTTGCATCGGAAAAACCTGTCCGAGTAGACAACTTTTTTCCGCCCCTGTCAACTGAGTGTCAAGTGCAGTAAAACAGAGATCGTAACCGCATATGCCTAAACTAAGACAATACAAACCATGCATGCGCCATGCGCCCTTATTCCTGAAGCTCCAGGCCATGATTTTATGGCAGCGGCAGCCCGGAGAACCATCCAATGTGCAGACATCTTTTTATCCATAACCCCTTTTACTTACTGAGGAGCTTCCTATGAATATGGCGACTGATCCTGTTAACGAACGGTTACCGGCGACCCAGCTGGCGACCTTGGGGCTGCAACATGTGCTGATCATGTATGCGGGCGCCGTGGCGGTGCCCCTGATTATTGGCCGGGCTTTGCAGTTGACGCCGGAACAGATTTCCATGCTGATTTCCGCAGACTTGTTCGTATGCGGCATTGCGACCATCATCCAGTCATTTGGCCTCACCCAATGGTTCGGCGTGCAGTTGCCTGTCATGATGGGCGTCACATTCGCCGCCGTCGCCCCGATTGTCTCCATGGCCAAAACCACGCCAGGCTTGGAAGGTGCCCAGATGATTTTCGGCTCCATTATTGGCGCGGGGATTGTCTCGATCCTGATTGCCCCGGTTGTCAGCCGCATGTTGCGCTTTTTCCCGCCAGTGGTTACCGGCACCATCATTACCGTCATCGGCATCACCCTGATGCGGATCGGCATCAACTGGATTTTTGGCAATCCAGTGGNNGGTACTGCGCCGACCATCATCAACCCTGAGTACCAGCAATGGCTGGACGCTGCCAAGACGGCGGCGACAGTGGGCAGCACTGTCNCCNCCATTCCGGAAGGTTTGGCGCTGGCTCCATCCATGCCTAACCCCAAATACGCTTCCCTGATCAATCTGGGCATTGCTTCAGTTGTGTTGGCCTCCATCCTGCTGATCGCCAAATTTGCCAAAGGCTTCTTGGCCAATATCTCGGTGTTGCTGGGCATTATCATCGGTGCCGTGATCACGGCCTCCATGGGCATGATGACGTTTGAAAAGGTTGCCGCAGCCCATTGGTTTGGTTTGGTGTTGCCCTTCCAGTTTGGCATGCCCAAGTTTGACCCTATCCTGATCCTGACCATGACGTTGGTCATGATTGTGGTCATGATCGAATCCACCGGGATGTTCCTCGCGCTGGGCGAAATGACCGGCAGCAAGGTTGACCAGAAACGGCTGGCACGCGGTCTGCGCACTGATGGCCTGGGCACCTTGATCGGCGGCATCTTCAATACTTTCCCTTACACCAGCTTCTCGCAAAACGTGGGTCTGGTGGCCGTGACCGGTGTCATGAGCCGCTTTGTGTGCGTGGCGGGTGGCCTGATCATGGTGTTCCTCGGCTTGTTGCCGAAAATGGCGGCGCTGATTGAATCCCTGCCGACGGTTGTGCTGGGCGGTGCCGGGCTGGTCATGTTCGGCATGGTGGCGGCAACGGGCATCCGTATCCTGGGCGGTGTGGATTTCAAACACAACCGCAATAACGGCATGATCGTGGCCATCTCCGTTGGCGTGGGCATGATTCCGTTGGTTGCCCCCAACTTCAAGCAGTGGATGCCGCACAGCATCCATTCCCTGATTGAATCCGGCATTTTGCTGGCGTCATTCAGCGCAGTATTGCTGAACCTGTACTTCAACGGTGCCCGCCACGATGAGGAAGCTGCGATCAAGGCCAGCGTCGAAGCAGGTGGCCAACATTAAGCCATCCGGCTGCTGAAACGCACTTGGGTTTAGCCCATAAAAAACGCCCGCCATTGTCTCTGGCGGGCGTTTTTATTGGGGTGCAACGGCTTTTCAGGCACATCGGCTTCAGCTGCGTTGGATGAAAATTTCCTCGCTGAAAAGGTGTTCGTCGCAATTGTCCCCGTAGCCGCCGCTGCGGTCGATGCAGAGAAAATCCCGCGTTTCATCCAGGCTGAACTGGTAGTGGTGCCAGACGCCCGGATGGTAATTGACGCCCTGATTCGGCCCNACTTCAAACAACCGCAACTGGTCTAATTCCGGTTGGTCACCCGGCGGGGCAACCAGCACCGGGAACGGCCTGCGTTGCAGGGAAATGAACGCCTGGCTGCTGTGCGGATGGCGTTCCATCACTTCCACCCGCAACGGGAAATTGGCGGGTTGTGAACGGAAAATGCTGACGGTGGGCTTGCCGCCATTCGCCAGCACATCCAGTTGCGCCAGGTCGTGGAAGCGTTCGGTGCGCCCGTAGTTGATGGTGTAATGCGTTTTNTCATCACCGGCCTCAATCACATCGCCGAACGGTGCAAACGCCGCCGCCGTCAGCGGCTCAGGAATCAGCATCATCTCAAATCATCCGAATCTTGCCGAAGGCGCAGGCGGCTGAGGCCGCCATCGGGGTAAATATTGACGCGCAGGTGCGAGACNCGGCCGACATTCCGCAATTGCTCGATGAAGGTGAATTCGGTGTCGGGCGCCATCCGCTGCGGAGGTAAAATTTCCTCCCAATACAGGCTCTGGGTGGCGATGCTGTCTTCGTTGCCGCCGCGATAGAGGGTGGCGCACACCGAACATTCATACGGGTAGTTCCCCTTGAAATGCGCGGTGTCGATGACCAGCCGGGAAATNTTCCCCACATAGGCCAGACGCAGGATTATCCAGTCAAAACCAGGTTCGCGGCGGCGGCGGGTTTCCCAGCCATCGCCCATATTCACGCCCTTTCCGGGTGCGATCAGGTTGCTGATATGGCCGAAATGCATGTCGCTGGCGCACAGGGCTTTGCCGCCATTGCGCATCGCCGCCAGATCGAACTCCTCATCCGGCTGGATATTGCCCAGCTCGCGCCGAACTTGGCCGTACACCCGCAACCGTGCGATGCCGCCATCCGGGTAAATGTTCAGGCGCAGGTAGTTCCATACCTCGCGGGAGCCGATTTCAAACACATTGTGCGAGTCGCCCTGGAGCGCACGCGCATGCAGCAGCGTAAACCAGCGGGTGCTTTCATTCGGCGGGGTCTTGCTGTAACAGGCTTCAATGCTGGCCGATGGGGCAAAATTGCCAGTGAAATGCGAGGTGTCCAGNTCAAAACCATAAATGACCCCCGGGCAGATTTTCAGGATGGCGTAGTCATAACCGTCACCGCGTTTGCGGCGGGTTTCCCAGCCATCCATCCATTTGCCGTTGTCGTCGTATTTGCCGGGGATGAACACCGGCTCTTCGGGCTGGATCAGGCGCTCCAGCGGCGCGAAGAATTCGTCGGTGGCGAACACTGCTTCCGCACCCAGCCGGGGCTGNGCCAGATCAATCCAGTAGTTCTGCAAGGTCTGCAATATTTCAGTCATGGATGGCATGGGTGGGTCACTCAATAAGGTCGGCAATGCGGAAAGCGGCGATGCGGTTGACCTGTTCCAGCGCCATGGCGAATTCCGCCTCTGGCGTATGGTCAATGCGCTGTTCAAAGCCGCCCAAAATTTGGTGTTTGCTGGCGTTTTTCACCGCCATGATGAACGGGAAGCCGAAACGNGCCTGATAGCCTTCATTCAGTTCGGTGAAGCGGGCGAATTCGTCCGGTGTCAGGGTGCCAAGCCCGGCGCCCGCCTGTTCACGGGTGGATTCCGCCGTCAGTTCACCGCGCAGGGCGGCCTTGCCCGCCAGGTCGGGGTGCGCCCGCAACAAGGCAAGCTGCTCCTCGTGGCTGGCTGCCGCCAGCGTGGCGCGCATGGCTTGCAAGAGTGCCGCCACATCGGCAAATGGCGCTTGTGCGGAACAGCGTTCGGCCATCCACGGGGAATGCTCGTAAACGCCGCCGAGCAGCGCCACAAAATCTGCCTGGTTGAGTTGGTTCAATGTTGCAATCGATGTTTTCATATCAGCTNNTACCGGGTGTTCCTTGATCCAGTGGCGGGCAATGTCGAGGCGGCGGCAGAACCACACATCCTGCTGTTGCTGGGCGTATTCGACAAAGCGTTGCAGGGCGCGGAACCGCCCCGGGCGGCCAATCAGGCGGCAATGCATCCCGATTGACAGCATTTTCGGCGCTTCCTCACCTTCGGCGTACAGCACATCAAAGGCGTCTTTTAGGTATTGGAAAAACTGCTCGCCGCTATTGAAGCCCTGCGGCGTGGCGAACCGCATGTCGTTGCTGTCCAGCGTGTACGGCACCACCAGATGGTTTTTGCCGCTGACCTTGACCCAGAAGGGCAAATCATCGCTGTAATCATCCGAGTCATACAAAAANCCATCATGTTCCAGCAACAATTCGCGGGTATGCGGGCTGTTGCGCCCGGTGTACCAGCCTTTGGGCTTTTCGCCGGTCATGCGCTCAATGCTGTCGATGGCACGTTGCATGTGTTCGCGCTCCTGCTCGCGGCTCATCCACTGGTAATCGATCCAGCGCCAGCCGTGGCTGCAAATTTCATGGCCGTTTTCCAGCATGGCTTCGACCGCCTGCGGGTTGCGCTCCAGCGCCATCGCCACGCCGAACACGGTCAGCGGAATCTCGCGTTGCCGGAAATAGTGCAGGATGCGCCAGAACCCGGCGCGGCTGCCGTATTCGTAAAGCGATTCCATGCTGGGATGGCGCACGCCCTCGTAAGGCCGCGCGGCTACAATTTCGGATAGGAAGGCTTCCGAGGCGGCGTCGCCGTGCAGGATGCAGTTTTCAGCGCCTTCCTCGTAATTCAGCACGAACTGTACGGCGATGCGGGCGCCTCCAGCNCAGTTGGCGTGTGGCGGCTGACCGGCGTAACCAATCAGGTCACGCGGGTAGCTTGAGTGTTCAAACATGTTTAATTCTCTTTATTGGTTTTACTGAAAATGGCGGAAAGATCCGGCGGAGCCGTTTTCTCCCGCACATCAATCTTGGCTTCAATGTGGTCAATATGCGCCGCCATCAGCTTGACGGCGAGCGCTTCATCGTTAGCCCCAATCGCCTCCAGAATAGCCCCATGTTCGGTAGGCGGGCAAGAATGCCGGTCAGCGGCTTCATATTGGGCGATGATCAAGGAGCAGCGCGACACCAGCGAACGCAGGAATCCGGCCAGGAATTCATTGCCGCAATACTCCGCCGGTACAGGTGCAGCTCCCCGACAGGCGCAGGGCGCGGCCATGATCCTGTTGGCCGCGCGCCTCCTGTTCCTCTTGTTCCAGCGCGCGCAGATGCTCCAGTTGCGCGGCGCTGATGTGGTGGCAGGCGTTGCGCACCACCTCCAGCTCCACCGCCTTGCGGGCAGCGAACACCTGCCGAGCCTGCTCCGCCGTGGTGCGGGCGATGATCGCACCCTGATGGCGTTGGATTTCCACCACCCCTTCAAAGGCCAGCCGCTGCAACACCGTGCGCACAATCGTGCGGCTGACCCCGAACAACTGGCCGAGTTTGTCTTCCGACAAACGGGTGCCAGGAATTAGGCGTTGCTCCAAAATGGCGTCAAACACCTGTTCGTAGATGTTGGCGTCCTTGCCTTGCTGCGCCTTGCCGGTGCTCACTGCTGGCCTGACGCGCCCATTGCACCAGCAGGTTGCGTTCGTCATCGGTCATGCCGGTGGTGTTGCCCAGCGGCATGATGCGGACGACACCTGGATCGCAATCTGCGCCGCCTGGCTGCGCCAGCGTTTCGCTTTCCAGCACGACGCCCTTGGGCGGGCTGGTGAAGGCGACGTTGGTCGGTTTGGCGGAATGGCAGCTCAGGCAGTGCGTTTGCAGCAAACCGTGCACTTGGTTGAAGCTGACTTCGCCCGCCGACCGTTGGGAAATCGCCGGGTAACTGGCGAACAGGGCGGTTCCCAGGAACGTGGCGAAGGCCACACCCAGCATCCAGCCTGATTTTTCATGACCGGCTTTTTCCCGCACATTAAAGTAATGACGCACCAGCACACCCACCGCGAACAGGGCGATCAACACCAACCAGTTGGCGTGGCTACCGAAGCTGGAAGGGTAGTGGTTGCTGAACATGCAGAACAATACTGGCAGGGTCAGGTAGTTGTTGTGCAGGGAGCGTTGCCCGGCGTCATTGGCCAGTTGCTTGTCCTGTTCTTGGCCTTCTTCGGTCGCCTTCACCAACTGGCGCTGGGCAGGCATGATGACGAAAAACACATTGGCGGTCATCCAGGTCGCCAGCATGGCGCCCGCGTGCAGGAACGCCCCGCGCCCGCTGAACAGGTGCGTCAGCACAATGCACATGACCACGATGAAGGCCGCCGTCAGNGCCATGCTGCGCGTCTGGTTGCTGCGCCCGAAGGATGAGTTCCACAAGGAATGGTAAAACAGCCAGCTTCCGCCCAGCGTCACCAAGCTGATCAGGATCGCCTGCCAGGGTTGCAGGGGCATGACGGCAGGGTCGATCAGGTAGGCGCTTGCACCGAAATAGTAAACAATAACCAACATGGTGAAGCCGCTGATCCAAGTCCAGTAGGATTCCCACTTGAACCAGTGCAGCGGCTCAGGCAGCTTGCCCGGCTCGATATTGCGTTTTTCCACGTTGAAAAAGCCGCCCGCGTGCAAGGCNCACAATTGCCCGGAAACCTTCGGGTCTTCCGAGGTCAGCAAGTGGTTCAGCAGCCAGTTGAAGTAAAACGACGCGCCAATCCAGGCGATGGCGGTGATGATGTGTATCCAGCGAAATGCCAGACCCAGCCATTCAAGAATGATGGATTCCATCTGCAAGGGCTCCTTTGGCAGGTTAGCTGCCGCGGTAAGTGGAATAGCTCCAGGGGATACCAGTAACGGTACGTGGTAATGGGCGGTGGTGTCGGCGATGCCGAAACGCAAGGTGATGACGTCCAGAACGGCGGCTCATCCAGCGGCGTGTTGGCCTGCCGGAAATAGTCGGCGATGTGGAACTCCAGCTCCCAGACGCCTGCCTGCATCCCCGCAGCGTCCAGCAAAGGGGTGTCGGTGCGTCCGTCAGCGTTGGTGGTGGCCTGTTTGACCAGGGCGCGTCCCCTGCCGCAGGGCAGGCGTACAAGGCCAGTTTCACTGCCGCAGCCGGGCAGCCGTTGGCCGTATCCAGAATGTGTGTTGTCAATCCCGTCATCGTGTGTATTTCAACTCCCTGAAGGTTGTTTGGTCACTATACAAGCGTCTTGCAGGCAGGCGCATTGTATCCAATCTTCAGAAAAATTGTATACAATCTTTTGTGGCAACGGCCAAGCGGGATGAAGTGTTTTCAATCCAGGGCTTTGCGCAACCCGCAGCCTTTCAAAATGACATGCAAAAGCGTTTCTGTCGCCTGCTCGTAATCCGCCTGCTCCAGTTCATTCCCCTGCCTGCCGAGCGCGGAGCTGATCTGGCAGGAGAAATCCGCGTAATGCTGGGTGGATGACCACAACAGAAAAATCAGGTGGGCAGGATCGACAGGATCCATTTCCCCCGTGCGATCCAGGTGGCGAACACCGCCGTCCTTTCCCGAAACCAGTCCTGGTAGCCATCCTGGAAATATTCTTGCAGGTAAGGCGCGCCGCTCATGATTTCGATGCCGAAAATGCGCGAGGCCAGCGGATATTGCCTGGTCAGGCGCATTTTGGCGCGGATGTAGGCTTCCATCTCCGCCGCCGGATCGCCAGCAGGGTCAGTTCACCCAGCAGGCCATCCCACATATCCAAGATATGTGCCAACACGGCTGCGTACAGTTTTAGCTTGGAGCGGAAATAGTAGTGGATATTGGCTTTGGGCAACCCGGCGCGTTCGGCAATTTTCTGAATACTGGCACCTTTATAGCCATGCCGGGCGAATTCAGCTTCCGCTGCGGTGATGATCCGGCACTCATTTTCCCGGCGGATGCGTCCGGTTGCGCCGTGGTTTGGATGTGACTCAAGCTGGATAAGCATTAGGCCTTTTGTTCGCAATGCACTACGCATAGTCTACTGTGCACTACGCTAGAGCACCACTTCCGGAAGGATACGGTTTCGTAACTTGCCGGAAAGCTTACGGAATCCAGCTACGTCCGAGGTCTTGCATTAATTCCTGTTCATGATTGTGGGATTGGCCTAGAATTTGCTTGATCGCAAAAGCTGTCCAATTGGTCAAGTTATTTTGAGTCCCAACGAGGTGAATGTTTATGCTATCCAGAAATTTTTCAAGTCTTGCTGTCATCATGGGCGTGCTGGCGGCTCCGGCGGCCATGGCCGAACAGAAATGGAGCGACGCCAGCGTGACCTACCTGAACGGTAACAAATATGAAGTGGGCGACGACAGCCGCCAAGTCATGACATTTGAACATGCCAGCGGCCATGACTGGGGCACCACCTTCTTCTTCATGGACTATCTGATGTCTGACAATGGGACCAAGGAACATTATTTCGAGTTGTCCCCACGCCTTAGCCTGAACTACCTCACCAAAGGGAAACTGGTGCCTGAAGGCCACTTCATCAAGGATGTTTACCTGTCAGGCACCATGGAAGGCGGCGGCAAGGCCACCAACTATCTGGGGGCGTCGGCGTCAGCCTGGATGTGCCCAAGTTCAAATACTTCAATGTCGACCTGTACCAAGCCAATAATGGCGGCGGCAAGGACAACGACCAACAGGCGACCGTCACCTGGGCGTTGCCTTTCCAGATCGGCAGCGCCGAATTCCTGTATGATGGCTTTTTGGACGCCTCGACCAAAGCGGATGACCACGCCGCTGAGACCAACTTCACTTCCCAGTTGAAGTGGAATATGGGCAAGCAGTTGTTCCACACCAAAAAGCCGGTCTATGTCGGCTTTGAGTACGCCCACTGGAAAAACAAGTTCGGCATCGATGGTGTGACCGAGAAAAACCCCAGCTTCCTGCTCAAGGCGCATTTCTAATTTTCTGTTCATTGTGTTTTCATGAGTTTTTGGGGAGGAATTTACCTCCCCCTTCTTAGGATAATTCGCACAGGGCGTGGGAGTTACGGAATGAGTGTCAACGGAACTGCGGCCAAACAGACCATCACCTTCATGCTTGACGGGCAAAAGCATACGCCTCAGCCATTTGCCCCCGACACCACCTTGCTCAATTATTTGCGCGAACACCTTGACCGCCGGGGAACCAAGGAAGGCTGCGCCGAAGGCGATTGCGGTGCCTGTACCGTGGTGGCCGCTGACTTGCACCGGGGACGGTTGCGCTACCGCTCATTGAACGCCTGCGTACAACTGCTGGCCACCTTGGATGGCAAGGCGCTGTTTACGGTGGAAAGCCTGCAACGCGGCCAACAACTGCACCCGGCGCAACAGGCGATGGTTGATTATCACGGCTCGCAATGCGGCTTTTGCACGCCGGGTTTCGTCATGTCGCTGTTCGCCCTTTATCACAACCAGCCCAACGCCAGCCGTGAGCAGGTCAGCCAGGCTTTGTCCGGCAACCTGTGCCGCTGCACCGGCTACCGCCCCATCCTGGACGCCGGGCAACGCATGTACGGATACGCATTCGCCGCCGATGCTGACGCCGATCAGGCTATGCTGAACACCTTGCAGGAATGGGCGGACACGCAGCAAGCGCTGGCGATAGAGCAGGGCGGCAAGCGCTTTTTCGCCCCGACCACCCTGGAAGCGCTGGCTGAATTGCTGGGACAATATCCTGATGCCACGTTGCTGGCAGGTGCCACCGACGTGGGTTTGTGGATCACCAAACAGCACTGTAACCTGCCCGTCATCATTTCGCTGGGCAAGGTCGCCGGGCTGGAGGCTATCAGCGAGCAGGAGGGCTGGCTGGAAATTGCTGCCGCCGTTTCGCTGGAGGAAGCCTTCCAGGCACTGACAACGCACTATCCGCAGCTGGCCGAATTACATGAACGCTTTGCCTCCTTACCGATCCGCAACGCAGGCACGCTGGTAGGCAATATCGCCAACGGTTCGCCGATCGGCGACTCCATGCCCGCGCTGATGGTGCTGGGCGCCCGCATCCGCCTGCGCCAAGGTGCTGCGGTGCGCGAGCTGGCGCTGGAAGATTTCTATCTGGGTTACCAGCAAAAAGATTTGCGGGCGGGCGAATTTGTCGAAGCGGTGCGCATTCCGTTGCCGACATCGGCTGACGCAAACAGCGTGATCCGCTGCTATAAAGTATCGAAACGCTTCGAACAGGACATTTCCGCCGTGTGCGCCGCCTTCCACATCGAACGGGATGCGCAGCAGCGAGTCACACAGGTGCGGGTCGCCTACGGCGGCATGGCGGCGATTCCCCAACGCGCCGCGTGCTGCGAGGCCGCCTTGCTCGGCCAGCGCTGGGATCAGGCCAGCGTCACCGCCGCGATGCAGGCGCTGGAGCAGGATTTCAAACCGTTGTCCGACATGCGCGCCTCATCCGCCTATCGCATGGCGACGGCCAAAAACCTGTTGTTGAAAAGCCTGCTGGAAAGCGAAGGCCAGCAGCTTTCCCTGTACCGGCAANGGAGCTCAGGCATGACTTTAGCGCAAACCCAGCCCCGCCATAGCGTCGGCACGCCGACACAACACGACAGTGCCGAACTGCACGTTACCGGCGCGGCGCATTACACCGACGACATTCCGGAACCGCGCGGCACGCTGTACGCCGCCATCGGCATCAGCCAGCAGGCTCATGCACGCCTGCGCAGCGTGAATCTGGAACCGGTCTGGCAAGCCNCCGGCGTGGTGGCCGTGATCACCGCCGCCGACATTCCCGGCGTCAATCATTTGGGCGGTTCCATGAAGGATGAAACCGTGCTGGCGGTCGACACTGTGGAATACATTGGCCAGTCGATCTTTGCCGTGGCCGCCACTTCGGTGGAAGCCGCCCGGCGTGCCGCCAAGCTGGCCGAGATTGATTACGAAATCTTGCCACACAACCTCGATATCCAGCAGGCGCTGGCGCAACAGCAGTTCGTGTTGCCCAGCAAATTCCTGCAACGCGGCCAGCCGGACACAGCCTTGCAACAGGCTGCGCACAAAATCAGCGGCGGCTTTCACCTCGGTGGGCAGGAACAGTTCTATCTGGAAGGTATGGTGGCGATGGCCTTGCCGCGTGAACACGGCGATGTGCTGGTCTACAACTCCACCCAGCACCCGCACCACGACCAGAAAGTGGTGGCTGATGTGCTGNGCCTGACCGAGAAAGATGTGGTGATTGAATGCCGCCGCATGGGCGGCGCGTTCGGCGGCAAGGAAAGCCAGCCGTCGCTGTTTGCTTCCCTCGCCGCCCTGCTCGCGCTGAAAACTGGGCGGGCGGTGAAGCTGCGTCTGGATCGTGACGATGACATCACCATCACCGGCAAACGCCATTGCTACGACATCCAGTACGAAGTCGGCTTCGACGACGCTGGCGTATTGCAGGCGGTGAAACTGGTGTATGCCTCACGTTGCGGCATTTCCGCCGACCTGTCCGGCCGGTCAATGACCNGCAGCATGTTCCATGCCGACAACGCCTATTACCCGGAACACGTCGACATCGCCTCTTACCGCTGCAAGACCAATTCGCAGTCGAACACCGCTTTCCGTGGTTTCGGCGNNCCGCAAGGCATGATTGCCATTGAATACATCATGGATGATGTCGCCCGCCATTTACAACTGGATCCGCTACAGGTGCGCCGCGCCAATTTCTACGGCACGGATGGAACCCGCAGCCGGACGCATTACGGCATGGAGGTGGAAGATAATATCATCCACCGCATTGTCGATGAGCTGGAAATCAGCGCGGATTACCAGCAGCGCCGCGCCGCCATCCGCGCCTTCAACCGCAACAGCCCGTGGCTGAAGAAAGGCATTGCGCTCACGCCGGTGAAGTTCGGCATCTCCTTTACCGCGACTTTCTACAATCAGGCGGGTGCCTTGCTGCACATTTACAGTGACGGTTCGGTGCAGCTGAACCATGGCGGCATGGAAATGGGGCAGGGGCTGTACACCAAGGTGTCGCAGGTGGTGGCGGAAGAATTGCAGGTTCCGCTGTCATGCATCCGCTGCACCGCCACCCGCACCGACAAAGTGCCGAACGCCTCCGCCACTGCCGCTTCCTCCGGCTCCGACCTCAACGGCATGGCCGCACGCGACGCCGCCCAGCAACTGAAACAGCGCCTGACCGCCTTCGCCGCCAGCCATTACGGGGTGGAAGCCGCCGCTGTCGTGTTCCATCACGGCGAGGTGCAGGTCGGCGAACAAACCCTCAGTTTCAAGGAACTGGCGCACGCCGCCTGGATGAACCGGGTTTCGCTGTCCGCCACCGGCTTTNACCGCACGCCGAAAATCCATTACGACCCGCAAACCATGACCGGGCGGCTCTTCTATTACTTCGCCTATGGCGCGGCGGTGTCCGAAGTGATGATCGACACCCTCACCGGCGAAAACCGGGTGCTGCGGGTGGACATCCTGCACGATGTCGGCCAGTCGCTGAATCCGGCGCTGGACATCGGCCAGATTGAAGGCGGCTTCATCCAGGGCATGGGCTGGCTGACCACCGAAGAACTGTGGTGGGACGCCAAAGGCCGCTTGCGCACGCATGCGCCTTCCACCTACAAGATTCCGGTGGCGGGCGATATTCCGCCAGTTTTCAATGTGAAACTGTTGGAAAACAATGCGAATGTGGAGCCGACCATCTACCGTTCCAAAGCGGTGGGCGAGCCGCCGCTGATGTTGGCCATGTCGGTGTTCTTTGCGCTGCGGGATGCGGTCGCCAGCGTCGGCGATTACCGCCTCCAACCGCCATTGCAGCCACCCGCCACGCCGGAAGCCATCCTGGGCGCGGTGCAGGCGGTGCAGTCCGCTGTCCAGGGCGCTGCATGACGCCACCCGCCTTCATTATCGCCCGCATCGCCGAAGTCCGGGGTTCTTCCCCGCGTGAACACGGCGCGTACATGCTGATTGCGCCACAGGCCACGCTCGGCAGCATCGGCGGCGGGCGTCTGGAGCATCTGGTGATTGCGGCGGCGCGCCAATGGCTGGCGGACGCCATTTGCCGGTTTCCGCGACGACGGGTTCACGCTTACCGGAACTCGGCCAGTGTTGCGGCGGGCGCATCCGCATCCGTTACCAATACTGCACGGACGCAGGCCGTTGGCGGCACCCGCAACAGCATGGCGCGGAAGCTTTCCAGATTGCGCTGTTTGGTGCCGGGCATGTCGGCAAGGCGCTGGCCGCGATCCTCGCCACCCAGCATTGCCGCCTGCATTGGGTGGACAACCGGCAGGAACAGTTCCCCGCCGCCTTGCCCGCCAACACCCGCCAGTATGTGGCGGCCAACCCCGCCGACCTGGTGCACGAACTGCCCCCGACGCCTGGTGTTGGTCATGACCCACGACCATGCGCTGGATCTGGCGATTTGCGATGCGGTTTTGCGCCGCGACCGTTTCCGCTTTCTGGGCTTGATCGGTTCGCAGACCAAACTGGCGAAATTCCGCAAACACCTGCTGGACAGCGGCCACAGCAGCGAACAATTGGAGCGCATCACATCCCCGATCGGCATCCCGCAAATCCGCAGCAAGCAGCCGGAACGCATCGCCCTGGCTGCCGCCGCCCAACTGCTGGCCTACAGGAACAGGAGAACCCGCATGAGTAGCCCCCCGCCTTGAATTGCGCGGCATCAGCAAATATTACNCCTCAGTGGTCGCCAACGAGGATGTCAGCCTGACTGTCATGCCCGGCGAAATCCACGCCCTGCTGGGTGAAAACGGCGCAGGCAAAAGCACCTTGATGAAAGCCGTGTACGGCGTGGTCAAGCCCGACAAGGGGCAAATTTTCTGGAACGGCGCAGAAGTCCACATCAACAGCCCGGCGCAGGCGCGCAAGCTGGGCATCGGCATGGTGTTCCAGCACTTTTCGCTGTTTGACACGCTCACGGTCACGCAGAACATCTCGCTGGCGATGGATGACAAACACAATATGGCCAAACTGGCCAAGCGCATTGAAGAAGTGTCGGAAAGCTATGGCCTGCCGCTGAACCCGCACCGTTTGGTGCATGATTTGTCCGTCGGCGAACGCCAGCGGGTGGAAATCGTGCGTTGCCTGTTGCAGGAGCCGCGTCTGCTGATCATGGACGAACCGACGTCGGTGTTGACCCCGCAGGCGGTGCGCAAGCTGTTTGAAACCCTGCGCCGCCTTTCCGATGAAGGATGCAGCATCCTCTATATCAGCCACAAGCTGGAGGAAATCCGCGAACTCTGCCACAGCGCCACCGTGTTGCGCGGGGGCAAAGTCAGCGGCTCCGCCGACCCGCGGCAGGAAACCGCCAAGAGCTTGGCGGAAATGATGGTCGGCAAGGAACTGCCTATCTGCGAACACCCGCCCGCCCGCACCGACTACCGGAACNTGCTGGTGGTCAAAGACCTTTCCCGCCAGTCCGAAGACCCGTTTGGCACCGATCTGAAGGACGTGAGCCTTAGCGTGCGCGCCGGGGAAATCTTCGGCATCGCCGGGGTGTCCGGCAATGGCCAGCAGGAGCTGCTGTACGCCCTCAGCGGGGAAAAGCCTTCCAAGGATGCTGCCGAAATCCTCATCAACGGCCAGCCTGCCGGACGCATGAACCCCGCCCAGCGGCGCAAGCTGGGCTTGCGTTTCGTGCCGGAAGAACGCNCCGGGCGTGGCGCTGTCCCGCCCATGTCGCTGTCCTACAATGCGCTGCTGACCGGCCATGATGGCGAGATGACCAAAAACGGTTTTATCCATCACGGGCGCATGCGGGATTTTTCCCTCAACAGCATTGAACGCTTCAACGTCAAGTGCGGCGGCNCGGACGCGGAAGCCAAGAGCTTGTCCGGCGGCAATGTGCAGAAATACATCGTTGGCCGCGAACTGTTGCTCAACCCCGAAGTGCTGGTGATTTCGCAGCCGACCTGGGGCGTGGACGTGGGCGCGGCCAGCTTCATCCGCCAGACGCTGGTCGACCTGCGTGAGAAGGGCGTGGCCATCCTGGTGGTGTCCGAAGAGCTGGATGAATTGTTTGAAATCTGTGACCGGCTCGCTGTCATCCATCATGGCAAACTGTCGGAGCCTTACCCGGCGCGGGAAATCACGCTGGATGAAATCGGTGTGCTGATGGGCGGCGGCAGCCTCGCCCAGACACCGCCCGCTGACCTGCCAACCACCGCCCACACGNGAGGCGCACCCATGATCAAATTGACGCCGCGTCCGCAACCCTCCCAGCAGATGGTCTGGTTGTCGCCTTTGCTGGCGATCGCCCTGATGCTGGTGGTTGGGATGATTGTGTTCACCTTGTTGGGGCAAAACCCGCTCAAGGCGTTCCATGCTTTCTTCATTGAGCCGATCAATGACCTGTACGGCATTGGCGAGCTGTTCATCAAGGCATCGCCGCTGGCGTTGATCGCGCTGGGGCTGTCGGTCGGGTTCCGCGCCAATGTGTGGAATATCGGCGCAGAAGGGCAGTTGACCATGGGCGCCATTGCGGCGGGCGGCGTGGCGCTGTGGTTTTACGATAGCGAAAGCCATTTTGTGCTGCCGTTGATGCTCATCGCCGGGGCGCTGGGCGGCATGTTGTGGGCGGCGGTTCCGGCCTTCCTGCGCACCCGTTTCAACACCAGTGAAATTCTGGTCAGCCTGATGCTGGTGTACGTGGCTGAACTGGTCCTCAGCTGGTTGGTGCACGAGCCATGGCGCGACCCGGACGGTTTCGGCTTCCCGCAATCCAAGCAGTTTTCCGATTCGGCGTTGCTGCCGGTGTTGCTGGAAGGCACCCGCGCCCATGCGGGTCTCCTGATCACACTGGTCGCGCTGGCGCTGACGTATGTCTTCCTGCGCTGGAGCGTGGTGGCGTTCCAGATGCGGGTGGCGGGGCTGGCGCCGAGGGCGGCGGATTACGCCGGTTTCAACGCCAAACGCACCATCTGGATCGGCCTGCTGGCGGGCGGGNCCGCCGCCGGGCTGGCGGGAACCTGTGAAATCGCCGGGCCGATCGGGCAGTTGAGCATCCCGCTGTCGCCAGGGTATGGGTTCGCCGCCATTATCGTCGCCTTTGTCGGGCGCCTGAACCCCATCGGCATTTTGTTGGCCAGCCTGCTGATGGCGCTGCTGTATCTGGGCGGCGAATCGGCGCAGATGCAACTGGCGCTGCCAGCGGCGGTCAGCGGCGTGTTCCAGGGCTTGTTGCTGTTCTTCCTGCTGGCGACAGACGTGCTGATCAATTTCCGCATCAGCTGGGGTAGCGGCAGGCCCAAACCTGTGGCGGCTGCCCCGCAAACGGCGGCCAAACCTGTGATGGAGGGCGAATAATGAATGCAGACACTCTTGTCCTGATTCTGGTCGCAACGGTGGCCGCTGGCGTGCCGTTGATCTTCGCCGCGCTGGGCGAACTGATTGTGGAGAAATCCGGCGTGCTCAACCTGGGCGTGGAAGGCATGATGATTGTCGGTGCCATCAGCGGTTTCATGGTGGCGGCGGAAAGCGGCTCCCTGTGGCTGGGCGTGCTGGCCGGAGCCTTTGCGGGCATGCTGATGTCGCTGGTCTTCGCCTTCCTCACCCTCAGCCTGATGGCCAATCAGGTGGCGAGCGGGCTGGCGCTGACCATTTTCGGCATCGGCCTGAGCGCTTACATGGGGCAGGCGTATAACAGCGTGGCGCTGGATGGGCTCAAGGCTATCCAGATTCCACTGTTGAGCGACCTGCCGGTGGTTGGCAAGCTGCTGTTCGGTTATGACCCGCTGGTGTATCTGGCGTTGCTGATGTATCCGCTGCTGGTATGGTTTTTGTATTACAGCCGGGGCGGGCTGATTTTGCGTGCAATTGGCGAATCCCCGAGTTCGGCGCATGCGCTGGGTTACCCGGTGATTAAAATCCGCTATCTGGCGGTCTTGTTCGGCGGTGCCATGGCGGGCGTCGGCGGCGCTTACTTGTCGCTGGCCTACACCCCGCTGTGGTCGGAAGGCATGACCGCCGGGCGCGGCTGGATTGCGCTGGCGCTGGTGGTGTTCGCCACCTGGAGGCCGGGCAGGGTGCTGTTGGGCGCGTTCCTGTTTGGCGGCGTGACCATCGCCCAGTTCCATGTGCAGGGCATGNGGGTGGAAATCCCCTCCCAGTTCCTGTCGATGCTGCCTTATCTGGCGACCATTACCGTGCTGGTGCTGATTTCACGCAACGCCGCCACCATCCGGCTGAACGCCCCGGCTTCGCTCGGGCAGGCTTTCCATAACGAAGTTCATTGATCTGAAGGAGACGTTTCACCATGACAGACAAGTTCACAACAGAGCGCAGGCAGGTGCTGAAAATCCTGCTGGGTTCCTCCCTGATGGCTGGGTCACTGCCCCTGTTCAGCAGTCTGGCGCTGGCGGATGACAAGGAAAAGCTGAAGGTCGCCTTCATTTATGTCAGCCCGATCGGCGACGCTGGCTGGACTTACCAGCATGACCAGGGGCGCAAGCAGATGCAGGACAAGCTCGGCGACAAGGTGGAGGTCAAGGTGCTCGACAGTGTGCCGGAAGGTGCGGAAGTCGAGCGGGTCGTCCGTGAGCTGGCCAGCAGCGGCTACAAGCTGATCTTTGGCACGTCATTCGGCTATATGAACCCGATGCTCAAGGTCGCCAAGGCGTTCCCGAACACGCATTTCGAACACGCCACCGGCTACAAGACCGCCAGAAACCTCGGCAACTACAACGCCCGTTTCTACGAAGGCCGCTATCTGGCGGGCATCGTGGCGGGTTCCATGACCAAGAGCNAAAAGTTGGGTTATGTCGCCGCTTTCCCGATCCCGGAAGTGTTGCAGGGCATCAACGCCTATCTGCGCGGCGCACAGAGCGTCAACCCGGATGTGGAGCTGAATGTGGTGTGGGTCAATTCCTGGTTTGACCCGGGTCGTGAGCGCGAGGCCGCCGACACCCTGATCGACCAGGGCGCGGATGTCGTCACCCACCACACCGACTCCACCGCCGTGGTGATCGCCGCGCAGGAAAAGGGCAAATATGCCATCGCCTACCATTCCGACATGTCCAAATACGGCAAGGATGCGCACCTGACCGCCGTCACCCACCATTGGGGCGACTATTACACCAAGGAGGCGCAGGCGGAGCTGGACGGCAAATGGGAACCCGGCAGCATCTGGGGCGGCATCAAGGACGGCATGATTGACCTGTCACCTTTGAGCGCAGCGGTTCCGGCTGAGGTCAAGGAAAAGGTGGAAAAGGCCAAGGCGTCGATTGTCGACGGCAGCCTGCATCCGTTCGGCGCTNCGGTCGTCACGCAAGACGGCAAGGAAGTGGTCGCCGCAGGCGGCAGCATATCGGACGAAGACCTTTCCAAAATGGATTACTACGTGAAAGGCGTGAACGGCAAGTTGCCGAAGTAATATCCACTTTCGTCCTGTAGAATGCCTGCAACGAAACCCCTTCCGCTCCTTCTTTGACAGGGGAGGAGCGGGGCGGGACGCCAACGGAGCCTAACCATGCCGAATGCAACGCCTGCCGCCCGGAAAGCCTTCCGCGCCGCCATCCTGCACCTGCTGGACGACCCTGGCTATGAATTTAGCCCTGAGCCTGCCGAGGTCGAATATTTCGAAGACGGCATATTGTTGGTCGAAGACGGTTACGTGACGGCCTGCGAGCCTGCCGCTGAGATGCTGGACAAGCTGCCGGACGGCTGCGAATTGCAGGTGTTCCCCGACCAGCTGATCATTCCCGGCATGATCGACACCCATATCCACTACCCGCAAACCGACATGATTGCGGCTTACGGCGAGCAGTTGCTGCAATGGCTGGAAACTTACACCTTCCCCACCGAAAAGCAGTTCTCTGACCCCGCGCACGCACGCGAAGTCGCCGAAGCGTTTCTGGATGAGCTGATGCGCAACGGCACCACCACCGCCTGCGTGTTCGGCACCGTGCACCCGGAATCGGTGGACGCCTTCTTTGCAGCGGCGGAAGCCCGCAACCTGCGCATGATTGCCGGGAAAGTGATGATGNATCGCAACTGCCCCGAATACTTGCGGGACACGCCCGAAAGTGGCTACCAGCAGAGCAAGGCGCTGATCGAAAAGTGGCACGGGCGCGGACGCTTGTCCTATGCGGTCACGCCACGGTTTGCGCCGACTTCCACACCGGAACAACTCAGCAAGGCTGGGCAATTGCTGGAAGAATACCCGGATGTCTACCTGCACACCCATGTGGCGGAAAACCGCGACGAAGTGGCCTGGGTGCGCGAACTGTTCCCGGCAAGCCGCAGCTACCTGGACGTTTACCACCAGCATGGCCTGCTGAAACCGCGCTCGGTGATGGCGCATTGCATCCACCTGGATGACGCCGACAAGCAATGCATGGCGGAAACCGGCGCGGCAGCCTCTTTCTGCCCGACTTCCAACCTGTTTATCGGCAGCGGCCTGTTTGACCTGATGGATGTGAAAGCGCACGGCGTGCGCGTCGGCATGGGCACGGATGTGGGCGCGGGCAGCAGCTTCAGCCTGTTGCAGACCGCCAATGAAGCCTACAAGGTCACCCAGTTGCGGNGGAACAAACTCTCCCCGTTCCAGATGCTGTATCTGGCAACCCTGGGTGGTGCCAAATCGCTGTACCTGGATGACAGGATCGGTAATTTCGCGCCCGGCAAGGAAGCCGATTTTGTGGTGCTGAACCCGGCGGCAACGCCGTTGCTGGCGCGGCGGATTCAGCATTGCCAGTCAATTGCCGAGTTGTTGTTTGTGCTGATCATGCTGGGTGATGACCGGGTGGTTGGCAGTACCTGGATTATGGGTGAAAAGGCGATGACAACAGCAGCCTAAACTTCAGTTTTCAGTGTCTGCCTGAGATGACGCAGTAGGTAAAAACGGCTGAAACAACCAGCAGGCTCAGGTACGCCAACACTATCAACCCGCCGACCATCACCAAACAGGTACAATGCCCCTCTCTCACCACGATCATCGCCAGCGCCATGATCACTGACATCTGTATCGGCATCTGTAGCAATTGCCAGGCAATGCCATCCGCTGGGGAAAACAAATAGTGTGATGACCACATGCCCAGCAACATGCCCACATTCGATAGCGCCAGAATGCCCAGCAGCAACTGACGCGATGAGGAATGTGCGAATAGACGCCGCCAGCAACCTCCCAGGTTACAACCGATAAACATGCCTGCATGCGTCCACGGTGCCTGCACAAACTTTTCCCCCAGCCCATCCAGCCACTGCCAAGCGGAACCCGGCACAATTCATTGCTCAAAGCCAGCAAGCCCAGCTCACCATAATCCGCCAGCAAACCCATGAGCATGCCAAGGTAGCCGAGCAAGGCCATGACAACGAGTTCCCGCAGCATGCCAAACCGACGGGCGCAGGTAGCACACCCATAAAGGAATAGTAGCGCGGCAGGAATCAGCAGGAGAGCAGCCATTTGCAGTTGGTATCTATACACCCCCAGCAACCGCATACTGAGATACACCGCACTCCCCAACAGAAACATGACACCCAGCACTTCATAAAGCAGAGACAAGCTGTCAGAACCTGGATGCTTCCCATGCATGAGTTCCAATGGCATGCCCAAGCTTTTCATGCACTGCTTGCCTCCATTTCAAGGTATTGCTCGGGTGACTTTTCGAAACTGTGCTGGCAACCGGCGCAGCAGAAATAATAACGGGTTCCCTGGTATTCGGTGGTGAATTCAGCCCCCACCATTGCCACACTCATGCCGCAGATCGGATCAATAGCCTGGCCGGAAGGCGGTGCCTCCTGTATCGGGGCATATACCGGCTTGGCCTGCACCGAAGCAGGCGACCAAACTGGCAACCCGGCCTTTTTCCCGGTTTGTACAGTGCTTTGGCCTTGCTGACGTTTTGCCTGAATCAGGCCAGCCAGCACGGATACCGCAATCTCTTCACTACTCACAGCGCCGATATCCAGACCCGCAGGTGCAATAATGGCATCAACCCGTTTCGCATCGTGCCCGCGTTCCTTCAGGTAAGTACACAACTTTTCGGCCTTGCGCCGACTGGCAATGCAGGCGATGTAGGAAGCCTCCGTGGCCAGCGCGAATTCCAGCCCTGCTTCATCCCGCTTGCCCTGGGTCGCTGTCACCACAAAAGCAGGCCGATAACCCTGTAACTGGCTTGCCTCAAAGGTGTTCAGCAGCTTGTCTGCATCCGGGAACATCTCCGCATCCACATCAGGAAAAGCGACAGTTACTGCAAAACCGGCACGGGAAGCCAGCACAGTCAGACTCCGCGCGGCTGGCGATGCGCCGATAATCAGCAGCATAGGCCGGGGAACAACCGGGTCAATGAAGATCTCCAGCATGCCACCGCTGTGGCAGGTCATGCCAAAATCGATGATTCCCTCTTCCTCTGTCGCATCCCGTGTGGGACTAATCCGGATCAANCTGGCCTGACCGTCTTGCAGAGCTTTNTTCACTGTGTCGATGACAGCAGGTTGGGCGCAACCGCCACCAATCCAGCCATCGATATTGCCTTCGCTATCAACCACCGCCTTGGCTCCCGGGCGTGCCGATGTCGGCGCTTCACACCGCACCACCGTGACAAGCGCAAACGGCTTGCCTTCAGCCTTGAGGGAGGCGGCTCTGTCCAGAACCGTATCGCTTTGCACCAACATAAAATGAATACCTCCTGCTATCGAGTTTCAATAGCGACTGTCAAAGGCTGCTCAGCGTGTTTTCCAGCGCTAACAGACTTTGCAAATTGTGCGCTGGCGCCAATACGTCAATATGCGGCAAGGCTGCCAGCATGGATGCCGTTTTGATTTCATAGCCTTCCCTGCCCAGCAAGGGACTCAGCCAGATAAGTTTGCGGCACTGTTGCCTGATGTCAGCCAGCTGTCTGGCCAGTAAAGCGGGCTCGCCGGTATCCAGCCCGTCGCTGACAATCATCACCAATGTCCGGCTGGTCAGCAGACGACGATAATCCCGGTTGAATTTTTCCAGGCATTCGCCAATCCGGGTTCCGCCAGACCAGCCCTGCGAAATCAGCGCCAGACTGGTGCGCATCCGTATCGGGTCTGACTGACGCAAGGCCTCCGTAATCGGCACCAGCGTGGTGTGATAGGCAAAAGCACTGGCTTCCTGAAACGCATTGACAATGCCACGGGCAAAGCGCAGGAACACATTGCTGTACAGCGACATCGAACGGCTGACATCCACAATCAGCAATAAACGCGGCGGGCGCCGGTAGCGGTGGCGAAACACCAGTTCCAGCGGCGTACCGCCATAACGAAGACTGGCTCTGAAGGTATGCCGTAAATCAATACGCCGACCATGACGCTGCACCTTCTGTCGACGGATCAGGCGTCGCCGCATATTGCGTGCAAGCTGTTCTGCCAAACGTTCCAGTTCCCGCATTTGCCCATCGTCAACAAGCTGCCGGAAATCAGCACCTGCCATCCGCTCGAATGCGCTGGCACCGGAACGCACACCGGTTGGAGCGGCATTGTCGCCTTCGTCATAACCCGGCTCGTCCGCTTCACTGGCAGCAGGCTGATTGGCATTGCCGGAAGCACTGCCTGCATCCTGGGAAGGCTTCCGCAAGGTTGCAGCTCGTGGCTGTTCCTGTATGCGCTGCCGCACATTGCCGAGCCGCCAATAAGCATCAAACAATTCATCGAAACGTTCCCAGTCATCCTGGTTATTGCACAGCAGCGCCCGTAAGCCCCAGCGCAAACGCTGAACATCATCAACCCCGCACAAAGCAGCGACCCGCTGGGTATCAATTTCTTCCGCAACACCTACCCGGAAATCGTTGAAACGCGCCATACGTACGAAACCCACCAAACGGGACTGGATGGAAGTTGCGAGGTTTGCTGGCGTTGCGTTCATCCGTTTCACACCGCCTGGGCGATTAATCGCTCCAATAAAGGTTCGTGAATGGCTGCACGATCCTCTCTTGTTTTAAGCAGGCAGATCAGGGAATCCACCACGGCTTGCGGGTCTTCCGCCAAACCTGTTACCCGTAGATTCAGCAAAGCGGCAGCCCAATCCAGGGCTTCCGCAACACCCGGNTTTTTGCGCAAATCCTGCTTGCGTAACTCCTGGACGAAAGCCACTACCTGCCGAGAGTTGCGGCTGATTTCAGGCACCCGTGCATGAATAATGCTGAGTTCCTTATCGAAATCCGGGTATTCCGGNTAGTGATAAAGACAACGGCGGCGCAAGGCGTCACTGAGTTCACGGGTGCCGTTTGAAGTCAGGATTACATAAGGCCGACTGCGTGCCGTAATAGTCCCCAGCTCAGGCACACTGATCTGGAAATCAGACAGTAACTCCAGCAGGTAAGCCTCAAATTCCTCATCAGCCCGGTCGATCTCATCAATCAGCAGTACCGGGGAATCTGGCTGGGTAATTGCCCGTAACAGCGGCCTTTCCAGCAGGTATTTCTGGCTGAAAATATGCTGCTCCGCGCTGTCTGGCGATACTTCTCCCCGTTCGAGCAACTTGATTGCCAGTAACTGGTGTTGGTAATTCCATTCGTACACAGACGAATTCACATCCAAGCCCTCATAACATTGCAATCTGATAAGCGGGCAGGCAAACACGTCTGCCAAAACACGCGCCACTTCGGTTTTGCCGACCCCGGCATCACCTTCCAGCAGCAAAGGCCGTTGCAACTCGGTGAACAGCAACAGGGTCGCGGCTAATGCCCGGTCAGCAATATACCCGGCCCGNGCAAGGCTCTGCTGTAATTCACCGACCCGATTGTGTTCAGTCATAATGCGCCACCTTTGCGATCCTCACCCGCTATTTAATTGCTGGAACTTTTGCTCCAAACAGGCTGCGAAAGAAACCCACGATCACCGACCAGGCAAAGGCCAGCCCGTTCAGTTCCTTGGGTTGCTCGGCAAGACGTTCCTGGGCTGCGGATGCGGCAGCAGCGTCGCCTTCCTGTTTGGCCAGAACATGAGCGGTAAAATTTTTACCGAATTGGTTCAGAATCTGATCGGCTACCTGCGTCATCATGCGCCCGCCCAGGCTGGCTGCCTTGCCATTTACCGTTACCACAGCACTTCCTTTAAGCTCACAGGCATTGCTGCCGGTTTCCACCAGTTGCGCAGTCAGATCCATCTCTGCGGAGGAACTGCCCTTGGTATCCTGACCACGGCCAAGCAGCTGCAATTCGTGCTTGGCGGCATCCATACCTTTAACTTCAATATCGCCATTGAACGCCATGGTAGCCG
The DNA here is from genome assembly GCA_013693955.1 of Candidatus Thiothrix singaporensis. Lineage (GTDB taxonomy): Bacteria > Pseudomonadota > Gammaproteobacteria > Thiotrichales > Thiotrichaceae > Thiothrix > Thiothrix singaporensis. The sequence goes on along the minus strand of CP059265.1, from coordinate 2,506,825 downwards.
TANNAAGCTTGGCCTTGACCGCACCTTTGTAATGGCGGTCATCGACAATCTCGGTGATTTCCGCCCCCGGCATACAACTGGCCACGCCGGGAATATCCTGTAGGAATTTCCAGGCGCCATTGAGTGGTGCCTCAATGGGAAAAGTCTTGTCCAGATTAACGTGNCATATATCTCCTCCCTGACTACCCTAACCGCGTTTATCCAGACCCAGTTCGTGGATTTGCTTCCAGACCCGGTAAGCGTTATGCGGCATATTCATATGGGTGATACCCAGATGTGCGAATGCATCAACAATCGCTGAAGTGAAACACGGGATGCTGCCCACATGCGGCGACTCGGCCACGCCTTTGGCTCCCAGCGGATGATGCGGCGATGGGGTCACGGTGTAGTCGGTTTCCCAATACGGCGTTTCGACAAAGGTCGGGATGAAGTAATCCATAAAGGTATTACCCATCAGATTGCCGTCTTCGTCATAAGGCAGTTCCTGGCCNATGGCTACAGCGAAACCTTCATTCAGACCGCCATGAATCTGGCCTTCGATAATCATCGGGTTGATTCGGGTGCCGCAGTCGTCCAATGCGTAGAAACGGCGGACGTGCACCTGCCCGGTGTATTTGTCGATATCCACCACACACAGGTAAACGCCAAACGGGTAGGTGAAGTTGGGCGGATCGTAGTAATCCACTGCCTCCAGTCCCATTTCCATGCCTTCAGGCACGTCGTTGTAAGCTGCCCAGGCGATTTCCTTCATGGTTTTNTCCTGCCCTGGCAAGCCTTTGACCTTGAAACGGTCGACCTCCCATTCCAGGTCGTTTTCGCTGACTTCCAGCAGGTGAGCGGCAATTTTCTGCGCTTTCGCATGAATCTTGCGCGCAGCCACGGCGGTGGCCGCACCACCTACCGGCGTCGAACGAGAACCGTAAGTTCCCAGACCGTAAGGGGCTGTATCCGTATCGCCTTCCTCAATCTGAATATCCTCGGAAGGCAGGCCNAGTTCCGTCGCAATGATTTGCGCATAAGTCGTTTGGTGCCCCTGCCCTTGGGTAATCGTACCCATGCGGGCAATCACGCTGCCGGTAGGATGCACCCGGATTTCAGCGCTATCGAACATGCCGACACCCAGGATGTCGCAGGCCTTGCTCGGCCCNGCGCCCACGATTTCGGTAAAGGTCACCAGACCGATGCCCATCAGCTCGCCTTGGGCGCGTTTCTCCGCCTGTTCCTTGCGCAAGCCTGCGTAATCCACCGCATCCAGCACTTTCTCCAAAGCGGTGTGGTAATCGCCGCTATCCAGTTGCCAGCCCAGCGCGGTGTCGTAGGGGAACTGTTCCTTTTTCACGAAATTGCGGCGGCGGATTTCGGCCTTATCCATGCCGAGTTTCTGCGCCAACACATCCATCATGCGCTCAATCAGGTAAACCGCTTCGGTGACACGGAAGGAGCAGCGGTAAGCAACGCCCCCNGGTGACTTGTTGGTGTAAACACCATCCACCTTCACGTAAGCCGCCGGGATGTCATAGGAACCCGTAACGATACTGAACAGCCCGGCGNNCCATTTGGTGGGTTGCGCGTGTGAGTTGAATGCGCCGTGATCGGCCAGCACCTTTACTCTCAAGCCTTTGATATGGCCTTCCTTGTCTGCGGCGAGTTCACCACTCATCCAGTAATCACGCGCCCAGGCAGTGGTGGACAAGTGTTCCATACGATCTTCCACCCATTTCACCGGACGCCCCAGTACGATGGAAGCAACGATGGCCGTCACGTAACCGGGGTAGATCCCCACTTTATTGCCGAAACCACCGCCGATATCCGGGGAAATGATCCGAATCTTGCTTTCCGGCAGGCCGGATAACAGGGAAACCACGGTACGCACCACATGCGGAGCCTGCGAGGTAATGTAGACTGTCAGATGTCCTCTGGCCTTGTCGAAAGAGGCCACGCAACCACAGGTTTCCAGCGGACTGGGGTGTACACGCGGGTAATACATTTCCTGTGCCACGCTGACCTCAGCCGTGTCGAACGCCCGCTCTGTCGCACTGGCGTCGCCGACTTCCCAGCTGAATATATGGTTAGGGTGTTTGCGCGCCNNCTGGCCGACATCGTCTTTGCCGACGGTGTCTTCCCGCAGGATGGGCGCATCCGGCTCCAGAGCTTTGTGTGGGTCAACCAGCACCGGCAGTGGTTCGTATTCAACCTCAACCAGATCGACTGCATCAGCCGCGATGTAACGGCTGTCAGCAATGACGACCGCCACTTCCTGGTATTGCATGTGGACTTTTTCATCCGCCAGTACAGCTTGCACATCGCCTGCCAACGTCGGCATCCAGTGCAGTTTCAAGGGTTTCAGGTCGTCTGCCGTCAATACGGCGTGCACGCCTGGTACTGCCAACGCCTTTTCCTTGTTGATGGATTTGATGCGTGCATGGGCATAGGGGCTACGCACAATATCCGCGTAGACCATGCCGGTCATTTTGACGTCATCAACGTAATTGCCTTTGCCTTGCACAAAACGTGGGTCTTCCTTGCGTTTGCGGGAACAGCCAATGCCCTGGATGGGGTCTTGAGTGGTGATGTCTTCAGCAATTGTTGCCATGATCTGTTCCTCCCTTATGCCTGTTGCAATTGTCGGGCAGCTGACTTCACCGCCTTGATAATGTTCTGGTAACCGGTACAACGGCACAGGTTGCCTGACATGCCCACGCGAATTTCCTCATCACTCGGGTTGGGATTTTCCTGTAGAAAACGGTAGGCGCGCACCAACATGCCAGGTGTGCAGAAACCGCATTGCAGACCGTGTTCTTCGATAAATGCCTGCTGTAATACGTGCAACCCGGAAGCATCCGCCAGACCTTCCACAGTCAGCACTTCACCGTTGTTGGCCTGAATAGCCAGGACGGTGCAGGACTTCACCGATTGCCCGTTCAGATCCACGGTACAAGCACCGCAATGGCTTGTATCGCAGCCGACATGGGTGCCGGTCAGACCAAGCTGGTCACGGATAACGTAGACCAGTAACTCGCGTGGCTCGACCAACGCATCAATCGGCAAACCATTCAATTTGAACATAATGTGTTGTTTTGCCATGGTGTCAGCTNNCCTTGCCCGCTCCAGGGCGTCACGCATGGAGCGGCGAGCCATCTCTGCCGCCATGTAGGTTTTGTATTCAACGTCCCCGCGCAGATCCTCGACTGGCTCGCAGGCAGCCATTACCTTTTCCGCTGCCTGTTCTATCAGGCTGTCAGTGATCACCTGGCCGCGTAACAGGTCTTCCGCTGCTGTTGCCCGTATGGCCATGGGCGCCACATTGGTCAAGCCGATGCGGATGGCGCGGCAGCTATCGCCATCCAGGGTAAGAACGACGGGTGAAGCTGCTGTGGCGAAATCACCGGTCTTGCGCTTGAGCTTGTTGTAACCGTAACCGGTATGGGGCTGGAAAACCGGCACCCGAATCTCTGTCAGGATTTCCCCNTCTTCCAGCGCTGTCCAGTAGGTTCCCAGAAAGAAATCAGCAGCGGGTACAACCCTGTCCGCCTGTGAACTGCGGATGAGCAGTTCGGCATCCAGCGCCAACATCAGCGCCGGGTGGTCATTGCCGGGGTCACCGTGGGCAATATCCCCGCCGATCGTGCCTTTGTTACGTACCTGCGGGTCAGCGATCAACTTGGCGACATCGATGATCAGAGGGCAGTGTTCGCGCAAAACCTCGGATGCAATCAGTTCACTTTCGGTCGTCATTGCACCGATGCAGATTGTGTCACCATCCAGACGGATACCCTTCAGTTCGGCTACGCCATTCAAATCCACCAGGTGATCAGGCTCGGCAAAACGCAGTTTCATCATAGGCAGCAGGCTATGCCCGCCCGCCAGGATTTTGGCGTCTTCGTATTCTGCGAGAAGCTTGAGCGCATCGTTCACACTGGAAGGGGCGTGATATTCAAAACCACTCGGAATCATTATCTCCTCCTCCATTTTTAGTGCCGGGAGGCCATTGCAGCGCCCCGCTTGTTTACTACTCTACCCCTGCCAGAAGGGAAAACAACACGCCAGGAATGAACAGCGGATTATGCACACCAACAGCAGATATGGCGTATGAACAACTGCGTAGAAAAATAAAAAACTCATTAATAATAAGGTATTTATGATTTTCACATGCCGACGGGCTAGACCACCCATGAGCTAGGTAGGGTCTCTGTTAACCCCTCTTCATTGGGCTATACTTGTAGGCTCGATACATGCCTTTTCCGGGGAATTTATTGGACGTACCGCTATGGAATCGCGCAAAAACACCTGACATTTAGATGCCAGGATTATAAATAGTCTGATTAATTTACAGGATCAACAGTGGAGTCTATCCACCATAAATTGCAACAATTCGAACTAGGCATGGTCTGGCTGGATGCGGAAAACCGCATTTCAGCAATGAACAGTTTTGCCATGGAAACCCTGGCTGCCAAACCGGGCGATCTGGTAGGCCAGGAAGTTTTGCAATTACACCCGGAAGCCAGCCGTGACAAGGTTCGCTGGTTGCTGGAAAGCTCATCCTGCCCCGTGAATTNNCCCCCACCTATGACCATGATGATCAACATCCCCGAGCGGGTGTTGCTTATCAAGGTATCGAAAATGCACGGCAGAGACGGTGCGGTTGGCACCTGCATGGTTNTTTATGACCTGACTGATTTGGCAACCAGACCGGGGAAGACGATGATGANNAAAGGTATAAGCGAACGACCTCGCGAATTGTACAAGCTGCCGGTTTACAAGAATAAGNGGGTGCTGCTTGTTGATCTGGAATCGGTAGCCGGGATCAAGGCGGACGGCAAGTATTCGACCTTATATACTGAGGAAGGGAGCTACTTTTGTAATCTATCCCTCTCGGAACTGGAATATCGCATGAACAAGAAACGTTTTCTCCGCGTGCATCGCAGTTATCTTGTCAATTTGATGTTCGCTATGGCCTTTGAAAAGATTGACGATCAATGTTACCTGATCATGAAGTACATGGATGATATCAAGGTGCCTATCAGCCGTAGCAAAGCAACTTACCTGAAGCAGTTACTGGGAATGGCTTAAAACGTCAATTTGAATCTTCGGTGCGGAGACATTCTCAGGATTGCCCCACAGCCTGCCATTTTAATTTTTCTACACAATACTATGATAAATTACAAACATTTATATTATTTCCGGGAAGTTGCGGCCACCGGCAGCATCAGCCGTGCTTGCGAAAGCCTCAAATTGACGCCGCAAACCATCAGCGGGCAATTGCAGCTGCTGGAAGAGTCCCTCGGCGTCAAACTGTTCCGCAAGCAAGGCCGTAATCTGGAGTTGACGGATGCCGGGCATACGGCGCGGCGCTATGCCGATGAGATTTTCCAATTGGGCAGCGCCTTGGAGCAAGCCTTGCAAAACCATCCATCCGGGCAGGAACGGCTGTTTCGGGTTGGCATTGTCGATGTTGTGCCCAAAACCATTGCCTACAAGTTATTGGAGCCTGCGATGCTGCTCAATCCGCCCATCCACATTGTGTGCAACGAAGGCTCGTTGCAGGATTTGCTGNGGGAACTCGCCATGCACCGCATTGAATTGGTGATTGCGGATAAACCGTTGCCCAATACCATGCCGATCAAAGGGTTTTCACATCGCCTGGGCTTCAGCGGCATCAGCTNNTTTGCGCACGCCAAGGTGGAGGCGCAATTACGGGGTAAATTTCCGCAATGTTTGAACAATGCGCCGTTGCTGATCCCCAGTGAAGGCACCTCCGTGCGCAATGAACTGATGAACTGGTTTCACCAGCAGAAAGTGCAGCCGAAAATTATTGGGGAGTTTGATGACAGCGCCCTGATGCGGGCGTTTGGTTTTGGGNGGGCGGGCATCTTTATCGCGCCGTCGGTGCAGGAAGACACCTTTACCCAGGAAGCGGATATCCAGTGCATTGGGCGGGCAGACGGGGTGATGGAGCAGTTTTTTGCGATTTCCGTTGAACGGCGGATTAGCCACCCTGCGGTTTTGGCAATCACCAAAAGCGCGCAGGATTGGCTACAAACCATTGGTTCGATTACAGGCCGAAATCTTCCGTAGGGACGCCAAGGTCACGGCAAATTTCACGCACCATTTGTTTTTCCTGGTCATCAAACGAGCCATCGGCGCTGCCAATGGCGATGCAGACCCGCACCATCAAGCGGGCGGCGTCTGGTTTGCTGCGCAGTTTGCCGATCACTTTCAAGGCTTCCGCTTTGCCGATCTCATGATCAAACTCAAAGTTTTCCGCAATCTTATTGAAGAATGCGATGACGTCTTTGGTTTCAAACACTTTCAATTCATCGGACTGCTGGATGAACTTCATCATCTTCTGTTTTTCAGAAGAATCAATGTTGCCATCCGCCGCTGCCACCAAGGCGCAACCGGCGACACAGGCTTCCATGAATTCACGGTTACGGAATTTGCCGACTTCGGTCGCCAGCTTCGCACGGGCTTCCCCGGCTTTTTGTTTCAAGGTATCAAAAAATGACATAGTTAGTCTCCTTAAGCGTTATTGGGCATTCGCCAGTAATCTTTTGTGGCGCAAGGACGAAACAATGGATAGGGCGATAAAGGTCACGCCAATCAGGCCAGTGACCACTTCAGGGATGTGATAGTGGATGCTGAACAGCATAATGACCGCCAATGCGCCTATCCCGTAATGCGCGCCATGTTCCAGGTAAATGTATTCATCCAGGGTGCCCTTATGCACCAAATGCACCGTCAGGGAACGCACAAACATGGCGCCAATCGCCAAACCCAGCATAATGATGACGACATCATTGGTGATCGCAAAGGCACCGATCACCCCGTCAAACGAGAATGAGGCATCCAAGACTTCAAGGTATAAAAAGCCCGCCAGACCATTGCGTTTGGCACTTTTTACAGCAGCTTCGCCTTCTGCCTCGTCTTCAAANAACATGTCCAGGCTGCTGACGGCAATGTATAGCACGATGCCAGCCAGGCCAGCGACCAAGATCGTCAACCGGGTTGCTTCGCTGATTGGCAGGAATTCCTGCAACAGGAACAGCACAATCAAGGCCAGCAGTACGCTGATCACGTCAAGTTTGCCCATGGCGCTCATGCGCTCTTCAATGATGTGAATCCAGTGGACATCCTTCTCGTTGTCAAACATAAAGCTCAGGAACACCAGCAATAAGAACATGCCGCCAAAAGCAGCGATGCCTGCGTGGCTTTCCATCAAATGCCGGGAATATTCCGTAGGGTTGTTCAACGCCATATGCACGACATCAAACGTACCTAACCCGGTCGCAATGGCGACGATCACAATCGGGAAAATCAAGCGCATTCCAAATACCGCAATCAGGATACCGACGGTCAAGAATAGCGTTTGCCATTTTGCGTCCATTTCCTTAAGGACTGATGCGTTCACCACTGCGTTGTCAAATGATAGGCTCACCTCCATGACGCCTAAAACCAACACTAAAAACNNGGCGGTGGCAATGCCCATCGAGGTGGTTGCACCCCACCAAATCGCCAGGCCGACACAGAGAATGGTGACTAAAAACGAATACTTGAAATCCTGAAACATAGTGTTGTTAACTTTACTGTAAGGTCAAACAAAACAGGCATCTACAATCAGATGCCTGCCAGGTCATAAGGGCAATATCAAATGCCTTACGCTACTTAACCAAGATTGACACCCATGGATGAGGCCATTGGTATAAGCCACCGGCAAAACCTTGGCCAACCGCTTTGAATTTCCACTCGGCGTTATGACGGTAAATTTCGCCGAACAGCATGGCGGTTTCCACACTGGCGTCTTCAGACAGGTCATAACGCGCAATTTCCTTGCCATCCGCTTGGTTAACCAGGCGGATATAGGCATTGCTGACTTGGCCAAAGTTTTGTTTGCGCGCTTCTGCCTCATGAATGGTGACGGAAAACACCATTTTTTGNACGTTATCCGCCAAGCCCGCCAGATTCACATTGACTTGCTCGTCATCACCCTCACCGGCTCCGGTGCGGTTATCGCCGAGGTGTTCCACATTGCCGCAAGCGGATTTTTGNTTGTTGTAGAAAATGAAGGAATCGTCGGATAAGACCTTGCCATTTTCACCCAACATAAACACAGAGGCGTCAAGGTCGAAATCTGCGCCATCGGTGGCGCGGGTATCCCAGCCCAGCCCCACCGTGACGGCGGTTAAACCTGGGGCTTCTTTGGATAAGGAAACGTTGCCGCCTTTTTGTAAACTGACTGCCATATTTATGAACTCCACATCACTATTATTGATAAAAATGAATTAGCCGATCTGAATGCCGAATTGGTCACACATTGCTTTCAGGCCACCAGCATAGCCTTGCCCAACCGCGCGGAATTTCCACTCATTGTTGTGGCGGTACAATTCCCCAAACACCATGGCGGTTTCGGTGGAATAATCTTCCGCCAGATCGTAGCGGACGATTTCAGCGCCACTCACATCATTGACGATACGGATAAAGGCATTGGTGACTTGGCCGAAATTCTGCCGCCGCGCTTCCGCATCGTGGATGGTGACGGTAAAGGCGATTTTTTCAATCTCCGCCGGGACTTTGGTCAAATCCACTTTCAGGGATTCATCATCCCCCTCGCCTTGTCCGGTGCGGTTGTCACCTGTGTGTTCGACTGAACCATCACTGGATTTCAATTGGTTGTAAAAAATAAAGTCGGCGTCACCCCGTACTTTGCCGCTGGCGGTCAGCAAAAATGCGCTGGCGTCCAAGTCAAATGCTGAACCGTCTGTCGTGCGTTCGTCCCAACCTAAACCAACCAGAATTTTGCTTAAACTGGGGTCGGCCTTGCTTAACGAGAGGTTGCCGCCCTTTTGCAAACTTAATGCCATGATTCGCCTCCTGGGAGAGTGTTTTTAGTGTTACAGATACATTATTTGGAGCCAGCCCGCCAATTCAGGCCNCAATGGTAAGCTTGGTGCATGTCCTGATGGCCACGGAAATAGCGCACTTCGCGGTTAACTTGCAGTGCGCCGTTGTTATTTTCCAGCAGTACAATCGCGCACATGCTGAAGGCATTGCCGCCTTCGACCAGGCGAATTTCCAGCGGTGCTTCGTTCGGCACATAAATGGTGACAACGCCATCCGTCTGTGCCCAATTGGGCGCGCCCTCGTAGATAAAGGCGTACACCAGTATCCGTTTAAAGGTATGCCATTGTTGCCCATTGATATGTAGCCATTCGCCTTCGCTGATCGCCCCCGTGCGGTCATCGCCTTTAAGCTCAATGAAGGGGTCATTGCGGAGCGAACCAAAACGGTTGCCGAGCGCTTGGATGGCGCTGATTGTCCCGTCCCGTTGTTCGTATAAGCAACCAATGTCCAAATCCACGCCTTGATTGCCGCCTCCACCAAAGAGGCCGCCCAGCAAACCGCCGCTTTTCGCTGCGGGTGCCTGCCCACGGTTCCAGTTCAGGTTGATGCGGATTTCGCCAAAGCCTTCGGTTTTCTTTTCNAGGCTTACGCGCGGTTTGGCTTTGTCCAGCGTCACCTTGCTTAAGGAAATGGGCTTTTTCGCGGGGCTAGGTGGCGGTGGGGTGGGCGGCGCAGCCGTTGGGGCAGGGTCGCTGATTTCCACNCCGAAATGTTCCGCCAAAGGTTTCAGCCCGCCTGCAAAGCCCTGGCCGACAGCACGGAATTTCCACTGCCCTTGGCGCAGGTACAGCTCGCCCAGGATCAGGGCGGATTCGACCATGCCGGAGGAGGGTAGACCCGCTTGCAAAATGGCTTGCCCGGCCGCATTTTTCACCGTGACCTGGAGGCTGCTGAAGGCACCGAAATTGGTGCGGTTTTCATGGATGGTGGCAGTGAACGCCACTTTCTCCGTGCCTGCCAGCAAGTTCGGCAAGTCGACGCTGAATTCTGCACGGNNCGCACCATTCGCCAGCAGCGCGAGGCTGCCATTGCCGGGACGCGGTTGGCCGTAAAACACCATATCATCGTCACCGCGCACCTTGCCGTTGGCCGTCAGGGCAAAAGCGGAAATGTCCACTTCTGCACCGCTGACTTGGGTGGGCGACAACAGGACTTCAACAGACAGTTTTTCACGCGGTACGGGGCAATTTGCCCCAGCCACCAGTTGTGTCACTGACATCGCATGGCTCCTATAGGGCGGCCAATACCGCTGGCATCATGTCGTTGGCGATCGCGCCAGCGGTGGGCGCGCCCACGGCCTTCATTTGCCAGCCTGTGCCGTCCCGGCTGACAATCGCCATGACCACGCCGGTATGTGCGCCTTTTTCAGAGAGGTTAAATTTTGCCAGTTCGGTATTGTTGGAGTCATCGACCAAGCGGCAGAATGCGCCCTCGACTTCATTGAATGTTTGCCCACGGAATGAACAGACCGTAAACGCCAAATGCGCCACGTTGCCCGGCAAGCGGGTCAGGTCAACGAAAATGGTTTCATCATCGCCATCCCCTTCGCCCGTCAGGTTGTCGCCCGAATGCTTGATGGAGCCGTCGCGGCTTTGCAATTGGCGGAACCAGACGACATCCAGCAGGTTTTTNTGCGCATCCAGCAACAGGCAGGAGGCGTCCNNGGTCGATGTCATCCGCACCGCCGCCACCGCCGAACAGGCCACCAAAGAAGCCACCTTTTTCGGTGCCTGCACCGGATCCCAGCCCAACCCCATGCGCACTTTACTCAAGCCAGCGCCGTTACTTTTNTCCAAGGAAATGCGTTGACCTTTGCTTAAACTTACAGCCATGAGAATCTCCGTGATTTTGTATTGTTGAGTAGTCAGCATCTTAGCGGGTCGTTTATGTGCAAACAACACTCACCCAGTAATGTCGGGTTATTTCAATTTAGTGCTTGTAATATCACGGGATTACTGACTTCACCGACCAGCAGGCCGTAACGCAGGGGCGCAATTGCTGGGGTTTTCCCTTGCAGGCTTTGCAGGAAGACCTCCGCTAGGTTCACCCCTGCCAGACACGCCATCCCAAAGCCACCGGAGGGGCGCGGGTTGATTTCCAGCAAGCGCGCCTCACCCGCCGCATTCGCCTTGAACTGGATATTGAACAAGCCATTCAGGCCGTAGTGTGTGGCCAAACGCCCGACCATGCCCTGGATGTCAGGGTTATTGTCGATTTCCTGCCCGTACCCTGCCAGCGGATGCTTCTTGCGTTGGATGGCGCACAACAATTGCCCGTCCCGTCCGGCGCAGTCCACACTCCATTCCGCGCCCGGCAAATGCTCCATCACCAGCAATTCGGGAAATTCCGGCGTGTGTTCCATGCCTGCACGCAATTCCGCCACCGGGATTTCATACTCAACGCCTTTGAGCAAATGCGTAATGCTGTCACGCTGCCGATCCAGAATCCGGAAGCCCAAACCAAATACTGAGGTGGCCGGTTTCACACACAACTGTGCATGCTGTTGCGACAAAACTTCTACAGCACGGTCAAAACCAGCGGCATCCTGCACGCGGATGAAGGCCATCGCCGGAGCCACCGTGGTGGGCAGATGTTGGTAGAACTCACCTTTGTGGTTCAGGTGCTTGAGCATTTCCGGCGTGGCGGCCGCAATCACTTGCGTACCCAGCGCGGCGAATGTGGCACGTTGTTGCCCAATGAGGCGCGCCTCTTTCGCNGGCCAGAAATGGCTGATGCGGTGTTCNTGGCAAAAGCCCAAACACCAGTCGACATAAGCGGCACCAGTTAGCCCGGAAGGTTCAAGGTAAGCTTCATCCGCGGCGAGAAACGCCGAAGCAACCGGGTTGTTATGCGAGTAAATGACGCTCACCCCGCCCTCAATACGGGCTTGGCGCAGGTTGTGGAATACGGAACTGATACTGGAAAATGTCTTGTTGAACCAAATGCGCATGGTATGCCTTGCCTAAAATTTTAATAATGATGCTGGGTAATGGTTATGTCCTGCCAGTGTAAATGATTTTAGGCATCTGCTTCGAGAATCTTGTTATCATCCCACGCATACTCATGAATCTCGGTAACAATAATTATGATGACCTTACCCTTGGGAGCCAACTTGCCGCTCACTGGAAACCGCTGGACAGTGGGCATCACCTTTCCACACAACATCCGCCATGATTTGGGGCTGGCTGTCTTGCCGGTGAATGAAGCCAAGCAATTGGTGGNNCTTCCGCCGCAATTGTCCCATGGCAAAGACTCAGGCTGGNCCAGCATCCAACTGGATGAAGCGGGCACCCGTTACCGTCTCACGCTCGATGTCAGCGCCTTGCCCGCACCGAACATTACCCGCTTGTGCGTGGTGCTGTACCGCTACGGGGCGCGGNGGCCGGTGAATGTTGGCGGCACGGTCACTGTGCAACAGGATGATGTCTTCAGCCACAGCATTGCACTGGAAGGAATGCAGGCCTCCGCACTGATCACCGCCGAGTTTTACCAGCGGGCAGGGCAGTGGAAAGTGCGGGCGTTGGCGGAAACCTCCGCTTACGGGCTTGCCGCCCTGGGGCGCAGAATGGGTATGGAAGTGGACGAAAGCTCGCCCTTCAGCACGCCGGGCAACCGCGAACACCTGCCCGGCAATTGGACGGGGACGGCTTTCCTGGTTGCCCCCAATGTATTCATGACCAATGCGCATGTCGCCGATGGGGCAAGCCGTATCCGCCTGAGTTCACTGCAAGGCCATCTGGACGCCGAGCCCATTATCAGCGACAGCACCAATGACNTGGCCTTGCTAAGGGCAGCCGCACCCGCCCATCTGCAAGCGCTCCCATTCCGCAGCAGCGGGGTTGGCNTGGCGCAAAGCATCACTACGCTGGGCTATCCATTGGCCGGTCTGATGGGGGCGNGCATCCAGGTCACGCAAGGGGTGATTTCCGGTTTGTTCGGGGCGCACAACGACATCCGCCTGCTGCAATTCACCGCCCCGATCCAGCCCGGTTCCAGCGGCAGCCCGTTGCTGGATGAAACCGGCGCCGTATTGGGGGTGGTGTCATCCACCTTCACACAGGCGCAAAACATGAATTTTGCTATCCGTCACAGTTTGGCGATTGCATTGATGGAAGCCGCCAATATCCAATACAGCCTGCAAAGCAGCCCGCAAACATTGACAGCCGCACAGATGGTCACGCAGGCCNAAAACGCCATCTGGCGGGTGGAATGCGCCAGCTGACAGCGGCCAACGCCACCATAGATAGAGGGAGTACAATAAATATGCAAATTCAAAAGGACAGCGCCTGAAGCTGGCGGAAATCGTCCCGGAACACACGCCTNTTTTGCTCCACGCTGACTATGACGGTGCTGGAGTCACGCTGGATTTTGCCTGTTTCGGGTTGGATGCCGCCGGAATGCTGTCTGACGACCGTTACATGACCTTTTTCAACCAGCATGCCACCCCATGTGGCGGTGTTGCCCTACAAGAAGGCGCAACCGCCAGCAATGCAGCCTTCAAGATAGACCTCCAGCGATTGCCCGACACCATTGAACGCCTGGTGCTGACCGCCGCCATCGATGGCCAGGCGACCATGCACGACATTCCCAATGGCACCGTCAAGATAGCGTCTCAGGGGAAAACGGCGGCGCAGTTCAGCTTTGCGGGAAGTGATTTTGAACAGGAACGGGCGGTGATGTTGGTGGAACTCTACCGCAAAGCCGGGGTGTGGCGGATCAGTGCGACAGCGCAAGGGTTCAATGGTGGCTTGGATGCCTTGGTCAGGCATTTTGGCGCGACCGTGGCAGAAACTCNNCGGCCTAGCGCCCCACCGCCGCCGGTGGCGAACCCGACGCGCATTTCCCTGGAAAAACGGCTGGAAACAGAAGCGCCCAAGCTGCTCAGTCTAGCCAAAAAATCAGCTATCTCGCTCGCCAAAGTCGGGCTGGAAAGCCATCGCGCCAAAGTCTGCCTGTGCCTTGACATTTCCGGCTCCATGAACCGCCTGTACCGTGATGGCCTGATCCAGGCATTCTCGGAACGGATTCTGGCACTGGGTTGCCGCTTCGATGACGATGGGGAAATTGACGTGTTCCTGTTCGGCAAGCACGTCCATCAGCCTGCCCCCATGGGCATTGGCAATTACGCGACGTATATTGCCCGCATCATCCAGCAACACCCGCTGGAAGGCGACACCCGTTATGGGCTCGCCCTGCAAGCCATCCGCCGACACTATTTCCCCGACGCCGCCGGGGGCGAGCGTAAAACCGTCTTGCAAGTTGATATGCCTGTCTACGTCATGTTTGTGACCGATGGCGGCACGTCTGACCAAGGCTTGACCGAAAAACAATTGCGCTGGTCTAGCCAGGAACCCATTTTCTGGCAATTCATGGGCATTGGCAAAGGCCGTAAATCCCGTTCAAAACTGCTGGCGGCATTTGCCAACTCAGACTTTCCGTTTCTGGAAAAACTGGATGAATTGCCTGGGCGTTTAATCGACAACGCGGGCTTTTTCTCGGTTGAATCCCCCAATGAACACAGTGATGAAGCGCTTTACGACCTGATGATGGGCGAATACCCCGGCTGGATCAAACTCGCCAAACAACAAGGAATCCTCCGTTAATGACCTTAACCGTCACCCTTGAACAAGGCACGCTCAACCTGAGCATCGAAGCAGGCGCTTATTCCCCGGATGAGCTCTTCGGTTTTGCCCAGCGCCGCAACCCGAAACGTGCTTTCCTGTTTGTCTCCAAGGTGCTGGGGCGGCACATCCCAGTATCCCCGGCGGTCATGCGCAACGCGACGGACGCCCTGGCCGCACAGATTCCCGCTGACCTGCCAGGCNCCGTGGTTGTCATCGGCATGGCGGAAACCGCCATAGCCTTGGGCGCGGGTGTGCAGCCTACCAGCCGCCAGCGTGATGACACGCTCTACCTTTGCACCACACGCCACCCGCTGGATCTGCCTATCCTGATCGAATTCCGTGAGGAACACAGCCACGCCACCCAGCAAGTGCTGCATTTTCCCCAACACCCGGATGACCTTGGCTTGTTGCGTTCAGCGCGCACCCTGGTGCTGGTGGATGATGAAGCCTCCACCGGCAAAACCTTCGCCAATCTGCTGGCAGCCTTGCAACACGCCGGACTGGACCAGTTTGAGCACATTGTCGCCACCACCCTCACCGACTGGTCAGGTGGGNCCGCCGCCCGGCGTTTGNGCCAACGCGCCAGCGCCGTGTCGCTGCTGGCCGGACATTGGCATTGGCAAGCCAACGGTGCGCCGCTGCCGGAAATGCCGCAGGTCGATGTGCTGGGGACGGGCGAATGGCACCCCAACCCCGCCAATGACTGGGGGCGTCTGGGTGTGCGCCAACATAAGCTATCCCCCATTGCCCAACAACTGGCCGTCACCCCCGGTGAACGCATCCTGGTGTTAGGCACCGGCGAATTCGTCTGGCCGCCGTTCCTGTTGGCGGAATACCGGNAACAGCAAGGGGCGCAAGTGCATTTCAGCGCCACGACCCGTTCACCGATTGCGCTGGGGCATAGCATCCAACAGCGCTATTGCCTGCACGACAATTACGGTCAAGGCATCGCCAACTTTCTCTACAACGTTGTGCCCGCCCATTACGGGCGCATCCTGCTGTGCAGCGAACCGCCCTCCCGTTTGCTGGATCAGGAATTGGTCAATGCGCTGCATCCCACCTGCCTGGAGTTTTACCCGTGAAACCACTATTGCTCACTGACCTGGATGACACCCTGTTCCAGACTGCCCGCAAAATGCCGGTGGAGGCAGCGAAAATCCCGGCGGCGCAAGGTTTGCAGGGAGGCGTTATCAGCTTCATGCATCCCTGGCAGCACGATTTCATCCACTGGGCGCTCGGCTGCATGCATGTTGTGCCGGTCACTGCCCGTGGCATTGAATCGTTCCAACGGGTGCAGCTGCCGTTCCAGCACGCAGCGGTTTGTGTGCACGGTGCCGCCATTGTGAACCCGCAAGGCGTGCTGGATGCCGACTGGCATGCACACATGCAACAGCAGCTCGCCCCTATCAGCCGCGCTTGCCCGCCCTGTTGGCCAGTGCGCTGCAAACAGGTGAAATGCTGGGGTTATCTTTACGCGGTTGGCTGGAATGGGTAGAAGATTATGCAGTTTATCTGGTGGTGAAGAGCAATGCTTCCCGCCCGGAAGACCTGCAACAGTTATTGCATGCCCTGCGCGAAACGCTCGACTTACACGGTTTCTACATCCACATGAATGGTAATAATCTGGCGTTGTTGCCAGACCCGGTGAACAAACGCGCCGCCGCCGCTGAAATTTTGCGGCGGCATACCGCTGTGCACGGGCGGGTGCCGGTGTTTGGCCTGGGGATAGCGTGTCGGATCTGGGCTTTCTGCGCTTGTGCGATTTTGCGGCCTTCCCGCCGCACAGCCAGCTGGGTGGGCAACTGCCATGAGCGCGCCGCAGGGTTTCCACGGCTCGTATCCGCCTGACGATGTCACGTTCTTGCTGCGCCTGACCGAATTGGAAGCCACCCCGGTCGAGGAAAAGGAACGCCTGATCCAAAGCGGCCAGCGCCACTATTCCGAAATGATCAGCACGGAATCAGCACCTTCTGCAGAACATCAGGCGCTCTACCAACAGGCGCTCGCTGACGGCTTGCCGCGGCTGGCGACAGAAGTGCAGCAGCTGGCGGTTGCTTTACAGCAGCGCCGCCCTGGCCGCCCGCTGGTACTGGTCAGTTTCGTGCGCGCCGGTGTGCCCNTTGGGGTGTTGCTGGTGCGGGCGCTGCGTGAGCTTGGGGTAGAAAGCGTGCATTACGGCGTCAGCATTATCCGCGACAAAGGCATTGACNCAGCCGCGCTTGACTGGATTGAACAACGCCATGCCTTCCGTGACATCGTGTGGGTCGATGGTTGGGTTGGCAAAGGTGCCATCCACACCCAATTGCAAGCCTCCCTCGGGGAACGTTACCCCGGCGAAGAAATCCCTTTGNCCGTATTGGCAGACCCAACTGGCAGGGCATGGCTGTCCGCATCGGGGGATGACTGGCTGATCCCGTTCGGCATTTTGGGGGCGACCGTATCGGGTCTGGTGTCGCGCTCCATCCTCACCCATGATGGTGGCTGGCATGCCTGCATGTATTACCAGCACNTGGCTGCCTACGATGTCAGTCAGGCCTTTATCGGCGAGGTCGACCATTACCGCCGCCAGTTGGCTGCCCAGCCCCTACTGGAATGGTGGCCGGAACAGCGCCAAGCCTTGCAATCCGCCTCCCGCCGCACCATCCAGCGTCTGGTTGACAGGCATCAAATCCACAATATCAACCGCCTCAAACCGGGGATTGCGGAAGCCACCCGCGCCGTCATGCGGCGGGTGCCGGAGCATATTTTGATACAGCGGCCTGATGACCCCAATATCCGTTTATTGCGCCATCTTGCTGAAATACGGGGCATTCCCTTGCAAGCGGTTGGCGATGAANCTGGCCCCATACCATGCGATAACCATAATCAAGAAGACGTCATGAGCACACGCATTTCCCCTTACCAGTTAGGCGCAACCTTGTACATGCCAGCGACGCGCCCCGACTTGCCCGATGTGATTTTGCGGNCAAAAATCCCTGACCTGCGCTCCATGGTGATTTGTCTTGAGGATGCCGTGCATGAGGAGGAAATTGCCAAAAGCCTGGACAACCTGCAACACTGCCTGCACGAATTGGATGGGCAGGAATGCGGTATGCGCCCATTGGTGTTTGTCCGGCCACGCCACCCGAAGATGGCGCAGGAATTGTTGGGCATGCAGGGGATTGGCTGTATTGACGGTTTTGTGCTGCCAAAATTTGATAACCACTCATTTGCGGCCTGGCAGTCGGTGATACAGGCCGCACCTTCCCGCTGGTTGTTTATGCCCACGTTGGAAACTGCTCAAGTGTTGGATGCCGCTGCCGTGCGGGAATTGTGTGGGCGCTTGCAACATGCCGGTATTAAGTCACGGATCTTGGCTCTGCGGATTGGCGGGAATGATTTGTCATCCTGCATGCGGCTGCGCACCCATCGCGCCCATACCTTGTACGACGGCNCGTTGGGGCATGCCGTGGCCATGCTGGTGACGCAGTTTGCACCGGCGGGATTCCACCTGACCGCGCCAGTGTTTGAATATTTTCAGGATCACGCCGTTTTGCAAGCCGAGTTCCAGCGTGATTTGCTGCATGGCCTAGTGGGCAAAACCGTGATCCACCCCAGCCAGATTGCGGTCATCCATCACGCCTTGAAGGTTGATAGCCGTGATTACGAAGCCGCCTTGCAGATTCTGGATGACACCATGCCTGCGGTGTTCCAGTTTGAAGGTGCGATGTGTGAACCGGCGACCCATCACCATTGGGCGGTGCAGATCCTGGAGCGGGCGCAACATTTCGGCTGTTACCTGCACGCCGTCCCCATGGGGCAGTGCTCCGCTGGCGGCTAGCCCTCAGGCGGGCAAAGCCCAATCAACCGGCGTCCTGCCGTTGGTTTGCAAAAATCCATTCGCACGGGAAAACGGTTTGCTGCCGAANAAGCCGCGCCGCGCTGACAGGGGCGAAGGGTGGGCGCTGGCGATGATGTGATGGCGCTGGCTATTGATCAGCTCCGCTTTNTTCTGCGCATGATTACCCCACAGGATAAACACCACCGGCTGATCCTGGGCGCTGATGGCGCGGATCACCGCATCCGTGAAACTTTCCCAGCCGCGTTTCTGATGGCTGCCCGCATTGCCCGCCGTCACTGTCAGCACGGTGTTCAACAGCAAGACGCCCTGTTCCGCCCAGGCTTGCAGGCAGCCCGTATGGTTATTGTTGACGCCCAGGTCGTCCTGCAATTCGCGGTTGATATTGAGCAGTGAGCGGGGCAGGGGCGGNATTTCCGGCTGCACCGAAAACGACAGGCCGTGCGCATGGCCGGGCGTGGGGTAAGGGTCTTGNCCGAGGATCACCACTTTCACCTGTTCCAGCGGCGTGCTTTGCAGCGCGTTGAAACGCTTGCCCGCAGACGGCAGGATCAGCTTACCGGCGGCTTCCTCGGCTTGCAGGAAAGCAGCCAGCGTTCGCATGTAGGGTTTGGTGAATTCTGCGCCGACAGCAGCCTGCCAGGATAATGGCAACGAACCGTTCATGCTTGCTCCACCTCAAAGCCCACAATATTGCGTGAGGCCTTGCTGAATTCCACCCCNAGCAAATGGATAGGCTGCTGCAAACCCCGGTATTTGTCGGCGTAAGCCTTGTCCCGGATTTGCTGTAGCGCCCGCCCCTCTGGTGCCATTTCCACCACCTTGAATTCAAAGATATAGACGTGCCCGTTGAATTTCAGGGTCATGTCAATCCGCCCCAGGTTGGTGATGTCTTCCAGCGTCACATTCAGACCCAGCGAAGCAAAATAGGAGTAAAACACCGAAGCGTAATAGCCTTCGTAACTTTGTATGTCGTTATTGGTGTACCACTGATAGGGAATGCTGGCGAAAAAGCTCTGGAACAACTGTTTCAGCCCAGCAAAATCGTTGGCTTCCAGCAGGCGGTACAATTGCAGGCTTTGCACCGCCTGTTTGGACTTGTCCTTGACCAGCACTGACAACAGGGACTCATTCAGGCTTTGGTACACCTCGCGGTTAGGGTAACCCAGCGTGTAGAAATACTGCCCGCCAAGATTTTCCTCTTTGTGGATGGTCAGGTAGCCGGTCTGGAACAACAGGGCTTCGGTGGTGATGTCATCCACGTCAAAGCTGGACAACATGCTGCTGCTGCTGATCATTTCCCCCAGGTTCAGGCTTGGGACTTGCCGCTGGAACAGCAGATCCAGCAAAAAGGTCGGTGTGCCGGTTTCAAACCAGTAGCTCTTGAACGTGCGGTTTTTGAACAGTTGCAGAATATCAAACGGGTTGTAGACACCTTCGCCCTGCCAGTGATAGCCGTTATACCATTCTCGGATGGTGGCACGTTCCAGCCCCGGCAATTCGGGGGCGAACACGCTATCAATGTCGTGGTCGGTATAACCGCAAATGGTGGCGTAATCGGGGTCNAGCGTCAGGTCATACAGGTTGTTGAGGCCGGAAAACAAGCTGACTTTGGAAAATTTGCTGACGCCGGTGAGAAAACTGAACTTGATGTGTGCGTCGTAATCCTTGATGTTGCCGTAAAAGCCGCGCAGGAAATCACGGTTGGCACTGGCGACTTCCGGGTACAGTAGAGCGTCCAGAATCGGCTTGTCGTATTCATCAATCAGGATCACCACCGGCTGCCCACTTTGCTGATGCAGCTTGACGATCAGGTGGGCGAAACGGCCACTAATGCTATCCACCTGTGGGCTTAACTGGTATTGCGCCTCCAGCAAACGTAATTGCGCATCCAGCGTTGCCTCCAGATTTTGCGCCTGGCGGTAGTTTTCACCACCGAAGCTGAAACGCAGCACCGGATATTTTGCCGACCAATCCCACTGTTGATGGGCAGCCAACCCTTCAAACAGCGGTTCATTGCCTTCAAACAGCTCTTTCAGGGTGTCGAGGAACAGGCTTTTACCAAAACGGCGGGGACGGGAGAGGAAATAATGCTTGCCTTCCTTCGCCAGTTTCACCGCCAGATGGGTTTTATCCACGTAATAGTGGTTATTCCGGCGGATTTCGCTGAAGGTCTGGATACCGATGGGTAAAAGTTTACGCTGCATCATGCGCCTGTTTGCTGCTGATGCGCTGAGTTTAGCATGATCGGCAACCAGGGCTTTCCCCGGAAAGCAGGGGGTAGGCATCAAGGAAACTTTTCAAGCTGTCGGCCATACAGATAGTGGTATATTCAGGCAGATGTGAAATTGACGGCACAGGGCAGGTAGGGCTTCCCCAGGCAAACCCATGCGATGGGGATACCGGGCGGACATAAACAGGGGTACAGGTTTTGGACAAGATCAGCGTGGAATCAGCCAACTTCGGCTTTTTGGCCGAGCACGACCAATTGTTTGTGCAGCTGGCCAGTGCTGCCGAACGCGCGTTTGCCAGCGACCCCAACACCACCCTGATCAAACTGCGTCAGTTGGGTGAAGCCCTCGCCCAACACATTGCCGCCCGCAGCGGTATCCCGTTCGATGGACAAACCTCCCAGGCTGACCTGTTGTTCAAAATCAACCGCGAATTGCGGCTGGAACCGGTGGTGCGTGAGCTGTTCCACACCCTACGGATTGAGGGCAACAAGGCGACCCACGAATTCAGAACCCGCCACAAGGAAGCCAGTGACGGCTTGAAAATGGCCAGGAAACTGGCGATTTGGTTCCACCAGTCCTTTGGCAACAGCGGCCTCCAGTTCAAACCCTCGCCATTCGTGCCCNCTGCTGACCCCAGCGAACAGCTGCGTCAGCTTCAGGCTGAAATCGGCAAACTGAAAAACGCCTTGCAGGAAGCCAATCTCCAGCTCGATTCCAGCCAACAACTCAATGAATTGATCACCAGGGAAAAAGTCGAATTCGAAGCCCTCGCACTGGCCATGGATGAAGAATCCCGCACCCTCGCCCGGCAAGCCAGCGCATACNGAAGCAGAGCTGACACAACAGCAACAAGCCTACGAACAACGCATCAGGCTCTGCAACAGCAGCTACAGGATGAAAAAGCCGCCAGCACCGTCCGCCAGCAGATCAGCCGCAATACTCAGCGTGCCAGCCAGTACATTACCCTCAGCGAAGAAGAGACCCGCATCCTCATTGACCTGCAATTACAGGAAGCCGGTTGGGAAGCCGACACCCAGGAACTCACTTATCAGAACGGCACGCGCCCGGAAAAAGGCCGCAACCTGGCCATTGCCGAATGGCCAACCTGCCATNCAGGGGAAAAAGGCCGTGCCGATTACGCCCTGTTTGCCGGGCTGACGCCGATCGCGGTGGTGGAGGCCAAANAGAAAAACACCGATGTGGCGGGCAAAATTGCACAAGCCGAACGTTACAGCAAAGGCTTTGCCGTAGCGCCACCCCTACAGGGTGCTTGGGAACTGGCTGGGCAAACCGTCGCCTGGCCGGATGAAGCCGACAGCCACTATCACGTTCCGTTTATGTACTCCTGCAATGGCCGCCCGTATGTGCCGCAACTGGCGGAAAAATCCGGCGTCTGGTTCCGTGATGTCCGCGCCGCCAGCCATCTCAAACGACCCCTGCCATCGTTCCATACACCGGAAGGTTTGCTCGATCTGCTCAAACGCAGCCGCGAACGGGCGGAACAACAACTGGCCGACGAACCGTTCGGTTACCTCAAACTGCGTGATTACCAACAACGGGCGATTCTGGCTGTGGAAAATACCCTGGCACATAACGTCCGCCGTGCGCTGCTGGCAATGGCGACCGGCACCGGTAAGACCCGCACCATCATTGGCCTGATGTATCGCTTCCTCAAAGCCGAGCGTTTTCATCGCATCCTGTTTCTGGTGGATCGCACCAGCCTGGGCGAACAGGCACAGGACGCCTTCAACGAAGCGCCGCTGGAACAAAACCACACGCTATCCAGGATCTACAATATCGCCGAACTGGGCGACATGGCGGCGGAAGCGGAAACCCGTATCCAGGTCGCCACCGTGCAGGCCATGGTCAAGCGCTTGTTCATGAGCGACAACCCGCCACCAGTAGACCAGTTCGACTGCATCATTGTTGACGAAGCCCATCGGGGTTACACGCTGGATCAGGAAATGACCGAAGGCGAACTCGCCACCCGTGATGCCAGCCAATACCTGTCCGCTTACCGCCGGGTGCTGGATTATTTCGATGCCGTGAAAATCGGCCTGACCGCCACCCCCGCCAAACACACCAGCGAAATTTTCGGCAGGCCGGTATACACCTATTCCTACCGCGAAGCCGTGGCGGATGACTGGCTGATCGACCACGAACCGCCGATCCGCTATACCACCCTGTTGAGTAAGCACGGCATCCATTTCGACAAAGGCGAAACCGTCAGCGTCCTCAATACCCGCAGCGGTGCGGTGGACAGCGCCGAACTGGAAGACGAACTCCATTTCGAGGTGGACGCCTTCAACCGCCGGGTCATCAGTGAAAATTTCAACCGTGTGATCTGCGCCGAACTGGTCAAGGCGCTCGACCCGTTTGGCGACGAGAAAACCCTGATTTTCTGCGCCACCGATTTGCATGCCGATATGGTGAAACGCCTGTTGGATGAAGCTTTCCAGGAACTGTACGGCGAGGAATACCAGCAAGCCGCCGTCGCCAAGATCACCGGCCAGAGCGACAAGGTGGCGCAACTGATCCGCCAGTACAAAAACGAGCGTTACCCCAATATCGCCATTACGGTCGACCTGCTGACCACTGGGATCGATGTCAAACCCATCTGCAACCTCGTTTTCATGCGTCGGGTCAAATCACGCATTCTCTACGAGCAAATGAAAGGCCGCGCCACCCGCCGTTGTGACGAAATCGGCAAGACGGTGTTCCGCATTTACGACCCGGTGGATATTTACGCCGCGCTGGAAGCGGTCGACACCATGAAACCGCTGGTGAAAGACCCGAACATCACCCTGGAACAACTGGTCAGCGAACTCACCACCCCGGAACACCTGGAACTGGCGCTCAACAGCCCCGGCGAACAAACCGGCAAGACTCAGGCCGACGCCATCCTCGACCAATTGAGCCAGAAACTGATGCGGGTGTTGCGCAAAGCGGCAAACAAGGCGGAGAAGAAACCTGCCCTCAAACAAAAACTGGCCGAATTGCACACACTCTGGGGCGTGGAGCCAGAGCAATTACACCAGCATCTGCACCAGATGNGCNCGCAACAGGCGTCCGCTTTCTTGAAGCAACACAGCGGCCTGCCCAAGCAGTTGCAGAGCGTGAATGAACTGCTCGGCAGCGATTCCCAGCCGATTATTTCTACACACTACGACGAAATCCACGAATGCACCCAGAGCTACGGCAAACATCAGCAACCTGAAGATTATCTGGACAGTTTCAACCATTTCATCCGCGAACAGATCAACCAGTCCGCCGCGCTTGGCGTGGTGGTCAACCGCCCGCGTGACCTGACCCGTGCACAGCTGCGCGAAATCCGTCTGCTGCTGGATCATGCCGGTTACGCAGAAGCCAGCCTGCAATCCGCCGTGCGCAACCAGACCAATCAGGACATTGCCGCCAGCATTATCGGCCACATCCGCCGCGCCGCGCTGGGTGAGCCACTGATCCCCTTCGGGCAGCGTGTGGAAACAGCCATGCAGCGCATCTACGTCAGTCACCCCTGGCAGCCTGCCCAGCGCAAATGGCTGGAGCGCCTCGCCAAGCAACTGGTGCACGAAGTCATTATCGACCACGACACCATCAACCAGATTCCGGCGTTCTCAGGTGGCGCGAAGCAACTGGACAAGGTGCTCGGCAACCAACTGGATAGCGTGCTGGATGAGCTGAATGATGGCTTGTGGCAGGCGCAGGGCTAACCGCATAATGACCCCCTTCCAGACCCGGACAACAAGTAACCCCATGACCAACAACGACATCGTGCAAAAGCTGTGGAATCTGTGTGACGTATTGCGTGACGACGGCATCAATTACAGCGATTACGTCACCGAACTGGTGCTGCTGCTGTTTATCAAGATGGTGCATGAAAGCACTGACGCTGGCACGCTCAACCGCCACCCACTGCCGGAAGACTATCGTTGGGAGAATTTGGGCGGTTCCGGCATTAACCTGCTGAACACTTACAAACGCATCCTGCTGGGTCTGGCGACCGGTAAAGATGCCGATAATAAAACCATCCACTCCGACCCGATGATCAGTGCCATTTACGCCGATGCGCAAACTCGACTGCGCGAGCCACGCCATCTGGAGCAAATGATCAAAACGCTGAATCAGATCGACTGGTTCAGCACCGACAAAGACGACCTGGGCGATTTGTACGAAGGCTTGCTGGAAAAGAATGCATCCGAAACCAAGTCCGGCGCGGGGCAGTATTTCACCCCACGGTCGCTGATCAACAGCATGGTGCGCTGTCTACGTCCGCAAGCTGGGGAAACGGTGCAAGACCCGGCGGCAGGCACGGCGGGCTTTCTGATTGCCGCGCACGATTACATCAAGGCGGAAACTGATGAGCTGTTTGACCTTTCGCCACAGTTACAGGCTTTCCAGAAGAATAAGGCGTTTGTGNGGGTGGAACTGGTGCCTTCGACGCGGCGGCTGGCGTTGATGAACTGTTTGCTGCACGGGCTGGAGGGTGATGACGAAGGCATTGTGCGGCTGGGCAATTCGCTGGGTGAGCGCGGCAAGGGGTTGGCGCGGGCTGACATGATCCTGGCCAATCCGCCGTTTGGCACCGCCAAGGGTGGCGAGGCGTCGATTACCCGCGATGACCTCACCTACAAGACCAGCAATAAGCAACTGGCGTTCTTGCAGCATATTTACCGCAACCTCAAACCGGGTGGGCGCGCGGGCGTGGTGCTGCCGGACAATGTGCTGTTTGAGGCGGGCGTGGGTACGGAGGTGCGCCGCGACCTGATGAACAAGTGCAACCTGCATACGATTCTGCGCCTGCCGACCGGGATTNTTTACGCACAGNGGGTCAAGACCAACGTGCTGTTTTTCCGCAAGGGTTCGGCGACGGATGCGCAGCAGGCGGAAAACTGCACCGAACAGGTCTGGGTGTATGACTTGCGCACCAATATGCCAAGCTTCGGCAAGCGCAATCCGTTTGGCGAGGCGCATCNNCACTCGTTCGAGCGGGTGTATGGCGCAGACCCCAGGGGCTTGAGCGAGCGCAGCGAAGGCGAATGGTCGTTCAATGCCGAAGAAATCGCTGTTGACCCAGCGGTGGAAAATGCGGGCGTGGATGAACGCCTGGCGCATAGCCGCTGGCGCTGTTTCAGCCGCGACTGGATTCGCGACACCAAAGGCGACTCGCTGGACATCAGCTGGCTGAAGGATGCCGACAGCGTGGATGCTGCCAGCCTGCCCGAACCTGCCGTACTGGCTGCCGAAGCCCGCGACGAACTCAGCGCCGCGCTTGCTGACCTCGACGCCCTGCTCACCGCCCTGGAAGGAACCAACTAATGCCCGAAACACAATTACCAGTGGGGTGGAATTTTGCTAATTTAGAAAACATAGTCGATATCCTTGATTCAAGGCGTATCCCAATAAACAACGATGAACGACAGAGAAGAATAGAAGGTAAAACTGATAGTGAACTATATCCTTACTATGGAGCAACAGGCGAAGTAGGCAAAATAGATGGCTACTTGTTTGATGAGGAGCTCATTGCACTTGGAGAAGACGGAGTTCCTTTCTTTGATACTCAANAAAATAAAGCATACATGATTTATGGTAAGGCTTGGGTTAACAACCATGCCCATGT
Source organism: Candidatus Thiothrix singaporensis (assembly GCA_013693955.1). GTDB lineage: Bacteria > Pseudomonadota > Gammaproteobacteria > Thiotrichales > Thiotrichaceae > Thiothrix > Thiothrix singaporensis. The sequence goes on along the minus strand of CP059265.1, from coordinate 2,480,611 downwards.
TCTGAAGGCATTTCAAGGAACTAGTATAAATAAATACATCTGCCATTTTCTAAATCAATTTGACTACCAGAATTATGTAAATGGAGGGACACGCTTAAAGCTAACTCAAGCCAATATGCGTCGAATACCCATTCCATTCCCCCTAGCCGAACAAAAAGTCATCGCCGACAAACTCGATACCCTGCTGGCACAGGTGGAAAGCACCAAAGCCTGCCTGGAACGCATTCCCGACATCCTCAAGCGTTTTCGGCAATCCGTGCTGGCGGCTGCCGTGAGTGGGAAGTTGACGGAGTCTGATGTTTTACAGACTTCTACGATTGGTGAAATAAGTCAGGTAATAGGAGGTCTTACAAAGAATAGTAAAAGGCAGGAATATCCAAATAAATTACCTTATCTTCGTGTTGCAAATGTATATGAAAATGAGTTTAGATTGGATGATTTAGCCGAAATAGGTATTCAACAAAAAGAATTAGAGCGAGTTCTTTTACAAGAAAATGACCTTCTTATTGTTGAAGGAAATGGAAGTCTTGATCAAATTGGAAGAGTCGCATTATGGGATGAGAGAGTGTCACCATGTGTTCATCAAAATCATCTGATTAAAGTACGCACTGATCCTGCAAAAGCACATCCCAAGTTTCTCCTTTATTATTTGATGTCACCACAAGGTAAAAGTGAAATTATTGAAAAAGCAACATCTGGTGCAGGTCTATATACCTTAAGCCTTTCAAAAATTTCTTCGATTTCGATTGATCTATTCACTCTGGAAGAGCAGGAAGAAATCGTGCGGCGGGTGGAGGAGCTGTTTGCCTTCGCCGACAACATCGAGCGGCAGGTGCAAAACGCACAGCAGCGCGTCAACCAACTGACGCAATCGATACTGGCGAAAGCCTTCCGCGGCGAACTCACCGCCGACTGGCGCGCCGCCAACCCCGACCTGATCAGCGGTGACAACAGCGCCGAAGCATTGCTGGCAAAGATCAAGGCGGAGCGGAAAAGCTGGAGCCGCAGCGGAAAACACGGGGCAAACAAGCGTAAGCGGAGGCAATATTTGCCGGGCTATCACCAACATGCCACAATCATTCCAGCACGGCCAACGGAGAAACAGTATGCAGTTAACACTTGAAATACCTGAAAAATTCTTTGCCTATCAGACGCCTGCTGAACTTGCCCGGCTATTGAAACTCAATACCGCGATAGACCTTTACCGTCATGGCAAACTCTCCGCCAGTGCTGCCGCTGAGTTCGTCGGTGATCTCGACCGTTATGAGTTCCTGTATGAATGTCGTCATCGCGGCGTTGAGCCACAAACCTACGAGAATACGGAAGAACTCCAGGCCGAAATCGATATGCTGGCAAAGAACCTAGCGTGATTATTGTCGCCATTCCATTGCTCAAGCCCCACATTGAAACCTTGCGCGCCTCCAAAATTCACTTTAGCGGGTCGCTGCTGGATTACGCCCTATCCATCAGCGGCGAATAGTGGAATCTGGAGAGGGCATGACGATATGGGTTTTTCCGCATCATATTGCGTAATTACAGCCTGAAAAGCTTCTAAATCCGCACTATACTGCGGAAATGAAGACAGATTGCACTTTCGAGTTGTTTCTCAACGGCGCATGGCGTGAAGCTGGTGGCATTGCCGGACAAGATGCGGCAATCAGGTGTTCCGGCAGGGGTTGTGGAACGCTTTGCGCCTTTATGCCGTGATGCTGCCGCACAGCTAGAGGCTTGTTGCTGATGGATCGGCGTTACAGGCCACTTTCGCCGGTTGAACAGCTTCAGCAACGCATCGCTTTGTTGGAGCAGATCCAACAACAGCCGGATATGCCGTTGGGGCAGGTGGTGCGCCAGTTGCGCACGGGTTTGCATCTGACCGTGGCGGAATATGCGCGGCTGGCCGGGGTCGCCGNNCCCACCATACAGGCCATTGAAGCGGGAACGGCCAATCCCTCCATCAATACGGTTTACAGGTTGTTGCAACCTTTTGGGCTGACCTTGGGTATAGTGGCTGCTGTTGCCCGCGATGGGCAAACCGGGCAGTGAAGCGATGGCCAGCCCTCACACGGTCAGGTAACGCTGCACCAGACCCTCATCGAGTGTAGCCATTGCGCCTTCGGCCACCTGCCGCCCACGATCCAGGATGCAGAACCGATCACCGACCCGGCGCGCGAACGGCAGCTTCTGCTCCACCAGCAACACGGTCAGGCCGATTTCCTGGTTGAGCTTGCGGATGATGCCGCCGATTTCATGCACGATATTCGGCTGGATGCCTTCGGTAGGCTCATCCAGGATCAGCAGTTTCGGGTCAAGCACCAACGCACGGCCTATCGCCAGTTGCTGTTGCTGGCCGCCGGACAAATCACCACCACGCCGCCCCAACATTTCCTTCAGCACCGGGAACAGCTCGAAAATGAAGGGTGGAATCGCCCGCACCTTGTCGCGTCGGGCAGGCAGGCCGATCAGCAGGTTTTCCTCCACCGTCAGCAGCGGAAAAATCTGCCGACCCTGCGGCACATAGCCAATGCCCAGATTGGCGCGGCGTTCCGCATCGTATTGGAGCAGGTTTTCACCCTGGTACTGGATTGCACCACCCCGTACCGGCAACAGCCCCATGATGCATTGCAGCAGCGTGGTTTTGCCGACACCGTTGCGCCCCATCAAGACGGTGCACTGGCCTTCCGGTGCCTGCATGTCGAGATCCCACAGGGTGTGGCTTTCGCCGTAATACTGGTTGAGTTTTTCAACTGTCAACATGGTGTTCTCCGTGAGCAGCGTTGCCGTTTCCTCCTTCCCCCTTTGCGGGGAAGGCCGGGATGGGGTTATTCCCCAGATAGACTTCGACGACACGCGGGTCGTTCTGCACTTCGTCCATGCTGCCTTCGGCCAGCACACTGCCTTGGTGCAGCACCGTGACTTTGCGGGCGATGGAGCGGACGAAATCCATGTCATGCTCAACCACCACCACGGCATGTTGCCCGGCCAGCGAGGTCAGCAGTTCGGCGGTGCGCNNCATTTCCTGATGGGTCATCCCTGCCACCGGCTCATCCACCAGCAGCAAATAGGGCTTTTGCACCAGCAGCATGCCGATTTCCAGCCATTGCTTCTGGCCGTGGGAAAGCGCGCCCGCCGGACGCCGGTGATGCTCCGTCAGGCCGATGGTGAGCAGGGTGGCGTCGATCAGCGCCTGCTGTTCGCCGTTGAGCTTCGCCCACAGGTTATGCCAGACGCCTTTGTCGCCGTGCATGGCCAGCTCCAGGTTTTCGGCGACCGTATGCGATTCGAACACGGTCGGTTTCTGGAATTTGCGCCCGATGCCTGCATTGGCGATTTCCGGCTCCGACATGCGCAACAGGTCGAGGGTCTGGCCGAAAAATGCCTTGCCGCTGTCCGGGCGGGTCTTGCCGGTGATGATGTCCATCATGGTGGTTTTGCCTGCGCCATTAGGNTAGATAATGCAGCGCAATTCCCCGGCGTCAATGTGCAGGCTCAGGTTGTTGATGGCCTTGAAACCGTCGAAACTGACGTTGAGGTCTTCCAGGTAGAGGATNGGCCGGTGGCTGGCGTCTGGCCGCCCGGCCTCCTGCTTCAGCAGATGCGCGCCTTCGCTCATGCTTCCGCCCCCTTGTGCAGCCAGNCGGCTGCGCTTAATGTGGTGCGCCAGCCCCGCCAACCCTTGCGGCAGGTACAGCGTCACCAGCACGAACAGCGCGCCGAGCATGAACAGCCACGAATCCGGCATCAGCCCGGTGAACACGGTTTTGGCGTAATTGACCAGGATCGCGCCAATCACCGCGCCATACAGCGTGGCGCGCCCGCCGATGGCGACCCAGATCACCACTTCAATCGAGTTGAGCGGGGAAAACTCGCCGGGGTTGATGATGCCCACCTGCGGCACGTACAGCGCGCCCGCGATCCCCGCCAGCACCGCCGAAACGGTGAACACCCAAGCTTTGTAATGTTCGACACGGTAGCCGGTGAAGCGCGCCCGGCTTTCCGCATCACGGATGGCCACCACCACCCGCCCCAGTTTGGAGTTGATGATGTGACGGCACAACAGGTAGCCGCCCGCCAGCGCCAGCCCCGACAGCAGGAACAGCATGATGCGGGTGCTGTCCGCTTGCAGGCTGAAGCCGAGAATATCCTTGAAGTCGGTCAGGCCATTGTTGCCGCCGAAGCCCATTTCATTGCGGAAAAACGCCAGCATCAGCGCATAGGTCAGCGCCTGGGTGATGATCGACAGGTATACGCCCGTGACCCGCGAGCGGAACGCCAGCCAGCCGAACACGAACGCTAGCAGCCCCGGAACCAGCGCCGCCATCAGCACGGCGAACCAGAACAGGTCGAAGCCATGCCAAAACCATGGCAGCTCCTTCCAGTTGAGGAACACCATGAAATCCGGCAGTTCCGGGTTGCCGTACACGCCCCGGTCACCGATCTGGCGCATCAGGTGCATGCCCATCGCATAGCCGCCGAGCGCGAAGAAGGCACCGTGGCCGAGGCTGAGGATTCCCAGATACCCCCAGGCCAGATCCACCGCCACTGCCAGCAACGCATAGGTCAGGTATTTGCCCATCAGCGTGACCGGNTAGGTTGGCAGGTGCAGGAAACTGCCTTCCGGCACCAGCAGGTTCAGCACCGGCACCAACACCATCGCCGCCGCCAGCAGCGCCAGCATGACCTGCCCACCACGGTCGCCTTGCAGGATACGCGCAATCCACATGGTTTAATCCCCCGCCGCCCGGCCTTTTTGCGGGAACAAACCGCGTGGCCGTTTCTGGATAAATAGGATAATGAACACCAGCACCAGGATCTTGGCCAGCACCGCGCCCGCCCACGGCTCCAGCACCTTGTTGATGACGCCCAACGACAGCCCGGCCAGCAGTGTTCCCCACAAGTTGCCGACCCCGCCGAACACCACCACCATGAAGGAGTCGATGATGTAGGACTGGCCNAGGTTCGGNCTGACATTGGTCAGTTGGCTGAGNGCCACGCCCGCCACGCCCGCAATGCCGGAACCGAGGCCGAAGGTCAGCGCATCCACCCGCGCCGAACGCACGCCCATCGCCCGCGCCATTGCCCGGTTCTGCGACACGGCGCGTACCTGCAAGCCCAGATGGGTCTTGCGCAAAACCATGAACAGCGTGGCGAACACCAGCAGGCAGAACAGGATGATGTACAGGCGGTTGAGCGTCAGCGACAGCACGGCGTTAATGTCCAGTGTGCCGGACATCCAGCTGGGGTTGGAAACCGGCACGTTCTGCGGCGAAATCACCGTGCGCACCAGCTGTTGCAGGATCAGGCTGACACCGAAGGTGGCCAGCAGGGTTTCCAGCGGCCTGCCGTACAGGTGGCGGATCACGCTGCGTTCAATAAAAATCCCCACCGCACCGGAGACTATGAATGCGGCGGGAATGGCAATAAACAGTGAATAATCAATGAAATTCGGCATCAGTTGCTGCACCAGCCAGGTGGTGTACGCCCCCAGCATGATCAGCTCGCCGTGCGCCATATTGATCACGCCCATGACGCCGAAGGTGATGGCCAGCCCGATTGCCGCCAGCACCAGTACCGAGCCGGGNCTGAGGCCGAAAAACAGGGTTTCGGCGTAACCGTACAGGGCAATGCGCTCATCGATGCTTTGCAGCGCATGTTTGGCCGCCGCCGCGACCTGCGGGTTTGCATGGCTGGTCAGGCTGGACAGGCGGTTGCGCACTTTCGGGTGCAGGCTGCCGGAAACGGTTGCGATCGCCGCCAGCTGTTCTGCTTCCGAACCGTTGTTCAGCGCTGCCATGGCGACCCCGAGCTGCATGGCTTCGTGGATGGCCGGGTTGGTTTCCTTTTCCGCCAGGGTTTGCAGCAAGGCGGCGCTGTCCGGGTCAATGGCGTCGAGCATCGCATTGACCGCTTGCAGGCGCACACTGTCGTCCGGGCTGGCCAGGCTCAAGCGGGCGATGCCTGCGCGTAGCTGTTTGCGCATGCTGTTGTTGATGGTGATCTTGCTGAAATTGTCCTTGTCGGCGCTGTTGACAGGGTTGCCGGTGATGGCGTCGGTGAGCTGGTCGCCCTCCACCAAGGCAATGCGGTTGTTCTGTTTGTCATCGTACAGCTTGCCGTTGAGCAGGGCTTCCAGCCAGCGTTGCGCGGGTGCCTCGTTGCTGTTGGCCAGCAACTCGATGGCGTTGGCNCTTTTGCTGGAAGGATGGGTCTTGCAGCCAGAGCGCGGCTTGTTGCAGCGGGGGCAGGGCGGCGGGTTGCGCGCTGCCGCTGGCGACGGGCGCATCCGGCGGTGTTGCGGCAGGGGCTGGTTGGCCGGATCAGCTTGGCTGGCGGTCGCCGCCATCAGCAGCAGGGCGGCCAGAACNGCGGCGAATCCTGTTGTGGTCTTCAGCGCCATAATGAACCGTCTGTTGGGGTGAGGGGGAACAGGGCGTCCGCCCGCCGTTTCCGGCGACCGGGCGGAACGCCCAGCAGTGTTTGGAGGGGTCAGACGTTAATCATTTTCTGATCACTTGTAGTTNCTGGCCGGAACACTTTTTGGTTTCGGTATTGTAATTACCGCACGGTTTTCCGCCTGTTTTCTCGCCAGTCCAGTCGGCTTCAATGACCTTTGAGGAAGGCAGGTAGTCAGACCACGCGTCGCNCGGGAACTTCTTTGTCGGTTTTCCAGACCACATCGAATTGGCCGTCTTCCTGGATTTCGCCAATCAGCACTGGCTTGGTGATGTGGTGGTTGGGCAGCATTTTGGCGGTGCCGCCCGTCAGGTTGGGCGTATCCAGGCCGATGATGGCCTCCGCCACTTTGTCGGGGTCGGTCGTACCGGCTTTTTCCACCGCCTTGACCCACAGGTTGAAGCCGATCNATGTGCGCTTCCATCGGGTCATTGGTGACGCGCTTGTCGTCCTTGATGAATTCATGCCACTGCTTGATGAAGGCTTTGTTGGCGGGTGTGTCGACGCTCATGAAATAGTTCCAGGCCGCCAGATGGCCGACCAGCGGTTTGGTGTCGATGCCGGAAAGCTCTTCCTCACCCACGGAGAAGGCCACGACCGGAATGTCTTCCGCCGAAATGCCTTGGTTGCCCAGCTCCTTGTAAAACGGCACGTTGGCGTCGCCGTTGATGGTGGAGACCACTGCGGTTTTCTTGCCTTCGGAACCAAATTTCTTGATGTCGGCGACGATGGACTGCCAGTCGGAATGGCCGAATGGGGTGTAGTTGATCATGATGTCTTTNTCATCGACCCCTTTGGCTTTCAGGTAGGCTTCCAGAATCTTGTTGGTGGTGCGTGGGTACACATAGTCGGTGCCAGCCAGCACCCAGCGTTTCACGCCCAGGTCGTTCATCAGGTAATCCACGGCCGGAATCGCTTGCTGGTTGGGTGCCGCGCCAGTGTAGAACACGTTTTTGGAGGATTCTTCCCCTTCATATTGCACCGGGTAGAACAGCAGGCCGTTCAGCTCCTCGAATACCGGCAGGACGGATTTGCGCGAGACCGAAGTCCAGCAGCCGAAAACCGCCGCCACCTTGTCCTTTGCCAGCAGTTCACGCGCTTTTTCGGCGAACAGTGGCCAGTCAGACGCGGGGTCGACCACGACAGCCTCCAGTTTCTTGCCCAACAGNGCCGCCTTTTTGTTCTGTTCGTCGACCAGCATCAGCATGGTGTCTTTCAGCGTGGTTTCGCTGATCGCCATGGTGCCGGACAGGGAATGCAGCACGCCTACCTTGATGGTGTCGTCTGCCGCCGCCAGGGAGGAAAGCCCCAGCGCCATGGCCGCGCCGACCGTCAGTAGGGTGCGTTTCAGAAATGTGTTGAAGGACATGTGCCGACTCCTGAATGTAAGGGATGCGGATGAATGTCCAGCAGGAATCGTGCCAACGTGAATGCGGCATGAATAGGCGGGAAACCCTTCACCAAAGGGGTGGTGGCCGGGCGGCATGCACCACGGTCAGGGTCTGCGCCGGGTTCGCCGCATCACGCTGGCGCATATTTCCCGGCACGCTGGAAGCCGGAGTGTCCCGGATTAAGTGTTATACCACGGCCGACATCTGATTGACGTTCTGCTGGATGTTGCCGACATTGGTGTTCAGGGTACGGAAATGCTGCGCCATGCTGCCGACTCCTGGTTGATGCTGCCGACATGTTGGTGCATCGCGGCGACGTTGGCGGTCATGCCCGCAAGGCTGGCCTGCATGCCGCTGACATCCTTGTTCATGTCCGTCATTTGTGCGTTGATGACCGGCATCAGCTTGATGTCTTCCTCCATGTTGGCGACATAGCCGGTCATGTCATTCATGCGTTCGGCAACCTGCCCGAAATATTCATGCATGGAAACCATGTCCTTGATCATGGTGCGGAATTCCTGGGTCATGACGTGCATGAAGTGCAGGTTGAGCAACGCCAGGCAGGCCAGCAGCACCAGCACCACCCGGATCACGGCGTTGGCCTTGGCGCGTTCCTGCGCAATCGTCAGGCCGCCTTGCACCACCCGTTTCTCCAGCTCCTGCATGGAAGCCAGAATTTTGTTCAGCTTGTCGGATTCCATCGTCTCCACCCGCCTTACCAGAGAGGGTTCATGGCGTTGAACATGCGCATGGGCTGGGACATTTTGCGCACGTCGCGGCGCATTTGGTAGACGTTCTGGTGCATGTAATAGAAGGATTGCGTCATGTCGTTGATGTTGTAGGTCAAGGGGGACATATTCTGGTTGATGCGGGTGATGTGCTGGCCATTTGCTGTACGTCCGCCCCCATGAGGCGGGTGTTGCTGCGCATGTCATCAATGTTTTTGGTGATGGCGGGCAGGGCGCTGACATGCTGGCGCAGCGCGTCCACATTGCCGCGCATGGTTTCCATGTCGGTGGTGATGCTGCTGAAATATTGGTTCATCTGGTTGATGGTGTTGCCCAATTGCGGCAGAAAGCTGGAAAGGATGGTCACCATGACCGACATCAGCAGGATCAGCACCGCAATGGCGATAAAGGTGATGCGGTACAGCAGGTTGATGCGTTTGATGGCTTCCTGCTGGCGTTCCTGCTGCATGGTGATGATGTTTTGCAGCTTGAGCAGGGTCTGCTCCAGCGTGGTTTCCGGTGTTGGCGTCACTTGAACGGCTCCCGTTTGCGTCCGAACAAAGGTAAAGGATAAACAGGAACAGGAGCACGATGGTGGCGGTCATGGTCATGTTTTCCTGCAATGAGCGTTTGACCCCGCCCAGCAGATCCTCTTCCGGCGCCACCAGCAGCAGGCTCCAGTCCGCGCCAAAGCTTTCCTTGAAGCGCAAGATAACGGCGGCATAGCCAAAGCCGTCGTGGCTGAACCAGATGGTGTTGTCGCCGGTTTCGTCGCTATAGGGGCGTCTGGCCGGTTGCGCCTGTTGGTACAGTTTCCAGGCTTTGGCCACCCAGGCATGGTCGTCACTGAGCATGTCCATTGTCGCCAACGCGCCGGTCTGGCGGATGGATTGCTTGGCGGTGTTGGTCAGTTTCAGGCGCGTAGGGTAAGCGACCAGCTCGTTGTTGTCATTAATGATGAGCGCCATGTCGCGGCGGCCAAAGGTTTGCTTGTTGAGAAAGTCCGACAACCCATCCAAGCTGATGTCAGCGCCGAAGACGCCCTGCAGGTGGCTGGCAGTGTCGAAATAGGCGCGGGAAACGGTGATGCCCAGCTTGCCGGTGCTTTCGAAGCGGTACAAATGCGTGAATTGGGGCGCGTTGCCCGCCTGTTGTTGCGGGTACCACGGGCGGGTGCGGGGGTCATTGCTGTTCACCTGGTCGGTGTANGCCAGTGGTGAGTAATCCGGGGCGCGGAAGGCGGCATTTTCCAGGGTGCCGTTGGCTTGGTGCTGTATCACCCGGGTGGAGGGCTGGGGAAGTTTGCGCGCTTGCAACATATTGCCTTGTGTGTCGGCCAGGAAAATGGAGCTGATGTAATCGTGCAATTGCAGTTCCCGCCAGAACAGTTTCAGCCAGTCATCCTGATAATGCAGGATGCTGTTGGGTGCGGCGACTGATGAGGTGGCGATGATGACGTTGGTTTCCAACTGGGTTTCCGCCGCCGCNAAAATGTCGTCGGTGCGCTGGATAATGATGTCGCCGATGCCCAGCATCAGTTTTCGGGACAATTCCAGTGCGGAGTTGGTGGTGCGCTGGTAGGCGCTGACAATGGCAGTCACCACCGCCGCCAGCAACAGGAGGGTGAAAATGAAGGTCAGGATTTTCTTGAGTGTGCTGACCACTGAGTTCATGACTTCCGGGCAAGGGATGATTTGAGTTCTCACAGTAACGCGGATGACCTTTGGCAAGACTGAGGGTTTGTATTGTACCTGTTGTATCCCTAGACTTGCCTGAATCCACTATCCCTAACCCTGAATAGCACGCTGCGCCATGATCCAGGATTTTTTCCACAAGCATTCACCCTTTCTCCGGGCGCTGCCCCGCGCCTTGCTCCATGACATGTTGGGCGGTGAAATCACCCTGCGCGCCATGAGTTTGGTCTACACCACGCTGTTGTCGCTGGCACCGCTATTGGCGCTGAGTTTTTCCGTGCTGAAAGGGTTTGGTGTCCATAACCAGATGGAGCCGGTCTTGCTCAGTCTGCTGGCTCCGCTGGGGGCGAAGGCGNGGGAGTTCACCCAGCAAATCCTTGGCTTCGTCGACAATATCCGGGTGGGGGTGCTGGGCGTGACCGGGCTGGCCATCCTGCTCTACACCGTCGTTTCGCTGATGCAGAAGATTGAAAACGCCTTCAACCACATCTGGCGGGTGAAGCAGCCACGGTCGCTGGCCGCCCAGTTCCGCGATTACCTGAGCGTGGTGATGGTCAGCNCGGTGTTGATGTTTACGGCGCTTGGGGTATGGACATCGCTGCAAAACATTGCGTTGGTGCAGGCCATCACTCAGGTTGAGCCGTTTGGTTCGCTGCTGGCTGTGCTGCTGAAACTGTTGCCCGCTGTCCTGGTGGTGCTGGCTTTCACGTTTCTGTACCTGTTCATGCCGAATACGCGGGTGCAGCCACGGGCGGCATTGGGTGGTGCCTTGGTTGCGGGCGTGGTCTGGCAGGTGGCGGGGTGGCTGTTTGCGTCATTCGTGGTCAGTTTCGGGCAGCAGACGGCGATTTACTCCATTTTCGCCAGCCTGTTCCTGTTCATGCTGTGGCTCTATGTGGGCTGGGTGATTGTGCTGACAGGCGCGCGGCTGGCGTATTACTTCCAATACCCCGACGCAGTGCGGCTGAACCAGCAGCCGGAGGAAACCAGTGTGCAGACCCGCGAACTGCTGGCGGTGTCGATCCTGCGCGAGATCGGCCAGCGTTTCCTGGACAAGCGGACGCCGCCGGTGCTGGATGAGCTGCGTCAGGCTATTCCGGTTTCCCGTTTCCTGCTGGAAGACTCCTTGCAAGACCTGATCAGCTATGGCGTCCTCTGCCGTGACGACGCTGAACCGCCGCATTACCTGCTGCGGGTTTCCCCGACTGCCTTGACAGTGGCCGACATTCGCCAGCATTTCTGGCAGGGGACAGTTGAACAGCAGCAACAGGCCGTCNACATTCAGCAACAGACCGGACTGGACGGCCAGTGGTTGGAGGAAATCGCCATGAATCCGCATTGGACGGTGCAGGCTTTGTTGGAAAAGGATGTGGGGACTGGCAGCAAAACCTGACGCAATGCGGTCAGCGTTAGCGTAGCCCGGACAAATCGAACAACTGGCCGTACTCGCGCATGGCATAACGGTCAGTCATCCCGGCGATGAAATCAGCAATTGCCCGCGCCCGCCCGGCGTCGCCCTCAGCGGTTTCGTACTGGCGGGCGAACGCTTGGAACTTGGGCGTCAGCAGGCGCACGTCCTGCATGTAGGCGTCGAACAGCGCCCGCACCACTTTGCGCGCCCGCCAGGTCATGCGGTAGACGGTGGGGTGGAAATAGAGGTTTTCGCGCAGGAATTTCTTCAGCACATTCTTTTGGCTGCGCATGCCGTCACCATAGCGCATCAGNGCCAGCGGCTGGTTGCGCACGTCCGCCAATGTTTGGATGCCGGAAGCCTGGATCGCCGCCTGGCTGCTTTCGATCAGGTCGATGACCATCCTGCCGATCATGCGCCGCAACACCTCACGGATCAGCCGCCGCCCCTGCAAACCGGGGTGCTGTTGCGCCACTTGCTGGTATTCCTGTGCGAACACCGGCACTTCCTGCAATTGTGCCAGCGTGATCAGGCCGGAGCGCAGGCCATCCTCAATATCATGGTTGTTGTAGGCGATCTCATCCGCCAGATTGGTCAGTTGCGCCTCCAGCGATGGCTGGGTTTTGTTGAGGAATCGCGCGCCCACATCGCCCAGCCGCCGCGCATGCTTGGCCGCACAATGCTTGAGGATGCCTTCACGGGTTTCAAAGGTCAGGTTGATGCCGGGGAAATCGGCGTAGCTGTCTTCCAGCCAATCGACCACGCGCAATGACTGGATATTGTGTTCGAACCCGCCGAACGCCTGCATGCAGTCATTGAGCTCATCCTGCCCGGCGTGGCCGAATGGCGTATGGCCAAGGTCGTGGGAAAGCGCAATCGCTTCGGTGAGGTCTTCATTCAGACCCATGCTGCAGGCGACCGAGCGGGCGATCTGCGCCACTTCCAGCGAATGGGTCAGGCGGGTGCGGTACAAATCGCCTTCGTGGTTGACGAACACCTGGGTTTTGTATTCCAGCCGCCGGAATGCTTTGGAGTGGATGATGCGGTCGCGGTCGCGCTGGAATTCGCTGCGGTATTGCGGCGCAGGCTCCGGATGGCGGCGGCCTTGGCTGTGTTCCGGGTCGGCGGCGTAGGGGGCGGTAAAACGCATCATCACATTGCCCTGCGTATCCGGCGGGCTGTTGGCAGATCGCTGAACATACGGGTTAAGTCCTTGATCGGGTTAACGGTGGAGCCGTCCATATGCCGCCACTTTAGCGCGACTTCCCCGGTTTTGAAACCCAGGAAAATATTCATGGGTGCACATTCCTGATGTTTATGGGTTGCCGTTACACCGCCGTTGCCGGGCACCATTCCTGCAAGGTGGCCGCCAGGGTGTTCATCTGGATGGGCTTGGTCAGGCAGGCGTTCATCCCCGCCGCCAGATATTCCTGTTCATCGCCTTTCATGGCGTTGGCGGTCAGGGCGATGATGGGCACATCCTGCGCGAAGCGTTCTGTCCGAATCCGTTTGGTGGTTTCCACGCCGCTCATGCCGGGCATCTGGATGTCCATCAGTATCAGGGCGAACGCCGCTTCTTGCAGGCATTCCAGCGCCTGAAAGCCATTTTCCGCCAACGTGACTTGGTAACCCAGTTTCGTCAGCATCCCTTTCGCCACCATCTGGTTCACTTTGTGGTCTTCCACGACCAGGATGTGTGGGCGGGGCGTTTCCTGCCCGGCAGTGCCATGGCTGGATGCCACGGTGTGNGGTGGGGCCGTTTTGGCTGGGAGTGGGTTTGCCTGGAATGAAGGCTTGCGGATGTCCAGCAATTCCAACAGCTTGTGTTGCGTGACAGGTTTTTGCAGGCAATGGCAAACCGGGTTAAGGGTGTTGAGGATGCAGTGGCTGCAGCCATTGTTCTGCAAGGTAAGGTTGCAGGTCTTGATGGGGTAGGGCAACTGCCGCAANTGGGCCAGTAACCCGTTCAGTTGCGCACGTTGTTCGTCTGGGAAGCTGGTGTAATCGCAAATAAGCCAGTCAAACTCGTGGGCGGCCAGCAGGGCGTTGGCATGCCCGATGTTGTTGGCGATGTTGACGGTTGCGCCCAGGTGTTCAAGCTGTTCGGTGACAAGGCTGGCGTGCAATGGCGGATGAATCAGCGTCAGGCAACGGGTGTGCGGCAAGGGGTTGTGCAAACGTTGGTTGGTGTTTGTTTTGGCCGGTATTTCAAACCAGAAGGTGCTGCCGTGCCCTGGGCTGCTGTCCACGCCGATTTCGCCGCCCATCAGTTCAACGAGCTTGCGGCTGATCGCCNNGCCTAGCCCTGTGCCACCGCCATTATGCTGGTCGTAACGGCTGATTTGGCTGAAGGCNCGGAATAGTTTGGATTGCTTTTCTGCGGAAACGCCAACGCCTGAGTCTTCCACCTCAAACCGCAGGAAGTTGGTTTTTCCTGGTACAGGGTATATCCGTAAAATGATCTGCCCGGTTTCTGTGAACTTGATGGCGTTGCCCAGCAGGTTCATGAGCACTTGGCGAAGCCGCAAGGCATCCCCTTGCAGCAAATCTGTCACATCCCGGTCAACAATGGAAAATAAGGCCAGATTTTTCTGGGTGGCAATGATCCCCATGGTTTCCAGGATGCTGGGCAGGGTGTCCCGCAAGTTGAAGGGTTCGTCCACCAGCTCCAGCTTGCCAGCTTCCAGCCGGGAAATGTCCAGAATATCGTTAATGATGCCCAACAGNGCCTGCGCCGATTGCAGGAGGGTTTCCAGCAGTTTGCCCTGATGGCTATCCAGCCCGGTGTCCTGCAACAGGGTCGCCATGCCGATGACGCCGTTCATGGGGGTGCGGATTTCATGGCTCATGGCGGCCAGAAAGGCGCTTTTGGAACGGCTGGCCGCCAGCGCCTGGTCACGCGCATCCACCAGTTCGCGGGTGCGCTCCTCCATGCGCAACTCCAACGAATCTGCCAGCGCGCGCAATTCCTGATTACTTTGATACAGCGCCAGGCTTTTGTTTTCCAGCAATTGCTCGGCTTGTTTGCGCCTTTTTGCCCGATCCAGACGGCGTTGCAGGCGGATAATGTCGTCACTCATGCCTGATCCGTCCGGGTGATGTGGAATTCAACATGTGTTCCATGGTCTGCCGGATATTCCACCGCCTCCAGTTGTGCTTTGACCTGATAGTGCTCCGTGCAGCCTTCGATCAAGCCTTCCGCCAAATCTGCAAACGGATGCCGGGAACGGTAGGTCATGGTGAGTTTGCGCCTGCCTTCCCGGGTGGTTTCAAAGGTGGGCAGTTCGGCGTCAGGGTAGAGCTTGCGCACTTCGGTATGGACGTGATCTTCAATGGATTCCAGAAAATCAAACGCATCCGGCGCATTGTCAAANAACATCGGATACAGCTTGACGAACCGCCCAAACAGGTAACGCCCGAAGGTTTTGATCAGGGCAGGCGTTGGTATGCCGGTTTTGCGGGAAAGGGTTTGCACCAGCGCCACCATTTCCGCATGGGGATAAGTTCCTACGGCGGTGTAAGCCCCGCCTGAGGCCAGAACTGACCCGTCGATAATGTCATCGGCCATCTCGGCGGAAAAGCTGCTTTCCACCATTTCCAGGAATTCCGTGAACACCAGGCCTTTCATCAGAATGCCCTCCGTTATTGTTGTTTTGGGCGGGAGGCTGTATCAGCAGGCGACAGCATGGGCATCCAGCCATTGTTGGACGCGGGCATACTCATTACGCAGGTGTTGCAGATGGGTTCTGGCCAGTTGCTGATTCTGGTTGCCCTTGTACGTTTCCAGCAAGCGGGCGAATTCGGCCATTTCAAAAGCACCGACCAGTTTGCTGCTGGATTTGAGCTTGTGGCAGATGACACCTACCGCGTCACTGTCAGCGTCCTCGATATGCTGCTGAAGCAAAGGCAGGACTTGATCGGCATCCGCACGGAAGCATTCCACCAGTTCGGTGAATTCATCAGCCATGATTTCCAGTAATTGGGTATAGGTTTCTTCATCGACGGGGAAGTTATCATTGTTGTCATATGGGTGACCCGTTATCGCTATATGATTATTAGGCAAGACGGTATGCCGCCTGCCAGAAATGTTATTTATAATTCTAATCTATCTAGACATTATCTTAGTTGATGGTAGCATGGTTGTAGGCGAGTGTTAATAACCTTATAAAAACAGTTTTCCCCATGAACATTCTTGTCGTAGATGACGCCCGGGACATGCAATTGATCCTGCGTCGAACCCTGACCTTGATGGGACACCAGGTCATGCTGGCTGACGATGGCCAGGAGGCATGGCACCTCATCCAACAACATAATTTCCAGATCGTCATCAGTGACTGGGTAATGCCGGTGATGGACTACNCAACCCTGTGCCGCACCATCCGCGCCGCCAACTTGCCTTATTATGTCTATGTCATCCTGCTCACTGGCATGTCCGGCAAGCAAAGCCTAATTCAGGGGATGGATGCAGGCGCGGATGATTTCGCCACCAAACCGATTGTCCGGGAAGAACTGGAAGTACGTTTGCGCGCCGCCGAGCGCGTGCTGGATCTGGAACACACGCTGGAAGATAAAAACCACCGTCTCGAAACCGTCAACCGTTCCCTTTCGCAAGCCCAGGCGGTCATTCAAAATGATCTGGAGCGCGCCGCCATTTTGCAGACCGGGGTGCTGCCCCGCCAGAAGCTGTTTGGGCGTTTGTGTGTGGATTGGTATTTTCAGCCAGCCCAATATATTGGGGGCGACACCTTCAATTATTTTCCGGTGAATGATGACCTGCTGTTTTTCTACTCGATTGATGTTTCCGGCCATGGCATTTCTTCCGCGTTGCTATCCATGTGCCTACAAACCCTGTTGAGCTCTACGGGCGAGCTGTGCTGTATAGAGGAACTCACCCGGGAAAACGCCAATGAATTTCCCACCCGGCTGGCTGAACGTCTGAATTATCACCTTAACCACATGCTGGACACCGGAGACCATTATTTGACCTTGATCGTGGGTTTGGTGGATACGGCGGAAGAGCGTTTGTATTTTGCCCAGGCTGGTCATCCGCAGCCATTCCTGCTCAATCCGGCGACTGGGGCGTTGGAGAAAGTCGAATGCACCGGCTTTCCGATAGGCCTGCTGCCGGATATGGAGTATGAAACCATCCAGAAGCCATTTCCGCCCGGCAGCCGTTTCATTATGTATTCCGATGGGCTGCTGGAATTGCAAAACNCTTCCGGAGAGCCGTTCACGGAAGCCGACTTGCAAGATCATTTGCAGGATCTGATGGAATACCCAGCCAGTCAGGTCATGTCCCATTTGGGCGATAAGCTGGGCTTGACCAAGGCTGGCGTTGGCAAGCCGGATGACATTTCCTTGTTAGTCATAGATTTTTGTGGCTAGTCAAACATATTTTTATAGATATAGTTAATTATTGAATTAATAAATTACAACAACATTAATCAAGAGGAGAACAATAATGAAACACTCTACTCGCACTGAAGGTGAATTCACCATCGTCACCATTGAAGAATCCCGTATGGACGCCGCTGTCGCGCCTGAATTCAAGAACTGCATCGCCCAACTGCTGGCAGGCGGCTCCAACCGGCTGGTGCTGGACATCAGCAGCGTGCAGTTTATGGATAGCAGCAGCCTTGGCGTCTTGGTCAGCCTGTTGAAAATGGTGGGCAATCGTGGCGACCTGATGATTGCGGGTGCCAAAGGGATTGTCGCTGATTTGTTCAAATTGACCCGCATGCACCGGGTGTTCCGCATGGCTCCGGATGTGGGAAGTGTATTGGGAACTGTTGCAGCCTAATTTTTGAGTAAAATAATAGCGAGGGTGACTGATCCATGAAAGCGATGATTCTGGCCGCAGGAAAAGGGACGCGGGTGCGCCCCATCACCGATGAGGTGCCAAAGCCCATGATTCCCATCCTGCGCAAGCCGGTGATGGAATCCATCATTGAACTGTTGCGTTCCCATGGCGCAAACGAGATTGTGGTCAATACCAGCCATCTCTCATCCGTGATCGAAAACTATTTCCGGGATGGCTCCCAGTTGGGTGTGGAAATCGCCTATTCCTACGAAGGTTGCATGACGGATGAAGGGCTGGAAGGCAAGGCGCTGGGTTCGGCAGGGNGCATGAAGCGGATTCAGGAGTTTTCCGGCTTTTTCGATGAAACCTTCATCGTCTTGTGCGGTGACGCCTGGATTGACCTTGACATTGGTGAAGCGTTGCGGCGGCACCGGGAGAAAGGCGGCCTCGCCTCCATCATTTTGCAGGAGGCTCCGCGTGAGGAGGTCTACAAGTACGGCGTGGTGAAGCTGGAAGAGAACCAGCGCATCGTGAAGTTTCAGGAAAAGCCCAATCCGGCAGACGCGGTTTCCAATCTGATCAATACGGGGATTTATATCTTCGAGCCGGATATTTTTGAGTATATCCCGTCTGGTGTGGAGTACGACATTGGCGGGCAATTGTTTCCGGCGCTGGTGGCGGCGNGGGAAGAGTTTTACGGCTTGCCGATGGATTTCCAGTGGTTCGACATCGGCTCCGTTTCCGGCGTGTGGGCAGCGACGCGTCTGGCGTTGCAAGGGAAAATCCAGGGCTTCCAGATGCCTGGCAAACAGGTGAAGCCGGGCATTTGGACAGGCATCAACGTCAGCATTGACTGGAAACAGGTGACAATGACGCCCCCGGTTTATATTGGCGGCAGCAGCAAAATCGAGGCGGGGGCGAAGATTACCACTTGCATGATTGGCGCAAACTGTGTGGTGGAAAACGGCGCGGAAGTCACCGAGTGCCTGATTGGTGACTACACCCGCATCAGCGGCATGGCTTCACTGGACAAAAAGCTGATTTTCGGCGGCGATTGCATTTCCCCGGATGGCGGTGTGATGAACGTCGGCGAAGCCCAGATCCGCTGGCTGGTCGATGATATGCGCCGGATGCTGAATCCGGGTGACCTGCATGACATGATGCTGTTCAGCAATATGCTCAGTTTCCACGAGACGATTGCGCAGGAAAAGGAGGTGGCCTGATGGATGCGGATTACCGGGAATACCATATTCGTCTTTCCATCGACAGCCGTCTGGAGCAGGTGCGGATTCTCTCCGGCGCCTTGCGCGGCATCGGCCAGAACTGGCGCTATCGGAAGACAAGCTTGGGCAGCTTGAGCTGATTCTGGTGGAAGCTGTCAACAACGTTATCGAGCACGCTTACCAGTTGGAGGGGGCAATGATGTGCATGTACGGGTGGAATACAGCCCGCAAAAATGCACTTGGTCATTTCCGATCACGGCCAGGCGATGCCGGAGACGCTACATGCAGGGTTCAACGGGATGCCAAATCCCGAAGACCTGCCGGAAGGCGGCTGGGGGATGGGGCTGATCCATGCGTTGGCGGATTCCACCCATTATATCCGTGACGCCCAGGGCAACCACTTGTACGTCAGCAAGCAATTGGCCTGACAAATCTGTTTGAATTCTGAAAGCGTGGAAGGCAAGCAAAACTTGAAGTTTGGCTTGTCATCAGATCGCCCGTTGCAACACCCGTTTGAGCGCCGCCGTATCGAAATCGGCGGTGACGACGGATTCGCCCAGCGATTTCATCAGCACCAGCCGTAAAGTCCCATCCAACACTTTCTTGTCGACCGACATGTAACGGGTGAAATCATCGCCCGACATCTGCGCAGGCGGGTCAACCGGCAATTTGGCGCGTTGCAAAATATGGCGCACGTAAGCCAGCTCATCGGCTGAAAGCCAGCCCATTTGCTGTGAGAGTTCCGCCGCCATCACCATGCCGGTGGCGACCGCTTCGCCGTGCAGCCAGTTGCCATACCCCATCGCCGCCTCAATCGCATGGCCAAAAGTGTGCCCAAGGTTCAGCAAGGCGCGCTGGCCGGATTCGCGTTCATCCGCCGCCACGATTTCCGCCTTGTGTTCACAGGATCGGTAAATGGCGTAGGTCAGCGCTTCTGGGTCACGCGCCAGCAGTTTGTCCATATTGGCGTCCAGCCATTGCAGGAAGGTGGGGTCACGGATCAAACCATATTTCACCACTTCGGCGATCCCGGCGCTCAGTTCACGGTCTGCCAGCGTATTGAGCGTGTCGGTGTCGATCAGCACGCATTGGGGCTGGTGGAATGCGCCGATCATATTCTTGCCAAGCGGATGGTTGACGCCGGTCTTGCCGCCGACGGAAGAATCCACCATCGCCAGCAAAGTGGTTGGTATCTGGATGAAGTTGACGCCGCGTTGGTAGCTGGCGGCGGCGTAACCGCACATGTCGCCGACCACGCCGCCGCCCAATGCGACCAGGGTGGTTTTACGGTCAGCTTTTGTTTCNAGCAGGTGGGTGTAAATCTGGTTAAGGGTGTCGAGGTTTTTGTATTCCTCACCATCCGGCAGGATGACAGCGGATTGTTTCAGGCCGTCCAGCAGGGCTTCCACAGGCCGCAGATACAGTGGCNNCACCGTGGTGTTGGAGACAACCGCAACGCTTTTGCCCCGGATGCCGGGTCTGATCAGGTCGGCCTGTTGCAACAGGNNCTGGCCGATGTGGATCGGGTAACTCCGGTCACCGAGGTCAAGATGGAGCGTTTGCATGGACATTTTCCTGTTCCTGTAATTGTTTCAGTTTGTTGTGGATGTCGCGCAGGATGACGTTCACTTTCTGCTTGCCGGTGGGCACGACCAAGTCGGCCACTTCCAGGTACAGCGGCTCACGGGTTTTCAGCAGGTCGCGCAGTGTTTGCAGGGGTGGTAGTTTGCATTAGGGGGCGGTTCTTGTCATGTTTGATGCGTTGGAAGAGCTGTTCCGCCGTCGCCCGCAGGTAGATGACGCAGCCTCCGGTTTTAAGGTGGGCGCGGTTGGCGTCGCGTAAAACGCTGCCTCCGCCGGTCGCCAGCAGGATGCCGCACATGGAGCACAATTCCGCGATGACTTGTTCTTCACGGTCACGGAAGCCGTGCTCGCCTTCAATCGCAAAAATGGTGGGGATGCTGACGCCTGTACGTTCTTCGATCACCTTGTCGGAATCGTAGAACGTCAGGCCCAGTTTGCGTGCGAGATGTCGTCCTATGGTGGATTTTCCCGCGCCCATCAGACCCACCAGAATGATGTTGTGTTGCATCCCGGATTTATGCCAGCACCGGGCGCGGGAATCAAGCGCTTATCAGGATTTGCTGTCCACAATCTTCGGCGTTACGAAGATCAGCAGTTCACGCTTGGTGTTGCTTTTTGTATCACTGCGGAACAGCCTGCCCAGCACTGGCACATCGCCCAGCACTGGCACCTTGCTGCCGTTTTTGTGGTTTTCTTCCTCGTGAACGCCGCCGAGCACAACCGTCTGGCCATTTTGNACCAGCACTTTGGTCTGAATTTCGCGGGTGTTGATGCTGGGCACTCCGCTGAAAATGGTGCCGACCGTGTCNTGGTTGACTTTCAGGTCNATCGATATGTGTTCATCCGGCGTGATCTGCGGCGTGACCTCCAGGCTCAGGACGGCTTTCTTGAACGCAACATTGGTGGCACCGCTGGAAGATGCTTGCAGATAGGGGATTTCCACACCCTGCTCAATCAGTGCCTTGGTCTGGTTGGAGGTGATCACGCGCGGAGTGGAGATGATCTCACCTTTGCTTTCTGTTTGCAGGGCGGACAATTCCAGGTCGACCAAGAAGTCTGGGCTGAGGATTGAGAACCCATAGCTGCCGATGGAGCCAGTAACCGGCAGATTGACGCTCAGACGGTCACTTAATCCCGGCAGTGTGACGGTTTTGTCGGTAGTNGCCGCCGTTTTGGCCGCGTCCACCTGCGCCTCGACAACACTGTTCAGGTAGGTTGTAGTGCTGTCGCCCAAATGGCCAGTGCCGATTCCGATGCTGTCACTGTTGGCTACNATGGGGGTGACGCCGAAACGAGCGCCCAGTTCCTTGCTGAAATCATCATTGGCGATGACGATACGGGATTCGATCAGCACTTGCTCGACCGGAACGTCCAACGCTTTGACCAAGTCACGGATAGCCTTGACNCGGCTGGCGGTGTCCTGCACCAGCAGGGTGTTGGTGCGTTCATCCACGGAGACCTTGCCGCGCGGGGAAAGCAGGGACTGCTTGTCCTCACCCTTGGATTTTTCGATCAAGCCCGCCAAGTCGACAGCTTTGGCGAAATTGACCGGAATGTACTCCGTCACCAGTGGCTCCAGCTCCTGTTTGGCCTTGATGGATTCCAGTTCCTGTTGTTCCTTGGCGGCCAGCTCGGTCGCGGGTGCCACCCAAATGACATTGCCGTTTTCACGCATGGCCAGGTTNTTGGATTGGAGCACAATATCCAGCGCCTGATCCCACGGGACATCTTTCAGGCGCACGGTGATGTTGCCTGTCACCGTATCACTGACCACAATGTTTTTGTTGGTGAAATCCGCCAGCAATTGCAGGACGGCGCGGACTTCAATGTCCTGGAAGTTGAGCGACAGCTTTTCGCCAGTAAAGGATTTNTTCTTTTGCTCCACCGCCAGTTTCTCTTCCGGGGAAGTTTTGAGCTTGTCGATGTAGACAGTATATTCACTGCCATTGCGGTTGGTGCGGTAATCAAACCCTTCATGGGCGGTAATCTGCACCCGAGCGCCGGTGTTGCGTTGTGACACGTTGATGTCGCTGACTGGAGTGCCGAAGTCCGTGACATCCATGCGTTTCTGCAAATTGGCAGGCGCATCAACGTCGGCAACGCTAAGGGTGACCGTGTTGCCGCGCTTGTCATCGCTAACCTGGGTATTGGCTGAGGGCAGGCTAATAATCACCCGGCCGCCGCCATCCGGTTCACGGCGAAAATCCACTCCCTGTAAGGCTGGCGAGGCGCTGGCTGGCGCTATCGCAGTTGGTTGGCTGACGGGATCTGGATTGCTTATTGCCATGGGAGGCGGCACTGGATTGGTCATGGCCATTGTGTCAATGGCTGGAGGCAGCACCGCTACAGGTGGCTGGGTGACTGCGCTAGGCGGGGCATACCAAGAGTAGTCTGCTGGCAGGGCATTAGGCACCGGCAATTCTGGTAATGGCAGAGCAGGGCTGGCTGTGGCCTGTTTCTGTTCCCACAGTGGNCTGGCTTTGGGTGTTAGCCGCAGTTTTTTCAGCTTTTTGAGCTTGTGGCTTGCTTTCAGGTGTTGCTGCTGATGTGGCTTGGGTAGGCGCAGCCGCCGGTTGTTGGGCGGGTATGGTAAAATAGGTTTTTCAGCCGCTGGCAGGTTGGCTTCCATCGCTTTACTGCTGCGTTGAACTTGCGGCGCACCCCCACTCCCGCCCCCATTGTCAAAGCGAATGATGACTGAACTGCCGCGGGACTCCACCGTGTGTTCCACTGGATTGTTCAGGTGTATGACCACGCGTGCTTTGCCCTTGTTGTTGGCGGCGTCAACACTTTGGACTTGGCCGACATTGACGACTGTGCTGCGGCTGTTGGCGATTTCCGTTGCGGGAAAGTCGAAGATGAGGCGGGATGGATTATTCAAAACAAAGCCCTTAGGCAGGTCGACTGGCGAGTTGAACTGCAATTGAACCTCGGTTTTGTTGTTGCCTACCGCCTGGGCAGTAATGTTCTGCAATTGTTTGTCTGCCGCGAGAACAAGGGCGCTCGCTGGAATGCAGGCCATCATGATTGCCAAAGCAACGCTTCGTCTTATTGTTTTCATTTGGTTGCCAATCCTTAACTGAATCGCGACACAAGTCATTATTGTTATTTATTGAATACTAATTTTTGGTATCTTTGCTTTTCGGGTCTGAAAGCGCAATGCTGTTGTCGCGCTCTTTGTAACCGCCAAGACCATTTTCGACAATTTCTTTCAACGTAACCCGAGTTTCTTCTACGGCAAGAATTTTGCCGTTGTTTTTCCCCAGGTAATTACCTGTTTTGGCTCGGTATACCGTTCCGTCAGGAATGCGGATAAGCGCCCATAACGCTCCATTTTGGTTAATGGTGCCAACCATACGCAAACCATCCAATGGAAAGCTTTCCAGAAATTCTGGAACCCGGTTGGGATCCGGCTTTACAGAGCTTTCCGGATCTGGCGCTTTTGCTGGAGCCAGGATTTTGGAGTCAAACGGATCCAGTTCGTGGCCTGGATAAATGAAACGTACATAAGGCTTGATTTCCGGGATCGGCTCAATTGGAGCAGGCGGTTTTGCTTTCACCATTTGCACATATTGGTTCAGGTCGCTCACGTCCCTGCTACATGCAACCAGTGATGCTGCCAAGGCAATGCCTGCGGATAACTTAATCCGTGTTGATAAGGTGCTTTTCATCCTTTATTGCCCCCATTGTTTGTGGCGGCAGGTTTTGCGTGACCGAGTTTGTTTGCCACTTTGTCATTGGGAGACGCTGGGGTATCGCCACTGTCACCATCTTGCAGATAACGGAAGGTTTTTAGGATAGCCTCCATGCGTAAGCGCCCGCTTTTNTCTTCCGGTTTCAGGTCTATGTTGTTAATGGTGACAATGCGTGGCAGACCAGAAATATCGCTAACAAAGGTGGCCAGTTCCCTATAGGAGCCTTTAGCAATAATTTTGATGGGCTTTTCTGCATAGAAATCCATGTGCACTTCGGCTTGTGGTTCAAACAACTCCAGCTCTAACCCATTGGAAATCCCTTTTTCCGAAATATCCAGGATCAGCCCGGGAATTTCCGTGTCGCTGGGCAACTGGCGCAGCAACATGCCGAAAGAGCGTTGCATTTCTTCCAACTGGGCTTTGTATTGTGGCAATTGGCTGGCGCGTTTTTGTTTGGTTTCAAAATCTGTGCGTAACTCTTGTTCCTTTTGCTCCAGGCCACTCAGCTCATCCATTTCTTTGGTGATAATCAACTGATAGCCAAGAAACAGGATTACGCCGATGATGAAGGCTAGGGCAATGGATTTGATTGACCANGAAACATTGCCAGGGTCGTCAACNCGGTTGTTGAGTTCCTGAAGATTCATAACGGCCCTACTTTGTATTGGCGGGTTTGCCCGCCGTGTTGCTGGTGACATCTTTGGCTTCTTCTTCCTGACCCTGACGTAATAACTGCTTTACATCCAACTTGAAGTCCCGCAGCAGGATGTCATCATCTTTCTGTTTGGCCTTGTCGTCGGTCGAAATAATATTCAGGTTGGATGAACTCAGCCAGGAGGAGGCGTCCAGCCGGTTCATGTAACTGGAAACCCTGGCGTAGGATTCCGCTTTGCCCTCCAATTGCACCGTGGTGCCATCCTGTTTCAGGTGCAGCAGGTACATGCCTTTGGGAAGGGCGTTCACCATTTCGTCGAAAAGGTGGACAATCGCTGGGCGGGTGCTTTGCAGATCTTCAATGATTTGCATCCGATCCAGCAAGGCTTGGCGGGTCTTGTCCAGTTCGTCGATTTCCTTGATCTGCTTGTCCAGTTGGGTAATTTCATTGGTTAGCAACTGGTTGCGTTCATTTTGGTAATCCATGGCGTTTTGCATTAGCAGGTGTGCAGCGAATACGCCCACGGCCGCCAATGCGGCACTGACGCCTACCAATGTGAAGAATTGCTTTTTCTTTTCTTCACGCGCTTTTTCCCGCCAGGGAAGCAGGTTAAGGCCAGCCATTACTCAAGCCCTCGCAAAGAGAGGCCAGCGGCAATGAGCAGGGCTTGCATGTCGTTGGTGAACCTGACCGGGCTGACCCGTGAGCCGAGGGCGACCCGGGTGAACGGGTTGATGACCCGGACGGGGATGCCGATGGCGGATTGGATTTGCTCATCAATGCCCGGGATGCGGGCGCAGCCGCCGCAGATCAGGATCTGCGCCACACTGTCTTTCTGGCTGGAGGCGTAATAAAACTGTAGGAACCGGTGCAACTGGCGCACCATGTTGTCCTTGAATGGTTCCAGCACTTCGGAGACATAGTTTTCCGGCAGGTTGCCTTCTTTNTTCGCCAACCCAGCCTCCTGCCATGTCAGGCCATAACGGTGCATGATTTCTTCCGTCAGTTGACGTCCACCAAATGTTTGTTCACGGGAAAAAGTCAACCGGCTTTGCTCAAATACGCTGATGCCGGTCATGGTGGCACCAAAATCGACTATGGCCAATGAATCGTGTTGTTCCAACTCATTGGTCAGGTGCCGCAGGACTTTNTCAAGGGCGTGCGTTTCAGTGTCGACGATTTCCACACTCAGACCGGCCATCTCAGCTGCGGCGACCCGGACTTCCACATTTTCTGAGCGGGTGGCGGCCAGCAGGACATCAACCGTTTCCGGTGAGTTGGCGGATACCAGAATCTCGAAGTCGTAATTGACTTCGTTCATTGGGTAAGGGATGTGTTGCTCGGCTTCCATCGACATCTGCGCTTCCAGTTCAGAGGGTGGGATGGTGGCAGGCATTGGAATGATTTTGCTGATCGCCATGGACGTCGGAATCGCCAAAGAGCAACGCTTAATACGGGAGCGGCTGTCGCGCAAGGCGCGGCGGATAGCCTCGCCAACGGGCTCAGGCTCAACAATGTCCTTTTCATTGGCGACGCCTTCTGGTAGGGGAGCAACTGCGTAACTCTCGATCCGGTAGTCGCGTCCCTTGCGGGTCATTTCAACCAGTTTGATGGCGGAAGAACTGATGTCNCGGCCAAGCAGGCTTTCTTTTCGTGGGTAAAATGAAAACACAGGTAGTCCCGAGGTTATTGTTATTATTAAGCGTTGTTAGTTGTGTCTTTTAATTATTTGCAGGTTCATGGTAGCGTCGAATGTCAAAATAGTCTACTCTGCCTGCCTTGGGTGGCGTGCTTTCAGATAAACGGGAGCCGTGCGTAAACGAATAAAAGTTAATGTAGCTATGCGGTTCATCTTCAAATTTCTGCAGATTATATTAGGCGCATTTTTCGCACTCCTGACATTGGGAGCGGTTGGATTGTTCCTGCTGTATTCACATTACTCGCCCCAATTGCCCGATGAAGCCGAGCTGCACAGAATTGATATCCAGGTGCCTTTACGCATTTATACCCGCGATGAAGAGCTAGTGGCCGAATATGGTGAGCGACGCAGCCGTCCGGTGAAACTAAGCGAAGTGCCCAAGAATCTGAAACAGGCGTTTATCGACATTGAAGACGCCCGTTTCTATCAGCATCAGGGAGTGGACTTCAAAGGGGTGATGCGCGCCATCCATAGTGTTTTGTCGACCGGTTCGGCAAGCCAGNGGGCGAGCACGATCACTATGCAGTTGGCAAGAAACGCGTTCTTGGATTCGGGTAAGAATTTCGAGCGCAAATTCAAGGAAACCTTGTTGGCGATCAAGCTTGAGCGCACCTTAAGCAAGGACGAAATCCTTGAGCTGTACCTGAACAAGATTTACCTTGGGAACCGCGCTTATGGCATTGCTTCTGCAGCGGAAACCTATTACGGAAAGCCATTGGGTGAACTGACGCTTGCGCAAAGCGCCATGATCGCGGGTTTGCCGAAAGCGCCTTCACGGTATAACCCGATTGTGAATCCGGAGCGGGCAATGATCCGCCGCGACTATATCCTGAAAAGGATGTTGGAGCTGGGTGACATCTCCCAACAGGATTACCAGATAGCCGTCAATGAACCCAACACTACCNAACAGCACAAGACCGAGATTGAAACTGAAGCTCCCTATCTGGCGGAAATGGTGCGTTCAGCGATCGTCAAGCGATTTGGTGAGGCCAATGCTTATACTCAGGGCTATCATGTTTACACCACGCTGGATTCCAAACGGCAGGCGGAGGCGGCGGCGTCCTTGCGGAATGCGCTGCAATCTTATGACCGGCGCCATGGTTATCGCGGTCGGGAGGATAGCGTCAACCTGAGTGAGTTGAAGACTGAAGACGACATGCGCGACAAACTTTTCACCTATTCGGTTTTCGGCGACCTTCAGCCAGCGCTGGTGTTGGCGGCGGACGCTAATTCAGCAGATTTGCTGGTGGGGGAATCCCGTATCCAACTGGATATGGATGCCGTCAAATGGGCGCGTGAGTTTAAAAGCGAAGACCGACGCGGAGCGGCTCCACGTCGGGTCAGCGATGTGCTTAAGCCTGGGGATATTGTGCGGGTGCGTCAGACTGATAAGGAANAAAATACCTGGACGCTTTCCCAAATTCCGGAAGTGNGGNGGGCGTTGGTGTCTTTAGACCCTGCTGATGGCGCAGTGCGTGCTGTGATGNGGGGATTTGATTATTACCAGTCCAAATTTAACCGGGCGACCCAAGCATTGCGCCAACCCGGTTCCAGTTTCAAGCCGATTATCTATTCAGCAGCTCTGGCGAAAGGTTTTACCCCCGCCAGTGTGGTGAATGATGCGCCCATTACCATTCCTGGCAGCAACTGGAAACCAGAAAATTTTGGTGGCAGGTATATCGGCTCGACAACCTTGCGGGAAGCGTTGGCGCGGTCGCGCAATTTGGTTTCCATCCGCCTCCTCCGCAGCATTGGTGTGAATTATGCAGTTGATTTCGCCACACGTTTTGGTTTCCATAAAGAAAACCTTCCACCCAACTTGACGCTTGCTTTAGGTACGGGCATGACTACGCCGATGGAAATGGCGACAGCCTATGCGGCTTTCGCTAATGGCGGATACAAAATTGAGCCATATTTCATTACCCGCATTGAAGACAGGAACCACAACAAACTGTTTGAGGAAATTTCGCCTAGGATTTGCCCAGGCGAGGTTGATGCCTGTGTCATCAAAAAGGCGGAGGATAAACGGGTAGGTGCCGAAGGTGTTGATGGCAAGGATTCCGCCCACAAGCAAGACAAGGCGAAGGATAAAAAAGCGAAAAGCCAGAAGATAANNGAAATCCGATAAACCGATTTGGGAAACGGATGCTGTTGTCAGCCGAAGGTTGGCGATAAAGACGTGTATCCCGCCGCCAAGCGAATTCTGGACAGCCGCACCCATTATGAGATTGTCAGCATGCTGCAGGGCGTGACGCAATTCGGTACGGCCGCCCGTGCAGGCCGCAGCCTGAACCGCAAGGATATCGCTGGCAAAACGGGGACAACCAATGACCAGAAAGACGCTTGGTTTTGCGGTTTTACGCCGGATGTTGTGACGGTCGCCTGGGTGGGGTTTGATGACATGTCCAAACTGGGTGAAGGTGAAACGGCGACCAATGTGGCCTTGCCGATGTGGATTGACTATATGCACCGGGTCTTGGAAGGGACGCCGTCCAAGGAGTGGGATAAACCCGTCGACATTAAGGAGGCTGATTTGGGCAAACCAGCTGATAACAATACCTCGACAAGGGGAGATCCCGTTCTGCAACGCAGCGGTTTTCAGTACAAGAATGAGCGTGATTTGGCTCCCTCCAGAAATGTCCAGCAGGTTCAGGCTCCCCGCCGTCCACCAGAACGGGTTGAAATCCCCGAGCAGCTTTTCTGATGCGCAATACACGGGAGGAACTGCGCCATTTGGTGGCGGAGGAAGCGGCTCGTCTGATTTACGAAGAAGGCATGCGTGATTACCGGCTGGCCAAGCAACGGGCGGCTGAACAGTTGGGGGTGAATGCTCATAATGGTGGTGCCCAACCCTCCAATGAAGAGGTTGAGGCCGCGATTCATCAACACATCCGCTTGTTTGACGCTGAATCCCAGCCAGTCTTGTTACGCCACCATCGGGAAGTGGCATTGGAAGCCATGGATTTTCTACAGGCCTACCATCCTTATCTGACCGGGGCGGCATTGGAGGGGATTTCCAGCCCGCATTCCGCCGTTACCCTGTTTCTGTCTGCGGATAGTGTGGAAGAGGTGATGTTTTTCCTTGAAGATCAGCATATTCCGTTTCAGATACATGAGCGGAAGACCCGTTTGGGGAGCAAANAACAGGAATACTTTCCGCTGCTACGTTTCTATGTTGACGATGTGGAGGTCGAGTTAATGGTGTTTCCGCATGATGACCGTTTTGCTAACGCACCTATCAGCCCGGTTACCGGCAAGGCGATGAGGCGGGCAGAGCGCAAGAAAGTGGCGGCGTTGTTGGCTGAATAATCAGGCTATAATCATGACAGATCAGCGTGCTTTATTGCTAGGTTTATACGCTCATGGGCTTGCAGCTGTTCATGGCGAGCAAGCTGTTTATCAGGCTTTGCATCGGCAGGGAAAACGCGGGGCACGTCATGTTGTCGCCATTGGAAAAGCTGCTGAGGCCATGTTTTCTGGAGCCGCCCGTTATTTGCGGGATGCAATGTTGACTGGCTTGGTGATTACCAAACAAGGGCATGTCACTGCTTTGGGGCAGGGGTTGGGCAATGTTCAGGTGATTGAATCCTCCCATCCGGTTCCCGATGAATCCTCCTTGCAGGCTGGCCAGGCCTTGGTCACTTGGCTGCGAAACCTTCCTGAAAACGAACCGGTTTTATTCCTGATTTCCGGTGGGGCATCCAGTTTGGTCGAAGTGCTCCAAGATGGCTGGACATTGGAACGGCTGCAAGAAACAACTCAGGCGTTGCTGGCGGATGGTTCTTCCATCAGTGAAATAAACGCCGTGCGCCGTGACCTTTCCCTGATCAAGGGCGGCAAACTTTGGAATTATCTTGGCAAGCGCCCTGCGAGCTGCTTGTTGATCTCTGATGTTCCGNGTGATGATCCGCTGGTTATTGGCTCCGGCCTGCTTTTCCCACCGTCTGAGGATGATTTTGATTGGGAAATTGTCGCCAGTAACCGGCAGCTGTTGACAGCGATGGCGGTAACGCCAACAGATTTGCCGATCATCATTATGCCGGAGTTTTTGNAGGGCAATGCCGAGGTTGTCGCTCATTTGTGCGTCGAACATTTGCGCAATAGTGTTCCGGGAATTTATGTATGGGGAGCGGAAACCACGGTTCAGCTGCCTGAACAACCCGGACGTGGTGGGCGCAACCAGCAGCTTGCCCTTGCCGCCGCTTTGCACATCTTGCCAGGTGAGCGCATTTATCTGCTGGCGGCGGGCACGGATGGTACGGATGGCGTTACCGGGGATGCGGGTGCATTGGTTGATGGCGAAAGCATCCGGCGTGGGAAATACGCCAATCTTGACCCAATGGCTTGTTTGCAGGCCGCTGACGCCGGTACATTCCTTGACGCCAGTGGGGATCTGATCCATACAGGCNCAACTGGCACCAACGTCATGGATGTCATCATCGGTCTGAAATTGTAATGCAAAACCTCTACGCAGCAGCCTATGCCTGCCTGATGCAAACCAACCTTGAGCAGAAACTTGCCTGTGCCGCCCAACTTCATGCCGATTGGCTGGCAGGAAAACTGGAGCGCGCAGATTCGCCTGACTGTCCAGTACAGCCAGTTCCGGTTCCGGGGCGTCCCACCAAGCCGGAACTGGTGCATCCCAAACATGTGAAGCAACGGCAGTTGACGACGAAGGAAGGTCGTCAGGCTTTGTTGCACGCCATCGCCCATATCGAGTTCAACGCCATCAATCTGGGGCTGGATGCTGTCTACCGTTTCCGCAGCATGCCGGATGCTTATTATGGCGACTGGTTGCAGGTTGCAGCGGAGGAGGCTGGCCATTTTCAGCTGCTACAAGCGCGGATGTTGGATTTTGGTTGCTATTATGGTGATCTGCCTGCACATAATGGTTTGTGGGAGCATGCCTGCAAAACGGATTACGATGTCATGGTGCGGATGGCGTTGGTGCCAAGAGTGCTGGAAGCGCGTGGTTTGGATGTGACGCCCGGTATGATGGCGCGTTTGCGTGAGGTTGGGGATGTGCAATCAGTTGAGATTCTGGAGATCATCCTGCGGGACGAAATCGGCCATGTGCGTATCGGCTCCCATTGGTTCCGCCATTGTTGTGAGCAACGTGGACTGGAACCTGAGGAAACTTTTCGCCAACTGCTACGGGATGTGATGCAGGCACCATTGCGCCGTTTTATACAGAAGCGCGTTTGCAGGCTGGTTTTAGCGCTACAGAACTGGAGCAGTTGTTGGAGATGGAAAAGTCCTGGATGATGGAAATTTCCCATGCCCACTAATATCGATGATTAATAAGATAAAATACTTTAAGTCGATGAAAGTTTTATCAATATTTTCATGAGTGTTTTTCTTTGGCGGGCATCCATGGATGCATCTCAGGAGTGCCTGCTCGTCTTTTTATGTTGTAAAAACTATTCAATCCGGCCGCTTATCAGGGGCTGTTGGCCGTTGCCCACATTTCCGAAAGCATATTCTCCGGCTTTGGAGCAGACTTCTGACTGTCCAATGTCTTCAGCAAACATGGCAGATTATGTATTATTAATTGCATCAATTAATAAATATAATTATATTGATAGAAAGAGACAATTCGCAAAGAACCCCATGGGTTGTCTATAAATATCGATGAACTTTTCTGTCATGGTATTTTCTAACTAAATGGTCGAGTTCGTGTCACTTCTGGTGGTTTTGTCATGCGCAAAATGAATAAAAAACTGGTCTGGTTGATGTTGTTTTTGGGTGCTTGCTCAATGGATTTGTATGCTGATGAAGCAAATGAGTGTCTGCATGCAAGCACTAAAACGCTTCAGAAANAAGCGGAGCCTTATCAGGCGGATATTCGTCAGGCCGCCAAACGTTATGATGTCAGCCCTGCCTTGATCAAGGCAGTGATTGCCGCAGGGAGTTGCTTTGAGCCAGCGGCGGCGTCTGAAAGTGGCGCTATTGGTTTGATGCAGCTCATGCCAGACACGGCAAGGCGTTTTGGAGCGCTGGATATATTTGACCCAAAAGACAATATTGATGCGGGAACCCGCTACCTTAGTTATCTGCAGAAGCGTTACCAAGGTAGCATTGCTGAGGTTGTTACCGCCTACAGCGCCAATGAGGGCTGGGAATGGCAACATGAAGTCATTACAACGCCCTTCAATGCAGCGCGTGAGACTGCCACACGGATACTCGGCGTTTGGTTGCAGTTGGAAAACAATAAANAGGCCAACCGTCAAGCCCTATTGCTATTAGAGGCTTGGGGAAAATCTGAGCAGACTTACCATCAGGCGCTTTTGGCTTTGCCTCCTACCAATGAGCAAAAGGCCAATGCGAAATGGCTGAAGGCCTGGATAGCTAAGGTGCATTACCCACGAACACCAGAGTTACGTGGTTGTGGCGGACTCAGTGGCAAAGCGATGGAGGCTAAGGCTGCGCCTTATCAGGATATTATTAAGCGAGCGGCGAAGCGCCATGCGATAAGCCCGGCCTTGATTAAGTCGGTGATTGCCGCTGAAAGTTGTTATCGTGAAATGGTTGTGTCTCCAAAAGGCGCTGTTGGGTTGATGCAGCTTATGCCCGCGACTGCGGAAGAGCTTGGCGTATTTGACATTTTTGATCCAGAAGAAAATATCAACGCGGGTTCCCGTTATTTAGGGTACTTGCTAAGGATGTACAATGGCAGCATTACTCATGCCATTGCCGCCTACAATGCTGGAGCAGGCAGGATAGAACGAGGGGCACCAGTCACTATTTCCTTTACGGAAACAAGAGGTTATATACAGAATGTGCTGACTAACTTGGTCAGGCTGGAAAAAGGTGGCCAAGCTGCCCAAGCCGCCCAACTGTTACTGGCTGACTGGGGGCGCGCTGAAGAGAATTATCAGGCAGGTTTGCGGGGCGAATCTTTGGGAAACACTTCCTTGGCGCAAGGGATATCTGATGATGCGTCGATTCAGTCTGCTGCTGTGGCTCAAAACAGTACTGAAATCTTACCACAGGGGCAACAGGTCGCAGTATTACATGGACAGCCTTCAGTCCAGCCAACGGTTGGGCAGCAGCCAGAATTGGCATTGGCGTATTTGCGTAGCGAAAAAGCAGCAGATACATTGAAGCAACCAGACACCCAACCCAGTGCGAAGCTGATTTCTGCACTTGATCAAGGGATAGTGAGGGTTAAGCGCATCAGCGCCGTTACAGAGTCAGAACAGCCTATGGCTACGGTTATGCCAGTGGCTGAGACTGTTGAAGCAGGTGCAGGGGTTGCGGCTGCTGCGCTGAATGACGCTGTTGGACGAGAAGCTGTGGATGTTGCGCCAGCACCAGTTGGATTGCCACGTTGTGATATATTTCCTCAACCCCTCTTCATGTTTGCCCAGCTACAAGGGAATGGGCGTTATGGGGCATTTTTCTATACTGTCCAGGCAGGGNAAACCTTGGAATCAATAGCTGCCCAGCTTGGTGTGAGCGTCTTGGATATTAGTCGGTTAAGTAATATTTCACCAGAAAGTGCAGCTCCAAGACCTGGAAGTCGGCTGAAAGTAGGCGAGTGTTCTAGAATGTAGTCAGTATCTCCACTATGAAATGTTCACTGTATTCCGCCATGTTTTGGTAGAATGCGAAAATGGAAGAATCGCTCTCATTCGTTGTCACGCTGGAGGGTGGATTGCCGTCAGTGCAGCTGGTTGTACTGGAGGGATATAGCCACCCTAATCATATTATGGAAATCCCGTTTGGATTGCTGGATTTCCGCGCCCTTGTTCGCAGTGCCCAAGCAACCGGGGATTACTGGATCGTAAATACGACTCTGGATTTGCCAGAATTCCAGGTTGAATCCGCCGTTTTTGTGCGTCATCGTGATGACCGGATACTTTGGGACATCGTTTTTGAGCATTACGAGCCTTTTCTGGATATTGAACTTGCGGATGACGATGGGGAGCCATTGGATGAGTTTGATGAAAATGTCATTACGTTAAGTTTCAATCCTTTCCAGTATGTCAGCGCTTTGTATCAATTTTGTCAGTTATATCCCCAGTTTAAGCCTGTAACATTTTTACCGAAGCCAGTGGATGATAGTTTGCGATTGGAGCAGTTCTTGCCGCAGTTACATATTTTATGGCGGCGTTACGGTGAAGTGTCTGGGGCAGTAAGTCCTGATGGGATGTTGGTTGTTGATACGGATGTTTTTGCCAAACAAGCAGAAGAGCAATGGACTGATGAAGTTTTGCGGGCATTGCTGGAGGCGCGGTTTGGCCGAATTCTAGGGAATATTGATGATTATCTTAATTCCTTACCGGATGAAGTGTTGGCTAAGTTGGAAGCCGACAGCGATAAAATTGAGAGAGCCCTGAGTGAGCGTTGGGAAAAATTGGTTAATTCGCTGACGGAAGAGGAGGCCGAAGCGCTCGAAAATGACCAAGCCCACAGCAAGTTTCCTAACAGCCTAAAATTGCGCCTGATGCGTGAGTTTCTAGCCGGTAATCCTTCTGTGCTGTTGGGACATGCCCATGTTGTGGGGGAGGAAGGCGATAACCCCGATAAAGTCGTCAGTTTGGAATCCTGGAAANAAGACAAGGATCCTGTTTCAGACCAGCAATAGTCCCGCGATTATGAACAGTCCGCTTGCAATGCCGCCGCCAATCAATGCGTAAGGCAATTGGGAGTTAACGTGTTCGATAAGTTCGCAGCCTGTAACCATGGATGAAATGATGGTGGTATTTGAAATAGGGGAGCAATGATCACCAAAAACTCCACCTGAAACCACAGCTCCAATAACCAATTCTACATTGGCTCCGGTTGTAACGGCTAGACTGACGCCAATGGGTAGCATAATGGAAAAAGTTGCCCAGCTTGTGCCGGTGGCGAAAGTAATAACGCCAGATAATAGGAATACAATGACAGGAACCATGCTGGGAGTAGCTATCCCTGTAGCGAGAGAAGCGAGATACTGGCCAGTGCCCATGCTTTTGGTAATGTCGCTGATGGAAAAGGCAAGCACAAGAATTAGCACAATGGGCAGCATTTCGCTAAGTCCATGATAAAAGCTCTTAAACCATTCTGCCCGGTTCATTCCGTTGCCTAATATAACATACTGCAAAAANGAAACGAACAAGCTGGCGAGTACGGCATAAAGGACTGAGCTTGGGGTATTGCCTTCCATAAGGTTGCCGTGGCCAGTGTAATATAACGATATCGGCATCATTCCGATCAGAACAGAGAGTGGAATCAATATTCGGCTAAGATAGGTTCCAGCTGGGGAATGAGTGGGCTTAGTGGGTTTTGCGTGGTGTTCGTATTCACGCATGACGCCTATATCCCAACCTTTCAGGATTACAACTAGTGCTATAATAAGGGTAATCCAAGCGTAAAAATTAAATGGAATCGACCCAATGAATAATCGGGTTGGGTTGCCACTCAACATGCCGTCTGTTACTTGGGTCGTTATTAGTCCGATTAACAATGCTCCCCATCCATTCAGGGCAATCAAAGAACAGACTGGTGCTGATGTGGAATCGCAAATATAAGCAAGTTTTTGTCTTGAAGTGCCAAATCTATCACATAATGGGCGGGTTACAGTGCCAGTTGCTAATGATATGATGGACGATTCGATGAAAATTAGTAATCCCATGACATAGGCAAGCAGCAATGCACCTTTGCCTGAACGAATGGTGTGGCTTCTTTTGGTCAGGAAGTGCACTAGTCCGGCAATGCCACCGCTATCAATCAACAAGCGCATAATTGCGCCCGCCATCAGCGAAAACAGCAAAGTCTTGACAATCCATCCTTCGGCAAATAGGTTGATGATATTGTCCAGAGAGCAGTGATTGTATTCAGTAAATTAAAGTTGTTGATTATTAAATGACCAAAAAAGTGCCTGCCAATAGTGAGATAACAACATCGCGAGACATAATTGCCAATACGATAACCAGTAGGGGAGGCAATACTGACAATGAGCCAAATTCCATTCATTCGTCCAAATGGATCAAATCGGCAGAGCATAACATAATCACGCGTTCGAAATGGTAAAACTGTCAGTGTCCAACAATGTCAGCGACGTTGTGTTTGTCTTGTTTGCTTTGGGAAAGTCAAGAGGAAGGCTGTTTAAGGTCGAAGGCAAGAGACTGCCCATTATTGGGCAGTCTGACAAATTTATCTTTCAAACTTTTCTTTTTTCAGTGCAAGGGCAGATAATAATCCAAGCAGTAAAGCTATAATTGGAAAGCTACCGCCACCACCGTCATTGCGGGTTTGCACGACGGTCGATGTGTTGCCTGATGAGCTACTGCCTGATGTTCCGCTATTGTTGTCCGTATTGATTTGCCCTCTGTTTTTTAATTGATTAATGACATTTTCAGTAATGCGGCTCACTTGTGTGTCAGATAATCCTTCTGCCCAATCAATGCTCGGCGCAACAAACACTGTACCGCTGTTGGCGGAAGGTTTGAAGACGCCAATTGTTCCCCATCCTTGCCCATTGTAGTTGTTGTATACAACTCCCGGCACTCCAGATGGTGAGTTGTAGGCGTATGCAGGAGTGGTTGCCAGAATCTGGAAGTTGGTTGGTGTTCCATCTGCCCCGGTGACGACTGGTTTGCCATTGGCCATCTGGTACAGTGCGCCATCAACTTCATATCCGGCAATAGCGTTGGTGCGCCCAAAAACGTTCCCGTTTGATAAGCCGGTGTTGGCGAATGCCCAGTGGGAGGCGTCAGCCACCTTAAATCCGCCGTAGGATCCGTCATCCGTGGCGCTGTTTTTGACGTAGTACTGCACACCATTTTCTGTGTAGTTGTGGTAACCACCATGCCTGAAACTGACGCCAGTGGACAAGTTTTCTGGTTTGTTAACGGGATCTTTGAACCAGTTAGTGGTGACTCTGCTGTTGTCTTGGCCATATAGGGGATCAGTGTACGCATTTTTGTAGCAAATCAGATGCTTATAGTCAGAACTGAAACGTACCTGCCACCACATGGTATTGCCGCTGAAAATAGCGCCATTGCCACCAGCCGCTAAATAACTATCCCAACTTGCACGCATCTCTTTGGTCCAGTATTCATTGTGCCCGACCAAGATAACTAGGTTGTAGTGGCTTAACAATGATGGATCCCGTTGTAGATCCATCATGGATGCGGCTTCGTAAGGAATGCTTTTTTGNTCCAGCCAATTGACAAATTCACGATGTTCTACNCATTGGCCTCTTCCAGTCGGACGTTCCATGGACACTTCAGCTGATGCTTGTCCATTAATTGAGTTGAACGCATACATGGATTTTCCNCCGATCGGGGAATAGGCGATTTTGGTAGGCAGGCTATCAAGCACAAGAATTTTTGAATAACTGCCTGGCTGGTTCGATTTGATGGCTACAAATTCAGAGTAGCTGCCCTTGCCATTATTGAATGACACCTCGTAGATGCCGCTGTTCCAGCTTGAAGGGATGCCAATGGTATAAGCTGACCCNCAGTTCAGGCCATTGTAGGTTGTGTTGCCTGGGTTGTAGTTGCCGGCACCACTGAATGAAGAGGATTGAAGGTTTGGGTTGTCTTTGCCAGCGCGCTTGACGTAAACATTGAAATTGGATGTGGTGCTGGATACATGCACTTTCATTTGTCCGCCAATCTGGGCACCATCCACTTCAATATAACCACAAATCTCAGTGAAAACATCGCCATTTTTGAAGTCACAAGAGACGGCATGGGCACCTGATGAAAGCATCAGGGCTAATAGTCCGAATGCTCCGGTTAGCCTAGTTGACAGTTTGCTGGAGGCGGCAGGCCGGTATTGTGGAGTGTGAATATTAGCCATTGAAATTTTTCTCCTGGATGCGCCTGTTGTTAGGCTTTCCTATGTTCATTGGGGTTATAAGGCCATTTATTGTATGACAAAAGACAAGATTGTGTTAATTAAATGCTGTTCTTTTGTTATTGACATCTACAAGCTGACAAGAGGAGGGGAGGCTGGCAAGCTGTCATGGCTTCTGATCGAAGGATGAGAGTGAAGATTTTTAGGGGCAAGCGCTTGCTCCAAATGGGGGCAAGAGTAATGAGGAAATTTTTGTTCAGTGTCGCCCAAATTATCAATGGTGCAATCATGGGTAACAACAGGGTGCCGATCTGATACCCAAGTGCAATCGCGTCAACACCTGCCTGCGAGAGTTCTTGTTGCGTTTGAAAGGCTGGNCCGACATCAAAAGTCAGAGTTTTTAATACGCTGAAAAACATACTGAAAACTTCTACTGGCAAAATCATTGCCATTCCCCAGGCTAGTTTGCCCCACTTGTTTGGGTCGGGAGTGGCCAGGATTAGAGCGGCCAGCAATGGCAAGCTGTAACTATAGACCAATGGATTTAGATGGAAGCCCAATACATCCTCTCCTGGAGGGNNGGATGTGACTGCCCCAGTAAGGTCACGTCCGAAATTGGAGGCTAATACCAATGTGTGTCCATCCAGTTTCAACCACATCAGGGCTTCTGGCGTCAGCCAATTCAGTAGTTTTCCGGTTAGCAATGTGATTGGTGCCAGATGCAAGCTGGCTCCCATATACCAGATAAAAAAGGTTAACGGGAAGAAAAGTAAAACACCCAGCATAAAACGGTGTAAAGGCTGCATTGTCATGCGATACCCTCGACTGCTTGGCCGCTGTGATCTTGCGGGTTTTCAGCGTTTGGAGGAGGGCGGTTGGTTTGCCCCTGGTATATATCGAATCCAGATGAGGAAAACGATCAATGCATCCAACATAATGAGTGCTTGCCAAATATAAAGATGCGCCCAGTCAAA
This sequence comes from Candidatus Thiothrix singaporensis, assembly GCA_013693955.1. GTDB lineage: Bacteria > Pseudomonadota > Gammaproteobacteria > Thiotrichales > Thiotrichaceae > Thiothrix > Thiothrix singaporensis. The sequence goes on along the minus strand of CP059265.1, from coordinate 2,441,517 downwards.
CAATGCTTGGCTCCATTGCCCTAAATAAAACAAGCTGATTATCCGCAACAGATTCATTCCTTGGATGGCGATGAAGCCCCATATCAACCCTTTGATTTTATAGGTCAGTGGGGCAGGAAAAGCGGTAATGGCCGCTAGCAGGACAATCATGGCTTCTACGCCATTGCATCCAGGTTCAATGGAAACAGCAAAGCCGTTTAGNGTGCTGCGCACCACTTTGCCGCTGGTTGCGATATTGGGGTCAAATGCCGACATTAGCCAACTGCTGCTATCCGCCAGCAAACTTGTCCACGGTAGGATGATGGATGTTTGTACGGGCTGCAGCATTTCCACCCCAAACAATATGCCCTGTACCAGCAAGAAAATGAGCAAGAAACGTAACATAATTTATGCACTTATTTTTATCTGAGGAATTATTTTAATTGATAGTTATCCAGAATGGTAGCCCTGATTTTGTAAGGGCATAGTTCAGGCTGCATGAAGCCACGGTTATACTTGGCGCATTGGCACACCATTCATGGCCGTTACCTTGCTGCAGCTTCCGCATCGCCGCTTGGTTACACATTCACTGATCATGATGCTATGGCCAACCCAAAACAAAATGATCCCGCAGACCATGCAGACGCTGAAAAATATCCAATTGACGTTCTGCTGATGCTGGAATTGGATATAGGCGCTGCCTGTCCCGATTCCTATCAACAATAATAACGCCACCCACTTGGCGGTGCGCATGAATCGGAATACCAATGATTGTTCACAATCTATTGTTTTTAGGTTAATGCATTTTGCTTGATTATTCATGATCCCGTACTCCTGATCTTACAAGCCGCAACTATGTTTTTGCTGGGATTGTATCTTATGCAACAATCGTACCACTTCGGATGCAGACTGTATCCTATTTTCTGGGAACTTTGCCAGTAACCCGGTAATCAATGACTGATAGTCGCGGAGCTTGTCTGGCAGCATTGGAATTTGTGCAACTGCATGTTTTTTCAGAAGTTCTGTTAGGGATTTCGATTCGTATGGTTTGTGACCGACCAGTAATTCATACAGTATAATCCCTAGGGAGTAGAGGTCAGAACGCTCATCCGGTGGATCCCCNATGATGCGCTCAGGACTAACATAATAAGGCGTACAGTATATTTCGTCGGTGCGCATGAAACCGGTGGCCACTAAAAGACGGGTTTCTAGGCCAAAATCCAGCAGAGCCAGTGAGCCATCAAGCCTAAGCAGAATATTGGAGGTTTTCAAATCCTGATGCAGCAAGCCAATGCTGTGGATGGCCTCCAAGGCGAGCGCAATTTCTTCAAACCAACGCAATGCCTGTTCTTGTGGTGGTAAAGGCGCGAGCGTCAGGTGACGTCTGAGGGTATTGCCAGGAACATATTCCATGACCATATAAAGCGCCTGCGAACATACGCCAGCATCCAGAGGCCTGACTAGCCCACGGTGCCCGAGCAATTCAAGCGCCCAGATTTCCATCAAGAATTCATCTATCAGTTTTTTATCCAGTTTGGCTGCATTAAATTTGAAACGTTTAATGACAACCTGTAACCCAGTCGGATTATGGGCAAGGAAAATAATGGCGTTTTCGCTGTCATGCAGCACTTTCAAGAATCGATAACCGGGCAAATCAAGCGGATATCGTTCTACAGCATGCTGCAACACTGGGATGCTCCTATTTTATTCATGTTCGCCCTTTTATGTTGGATGCCTCGAATATGGGTAGTGTAGGACAGGAACAGCAAATGCGTATGATTCTGCTTCCTGGCTCTGGAAATTGCTTGTGGTATGAATTGACAAACTTACCCAGCTCCCTAATAATTCCGCGTTTTTCCATGGGGGCGAATGCCCTGAAATCCTTGCCTTACCCTTGAGGGGAGGCTGTCAAACCGAAAGGACGACTGTTAATGAGACATTATGAAATTGTTTTTCTGGTTCACCCGGATCAGAGTGAACAGGTGCCTGCGATGGTGGAGCGCTACCGGAGCATGGTTCAGGAGAGTGGCGGCGCAGTCCACCGTTTGGAAGATTGGGGTCGTCGCCAGTTGGCTTACCCCATCAACAAGCTGCACAAGGCGCACTATGTGCTGATGAACATTGAGTGCGGCTCAGAAACTTTGGCTGAACTGGAAAGTATCTTCCGTTTCAATGACGCCGTCATTCGCAATATCACTATCAAAATGGACAAGGTCATCACCGAACCTTCGCCGTTGAAGAAAGAAAGTGAAGGCAAACCTGCCCGACGCATGCGTGAAGAAGAACTGTCTGATGATGATGAATCATCAGAAAGCGACGAATAATTACGGCTGATCTGGAGAAATAATATGTCACGTCAATTCCGCCGCAAAAAATACTGCCGTTTCACGGCTGAAGGCATTACCGAAATTGATTACAAGGATCTCGACATCCTGAAGAGCTTTATTACCGAAACCGGCAAAATCGTGCCTAGCCGTATTACTGGAACCAAAGCCAATTATCAACGCCAATTGGCGACTGCGATCAAGCGTGCGCGTTTTCTGGCGTTGTTGCCATACACGGATCAGCACAAATAAAGTGCTGTAAAAGCTTAACTCACGCACAAATGCATTCTATTTGTGCGCAGACAAGGTGATCAAGATGGAAGTTATCCTTCTGAAAAAGTAGAAAACCTGGGCGCTCTCGGCCATGTCGTTTCCGTGCGTCCCGGTTATGCCCGTAATTATCTGATTCCTCAGGGAAAAGCCAAGGCTGCCACTAAGGCTAATGTGGCCGAGTTTGAGGCGCGCCGCGCAGAGCTGGAGGCTGAGGCTGAAGCTACATTGAGAGCCGCTCAGGCGCGCCGTGACCAACTGGCGGATATGGTGTTGACCATCAAGGCAGTGGCTGGAAACGAAGGCAAATTGTTTGGTTCCGTTTCCAATATTGAAATTGCTGAAGCTATCCAGGCTGCCGGTGTTGACGTGGAACGCCGTGAAGTCCGTATGCCGCAACCTGATCCGCCATCTGGGCGAGTTTGAGGTTGGCCTGCATCTGCATACCGAGGTTGATGCTTCTGTCAAGGTGATCGTTGAGGCGGAATAATTCTGCCTACAACGTTAACCTGAAAAATTATGCCCCGTAAAGTATGCTGCCTTACGGGGCATTTTTGTTTTTATTGAACATATTTTACGCGTAAATCATTCAGTATTCTTTCCTCTGACTTTGATTCTGATTTTCGCTAAACTTGCCAGATGGCAGATTCTTACGATTCACTTAAAATTCCTCCCCACTCCATTGAGGCCGAGCAATCTGTGCTGGGTGGGCTGTTGTTGAGCGGGCTGGCTAATGATAGTGCTGCATGGGACACCATTGCTGACAAAGTGATGGAGGGGGATTTCTACCGGCAAGACCATCGTTTGATTTTCCGTGCCCTTGCCGATCTGGCAGAGGACAGCAAACCGTTGGATTTGGTGACGGTTTCCGAGTGGCTGAAACAGCGCGGGGAACTGGAAAACGCCGGTGGTTTCGCTTACCTCGCCACCATGGCGAAGGATACACCCAGCGCCGCCAATATCCGGGCGTATGCAGAGATTGTGCGCGAGAAATCCATTCTGCGCCAATTGATCAGTGTCGGCACGGGCATTGCCGATTCCGCTTTTACCGCCCAAGGCNCTACCAGCAAAGAGTTGCTGGATGAAGCGGAGCAANAAGTATTCAAGATTGCGGAACAAGGCGCCAAACAGGGGCAAGTGTTCAAGCCGCTGAAAAAGCTGCTTAAAGCCACCCTTGAGCATATTGAGGAGTTGAGCAAGCTCAACAGCAATATCACAGGGGTTTCCACTGGCTATGCAGATCTGGACGAAATGACTTCTGGGCTGCAGAAAGGTGACCTGGTGATCGTGGCAGGGCGGCCTTCCATGGGAAAAACCACCTTTTCGATGAATATTGCTGAATACGCCGCCGCCCACAAGAAATTGCCAACCGCCATTTTCAGCATGGAGATGCCAGCCGAACAATTGGTGTTGCGCTTGCTTTCATCCATGGGGCGGGTCGACCAGCACCGGGTGCGTACCGGCAAGCTGCTGGATGAAGACTGGCCGCGCATTGCGACTGCCGTGAAAATTTTCGCGGATGTGCCCATGTTTATCGATGATAGCCCAGCGCTTTCCCCCACCGAAGTGCGCGCCCGCGCCCGACGGCTGATGCGGGAACATGGCCAGTTGGGGTTGATTGTGCTTGATTATCTGCAACTGATGCAAACGGGCTCCTCCAGTGAGAACCGTGCGACAGAAATTTCGGAGATTTCCCGTTCATTAAAAGCCTTGGCGAAGGAACTGAGTGTGCCAATCATTGCGCTTTCCCAGCTTAACCGCAGTTTGGAGCAGCGTCCCAATAAGCGTCCGGTCATGTCGGATTTGCGGGAATCTGGGGCAATTGAGCAGGATGCTGATGTCATTATCTTTATTTACCGCGACGAAGTGTACAACCCGGAATCTCCCGACAAGGGTATTGCGGAAATCATTATCGCCAAACAGCGTAATGGCNTGATTGGTGCGGTGCGGCTCACCTTTCTTGGCAAATATACCCGGTTCGAGAATTTTACCNCCGATATGTATACACCGGGATTTGAATAAGCAACGTAAATCGTTACACTGCCTGCATGAAACGATCCGCCCGCGCCATTATTGATGCTTCCGCCTTGCGGCATAACCTAAGCCGTTGCCGTGAGGCTGCGCCCAGCAGTTTGGCGATGGCGGTGATCAAAGCCAACGCTTATGGGCATAATATGCTGAAGGTTGCAGAGACCCTCAGCCACGCCAATGGTTTTGCGGTTTCCTGCCTGCCCGAGGCGTTGGAATTGCGTCAGGNNCGTTTCATTCACCCGATCCTTGTCCTGCAAGGCTTTAACAGCCTACAGGGGATGAAGGCGGCGGCGGAACACCGGTTGCGGGTTGTTATCCATGACTGGCGCCAACTGGATTTGCTGGATAGCGCCCCTGCTTCCCTTAAATTGGACGTCGCCTTGAAACTGGATACAGGCATGCACCGGTTGGGTTTTCCAGTGGAGCAGGCGCATCATTTATTTGCTCGTCTGAGCAAGCATCCCAATGTCAAGCCTACCCCTTGGCTGATGACACATATGGCTTGCGCGGATGAGTTGGGTAATCCGCATACGCAACATCAACTGGATCAATTTGCCCGTTATACTGATGGTCTCCAGGCTCCACGCAGTGTCGGTAATTCGGCCAGCATCCTCGGTTCCCGGACGCATGTGACGTGGGTGCGGCCGNGCATCATGCTGTATGGATCTTCTCCATTTGTTGATGGCGACGCCAAACAAGATGGCTTGTCGCCAGCCATGACGTTGGTTGCGCCACTGATTTCCATCCACACCATCCCTAAAGGCGAAAGCATTGGCTATGGTGCAAGTTGGATCTGCCCGGCAGACACCCGCACGGGTGTGGTCGCCATTGGCTATGCGGATGGCTATCCGCGCCATGCGCCTACGGGCGCGCCGGTTTGGGTCAATGGCAAGGAAACCCGTCTCCTCGGGAGGGTCGCCATGGATATGATCGTGATTGACCTGACGGGCATTGAGGCGCGGGTCGGTGATCCGGTGGAATTATGGGGAAAACACCTTTCCGTTGACCGCGTGGCGCGGGCGGCGGGCACCATCAGTTATGAACTGCTTTGCAATGCAGGCAATCTTTGTATGCATGAATATGTTTTATAGATGACGTGATCTTTGTCACAGTGAATCATGCAAAAATTTGCCACACTATGCGGTGTGAAATAAATTTAGGCATGAATGGGCTTTGACATGACAACACAAAAATACAATAGGGTTTCCAGCCGCAGTGAACAGATGAAGCGGGAACTGATTGGGTTGGTTATTAAAGCCAGTTTATTGATGACCGGAATGGCGGTTCTTTTTCCCAAGTCATTAGTGNCAGACAGTCATGCCAGTGTCACGTTTGCGGATGTGCCACCTGATGCTGTCCCTGCTTCCCTTTCCCAACCACTTGCCTCACCGCCGCCGCCACCGTCTAACCTTCAGGCCAACGCATCCCATACGGCGACGGCGATGAAGCTGGCCTCCTTGGATGTGGCTTCGGATAACACAAAAGTTTCCGCCGCTGTTGCTTCTGCCCAAATGGGGAACAGCGCATCTGCCCCACAAACTGCCGACGTGGCACCTGCCGTCAGCGCGGAATCTGCGCAAGTGGCTGCGGGCGTTCCATCATCAGATGCGTCAGGCGTTGCTGTAGCTTCCAGTGAAACCAATACGCCCAATACGCCGCCGGAAGATCCCCAAGCCCAACAAAAGCCAGGGCGCACCGGTTGGATTTACGCCGGTCAATTTGCCAATGGCAAGTGGTCGGAGCAGGGATTGAAGCTGNGGGCTGAACTGCCTGCCAGTGGCGGGCGTTATGTCCTGACATGGGGTGCTACCGTGCGCGATAACCCTCCGGGCAAGAAAAGCGGCAGTGGCGCATTGGGCAAAACCATTGGCAATCTGGCGGTAGGTGATGAAGTTGAAGTTGTGCAGGTGAAAAAATCTGGCAGTAAAGGGCATGTCTGGCTGGAAGTGAAAATGTAAAATTTAATCGGGGTTAATAATGGCGGAGTGGTAGACTTGCAACTATTTATGGCGTGTAAGTGTCCAACCCCGCATGATTAACCTGAGTATCCGCACCAAACTGTTCATAGCCATTTTTTTCGCTTGTCTGCTGACCATTGGCGGCGTGGCAGGAATGGTGCAGTTTAAATTCAAACGCAGTTTCCTGGATTATCTGAATGAGCAGGAAAACCGCTCCCTTACCCAGTTAGAGACCAGCTTGGTCAACATCTACGAAACCTCAGGTGGCTGGGCAGCGTTGGAAAATGATCCGCGCTTGTGGGAATCCTTGCTGCGCTCGGCATTGCGCAGCAGTNTTTTCCCGGCCAATGGGGATGGTGCTGATGATCCACCACAACCGCCACCCCCGCCGCCTTTTCGGGATGAGTTTGAATTTGGTGGCCTTCCCNCGCCCCGGCCGCACATCATGCAACGGGTAGACCGGTTTGTCAGCAGGATTATCTTGCAAGACGAAAATCACAAGCTGATCAAGGGTAATCCACGACTTGGCGAACCTGATAAGCTGCATGAACTCAAAGCGAAAAACAAAGTTATTGGTTACTTGGGGATGTATCGGCGGCAGCGCTTGACCGAGAAAGTGGATGTGGAGTTTGCCGACCACTTGCAGCGCGCCTTGTGGATCATCGGTTTCCTGACTTTGCCGGTGACTGCGCTGCTGGCGTTTTTGTTTGCCCGCCATTTGGGAAGACCTATTCAGGCGTTACGTAATGGCGCGCGGCAATTGACAGACGGCAATTACGCCCTGCGCATGAAAGCGGCCGGGCGGGACGAATTGGCTGACCTTACCCGTGATTTCAACAAGCTGGCTGAACGCTTGCAGCAAAACGAAAATTCCCGCAAGCAATGGATTGCTGACATCGCCCATGAGTTGCGCACGCCGCTTTCCATCCTGCGCGGGGAAATAGAGGCTTTGCAGGATGGCATCAATCAGCCAGACGCCAACACATTTGCTTCCCTGCACCAGGAGGTCAGCCATCTGGAGCGGTTGGTGNGGGATCTTTACGACTTGTCCATGTCCGATAGTGGCGCACTCAGCTACCACAAGGAAAAAATTGACATTATCGCCTTGTTGCGGGAAACGTTGGTGTTGCATGGGGCGTTACACGAGCGTGAATTGCAGGTTGACACCATCTGCATCGCATTGACGCCGGTCTATGTGCAAGGCGACCCGCAACGTTTGCAGCAATTGTTCAAGAACCTGCTGGAAAATAGTCTGCGCTATACGGATATGCCGGGGCAATTGCGCGTCAGCACCCAAATAAAAACTGGCTCGGTGGAGATTTTGTTTGAAGATTCCCCGCCCGGCGTCCCGGATGAAGCCTTGCCGCGTCTGTTTGAGCGTTTGTACAGGGTGGAAAGCTCCCGCAACCGTGCGACTGGCGGGGCAGGGTTGGGGTTGAGCATTTGCCGCAGTATCGTGGAAGCGCATGATGGCGACATTAGCGCTGCCCATTCGACTTTGGGTGGGGTGGCGATCCGTATACGCCTGCCGATGGAAAATTGACGGACATTCATCATGGATCACATCCTGATTGTAGAAGACGAACCGAAAATCGCTGATTTGTTGCAAAAATACCTGAATAGCGCCAATTACCGCACCCATTGGCTCAACACGGGTCTTGGCGTCAGTGATTGGGTGCGCAAAGAGCATCCTGCTTTGATTTTGCTCGACCTGATGTTGCCAGGTAAGGATGGATTGGAGGTCTGTAAGGAAATCCGCCAGTTTTCTCCTGTCCCCATCATTATGCTGACAGCCCGGGTAGAAGAAATTGACCGCTTGCTGGGGTTGGAGCTGGGTGCCGACGATTATATCTGCAAACCCTTCAGCCCTCGTGAAGTGGTTGCCCGTGTCAAGTCCATCCTGCGGCGGTTGCAGGCGTTTTCCCAGCCTGTTGACAGCCATGCGGCGAGTCTGGAAATGTCGTTGCTGGAGCTGGATCGTGACCGCCTGCTGGCCAAATCCGGCGAGCAGGAAATCACACTGACGCTGGTGGAGTTTGAACTGCTGGCTACGCTGTTGCAGCATCCTGGCAGGATTTTCGGGCGTGACCAACTGATGTCGAAGGTCTATGCCGACAACCGCATTGTCTCTGACCGTACTATTGACAGCCATATTAAANAATTACGTAAGAAGTTGGCGGAAATCCTTCCGNGCCAGGAACTCATCCACTCCGTTTATTCGGTTGGCTACAAATTCGAATCGTGACTTTCACATTGTTTGCACAATTGCGGCAAATTTTGTGCGCAATCCGCGCGTAACCTTCACTTTATCGAAAGCAACAGCATTCAGAGCCAAATTATAAAATCTGCAACTTACTACGGAGCATTGGAAATGAAAAAGTACTGGTCGTTACGGCATTGGTCGCCATGCTTGGCGCAACTGTGGCGATGGCCGACCACGGTTTTGGCGGCAAGGGTATGGATCGTTTAAAAACGGCACTGGGCTTGAGTGATGTGCAGGCCAGCCGGNTAGACGTCATCATGCAGGAACAGAAAGCGAAGATGGACGCTCTGCGTGAGGAAACTAACCAGCGCATCCAAGCATTGTTGACCCCTGATCAGGCAACCAAATTTGCGGAAATCCAGCAGAAGCGTCAAGAACGTATGCAAAAAGCCCAGCAACGCATGCAAAACAGGCCTGCACCTGCTGCGGGTGCCGCCTTTTAAGTTTTAGTCAGAAGTTCTCTTGGTCTACGTTTGAGTCATATTTCACCTCGCTTAAGGCGGCCTGATGGCCGCCTTTCTTTTTATTGCCGTTAATCCGCTTTGTGTGCTTATAGGTCGGGTAATCGCCATCCGACCTTTTATTTGATCCATATTCCATGCTGATTGTGCCGTCGTGATTTTATTTTCTCGACTTTTTATACGATGTGCTTTTAATGCTTGTTATTCAGATATTTGAATAATAAGGGTTATTATTTTGGCAAGGAAGGCAGGTATGACGAATATCACCACGGATAATGATGACGATCTGAACCCGTATCAGGAATATGCCATTGCGGGTGTTGTTATCCTCTTGTTTGGGTTGTTGTATTGGTTTTTGAACCATGGCTNNGGAATATTGGCACAGAAAATGTCGCCACAATTAAGCCTGCAGGCCTTTGCCGTTGTGGTAGGGCAGCAGGATAAGTTGGAACTCAACGCCGTTGCCCAGAAAACTGACGCCACAACTGACGCGGAAGGAAACGCGCCTGCGCCAGCAACGATGGGCAATGTGGTTGCGCCCGCTTTGCCGCTTTCACCAGCCAACGTCGCGCTTGGTTCCGGGCAGAATTCTCCCACGCCTGCCCAATCGGCGGTGGAAAAAGCTGCCGTTAGCAAGCCAGCAACAGTGCCGGTAGAGCCTGCTACGGTTGCTGATGATGCTCCGGCAGTGAAGCCTGCTACCGAAACAGCCTTTTTGGATGCGGCTCCAGCAGAGAAGCCCGCCACCGGGACGGCCTTTTTGGATGCGGCTCCAGCAGAGAAGCCCGCCACCGGGACAGCCTTTTGGAAGTCACCCCGGTCAGCCCCGCTGACTTCAAGACTGAAGCGGAAACCCATACGTNCAGTTCCACCTTCCACTGAGGCTCCTGTTAGCCAGCCTGTGCAGGCACCAGCGTATAAGCTTCCAGATGGCGGTGAAGTGGCTATTGGCGAAACAGGCTTTGCGGCGGAGCTTTTGCAGGCTATCACCCAAGACGCAGTGGACAAACCGATCATTTCCGACAAGATCACTTTCAGTAAGGGGTCAGTCCAGTTTGATGCGGCTTCTGAGCAGCCAATCAGGGAAATAGCGGCTTTATTGCATACTTTCCCCGATATCAAACTCCTGATTCGGGGGCATACCGATGAAACTGGCATACCTAGCCGCAATACTGAGCTCTCCTTGTTGCGCGCCAATGCGGTGGGCGCTGCATTGGTGAAACTGGGAATAGACCGGCGCCGCCTGAGCATTATGGGCATGGGGAACTTGGAGCCAATTGATACCAATGCAACCGAAGAAGGGCGAAAAAATAACCGTCGTGTTGACGTCATGATCATCCATTAACGGACAATTTGTTGTAATTCATTTCATAAGCAGGAGTAAAACTATGGAAGGATTTTTGTCTTCTATCACCAATACCTTAGGCCAGNCGGCTACCGGCAAGTTGGGGCATGCCCTGATCGGCCTGCTGATCCTTATCGTCGGTTTGGTCGTGGTTGGTTTTCTGGCCGGTATTTTCAGGCGGCTGCTGGAGCGTGTGGGTTTCCTGCAACGTACCGGCTTGACGTATACGTTGGCATCCTTGATCAAGGCGATCATGACGATTTTTGTGCTGATGGCGGTGTTGCAATATTTCGGGTTAACAGATGTGTTGGCTCCGTTGAAAGGCATGGTGAACAAGTTCTTGGCGGCGGTGCCCAATATCATCGGCGCGGGCGTCATTGCCTATGCTGGCTGGATGGTGGCGAAAATTGTCTCTGAATTGGTGGGCGTGGGTCTGCACAAACTTGACCGCCAATTGCTGGAACGGACGGGCAACATCAGCCTGAAAGTGTCCAAATTGGGCAGTTCCTTTGTTTTTGCTGCCATCTTGCTGCCGATTGCCGTAACCGCGTTGGGAGTGTTGAACATCCCCTCCATTACTAGCNCAGCTTCCGACATGCTCAACAAGCTGTGGGCGGCCATCCCCAATATCATTGGCGCAGGCATTATCCTTACCGTGACCTATATTGTANCTCGGTTCGCCATTTCCATCCTCAATGGCGTTCTGGATGGCGTCAATATAAACGCCATGCCGCAAAAGCTGGGTATCTCTAGCCTGTTCAATGGTTCTTTCACGCCAATCAGGCTGATCGACAATGTGATCATGTTCTTCGCCATGCTGGCGGCGGCGACTGCGGCGGTGAATACGCTTGGTATCGACATTATTTCCAATATCTTCGCCAAGGTGTTGGAATTTGGCGGCGGTATCTTGGTGNGGGGCGTGATCCTGGTGATCGGTTATTTCCTGAGCACGTTGGCCTATAACAAGTTGCAGCTGCTGGGTGCCTCCGGATTGGCCAACATTGCCCGTATTGCGATTTTGGGATTGGTGTTGGCGATGGGGCTGCGCGCCATGGGGTTGGCGGACAATATCGTCAATATGGCGTTCGGCTTCACTTTGGGGGCAGTGGCGATCGCGGCGGCCTTGGCCTTTGGTCTGGGTGGCCGGGAAGCAGCCAAACGCGTCACCAATAATTGGGCTGACAAAATCACCCGGATTTAAGCCGGTTTCTCCTTCCCCTTCCTTGTCGAGGAGGGGAAGGCAAGGTCTAAGCCTAATGCCTGTTTTTCAGTGCAATCATTTCCGTCAGTAAGCATTTGGAACATAATCGCGCGTCTTGTTCCGGAGCTTTCCTCGCCATGCATCCTATTGTCGCCAGCATCCTGCTGCTGTTATGCAGCAATATATTCATGACCTTCGCCTGGTATTCACATCTCAAGGAACTCAGCCACAAACCATGGCTGGTGGCGGCGTTGGTGAGTTGGGGAATCGCCTTGTTTGAATATTTGCTGCAAGTGCCCGCCAACCGTATTGGCTATGCCGTGCTGACGGTCGCGCAGCTCAAGATCATGCAGGAAATCATAACCCTGACAGTGTTTGTTCCTTTTGCACTGTTTTATCTCAAGGAGCCGCTTAAGTTGGACTACCTGTGGGCAGGGCTGTGCATGTTGGGTGCCGTATATTTCATGTTCCGCGACAAGCTGGGTTAGGTTGCCTTTGAAGGCAGTGGACTAATTTTACTGGCCTATTTCAGCAGCTCAATATTTTTGAAAGCATCCATTACGCCCATTGGGTTGCCGCTGGCGTCGTATTGTTCGCCATCGCCGATGGTGACAGTGGCCGTTTGCCTTTGAGGCTGTCTGGTATGGCGGCCGCGTTATTCCAATCATCACATAGTGGGGCGGCGCAAAGTCCGGTGTGATCTGCACCTTGTTGATCCCGGATGCTCAGGTAGCAGTTGTCGCCACATTCAAATCCAGTGATTGTGCCGGTAAGTGAACGGGGCGGGCTGGACTCAGCAGGCTCTCCACCATGGTTTAAGCACGTTTTGTCGGCGACGGCATCGGCAAGGCCGCGTGCCTGTTGGTTGGCGTCTTTGCCCGGTTTGACGATATCAGTGACGCATATCCCGTCAGTGCTGATTTTGCTGACCACTAGATAGGAGGTGATTTTGGTGGGTGTTGCCGGATCTTCGCTGACGTTGTAGCGCACAATCAGCGCGATGGGGTCAGCCTTGCCACCATTCTGCTTGATTCTCCATTCAGCTTTACTGCCGAGAGAGGAAAAACCGCTGGAGACAGTAGACCATAATTCAAGCGGGAATTCCTTGCCTTTGGGGTTAATCACATTGAGGGTTTGGCGGAGGTCGCCTTCCAGCAGATCTAACTGGAAGCCTGCTGTACCAAGGCAACGTCCGTGGTAGGAACCCGTTTCGTTGTCACTAGACCTCTTGCGAAAGTCACAAACTGCGTTGTTGCAGCATCCAATTGACGAAACCCGTAATCAACTGTAGCCGTATCCCAAAGCGCCGTCGGCGATTGCGGTAACGCTCCTTCAGGATCCGAAACACCTTCAACAGCCGGATGCTGTGTTCGACCTTGACCCGAAACCGTGCGAACACCTGGTTGAAAGCAACTTGTTCCGGTTCCAACTCCCGCAGCCGGGGCTTTTGAAGGGGATCAGGATTCTGCAACCTTCGATCTCCAGCCCTTGGTAGCCCAGATCCCCAAGGCATAAACAACCCGGCGGAAAGGCTTCCGTGTGTTGGCGTGCCAAGGTGACATCGTGTTCGTTGCTGACCGCCTGGGCGACATGCAGGATATGCCCGCTGGCCTGATCAATCACAAGTTGGAACTTTTGCGTGTGCGTGTGTTTTTTCCCGCTGTAAAAGTCGCCTTGCTTTTTTGGGCGTTCAATCGGGCTTTCGCTGGCGTCCACGACCACCACTGTGTCCGTGGTGCCAACGGGGCCTCTGTTGCCTCCAGCCGCTCCCGGTCAGCGCCTGCGCCGCCAACAAACGCTGCTCTGTCCGCGTCACGATGCGCTGCGCGGTCGATTCATGCACTCCGTAGGCCACGCCCAGGTGAAACAGCGTGCGGTACTCGCGCCAATAACCTAGCGTCAGCAGGAGCTGGTCGGCCAGGCTCAAGGGACTCGGGCGACTGGCTTGCGCTTGGCGCGCTCCGCTTGTTCCAGCACCGCCAGCTGTTCCCTGAACAAGTCCGGCGGTATGCCCACCAACCGCTTGAAGGCATCAGGTGGTAAATTTTGTAAACTAAGGTATCTCATGCCGCCAATATGGTGGCTCGGGCGACTTTCGCAAGAGGTCTACTGGATGCGATGGCTTTACAATCCTTGGCCTCCAGGCTGGTGTAAATGCTGTCCATTGTGGTGGTTGCAGCCCCGGCAGGCAGGGTCAGGCAAGCAGCCAGCGCCATGAGCAAGTTCGGGGAAGTGGATTTCAGCATGCCGTTATCCTCGCGGAGATGATAATGGCGGTTAGCTTATTCCAGTCTGTAGCCAAAATCAGCGGTGAATAATAAAAAGGTTTCTTAGCCTGTCTGGTGGAATGTTGTTTTATGGGAGGCATGCTGGTTTTTACGTTATGTATGCGCGAATATTTTTTAGCGTATTGCCGAAATTCGATAGCTGGATTAATCTTCTGCCTACCCGAATTCTCGGGTTCCAAGAGCTATTCCGGCTTGCCCAGTTCCGAACCTAAAAGCGGCTGTGCGGCGTTTGTTGTCGTAGAGGTGTTTTGTGGAGCCTAATCCTTGTCTGGCGTGTGGTGCATGTTGCGTCAGTTTCCGGGTGTCCTTCTATTGGGCGGAAGCGGACGCCGCCGCAGGAGGAGTCACGCCAACTGAGCTTACGACAGTGGTTTCCCCGTATCGGGTCGCCATGCGCGGCACTGATCAGGCGCACCCGCATTGCATCGCATTGGAAGGGGAAGTCGGCGTACAGGTTTATTGCCGTATTTACCAGCAGCGCCCATCACCCTGCCGTGAGTTCAGGGCTTCGTGGGAAAACGGCGAGCGCAACGAAACATGTGAGCGCGCCCGCGCCCGCTATTCTTTGCTACCCCTGGCTCCAGCACTATCCACTGTTAAATAAATTTGATATTTGTCAGTGTATCACTTGCTTTACACAGGTATTTGGTATATTAATTGGTCTGCTTATAAAGTAGCCTAAACATAATGGCAATCAGACAATAATGGCTCCGTAATCCACTCCACCACTTTGGAGTTCATGGAGCATGGATGTTTCCCTGTCCTTGCTCCATTCTTCCTTTTCTATCCTTTTATCCGAAGCGGAATTAAATGAGTAATCCAATGGTCTATATCTTTGGAGATAGGAATAGTGTATATCAATAGTCAGGTATTCCGGCAGGTGCGACTGAAAAGCCTGCGCCTGTGGGTTGCTGCAGGAGGAGGATATGCTTGCCCGCATTCACAAAAGTGCTTCAGGTTTTGCTGACCGGCTATGGCAGTGGGGCATTGGCTGGCTGAACGCAGTCCCTCATGAAGAGGATCTCAGCGCGTTGTGTAATTTCGAGTTCCTGGAACGGGAGGTGCGTTCTGCTGACGTTATCCTGTTCGCAGGCCAGTCGCGCGTCAGCAAGGTTATCCAAAGTGTGGCCTTGTCCCCCTGGACGCATGCGGCGTTGTATGTCGGGCGGATCAATGATATCCGTGACCCGAAAGCGCGTTCACGGCTGGCGGCGTATTATGATGGCGATCTGGGCGAGCCGCTGGTGATTGAATCCTTGTTGGGGAAAGGTGCCATCGTGACCCCCTGCGCCAATACCGCAAGGAACACCTGCGCATTTGCCGTCCTGCTTCCCTGACATGGCAGGACGCCGACAAGGTGGTGAATTTCGCCATCGAACATTTGGGGATGGGCTATGACGTGCGGCAATTGCTGGATCTGGCGCGTTTCATGTTCCCTTATGCGATTCTGCCCCGCCGCTGGCGGTCAAGCCTGTTCCAACATAATGCCGGGCAACCTACCCATATCGTCTGTTCGAGCATGATTGCGCGTTGTTTCCAACAGGTGCATTACCCAATCCTGCCGATTGTCCGCACTGAACAACAACACGAAGTGAGGTTCTATGAGCGTAATTTTCGCCTGATTACGCCTAGCGATTTTGATTACTCACCCTATTTTTCCATTATCAAATATCCCGCTCGGAACGTCGGCAGCGAACCTGCCTACCGCACGCTGCCCTGGCATCAGGAGAAGGAGGAAACCCATGAGTTGGTTAACCGAATACCGGCGGCGGCGCATCAGCCGTCCGTTGATGCGCTTGATGAAACAACAGCTGCCACCCATTTCACGCACCGAACAGGAAGCGCTGGACAGCGGCAACGTCTGGTGGGACTCGAACTCTTTTCCGGCAAGCCGGATTGGGGGCGGTTGCACACGCTGCCCATCAGCAAGCTGAACGCTGAAGAGCAGGCGTTTCTCGATGGCTCGGTGGAAGAATTGTGCCACCGTCTGGACGATTGGCGGATTACCCACGAATTGTACGACCTGCCTCCCGACATTTGGGACTTCCTCAAGCAGCACCGCTTTTTTGGCATGATTATCCCCAAGGAATATGGAGGTCTTGGCTTTTCTGCGCTGGCGCATTCGCAGGTGGTGATGAAAGTTTCCAGCCGTAGCGCGACCGCTGCCGTCACTGTAATGGTGCCGAATTCGCTCGGCNCTGGCGAGTTGCTGATGAAATATGGCACTCAGGCGCAAAAGGACTATTACTTGCCGCGGTTGGCGGATGGGCGGNAAATCNCCTGTTTTGCCCTGACCGAGCCGGAAGCAGGCAGCGACGCCAGCTCCATTCCCGATAGCGGCGTGGTGTGCAGGCAGGATTTCAACGGCGAAAAGGCCGTGCTTGGCATCCGCCTCAACTGGGAAAAACGTTACATCACGCTGNGGCCGGTGGCGACCCTGCTGGGGTTGGCGTTCCAGCTTTATGATCCGGAGCATTTGTTGGGCGAAAAGGATGAGTTCGGCATTACCGTGGCGCTGATTCCAACCCACCACAAAGGGGTGGAAATTGGCACGCGCCACTATCCGCTCGACATCCCGTTCCAGAACGGCNCTAACCGTGGGCGCGATGTGTTCATCCCGCTGGACTGGCTGATTGGTGGCCGTGAGCAGGCGGGCAATGGCTGGCGGATGCTGGTGGAATGCCTTGGTGAGGGGCGCGGCATTTCCCTGCCTGCGCTATCCACCGGCGCGGCCAAGGTGGCTTCACGCTATACCGGCGCCTATGCGCGGGTGCGCCAGCAGTTCGGGATGCCGATCGGCCAGTTCGAAGGGGTGGAGGAGCCGCTGGCGCGCATCCTCGGCAACACCTACCTCATGGATGCGGGGCGTATCCTGACCGCCACCGCCATCGACCAGGGGCAGCGTCCGGCGGTGATCACCGCCTTGCTGAAATACCAGTTGACCGAACGGATGCGGCGGCTGGTCAATGACGCCATGGACATTTCCGGCGGCGCGGGCATTTGCATGNGGCCATCCAATTACCTCGCGCGTGCTTACCAGTCGATTCCGATCGGCATTACGGTGGAAGGGGCGAATATCCTGACCCGTTCGCTGATTGTGTTCGGGCAGGGCGCGATGCGTTGCCATCCGTGGCTGTTGAAGGAAATCCGGGCGGCGCAGGCGGAGGATGCCGAAGCTTTCGACAGCGCCTTTCTCGGCCATGTCAGGCACATCCTGGCGAACCTTGGCCGTAGTGTCTGGTATGGGTTGAGCAATGCGGTCTTCGTCACCGCCGGTTCGCCGTTGACGCGCCGCCATTACCGCAATCTGAGCCGCCTGAGCAGCCAGTTTGCCTTATTGGCCGATTATGCGGCCTTGTCTTTGGGCGGCAGCCTGAAACGGCGCGAACGCTTGTCCGGGCGTATGGCTGACATTCTTGCCAACCTGTACCTGTGTTCTGCCGTGCTCAAGCACTTCGAGGATCAGGGCGAGCCGGAAGCGGATCTGCCGCTGATGGAATACGCCTGCGCCCTGACCATCCATCGCGCGCAACAGGCGATGCTGGCGGCGTTCCATAACCTGCCACGGCCTTGGTTGGCGAAAACGTTGCGTACCCTGATGTTCCCGTATGGCAAACCGTTCAGCCCGCCCGATGACAAGCTGATCCATCAGGTGGCGCGGCTGGCGTTGGAGCCTTCCGCCACCCGTGACCGTCTGACGGCTGGCGTCTATATCACCAATGATCCGGCAGACCGGATGGGCAGGATTGAAGACGCCCTGCACAAGACGTTGGCGGCGGCAGAGATCGAGAAACAACTGCGCAAATTGCTCAAGGAGGGCAAGTTGCAGGCGCATACGGTTGACGAAGCCATTACGGAGGCGCGGGACAAGGGGCTGTTGGATAAATTCAGCGCAGAACGCTTGCTGGCGGCGCGTAAAGCCGTGCAGAACGCCACCCGGGTGGATGATTTCCCGGCGGAGTACTTTCGCAAATCGGGCAGTTATCCCGCCAATCAGCAAATGAATACACAATCTGGTTAAACAGGGAAACAAAGCCGGGCTGGGCATATGCCTTGTCCGGCTTTGTGTTGCGGGAAGGTGGATGGAAGGCTTAACCGTTGCAGCCGCTGCCTTGCCCACCGGCAGATTCGTCTGATTGCTGGACAGTGGCAGGGCAGGTGTGCCTGCCGCCTGATCCATCCGCTGCATTGTTGGCACCGCCGGATTGGCCGCCATCATTGCTGTTGCCAGCCTGTGAGCTGTCGCTGCCGGTTCCGCCCGCATCGATTTTCTGCATCAGCTGCTGAATGAGCTGCATGATTTGCTCCAGCATGTTTTGCAGGTCTGAGCCACCGGATTGGCCGCTTTGCCCGGAAGAACCGCAGGAACCGCCACTGCAACTGTCAGATTGTTGGGCACTGGGGGCATTCATGGCTTGGTTGAATGCTTGTACGCTGCTGGCGGAAGGGGAAGATAAGGCGTTGGAAGAAGCTCCATAACCTGCACTTTGAGAGTTTATACCATTAATATTCATCATACTGACTCCATGTCGTGTGTGTTGAAAAGTCCATTTACTTAAAATTGCCCTTCTCTGTAGGGTACAACAGATGTTACAGGTGAGGGGCAGTTGTGCAGACGCTTGGTCGGAGGTTCCGGCGCGCTGATCAGGCCGTATGGCGAAACGAAGCGGGCAATGCCAGTGCCGGTCTGGATGCTTTCCGCTATAATCGCCTGTTTTCCAACCCTGAACATACGACCTGACACCATGACTGACCGCCTGCAAGAAACCGCCCGCCGCCGCACGTTCGCCATCATTTCCCACCCAGACGCCGGTAAGACCACCATGACCGAAAAGGTGTTGTTGTTCGGGNGGNCGATCCAGTTGGCCGGGACGGTCAAGGGGCGCAAGGCCGCCCGCCACGCCACGTCCGACTGGATGGCGATGGAAAAGGAGCGCGGGATTTCCGTCACATCTTCCGTCATGCAGTTCCCCTACAGCGGGCGCATCGTCAATCTGCTGGATACGCCAGGGCATGAGGATTTCTCGGAAGACACCTACCGCGTACTGACGGCGGTGGATTCGGCGCTGATGGTGATCGACGTGGCCAAAGGGGTCGAGGAACGCACCATCAACCTGATGGAGGTCTGCCGGTTGCGCGATACGCCGATCATGACGTTCATCAACAAGCTCGACCGCGAGGGCAAGGAGCCGATCGAGCTGCTGGATGAGGTGGAAACCGTCCTCAAGATCAAATGCGCCCCCATCACTNGGCCAATCGGCATGGGCAAGCGTTTGAAGGGCATCTACCACTTGCAGCAGGACAAGGTGATCCTTTACAAGCCGGATACCGAGCGCCGTCAGGAGTATGAGGAAATCCAAGGGCTGGGCAACCCGGCGCTGGATGAGAAGCTGGGGATGCAGGCGCAGGAATTGCGCGATGAAATCGAACTGGTGCAAGGTGCCAGCCACGAATTCGACTTGCAGGAATACCTCGACGGCAAGCTGACGCCGGTGTATTTCGGCACTGCACTGAACAGCTTCGGCATCCGTGAACTGCTGGATGATTTTGTGGAGCATGCCCCCGCCCCGCAAGCCCGCCCGACCACCACCCGCAAGGTCGAAGCTGGCGAAGACGCTTTCACCGGGTTCGTTTTCAAGATTCAGGCGAACATGGATANNCAGCACCGTGACCGCATTGCTNTTTTGCGGGTGTGCTCCGGCAAGTTTGAGAAAGGCATGAAAGCCAAACATGTGCGCATCGGCAAGGATGTGAAAATTCCCGACGCGCTCACTTTCATGGCGTCCGACCGCGAGCATGTGGAGGACGCTTATCCCGGCGACATCATCGGCATCCACAACCATGGCAGCATCCGCATAGGCGACACCTTCACCCAGGGCGAGAACCTGCAATTTACCGGCATCCCCAACTTCGCGCCGGAGCTGTTCCGCCGTGCGCAACTGCGCGATCCGCTGAAGATGAAGCAGTTGCAGAAAGGGCTGGCGGAATTGTGCGAAGAGGGTGCCACCCAGCTGTTCAAGCCGCTGAACAACAACGACCTGATCCTTGGCGCTGTCGGCGTGCTCCAGTTCGACGTGGTGGCGCAGCGCCTGAAAGACGAATACAAGGTCGATGCGATTTTTGAAGGCGTCAATGTGCAGACCGCGCGTTGGGTCTCTTCAGGTAATGAAAAGAAATTCGAAGAATTCAAAACCAAGGCGGCGCAGAACCTGGCTTATGACCATTCCGGGGAACTGGTCTACATTGCGCCAACCCGGGTCAACCTGCAACTGGCGCAGGAANAATGGCCTGAAGTCCAGTTCCATTCCACGCGCGAACATGGGGTGGATGTCGCTTGAGGGAATTTGCCTGCACAACGGGAAGTGTCTGAGTTTTAGGCTTCGTGACAATAAAAGGCCGCCATACTGGCGGCCTTTTGAGTGTGTGAGGGTCAGATTTGTTGTGATTGAGTAGTGTGTGTATCCATTTGCCATAGTACAGGTTTCCATGCTGCAGCCAAAGGCGTATGAGGTGTTTTTATCCTGTTGACACCCCGAGGTTTAGCTGCCAATAACACTGAACGCCAGCGTTTTGACACAGCACAAGGCTTTAAACCGTAAGGAAACGTCCCATATTGAAAACAGAAAATAACCGTTTTGAGGACATGACATGAGCAATCCAATCAACTTGGTGTGCCCGGCGTGCGGCGTCACCAACCGTATCCCTGCCGAACGTACTGCCGATCACCCGAAATGCGGCAAATGCGGCGACCCCTTGTTCAATGGGCATCCGACGGAACTGACTGGGGCAAATTTCGGCAAGCATATCAGCCGTAACGGCATTCCGGTGCTGGTGGATTTCTGGGCTCCGTGGTGCGCCTGCCGGATGATGGCTCCGGCGTTCGCCCAAGCGGCTGCGCAAATGGAGCCGCAAGTGCGTTTTGCCAAACTGAACACCGAAGACCATCAGATGATCGGGGCGCAATACGGCATCCGCAGCATCCCGACCATGGCGCTGTTCCGGGACGGCAAGGAGATTGGCCGCATTTCCGGCGCAATGGGCGCGGCGGATATTGTGCGCTGGGTCAACAGTCAGCTCTGAACCGGCAAGTCGAAGAAGTCGACCAGACCTGTTTCCAGTGAATACTCCGCGCCAACGATCAGCAGGTTATCGTCGTCAACCAGTTGCTCCAGAATCCTGGAGCCATGCTTCAAGTGGCTGACGGAGGCGCGGATATTGGAACGCACCGCATGCCGGATCAATTCATCAGGTTTGTCGCGCAATGGCGTTTCCATCAGTTCCGCGATCGCTGGGGAGATGCGCTCCACAATGGAGCTCAACCCNCGGGAGGGAGCCTGCGACTTGCTGCGCAACACGTCCAGGGTGGCATAAACCGCACCGCAATGGGTATGCCCCATGACAACCACCAGCCGAGTGTTGTATTGGGTGGCGGCGAATTCCACACTGCCGATCTGGGAGGGGGAAACCACATTTCCCGCCACCCGGATGACAAACAGGGAGCCGAAGCCCTGGTCAAACACCAATTCGGCGGGCACTCGGGAGTCGGAGCAACCGAGAATGATGGCGAATGGATTTTGCCCTGTGGTCAGCACTTCCCGTTGGGCGCTGGTCAGCAGGGTATCCAGGCTGCGGACATTGTTGACAAAGCGCTGGTTGCCATCGCTCAACTGTTGCAATGCATCCCATGCATTCAGGTTTTTCGGTTTTTCCGCCATACAATGTCCTACTCCCGTATTAGCCAAACTAATGGCCGTGTTGGTCACATTCCTTGAAAATACGGGCAGTACAGCCTTCACATTGCGATTTGTCAAGTTTCTGGTAAATGGCATGGATGGCGGCGGCCTTGGACTGGAACACGTTGCGCGCGCCTTCATTGTCGAAACATTCACAGGCTTCCAGCGCATCCCATAAGCCTTCCTTCACATTGACCAGGTAGAGGTGGCCGCCCATGGTGTATTGGCGGATTTTTGCCTCCTTGTACAGCGCATGGCTGCCTTGCAGGTCAGCGAAATTGATGCCGTCGCAAATGATGGCCAGATGGGTTTGTTCTGGCGCTTCGGCGCGGATTTTCTCAAAGGTTTCCTCCAGATGGTTGACCGAGCCGAAGAACAGGGAACCGTCGATGCGCAGGAAACGCAATTGGCGGCATTGCGGCAGATCCGGTTCGCTGGAGAAGGAGCGGTTGGGCAGGTTTCTGTCCGGTGTGCGGGTGATGATTTTGGGCTTGGAAACCTTTTCCAGGTACAACACCAGCGACAGCATCACCCCGGCGAAGATGGCGAACTCCAGATCCAGGAACAGCGAGCCAAAGAAAGTGACTGCCAGCACGACGGTTTCACGGCGGGAAAACTTCACGATTGCGTGGATTTCATGCCAGTCGATTAGCCCNCCGGCGACCGGGAACAGCACCCCGGCCATCGCCGCTTTGGGCAGGTAGGCGGCCAAAGGTGCAACCAGCACAACCACGAACATCAGCATCACCCCAGCGAATACCGCCGCCATCGGTGTGCGGGCACCCGCTTCGTAGTTGACCCCGGTACGGTTGAAGGAACCGGTGGAAACGTAGCCGGAGAGAAACGCGCCCGCCAGATTCGACAAGCCCTGGCCGATGAACTCCTGGTTGCCATTGATGTTGTAGCCACCACGCGCCGCCATCGCCCGGCCAATGGAAACGGCTTCCGTCAGCGCGAACAGCGTGACCGCCAGGGCGGCGGGTGCCAGATCCTTGATGTTTTCCAGCGTCAGTTCCGGCGCTGACAGCGGCGGAAAGGTGTTTGGCAACGCCCCGACCGTCGCAATGTGGGTGACATCGNNGCCTAGCCAAGCGTTCAACCCAAGGCTGGCCAAGCTGCCAGCGAGGATGGAAACGACCATGTAAGGCAGTCGTTTCAGCCATTTTTTGGCGGCGATGCCCGTCAGTAAGGTGATGGCGGCGACCAGTGTCGCGTACAGGTTGATGCCGTCCACATGCTGCCAGAAGTTGAACAGGATTTCAGTCAGGCGGCCATTGTTTTCCATATCGACGCCGAAAAAGTGCTTCAATTGCTTGGCGGCGATCAGGATGGCGGCNCCTGCGGTGAAGCCAATCACAACCGAGTGGGAAATGAAGTTGACCAGCGCGCCCATCCGCGCCAGCCCCAACGCCAGTTCAAACACGCCCACCATGAAGGTCAGCGTCAGCGCCAGCGTGACGTACTCGGCGGAACCTGGCGCGGCATGCACGGAAAGGGCGGAAAACAGCACCACCGAAGCGGCGGTCGTCGGNCCTGACACCAGGTGGCGCGAAGAGCCGAACAGGGCGGCGATGACGGCAGGCGCCATGCCTGCATACAGGCCGTATTGCGGCGGCATGCCCGCGATGGTGGCGAAGGCCACGCCCTGGGGCAAAACAACAATGGCTCCGGTCAGGCCTGCAATCAGGTCGGCGCGCAGGTCGCGTCCGTTGACCTTGGGAAGCCAGTTCAAAAANGGCAGCAGCCAGCTCCAGAAAGCTGGGATGGGTTGGGCGGTCGTTACCATGAGAATCTCTTATTTAGTGTTCAATATAGCGTTGGGGGAACGGATACGGGTGCATTGTCGCAAGGTTTCTGTTTTTCTCCTGCTCAATTTGGTTTAAAACCCGTTGCAGGTTGGCTTGTTTGTCCTCATCGCTCAGGTAATCGGTTTCATATTGCATCGCCAGCGCATTGAGGATGGTTTTCAGGGTTTTCGGCAACTGTCGCATGATGAATCTCCAGGTTTATCAAGGTCGGATGCCTTTCTGCAATGTGGGCGCCAACTGTTGCTTGAGAGGCAGTTGATTGTTTTTAAAAATATTTTTCTGCATTCGAAAGGTTTGGTGATTGATCCGCTGTTACAGTTTGCAACGGCTTGCCGCTTTGCCTTCTTAAGGCCTGTTTTTATGGGGATTGCGTCCGGATCAGCAAGCTGTTACAAAATGAAACACACCGTTGCAAGCTGAAATAACCTGCCATGACCAGCCTTCACCGTAAAATCACGCTCGCTTTCGCCGCCTCCGCCGGGGTGATGGCGGTGTTGGCGGCGTTTTCCTTTCTGGATTTGCTGTTTCTGGAACACCGTGTGCAGCAGGGCATGGTGGTGAACAATCTGGAGTCCAGCGTGCAGGACATGCGCCGGGAGGAGAAAAACCTGTTCCTGTACCAGGATCAGGCGGCTGGCCAGGAAGCGGGCAGGCTGGCGGGACAGGCGCTGCAACTGCTGGAGGAGGAGCCGGAGGCGCTGGCGGCGGTCAGCGAGCCGCCGCAATTGCAGCGGTTGCAAGCCGCCTTGCAGGATTATCGCCGCCTGCTCGCCGCCTATAAGCTGCCAGCACAGGACGATGGCGCGTTGGAGGCTGGCATCCGCAACCAAGGGCATCGGGTGACGCAAATTGCCGAAAGCCTGTTCAGCAATGAACGCCTATCGCTGCAACAGGCCATCGCCAGCGCCAAATGGGCGCAAGCGGCGGGCATCGGGGTGCTGGCCGTGTTGTTGCTGGGGATCGGGCGCGTGCTGGCGCGTTCCGTGGTGACGCCCATGAAGCGCCTGATCGATGACCTCAACCCGATTGCCGAAGGCCGTTTTGACCGGCTGGAAATCAAATCACGCAACGCCGAACTGATCGCCTTGCGCACAGCGTTCAACCGTATGTTGGATGAGCTGGAAGCCCGCCGCCGCCGCCTGATCCAGTCCGAAAAACTGGCGGCGCTGGGCGTGCTGGCGGCAGGTGTGGCGCATGAGCTGAATAACCCGCTGTCCAATATTTCTTCTTCCTGCCAATTGCTGGTGGAGGAATTCGACACGGCTGAACGCACAATCCTGCTCGATTGGGCTGGCGTCATTGACAGCGAAACCGAACGCGCCCGCCGCATTGTTGACGCCCTGCTGGAATTTGGCCGCCGCCGCGAACCGCATCTGGAAACGGTGCATCTCGCCGGTCTGGTGGAGCGCACCCTGTTGCTGCTGGGTGGGCAGTTGCGCAAAACCGGCACCCGCGTGACAGCCCAGATTCCGCCGGAGTTGGGCGTGCAGGCTGACCCGCAACGCTTGCAGCAGGTGTTGATCAACCTGATCCGCAATGCGGCTGACAGCGGGGAAAATGTCACGGTGCAGATCCGCGCCAGCCAGGGCAGCCTTGGCGGCCCCATTTNNCCGCCCGCTGCGGTGGTGGTGGGTGAATTGGGCTGCCGCCTGCGCGCGCACCAGCCAATGACCGAAATCGTCATCGATGACAATGGCGGCATCCCGGCAGAAACCTTGCCGCGTGTTTTTGAGCCTTTCTACACCACCCGCGAGCCGAGCCACGGCATGGGGCTGGGGCTTTACATCGTGCAGGAAATTATCCAGGAACATGACGGCTGCATCGCCATCGCCAGCCAGCCTGGGCAGGGAACCCGTGTTGTGGTGCGCCTGCCGCGCACAGGAGGACAAGCATGAACCCACGCATCCTGATCGTGGACGACGAAGCCGTGGCGGTCAAAAACCTGGCCTACGCCTTGCGTAAGAACGGTTACGATGTCACCACCCGCGAAAGCCCCGGCGGGCTGGAAGCGTTGCAACATCAGCCGTTCGACGTGATCCTGACCGATTTGCGCATGGAGCGGGTCGATGGCATGGCGATCCTCAAACGCGCGCTGGAAACTGACCCTGACATGCCGGTGGTGCTGATCACCGCGCATGGCTCGCTTGATTCCGCCGTGGAGGCGATGAAGGCGGGTGCCTTCCATTACATCGCCAAACCTTTCCGGCTGGATGAAGTGCGCAGCATCGTCGCCAAGGCGCTGGAGCTGGCGCAGCTCAAGCGTGAAAACCGCCGGTTGCGCTTCCAGGTCAGCAGCGGTTTGCATACTGACGCCGGGTTGGTGACACAAAATCCGGCCATGAACCATTTGCTGATGACCGCCCGGCAGATCGCCGCCACCGACACCACTGTGCTGGTCAGCGGTGAAAGCGGCACTGGCAAGGAGCTGCTGGCGCGTTACATCCATGCCCATAGCAAGCGCGGGCAGGGGTCGTTCATCGGTATCAACTGCGGTGCCTTGCAGGAAGATTTGCTGGCCAATGAACTGTTCGGGCATGAAAAGGGCGCGTACACCGGGGCGACCGGCGACCGCGCCGGGCTGATTGAGGCCGCCAATGGCGGCACGCTGTTTCTGGATGAAATCGGCGAAATGTCGCTGGCGATGCAGGTCAAGCTGCTGCGGGTGGTGCAGGAGCGCGAAGTGCAGCGGCTGGGCGCGCAGACGGCCACGCCGGTTGATGTGCGCCTGATCACCGCCACCCACCGCGACCTGCGCGCCGAAGTCGCCGCCGGGCGGTTCCGGCAGGATTTGTATTTCCGGCTGGATGTGGTTGGTTTGCGCCTGCCGCCGCTGGCCGCACGGCGTGAGGACATTCCGCTGCTGGCGTTCTATTTCCTGCGCAAGCATTCGCTGCGGATGGGGCGGGATGTGGACAATATTGAACCTGATGCGGTGTCCCTGCTGCTGGCTTACCCCTACCCCGGCAATGTGCGCGAGCTGGAGAACCTGATTGAGCGCGGGGTGGCGCTGGCGCGCGGCAAGACTCTGACGGTGGCTGAATTACCGGCAACGCTGGCCGAGCACGGCGTCCACGCCATGCCGGAGGCGGCGGACAACCTGCCAACGCTGGCGCAGCGTGAGGAAGACTACATCCGCCATGTGCTGGAGCGCAGTGATGGCAACCGCACGCGGGCGGCGCAGATACTGGGGATCGACCGCGTGTCGCTGTGGCGCAAGCTCAAGAAGTATGGGCTGGAGGCGGGGGAAGAGTCTTGAGGGGGAGTAATGCACAGTTGAAGGCGCTGATTTCGTGGCTTTGAAATTTTGCTTCTGTCCTGTTGGGTTGCTATTCTCTATTCGTGAATCGCGAACAGAGAATGCTGATGACCCTCAAGCCTCAAGATGTGCTGGTGTTGCTTAAGCTGATTGCTATGGGTCAGGCTGACTGGTCTTACAACCGTTTGGCTATTGAGCTTGGTATGAGTTCATCCGAAGTCCATTCGGCCATCAAACGCGCACTAGCTGCGGGTCTTGCTTTGCAACGGGCTGATAAAGTCACCCCAAACGTCACTAACCTGCAAGAGTTCCTTATCCATGGCCTCAGGTTTGCCTTCATTCCCGAGCGTGGTGAAATGACTCGTGGAATTCCGACCCTTTATGCTGCGGCACCGCTGAATAGCGCCTTTCTGCCTGATGGTGAACCGCCTCCTGTATGGCCTGATCCGCAGGGGAAATGCGTGGCATGGCGTTTTCCCCGCTTTATAAGTCTGCGCCCAAGGCAGCACAGCTTGATGCGGCGTTGTATGAATTGCTGGTGCTGATTGACGCAATCCGTGCCGGACGCGCCAGGGAACGCGCCTTTGCCATTAAAGTGCTGCAACAAAAATTGGATGCCTATGCCAAGACGACAGAATCCGAACCTCGAAATATTGATGCGTGCTGTTGAGCAGTTGGGTGAGCTGGCGGATGAAATGGTTTTTCTCGGCGGATGTGCGACCGGCTTGCTGATTACTGATCCGGCGGCGCCTCCCATCCGGGTGACTCGGGATGTGGATGCTATTGTGCAAGTTTTGACGCTTGCGGATTACCATCAGTTGGAAACCCGGCTGCGTGCGCACGGTTTCAGGGAGGATGCCAGTGATGATGCGCCGGTATGCCGTTGGACAGCCAGTGACGTGATCCTGGATGTGATGCCTGCCGATGAGAAAATATTGGGTTTCGGCAATAAATGGTACGCCGCAGCCAGCCAGAATGCCGATTTCATCCTGCTGCCTTCAGCTAGGCAGATTCGCAGGGTTTCGGCTCCGTATTTCCTGATCACCAAACTCGAAGCATTTGACGGCAGGGGAAATGGCGATTACCTCATGAGCCATGACATGGAGGATATTGTTGCAGTGCTGGATGGCAGAGCCAGTATCGTCAACGAAGTGCAGTGTTCTGCACCAGAGTTGGCACGGGAACTGGCTGCCCGCTTTCACGGTTTGCGGCGGAATAATGCGTTTCTTGAGGCTGTGGCAGGGCACATGCCGACTGATTCTGTGAGTCAGGCGCGAGTCCCGATGGTTCTGGATACGATTACAGAGCTATCACGGATTTAAACACTCAATGCCTTGTAAATCAGCGTCGCCCCCGAAATCACCGCCGACAGCAANAAGATGTGCTTGAGGAAACGGTTGCCCTGCCTGATCCCCAGCGACGCGCCGAGGTAAGAGCCAGTCAGCGCGCCAATCACCAGCCCCGGCGCAATCTGCCAGTAAATATGCCCCAGCGTCAGGTGCGCCAGCGCGCCGATGGCGTTCCACACCAGCCCGTTGGCGGCCAGCGTCATGGCGGTGGCGTGCAACTGGTCATAGCGCAGCAGGTAGACGTACAGCAGGGTGGTGAACACGCCGCTGGCGACCGAAACCCATCCCGAATAAAAGGCGATCGGCAACAGCAGCAGACTGCCGATAATGACCTGTTTCCGGCCAACTTCCGGCGCATGTTGCAGTCCGCTGGAGCGTTTTAGCCAGGAAACGCCCGCCATCAGCAGGATGGACACGCCCGCCAGCAACAGCATCAGGTTCTGGTCGAGCGCGGTGGCGAACAGCGTGCCCGCCACCACGAACGGCGCGCCCAGCAGCGCATTCCACCAGAATATTTTCCAATCAATCAGGTTTTCGCGGGCGTAACGCAACGTGCTGCCGACGCCGATGAAGCCCACCGCCAGTTTGTGCGATGCCAGCGCATTGATGAACGGCAAACCGCTGATGATCAGGATCGGCAACAGGATCAGCCCTGCGCCGCCGCCCGCCAGCGAGGAGAAAAAGCAGGCGGTGAAGCTGGCTGCGGCGCTGATCAGCGCCAGTCCCCATGAAATTTCCAAGTGTGTTCTCCTGTCCGTGCGTGTCGTGGGCGTATTGTGGCAGGTTGGACAGGGCTGTGCATGGATGCATCAGGTATGCATGTCCCGGTCACTGGAAGCCTCT
Organism: Candidatus Thiothrix singaporensis; assembly: GCA_013693955.1. Taxonomy (GTDB): domain Bacteria; phylum Pseudomonadota; class Gammaproteobacteria; order Thiotrichales; family Thiotrichaceae; genus Thiothrix; species Thiothrix singaporensis. Next base: position 2,412,408 of record CP059265.1, on the reverse strand, counting down.
TCCCGGTCGCCCCGCTCATATTCCGCGATCACCTGCGCGCCGAACAGCAGGATGATGGCGGCGACTTCCAGCAGCAGCAGCGCAATGACGGCGGTGGTCAGCGAGCCGTAGATGATGTTCACCATCGACAGGGTGGAAAAATACCACACCAGCAGGTGGCGGATGATTTCCCATAACACGGCGACGCAGAAACTGCCGGTCAGGGCGTGGCGGAAAGAAATTTTGCCCACTGGCATCACCATGTAGAACGAGGCCAGCAGCAGCGTCAGGCCGAGGATGCCGAACAGGTAGAGGATGCTGCTGGCCACATGGTCAAGCTCCACTTTCCAGAAGAGCGCCACCACGTCGCCATGCAGGAGCTCCAGCGCGCCGCTGATAATGGTGATCAGCAGGATGCCGACACCCAGCATCAGGATATAGGCGTAGGGGATGATGGCCGACACCAGGAAATGGCGGCGATGGATATTCACCCGGTGGAAGAAGATCACTGACATGGCGTTTTCCAGCACCGTAAACGCCAGCGAGCTGAAAAACAGCAGGATCAGCAACCCGATCCAGCCCACGGTCTGGCGGTTTTGTAGGAAAAGATCCATCTGNGCCGTGATGATGCTGGCTTGGGAGCCAAAGATCGGGTACAGGTTATTCTGGACAATGGTGAGCAACTGGTGTGCATCCAGCAGGTGCGACAACGCCACGATCAGCAGGGTGAACAGGGGGATGATCGACAGCAATGTGTAATAGGCGATGGCGCCTGCCAGCAGGATGCCCTGATTGGCGCGGAAGCTGATCAGCGCGCGTTTGAGGAATTGCAGTGCGCGGATAAATGGCTGCATAGGTGTCCTCCTGCGATGGATGTCCGGGAAAGCGGCGTTTCCCGGCAACGCCTTGTTCTTGTGTCGGCGGTGCGTCGGCGAATCGGCTGGTGCTGCTTATTCCTTGCCAATTGTACGTCAGTCCCTGTCTGGAGGGTTGTAAAACTTCGGCGCGCGCCGCCACTGGCCGCAAAACTGGGGCAGGTATGGGGAAAATGCGTAACACACCTGATACAGCTCAGGGTTTGATCCAGTTTTGTCCGCACTGGCGTCGGGTGTAAGGTTATATGCAAATTTCCAGCAAGCCATTCCAGTGGCGGCTTATATAACGGGCTTATCATAATTTGAGCAGGAGGGCTGCATATGCCTGCTTTACCTTCGCGATCAGCGGTGACGCTGCGTATTCCCCGGCAAAAACTGTTTGTGGGTTCCTATTACCGTATTCCGGTGGCTATCGCCAGCAGTTCGGGGTTGGGCTTTGACGACCTGCGCTTTGAAATTCCTGCCGGAGCCAAGGGTGGGCTGGTGTCGCCGAGCCGCGACCGGCTGTTCAACCCAAGGAAACCCCACCTCATGTTGCTGACGGGCTATCAGCCGNGGGATTATGAGCTGAATGTGATCCAGGCCGCCACCAATGTGCTGGTGGGGAAAGCGAAGTTCAGCGTGGACACGTTGTGGCAGGACGAAGATGCGCCCGGGCGCTGGTTCAGCGGCATTGTCGGCAATTACAACGCCGGTTCCGCCTGGGGAGGTGGTGGCCAGCCGCAAAATGTCAATGTCGCGCCCGCCACGGGCACTCGCCGCATCGCCATTTTGCTGACGGACACCAGCTCGCAACGCTTCACCAGCAATGCGGCGGACTTACAGGGGCATCGTGACCGCTGGCTCAACGCGGTCGTCAATGGCGTGACGGACGGCGGCGTGACCCGCAGCAGCCGCCTGTATTACCGGGAAGTGTCTTACAACAACTTCGACCTGTCGGCGCAAGTGTTCAGCNCGGTCAGCCTGTCGGGTTCATGGGACGATTATTTCAATACCGACGGCACCCCCAAGGGCGCGTATTTCCAGGCGTGCTTTACGGCGGGCGACGGGCTGGTCAATTACAACGATTTCGATACCTTGCTGTGCGTTTCCCAGCAGGTGGACGGCCGCCCCGGCAAGNGTGCCTGGCCTTACGCCTCCATCGGCAGTTGTGNNCCTTATGTCACGGCGGAAGGCAACAAGAATTACGGCGTCATTTCCATGCCCAATGACTGGGGTGAGGGCAGTGACCGGGAGATCTTCGACACCTTTTCCCACGAACTGGGGCATAACCTGGGGCTGGGCGACCAGTACACGCCAGGGGTTGCAGGCCGCAATCCGGGTGCATGGGAAATGATGGATTGGGATGACCCGTTGCCGCATTTTTCCATTGTCCATCGCATGATCCTCGGCTGGGTGCAGGGAAGCTGGCTGCAAACCTTCAATTTTCAGTCGATGGCCGCGCCGGTTGACCAGACCGTGACCTTACATCCCATCGAACTGGGCGCGCCGCCCGCCGGGCGCAAGAGCGGCGTGGAAATCCGGTTGGCCGATGGTTGGAACTATTACCTCGAATACCGCGCAGGGCAGGGCGTGCAGATCGGCGACCGCAGCCTGCCGACCGACAGCCGTGTGCTGGGGACGGACGTGGTGTCAGCGCCGTATGCGCCACCGATCGCCCGCCCCGGCATCCTGCTGCTCAACAACGACATTGACGGTGATGGGGCAGTGCTGGGCAATGGCCAGGATTATGAGGAAACCGATACCACCGACCCGGTGTTCCCGACCGATTTCCGGATTGATGTCAGCGGTATCGACGGCTCCAAGGCGGATGTGCGCATCCGCTACGGCGTCAACAGCCGACCTGACCCATCCATCCGCCCCTGGCCAGCAGGCNCTGACCGCCAATGGCAAAGCCCTGACATTGAAGTGCGCAACGCCAAGAACATGGCAGACCCTGCCTGGTTCAACGTCCCGTGGGTGGGCAACGCCAACACCGTGGTCGCCAAAGTCAAAAACAACGGCGGGCTGGACGCGCCAGCGGTGCGGGTGAATTTCTACGTCAAGAATTTCAACGTGGGCGGCGCGCCGGAAACCTTTATTGGGTTTGACCAAAGGNACATCCCCACGGGTACCGTCGAATGCAGCACGTCCTGGGTTCCGCCCAGCGATGGGCATTACTGCGTCATTGTGCGCATTCCGCTTTATCAACTTCCCAGCAATCCGGCGGTGGTGGAAATGACCGAACTCAACAACGTGGCGCAATCCAATTACAACCGTTTCATTTCCGCCAGCGCGTCGCCGCCGTCCCGGGAAATCACGCTGGTGGAGGTGGGGAACCCCTACCCGGCGCGCACCCGCATCTGGCTGACCGGTGGGCACAGCAACCCGCTTTACCGCACCTACTTGCAACACGCCTGGCTGTACCTTGACCCTGGGGAAACCCGCAAGGTCGAAATGATGTTTGAATATGCGCCCGACAACCTGACCAATGACCTGTACCCGCCGCCGTTGCGGGAGAAATACCGGCAGTTGCAGAAGGTTCCCAACCATGTCGGCTCCGCCGCCTTTATCGAAGACCCGCGCGACAACCCGCGCCACGCCATTCAGGTGCTGGGCGGCGTGCAGGCGCAGGTGGTGACGGGGCGCGCCAGCAAATTCGAGCGCTTTGTCGCCGATGGGCAGACTGCCAGCGGACGTATTGTCACCGTCAGTGACGGCAAGCCGGTGGCGGACGGCAAGGTGATCCTGCGCGTTTCCACCCGGGGAACGCCAAAACCTTCGNCCTACCAGNAAGTGGCGCTGAGCAACGGCAGTTTCAAGACCCGGCTGAAATACAAGGGGACAGAGGTGAAGGCGTATTTCCTGCCGCCCGCTGATGTGGGGGAATGCGAAAGCGACACGCTGAAACTTCAGGGCTGAAACAAAACCTGCAAACCAAAGGGGTGGTGACTGGACATTGCAATTCGGGGCTGTATCGCCAATCCCGCCATTTTAAATGGCGTTAATTAATTCACTACAGGAGCCAATATCATGGCTGATATCGAAGCGAATGACATTCAAGAACTGAGGATGTCGAACCCTGGCAATAATATCGTGCGGGTTTCCGTGCCTGCCAGCGCGTACTTCAAACTGGACGCCATGCAGAAAATCCAGAAGGATATTCTTGGGCGTCTCGGCTGTCTCGCCTGTTGTTCAGGCTGGGACATCCGCTTTGACCTGCAACGCCAATTCATTGTGGATGAACGTCTGAATGTCCGCGAATTCGGCTAGACGGACACTGGGCCACTGCCCGGATTGGGCGTGGGAATGGTGTATNTTCCCTCCCTTGAGCCTCTGCTGGAGGTGGGGAAGGGCTTGATCCAGGTGTTGGAAATTGAACCCCAGCCTTACTGGATCAAGCAGACGGAANGCCCTTCCCCGTACCGTTTGGATGAACGGGCGTTTGCGCGCATCCGCCAGTGGCCGCAGCCAAAAATCGTCCACGGCGTGGGCATGCCGGTGGGCAGTTCGCTGGGGCTGGATGATAGCCAGATGGCGGCGTTCCTGCATTCCATCGGGAATTTGCAGCCTGCCTGGGTCAGCGAGCATCTGGCCTTCCTGCGTGCGCCAGGGCTGGAAGAGCCGTATCCGGCGGGCTTTCTGCTGCCGCCGCTCCAGTCGCCCGAAACAGTCCGGCTGGCGGTGCGGAATATCCGCCGTTTCCAGGCACAGCTGGGGTTGCCGTTCGCGTTTGAAAACGNNGCCCATTACCTGCGCCCCCAGCGTGGGGAGCTGCCTGACGGGGAGTTTTTGGCGCGGATTGCGGAGGAAGCCGATTGCGGCATGCTGCTGGATATGCACAACCTCTGGTGCAACCACCTGAATGGCCGCCAGCCGATCGGCGAGACGCTGGCGTCGCTGCCGCTGGAGCGGGTGTGGGAAATCCATCTGGCGGGCGGTGATTCCTATCAGGGGCATTGGCTGGATGCGCATTCGGGGACTGTGCCGGAGGCGTTGCTGGAGCTGTGTTTTGAATGGGTTCCCCGCATGCCGAACCTGAAGGCCATCATTTTCGAAATCATCCCTGATTATGTGCTGGCGAAAGGCATCAGCATGGACACCTTGCTGACGCAATTGCAAACACTGCATGCGCTATGGGCTTGCCGGGGCGGGCGTTACGAGGGGCGTCCGGTGGCGGATGATGCTGTCACGCCGGTGGCGGAGGCTTTGCCGGAGCCTGCCGCCTGGGAACAGGCGCTGGCATCCCTGGTCAACCGCCATCCGCCTGCCAATGCGCTGCAAACCGCCCTGGCCGCCGACCCCGGCGTTGGTGTGCTGCAACATCTGGTGAGCAGCGTGCGCGCTGGCATGCTGGTGGATTTGCTGACCCTGAGCTACCGGCTGATGGCGCTGCATTTGGGGGATGAGGCGGTGCAGGCCATCATGGATGCGTACTGGAGCCAAACCTTCCCGGAACCTTTCGCCGCTGAGGAAGCCAGCCGCTTTGCGGGCTTTGTCCGTCAGCTTGACTTGCCGGTCCCGCATTTGGCCGAAGTGCTGGCCTATGAGCTGGCTTCGATGGAAGCGCTGAAAAGCGGCAAGGAAACCATCGTCNGGTTTTCCTGCCCGCCGTTGCCGCTGCTGGAGGCGCTGNGGCAGGGGCGCTTGCCCGGGCATTTGCCCGCAGGCCGTTACGAAGTGGCTGTGCAGCCCTGACGGGGGTTGAAACAGGCCGCCGGTTTTCCTCAATCGATGTATTTGCCGATCATTTCATGCTCCGCCTTGATCTGGCGGATGAGGCGGTCGTGCTTGTGCATTTTCAATAACGAATGGGTGACCAGATATGCGCCCAGAACCAGCAAGGCCAGGCAGAATGCGCCCAGCGGGATGACCAGGTGCAGCGTATGGAACACGTCATAGTACTTTGAAGTGGCGATCAGGAAGCTCATCAGCGACAACGGCAAGGCCAGGATGGCGATGCCGGTGCGCAACACCGACAAGGAGGTACGCTTTTCCGCCAGCAGCAGTTGCACCGCATTGATGGCTATGGCGTTGCTGTCGGGCTGTTGCATGGCGCAGGCTTCCTAGTGGCGGTTAGTGGGTTGCAGTATGGCATGCTTGTACGCAACTGCGCTGGTCTTCCCCTGTTCTGCTCATATATTATCCCGCTTTATTGACTGCGAAAGGAAAAACCCAATGAAAGGAAAACAAGGCTTCACGGCGGTGATGCTGGGGCTGGTGTTGTCAGGCATGGCGGGCGGCCTGCATGCGGATGGAGAACCCGGCAAGTTTGATTATTACGTCATGTCGCTCTCATGGTCGCCGGATTATTGCGCTTCGTCCCCATCGGCGGGCAATAATGACCCCCAGTGCGCGGTGGGCAAANAATTGGGTTTTGTCCTGCATGGCGTCTGGCCCNAATACNAACCGGGGTATCCTTCCGATTGCTCGGACGAGAAGATGCCGGAATCTCTGNGTGAAAAATATNCAGGGCTCTACCCCAGCAAGAAGCTCTATTACCATGAATGGGAAAAACATGGCACTTGCTCCGGCCTGACGCCTGACAAATATTTGTCGTTCAGCCAACAGTTGAAAGGTTCTTTGGCCATGCCCGCCAATTATGTCCAGCCTGCCAAACCGTTCCGCGTTACGGCTGAGGCGTTGAAAAAGGATTTCATCGCCGCCAACCCGGCTTTGCAGGCAGGGGATTTGTCCGTGTTCTGTTCAGGCTCAGGCCGTTTTCTGCAAGAGTTAAGGGTTTGTTATAGCCAGGATGGGAAGCCTGCGGAATGTGGGAAGGATGTGCTGGCTTCGTCAAGGAAAAGCTGCGGCCAGCCGGATTTCCTGGTGCGCAGCATCAAGTAGTTTTGCCGGGGACAGGAGGCTGGGCATGTTGTTTCGGCCTCCGTCCAAGGCGATTTTCCACACCCATCAGCGCTTTCCAAGGGTGCATACTTTTCATGCAAGATCGCTGGACTTTAAATACGCGAAAACTTTTTGCTGGTTACTTGCAAAGAGTTGGGGATTTACTAAGGATAACCAATAATGAATGTTTCTGATTCGATTGCAATAGATGATGTTCTCGATGTTGTTATAACAAAAATTGAAGATCGAGGTGTCTATGTTACTTACAACAATATTATCGGATTCGTTGATGTGATTCATTTGTCATGGGGGCGTTTCGTAAGGAGTCTAGCCGTTTTTATCGTGTCGGTGATGAGATAAAAGTTAAGGTCTTATTTGTACAGCCTTGCGAATTTTACAGCTTTGGTGCATCAGTTAAGGAGTTAAGGCCATTAAGTAACCCTTGGTTGTATCCGGATTTATTTGCTGTTGGCATAAGACTTGAAGTCACTGTTAAAAAGTATTAGATTTTGGGTGTTTCGTAAGTCTTGGCTTCGGCATTTACGCTTTTGCCAAAAGAAAATATAAGAGGTGATTTATTTGTTGGTGATTTTATTGTGGTGAAAATAATTAGTGTGAATGTTAGTTTTCCCAGAAAAATTATTGTCCAGATGATATACTGACAGCAATTCAGTTTTCGGTTTTTCAATTTTTGCGATCGCCTGAATATCAATGACTTATGGTTTTTGACAAAACCGAATTTTGAATTGCCGTTGGTATAGTTTCAACTAGCCGCAGGGGATTGATAACGCCAATTCGCACTGGTGGCGCACATCGCGCTACAGGCGACGCTAAGTCCATCTCCTTATACACAAGTCATTATTGCCATATAAATTAAGTTAGAATCTTCACGATTTTTTGATGACTTTCAGTGAAGCTTTCTAGAATCAGGTACTTAGCGAGTCCGATCAAAAAAACGATACTTAGTTAAGTAATTGATTTTTATGATTTAACATGCTTATGTATAACGAGATGGGGCGAACCTGCCCCGACCTCAGTTGCGAACTCTTTTTCAGCCGGGAAGAATGGCAGGCCGCCCATTGGGTCGCCCGCAAACCGTTACCGGCAGAACCACCGACACTCAACACCATGATCCGAATGGCCGCAGGTTTTGGCGGCTTTCTCGGGCGCAAGCAGGATGGGGAGCCAGGGGTGAAAACGCTCTGGACAGGATTACAGCGCTTGATGGATTTTGCCGCCGGAATTCAGGCATTCAGGGAGCAACAGACTTGTGTGTAATCCTATGGGTTAGAAGCAATATTTTCTCCAGCAATTAAAGAATGTGGGTGCTCAAAATGAACGGTAATTGCCATTGCAATCATAAAGGACATTGTTCTTCTTTATTTAAATGGAAGGTAATTGAATTTGGTGCTGAACGATGCCCGTCATGCAATAACTTTATCAGGTTTTCTCAAATAAAATTAATGACTGGTAATGTATTTGTGTTGGTCGGACTCATTATATCCATGGCATTAAGTATTAGCTTAAGGACTTGGTTTGCATATATTATATTGCTTGTCTTTTATGTGATTTCTCGAATATGGGTTTTAACGATGAGTGAGATGGAGATAGCTCCACCACCATCTAAACTCTCGCTAATTTGGTTTTTCTTGCTTGCCGTTTTTATTTGGTTCCTCATGAAAAGCTAAAAAGCCAATGTTGTGTAACTGGCTAGTTTCAAGTAGCCGCTGGGGATCGATAACACCAATTTGCACGGGTGGCGCACATCGCGCTACAGGCGACGCTAAGTCCGGCAGGCAGCCTCGCCATCAGCATCATCCGTGGCGCGGCGGCTGGTTTTGTTGGAGGGCTGGTCGGGCAGTTGCGGGGCGGCAGCTTCCGCTCCGGCTTCGTCGGCTCCGTGGCGGGCGGGCTGGCGCACGGTGTCGGTAGTGCTGTCAGCAGCACCCTGGTCGCCGCCGTGTTCGGCGGGCTGGCGGCGGAGGCCAGCGGTGGAAGCTTCTCCGACGGGGCGCTCAGTGCTGCGATGGTGCATTTGTTTAATGACGAGGTAAAATTTTTCGATGGGGCAAATGGCTGGGTAATAAAAGACCATATGGATTCAGGTGTTCCGGGCGTAGTTACAGGCTATATCCAACACAAAATAAACAATCAATGGATGGAAAACCAGCGTAGTTACGGCAGTGGTAGCAAGGAACGCTGGCAATGGTGGGAACCTCTGCCGGTGAGAATGATGCGCTTGTGACATATGCTTATCTTCCCGCGTCGCCATTAGTTTTATATGGGGAAACAGGCCTTGTGATGGCTTATGGTTTTCCTGGGGCTGTGAATGGTGCCTTGAATTTTTATAACTCACCATCTTGGATTGGCGGTATTGGGGCATTATGTAGTGATATAGGCTTATCACGTGGAAATGTAGGGACGGCCGCCACGATTTTAGGAACAGCTTTGGGAATAGAGAATCAATCTTATAATATATATTATGGAAAAAGGCAATGAAATATAATTATGTATATGATTTTTTAGTCGATTTATTTAAACTGTTATTAATGTCTGCCGTGTTTTTTTATTTTTCATGTTTTCATCTGGGAAGGCTGAGACATTTAATATCCCATCACTACATGATCCTATAAAAATATTTTTATTGCCATTGGGTTTGTTATTTTGTTACCTTTGCTTACAAGATTTCGATATAAGACAATTGAAAGTTGGGCTAAGGAAAACAATATGGTTATTAATGATATTGAGCGTTGTGGGCTATTGAGGTGTACAAACTTAATATCGCATTTTGCAGGTGATTATTATAAAGTTGTTTTAATAAATTCTAATGGTTGCAAACGAATAGCTAAATTAAAATTTGGATTTGGATCTCAAAGTATCAAAAATGTTGTTTGGCTCAAAGACGACAAATAGGAAACAAATTAAGATATGCTGTTGGAAAATGAAAATTCGGCTTTCATATAGATGGGAACCTCTAAAAACCCACAACCCAGCCTGATATGAGATAATGTCAAGCACAGCAACCCACCACAGCCTGAAGTATGAAGAAACCCAGTGCCGTAAAGACCAGCCTGTTCGCAGCAGAAGAACGTGAGCGGAAGCTCGACCGGAAAGGAGACCTGCTGTCAGTGCTGGAAAAGCACGTCAGCTTTACCGCGCTGGCAGAGGAAGTTGACCGGATAGCCCCACGCCCTGGGACAAAACAGGAGGCCGCCCGCCCTACCCAACGGAGTTGATGGTTCGGGTGTTGGTTTTGCAACATCTCTATAAGTTGTCCGATGAGGCGATGGAGCACCAATTGTTGAATGTTTGTCGTTCCAGCGGTTTTGTGGGTTGCGGCATTCTGCCAGCATCCCGGACGAGAAGACGTTGTGGGTATTCCGTGAACGAATCCGGGAAGCGGGTGGCGCAGATGCCTTGTTTAATGCCGTCCAGCAGCAATTACAACAACAGGGTTTTATCGCCCGTGGCGGCCAGATCATTGACGCCACCCTGGTGGAAGCACCCCGACAACATTTGCATAAAGATGACAAAGCCATCGTGGCCAGGATGCCACCCCAGCCAACTGGACGCCTGCCCAGCGTCGCCAGAAGGACACTGACGCGAGCTGGACGAAAAAGCACAGCAAGAGCCACCATGGTTATAAGCTCAGCATCAGTGCCGACCGGCAGCACAAGTTCATCCGTAAACGCCATGTCAGCACTGCCAAAGAGCATGACACCAAGCACTTTGAACAGGTGCTTGACCGCACCAATACCAGCCGGGATGTCTGGGCAGACAAAGGCTATGAAGACAGGCAACGGGAACAGCGCCTCAATGCAGCAGGCTGGCGGCCACATATCCAGCGTAAAGCCAAACCCGGCAAGCCGCAGTCTGACTGCCAGAAAAAGCGCAACACCCGTATCGCCAGGCCGGGCGCGTGTTGAACATGTCTTCGGCGCGATGTCTGCCATGGGAGGCAAATTCATCCGCACCATCGGGTTGGCGCGTGCGGAATTCGGCCTCAGCATTAAAGCCGCGGTCTACAACCTGCAACGGCTTTGCACGCTCAAAGAGGCTGGAATTGTGCCTATTTGACGGAAAAACACTGAAAAATGGCTGATAACAAGGCATAAATGAGCCATGAAGCACCCGATAGCATGTCAGTTTCGGCAGATGACTTCAGTTACACAAATGCAGCTGGGGTAATCCAGGTTTTTAGAGGTTCCCTTTTGTCTGGGACAGGAGGCTGGGCAGCGTTGTTCCGGCCTCCGTCCAAGGCGATTTTCCACACCCATCAGCGCTTTCCAGGGGTGCGTATTTTTCATGCAAGATCGCTGGACTTTACACCAATCCGCTGTGTATATTCTCCATACATTAACTTTATATTAGTGACAATCCTGCCGGGCTTGCTGGACTGTCCAAGCGTGATGTCTGTATGAAGATGCCCGTTTAACGCGGCTATTTTGATTGGGGAATAATCATGTCATTTACTGATGCGTTTGAACGCAGGTTCCTGTTTGTGTTGACCCGCGGATTGGCGCTTTTATTCATTTTCGGGTTGCTGGCCGCCATTGTGGTTGGCGGGATTATGGTCAGCGATAAATTGACGCTGAAAGATTCAACGGCAGTTTCCCCTCAAGAAGTGGTGGACGCAATTAAGCCGCCAGTCTATGAAGAGCCGCCACCACAGGGTTCGGATACGGCATCCCCCACGCCCTCACCACCACCTGATCCGGCAATTTTGCCGGGCATCAAACTGCCGTTTGTATTGCAAAAGCATTTCAACGCGCCAGAACGTATCCAGACCTTGCGGGATTGGCTGGAAGCCCTGCCCAACGGACAGCGGCAGGTGTTCCTTGATGAAATGGCCGCAGCGGTCACTGAGGCCGAGAAGGCCGGGGCAGAGGGGCTGGACGCCGTTAACCAATACAAGGCGCTCAAGTTTGACAAGATAAAGCAGGAGGAAGCCGCTTCGGCGGCCTTGCTGACGGCGCGGCTGACCTATGCGGGCGCGGCTTTTGGGGCGGTTCTGCTGATAGCTTTGTTCAGCCTGATTTTGGTGTTGCTTGCCATTGAGCGCAATACACGCCGGGGGCAGGCATGAAACGGATACTCATGGGGTTGCTGACAGCCTTGCTGGTGTCCGCTTGTCAGGAAACGGGGATACTGGTGGGCAGGCGGCTGGGGCGGAGCGCTTCCCGGGGTTTGCCCAGGTTGGCAAGGAAGGCAGAGCCTCCCGCTTGTATGTCGAGCTGAATACAGTCAAGCAGGAGGACGATCTGGCGTATCTGAAAATGGTGCGCGTGCTGGATGAGGGCTATGTCATTCAGGATGCGATGACTGATTGCCGTGGCAGTTTCAAGGCGTTGGAAGGCGTCCAGTATCGGGATGACGGCTCCAGCGAGAAGAAATATCCGGGAGACGACCAGCCCATGCCGTTTGTGGGCAAGCCGGAGATCGCCGCACTGGTGAAAATGGCTTGTGACAAGGCAGGCATGGCGCAAGTGGATCAATCCATGCCAAGCCAGGCGGCTGAAAAGCCGCAGACTGACAGCAAACAACAGGCGGTGGAAACCCCGTTACCGGAAACTGCACCTGACACATTGAAAACCCGAATAGGTCTGCTGGAGATAGGGCGGAGCGATTTCAAGGCACCGCCTGATTCCTTGGTGCTTAATGGCAAGGTGATTTACAAAGATGAAGGTAATTATCTTGCTTTGCACCAGATGTTCAGTCTCCCTGACCACGATGCCGTGCTGTTTTCCTCCAATTGTGGCGGGACAGCGTGCCAAACAGATGACTTTGCTTTTCTGCTGGTGCGGCAAAATGCTGATCCGGCAGTGGTCAAGGCGGAAGGGTTTTATGCCTATCCATCCGCTGTCAAAACTAGGCGGGATGGCGATGACATCAGGCTGGATTTGGGTTTTCCGACGGTAAACGCAAACTTGCCGTCCTGAACGGGGAGCAATTGGCTATCCGGCTGGAAGAGGTTCCGGCACAANNCCTCTGGAAGAGGCGCAATGCAAATGGCTGCATAGCGACGCCATGCCCGCCTGCGTGGAGGCGCGGGCAAACAACCCTGATTGTTCTGATCCGCAGGGTGATTTTTCCGGGGCGGTCATGCGGGGCGTGGCGGCAATGTCTGATTATCCGGGATTTGTGCAGCAGGGTTTCGACCAGCAATGCCAGCAGGCGTGCCGGGATGGTAAAGCCAGCGATTACACCATTTTTGGCGGCGAAGTGTGTTCCAAGCCCAAGCCTGCCAATGCGGCACCCACCCCGACCCCCTTTCGGCGGCGGGTAAGGCCGATATATTCAACGGCTNGTGAGGATCGGATGGGCGTGGCAGGGCAGGCGCTCGAATGCATGCAAGGCAACCTGCAACCCCAAAAAGACCGGCTGAATGCGGCCTACAAATCTCGGTTTGATGCTTTACCGGCAGACCAGCAGGCGCAACTCGAAACTGAACAGAAAGCGTGGCTGGAAAAGCGCAATGCTGACTGCGGCAAATTGACGGATGAAACCCCAGCCGCCGACGGAATGGGAATTGCCGAGTGTGTTTTCAAGGCGGTTGTCAAACGGGCGGATGAGCTGGAGAAAATGCCCCGGCCTGCCAATAGCACCAACCAAAGCAACACCTCCACCGCTACTCAAGGCGAATGGTATACCAGCACGGCCAAACCGGTATTGGTGGTGCGCAGCACGCCTGATGTCACCGGCAAAAAGATTGGGACGGTGCCAGAAGGCGACAAAGTCAAAGTGTTGGAAAAGAATGTCAAAGCGGATTTTATCAGTGGCTATTCGGGGTCATGGGTGAAAATCGAATGGCAGAATGAGATTGGTTATGTGTTTGATGTGTTTCTAAATGTTGCCAAGTAAAGATATAGCGTTACTTGATGTATTCAAAGTGGAGTGGAAATTCCTACATTGCGTTCTTTTTCAACATAATTTATGTGTAAGTTTTGCCTTTCTGTGCTATGACTCTGCCTAATCGTCAGAATAAATGCACAGGAGACCGGGCTTGTTACACTTCCCTTGCATTCCCAACCATCCAGCGCTTGCAGCAGGGTAATTGCCCATGCCTATTGATCTGCCATTGGCCATCTACCGCTTCCAGTATGAAACGCTGGACGACCTGCAATTGCCGGAACACCCTGGCGTACTGTGGCACAGCGTGTTCGGCAAGGCGTTGCGCAATCTGGTGTGCGTCGCCAAGGGCACGGATTGCGCCGCCTGCATGTTTCTGCACCAATGCGATTACACCCATCTGTTCCTGGGAACCCGCCCGCCGGACAGCGAGATCATGCGCAAGTACACCACTGTCCCCACGCCGCATGTGTTCCGCCCGCTACTGGAAGGGGCAACTGAACTGCAAAGCGGGCAACGGCTGGAAACCAACGTTATCCTGCCCGGTGAGGTCAACAGTAAACTGCCGCAATTGATCCGCGCCCTGTATGGCGCTGGCATCGGCGGGCTGGGCAAGCAACGCAGCCGCATCCGCCTGCATCAGGTCACACAGCACACGCCGGAAGGCGCAGAGAAGGATCTGCTGGTGAATGGCCAGTTGGTCTACGCCTTGCCGCCGGGGCAGGTGCGTTGCGCCGCCGCGCCAGCAACCGCGCGCATCAAGCTGTTGACCCCCTACAAACCCTCCGGCAAGGCCGACAACGGGCAAGGTGTGGATGTCGGACGTTTCCTGATGGCCATCATCCGCCGGGTCGACCTGATGCAGTATTTCTACAGCGGCCACAAGCTGGAGGCTGATTTCCAACATTTGAAAGCCTTGACCGAAAGCGTGCCGGTGCTGGGGCAGGCATTGCGGCGGCACAGCCACGAACGCTATTCCGCCGCCAGCCAGCAGATCAAGGACGCCAGCGGTTATACCGGCCAGATCACGCTAGATTTGCGCGGGCATGAGGAATTGTGGCCGTTCCTCTGCATTGGGCAATGGTTGAATGTTGGCAAAAACGCCAGCATGGGGTTTGGGCGTTACGCGGTGGAAGGTTTGTAAATAAAGCATGGGAGGGCATATGCCAGAAAAAATTATCGCGTGTTATTGCATCACCACGCCGATGTTTATTGGTGATGCGGAACAGAAAGCTACCGGTATCAGCCCGGCAGCAGTCAAAGGAGCTTTGCGTTTTTGGTGGCGTGCGCTGAACTGGGGGCGAATACGGCAGAAACTGGATTCGGATGTGGCCGCTTTACAGCAGTTGCACAAAGAGGAAAGCGACTTGTTTGGTAGTGCGGCGGATCAAGGGGCAGGGCAGGCAAAAGCCTTTATCAGGGTTAAAGCCGAAAATATTAAATATGGGCTACCCAAAGATAAACCTGGAAGTGGTGTACAGTACCTTCTGGGGTTTGGGTTATATAGGAATGGCTATGGGCGTGAAACAGCCGTTCTTTCCGGGCATATCCAACTGGAAATGGCGCTTAAGCCCGCTATATCAAACGTGCAAAAACAGCAACTGGCGCAGGCCGCACAAGCACTGGGATTATTCGGAGCACTGGGAAGCCGCGCCCGGAAGGGATTTGGCTCTATTGCGCTGGAATCACTGGAACCTGCCACTATTCTCCTGGAAACCATGCCTGCGGTTCCTGAAAATCCTGAAGCATTAAAAAGCCTGTTAAAAAGTTGGCGGCAATCATTTACTGCTGAATTGCCACCTTTTAGCGCCTTTTCTTCACAGGCTCGTATCGATGTTTCCAATTCTGCCACCAAGGCGGGTGAACTTCAGGAACAAGCGGGGCTGGAAATGCAGCTTTATCGTTCCTGGGGTAGAAATGGACAGGTCAGCGGTTATCCTGCTGAGAGAAACTTTAAAGCAGACCATGATCTGGTACTGGATGTCAGCAAAGCAAAAGCACCGCACACCTTGCCACAACGTAGTGTCTTCGGTCTGCCGCACAACTACTTTNTTTCATCCAATTCAGCCAAAGTCGATATTGCTCCGAAGGATACGGATCGTAATCGCCGAGCCTCACCTTTATTTATTCACATCCATCGCTTTCCCAATGGGCAATACAGCTTGATACAAACCTTGTTGCCCGCCACCTTTCTGCCAGAAAAGGAAGCTGTTGAGTTTAAGCCCAAACCCGGACATGCAGTGGATGTGCCTTTTACCCAAAGCCAGATCGATTGGAACACTTTGCATACCTACCTGAATCGTTTTAAAGGGGAGAGGGTGTTATGAGCAACACAGCCTATTTCCATTTTACGCTGNGCNCGGTGCAAAGCTTTGTGGCACAGGCGCGGCGCACCCGGGATTTCTGGGCGGGGTCTTTCATCCTGTCGTGGTTGTCCGGCGTGGCCATGCGTGAAGTGATTGCCCAGTGTGGGAATGACAAAGCGGCAATCCTGTTCCCACGTCCGGAAGCCACCTTCCTGGATTGGCTGGATGGAACCAAGCGGGGAAAGCAGGGCTGTCCGGAACAGGGCAGTATCCCCAACCGTTTCAAAGCTGCCGTCAATAAGGAGACGTTCAAACCTGCAGAGGTGGTGAGCGCCGTCCAGACTGGATGGAAAGCCCTGGCCGATGTTGTTTTCGACAAGGATTTTGACAAGCTGGAGTTTTCCCGGCGGCCTGACCGCAATCTATGGAACCGGCAAATTGAAGCCTGCTGGGAAATGGTCTCTGCCATCACCGATGACATTACAGACAGCGCTCTTCTGGATCAGCGCAAAAACTGGCGCAGCCACCCGCTACCGGAAGAACCGGGAGTGAAGTGCATGATGATGGATGGCTGGCAGGAGCTTTCCAGCACTGTTACCCCAGATGAGTCTGCCTTGGAAGCCTTTTGGAAACGGCTACGTGAGTCGTCCGCTACCCTGCAAAGTGACTTGCGGGAAAAGGAACGCCTGTGCGCCATCGCCTTTGTGAAACGCCGCTTTCCACGCCATTTCCAGCACTTACAGAACGTTCCAATGCCCGGCAAATGGCGGTTGCATGGCTGGGAAGTGGATGCTGGTCGCCCTTCGGTTTCCTACATGGCGGCGGTGCATTGGTTGGAAAAGGTGATTCTTCACGCCAATGAGTCAGAGCAGGTGGAAAAGCTCATGCAGACTTTTCATCAGTCTGCCCGTAGGTTGACAGAAGAATACGGTGAATGGGGGAATGGCATTCGTTGTATTCAGGATGCCTTGGATAAAAAGCCGCGTAGTAAAGAAGATCGTAAATGGCGGGCAATCAATGGTGATGTATTTTTTACCAGCGTTTTGGAAAATACTGATCAGTATCCAACACCTGCTAAAAAGCAGCAGGCGGCTGACACGCTGCGTCAGTTGAAGAGGTTACAGGGCGTATTCGGTATAGGCGCTGCCTCTCCGTTTTATGCCGTCCTGATGATGGATGGCGATAATCTCGGCGAGCAGATGAAAGAAGCGTGCAAACAGGAGCCTATTGCCGAAGGTTTGCAGCAGTTCACTGCTCGGGTGTCAGGCACTTGTGATGAGCAAGGCTTGGTTTATAAGCACAATGGTTTCCTGGTCTACGCAGGTGGTGATGATGTATTGGCGGTTTTGCCAACCGAAAATGCCTTGGCTTGTGCTTTGGACATTCGGGAGTGTTATCGATCGATCTTTGAACCCTACAAGTCAATTGGGTTGACGACCTCGATTTCCGCAGCAATTGAGTTTGTCCATATCCGTATGCCGCTGACCAAACTGCTGCGCGATGCAAACAGTTTGTTANAAAATGTCGCCAAGCAAGCTTGTGGGCGCGACTCGCTGGCCGTGCGGGTGTGGAAGCCGGGTGGAAAAGCGCTGGAATGGGCGATGCCGTGGCATGAAGCCTGTGCTGAAATCGGTGGAACCAAACAATTGGTGCTGGATCGGTTAGCCAAAGATCTCAAGGCATACCAACGTGAATATGATCCGCAAGGGCAGTTCAGCAGCAAGTTTTTCTACAAGATTCGGGAGCGGCTGGAACTGTTCAACCCGCCGGATGGAGACGAAACCGCATCATCCCCTCTGAAATCGGAACACGCGGTTGACTTGATGGCTGCCGAATACGTGTCCTCCGGCTTGAGCGATAAGGCCGTGGAAAAAGGCAAGCGGTTGGAATATGCCAAAGCGGTTGTCAGGCCGCTGCTTAAGCAATGCTATCCGCTACAGCGGATTGCCGATGATCCGCAGAATATCCGCTTTGAATCCCCGCAGAATATGTACCGGGCGGATGGCGCATTGCTGGTGCGCTTCCTCGCACAAAAGGAGGTGGTGTAATGACGGCCACGACCCAAACCTGGCGTTTCAAGGCGCTGGATACCTGGTTTTTCCGCGAATCGCGCCCGATGGAGTCTATCGGTGGCTCCGAATTGCTGAGTGCTTTCCCGCCTTCGCCGCGCACTTTGTCCGGTGCGGTACGCTCTGTGGTAGGTGAACACAAGCAGGCTGATTGGCAACAATGGCGGGGCGGGAAACAGCGCGAGGAGGACAGCAAGACTACAGACATCAAAAACTGANTTGGCGATGCCGATAGTCTGGGGCAACTGAGCTTTTCCGGCNCGTGGCTGGCGCGGGAAACCACCGCTGGACAAATCGAGCGCTTGTATCCTGTTCCACTCAATCTGGTTATCGCCAAGCTGTCTGATCACGGGGATAAAACACCGCAGGTCAAACGCATGCAGGTTGGCATTCCTCATGCTTGTGATTTGGGAAAACAGGTAAGAATGGCGGTGATGCCAAAGGAGTATTCCAGAGAGCGCTCAGTGGATAATTTCTGGCTGCCAGCCGAGGTATTGCAGAACATTCTGGTGGGTGATGCCTGTGAACAGCAGCAACTGATTGAAACCCGCGAGCTGTTTGAGCGTGAAGCGCGCTTGGGTATTGCCCGTATTAATGCTACCCGTTCAGTGGAAACCGGCATGCTGTACCAGACCCGGCATGTTCGCCCTCATTTGGGGGTTGTGATCGAAACCGATGTCACCGGGCTGGCGGCAGATGATCATCCTGCGGAGGGTATTGTAAGGTTGGGCGGCGAAGGGCGTGGGGCTGCGTTTTCGGTGCATTCAGCGTCAACAGCGTCACTCTTGAAACCGGTGCAGGCTCGGCAGGATACGCACGGCATTATGCTTATGCTGTTAACCCCAGCGTGTATGGGAACAGCCAGTGAANTACATCCCCTGCCGGGTTTCACCCGTGATGACAATGGCGAAACAACTGTTTGGAAAGGCGTGCTACACAAAGTCAGCCTGACCCTGCATTGTGCGATTCAGGGCAAGCCGGTACGCGAAGGCGGGTGGGATTTGGCGAATCACAAACCAAGACCGGTGCAAAGCCTGATTCCGGCGGGTAGCGTGTATTACCTGACCGTGGATAACGGTGACATTCAGGCTGCTATCGACGCTTTGCATCTTAAACAGTTGCCTGCAAATAAACTTGAGTTGGCTTTGGGGCGCGGCCTGCTGGCTGTCGGTCTGTGGCCTGCCAGCGAATTAATCAACAAGGAGTAAAAGAATGGAGCAGACAAGTACCATCCTGGGATTGTTGGCGCAAACCTCTATCCATGCGGGAACCGGCCAGCAGACCGGTGTGATTGACCTGCCCATTCAACGTGAAGGGCATAACGGCTGGCCATGCGTGTTTGGTTCAGCAGTCAAGGGTGCTTTGCGCACACGGGCGGAACNNAGTACAAGCTGGCAGCCTTGCAAAAAGTGAGCCATTGGTGATAAACGCCAAAACCTATCAGGACAAAGTGCAGCAGTGCGATGAAATAGCCGTGGTGTTCTACCGCCACCGGGCGTGGGTGAAATCAAGCACGCCGGGGCGCTGATCGTGATGGACGCTCGCTTGTTACTGTTTCCGGTACGTTCCCTGACTTCGCAGTTCAAATGGGTGACCTGTCCGGCTGCCATCAATCGTTACCTAATGGATAGCCAGCGGTTGGGTGTTTCCGCGCCAGAATTCACAGTACCTGATCCACAAGACGACGCCAGCAAAGCGACTGCCTGTGTGCCGAACGGTTCGGTGGAGGACGCCTTGTTCCCGGAAGAATACCGCTTTAGCGTCAATCGGGAGGATATGTCAGGGCTGATCAATATGCTGGCTGGCTTGATGGCGATTCCTAATGCCGCCGCTCTGCTGGAAAAGCAACTGGTGGTGGTCAGTGACAACAGCTTTGCCCATATCGTCAGCCATTCCACACCAGTCAATGCGCATATCTCGATTGACGCGCTCAGTAAAACCGTGCGTGATGGTGGCCTATGGTATGAAGAAACCCTGCCGCCGGAAACGGTGCTGTATCTCGGGCTGAGCGCCAGTGACGGGCGCAGGGAAGACGCAACCATGACAGCAGACAAGGTGTTGGATAGCGTGCTGAATCTGTTTGCTGACAAACCCTGGCTGCAACTGGGTGGCAATGAGACTGTCGGCATGGGCTGGTGTGCTGTGCAAGCAGCAGGCAAAGGAGCTTGAGATGCAAACGATTCAACAGGAACGCGCCAAGTTCGCGCTGGAACGGGTGCTCAAAGCCAGCCATGACCGGAAGGTGAATGGTAAAGAATATAAAAGCTATGCCGCCGGTTTACCCGCCATGATCCACATGAATGGTCTGGGGCAGGCCGCGGCCTTCTACAAGGCCAAGGGCGGTACTTACGGTGAACTCTACACATTACTCTCGGACTGGCTGATACAAACTGGCCAACCCTATGCGGGTAAACGCGATCTGTTGGCTGGGATTACGGAAGCAGACATGCACCGTTACCGGCAAGCCCAAGCGGAAGCTCAGGCCTTGATGGACTGGGTANAAAAATTCGCCAGCGCCTATATGCAGGAGGAATGAGCATGGGCTTACCGCTTTACCGTGAAGTCAGGAGCAGGCTCCTGTACATGACCCCAGGAAACCCGCCGGGCACGCGGGGTTATGGTTCCAGCGTTTCTATGACCGCTACAAGGCTGATTTTTCCAATGCCAAAGTCAACGATAATGCTTTCCGGGAGTGGCTGGCGGGTTTCCATCATCTGGCGGGGGATGCTGACCTGCTGGATACGGCGATCCTGCGCCAGTCGCTGCTGGTGAGTCAACTGGGTGGGGAAATGGCTGTGTTCCGTTGTCCGTGGCATTTTGTGTCCGGTATGGGCAATGAACACCCGATTGAAAACGGTTTCAACTGGCATCCGGTGTGGGGTGCGCCTTATTTGCCCGGCTCCGGTCTGAAAGGGCTGGTGCGCGCCTGGGTGGAGGCGTGGCGGTTCAATGCTGAGGATGCGGAAGAAACCCGGCTGAAACAGCAGCGTTTGCTGGATTGGTTTGGTAGCGTCAGCAAGACGCCGGAGGATGAGAGCGATGCGCAAACCGGCAAGGTGATCTTTTTCGATGCCATCCCTTTGCGCCCGGTCAGGTTGGCGACTGACATCATGACGCCGCATATGGGCGAATGGTATGCGCAAGGGAGAAAATCCAGGATGTTCAGCGGGNACGCCGACAAGCTACCGGCGGACTGGCACAGCCCCAACCCGATTTACTTCCTGAGCGCCAAGGAACCTGTCTTTCTGGTCAGCGTCGCCCCACGCAACGAGCTTGTCTCTGCCGAAATTGATCTGGATGAAGTCATGCAGTGCGTGGCGGATGCGCTGGACTGGCTGGGGGCAGGGGCAAAAACAGCGGTTGGCTACGGGCAGTTCCTGCGTGATGACGCTGAAACCGCCAAGCACCACGAAGCGATGAAGAAACGGATTACCGAACTCCAGCAACAGCGTGAGCAGGCAGACGCCTTGAAGGGTTTGTCCGGTGTCGCGCTGGAGCTGATGCAACACAGCCAGAAAACCCACTGGGCACAAAACAAGGATGCGTTTGTCCGCCCTGGCGAGGTGGATGTGTGGATGGAAAAGCTGGCGGGTGAACCACATCTGAAAGCCGTCCGGCATCTGCGGGAACTGTTTGAAGCGCATTACCCTGGCCTGCTGGATGACCCTGACAAAATGAATGTAAAGAAAAAAGCCGGAGCATCTTTTCAAGGATCGCCCTAGGGCGCTGGCCAAACAATTCCTGGCAATCGAAACCGCACAGACATAAGGAGACCACCCCATGCCCGACTACCAAGGCTCCTGTTTCGTCATCATGTCTTTCGCCGATGATGACCGTTTGCGCGATAGCTACCTGTTTGGTGTCGAGCAGACGGTTGAACGGCTTGGCTACCGTTGTATCCGGGTGGACAAGCAGCACTTCAACGGCAGTATTCGTGAATACATCCTGCAAAGCCTGCACGAGGCGGATTTCATTGTCGCGGATGTCAGCCACGCCCTACCAATTGCTATTATGAATTGGGCATGGCACATGCGTTTGGCAAAGAGGTTATCCACATCACCAACAAGGCCGAGGATATTCATTTTGACATCAAGGACTTCAACTTCATTGTCTATCAGGGTGCGGCGGATTTGGCCAGCAAGCTGAAGCCGAGGCTGGAACACACCCTTGCGCACCTGAAGCGCCACATCCTGCACCTCACCCAGCAGCCAGCCAGCCGGTTGGCGTGGAGACGGGGGTGCTGGCCAGCCTGCCCCGCAACGTCGTCACGGCAACGGCTCCGCTGACCGGCAACGCTGGGCTGGATGCGCTGCTGGCCGGGGCGGATGCGCTCCTGTATTCCTACCAGCCCTCCGCTGATGGCGTGCAGCAGGCGCAACGGCTGGTGGATACGCTCAGGCAGCAGCCAGACAAAACGCTGGTGGTGTATTATGACGGGCGGATCGGCGACGCCGAATATGCCGTGTTGCGCCAACACTCGGCGCTGGCGGTCGCCAACATGCACGCCACCTTGAAGAAATGCTTGCAGGAGAGCCTGAAGTGAGCCATTCCACCCACCATTTGCAAGCCCGCTGGCTGTTGGCGGGCTGCCTGCTGTTCTCCGGCCTGGCCTGTGCCGACGAAGCGCCCGCTGCCCTGCCTCCCGCCCTCCAGCAACAACTGCTGGATGCGCAAAAGCAGGTGCTGGGTGCCGAAACCCGGCTGGTGGAAGAGAAAATCCGCAACCAGCGCAGCGAACATGAAGCCTTCGTCAAGAATGAGTCCACCCTGTTCACTTACACCACTGTCGGGCTGGTCGCCGGTATCGTCATTGGCTGGCTTTCCTTCCTGCTGATACCAGAAATGGATACGTGATCAGGTTAGCCAGGAAATCGAAGGCAATATCAAGCACCTGACCCGGATCGTGGATAACAGCCGTCTGGAAAACCTGATCAAGGAAAAGACCCGCTTGCTGGTACTGCATCAGCCTGGCCAGCATACCGACCTGCATCTGGAGTTGAGAAACACCGGCTTTTTGCTGGCTGACGCCATGCCTTGCCCAGACTCCCCACAAGATTTTGACTGGAAAAAGGATTACGACCAGCTTGTTTTCGACAATATTGATGAAAATACGCTGCTGACATTCGTGAATGAGCGTGATAGCCGCATGTATTTTGCCTACACATCCGGGCGTTATCAAAGCCTGCCCCCGAATAAAGTGGCGATAGCCAATAGCAAGATGACCTTATATTCCAGGCTAATGGAATCGTTAACCTGGCAATACTGGCAAACCGGCAAAGCCGCCTGACAAAACGGCTCGCTCTTTAACAATATGGAAACCTTGTTTGTCGGAATAACAATTCGGCGTGAATACAACGCTGAAAAATGTTATCCTGCACCTATTGTTGCTGACCCAGCCAATCCAAACGGTGCGGCATGAGCAGTAAAGCCGTGTTCAACAATGATGCAAACTGATGAGAAATCACCCAAAATACACGTCAAAAACCGTGCCAAAAACGCTAACTCGATATATCTCTTTTGATATATACAAGAAAGCCTTGCAACCCCATGATTCCAAAAAGTTTTTCGGAACGACCGGGGTTTGAATGGTTACCTGATGAATAAGGTATTAAGACTCCCCATCACTGGGCCATTCACATTAATTGGTGTTTGAATGGTTACCTGATGAATAAGGTATTAAGACAGCTCACAGCTACACTGGAGGTTAGTTATTTTGGGTTTGAATGGTTACCTGATGAATAAGGTATTAAGACACCATCCAGTGTCCCTTCTTTGGGGGACTGGCTAGGTTTGAATGGTTACCTGATGAATAAGGTATTAAGACTGCTGGAGTTCCCGCATCGGGATCCTGAGCAGAGTTTGAATGGTTACCTGATGAATAAGGTATTAAGACTGCTGCAGGGCTGTGCCCCTCCTGCCGAAAAATAGTTTGAATGGTTACCTGATGAATAAGGTATTAAGACGCAGGGCAAGGACGACCATTCCAGCCGTTATCAGTTTGAATGGTTACCTGATGAATAAGGTATTAAGACCGTAGTGTGTCATCCACTGAATGAAGGTTTCCCGTTTGAATGGTTACCTGATGAATAAGGTATTAAGACTCCATTACAGCACCTCATACTCAACAGTCCACTGTTTGAATGGTTACCTGATGAATAAGGTATTAAGACTATCCGCATATGCGGTTGCGGAAGCGACACAGGGTTTGAATGGTTACCTGATGAATAAGGTATTAAGACCCCGCGGTCAGCACATAGCCGCAAAAACCGATGTTTGAATGGTTACCTGATGAATAAGGTATTAAGACGCACCGGTGCCTAGTATTCCGAGCGCAAGACCGGTTTGAATGGTTACCTGATGAATAAGGTATTAAGACGCGGAGTTGACGACGTTTGCGTCAAGTCCCGTCGTTTGAATGGTTACCTGATGAATAAGGTATTAAGACGAGGTAAAACCTTGATTCGGTTGGCTTTGTGCGTTTGAATGGTTACCTGATGAATAAGGTATTAAGACCGTGAGCGGCGTTAGCATTGAGCGAACCAAGGCGTTTGAATGGTTACCTGATGAATAAGGTATTAAGACGTAGTGTTTTTCCACCTTCGTGATTTGCTTCTTGTTTGAATGGTTACCTGATGAATAAGGTATTAAGACGATTTTTCAGGGTCGTAAGTAAAAGACGGTTGTGTTTGAATGGTTACCTGATGAATAAGGTATTAAGACGTACCGTGGACGAAGCCTGCGGAATGTAGATCAGTTTGAATGGTTACCTGATGAATAAGGTATTAAGACGGGTTGTTAAAGTAGTGCTTTTCAATCTTCGTGGTTTGAATGGTTACCTGATGAATAAGGTATTAAGACATAGCTGGGACAAGCCAAGGGACAAAACGACTGTTTGAATGGTTACCTGATGAATAAGGTATTAAGACAAGCTTCGGTAACCGACGCCTTCAAATTTTCCAGGTTTGAATGGTTACCTGATGAATAAGGTATTAAGACCAATCGGCGCAACCGCCAGCCAAATTAACATCCGTTTGAATGGTTACCTGATGAATAAGGTATTAAGACCTTAATCCAGAGCTAGGCTCGGATTTCAGTTATGTTTGAATGGTTACCTGATGAATAAGGTATTAAGACCTGTCCACAATGCCCATACTGGCGGTTTTACGCCGTTTGAATGGTTACCTGATGAATAAGGTATTAAGACCCACGCTTGCGTCACCATGTAGTCCGCCCACTCGTTTGAATGGTTACCTGATGAATAAGGTATTAAGACGCTGAAACGAGGGATGATTCATCAACTCTTCAAAGGTTTGAATGGTTACCTGATGAATAAGGTATTAAGACTCGGTCAGTCTTTGCACGCAGAAGTCGTCAAGGTTTGAATGGTTACCTGATGAATAAGGTATTAAGACCGTGGAATCCCGCCTATTGTGGCGGGACAGATGGTTTGAGATGAATAAGGTATTAAGCTCATAGCTTGCGCTGGTTCTCCAGCAACTTCATCGAGCCAGGGTGTGTTGGCCAATCGCCTGCTGGAGATTTTTGAGTATTTGCAGGAAAAATGGATACACTAGCGTCATAGCCAAACTACAAGGAGCTAACATGTTGCAAGCAGTAGAAGCCATCATCAATCCGGATGGCACCGTGCAGCTCCTGGAGAATGTCAAAATTTCACGCCCAACCAAGGTTATCCTGACGTTGCTGAATAATGAGGCCGTCGAGGATGGCATGGCAAGCGCGAAAGGGAATGTGGTGGATACGCTGGCATGGCTAATTTTACCCCACTATCGTTCCCGTCCCCCGGCAATCCGGCGGAAATCGACAGCACCATTCAGGAAAACCGGAATGCTTGGGGTGACGAGTGACGCCGACCATTTACCTGGATGCTTGTATCGTCATCTACTTGGTCGAGAAGCACGAGGTTTTTCGCCCGCTCCCGCACCTTGCAGCCGATGAATAAGCAAACCCTGATCAAGCAACGCATCTATCAGCTTCATTGAACACCTAATCCGGGCGGCAGGTCAGTGCTGGGTGGAATCACCCTGCCGGGCGATTTCCGCCACCGTTTCCAGCGGCAACCCCAGCAAGTCGGCAATCGCTTGGTTGTCGAGTGTTTTCATGGCCAGCAAGTGGGCTGCGGCAGACTTCAGTTGTTTTTCCTGCCGCTCTTTCTGTTGCAGCGCTTCCCGTACCTGCCGCTCTTTCTGTTGCAGGGCTTCCTGCATTTTTCCATCGCCGCTTCCCAGCCCCATTGGTAGGAAGCGAAGCGGGTCACATCAATCTGGGTAAGCATCTCTTTGGTCTCCTGTATTTCCTGCTCCAGGTCGCGGTTTTGCGCCAGGATTTCCAGCATGGCGAAGTGGTTGCTGAACCCCTGCTCGTCGTCACGGAACAGCATCCGCAGGCGTGAGGCGATCAGTTTCACCACCTCACCGGCGGGTTGCCCACGGAAATCGCACAGTATCGCCATCACCAACGCTTCCGGCGTGTCCTGCGCCAGCAGCACGCCGCAATCCACCGTGCGCATGTCGAGGATGTGGTAGCGGTAGGCNCAGCCATCCTCCTCCACCCGGTCGGGCATGGCGAGGCCGGATTTGCCGATGTAAATGAGGTGTTGCCGTACCGGTTCCAGCGGGTAGTCCAGCCGGATGTCGGTGTAATAGCGCATCATCCGTACCGGCATGTCGGCCTGGTTCTGCCCCTGAATTTCGATATGCAGTATCTGTTGCTGGGTTTCGCCCCGCCTGACCGTGCGGATCACNCGGTCGGCGCGGCGTTCCTCCACCCGCTGGCGCTGGGTTTCCAGCAACTCCACCGAGTCGGGGTCAATGTCCAGGTGCAGCAGCACATTCGCCGGNTCGGCGGCCATCCGCTTGAGCAGGTTTTTGCTGGTTACGTCTTTGGTTTGCATCGGCTGAGTATACCAGAAATCCACACCCCGCCAGCATGACGGTGACCCGGCAAATACAGGCCGGAACCGTTGCGGCAATACCCGATGAAAAAGCCGGATGGCAAAATCCGCATCATTTCCGCCCAGCACCTGAAGGACAAGCTGGTGCAGCGCGCCCTGCTGATCCTGCTGGAGCCAAAGGCAGAAGCCCTGTTCCACAACGACAGCTACGCCTACCGGCGCGGGCGCAATGTGCAGATGGCGCTGGACAAGGCGCGCGAACGCATCCGCATCGGCCAGGACTGGCTGGTGGACGCCGACATCAGCAAGTTTTTCGACAACATCCCGCTCAAGCCCTTGCAGAAAAAGCTCAAGCCGTTTGTGCAGGACACAGCCGCGCTGGCGCTGATCGGCAAATGGCTGAAACAGGGCGCGCACCACGCCAGCCTGCTCGGCAACGACCGGGGCATCTCGCAAGGCGCGATCCTCTCGCCGCTGTTCTGCAACCTCTACATGCACGAATTCGACCGGCCATGAACGCGGCCAATATCCCGTTCGTAAGGTTTGCCGACGACTTTTTATTATTCGCCACCGACAAAGATAAAGGCTGAAGCCGCGCGCGAATATGCTAGAATCAAACTTGTGCAATTGGGGCTGGAATTACACCCGCAGAAAACGCAAGTGGCGCGCAGCAGCCCCAAAATCATTTTCCTCGGCAAACCATTGCCGAACCCAAGCCATTAAGGCGCTGCTGTTTAACAACCTGAGTTTAACGCCGCATGGAAGCAATTAACATGCCAAAAACGCTAACTCGATATATCTCTTTTGATATATACGAAAGACGCTTGCAACCCCATGATTCCAAACAGCTTTTTCGGACGACCGGGGTTTGAATGGTTACCTGATGAATAAGGTATTAAGACTCGGATAACCTAGCTCACAGCTACACTGGAGGTTGTTTGAATGGTTACCTGATGAATAAGGTATTAAGACTTTATTGCAGAGACCCAGCTTTCTCCTTCTGAGTTTGAATGGTTACCTGATGAATAAGGTATTAAGACCCGAAGCGGCACCTGCGATGACGATCAGGGAAGCGTTTGAATGGTTACCTGATGAATAAGGTATTAAGACCTGATTGAGATTACGATTTTGCGAAACATAAAGTTTGAATGGTTACCTGATGAATAAGGTATTAAGACTGGCTACCTCTACCGGAACATCTGCCATTGCAGGTTTGAATGGTTACCTGATGAATAAGGTATTAAGACACAGAAGCAGTGCAGTAATCATTGAGCTAATTGCGTTTGAATGGTTACCTGATGAATAAGGTATTAAGACGCACCTGGTTTCGCGGCCGTATCCGCATATGCGTTTGAATGGTTACCTGATGAATAAGGTATTAAGACTTAACATCACTGCCAAAGAAAAGTCAGGAATTAGTTTGAATGGTTACCTGATGAATAAGGTATTAAGACACCAGTGGAAACAGTCAGTGCTAAAGCAACAGCGGTTTGAATGGTTACCTGATGAATAAGGTATTAAGACCAATCTTTTAGATATCAGATGCCTTGGTTAGTTTGAATGGTTACCTGATGAATAAGGTATTAAGACGATCTGGAAAGGCCTGATATAGGGTTAGTTCCGGTTTGAATGGTTACCTGATGAATAAGGTATTAAGACTTGCTGCCGCAGCCTCAATTTGTGCTGATGGCGTTTGAATGGTTACCTGATGAATAAGGTATTAAGACAGAATGAAATTGGGTATTATTTGTGCTGATGGCGTTTGAATGGTTACCTGATGAATAAGGTATTAAGACGTCACGAACAGACCTAGTTAGCTACGGTTTGTGTGTTTGAATGGTTACCTGATGAATAAGGTATTAAGACGCACTGGTTGCCCTTTCTCAAGGCTGAGGCGGGTTTGAATGGTTACCTGATGAATAAGGTATTAAGACGTAGTTGGGAATTAGCACCCCGAATCCCATCGCGATTTGAATGGTTACCTGATGAATAAGGTATTAAGACCCAGCCCACATTGCCCACTCTGGCGGTTTTACGCCATTTGAATGGTTACCTGATGAATAAGGTATTAAGACTCTTCAGCAACGGCAGCACCAGCTCCAACCAGGCATTTGAATGGTTACCTGATGAATAAGGTAGACCTCTTGCGAAAGTCGCCCGAGCCACCATATTGGCGGCATGAGATACATTAGTTTACAAAGTTTACCGCCTGAAGCCTTCAAGCGGTTGGTGGGCATACCGCCGGACTTGTTCAGGGAACAGCTGGCGGTGCTGGAACAAGCGGAACGTGCCAAGCGCAAGTCAGGCCGCCCGAGTCCCCTGAGCCTGGCCGACCAGCTCCTGCTGACGCTGGGTTATTGGCGCGAGTACCGCACGCTGTTTCACCTGGGGTGACCTACGGCGTGCACGAATCGACCGCGCAGCGCATCGTGACACGAACCGAACAGCGTCTGCTGGCGGCGGATGCGCTGGATCGGGTGCGGCTGGCGGCAACGGAGAGCCTGGCTGCGGGCGCGGTGGTGGTCGTGGACGCCAGCGAAAGTCCGATTGAACGCCCCCAAAAAACAAGGCGACTTTTACAGTGGGAAAACACACGCACACGCAAAAGTTCCAACTCGTGATTGAACAGGCCAGTGGGCATATTCTGCATGTCGCCCAGGCGGTCAGCAACGAACACGATGTCACCTTGGCACGCCAACACACGGAAGCCTTTCCGCCAGGTTGTTTATGCCTTGGGGATCTGGGCTACCAAGGGCTGGAGATCGAAGGTTGCAGAATCCTGATCCCCTTCAAAAGCCCCGGCTGCGGGAGTTGGAACCGGAACAGGTTGCTTTCAACCGGTGTTCGCACGGTTTCGGGTCAAGGTCGAACACAGCATCCGGCTGTTGAAGGTGTTTCGGATCCTGAAGGAGCGTTACCGCAATCGCCGACGGCGCTTTGGGATACGGCTACAGTTGATTACGGGTTTCGTCAATTGGATGCTGCAACAGCGCACTTTGTGACTTTCGCAAGAGGTCTGGTATTAAGACAAACTACCTCAACCTGCCGATAATTCCCTTTCTGTTTGAATGGTTACCTGATGAATAAGGTATTAAGACTTAGTTGGTGCAGTCTACTCGAGACTTGCCTTTCGTTTGAATGGTTACCTGATGAATAAGGTATTAAGACTTTGCCTGATTCCAGAATGTAATACTTTGAGGGGTTTGAATGGTTACCTGATGAATAAGGTATTAAGACTTCAGCCATTGCTGAACCCGCGATTAATGCTGCGTTTGAATGGTTACCTGATGAATAAGGTATTAAGACTTTTGTTTTTGGATCAATATATTTAGTGAGTCATGTTTGAATGGTTACCTGATGAATAAGGTATTAAGACGACTAGATGCCCGATACAGTAAGTCATTTAACTCGTTTGAATGCATACCCTTATACACAAGTCAAAAAACAGTGAAAAATCAAATGGATAACTATTTTGTTATGTAATTGATTTAACGACTATTTTTCGACTTATGTGTAAAGGTATGGTCTAAAGGATGTATTTTTCGAAACAGTGAATTATCACAATTGATAAATAACGGCATTTCCGGGGAGTATTGGGCTGTGTGGTAAAATTACAAAGGTAGGATTATTTATGTTTTTGGGTTGTTCAGTAAAAGTGTAAAAGTTAAGACCATTGATAGATCTCGTATCCTGTATAAAGATGGGTGGAAAGAAATGTATGTTGCCTTTGAGTGGGTGAATCCAGATGGAGCTACAAGAATTGATACTTTTTCTATTAAACACTGGGAGCCACCCTACGACCAAGAAATCATTACTGAGACGGATAAGCAANAAATACTTGATGCCATCAAGGAAAAACTTGAAGCTCAAGGTCTTGTTGTCAGATTTTATTAACAGCAGCTAAGTGTTAAGGGTAAAGGCTAGATCCAGGAGCTTACGCGCCAATCTCCCCCATCAGTTTGATCACCCATTCCTCCCGCTCATCCACGGAGGGAAGTTCCATTTCAAACCGCAATTTGTCCTGCCCGTCCAGCTTGAACGCCCAAGGCCGCTTCTGGATCAGGGTGATCACCTTCATCGGGTCAATATTCGGTTTGGTGTCGAAAATGATCCGCCCGCCCTTGGCGTTCATGTCCAGCTTTTTGACGCCCAGTTCCTGCGCGGCCAGCTTGACGCGGGTGACGCTGAACAGGTTTTTGGCCGGTTCCGGCAGCAGGCCGAAGCGGTCGATCATTTCCACCCGCAATTCATCCAACGCCTCCTGCGCGGGCGCGCTGGCAATGCGCTTGTAAAGGATCAGGCGGCTATGCACATCCGGCAGGTAGTCGTCCGGGATCAGCGCCGGAGCGCCCAGCCCNACCGTGGTGCGGCTGGTGGTGGCGGTGAGTTCGGGAACCTTGCCGGATTTGAGCGCCTTGACCGCCCGCTCCAGCAGGTCGTTGTACAGGTTGAAACCGATTTCCTGAATCTGCCCGCTTTGGCCTTCGCCCAGCAATTCGCCCGCGCCGCGAATCTCCAGGTCGTGCGTGGCCAGGGTGAAGCCGACGCCCAAATCTTCCAGCGACTCGATGGCCTCCAGCCGCTTGACCGCATCCGGCGTCATCGCCTGTTTCGGCGGCGCAATCAGGTAGGCGTAGGCGCGGTGGTGCGAGCGCCCGACCCGTCCGCGCAACTGGTGCAATTGCGCCAGCCCCAGCTTGTCGGCGCGGTTGATGATGATGGTGTTGGCGGTCGGCACGTCGATGCCGCTTTCGATGATGGTGGTCGCCACCAGAATCTGGAAACGCTGGTGGTANAAGTCGCTCATGATGCTTTCCAGTTCACGTTCGCGCATCTGCCCGTGGGCGAATTTCACCTTGACGTTGGGCAGCATGCCCTCCAGCTCTTCGGCGGTTTTGGCGATGGTTTTGACTTCGTTGTGCAATATGTACACTTGCCCGCCGCGCGACAGCTCACGCGCGCAGGCTTCCTGGATGATGGTCTTGTTCCATTCGGTGACGAAAGTCTTGATCGCATGCCGCTGGGTGGGTGGCGTGGCGATGATCGACAGGTCGCGCAGGCCGGACAGCGACATGTTCAGGGTGCGCGGGATCGGTGTGGCGGTCATGGTCAGCATGTCGACATTGGCACGCAGTTTTTTCATCTGCTCCTTGTCGCGCACGCCGAAACGGTGCTCCTCGTCGATGATCACCAGCCCCAGGTTCCGGAACTGCACATCGTCCTGCAACAGCTTGTGGGTGCCGATCACGATGTCGATTTTCCCGGCGGCCAGCTCGGCCAGAGCGGTGCTGCTTTCCTTGCCGGTCTTGAAGCGTGACAGCGATTCGATGCGGAACGGCCAGTCGGCGAAACGGTCGCGGAAGTTGTTCAGGTGCTGCTGCACCAGCAGGGTGGTGGGCGCCACCATCGCCACCTGCTTGCCTGCATTGGCGGCGACGAATGCGGCGCGCATCGCCACTTCGGTCTTGCCGAAACCGACATCACCGCACACCACGCGCATCGGCTGCGGCGAACGCATGTCCTTGATCACGTTTTCAATCGCCAGCGCCTGGTCGGGCGTTTCCTCGAACGGGAACGCGCCTGCAAACAGGCGGTAATCATTGTCTTCGAACGGGAAACTGAGCCCTTGCTGCGCGGCGCGGCGGGCGTGGATGTCGAGCAGTTCTGCCGCCACGTCGCGGGCTTTTTCCGCCGCTTTCTGCCTGGCTTTGTCCCACTGGTCGTTGCCAAGGCGGTGCAGCGGCGCATGTTCGGGGTCTGCGCCGGTGTAGCGGCTGACCAGATGCAGCGCGGCGACCGGCACGTACAGGCGGTCGTTATTGGCATATTCGATCAGCAGGTATTCGGCGGTGACGCCGCCTGCGGTGACGGTTTGCAGCCCCAGATAGCGCCCGACGCCGTGCTCCTCATGCACGACCGGCGCGCCTTCGCTGAGGTCGGTGAGGTTGCGGATGATGGCGTCGGCGTCGCGGGTGATTTTCTTGCGCCGCCGTTGCTGCTGGATTTGCACGCCATGCAGCAGGCTTTCGGGAATGACGGCGAGGCGCGCGTCCGGCAGCCAGAAACCACCTTCCAGCGGGGCGACGGTGATGGCCATTGCCTGCTTGCCGCCGAGAAAATCCCGCCAGCTGTCCACGGTTTGCAGGTTGATCTGGTTGTCGCGCAGCAGCGCCATGAAGGCTTCGCGCCGCCCGGCGGATTCGGCGGTGAACAGCACCCGGCCTTGCAGGTCTTTGAGGAAGTCGGTCAGCAGGAACAACGGCTGTTCGTGGCGTGCGTGGATCAGCAGCGAGGGCAGGGCGGCGATGGGGTAGTTGCTGCCGCCGCTTTCCTGCTTGAAGGTTTGCAATTCAATCCGGGCGTATTCCTGCACATGGCTGTGCAGTATTTCCGCTGTCAGGAACAGCTTGTCCGGTGCCAGCAGCGGCCTTTCAATGTCGTGCCGCCGTTGCTCGTAACGGTGCGCCACCGTTTCCCGGAATTGCGCGACAGCGGCTTCCACGCCTTCGCTCAGGATCAGCAGCGTCTTTTTCGGCAGGTAGTCAAACAGGGTGGCGGTATGCTCGAAAAACAGCGGCAGGTAATACTCAATCCCCGCCGGTGGTTTGCCCTGGCTGACGCTTTCGTAGATAAAGCTGCGGCTCAGGTCGCCTTCCACCTGCGCGCGGTAGTTTTGCCGGAACCGTTTGATGCCGTCCTCATCCAGCGGGAATTCGCGCGCAGGCAGCAGTTCGATGTTGTCCTCCAGGTCTTCGGTGCGCTGGTTTTCTGGGTTGAAGGTGCGGATCGAATCGATTTCATCGTCAAACAGGTCGATGCGGTAGGGNGTGTGGCTGCCCATTGGGAACAGGTCGACCAATGAGCCGCGGGTGGCGTATTCGCCATGCTGCATCACTTGGCTGACGTTGCGGTAGCCTGCCTCCTCCAGCTGTTTGCGCAGTTTGTCGATGTTGAGCGGCGCGCCCTTGCGCACCATGAAGGTATGCCCATGCACATAGCTGGTGGGCGCCAGCCGGTGCAGCAGGGTGGTGGCGGGCACAATCAGTACGCCGCGCTGGAGGTTTTCCAGGGTGGCCAGCGTCTTCAGGCGTTCGGAGACAATGTCTTCGTGCGGTGAAAACACGTCATAAGGCAGCGTTTCCCAGTCGGGGAAAATGTGGCGCGGAATCTCCGGCGCGAAGAATTGCAGCGCGGCTTCCATCTGGAAGGCGGAATGGACGTCCGGCGTCACCAGCAGCGCCAGCCCGCCGAAATCCTGCGCCGCCTGCGCAATCAGCCATTCGCGGGAGCAGCCGTAGAGTTGCCCCCAACGGATAGCGTTATTCGGGGTGGTGGGGTATTGGGGCTTGGGCAATGCAGACATGAGGCTGGGCTTGTTTTCGTGAAATCCGGCATTTTAATGGATAGCGGCTTGATTGTCCTGTGGGCTGCCGGTTTCGGGGCGCTTTTCAGGCGCTGTTCAAGTGCGGCGCGCTCGTTGTCACTCAGCAATTGCAGCACGTAATCACGGTTGGCGGCGGCGTGTTCATGGCCTTGTTCCGCGGAGAGGGACAGCCAGTAGGCGGCGGCTGGCAGATCTTTGGCCGTGCCGATGCCGTGGATCATGTACGTGCCAAGGTTGAATTGCGCAGTGGCGTTGCCAGCCTGGGCGGCTTTCTGGAACCAGCGGACGGCTTCCGCCGGGTCAGCGCCTACGCCCTGGCCGTTGGCGAACATGATCGCCAGCCCGACTTCCGCGTCGGTGTAGCCTTGGTCGGCGGCCTGCCGGTACCAGTACAGCGCCTGATTGTCATCCTTGGGCAAATCTTTACCCTGGTCCAGCATGAACGCCAGTGTGTATTGGGCAGCGGGGTTGCCGCCTTCAGCCGCTTTGCGGATCCAACTGACGCCTTTGTCATGGTCTGGCGGCAGGTTTTCACCCATCAGGTATTTGACGCCGAGGTTGTATTGGGCACCCGCTTCCCCTTGTTGCGCGGCTTCGCGGTACCAGCGGATGGCTTCCTGGGGGTTGTTCGCCACCCCTTCCCCATCGTCGTACATCAGCGCCAGATTGAAGGCGGCGGCGGGGTCGCCTTGTTCTGCGGCCTCACGGAACCAATGGGCGGCTTGCGACAAGTTTTTGGTTAGCACCTTGCCTTCCAGGTAGCGCACCCCTAAGTCGAACTGGGCATTTTTGTGGCCATGTTGGGCGGCTTGGGTGTACCAGTAGGTGGCTTCTTCCGGATTGGCCTGCTTGCCTTTGGAAAAATCATACAGCAGGGCGAGGTTGTACTGGGCTTCGACATCCTGTTGCTGGGCGGCCTGCTCAAGCCAGTAGCGTGCTTTTTCCGTGTCCTTGAAGGCTCGCAGGTATAGGACGCCAAGGTTGTATTGGGAGTTGGCATGCCCTTGCTTGGCCGCTTGTTCATACAGGCTGGCGGCTTTGTCATCATCCTGGCCAACATAGGCTCCGGTTTCATATAAATACGCCAGCTCATACAACGCAGGCGGGTAGTTTTGCCCTGCGGCTTGCTTCAGCAGCTCAAGGCCACGCTTGGGGTCGGCAACACCCTTTTCGCCATTAAACAGGCGGCGTGCTGTGGCAAATTGTTCGGCTGGGCTGGAAAGGGGGCGCTGTCAGTTTCCTGGGTGGAGTTGCTGGCGTTGGCAGTGGCGGCTGATTCTGGGGATGAAGCTGTTTTCGTCAGTTCAGCGTGGGCGAATGTCGGTGACGCCAGTGAAAGGAACAGGCTTATTGCTATAGTAAGGCCTGGTGAGGTGAATAATGTGCCCCTGAACATGGTAAAAGCCCCGGAAAAATTAGAATTAAATCAACTACTAGACTTATACAATAAAATTATAGATCAAAGAGTATATAAATAAAACGATTCAGAACAAGTTATATCTTTCGGGCTATGTCAAATATCGGGTAGATTTATCTTCAGGTTGATCGGTTTGGCATGAGGAGTTAGAGGTTTGGCAACAGAGCTGGTTGAAATAAAGGGTGAAATGCTGTTGCTGGGTGTGTTGCATCTGGCATCTGCTGATGTGGACATAATTAGGCAGGGGTTGCAGGGTAAGCGCGACAGTTTGCCGCACTTGTTCGCCAACAGTCCCTTGGTGGTTGATGGCAGCCAATTGGGTGAAGCCTGTCAGCACCTGGATATGGTGCGGTTACGGGAAACCATTCAGGAACTTGGTTTTATACCCATTGGCATTCGCGGGTTGGACGAAGCCCGCAGCGCGCAAGCGGTTGAGGCGGGATGGNCCTTGTTGCGGGCGGGAAGGGGAGCCAGTACGCCTGTCCGCGCTGAACGTTCGTCGGTTAATGAGGCAGAGGCTCCAGCCCGGACGGGCGACAGCGTGAAAGTGGTTGACCGTCCGGTGCGTTCCGGCCAACAGGTGTATTTCCCTGATGGCAACGTGGTTGTTTTGCAACATACCAGCGCCGGTTCGGAAATCCTGGCGGGTGGGTCGGTGCATGTTTATGGTTCTCTGCGTGGAAGGGTGTTGGCTGGGATTCTGGGGGATGTCAGCGCCCGGATTTTCTGCCAGAAGTTGGAAGCGGAATTGGTTGCAATCGCCGGGCATTACCGTTTATTGGATGATATTGATACAGACCTGAAAGGGTCGTCAGCCATGGTTTGGCTGGAAGATGGAAAGTTGAAAATTGCGCCGATATTCTGACCGTTACAATTTAATACTGAATACCGCCCCGGATCTGTTAAAATTGTTAGGTAAAATCCGTCACTCAGGCCGGTTTTAAGGTGTCAATGGAAAGGAGCCTCTTTTGAGCAAAATTATCGTCGTAACCTCGGGGAAGGGTGGCGTTGGCAAAACGACCACAAGCGCGGCATTTGCAACCGGTCTGGCGATGCGGGGATACAAGACCGCTGTTATTGATTTTGATGTCGGGTTGCGCAACCTGGATCTGATTATGGGGTGTGAACGCCGTGTTGTTTATGACTTTGTCAATGTCATCAATAATGAGGCATCCCTAAAACAGGCTCTGATCCGTGATAAGCATGTGGAAAACCTGCATATTCTGCCTGCGTCACAAACGCGTGATAAAGACGCCCTAACCACAGAGNGGGTCAAGCGGGTCATGGATGAATTGTGTGACAGCGGCTTTGATTATGTGGTGTGCGATTCCCCAGCGGGTATTGAACGTGGCGCGCACATGGCGATGTACTACGCTGATGACGCCATCGTTGTCACCAACCCAGAAGTCTCGTCGGTGCGCGATTCCGACCGCATTCTTGGCTTGTTGCAAAGCAAGACACACAAAGCGGAGCAAGGGGAAAATGTGCGTGAGCATTTGCTGATTACCCGTTATTCGCCGTCGCGGGTCAATGCCGGGGAAATGCTGGGAATGGAGGACATTCTGGAAATTCTGGCGGTTCCCCTAATTGGAGTGATTCCCGAGTCACAAAGTGTTTTGCAGGCGTCCAATAGCGGCACGCCGGTGATTCTGGATAAAAACAGTGATGCCGGTCAGGCGTATGACGATTTTGTGCGCCGTTTTCTGGGTGAAACGGTTCCTCACCGCTTCATGGAAGTGGAGAAANAAGGCTTTTTCAAGAAGCTGTTCGGGGGATAAATCATGGGATGGTTTGATTACTTCAGGACAGACAAACAAACCAGCGCTCAAGTTGCGAAGGAACGTTTGCAGATTGTCATCGCCCATGAGCGGCTTGACCGCAACAGCNCGGAATACCTGCCGCAATTGCGCCGCGACATCATGGACGTGATCCGCAAATATGTGCCCATCAAGGAAGAGCAGGTCAATGTCCAGTTTGAAAAAGGCGCCGATTATGATGTCTTGGAACTGAACATTGCCCTGCCTGAACGTACCCGTTAACGATAAAAACAATACTGGGGTGAGGAAGCGTTAACCGGCAGGCTGGGGTTGCGTATCCTGTTTGTGGATAAAGGCGCTTAATTCTTCTTCCGTCACCACGCCCGGTTGC
The DNA here is from genome assembly GCA_013693955.1 of Candidatus Thiothrix singaporensis. Classification (GTDB taxonomy): domain Bacteria; phylum Pseudomonadota; class Gammaproteobacteria; order Thiotrichales; family Thiotrichaceae; genus Thiothrix; species Thiothrix singaporensis. The sequence goes on along the minus strand of CP059265.1, from coordinate 2,374,644 downwards.
ACCGCCAATAATTTACCCTGTGGGTTGTAGAGCATGAACGTCGGCGTGCCGATGAAGCTTTCCTTCGCCGTGCGGTAGAGATACTGGTCAATTTCAGAAGCGTTACTGAGCAGGTTGGGAAAATCCAGGCCGAATTCGTCAATGAATTTTTTCGCGTTGGCCTTGCCGTCAGTGCCATCCAGGGAAATGCCGATCACATCCACATCCGGATTGGCGGTTTCAAAATCCACCGTATGATGGATGCTGCCCCTGCAGGCGCGGCAATCCGACGCCCAGACTTCCACCACCGTCCATTTGCCCTGGCCAACCAGTGTTTCCAGACTGGTGGTTTCGCCATGCATATCCGTCAGGGCGGAAGCTGGCAGGGTGAATAGCGCNCAGCAAGCCAATACGGTGATAATGGAGGTTACTTTGATTGGTAACATGAAATCTTCTCCCAAAAGCATACAATGGCGGGTTTGATAGAAACTTGCTGATTGTATGGATGCGCATGATGCCGACAAGTTCTTTTTCCCCGATAAAGTGTATTTTGTTTGACCTGGATGGAACCTTGCTGGACACCGCCNCCGATCTGGTGGCGGCGTTGAACATGGTGTTGGCGACGGAAGGGCGCGCCGGTTGTACGTTGCAACAGGCGCGGCACACGGTTTCCCATGGCAGCCAGATGATGCTGGAGTTCGCGTTTGGCGCAGGCCAGTCAGCGGTTGACCTGCAACGCCGCCGCAGCCTGTTCCTCGATTATTACGCCACCAATATCAGCCGCCACACCCGCTTGTTTGACGGGATGCCGGAAGTGCTGGAAACCTTGGAGACGGCGGGCATGCCGTGGNGGATCGTCACCAACAAGCCGGAATACCTGACGTTTCCCTTGCTGGAGGCGCTGAGGTTGCGCGCCCAGCCAGCAGCANTTATCGGCGGCGACACGCTGGATGTCGCCAAGCCACATCCCCAGCCCTTGCTGACGGCGGCGCAACAATGCGGCGTAGCGCCTGATGCTTGCCTGTATATCGGCGACGCCGAGCGCGACATTGCCGCCGGGCGCAATGCAGGCATGAAAACGCTGGTGGCTGGCTGGGGGTATCTGGAGTCGGACGGCGCGCACCTTGACTGGCAGGCGGATGGCGTTATCGCCCGCCCGGCCGACATCCTTGGTGGCTGGGTTGATGGGTGCCGCACCATTCCAGTTAGGCGCATTCATTGATGCGCATATTGTGTTTTTCACGGCGGTGACGATGTTTGTCCTAGCCTGCNTGGCGGCGCATCTCGTCTACAGCGCCCCCTTGCGGCAGGCGCNNCGTGAACTTGAGCGCCTGCAATTGCAGTTGCAGAGCGAGGAACAGCTCCATGAGGAGCGCCTGCAAACCCTGGATGATGCGCAGGATCGCCTTTACAACACTTTCGCGGCGCTTTCCCAGCGCGCCCTGCGCGAAAACAACACCCAGTTCCTGCAACTGGCGCAGGAAACCATGGGGCGTTTCCAGGTGGAGTCGCGCGCCGACCTTGAGCAGCGGCAGCGTTCCATCCAGCATCTGGTCGACCCGATCCGCGATGCGCTGGCCAAAACCGAGAACCAGATCCGTGAAATCGAGAAGGAACGGCAGACCAGTTTCGGCGTCCTCAGCCAGCAGATTCGCGGCATGATGAATGACCAGGCGGCCTTGCGTGATGAAACCGGGCGGCTGGCTTCCGCCTTGCGCACGCCCGGCATTCGCGGGCAATGGNGGGAATTGAGCCTGCGCCGCATTGCCGAACTGTCCGGGATGGTCGAACACTGCGATTTTATCGAGCAGGCGCAGCGCAGCAATGCCGAGCGCACCATCCGCCCGGACATGGTGATCCGGATGCCGGATGAGCGCGAAATGATCGTCGATGCCAAGGCACCGATGGACGCCTACCTGGATGCGGTCAGCGCAGACAATGAGGACAGCCGCAAACGCCACCTGCAACGCCACGCCCGGCATGTGCGTGAGCATGTGCGGGTGCTGGCGGGCAAGCGTTACTGGGAACAGTTTGAGCATTCGCCTGATTTTGTGGTGCTGTTCATTCCTGGTGAGCAGTTCCTCGGCGCGGCACTGGAGCAGGACAAGACCCTGCTGCATGATTCCCTCAATGATAAAGTGATTCTGGCGACGCCGAGTACGCTGGTGGCTTTGTTGCGGGCGGTGGCGTTCGGCTGGAAACAGGCGGTGCTTGCTGAAAATGCGGGCAAAGTGCGCGATTTGGGCGAGGAATTGCACAAGCGCCTGACAGTTTTTCTTGACCACCGGNAACGTCTGGGGCGTAATCTCGGCAGCAGCGTGGACACCTACAACAAGGCGCTGGGGTCGCTGGAACGCAGTGTGCTGCCTGGGGCGCGCAGGCTGTCGGAACTGGGGATTTCCTCAGGGCGGAACATTGCGGAGCCTGCGCCGGTCGAAACCATACCACGGCGGCCATACGTCAAGGATACCGAAACCGATGCTGAAACCGATTAAAACACACTATTACCTGACCCTGTTCCAGATGCTGGCCATTTTGCTGTTGATGGCGGCGGCGGTGCTGTTGGGCAAAGACCAGTTGCTGCAATTCTTCCACACCACCCGGGCGGGGATGCTCGGGGTCGTGCTGAATGGCGTTATCCTGTTGATCTTTCTGCTGGGGCTGGCGCGCATGATCTGGCTGTTCCTGAGCTATACCCGGGAACAGGGCGTATTGCTGCGCTTTATACGGCGGGCGGAGGACAACGCCGCCAACCCTGTTTATGGCCTGCCGGAATCAGCGCTGGTGGTGAACCGCTATTACGCCGTGCAGACCATCGCCCGCCAGAATGCCGAGGTCAATCAGGCGGCGCTGGCTTCCACCCTGATGGCGGGGCAGGCGGCGCAGTTCACGCTGGTGCGCTTCGTCAACAGCATCCTGATCCTGGCCGGGGTGCTGGGCACGGTGATTTCCCTGGCGGTGGCGCTGATGGGCGCGGCGGGGCTGATGAACACCGCTGACAATATGAAAAACATGTGGGACATCATCGGCGGCATGTCCAACTCTTTGAGCACGACCGTGACGGCTATCGTCTGTTATTTGTTTTTCGCCTATTTCTACCTGCGCCTGCAGGACGCCCGCACCCAGTTGCTGGCCAATATTGAGGATGTGACCGCGTTGTATATCCTGCCGCGCTTCAAGCATGCGGAAAACAACCTGTTGCATGATGTCGCAGTGCTGGCGGCGGAACTGCGGCGGGCGGCGGAGGCCGTCACCCAGATAGAAGACCGCTTCCTGCACGCCGGGGAGCGTTTGCAATTGGCGGTGGATGACCTACAAAGCGCCGTGGCGCAAAGTGGGGACAATATCCGCATTATCCGTGATTCGGTGCGGGAAGGCTTCCGCCTGCCAGCAGCGGGAGGCAAGCAACCGTCATGAGCAATGGTTTTCCCTCCCTGATTAGCGCGCACGAAGATCTGGAGGAAGGCTTCTGGTCTTCCTTCAGCAATGTGATGATGGTCATCCTCAAGATATTCCTGCTGGTGATTGTGCTGATANCTCTGAACAACCGTAACCTGCTGGACGATCTCACCCACAGCGTGCGGGCGAAGGAGGCCGCCCAGGAGCAGGCTCGGCAGGCCAATGAGCTGGCGAAGTCCAGCCTCAAGGCCAACGCCACCCTGGAAGAGCAACTGGCCTATTACCAGCAGCGCACCTCCGACCTGGAGATGGAGCTGTTGCGCAGCCGTGCGGAAACCGAGGACGCCCGCAACGCCAAACTCTCCCAGGATACGGAACTGACCCGTTTACAGGACGCCAGCCGTGAGCAGACGGATGCGCTGGCCAGCCGTGACAAAACCCTCAACGACCTGCAAAGCCAGTTGGCTGGCATGCTGGCGGAGCGTGAGCGTACCCAGTCCGAACTGGCCGGTGCCCGCGACAGCATCGCCAGCAAGGATACGGAACTGGGCAGCCTGCGCGTCAAGGTCGACGAAAGCGAAAAGAAATTGCTCAGTTTGCAGGGTGAATTCAGTGAACTCGACAGCAAATACCAGAAATTGCTGAAACCGGCGCGTTCCGCCAAAAACAAGCAGGTGGTGGAAGTGGTGTACCAGAAAAGCGGTTACAGCATCCGCNGCCCCGGGGAAAGCGGTTACCGTAATGTGGGAAGGGGCGCTCTCGAAACCGAGTTGGGTGGCCTGAAATCCCGGCTCGGGACGGATTTGTATGTGAAAGTTGTTATTCCCGACAACAGCGGCTTGTCCTACAGCGAAGCATGGAAATTCACCAATGATATGTTGAGCAAATACGACTACTACTCCCAGGCGGATAACAGCAAACCGGCGGAGTAGCGGCGGTTTGCTGGGGATTCATGCCTGCGACTGCCGCTGGCGCAACGCTTCGTACAGGCACACGCCGGTGGCGACCGACACGTTCAGGCTCGACACCTGTCCCTGCATGGGTATCGAGATCAGGAAATCACAGCGCTCTTCCGTCAGGCGGCGGATGCCTGCGCCTTCCGCACCCATCACTAACGCCAGCGGNCCTTTCAGGTCGGCCTGATACAGGTTCTGCTTGGCCTTGTCGCTGGTGCCGGTCAGCCAGACGCCGCGTTCCTTGAGTGTGTCCAGGGTGCGCAAGTTGGTGACGGGGATGAAAGGCACCACTTCCGCAGCGCCAGACGCCACCTTGCGCACGGTTGGGGTGATGCTGGCGGCGTTGTCCTTGGGGGCAATGACCGCGTGGACGCCAGCGCCTTCCGCTGTGCGCAGGCAGGCTCCGAGATTGTGCGGGTCGGTGACGCCATCCAGCACCAATAGGAACGGGGTTTCCTCCAGTGCATCCAGCAGGTCGTACAAGTCATTTTCAGTGTAGGATTTGAGCTTGTAATACTCGGCGACCACGCCTTGATGACGGTTATGCCCCGCCATTTTGTCCAGCCGTTCCGGGTCGGCGGGGATTGTCTGCAAGCCGCTTTCCGCCGCCAGTTTTTCCAGCTTTTTCAGGCGGTCATTGCGGCTGCGTTTGTCCAGCCAGATTTGCCCCAAATTGTCTGCGTCATTGCGCAGCGCGGTTTCGACGGCGTGGAGGCCGTAAATGGTCGATTTTGCCATCAGGTTTTCGGTTTTTCTTGCTGCGGGGTTTACGGTTGGACGGCTTTTTGGCGGTTGGTTTCGCATTGGTTTTGCCAGCAGGTTTCTTGTCCGGCTGGGTTGGTTTCTTGCCCTTGTTGCGGGTGTTGCGGTTTTTGCCGGTGGGTTTCCGTTCCTGTTCGCCTTCTGTTTTGGCAATCACGAAATCAATCTTGCGTTCGTCGAGGTCAACCCGCGCCACTGTGACTTGCAGGGTGTCGCCGAGGCGGTAAATGCGNCCTGAGTTTTCCCCNACCAATTGGTGGCGGGTGGGGTCAAAGCGGTAGTAGTCGCTGGTCAGCGCAGTGACGTGCACCAAACCTTCCACATAGATGTCGGTCAGTTCCACAAACAGGCCGAAGCCGGTAACGCCGGAAATGACGCCGGTGAAACTGTCGCCGACATGTTCTTGCATATATTCGCATTTCAGCCAGGCGGTGACATCGCGGGTGGCGTCATCGGCGCGGCGTTCGGCCATGGAACAGTGTTCGCCCAGCGCCACCATTTCCTTGTGTTTGTAGGTGAAGCCATTGACCTTGCCGCCGCTCAGGATATGGCGGATGGCGCGATGCACCAGCAAATCGGGGTAACGGCGGATCGGCGAGGTGAAATGCGCGTAATGCGATTGCGCCAGCCCGAAATGTCCGGTGGCCTCCGGGCTATAGACAGCCTGTGACATGGAGCGCAGCAGCACGGTCTGGATCATGTGCCGGTCAGGGCGTTCACCAAGGCTGTCGAGCAGCTTGGTGTAGTCCGCCGGGGTAGGCTCATCGCCGCCGCCGAGGGAAAGCCCCAGCCCGCCGAGGAATTGGCGCAAGTCCTCCAATTTTTCNGGTTGTCAGCCTTCATGCACACGGTGCAGCGCCGGAATCCGATATTTGGTCAGGAACTTCGCGGCGCACACATTGGCGAGGATCATGCATTCCTCGATCAGCTTGTGGGCGTCGTTGCGTTCAGTCGGCACAATGGCTTCGATCTTGCGTCCGGTGTCGAAAATGATGCGGGTTTCTTCGGTTTCGAAGTCGATGGCACCACGCCGGTCGCGGGCTTTGCGCAGAATTTTGTACAGTTCGTATAAGTCATCGAGGTGGCTGCACAGTTCCGGTGAATATTCACTACGGGCTTCCAGGTCACGTTCGGCCACGATTTTGGCCATTTTGGTGTAGGTCAGGCGGGCGGCGGAATGCATCACGCCTTCCATGAACTGGTAGCTGATCAGCTTGCCGCGCGGNCCAACCCGTACTTCGCACACCATGCACAAACGGTCGACGTGCGGGTTGAGGGAACACAGGCCGTTGGAGAGGATTTCCGGCAGCATCGGGATGACTTTGCCGGGGAAGTAGACCGAAGTGCCGCGTTCCTGCGCTTCCTTGTCGATCGCCATGCCGGGGCGCACGTAGTGGGATACGTCGGCAATCGCCACCAGCAAGCGCCAGTTGTTGCCTTCGCGCTCGCAGTAAACGGCATCGTCGAAATCTTTGGCATCTTCGCCGTCGATGGTCACCAGCGGNGTGTTGCGCAGGTCGACGCGGCCTTGCTTGGCGTCTTCCGGCACTTCGTAGCCGAACTGGTCAGATTCCTCGCGGATTTCCGGCGACCATTCAAACGGCAGCTGGTGGCTGCGGATGGCGACGTCAATTTCCATGCCGGGTGCCATGTGGTCACCCAGCACTTCCACGATTTTGCCTTTGGGTTGGGCGTATTTGGAGGGTTGTTCGACAATGGCGGCAACCACAATTTGCCCAGGCTTGGCATCGCCTTTGGCGTCATTGGGGATGAGGATGTCCTGGCTGATGCGGGAATTGTCCGGCGCAACAAAGCCGACGCCGCTTTCCTGGAAATAGCGCCCGACCACTTGGGCGGTGCCGCGTTCGAGGATTTCCACCACAGCGCCTTCGCGACGGCCTTTGGGGTCGAGCCCACGCACACTCACCAGCGCCCGGTCGCCATGCAGCAGGCTGCGCATTTGCTTGGCGTGCAGGAACAGGTCGGGGGTGCCGTCATCCGGTTTCAGGAAGCCGAAGCCATCCGGGTGGCCGATCACGCGCCCAGCGATCAGGTCGGTATGGGCGATCGGCACATATTGGCGGCGGCGGTTATAGAGCAGTTGCCCGTCACGCTCCATGGCGCGCAGGCGTTTTTTCAATGCGTCGAGGTCGCGTTCTTCCTTCAGGCGCAATTTGTCGGATAAATCAGCAAAGTCCAGCGGCTGGCCGCTTTGATCCAGCACTTGCAGGATCAGTTCGCGGCTGGGAATGGGGTTATCGTATTTGTCGGCTTCGCGCTGGCTGTGGGGGTCTTGAAACTTCAATCAGGTGTCCCTTTGTAGTGTTGTATTTCGTGTGCGGCAAGCATAGCAAAAAAATGTCATGGAAGTGCTGTTTCATATTTGACAAGGTCAGGCAAGCTCTATAAGATGCGCCTCTCACAACGCAGCAATGCTCGTGAATGCCGAGGTGGCGGAATTGGTAGACGCGCTAGTTTCAGGTATTAGTGGGGCGACCCGTGGAGGTTCGAGTCCTCTTCTCGGCACCAATTATAAATCTAGATTATTCTAGGTTGATCTAAAAGGCTTAAATCCCAAGGGTTTAGGCCTTTTTGTTATCTGGGCTAGCTTATCTTGATGTGCTTGCCGCCGGGCGCAAGGTTTGGCGGATGCGTTACAACCACCCCACCACAAAAAGCCAGCAATCCATACCATAGGGGAGGTGGTGCGTGTCGCTATCCTGTTCACCATGCGCACACTGGCGCGGACTGGCGAAACCTGCTTTGCAAAATGGGATGAATTCGACCTGACAGCCAAGACGTGGACGCTTGCACCAGCGCGGATGAAGATGAAGCGGGAACACATTGTTCCTCTGCCTGACCAGGTAATAGAACTGCTGGAGCGCTTGCGGCCATTGACTGGCGACAAGGAGTACATCTTCACTATCAAGCTGACCGGCAAGCCGATTTCTGAAAACGGGATGCTGGCGGCGCTTTATCGCAACGGCTACAAAGGCAAGTTGACCATTCACGGCTTGCGCGGTACTGGCAGTACGATCCTGAACGGGGCAGGGTTTCGGGGTGAGGTTGTGGAAACAGCATTGGCACACAAGGAAAAGGACGCCATCAGAGGCGCTTACAATCACGCTCTTTACTTGGAGGAACGGCGGGAAATGCTGCAATGGTATGGCGATTTGTTGGATGAAATGCGGGATGGGGCAAAAGTGATGCCGACCCACCACAAGCGGGGTGCAAATGCCTGACACACACCTTACCGATGACGAGATTGATCTGATCAATGAACAAATAGACCTGTACGTTGCGCAAGCGTAAAGAGTTTGACGATATTCCCGGATTGTTGAAAACACTTGAAGGAAAGCAGGATTACTTATGGTATGAAGTTGGATAGGCTGGGGCGTGATACTGTCGACATGGTGGCGCTGGTGAAGGAATTCGACAATATGGGCGTGGTGGTCAAGTTCATGGATGACGGGATCAGCACCGAGGGCGCTATGGGGAAAATGGTAGTCACCATACTGGCGGCGGTTGCGCAGGCTGAACGTGCCAGGATTCTTGAGCGCACCAATGAGGGCAGGGAAGAGGCCAGGGCGAAAGGTATCCAGTTCGGTAGGAAGCCGACGGTTGACCGGGATAAGCTGCTGGAACTGCATCAGGAAGGCATCGGCGCTACTGAGATAGCAAGCCAAATGGGAATTGGGCGGGCAACTGTTTACAAAATCCTGAAAGAACTTGAATTCAAGTTGGATTAGGCTGCTGGTTTTTCATCAGCACATCAACTATAAAGGAAACACATTTGTGAAGTTGATGAGGCAAATATGGGGCAGAAACTGGAATTGTCGGAAGTGCTGAAAGCGCTGCGGGAAGAAATTAAACAGGCGGAGTGGGCTGCTCAGGCCATGAACTAAAATTCAACCTAAACAATATTGAAGTTGAGTTTCAGACTGTCGTTGAAAAAGAAGGTGGCGGTGAGGCTGGTGGCAAAATCAAATTTTGGGTATTGGACATAGATGCCAAGGTCAGTGGCAAATATAAAGAAGCAGCTACGCAGAAAGTCAAGCTGAGCCTGACGCCGAAACAGATTGATCCTGTGACGGGCGTACGGAAAGACACTGATCTTTCTGATGATGAGTAATGGACACTAAGCTGATTGCCAAAATCCTGCCGACGAAAAAGGATGGGAAGCGCTCAGTGGGTACAGGTTACCCGATTGGTAAAGGTTTGGTGCTGACTGCCCGCCATGTGGTTTTCCCACATTGGACGGATACTCAAAAAGTTGAAGTGGAATGGCCTGATCTTAACCATAAGGCAGCAGTCACTGACATTGTGTTCGATGGGGGAATAGCTGCGATATTGCTATTCTTCAGTGCGAGACACCACAGCAAGCGCATGTTTCGGCATGGATGTTAGGTCGGCATACCCCAAATCTCGATAAGCGTTGGGACAGTTTGGGGTTTCCGCGTTTAGGTAAAGACGAAGACACGGCTACCCGAGTTTTGGTTTCAGCATTGGGTGAGTTTCACCATCCTAATGGCACGCATATCATTAACCTGACTTCCAAAAGTGATGCAAAAGATAAGAATAACTGGAAAGGCTTGTCCGGTGCGCCAGTGTTTCAGGGAAGTATCCTGTATGCAGTGATTGCTGCGACACCAGAAGACCGGGAGGAGTGCTTTAGTGCGGTATACATTCCCCATTTGCTCATTGATAACGCTGAGAATGCAAAATTCCGCCAGGCAGTGGGCATTGAGCAAGTTGAGCAACACTTCAGGGAAGCCATTTCCCATCTGCAAAACCAGCCTGATACACGTAGAGCATTGCTGGCTGAACTCATCAAGCTAAATAGTGCGGTGGAAGATTCTGCCAAGGCATTGGTTTCTTGCCGGTGGCGCTGCCGATACCCCGTTTGCTTAACATCATCCATGCAGCGCAGAAATCAACAAGGCATCCTGATGTTTTTGAGGGATTGCGGCAGTTGGTGCGTTTGCTGCTGCCGTCACTGTATGGGTTTGATTGCGCTACTACGATTCGTGCCAGCAAAGGGAGCGTTTCAGCAGGGATTTTGCAATTGCCTTATGCTACTGAAATGTCCGCAGAAACACTGATGGCGGCAGTGGATAAACGGGCGGCTGATTTTAAGATTGTAGAGCTTGATTATGGGCGGCAAGTCAGGGCAGGAAAATACCGTTTGCCGTTAGCGCCTGAGTCTGGAGTGGATGATGGTAGTCAGGCTGCCCAGGATGTGGAATGTGATCTGTACCATAGGCTTTGTGGTGGGGCAGATACGGTAGACTTGCGCCTTGCGATTGATGAACACCTATTCAGGATCAACCCGCACAAGCAAAATCAGCCTATTCTTCCCCGGATAAGAAAAAACTGGTGGTTTCATGGTTAGAACGTGAGGCGCGTAAAGAAGGCTCTGCCAGTTTTTACTGGTTATTTCGGTTTGGGGATGATGAGAGTGAAAACGCCCGTATGCGTCAGTTTGCCCAAGAGCTAAAAAGCAGCTATCCCTACATCATCCAGTTATCGCTGGAAGAGAATAATCTAGATCGCGAAATTGAGGAATACAACTTGTTTGACGGCTTGGAAGATACCCAATAACCGGTTTGATACGGAGACACTATGCAATTGCTTGACCAGAATTTGACAGCCATCGAAATTGCCAATGATGTGGGTGATACCGTTTGCCATGTGCTGGACAGTGACATGATCAATGCCGCCAATGCCGCGCTTGCCATTAACCGCCCGTTGTTGATCTGGGGAGAGCCAGGCATCGGCAAAAGCCAGTTGGCGAAAGCGGTGGCGAAGCAGTTACAGCGGCCTTTCCTGCATTTTGTCGCGGATGCCCGGACAGAATCCCGTGACCTGTTGTGGCACTTTGATGCCGTAGCGCGGTTGGCGGAGGCGCAAGTGCGGCGTGAGCATGATCAAGTGACTGATGCGCTGGCCGTTGAAAACTTTATTGTCCCAGGCTCGCTATGGTGGGCGCTGGATTGGCAATCCGCCCAGCCACTGGCCGGACGTTGCAAACGCAAAGCACCTGATACGTCAGGCTGTGATCCCGCAAACGGTGTGGTCGTGTTGATTGACGAAATCGACAAGGCGGATACCGATGTGCCGAATGGCCTGCTGGAAGCCCTGGGGGCAAGCCGTTTTCAGCCACAGGGCAGGGATGAGCCTGTGGAATGCAATGGCGTCAGGCCGCTGGTCATGGTCACAACCAACGAGGAGCGTTCTTTACCGGATGCGTTTGTGCGCCGTTGCTTGTCGCTGCACCTGGCTTTCCCGGAGGGTGAAGAGGCGCAACAGGATTTTCTGGTCAAGCGGGCGGAGCAGAATGCTCGGCATTTTCCGGCGCTGGACAGCAGCGTGTTCCAGGAAGCTGCCGCCATGCTGGTGGAAGACCGGCAACAGGCCAAAGGGCGGAATTTTTACCCGTTACCGGGGCAGGCTGAGTATTTCGATATGCTGCGTGGTGTGCAGCGCTTGAGTGTACAAACAGGCAAGTCGGCTAGTGACCTTATCCTTGAGCTGCGCAAGTTCACTTACCGGAAGCACCCCGGTTTTCATGCCGGATTGTTATGAGCCATCCCCGCAGGAGCCAGTTAAGCCGTGCTGACCTGTTGGCTGCAATCGTGGCAGGTGATGCGGATACTGCCGCTTATCTGGCAAAAAAACTGGGGCTGGAAGCACAGGAGAATAGCAACGGTGAGGGGCAAGCTTTTACGTCGCTTAGTGCTGAAATCAAGGTTTCAGCAGTCGCTGCATCTGCACAGCTTTCCCTCGGGCAAGTTGAAGGCGTAAAGCCTAGCGCAGGTTTCTGGCTACTGGAAAAGCGCGAAGCAACCGTCTTGCAGCAGGATGAGAATGCTGTTGCAGGGAAACTGCTGCTTTCTGTGNGTTGGCAGGGGCGGCCAACCCAANAACCGGCTTACCATCCCTTAGCTTCACCCCGCTCTCTGTTGCCGCGGTTATTCCAGCATTTGAAGCAGCAACGGCAAGGGCGTGGGGTCGATGCGGATGCTGTGGTAAAAACTGGGTAAGGGTGAGCACCTCTATCACATCCCCGCATCCGCCGCCGTAGCCTGGGGCGGCATTTGCACATTATCGAAGACCATCACCTGCACCTGATCCCCTATTGGCTGGATCAATCCCTGTATGCTGACTTATTGGCTGCCAGCTTGCCAGAGTATGCTTACAGCCACGACTTGTTACGGGAAGGGCAATCAGAGGGTTGGATTGTGCCCCTGAAANACAGTGTCGTGTTGGTGTTCAGTGACCTTGGAGCCTTGTCTGACGACCCGGCAGGGCAGGTGGCAAGCTGGCTGATCCTGGCGCAGCACTTACAGCGTTTGGGCTGCAAACTGATAGCGGTTATACCCTGCCACCCGGATGAGTGTGACCCACGGCTACGCACTCTGTTTACGTTGGAGCCGTGGGAACCGTTGCGGCAAATGGCCAAGCTGGATAATGCTACCCGCCGCCAACAAGCCAGTGAGTTACTGGNNGCTTGCTGGCCCGCCATACGGATTGAGCCANGCCTGTTGCGGGCTGTCAGGCTGGCAGCCGCCCAGTATGGACAACATTTCTCCATCGGTGTGGAAGCAGCTGTTTGGCAGCACCCTGACCTCCCGGAAAAGTCCAGTGTTGCGGCAACTCCAAGCCCGGTTGCCAGAAACCAAAGGCTGGAGCAGTTTGCGGCATTGTCGGAAGCATTAAAACAAACCGTCCTGGAGACAATCAGGGAATGGCGCGCGCCTTTGCGGGAACAGGTCTGGTTTGAGGAAATCACCAGTCTGGATTCCTCCTCCCGTGATTGTGTGCCGTCATCTGATTTGGCGGATGCCAGCCATTACTTCCGTCAGCTTGGGCAGCGTTATGAACAGGATGCAGATGAGCTGCGGGCAGATGTAGACACCCGTGACTGGTTTCGCCGTATGGAAAAGCGATTGCCGGTAGAGGCATGGGACTTGCCGGAAGTGNGGGAGTTTTTGCAGCGGGTTGCTGTGCAGGTACATAAGGATGACCAGCGGCATCATGCCGACCATCCCCTTGATCCCGCAAAATTGCCCCCAGTGGGCGAGCGTAGCGAATATGGGTTGGCGTTGTATCAGGAAGGGNAAACTCTGGTAGTGGCAGGTGATCCGCCACCTGTGGAATCCCCATTGGCCAAACCCAGCCCGTTAGCCCGTATCAGGCTACGCAGGCCGCTGCTGTATGCGGAAATATTTGCTTCAGGGGAGAAACACCAATCTAGTATCCGCCACTCCTTGCAGTTCCAGCTATCCACCCTGCGTTATGAGAGGGTTTGTCCGCTGGGGGATAATGCAGGCTTGTTGCTGCGCAGTGATATGGAAACCCTGCATTTTAGGCAAGTCCGTGTTCCACCCTGGGCTTATAGCATAGGCCGCGACTTCGAAGGCTTATTCATCGAACACCACTGCCTCGGCGCTTACTACCGCTCCTACTGGCAACCGCCAACCTCTGCCGGGTTTGGCCATTGGCAAGGCTTCNCCNCCGGCGAGATTGGCACGGATGACTACGGCCTCTACGCGGACGTGGAGCTTCCCGGCAGCACCCAGCGTTTCCGCTGGATCAAACCCGGTACGTTCCTGATGGGTTCACCCAAATCTGAACCGGAACGTGAAGGTATTTGGGATGGCAGTGAAACCCAGCATCAAGTCAACCTGACGCAAGGTTTCTGGCTGGCTGACACCACCGTTACCCAAGCCCAATGGCAAGCCTTGATGGGCAACAACCCCAGCAGCTTTAAAGACGACCCCAACAATCCGGTGGAGCAGGTAAGCTGGGATGATGCCCAGGCTTTCATCGAAAAGCTGCGCCAGCAAATCCCCGGCTTACCGGCTAAACTGCCGACGGAAGCCCAATGGGAATACGCCTGCCGGGCTGGAACCACCACCCCGTTTTCATTCGGTGACAACATCACCCCGGAACAGGTGAATTATGACGGCAATNTCCCCTACGCAGGCGGCAAAAAGGGGCTATATAGACAAAAAACTGTCCCGGTCAAATCGCTTCCAGCCAACTCGTGGGGCTTGTACGAAATGCACGGAAATGTGTGGGAATGGTGCCAGGATGTGTGGTCGGAAAAACTGATGGCGGAGCCGGTCACAGACCCGCAGGGTGTCGCCGGAGGCGACAAGGCGGGCGTCATGCGCGTCATTCGCGGCGGCTCGTGGCACGACAGCGGCGGGTTCTGCCGTTCTGCCTCCCGTGACTGGCTCGAGCCTGATGTGCGCCTCAGCTTCCTTGGCCTCCGTCTTGTGCTAGGTCATATTGAGCTCNAGGCCAGGTCAGGGNCGGCGGAGCCGCAACACAGGAAAGAGCGGACAGCACCGACGCGGACAGGCGTGACGCGGGCGACACGACAGGCCGTGGCGGCGCTGGGAGCGGTGGTTTGGCACAGCGTGTCATCGAAGCTGGTANAAGGATGGCTGGATTCTTTCAGGAAGAAAAAGTGAAGCACAAATTTTTCAAAATCCCGGTGGTGAACCCGGAAGACCCGGAGGCCGACCTCAATGCCTTTTGTGACCAGCACCGCATCGGCAATATCGACAAGCACTTTGTTGCCGACGGGGAAAACAGTTTCTGGGCGGTTTGTGTCACATGGTCAGACAATGAAGGTTCACTGGCGGGCAGCGCCAAACGCAGCAGCAAAGGCAAGATCGACTACAAGGAAGTGTTGAGCGATGATGATTTCACCCTCTATTCGCGTCTGCGTGAATTGCGCAAGGTGACAGCAGAACGCGAAGGCATAGCTCCGTATAACATTTTCACCAACGAGCAATTGGCTGCTATCGCGCAGCGGCGGATCAGCAGCAAGTCCGCCTTGCTGGAAGTGGATGGCATTGGCCAGACCCGTGCTGACAAATACGGGGATATGTTCATCGAGTGCCTGCAATCCCTGCTGCCGCCGGAAACCCCGGATGAAACGCACCCTGATCACGCTTGAGGCGATTGCCGAACGCAAGAACCTCGTCGAAGCCTTCCACAAAGCCGCCAAAGGCAAGCGCCATCGTGCTGATGTGCAAGCTTTCATGCGCGACTTTGACCATAATCTTAACCGACTAGGGNAGGATATTCGTCATGCCTGCCTACCTTATGGCAAGTTCCGTGCTTTTCAGATTTACGACCCAAAACAGCGCCTGATCCATGCCGCCTGTTTTGAAGACCGTATTTTTCACCATGCCCTGATGAATCTGGCGGGTGGTGCCTTGGAACGAGCCATGACCCCCGACAGTTATGCCTGCCGCCAGGATAAGGGTGTCCACCGCGCCGTGCAGAAAGTGCAACGGTATCTGTGCCAGTATGCTTGGTGCGTCAAGATCGACATTGACAGCTATTTTGCCTCCATCGGCCACGAGCGCCTGTTGCAGGTGCTGATGCGCCGTTTCAAGGGTGCGGAGTGCGAAGCCCAGTTGCGGCGAATATTGGCCAGTTACGCAACGAGCCCACAACAGGGATTACCAATTGGTTCACTGACTTCGCAATATTTCGCCAACTATTACCTGGACGGGCTGGATCGGCTGTTGGCGCATCTGTCATCCGTGCGGGCGCAAGCCCGCTATATGGATGACATCATCTGGTGGTGTGATAACCGGCAAACGGCTTGTGCAGCCTTGCAAACCGTCACTGACTGGTTACAACAGGAACGCGGTTTGCGGGTCAAGCCCAATGTGCAGCTACAACCCAGCAGGCAGGGCGTGACCTACTGTGGTTTCCGCATCCTGCAAGGCGCTATCCGCCTCAGCCGCCGCCGCAAGCGCCGCTTCCAGCAACGGCGGCAATACTGGGAGCGGCTGTTCCTGCAAGGCGTGATCGACGCCAGCCAGTTACAGCTTGCCTATGCGTCTGTCCATGCCATCACCGCAGGCACAGACAGTCTGGCGTGGCGGCAGGAAAACTTGCGCCGCCACCCGCCCCTGGCGGTATGATACTGCTGGGTAACAGATCGAAAGCAGGCGTCAAGCGCGTCATTCGCGGCGGCTCGTGGAACAACAACGGCAGGAACTGCCGTTCTGCCTACCGTAACAGGAACGAGCCTGATGAGCGCAACAACAACCTTGGCCTCCGTCTTGTGCTAGCTCAACACACCGTTGGAATGGGTGTGAATGACCAGATCGTTATCCGGTTTTGCGGGTCTGACCCGCAAGCAAAAGCAAGGTCGCCGGTACGCTAGTAATGGGAGCGGATGCCCCGTGAACGCCTGCCGGATGACCGCCTTTCCTTCTGTGTACTAAAATTGTCGGCAAGGTTTAAGTGAGTTAGCCATGATGATAAATCCAGCATTTGCAGACTTTGAGACATTACCGCCGGATGCCCAGCAACAGGTGATTGATTTTATCGCCTTTATCAAGTTGCGTTACCCATCCCGTAAAGACGCGCCAGATAAGCCGGATGTCGGGCGTTCGTTCGGTGCAATCAAGGTGAAAAAACGGGTGACACTTGAGCAAATGGATGAAGCTATCCGTCAGCGGGGTGGTGAGCTTTGATCGCTGTTGACACCAATGTGCTGGTGCGGGTGCTGACAGATGATAAGGAATCGCCTGAGCAGACCCGGCAAGCACGGGCACTGGTAACAGCAGCAGGGCGGGTTTTTGTGCCTCAAGTCGTACAAGTGGAATTTGTCTGGGTGCTTGAGCAAGCCTATGGTTTTGAAAAAGAAGAAGTCATGGATGCTTTGCAGGTGTTATGGGACGATCCTGTTTATTGTTTGCAGCATGAAACGCATTTTATTCTGGCATTAACCCGTTTCCGCAACAGTAATGCTGGGTTTGCTGATTCCATCATTGCGGTTGAAAGTCGGCAAGTTGGCATGGATTTGTGGACATTTGACCGCAAGTTGGGCAAGCAGGATGGTGTTCAGCGTCTGACGCAGGAATCGTTGACGGGCTATGCCAAGCACGCCGGATGATGTACCGCAACCACCTTTCACCACCTGTATTCCCTTATGCCTGGGCATCTGATTGGGGTGAAGATCCGCATGGCCTGTGGATGGCGTTTACCTTGCAGGGTGTGCGTCATGCTTTCCGCTGGATACAACTTGGCACGTTCATGATGGGTTCGCCAGAAACCGAAAAAGGCCGCTGGGAAGATGAAGTCCTGCATCAAGTTACTTTGAGTAAAGGCTTCTGGATGGCTGAAACGCCTGTCACCCAATCCTTGTGGCAAAGCGTCATGGGCGAAAACCCCAGCCGCTTCAAAGGTGATAACCGCCCGGTTGAGCAGGTAAGCTGGCATGATGCCCAGGCCTTCATTAGCAAACTCAACCAGCTTCACCCGGATCTGATTGTATGTTTGCCCACTGAAGCCGAATGGGAGTATGCCTGCCGCGCCGGGACACAAACCCCGTTTAACTTTGGTGTGGAACTGTCACTCGATAAAGTAAATTATCGGGGAACATGGGAATACAAAGCAGGTGAATGGGGTGACGGTGCGAAGAAAGAAACCACCGATGTGGCAAGCTACCCCTGTAATGCCTGGGGCTTGTACGACATGCACGGTAATGTGTTGGAATGGTGTCAGGATGCATGGCAGGATAAATTACCGGCGGAGCCGGTGACTGATCCCTTGATCGCCGGAGGCGAGCAAGAGGCGGGCGTCGAGCGCGTCATTCGCGGCGGCTCGTGGGACGACAACGGCAGGGACTGCCGTTCTGCCTGCCGTCACGGGGACGTGCCTGCTGGGCGCGTCAGCAACCTTGGCCTCCGTCTTGTGCTAGGTCATTGAGCTACGGCCAAGGCGGCGGAGCCGCAACACCGGCAAGAGCGGACGGCGAGGGCACGGACAGGCGTGGCGCGGGCGACACGACAGGCCGTGGCAGCGCCGGGAGCGCAAAAGAAGCGTTTGCTTTTCTATCTTGATGTGCTTGCTGCCGGGCGCAAGGTTTGGCGGATGCGTTACAATCATCCCATCATGGAATGATCCATCCCAGGAAACTGTTCAGGGAGGCAATAGATATGTGGGGAAATTCGGCAAATTCCCTGTTGTGTCTAAATAATGGCTATGTTTTTAAGCGATTGCCCTAGTTTCTGCTGTTGTCAGGTGCAACCTTGATGCTTATCTGTTAGTGTGGCTTCCGAGCTGATTGGGCAATCGCTGTTCCATGCCTCAAGTGTGGAAGGGAGGAAAGTCCGGGCTCCATAGGGTAAGACGCCAGGTAACGCCTGGGCGGCGTGAGCCGACGGAAAGTGCCACAGAAATGATACCGCCACCCGGCTTGCCGGAGGTAAGGGTGAAATGGTGCGGTAAGAGCGCACCGCGTCACTGGCAACAGTTGACGGCACGGCAAACCCCGTCTGGAGCAAAACCAAATAGGGATGCAATGGCGTGACCCGCGCTGCATCCGGGTAGGTTGCTAGAGGTGCATGGTGACGTGTATCCCAGATGAATGATTGTCCACGACAGAACCCGGCTTATAGATCAGCTCATTTCTTTTTCATTCTTTTTATTCCCCCTCTTTTTGAAAGCTTGCATCGAAACCAGTTAAAGCGGTTTCTTGCTTTTGTTTTCTAATTCCTTGAAAACAAAAAATATTAATTTTACGTCTTTTATCTTTTATTAAGTTAAAGGCTAAATAATTGCAGTTTAAAGTAATTTCTGCTGGATTTTATTGACAGAGTGGGGATGTCTGCCTATATTTCCTCGTAGGTGGCGGAAAGTGGAGAAAAGTGGGTAAGTTTCCCATTTTTAAGTGGGATTAGCAGGCATGTTTCGCGGTATTTCCAACATATCGATTGATGTCAAGGGTAGGCTGGCGATGCCTGCCAAATATCGTGACGATATTGTTGAAAACGCCAATGGGCAGCTTGTGATCACTATCGACCACACAGATAAATGTCTCCTCATATATCCCATGGGTCAGTGGGTGAAAGTGGAAAAGACCTTGATGTCGCTTCCCAATATGAACCGACGGGTGCGCAATTTACAGCGCCTGATTCTGGGGCATGCGGCGGAGCTGGAGATGGACTCGCAGGGGCGGGTGTTGTTGCCAGCCCCATTGCGTGAATATGCCGGATTGGATAAAGAGCGGTGCTTGTCGGCCAAGCTAATAAGTTGGAATTGTGGGATGCGGATGTTTGGGAAGCCGCCCGGGAAATATGGCTGCGCGAAGCGCAGGAAGATGCAGAACGCCAGCGAAGTCCTTAATCAGGTTTCCATGTGATGGCGGTGAAATATGAGTGAGCCGATGTGGAAACATGAGTCAGTGCTGTTGCGGGAAGCACTCGACGCTTTGCATGTGCAACAGGATGGCGTTTACGTAGACGGGACTTATGGTCGGGGTGGGCATTCCGCCAAGATTTTGGAACAGCTGGGCAGGGATGGCCGCTTGGTTGTTATTGATAAGGATCCGGCCGCCATTGCGCATGCACAGGAACGCTGGCGGAATGACCCGCGCGTTTTGGCATGGCATGGTTCATTCCGTGATTTTCCGCAGGCGTTAGTTGCAGCTGGCATAAAGGACAAGATTCAGGGGTTGTTGCTGGATCTTGGGGTTTCGTCCCCGCAATTGGATGACGCTGAGCGCGGTTTCAGTTTTGTGCGTGAAGAGCCGCTGGATATGCGAATGGATGTGTCCAACGGCAAAAGCGCGGCGCAATGGATAAACCAGTCGGACGAGGCGGAGATCGCCGATGTGCTATGGCGTTATGGTGAAGAGCGTTTTTCCCGGCAGATTGCACGTGAAATTGTGCAGGTGCGGGCAGTGCAGCCTGTTGAGACAACAACACAATTGGCTGCCCTGATTGCAGGCATTGTACGTAAGCGTGAACCTGGGAAGCACCCCGCTACCCGCAGTTTTCAGGCAATAAGGATAAAAGTAAATCAGGAACTGGATGATGTTGAAGAGTGTTTGCAACAGTCAGTTGAATTTCTTGCTCAGGAGNGACGGCTGGTGGTCATCAGTTTTCACTCCCTGGAAGACCGTATTGTCA
The DNA here is from genome assembly GCA_013693955.1 of Candidatus Thiothrix singaporensis. Lineage (GTDB taxonomy): Bacteria > Pseudomonadota > Gammaproteobacteria > Thiotrichales > Thiotrichaceae > Thiothrix > Thiothrix singaporensis. The sequence goes on along the minus strand of CP059265.1, from coordinate 2,354,594 downwards.
AACACTTCCTGCGCAAAGCTTCCTTACCCNCCAATATTCCCAAAGGGTTGCCTGTAATGCAGGAGACTATCCAGACGCCGATGAAAACCATTGGCAAAGCTGTTCGTCCATCAGCAATGGAAGTTGGTTCCAATGTCCGTGCCCGCAGCGCCATTATGCGGGTGGGTGAGCGCAGATGAGCAGGGGGCTTGTTGGGCTTGTCGCTGCTGTATGCGCTGGTGCTTGCCATGGCTCTGATGGTCGTGGCGAACCGTCATCATGCGCGCCAATTGTTCGCTGAGTTGCAAAAGCTGGAAAAAGAGCGTGATGAACTTGGTGCTGAATGGAGCCGTTTGAAACTTGAGCAAAGTACGTTGTTGAACCAGTGCAAGTGGAAACACGCGCACGGGATGAATTGAAAATGCAGAAGCCTTCTGCTGACAACATCAGGATCATACGCGAGTGAAACGCAGACAACTCAAATCGCCGGTTTTTCAGNGGAGACGCCTGTTCCTGATGCTTGCTTTGCTGATTGTGATCGGCATCCTGATGCTGCGGNCCGTATGGCTGGAAGTGTTCCAGCAGGAATGGCTGCAAAAGCAAGCCGACAAACGCCAGATGCGGGAAGTCACCGTGCAGGCTTACCGGGGCATGATCACTGACCGCAATGGCGAACCGATGGCGGTCAGCTCGCCGGTGACGTCCTTGTGGTGCAATCCGCAGGATTTGTTGCAAGCGCGCGAGGATCTGCGGCGTGACTATGAATTGGCGCAGAAGGTGGCTGACGCTACCGCAGGAAACACCGATGCAGAGGCGCAGGAAGCGAAAAACTTGGCGGCCAGCCGTTTCGCCCGTTTGGAGGAAGGCTTTCGCCATATTGAGCGTGAACTGGAAATGGATGAAGGCAGTTTGCTGACAAAGTTACAGCAGGCGAGCAATAAGCAGTTTTTCTACCTTGGCCGTCAGCTGCCATTGGAAGTGGCGGACGAAATCCTTGACTTGGAATTGCCCGGTGTTGCGGGAACCCGTGAATACCGGCGTTATTATCCTCTGGCGGAAACCGCTGGCCACGTCGTCGGCATGACCAATATTGACGGGGTGGGCATTGAGGGTGTTGAAAAAGCCCGCAATGATGTGCTGGCGGGCAAAGATGGCAAAACCAGGGTGGTGCGCGACGCCAAAGGCAAGCTGGTTGAAAGCATCGTCAATATGGAAGAAATGCAGCCAGGGCAGGATGTGCGGCTCAGTATTGACCGCCGTATCCAGTACCGGNCCTACAAAGAACTTAAGACCCGGGTCTATGGGTTGAACGCCAAGGCAGGCTCCCTGATTGTGTTGGATGCACATAGTGGGGAAATCCTGGCGATGGCGAATGTGCCGTCTTTCAATCCGAACAACCGCAAGGAATTGCAGCCCTCCCTCTATCGCAACCGCGCGGTGACGGACAGGTCGGAGCCAGGCTCCACCCTGAAACCGTTGACGCTGGCGGCGGCTTTGGAAGCGCGTGTCATCGAGCCGGACGTGGAAGTCAACACCTCACCCGGCTATATCAATTTTGGCAAGTACAGTGTCCGGGATCCGCATGATTACGGCNCCATCAGCCTGCCCACTTTGCTGGCGAAGTCCAGTAACGTGGGCGCGAGCCGGGTTGCGTTGCTGATGAATGCGCGCGACCAGTGGATGTTCCTGAGCCGGGTTGGCTTTGGCCGTGTGCCTGACGCTGGTTTCCCTGGGGAAAGCGCTGGCGAGCTGACCAGTTACACCCAATGGGGCAAAGTTGACCGGGCGTCGCATGGTTACGGCTATGGGTTGTCAACCAGTTTGCTGCAACTGACCCATGCCTATGCGCCATTTGCCGCCAATGGGGTTTTGATGCCCGCCAGTATCTACAAGCTGGACAAGCCTGTTATTGGCCAGCAGGTCATGGGGTCAGACACTGCACGTGCGATTGTGCGGATGATGGAGGCCGTGGTGCAAAAAGGCGGCACAGGTGAAAAGGCGATGGTGGACGGTTACCGCGTGGCGGGCAAAACCGGCACCGCCTACAAGTTTATCGGCGGCAAGTATCGTAATGACCGTTATATGACCAGCTTTATCGGTGTTGCTCCCGCCAGTCGGCCACGGTTGGTGGTGTCGGTGCAGATTGATGAACCTAAAATTGATGACAGCGGTGGCCGTGCGGCGGCACCGGTTTTCTCANAAGTGATGGCAGAGGCGTTGCGTTTGCTGGATGTGCCGCCCGATAACCTGCCGGAAAGCAAACAGGCGGCACAAACGCTGCAACAACAGCCTCAGCAGGCCAAGACGGGAGGGGCGACATAAATGACAACAATGCCGTTAAGCACCTTGCTGGCTGGGTTTGTTGAATCTGCTCCCGATATAAAGGTGAGCGGGCTGACGCTGGATAACCGCAAAATTCAACCGGGCATGGCTTTCGTCGCCGTGCGCGGAACCCGTCAACACGGTCTGGATCATGCCGAGGCAGCGGTGCGCGCTGGCGCAGTGGCCGTGTTATATGAGCCGGAAAATGGTTTGCAACAGCCACCCTTGTCGGTTGAGTTGGTGCCAGTGCCTTCCTTGCGGGAGCGCTTGGGCACCCTCGCCGACCGTTTTAATTCCAGCCCCAGCGCCAGTTTGCTCATGGTGGGCGTGACCGGAACGGATGGGAAAACCTCCGTCAGCCATTTTGTCGCCGAAGCCATGAACGCAGCAGGTACGCCAGCCTCGGCAGTCATCGGCACCTTGGGCATTGGCTTGCCTGGTGCGTTGAAACCGGCCACCCATACCACGCCGGATGCATTGACAGTCCATGCCTTGTTGCGTGAGTTGTGCGAGGAAGGTTTTAGCTCGGTGGCGATGGAGGTTTCTTCCCATGCGCTGGATCAGGGCAGGGTCAATGGCGTCCGTTTCGATGTGGCGGTGTTGACCAATCTGACCCGCGATCACTTGGATTACCACTGCACTGTCGAAGCTTATGCCGAAGCCAAACGCAGGCTGTTCCATTGGCCGGATCTGAAAGCCGCCGTCCTCAATCTTGATGACCCGTTTGGCCGCCGGTTAGCGGAGGAGTTGCAAGAGAAGCCTGTGCGGCTGATTGGCTACGGTGTCGGTGATCCTGGTGCCTATCCCNCTGACACCCTGGTGGCGGTTGACCCGGTGTTTGACCATGCCGGGATCAGCGCCACGGTCGTTGCCGGTCAACACNCGGGTAGATTGTCAGCACCGGTGCTCGGCAGGTTCAATCTGCATAATTTGCTGGCTGCCCTGGCTGTCCTGCTGGTTGCGGGTATGGATTTTTCTGACGCATTGCAACGCTTGCAGCAGGTGCGTGTGGTGCCTGGACGCATGGAGCGTGTTGCTGCCAGCGATGCGGCGGGGCAGCTGGTGGTGGTGGATTACGCCCATACGCCANGTGCATTGGAGCAAGTTTTGCAGGCCGTGCGCGTACATACCCGTGGCCGCTTGCTGTGTGTGTTCGGTTGCGGTGGTGACCGTGACAGGGGCAAGCGCCCATTGATGGCTAAANAGGCGGAATCAGGAGCTGACGTGGTGATCATAACCGACGATAATCCGCGCTCCGAAGATTCACAGCAAATATTTGAGGACATCATGCAGGGCATTACTAACAAGAAGGGCGTGACGTGTGAACATGATCGCGCAAGGGCTATCCGTCTTGCCATCAGCCGGNCGCAGCCGGGCGATACCGTATTGATTGCGGGTAAAGGCCACGAAACCGTACAGATTTTAGCCAATGGCGTAACGCCGTTCGATGACCGTGTCCAGGCAATGCAGGCGTTGCGGGAGTGTGCCGCATGACTTGGCTGCTGCTTTCTGACATTGCCCGGATGACGGGCGGCCAGTTGCACGGTGAAGATGTGGCGGTGGAACGTGTTGAACGTGATTCCCGGCAGGTGCAGCCAGGCGACTTATTTTTGGCGTTGAAAGGCGAGCGTTTCGACGCGCATGACTTTGTGCCGCAAGTGGTGGGCAAGGCCAGCGCCGCTCTGGTTTCGGCACCTGTGGACGCCGCGATTCCCCAAGTTGTGGTGGATGATGTGCGGTTGGCGTTGGGGCGGCTGGCGGCTGCTTGGCGCAAACAATTTCAACGCCCGCTGGTTGGCCTTACTGGCAGCAATGGCAAAACGACCCTGAAAGAAATGCTGACCGCTATTCTGATGCAACAAGGCCGTACCCTGGCGACTGTCGGCAATCTCAACAACGACATTGGCATGCCCCTGACCTTATTACGTTTGCGCACGGAAGATGACTACGCCGTGATTGAGATGGGTGCCAGCCATTTTGGTGAAATTGGCTATCTGACCCGGATCGCGTGCCCGGACGTGGCTGTGCTTAACAATGCCGGGGCTGCACATCTGGAAGGTTTCGGCAATATCGCGGGTGTGGCGGGCTAAAGGTGAAATTTTCCATGGCCGGCCGATCAGGGTGTGGCGGTCATCAATGCGGATGATGCTTACGCCGACTATTGGCGGGGCTTGAATCCTGACCGTAAGGTGGTGAGCTTCGGCATGCGGCACCCGGCGGATGTGCAGGCCGTGTGGATGAAAGTAACCAGTTTTATCTACAGCTTGATGGCCATGAAGCGGTGGTCAGCCTGAAATTGCTGGGGCGGCATAACCAGATGAACGCGCTGGCGGCAGCAGCGGCGGCGGCGGCGTTGGGAGTGGGGCTGGACGCCATCCGCTGCGGACTGGAAACCTTGCAGCCGGTCAAGGGGCGGCTGAATCCCAAACAGGGCAAGCATGGCGGCATGGTGATTGATGACACCTACAATGCAAACCCCACGTCAACTGCGGCGGCGGTGGAAGTGCTGGCAGGCATGTCTGGCGACAGGATCCTCGTGCTTGGCGACATGGGGAGTTGGGTGAAAACGGTGTGCAACTGCATGCGGATATTGGTCGGCAGGCAGCAAAGGCCGGTATTGGCGCCGTTTATACGCTGGGTGGTTTGAGCGCCAACGCCAGCGCCGCATTTGGCAGGCCGGAACTGGCTTTCCATGCGTTGGAGCCGTTGTTGGCTGCCCTGGAGAATGGCTTGCAGCCCGGTTCGAATGTGCTGGTGAAAGGCTCCCGCTCTGCCCGCATGGAGCGGGTGGTGGACGCGCTGACGGCGGCTGCTGTCAAGGAGGCCGCGTAATGCTGTTGTGGTTGTTTGAATTCCTGGGCGAGTTCTACCGTGGCTTCAATGTGTTCCAGTACCTGACCTTGCGGGCGATTCTGGGGTTGTTGACGGCGCTGTTCATCGCCCTGTGGACAGAGCCGGGCATGATCCGGGCACTGACCCGCCTGAAAATTGGGCAATACATCCGTGAGGATGGCCAGCACCAAATGAAGGCGGGGACGCCGACCATGGGCGGGGTGATGATTATTCTGGCGATCACGGTTTCCACCTTGCTGTNNGCCGATTTGCGCAACCACTATGTATGGGTGGTGTTGCTGGTGACGCTGGGGTTTGGCCTGGTAGGTGGTTTGGATGATTACATCAAGCTCAAGAAGCGCCGCAACCTGGGGCTGACTACCNGGCAAAAACTGCTGNGACTGACCGTGATCGGTTTTGCCGCTGCCATCTATCTGTACCTTGTGGCGGCCANNACAGAAACGACCTTGTTTTTGCCTGTCCTGAAAGGCGCGCATTGGCAGATGGGGTGGCTGTTCATTCCTTGGGTGTACTTGGTTGTGGTCGGTTCCAGCAATGCGGTGAACCTGACCGATGGGTTGGATGGGCTGGCGATCATGCCGACCATTATGGTGGCGGGTGGCCTGGCCATTTTCGCCTATGTCAGCGGACACGCGACCATTTCCCAGTACCTTGGGATTCCGCGCATCCCGGGTGCCGGTGAAGTCGTGGTGTTCTGCGGTGCCATTTTTGGCGCAGGGTTGGGGTTCCTTTGGTTCAACACTTACCCGGCGCAAGTCTTTATGGGCGATGTCGGCGCGCTGGCGTTGGGCGCTGCGTTGGGCATTGTGGCGGTTGTGGTGCGGCAGGAAGTCGTGCTGGCGATCATGGGCGGCGTTTTTGTGCTGGAAACCTTATCCGTGATCTTGCAGGTCGGTTATTTCAAGGCCACGGGCGGCAAGCGGATATTCCGCATGGCTCCCNTGCATCATCACTATGAGAAANAGGGTTGGCTCGAGCCTAGGGTCATCGTCCGTTTCTGGATCATCACCGTCATTCTGGTGATGATTGGCTTGGCAACCTTGAAAATTCGTTAATGGGTGGCGGTAAAGCGTGAGCATGCAAACTGACAACTGGGAAACGCTGATTGTCGGCCTCGGCCAGACAGGGCTTTCGGTTGCGCGTTATTTGCAGCGGCAGGGTGTGGCGTTCGCCGTGGTTGACAGCCGCGCCAACCCATCTGGCAAGGATGAGTTGCTGGAACGGTTCCCGGCGGCACCTTATCACTTTGGTGCATTTGCGGCGGCTCCGGAACTGTTTGCCCAAGCGGCCACTTTGGTTGTTAGCCCTGGCATTGCCATCGCGACCCCGGAAATCCATGCGGCAGGCGCACGCGGCGCGGAATTGATTGGCGATATTGAGCTGTTCGTGCGGGTGGCCAAAGCGCCGGTGGTGGCGATCACCGGCTCCAACGGCAAGAGCAGCGTCACCACGCTGGTGGATTTGATGGCGAAAAAGGCGGGCATGAAATCCTATGCAGGCGGCAATCTGGGTTACGCCGCGCTGGATTTGCTGGAGCAGCCAACGCCCGACTTGTATGTGATGGAGCTGTCCAGTTTCCAGTTGGAAACCACGCATTCATTGCAGGCGGTGGCGGCGGTGGTGCTGAATGTCAGCGAAGACCATATGCACCGGTATGCCAGCTACGCGGATTATGCCGCCGCCAAACAGGTGGTGTACCGGAATGCGGCCTGCGCCGTGGCCAACCGTGATGATCCGCTGGTGATGGCAATGGTGGCGGGTGATGCGGTTTCTTTCGGCCTGGATGCACCCGCCGCTGGTCAGTACGGGGTGCGTGAGCAGGATGGCGTGCGCTGGCTGGCGAAAGGTGAAAACCTGCTGCTGGCGGTCAATGACATGCGGTTGCCGGGCGAGCACAACTATGCCAATGCGTTGGCGGCGCTGGCGTTGGGTGAAGCTGCGGGCATTCCGCTTTCCGGCATGTTGGCGGCGCTGCGTGAGTTCACTGGGTTGCCGCATCGCACCCAATGGGTGCGGGAACGGCAGNGGGTGAACTGGTTCAACGATTCCAAGGGCACCAATGTCGGCGCAACGCTGGCGGCGCTGGCTGGACTGCCGGGCAAAACCGTGCTGATTGCAGGTGGGCAGGGCAAAGGGGCGGATTTTTCCNCTTTGCGTCCGGTGGCCGCCGACAAGGCGCGCGTTGNNGTGCTGATTGGCGAAGACCGCGACAAGATCGCCGCTGTGGTGGAAGGATACGCGGCTTATGTGTTCGCCGATGATATGGAGGATGCGGTGAAGGCTGCTGCTGAGTTGGCGCAAGCGGGCGACAATGTGTTGCTTTCACCCGCCTGCGCCAGTTTCGACATGTTTAAAGGCTATGCGCACCGTGGCGACGTGTTCAGTGAAGCTGTCAGGGGCTGCCATGAGCCGCAAGGTCGCCGCCATGTTGCATGATGTGCCGAACAGCAATCCGTGGGCGCGCTACTTCGACCGGGATCTGCTGATCGCGTTACTGGCCATTATCGGCATTGGCATTGTCATGTTGGCGTCGGCTTCCATGTGGGTGGCGGAAAAGCAATATGGCGACCCTTACTATTATTTGCAGCGTCAGGCAATTTATTTGGCGCTGGGCATCTTGCTCGCTGTGGCCATGTACCAGATCAGGGTGGATTTCTGGCAACAATTGGGTGTCCGCTTGTTGCCAATCGTGCTGGCGTTGCTGGTGCTGGTGTTGATTCCGGGGATTGGCAAGGAAGTGAACGGCAGCCGTCGCTGGTTGAGTTTTGGCTTTATGTCGGTGCAGGTGTCAGAACTCGCCAAACTGATCATGTTGCTGTACCTGTCCGGCTACATGGTTCGGCACGGANAAAATCTGGCGGTGTCGCCTTCCTACCAACCATTGCTGATCCCTTTGTTGGTGCTGGGGGTCAGTGGCGGGTTGCTACTGCTGGAACCAGACTTTGGGTCAACCATCGTTATCTTTGTCACCGGATTGGCGTTGCTGTTCCTGGGTGGTGTGCCATTGAAACGGCTGGCGCTGCTGTTGGGTGGGGCTGTCCTGGTGATGATTCCGGTGTCAATGATGGGTTACCGCAGCGCCCGCTGGGATGCGTTGATGAATCCCTGGGCGCATGAAGCCGATAAAGGTTACCAGACTGTGCATGCCTTGATGGCGATTGGCGATGGCGGCTGGTTCGGCAACGGGTTGGGCGGCAGTATCCAGAAGCTGTTCTACCTGCCGGAGGCGCATAACGATTTTATTTTCTCAATCCTGGCGGAAGAGTTCGGCTTTATTGGCATGTTGCTGGTGCTGGCGCTGTATGGCTGGCTGGTGGCGCGGGCGTTTGTCATTGGTTTCCAGGCGGATAAGACCGGCAGGCATTTTGGTGCCTATGTCGCTTATGGCGTTGGTTTCTGGATGGGGTTCCAGGTCATCCTGCATATCGGTGTGAATCTGGCGGTACTGCCGCCCAAAGGTTTGACCTTGCCGTTGATGAGTTATGGCGGCAGCAGCCTGATGGTGACGCTGGTGGCGATGGCTTTGCTGATGCGTGTGCACCGTGAAACCCAATCCGCCCTGCTGGGGTTGCCTGAAAAACATCTTGCGGGATGGCGTGCATCCCGGCCTGCAAGGAGGCCGCCCGTGGCTGAACAGACGCAACGTCCCATCATGATTACGGCTGGCGGCACTGGCGGCCACGTTTACCCTGGTCTGGCGGTCGCCCGCGCCCTGATGGCGCAGGGCATTCCGGTTGTGTGGATGGGAACCCGCAAGGGGCTGGAGGCGCGCGTCATTCCCGAGGCGGGTATCGAAATGGCGTGGCTGGAGGTGAATGGTTTGCGTGGCAAAGGTTGGCGCACCATCCTGATGGCACCAATTAACCTGGTTCGGGCGCTGGCGCAATCCGTCAGCATTATGCTGCGGCATAAACCGGCGGCGGTGCTGGGAATGGGTGGGTTTGTGGCAGGTCCGNGCGGTCTGGTGGCGGCGCTGATGGGCAAACCAGTGGTGATCCACGAGCAGAATGCGGTTGCCGGTTTGACCAACAAGCTGTTGTCGACCGTCAGCCGCCGGGTGCTGGAAGGTTTCCCCAACACTTTCGCTGGCAATGGCAAGGTGATGGCGACTGGCAATCCGGTGCGTCTGGACATCGCCAGCTTGCCAGCGCCGGAAGCGCGTCTGGCTGCGCGGGCGGATGAGCCTGTGCATGTGTTGGTGGTGGGCGGCAGCCTGGGTGCGCAGGCGCTGAACCAGATGGTTCCGCAAGCGCTGGCACAGCTGAATGGGTCGGTTCGTCCGCTGGTGCGGCATCAGGCGGGTGTGCGCAATATCGATGAGGCCAGTCAACAATATGTTGCGGCTGGCGTTACAGCTGAAGTCATGCCGTTCATCGAAGACATGGCGGCCGCCTATGCTTGGGCTGATCTGGTGATTTGCCGCGCAGGTGCCTTGACCATCGCGGAGCTGGCGGCGGCAGGCGTGGCGGCTGTGCTGGTGCCATTCCCGTATGCAGTGGACGACCATCAGACCGCCAATGGCAAATATCTGGCTGACAACGGTGCTGCTTTGCTGATCCAGCAACGTGATCTGACGCCAGGGAAACTGGCAGGTGTGTTGCAGGATTTATGTTCCGACCGCGACAAGCTGCGGCAGATGGGCGTGGCTTCCCGGCAATTGGCCAAGCCTGACGCTACCGCGCAGGTGGCTGCCATTTGCGCCGCCTACGCTGGTTATGACTTTGATAATAAAACAGGAAAACAATAGATGAAGATAGGAAATGACCAGCTTGCCCGTAAACGCATCAACCGCCTGCATTTTATTGGCATTGGTGGGGCGGGCATGGGCGGCATTGCCGAGGTGGTCGCCAATCTGGGCTACAGCGTTTCCGGCTCCGACGTGGCGGAAAGCGCCATGACCCGCCGCCTGCAATCGCTGGGTGTGACCGTTTATAAAGGGCATAAGGCGGAACAGGCCGAAGGCGCGGATGTGATTGTGGTTTCCACCGCAATTGACAACAGCAACCCGGAAATCATTGCGGCGCGCGAACAGCGAATCCCCATTGTGCGCCGCGCCGAAATGCTGGCGGAGCTGATGCGTTTCCGTCAGGGGATTGCGGTGGCGGGCACCCACGGCAAGACTACCACCACCAGCCTGACCACCAGTTTGCTGGTGGAGGGTGGCATGGATCCGACGTATGTGATTGGCGGCAAGCTGAACAGTTCCGCCAGCAATTCCAAGCTTGGCACTGGTGAGTATCTGGTGGCGGAAGCTGATGAAAGTGATGCGTCCTTCCTGTATTTGCAGCCGATGATTGCGGTGGTGACCAATATCGACGAAGACCACATGTCCACTTACGGCGGCGATTTCGCCAAGCTGAAGCAGACTTTCGTGGAGTTCCTGCATCATCTGCCGTTCTACGGGTTGGCGGTGCTGTGTGTGGATGATGAATATGTGCGTGAAATCCTGCCTGAAGTCAGCCGTCCGGTGGTGACCTATGGCTTTGGCGATGACGCTGACTTACAGGCGGTGGAGATGCGTTTTGCTGGCACCCAAAGCCATTTCACAGTGCGCCGCCATCGTGGCAAAGCGCCGTTGGCGATCACCCTGAACCTGCCAGGCCGTCATAATGTGCTGAATGCGCTGGCGGCGATTGCGATTGCGACTGAATTGGATGTGCCAGATCAGGCCATTGTTGATGGATTGCGTAAGTTTGATGGCGTGGGTCGCCGTTTCCAGCAGTATGGCGACATTGCCTTTGCGTTGGGCAAGAAGGCCACCTTGGTGGATGATTACGGCCATCACCCGCGTGAAATGAAAGCCACCCTGGATGCGGTGCGTAATGCTTGGCCTACGCGCCGTTTGGTGCAGGTGTTTCAGCCGCACCGTTACACCCGCACCCGCGACCTGTTCGAGGATTTCGCCCAGGTGCTGTCTGAAACCGACGTGCTGGTGCTGATGGATGTTTACCCCGCCAGCGAACAGCCGATTCCCGGTGCTGATGGGCGCGCCTTGGCAGCCATCCGCATTCGCGGCAAAGTCGACCCGATCTTCGTCACAGATGTGGAGGATGTGCCGGGAGTGCTGAAGCACATCCTGCAAGATGGCGACATCATCCTGACTCAGGGCGCAGGCAGTGTGGGCGGGCTGGCCGCCAGTCTGCCGGAGAAACTGTCCATGAAGGCGGAGGGGATGTCATGAGTCAGGACATGAAAACCAAATTCGGCAAGGTGGCGGTTCTGTATGGTGGTTGGGCGGCTGAACGCCCGGTTTCCCTGAAAAGCGGCGCAGCAGTCCTGAAAGCCTTGCAGGAAAGTGGCGTGGACGCCCATGGCATTGATGTTGACCGCAATATCATCAGTGTGTTGCAGGCAGGCAAATTTGACCGTGTATTCAACATTCTGCATGGCGCAGGCGGTGAAGATGGCGTGTTGCAAGGGGCGCTGGAAATCCTTGGTTTGCCGTATACTGGCTGCGGTGTGATGGCCTCGGCCATCAGTATGGATAAGCTCATGACCAAACGGTTGTGGGCGGGTGCAGGTTTGCCGACCCCCGCTTACCGGGTGTTGACGGCGGATGCCGATTTTGGCGGTGTTGTGGCGGAGCTCGGTTTGCCGTTGATGGTGAAGCCTGCTACCGAAGGCTCCAGCATCGGCATGAGCAAGGTGAAAGTTGCGGGCGAACTGGAAGGTGCCTACCGCAAGGCGGCTGAATGTAGTGCCGCAGTGCTGGTTGAGCAATGGGTTACGGGTGCGGAATATACAGCAGGAATCGTTGCGGGTGAGTCTTTGCCGTTGATCAGGCTGGAAGCACCGGGCGAGTTTTACGACTATGAAGCCAAATACCTGTCAGATGACACCCGCTATTTCTGTCCGTGTGGGTTGGACGCTGTAGAAGAACAGGCCATGCAGCAACTGGCTGACNAGGCGTTTGATGTGGTCGGCGGACGCGGCTGGGGACGGGTCGACATGATGCTGGACACGGCTGGCAAGGCATGGTTGATAGAGGTCAACACCAATCCTGGCATGACTGACCATAGCCTGGTGCCAATGGGAGCCCGCGTTGCGGGGATGGATTTCAACGCGCTGGTCATGCGCATACTGGAGACCACGTTGTAATGGCGAAACCGCGCCGGAAGACGGCTAAACATTCTCGACCAGGCTTTCGGCTGGCGCAGGTTTCCCGCGTCTGTTGCGACTGGCCACGGTGTTTGCGCTGGCGTTGGTGTTGCTGGGCGGAGTGCTGGGTGTCCGGGCGCTTCTGAATAATCCAGAAAATTTATCCATTAGTCGGGTTGATGTTCAAGGCGAGAGAAAGTTTATTAAAGATACGGAATTACAGGCAGTTATTGAAAAATACACGCATACCAACCTGTATCTTCTGGATACCGACGCCCTGGAAGCTGATCTTGAAACGTTACCATGGGTTCGTGCGGTTAATTTGCGCAAAGCATGGCCAGATCAGTTGATCGTGTCCGTCGAAGAGCAACACCCTGTGGCTTTTTGGGGAAAAGAACGGCTGATGAACCAGTATGGCGAACTGTTCGCTGCTGACCTACCCGCCATGCGTGGTATTTTTCCAACTCTCTACAGTCCGGAAGACAAAGGCCGGGAAATGGGCGAGCGCTATATCCAAGTCAAGGGATGGCTGAAGGGTTTACCGCTGGAAATTTCGGAACTGACAGAAGATGAAGGCGGCTCCTGGCGGTTAAAGATCAAGCCGGAAGTCCTTATTGGCAACGAAAATCAGGAGCGCCGTATTGAACGGTTCAAGGTTGGTTTTCAGCGGGAATTGGCCAGCAAACTTGGCAATCTGCGGCGGGTGGATCTGCGCTATACCAACGGTTTTGCAGTGGAATGGAAGCAATCCCCAATCGGTTCGCGGGGTTCAACAGGCGAAGTCGCAGGAGTGAGAGATGTCAAAGAAAGAGCATAACGTGATTGTCGCACTGGACTTGGGCACCTCGAAGGTGGTTGCCTTGGTTGGTGAAATCAATGACGCAGGACGCCTGGAAATCATCGGAATTGGTTCATATCCTTCCCGTGGCATGAAANAAGGCGTGGTGGTCAACATCGAATCCACCATCCAGTCTATTCAGCGGGCGGTGGAAGAGGCCGAGTTGATGGCTGGCGTACAGATCCGTTCGGTATATGTCGGGATTGCCGGTAGCCATGTGCGTAGCCTTAACTCCCACGGCATTGTGGCGATCAAGGACAAGGAAGTGACCAACAACGATGTCGAGCGGGTGATGGATGCGGCGCGTGCGGTGGCGATCCCTGCTGACCAGCGTATTCTGCATGTGTTGCCGCAGGAATACGTGATTGACCAGCAGGAAGGCATTCGTGAGCCTGTCGGCATGTCGNGGGTGCGCTTGGAAGCGCGGGTGCATCTGGTGACTGCTGCCCATAGTGCCGCTCAAAACCTGGTCAAGTGCGTGGAGCGCTGCGGCTTGAATGTCGAAGACATCATTCTGGAGCAGGTGGCGTCTAGCTATGCTGTATTGGAAGAGGATGAAAAGGAGTTGGGCGTCTGTTTGGTCGACCTCGGCGGGGGCACGAGTGACATTGCAGTTTTTATGAATGGTTCCATTCATCATACTGCCGTCATTCCCATTGCAGGTGATCAGGTAACCAATGATATCGCGGTGGCGGTGCGGACGCCCACCCAATATGCGGAAGAAATCAAGATCAAATATGGCCGGGCGTTGCGTCAGCTGGTCGATGGTGACGAGCTGATCGAAGTGCCGGGTGTCGGGGAACGTGAACCGCGCAGCCTGTCTGTCCAGACTCTCGCATCGGTCATTGAACCCCGCTATGAAGAACTGTTTTCACTCGTTCTGCAGGAACTGCGTCGTAGCGGTTATGAAGAACGGATTGGTGCAGGCATCGTGCTGACAGGAGGCTCCTCTAAGATGAAAGGGGTGCGGGAGTTAGCCGAGGAGGTGTTTCATATGCCTGTGCGCATCGGCATGCCGCGAAATGTCGGCGGTTTGCGGGGTGAAGTCGAAAATCCTATCCATTCCACTGGGGTAGGGTTACTGCTGTACGGGATGGCGCAGCAGGCTTACGGAATCAAACACGGTCCATCCACTGCAAGCATCATATCAACGGAAGATGGCTGGTGGGGACGTTTGAGGAACTGGTTTAACGGTAATTTTTAACAGTCGGAGAGTACGGGCATGTTTGAATTAATGGATAGCGCAGCAAAAGGTGCTGTAATCAAAGTGATCGGGGTAGGCGGGGGCGGCGGAAATGCCGTCAAGCACATGGCCGAATCCGGGATCGAAGGCGTTGAATATATCTGCGCCAATACTGACGCCCAAGCATTGCAGGGAATGGGCATCAAAAGTGTTTTGCAATTGGGCGCTTCCCTGACCAAAGGGTTGGGTGCAGGAGCCAAGCCGGATATTGGGCGTGAGGCCGCCTTGGAAGATCGTGACCGTATCCGTGAACTGATCAGTGGCACGGATATGCTGTTCATCACGGCAGGCATGGGCGGTGGCACTGGCACTGGCGCTGCTCCAGTGATTGCTGAAATCGCGCGGGATATGGGTATCCTGACGGTGGCGGTCGTGACCCGCCCATTCATGCTGGAAGGTTTGCGTCGTAAACAATCAGCGGATTACGGCATTGGGGAGTTGGGTAAGTTTGTCGATTCATTGATCACTATCCCAAACCAGAAACTGCTGACTTCATTGGGTAAGAATGTATCCATGCAGGCCGCATTTGCAGCAGCTAATGACGTATTGCTGAATGCGGTGCAGGGCATTTCTGAGCTGATCACCAGCCCAGGCCTGATCAATGTGGACTTTGCCGACGTGAAAGCGGTTATGTCCAATGGTGGCGTCACGATGATGGGAACCGGTGAAGCTCAGGGTGAAGACCGCGCTTCCAAAGCGGCCACGATGGCGATTTCCAGCCCATTGTTAGAAGATATTCGTTTGGATGGATCCAGCGGCATTTTGGTCAGCATCAGCGGCGGCATGGATATGACCATGCACGAATTTGAAGAAGTTGGTGCCGTTATTAGCCAGTTTGCATCAGATGACGCCAACGTCATTATTGGCACGACCATGGATGAGACATTGGGCGACAAGATCCGCGTCACTATTGTGGCGACTGGCCTTGAAGAAACTGGCACGGCAGCAATGCCAAAAAGCCCGTTGAACAGCCGCGCGTCGCCAAGTTGCAGTCGGTGCAGCTGGAACCAGTGCAAAAAGTTGCGGTCGGAGGAAGAGGCCGATACGAAAATGTGCTGGATATTCCAACCTATGTGCGCCAGAGTAGCGAAAACAACTTGGATATCCCTGCCTTCCTGCGTAAACAGGCAGACTAGGCTCTACCGGAGCTGCGTTTGAAGAATAAACATGCCCTTAACGGCCAGGGCAGCGATGTTCTGGCCGTTATTAGAGCAGTGTTGCTGACAGGATCAGCCGAAAATCCACCTCCATAAGTCGATTTTCAGGCGATTTTTCGTTTTTGGGCTATAGTCGTTCAGATTCCGGCTGGTCATATTGGCTAGAATTCTGGAATCCGGAACATTCTAAAAAAATAATGCGCCAACAACGAAAGGGAGTATACCTTGTTAAGGCAACGGACATTGAAGGCAACGGTATCAACAGTGGGTATCGGCCTGCACTCAGGAAAGAAGGTTTCCATGACCTTACGCCCTGCTTCTTCTAACACCGGCATTGTATTCCGCCGGGTCGACATGAACCCTCCAACCTTGCTTGAATTGCATCCTGAACGGGTAGGTGAAA
Source organism: Candidatus Thiothrix singaporensis (assembly GCA_013693955.1). Taxonomy (GTDB): domain Bacteria; phylum Pseudomonadota; class Gammaproteobacteria; order Thiotrichales; family Thiotrichaceae; genus Thiothrix; species Thiothrix singaporensis. The sequence goes on along the minus strand of CP059265.1, from coordinate 2,338,701 downwards.
CCATGCTGTGCACCGCCTTGGTCGACGGGGAGATGAAGGTGGCGACTGTCGAGCATTTGTTGTCAGCTTTGGCAGGTTTGGGCATCGACAACCTGTATGTTGATTTGGATGCGGCGGAAATTCCTATCATGGATGGCAGTGCCGCGCCGTTTCTGTACCTGCTATTGTCAGTTGGTATTGAAGAACTTAAAGCGCCCAAACGTTTCATCCGCATCAAACAACCCATTGAGGCAGGCAAGGGAGATGCTTGGGCAAAGTTGCTTCCTTATGAAGGGTTTAAGGCTAGTTTCGAAATTGAATTTGACCATCCTGCGGTTAGCGCGACTACCNAATCGTTGGAAATCGATTTTTCCCGTCAGGCCTATGCGAGTGAAATAGCCCGAGCCCGCACGTTCGGTTTCATGCGTGATGTGGAAATGCTGCGTTCCCGCAATCTGGGGTTGGGCGGTAGTTTGGAAAACGCCATCGTGCTGGATGAGTTCAGGGTGTTGAATCAGGATGGGTTGCGCTATGCGGACGAATTTATCCGCCATAAAATCCTGGACGCCATCGGCGATCTGTATACGTTGGGGCATGGAATTATTGGTGCTTATCAGGGGCATAAATCAGGCCATGCAATCAATAATTTGCTGGTTCGCGCCTTGTTGCAGCAGCAAGATGCATGGGAGATGGTGACACTGGCGGCCAAACAAAAAGAACAGGCCATTTTTGTCGACAGTTATGTTTTCGCAGGAATCTAGGCATCGGGGGACTGGCGGCTGGCAGTTCTAGCCAGCTGGCGAATAGCTGTTTGAAGCTCTTTATCATCAATGCTTTGGGCAATGCTTTGCACAATGTTTGCAGTGTTGCTTGAAAATCTAAATTTGCCCATTTTTTGTTCAAAACTTGCAACGGGCAAGCCGATCACCTTAATATCGGCATTGCGAATTTTAGTGTTTAAGCATTTGCTTAAATGTTTACACAACAGGCTCTGCTGGAAGCGAGCCTGTGTCGCAAAATGAGGGTCATCGGTCAGTAGTGTTATGCGCTGGTTTTTNAGTAAAGGCCAAAAGCGGTTTTCAGCAGGGATGGAAAAGAAGTGAGCAATTACTTCAGTCAGTTCATCAAGTTGATGGAGTCTTTCATCAATACCTTTATTAATCAGTTGATTAACTCTTTTCATGTTGTTTTTCCCTCCAACGCTGCTGCCCCTACTATCATTGAGAACCGATGATCGCATTTTTGAACTTACAAGGAATCTGAGAGATTTTCTACCATGCAGGTAATCTGTCTAAGTGATGATGGTTCGCGCCGTACCTCTTTCATTCTACAACCATGGCAACATTTGATCATTCCAGCCGGTGTTATTGCTTTGCTGCTGNTTAGCCTTTCCATTAACCAAATGCTAGGTTTGTACCGTTTGGATTCAACACCTCAGAACGCCGATATTTCCCGGAATGACGCAGGCAAGCTGTTGTCAGCGCTGGAGCAGCAGATTTCAACAGTCGACCAGATCAAANAGGCGTATGCCAACTATACCGTTGATGTTGACACCCTCTCTGTCCGCTTGGGTACGCTGGAGGCCGAAATTGCGCGCCTGAACGCGTTGGCGAAACGGGTTGCGAATAAGGCGAAGCTCGATCCANAAGAGTTTTCCCTGGATGCGGAGCCAGGGCGGGGAGGCGTGGATCTGGATGATCCAGGTGTGCTGCGTCAGAAAATCTCATCAAATGAATTGTTGATGGCTTTTCAGACGGCTGAAAGCAAGGTCGACAGGGAAAAGGGTATGCTGGCGACACTGGATCAGATTCTGGAGGGGTTGACCCTACAGGCGGAGGTCATGCCATCTGGGCGTCCAGTGCACAGCGGGTACATTTCGTCTGAATTCGGTTTCAGGCGCGACCCTTTCAATGGATACCGGCGTTTGCACAAGGGCATCGATTTCGCCGAGCCGGTTGGTACGGACATTTATGCTGTCGGGGCGGGTGTTGTTTCCTATNGTTTACCCAAAAATGGTTATGGCAATGTGGTTGAAATTGACCATGGTGATGGCCTCATCAGCCGTTACGCTCACCTGAGTTCCACCAAGGCCAAGGCTGGGCAGGTTGTTAAAAAAGGCGACATGATTGCCTGGATGGGAAATACTGGCCGCTCCACCTACCACCTGCATTTGGAAGTGCTGAAAAATGGTGAGCAAGTCAATCCACGCGAATACCTTGGGTACGAAGAATAATTCACCGTACAGCCAGTTAATCCGTATATAATGGAGCAAGCCGTCCGGTGTAGCGCCTAAAGCCCAAATGGGTGCTGCATCGGACTTTCTATTTGGAAAGGATATAGAGAGAAACGTATGCTGGGTTCTGTAGCCAAAAAGATTTTTGGCAGCCGCAATGACCGCCTGGTCAAGTCTTATTCCAAAACAGTCAAANAAATCAATGCTCTGGAAGAACAGTACAAATCCCTGTCAGATGTCCAGTTGGCCGCAAAAACTACTGAGTTCCGTAACCGCCTGCAACAGGATGAGCCATTGGATAACCTGCTGCCTGAAGCCTTTGCCGTTGTGCGTGAGGCCAGCCAACGGGTGTTGGGGATGCGCCATTACGACGTGCAGATGATTGGCGGCATGGTGTTGAATGACGGCAAGATCGCCGAAATGAAAACGGGTGAAGGCAAAACGTTGGTGGCGACGCTTGCGGCTTATCTGAATGCGCTGCCTGGCAAAGGGATGCATGTCATTACCGTCAATGATTACCTTGCCCAGCGCGACGCTGCGCAAATGGGCAAGGTGTATGGCTTTTTGGGCATGTCCACCGGCGTCATCACGAATAGCTTGAATTCAGAAGAACGCCGCACTGCTTACGCAGCCGACATTACCTATGGCACGAATAACGAATTTGGCTTCGACTATCTGCGTGACAATATGGCCTTCCGCAAGGAAGACCGTGTGCAGCGTCCGTTGAATTATGCGATTGTGGACGAAGTGGATTCAATCCTGATTGATGAAGCGCGTACCCCGTTGATTATCTCTACCAGCCACGATGCTTCCCAGTTGTACATCGCCATTGACAAACTGATTCCCGAACTGACAAAACAGCAGCAGGAGGATGGCNCGGGTGATTATTCTGTAGATGAAAAAGCCCGTCAGGTTTATTTGACCGAGGCAGGACAGGAACGCGCAGAGCAGTTGTTGCAGACAGCGGGCGTTCTGCCGGAAGGGCAGGGCTTATACGATACTATCAGCATCAGTATCCTGCATCACCTGAATGCAGCGTTGCGTGCCCATGCTTTGTTCCAGCGCAATGTTGATTACATTGTGCGTGATGGCAAAATCATTATTGTCGATGAATTCACCGGACGCACTATGCCGGGTCGGCGTTGGTCGGAAGGTTTGCATCAGGCGATCGAAGCCAAGGAGCAGGTGGAAATTCAGGCGGAAAACCAGACACTGGCTTCCATCACGTTCCAGAACTACTTCCGTTTGTACGAAAAGCTTTCAGGGATGACGGGCACGGCTGACACGGAAGCTTATGAGTTGCAGCAAATCTACGGCTTGGAGGTTGTTGTCATTCCAACCCACCGCTCGATGATCCGGATCGACTCCAATGATTTGGTCTATCTGACGGCGGAGGAAAAATACGAGGCCATTATCCAGGAAATCCAGGAACAGGTTGGCAAGAACATACTCGTGTTGGTGGGCACCGCCTCCATCGAAACCTCTGAATTGGTTTCCAACAAGCTGAAAGCATTACGGATTCCGCATGAAGTCCTTAATGCCAAGCAGCATGAGCGCGAGGCACATATTGTCGCCAATGCAGGGCGCCCATGCGCTGTCACGATCGCCACCAATATGGCGGGGCGGGGTACTGACATTGTGCTGGGTGGCAGTGTTGATGAAGAAATTCACCAACTGGGTGAAAATCCTGATCCTGATGCAGTCGCCAAAATCCGCGCCTTGTGGAAAAAGCGTCATGATGCGGTGGTTGATTCTGGCGGTTTGCATATCCTTGGCACTGAACGTCATGAATCCCGCCGTATCGACAACCAATTGCGTGGCCGTTCCGGACGTCAGGGTGACCCTGGCTCCTCACGTTTCTTCCTGTCGTTGGAAGACAACTTGATGCGTATTTTTGCATCTGACCGGGTCAAGAGCATGATGCAGAAGCTGGGGATGGAGCAAGGCCAGGCGATTGAGGCCGGGCTGGTGTCCAAGTCCATCGAAAATGCCCAACGCAAGGTGGAGGCGCATAACTACGACATCCGCAAGCACTTGCTGGAATACGATGATGTCGCCAATGACCAGCGCAAGGTGATTTACGCCCAACGCAATGATTTGCTGGAGGCGGAAGACATCAAGGAAACCATCGACGCCATCCGTGAGGATGTGATTGACACCGCGTTTGCTTTTCATATCCCGCCGGGGAGTGTTGACGAACAATGGGATCTGGATGGCCTTTACAAACAGCTGTATACCGATTTCGGACTGGATTTGCCGATTAAAGCTTGGTTGGCTGAAGACAAGAGCCTGTATGAGGAATCCCTGCGTGACCGTATCCAGGAANAAACCGCTGCGGCCNTCAAGCAGAAAGAGGACATGATTGGCGCGCCCAATATGCGTCGGCTGGAGCGCGACGTCATGTTGCATGTGTTGGACACCGAATGGAAGGAACATCTGGTGGCGATGGATTATTTGCGCCAGAGCGTTGGCCTGCGCGGATATGCGCAANAAAATCCCAAGCAGGAATACAAGCGCGAAGCTTTCGAAATGTTCGAGCAGCTATTGGAGCGCATCAAACATGATGTGGTCGCCTTCCTGATGCGTATCCAGTTGCAGGAGCCACAAAAAGCCATGGCGGATCTGGAGGAGCGTCCGGAGCAGGCGATGGAGTTTTCCCATCCTGATGCCAACGGCTTTGAATCTGAGGAAGAAGTCGTGGACGCAGTTGTGGGCGGCGACACTTACCAACGGGAAGAAGCCAAGGTGGGGCGCAACGATCCTTGCCCTTGTGGTTCTGGCAAGAAATACAAGCAGTGCCACGGCAAGTTGAGTTAAGCGATATTATTCAACGGTTTCTGTAGGAGTAAGCAACATGGCTGTCAACTTACATACGCCTGAAACCCTATTGCCTGTGGCCGGTGTACGGCTGGCATCGGTTGATGCAGGCATCCGCTATAAAAACCGTAACGATTTGCTCTTGATTGAGCTTGAGCCGGGCAGCCATACCGCCGCCGTTTTTACGCGCAATGCTNTTTGTGCCGCGCCGGTGCATGTGTGCCGGTATAACCTGCAACATTCCAATCCCCGTTACCTGCTGGTCAATGCAGGCAATGCCAACGCGGGTACTGGTGAGCAAGGAATGCAAGCGGCGCGCAGTTGTTGTGAGCAGGTTGCCCAGCAGGGGGCATGTTGGGCGGAGCAAGTGTTGCCATTTTCTACCGGCGTGATCGGCATGCAACTGCCGGTGGAAAAGATTTCCGCCGCTTTGCCGGATGCTTTCGCCAAGCTCGAGGAAAATGGTTGGTCGGAAGCTTCCCGCACCATCATGACCACCGATACGGTCGCCAAGGCCATCAGCCGTCAGGCGAAAATTTTTGGCGAGACTGTCACCATTACGGGGATTGCCAAAGGTGCCGGTATGATCCACCCCAATATGGCGACCATGCTGGCATTTGTGGCCACTGATGCGCTGGTGGAGACGGCTGTCCTGCAAAAGCTGTTGAATGAGGTGGTGGAAGAAACTTTCAATTGCATCACGGTTGATGGCGATACATCCACCAATGATTCGCTGGTCGTAGTTGCGACAGGCAGTTCCGGCGTCTATGTGGGCGGTGATGGCCTGGCGGCGTTCCGGCAGGCGCTGTTGGATGTTTGCCTGTATCTGGCGCAAGCGATTGTGCGTGATGGCGAGGGGGCAACCAAGTTCATTGGGATTGAGGTGGATGGGGCATCTACCCGTACAGAAGCACGCACTGTCGGCAACACCGTCGCCTTATCCCCGCTGGTCAAGACTGCGCTGTTCGCCAGCGACCCCAATTGGGGGCGGATTCTGGCCGCCGTTGGGCGCAGCCCTGTTGATATGTTGGATGTCAGCCGCATCAGCATCTGGTTGGGTGAAACCTTACTGATTGAGAATGGCGAACCTGCCACCAGCTATCATGAGGAGTTGCNNCAGGTTGAGATGGGGCGTGATGAAATTAGCATCCGCATCCACTTGGGGCGTGGTGACGCCTGCGCTACGATCTGGACATGTGATTTTTCCTACGATTACGTCAAGATTAATGCCGAATACCGTTCCTGATGGGATCTACCTGCACGTCGTGGCGGCAGTCATCCGGGACGAAGTTGGCAATATTCTGTTGGCGCAGCGTCCGGCCAACAAACATCAGGGTGGCAAGTGGGAGTTTCCCGGCGGCAAGTTGGAAGCTGGTGAGACTCCTGCACAGGCTTTAAACCGTGAGCTGGAGGAAGAACTTGGCGTCACAGTCTTGCAAGCCAAGCCATTGATCAAGGTCAGGCATGTCTATCCTGAGCGGGCTGTGTTGCTGGATGTTTGGGAAGTGACAGCGTTTTCCGGTGAGCCGCATGGGCGTGAAGGGCAGCCGGTTGCATGGTTTGAGCCTGAACAGTTGCCCGCTTTGGAATTCCCTCCCGCCAATTATCCCATTATCACCGCAGCCCGCTTACCCACACATTGCCTGATTACCCCTGAGCTTGCAGAAGACCATGCCGCTTTCCTGCAACAGTTGGAGCAGGCGTTGCGATCCGGCATCCGCCTGGTGCAGTTCCGGGCGAAAACATTATCTGCGGCAAGTTATCTGGCTCTAGCCCAGGATGTCATCACGCTGTCCCATTCGTTTACAGCCAAGGTTATTTTGAATTCCCCGCCGATGATGCTGGAGAATGCAGACGGTTTGCACCTGACTAGCCGTCAATTGTGGCAAATGCCTGCTTTCCACCGCCAGAATGGACAATGGTTGTCGGCGTCCTGCCACAATGAGCAGGAGTTGCGGCGGGCGGCGGAGGTGGGTGTGGATTTTGCGTTGTTATCGCCGGTCTTGCCTACCCTGTCACACCCGAAGGCGGGTGGTATGGGGTGGGATGCATTCGCCGAGGCGGTGGAAGCGGTTAATTTTCCAGTTTACGCCTTGGGCGGCATGACCCGGTGCCATGCCGAGATGGCACGCCGATCCGGCGGGCAAGGCATAGCCGCTATCCGTGGTTTATGGCTTGAGGAAACGCAGTAATCAAGCGTTAAGGTCAGGTATCAATTGACTGTTGATACGTGAAATCATGTCCTTGATCAGCAACTTGCGCTTTTTCATGCGCGAAACCCTGAATTGGTCATAACTTGATTCCTGCATTAAGGCGCTAATCGCTGCGTCAAGCTCTCTATGCTCCTGAGTGAGCGCCGCCAGTTTGCTATGCAATGCTTCCGTGTCTAAATGCATGGGTTTCGTCGGCGTTTATTTGGTCAAAATACGGCGCTTCTTTTCCTTGTAGCGAATAACAACCTGTTTTTCTTTTGGTTTGTCATTCTGTTGCGGCGTGTAGTCTGCTTTTTCCCAGCTACCAATTTCATAAGAGCCGCCATTATCACGGCGGGCGGCAGGATTGAAAGTTGAATATGCCCCGCCGTTGCCATCACGTTTGCGTTGCGCCCCGCCATTAAGGCGGCCATAAGGCCTTTGCGCTGGCGTTGTTGCTCTGGTGTAGGTTGTTGTGGCGGCTCGTTTTTGCCGCTGCTCCCGCGCTGGGTATTTTGGTTGCGCCCCTTGTTTTGCCCTGCGGCATGGGGTTGGCTTTGGTGGTGCTTGCTTTTGCCACCCGGCTGGGATTGTTGGCTGTAACCGTTTTTCTTCTGCTGTTGCTTGNCCATTGTTGGAGCGTGGGGAACGGACGGCTGGCGTAAACCCGGAGGTATGTTCCAAGNNTGTGCCAGGCAGTGTGCATTGTTCAATGGAGTCGCCGAGAAAGTCTTCAATCTTCTTCAGGTTTTCACGTTCACGCGGCAGCACAATGGCAATGATGGATTCTTCGCGNGAGTCAGCTGAAATGCCTTGCAGGCGGGCTTCATAGTCTTCCACTTTGGGGNNGAGCTCGAAGTTGATGATATGTTCTTCGCCCTGCAAATTTGGCAGCAGGCCATCTTGATCCGCGTAAATCAAAATGGGGCAAGATGAGCCGTTGCGTTCTTCTGCTGGTAGGTCAGCGGCGATTTCTGCACTATGTCCATGGTTGGCGAGGCTTTCAGCCAACGCTTTGGCTGTTTTAGCGCTAATGGTGAAAATAATGGTTGGTTCGCCGGAAAATTCATCCAGCAAATGATCCATCAGTGCAATCTTGTGGGTGTAGTCATCGGCCAGATGCACGACTTGCGGTATTTGTAGCAATGGGTTGCGGTCGTCTTCCACTTCCAGTTCTGCGGCACCGGCCAAGACTGCCCTGGCGTAAGTGGCGATTTCGTCTTCCTGGCGCACAAATGCAATAACAGGGCAGGCGGTGGAGCGTTCCGATAGGATTTTATTGATCAGGCCATGCAAGCCTTTGTGGTAAATGGCGCTCAAATCATCAATAACCAACATTTCCAACTTGGAAAAGTCTGCTTTGTTGTTGTCAACCAAGTCATTCAGGCGGCCAGGGGTGGCGATCATCAGGTCAAGCGGACGGCGTAGCAGGCGCATTTGTGGCTGGTAAGGGCGGCCACTGACGATGAAACCAGAACGAATTTGCTGCTCATCCCCTGTCAGGCGCTTGATTGTATAGTTGATTTGATTGACCCGGTCGCGGCGTGAAGTCAAAACCAGAATGCGTGTATGTCGGTGCTCTTCCAGCGGGTGGGTCATCACGTAATCAATGGCAGGTATCAGGAATGCCCCGGTTTTGCCAGAAGCTGATTGGGTCCAGACAATAACGCTTTTGTTCTGNGCCATCAGTGGAATCAACTGTTTTTGCAGTTCAGTCGGGTTTTCGTACCCGGCAGCCTTGATTTTGGCTGCAAACTCTGGATTTAAGCCTAATTCTGAAAAAGACAAGACACATACTCCCCGTCTATGGATGTGGGTGAGAGTAATAAAAATAAATACTGTCGAAATGGAGAGAGGAAGCCAGCAAAACGTGCCCTCAATTGTTGCCCGTAACCCGTATTTGTAACGTAAATTGCGTACTGAACCGATAATAAAATTATTATATCTGTTGCGGGAGTCAACGATTATGTACGTTATTGTCGTGCATTTACATCACAATTTCGATTGCTTTCTCCAACCTTGCAATGGCTACTACCTTTATGCCTTCAATCGGATGACGTGGTTTATTTCCTTTCGCCACGATCGCCTGTTTAAAACCGTGTTTGGCGGCTTCACGCAAACGCTCCTCGCCGTTTGGAACAGGGCGAATTTCGCCAGCCAGCCCAACCTCTCCGAAAACCACCAGATCAGCAGGCAGAGGACGGTTGCGAAAACTTGAGAGCGCCGCCAGCAACAATGATAAATCGGCGGCGGTTTCTGAAATCTTAACACCACCGACAACATTTATGAATACGTCTTGGTCAAACATTGAAATTCCACCATGCCGGTGTAATACCGCCAGCAGCATGGAAAGGCGGTTTTGCTCCAAGCCAAGGGTGACCCGGCGGGGCGCAGGNCCATGGCTTTCATCCACCAAGGCTTGCACTTCCACCATCAACGGGCGGGTGCCTTCGCGTGTGACCATGATGACGCTGCCGGAGACTGGCTCTTCGTGTCGGGAAAGAAAAATGGCCGAAGGGTTGCTGACGCCTTTCAAGCCTTGTTCGGTCATGGCGAAGACGCCGAGTTCGTTGACAGCCCCAAAACGGTTTTTGACGGCGCGCAAAATGCGGTAACGTCCGCCAGGGTCGCCTTCAAAATACAATACGGTGTCCACCATATGCTCAAGCACTCGCGANCCGGCTAGTGTGCCTTCCTTGGTGACATGGCCGACCAGNAACATGGCGGTCTGGGTTTGCTTGGCGAAGCGCACCAACTTGGCGGCGGATTCACGGATCTGGCTGACGGAGCCAGGTGCAGATTGTAGGCTGTCCGTGAAAATGGTCTGGATGGAGTCGATGACCATCAGGTCAGGCTGCTCTTGGGCTGTTAGTGCTAGGATGCTTTCCACGCAGGTTTCCGTCAGCAGGCGTAGGTTGTCCGTGGGCAGACCCAGCCGCCGGGCGCGCAGGCCGACTTGTTGGAGGGACTCTTCGCCGGTGACGTACAGGCTTTTTAATTTCGTCAGGGTGGCGAGTGTTTGCAATAGGATAGTGGACTTGCCTATGCCAGGGTCGCCGCCAATCAGCACGACAGACCCGGCGACNCGGCCGCCGCCCAGCACCCGATCCAATTCCGGCTGGTGGGTTGGGATGCGGGGATCCTCGCCCAGACTGACTTCGTCCAAGGAGCGGATGACAGTTTGCTCGCCCGCATACCCGCCAGTGCGGTTGTGTGGATGTTTGGTGGTGGTGAGGCTGATGCTTTCTTCCAATGTGTTCCATGCGCCGCAATCGCCGCATTGCCCGCTCCATTTGCTGTGCAGGCTGCCGCAGGCGGTGCAATAGTACTGGAGTTTGGCCTTACTCATCCGGTTCTGGCCGTATGCGCTGGATTTTGGGATGGATAATCAAGGTTTTGACCGCATTGTTGCGGGTTTTGCGGATTTCCATTGGGTAATCGTCGATCAGTACGGTCATGCCTGGGACAGGGATGGATTCCAGGTATTCCAAGATCAGGCCGTTGATGGTTTTTGCCTCTTCAGCTGAGAAATTGCTGCCCAATTCGCGGTTGATGTCGCGGATGGGTATGGAACCATCCACCCAGTAACCACCATCTTCCATCTGACGGATTTCGCGTGTTTGGTTGGCAGGGGCGGTGGAGAACTCACCGACTATTTCCTCCAGAATATCTTCCAAAGCTATCAGGCCAAGAATTTCGCCGTATTCGTCCACAACCAAGGCTATGCGGCGATTTTCTTTCTGAAAATTCAGCAATTGCTGGGGCAGGGTGGTGCTCTCTGGAATGAAGTAGGCAGGGCGAATACTGGCTTCAAAGCGTTCCCGTTCAAGATGGCCGTCGCGGAATAGGGGCAGTAGTTTGCGCAAGTGGACAAAACCGAGCACGTTGTCGAGGTTTTCCCGGTAAGCCAGCAGGCGGGTGAAGTTACTGTTGACAATCTGTTCTTCCAGTTCATTCCAGTCATCATCCAGGTCAAGCCCGACGAGTTGGCTACGCGGGATCATGATGTCTTCGACCGTGGTGCTTTCCAAGTCCATGACGCGCAGCAGCATGTCCAAATGGTTCTGCGGAATATGGGTTCCGGCAGAGCTGACCACGCTGCGTAGTTCTTCATGGCTCAGGGCTACCCGGCTGCCGTCATCGCTGTGTGCCCCTAGCAGGCGCAGCAAACCGTTGGTGATCAGGTTCAGCAGCCAGATGAACGGCCACATGATTTTCATCAGGATGACGTAAATGTGCGAGGACACAAACGCAATCTTCTCCGGCCGCATGGCAGCCAGTGTTTTTGGCGTTATTTCCCCAAAAATCAGCAATATAAAAGTCAGGAAGCCAGTTGCGGCCGCGAGCCCTGCGTCCCCGAACATCTGATAACCTAGGAGAGTGGAAATTTGGGTGATCAGGATGTTGACGAAGTTGTTGCACAATAAAATCAAGCTGATCAGCCGGTCAGGTTTGTCCAGCAGTTTTTGGGCAAGTTTTGCCCCTACATGGCCTTTGTCCACTTGATGACGCAGCTTGTAACGGTTCAGTGACATCAGTGCTGTTTCTGAGCCGGAGAAGAATGCTGATAGCATGAACAGAACCAGCAGAAATAGAAGCAGGATGCTTAGTGGTATGTCGTCGAGTTTCACGTTGGTTTAACCAGGAATTCCAGTACAAACTTGCTGCCAAAAAACGCCAGCATCAGAAGAAAAAAACCGCTTAGGGTTCAGCGGATGGCGATACGCCCGCGCCACCCATAAAACCAATGCCCGAGCAGCAGGGCGGCGAACACAACCCATGCCACAATCGAGAGGACTGTTTTATGCACCAAGTGTTGGCTAAACAAGTTGTCAACATATAAAGCGCCGCTCAAAAGCCCGAATGACAGCAGGATAACACCCAGCAGAATCAGCTTGAACAGTAGCGATTCCATATCCAATAAGGGCGGAAGGGTGCGAATCAATCCGCCAGGATGATGATTGTGCAGATGCCGGTTTTGCCACGCCAGCAGCAATGCCTGCAACGTGGCCAACGTCAGCATGCTATAGGCTAGCAGGGATGTGAAAATATGTACGCCCAACCCATTGTTCAGGTGGATTGCCGCCGTGTGATTGGAGTCCAATAATGGCAGCAGCATAGCTGTTAAGGTAAATGGTGTTACAAAAATCCCCAAGGTTTCCAATGGGCGGCTTAACATCGCTACAAACAGCAGTAAATTGGATAGCCACATGACAATAGAGCCAGCAGCCGTAAAGTTGATGGAAATCTCGTCTGGCAGCCAAATGTTATACAGGATTGTCCATCCATGCATCCCCAACGCCAATAACCAGACCACAATCAGCAGATGCCGGTATTGTGGTGGTTTCGCCCCNAATCGGTTACGCAAGCGTACGCCAATCAACAGCCATGTCGCCAGCCATGCCAGTGTCGCCAGCAGGTTGATCGTTATTGTCATTCTCAAACAGGTTTCGTCTGGTTAACTAAAAAATCAATATTTAAGTGCCCTTCCTTGAGGAAGGCATTCACTTTGCGTTAAACTTTAATGCTATGATAGCAACTTGTGTCCAGATGGGACTAGAAAGAAGTCAATCATGTTTGAGAATTTGAGTGAACGTCTCTCGCAGACAGTAAAAAAATTACGTGGCCAAGCGCGTCTGACGGATGACAATATCAAGGACGCTCTGCGTGATGTGCGGATGGCCTTGTTGGAAGCGGATGTTGCCCTGCCGGTGGTGCGAGAGTTTACCAACCGGGTGCGTGAACAGNCCATTGGGCAGGAAGTGCTGGAAAGCCTCAGTCCAGGGCAAGCACTGATCAAGGTGGTGAATGATGAACTGATCGCCATCATGGGGCGGGCTAATGAAAATCTGTCACTAAACGCCCAGCCGCCAGCGGTTGTTCTAATGGCGGGGTTACAGNGGGCGGGTAAAACCACCACAGTGGGCAAGCTGACCCGCTTTTTGAAGGAGCGCCAGAACAAATCCGTGATGGTGGCCAGTTGTGATGTTTACCGCCCAGCGGCCATCAAGCAGCTTGAAACTATTGCTGGACAGACGGGTGGGATTTTCTTTCCCAGTGATCCGTCACAAAGCNCGGTGGATATTGCCCGTGCCGCTTTGGATCAGGCGAAGCGTAAGTATGCTGATGTGCTGATTATCGATACGGCAGGGCGTCTGCATATTGATGCTGAGATGATGGCCGAAATTCAGGATATTCATGCAGCAGTGACGCCGGTTGAAACCCTGTTTGTGGTGGACAGCATGACCGGTCAAGACGCGGCGAATACCGCGAAGGCTTTTGGCGATGCGCTTCCTCTGACTGGGGTGGTGTTGACCAAGGCCGATGGTGATGCACGTGGTGGGGCTGCGCTTTCCGTGCGGCAAATTACAGGCAAGCCGATCAAGTTTATCGGGATGGGGGAAAAGCTCGACGCGTTGGAGCCATTCCATCCTGACAGGATGGCTTCACGCATTCTCGGGATGGGGGACGTGCTCAGCCTGATTGAAGATGCCCAACGTAAGGTCGACCACAAGAAAGCCCAGCAACTGGCTAAGAAATTGAACAAGGGCAAGTCCTTCGATTTCGAGGATCTGCGTGACCAAATGCAGCAAATGTTGCAAATGNGGGGTATGGCCGGGTTGCTGGATAAGTTGCCCGGCGCGGGCAGCCTTCCTGCGAATCTCAAAGAGCAGGCGAATGACAAAGAGATTCGGCGCATGATCGCCATTATCAATTCCATGACTCTGGAAGAACGCCGTAACCCTGACATTATCAAGGCCTCGCGCAAGCGGAGGATCGCTGCAGGTTGTGGCTTGCAAGTGCAAGATGTGAACCGCTTGCTCAAGCAGCATTTGCAGATGAGTCGGGTGATGAAGCAGTTTTCCAAAGGGNGGCTGCGCAAACTGATGGGTGGGCTGAAGGGCAAGGTGCCGATGGGTGGTGGCTTTCCTCCTATGGGCGGATTTCCTGGTTGATCTGGCATAATCCGTTGCATTTTTTATGATGCTCGCTGGATTTTTACGATAAGATGGGTTTGCCTAGTGAATTGTCTGGTTGTATGATGCGCTTCATCCAGAGGTATCATGGTCTGGATTATAGTCTGTATCGGCGCCAGTATGGGCGAGGTAAAGATTTCCCTTTCCAAATCAATTGTTTAGAGAGTTTTACTATTATGAAAATGAAATCTCAAGTGGTTATCGCTGGTCTGCTGTTTGCTGGCCTGCTGGCAACTGGTTGCAGCCAACAGCAATCTACTGGCGGCCAGCAAGTGTCTGAGCCAGCTCCAGCTCCAGCTCCGGTCGCTCCAGCTCCAGCTCCGGTTGTTCCAGCTCCGGCTCCAGCTCCAGTTGTTCCTCATGTTAAGGCAAAGGGCAACTACAAAGGTCCTGTCATGATGGATCCAGCGTCTGCAGCTACCATGCAGCAGTATCAGAAGTAATTGCTGAGCTGAAAACATCCTGTCTCAGGATGAGATGTTCGGAAAGCCTCTTGTTAGTGCAAGAGGCTTTTTATTGGGCTTAATTATAGAAAATTATTATGGTTTGTCTGGTTCCGGCTTGGTTTGAACCTTTCCTGAATTTGCTGCAACCTATTAACAGATTTGCGGCTTAAGCTGCAGGGTATTGATTCATGTTAAATTTGCTTGATTTCTAGTAAAGAAATGCATGATTCTTTGCTACAATCTGAGTGCTTTCCCTTAAACAATGAAAGAGACCAAGACGATGAAAATTAAATCTCAACTGACGCTTGCAACCCTGATTGTTGCTGGCATGTTTGCTACTGGCTGCCAACAAATGAGCCAACAAACTGCTCAGCAAGCTACTGCTTCTACTACAGAGGCCGCCACAACAGCTCCAGCACAGACTGGGGCATGTGATAAGAGTGACAAATGGTGCCACACTCATCCACCTATTCCAGGTTGCACCAATTCTATTACGCATAGCCATCCATATACCAATCCTAACCATACTCACACTTATGGCTGCAAAGGTGGTCAACGCCCAATGATTCCTCATGTTAAGGCCAAAGGTAACTATAAGGCCTATCATGATGGATCAGTCTTCCAAAGAGGTTATGCAGCAATACCAGAAATAATTTCTGATAGCTGGTAGTCGTAGGCTGTTGAACTCGGATTGTCAATGGCCGGAAAATAGCTGCCCTGTTACATCGTAACAGGGCAGTTTTTTGTTGAAATTCTCAATAAGTCGAACTAGTCTAGCAGCCTTCGGGAACTTATGGGTGTTTTTTCCTGTCATCCAAAGCAGGGGAAAGCCAAATGGGCGTCTATACTATCCAGTGTTCTTTCTGATCAACCGAACCAAGTTGTGGATTTCATGAAAAAATATCTGCTTTGGCATTGTTGTTTGCCGTCATCTCATTTTTGCCTTCTATGGCGTCCGCTAGTGTCTGGCCGAATGAGAATGAATGGAATGACACATGGGAAGATCGTTACCGCCAGTGGGTGCGCACTAACTGGAAGGATGACATTTTCATGGATCCTGCCAAGCCTATTTACTATAAGTTTGAGAATGACTGTGCGGATGCGGTATACGCGATGCGCCTTATTTTCTCGTTTGAGAATCGCCTGCCGTTTGCCATCAATAACCGTGACAAGGCAGGAAGCTTGATCAGCAATAATATGTCTACGTGGGATAATCTGCCGCCACCGCAGCGTGTGCGCCAATTCCTGGACTATGTTGCTGATATGACAAGCAGCGCATCCCTGCCGCATGACACTTATCCCATAGCGTTGAATGACATCAAGCCAGGCGATATTTATGTGGCTCCTGGCGTGCATTCTTACCAGATTGCAGATGTAACGGATGCTGGCATTGCAGAGGTAATGGCCTCTACTACACCGAAACAGGCACGCTATCTATTGCGTACCCCTTCGTTTCCATTTTATGTGCCGGAAAGCAAATCGTTAGGTGATGGTTACCGACGGTTCAAGGAGCCTCAAAATATCCAGAAGCCAGCTAATCAGCAACCTGGCTATAGTGAGGAGCAATTCCAGCTGGCGGCTGATCTAAATTACGATTATGTTGCTTTTACCGATATTATCTCCCATAAATTAGCCAAGCGCCCGGAAACGGCAGATGAAAAAACGCAGCGTTTGTTGCTGGCGTTATGCATGTATGCCAATGATCGGGCAGTTTATGTGTATGATGCACTGTGGTATTTGCAGAAAATCCGTAACGAAGGGCGTCATTGCATGAATGCAAAGGAATACGATGACCATTCGACACCAGGGCGCGACAAGCGTTTGAAGATGTTTNTTGATTCCATCCGTCGCCATTTGGATCATGTCGGCCGATTTGATCCGCGTTCACAGCCAGCGCGTTGGGCGAAAGCCGTGTTCTCCAATGATCAACCCNCGCCACAGGAAATGCAGAGTCTGAATAATTTTTGCATGGTGCAGCTGACATTAGGGNAAGAATATTACATGACCTTGCGTGAGCTGCGCCAGAATGTGGATGCGGGAGCATTGGTTTCAGATCCTCATGCGCCGTTGCCATTCCGTTGGGGAATCACAAAAGCACCATTTAATTCAGGGTGCCCGACCTATTAAGCTTGGGTACTCTTATGTCGAGTTAATCTGGAATTCTGATATTAATTATTGTAAGTAACTATTAGAATATCTAATTTACGAAGGAGTCTGTATTACTCAATACATGCGGAACAGGAGTGGGGTAAATGAGTAGTGTTTTCAGTGTAGTGGGGCGCTCACGTGTGTGTAGGGCGGTGTTGTTGTTGGGGGTTGTGTTGGTTTCCGGATTGGCAGGGTGCTCAACGCAGCAGGTGGCTGATGTAAAGCGTTCGGGTACTGCCCGGAACAGTGTGGCGACGCCAGACCGATTATCGTATGCAGCACTTGATCGGCTGCGTCACCATGTGGTGTACGATGGCCGCTATTTTCAGATTTCTTACCCGAATGGTGATGTGCCAGCCAATGTTGGGGTGTGTACGGATACAGTAATCCGCTCCTACAGGAAGCTGGGGATAGATCTTCAGCGGTTAGTGCATGAAGATATGGCGCGTAATTTTTATGCTTACCCCAACTTGGCGAAATGGGGATTAAGCNGGCCGNATAGTAATATTGACCATCGCCGGGTATATAATTTGAAGGCATTTNTTGTTCGGCATGGGGCTGCTCTTCCTGTAACAGGAAATGCGGCGGATTATCACCCTGGCGATCTTGTTACTTGGAATTTGGGGGAAGGGCAGGAACATATTGGGGTTGTGGTAAACCGGAAGTCTCCTGCTGATCCCAATCGTTACATGATTGTGCACAATATTGGCGAAGGGGAANAAATGGAAGATGTCTTGTTCGCCATGCCGATCACAGGCCATTTCCGTTATTTTCCTGGAGGCATGGGGGTAGGAACAAAGTATGCCTCCGTTGAGTAAAAACGATACTAATTCAGCGATTTAACAAAAAGCCTCTGAGTTCAGGGGCTTTTTGTTGTTAAGCAGTTAATCAATGCTTCACTTTTTCTGAAATTAACGTAGAATTGCGCGTTTACTTCGGGCAGGCTTGGTTTGCTCTATGTTAACTGTTTTTATAAGGTTCTATAATGGTCAATATTCGTCTGGCAAGAGGTGGCGCGAAAAAGCGTCCATTCTATCATATTGTTGTTAGTGACAAACGCAAGCCACGTGACAGTGGTTATATTGAGCGCATCGGTTATTTCAATCCTGTAGCGCGTGGCCAAGAAGTGCGTCTGCATATTGAGCAGGATCGTGTTGCTTATTGGTTGGGTTGTGGTGCGCAACCGAGTGATCGTGTCGCTAAATTGCTGAAAGAAACAGCGGAAACTGCTGCGGCTTAATACAAGATGATCCAGTCTGAGATGATTTCGCTGGGACGGGTTTCTGGCGCGTTTGGCATCAAGGGTTGGGTCAAGGTGTTTTCCCATACTGCTCAATTTGCAGGAATCTTAAAGTATACACCATGGTTTCTACAGGTTGCTGGTGATTGGAAGGCTTATAAAGTCATTGAGNGGAAAGCACAAGGGAAGGGTATCGTTGCTTTGTTGGAAGGGATAACAGACCGGACAGCAGCAGAAAAGCTGATAGGCTGTGATATTGCTATTCCACGAGGCCAGTTGCATGAGTTGGAAGCGGGTGAGTATTACTGGATTGATTTGATAGGCATGGAAGTTGTAACAACTGCTGGTGTTTGTCTGGGCAAGGTAAACCACTTATTTGAAACGGGTGCTAATGATGTTTTGGTCATTGAAGGGGAACGGGAACGTTTGCTGCCCTGGGTGATGGATCACGTCATCAAGTCAGTTTCATTGGCTAACCGGCTTATTNGTGGTTGATTGGGATGTGGATTTCTAGTCGCCATGCAATTCGATGTTGTTACGTTGTTCCCGGAACTGGTTGATGCTGTAGTCAGATGCGGTATTACTGGACGGGCTGCGGAGCGTGGTCTCATTTCATTGGACTTGTGGAATCCACGCGACTATGCGGTTGACGTGCACCGCACTGTAGATGACCGTCCCTATGGCGGTGGATCGGGTATGGTCATGACAGGTGAATGCCTGTTGCAGGCAATACGCGCTGCTCGTCAAAAGAATCCGGGAAGGGTGGTTTACTTGAGTCCGCAAGGTTTGCCTTTGAGCCAGTCATTGGCTCATGATTTGCTGATTGAGAATAGTCTGATCCTACTGTGTGGCCGCTATGAAGGTATTGACGAACGGGTCATTAAGCTAGAAGTGGATATGGAGTGCTCGATTGGTGATTATGTTCTCAGCGGTGGCGAGTTGGGGGCGATGGTGCTAATTGATGTGCTGACCCGCTTATTGCCGGGGGCGTTAGGGCACCATGAGTCAGCAGCACAGGATTCCTTTTTTGACGGATTGTTGGATTGTCCGCACTATACACGCCCTGATATTTTGGAAGGGCATGGGGTGCCGACGGTTTTAAAAAGTGGCAATCATGCGGAGATTGCCCGCTGGCGCAAGAAACAGGCGTTAGGAAAGACATGGCGATGCAGGCCGGAGTTGTTACAGGCGCGGCAGTTGGCAAGCAGTGAGCGTGTATTGCTTGACGAGTATATAAATGAGTTTGAAAGCAGTAAGAAGCTGTATTAGAGGATTATCATGAGTACGATTATTCAACAACTTGAACAAGAGCAAATGAGCAAAGCCATCCCTGAATTCAGTCCTGGCGATACTGTCATCGTTCAGGTACGGGTCAAGGAAGGCGATAAAGAACGTCAACAGGCTTATGAAGGGGTTGTGATTGCGAAGAAAAATCGTGGTCTGAACTCTTCTNTTACGGTGCGTAAAATCTCTTACGGTGAAGGTGTTGAGCGTGTTTTCCAAACGTTCAGCAATAGTATTGCTGGCATTGAAGTAAAGCGCCGTGGTGATGTGCGCCGCGCCAAGCTGTATTACTTGCGTGGCCGTACTGGTAAATCAGCTCGCATTAAAGAAAAGGTTTAGTCCTTTATTTTGGATTTAAAATCCACCTGCGTCTATAGATGCAGGTGGATTTTGTGCCCATTGTTTGTAGGTCTGACGGCATTTCCCGAATCACTTTATCGCTAAAACTGTACAGGCAGTGGCTTATAAGCCTACTATTTAGCACCGAAATTATAGTTTATAAAAAGTTATCGTGGGTGAGGGCTGGCGTGGCCGATCTTGTTAATTCTTTTTCCAACGTTACGACTCTAGGGCTATTGTTTGCCTATGCGATGGTTGTTGTGCTTGTTGGTTGGATGTTGCTGAGGCAGCGCCGTTCACAAGGGCAATTACATCTTGCACAACAAAACATGCTGGTTTCTGCCTTGGCTGATGTGCAGGAGGCGGCTGTCCTGGTGGATGCGGGTGGGATTGTGGATTTCATTAATCCGGCGGCGGAAAAGATGTTGAAATACAAGGTTCGCAGTGCTCGTGGCAAACATGCAGGCGAACTTTTTACCCTACTTGATCCCTTGACTCATAACCCTATCGCTTGGCTGGATAAGGCTAGGCAGAATGACCGTCCTTTGTTGCGCCATGCGTTGATGAATGCCGCTGGGTTCAGTGAGGTCCAGGTCACCTATACAGTGCAGCCCATTCTCTATGAGGATGCTGATCTACCTNGCTACATGTTGTTGCTACGGGATCAGACCGAATTGTATGCGATGCAGGTAAGGCTTGATCATGTGGAAATGCATGATCAGCAGACTATGCTGTTGAATCGGAAAAGTTTCGAACTGCGTCTGAAAGTGGCCATTGACCAAGTGCGGCAACATGGCGTCAAGCATTCATTCTGCCTGATTTCCATGGATCAGTTCAAACTGGTGAATGACTCCATGGGGCATAATGCAGGTGATGTGCTGATTGAACGCATTGCGCGGATGCTGAAGAGTGAAATTGATGCCAGGAGGGACATTCTGGCGCGTCTTGGTGGTGATGAGTTTGGTATCCTGTTCCAGGAAATTGAGCCTGCGGTCGCCGTGCGCGCGGCAGAGCAGATTCGCATCAAACTGGAACAGTATGAATTTGAATGGAACAAAAAACGTCAGCGGGTTACTGCCAGTGTTGCTTTTGTGCCTCTTTACAAGGGGTTGGGAACGCCAAACCGGATACTGTCGGTGGCTGACGCCGCTTGCCGGGTAGCTAAAACTAAAGGCGGCAACCGTATTCATATTTACAAGCCGAATGATCAGGAAATCCTCAAACAGCATGGCAACATGATCTGGCTGGGCAGGCTGAAGAAGGCTTTCGATGCAGGTAATTTTCGTTTGGTGGCGCAGCCCATCCATCCCTTGTCACCCGTGGAGTTCAAGAAGCCGTTCAGCCATTATGAGGTGCTGATCCGCTTATATGATGAAAACAACCAGCCTGTTNCCCCGGATGAGTTTATTCCAGCGGCGGAGTCCTATTCCATGATGCCGCGTCTTGACCGCTGGGTGGTGAGCAAGTTGTTGCGCACCTTGACCGACATTACCCAGACAGCCCCGCTTCCCGTTTTTGCGGTAAATTTGTCAGGGCAAAGTCTGGATGAACCTGCATTTTTGCAATTTGTGTTGGATGAAATCAAAGCGGTGGGCATCAGTCCGGGCATGCTGTGTTTCGAGATAACAGAGAGGGTCGCCATCCATAACCTTGACTTGGCGCAGAATTTTATTGAAACCCTGAAGGGGTTGGGATGTAGTTTTTCACTGGATGATTTTGGGACTGGTGTCAGTTCTTTCGGTTATCTGAAATCTTTGTCTGTGGATTATTTGAAGATTGATGGCAGTTTCATTAAAGACATCGCTAATGATGATGTTGCCCACGCCATGGTGCGTTCGGTCAATCAGGTTGGGCATTTGATGGGCGTGAAAGTCATTGCGGAGTATGTTGAGAACGAGCGGGTTATCCAGATTCTGCGCGAGATTGGTGTAGACTACGGCCAGGGTTACGGCATTTCCAAGCCCATCCCGATCGATGAAATTATCCGTCATCACATTGTTTAAGGATGCAATATACACGGTGAAAATTCATATTCTGGGTATCTGCGGAACCTTCATGGGCGGTGTTGCCCTGTTGGCGCGTGCAAAAGGCCATCAGGTCACAGGCTCCGACGCCAACGTCTATCCCNCTATGAGCACGATGCTGGCGGAACAGGGTGTGGAAATCATGCAAGGCTACCAACCACAGGATTTGCCTGCGGATGCTGACGCCATGGTGGTTGGCAATGTCATGCGGCGTGGCCTGCCGGTGGTTGAACATATGCTTGACCGCCAGTTGCCGTATATTTCCGGCGNNCAGTGGCTGTACGAAAATATCCTGCGCGAACGCTGGGTGTTGGCAGTGGCGGGGACGCACGGCAAAACCACCACCGCCAGCATGTTGGCCTGGATTCTGGAATACGCGGGCTTGCAGCCAGGTTTCCTGATTGGCGGCGTGCCGGAAAATTTCGGTGTTTCCGCCCGGCTGGGCGCTTCGCCGTTTTTCGTGGTGGAAGCGGACGAATACGACACCGCCTTTTTCGACAAGCGCTCCAAGTTTGTGCATTACCACCCGCGCACGGTCATCCTCAATAACTTGGAGTACGACCATGCCGACATCTTTGCGGATGTCCAAGCTATCAAGACCCAATTCCATCATCTGATGCGCACTGTGCCGGGCAATGGTTTGGCGATTGCCAACGCCCAGGACGCCAATCTGAAAGAGACTCTGGCGATGGGTTGCTGGACGCCGGTTGAAACCTTCGCCGAGGGTGATTGGCGGGCTGAATTCCTACAGGCGGATGGCGGCGAGTTCCGCGTGTTCTGTAAANGGGAAGCGCAGGGCGTCGTGCGTTGGGGGCTGTTGGGGAACACAACGTCAACAATGCGCTGGCGGCGATCGCTGCCGCCCGTCACGCAGGGGTTCCTGCTGTCCATGCGATTGCGGCACTNNGGCGGAGTTCCAGGGGTGAAGCGGCGGATGCAGGTGCGTGGGCAAGTCAGTGGCGTGACTGTCTATGATGACTTTGCCCATCATCCGACCGCGATTGCGACGACACTTGCTGGGTTGCGGTNNAAGGTCGGGGATGCGCGCATTATTGCCCTGTTGGAGCCGAGATCANACACCATGCGGTTAGGCACGCATAAGGCAGCGTTGGCAGCTTCCNTGCAAGCGGCGGATCGGGTTTTCCTGTATCAACCGCCAGGGCTGGACTGGAGTTTGGCGGATGTGGTGACGGACATTGGCGACAAAGGCCAATGGTCACAGGACATTGACGGGCTTGCAGATGCAGTGGCGCAGTTGGTTCAGTCCGGAGACCATGTGTTAATTATGAGTAATGGTGGTTTTGGCGGTATCCATGACAAGCTGTTGGCCAAGCTTTCAGGTTAAGGATTTGTTCGATTGAAAACCGTTACCCTGATCATGACGGGAGCTTCCGGCGCACAATATGGTTTGCGGTTGCTGGAGTGCCTGTTGCAGGCGGGGTGCCGGGTCTATTTGCTGCTGTCGCGTCCGGCGCAGGTGGTGGTCAATCTGGAAACCGATCACCGCCTGCCGGGGCGCGCCAACGAGATAGAAGCTTATTTCAGCACTTTGCACCATGCGCAACCGGACNAATTGCAGGTGTTTGAGCGTGAGCAATGGATGGCGCCAATCGCCAGCGGCAGCGCAACGGCCGATGCGACCGTGGTTTGCCCTTGTTCGGTTGGCACGCTTTCCGCCATTGCCTGCGGCAGCAGCCGCACCCTGATTGAGCGGGCGGTGGATGTCGCCCTGAAAGAGCGCAAGCGGCTGGTTCTGGTTGTGCGTGAAACGCCATTTTCCGAGATCCATCTGGAAAATATGCTGAAACTGGCGCGGATGGGGGCTATCATCATGCCCGCCAATCCGGGCTTTTATAACCGCCCGACGTCCGTGCAGGAATTGGTTGATTTCATGGTGGCGCGGGTATTGGATCATCTGGACGTTCCACAGACGCTGATGCCGCGTTGGGGTTTGCCCCCACAGGAATGACAGGATTTTTGAATTGATTATGACAGGAGCAACACCATGGCGACCATGGAAATGACTGCACAGGATTTTGAAGAAACCATCACCAGCAATGACATTGTGATCATTGATNTTTGGGCTCCCTGGTGTGGCNTATGCCGTTCTTTCGCACCGATTTTTGAGACAGTTTCCGACAACCATCAGGACATCGTGTTTGCTAAGGTGAATACCGAAGAAGAGCAGGAACTGGCAGGCCACTTTCAGATCCGTTCCATCCCAACCCTGATGATTTTCCGCGAACAAGTCATCCTGTTTGCAGAAGCAGGCATGTTAAGTGAACCACAGCTGGAGCAGGTAATCGCCAAGGTGCGCGAGTTGGATATGGCCAAAGTGCATGCTGATATCGCTGCCCAAGAAAGCGCGCAGCAGGGATAAGCGTTAAGGCGGAGACGCAAAACTTGTGCGTTTCCGCTTTTAGGCGGCTAGTTTTAAATTCCCCATAGGGCGAAAAAGCTGATAAACCCAATTGCCAGAATGCCGTAAAACTCCAGCACCCGTCCGCGTCCAATGGCTTGCAGTGATGCGCGGCTATTAGGNGATGAGTCCGTCAGCCGTCCATTTTCCAGATCATCCAGTAATAGGTGCAACAGGTAGCTGCTGCTGGATGCCAAGAATGAAGGCAAGGCCGCAGTTGAGCCAGCAGTCAAATACGCCACCCATGCGACTCCCAATGATAGGCATACCGCCGCCAACGCCGAATGGGTATGTCCACCGCGTTTCATAATTTGGTGCGGCAATTCCCAAAAACGGGACACCATGAATAACGCTATCGGAACCGCCAGCAATAAATCCGTTGGCCGGTAAAGAAACTGGATGACAGGGACAATAACAGCAGCCACCCGACTGAGCCATCTTACGGTTTTAAAACCGCTGGAGTCAGCGTCGTCAATGTCGGGCAGCAAGCCGCCGACATAGCCGCTGAGTGCGATGACGGCGAGTATTTCCCAACCTAACTGTGGTGCGAAAGTTGTCGTAATGGTTGCAGCCCCGATTCCTGCCGCCATTGACGCCAGATGATATGAACTGTACTCCGCCATGATGTTTTGCCCTGTTGCCAATACCAAGATTTTGCAATTTGCCCTAATGCCTTAATCTGTCCCCACAGATAACGCATTCCTTATAGTTAGAAAGATCAGGCCGAATAAGTTCGACCCCTTTCTCCCCTTTTTTACCATTTCACCAGTGGGGTATGGTGATGGTGTTCTCTACCAAAACAATTTAAATTCTGTATTAACCGCGGTTAAAAAGTGAGGAGTCGAACTCCCTCGTTCGGGCTTTTGCGTCGATGTAATAGAATTTATTTTTATAATGACGTGGCTAAGTTTATAACAGACAAGCTGAATGAGGGATAAATGGTCATGTTGAAAACAGGCTGCCAAGGCTTTTTAATTGCTGTTACAATCGCAGCCTATGTCAGGAAATAGCTTTGGAAAACTGTTTGCCGTGACCTCCTTCGGCGAGAGTCATGGCNCGNCAATCGGCTGTATCGTGGATGGCTGCCCGCCCGGGCTTGCCCTTGCGGAAGCCGACATTCAGATTGATCTCGACCGGCGCAAGCCGNGGCAGAGCCGCCACACCACCCAACGGCGTGAAGCAGATGAGGTGCAAATCCTCTCTGGCGTATTTGAGGGTAGGACGACTGGCGCGCCGATCGCGTTGATCATTCATAACACGGATCAGCGCTCTAAGGATTACAGCGACATTATGGATCGTTTCCGTCCGNGCCACGCGGATTACACCTATTACAAGAAATACGGGCTGCGTGATTACCGTGGTGGGNGGCGCTCATCCGCACGGGAAACCGCCATGCGTGTGGCTGCTGGCGCGATCGCCAAAAAGTGGCTGCAAGAACGCTACGGTGTGGCCATCCGCGGTTATCTGTCACAGTTAGGTAGANTTGTGGCGGAAAACCTGGATTGGGATGAAGTTTCCAACAATCCGTTTTTCTGTCCGGATGCCGACAAGGTGCCGCTGATGGAGGAATACATGGATGACCTGCGCAAAGAGGGCAATTCCGTTGGCGCCAAAATTACCACGATTGCTTCCAATACGCCGCCGGGTTGGGGTGAACCGATTTTTGACCGGTTGGATGCTGATATTGCGCATGCGATGATGAGCATCAATGCGGCCAAAGGGNTGGAAATCGGTGCCGGGTTCACTTGTGTGGCGCAANAGGGAACGGAGCACCGCGATGAAATGACCCTGGGTGGTTTCCTCAGCAACAATGCGGGCGGCATTCTGGGCGGCATTTCTTCCGGGCAGGACATTATTGTGCACACCGCGTTCAAGCCGACTTCCAGCATGCGCATTCCTGGGCGCACGGTGAATCTGGATGGCGAGGCGGTGGAAGTCGTCACCAAAGGCCGCCATGACCCCTGCGTGGGCATTCGTGCCACACCGATTTGCGAAGCGATGTTGGCGATTGCATTGATGGATCACGCTTTACGCCACCGGGCGCAAAATGCCGATGTTGTCACCAGTCTGCCGGATCTGCCCGCATCGCCTTGAATTCGACGCCCGTCAGTTATGAGCCCCCTGCAAAGCCGCCTTACGGGCGGCTTTCGGTTTTCTATTTCACTTATTTTGCAGCGTTGGGCGTCTTTGTGCCTTATTGGACGGTATACCTGAAACAGTCCGCCGGTTTTTCACCTGCACAAATGGGTGAGCTGATGGCGGTGTTCATGGCGACCAAAGTGGTGGCCNCTTTCNTCTGGGGTTGGCTGGCGGATCATTCCGGACAACGCCTGCGCATTATCCGGGTCGCCAGCCTGTTGGCATTGGTGTGTTTCGCGGGCGCTTATTGGCGGCAGGATTTTGGCTGGATGGCGCTGGTGATGGCGGGTTTCGGCTTTTTCTGGAACGCGTCCCTGCCGCAGTTCGAAGCCTTGACCCTCAACCATTTGGGCGCGCACATCGGGCGTTACAGCCGGATACGCCTGTGGGGGTCTATCGGCTTCATCGTGATGGTGGTGGGGTTGCCCGCCGCGTTGAAACAGCAGGAAATTGGACGGGTGCTGGACGCAATGCTGCTGCTGTTCCTCGGCATCTGGCTGTCCACCTGGCTGGTGCGGGACAAGCCCCATACTGCCCCGGCTGCTGTCAGGGACAGCCGTTTGCGCGAGGTGCTGCGCCAGCCTGCGGTGTGGATGCTGTTGCTGGCGTGCGCGCTCCAGCAGGCCAGCCATGGCGTTTACTACACGTTTTTCAGCATCTACCGGNAAGATCATGGTTACTCGCGCAGCTTCACCGGCTGGATGTGGGCGCTGGGTGTGCTGGCTGAAGTGGGGTTGTTTCTGGTCATGCACGGCTTGATCCGCCGTTTTGGCGCGGCGCGGTTGTTTATGTTGGCGCTGTTCCTGACTAGCCTGCGTTGGGTGGCGCTGGGCGCATGGGTTGATGATATGTCGGCGTTGATGGCTTCACAGCTGCTGCACGCCGCCACTTACGGTTTGTTTCATGCCTCTGCCATTCACCTGATTCACCACCAGTTTNCAGGGAAATTGCAGGGCAGGNGGCAGGCGCTATATTCCGGCCTGAGTTATGGGATTGGCGGGGCTTTCGGTAGCCTGTCAAGCGGTTACGCCTGGGAATGGCTGGGTGCCGCCCAGACTTTTTACGCTGCCGCCTTGGTTGTAGGGGTGGGTTGGATATTGGCCATGATCTATGTGCGGGAGGAAACCGATGTTGCCATCAGCCACTGACGCTTTGCAGGAAGATGCAATCTGCCGCCGCCTTGACCCTGCGGTTGCCTCTGCGCTGCATGGCCTGCATATTTTCCCGCAACTGGATTCCACCAACCGTTGGGTCTTGCAGGAAGGGCAGTGTGGTGATGTCTGCCTGGCGGAACAGCAGACCGCTGGCCGTGGCCGTCGGGGTCGGCAGTGGCTGTCTCCTCCGGGCGTTAACTTATATCTGTCGCTGCGCTGGTGCTTCGGGCAAACGCCGGAGCGCCTGCCGATGTTGGGTCTGGTGACGGGGCTGGCGGTGGCGGAGGCGCTGGCGGATTGCGGACTGCGTGGGCATGGCCTGAAATGGCCAAACGATGTGTACTATGATGGTGAAAAGCTAGGTGGAATCCTGTTGGAAGCGGTTGGCGCGTTGGAGCAAATTGTCATCGGCATTGGTTTGAACGTGAATATGCAGGTGGAGGCTGGTGGCGGCATTGACCAGCCATGGACGAGTTTACGTATGGCGCTTGGCGCCTNNGTCGCCCGCAACACTTTGGCGGCGGCGCTGCTAAACCGTTTGGTGCCGCGTCTACAAATGTTTTCTCATCTGGATATGGCACAATTCCGGCAGGACTGGCAAGCTTGGGATGTGCTCGGTCAACGTGAAGTTCGGGTGGTGGCTGGCTCTGAGGTTCTGCTGGGGCTTGCATCAGGCGTTGATGATCGCGGACAATTGCGCATCAAATTATATGATGGATCAATAAGAACCCTGTCGTCGGCGGATGTATCGGTACGGATGTAATGGTTTTGCTGGTGGATGCAGGCAACTCACGCCTGAAATGGTCAGAGCTGGATGCGGCAGGTTCCCTGTCTGCACAGCAAGCACGCGCCTATGGGGAGCGTCCGGCGTTAGCGGCATTCATTGACTTGTTGGATATTTATCCCGCAGTTGGGCGCATTATCTTGGTGCATGTGCTGACCCGGTTGTTTGCTGACAGTGTGCAGGAAGTTTGTGCACAGCGCGGTGTCAATTTGCGGATGGTGCATTCTGTCCCCCAAGCTTATGGCATCATCAGTGGCTACCAGAACCCTGCCTCCCTGGGCGCTGACCGTTTTGTCGGATTGGTCGCCGCCCGCCGTCTGGCAGGTGACCAACCCTGTATTGTGATCGATTGCGGCACCGCCATTACGGTCGATGCCGTGGAGGGTGATGGGCGGCATCTGGGCGGCTTGATCCTGCCGGGGCTGCAATTGTCGGCAGAAGCATTGATCGCACGGGCGCAAGGCAGACTCAGCCTGTCTTTCGAGCAGCCGGGCATTTTTGCCGATGGCACGGCGCGGGCAATCGGCAGTGGCTGCCTGTTTGGGTTGGTGGGGGCGATTGAAGGCATTTGTGTACGCATGCAACTCGCCATGTCTGCCCCGCCCTTGTGCATCTTGACGGGTGGGGATGCTGCCCATTTGCGCTCGTGGCTGCATGATGGGTTTCTGGTGCAGCCGGATTTGCTGATGCATGGCCTGCGTTATATTGCGGAGCAGGAAACATGTACCAGTTGCTGATTGCACTGCTGTTCCTGAACCTGTCGGCGTTTGCCTGGAACGCATTTCTTGCACCGAGCCATGCCAGCCCCCAATCCGTGTTGCTGGAGCCGGGTGTGCCGTCACTGGCATTGCGCACGGATGTCGACAGTGTGATGTACAGCAGCAATTCGGCGGCTACAGAAAGCAGTTGCTATACCATCGGCCTACAACAGCGAGCGGGCAGCGCAACTGGTGGCGGGCAAGGTGCGCAATTTTGGCTTGGCGGTGCAAATCCGCAAGATGCAGAGTATGGAGACGCTGAACTTCTTTGTGTACATCCCACCACTGGCCGATTATGCGCAAGCGGAAAAGACCGCGCAGGATATTGTCAAGAATGATGTGCGGGATGTTTACATCATCAATGAAGAGTAGTACCAAAACGCCATTGCATTAGGTTTTTCAATAACCTGAACAAAGCCAAACGGCATGCCGAGTACATCCGTTATTTGGGCTATGACGCGCGTTACACCGAGCAGCAGGAGCCGCGCGAAGTGTTCTGGGTGGATTACGATGAACCGTTTGGCAGCAATACGCCCGTGCAGGCATGGAGCGCGGCGGTGGATGCGACTTCCGGAGTGCAACGGATTCCACGCGCCTGCAGTAACATTATTCCGTCTGCTGCGCCTTAAGGCAGGCAGGGTAGGAACAGCCGTCGCCGTTGCAGTCACAGGCGTTGGCCGCGGATTGCAGGATCAGGCTAGGCATGAGCGGGGAAATGCCCAGGTAGGGAGCCATGCGGATTTGGATGTGGGGATGTTCGTGCTGTTTCGCCCGCACCAGTTCCGGCACATCGGTGACAACATGACGGCCTGCGGAGAGNAAAAAAGGCATGATGGTGATGGTGGTGGCACCTTGGTCGATGCAATGCTGGACGCCATCAGGGATGGAGGGTTCAGCGAGTTCCAGAAAAGCGCTGCTAATATACCCGTAGGTGTCACCGGATTGTCTGGCGATGTGGTGGGCGAGGGCGCGGATTTCGTCGTTGGACTCGGGGCGGCGGCTGCCGTGGGCAATGATGAGCAGGGCTTGCATGGCAATTTCCTTGGCTGAATGTTTTCCTTCTGTTGGGTTCTGAGAAGGCCGGGTTCGGGGAAACGGTTTTGAGTTTCTCAAAATTGATCGGACGAAGATAGTCAGCGCAGCCTGTCCCAGATTCGAGCCAGGTTTTGGTGCCGAAGCCCACTTTTGATTTCACCAGATACACAGCNCTGCCTTTCACCTCCACGAACACCCGGCCNAGGTATTCCCCNAGAATTCCCAGCCCGATCAGGATAATGCCGTTGAAGAACAGGATGACTGACAGGGTGGAAGCGTAGCCCGGCACATCCACGCCCAGCAACAGCGTCTTGCCCACCACCCACAGCAGATAGCCCAATGAAAACAGGGATAAAGCGACGCCGAGATAAGTCCATACCCGCAGGGGAGCGGTGGAAAATGAAAANATTCCATCCAGCGCGAAATTGAACAGTTTCCACAACGGCCATTTGCTGCCGCCGGTTTGCCGGGGCGGGCGGGTGAATTCGAGGGTTTCGCTGTGGAAACCCGGCCAGGCGAGGATGCCTTTCATGAAGCGGGTTTTNTCCGGCAATTGCCGCACACATTCGACCACCTTGCGGTCCATCAGGCGGAAATCCCCNACATCCGCCGGAATCGGGATGGCACTGAGGCGGGAAATGATCCGGTAGAACCGCCGCGCCGCCCAGCGTCGGGCGGCTGAGTCCCCAGGGCGCGCCTGACGGTGCGCCAGCACGATCTCGGCTCCTGCCTCCCAGCGCGCCACCATGTGCGGAATCAATTCCACCGGGTCTTGCAGATCGGCGTCCATCGGGATGACGGCGTCGCCGCTGACGAAATCCAGCGCCGCCGTCAGCGCGGCTTCCTTGCCGAAATTGCGGGTCAGGCCGATGACCTTGAGGCGTGGGTCGGCGTTCGCCAGCACGGTCAGGATCGCCAGGGTATCGTCCGTGCTGCCGTCGTCGACGAACAGGATTTCATACGGATGCCCCAGCGTCTCCAGTACGGGGGTAATGGTCTCCACAAAATGCCGGATGCCCTTTTGCTCATTGAAGCAGGGCACGGCGAGGGAAATCAGGCCGGAACGTTCCTGCATGCTACGGGGCTTCAGCGGGTGAGGTTTGTGTCCAGGCCGGGGATGGCGGACGCATATCCGATTGGCGCGGCTTGGTTTGTCCGCGTTGGCGTTTGATCTGCTCCAGGCCAAAATAACGCGCGTAGCAGACATTCCGCCAATCAAGCGACAGTGGCAGGATGTCGTTGAAATAAAGCGAGCGCGGATATTTGCCTTCAAACGCAGGCACAATCAGGCGGCGCTGNGCCTGCTGATGCGCTTCAGCGATCAGGGCGTAGCGTTGCTGGATATAGGTGTTGAAGGCGGGTGCCGCCTGCCGCCAGTCCAGCAGGGCGTGCTGGAAGCTGCCGTTGGCGTAGGCCGCCAGCATAAACAGCACGGCCACCGCCATGAATGCACCGCCCCTTCCTGGCCGCGCCAGCCCGGTTTCCCGCCAGCCAGATGGCAGGAAGCACAGTGTGAATGCCCCTACGGTAAACAGCCAGCCGCACAAAAATACGAAATAGATGGCGTCNCACCGTGCGCACCGGCGGCCAGCCGCCCATGGCTACCAAGCCGGAAACTCCAGCAATATCGGCGATAGCAGCGTACCGGTGGCAAGCCAACAGGTTCCTTTTTCGTGNGCCGGAATTGCCGCTGGCCGTTGTGCAGCAGCAGGACGGTCAGGAATGGCNGTCAGCGCAGTGGCCAGCAGAAAGACAGGGCTTTGCACCCAACCCAGGATAGTCCATGCCCCCATGATCAGGCTGCCCTGCATGGCGCGCAGCAGATCGTGTCCGTAGCGGAAGGTGGACTCACGCACTGTATTTCCCGGTGCGAAATAAACAACCGCACTACAGGCCGCCGCGACCATGAACAGCAACAGCCATGGCCGTGCCATTCGCCAGCCCTTGAACAGCCTTGCCAACAGCGTGACAGCGACAGCGGTGGCGGCCATCAGCATGCCGGTTTCATTTGTGCCAACCGCCAGCGTCAGGACGCACGCCAGCGCCAGGAGGGTGGCACTGCTCCGTTTTGCTTCGCGTTGGCGGTCGGCAAGCTGGAACATCAACCCGACCATCAGCAACAGCAGGATATTGGCTGTCAGGTAGGATAATGAGCCTGCCATCCAGTACAGGCTGCTGGCGGGACTGCGCAACCCCAGCACATACACCGCAGTAAAGGTGAGTGCAGCGACCACGGCCACGTTGGCATTCATGCGGATCAGGAATAGCCGTGACAGGCAAAACGCTGCCGCCGTAAACAGTGACAGCAGCAGCAACAGGGCAATGAATTTGTAACCGTACAACAGGCCGCCGGACAGCAGCGGGTAGATGGCGTACAAGGCATTGCCGAAATAACGCCCGCTCCATTCCTGATAATGGTTCCACAGATGCGTCCACAAACCTTCACGGCGGATGCCTTCGGCCATGCAGAAATCATCGGCGGAAGGCTGTGCATATTGCCCCAGTGCAATGAACAGCAGAATGGCCGTCAGTGCGGCCAGCGCCAGCAGGCTCAGGGCAAGTTTTTCGGTTTTGGGGAAATAACGGCGTTCATGGGGAATGATGCTATCGGTTGCAGGTTTGCTGGATTCTACTCGCCGGAACATTGCGGGTTAATATCACTTGTTGCCAGGGTCGAAGCTTATATGTGATTATGGGGTCGGTTCTTTGTTGGCTTATTGCTCAGTGTGGCATTCAGGCACAGGGAGCTGTTTTTCTTCCAACACAATCGGATCGACACCATCGTTAAATGAGGAGAGGGATTACATGAAACACACAAGAATAGCCATCTTGCTGGCGGGACTGGCGGTTTCGGGCATGGCTTCCGCTGATTTTATGGACGGCTTTGATAATGGCAATGGCACTGGCCAAGGGTATGGCGCTGGCCAGGGCAACACCAGTGGCTATGGGCAAGGCTATGGTTCTGGTGCCAGCGATGTTTCCGGTTGGGGGCGTGGCAAGGGCAATGCTGATGGCGATGTCGATTTCACCATCACCTTAAAGGGTAAAGGCAAGACCGACATGGGTTCTGACCTTTACGGGCGTGGCCGAGGCGACACTGCCGCCAATCTGTATGGCAATGGCTACGGTTATGGCAATGGCTATAACAACTTGTACGGTTACAGCAATTCTTACCAGAACAACCCATGGGGTTACGGCAATGGGATGCCCGGTTATGGCATGCCGATGATGCAGCAGGCTCCTGCCGTACCAGGCCAGGCTGCTCCGGCGCAGGCCATGCAAGCCCCATCGATGGCTCCAGGTTACGGCTACGGTATGCCGCCGATGATGCAGGCTCCCAGTTTCGAGCAAATCTATCAGCAGATGTTGATGCAACGCGCCCAGGCTGATGCTTTTTCAAGATGATGGAAGGGCATCGCAAGGCCATGGCTGAACAGCAAAAAGCTGCTGCGAAAGCCGCTGCCACTCCACCGCCTCCTACGGCTGAAGCAAAACCGCCGCTCCGGTTGAGGAAGCCAAACCGGCACCTGCTGCGCCAGTGCCTGAGGCCGCCGCTGCGGCTCCGGCAGTTGAGCCAGTGCCAGCGGCATCGCCGGATATGCCGCCGCCGCCTCCGCCTCCAGCGGCTGCACCAGCGAAGTAACCAACTTGGCTCCAACGACCCAAAGGGCTGCATCAGCAGCCCTTTTGTTTTACAGCAGCCCCGCAAATGGGATGATGGGTACCGTGGTGCCCGCTTCCACGCTGCCCCATTCCAGCGGCAGGGCAATGAAACAGTTGGCCTGGCTCATGGAGCGCAGGATGTGTGAACCTTGCCCACCAGTGCTGCGCACCCGCCATTGGCCAGTGGCGTCGCGTTCACAGACGCCGCGTTGGAAGTCCTTGCGTCCGGGGGCTTTCTTGAGTGGTGTTTCACAAATGGCGGGGTATTCGGGCGTGACCGGCAAGGTTTCGCCCCGCATCCTGAGGATGGCCGGGCGCACGAACAGGATGAAGGTCGCCATGACCGACACCGGGTTGCCGGGCAAGCCAAAGAAGAAGCAGTTTCCCAGCGTGCCGAAGGCGAGTGGTTTGCCCGGTTTGATGGCGATTTTCCAGAAATCGACCTGACCCAGTTGCCGTAGGGTCGCGGTGACGAAATCGGCTTCACCCACTGAGACGCCGCCGCTGGTAATGAAAATGTCGGCCATCTGGCTGGCTTGCCGGAAGGTGTGCTCCACCGCTGCGGGCGTGTCGCGCGCCACCCCCATATCGATGATGTCCACATCCAGCTGTTGCAGCATGCCGTACAAGGTGTAGCGGTTGCTGTCGTAGATTTCACCCATCTGCAAGGTTTCGCCGATGCCTTTGAGCTCGTCGCCGGTGGAGCAGAAAGCCACGCGCGGACGGCGGATGACATCCACTTCACTGAAGCCCTGCGAGGCCAGCAGGCCAAGATCCGCCGCATTCAGTTTGCGCCCGGCCATCAGCATGGCGTCGCCCGGGCGCAGGTCTTCGCCAGGGTGGCGGATATGCTCACCTGGCTTGATCTTGCCCAAGACCCGGATGCTGTCGCCGTCGCGCTGGACATTTTCCTGCATCACCACGCTGTCAGCGCCTTCCGGAGCCACTGCGCCCGTCATGATGCGCACGCATTCGCCTGCCTGCACGGTGCCGGAAAACGGATGGCCAGCAAAGGAGCTGCCAATGACGCGCAGCATTTGCCCGGTGGCCAGATCCGCATGGCGCAGGGCGTAGCCGTCCATGGCGGAATTGCGGTGTGGCGGCACGGCGATGCGGGCGGTGAGGCTGTGTGCCAGAATGCGTCCGTAGGCTTGCCGCAGCCCTACCCGTTCGCAGGTCTGCAAGGGGTGGATGGCGGCGAGGATACGCTCCTGCGCCTGTTCCTGGGTTAATACGCCCGCTGCCGGAGCGTCGCAGGAAACAGAGGATGGTGTGTTGTTGACATTGCTCATATTGTTGTGATTGGCGGTTGTGGATGGAAGGCCGAGTATATCAGCCGTGTTTCCGTAATCGCCAGCGCAGCAGCAGATAGCCGGTCAATGCGGAAACGGTCGAACCCAACAGGATGCCAATCCTGTCATTGACTGCGTACCCCAGATCGCTTTGTTCGAACGCCAGCGAGCTGATGAACAGGCTCATGGTGAAGCCGATGCCTGCCAGCACCGCGACGCCATACAGTTCCCACCAATCCACGCCCTGCGGCATTTTTGCCAGCCGCAGTTGGACTGCCAGCCAGCAGAACAACATGACGCCCAGTTGCTTGCCGATGAACAGCCCGATCATGATGCCCAGCGGGACTGGATGCAGGAGGGCGTCCAGCGACAGGNNCGCGAGTGATACGCCCGTGTTCATGAAGGCGAACAGCGGCAGGATCACGAATGCAACCGAACCATGCAGGTCATGTTCCAAGCCCTCGGCGACGGTGTGCGATTCTCCTGGCGCTGCCCGCAGGGGAATGAANAATGCCAGCAGCACCCCTGCCAGCGTGGCGTGGACACCGGATTTCAACACCGCCACCCACATCACCAGCCCGACCAGCAGATAGGGNGACAGCGACAGCACTCCGCGCCGGTTGAAGGCATACAGCGCCAGCAGNGCCGTCATGGCCACCAGCAAGGAGAGGACGGACAAATCCACCGTATAAAACAGCGCAATCACCACAATGGCACCGAGATCGTCGACAATTGCCAGCGTCAGCAGGAACAGCTTCAGTGCAGGCGGTGCCCGTTTGCCCAGCAGCGACAGTACACCCAGCGCAAAGGCGATATCCGTCGCGGCTGGAATANNCCAGCCACGCAGGTTGGCCGGATCCTCCCAATTGAAGGCGGCATATAGCAGCGCAGGTGCAATCATGCCGCCGATGGCCGCCATGACCGGCAGGGCAGCCTTGGCAGGATCAGCCAACTCACCGTGAAGGATTTCGCGTTTGATTTCCAGCCCGACCAGCAGAAAGAACAAGGCCATCAGGCCATCGTTGACCCATAGCAACAGGGGCTTGGCGATTTCCAGCGCGCCGATGCGGACTTCAACCGGTGTGGAGAGTAGGGCGTCGTAGAGAAATTGCACCGGGGAGTTGGCGGCTATCATCGCCAGCAGCGTGGCGACCACCAGCAAAATGCCGCTGGCGGATTCGAGTTTGAGGAAGTGTTGGAATGCCTGTTTCATGTGGGGCATTGTCCCCGCAGACCTGCTGCAGGGACAAATAACACCATTGATCCGGGCTTAATTTCAGACAACAGAACCGTCGGCGTTCATGCCTTCGATTTTCTGCTCCTTCTGGATCATGTGTTCGCGTTTGAGGCCGAACAGCAGCAGCAACGGTGATGCGACCAATACGGATGAGTAAATGCCGAACATGATGCCAATGGTCAGCGCCAGGGCGAAATTGTGCAGCGCCTCGCCACCGAACCACAGCATCGACAACACCATGATTTGGGTGGAAAGGTGGGTGATGATGGTGCGCGACATGGTGGTGGTGATCGCGCTGTCGATCATGTCCGGGATGCTGGCGTCGCGCATGGTGCGGATGTTTTCCCGAATCCGGTCGAACACGACCACTGATTCGTTCACCGAGTAACCGAGGATCGCCAACACGCCAGCCAGCACTGTCAGGTCGAATTGCCATTGGAAAAACGCGAACAGGCCAAGGATGATCACCACGTCATGCAGGTTGGCGATGGCGGCGGAAACGGCGAAACGCCACTCGAAACGGAACGCCAGATAGATGATGATGCCCGCCGCCACCAGCAGCAGCGCCAGCCCGCCGTTTTCATACAATTCTGGCCGACCTGCGCCGACGAACTCAACCCGGCTCAGTTTGACATCCGGCGCTTGGGTTTGCAGGGTTTTCATGACCTGCTCACTGACTTGCGCACCGCTCAGGCCTTCTTTCACCGGCAAACGGATCAGCACGTCCTGCGATGTCCCGAAGTTCTGGACGGCGACTTCGGAAAAACCCTCCCCNTTGAGCGACTGGCGGATGTTTTCCAACGGTGCGGCCTGTGCGTAACGCACTTCCATGACCGTGCCGCCGGTGAAGTCCACCCCGAGGTTCAGGCCGTAGAAGGCCAGCGCAAACACGGACAACAGGAAGGTGACAAGTGAAATGGCCGTGGTCACCTTGCCATACCGCATGAAGGGGATGGCTGTTTTGAACGGAAATAATTCCAACATGATGATGGCTCCCCTTAAATGGAAATTTTCTGCAGACGCGGTTTGGAACCGTAAAGTAGGTTAACCAAGGCGCGTGAAACCGTGACGGCGCTGAACATGGAGGTCAGGATACCCAGACACAACACGACAGCAAAACCTTTGATNCTACCGGAACCCAGCATGAACAAGGCAACACCCGCAATCAGGGTGGTCAGGTTGGAGTCGAGAATGGTGCCCCAGGCGTGTTCATAGCCTTCATTGATGGCCACCTGTGGTGGTTTGCCCGCCCGCAATTCTTCGCGGATGCGTTCATTGATCAACACGTTGGCGTCTATCGCCATCCCTAGGGTCAGGGCGATGCCTGCCAAGCCGGGCAGCGTCAGGGTCGCCTGTAGCATGGACAACAACGCAAACAGCAGAAAGCCATTGATGCCCAACGCCAAACTGGCGGTAATGCCGAACATGCGGTAATAAACGATCATGAAAGTGACGACAGCGATAAAGCCCCAGATATTGGAATTGAAGCCTTTGGCGATATTTTCCGCCCCCATGCTTGAGCCAACTGTGCGTTCTTCCACAATGTACAGCGGGGCGGCCAATGCGCCAGCGCGCAACAGTAGGGCGAGGTCGCGTGATTCCTTGGGNGAGTCCAGCCCGGTGATCTGGAAGCGCTTGCTCAGTTGTTCCCGGATGCGCGCCACATTGATGACTTCTTCCTTGGTGGTGCTGACTTTTTGGGGCTGGCCGTTGACTTCCTTGGTTTCAATCTTGGTTTCGATGAAAACCACCGCCATCAGTTTCTGCACGTTTTCACCCGTGACCTTGGCGAAACGGCTGGCACCTTTGCTGTCCAGCGTGATGTGCACGGCAGGGCGGTTGTTCTGGTCAAAGCCGGAGGAGGCGTCGGTAATATAGTCGCCCGTCAGCATGACTTTGCGCTTGAGCAGGATCGGGCTGCCGTTGCGCTCTTTGTAAAGCTGGTCGCCAATCGGGATATGGCCGCTTTGCGCCGCATCCGCCGAGTTGTTTTCCTCATCCACCAAGCGGAATTCGAGGGTGGCGGTGGCACCGAGGATTTCTTTGGCGCGGGCAGTGTCCTGCACCCCGGGCAATTGCACCACGATGCGGTTGGCACCTTGTTGCTGGATGACGGGTTCCGCCACACCCAATTCGTTGACGCGCTTGCGCAGGGTGGTGATGTTTTGTTGCAGGGCGAATTTCTGGATATTGGTCATGGCAACCTGGGAAATGCTGGCCTGCAGGTCGCTGCCACCGTCCGGGGCGGTAAATTGCAGGGTGTCGCGGTATTCCGGGTTGAGGGCTGCGAAGGCGGCGTCACGGGTTGCAGGGTCGCTGAATTTGGCCACCAGCGTATCACCTTCACGGGAAATGCCGACATAGCGGATATTTTTNTCTCGCAGAAAATCCCGGAACTCGTCTTCATAGCGGTCAATCGCCTTGTCGACCGCCGCCTTCATGTCCACTTCCATCAGGAAATGCACGCCGCCGCGCAGGTCAAGGCCGAGGAACATCGGGTTGGCGTTCAGCGCCCGTAGCCATGAAGGGGTGGAGGGNGCGAGGTTCAGTGCCACCACATACTGTTCGCCGACCGCTGCCTTGAGGGCTTCGGAGGCCTTCAGCTGCACATCGGTGTCATCAAAGCGGAAGAGCGCCAATTGGCCGCTGTTTTCGCTGCCGCGGAATGCCAGCCCCTTGGCCTTCAGCGCTTCTTCAAAACGTTGCATGTCGGCTGGCTGGATAGCCTGCTCAACTTTGGGACTCAATTGCACGGATGGGTCGGAAGGGAAAAANTTGGGTATGGCGTAAATGATCCCGACCAGCAGGATCACGCCGATCATGAGGTACTTCCAGAGTGGATAGCGGTTCATTGTTATAGGATTCCGTTAAAGCAAAACCACCCCATGCGCCCCGGCATGAGGTGGTTGGGGGAAGCGATTATGCGCTTTTCATCGTGCCTTTGGGCATGACGGAGGAAATCGCCTGTTTTTGCACCTTGATGGTGACGTTGTCAGCAATGCTCAATTCAATAAAGTTTTCGCTGATGCCAGCGATTTTTCCCAGCACGCCACCGCCAGTCACCACTTCGTCGCCCTTGCTGAGGGCTTCCAGCATTTGTTTGTGTTCCTTGGCGCGTTTTTGCTGCGGGCGGATGATCATGAAATACATAATGGCGAAAAAACAGCCATCATCAGGATCATTTCCAGGCCGCCGCCTGCGGGCGCTGCGGCTGGCCGTCTGCATAAGCGTTGGAAATCAGAAAGTCCACGTTCAAACTCCTTGAATATTATTTTCGGCGGCTATTATGCCACCTCCCACGGAAAAGGGATAACCTGTTTAATGTCATCCACCTGCATCCTGCACATCAACACCCGGTCGATGCCGACGGCAACACCGGCGCATTCTGGCAGGCCGGTTTCCAGCGCCGCAAGAAAACGTTCGTCGATGGGGACGCCATCAGCGCGGGCGGCGGCGTCCCGCTCCAGTATGCGGCGGTTTTGCGCAGGGCTGGTCTGTTCNCGGTAACCGTTGCCAAGTTCCAGCCCGCCGAGGTAGACCTCAAAACGTTGCGCCACCCATTGCCCATGGCTTTGCTCCAGTTTCGCCAGCGCGCTCTGGCTTGCCGGGTAATGGTGGACGAAAGTCAGCCGGTCTGCCGGAAATTGCGGCTCCACACAGTGGGTCAGCAGTAGGTCGCGCCAGCCTTGCGCATCCATATCGCTGCCGATATGGACGCCTTGTGCACGGGCGCAGGCGGACAGTTCCGCCTCCCCAGCAACATGGGGGTCAATATTCAGCGTTTCAAGGAACAGTTCACGATAGGTGCAAAAGCGTGGTGGTTTTTGCAGGTGGGGAACCAGTATATGCAGCAATTCGGCGACTTCCTGCATCAACTGTTGGTAGGTGAAGCCGACCCGGTACCATTCCAGCAGGGTGAACTCGGGATTGTGGCGGGAACCGCGTTCATCGCGCCGCCAGACCTTGCAAAGCTGGTAAATATCGCCGGAACCTGCCGCCAGCAGGCGTTTCATCGGGTATTCGGGNGATGTGTGCAACCAGCGCAGGCCATGCGGGATGTTGACGCTGAAACTGTCGATGAACGGGTCAGTGTTGCCTGCCTGCGAAAGCGCCGGGGTTTCGGCTTCCAGCACTTTGCGTTGTNNGAAAAAAACGCGCACCTGTTGGTTCAGGGATGCGCGTTCCTTGAGTGCGGTCAGGTTCACGCCTTGACGCGGGACACGTATTCGCCTGTGCGGGTGTCAATCTTGAGGATTTCGCCTTCTTCCATGTAGAGCGGAACCTTGACTACCGCGCCGGTTTCCAGCGTGGCCGGTTTGGTGCCGCCGGTGGCGGTGTCGCCGCGCACACCAGGGTCGGTCTGGGTGATTTTCAGTTCAACGAAATTGGGTGGGGTGACAACCAACGGCACGCCGTTCCATAGGGTGACGATGCATTTTTCATTGCCTTTCAGCCATTTGACGGTGTCAGCCATGGCGGCTTCGCCTGCGGACAGTTGCTCGAAGTTGCCATTGTCCATGAAGTGCCAGAATTCACCGTCGGTGTAGAGGTATTCCAGGTCACGGTCTTCCACGTCAGCGCCTTCGGCGGATTCGTTGGATTTCCAGGTTTTCTCAACGGTACGGCCGCTTTTGAGGTTGCGTACCCGGCAGCGGGTGAACGCCTGCCCTTTGCCCGGTTTTACGAAGTCGCTTTCAACAACGACATAAGGGTCGCCGTCTATGATAATCTTCACACCGACTCTTAAATCATTTGCGCCGTAGGTGGCCATATTCATCTCCAAAAATCGTCTGATCAAAATAGCCCGATATGATAACCGGAATTCAGGTANAAAATCAGGTAGAAATTGCTTTGCCTGGGAAAGTCGCTTTGTGGCAGCGTGAACTGGCTGGGGCAGTGCGCGACCCGCAGGAATTGCTGCGTTTGCTGGATTTGGATGCGGTTGCTTGGGGAAATGGGGCTGGAAAAGCGGCGCGGCAGTTTCGGTTGCTGGCACCGCACAGCTATCTTGCGCGGATGCGCAAGGGCGACTGGAACGATCCGCTGTTGCGCCAGGTGTTGCCGCTGGATGATGAATTGCAGGTGGTGGAAGGTTTCAACGCCGACCCGGTAGGTGATCAGGACGCAGTGGTGGCGGATGGCGTGCTGCACAAGTATCACGGGCGGGTGCTGCTGGTGACGACGGGGGCGTGCGCGGTGCATTGCCGGTATTGTTTCCGGCGGCATTTTCCTTACAGCGATTCCAATCCGGTCAAAGGGGAATGGGAAGGGGCGCTGGCCTATATCCGTGCCAATGAGGATGTGCGGGAAGTGATCCTGAGTGGCGGCGATCCGCTGACCCTGTCGGATGAACGGCTGGCGACGTTGTTCCAGCAATTGCGGGACATTCCGCATGTANCCNGGGTACGTTTCCATTCGCGTTTGCCGGTGGTGCTGCCGTCGCGGATTGACGCCGGTTTCCTGCGTGTGCTGGAGCAGGTTCCGCAGCAGAAAGTGATGGTGATCCACTCCAACCATGCGCAGGAACTGGCGGCGGGGGATGTGCAGGCGGCGTTGGCGGCGTTGCACGAGGCCGGGGTGTCGCTGCTGAATCAGGCGGTATTGCTGCGTGGTGTGAATGACAGTGTGCAGGCGCAGGTGGATTTGAACGAAAGCCTGTTTGCGCAACGGGTGCTGCCGTATTACCTGCACCTGCTGGATCGCGTTGCCGGAGCTGCGCATTTCGAGGTGCCGGAGCCTGAGGCGATACGGCTGATGGATGAAGTCCGTAAACGCTTGCCTGGGTTTCTGGTGCCAAAACTGGTGCGGGAAGTGGCAGGCGAGAAGGCGAAAATGCCAGTGGGGTAGCGCCTTCAGGGTTGTTGATTGCTTAGGTTTGATCAGCCCAACCGTTGTTTGATGGTTTGCAGGTCTTCTGCTGTTGCATGGCCTTGTTGCTGTGAAAGTTCTGCCGCAGCTAGCCCTAACAACCTATATAAATCCGCATAATCTCTGCGCCATGCTTCCAGCGCCTCAGTTTGTCGCGCCACTACCGTATGATCCCCGCGCGCAATCTACTCGGTCAGCGCCTGCGCGGTTCCCAGCCGGAAAATGTTGCCCACTGTCCCCAACACAATCGGCTCCAGAATCTGCATCGCCAGTTCACGCCCAACACCCGCCTGTCCGAAGGTTTGCAGGCTGACTTCCTGAAGCGCAACCAAGTAATTGCAGGCGATCACGCTGGCGGTGTGGTAGAGCGTCTTGTGTTCGGCATTGAGGGCAAAGCAGCGTGCGCCGATGGCGGCAAAAGCGGGCTGCAATACGGCCAGCGCAGCGGCGTCGCCTTCCATGCCACAGAAGGTTCCGGCGAAATCCTGCACGGCACGCCGCGGGTCGGCAAAACTTTTCACCGGGTGTGCGCTGGCGATGTGCGCGCCAACTTCACGGGCAGGCTCCAGCAGGGCGGAACTCAGCGCGCCGCTGCAATGGAACACACTATTGCCCGCCCGTAACACGCCGCTGGCCGCCAATTCCGCGCAACAATCAGCCAGATGGTTGTCGGCGCAGCCCAGCAGGAAGGCATCAGCCGGAGGCAACTCCGCCATCTCGGCGACAGCCTGCCCGCCTTGCAGGAAAGCGACCGCTTCCGCCGAACTTGCCTGCGAACGGTTGAGCACGCCGCCCAGCCGGAAAACGCCTGCCTCCCGCCACAAATAGCCCAGCGTTTTGCCAACCTTGCCGCCGCCGATGATATTCAGGACGGGGACATTGCCTGCGGAAGTTGTCGTCATTTGTCAGGTTTCCTGTTCCGGGTCATGCATCGGGCGGAATGTGGTAAATCAGGTTGTTTTCCCGCTGGTCGCCCGACAGCAGCACCTGCCGCACGACCTCGCCATCCCGCAGGTATACCAACGCCAGGTTCGGGCGGCTGGTGATATGGCTCAGTTCGGTGCGCAGGATGGGATGCCGGTTCTCAATGCCAATCATGCGCCACAGCAGGAATGGCCTCCACCACCGGCCTGGTTTGCTGCGTCTGGACGCATGCCCGGGTATGCCACGCACTTTCGCCGTCCAAGTGTTGTAGCGGAACAGCCGCCAGACGAACACCCGCTCCCACCACGGTAGGGTTTCCGGGCTGCACAGNCCGCGCCGCGTTTTGCTGGTCCAGTTGGCGAGGAAGGTTTCCAGCAGGCGTCCGGTTGGCGGCGTATTGCGCATGGCGCTGCTGGTCAGTTGCAGGCATTGCAGCGTTTTCGGCTCCAGCGGGTTGCTGCGGTTGGTGTAGGTCGCCCGGTTGACGAAGGAGTAATGCACATCGCCAGACAGGATGGTGACTTTCGTCAGGTTCATCCGCAGCAGCAATGTATCGAGGAAAAAGGCGAAACCGCGCCGGTTGGCGACCCAGCTTTCCACATCCAGGCTGCTGGCGCTGAACAAGCCGGTCAGCCCGCCCAGCAGCACGCCGATGCGGTAGAGGAAATCCTGTAGCCATTCTATCGAGGAAAAACCAAACACCGGCGTGCCGGTCAGGAAAATTGGCCGCTGTCCACTGCGGGCAATATCGAGCCATTCGCCGCGCATTTCGTCCAATGCATAACGGTCNATCAATTGCGGCGGTTCGTTGTTGCTGCCGAAATCGCGCTGGGTGCGGGAGTCCAGCACGAAAATGGGCGGATTGGTCGGCAACATGAAGCTCCAGCGGCGGAATTTCCACAGATGGAAATCGTATTCGGCGGCTTTCTGCGCATCGTCCGGATTGTCCAGATGCCCCTTGATGAGTTGGATAAAGCTGTCGTGATAGCGGGACGGGCTGTTTCCCCACGCCTGAAACGCCCAATAGGCCGCCAGCCCATTGGAAATGACCCGCTTGCCGTCCGGGCTGGAGCCGACTGTGTCGTACCAGCTGCGGCATAAATTCCAGTCATCGGTGATGTCGTGGTCGTCGAAGTTCAGGTAAGTGATGATGTTGGCGAACGCCTTGCGGATCTGTGGCTGGCTGTGGAGAAAACTGTGCAGGCTGTGCCGCTCCAGCTCCTCCACCCGGTTTGGGTCGAAATGCTCCAGCCC
This sequence comes from Candidatus Thiothrix singaporensis, assembly GCA_013693955.1. Taxonomy (GTDB): domain Bacteria; phylum Pseudomonadota; class Gammaproteobacteria; order Thiotrichales; family Thiotrichaceae; genus Thiothrix; species Thiothrix singaporensis. The sequence continues at coordinate 2,294,495 of CP059265.1, read as the reverse complement.
GGTCAGCGCCTCGGCTTTTTCCATGCCGTCGGCGCTGAATTGGAAGCCGACCCGGTTGCCAAAAGCCACCAGATACAGCGCGGCGTATTCACCGAAACTGAGCACATGCGCATGCCCGGAGGTGGAGGTCAGGCCGCAATTGACCTTGATCAGGTTACGGTCTCGGTCTGTGATCAGGCAGACATTGCTGCCTTCAGGCAACAGGATGCTTTTGCCCATCAGTTGCAGCGCCAGCGCCTGCAGGTAGGCCATCAGTTCCGGCAACACGTCGTCGGCGTAAATCTGGTCGCCGATCAGGAACAGCATGGCAGGACGTTTGCCCAAGTTGCGGCGGGTGTCTTCCAGTTGTTCGGTCAGCAAGGCCAGTGAATCTTTATGTTGCACTTGCCCCTCATCATTGAATGACAGTCCGTGCGCCTTGCGGCAGGAACCGTAGGCGATCACGCCCAGTTGGCTGGGAATGAAAAANCCGGGGCGGTTTTCCCCGTTGAGGCAAACGTCAGCCAGATCCAGTGGCGTATTGGCGTCAAGGTCAAACAGGTCATATTCCAACAAGGTGTCGGCAGGGAAGGCCGTTGGGTTTTCCGGCTCGTTTGAGGTTGGACAGGCCTCCAGCAATGTCACNCAAAGTTGGTCGCCCAGTTGCCAGCTGGATTGACCAGGAATGGACTGGGTGCGGTGTATCGAATCAGGCTGTGCCGGTTGGCTGACCAGCTCGCCATCCGCGTTGAGGATGCGCAACTCCAGCTTCAGTTCGCAACTGCTGGCCAGCCATACCGTGGCGCTGCCGGTGGTGACATGTCTCAGGATCAGNCCAGCCAGAATGCGCGGGAGCGGGGGCAGGGCGGGGAGTTCTTCCATGGTTCAGGCTACCCATGTTTGCTATGTGTTACGGCAAGCATAGGGCGAATGCTGTCAGTTTGTCGAATGAAAATGCCCGTTTATCGTTGCTGGCGGCGGTAATCCCACGGTGCTACCGGCTGTTTTTCCCGCCACAATCCCTTGCGGGCTTTGCGCGCCTGTTGTTCAGCAGCGGCGTAGGTTTGCTGGTCGGCGGCGCTTTGCTCCTTGGCGTAGGCGGTGTAATGCCAGGCGCAGCCATTGTTGAGCTGTTCCAGCGCCACGTCCTGACCGTTGGCGATGATTTTGGCGACGACGCGCCCATACTTGTCGAGTTTGTAGGCTTCCACCGCCACCGGGAGGTTGGCGGTCGCCATCATCAGCGCTTCCTTGCATTTCTGGCCGTAAGGCTGGCTTTTNTCCGGTGCATCGATACCTTGCAGACGGATCTTGTAGCGTTGGTTGTCAGCGCCCAGCACGGTCAGGGTGTCGCCGTCGCTGATATTGACCACGCGCCCGTTGGCGAGCAGNGTGCCCTCATCGGTCACCTTGGCTCCGGGCGGGAGTTGCGCCTGGAGTTTGCTGTCCGGTTTGAAGTTGGAATGGCTGATGCAGGCGCTTAGGCTGAGGGTAAGCAGGGGCAGCATGTAAGATGAGCATTTTTTCATGTTGTGGATAAACTCCAGGGATTTCCGTTATTGTGGGTGCTGCAATAATAGTGTGAATTCCAGTGGAAGGACGCCCCATGATGACAAAACCCTTTGCCGAATCCTGCGAACAGAACAAGGAGCCGATCTTGGCGGTGATCNGGCCGTTGTTCCGTGACTGCCATAACGTGCTGGAAATTGGCAGTGGCACCGGCCAGCACGCCGTCCATTTTGCCGCCAACCTGCCGCATCTGGTGTGGCATACCAGCGATGTGGCGGAAAACCATCCTGGCATCCGCCTTTGGCTGGATGAGGCAGGTTTGCCGAACACCCGTCAGCCGCTGCAACTGCATGTCATGCATGATGCGTGGCCGGACATGGCGGTGGATGCGGTGTTTTCAGCCAACACCGCGCACATCATGGGTTGGTTGGAGGTGGAGGCGTTGTTCGCCGGGGTTGGGAAACTGCTGCCGACAGGCGGGTTGTTTGCACTGTACAGCNCGTTCAATTACGGCGGGTATTACACCAGCGAGAGCAATGAGCGTTTCGACCAGTGGCTGAAGATGCGCAACCCCCGCTACGGCATCCGGGATGTTGACGACCTGAAGCGGCTGGCATCCGCAGCGGGGATGGGGCTGCTGCAAGATTTCGAGATGCCGGTGAACAACCGGCTGCTGGTGTGGAGGAAAGCTTAACCGTTGTTGTGGGGTGCTGGCAGCTCCACTTCCAGCACTTTCCATACATTTTCCAGCACTTTGGGTTCCGCCTCGGCAGTTGGATGCAGGCCATCCGCCTGCATCAGATCCCAGTTGTCCGCCACGCCTTCCAACAGGAAGGGAACCAGCGGCAGCGAATGTTGCTGCGCCAGTTCCACATACGCAGCATCAAACTTGGCGTTGAACGCTGGCTCGTAATTCGGTGGCAGTTTGATCCCTATCAACACCACCTTTGCGTCGGCGGCTTGCGCCAGCTTGATCATTTGTTCGAGGTTGGCGCGCATTTCATCCAGGGCAATGCCGCGCAAACCGTCGTTGGCACCCAGTTCCAGCAGCATGTAGGCCGGTTTGTGCGTCTTGAGCGCATCTGGCAGCCGCGTCAGGCCGCCTGCGGTGGTTTCGCCGCTGATGCTGCCGTTCACAACCGTGTATTGTTTCCCCAGCTTTTCCTGCAAAAGGTTCACCCAGCCTTTTTCCACCGGGATGCCATACGCCGCGCTCAGGCTATCCCCCACACCAGGATGGTGGGGATTTCCAGCCATTGGCGTGGCCTCTCCCGCCATAACAACCGTATTCATCACTGGTAAAAACCCCAGCAGGCAAAAGATCAGGTACAGTGAGCGCAACATTAATGGATTCCTTGCACAATGAACAACACGATCATTCAGACCGATAATTTGGTGAAGACTATCCCGCAAGCCGGGCGTGAATTGCAAATTCTTCGTGGCGTCAGCTTGCGCATTGACGCAGGGGAATCGGTCGCCATCACCGGTGCATCCGGCTCCGGCAAGAGTACGCTGCTGGGGTTGCTGGCGGGGCTGGATCTGCCCACCAGCGGTGCGGCGCACCTGTTTGGCCAACCGCTGGCGGGGCTGGATGAAGACCAGCGTGCGGCGCTGCGGTTGGGTAAAGTGGGTTTTGTATTCCAGTCTTTCCATCTGTTGGAAAACCTGACGGCGCTGGAAAACGTCATGCTGCCGCTGGAGCTGGGAACTCAGGAAGAGCCTGGACAGCTTGCCCGCGAAGCCCTGCGGCAGGTCGGGCTGGCTGAACGTATGGGGCATTTCCCCAACCAGCTGTCCGGCGGTGAACAGCAACGGTGGCGCTGGCGCGCGCCTTTGTCACACGGCCACAAGTCCTGTTCGCGGATGAGCCGACCGGCAACCTTGACCGCGCCACCGGCCACGAAATCAGCGACTTGCTGTTCGATTTGCAGGAAAAGCTCCACACCACGTTGGTGCTGATCACGCATGACGAAACGCTGGCGGCGCGTTGCCGCCAGCATTACCGGCTGGAGGAGGGGTGCTGGTATGAAGCGTCTGTTCCGGCGCTGGCGGCAACGCTGGCGCATGCCTGAATTGCGGCTGCTGCTGCTTGCCCTGATTGTTTCCGTCACGGTTGTCACCGCTGTTGGCTTTNTTAGCAGTCGGGTGGAAAACGCCATGCAGGCGCAGGCTCGCCAATTGTTGGGCGGCGATCTGGTGCTGGCGTCCTCCCGCCCGTTGGACAACGTTTGGTTGCAATATGGCAAAGACCTAGGGCTGGAGACGGCGGAAACCATCAGTTTCCCCAGCATGGTATCCAGCGGCGACAAACTGCAATTGAGCCAGCTCAAGGTGGTTTCCAGCGGCTACCCGCTGCGTGGTGAATTGAAAACTGCCGCTGCGCCGGATGCGCCTGAGCAGCTTGCCGCTGGCCAGCTTCCCGCCCGGGGCGAAATCTGGGCGGAATCCCGTCTGTTCGCGGATCTTGGCGTCAGGCCGGGTGCGCAAGTGACGTTGGGGCGCAGTGTTTTCAAATTGACGCGGGTGCTGACCCAGGAGCCTGACCGCGGCGTCAATTTGTTCCAGTTGGCTCCGCAGGTGCTGATGAACCTGGGCGACTTGCCCGCCACCGGCTTGCTGTCGCCCGCCAGCCGCGCCAGTTTCAGCCAGTTGTTCGCTGGCCGGACANCGGCGGTCAGGCAGTTGCAGCAGAAACTCAAGCCGCAGTTGAAACCGACTGAACGCATCCGCACGCTGGCGGAAGACCTGTCGTCGGTTGACCAGACCTTGCAGCGTTCCGGGCGTTTTCTCGGGCTGGCGACGCTGTTGAGCGTGGTGCTGGCGGGCGCGGCGGTGGCGCTGACTTCCACCAGCCTGATGCGGCGCGAGCTGGCGGCGATGGCGGTGCTGAAAGCGATGGGCATGTCGCGGCGGCAGGTGTTGCTGGATCATGCGTTTTCGCTGTTGCTGACTGCCATGCTGGCTGCGGTGGTTGGCGTGACGCTGGGGTTGGCGCTGCAATTTGGTCTGGCGGAGTGGCTCAGTCGCTTTGTGGGTAAGGACTTGCCCGCCCCCGCCCCGTTGCCTGCACTGACCGGCCTGTTGACCGCGGTCATCCTGTTGCTGGGGTTTGCCTGGCCGCAGTTGTTGCAGTTGGTGAACGCTTCACCGATGCAGATTCTGCAAGGCGCATTGCAGCGTCCGCGCCAGTCAGTGAGGGTGGTGGCGGCAAGCCTGCTGCTGGCGGTGTTTGGCCTGTTGTGGCTGCAATCGCAGGATCTGAAACTGGCTGGAATGTTGTTCGCCGGTTTGTTGGTCGGGGTCGCCCTGTTTTGGTCGCTGGCAGTGGTGGCCTTGCGCCTGACACAAACGGTGGGGCGCAGGTTGCAGAGCCGCTGGATGCCGTCGTTGGGGCGTTCGCGCCGCGCGGTGCTGTTGGTGGTGGTGTTCGCTACCGGGCTATTTACATTGCTGCTGCTGACCACAGTGCGCACCGATTTGCTGAACCGTTGGCAGGAAACCTTGCCGCCGGATGCGCCTGACAATTTCCTCATCAATATTCAGCCTGCCGAGGTTGAGCCGCTACGGGCGTTTNTTGCCGCACACGGCGTCAAAACCGAGTTATATCCGATGATTCGCGGGCGGTTGCTGGAAATCAACGGCAAACCGGCGCAGCCGGACGACTACCCGGAGCAGCGCGCCCAGCGTCTGTTGGAACGGGAGTTCAACCTGTCATCGTTCGCTGAATTTCCGGGCAGTAACGTTTTGTTGCAGGGCAAGTGGTTTGATGGGAAAACCCAAGGTTTCTCGATTGAAAAAGGCATTGGCGAAACCCTGCATTTCGGCATGGGCGATACGCTGACGTTCGACATTGCCGGGCAGCGATTGACCGATACGGTCACCAGTGTGCGCGAAGTGCGCTGGGACAGCATGCAGCCGAATNTTTTCGTGATCGCCGCGCCCGGCAGGTTGGAGCATCTGCCGCAAACCTTTATCACCAGTATCCATTTGGGTGAGAAAAGGCCTNTGGTGACGGATATGATCCACCAGTTTCCCAGTGTGACAGTCATCGACATCGGAGCCATTGTGGCGCAGATGAGTTCACTGATTGAACAGGTCAGTGCGGCGGTGGAGGGTATTTTCATATTTACCCTGATCGCCGGAGTGGTGGTGCTGATCGCCGCGCTGCAATCGCAANAGGCTGAACGGCGGCGTGAAATCGCCATCCTCAAGTCATTGGGCGCGNGTAGGGCGGAGTTGCGGCGGCGCATCTGGGGAGAGTTCCTGCTGTTGGGCGCATTGGCGGGTTTGCTGGCGGGTTTGCTGGCGCTGACTGCTGGCAACCTGTTCGGTCACTACTTGTTCGACCTCGATATGCATCTGGATCTGTGGCCGCTGTTGGTTGGCGGGGTCGTGGGTAGCGTGCTGGTCGGCGTGGCCGGGTACTGGAATTTGCGTGCGTTGCTGAAGGTGTTGCCGTTGTCCTTGTTGAAAGCCTGAGAGTGAACGGCGCGGTCGTCGCATCAATTTCCGCAAAGGTTCCGGATACTGCTACACTGCGGTGATATAGAAAAATAATAATGGACAGGCAAACATGGCGACAGCAGAGGCTCAGATTTCCAATCACCGATTCATTCCCTTGTCCGAGGGCAAGGCGCGTGCCTGGGTGGCCGCTTTGCCACTGGCGGATCCGGGTGAAACCACCCGGCGAATCTTTCACGGTTTGGTGGATTTGAACCGCCGTGCGTTGCCCGCCATGACCCGCTTGAATATCAGTGAGATGTTGCGCCCAGCGGTGGAAGTTGTCTTGGAGACATTGCAGCGCCATCTGGAAGCGCGCTCTTTCCCGCTCACTCAAAAAAGCCAGAAGATTTTCGAGCTGACCCAGTCATTGATGCTGGAGTTCGCCGGTTCCTATCAGCTGGCTGCTTTGGACATGCTGACCAAANAAGAGGGCAACAAGAAAGCCCTGCAGCTGGGAATTTACCGGGCGATGGATTTTATGGGGCGGGTGTTGCTGTTGACTTACTCGGTGTATGTGCGCACCCGAGAAACCCTATGGCATGACATTCACCATCTGTATTTGCTGGCGACAGAAAATGGCATTGACCAACTGAAAATCCGCGACTGCGCGCCCGGTGCGCCTTCCATTGAGGCACGTTATGTGCAAATGAACCTGCTGGCGCTTGTCAAACCTTACAGTTTGCGCCAGNGGGAGGTCGCCCGGTTAACGCAGTATTTTGTGCAAAACTCCTATTTGGTTGGGATTGGCCAGNATTCCGGAGGGCAGCAAATTGGGGATTACGTTCATGCGATTATCCTCAACAGTGACGAGCCTGCGCTCATGATGCTCGCCAGCGATCTGCCACATTCGCCAACTGTAAGGGTTTTGACCTTGAAAGCGTTGGTGGCACGTATGGATGACCATATCCGCGACTTGGAGGCCAAGGGTGTGCCCGCCATGATCTTGCAGGAAGGACTAAGCCGTAATCTGGCCAAACGGGTCATTTACCACCTGACTGCTGTGCGTAACCGCAGCTTTAACCGTTTTCCGAAAAATGAAAAGATCGGCATGGTGACCCGCATGGTGGATGTGTTGACGGTGATCCGTGACTCCCAACGGGTGGAGGCAAGCGAGGATGTGGGGGCGGATGATGCGCTGTTCAATGTTTTCATGTCAGGAGATTACGAGGATGAAGGTGAGGTAAAACAAACCATCATCCAGCAAGTGGCCGAAGAAGAAGGAGCCCGCATCCAGACCTGGGGCGTTATGAACACGAGTGTCGGAGGTTATGGTTTGTGTTGGGAGGGTAAGGAAGCGTCAGGTGCAAGGGTGGGTGAAATCGTCGCCTTGAAAGATTTGGAGGATGATAACTCGATCTGGATGATTGGTGTGATCAAATGGATGGAGTTCGTCAGCGGCAAAGGGCTATGTTGCGGGGTTGAGTTGTTGTCCACCAAAGTGATGGTGCTATCGGTGCAACAGGTGATTAACCGGGCATTGCCGCAGAAACTGCCTGTTGATGGTTTGATGCTGCCCAGCATTGAAGGTGCCAGGCCTGATCCTGCGTTGATCCTGCCCGCTTATATTTTTCAGGCAGGGGATGAAATCCGGCTGGAGTTTGCCGAGCGTGAGGAACGGGTGCGCTTGGTGTTGCTGGATGAATGTTTGNGGNCCTTTGCCTATTTCCGTTTTACAACACTGGCGGATCGGTCGTTGGAAGAGGATGAAGATGACTTCACGTCGTTGTGGCAGTCATTGTAAACGCTAAGTTTTCTGCCTCACAGTTCATCATCCCTTAACACTCGATAATCGGTGTTTATGTAGGTTTGCGACAGCGTGCTGGGTATCTTCTGAGGCATGAGAAAGCAGAAGATACATTGTGTAGTCGTTGATCAGGATGCGGAGGTAACCGCCTCGCTGGAGGCGGTGCTGCGCAATTCTGATGTATTGCCGACGCTGAAACAGGTGGCGTCCTTACAGCAGTTGATTCCGATTCTGCAGGAAATCAAGCCACATCTGCTGTTTTATCCCAAAAGCAAAGCGGGCGATTCATTGGATTTGCTGGAAATTTTGCAGAATTATTCGCCTGATACTCTGTTAGTGTTGATTTCCCGCAACGAGTGGCAGGGGTTGACCACTTGGTTGATGGGGGTCGAATCCTGCATTTTGCCGATTGATGATGCCGAATATTTCGGTCAGTACATTGATTTCCTGTTGCGTTATTCCGGTGTTAAACATGATTTCCGCCAATGCAAGCATTTGCTGNGGGTGGCGGAACTGCGTTGCCATTGGTTGGTTGACTATTCATGGGAGGCTATCGCGTATATTTCCCAGGGAATGCATTTATATGCGAATAACGCCTACATTAGTTTGTTTGGGTTTGAATCCATTGCGGAAGTGCGTTCGATGCCAGTTGCCCAACTGGTTGATTCACCTGAGCGAAAAGCTTTTGGCATCATGAGCAAGGCGGCAGATACCAGTAGCCAGCCTTCCAATCGTTTATTGACGACGTTGCGGACACTGGATGGTGAACGGATGCGGNTAGAAATCCGTTTTATCCCTGCGGTATTGAAAGGAAAACGTTGCTCCCAGTTACATGTGCGTCCTTTGGAACGGCATATCGGCAAAGGCGCGCCACTGTGGAAGCAGGATAATCCTTGGGAAGGCGCAGATGAACGCATCCATCTGGTGCCTGAATCGTGCACACCCCAGCATCAGCGCGCGCTCAACAGCCGGGCANCCGCGAAAGCCGCCACGCAGGCACCGCCGTTGGATGGATTAAAAATGCTTTTCCACAAGTTGCACCGTTTGCGTGAAAAGTTACCAACTATTTATACAGCGGAACCGGAGTTCCAGCAGCAACCGAATAAAAAGGTCAGCTATGCATCCTTGGTAAGGCAATTGGGGGCTACTGATAGTCGTTTCCGTCTGGATTACTGGAGCCTCGGGCAAATTATCCTGAAGTTGTCATCTCAAGGCAGTGAAAAGCCCGATTATCTGGTTTTTGTGTCAGTGGGCGGGACGATTCTGAATAATGAAAGCCAGTTAAAGCTGTTGATCAGCTTGTTGAATGCTGCCCCTGCTATCACCAATAGAATTGTAGTGGCGCTACAGTATGAGGATTGTCTTGCGCACATGGGGCAGCTTGGGAAGCTTGTCAAGTTGTTGAGGGCAGTAGGCGTAAGTCTGGCAATTGACGGAGTGCCTGATGATATTCGGGCAATCAAGCTAGTGCAGGTAGTGAAGCCTTCACTAGTGCGGTTGTCACCTGATGTGGCAGCAATTGCTGTCCGTAAGGCTGAAACGGGGCGGATACAACGGTTGATTTATCAGTTAGCTGCAAATATGCGTGGGGTTATTGTTCCGGCGNTACAAAACAAAGCTGCATTGCAGGTGGTTTACTCTAGCGCTGCGGCATATGCGCAAGGCAGCGCAGCGATATAACAATGACTAATAATTACCAAGTGAGAGTATCATGTCAGCTAATCTTTTCAGGGTCGTCCTGATAGTTGATGGCGAATACATTTCTGCGTGGCAGTATTTGATGTTGGAGCGTTTGCAGGCGTCAGGCGGTGGGGTGTTGGTTGCTGTCATTCTTCGTCAGCCGCTTGCTTCAGGCNGTAGAAAAAGAATCAATTTTTTCTTTNTCAGGGTACTGCATTTTCTGGATGGGAAAATATTCAAAGCGCCAGTGAATGCTCAAAAGCCAGTCAGTTTTCTCGATCAATTAGGTGATGTGTTTNTTTGTACCGCAAATAGTCGGCGGTATCAAAATTTGCTCAAAGACCAGCAACTGGACATCGCCATCGATTTGACTGGACAGGAACCATTGCCAGCTGTGATGGCAAGTGCCCGGTATGGGGTATGGCGTTATTTCCATGGTTATCCCGCTGCGATGATGGATTGCTACGTGGGGATACGCGAGTATGCCAATCGGGAGGATGAAATTATTTCAGGGGTGGAGTGCTGTTTGTTAGGGAATCCGTCCCCGAAAGGATTTTACGCTACTACCAGTACAGATGTGGTTTCCATCAATCGGGGAATTGAGGGCACGCTGTGGAAGATGGCAGACTTTATTCCTCAGCGTTTATCCGAACTGGCTCAAGTAGGGNAAGGCATCTTTNTCCAGAATGCCCGTGCACGCCTCCGCCAGTTTCCATTTGCCCAACAATATGCTTCGTCCCCTCCTGGTTTGCTGATGACGTTACGGGTGTTGTGGCGTTATTTGGGAAATTTCGTCAGGAAATTTTATAACAGCTTATTCCGTAATGAGCAGTGGATCTTGCTGACCAGTGAAGCAGGGGATGCCAGCAGTCTTTGCATGTTGGAGCATTTTCGCAAACTGATTCCTTCTCGTGACCGTTTTTGGGCTGATCCTTTTGTGATTGAACATGAGGGCGAGCAGTATGTGTTCTTTGAGGAGTTGGTTTATGCCAATGGCGTTGGCCATCTGGCCTGTATCCGATTGAATGCCGATGGTTCATATTCTGAACCGGTCACTATTCTGGAAAAACCCTATCATTTGTCTTACCCCTTTATTTTTAAATATCAAGGGCAGTATTACCTGATTCCTGAAACTGCTGAGAATCATACCATTGAGGTTTATCGATGCGAGACGTTTCCGTATCGCTGGGTGTTTGAANAAAACCTGATGGAAAATGTCGAGGCCTATGATTCGACTTTGCTGGAACATGCTGGGCGCTGGTGGATGTTCGTCAGTATGCGTAACCATCAAAGTTGCTCACCCAGCGAAGCGCTATATTTGTTTTATGCTGACAACCCCTTGAGCACCCAGTGGCATGCACATCCGCAGAATCCTGTTGTCGCACGCGCTTCCCATGCGCGGCCAGGAGGANGGATTTTTGAAAAGGGCGGCAGGTTATACCGGCCTTCGCAGAATTGTGCAGGGGTTTACGGGCGCGGCCTTAATATCAATCTGATCCGGCAGTTGGACACAAGCACGTATCGTGAAGAAACCGTCAGCCGCTATGTGCCCGATGGGNCCAATGACATGAATGGTGTGCATACCCTAGGGCTTGGAGAAAAGATTTCTGTGTCGGATGCAGTGCATATTCATCGCCGACTGGGAATGCTGGATCGTTGGGTGGTCAAGTTAAGCAGTTTTTTTAACTATGCGGGTCATCGCCAAATCTTAGTGGTGGTGGCCATTCCTCTGGCCTGGCTTTGGTTCCATATGTGATTAGCAACGACAATGCGTAAGAAAATTGCTTTGGTAGTGTATTCGCTGGGAATGGGAGGAGCGGAAAAAGTTGTTTCCGATCTTTCGTTCCAATTTGCGAAACAACATGATGTCACGCTGATCTTGTTTGATGGGAGCCGCATGTATTATCCATATGCAGGTGAATTGATTGATCTCCGTTGCCCGTCCAAAAGTGGCTTTGTCGCCAAAACATTGAACTTCCTGGAGCGTGCAGGTCAGCTCAGACGGATTTTCCAGGTAAGGCGTTTCGATGTCATTATCAGTGTGATGGAGCATGCGAACTTTCCGTCTATCTTGGCGAGCCGCCAGACCATTGCTGCCAACCATTGCAATCCTGATCGAAATTTTTCCCAATTGGATTGGTTATTCGCCAAATGGTTGTATCCAAGGGCTAAAATGGTGGTGGCGGTTTCCCAGGATGGAAAGCGCATTTTCCAACAGCGTCTTGGCCTGCAAAACATTACTTGCCTATACAATCCTGTTAACTTACAGCGCATCCGTGAGTTGGCTAAAGAACGCCCTGCTGTGCAGATTGATAGTCAATATATTGTGGCGGCTGGGCGGCTCAGTCCCGAAAAGAATTTTTCCATGTTGATTGACGCTTATGCCGCCGCCAAGATTCGGGATGGCTTCAAGTTGCTGATCCTGGGTGAGGGCGGTGAGCGCCCTATGCTGGAGCAACAAATCAAGGCATTGGGGCTGGAAAAGCAAGTCATATTGCCTGGCTTTATGCGCAACCCTTATCCATATATTGCCAACGCCCATTGTTTGGCGATGTCCAGTTTACATGAAGGTTTTCCAGTGATCCTGATTGAAGCTCTGGGGTTGGGGCGTCCGGTAATTTCCACGGACTGCGAAACCGAGCGCGGGAAATCATTCAGCATGATGGCAATGGCTTGCTGACGCCTTCTGATGACCGGGAGGCCATGTCAGCAGCATTGGATCGCGTGTGCCTGGATGTGGGGCTACATGAACGCCTTCAGCAAAATGCGTCGGCGTCTGTCGAATACCTGGATATTGAAAAGGTGGCGGATCAATGGCTCGCTCTTTGATGCGTTGGATATGTTGCTGCCTGGTGCTGCTGGGTTTGGACGGTTGTTCCCCAAAGCCTCCGCCGACAGTTGGTTTACAGGTTCGGTCGATTGGCGCGCTGGATCGGTTTGCCCGTTTCGAGGCGGTGAAGGGGAAGNATAGGGTGGAGTTGTTTGCTGCCCGCAATGAGTATGAAGGTTTCCAGTTCGTCATCACGGCGGGCGACGGCGGCGCGGCGAATGTCCAGGCCAAAGTTTCGGCTTTACGCAATGCGGCGGGGGACGTGATTGATGGTTTGCAGGTGTTCCGGGAGCGTTATGTCAAGGTCAGCACGCCATCCCCTTCTTCGCCTTACGTGCCGCAATCTTGGCCGGATATTCTCTTGCCTGCGGATAATCCGGCCAAGGATGTGGCGACGGCTTACCGCGCGTTTCCGCAAAACCTGATGGCTGGGGAGAATTTGCCGGTATGGGTGGATGTCTATGTTCCCCAGGATACGAAGCCTGGCGTTTATAGCGGCGTGGTCACTGTCACGGCTGACGGCGAAGCCGCGCAGGAATTGCCAGTGACCCTGAAAGTCTGGAATTTCACGCTGCCGGAACGTTCCCCATTACGCACTGTATTCGGCACGAATGGTTACCGGGTGGCGGATGTTTATGGCTTTGAACGCACCGGCGAATCCGTTGCGGATAATCGTCTGGTGAGGGCTTATAACGATTTCCTGCTGGATCATCATTTGTCGCCGGAAAGTTTCTGGGATGCGGCTCCCGAAGCTGATGAAGCAGGCAGGCCGGATTTTGAACGCCAGTTTGCCGGTTTGGGTACCGTGACGGACAACATGCGGCATTACATGCAGGACAAGCATGCTTCCGCTTATACCTATGTGTTCGCAGACAGCTATCCGTTTGCTGATCCATTAGGCAAGGATCGGCAAAAAGCCCAACAGTTTATTCGTGAGTACGCCGCTTGGTGTGAGCAACATGCGGGGCGTGGGCGTTGTTATACCGACCCATCATTTGTGGATGAGCCTGACACCCGGGAGGCTTATCAGTACGCCCGTCGTTGGGGAGAGTTCTTTGATGAGGCTCCGTTGCCAAAAGGGGAGAAAATCCGTTTTCAGGTCAGTGAGCCGCCGCTGAATGAGAAACCTGAACTGGGTAGTTTGGTAGGCAAAGTGGATGTTTGGATTCCTAAATTTTACGACCTGTGGCGGGATGTGGATTATCTTGGCAAGAATGTCGTTGGCCAGCGGTTGGCGGCAGGTGAAGAAGTATGGGCGTATACGGCGCTGGTGCTGGATTTTCCTGAATATAAAAAGCTTAATCCCAAAGCCGATGTGTTGAAGGGAAGTTATCCGCCTGTTTGGCAACTGGATTTTCCCGCCATCAATTACCGGATTCCTGCTTGGCTGCTGCATCGCTATGGCGTGACCGGGCTGGGTTATTGGGACACGTTGGCGTGGTCTGATGGTGCGGATGTTTGGGACGACGCTGCCAGTTTTATCAGCACTGACCCGCCCGGCATCCGTTTCAATGGCGATGGGCTGCTGGTTTACCCGGCGCATAAGGAACAGTTTGGTTTTGACGGCNCAGTGGCTTCCTTGCGCCTGAAATGGATACGTGAATCCGTGGAGGATTACATGTACATCGACCTGTTGTTGCAGGCGNGGGAGAAGGCGTTTGTGGATCAGCAACTTGGTCGCATCGCCCGCAGTTTTGGCGATTGGGATAACGATCCGGCGTTATTGATGCAGGTGCGGCAGGCACTGGGCGGAAAACTGGAAGCATTGGCACAGACAAACCAACAACAAGGGCGGAACCTATGAATACGCTCAGGAACATCGCCATTTTCTTCCTGATGATGTTGGTGTTTGCACTGCCGACAGATGGGGCGGTTGATGTCGCTGGCATGTCGTTGGTCAAGATTGCCGGGTTAATGGCGTTTGGCCTGATGTTTGTGCTGATCGTGATGGGGGCGGAATTGTCCGCTGTGCCCGCGTTGCATATTCCAGTGCTGCTGTATGTGGCCTGGGTGATCCTCTCTTATACCGGTNCGGCGATGCCGATCCCTTACGAAAGTGAAGAAGCGGTCGGCGGTTACCAACAGGCGATCAAGGGTAATCTGTATGTGTTGATGATTACCCTGTTGCTGTTTCAGCTCGCCAAAACTGAAAAACATCTCCAGATGTTGTATCTGGCTTTTATCCTAGGCGATTTGTGGCTGGTTTATTTGATGGTGAAGGATTATCAAATCGGGGGAAACACAGTCAGGCAGGAAATCAAGGATTTCGACGCCAATGAGGTGGCGGTAAAACTGGCGATGGCCATGCCACTGGCCATTTATCTGTTTACGGTTGCACGCCACTGGGCATTACGGGGAGTGGCTGTGCTGTATTTGCCAATGGCGATGTTCACTATCCTGATTACCGGGTCGCGTACTGGCGCGGTCACCATGATGCTTGGGCTGACAGGCCTATGGCCTTTGGTCAAAAACTCTGGCGTCATGGGTAAAACCGTTGCTGGGGTGGCGGTCATTAGCGTATTGGTGATTGCAGCGAATGTGATTCCACAACAAACCATTGAGCGTATATTTTCGACCGGTAAAGAAATTTCGGAAGGGACATTAAATGAACGTAGTGTAATATGGGGCTACGCCTATGAAGAATGGAAGCATAGTCCGGTAATGGGGCATGGTTTAAGTTCATTCAGAAGGGTAATTAATCAATATAATGTGAAATATACGGCTCATAACAGTTTTGTTTCAATTGCAGCGGAGCAGGGGATTATTGGTGTGTTGCTGTATTGTAGCGTCATAGTGGCTTCATTTGCTTATGCCTTTTCTCTTCCTCCATTGGAACGGTTGCTCATGTTGTCAATGTTGGGCATTATCNTTTTAGGGCAAATGTCACTAACAATCCATGACCGTATGCAAGTTTGGTTCGCCTATTCATTGCCGGTGTTANATATCCACTATAAAAATTCTCCCAGTAAACTGATTCAAAAATAGGGTGTTCCTGTGTCAACAAAGAAAATTGCTATCGTCATTGCAGATATGGCGGCTCCAGGTGGCGCAGAAAAGGTCGCGGCTGATTTGGCCGAAGAGTTTTATTCCAGGAATCATGATGTCACCGTAATAAAATTCGAAGAATATGGCGACATTCCGCGTTTTCCGTACCCTGGCCGAACCATTCATCTGCATTTGCCCAGCCGTGCGGGTGGTTTGCCTAGGCAAGTGTTTACCCTGCTTAAGCGCGCATGGTATTTCAGGAAAGTGTTCCAGCAAGAAAAGTTCGATCATATTNTTTCATTTCTGGAGGCCTCCAATGTGCCGTGCGCATTGGCCAGCCGTGATGCCGTCCTATCCATGCACCTTGATCCCGATAAGATGACTCGCCATGAGTGGCGGGCTGTGAGGTGGTTTTACCCACGCGCCAAACGGGTGATTACGGTTTCCCGGCAAATGAAGGATTTATTGGTTGAGCGCGCGCATCTGGGGAATGTCCGGTGCATTTATAATCCTGTGAATATTCGGTTGATCAATGAAAAAGCACGGGAGCCGATTGCATTTGATGGACGTTTTATCCTGGCGGTTGGCCGTTTGGAACGGCAAAAGCGTTTTGATTTGCTGGTTGAGGCTTATGCCCGCAGCCAAACGCAACAGGAATGCAAACTGGTCATTGTTGGCAAGGGTAGCCAACGTGAATTACTCGAGCAGCAAATTGTTGCGTTAGGCATACAGGAGCGGGTAATTCTGGCTGGATTTGAGGTGAACCCCTATAAATATATGGCAAAAGCCGAATTTCAGGTCATGAGCAGTGATTACGAGGGTTACCCGCTGGTGTTGATTGAGGCTCTGGCGCTGGGTTGCCCGATTGTGTCAACAGATTGTCCGACAGGCGCGNGGNAGATCATCCGTTCTGGTGAAAATGGCCTGCTGGTTGAAAGGGGGCAGGTGGATGCGCTGGCGGCAGGCATTGATGAAATGTTCCTGAATACGGCAATGCGGGAGAAGATGCGGCATCAGGCGAAAGAATCGGTAAACAGCAATGATATTGCCGCTGTCGCCGATGCATGGTTGGCGGTCTGAGGGACATGTGATGTACGTTAAGCATGGTCTGGTTTACCTGCTGGCGAAAATTGCTCCTGCCTTGGCGAGCTTCGTTTCCGTTGCTGCCTATACCCGCTGGTTAAGCACGGAAGATTATGGCGTTTACACGACTTTGCTGGTGCTGGTTTCGAGCATGAATGGCTTCCTGTTTGGCTGGTTGTATGTGGGGATCATGCGTTTCTGGAATGCGCAGGATGTGTCAGCCGAATCCGTGCAGCGCCTGATCAGTTTCTCGGTCGTGGTGATTGCAGGGATGGTGGGATTGCTGGCGGCGGGTTACGCCCTGTTGCAGGGACACGGCCTGATCGCAGGTTCGTTTNTTCTGTTGTTTGTCAGCACGGCTTTGTACGAATCCTATCAACGGGTCAATTCCATTACGCTAAAGGTGCAGCAGTATTTTTGGNCAGAATTGATTCGCACCCTGCTGACGCTGGTCATTGGGTTGCTGTTGGTGTGGATGGGCTATTCCTGGGTCGGTGCAATGGGTGGGGTGACCCTGGGCATATTCCTGACCTTGTTGTTTTTTGGTGGTGTCTGGCGTTATCTGTTGCTGAAATGGCGTGAGGTCGATTTCGCCATCCTTAGAAAAATCCTGCTCTACGGTTTGCCATTGAGCCTTTCATTTGTGTTGCTGGATGTGATTTTTACGTCTGACCGGTTGCTGCTCAGTGCATTGGCGGGTTATTCGGAAGCGGGGCAATATGCTGTCGCCTACAATGTGCCGCATCAGATTATTATGATGCTGACCAGTTCGCTGAATCTGGCGGCCTATCCGGTCGTCATCCACACGCTGGAGCATGAGGGTCAGGCGCAGGCAGAAGAAAAACTGAAGCAATATTTCATGTTGCTGATGNGGGTCGCCGTGCCGTCCATTTTCGGTTTGATTGGCATCAGCCATGCATTCATCCCATTGTTGATCAGCCGGAGTNTTGTGCAGGCCTCCTTGCAACTGCTGCCATGGATCGGTATTGCTGTGCTGGAGCATTGCCTGTACCTGTTTTATGTGTCGCTGTCTTTCCAGTTGGGCAAACGTACAGGCGATGCAGTGAAAGTTGTGGCGGTTGCGGCCGGTCTTAACCTGCTCCTGAATACCGCGCTAATCCCTCGATTTGGCGCAATGGGGGCGATTAGCGGCTCAATCATTTCTTACTTGCTGTGCCTGGTATATGGCTATTTTCTGGGTAGCAAGGGCTTCAGGCTCATGATTCCTTGGCTGGAGCTTGGCAAAATCCTGCTGGCTTCGGGCGTTATGTTGCTGGTGATGGAGCAGGCTCCAGATATGGGCGGCGTGTTAAGCGTTGTGATTCGTGTTGCGGTCGGTGTTCTGGTGTATGCGGGAGTGGTGTTGTTGTTCAACATCGGCAATATCCGCCAATATGCGAGGATGGCGATGGCTTCCTTGGCCGAACGGCGTCAGCGTGTGTGTTCGCCATGAGCAAGGTGCTGTATGTCATCACCTCATTGAGTGTCGGCGGGGCGCAAAAAGCGCTGCTGAATCTGGTGGCTTCCCCACTCAGTACGGAATACAAGCCGTTTGTGCTTGCCCTGCGTCCGGTGGATGGTGTTCAGGAGCAATTTGCGCAAGCGGGGATACCTGTATACGAATTGCAGCTCAATCACTGGAAGGGGTTATTGGCGGCTCCATTACGCTTATGGCGTCTGGTGCGTAACATCAGGCCGGACATCATCCATGGCTGGATGCATCACGGCAATCTGGCGGCAGTGCTGGCGTGGTTGTTTGCCGGGTGCAAGCCTCTGTTGTTGTGGNGGATGCACCATACTCCGGAGGCTGCCACTGCCGAACGCATGCAGCATGCGCTGGTATTGCGGTTAGGGCAGTGGTTATCCCCTTTTCCCGACAGGATTTTGTATGTGTCCAGGCGCAGCCAGCAACGCCATCGTGAGTTGGGTTATGCCAGCGGGCGTTCGTTGGTGGTCGCCAACGGCATTGCCGCGCGGACGCATCTTTCTGATGATGTGCGGGCGGAAGTGCGCGCCGAGTTGNGTGTTGCGGATGAAACGCCAATGATTGGCAGTTTGACCCGTTTTGTGCCTGAANAAGACATTCCCAATCTAGTGGAAGCTATCCGCCTGTTTGTGCAGGCAGGAAACAAAGCCTGTTTCCTGCTGGCGGGTGAAGGGATGGGGGCGGACAACATCGTTTTGGCGGAGTTGCTGGAGTCCGCAGGTTGCCAGGAAAGTATACGGTTGCTGGGTGTGCGTAAGGATGCAGGCCGCCTGATTGCCGCGATGGATATGGCGACGCTTTCGTCCCGGCGCGAGGCTTTTCCGTTGTTTTTGGCTGAAGCGATGGCGGCGGGTGTGCCATGCGTGGCGACGGATGTTGGCGACATTGCGGAATTCATCGGCTCCACAGGCTTGATTGTGCCGCGGGAGTCGCCCGCACAATTGGCTGCGGCCTGGGCGCAATGGCTGGCGTTACCCGCAACGGAGCGCCAGCAGCGCGGGCAGGCGGCGCAATCCCGTATCCGGGACACCTATAATTTGGATGTGGTTATTGACACGTATCGGTCTATTTTCCAGGAAAAGCCGTTGGCAACACCCTCACTACAATAATCAGAAGCGGAGGCTCACATGTTTCGCCACACATTTACGGTTTTTACGCCAACCTACAATCGGGCGGAAACCTTGCATCGGGTTTACGACAGCCTGTGCGCGCAGACTTTTCGTGACTTTGAATGGTTGGTTGTGGATGACGGCTCCACTGACAACACCCGTGAACGGGTGGAGGACTGGCAGGCACAAGCGGCGTTCCCTATCCGTTACCTTTACCAGCAGAATGCGCACAAGAAAGTTGCACACAATCTGGGGATTAACGCTGCCCAAGGCGAACTGTTCCTGACGCTGGACAGCGATGATGCCTGCAAGCCGCAGGCGTTGGAGCGCTTATTGTTTCATTGGCGAGCCATTCCTGACAGCCAACGCAATGGCTTCAGCGCGGTGACCGTGTTGTGTGAAAAGGAATCTGGCGAGATTGTCGGCAGCCTGTTTCCAGCAAAGCCCGATGGGGGCTGGATTGATTCAGATAGCGTGGAAATGAGCTACCGTTACAAAGTGCGTGGGGAAAAATGGGGGTTCCAGCGTACTGATGTATTGCGGCAATTTCCGTTTGAGCATGCAGACGTGACAGGTTTGATCCCGGAAAATGTGGTATGGGAGCGGATTTCAGAGCGTTACAAGACCCGTTTTGTCAATGAGGCGCTGCGTATCTACCACGATGGGGAAGACCAAGTGACGCGTGCCCGGCCAGACCAGCATGCCTTGGGTCACGCCATCGCGTGTAAATCGATGTTGGAACATGGGGCTCGTTACTTTTTGTATGCGCCGTTGCGCCTGCTGGATGTGGCGATGAGCTTTGTACGCTTCAAGCACCATGCGCAGCAGCGGCAACCGGATGTTACATTGAGCGCTGAGGGTTTGCTGCCGCGCCTGCTGGTGTTGGGCATGACGCCGTTTGGCTACGCCCGTTTCTGTTTGGACAGGCGTCGCCTAGTGGGTAAGGGCAATCAAGCCGGGTAGTAAGTGTCCCGAAATGAACTAAACGGATAGTCCAGCAATAGCTTGCGTAGTTTTCCTTCCACACTGCCCCGGCGGGCAAATTGATGCACCGCCATTTTGGTTGGTATGTCAACCAGTTGGGAGACTTCCTGGTATTCGTTGATGTCCAGTTCATAGGGGTGCATATAGAAAATGCTGGTGTTCTGGTCAAGTTTGCGCGCCAGCCACTGGGTGAGCCAATAGGGATAAATGCGGAAATAGCCTCCACCCAGGACGGGAATGTTTTTGCCCAACACCCGGCTGACGCTCATGGGGTAGGTATCCAGCCCGCGTTCGGTGATACGTCGCAGGATGCCGTCATTCGTGAATCCGTAGCAACTGCGCACGGTGGCGATCATGATGGAGGAATCGTAAACGACGCCCTCTTCCCGTAAGGCGGCGCAATACCAGTCGAGAATGTCGTCCCGCACAGAAAAGGTGGGGGCGCGGAAACCGATTACCTTGGTGCCGCTGACATCCTCCAGAGCAGCCATGGAACGGTGCAGTTCCGCGCGGAATTGGGCTTCCGTCAGGTTGTAGAGCATACGGTGACTATGCGAATGGCAAGCCAGCTCATGCCCTGCATCGGCGATGCTCCTGACCGGTTCGGGNAATTTTTCCGCCACCATCCCCTGTATAAAAAAGGTGCCGATCACGTCATGTTCATCCAGGATGTCGAGCAGGCGGCTGGTGTTGCGCACCACGCGGTTGCTGACTGCACGGTCGAAGTCGTAGACAGATTGTTGCCAATCTTCAATGTCGGCGCTGAAAATCATGCTTTTGCCTCCAGTGATGCTACCCCTTTCAGCCCTTCCTTGCCTAGGGTGGGGTTCAGGGGGTGGCGCAGGACAGATAAATTTCCCCAAGAATGTCGAGCACATGCTCTTCGGAGAAATGTTTTTCGGCGTGGATGCGGGCGGCTTTGCCCATTGCCTGCCGCTGCTCAGGATTACGGATGAACCACAACATGTGTCCGGCCAGTGTTTCTGGTGAATCCAGCGGGGTTTTGAAGCCGGTTTCCCGGTCAACAATGGCTTCCCGGCTGCCTTTCACATCGGTGCAGATGACTGGCTTGCCGGACGCCATCGGTTCGATCAGGGCGCGGGGAATGCCCTCGGCAAACGAGGTCAGCAGCCCAACGTCAATGCTGTGGTAGAAGGCGGGCATGTCGTTGCTATACGCGACGATTTCCACCACATCTTCCAAACCTTTNTGCTGGATGGAGGTTTGCACTGCGGCTTTCAGNCCTTGCCCGATCAGTTTTACCTTGAAATGGCGGGTTTGTTGCACCAGCAAGGCCACAGCATCCAGCAGCAGGGTATGGTTCTTGATGGGTTCGAAACGCGCCACCATGCCGAAAAGTACGGGGTCGGATGGCTTGTGCGGAATGTCGCTTGGTGTAAATCGGGTTAAATTGACGCCATTGCCTAAAAACACCATTTGTTCTTTATCCAGCAACTTGTGTTTTTGCGCCAGTTCCATGTCCCCGTGCAGTTGGAACAGCGAATAGCGCACCGTGGGCTTGAGCAGTTTTTCAATCAGAATAAAAGGTTGNCGTGCGAGTGGCTCGGTATTTTCCGCAATGCTGTAGCCATGGCTTTGATAAAGCCAGAGGGTTTTCCGGTCGAAAAACGCGAGGAAACGCCCAACCAGCCCTGGAATGCCGAAATGCAGGTGGACTGCATCGTAACCACCTTGCCGGATGGCGCGGCGCAGGCTCCAGGCAGAACGCATGAGGTGCAGGGGATTCAGGCTGCGGTGCATGGTTTCCACAATCACCTTCATGCCTTGTTCCCGCATCAGTGCCACTTCCGGNCCGTCGGTGCACAGCAGGTCGACTTGCAGCTTGCCGGTGTGGCGTTGGTTGAGCGCATGCGCCCGGTGGAACACCAGCGCGTAGGCTGAACTGCTGACGGTGCAAACTTCCAGAACCTTCATGTTGTTGTCCTTGTCAGTAGAATCGGTGGAGGAGGGTGCGGGAAAGCCCATCCATCACAATTTCGGGTGTATTGCGGATCAGCCAGGATGCTGCATCTTGGGTATGGGAGCGCATTTTGCGGGGAGGTGTGATCCGCAACCGGTAGTAATAAATTTTGTGGGCGCGGTTGGCCAGTTTCAATTTGAACTGGTATGGATTGCTGTCTGCGGATGAGCGTCCAAGATTGTAGGTTTTGCGTCCGGTTTCGCCGCAATGCTCAACCATCTGCCACAGCATGGCGAGGAAAACATTATGCTTTTTGTAATCGCTGTGGATGCCTGACCATGCGCCATAGATTTCATCCTGATTGGTGAAACTGATAGAGGAGACTACCGGAAGGTTATCCATATAGCCGACGAAAATTTCGGTTTGATCCGGGCATTGCGCCAGCAAGTCAGCAAANAACGTNTTGGGATGGGGCAGGCTGCCGATGTCATGCAGGCTCATGCGGTACAATTGATAAAATTCGTCCAGTAACTTTTGTTCTGCACCAATAATGCTGGTGAAGCCTCGTTTCAAGGGGCGGCGGATATTTTTACGGGTATTGGTGGACAAGCTTTCCCAAACAGCTTCTACAGATGGTTGGATATCAACATTCAACTCCATTTTGTCCGCCTCATCTGACAGGCAGGGAATATGCTGGGTGGTGCGCATTTCCAGGCATTTAATGTCGGTTGCCGCCAATTCATGTGTCAGTTGCTCAATCACATGGCCGTAATCATGGGCGTTGGTGCCAAGTATGACGCCAGTTTTGTCAAAGCCTGCACCAAGAATCAGGGTTTTTCCACCAAGCAGGTTGTTGCGGATAAAGGCTGGAATGGAATAGGCCTGTTCTTTAAACACCAATGTCACTTGAACAGCTTGCAACTTGAATGCATGGGCGATAATGCTGCGAAAAGAGGGGTTGGTAAAGATATCAACGGAATCATGTTCTTGTGAGTTGGGCAGATCGGGTGTGATAGTTATGCTCATGTTCCGGAACAGTATTTATTTTTATGATCCTCTATTTTTACGATGGCGTGAGGGTTCATGCCAGTTTCGGCGGATTAACGGAGAAGCTGGCAGGCCAGACGGTGAGTGTGTGGCAAATTGATTTCCGCTTATCTACAAAATGCCTACGCATGCAAACAAATCTTTGCGGTGTTGCTTGGGGTAGTGGAGAATGGGCGTAATACTAACAACTATGCTCGTCCAGAGAATCATGCTAACTGTCGCCAATAAANAAAATATTGCCTCACCTCCTCTGCATGCGGGTATGCCTTCGCCGTATATAACAATCCCTGCGCCGGGAGTATCAGCGCATTCCTTGACGCTTGAGGACGTATGGCGGCGTTTGCTGCGGCAAAAATGGACATTGTTGTTGACGGCTTTATCAATCCTATTGCTGACAGCCTATATTACATGGACAACTACGCCCACCTACCGCGCTGGAGCCACCATCCAAATTGAAAAAGAGGGTGCGCAAGTTGTTAATTTTGGTACGGTTTCTGCTGCTTCACCGGATATGGGGGATCAAGACCCATTTTTCCGCACCCAGTATGAGCAGCTGAAAAGCCGCAAACTGGCTGACCGGGTGATTACCGACCTGGACTTGCAGGCTCGCTTGTATGGACGGCCTGAAAAAGTCAGCCTGTTGAAATCATTCGCTAAAGCGCTCAAGAGTATGTTCGCCGCTGGGTTGCCGGGTGGTGGGGAAGAAGTCAGCAATAAACCTCAGAGTGTTGATTATTCAGCTGCATTTTTACAGAGCCTGTATGTTGAACCCATCGAAAAGACCCATTTGGTCAAGGTGTTTTTCGAAAGCCCTGACCCGGCATTGTCGGCAGAAATTGTTAATGCTTTGGTGAGTTCCTTTATTAAAGACAATATCAATTCACAAAGTGAAACAGATACTTACGCCAAGGAATTCCTGGAGCAGGAGTTGGAAAAAGCCCGTAGCCGCCTGAATTTGCAGGAGGCCAAGCTGATTGAATACGCCAAGCAGAACGACATTCTGGAGGTTAACAACAGCCAATCCACACAGGAACGCAAGCTGGATGAGCTGTATTCCGCTTTGNGGGAGGCTCAACGTAACCGCATTCAGGCGGAAAGCCAAATGATTCAAGGGCGCAAGCATGGCAATGTCCGCGAAGTGCTCAATAACCCGGTTGTGGAAGGGATCAAGCAGAATCTGGTCACGCTGGAGGCGGAGTACCAGGAAAAGCTGAAGCTTTTCAAGCCGGGCTATCCCGACATGCAGCTCTTGCAGCAACAGATTCAGGAAGTCCGTCGGCAGTTGAATAATGAGGTGGGTGGACTCAAACAATCGTTGCAGGCTGACTATGCAGCTGCCAAGAAACTGGAAGATGATTTGCGCGCCCAAGTTGACAGTTACAAGAACGAACTGATTGACCAGCGCGATCGTGGCGTCGAATACAATGCCCTCAAGCGGGAAGTCGAAACCAGCCGTAATCTCTACGATGGCCTTTTACAACGCCTGAAAGAAGTGAGTGTGGCTTCCAACGCCACCACCAGCAATATCCGTGTTGTGGATGCGGCGACAACCCCGGATGATGTTTTTCGTCCCAAANAGACACTAAACCTGATTCTGGGCGGTTTGGTTGGTCTGATGCTGGGGATAGGGGTGGCGTTATTGCGTGAAACCCTCAACCAAAGTGTTGCTTCTGTGGGCGAATTGCAGGCGCTCAGTGGTTTGCCGATATTGGGGGCTATCCCACATGTGCGTAACAAATCGGAAAGCCACTTGGCGCTGGCGACAGCCCNNGATGTTGGCTCTCTGCTGGCGGAGGCCTATCGGGTTGCAACAGCAAACCTACGCTTTGTTTTGCCAGGAGGGGTTGCGCCGCATATTACCCTGATTACCAGTGTTAATCCTGCGGAGNGGAAATCGACTTCAGCAGTCAATATCGCGTTTAGTCAGGCGCAACAGGGGCTGAAGGTCTTGTTGATCGATGCTGACCTGCGTCGGCCTTCCGTCCATGTCAAAATGGGGTTGCCAAATGCCCGCGGCCTGAGCAATTTTTTGAATGGTGAAACAGACATCGCCAGTATCACCCACCCTTCCCGTGAGGTAAAAGGCATGTATTTTATTACTGCTGGAACCTTGGTGGCAGACCCGGTAAAACTGGTGTCCAGCCAAGCTATGGTGCAATTGCTCAATCTTGCTTCCAAGCATTTCGATAGTGTGATTATCGACGGCNCCNCTGCTACGGGCTTTGCGGACGCGATTTACCTGTCCTCAATGGCGGAGGCTACGTTAATTGTTGCAGATGAAGATCGCATCAACCGTAAACGTCTGCTGAACGTTATTGAGCAGTTACGGCGGGTCAGGCATAACGTTGTTGGTTTTCTGATGGTCAAGTCACAAGATGATGCGATCGATTACCGCTATTACGATCGCTATCAAACCCGGATACCAGCAAAAGAGCGCATTGCGGCCAAAGTGGCGAAAGGAAAGCGCAAAGGACTCAATCTTGCCCCGGTAATATAGAGCATATGAGGGGAGGCGAGATACTCAGGTGAGGAAACCCCACGCCCCATTGTTTAAGGGGGTGGGGCACAGTAGAAATCAGGGCAGGAATGTCTTGCCCATCAGGAACCGGTCGCATTCACGGGCGGCTTCCCGGCCTTCATTGATTGCCCAGACCACTAAACTTTGGCCACGGCGCATATCACCCGCTGCAAATACGCCCGGTAGGTTGGTGGCATATTTACCATACTCAGCTTTGACGTTGCCACGGGGATCAGTGTCCAGACGGAGGGCGTCGATCAAGGTTTTTCCGGCCAGTAAATCCCATCGCCAGCAATACCAACTGCGCCGGAAGGGCTTGTGCGGTGTTTTCCACTTCCGCCAAATTCATACGCCCGTGTTCATCACGTTCCCAACGCACCCCGACTGTATGGATTTCCTTTACATGGCCATTTTCGTCGCCAACCAACTGTTTAGTGGAAATCAGGTAATCACGCGGGTCGCGCCCGAAGATTGCCGCTGCTTCTTCCTGCCCATAGTCGATTTTATGGACGCGGCCATTCCGGCCATGGGTTGTCTGGCGGGCGCGCATCTGGTTGGCGCGGCATGATTTCCAGTTGGGTGACGGATTTACAGCCATGACGCACAGAAGTTGCCACGCAATCAGTGCCGGTGTCGCCACCGCCAATGACAATGACGTCCAGTCCCTTAGCGGAGATGTACTGGCCATTTTCCAGATTGGAGTCCAACAGGCTTTTGGTGTTGGCGGTGAGGAAGTCCATGGCGAAATGCACACCCTTGAGTCCACGGCCTGCTACTGGCAGGTCGCGTGGTTGGGTGGCTCCAGCGCACAACACCACAGCATCGAAGTCACTGCGTAAGGCTTCAGCGGAAATATCCTTGCCAACTTCCACATTGGTGATGAATTGCACACCTTCGGCCGCCATCAGGTCAACACGGCGCTGCACGACTTCCTGCTTATCTAGCTTCATATTGGGGATGCCATACATCAGTAAGCCACCAATGCGGTCAGCACGCTCATAAACGGTGACTTCGTGACCAGCTTTGTTCAGTTGGTCGGCGCAGGCCAATCCAGCGGCCAGAGCCTACCACTGCAACCTTTTTACCTGTGCGTCCCGCAGGGATTTCAGGTTTGACCCAGCCTTCTTCAAACGCTTTGTCGATGATGCTGACTTCATTTAGCTTGATGGCGACTGGCGGTTCGTTGATGCCGAGGGTGCAGGAACCCTCACATGGCGCAGGGCAAACACGCCCAGTGAATTCCGGGAAGTTATTGGTCATGCGCAGCCGTTCATAGGCTTCCTTCCACAAGCCGCGGAAGATCATGTCGTTCCACTCCGGAATCAGGTTGTGGACTGGACAACCGCTAGCGCCGCCTGGCAGCAATTTGCCGGTCTGGCAAAACGGGATGCCGCACTCCATGCAACGTGCACCTTGTTCCCGGCTGTCTTCTTCACGGTTGAAGTGCAGGTGAAATTCGCGCCAGTCTTTGACGCGCTCCAGCGGCGCGCGGTCAGAGGGCAGCAAGCGTTGATATTCGATGAATCCTGTAGGTTTTCCCATTCTGCTCGTACTCCTTAGTTACCGCTAACGCGCGAGGCATCGCTGTTGTTGGCGGTAAAGGCCGCCATCAGGGCTTCATCGCCGGACAATCCCTTCTCTTCTAAAGAACGGATCGCATCCAGCATACGCTTGTAGTCGTTGGGCATGACGCGGACAAAACTGGAGAGGCTTTTGTCCCAGCTTTCCAGAATCATCCTGGCGCGTTCACTACCGGTGTACAGCAAGTGCTTTTCAATCATGCCTTTGACTTCGGCCTGTTCGCCCGCCTCAGACAGTGGCNNGTAAGACACCATCTCAGTGTTGCCGCTGATGGCGAGGACACCCTCAGGGTCATAAACGTAAGCGACACCGCCAGACATGCCCGCCGCAAAGTTACGGCCTACATTGCCCAGCACGACAACGCGCCCGCCGGTCATGTACTCGCAGCCGTGGTCGCCGGTACCTTCCACTACGGCATGGACACCGGAGTTGCGCACACAGAAGCGCTCTCCAGCGACACCACGGATATAGGTCTCACCACTGCTTGCGCCGAAAAATGCAACGTTGCCGATGAGGATATTGTCTTCTGGGACGAAACGGGCGTCTTTCTGCGGATAAACAATGATTTTGCCGCCGGAAAGCCCTTTGCCGATGTAGTCGTTGGCGTCGCCTTCCAGCTCCAGCGTCATGCCTTTGGGGACAAAAGCGCCGAGACTCTGGCCAGCGGAGCCGTTGAACTTCAGGCGGATAGTGTCTTCCGGCAAGCCTTCCGCGCCGTATTTGCGGGTTATTTCGGAGCCAGTGATCGCGCCCACCACACGGTCAATATTCCTGATCGGGAATGTTGCTGTGACGGAGGTGCCAGTATCAATCGCAGGTTGGCAAACCTTGAGGATCTCGCGTTCGTCCAGTGACTGGGCGATACCGTGATCCTGTTCGCGTTTGCAATATACGCCATCGCATTCTTCCAGTTCAGGGCGGTGGAGAATCCTGCTCATGTCGATCATGGCGGCTTTCCAGTAACCGTTTGCGGGTTCATGGCGCAGTTTGTCGACGCGGCCAACCATTTCATCAACGGTGCGGAAACCTAGCTTCGCCATGTATTCGCGCATTTCTTCGGCAATAAACATCAGCAGGTTGACCACGTATTGCGGGTCGCCGCTGTATTTNTTGCGCAACTCAGGATTCTGGGTGGCGATGCCTACCGGGCAGGTGTCCAGATGGCAGACGCGCATCATCACGCAGCCCAACGCGACCAGTGGCAAGGTGGCGAATCCGTATTCCTCAGCACCCAGCAATGCGGCGATGGCCACGTCACGGCCTGTCATCAATTTGCCGTCGGTTTCCAGGCGCACCCGGCTGCGCAGGTTGTTCAGCAACAGGGTCTGATGGGTTTCGGCCAGACCCAGTTCCCATGGCAGGCCAGCGTGCTGTACGCTGGTTTTCGGCGAAGCGCCGGTGCCGCCGTCATAGCCGGAGATCAGGATGACGTCCGCCTTACCTTTGGCAACGCCGGATGCAATCGTGCCAACGCCCACTTCCGACACCAACTTGACATTGATGGCGGCGCGTTTGTTGGCGTTTTTCAGGTCATGGATCAGCTGCGCCAAGTCTTCGATGGAATAAATGTCATGGTGTGGCGGTGGCGAAATCAGGCCAACGCCCGGCGTGGTGCCACGCACTTTTGCAACCCAGGGGTAAACCTTCTTGCCCGGCAACTGGCCACCTTCGCCTGGCTTGGCACCTTGNGCCAGCTTGATCTGGATTTCCCGGGCATTGTTCAGGTAGTAGCTGGTCACGCCGAAACGCCCGGATGCCGCCTGCTTGATGGCGCTGCAACGGGAGTCGCCGTTGGCGTCAGGAATGAAGCGGGCGGGATCTTCGCCGCCTTCGCCGGAGTTGGACTTGCCGCCCAGCCGGTTCATGGCGATGGCCAGCGCCTCATGTGCTTCCTTGCTGATGGAGCCGAACGACATTGCGCCGGATTTGAAGCGTTTGACAATGCTGGTTGCGGATTCCACTTCGCCCAACGGAATGGGCTGTTCGGCGAAGTTGAACTCCAACAGGTTGCGCAGGTTGAATTTCACCTCCGCGTCTTCATGCATCAGTTTGCTGTACTGTTTGTAGAGCGCATAATCCCCGGCGCGCACCGCCTTTTGCAGCGTATAAATGGTCATCGGGTTGTACTGATGCTCTTCTTCCTCATTACGCCATTGGAAAACATTGCCGGAGCGCAATGAGCGGTTTTCGGCGTCATGGTGTTCGTAAGCGGTCTGATGACGCATGATGGCTTCTTTTGCAATCACCTTCAGGTTGATGCCGCCAATACGGGAAGCAGTGGCGGTGAAGTACCTGTCGATCACCGTTTTGTTGATGCCAAGCGCTTCGAAAATCTGCGCGCCGCGATAGGACTGGACTGTGGAAATGCCGATTTTCGACATGACCTTAATCACTCCTTTGGTCGCAGCTTTGATGTACTTTTTGACGGCATAATCATGATCCATGTCCGGCAGCAGGCCTTCGCGGATCAGGTCGTCGATGGAGTCAAACGCCAAGTAGGGGTTGATGGCTTGTACGCCATAACCCAGCAGCAGGGCAAAGTGGTGGACTTCGCGTGGTTCGCCAGACTCCAAGATCAGGCTGACGCGGGTGCGGGTGCCGTGGCGGATCAGGTGATGATGCAAGCCTGCTACCGCCAGCAGGGACGGGATCGGCACATTGTCAGCGTCCGCTGTGCGGTCGGACAGTACAATCAGGTTGGCGCCATTGTTGATTTCATGATCGACAGAGGAAAACAAATGTTCTAGCGAGGCTTCCAGGCCGCCCTCTCCATCCATGATGCGGAAAGTGATCGGCAGGCTGACGCACTTGAAGCCCTCACGCCTGATTTCAATCAGTTTCATCAGCTCGTCATTACCCAGCACTGGCGTTTGCAGCAGTATCTGATGACAGCTCGCCGCCGTTGGCGCAGTGATGTCGCCTTCTGAACCCAATGTGGAGGCCGAAGTCACGATTTCTTCACGGATGGCGTCGATCGGCGGGTTGGTGACCTGCGCGAACAATTGCTTGAAGTAATTGAACAGCGGTTGTGGCTTGTCGGACAGCACAGCAATCGGGGAATCGATGCCCATTGCGCCCAGCGGGTCGATGCCGTCGCGCGCCATTGGCACGATCATCTTGCGCACGTCTTCATAGGTGTAGCCGAACATTTTCTGCCGCTGCGCCACCGTTTCGTGCTCGGGCAACGGAGAGTGTTTGGCGGCTGGCAGGTCTTCCAGCTTGATCAGGTTGTTGTCCAGCCATTCCTGGTAGGGCTTGACAGCCGCTATGCCGTATTTCAGTTCCCGGTCAGTGATGATGCGGCCTTCGACGGTGTCGACCAGCAGCATGCGGCCTGGCGTGAGGCGCTGTTTGGAAATGACGGTGCTCTGGTCAAGATCGTCCAGTACGCCAACTTCGGACGCCAGGATGATCATGTCGTCACTGGTGACGTAATAGCGGGACGGGCGCAATCCATTGCGGTCAAGAATGGCGCCGACTTGCGCCCCATCAGTGAAACCCATGGCGGCAAGNCCATCCCAAGGCTCCATCAGGCAGCTGTGGTACTGGTAGAATGCGCGCTTTTCCGGGTTCATGTTTTCGTGGTTCGCCCAAGGCTCCGGCACCATCATCATCATGGCGTGCGGCAGGGAGTAACCACTGAGGTAGAGGAATTCCAGCGTATTGTCCAACATGGCGGAGTCGCTGCCATTCGGATTAATGACTGGGAAGATCTTGTCCAGATCGGTTTTGAACACATCGGTCTTGATCATGGCCTGACGCGCGTTCATCCAGTTGACATTGCCGCGCATGGTGTTGATTTCACCATTGTGGATCAGGTAACGGTTTGGATGCGCCCGCGCCCAGCTTGGGAATGTGTTGGTGGAGAACCGCGAGTGAACCATTGCAATGGCGGTTTCCATGTGCGGGTTTGCGAGATCCTTATAAAATTGGCCAACCTGCTCGGTGGTCAGCATGCCTTTGAAAACGATGGTGCGTGATGACAGGCTGGGGAAATAAATATGGCCAGCAACTTCCGGCGCATTCACGGCATTTTCGGTGCGTTTGCGGATGACATACAGCTTGCGTTCGAAATCAATGCCAGCGGCTATCTCATCGGATTTGCCAATGAACACCATGCGGATGAATGGCATTGCCTTCAGTGCGGTTTTGCCGATGGGGGCAGGGTTGACAGGGACATCGCGCCAACCCAGCAACGTTTGGCCTTCTTCCTCAACGACCCGGGCAAAAGTGGAGGCGACCTCTGCCCTGGCGTCGCCATCTTGTGGCAGAAAAACTACGCCTGCGGCATAATCGCCGGGATTTGGCAGCTTGATATTAAGTGACTTGCACTCTGCTTCAAGAAATTTATGCGGCATTTGCAACAGGATGCCAGCGCCGTCGCCGGTGTTTTCCTCACAACCACAGGCACCGCGATGCTCCATGTGGGTCAGTACTTTCAATGCCTGTTGGACGATCTGGTGTGACTTGACACCTTTCAGGTGAGCCACAAAACCCATACCACAGGCGTCGTGTTCAAAATCAGGGTCGTAGAGCCCTTGCGCTGGGGGTAATTCGGTGTATCTCATCGGATTCTCAGGCAACAAAAGGGTTGCTATTATGGTACAAAACACAGGGTCAGGGCTAGACACATTAGCGTGTTTTTGCTGGCAGGGAAAGAGCCACCCTTCGCCAAATGGAATATACTTCCTGCTTATGCAGGCAGACAGCAGACAGACCGTTAAATGAGCACTACAGGCCGTATTCCACGTGAATTTATTGATCAGCTTCTGGCACGCGTCGACATCATCGATGTGATTGGCTCGCGAGTGCCACTGAAANAAGCCGGGCGTGAGTACATGGCTTGTTGCCCTTTCCACAACGAANAAACGCCTTCCTTTACGGTCAGTCCTACAAAGCAGTTCTACCATTGTTTCGGTTGTGGGGTACACGGTTCCGCCATCTCTNTTTTGATGGAGTATGAACATCTTGAGTATCCGGAAGCGATTGAAGCGCTGGCGCGCTCCGTAGGGGTGCAGGTTCCCCGTGAAGGTGCGGAGGCTGCACCAAAACGCAAACAGCAGGGTCAAGGTTTATATGCGTTGATGGATGAGGCGGTGGGCTGGTTTCAGACGCAGTTGAAACAAAACCCTGGCGCCAATGAGTATTTGCGGCAACGTGGACTAAGCGCTGAAATCATCTCTGGTTTCAGTTTGGGTTATGCCCCGCCCGGCTGGGATAATCTGNGCCGGCATCTGGCGCAATATGGCGACGACAAATTGCTGGCCAGCGGCATGTCGATCCGCAATGATGCGGGCAAGGCCTACGACCGCTTTCGGGAGCGCATCATGTTCCCTATCCGCGACCGGCGTGGAAGGGTGATCGGTTTTGGCGGGCGGGTGTTGGGCGACGGGGTTCCCAAGTATTTGAACTCGCCGGAAACCGAGATTTTTCACAAAGGTTCCGAACTCTATGGCTTGTTTGAGGCGCGCCAGAACACCCGCAGGTTGGAGCGTCTGCTGGTGGTGGAAGGCTATATGGATGTCATCGCTTTGGCGCAGTATGGCGTTACTTATAGCGTGGCCACCTTGGGGACTGCCACAACGCCGGAGCATATCAAGCAATTATTGCGGCTGGTTCCGGAAGTCGTGTTTTGTTTTGATGGCGACAGGGCGGGGCGCGATGCGGCTTGGAGGGCATTGGAAAATGCTTTGCCGGAGTTGCGGGACGACAAGGAAATTCGTTTTCTGTTTTTGCCCCAGNGGGAGGATCCGGACACTCAAATCCGTAAAGTGGGAAAAATGGCGTTTGAAGCCGATGTGGCGTCCGCGCTGACATTAAGCGATTATTTGCTGGCAGGGTTGAAAGATCATTTTAATCTCAGCACTCGGGAAGGAAAATCCCGTCTGTTGAACGATGGCTTGAAACTGCTTTCCAATATGCCGGACATTTTGTTGCGGGAACAAATATTCGGAGACTTGTCTACACTCACGGATACGCCGCTGGAAGTCGTGCGCCAACACGCCAAAGGGAATCATGCAGCGGGGGCTGCTGAATTGATCTATACTCAGNCTCGTCCTGCGGATCAGGATGTTCGCCGCACGCCAGCCCGCCACGCCATTGCCTTGTTGTTGCACAATCCGGAATTGGCTGAATTGGCTGGTAGCCCTGAACAGGTTCTTAGTTATGAGTTGCCGGGAATGGGGTTATTGGCGGCCATGATTGAAAATATTGAAGAGAATCCCCATATACACACGGCAGGCCTATTGGAGCGTTTCCGTCAGACAGGGCATGAAAATGCACTGCGTCGATTAAGCAATTGGCGGCCTGATACAGCGGATGAGGCCGTCATGCGACGCGAGTTTTCCGATTGCTTGCGGCAAATCAGACGGCAAGCGCGGCAGGAACAGCTTGAACGCCTGTTGCACCGTGAGCGTACTGAGGGGCTAAATGCGCAGGAACGGCATGATTTAGTGTGTTTATTGTCTGATCTGCATAATAATTAACCAATGCCAATGCTTGACAATGGCTGTATTTCAGAAAATTGTGATATGATTACCGACCTTTTTTCCAGAGAGTTGTGGCATGAGTCAAGAAGAGCAGCAGCAGTCCGGCTTGAAAGAATTGATTGCCAGAGGGAAGGAGCAGGGCTTCCTTACCTATGCTGAGGTTAACGACCATCTTCCCGATACTATCGTTGACCCGGAACAGATCGAAGATATCGTCGCCATGATCAACGATATGGGCATTACTGTCTATGAACATGCCCCGGATGCCGATTCCCTGTTGTTGAATGATGAAGCTGTACAAGCAGACGACGAAGCAGCGGAAGAAGCCGCCGCTGCATTGGCTAACGTCGATGGCGATTTTGGGCGCACCACCGACCCTGTGCGCATGTACATGCGTGAAATGGGCACGGTTGAATTGCTGACCCGTGAAGGGGAAATCCAGATTGCCATCCGGATTGAAGAGGGGCTGAATGAGATTTTGCGGGCGTTGGCGCAATACCCAGCGTCCACCGAGGTTTTGCTGGACAAGGCGTCGCTGATCGATTCAGAAGAAATTCGCCTGACTGACATTATTAATGGCTTCGCCAATCCGGATGAGGATTTGAGCACGTTTGCGGTGACGGCGGTCGTGCCTGATGACGAGGGCGCGGTTGCTGACGCTGAGGATGATGATGTGGCGGCCACGGATGAAGACGATGATGTGGACACCACTGACCCGGTGGATACTGGCNCGGATCCGGAAGAGGCGCGCATCAAATTTTCTGAGCTGCGTGAATTGTATGAGGCGTCCAGGGTCGCCTGCGCCAGCAATAATGAGCCTGCTTATGGCGCTGCCCGTGAGGCTGTTGCGGTCAAGTTCATGGAGTTTCGCTTGGCGCAGCCCATCATTGACCAGTTGACGGCGCAATTGAACGAAATTGTCGACCGCATCCGCCAGAATGAGCGCCACATTATGAAGTTGTGCGTGCAGAAAGGCGGGATGGCGCGTCAGGATTTTATTGACAGTTTTCCGCAGAATGAAACTGATCTGGAGTGGTTGAGCCGCTATTGTGCGGATCAGCGGGGCGATGCATCCAGGCTGATGGCTTTGTTGCCGAAAGTGCAGGAAGCGCAGGAACAGCTGCTGGAGATTGAGCGTGAGTGCAATCTGTCAATCGCGCAGATCAAGGAAATCAACCGCAGCATGTCGGTTGGTGAAGCCAAGGCTCGCCGCGCCAAANAGGAAATGGTGGAAGCCAATCTGCGTCTGGTGATTTCCATAGCCAAGAAATACACCAACCGTGGCCTGCAATTCCTCGACTTGATCCAGGAAGGCAACATCGGTTTGATGAAAGCGGTCGACAAGTTCGAATACCGCCGCGGCTACAAGTTCTCGACTTATGCGACCTGGTGGATTCGTCAGGCGATCACCCGCTCAATTGCGGATCAGGCGCGCACCATCCGCATCCCGGTGCACATGATCGAAACCATCAACAAGCTCAACCGCATTTCGCGCAAGCTGTTGCAGGAAAAAGGCCGCGAAGCCACCCCGGAAGAGCTGGCTGAAGCGATGGACATGCCGGAGGATAAAATCCGCAAGGTGCTGAAAATTGCCAAAGAGCCGATTTCGATGGAGACGCCGATTGGTGACGACGAAGACTCGCATTTGGGCGATTTCATTGAGGACGGCAATATCCTGTCGCCGATTGATTCCGCCACGACTTCGAGCCTGTCGGAAATCACCCGTGAAGTGCTGGCCAGCCTGACTTCGCGCGAAGCCAAGGTGCTGCGGATGCGGTTTGGCATCGATATGAACACCGACCATACGTTGGAGGAAGTTGGCAAGCAGTTCGACGTGACCCGTGAGCGTATCCGTCAGATTGAAGCCAAAGCGTTACGTAAGTTGCGTCATCCAAGCCGTTCGGATATGCTGCGCAGCTTCCTCGAATATGATCCTGGCGCATTACCGACCAATTGATCATAAACGTTGCCGGTTTTTAGCCTATGGCGCAATGGTTAGCGCAGGGGACTCATAATCCCTTGGTTCCAGGTTCGAGTCCTGGTGGCCCACCATTAAATCTCTCTAGAAACAAAGGGTTAAGTGATTTTTCTTAACCCTCCCCGAGAGTTCATTTTGTTCCGTGCTACCAATATGCTACCGCTTTCCCTACTGTGCTACCGCGAAGCATAGTATGCCTCTCTCCGTTCGCTCTTCGCTACCCTGATCTCTCTTTCTGGAAGCCAGATGCTGATATTTGGCGTCAGTTTATTGCTGCTTTGAATCTTGTAACTGCTGTTTCGTGCCAAATCAGGGCTTTTCCCCAGGCCGGTAATGTAAAAATTACGAATTTCTGATGGAAAGTTGAATTTTTCATCGAATCTGTACTCTATAGCTACTTTTTTGGGCAAATACAAATAGACGATGAAACGGAACACTCTACCATCTTGGTATCCGGCTGCTTGCCATACCGACAATTTGTACTGGAGCGTCCAAGGGTGGCTTGACGCACTTTCCAGCCGAAGTTACCTGATCCGTTCAGAAACTGAAGGGACGCTGGACATGACCTACTTGGATGCGGTGATTCAAGGAAATGCCGAAATCCCCGACTTCCAGTCTGTAAAGATGCAATTTCCGGTTGATGTGAGAGAACCCGATGAAGTGTTGCTACGGCGTTTCATGGTAGAGCTGGACAAGGTTCGCAAGCAGCCCTATTCGCCAGAGGGAGTGGTATCTGTCAAGGGATTGCAAAGCAAAAAGTAAATTCAAATTATTGGGTTTGATGGAAGGCTTGGGCAAATTGCATTGGTTGCGGGTGCTGGACTGGATTGACCTGACCCTGTGGTCGAAACTTTCCGGGGTGACACTGGAAGCACAGTACTTGGGAGATATTTTTGGCCTGATGAAGACATTGACCGCAGATACAGGCTTTCCACAAGAACCCGCCCGCTGGCTTGCCAATTGATGGGGCAATCAGTCATTTACAGCCTCCTGCGGGTGAACGGAAAGGTGTAGATATGGGTGATTTACCTTCAGATTGGTTGTTTTTCAAGACATACCCAAACGCGCCAAAAGTCAATAAAAAGCACTTTAAGTTGTCCTAATGAAACTTATAGAGGATTTATGTATGCGTTCACACCAAGCGCAAGCGTTGAAAACTAAACAGCACCCGCTGCGTGCGGCTAAGGCCGCCTCCCATCATGGAGCAGGCGTGGCGGATGTTTCCACGTCGGTTGATTTTGCTTTGGTTAACCGGTTCTCAACCCAAGATGCTGCGGCCTATTTGGGCATTCGCGGAGAAACACTGGCTGCTGGCGTTCTGAACGCCGGACGTTAGGGTTGAGCAGCCAAATTTTTACCGCATTGGCAAAAAGATTTTCTACCTCAAGAATGACCTTGATGCCTTTCTCCTGGAACGGGAGAGGCATCGCTGGCATGTTCCAGGACATGAATTGAAGCACCGGAAGGAAGTATTTGGCGATAGGGATAAACCGGCTATGCATTAAGCCAGATACGGTTACGGACTTGAGAAAATTTTCTGTAATTCAACCAATTAAGCATTTTTCAACAATAAACTGGGGGATTCAGGGCGTCTTGCCGTATGGCGGATGCCTTAACGCTTGGATACATGCAACCTCCATTTATTAATGGAGATTCCATGATAGTAACAATTTGCTCAACCAAAGGCGGCGTAGGAAAAACCACCCTGACTGCAAATCTTGGCGGACTCCTGGCCAGTTTTGGTGCACGGGTGTTGATGGTGGATGCCGATGTCCAGCCCGCCCTTTCCAGTTATTACCCGCTGAGCCATGCAGCCCATGGTGGCCTGCGAAGCCTGCTGATTGATGGCGACCTGACCAATACCGTTAGCATCACGGATGCCGGTTGTGACCTGATTTACTCGGACGATCCGGAGGGCAAGCTGCAAGATTGGGTGCTGCATACGCCGGATGGGCGCACCCGCCTCAAATACCTGCTGAACCTGATCAAACCCCGCTATGACTTCATTCTGATCGACACACAGGGTGCAGTTGGCNCCCTTCAGGATGCCGCCGTGATTGCGGCGGATTTGCTGCTTTCCCCTATCCCGCCTGAAACCATGTCCGCCCGCGAGTTTGCCCGTGGCACGTTGGGTATGCTGGAGCGCCTCCAACCGATGACGTACTACACCACCCTGCAAATAGCACCCCTGCATGGCTTGCTATACCGGGTTGACCGCACCAGGGATGCGGCTCACGTAGGGCGTGAAGTACGTGAAGCATTGGGTGGGGAAGGCGCTGGAATTACCATCATGGAGGTGATGATTCCCGCAGCGGTTGCCTGGCGTGAAGCGGCCACCCAACGTGTTCCCGTCCATACCCTTGCCAAATACCCCCTTGCCAGATTGTCGCTGATGGCGGTCGCCGCCGAGCTTGGCCTGTTGTCGGAACGTTTGCGCGTAGAGGAGGGCTAGCCAATGTGGGGAAACGCTACTTCAGGGGCAAGGGAGCCACTTATCTGCTTGACCAAAAGGCAGCGCCAAAAGCTTGCCGACATGTTGAAAGGCATGACCCTGGCTGGAGCCATGGCCTTGGCGCTTAAAGACGGGGACAAATTCAAAACCATCCATGACCGGCAACAGGCCATTATTCAGGCGCTTGGCGTGTTGGACATCCGGTGGAGGTCGACGAGCCATGAATGACAATCCAGACAAGAAAAGCAGCCTGTTTGTCGGTCATTTCGGCAAACCGGGCAATATCCCTCCCCGGCGATCCTATCACCGTTACGGCGATGATGGTGGATGTGGACAGGATTGCGNTTTTTGAAGGCAACCCACGTCACGCGCCGAATGAACGCTTCGACGAGATCAAGGAATCCATCCGCGCAAAGGGGCTGGACAATGCCCTGCCGATCAGCCGCAGACCCACGGATNCCGCTGGCCATTACATTATCTACAAGGGTGGCAACACCCGCCTGCGCATATTGAAAGAGTTGTGGGAAGAAACCAAAGACCCGCAATTCCTGAAAGTCCGCTGCGAGTTCCACCCCTTTGTTTCCGATACCGATGCGCTGATTGCCCACCTGCGGGAAAACGACCTGCGGNGGNGAATGACCTTCATCGACAAGGCAATGGCCATACGTGAAGCCAAGACGATGCTGGAAACAGAGCTGNGGGAAACGCTGTCTCTGCGGAAACTGGAAACGGCATTGAAGGAAAGGGGCTTCCCCATCAGCAACAGCATGATTGCCAAACTGGAATATGCGGCAAGCCTGAATGCGGTGCTGCCCATGGCTCTCCAGGCTGGTTTGGGTAAACCACAAATTGAACGGTTGGCCAAACTTGAGAGGGCTATCCGTGAAGTATGGCGGTTTCATGGTGGTGCTGATGGTTCAGAGCAGCACTTCCGCGAAACCGTATTTCTTCCGGCACTATCGGCAACTGACGATAACCTTTGGTCATACGAAGCCGCCGAATCCGCGCTGTTGGACAAACTGCTGGCAGTATTGTCGCCAGCGACAGGCGCTGAAATGGTTACGGCCAATTTCCGGCGTGCGCTGAGGGGAGTACTGGAGCTGCTTACGCCAATAGCCGCATCAAATTCGTCAGGGGAACCAGCCGAGGTATCGCCACATATCAGTAGGCAGGAAGTCAGTATACAGTCGCCGTCAGGTTTTGGAACCGTTGCTCCAACGGCAGACAACTCACTGACAAGGGAGATTGGCGCTGTGGCAGACGCGGGTGACGGGCTTGATCCGGATTTTGCCGCTGATCCTGTCTTCGGCGGTAGTCTTGGGTTAGGGAGTCCGACAACGGCAACCGCCCCTGGCACAAGGGACATAATCATTGATGGCAATGGCCGTTGGCTGGAAAAGCTCAGGGCTTTGCGGGAACGGAACCACGAATTGGCGGTGAAACTGGCCGACTGCATTCCCAATGGTTCCAGGTCGATTACCCAGCTCAATCTTGGTCATGGCTTTATCGTCCATGATGTCTTCAACGAGTCCTACATCACTAACCTGTTCACCCACCTCAATGGCCGGATGCGGATACTTTCCCTCTGGCCGAACGGCAACAAGCCGATGATGCGGTGGCGCACGCCGCTTGCATGTGGTGGTTCTGGTCGAGGCCAGCGCCACGTTCACGGATCAGGCAAGTCCGCAAAATAGCTGTCCCGAGGAGGTGCTGGCCAATATGTGCCGACTGACAGCTATATCCATACACCCGAGGTGCTGCACAAGTTCCATCCTGTAATTCATCACCCGGAGCGTTTGCGGATTTGGTGGCTCAAACTGCCGGATGCAAGGCGCAAGCAGGCTTTCGAGCTGATCGACAATGTGGTGGCGATCAACGACCTGATGCTGGAACACACTCACGAAACCGCCGGTGCGACTGCCTGGGAGGTGTCCACATGAGTGCGGGCACCCTGCATGACATTGACATCGGCAGGATGATGGAAGAAGCGCTCAGTTCAGCACAACGGCAACTCATCGACAGCAAACCAGCACCGTTGCGGGAACGCTTGTATGGCCGGATCCGTTCAGCCTTGCTGGCTTCGGTGCGGGTGCAGATTGAGTATTGCACGCGGGTTGGCGTCGACCCGGTTGCCCTGGGACGCCTGATTCTCAAGGAGGAGGAAGTCTGGCAACTGGAACAAATCCGTCAGGAACAGGCGCGGCAATTGGTGGCCGCAGGGGCATCGTTCATCATGGCCAAGGCATTGCTGGGCATGAGCCGGCGCGAGTTTGACGCCCTGCGCAAGGAGCTGGGCATATCCGCAACCGTCACCCGTAAAAGCGTTGATGATTCCGAGTCGGCGCGTATCTACCGGCACTGGGAGACACTGGGCAAACCCGCTGATCTGGACGGTTTCCTGAACCTGCATCAAGCTAGCGGCCAACCCCTGTATGTGCTGTGGGGACTGGTGCAGGACTGGCGACAAGTCCAACAGCGGATCAGCCAATCCAGACGGCAGGCAGGGGGCTGGTAGCCATGCCGGGGATGCACGACTACCTGCAACAAATGGTGGAACGCAGTAGCGAAGCTCTGCTGGCCAGGCATGGCAACCAGCAGGATGGCTTGCTGTTTCTCGGCAATCCACAGTTGGTGTTTCCCCGCATGTTGTTTGAAGATCCGGTGCTGGAACCAGTCGACCGTAACGTCTGGGCAGTGATCAAGTTGCTGGCGTCAGCGGGGGATTCCGTGACTGCCTTCCCCACTTATGAGGAGCTGATGCTACGTTGCAATATCGGCTCCAAGGCGACCATTGCCCGCAGCATCTCTATCCTGCGCACCACCCGCTGGTTGACAGTCTGCAAGGTGCGCTTGCGTGATGGACAAGGGCGGGTGCGGGGCAATGTCTACGCCCTGCATGATGAACCCTTGCAACTGGCCGAAACCATGGAGTTGGACAACCACTACCGGCGTNGGCTGGAAGAAACCGCACAAGGCAAACATTCCNCCCACCGGCGGGCTGTCGCCCTGGCTGGCACGGTGCTGCGCGACATGCGCGGGCAACTCCAGTCCGGGGTGGACATTTCCCAACTGGAGCCACCGCTGGAACGCCGCCATGCCGCCAGCCAAGCCTTGCAAGCCATCCGGCGTGGCGATGCCGTTACCGAGAATGTCAGCTACTTCGGGCGCAGCGTACAAAGCTGTATCGAAATTGCCAGCCGCAGTTATCTGCGAAGCAAAGTACAGAAACTGTACCCGGATGAAAAAACAGGCGATCAAACCCAAAGTACAGAAACTGTACCCAGTGGAAACAGGCGGGCTGAGTACAGCATCTGTACCCAGCCCAGTACAGATGCTGTACTGCGTAGTAGTAAGTATGTAAATAAAAATACTACTACTACCGTAGCCAGTATGGAGATAAAGGGAGTANCGGAAACTGTACTAGCCTGGCCAGAGGCAGTGCTGCAGCTTGACCCGAATAATCGGGCGCTGGTCAGGATGCAGTTGGCCACCGTTGCCACCCAACACCACCAGCCGGTGCTGGAGGCGCTGTCGGCAAAGCTGTCAGCCATTGAGGAAGGCAAGGCTCGGCCATTGACCTACGGCATCCTGCCGTACACCCGCAAACTGTGCGAGCTTGCCAGCAAGGGTGAACTGAACCCTGTCACCCCGATTGCCGTTTCTCCCCCAACCACTATTGCCAGCCCTGCCAATGGTGTCAGCATCCCACGCCTGAATGAACTGTCGCATGAGATCAAAACCCTGCAAGGCTTCATGGGGATGGAGCCGGAAGGTTCCCAACAGTGGATACATTTTGCCGGACAGGTCGCCGCCAAAAAGGCTGAATGGTACCGGATGCGGGAAATGCTGCCACAGTCCCAGGTAAGTGGATAACTGGGCTGGGGGTGCTTCCAGTGGAAGCAGTTGGGAGGCAGTTGGGAGGCAGTTGGGAGGCAGTTGGGAGGCAGTTGAGGGTGCTTCCAGTGGAAGCAGTTTGCGAGGGTCTCGGGGTGCTTCCAGTGGAAGCACTGTAAACACAATGAATGATTCTAATGAAAATAACGAGGAATGATATGGCGGACATAAACAACAAAGCCGAAGCACGGCAAAAACTGGCGGCCTTATTCAAACAGGATGCCGGTAAACCCGGAACATTATCCGGGGCAGGTGTGGCTTCCATCGCTGGCGGACTGCTTGGCGCACGGGATGGGCATATCGGCGCTTTGCGCGGCGAGACTTCCATTACCATCCAGACCCGGCAGGCGCAGATACTGCTGACCGGACGGGAGGCCAGCGAAGGCAAGCCCAGGATCATGGGGTTGATGCAGTTCAGCACCTACCTGTCGCAGATCGCAGTGGCGGCCAGGCAGGATGACCCATGGGCGGACTGGATGCTGGTGCAGGTCGAAGAACGTCTGGAACAAGCCGAGGGCAAACTGAAGGAACAACAGGCCAACCTTGACCGGGTATTGGGAGCCAATCCGATGATGGACATCCAGGTGTCGGAATCCGTCAAACCGCTGAAAGTCTCAATCGGTTTTGCCTCCAGTCATGCCTATTGGGTGGCGCGGGTCATTTTGCAGTTTGATTCAGTCGTTCGGGCTGTACTGACAGCGCGCCACCATGCCCTGTTAGATCAGCAGATGAGCAGCTTGTTGATGGATGACGCCGCCCGCCTGATCCGGCGGATTTTCGAGACGACCGTCCGCTATCGTGTCACCGGCCTGACCCGGGCAGACCTGAAAGCCGGTAACGCCAGGGTCGCCGGGCAGAGCAAAAGATGGGGTGTGTCCCAGCCGACATTCTGGAAGGTGCGCGTCGCGCCAAGTTTGCGCCAGCCCTCCCGGCCAGCCAGACGGAGCAGGCAAGTGCGCCAGCAGAAGAAAAGCCGACACCTGCGGCAGCCGACAGTGACGAAGCTGGGGCTACGTATGATGAGGCGCAAGCTGCCGGTGTGTGATCAGGCATGGGTGTGATCAAGCTGCGCCTAAAGAGCCTTTAAGGGTAAGGGAGGATTGGGGACATGGGTTTATATGGTTTGCCGTTTGATGGGATCAGGCAAATCCGCGAGACGGCAACGCAACTGGCCAGCAGGGAAGTGCAACTGCTGCAATCCGCCGACGCCTTGCAGAAAGAGGCCAGTGGCCTGCTGGGTTGAGCCAGACCTTTATCCCTGCGGCGGGTCGCCAATAACGCCTATGCCNCCCTGATCTGGCGCGACATGACCCAAGGCAGCAACCGGCGTCTAGCAGTCAAAGATGGACTGNGCCTGCGAGTTAGCCAGCAATTGCTGGCAAGTTTGCCGGAAGCCGAGCGACGGCAGCTACTGGACATCGAATTCCGGCGCATCCATTTAAACCATGCGGTCGGGCTGGTGCAGTATGAACTGGCGCGACTGAAACGGCTGGAAAAGGAGTTTGTCGAATGGCGCAAGCTGATGCGCGAATCCAAAGCAGCACAAACGCAACCATAAGATTGAACAACAAACCAAGAGGAACAGACGATGAGCAATCGCTTTGAAGGCCGTGGCAACCTGGGCAGCGACCCGGTGCTGAAATGGGTGGAAGTGGACGGTGACGAAAAACGCGCTGTCTGCGAACTGCGGGTCTACTTCGACCGGCAGGTGCGGGATGGGGAAGGCTGGAAAGAGCAGGGTGGCTTCTGGCTGAACGTCAATTACTGGGGCAAGCGGGGAGAGCAGGCCAGCAAGCTGTTGGCCAAAGGCTGCCGGGTAGCGGTAACTGGTGTATTGGAGCAGGAAACCTGGGCGGACAAGACCACTGGCGAGGAACGCCAANAGTTGGTGTTGGATGCTGACAGTGTAGACCTCGACCTGATGCGGGTAGAATCGGTGAAATTTACCGAAAAACGGGGTGATTGATGGCGCACAAACCGACTGCATCCAGACGGCAAGCTAGCTGATGCTCTACCTGTGCGAAAAACCCAGCCAGGCGCGTGACATCGCCCGCGTGCTGGCCAATGGCCGGGGTGACGGTTTCCTGCAAGGCAATGGCGTGCAGGTGACGTGGTGTTTCGGCCATTTGCTGGAGCAGGCAGAACCGGCTGCTTATGGTGAGCAGTACAAGC
The DNA here is from genome assembly GCA_013693955.1 of Candidatus Thiothrix singaporensis. Taxonomy (GTDB): domain Bacteria; phylum Pseudomonadota; class Gammaproteobacteria; order Thiotrichales; family Thiotrichaceae; genus Thiothrix; species Thiothrix singaporensis. The sequence goes on along the minus strand of CP059265.1, from coordinate 2,250,552 downwards.
GCTGGAACCTTGCCTCCCTGCCGATCCTGCCACAGCAATGGAAGCTGGAGGTGAAAAAGTCCGGTTCCAAGCAGTTCCGGGTTATCAAGGGATTGCTGGCGAAAACGCAGCATGTGGTGATCGCCACCGATGCCGACCGCGAAGGTGAAATGATTGCCCGAGAAGTGATGGAACTGTGCCGTTACCGGGGGCAAGTGTCGCGCCTGTGGCTGTCGGCGCTGGATGACGCAAGCATCCGCAAGGCGCTGGGGCAGCTCAGGCCGGGTTCCGCCACCGCAAATCTGTATCAGGCCGGCCTGGCGCGCAGCCGCGCCGACTGGCTGGTGGGCATGAACCTCAGCCGCGCCTACACCCTGACCGCCCAGCGCAGCGGCCAGTTACAGGCCAATGCAGGGGCATTGAGTGTCGGGCGGGTGCAAACCCCGACCCTGCGGCTGGTGGTGNAATGGGATGAACTGATCCGCAACTTCATCCCGGTCGATTACTGGGAAGTCGTCGCGCACTGCCTGCCAGCGAATGAGGCGCAAACCTTCAAGGCCAACTGGGTTCCCGGCAAGGGCAAGCCCGGCGTGGATGAAGAAGGCCGCTGCATCGACCCCGCGCTGGCGCAACAGGTGGTAGATACGTGCAAGGGGCAGCAGGCCGACGTACTACGCTGCGACACCGAGCGCAAACGGCAGGCCGCGCCCTTGCCCTACGACCTGTCCAGCCTCCGGNTGGAAGCCTCGCGGCGCTGGCGACTGGGCGCGCAACAGGTGCTGGACATCGCCCAGGCGCTGTACGAAAAGCACAAACTCACCACCTACCCGCGCACCGATTGCGGCTACCTGCCGGTGTCCCAACATGCTGAAGCCCAGGGCGTGTTCACGGCGCTGGTGCAGACCGACAAGAATCTGGCGGAACTGGTCGCCCAAGCCGATACCAGACTCAAAAGCAAGGCGTGGGATGACAGTAAGATCACTGCCCACCACGGCATCATCCCCACCGCCGCCGCTGGCAAACTGGAACAGCTATCCGAACACGAACGCTCCATCTACGACCTGATCCGCCGCCGCTATCTGGCGCAGTTTTTCCCTGCCCACGAATACGACCAAACCACGATCGAACTGGACTGCCAAGGCTACCGCTTCCGCGCCACCGGGCGGGTCAGCCGGGTGCTGGGTTGGAAAGCAGCCTATCAGGAGCCGGAAGCCGACACCCATGAGGGCAAGGCAGGCACAAACGAGGCCGAGGCGCAGGCATTGCCGTCCCTCAACAAGGGCGAACAGGTGCTGATGCAGGATTTGACCAGCAACAAGCGCCAGACCAAACCGCCGCCGCCCTACACCGAAGGCACACTGATCCAGGCCATGAAAGGCATCGCCAAGCTGGTGGAAAACCCCAAGCTCAAGGCCATCCTCAAGGAAAACGCCGGGATCGGCACCGAAGCCACCCGTGCCGCCATCATCGAAACCCTGCTCCAGCGCAAACTGCTGGAACGTGAAGGCAAGCGCAAATACCTGCACGCCACCCCCAAGGGCGTCGCCCTGATCGGGATGCTGCCCGGAGCCGTCAAGAACCCGGCGCTGACCGCAGCCTGGGAACAGGCGCTGGAAGCCGTCGCCAGCGGGGAAATGACGCTGGTGGAATTCATGCAGAAGCAGGAGCACTGGTTGCATAAGATGCTGGAACGGGTAAAGGCGGGGTAAGCTCATGCAGGATTTGGGGATTCGGCAGCCCGATTAGTGTTTAGCCTTGCCGGAGAAAATCGGCGGGGCTGATGATGTCGATCCCTTTGTAAGGATGCATGGCAATCAAATGTGCGACATCACTTGATATGATGGTGTCTGCCTTGGCGGAAAGGGCAAGCGACAGGAATTTGTTGTCTTTCGGGTCAGCACAATCAACCGATATTTCCGTGATCTCCACGATGTGCGTGTAAATGAAGTACTGGAAGAAGAACTCTTCCCGCGTTTGNGCCATGCTTTTGAAATAGCGGTCAAATTTGTCCCGTGAGATGACTGTCTGGAGTTCTTCGAGGGTTTCTGCCGAAACCAGGATTTCACATTCGCGGATTGCCTTTTCCAATGCCAAAGCTGGTACGGAATGCGGATTGATCATCACCCCGATCAGTGTGCTGGTATCGAAAACAACCCGTTTTTTAGCGGAGTTCATGTACTAATTTATTGATTTCTTCAATGGAAAGGGTTTCCTCTTCCGGGGAAACTTCCTGTTTGCGGACTTCCAGCCAGCGTAACAATCCATTCTCCGCCTTGCCTGGTTGGCTGGCGTAATAAAGCCGTAGTGCTTCCTGCGCAATTTTGAGGGAAGTAACATCATGGTGGGTTCACCATATTGGGTAATGGTGACCGGTTCACCGGATTTGACGATATTGGAAACCCGACCGAAACGGTTCTTGATTTCCGCAGCGGGTAGCACTTGCATGTCTGTTTCCTGGAAAGTTGGCTAATTTAGCCAGTATAGCTAATTTGGCTAATGCTGCAAATTGGAGTGTGATACTGGTCAGTTTGTGTGTACAGCCAAAACCTTGACATCCTTTATCAGCCAACCATAGGATGATGGCAAGCTTTTCCATGTGTGTTGTTGCACCCTCAACAAACCCCTGGCTGCGGAACCCATCCGGCAGCATAACCCTGAAAGCCCTGTCGTGCCACTGGCGCGGGGCGGTATCCTCCGGGATATTGGTGGTAATCCTTCACTGCACTCAATCCTACCCTGCCGGGAGATCAACTCCCCATGGGGGTGTTTCTTCTGGCGTATTCCACGTCCTTTACGGAGAAACACCATGACCACTTCCACTACTACCCAGTATTTCAACCTGCATACGTCCGGCATCGGCTATATTTCGCGTATCCGTGAGGTTTCACCCAAACGCGGCCAGCCGTTCCTCGCCTGCAAGGTTTCAGCCTTGTGCGGCGCGGCGGATGCGGTGGAATACCGCCCCTTCGACTGCCGGGTTTCCGGCGCTGAAGCGGAAAAGCTGGTGCGCCGCTGCCAGGAGGCTGTTGAGGCCGAGCGCAAGGTGCTGATCAGCTTCAATATCGGCGACATCTATCCAGACCTGTACGAGTCTAATGGCGAGACCAAGGTGATGATGAAAGGCCGCCTGCTCAGGATCGACTGGATCAAGGTAGACGGGCAAAACGTCTATTCGGCACCGCGCCGGGAAACCAGCGAGGCCGCCTGATCCTCTTCCATATCTGTAAACAGCAATCCAAAACTGACCCATCACCCAGCCAGCGGGGAAGCACACAGCTTCCCCGTGCGTATAACTCCCCTGTTGCGGTATGCGGCGATGTACCGGTAGTGGTTGGAAAGCCATTACCCGTACACCGCTGCCGGTTGCACGTCGCCGGTCAGACAGACGTTTGCCCCTTTGTGCGGAAGTTGTCCGCGCCCTGGTTGAGGTTCGCCGCAGCATGGCCTTCCACCCCATTGGGAAGGTAGCAGCATGGTCACGGCAAGTCGGATGGCAAGACGGCTGCATCGCCAGTCTGCCGGGGAATGGTTTGATCCAGGCCGTTACGCGCCAAGGCGCATGGGTAACGGTTTTCGCTTGACCCTGATTGACGCCGGGCAAGCACGCCTGCGGGCGTGGTGGCCTTGTCAGCCGCTGTTGGTGTAGGCCAGCGGCGGGCGACAAGGTTTCCTGTGTGCTGTTCCACCCTGGACAGAACCCTGGCTGCCGGTCTTCGACTGGCGGCAAACCCTGCAAAACATCCTGTGCCGTTGCTGGATGTGGCTGGCCTGTGGGTCGGCTGGCGGCTACCCCGCAAGGGGATGTTTACCCATTATCCGTTAACCCCCGAGGGAGCAAACACTCCCATGGCGGGTAAGGTGTTTCTCCCCGAAAACCCGATTTACCTGAAGGAGAAACACCATGAAACCAACATTCAACACTGCCGCTGTCGCCACCTCCACCGTGATTGTCCCCGGCACATTGATGATCCGGGACATTCCCAAGCGGGCTGGCGGCTCGTTCAAGGTCGGCAAACTCTCGACCCAGATTGGCCAGTTCGAGGTGAAAAACCCCGAACTCGACCAGTATGAGCCGGGCACCTACACCGGCAATTTCTGCATCGACAAGATTTACCCGTCGCACTACGTTGCAGGCGGCAAAATCGTTATCGAAATGCGGGCAGTCCTGTCCTGTTTCGTGCTGGCCGGTTTTGACGAAGCAACCGGTGAAGCCGAACCGTTGGAAATCGACCCGGCGGAAGAGGAAGCGGCCACCGCAACCCCTGAACCTGCCGAATCCCAACCGGAAACACCTGCCGCCGACGCATCAGCCGACGCCGATGCGCCGGTGCCGGACAACCTGCCCGTCATGACGCTGGAACAGGAAAAGGCGTTCCGCGAGGAACAGATGGATCGTGACACCTTTGGCGAACTGTACCCGCTGGGTCAGGAAGTCAAGCTGGATCCCACCATCGCCCGCCCCAAACTGCGTGCGCAATGCGACCGCCTGAAAACCCTGGGCTACCGCTTTGTCGCCGCCCGCCGGTGTGGGCGCGCGCCGCCTGAGCCTTGACGATTGACCCACCCTGCCGGGGAGCATCATCCCCATCGGGGTGGTGTTTCCCGGCGATTGATCCGGAGAAACCCATGACTGCTATCGCCACTGTCGGCATGGCCGATTTTCAAATCAAACCCAGACCCCGTTTACCATCGCCTCCATTCAGGCAGGTAGGGCAGCGCGGGCTTCATGCCCGACGGCATCTTCTGCATCGGCGCGTTAACCGCGCCGGACGGGCAATTCCTCTACCTGTCCCTGCTGGCCGCGACACGGCCTTTCAGGAACTGCGCGGCAAACTGACCACTGGCCAGATCACCTCCTTCAGCATCCGCTGGGATGACGGCGGCAAGCTGGATGGCTGGTTCAGCCGCGACTGGTTCGGCAAGCTGGAATACCACGGGCCAAACTGCCCACCGCCCTGTTCGGGAGGTGACGCAGATGGTCCTGTACCATCCGCTGCTGACCACGCCCGACAAGGCAACCCAGACGGCGGCATTGCCGTTTCTGGGTGAAGCCGACAGCCAAACCGTCCATCAGGTCTGGCAACTGGTCAAACACATCTGCGAGGTTCCGCTGCTGGATGCCTGGCAAACTGTCGTCATGCCGTTGCTGGCCAGCCTGGAATGGTTGCAACCCTTGCGGGGATTCGGCTGCAATGCCACCTACGTCAAGCTGGGCAGCAACATCGCGCCTGGTCAGCGCCAACATCCGCTCCGGAGCCTTGTGCATCGGCGCGGATGCGGACGGATGCCATGCCTACCCGGACAAGGCCACCCTTGACCGGAATACGGCCTGGCGAAACGCCAACAGCCAGAAGCTACTGCGACTGACTGGAATGGCTGGGAAACCATCAGTGTCCATACCCGCCAGCAACTGCTTGCCGATGGCGATCTGGTCGATGTCACCGCTTACAGTGAAGTCCGCCAAGCGGGTTTCAAAGTACCGGTCGCCTTGACCCGCGCCGTCTGGCATCGCTTTGTGGAATGGGAAAACGATGACGTAGCGGAAGCGCAGCAAGACCTCGGGCAAAGCACCGCAGGTCGCCTGTGGGATGTGATGTGGATGGCGTATCTCGCGATCCGCAACGCACCCAATAGTGGCGGGATGTTGCTGTACGAACTGTATGTCATCGAACGGGATGGCTACAGCACCACCCCGCGCAGCATCAAGCTCAAGCTGCATTCCGGCTCTGGTGATCAGGGTGAGCATGTCATCACCATCATGCTGCCGGAAGAAGACTGAAGCCCATTACCTGCCAAACTTTTTAACCTTTCTTGTAACCCATGCCGGGAAACGTTTCCCGCAGGGGAAAGTGTTTCCCGGTTTATCACCTCTGGAGAAACACCATGACACCTGTAGAACAACTGGCTCAACAACTCGAAGCGCTGATGATCACCCTGAACCAGATTCCGGAAACGGATGAGGAGGGGCATGCCGCCCACTACCTGAACAAACTGGTGCATCTGGTCGCCAACCAGGGCGTGGATGAGCCGATGGTGGCGGTATGCTGGTTTGACGATGACTTCAACGAACTGCTGGGGGAAGAAGGCGAACCGCCCGAAGAACCGATTTCCCGAGAACGCGCCAGGAGCTGTTCGCCTTTATCGACAGTGCCCATGACGCCAATATTGGCATCAACTGGGATGTCCTGGCGTCCGCACTGGAGAGGCTCTGATGCAACTGAATGGAACCCCATCAAGTTGCGCCACAAGGCAAAGCGGAAAACAGGTTGCAACCCAAGCTTTCCGCATTGCCGCTGGGAATCTGCCAGCCATAGCAAATCCGCCATCGCCCGGCATCGTCGGCTCAGGCTGGCCATAGCCCGTGCAGCCCAACTGCACGGTTTTGTCCGCCCGGTCAGCTACCAGCCTGATGGCATTGTCCAGCACGGCGAGTGGCGCAAGGTGTAAGCCTGCACCCAGCATCCAATCAACTTTTTCACCCCTGTGGGAGTCACACTTCCACACCGGGGCTGTTTCTCCCCACCTGTTTGAGGAGAAACCCCATGAGCTATATCCAACAACACCCGTCCATCCCGCGTATGGTGATGGAGGCCGGTGGTTTATACCGCGTCAGCGGCCTGTTCAACGCCGATGAAATCCTGGCAATGGCCAGCGGCATTGCCCTGCAAGCCCTGGTCAGTCGTGAAGGTTTGCAACTGGACGACCCGGCCTTGGTGCGCGATTACCTGTGCGCCTGGCTGGGCAACCGCCAGTCCGAGGTGTTCGGTTGCCTGTTCCTGGATAACCGCCACCGCATCCTGGCGGCGGAAGAACTATTCTTCGGCACCATCGACGGGNCCAGTGTCCATCCACGCGAGGTGGTGCGCGAGTGCCTGAAACACAACGCGGCGTCAGTCATTTTGNTGCATAACCACCCCTCCGGCTTGGCGGAACCCAGCCGGNCGGATGAACGCATCACCCAAAAGCTCAAGGACGCGCTACGCCTGATAGATGTGCGCGTGCTGGATCATTTCGTGGTGGGGACTGATGCGCTGGTGTCCTTCGCTGAACGTGGACTGCTGTAACGGGAGCCAGAATCATGAAGGAAGCCGAACTGAAGTCTGTAGCTGCGCAAATCCACCAAGCCTACGACGCACTGGCCAAGGCTGAATATGCCTTGAGTATTGCCAGCCCAACGCTGGCGCACCTCAACCTGTTCTTTGCCATTCGCCATCTTATCGGCGCACAGGATTGCATCCCGCTGCCCGATGACGGTGACTGAACAACCAAACCTTGCCGGGGATGGACGCCTTTACGGTGAGTTCCCGGCATTCACCATGGGCAAACCACACCTTCGGGGTGCCTTGCCAACCGGTATTGATAAACAGTGCCGGTCGGCAAGGTTTCCATGCGTGCTGTTGCGCCCCAACAGGCCTTTGCCGCTGACCTTCGGATCAGCGGCGAACCCTTCAAGCTGTCTTTGCCATCGCTGACAGCGGCCTGCCTGCGGGTAGGCTGGTGGCTACCCCGCATGGGGATTCACTGACATTCACGATGTTCACTTTTTACCAAACCCTCTGGGGAGCAAGCATCCCCGCAAGGGCTTGTTTCTCCCCGCCATTCATTTGATCCAAGGAGAAACACCATGAGCGATGCGTATGCGCGCAGAATGACAACCGTCATCAGCCGACAGTTGGTTGGCGGGACAATTACACAAGCTATCATGTCCGACACGGAATACGGTGAAGCCCATTTTGGCTTTGAGGTGCGTTTGCCTTCCGGCCAGTGCAAAACCGTCTGGGTGCTGCGCGATCCTGAAGGCAACTACCAGGTTTCCTCGACATCGGGGAGGGTTGAGCATGTTCCAATCCAGCTTGGCCATTTCCTCTGGCGAATTCGCCGGAAACTTGTCTTATCCTGCTGCTGTCAGGGTGGCAATCCCCCAGCCCCGTTGGGCGGGCGTGCAGGATTTTCTTGCCATGCTGCCCGGGCAGTCCAGTCCGTGGACATCAGCCTGGATGCCGCAGCCACCTTCCTGGATGATTCCGGTGATGACGTGTCGCCGGATGAAGCCGGGGAGGATTGCCTGCAATTCCAGTGTTACCGCTTTGTGCGGCATGGCCTGAACGGTTTGCCTTCTATCTGGTGCTGGCAGCCAAATACCATGACAGCTACGTTAGGTATGAGATGGGCGAAGCCTGAGCACAATCCATTTTCAAACCCACTGGGAGCAAGCATCCCCGCATGGGCGTGTTGCTCCCCGCCGATGCATTTTGAGGAGAAACACATGACGACTACCACCACGCCATCCGCAGCGGATGTGGACATCAACCGTATCCTGGAGAAGGTCAAGAAATGCCTGGCGCTGGCAGCCTCTGACCAGCCGGGTGAAGCGGCGGCGGCCTTGCGGCAGGCCAGAAAGTTGATGGACAAGTACGGCATTACCGAAGCCCAGGTCAAACTGGCGGAGGTGAAAGCCGTGCAGACCGGAAAAACGCCGCCGGCCAAGGATCGGGCGGGCAAGCTGGTTGCCTGGATTGCCCAGGCATTTGCCTGCCAGCCGCTGCTGACCCGCAATGACGCCGGGGAGCCGGTGTTTGAATTCATCGGCAAAGGCCACTATCCCGAACTGGCGGAATACACTTACAGCGTGCTGTGGCGCAGGCTGGATACGGAGGCCAAAGCCTTCCATGAACAGATGTTATGCAGCCTGCTTGATCCTGACTGGGATTTGGCCGTGCCAGCCGACAAGCGCCGCCACCAATGGGCAGTGGAAGACGCCCGCAAGGCGACCACCGCTTTCTGCGAAGGCTGGTTGCACCGTGTTGGCGAAACTGTCCGCAGTTTTGCCGGACATGAACCAGACCAGGATGTGAAAGACTGGGTTGCCCACCAGTACGGCAAGCTACGCGCCCGCAAGACCCGGCAGCACCGGGATCTGAATGCGGATGGCGTGCGTGCCGGTATGGATGCCGGTTCCCGCGTGAGCCTGCATCACGGCGTCAATGGCCGCCCTGCCGCTGGCCAGCGTTTGTTGGCCTGATCATCGAGAAGCGTCACCACATTTCATTTTTAACCCACCGGGGAGCTAGCATCCCCTGGGGCAATGTTTCTCCCCGTCATTCATTGGATTGCAGGAGAAACCCATCATGGCCAAAGCCCTCATGTTCCCGCGCCTGGCGCGGAATTTCATCAAAAACGGTTATTTTCCCACCGATGACGCAACCATTGCCCGCACCCTGTCAGCGTTACTGCCGACTGATGACGGGCAGATGCGCATCCTTGACCCGTGCGCGGGCGAGNGGGTGGCGCTGGCCGAATGCAAGCACCATCTCGGCAAGGATCGCGTTGTCGCGTATGGCATCGAGTATGACGCCGAACGTGCTNGGCACGCCAAAACCGTGCTGGATCACTGCATTCACGGCGACTTCAACGGCTGTGCGGTCTCTTACGGTTCCTTTGGCCTGTTATGGCTGAACCCGCCGTATGGCGACATGCTGAAAGATCACGAAGGCCATGGCGCGAATGGTTTGTTCAAGGAGAGCCGTCCGCGTCTGGAAAAGCACTTCTACCAGCGTAGCCACGGTCTGTTACAGGTCGGCGGCGTTATGGTGCTGATCGTGCCTTCCACCAGTCTGGATAAACAATTATCCGGTTGGATTGCCACCCATTTCCGGGAAGTGAAGGTGTTCCGCGCCGTTACCGACCAGTTCAAACAGGTCGTGTTGTTCGGCATCAAGCAGAAATCGACTGGCAATGTCGATACTGCCCTGCGTCAGCATTTGCTGGGTATCGGGGTAGGCGATGTGGTGCCGGACGAGCTGCCGGAAGAATGGACGGATACGCCTTATGTGGTGCCTGCTATGCAGGAGCAGCGCCGCCAGTTCAAGTTTGTGTCAGCAAACCTGGATGGCGCGCAACTGCAACAGGAACTGGCCAACCATCAACATGCCTTGCAACAGCAGTTTACCGGTTTGTTCCGGCAAGCTGCGGCACAAAGCAACCGCCGTCCGCTGCGGCAGATGACGGAATGGCATACCGCGCTGGCGCTGGCTGCCGGTCAGGTTGGTGGGGTGGTGCGTTCCGACGATGGCCGTGTCTACCTGATCAAGGGCAGCACCCATAAGGAAAAGCGCACCGAAACCCGCTTCCATGAAAACCTCGACGGTTCCCAAACCGAAGAGCGCATTGACACGGATGTGTTCGTGCCGGTGATCCGCGCCCTCGACTTCACCCCCGCCAGCCGCACCTACGGTGATGTGCTGATTATCCGTTAACGTTGTTACCAACCCTACCGGGAGTACACCACTCCCGACAGGGTGGTGTTTCCCCGGTTTTTGATTTGAGGAGAAACATCATGAGTAGCTGCATAAACGCTGTATCGACATCAGGCATCACCATGACGGTGGACGGCGAATTCTATGACGTGGAGAAAACCGACTTTATAGAGGATGCCTACCGCAACGCTGAAGACTTCTTTGACTTCCATCAGGCGTTTGCACAAGCGCCTTTCTGGATTGGGGAAGACGCCATTTCGGCATTGTGGGACTACCTGAACGGTTGACCCTTTCAACATTGGCTAACCAAACCTTGCCGGGAAAGCATTTCCCGCCAGGGTGGTGTTTCCCCGGTTTTTACTTGAGGAGAAACACCATGAATTTATCTGGAGTCGAAACCCGGCATTTCCGCCCAGCAGGGGGCTGCATGAAACCAGTATCCTATCGGGCACCCGGCAGTTCGCGGCTGGGCAAGGATGGCGTTTACGTCAACTGCTGCGCCGCCTGCCAGTCATTCAATAACCTGCGCAAAGAATGCGGAAAACATGATTTCAGCCCGGCTAAAGGTGGCCGCTGTGATGATTATGTGGATGTGTTCGCCGATGAAAACCTCCCCGATGCCCTGGCTGCCTATATGGCGGGAAGGGAAGAGACTGTGGGGACGGATACCCGTGGCGGCTTTGAATCCCTGGCCGCCCTGGTTGCCTTGCGTGACCAGTTGTTGCAGGCGTTTGACGTGATGGAGCAGGAGCCGTTGCCGGAACGCTACAGCGAAGCATTGCCCGAGCTGGCCGCTGACATTGACCGTCTGGCTGATTGGCTGGACGGGCAACGCCAGTGGGTGGCGGAAGTGCATGGGCAGCAGCGCATGGCGCGTTGGCAGGAAATGCTGGAACGGGTTTCCCGCCTGACTGTGCAGGAACGCTTGTTGGTTTTCCCGTTGCTGCGTAGCAAATGGGAACGGATATACGTCCTCAATGCCCTTCGCCGTGACCGGATTGGTATGCGTTCTGGTGTATTCCTGCATGGCAGGGCGGCATTAACGGTGCTGCTTGGGTTTATCCGCACGGCATACGTCATGCTGGAGCGTTTCCCGGCGGCGCAGGTGATCCTGATTTTTACCTTTGGGGCATCCACACCGACGGGTGTGGCCTTGCCAGCCGGTGACTGGGGAATCACACCAATCAGTACCGGGCGGCAAGGTTTCCATGTGTGCTGTTCCACCCTGAACAGGCTCTTTGCCGCTACCCATAGGGTGTACGGCCAACCCTTCAAGCTGTCTGTGCCATTGCTGACAGCGGCCTGCCCTCGGGCTGGCTGGTGGCTACCCCGCTAGGGGATTTAACTTTATTGATTTTTACTTAAACCCACCGGGGAGCAAGCATCCCCAATGGGAGTGTTTCTCCCCACCATGCATTTGACTCAAGGAGAANACACCATGACCACGATCGTTGAAACCAACGCAACCGAACCCGCCGTCATTTCCCTGGCGGCTTTCGTCAAAGACTTTGGCGTATCCCTGCGGGACGCCGTTGACCAACAAAACCCGCCGGTTTTCCACCCGGAAGATACCTGCCCGCTACGTGATGCGGTGATGGATGGGCTGTTGCGTGCGCCGTTCTTGGCGCAACGCGAAGCTGTCCAGGCCGCCAGCGCCCTGCTGGTTGACCAAGGCGAAAAAGCTGCGGTCATCAACGCGGAAATGGGTACTGGCAAGACCATGATGGCGATCTGCGCCGCAGCGGTGATGCAGGCCGAAGGCCATCAACGCACCCTGGTGATCTGCCCGCCGCATCTGGTCTATAAATGGCGACGCGAAATCCGTGAAACCGTCCCCCATGCCCGCGTCTGGGTGTTGAACGGCGCGGATACGCTANCTCGGCTGCTGCAACTGCGCCAATGGGTGAAGGACGGGAACCGCACTGATGTTCCCGAGTTCTTCGTCATANGCCGGGTGCGGATGCGCATGGGTTATGAGTGGAAACACGCTTTTGCCCACAAACGCATCATTGGCCGTGATGAGGACAACAACGAGGTCTACGCTCATGACGTGCTGGCTTGCCCCAAATGCGGCAGTCCCTACCGCAATGAGGAAGGGCACACCTACCGCAATGAACGCCTGCTGCCGGAAAAGCGCCTGACCTGCCAGCACCAACACGCTGACGGGGATGGCGTGGAACAGGTCTGTGGCGAACAACTGTGGACGCTGGTGCGCAAGGAAGCCTTGAAGGACAAGCGCAAGCTGGTCGGCGACGCCTTGAAACAGCTCCCCACCATTGGCGACAAGACCGCTGAAAAGCTGTTGCACGCCTTCGGCGAGGACATGCTCGGTGAAATGCTGTCAGACAACATCTATGAATTCACCAACCTGATGGATGAAAACGGCCAACTGGTGTTCAATGACCGGCAGGCCGAACGCATGGAGCGTAGCCTCGGCAAGCTGGAGTTCTCGCTCGGCCGGGGCGGCTATCAGGCGTCGGAGTTTGTCAAAAAGCACCTGCCGGATGCTTACTTCGGTCTGCTGGTGGTCGATGAGGCGCATGAATATAAGAACGCCGACTCCGCACAGGGGCAGGCGTTTGGCGTGCTCGCCGCCAAGGCCAGCAAGGTGTTGCTGCTGACCGGAACCCTGATGGGCGGTTATGCGGATGACCTGTTCCACCTGTTGTGGCGCGCCAACCCGCGCCGCATGATCGAGGACGGCTACCGTTACCGCAACCGTTCGCTGGGTGGGGCGGTCATGGCCTTCATGCGTGACCACGGCATCCTCAAGGACGTGTTCAAGACCACCACCGGCGGCAGCCACAAGACTTCGCGCGGGCAGAAGAACTCACAGCGCACCTCCAAAGCGCCGGGGTTCGGCNTGACCGGCATCTGCCGGTTCGTGCTGCCCTATACCGTGTTCCTGAAACTGCGCGACATTGGCCAAAACGTGCTGCCGCCTTACCGCGAGCATTACGTCGGGGTGGCGATGGACGGTGAACAGCGTGATGCGTATGACAGGCTGTCGGCAGAGCTGACCGCAGTGATGCGCAAGGCGCTGGCCAAGGGCGACACCACCCTGCTGGGCGTGGTGCTGAATGCCTTGCTGCGTTGGCCGGAAACGTGTTTCCGCGCCGAGACGGTGAAGCATCCCCGCACCCTGGAGACGTTGGCATTCGTGCCGCAACTCTATGCAGAAGGCGAACTGACGCCGAAGGAGCAGCGGTTGCTGGACATCTGCCAGGCGGAGAAGGCGAAAGGGCGTCGTGTGTTGGTTTACACCACCTACACCGGCAAACAGGACACCTCCCAACGCCTCAAGCAGATGTTGACGGCGGCGGGTTTCCGTACCGATGTGCTGCGCTCCACGGTCTCCACCGAACAGCGTGAGGACTGGATACTGGAGCGGGTTGACCGTGGCATTGATGTGCTGGTCTGCAATCCGGAACTGGTGAAAACCGGCCTGGATTTGCTGGAGTTCCCGGCCATCGTGTTCATGCAGACGGGCTACAACGTGTATACGCTCCAGCAGGCCGCCCGCCGTTCTNGGCGGATTGGCCAACGTGCTGATGTGGACGTGTACTTCCTCGGCTATGCCGACACCGCGCAGACCGCGTGCCTGGCGCTGATGGCGGAGAAAATCGCTGTCAGCCAAAGCACCAGTGGCGACATGCCGGATACCGGGTTGGATGTGCTCAACCCCAACGGGGATTCCGTGGAGGTGGCGCTGGCCAAGCGGATGCTGGACAAGCAGTAAACCCAAAAACTCCTTCTAACCCTGAACCCCGCCGTGTGCGGGGTTTTGTTTGTTGTAGTCCTGTAACCTCAGATCAAATCCTTACGCTCTTTCAGGAATGCGGCAGTACGGGGTAATTGTTGGCGTAGCAGCGTATCCAGAAACTCATCGACAGTGCGTGGCGGGTTTTTCAATGCTGCCCGTTGTTGCTTTGCGGCCAGTAGTACGGTGGCAGGCGACAGGTCTATCAGATGACTGATGAACTCGTCCGGATGTTGCGCCCAAATGTTGAAAGGTTGTAGGTAGCGCTCCGGAAAATCTTTCAGGTTGAAGGTGACGATAACTTCGGCCTGACCTTTGATGGCTGCCGCCAGCACATGCCTGTCATTCACATCAGGTAGTTCCAGCCCTGCAATCAGCAGTTCGTAATCCACTACCAGAGAATCCATGATAGCGGCATTCATTTTACTGGCGGTGGCTTCCAGCCGCTCACGGGTCAGGTGGGGATTGTTGCGTAATGCATTGCGTATCCACTCTTCATGAATGTGTTGTGTCCAGCGTGCCCGAAACGCACCTGTATAGGCCAGCCTGACCAGCAGATCACGCAGAGGTGCGGGGTACAGGACACAGGCGTCGTACAAAACGGTAAAGTTTGTGCCTGAAAACATCAGTACCCCATATCCAGTTCCTGGGCTTCGGCGGTCAACTCATCCAGCAGTTCCATGCTGGCCTGGTCACGTTTCTGCTTGTATTCCATCAAGTCCTTGAACAGCACCTTGCGGCGCACGCCATTCTTGTGGAATGGGATTTCCCCGTTTTCCATCAGTTTCACCAGATAGGGACGGGATACGTTGAGGAGGTTGGCGGCTTCCTGGGTGGTCAGTTCCTTGTGGATCGGAATGAGGGACACTGCGTCACCGCGCGCCATGGCATCCAGAATGTCTACCAGCAGGCGAATGGCTTTAACCGGGACTTGCAACATTTCATCCCCCTCGCGCAGCCGCAAGCAGGCGCTTTCGCCCTTGCCAATGCACGCCGCCAGCAACCGGCTGCTTTCAACAGCCAGCTTGGCGTCTTCCGGGGTAGGGATTTGGTAACTGATCAAGGCGGACATCGCTAAAAACTCCTTCGATCATGATCTTAATGCTTCTCTGGTCAGTATAGAGGATGGCTTACAGAAACGAAATGAACGAAACAGAAATTAGTGTGATATTGAAGGTTTAATTCCACTGTCTCGTCCCGTGTGATCATGTCTGTTTACAAAGTGGCAGCTCGTTAATTCATAGATTGCTATTGTTGTCAACCTTGAACGTTACAGCCTTCCAGTACCCGTCAGCCACAACATTGTCGATGCTCCGATCAGTTGCCATAGTTCGCCCCATTACAAAATAACCGTTAACAACCAAACAGGAGACCCTGGCAATGGGCATTACTTTTCCCCGCTTTACCCTGAACCGCAACCAGCAACGCGCCTTGTTGCTGCTTTCCCTGCTGTTGCCCGCGGCTGCGTTCGCGGCCACCACCGGCACCGAGTTCAAGGCGTTCTATGACTTTGTGTACGGCGCGGCCACGGGCTACCTGGGGCGCGGCATCGCCATCACCGGCGGGCTGATCATGCTGGGCGTGGCCGCCGGCACCGGCAAGGCCACCATCGCCATCCTCGGGGTGGTGCTGGCGATCTTCGGCGCGCTGNGCNCGACCATCATCGACGCCATCTTCGCTTCCGCCATTATCTGAACCCGGATACCGAGCCGCCAAACCGGAGACCATAGCCATGGGCGTCACGCTTCCCCGTTGCAAGTTGAGCCGCCGCCAGCAAGGTGTGCTGGCGTTGCTGATCGCGTCGTTGCCGGTGCTGGCGTTTGCCGCCAGCACGGGGACGCCGTTCAAGGCGTTTTATGACTTTGTGCATGGCGCGGCCACCGGCTACCTGGGGCGCGGCGTCGCCATCGCGGGCGGCCTGCTCATGCTGGGGTGGCGGCTGCCACCGGCAAGGCGGCCAACGCCATCCTCGGGGTGGTGCTGGCCATCTTCGGCGCGCTGGGCCAGCCATCATCGACGCCATCTTCGCTGCCGGCATTGTTCTGGACTGTATTGATGGAAGGGCAGACACAGTACCTGATACCACGCCGCCTGGACGACATGCCGCAACTGTTTTTCTGGGATGCGGATGTGGCGGTGATCGCCATTGCCTGCATCCTGCTGGGGTCGCTGTTCGCGCTGCCGATCCCCGGTGCGGTGCTGGGCATCCTGCTGGCGCGCGCCTTCGCCCGCCTCAAGCATGAGGGCGGGGCGGGCATGGTGGTGCGTTTCCTGTTCTGGTACACACCGTCGGACTGGTGGCTGCCGAGCCGCGCGCCATCCTGGCAGCGGGAGTTCATCGGATGAAGCGTTCCACCTACCTCTCGCAACTGGCCGATGCTGGCTACCAGAAAGGCGCGCTCAAGCTGCTGGCGGGCGGCCTGCTGCTGTCCAACCTGCTGCTGGGCGCAATCTTGCTGCAAGCCAGCGGCAAGGCGGAGAAGACCGTGGTGGTGCCACCCGATTTCCAGCGCTCCTTCTGGGTGTCCGGGGAGGAAGTGTCCCCGGATTACCTGGAACAGATGGCGGTCTACTACAGCGGGCTGATCCTCAACTACAACCCGGCCAACCTGGAATACCAGACCCGGCAGTTCCTCAAGTTTGCCGACCCAGTGGCTTATGGCGAACTGTCCGGCAAGTTTGCCGATGATGTCGGCAAGGCCACCCGCAACCAGTTGTCCTCGGCCTGGTTTCCGCAACAGGTCGACATCCATGGCATGACGCTGGAGCTGACCGGGGTGCAGACCCTGTTCGTGGGCAAGAACATCACCGAACAGAAGCAACGCCGCTACCGGCTGGAGCTGGACAAGGGCGCGCAGCAGCCACTGGTGCGCGCTTTTCAGGAAATCCCGCTGCCAAATGGCCGGGACAATACAACAACGAGCAACACAGAATAACAAGGGCTTTCCCATGTATGACTGGCGATTTTTCTTGTGTGGCGCATCCCTGTCCGCGCTGGGTGTGCTGTTTTCCATCAACAGCGCGCAGGCGGCGCAATTCCTGCCGGTGGCTGACTGCGATAGTGTCAGCGCCACCGTCTCCAGCGACGAGCTGACCCGCTTTTCCATGGCCGATGGCGGCAGGATCAGCCGCATCTGTGCCGNNGATGACCGTTTTATCATCGAGCCGGACAAGGACAGTGGGCAGGTGTTCATGCGCCTGCTGGATGAACGCAGGGNNCCGTTTTCCGTGTTCGTCAAGGATGATGCCGGGGCGACCTATACCGTGCTGATCAAGCCCGCCGCCATGCCTGCCGATTCCGTGGTGTTGCAGGCCAGGGCGGTGATGGGAATGGGGCGGCCAATGCGCCCTCCCTGCGGGATGTACAGCGGTACGCGCCAGNCTTCCAACGCCAGTGGCCGCGAATACAACTGGATCAGCACCGCCAAACGGCTGCTGCGCGCCATGGCGATGGGCACGCTGTCCGTGGATGTGCCGCCGGAGGCGCTGGATGAAAACCTCAACACCAGCCTGTCCGGCAACCTGCGCCTGACCGAACGTTACCAGATCGAAGGCTTCACGGCGGAGGTGCTGACCTTCACGGCCAGCGCCGACCAGTATCTGGATGAGCGCGAGTTTGGGCTTGCCGATAGCCAGCAGGCGCAGGCGGTCGCCATTGAGAAGAATACCCTCAAAAACGGTGACGCGACCCATATCTACCGCGTGACTGGCGCTGGGGTGTGGTGATGGACGCCGCCAATACCCGCCAGCGCCAAATCATCATCACCTCCATTGCCCTGGTTGGCCTGATCGGGCTGATCATTGCCGGGTTGTGGTGGTCTGACCCCAAGCGCAAGGTCGACGCCGCCCAGGAAAAAGCCGACGCCGAAGCCGTCAGCAAACAGTTTGCCACCCCGGCAGCGGTGATGGGCCGGCAGAGGTGTGGATCACCCGTTCGGAAGCACAACTGGCCGACATGCAAAAGCAGAATGCCGAGTTGGCCAAACAGGTGGCCGAACTGACCAAGGCGGTTCAGGGCGAACCCCGCGATGATTTCCACGGGATGCCGGAAGGCATTGCCTATGTCAGCGATGCCGAGGAAGCCGCCGTCAATGGTGAAACCGCTGGCCATGCGGGCGCAGATGCGGCTGCCGGGGCGGCAGGCGAGGCCGGGCAGGTGGAAGCCGCCGGGGATACCCTGGGTAATCTGCCGGACTTGCCGCCAGCGCCCGCAACGGCCATGCTGCCGCCGCTACCCGCCCCGCCGCCAGCAGTGCCGGTCATGCCCGTTCCGGCAGCAACTCCCGTCGGCCAGCCAGTGGAACCCAAAAGCCCGGCATCCTCAGCCTGGATCTGGATCTGGATCTGGGGATGGGTGATGGGGATGGCGCTGGCGGCGCGCAAGACGGCGAGCCGGGCAGCGGCGAAAACCGCCGTTTGCAGGACATCCGCCAGTACCTGCCCACAGGCAGTTTCGTCAAAGCCACCCTGCTGTCGGGGCTGGACGCACCCACCGGCGGGCAGGCGCAAAGCAACCCGCAACCGGTGCTGTTGCGGTTGGTGGATGACGGCACCTTGCCCAACCAGTTTTCTTCCCGCATCCGTTCCTGCCACCTGACTGCTGCCGGGTATGGCGACATTGCCTCCGAACGCGCCTACCTGCGGCTGGAGCGCATGTCCTGTGTGCTGCGCGACGGCAAGGTGGTGGACAGCCCCATCAAGGGGTTTGTCACCGGCGAGGACGGCAAGGCCGGGATGCGCGGTGCTCTGGTCAGCAAGCAGGGGCAGATGATCGCCAAGGCGCTGGTTTCCGGCGTGGCGGGCGGCATTGGCAGCGGCATTTCCGAGGCGTACAGCAGCATCTCCACCTCCGCCACCACCGGCACGGTCACAACGGTTGAGCCCGGCAAGATCGGCCAGTTCGGGGTCGCCAACGGGTTCGGCAAGACCCTGGAAAAGGTCGCCGACTGGTATTTGCAACGCGCCAACGAAACCTACCCCATCATTGAGGTGGCCAGTGGCCGCAGCGTGGACATCGTGCTGACCGAAGGCTTTGGCTTCGGGGTGGACATCCTGGCCGGAGCCGCGCCGCACTGGGATGGGGATGAATGACTCTTTTTCCTAGCGTTTACGGGCAGCCTGCCAGCCAGTGACTGCCTGCTTTTTAAGGTTCACCACAATGCATAACAACACAACACGTCACCTGACCTGCCATGCTGCTGCTGGGCAGCCTCAGCTTGCAGGGCTGCTCGGTCCTCAGTGATTTCAAAACCCCGCGCTTTACCTGCGGCTTGCCGGAGGGCACGGGCTGCAAGCCGGTCAGCGAGGTGTACAAGCTGTCGGTGGCTGGCCGTCTCAAGGCCGCCCTGACCCAGGGTAAGGGCAGTACCGGTACGGCGGTCGCCAGCAAGGCGGCAGACAAACCGGGCGCAACGGTAGTCCCCAGTGAGCCGGTGCTAAGCCAGCCACGCCAAATCCGCGCCTGGCTGGGGCGCTGGGAAGACCGGGATGGGGACCTGCATGACGAAACTTACCTGTACCTGCGGCTGGATAACGGGCAGTGGTTGTTGCCATGAGCACCTTGCAGTCAGTCCGCCAGCAACTGGGCAGCCAGNTGCGCCAGTGGTTCAGGGAAACCAGCCCGGCCACGGCTTACGCCAACGGGNCCTTGCCTGCCTCGGTGCGGGAAGCCAAACAGTTGGCGGACAACCGCCGTTTGGCCGACCTGTTGCCGTATGAGGCGTTCGATGAGGCAAGCGGGCTGTTCTTCAACGAGGACTCGGTGGGCTTCCTGCTGGAAACCGCCCCGGCAGCCGGGATTGGTGAACACCAGCTCAAGGTGCTGACCGGCCTGTTCACCCAGGGGCTGAAAGAGGGGACTGGCATCCAGTTCATCCTGTACGCCTCGCCGGATGTACACCCGCTGTTGCGCGGCTGGGTGGAAGCCCGCAGCGCAGGCGGCATCTACCGCACGCTGGCGGAGAAACGCATGGCCTACCTCAGCACGGGCAATTGGCAGTCACTGCTGTCCAGCCAACCGCTGTTGCTGCGCGACTTCCGCCTGTTCATCAGTTTCAGCCGCCCACTGGGAACCGGCGCTGCCGGTGGGGCGGATACCGAGGAAGTGGAGTGGTTGCAACGCACCCGCCAGTCGGTGTTGGGCATCCTGCAATCAGCGGGCATCCCGGCGCTGGACATGGACGCCGCCGGGTTCATCAACCTGTTGGACGCGATCCTCAACCCGTCGCCGCGCCCGCGCCGCCACCTGCACTGGCAGGAACAGCACCTGTTGCGTGAACAGGTGGTGGACAACGATACGCTGTTGCTGGTGGGGCGCGACAGCCTGGGGCTGGTGCATGAGGGGCATCAGGTCGAGGCCGTGCCGTTCGCGGTGCGCCAGTTCCCCAAGTCCTGGCCTGCCTGGAAGATGGCTGACCTGATCGGCGACCTGTTTTCCAACACCCTGCGGTNNTTACCGGTAGTTCCGGCGACCGTCACCATCCAGGTCNCGGACAGCATGGGCGCTGCCAGTAACGCCAAACTCAAGGCGGCGCGCGCCACCCAGATGATGGAATCACCGATGGGGCGCTTCCTGCCGCAGTGGCGGGAACGCAAGTCAGAATGGGATTTTGTCGGGCAGATGCTGGACGCGGGTCACAAAATCCTCAAAAGCCATTTCCAGTTGGTGGTGTTCGCCCGCCAGGGGCAGGCCGAGCAGGCGTGCCAGCGGGCGCAGGCACTGTTCGAGGCGCAGGGCTGGGTGTTGAGCCGCGACCGTTTCATTGCCCTGAACGCCTTCCTGTCGGCGCTGCCGCTGATGGCCAGCNCTGCCTTCCTGGAAGAAATGCGCCGCCTGGGGCGGTTCCGCACCTTCCTTACGGNNTCGGCCATCAACACACTGCCGCTGGTAGGTGAGTGGAAGGGCACCGGCACGCCCTTGCTGATGCTGCTGGGGCGGCGCGGGCAGGTGATGCGTATCGACCCGTTCGACAACGCCAAGGGCAACTTCAACGTGGCGGTGGCGGCCACCTCCGGGGCGGGCAAGTCGTTCTTCACCCAGGAACTGGTCACGGCTTTGCTGGGCACGGGTGGGCGCTGCTGGGTGATTGATTCCGGGCGTTCCTACGAGCAGTTGTGCGAACTGGTCGGCGGCGCGTTCNTGGCGTTCTCCGAGTCTGCCGACATCCGCCTCAACCCGTTCACCTGGGTGCAGCGCATGGACATGGAAATGCCGCTGTTCAAGGATTTGCTGGCGCTGATGGCTTCCCCGGACGCACCGTTGGATGCCTTGCAANAAGCCTATCTGGAAGAAGCCATCCGCCAGGAGTGGGACAGCAAACAGAATGCCGGGGAAATTTCCGGGGTGGCGGACTGGCTGGTAGCCAGCNATACCGACCGGGCGGCGCAGGAAGTCGGGCGCATGTTGTACCCCTATACCCACGCGGGCAGTTACGGGTATCNNTTCAACGGCGAGGCCAATATCGACCTCAACAACCCGTTCGTGGTGCTGGAACTGGGCGAACTCGACAGCAAGCCGGATTTGCAACGGGTGCTGCTGCTGATGCTGATGATGCGCATCACCGAGGCGATGTATCTGGGCGACCGCCGCCAGCGCAAGCTGTGCATCATTGACGAAGCCTGGCGCTTGATGGGTGGCGGCAACGCAGGCGAATTCATCGAGCGCGGCTACCGCACCGCGCGCAAGTTCGGCGGCGCGTTCATGACCGTCACACAGGGCTTGAACGACTACTACAGCTCCAGCACCGCGCTGGCCGCGCTCAACAATTCCGACTGGACGTTTTTGCTGCGGCAGAAACCGGAATCCATCNGCAGCGGCGGAAAAGCACGGCCATTTGCTGATGGACGCGGCCTCAAGCAGTTGCTGCTGTCGGTCGACACCCAGGCGGGCGAGTATTCCGAGATTGCCATCCGTGGCNCCGGCGGCACGGCGGTGNGCCGCCTGATCGTCGACCCGTTTTCCGAAAAACTCTACTCCACCAAAGCCGAGGAAGTGCAGGCGATCAAGGACATGCAGGCGCGCGGGCTGTCGCTGGAACAGGCGATCAGCCAACTGGTGGCGGGCAGCCGCAAGCGTTAGGCAAGGGGGAAACAGCATGGTATTGGCAAAGGCAAAGTTCTGGCGGTGGTTGCCCAAACCGGCAGTGACCGGTCTGGCGTTTGGGCTGGTTGGCGGGTTGCTGGCGCTGCTGGCGGCGCGCGTCATTTACCCGCCGCCAACGTTCATCGCGCTCGACCGGCGGTGCTGGTCGGGGAGCAGGTCAACAGCCTGGCGACAAGGCAGGACATCACTGACGCCGCCAAGGCGCAATTGTCCGGCACGTTTGCCTGGCAACTGGAGGCGCAGGCCAGGGCGATGGCGGCGGACTACCACGCCATTGTGCTGGTCGCGCCAGCGGTGGTGACGGGCGTGCCCGACCTGACTGGCGAACTGCGCCAGCGGGTGCAGGCGGCATTGGCCGAAGGGGTTCAATCTGGCGGCCTGCCGGTGGCTGTTCCGCAGCCATCCGTGCGGCAACCAATGTTGGGGGACTCAAGCCGTGAAGCCATTCACTATCCGCTACCTGCGCCTGTTGCTGCTGACCGCCAGCCTCGCCGGACTGGTCTGGTGGGTGGCGGGTTTGCTGTCGCCCTATATCCGCATCGGCGTCAACGCCAGCGACAGCCTGCCGGGCTGGGTGTATGTGGTATGGCCAGGCGACAAGGCGAATTTGCGGGTGGGCGACACCATTGGGTTCTATCCGCCCGTCAACCCTTATTACCCCAACGCCTTCCTGTTCATCAAGCAAGTGGCCGGGGTGGCCGGCGACCGGGTTGAATTTGGCGGGGAGTTTTCCCAGGGTGCGGACTTTTACATCAATGGGCGGCGGCTGGGGATCGCCAAGGCGTTTTCGCGGGGTGGCAAGACCCTGCAACACAGTGCTGGCGGGGTTATCCCGCCGGGGTATGTGTTCGCATGGACGCCGCATTCGGATTCATTCGACTCCCGCTATACCGTAGTGGGCTTGATACCAGCAACACAGGTGGTGGTAGGTGCACAGCGTTTGTTCTAAAACCATACCGCGCCTGATGGCGGGGATGCTCCTGTTGCTGTTCAGCCAGACTGCGGCCAGCGCCCTGCCGAAAGATTTGGGGGTGATGGGCAAGGTCTACCCAGTGGCCGAACGCAGCCTGCTGGCGGTGCTGATGGAACGCCTGCAACAGGCGCAACAGTCTGGCAGGCTGGCTGGTATCGAGGCGGATGCGCGCCAGCGCTGGCAAGCCTATGCGGAACAACCACCCGGCCAGCATTACCCACGCGCGCCCAAACCGCGCACCCGCAAGCTGGACATGACCCTGACGGTGGAACACGACCTCGCCGACGCCAACGGCCAGATGTTCGCCAGTGCAGGGACGAAGGTCAACCCGTTGGCCATGCTGCAACTTTCCAGGGACATCCTGCTGTTTGACGCCACCGACGCCGCGCAGGCCGTGTAGCCAGGCAGTACATCGCCAGCAGCAAGCGTCCCGTCAAACCGGTTCTGACCGCAGGCAAGGTGCTGCAACTGATGCAGGACTGGCAGACCCAGCTCTGGTTCGACCAGGGCGGGTATCTGGCCAAACGCTTCCGTATCCAATACCTGCCAGTGGTGTTGCGCCAGCGGGTGAACGTCTGGAACTGGAGGAGGTAGTGGTGCATGACTAAGCGTTTATGCCGGATGCTGGCGCTTGCCCTGTGCGTGCTGCTGCCCGCGTTGGCGCAAGCCAACACCTGCCACGGCAAGTTCCCCAACCCGATTACCGACATCTACTGGAAGGGGATTTTTCCGCTACGCATCGGCGCTGNNAACGCCAGCTTCGGCCAGGAAGACAGCGGCGACAAGCCGCCGTTGCTGTGCGCCTGCCCAGCTCCCGCGCCCCTGTTTGTGCGCATCGGCATCGGGGTGAGTTTCTGGGAACCGGCGCGGGTGGCCGAGGTGGTGAAAAAGCCGTTCTGTTCACCGCTGCTGGGTGGCGTCACCTTCGGGGATTTCGGGGTGGCGCAGGGAACCAATGACGCCAGCGGCGAGCGCAAGGCCATGTACCACGCCCATTACTACATCTACCCGCTGCTGGCGTGGCTGAACCTGCTGACCTCCATCACCTGCGTGCAGGCGGAAAGCTTCGACATGCTCTACATCACCGAACTGGATCCATTGTGGCAGGATGATGAGCTGAATACCCTGCTCAGCCCCGAAGCGGCACTGTTCGCCAATCCCATTGCGCAGGCGGCCTGCGGGGTGGATTGCGCCGCCGCCACCGCCGGTTTCCCGGTGGACAAGCTGTTCTGGTGTTCCGGCTGCCAGGGCGCGAACTACCCCATGGGTGGCAGCAGCCACCACCATACCAGCGGGGTGGAAACTTCCACCCTGATGGCACAACGCATGATCACCAAGATGCACAAGCAGTTGCTGGCGAAAAACACCAGCACCAGCGCCGCCATGTGCCAGACGCAGCCCGCGCCGATTGTGCTGAAAAACCAGTACAAGACCCAGATGCTGTACCCGATCCCGGCCACCCAGGGCGGGATACCCGGCAAGGCCNTCAACACCTTCGGGCGCAGCACCCTGATCAGCGGGGCGGGCAAGGAATTCCCGACCCGCGAGGATTTCGCCTACCTGATTTTCCGGAAACGCTTATGTTGCGCGTTCTGACGGTGGTACGGTTGTGTCTCCTGCTGCCGGGGGTTCTCATGGTTTCCCTCACCCATGCGGAGTCGCAAACCCCGGCTGGCAGGAAACCCTCCACAAACTGGACAGCCAACCCGTCCAGCCGGGTACGGCCATGCCGGACATCAGCGCCATCTTGCAAGCAGGTGCTGGTCAACAGCAGCACGCCCAGTCGGTGCTTGACCGGCTGCTGGCGGAATCCCGTTCCCCGGCGCAAGCTGCCGCAACCCCTGATTCCATCGTCCCACTGGTGTTCGTGTCGTTCTCGATGCCGGACGCCTCCCTCAAACAGTTACTGCGCGATGCGGGCAAAATCGGCGCGCAACTGGTGCTGAATGGCCTGGTGGAGGATGACGTGAAAACCACCAGCCAACGCCTGCTGGCCATCCAGGGGATCGACCCCACCGCCGACAAGCTGCCGGATGGGATGGACAAGGCGGAGGTGGCGGGCATGGGCATTGATCCCACCCTGTTTGAGCGCCTCGACATCCGGCATGTCCCCGCCTTCGTGTTGCCGCTGGAGCCGGTGCGGGCGTGCGCCGAGGGGAGGGTTGTCCGGCCTTTCGCCACATCCGTCTCGGCGGCGATGTCAGCCTTGCCTACGCGCTGGATCATTTTGTGCCTGAACTCGATACGGTTCCGGAACTGCAACGGCAAGTGCGGCAGTGGGTGGCAGCATTGCAAGGGGTAAGTTATGAAGGCCATGCGTTTGCTACTCGTCATGTTGGGTGCCATATTACTGGCGCAGGCGGCCTGGCGGACATGAGCCAGTCGCAGGCGCTGGCGGCGGGCAAGCAACTCGGCAACACCGCAACCAGCATGACGTTGCCAGCCGTCAACGCCAGCAGCCTGCCGGGCTTCGTCACCGCCAACCCTGCCGAAACCCAATACCAAAGCGCGGGTCTGGGGCTGGAGGATAGCGCGCGTTCCCACCTGTTGACGGCAGATCCCGCCAGCCCCGAGGGTACGCTGTTCAACAGCATCACCACCCGGCCAAGCTTTACCCTCAACCGCGACGACCCGTTGGTAAAACACACCGACAGCCTGATTGCGGATGCCGAAAACGCCCCGGATAGCGGTACGGGTACAGCCTGCAAAACCCTGACGGTCAAAGACCCGCCGGTAGAGGGAACAGATTCCTGCATGGAATACCTCAAAACCGTGCAAAGCACCTGCCAGCGCACCCTGAGCCTGGCTTGTACTGCCCGCAACGAAGGGGATGCGGGCGGCATCGTCAAGGACAGCATCGCCGGGGACATGCAATGGGGTTATGCCTATCCCAACCTGCTGCTGGGGACGGTGGCCGACAATTACTGGGGAACCGGCGTTTACGACCGCACCACGGTTTTCACCGTCAAAAATAAGGCCGACATCCAATCGTTTGTGCTCAACCACGCCTGGTTCGATGACTGGTTGTGGGTAAAACTCAACGGCAAGACCGTTTATGTCGGCNCTNATGGCGGGGATCGCCTCACCCCTGGCAGTGTGTGCCTGATGACGGACGATAACGGCGCTTGCTCGTTGTCCAAACCCGTTGTGTATTACACCGCCACGGCTTACGGCAATCAGGAACTGGGAACATCGTGGAACAAAGCCCTCAACATCGACCTGCTGCCGTACCTGCAAGAAGGTTCCAATACCTTGTGGATGCGCACGGTGGTGGCGGGCAATGGCGAAAGCGCCATCAATATCGAAGCCCGGCAATGGGGTTCCTGTAATACTNGGCAGGAATCCTGGAGCAACACCTGCTCTTCGCTGGCCAGCAATCCCATCTGTGAACTGCAATCCAGCGCCTGTACCGATAGCGCCAACCCGCGTGTGCTGGATGGCGTTGCCGTCTCGCGCCCTTGCTGGCAGTACACCGACACCTACCGCTGTTACGACAGCAATGGCGGCAAGGGCGAGGATGACTACTGCCGGGAGTTGCGCGCCGCCGGTTGCACCCAGACCGGCTCCGCCTGTGAGGATTCCCTGTACGGGCGCTGCCTTGCCTGGCGGCAATCCTACCAGTGCTCCACGCCCGGCAAGACCCGCACGGTCGAGGATTGTTCCGCCGCCAGTTACTGCCAGGACGGCAACTGTTTTGACAGCAGTTACCAGCCCAATGGTGATTTTGGCACGGCCGCCAGCTACCTGGGTTCCGCCGAGGCGATGGCCACGGATATGGACAGCAATTTCAACATTTTCAAGGGCAACCCCTTCCAGTGCAAANAGGTGGCGCTGGGGTTCAAGAACTGCTGCAAGGATTCCGGCTGGGGGCTGTCCCTCAACCTGTCGCAATGCACCGAAGATGAACAGGTGCTGGCGGAAAAGCGGGGCGCTGGCATGTGCCATTATCTCGGCAATTACAAGGACAACTCGCTGTTCCCCAACCGCTACGATTCCTACTGCTGTTTCAACTCCAAGCTGGCGCGCATTTTCCATGAGCAGGGGCGGCCTTACGTGCCGCTGGGCTGGGGCAGCGCCAAGAATCCGGTGTGCCGTGGGTTCATGCCGGATGAGCTGCAACAGGTCGATTTTGGTAAGCTGGATTTCAGTGAATTCTTCGCCGATGCGTTGGGCAACGCCGAGCAGGCCATCAAACCCAGCAACAGCGACTTGGGTAAGCTGATCCGGGACAAGCTGACGAGGTTGCTGCCATGAAACGCCGGAGCCTGCTGGTTTGCCTGATACTGGCCGTTATGTGGCGCTCCCTGGCGTTGGCGGACGTTACTTCCGCTGTCGAGGCGGACAATACCAAAGCAGACAGCCCGCCGCCCGCGCCGTATTACCAGTCCGGGGAAAAAGGCTGGTTCTGGTACGAGCAACCACCGGCAAAACCCGTCAGGCAGAAACAACCGGAACCCCAACCGTTGGTCACGGCTCCCCAAACCGCTGCGGCAGCGACGGTTCCCGCCAAACAGGAGGAAGACCCCAACGACCCGCTGGTGCGGATGAAGCGGGTGCAGGAAGCCATCGAGCGGGCGCAGGCGCGCGCGGTGCTGGAGCCTACCCCGGCTAACGTGCAGGCGTTCATGGTGGCCAACGCCCAGGCACAGGCGCAAGCGGCACAGTTTGCCGAAACCTGGCAGCAGGTGCTGTGGCAGACCCCGCAACTGGATTACCGTCTGGTCAAACCGGCTGACGACCAAGCCATCCACGCCTTCAACGACGCCAAACTGGCCATTAACGAAGGATTCCTGCGGCAGGCCAGCCAGCAGTACGGGCTGTTCTTTTTCTTCCGCAGCACCT
Organism: Candidatus Thiothrix singaporensis; assembly: GCA_013693955.1. GTDB lineage: Bacteria > Pseudomonadota > Gammaproteobacteria > Thiotrichales > Thiotrichaceae > Thiothrix > Thiothrix singaporensis. The sequence goes on along the minus strand of CP059265.1, from coordinate 2,222,641 downwards.
GCGCGTATTGCCACAAGCTGGCTCCGATCCTCCGACAGTTCGCCAGCACCTATGGCTTCCACATTATGCCGGTGTCGCTGGACGGGCAGGGTCTGCCGGAATTCCCGGCGTTCCAGACCAGCCAGCAGATTGCACTGGAACTGAAAGTGGAGGCTGTCCCAGCCATTTTTCTGGTGGAACCCAAGAAACGTGACATCCAGCCGGTCAGCTACGGGTTCATCACCTGGGATGAACTGCGCAGCCGCATCTACACCATCCTCAACAAGCACAGCGCCAACCCGCAACAGGTGCAGCAGGAAGAACATGAGCGTTACCTGCAAGCCCAACCCAACCCCATCAGGCAACCCACACGCATTACCCCGGAGGCCAGGCCATGACAATAACAACGCAACTCCCCAAGGCCATCATCATTGCCCTTTTGCTGGTGCTGCCCAGCGCCGAGGCGGGCAGTTTGCAGGACGACATGGGCAGTTTCTTCAATGACCTGAACTACGCCAATGTCACGCCGGGCGGGGCTTATCAGGGGCAGAGCGCTACCTACTACACCGGCGGCTCGGTGTTCATGCGCGTGCCGTCACGCAGCTACACGCTGGGCAGTATCCAGTTCCCCAGCTTCCGCGCCGGGTGTGGCGGCATCGACCTGTTCGCCGGGNGCTTCAGCTTCATCAACAAGGAGCAGCTGGTGGCGATGCTACGCAACATCGGCTCGGCGGCGGTCAGTTACGCCTTCATGGTGGGGATGCGCTCGCTCTCCCCGCAACTGACCGCTTCCCTGGAAAAGTTGCAGGACTGGGCGCAGCGCTTCAACAACTTCCAGATCGACTCGTGCGAATCCGGCGCACAACTGGTGGGCGGGGCGCTGGGCATGTTCAGCCGCGAGAAGTCGGCCTGCATTACCCAGAAAACTGCGCCAGCGGGACAGGGCGGGCAGGGCATGAGCTACGCCGAGGCGCTGATGGCCTGCACCACCGGCGGGGAACGCAACAGCACCAACAACAACGCCAACCCCAACTCACCGGCCAACCTCATTAACGCCACCGAGGGCAATGTGGCCTGGCGTGCGCTGATGAAGAACGGCTTTTTCAGCAGCAACACCGCGCTGGCGGAGGTGATGATGAACCTGTCCGGCACGGTCGTGACCTACAAGGGCAGCAACGGCGAGGATGCGCTGACGGTTTCCAACACCCTGCCGTCGATCCTCACCGACAACCGTGGCATCCAGTTGCTGAATGCCTTGCTGCGTGGCGGCAGTGTCACAATCAAGGGTTGCAATGACGGCATGGGCGAAATGCAATGCCGCCGGTCACTGNCTGACCGCACCATCAGCATCGCCGCATCCGCTGCCCTGGTCAGCAAGGTGCAGGCCATCCTGGAAGCCATCGACCAGAACATCGTGCAGGACAAGGTGCTGACGGCGGAACAGCAGGGTCTGCTGGCTTCCACTTCGCTGCCGGTCTACAAGTACCTGACCGTGCAGGTGGCCTACCTGCCAACCACCGCGCAGAATGACATCGCCGATTATTCCACCCTGATCGCCAAGGACATCCTCGCCACCTACCTCAACGACCTGCTGGGCAAGATCGTGGCGGCCTCCACTGTGCTCAAGGCCAATGAGAAGGATGACGAAAAGCTCAGGACTTTCAAGGACGGCATCTTCCAGGCGCGCACCGAAATCCGCCGCTACCAGGATGATGTCGCCAAGGCGTTCGATGAATCCCTGAGTTTTACCGAGAAAGTGCGCGGGCAGGAAAAGGCGGTGATCAGCCGCCTCTCCCCACGCTGTTCCGCTCGGTGATGTTCGGCGTCAACTGATGGGGCGGGCATGAACTGGGAAGTCAATACCTACGGCGGCGGTGAATACCTGGGCGCGGTGTTCAACGCGGTGGCCGCCATCACCCAGAACAGCAACTATGTCAGCCTGCTGGCGCTGGTGTCCATGATCGGCCTGTTGTGGGTGATCATCGAGGGCGCGTTCGGCAAGGAGTTGAATTACAAGTGGCTGCTGGTCATGATCTTTGTCTACATGGGGTTCATGGCGCCAAAATCCACGGTGATCGTGGTTGACCGCATCAACCCGTCTTTCTACCGGGTGGTTGCCAATGTGCCACTGGGGCTGGCGGCCACGGCGGGGATGGCCAGCCGGGTGGGGGATTACCTGACCCGCACCTTTGATACGGTGTTCGCCTTACCGGATGACCTGAGGTATTCCAAAACCGGGATGCTGTTCGGCCAGCATTTGATGATGGAGTCCACCCGCTTTCAGGTGACGGATTCGCGTCTGGCGGAAAACCTCAGTGAATTCTGGCAGGCGTGTGTGTTCTATGACGTGCTGCTGGGCAAGTATGAGTGGGATGCGTTGCTGTCCGAGCCGGATACCTGGGCATTCATCCGCAGCAACACCTCGCAAAGCCGCAGTTTTGCCTACAAGGACCGCAGCGGCAGCCGCGCCAGCATCCTCGGCTGCCGCGCGGGCGCGAATGGCCAGCTCACCACCGACCTGACCACTGCGCTCACCCAGGCTCGGCAGTATTACGGGGCGAAACTGGGCAAGGGCGCGAACGTCAGCGCCGCCGCCGCGCAGTTTGCTTCCGCCTTGCCCATCTCCTACCAGCAACTGACCGGCATGAGCCTGAGCGCCGAGCAGGCTATCCGCCAGAACTGGCTGGCCAACTCGATGCNNCAGGGTTTCCAGAACTTCGCCACGCGGGTGGATGCGGGCGCGGCGGCGCAGGACTTTGCGGTGGCGCGGGCGGAGACGGAACGGCGCACCACTTACACGGTGCTGGGGGAACTGGCCGGGCGCACCCTGCCGTTGATCCGCAACATTTTCGAGGCGTTCATCTACGGGGTGTTCCCGCTGGTATTCGCGCTGATGCTGCTGCCAGCGGCGGGCAAGGTTATTCTGGCCTACCTCAAGGGGTTGGTGTGGCTGCAATTGTGGTCGCCGCTGTATGCCATCCTGCATTTTGGCATGACGCTGTACGGTTCCCATGCCGCCGCCGGTTCGGTCAGTTTGCTGGCGGGCGGCTCCGCGTTGTCGATGGCGACCAATACCGGCCTGCATCAGGCGCTGGCGGATATGTCGCTGATTGCAGGGTATCTTTCCATGTCGATCCCGATGATCAGCTACCTGATCGTCAACCAGGGCGGGGCGATGATGGCCAGTCTGGCGGGTAAGGTGATGGGCAGCTACGAAGCGCCGGCGGCCAAGGGCGCGGAAGAAGCCACCACCGGCAATATTGCGNCTGGGCAACACCTCCTCGGCAACGCCAACTGGTGGGCACAGAACACAGCGCCTTCCAGCAACTGGGGGACTTATACCCATACCGATGCGATGGGTACCAAACACACTTCCATCGCCCAGGGCGGGGAAATCACCCAGCAGCAGGTCAGCAGCTATGCGTTTTCAGCCAGTACCGGGGACGCCATCAAGTCCAGCCTCAACACCNAGGCGGGGCAGTCGGTGCAGGCGGCGCGGCAGGATGCGGTGGAGTACATGGCGTCCAGTTCGTCCCTGTTCAGCAACATGCAGAGTTTCAGCCATCAGGCGCAGGCGGGGCAGTCAACCCAGGATACCGCGACCCAGCAGCAGTCCAGCCAGTTGGCGCAGTCGCTGGACAAGATGGAAGGTGTCGCCAGGGAATTTGCCGCCAAACACGGTATCGGTTACGACACGGCGGTGGGGATGCTGGCGGGCGTATCGCAGGGCATGGGACTCAACGCCAGGGCTGGTTCCAGATCGCAGGAGCTGTACGATGAAGCCGCCAAGGCAGCCAACAGTTCCGGCTTCAAGGAATCCCTTCAGTCAGTCTTACAGCTCTCCAGCCAATTGTCCGCCACCCAACTGCAGGGCGTGTCAGACAACGCCGCCCAGCAGATGCAGTCAGCCTTGCAGCAGAACCATACCATGGCGCAGAAAGCCTCGGCTTCCCTGCAACGCGCCGAAAACTGGTCACGGGTACAGGCGCGTATGGAGGAACATGGCTTCACCTTCAGTGGCAAGGTGGACAACATGATCCAGGATTTTTCCGGCATGACCCGCAGCCAGTATGCAGCCTTGCAACAGCAGGCTGAACAAGGTGATCACAGCGTCAAGCTGCAACTGGATGGGCTGGTTGACCGGTTTGTGGCGGCGGAGGGGTACAAGCTGGCCGGGCTGGAAGACGCGCTCGCCCAGTACCCGGTGTATAACGCTTATGGGGATTTTCAGGATGCGGTCAGCGCACAAGGCAGCACGGGCGTGGCCGCCGGTCAGGAGGCTTGGGCAGGGCAGGTTGCGGGAGCCGCCAACCGGGTAGGGCTTGACCTGGACAGTACAGCACCACAAGGCTATCAGGCCATCCGTGACGCCGCGCAGNGCGGGATGGCCTACGATCAGGGCAACCTCCGCTCAGGCCATGCCGCGATCCGGCAGGAATCCGCCGACCGGACTGGCGGTATCCAGACCATGGCGGCTATGTCGGCTTCGGAAGCAGCCCTGCACCGCACCTCGGACAATGTGCTGGAAACGCTGCCGCAGCCGGTGGGTGCTGCACTCAAGTTCGCCAACCAGGGGATCACCGATATGGCAGCCACCGCGTCGGGGATTTCCAAAGGGGCGGCTGGAGCGATCGAGCGCGCCGCTACCGGGCGGGAACAGGACTGGAGCACAGACTATCAGGCAGGCTTCAATCGGGTGGCGGGTAGCGGCCTGCTGGGTACGCCAGCCGGGACAACCCGGAACATATATAACGATCTGTTTGGCGGGGATGCGGTAAAAAAGCTTGCTGAATAGCCCAGCCGCCTCCACCGAGTTGGAACAGATGCCAGTCAGTCTGGCACGAGCTTTGCGCTATGACGACCCAAGGCTGGATGAGTATGCCGCCCATGTAGAACAGAAATACAACCTACCAAAGGGGTTGTTGGTAGCCATCAAAAATGCTGGAGAGAAATCCAACAGTACCGAAGTATCGTCCGCCGGGGCGCAGGGCGTAATGCAGCTTATGCCGGAAAATTTGCGCAAGTTTGGGGTAGGTGACACCACTAACCCCGCGCAGGTCATCGACGCGGCAGGCCGTTATTTGCAGGTTACCTCCCGGCAATATGATGGTGACATCCGCGCGATGATCGCCGACTACAATGGTGGTCCCGGCAGGCAGCCCGTGTGCTGCGTGGGGAGCGGCCAACAGCCAATGAAACGGATGCCTATCTATCTCGGGTTGAATTCTACATGAAGGCGCTCGGTCAGGGTTAGCGATCCGTCCAGTCATTATCCAACTTCAAATCCATTCCCACAGCGGGGTTAAAGCTGGAATCGTCAAACACGGGTTTGGCGGATTTGCCTGGTGCCGTCCGCTGGGCGGATACACCGCGAGTTTGTGAAAAGGGTTTTGAGCGCCAGCGTGGCGTTCCTTTACTCGCATCTAAACCCAAACTGTCGCGACCAAAACATCAGGGCTTCCATTTGTTGTAATCAACTTGTTTTGGAATTCTTCAGGGATTGTAAGCGCTATTTGGGAAAGGGAAAAGGCCTGAAAGGGCTGCAAGGGTAAGAAAAGAGAAGGGAATGGGCTTACCCAAAAGGACATTCTCAAAAACCGTAAAGAGAAACAAATAGTCTGGTTGGCCTGACTTTGCTCGTCCATGGTGGCTTGACCTGGGTCAAGGATACCAGACCTTCCTCTTTCTTAGTCTCTAGCCGTAATAACCTGATTTTCTTTATAAGACGGAGGGACTCACACCATGCAGGAAATCTTTACCAAAAGCATGGCGAGGAATATTTATTACGGCGGCTCGCTGTTTTTCGTGCTGCTATTCCTTGCCCTGACGTTCGACACGCACAGTGCGTGGCCGGAACGTGACAACCACGCAGCCATTACCGAACAGGTCGCCGCGGGTAAGCGTCTGTGGGAGGCCAACGATTGCATTGGCTGCCATACCCTGCTGGGTGAGGGCGCTTATTTCGCGCCGGAACTGGGCAATGTCTACAAGCGTTTCGGTGGAAGCAAGGACGCCATCAAGGCGTTCATCCGCAGTCGTCCGGCGGAAGGCATACCGNGCCGCCGCAGCATGCCGCAGTTCAATTTCACCGAGGAGCAACTGGACGACATCGCTGAGTTTCTGAAATACGTCAGTGACATCAACACCAGCAACTGGCCACCGAACATTCAGGGTTAAGGAGAAACGATCATGCAATACCAATCTCAATCCGTGGCTAAACTGTATTTCCTGGCGGCGATGNGCCTATTCGCCGGGCAAATCCTGTTTGGCATCATCCTCGGCCTGCAATATGTGATGGGCGACTTCCTGTTTCCCGAAATTCCGTTCAATGTGGCGCGCATGGTGCACACCAATCTGCTGATCGTGTGGCTGCTGTTCGGCTTCATGGGCGCTGCCTATTACCTGGTGCCGGAGGAATCCGGGCGGGAGCTGTTTTCGCCCAAACTGGCGGTGCTGATGTTCTGGGTATTCTTGGTGGCCGGCGCGCTGACCATCGTTGGTTACCTGACCGTACCGTATGCCGGGCTTGCAAAGATGACCGGCAACAGCATCCTGCCCACCATGGGGCGCGAATTCCTCGAACAACCGACGATAACCAAACTGGGCATCGTGGTGGTGGCGCTGGCGTTCCTCTACAACATCGGCATGACCGTGCTGACCGGGCGCAAGACGGTTGTCACCATCGTGCTGCTGACCGGTCTAGCGGGGCTGGCGGTGCTGTTCCTGTTCTCTTTCTACAACCCGGACAACTTGGTCAAGGATAAATACTACTGGTGGTGGGTCGTGCACCTGTGGGTGGAAGGCGTGTGGGAACTGATTCTGGCGTCCATCCTGGCCTTTGTGTTGATCAAAACTACCGGGGTTGACCGCGAGGTAATCGAAAAATGGCTGTATATTATCATTGCCATGACCCTGATCACCGGCATTATCGGCACCGGCCACCACTACTACTGGATCGGCACGCCGGGCTACTGGCAATGGTGGGGTTCCATCTTCTCCGCGCTGGAGCCGATTCCGTTCTTCATGCTGACCCTGTTCGCCTTCAACACCATCAACAGGCGCAAGCGCGAACACCCCAACAAGGCGGCTGTGCTGTGGGCGATGGGCACGGCGGTAATGGCGTTCCTCGGCGCGGGCGTGTGGGGTTTCCTGCATACCCTGGCTCCGGTCAACTACTACACCCACGGCACCCAGATCACCGCTGCGCACGGCCACATGGCTTTTTACGGCGCGTATGTGATGGTGGTGCTGACCATCATGTCCTACGCGATTCCACTGATGCGTGGGCAGCAGGCCAAGTCCAACCGGATGCAAGTGCTGGAAATGTGGTCGTTCTGGTTGATGACAGTTTCCATGGTGTTCATCACCCTGTTCCTGACTGGGGCGGGCATCCTGCAAGTCTATCTGCAACGCTATTCCGATGCGCCGCTGGCCTTCATGGCTGTGCAGGAAAAGATCAGCCTATTCTACTGGCTGCGTGAAACGGCGGGGCTGGTGTTCCTGATTGGTGTGGTATTACTGCTGCTGAGCTATTTCCTGCCACAAGGGGAAGAATCCATGCAGACGCAACCGGCATGATCCCGATACCGGGCATTGTCAACGGGATGGATTCAGTTCCAGGGGGCAGAATATGCCCCGATAGCAGCACAAACCAGCGCCGCCAGGGAGCAACGGAAGCGTGCTTCCCAGGCGGCGTTGGCTTCCTTGCTGAACCTTACCCTGTTGCCCGGTTGTGCCTTCCTGTGGCTGTTGCTGAACCTGAAANAAACCAGCCAGGATGGAATTGACCGCTACCATGCGGTGCTGNGCCTGAAACTCAACCTGATAGCCGCCGTGGCGCTGTTGTTGGTCAGCAGCCTGATGATATTGGCCGGCGGGTTTGGCTCAGCCTGGACCTGGGTTTACGTCATTACCTACTTTACCTTGGTGCATTCCCTTNTTATTCTCACTGCTGTCTGGGCGCTGGTGCGCGCCTGGTCAGGACAAAAACTGACCAGGCAATGAAAAAGCCAGTGGATATAACTCCTCTACCACCAGCCAGCTATTTGCGTGTAGAACGATCTTCTATGGCGTGCTTGCCAGCCTGTTATTATGGCTGGCGTAAGCCCTTCCGTACCGCCAAGCACCACTTGACCGAGGTCAAGGAATCCCCCTTTTAGCATAGCAGTATGGCCAGAAGTTGGATGTTATCCAGGGTGAACCAAGACGGGAGGACACTTTCATGAACAAACTACCCTTAAGCTGGCCATTGCCGTCGTGCTGGCCATATCCCTACCGAGCCATGCTGAAGACAAGACGGTTACTAGCCCAAATGATCCGGTGGCGAGCCACAAAGCGGAAGTAAAAGCCGCCGAAACCCCTGTTCCCGCCATGCCGGACGCGCCGAAAGCCGATGGCACGCAACACGGTGATAAAGAAGAAAAGGCGGAGGCCAGCTATCAGGCCGCGCCTTCCGCGATTAATCCCAAGTCCGCCGAAGACATGATCACGACCGAAGNNCCGCCGATGACCGTGAAGGAATTTGATCATGCGAAACGGATATTTTTCCAGCGTTGCGCGGGCTGCCATGGCGTGCTGCGCAAGGGCGCGACCGGCAAGCCGCTGACCCCCGACATTACCCGCGCCAAGGGCACCGACTACCTCAAGGTATTCATCAACGGCGGCTCACCGGCTGGGATGCCCAACTGGGGCACGTCCGGCGAACTGAGCCAGGATGAAGTCGACCTGATGGCGCGTTACATCCAGCATGAACCGCCACTGCCTCCCGAATGGGGCATGAAAGACATGAAGGATAGCTGGAAGGTAGTCATCAAACCGGAAGACCGCCCCACCAAGAAGATGAACAACTACAACCTCGACAACCTGTTCTCGGTGACCCTGCGGGATGCGCNNCAGGTTGCGCTGATCGACGGCGACACCAAGGACATCATCAACATCATCAAGACCGGCTATGCCGTGCACATTTCTCGCCTGTCGGCTTCCGGGCGCTACCTGTTCGTGATCGGGCGCGACGCCAAGATCAACCTGATCGACCTGTGGATGGAAAAACCCGACACCGTGGCCGAAATCAAGGTAGGGTTGGAAGCGCGTTCGGTCGAAACCTCCAAGTACAAAGGCTTTGAAGACAAGTATGCGATTGCCGGCTCCTACTGGCCGCCACAGTACGTCATCATGAAAGGCGACACGCTGGAGCCTGAACAGATCGTATCCACCCGCGGCATGACTGTGGATACCCAGGAATACCATCCTGAGCCGCGCGTAGCCGCCATTGTTGCATCTCACGAACACCCCGAGTTCATCGTCAACGTCAAGGAAACCGGCAAGGTATTGCTGGTCAATTATGAGGATGTGAACAACCTGAACGTCACCACCATTCCGGCTGCGCCATTCCTGCATGACGGAGGTTGGGACTCAACCCATCGCTATTTCCTGACAGCCGCCAACAAGTCCGACAAGGTAGCGGTAGTTGATTCCAAGGAACGCGAACTAACCGCCCTGATCGATGTGGATAAAATCCCGCATCCTGGCCGTGGTGCCAACTTTATTCATCCCAAGTTCGAGCCAGTANTAGCCACCAGCGCGCTGGGCAACGAAAAAATCACCCTAATCGGCACCGATCCGGACAAACACAAGGACAACGCCTGGAAAGTGGTGCAGGTGCTCAAAGGCCAGGGCGGCGGCTCGCTGTTCATCAAGACCCACCCCAAATCCATCAACCTGTGGGTGGATAATGGCCTGAACCCTGATGAANAAATCAGCCAGACCATTGCAGTGTTTGACATCAACAATCTCGACAATGGCTACGAAGTGCTGCCGGTGGCGGAATGGNCCGATCTGGGCGAAGGCNCCAAGCGGGTAGTACAGCCTGAATACAACAAGGCCGGGGATGAAGTCTGGCTGTCCGTCTGGAACGGCAAGACCCAGAAATCAGCCATCGTGATCATCGACGACAAAACCCGCAAGCTGAAGAAAGTCATCAAGGACGACCGCCTGATCACACCGACCGGCAAGTTCAACGTCTATAACACTGTTAACGATATTTACTGATTTTTGATGGCCTCCTCCGGGCACAGGGCGGGCTTGTCCCGCCCTTTTTTGATAGAAGGATTTATCAAAGTCTGCGTATTCTCCCCGGCTGGCGCGGTCGGAAACGGTCAGAATGCCAATGCGCGCTGTTGTCTGTGTCATGCTTTCATCTCCTTTGGCTAGCAGGAAAGCTGTATATCATGCCCGTTTAGAAACTTCCTTTCAGCTCCGTGCGTAAAGTGCGGGGATATTCTTCATGTCGGAAGTTGGGTGATTTGTCTTCCAGACGTACATTCGTCAGGTTGTCGATGCCTGCGGCAAGTTCCAGGTGTTTATTGACGGGTTTACGCACGCCAATATTCCAGATAGTGTAATCAGGCAGATCGGTCAAGACGCCGGTGGCGGGTGGGATGATGGTCTGGTCCGCCAGATGCTCGGCGGAAAGACTGGTTTGCCAGCCATTTTTTTCNCATTCGGTACCTGCGGACAAGGTATGGCGGGGGCGGCGTTCCAGGCGTTGGCCGTTTCCGTCCCGTGCATCCAGGTACTGGTAGTTGCCGGTCAGGCTGAGGGTTTCCGTTACATCCAGTTTGCTGGAGAGTTCCGCGCCACGCATGTTGGCTTCATCAATATTGTCGTAAATCCATTCCTGTAGGCCGCCAGGTAGGTTTTGGTTAAAGCGGGTATCGATCAGGTTTTTGACCTTGTTGTCGAATATGGCGGCGTTAAGCTCAAGCTTGTCGTTGGAATAGTTTGCGCCCAGCTCTGCTGCGTCACTAGTTTCCGGTTTCAGGTCAGGATTGCTTTTGATGATGAAAATGCCAGCCGGGAAACTGTAACCGGGCGCAACCTGCTTGAGTGTTGGCGCACGGAAGCCATGGCCGTAGCTTGCCTTCAGAGTCAGCTGTTCGCTTGCATCCCAGACGATCGAAGCGCGTGGACTGGTTTCGCCGCCAAAGGCGTCGTGATTGTCCCGTCTTGCTCCGAGAGTCAGGTGCGTGCGTTCGGATAGTTCAATTTCATCCTGGGCGAAAACGGATTTGACGGAAGCTTCGTCCTGGCCGTTCGGCAGTTTCGGGTGGGTCAGTTTTTCAGTGCGGTGTTCCGCTCCGGCAGTGATGAACTGTTTCTCGCCAACGGCAAAGCGNGTGCTGCCCTCCACAACCTGTTCCTGCAATTTTTGCGGATCGGTGGGGGCTACTCCGTTGGTGGCGCTGTTGCTGATGTCAATGTCACTCTGATAGGCGCGTAATTTGTTTTCGGTATTACCCATCCGGCTTTCCCAGCCCAGTGATGTCTGTTGGCGGTCAATATCGTAACTGCTTTGGTAAGGGGTGCCTGCGCGGGTAACAGTATCGTACCAACGTTTTTCATTGCCGGTGTTGTGTTCCAGTTTGATGTTATGGCCTTCGGCAGGTTGCCAGTTGACGCCCAGATCCAGTTGTTGTTTTTTGCGGCCTTCGATAGCTGAGGTATTGGGTATCAGTTTGCTGTCCACTGCCGTGCGCCGGCTTTGCTGCCCGCCAATATTGAGTTGCAGGTTGTCACGTGCGCCGCCGCTGAGGTTCAGGCTGACATTGTGACCATCACCGCCCTGGTCGCCGTCCGTGGTTCGGCTGGTCAGTCTGGCTTCGCCCGTTAGATCCTTGCCGGGTTTACGGGTAATGATATTGATAACGCCACCTAGTGCATCGGTTCCATACAGGGCGGACATNGGNCCGCGCACGACTTCGATCCGTTCAATCTGCTCGACCGGAATCCAGTCGTATTGGTAGTCGGTATTAAAGCCGATCACATCATTGGTGGAAGGAATGCGCTTGCCGTCCACCAGAATTAGGGTGTGCTTGCTTTCCATGCCGCGCAGGCTGATGGTTTTACGCCCGCTGGTACCGATGCCTTGTAAGGTGATGCCGGGAGTCCCTCGAATGGCTTCCAGAATGTTGTCAGCGCCTTTTTGGGTAATCTGCTGGCGGGTAACGATGGTAACGCTGCTGGGCGCTTCCCTGGTCGCCATTTCAGTGCGGGTAGCGGTAACCGTCACTTCAAGAATGTCGGCTTCTTCTGCCCATGCGCTGGAACACACTCCTGCAATGAGGATGGTCAACACTTTCCGTCGCATGATCTGCTCTCCTTAGTAATGTTTTGCCAACGTCCAGTTAAACAGAGCTTCCGATAAAGTTGCCTTGATCTAGGTTAAGGTTGGAAATCTGCTGAACTTTGTAGAAATAGGCCGGATGATTCTGCTTGCAACATAGGTAGTTATTCTTTATAAGTAAGTAATCACTTGCTAACTTGATGGGGTTGAATCATGTGTAAACTATGTTGGGGTGTTAGCGCCATTCTTGTACTGGCACTGTTGGGCGGAGCTTATAAATTCATTGTGCAAGGCAGTGCCATTCCCGCTCCTGATGGCCGCAACGCCATCATGCTGGAGTCGGGTGAACGTGATCTGGTGCTGACCGAAATGCGCGGATTCCTGACCAGCGTACAGCAGATTACCCAGGCTGTTTCCGAGCGGGACATGAAACTGATTGCCGAGGCCGCCAGCAAATCAGGTGCTGCCGCGACCCATGCCGTGCCCGCTTCCCTGATGGGCAAGCTGCCGCTGGAGTTCAAAAAGCTGGGGCTGGACACCCACGGCAAATTTGACGAACTGGCGCTGGATGCGCAACAGCTCGGCGACCCGACGCATTCCCTGCAACAGCTCAGTGCCCTGATGAGCAACTGCCTGGCCTGCCATCAGGCGTACCGCATCGACCCTACCCCCGCGCCGGACCGGTAAGCGACATGAACAATGTACTTCCCCAGATCCGTTTGCCCGCGGAACAGCGTCAGGCCGAAATGGTGCAGGCCGTGCTGAAACTCGCCGCGCGGCAGGAACCTGCCAGCATCACCACCACCCATATCGCTAAGGAGGTTGGCCTGAGCCAGNGGGCTGTATTCAAGCATTTCCCCAACAAGGAGGCCATCTGGCATGCTGTGGCGGAGTGGCTGGAAAGCAGTCTGTTGAATGTTGTTCGGGAGGCCATGCGGNCAAGCGGTTGGCCTATCGAAAACCTTGCCGCCATTTTCCACGCCCACCTCCGTTTTGTGCAGGAAAACCCCGGCGTACCGCGTTTCATTTTCCACGAGCTACAGCAACCAGCGGATTCAGTGGTCAAGCAGAAAGTAGCCTCCATGCTGCAAGCCTACAGCGGTATTCTGGCCGGGCAGTTACGGCAGGCAAAAGCGGCTGGCCTGACCGATCCGCAACTGGATGAGCAGAGCGCCGCCATGCTGTTCATCGGTTCCCTGCAAGGGCTGGTGATGCAATCCATGCTGNGCCAGCCTGTCGCCCTGCAACGGGGAGCCGCTGGTGTGCTGAGCCTGTATTTCCGCGCCATTCAGCGAGGTGAAGACGCATGAAATCATCCATCATCAAAAAGTTGTTATTGGGTTTGCTGGCGTTGCTGTTGCTGGCCGGTTTTGGCTGGGTAGTCGCCNAGCAACGGCCGCTCGCGCCGGTCAAGGTCACGCTGACCAGCGTCAGCCGGCAGCCAATCGAGGCCAGCGTCTTCGGTATCGGTACAGTGGAATCCCGTTATAGCTACCGTCTTGGCNCANCTGCGGCCGGACGTGTCAAACAGGTGTTGGTCGATGTTGGTGATACTGTACAAGCTGGCCGGTCGNTCGCGGAAATGGATGCAGTCGACCTCGACGCCCGCATCCAGGCGGCAGGTCTAGCAGTGAAACGCGCCAAGGCCAGTATTGCCACAGCAGAGGCAAGCTTCAAACTGGCCGATACCGAAAACCGGCGCACCGCTAGTCTCGCCGGCCGCCAACTGGTTAGCCAGAGCAACGCCGATGCCCGCAAGCAGGAAGCAGCTATTGCCAAAGCCGCTCTAGATGTAGCCCGCAAAGAGCAGCAACGCCTGCAAGCTGAACAGCAAGCCCTGCAACAGCAACTGGCAAATCTCAGCATCACCGCCCCGGTTGCCGGGATCATCACCAGCCGTGACGCTGAACCGGGAACCTCGCTGGTGGCGGGGCAAGCCATCCTCACTCTTGCCGATCCACAAAGCTATTGGGTCAAGGCGCGTATTGACCAGAGTCAGGCGCAGGGATTGCAAACGGGACAAGCCGCCAGCATCGTGTTGCGTTCCAACCCGCAGCAATCCCTGCCCGGCAAGCTGGCGCGAATCGAGCCACTCAGTGACAGCATTACCGAGGAACGTATCGTCGCCGTGGCTTTTGACCAGCCGCCTACAGGTCTTTCCNCCGGCGAACTGGCGGAAACCACCATCCTGACCAGCCGTAAAGCAGATGCATTGGTGATTCCCAACGCAGCCCTTCGCCAGTTGGATGGGCAAACCGGCGTGTGGAAAACTGATGCAGACAACACCCTGNATTTTACCCCCGTCCAGACAGGCATCCGCGCACTGGACGGGCAGGTGGAAATTCTTGGTGGTTTGCAAGCCGATGATCAGGTCGTGACTTACGCCAGCAAGGTGCTGGACGCCAACAGCAAGATCAAGGTGGTGGACTCACTGGCAGGGTCAGCCAAATGATCAGCTTGGCCGGACGCGATATTGTCCACTCCTGGTCGAAATACGTCCTGACCGGCATTGGTCTGGGGTTACTGATTGGCGTCACCCTGTCGATGGCGGGCATTTTCCGGGGCATGGTGGATGATGCGCAGGTTCTGTTGCGCAACAGTCAGGCCGATATCTGGGTAGTACAGAAAGACACCCAGNGCNCGTATGCGGAATCCTCCAGCCTGCCCGATGACGTATACCGCGGTATCCTAGGCTTGCCCGGCGTGCGGCAGGCCGCCAACGTCACCTATTTCACCATGCAGGTGCGGCATCAGAGCCAGGAAACCCGGGTGATGGTGGTCGGTTTCGAGCCGGACAAACCGGGCGCGCCGCCCTATCTGGCCGCGGGACGGCATATCACCCGTTCGCATTACGAAGCCGTGGCCGATGTGAAAGCCGGTTTCAAACTGGGCGAACGCATACGTATACGCCGTAACGAATATACCGTGGTCGGTCTCAGCCAGCGCACCGTTTCATCCGGTGGCGACCCGATGGTGTTCATACCGCTGGCTGATGGGCAGGCCAGCCAGTTCCTCAAGGATAATGACGCCATCGTCAACGGTCGCGAACGCACCGCCGCCAACCCGGCTTTCAACCGCCCCAATGTGCCGGGCTTGCTGGAAGCCGCGCAGGCCAGTCAGGTCAGCAGCCATAATGTGAATGCCGTGCTGGTGCGGGTGCGTCCTGGTTGGTCAGTGGCGACGGTGGCGCAGGAAATCCAGCGCTGGAAGCACCTGCAAGCCTATACCTACGCGGGGATGGAGGAGATTGCAGTGAAAAAACTCATCGCCACTTCCGCCAAACAGATCGGCCTGTTTCTGGTCATCCTCACCATTGTCAGCACCGCCATCATTTCCTTCATCATCTATACCATGACGCTGGGCAAAATCCGTGAAATTGCCGTGCTGAAGCTGATCGGCACGCGCAACCGCACCATTGCCGGGATGATCTTGCAGGAATCCATCGGTCTCGGCCTGATCGGGTTCATCATCGGTAAAACCGTATCGACCCTGTGGGCACCGTTTTTCCCCAAGTATGTCTTGCTGTTGCCGCAGGATGCCGTGGCAGGGCTGGGTGTGGTGGTGGTGGTATGCGCCATTGCCAGCATCATGGCCATTCGCGCCGCCCTGAAAGTTGACCCTGCTGAAGCCATAGGAGGTTGATTACATGAAAAAACGATCCTGTTTCTTGCCGCCAGTGTGCTGCTTGTCGGCGCTGCCGTGTTTGTGGAACATCATTGGACTGGACATGATGGCCATGCCCAGCATACCAGGCATGGAACCATGGCGCTGAATAATGGACAACGTTGGGCGACCGATGAAGCCCTGCGAACCGGGATGCAGCGTATTCATGACGCCGCCCAACAGAATAGCCCGGATTTAGCGCAAACGACCCGTCAACAGACCGATTACCTGATTGCCAATTGCAAATTGGAGCCTCAGGCAGATGCCACTTTGCACGGTATTATTGCCCAATTGTTAGCGGGCGCGGATGCATTGGAAAAGGATTCTGCCAGTGCAAAAGGCATGGAAACTATCCGTCGCGCCCTGCAACAGTACCCTGAATACTTTGACCATCCCGGCTGGCAACCATGAATACGACGCCAGCCATAGAATTGCGTGGCCTGCGCAAGCGTTACGGCAGTGGCGACACCGCTGTTGAAGCCCTTAAGGGCGTGGATATGCAAATTGCCCCCGGTGAAGTGGTTGGGCTGGTCGGCNCCAGTGGTTCTGGCAAAAGCACCCTGCTGAAATGCCTGNGGGCTGTCATCGACCCGACAGCAGGGCAAATGTTGCTGGGCGGGGAAGCTATCTTCGATGAAAGCTGGCGGGTCAAGGATTTGCGCGCGCTGCGCCGCGACCGGATCGGCTTTGTGTTTCAGGCCNCTNATCTGATTCCCTTTCTGGATGTCACCGATAATGTGGCGTTGTTGCCGATGCTTGCCGGTGTTTCCAATCGGCAAGCCCGTCAGCGTGCGCTGGAATTGCTGGAAGCGCTGGATGTCGCGCATCGCGCTAAAGCCAATCCGTCACAATTGTCAGGGNGTGAACAACAGCGTGTATCCATTGCCCGTGCACTGGCGAATAATCCCCCAGTCATTCTGGCGGATGAACCGACAGCCCCGCTGGATAGTGAACGTGCATTAGGGGTAGTGCGTATTCTGAATGACATGGCGCAGCGCCATCAGACAGCCATCATCGTGGTGACGCATGATGAGAAGATCATTCCGACCTTCAAGCGGCTGTATCATATCCGGGATGGCAAAACGTATGAAGAATCGGCCATCTGACGATCCATTGTAGAACTTATCCGCAGCAGTATACTCCTGACCATCCTGTTGTTTCGGAGGGCATTTCACCGTGCCATAAGAGCAGAATACACAACAATCCCCTGGCTTTGGGCGTAACAGCGTCTTGCATTGTTCGCATTCGTAAAAANNCAGGCAGGCATCCGTTGGCATGGTTTCCTGCCTGGAGAAACCGCAGTGAGGGCAGGTCAATACGGACTCCAGGATGATGTCATTCATGGTAGGCTCCAGATTAATCAGCCCACCCCGAAGGATGGGCTGGCTAATAAAGGCTAACTGTGATGCTTGAGTAATCGGAGGAGTCAATTCCATCAAGCTCAAGCCTGCTTAGCTTAATCGTTGCCGGGTAATATTGACTATTCCACTTTAGTGTTACTTTCCTGCCGCAACACCCTGACGGTCTCCACCATGTTCGCCAGCACCGGAATCATCTCCGCCCATTGGCGCGTCTTCAACCCACAACCCGGGTTCACCCACAACCGCTGCGGCGGGATGTCTCGGCTGGCTTTCTGCATCATTCGCACCATTCTGATATATTGAGTACAGCTATGCCGCACATGGGCTATCCAGCTTGTAGGAGTTATCAATGGACACACAACACCACTGGGAAAACGTTTACCACATCAAAGACAGCGCCAAGGTCAGTTGGTATACGCCACACCTTGAAACCTCCCTGCAACTGATCCAACGATTAGCCCCTAACTTGGATGCCGCCATTCTGGATGTGGGTTCCGGAGCTTCAACCTTGGCGGATGATTTGTTAGAGGCTGGTTATAGCCATTTGGACATGCTGGACATTTCCTGTCATGCGCTGGAGATTGCCCGGATGCGTTTGGGGGAATGCGCCAGCCACATCTGCTGGCGGGTTGGTGATGTGTTGGAGGTAAATTTGCCCCATGCCCATTATGACGTGTGGCATGACCGGGCGGTATTCCATTTCCTGACTGAAGCACCACAGCGTGAACGTTACGTGCAGCAGGTGCGGCAAGCAGTCAGGCCAGGGNGTTACGTGGTCATGGCAACCTTTGGCACGCAAGNNCCCTTGCAGTGCAGTGGGCTGGATGTCAGGCGTTACGACGCCGCTTCCCTGCATAGCGAGTTTGGTGATGATTTCAGGTTGCTGGATAGCCTGACCGTCAACCATCACACGCCTGCCGGGGCAACGCAGCAATTCCTGTACTGTTACTGCAAGCTCGAATAGAAAACGGCGCCTGCCATCATCCGCCAGTCACGGGTGGGAAAAATGCCACCTCATCTCCCGGTTGCACCAGCGTTTCCGCTCCGGCGTATTCNTGGTTGACAGAAACGAGTATGTTGACGGGAAGTGAATCCTTCCCGCTACCGCGCCGCCAGACTTCCTCTACATCAAGGGCAGCGTCCGTTTCGACAGTGCTGTCGGATTTTTCAATNTGTTCGCGCAGGCTGGCGAAAAACAATACTTTAATCTGCTGCATGTTGCTGACTTGTCCTTATTTCAAATGAAGGGAAAGATTCACTTAGATTCTTTGGCAGGCAAATGTTTTGTGCACAATGGCTTGAGATATCCATGTGTTGACAATTCTGGATTACGTAGCGTTTTATTTTTCGCTGTTTCAATGTATTTGCCAGCTTGTCCAGGTCATCCTGCCCCAGCAAATCCGGGTCAAGGGTTGTCCTGATTTCGTAGTCAACGTGTCTGGCCGCCAGCAACAAGTCCAGGCTTTCCTCCGCCTTGAAACCGCTGCCCGCCAGCCCCGTCACTTTTTGNTAGATATGGAACGGAGCCTTGATGTCCAGCCCCACCCAGTCCACATATGGCAACACTTTTGCCAGCCGGGATGGAATAATGCCCGCCGTGTGCAGGGCGACCTTGAAACCCAGCCCTTTCACGGCCTGCATGGCTTCCGGCAGGCGTGGCTGCAACAGCGGCTCGCCGCCGCTGAACACGACGCCATCCAGGAACCCCACCCGCTTGCGCAGGAAAGCCATGACATTTTCCCAGGCAAACTTGCCCGGCGCGTCAACCGGCAGCAGGTGTGGGTTATGGCAGTAACGGCAGTGCCACGGGCAGCCCTGGCAGAACAGCACCACCGCCAGATGCCCCGGATAGTCGATGCTGGAGAGGGGAACCAGCCCGCCTAACTGCAACATTGCCCACTCCTGGAACTGGCGTTGCGGAATTCGATAAACGGTTGGCGTTCAGCATGTTCCCCTTGCTTGCCCAGGTTGAAAGAGCTGACCGGACGGTGGTAGCCCATGACCCGCGTCCACACTTCGCAACGCTGGCGTTCGTGGTCTTGCAAGGGGATCGGTTGCTGAGCGAAGTCNGAAGCATGGTTGGTTCAATGGCTGGCGCATAAGGATTCCTCCTGTCTCTGGTGTAATAATTCTTCATCGCAACGCGGGCAGAACTCGTGTTCCCCGGCGAGATAACCGTGTTTGGGGCAGATGGAAAAGGTCGGTGTGACCGTGATGTAAGGCAGACGGAAGCGTTCCAGGCTGCGGCGCACCAGCTTNTTGCAGGCTTCCGTGCTGGAAATACGCTCCCGCATGTACAGGTGCAGCACCGTGCCGCCGTTGTACAGGGTCTGCAAACCGTCTTGCAGGCTTAGCGCCTCGAACGGGTCATCGGTATAACCGACCGGCAACTGGGTGGAATTGGTGTAGTACGGACGTTCCGGCGTCCCGGCTTGCAGGATGTCGGGAAAGCGTTTGCGGTCTTCGCGGGCAAAACGGTAAGTCGCGCCCTCCGCCGGGGTGGCTTCCAGATTGTACAGATGACCGGTTTGCTCCTGAAAATCACGCAAGCGGCGGCGGATATGCCTGAGCAGGCGTACCGCCAGAGCCTGGCCGTCGGGTTTGGTAATGTCGGTGGCGTCCCGCGTGAAATTGCGGATCATCTCGTTCACCCCGTTGACGCCAATGGTGGAAAAATGGTTGCGCAGAGTCCCCAGGTAGCGGCGGGTGTAGGGATACAGCCCCTGATCCATGTGCTGCTGGATGACCTGCCGTTTTATTTCCAGGCTATCCCGCCCCAGCTTCAACAAGGCGTCCAACTGCGCAAACAGCCCTGTCTTGTCACCCCTGTGCTGGTAGCCCAGCCGGGCGCAGTTGAGGGTGAACACTCCCAGCGAGCCGGTTTGTTCTGCAGAACCGAACAGGCCGTTGCCGCGCCTTTCCAGTTGGCGCAGGTCGAGTTGCAGGCGGCAGCACATTGAACGCACCATGCCCGGCTCCAGCCCCGACTTGAGGAAATTCTGGAAGTATGGCAAACCATATTTCGCCGTCACTTGGAACAGCAGGTCAGTATTCGGATCATCCCACGGAAAATCATGGGTGACGTTGTAGGTGGGGATGGGAAAAGTGAATACCCGCCCACAGGCGTCGCCCTCTTCCATCACTTCCAGGAATGCGCGGTTGATCATGCCCATTTCCTGCTGGCAGTCGCCGTAACTGAAAGGCATTTCTTCCCCAGCAATGATGGGGATTTGTGCTTGCAGGTCTGCTGGGCAAATCCAGTCAAACGTCAAATTGGTAAACGGGGTTTGCGACCCCCAACGCGAAGGGAAATTCAGGTTGAAAATGAAGGATTGCAGTAACTGCCTGACCCGCCCGTAATCCAGCCCATCCTTGCGGATGTAGGGGGCAAGGTAGGTGTCGAAGGAACTGAACGCCTGTGCACCCGCCCACTCGTTCTGCAAAGTGCCAAGGAAATTCACCGCCTGCCACAGGGCGCTGTCCAGGTGTTTGGGCGGCTTGGCGTCGGTACGCCCCGGTACGCCGTTGAAGCCTTCGTGCAGCAGGGTGCGCAATGACCAGCCTGCACAGTATCCTCCCAGCATGTCGAGGTCGTGGATATGCACATCGCCCGCACGGTGCGCCTGACCAATTTCTGACGGATATATGTGGTTGAGCCAGTAGTTGGCGGTCATTTTCCCTGCTGTATTCAGGATCAATCCGCCCACCGAATAACCCTGGTTGGCATTGGCGTTCACCCGCCAATCGCGCTGTTGCAGGTAGCTGTCAATGGTGTCGGCAACATCCACGCAACTCATGCCAGCCACTCCCGGACGTTGGTCATTGCCAGCCGGTCATANTAGCGGGCGCGGTACAGCAGACGGCGCTGTTGTGGAGTATCCTCAAATCCGCCGCGGTCATGCAGCACGTTATTGCTGATCAGCCCCATGCCGGGTTCCAGCCTACCCTGGAAAATGTGGCTGGAGTCGCATTCCAGCCAGTCACCCAGGGCAGCCAATGCCTGTAGGGTCAGCGGGTCATCTTTCCACACCACATTCCTGCCCCGGATGGTGTAACGCATGTGTAAATCACCAGTTAGCGGGTCAACCGAGAATACTGGCCGGTATTTTCAGCGCGCTACCGCCCCGTCATGGATACGGGACGGAATGGTCATCACATCCGGCTGCATCAGGGCGCGGATGTAGTCCGGATTCTGGTCACGCAGGCGCAGGTAGATGAATTCGTGGTCGATCAGGCGGTTTTCCCCACCCTGCGGGGCGCTTTGTACACAATGCAGCAGCAGGGCGTGGATTTGCCGGTCAGATGCGTTGTAATAACCGTCGGTATGCCACTGGATCGGGCGGTTGCTGTAGGGGATGTAATGTTCGCGCTCCCCGCCGTTGGCGACGGTCAGNGAAGTCAGGCCGTCATCATCCGCCAGCCAGTTGTGGTCGAGGCATCGCAGGCCAAACTGCTCGGCCAGGCGCAGCGGGATGGAACGGTCGGGGTCATCGCCCGTCTTACCCGCGTAGATCGCCATGTTCGCCTTGCGGCAACGGGTCAGGATGGCCTGATATTCCACATCCGTCAGTTTGCGTGGGTCATTGACTTCCACGACCAGATCTTCCAGACAGACCGGGTAGCTTTGCAGTTTCTGTTCACGCCAGCGCTGGTACAGAATTTCGTCATCCAGCAGGAAAGGACTTTGCACCATTAGTGATACCTCTTTAGTATTACTACATATAGTATTCTATGAAAAAATACAACTATATATAGTTATCATGATGACCATCCTTGACTTAAATCAAGGTACGCGGGATGGGAAAAACGCTGTAATTGCACGATGAATCTTGCTAGCCACATCAACACATTTGGTCAGTACCTGTTGCATCGTTATGGTGAACGGGTGCACAAGCTTGCCCTCAACGCCAGTTTCACCTGCCCCAACCGTGACGGCAGTCGGGGGCGTGGCGGCTGCACTNTTTGTAACAATGCCTCTTTCAATCCGCAAGGCAGGCAACCGCCCAGTGTGGCTAACNAGATTGCCGCCGGACGGGCAGTATTGGCCAAACGCACCGGTGCANAAAAATTTCTCGCTTATTTCCAGGCATATACCAATACCTACGCCGCGCTGGAGGTACTGAAACCTTTATATGGGCAGGCGCTGGCTGAACCCGATGTCATTGGAATCAGCGTCGGCACCCGGCCGGATTGCGTTCCCGACGCGGTGCTGGACTTGCTGGCCGGCTACCGCGACCAGAGCCATGAGGTATGGCTGGAGCTGGGGTTGCAATCCAGCTTCGACCATACCCTGCGTCGGGTCAACCGAGGACATGGGTTTGCCGAATACATGGATGCGGCGAGACGCGCCCATGCCCGCCAGTTGCCGGTATGCGCTCACCTGATCAGCGGTTTGCCGNGGGAAGACCGCTCTCACAACCGGACAACACTGGAGCGGGTGCTGGAATTGGGCGTGGAAGGCTTGAAACTGCATCCGCTGCATGTCGTCCGTGGTACACAACTGGCCAATGAATGGC
This sequence comes from Candidatus Thiothrix singaporensis, assembly GCA_013693955.1. Lineage (GTDB taxonomy): Bacteria > Pseudomonadota > Gammaproteobacteria > Thiotrichales > Thiotrichaceae > Thiothrix > Thiothrix singaporensis. Next base: position 2,200,001 of record CP059265.1, on the reverse strand, counting down.
GGCGAGGCGAATATCAGCCAATGACGCTGGATGAATACGTGGAACTGGTGGTGGAACTGATCCGCGCCACGCCGCCAGAGGTTACTTTTCACCGTGTGACCGCCACCGCCAGCCCGGACATTTTACTTGCANCTGGCTGGTGCGGTAAAAAATGGTTGGTGCTGAACCGGATTGCTGAACAATTGGGAGCCTGACCCTTGCCAAGATTTACCATCGACGACAACATTCCTTACGCCGCCGAAGCCTTCAGTACGCTGGGAGAAGTCAGGTTGCGCGCGGGACGCAGCCTGAGCCGGGACGACTTACAGGATACCGACATTCTGGTGGTGCGTTCCGTCACCAAGGTGAACGCACGATTGCTGGCGGATACGCCCGTGCGTTTTGTCGCGTCCGCCACCATCGGCTTTGACCACGTTGACCTGAATTACCTGCGGGAACAAGGGATTGGTTTTGCCCGCGCGCCCGGCTGCAACGCGGTGTCGGCTGCCGAATACGTGCTGGCGGCGCTGTGTCGCTGGTCATTGTTGCGGGGCAAACCCTTGCAGGGGCGCAGTATCGGCATCATCGGCCACGGCAATGTCGGCTCGCGGGTGCGGAAACTGTGCGAGCGGATGGGAATGTGTTGCGTCATTAATGATCCGCCCCTGCAGGAACAGGGCATGGAGGCTTTGCATTCCCTGGAGGCGGCACTGGCTTGCGATGTTGTTTCCCTGCATGTGCCGCTGACCCGTGGCGGCAGGCATCCGACCTTCCATCTGCTGGATGCCGCCCGTATTGCGGCCNTGCCCACGAACTGCCTGCTGCTCAACACCGCCCGTGGCGGCGTGGTGGATGAAACAGCCTTGCTGGCGAGACTACAAACCCATGCCGATCTGGATGTGGTGGTGGATACCTGGGAAAACGAACCCGGCATCAACCTTGCCCTGCTGCAACACACCCTGCTCGGCACGCCGCATATCGCCGGTTACAGCCTGGACGGCAAGGCGCGCGGGACGGAAATGGTCTACCGCGCCTGTTGCCATTTTCTGCAAACCGAACCCCGCTGGGAATCTCCGCTCGCCAGGGTGGAGCCGTTGCGGTGGGATATTGGGGATGGGGATCCCCGTGAGGGCGTCCTTTCCGCCTACGACATCCGCGCCGATGACGAACGCCTGAAAGCCCTGTTGCTACCGCAGAACAAGGGAGTGGACACCAGCGCCTATTTCGACCGCTTACGCAAGACCTATCCGGTAAGGCGGGAATTCAGTGGCTTGTCGTAAATACCTCCGGCTGGTGTGTCTGCCAGTGCTGACGGCTGCCCTTCTGGCGGCTGAGTGCAAGGCGGATGCTTCCCAACGGGGAAAGGCAGTCATTGAACTGGCGGGAGACCAGACTGACGCCCTTCATGTCAGGCGGGGCGGAACGCTTATCAGTAATCTCACGATCCAGGACAAGCGGTTCTATAAGGTAGCTCACCGTGACGCCATCCAGTTGATCCCGCCCAAGGTGGTTGATAAATGTCGCCGTTTACAGGTCGGAGGAAACGAACAGGATTGGGTGGTGGGCGACCAGATGACCGGGACGGTGCTGAAAAACGTGACGGTGGAAGCTTGCGCCATCAATTCCCCTACAGCCCGTTGCAGGGAATTTTCGGCGGTGACGGCATGTTCGCCAATCTGCGTTTGGTCGGTAACCGCATCCTGACCGCCGGAGCCCATTCCATTACCCTAAACGGCCTGCTGAGCGGGGAAATCAGGGACAATATCCTGCAAGCGGTCAACGGCAAGACGCCCGTTATCCACCTTTATCCAGCCCGCATTGGCGGCAATCTGGCGGAAGAAGGCATGGCCTATATCCTGGATTTTGCCGACGAGGGGGTAAAGCCACAACTGCAATACGGCAAGGTCATCATTGCCGATAACCGTCTGGCAAACGCGCCCGACGCGCAGGCGGTGAAGATCACGGATGAGCGTTTCAGCGTGCCCGCCACCCACCGCCTGATCAGCTTCGGGCTGAAGCATTTCAGGTATCACGCCTTCATGGACAGGTTCAGCAACCTGACCTTCGGCGAATACCGCAAGCAAAATGGCGGCAGGGACTTTGCCCGGCTGAAGTTGTGGCTGGAAGACCGGATAGCGGAATACAGCAGTGGCAAACGCATCATGCCGGATGCCTTGCCAGGCATACCCGCCAACGATGAGCGGCGCACGCATATCCTGCCATTGCTGCGCCAGGCGCTGGCCAACGCCATCAACAGCCATGCCCTGGATCATGTCAGCCTCTCGAATTTTCCGGAAACCCCGGTGCGCGCCTTTACCGCCAAACAGCTTGCCCTTCAGTACGGGGAACTCCAGCCGCTCGATATGCTGGATGTTTCCAGCAAAGGTATGACGCAGCAGATGAAACGGCGCAGGCGGGCGACCTTGGAATACCTGCTGTCCGCCGGGCAACTCGGGGATGGAATCCATTAAAGCTCAATAATTATGAACACTTCAGGAGTTTTGTATGCGCAATAAAACAGCCATTGCTATCCGCCATGTGGCGTTTGAGGATCTGGGAGCCTTCAGGCCAGTGCTGGAGAAACACGGCTATGACATTGCATACCGGGATGCAGGCGTTGACTCCNTGAATGAGCTGCACAATGCTGGGGTTGGTTTGCTGATCATACTGGGCGCGCCCATCGGCGCTTATGACGACGCCTTGTTCCCGTTCCTGACGGATGAAATGGCCTTGATCACCGAACGCTTGCAGGCGGGACTGCCCACACTCGGCATTTGCCTGGGAGCGCAACTGATGGCGCGGGCATTAGGGNGGAAAGTGNGGGTAATGCCCGCCAAGGAAATCGGTTTTTCCNCCCTGACCCTGACAGATGTGGGCAAACGCTCGGTATTGCAACACCTGCCGACCGGCCTGCCCNTGCACTGGCATGGCGACCAGTTTGACATTCCGGCAGGGCTTGCCTCGCTGGCGCGGACGCCGGGCTGCCCTCACCAGGCTTTCAGCGTGGGCAATCATGCGCTGGCTCTCCAGTTCCACCTGGAAGCCGACGCCAGCCGTATTGAACAATGGTTGATCGGTCATTCGGTGGAGCTGCTGAATGCCGGTGTAGATCTGATGCAACTGCGCAACCAGGCCAGACAATACGGTGAATCCCTGGCGCTGGCAGGCCAGACCGTGATGGACGCCTGGCTGGACGGGCTTGACCTTGGTCAAGGCGCATGAGCGGCCATTTCCATAGTCTATTACTCGACCATTAGGCATTTTCTGTTAATAAATAAGATGTTGGGTATGCAACGTTACCGGACCCTGAGCCGGGCAGGCTTTCCTGCTGTTTATATTGGCTCCGCCACTGGATTTGTTCCGCTTTGACCTGAACGCCAACCACCTGTTCCTGCTGGGGGAACCGTGGCGGCTGGGGTTTACGGCGGATATGGACAGCATGCGGATGGTTGGCAGTATTTTTTACCGTATCTTTCTGCCCATTGCGGGCGTGATTGGCGTGGGCGGCTGGGTGGCATGGAAATATGGCCGTCTGTACTGCGGCTGGCTGTGCCCACATTTTGCCGTGGTGGAAATCATCAACCATTTGATGCGGCGCGCATCCGGCAAGCCCAGCCTGTGGGAACGTCAATCCCTGCCGGAACAGCAGTCGGACGGCAAGCGGTTCCCTCGCAGCAGTAGGTACTGGCTGGTGACGGCGGTTGTGGTGGTGCTGGTTTCTTTCCTGTGGGCGGTGGTATTGCTGACCTACCTGTTGCCGCCAAAGGAAATCTACGCCAACCTGCTGACGCTTTCCCTGACCCGCAATCAAACATTATTCATCGGAGTGGGAACCTTGCTGCTGATCATCGAGTTCACCCTGGCGCGTCATTTGTTCTGCCGGTTTGGCTGCGCCCTGGGGGTAATGCAAAGTGTTCTCTGGATGGGTAACCGTGAAGCATTGGTAGTTGGTTTCGACAGTGGACGCGCCAGGCTGTGCGTCGATTGCGACGCATCCTGTGAACATGCCTGCCCGATGCGTCTGAAACCGCGCACCATCAAGCGCAACATGTTTACCTGCACCCAATGCCGCAGTTGTATCGACGCCTGTGGGAAGGTGCAGGAACACGCCAGCAAGGTTTCACTGCTGCACTGGGTAGAGNGGGAATGCGCCAGGGCAGTGGCCAAGGATGCCGGGGTGACGATGAAACCACCGGCAAGCTGTTTTCAACATGGCAAGAAGAGCCAACCATGATCAAACTGAACATTGAACAGCCGGTTACCGGCAAATATGCGCTATCCCATCTTGGTTTCCGGCCTNTTTTCCTGGCTGCCGGGTTGTTCGCCATTGCCGTCATGATTCTGTGGGCAGGCATTTATGGTTTTGGCTGGGGAGGTTTGCACGTCGGATACCCTGCCATCACCTGGCACGCCCATGAAATGGTGTTTGGCTACGCGGTGGCGGTCGCCGCCGGTTTCCTGCTGACGGCCATCAAGAACTGGACGGGACAACAAACCCTGCATGGCTGGCCATTGCTGGCATTGGCCGGGATATGGCTACTGGCGCGCATTCTGCCGTTTGCAGGGTTCCTGCCGCTGGCTGTGCTGGCGGCAGCCGATACGCTGTTCCTGTTCTGCCTGTTGCTGGCGGTGGCTTACCCCATTATCCGGGTGAAGCAATGGCGGCAGATGGGGATTGTGGGAAGCATCGCCCTGCTGACGGCGGCGAATGCGGTATTCTATCTGGGCTTGCTGGGAATATGGCCAGCGGGAGTGCAAATTGGGTTGTACGCCGCATTCTATCTTGTCCTGGCCTGGNTTCTCATGGTCGGACGGCGAGTCATCCCGTTTNTTATTGAACGGNGGGTGGGCTGCCCGTTCACGGCGCGTAATCCCGCGTGGATAGACCGTTCCGTGCTGCTGCTGTTCCTGCTGTTTGCCGTGGCTGACCTGACTTTCATGGCGACGGGGCGCGCGGTCGCCGGTTATCTCGGCGCGGCGCTCGCGCTGGCGCAGTTCTTGGCGCATGGTGTTCGCCTCTGGGGCTGGCATCACCCCAATATCTGGAAAAAATCGCTGTTGTGGGTGTTGTATCTGGCCTATATCTGGCTGGTGACGGGCTTCCTCCTGAAGTTCCTGGCCGTGGTGGCGGGCATATCGCCGATGCTGGCGGTACATGCTTTTGCCTATGGCGGCATTGCCGTCATTACGGTTGGCATGATGGCGCGGGTCACCCTGGGGCATACGGGACGCAATGTGNTTCGACCTGCCATTGTGTCCGTTATTTTCCAGTTGCTGTTGCTGGGAGCCGCCATCCGGGTGCTGGCGGTGGGGTTGTTGCCGCAATTCCATTCGATGTGGATACTGGCGGCGCAACTGCTGTGGATCGCCGCGTTTGCCCTGTTTGTGTGGAAGTACGCGCCGATGCTGCTGCGGCCACGGGTCGACGGACAGTACGGCTAGGTCCTTACCGCGCCTGTCCCTCTATCCGCCCAAACATCTTCAACAGCCGATGCAATTCATCCTGATGCCGGATGGCAATACGTTCTCCGTCTTGACATGGCAGGCAGTTTACGATGTTTATATCACGTTATGATATTGCGTGATATAAAGGGGGAATCAGGTTTTCAGGCGATGCGCCTGTTATGGAGAGGAGGAAGTTGATCATGAAACTGAACGCCATGTTCCAGCTGCCATTCTCCACCAGCCAAGGCTGGCCGGAGATTGAGCATATCCACCCACGTTTGCTGAAGCTGTTTGCTTTTATCGTGTTGCCATTATCCCTGCTGCCGCCGCTCATGGTCTATTACGCCGGCGTCCATTATCCAGAGGCGTTTNTTCTTCAGGGGACAGGGAAAGACTGGGCGGCAGTCGCCGCGGCCTTCTTTCTGACCGAGATGTTTGTGCTCCTGCTGATGGGTTGGCTCATCAAACAAGTGGCCGAAACCAATGGTCTGCCTATTGACCGGCATGATGCCTATTTGTTGGCCTGCATCAGCCCAATCNCCCTGTGGTTGTCGGCGCTGGGGTTGTTCGTGCCCAATCTGGCCTTCAACATGGTGGTGTCCCTGGCTGCCCTCGGTTTGTCTTGCGGCATCATTTATCACGGGCTTGAGGGATTGGGTCACAGCCGGGAAGACATGGCCGCGGCCAATGTCGTACAAATCGTCATCGGCATGGGTCTGATTGCCTGGTNNGTGATGCTGGTGCTGGTCGTGTTGATGTAACAAGGATGGGGAAGGCAACTTCAACACGGTCAAGTCAGACTTCCCCGCAAGACCCGTGCACGCAAATGTTGAATGGCATTCCCCAACACACCGGGGAAACTGGCCAACAGGGTTTCAAATTCCACCCCATCCAGCATGTTTTTGGTGNNCAGGCCGAGGTCGGTATCACCCTCAATCAGCAGGCGGCGGTTGAAGAACAGCGTATCCGGGTCTTCCAGCCGCAAGGCCAGGCGGATGAAATCCATCAGCGTGGCGGTGAAGGTGACATCCGCCTGCCCTGCCTGTTCTGCCTTCAGGCCGGAAGCCGCCACCGAAAACCACAGCCGGAGGCCAACATCACGCACCCGCACGCAGAAGCGGCGGCCTTGCAGTTCCTCCCAATCGAGGTCTTGCAGGCTTTTCCAGACCGTCAGGTTGAACGCCTTGGCAAACGCCAGGGAGGCAGGGTAGGCAGGCAGGCGGGCAAACAGTTTTGCCAACGCCGCCGGGGAGTGATATTCATGCCATTTCTCCTTTCCAGTCCAGGCCGCTGTCCCCAGCCAGTAACCATCACAAGCCGGGGCGGGCAAATGCGGCTCCAGCCGGGACACTGTTTGAGTGGCAGGTAGACTGCCATCCAGCGCATCCCGGAAAGTTGCCGCCACTTCCGCCATGCCTTTCCGTTGTGGCGACAGGCGCAGGGCTGTCACCGGTGTCCCGGCCAGTTCCCCCAGCCTATGCGCCAGTGAATGCACTTTGCCGGATTGGGTCTGGGTGCCGTTGATGGTGAGAAAGCCTTCGCCTTCGCGGGTATTCATCAACAAGCCTTCCGGGTGGTCAAGGCAGCGGAACTGGCAGGTATCTTTTGCAGGTTGTAATGCNCGGGCGGTAAAGCAGCGCGAGGAAAACGCCAGCGGCAAACGCCCGTAGGCAAACAGCTCGGTTTCCATTCCTGCCGGCACGGGCATGGCGGCCAGCATGTCTCGCGGCATTTCCACCGGCGGGATCCAGCGTTTGGCTCCCCAGCCCGCCAGCAAAGCCAGGGTGTCGGGGTTGTAGACATTCAGCGCCGGGNNCGCCACAAACGGCTGGCCTGCTTCAAACAGCATCCTGATTGCCCCAAACTCATTGGCTTCCACCCGGAANCGGCCATTGTCCACGATTTTGCGCAATGCCTTGAGGTCGGATTCGGATTCGATCAGGGTCAGGGTGGACAGCACCACTTCCTTGCCTGCGCCGGCCAGCATTTCCGCCAACCCCAGCCAATCGTCAAGACGCAGTTCGTGGCGACGGGAACACACCGTTTCACCCAGATAGACCGTATCCAGCGCCCAGCCCGCGGCCTGCCGGTAAAAGGACAGCACCGTGTCGCGNGGCCAGTAATACAGCAANGGTAAAGCGCCAGTTTGATCGGGGATGTCATCGGCACCTCACTTCCAGGGACGGTAATAAGCGCCAAGGGTGTGCATGCTGCCCTCTGACACCTTGTCGAGTTGAGCCAGCCATGCGGCTTGTGGCCTGAAATCGGCAGGATTGCGTTTCACCGCATCAATTGCCGCCCGCCATACTTTGGTGACCTGGGCGACGTAGGCGGGGCTGCGCTGGCGGCCTTCAATCTTGATGGCGGCAATGCCAAGCCGATGCATGTTGGGTAGCAGTTCCAGTGTATTGAGGCTGGTGGGTTCTTCCAGCGCGTAATAGGTTTCACCCTGCACTTCAAAGCGCCCCTTGCACAGGGTTGGGTAGCCTGCCTTTTCATGATCGGCGTAACAGTCAATCAACACGCCGTTGAGGCGCGTTTCCATCCCCTTGGGAGTTTGTTGCCAGCGCACGGCATGNGCCGGGGAGCACGCGCCGAAGGTGTTGGGCGAATCCCCGCAGGCATAGGAAGACAGCAGGCAACGCCCTTCCACCATGACGCACAGGCCGCCGAAACCGAACAGTTCGATTTCCACCGGGGTGCGCCGCACCACGCTTTCCACCTGTGGCAGCGATAGCACGCGCGGCAGCACTGCCCGCTGGATGCCGAAGTGTTCGTGGTAAAAATTGATGGCCTCGTAATTGGTGGCTGAGCCTTGCACCGACAGATGCAGACGCAAATCCGGGTGGGTTTTCCGTGCATAAGCCATCAGGCCGGGGTCGGCGAGGATAATGGCGTCCACTCCGGAAGATACGGCCATGTCCACCGCCTGTTGCCAGCGTTTAAGAGTGGCAGGCTTGGGGTAGGTATTGAGCGCCATCAGCACCTTGCGCCCTTTGGCATGGGCGTAGCGGATGCCTTCCGTCAGCGCCCTGGCGTCAAAATTCAGGCCGCTGAAATTGCGGGCATTGGTGTTATCCCTGAGGCCAAGGTAAACGCCATCCGCGCCATGATCCACCGCAGCTTTGAGGGCGGGCAGGCTGCCAGCGGGACAGATGAGTTCCAGTAAAGATTCAGGCATACACATCCCTTTCATGAAGATGTTTCATGTTCATCCTCCATCCCAATATCCTGGTGGGCTTTTTCAATAACGGATGCCCAGCGTCTGGCATGGGGAATAAAACGTCGTCCCGCTGGCGTCAGTTTTGCCCCAGCACGATTACGTATAAATAATGTAGCATTGAATTCATGCTCCAGTTGCTGGATACGGTTACTAACTGTTGACTGAGCTACATGGAGTTGTCTGGCGGCATGTAGAAAACTGCCTTCAGTAACAATGGCCAAAAAGCTTGTACCTGATCCGTATTCATTGTGCTCCTTCCGCATACATTCCTTGTCACCCTCCGGTCATGGACATAAAGCGTAAGACCTGGGTGTTGCGGTCATTGAACGCATGTTCGCGCGGCTTCAGCCACAGCGCCTTGCGGATGGTGGATTGCAAACCCTCATCGCTGATGCCTGCGCGCAACAGCGGACGCAGGGCGACACTGTGTTTATGCCCCAGACACAGGTAGAGCGTGCCGTCCACGCCTAGCCTGACCCGGTTGCAGGTAGCACAGAAATGCTGGGAAACCGGTGTAATGAAACCGATCCGCAAGCCGGTGTCGCCGATCGTGAAATACTGCGCAGCGCCGCCATCCATGATCGAAGGCAGCAGGTTGTAGCGTTCGGCCAGCCGCGCCTTGATGGTTTGCAGGCTGATGTAGTGGGCGTCGCGGGCGCTGCGTCCGGTATGCCCCATCGGCATGGTTTCGATGAAGCGCAGGGTAAAACCGTGCGTCAGGCAGAATTCCACCATGTCCAATACTTCATCGTCATTGATGCCTTGCATCACCACCATATTGATCTTGATCGGGGCGAATCCGGCTTCCTTGGCCGCCATCAATCCAGCCATGACCTTTTCCAGTTTACCCTTGGTGATGAGCTGGAAACGCCTGGGTTGCAGGCTGTCCAGACTGACGTTGAGGCGTCTGACCCCGGCCTGCCGCAGGGCTTGCGCATCACGCGCCAGCCGGTTGGCGTTGGTGCTGAGCGACAGGTCGTCGATGCCGGGAATGGCGGCCAAGCGCCCCGCCAGTGCCGGCAGACCGTGCCGCACCAACGGTTCCCCGCCGGTCAGGCGTATGCGGTTCACGCCCAGAGCNGCGAAGGCGCCGACCACCCGTTCGGTTTCAGCAAAGGTCAGCCAGTTGTCCGGCACTTCATAATCGTTGAAGGCTTCCGGCATGCAGTAAAAACAGCGCAAATCACAGCGATCGGTCACCGATACCCGCAGATAGCTGATCGTGCGTCCGAAGGCGTCAACCAGTCCTTTGCCCATACTCTGCCTCACAACAAATCGGTAAATGGAATGACGCTTACCCGCGCGCCGGCTTCAAGATTGCCGGACAAAAGCGGTAACGCGATAAAGCAGTTGGCGGCGCTCATGGAACGCAGGATATGCGAACCCTGCCCGCCAGTCGTGCTGACCCGCCATTGCCCCTGTTCATCTATCCGGTAAACACCGCGCTGGTAATCCTTGCGTCCGGGTGACTTGTAGATGGGGGTGTCGCAAATGGCCAGGTATTCCGGCAGAGTATGACGCTTTCGNCCGCGCAGTTTCAGGATGGCGGGGCGGGCAAACAGCAGGAAGGTCGCCATCACCGATACCGGATTGCCAGGTAGTCCGAAAAACAGGCAGTCTTCATTAAGTTTGCCGAAAGCCAGCGGTTTGCCGGGCTTGACGGCAATTTTCCAGAAATCCACCGAGCCGGTCTTGCGCAAGGTATCCGTTACGTAATCGGCGTCCCCCACAGATACGCCGCCGCTGGTAATCACCACATCCGCCAACCGGCTGGCCTGGGCAAAAGCGTGCTCCACCGCTTGCGGCTGATCGGGGATCACGCCCATGTCAAGAATATCGACATCCAGTTTGCTCAGCATGCCAAACAGCGTGTAGCGGTTGCTGTCATACACGTCGCCGGGTTGCAGGGTTTCACCGATGCCCTTGAGTTCATCCCCGGTGGAAAAGAAAGCGATACGCGGGCGGCGCAGCACATCCGCCTCGCTGATGCCCTGCGAGGCCAGCAAACCCAGGTCNGCCGCATTCAGTTTGCGGCTTGCCGGCAGCAGGGTTTCCCCGCCCCGCAAATCCTCGCCGGGATGGCGCACATTGGCTCCCGGTTTGGGGGTGCGTTGCAGGGTTATGCTGTCGCCTTCACGGGTGACGTGCTCCTGCATCACCACGGTGTCGGCGTCCACCGGTACCAGCGCGCCGGTCATGATGCGCACACACTGGCCGACATCCAGATCACCGTGGAAAGGATGCCCAGCCAGCGAAATACCTGCAACCTGAAAACGCTGGTATAGGTCGGTATCCACATGACGGAAGGCGTAACCATCCATGGCCGAGTTGCGGTAGGCGGGCACATCCAGCCGCGCCAGCACATCGGTGACCAGTATGCGGCCNAGAGATTGGCGCAGGCCGACACGTTCCGTTGCTGTCAACGGTCGAACGGTTTGCAGAATAGCGTCCCGAGCCTGTTCTACGCTGAGCATATGCTGCTCAATACTGTCGCAATCACAATCCGAGTATGCTGTGTCAAATCCGGTTTGGTCATTATCTGTCTCCCTGAAAAAATGGGCGGTATCGCTACCGCCCATACCCACGGCCAGTGACTACACTTGCTGGCCGGTTCGGAGGGTCTGAAACGGCTGTGCTACTGCACCAGCGGCGAACCGGCGGTGGCGAACGGAATGCCTTCCACCCCGATTTCATGGCTGAGCAGTTGCAGGTACTGGCTAAGGGCGGTGCGGGTCGCCTGTTCATGTAAATACTGGCGGATACGGCTGGCGACCTGGGGNTAATCCAGCGGTTCGCCTTCCACCCGATGATCGACGCGCACCAGATGGAAGCCGAAACGGGTTTCCACCGGGTAGGGGCACAAGCCGACCGGCAACGCCCACACCGCTTGCTCAAATTCGGCCACGGTCTGACCTTTCGACAATTGCCCGGGTGGNCCGCCCTGCCCGGAAGACGGGCAGGATGAATATTGCTGCGCGACTGCCTCAAAGGTATCCGGAGCGGCCTGTAATTGCTGCAAAAGCTGTCTGGCCAGGATGCGTTGCTGGTCGCGTTGCAAGACATGTTCCGGCGCGGCGGTCAGCAGTATATGGCTGACCGCCAGCAACACCGGGGTCTGGAAACGCTGGCGGTTATTGTCGAAATAATGGCGGCACTGCGCCTCGCCTGGATCAGGAACCTGGAGTTCCCTTTCCAGCAGCAGCACAGTCCGCTCTTCCTCGCTAGCGGCCTGGAGGTTCAGTTCATCGGCGCGGCGCGCTAACAGCTCGCGGATCACCAGACTGGTGGCGGCTGCCTGCCACGCCTTTTCCAGCTGTCCAGCCGGGTGATACTGCAATTCCCGCGCGATGGCTTCTTCAGGCACGGCCACGCCACCGACCCGTACTTCCTGTTCCCTGATCATTTCCATGACTTACCCCCTTGAACGCACGATCTGGTAATTACGGCTCAGGTATTGCACCGGCACGCTCCAGACATGCACCAGCCGCGTGAACGGGAACAGCAGGAAAATGCTCAGGCCNAGGAAGATATGCAGCTTGAAGATGAGGCCGACACCCGCCAGATGTTCCGCCGCGCCGCCCTTGAAGAACACGATGGATTGCGCCCATTCCGCCAGTCTCAGCATGTTGCCGCCATCCAGATGCCCCAGGGTCGGGATAATGGTCAGCAGTCCCAGGGTGACCTGCACCAGCAGGATACCGATAACGACCAGATCCATGGTCGTGCCGGTGGCGCGCACCCGTGGATCATTCTTACGGCGCAGGAACAGCAGCAATGCGCCATACCAGCAGGCCGCGCCGGCGGGNCCGCCGACCACGATCGCCATGATCTGTTTGGTTCCGGGCGACATGAAGGGCGCATACACCCAGTGCGGGGTCAGCAGGCCGACCAGATGGCCGAAGAAAATCACCAGTATGCCCACATGGAACAGGTTGCTGGCAATGTTCATGCCGCTTTTGCTCAGCATCTGGCTGGAGCCTGCCCGCCAGGTGTATTGCGCNTGGTCATAGCGTAACCAGCTACCGATCAGGAACACGGCTCCCGCCACGTAGGGGTATAGCCCAAAGAAAAATGAATCAAGGTATGACATATCAGTTCTCNNCCGAAAATGCAGCGTATGGGTTTGCGGTTGAGACCGGCGTGGGCTCTGACTGGGGCAGGAAGCGCCCTTGTCTTCCACGAAATTGACCATTTCCTCTTCCCATACCTTATCCATGGCGGCGGGGGTGTCGTCGCGGGTTTCCGTCGCTACTTTTTCCCGCAGTGTCCCCATGTCAGGCTGGACGCCGATCATGCCCAGCAGGGCGTCAAACAGCAGGTGGTAAGCATTGCCGCGTTCCTGCAAACGCGCCGACAGCAGGGCGAGGATGGGGTGTACGTCGCCCAGCCCTTGCGCCGCCTCGTCTTCCGCGCGGGTTGACAGGTATTCCAGATACAGCGGGATGTAATCCGGCAGTTCTTTTGCCGCCAGTTCCAGCCCGCCATCGCTGTATTGTTGCATCAGGTCAACCATCGCTTGCCCGCGGGCGCGNGATTCACCGTGCACATGTTCAAACAACAACAGGGAAACAGATCTGCCACGGTCAAAGGTTTCCACATAGTCCGCCTGAATATCCAGCAAAGCGGAATCACGTAGCTGCCGGACAAACCGTTCCAGCGCCTCACGTTGCACCACTGGCAAGCGGTTTTCAGCGCGGATGACTTCAATCATGGCGTTGGCGGCTTCCTGCAAATCCAGGGTGGGATAGTCGAGCAGCCGCGCCACGACGGCGAGGCTGCGCAGGCCGGGGTTGACTGAAACGGGGCTGCTCATGAGACTTTCTCCTGTTTGACGAACTCGATTTTTGCACCATGGTCACGGTCTGCTTGCGGCCACCGAACATATTGAAGTCGCTCGCGCCATTGCTGTTGCCGCAGCCGTCGCCGAAGCTGAAACCACAGCCGCCGCGTTCCGGGAAGGCTTCCCGCGCGAGCTCACGATGGCTGGTGGGGATGACGTAGCGGTCTTCGTAGTTGGCGATGGCGAGGTAACGGTACATCTCTTTGGCTTGCGCCTCGCTCAGTCCGACCTGCTCCAGCACACGGGTGTCGTGAATGCCTTCCACCGTTTCAGCCCGTTTGTACTGGCGCATTGCCATCAGGCGCTTGAGCGCCAGCGCCACCGGTTTTTCATCCCCGGCGGTGAGCATGTTGGCGAGGTAACGCAGCGGAATGCGCAGGCTGTCCACATCAGGCAGCACGCCGTCGTAGCCGATCTTGCCCGATTCGGCGGCGGACTGGATCGGTGACAGCGGCGGCACATACCAGACCATCGGCAGGGTGCGGTATTCGGGGTGCAACGGCAGCGCCAGTTTCCAGTCCATCGCCAGTTTCCACACCGGCGATGCTTGCGCGGCTTTCAGCACATTGTCGGGAATGCCGTCCTTGCGCGCCTGTTCGATGACCTTCGGGTCAAACGGGTCGAGGAAAACTTCCAGCTGTTTTGCGTACAAATCCTGCACGTTGGCGGTGGAGGCCGCCGCTTCGATCTTGTCCGCGTCATACAGCAGCACGCCCAGATAGCGGATGCGCCCGACGCAGGTTTCGGAACAGACTGTCGGCATTCCGGATTCGATCCGTGGGTAGCAGAAAATGCACTTCTCGGATTTGCCGGATTTCCAGTTGTAGTAAATCTTCTTGTACGGGCAGCCGCTGACGCACATGCGCCAGCCCCGGCATTTATCCTGGTCGATCAGCACGATGCCGTCTTCCTCGCGCTTGTAGATCGCGCCGCTGGGGCAGGACGCCACGCACGCAGGGTTCAGACAGTGCTCGCACAGGCGCGGCAGGGTGAACATGAAGGTGTTCTCGAATTCGCCGTAAATATCCGCCTGAATCTGCTCGAAGTTCTTGTCCTTGCGGCGCTTGGCGAATTCGGTGCCGAGAATTTCTTCCCAGTTGGGCATTCGNATCTTGTCCATGCGCTGCCCGGAAATCAGCGAGCGTGGGCGCGCGGTAGGCTGGCTTTCGCCCAGCGGCGCGTTGTGCAGGTGCTGGTAATCGAAATCGAACGGCTCGTAATAGTCGTCAATCGCGGGCAGATCGGGGTTGGCGAAGATATTCGCCAGCACCCGGAACTTGCCGCCGATGCGCGGCTCGATCTTGCCATCGGCGCGGCGCAGCCAGCCGCCTTTCCATTTGTCCTGGTTTTCCCACTCCTTGGGATAACCAACGCCGGGTTTGGTCTCGACGTTGTTGAACCAGGCGTATTCCATGCCTTCGCGTGAAGTCCACACGTTTTTGCAAGTGATCGAGCAGGTATGGCAGCCGATGCACTTGTCCAGATTCAGCACCATGCCGACTTGGGAACGGATTTTCATNTTCACTGCCTCCTGAGTAGTGTCATTGCCTTCGCCATCCAGCCATTCGACATTGGTCATCTTGCGCACAATGACGAACTCGTCACGGTTGGAACCGACCGTGCCGTAGTAGTTGAAGCCATAGGCTTGCTGGGCGTAACCACCGATCATGTGGGTAGGTTTTGGGCAAGCACGGGTGACCGAGTTATGGATACCGCCACGGTTGCCGGTAATCGCCGATCCCGGCGTGTTCACGATCTTTTCCTGCGCGTGATACATCATCACCATCCCCGGCATGACCCGCTGGCTGACCACCGCGCGCGCCGCTATCGCACCGTTGGCGTTGAACAGGTCGATCCAGTCGTTGTCCTCGATACCCAGCGTTTTGGCGTCGGTTTCACTCATCCACACAATCGGNCTACCGCGCGATAGCGTGAGCATGATCAGGTTGTCGGTGTAGGTGGAATGGATGCCCCACTTCTGGTGCGGCGTGATCCAGTTCAGCGCCAGTTCCGGGTTGCCGTTGGATTTCTGGTTAAGCAACGGCTTGATGGTCTTGGTGTTGATCGGCGGGCGGTACACCAACATGCTTTCACCGAAATCACGCATCCAGTCATGGTCGAGGTAGAATTGTTGCCGCCCGGTCAGGGTGCGCCATGGAATCAGTTCATGTACGTTGGTGTAACCGGCGTTGTAGGACACGTGCTCATCTTCCAGACCCGACCAAGTAGGGCTGGAAATGATCTTGCGCGGCTGCGCTACGATGTCGCGGAAGCGGATTTTCTCGTCTTCCTTGTTCAATGCGAGGTGGGTATGGTCAATGCCGGTGATTTTCGACAGGGACGCCCACGCTTTCACCGCCACTTGCCCGTTGGTTTCGGGAGCCAACGAGAGGATCATTTCGGCGGCGTCAATCGCGCTCTCCAGACGCGGACGGCCTTCATTGGCACCGCTGACGTGCTGATGGTTGAGTTTGCCGAGGAAGGCCACTTCGGTTTCGGTGTTCCAGCCTATGCCCTTGCCGCCATTGCCAAGTTTTTCCAGCAGCGGNTAGATGGAGGTGAAGCGGGCGTAGGTTTCAGGATAGTTGCGTTCCACGGCAATCAATGCTGGGGCGGTTTTGCCTGGAATCAGGTCGCATTGGCCTTTNTTCCAGTCTTTTACGCCGACAGCCTGGCCGAGTTCGGCAGGAGCGTCGTGCAGCAGAGGCAGGGTGACAAGATCGGTTTCCACGTCCAGATGCCCGACACAAACCCGCGAGAATTCCCTGGCAATGCCTTTGTAGATTTCCCAGTCGCTACGCGCTTCCCAGGCCGGATCAACGGCAGCGGTCAGCGGGTGAATGAATGGGTGCATGTCGGAAGTATTCAGGTCGTCCTTTTCATACCAGGTGGCGGTCGGCAGCACGATGTCGGAATACAGGCAGGTGGTGGACATGCGGAAGTCGAGCGTCACCAGCAGGTCGAGCTTGCCTTCCGGGGCTTCGTCATGCCATTTGACTTCTTCCGGCTTGGCACCGCCCATTTGCCCCAGATCCTTGCCCTGTACGCCATGTTTGGTACCGAGCAGGTACTTGAGCATGTATTCGTGGNNCTTGCCGGAAGAACCGAGCAGGTTGGAACGCCACACGAACAGGTTGCGCGGGAAGTTTTGCCCGTTGTCGGGGTCTTCTGCCGCGAAGGCGATTTTGCCGGACTTGAGCGCATCCACGGTGTAATCCGCCGGGGACATGCCCGCATCCTTGGCGGCTTTCGCAATGCGCAGCGGATTGGTGTTGAGCTGCGGCGCGGAAGGCAGCCAGCCCATGCGTTCGGAGCGCACGTTGTAGTCGATCAGGTTGCCGGATTGGCGTGAAGTATCCGCCAGCGGTGAAAGGATTTCCTTGATTTCCAGTTTCTCATAACGCCATTGGCTGGAATGGTTGTAGAAGAACGACGTGCCATTCATTTGCCGGGGCGGACGCGACCAATCCAGACCGAACGCCAGTGGCAACCAGCCAGTTTGCGGACGCAGCTTTTCCTGCCCGACGTAGTGTGACCAGCCGCCGCCGGATTGCCCGACGCAGCCGCACATGGCGAGCATGTTGATCAGGCCACGGTAGTTCATATCCATGTGATACCAGTGGTTCATGCCCGCGCCGACGATAATCATCGACTTGCCCTTGGTCTTGTCGGCGGTGTCGGCAAATTCACGCGCAATGCGGATCACCTTGTCGCGCGGCACGCCGGTAATGGCTTCCTGCCACGCGGGGGTATACGGGGCATTGGCGTCATCAAAGCCTTTGGCGCTGTCATCCTCGCCCAGGCCATTGCTGATGCCGTAATTCGCCATGTTCAGGTCGTAAACTGAGACCAGCAAACCTTCACTGCCATCCGCCAGGGTGACTTTGCGGGCAGGCAGTTTGTACTTCAGTATGTCCTTGAGGGTATTGCCCTGGAAGTAATCGCTGGGCACGCCGCCAAAATAGGGCAGGGAAACTTCCACCACTTCATCATGCCGCGCTACCAGGGACAAGGAAAGTGTGACATCTTCNCCGGGTTTTGCCGTCTTTTGCTGCAAATTCCATTGGCTACTGCCATCCCAACGGTAGCCGATAGAACCGTTCGGGGAAATGATTTCACCACTGGCATCATCAATGGCGACAGTTTTCCAGTCAGGATTTTTATCTTCACCCAGATCGGCCACAAAGTCGCTGGCGCGGGCAAAACGTCCGGCCTGATAACTGCCGTCATCACGTTTTTCCAGCAAGACCAGATTCGGCCAGTCGGTATAGCGGCGCACGTAGTCGGTGAAGTATTCACTCGGCTTGTCAACGTGGAATTCTTTCAGGATGACATGCCCGAATGCCATTGCCAGCGCGGCATCGGTACCCTGCTTGGGGTTCAGCCACTGGTCGGCGTGCTTGGCGACTTCCGCATAGTCCGGGGTAATCGCCACGGTTTTNGTACCCTTGTAACGCACCTCGGTGAAGAAATGTGCGTCGGGAGTGCGGGTCTGCGGTACGTTGGAACCCCACGCAATGATGTAGCTGCTGTTGTACCAGTCGGCGGATTCGGGTACGTCGGTCTGTTCGCCCCATACCATCGGTGAGGATGGCGGCAAATCACAATACCAATCGTAGAAGCTCAGGCACACGCCGCCAATCAGTGACAGGTAACGGCTGCCGGCGGCATACGACACCATCGACATGGCCGGGATCGGTGAGAAACCAATCACGCGGTCAGGNCCGTATTGTTTCGCCGTGTAAACGTTGGCGGCGGCAATCAGTTCATTCACCTCATCCCATGAGGAGCGTACAAAGCCGCCCAGGCCGCGCTTGCTTTTGTAATTCTTGGCGGACAACGGGTTTTCAACGATGGATTCCCAAGCCATTACCGGATCAGGATTTTTAGCCTTGGCGGCATGCCATAGCTCCATCAGCGGCTTGCGCATCAGCGGATACTTGAGGCGGTTGGCGCTGTAGATGTACCAGGAAAAGCTGGCTCCGCGCGGGCAGCCGCGCGGTTCATGATTGGGCAGGTCGGGGCGGGTGCGCGGGTAGTCGGTCTGCTGGGTTTCCCAGGTCACCAGACCGTTCTTGACATAGATTTTCCAGCTACAGGAACCCGTGCAGTTCACCCCGTGGGTGGAACGCACCACCTTGTCGTGTTGCCAGCGCTGGCGGTAGCCGTCTTCCCAGTCGCGGCGTTCGTCGGTGGTAACGCCATGCCCGCCGGAGAATGGCGTTTTGCCACGCTTGAAGAAGTTCAGCTGATCAATGAAATGGCTCATGGCGATCAATGCTCCCCTTTGGTTCTACGGATGCCCGCCAGACGGTTGCCCTGTTTCTGNGGATCGCCCTTGGGGAAGATTTCATGCAGGTAATGGTTGCTGCCGTATTCCTCACCCCAGGCTTGTTTGAAATGCTTGAGCATGTCGCGCACAGGAGCCTGCACACCGTGTTTCTGGTAGTAATCACGCAGGAAGTCGAGCACTTCCCAGTGTTCTGTCGTCAGCACCAGACCTTCGTGTTCGGCTAGTGCCTCGGCAAAATCGTCGCTCCATTCATCCATGTTCTGGATGTAGCCTTCCTGATCGGTGAGGATGGTTTTGCCGTTCACCTCGATGGAGAGGTTGTAGATGGCGTAAGGGTTGGTTTGCATGTTTGGGTCGTAAGCTTGGACTGTCATGTTCTGTCTCTCCTTTCAGGTTACGGATTCTTGAATTCAGCCTTNGGNCCGAGGTAGTACCACCAGTTCAGCAGCAGGCAGATGCCGTAGAAGATGGCGAATCCATACAGGGCGTTTTCCGGGGTGGTCGCCTTGATCTGCTCGCCGAACACCTGCGGGATGATGAAAGCGCCATAGGCGGCCACGGCGGAAGTCCAACCAAGGGCAGGNCCGGCCTGTTCCTTCGGGAACACCATGGCGATGGTGCGGAAGGTGGAGCCGTTGCCGATGCCGGATGCCGCGAACAGCACCAGGAACAGTAGGAAGAAAGGCATGAAATACTGTTCCGGCGTGGCGGACTGGTAGGCAGCCTTCATGTAGTAAGCCACACCCAGGGCAGCAGCCACCATGATGATGGTGGTGAGCTGTGTCACCTTTGCCCCGCCCACCTTGTCGGCGATCCAGCCGCCCACCGGGCGGATCAGCGCGCCGATGAACGGNCCNATCCAGGCGTACATCAGTGCACTGGGTGCGTTCGGGTTAACCGTGGTATGGGTGAGGATGCCATCCGCGCCCGGAATATGCTGGAAACCGAAGATAACCTTGATGGCCAGCGCGAAAGCAGCGGAATAACCGATGAAACTACCGAAGGTCATGGTGTAGATGATGCTCATAACCCAGGTATGGCGGTTACCGAAGATTTTGAACTGGCGTTGCAGGTTGGGCTTGATGTCGCCGGGAATAAGCTTCATCAGAAACACTGTGGCGGCGAGGATACCGGCCAGAACGAACCACTTGGCNCAGCCCGGTGCGCCTAACCCAGTCGGAGCAGGCAGGATGATGTACAGGCCAACAGCGGCGGTCAGAAAACCGATCAGCAACATGCCGGTAATCTTGCTCATCGCGCCGACGGCGTTGCCGGGATTAGGGGTTACTTCATTCGTGGCAATATTGTTCATGCCGAACCAACCGGCGAACGCCAGTGGCACCAGCAGGAATAGCCATACATAGCCTGCATTCTGGATGTAGGTCATGGCACCCGCAGGCTCCTTGCCGATCAGGCTGCCGGAGGGTTGCACCAAGGCAACCGGGTCACCGCCGAAAGCACCCAGAATGGGCAGGGTCATGACCAGTGGGATGAGAATCTGCATGGTGGTGACGCCCGCGTTGCCCAGACCTGCATTGAGGCCNAGCGCCAGCCCCTGCATCCGCTTGGGGAAAAAGAAGCTGATGTTGGACATGGAAGAGGCAAAGTTGCCGCCGCCGAAACCGGACAGGAAGGCCATGGCCTGAAACACCCATAACGGCGTATTCTTGTCCTGCAAGGCGATGGCGGTACCCAGCGCGGGCAGCATCAACAGGGCAGTGGTAAAGAAGATGGTATTGCGCCCACCGGCGATCCTGATAAAGAAGCTGGAGGGGATACGCAAGGTTGCGCCCGTCAGACCCGCAATGGCCGAAATACTGAAAAGCTGCTCCGGCTTGAAGGGGAATCCCGCATTGATCATCTGCACCGTGATGATGCTCCACATCATCCATACCGCGAAGCCGCACAACAGGCTGGGGATCGAAATCCACAGGTTGCGGTTGGCGACCGACTTGCCGGTCTTTTCCCAGAACGCGGGGGTTTCCACGTCCCACTGTGTAATATTAGCCATGTAGTATTCCTCGTCTCAAATGAACTGTTAATACGCGATCCATTACCTACTCCATGATGTCCGCCAGCTTGGGACGCCTGCTTTCACGTTCCCGGTCCAGCGGGCGGACTTCGGTGAAATACATCCACATCAGCGATACCCACACCACGCCGAACATCAGCATGAAGGCGGAGGAGCGGATACCGGTCAGATCCACCAGCGCGCCGAACATGATCGGCATCAGGAAGCCCCCNATGCCACCGGCGAGGCCGACCACGCCGGACACCACGCCAATGTTGTGCGGGTAGTCGTCAGACAGGTACTTGAAGACCGACGCCTTGCCGAGTGCAAATGACACCCCCAGCGTGAACAGCAGGATGGTGAAAACGGTTGGGCTTAAACCGATATGGAAAGACTCCACTCCATTGATAGTCTGGATGGTGATGTCGCTTTGCGGGTAAGACAGGAAAAACAGGCAAACCAGCGACAACCATAGCACCCACCAGGTCATGGTGTGCGCGCCGAACTTGTCCGAGAACCAGCCGCCCACCGCGCGCAATACGCCGCCGGGAATACTGAACGCCGCCGCCAGGAAAGCCGCATGTTCAAGGTCGAAGCCGTATTCGCTGACGTAGTATTTGGTCATCCACAGCGCCAGCGCGACATAGCCACCAAACACGATGGAATAGTACTGGCTGTAGCGCCATACCTTGGGATCCTTGAGGGCGGCAAGCTGCTCACCGATGGTGACGGTTTTACCCACCTTGTGGCTGGGTTCGGTAAAGGTGAAGAACCAGAACAGGATGGCGGTCACCAGCATCAGCACCGCATACACCTTGGGAACCATGGTGCAGCCATAGCCGACCACGATGATCGGCGCCAGCAGTTTGGTCAGAGCCGCGCCGGTATTGCCCGCGCCAAAGATGCCCATTGCCGTGCCCTGCTTCTCCTTGGGGAACCAGCGGGCGCAATAGGCGATGCCGACAGTGAACGAACCGCCCGCCACGCCGACGGCNCGGCCGATCAGCAGGAACTGCCAGAATGCAGTGGCATACGAAATCATCCAGATCGGGATGACGATCGAAACCATCAGAATGAAAAATACAATGCGCCCACCAAATTTGTCCGTCCACATGCCCAGTGGCAGGCGGGTCAATGAACCGGTCAGGACGGGCGTCGCGACCAGAATGCCGAACTGGGTTTCATTCAAACCCAGCAGTTCCTTGATGGGGATGCCGATGACGGCGAACATCATCCAGATCATGAAACAGACCGTGAAGGCCAGCGTGCTCATGATGACGACCGACCAGGCTTTGTAGCGTTGCGTTGCCATAACTCACCTCCGGATAACCCTGCGTTGCTTTCGCTGTCTGTTTTACGCCGGGAATAGACCTGTTTCCAGAGGGCGGAAATGATGAAAAATTATGCTAATTACCACTTTGGTGGTACGGGAGGTATTTGATAACTATATATTTTTATTGGATATAATATCATTGTAAACTAGGCTATTCTGGGTATCGGCACAGAGGTGGTATACCCATTAACCAGTAACGTTCGATGAGGAGGTATTCCTATAATCCGGTTTTCCGCACTTTCAGCAAACAGGTTGCAGGCATGAACTCAAACAACACTTCATTACGCTGGCTTGAAGGTCTGTTTCCAGGCTATTTTGCGCTGGTGATGGCCACGGGCATTCTATCTTTCTCATTTGACATGATGGGGCAAGCGCTGCTTNTCACAAGTCTTGTTCGGGGAGCAGTGCTGGCATGGGGTATCCTGTTATTCCTGAGTCTCTGGCGGTTGTTATGGTTTCCCCATGCGGTCAGGATCGACTTGCTGAACATCCGTCGTGTCTTTGGTNTTNTTACCTTGGTGGCGGCCACCAGCATCGTCGGAATCCTGTTCAACCAGCACGGTTACATTTACGCATCAATGCTGTGCTGGATTATCGCTTTTCTCACTTGGTCATCGTTGCTGTACCTGAGTTTTAGTGTCTTGACCTTCCTGGCCNACGAACATTCGGTCAATGTCGTACATGGTGATTGGCTGACTGCTATTGTTGGCACGCAATCGCTGGTTTTGCTGGGGATGGTTATAGCCCCTCACCTGGGGCAATATGCTGACTACATGCTGGTTGAAATCCATTTGTTATGGATGCTGGGGCTGGTGTTCTATGGAATATTCATTACCCTTNTTTGTTACCGGATATTTTTCCTGAGCTTCAAGCCAGAGGATACCTCCCCATTGTTATGGGTCATCATGGGGGCGGCGGCGATTGCGGTTAATGCGGGTACTGGCTTGCTGGGTACGAAAATGACGCTTCCCTATCTGTTGGGTTTGCGCCCTTTTATTGAAGGGGTAGTCATGATGTTATGGTCATGGGCAACCTGGTGGATTCCTTTGATGGCCATTTTTGGTATCTGGAAACACCTTGTCCGGCGTTATCCCATCCGTTATGAACCAGCACAATGGAGTATCGTTTTTCCTCTGGGCATGTATGCGGTCGCCAGTGCCCGGTTGGGATTGGCCGCCCAATTTCCTCCCTTGCAATGGATTTCATATGTTATGGTATGGATAGCCTTTGCGGTCTGGTGTCTGGTATTGCTGGGGTTGTTCCATTCCTGGTTTCCCCGGCATGCGGGCGTGCCCGTTTCTGCTGATGAGAGGGGAGAGCCACTTGAAACGTTTGCTATGGGACAAACTGCAAAACTCCCTGTTGCTGCGGCTGNGGGGTATGATTGCGGCCATTACAGTGCTGGCCATTGTCGGCATGTCGACTTCCTGGATGGTGGCCGAAACCACCCAGGGTAACGGTAAAGCCATCAATGTGGCAGGCAGCCTGCGCATGCAAAGCTGGCGGATGACTTCCCTCTACCAGCAGATTTTGCGGGATGACACGCCCGGGAACAGGGAAAAGCTGCAACAGGCCATTGAACAGTTTGAGCAGGACCTTGAGGCAGATTCGATCCGCTCGGTTTTGCCCGTGGATGAAACCAATCCCCTCAAACAGACTTACCGGCAGGTTGAGGATAACTGGCATAAACGGATTNATCCCTCACCGGCCAATCCAACCCGTGTTGGAGAGCAGCCGCTACTGGATGAGGTTCCCCGTTTCGTTGCCCACATCAATGCCCTGGTGAAACAGATCGCGGAGGCCACCGAGGCCAAAATCTTTGTCCTGCGCGTCATTTTGGGAGGGGCTGTGATCGGCACCATTCTCATGGTTATCCTTTCCATCTATCTGATCAACAGTATTCTGGTCAACCCACTGACAGGCTTGTTGAATCTGACCGACCAAATCCGCCAGGGCAATCTTGCCGTGCGTTCCGAGCTGGCCGGTGAAGATGAAATCGGCCAGTTGGGGCGGGCATTCGACCTGATGGCTGAAGATCTTTCCAAACTGTACCGGGATCTCGAAGCACGGGTTGAGCAGAAAACCGCCGAGCTGACCCGCAGCAACCGCTCTCTGGATTTGCTTTACCGCTCCATCACCCGGTTGCACGGTATTTCACCCAACCGGGAGGTTTTCCGGAACGTATTGAAGGATGCCGAAGCCGCCCTTGGACTCGGCGTGGGCACGATTTGCCTGAAGNGGGAGAATGATGCGAGGGGCAGGGTCATCGCCACGACCGCGGCCAACAACGCCAGCNCCCTGTGCCAGCACGCCAGCAACTGTGTGGAATGCCATGACCCCCAGGCCATTCGCATGGACAGCCTGACCAACGGGCGGCAGGTGTTGCGCCTGCCCCTGGCGGATGCGGAAAAACGCTACGGGCAACTGGCGATTGACGTGCCTGCCGGCATCCAGGCCGAAACCTGGCAGGTGCAACTGCTGGAAGCCCTGTCGCACCATATCGGCGTGACCATTGCCNCGGAACAGCGCATCGAACAGAACCGCCGGGTTTCCCTGCTGGAGGAGCGCGCCGTGATTGCCCGTGAACTGCATGATTCACTGGCTCAATCGCTGGCCTACATGAAGATCCAGGTCAGCCGTCTGCGTTACGCCCTCCGGAATCCGGATGCGGCGGCCGAGGTTGCCGAAGCGCTGGAGGAACTGCGCGATGGCCTCAACAGTTCCTACCAGCAATTGCGCGAGCTGCTGTCGACTTTCCGCCTGCGCATGGAGGACGCCGATCTTGGCATGGCTCTGGCGCAAACCACCACCGAATTCGCCGAGCGCGGCAACCTGCCGATCGGGCTGGAAGTCAACCTGGGCAACCTCAGCCTGACGCCCAATGAAGAAATCCACCTGCTGCAAATCGTGCGCGAGGGCTTGTCGAACATCCTCAAGCACGCCCAGGCCAGCCACGCCTGGGTGAGCCTGCTGGCGGGGGAGGAGGCGTCAGCCGAACTGCTGATCGAGGATGATGGCGTCGGCATCCGCAAAAACGCTTCCCTGCACCATTACGGCATCGCCATCATGAACGAACGGGCGCGCGCCCTGCATGGCAGTCTCGAACACCTGCCCCGCGACGGTGGCGGAACCCGCGTGCGGATGCGCTTTGTCCCCAGCCAATCTCCGCAACTGTCTGAAACAAGGATTCCCCATGCAGCCTGAAGAAACCCAGCGTCTGTTGATCGTTGATGACCATCCACTGTTCCGCAAGGGAGTGCGCTATCTGGTCAATATATTCCCAGTTTTGTGATTGTTGGGGAGGCGTCTTCCGGTCAGGAAGGCATCGACATGGCCGGCGAACTGGAGCCTGACATGATCCTGCTGGACCTCAATATGAAGGATATGAGCGGGATCGAGGTATTGAAGGTGATCAAGGCGTCCGGTTCCGATGCGCGGGTGGTGATGCTGACCGTTTCCGACCAGGCGGAAGATCTGGTGGCCGCCCTGAGGGCGGGAGCCGATGGCTACCTGCTCAAGGAAATGGAGCCGGAAGACCTGGTGGACAAACTGGCGGAAGCCGCCGCCGGGCGCATCACCCTGACCGGGCGCCTGATCGGCCTGCTGGCGCACGCCATGCGCCATGAGGCTCCAGCCCAAAACCAGTTCAGAGGCCGGGCTGACGGAACAGGAACAGCGTATCCTGGAGCTGGTCGCCGCGGGCAAAAGCAACAAGCTGGCCGCGCGGGAACTGGGTATTACCGAGGGCACGGTCAAGGTGCATGTCAAACACCTGTTGCGCAAGCTCAACCTGCGTTCGCGGGTGGAAGCGGCGGTGTGGTTTGTGGAGCAGCAGAAGTAAAACGCAGAATATCCGCGCGGGTGACGATGCCGACGACATGCTGCTGATTGTCCACAACGACCAAGCGTGTCACCTGATGCTGACTCATGAGTTTCAATCCATGCTGGAGGCTGTCCCGTGGTTTGGCCATGATAACCGAGTAGGTCATGACATCCCTTACCTTGTTGGCGCTGCCTGCCGTCGGCGCAAAGGGACGTTTCCATGTATTAAGCACTTTCTGCGTCCAGGATGTATGTGGAGCGCGAACAGGGACACCAACCGCCGCCATCAGGTCNCCTTCTGTCACAATACCAGCCAGGGAGTCATTTTCAACAACCGGGAAGCCGCTGACCCGTTTTTCCAGCATCAAGATGGATACATCCCTCAGCAGATCATCCGGGTGAACCGTCACGACAGGCGCCGTCATCAAATCAGCCAGTGGGTAGGCGGATTTTTCACGAACCTTGGCGTGCCCCAGAGCGGACTGG
Source organism: Candidatus Thiothrix singaporensis (assembly GCA_013693955.1). Taxonomy (GTDB): domain Bacteria; phylum Pseudomonadota; class Gammaproteobacteria; order Thiotrichales; family Thiotrichaceae; genus Thiothrix; species Thiothrix singaporensis. The sequence goes on along the minus strand of CP059265.1, from coordinate 2,173,569 downwards.
TATAGCCACCATAGCTCATCCGGCAGGATGCTTGGCTCCCCATGATAATCTTTCAGGGCAGCCAGAAAATCTTGTTTTTCCAATACCATGGCGGGTTCCTGACAATGTTTCAACAGTATTGAGCGTATCATCTTGCCGGACAGGGGCAATTGCACCGTCGCGGTAATTGGCGCTACCACCAAAGTGGTATCCCATGGATGTTCCGGTGGGCTTGCTACCCGCTTGACCTGCGTCAAGGAGCCGATGGCGGCGGTTCACGTAGCCTGCTCCCCATGAATACAGCAACGGTTACAACTGTTACCTCCGCATCCCGCCGCCATGATCCCTTGCCGGGGGATCTGGCGATGTGGATATTTATCCTCGCGGAACTGCTGGTGTTCGCCATTNTTTTTGCCTCCTACGCCTTTGCCCGCAGCAACAATGTGGCGCTGTTCGATGAATACCAGCAAACCCTCAACCGTGACATCGGCGCGGCCAACACCCTCATCCTGATTACCGGCAGCCTGTTCGTGGTGCTGGCGGTACAGGCCATCCGTGACGGCAAGGCAATACCCTGCCGCAACTGGCTACTGGCGGGGTTCGGGATGGGGTCGCTGTTCCTGACCCTGAAAATCATTGAATTCGCCGACAAGTTCAGCCACGGCATCAACCTTAGCACCAACATTTTCTACATGTTTTACCTGTCGTTGACCTTTTTCCATTTCATGCACGTGATCCTCGGCATGGTGATACTGGCGGCAGTGGCATGGAAGGCGCATCACGGGGCATATTCCATGATCCATTACACCGGGGTGGAAACCGGCGCATCCTACTGGCACATGGTCGACCTGGTGTGGATCGTGCTGTTCCCGCTGGTTTATGTGATACGGTGACGCGCATGAGGGTGTATTTTGTCTGGTTGCTGCTGGTCATCCTCACCCTGCTGACCTGGTGGGCGGGCAAGGCAGGTTTCAACGGCGAATGGCTGGTAGTAGCCCTGCTGGCTTCCATTTTTATCAAGGGACATTTCGTGATTACCGATTTCATGGCGTTGCGGAACGTGGCGTTGTTATGGCGGGCGCTGGTGCATGGCTGGCTGATACTGGTGTCAAGCCTGATTTTTCTGGCTTATTGGGCAGGAACCTGAGATGAACGACGCACGATCCCCAAACATCCCGCACTATCAGGCGCAAGGGCAGGAAATTAGCCTGTTTGAGCACGCTTTCCGGCGGCAATTGCCGGTGCTGCTGAAAGGCTCTACCGGCTGCGGCAAAACCCGCTTCATCGAACACATGGCGGCCAAACTGGGCAGACCCTTGTACACCGTCGCCTGCCATGACGACCTGAGCGCCGCCGATCTGGTCGGGCGTCACCTGATCGGCGATGGCGAAACCTACTGGAATGACTACNCGCTGACCCGCGCGGTGCGCGAAGGCGCGATCTGCTATCTGGACGAAGTGGTGGAGGCGCGCAAGGATACCACCGTGATCCTGCACCCGTTGTCGGACAATCGCCGTATCCTGCCGATCGAGCGCACCGGCGAAACCCTGCACGCGCCGCCGGAATTCATGCTGGTGGTTTCCTACAACCCCGGCTACCAGAACATCCTCAAGGGCATGAAGCCATCGACCCGCCAGCGTTTCGTTGCCCTGCGCTTCGACTACCCACAGCCTGAGCTGGAAACCCGCATTCTGGCACAGGAAACCGGCGTCGATGCCGCGCTAGCAACCCAACTGGTGAAACTGGCGACCGCCTTACGCGCCCTGAAGGAACACGATCTGGAAGAATCCGCTTCCACCCGCTTGCTGATATACGCCGCTACCCTGATACAGGACGGCTTCAACCCACTGGCGGCCTGCCGCGCCGCGCTGGCTGAACCGCTGACGGACGACCCGGAAACCGTGGAAGCATTGATGGAGGTCGCAGGAACGTTTTTCGGGCACTAAATCTCGGTGTGGACGATGGCTTCCAGCGCGGCCACATCCAGTAACTCGATATGTTGGTCTTGGACGGCAATCAGTTTCTTGTTGCTCAGGCGCTTGAGGATGCGGGAAAAGGTTTCCGGCTTGATCGACAGGCGCGAGGCAACAACATGCTTGGGCGCGTTCAGGCAAACGCGCTTGCCTTCAGGGATACAGTCGCGCATTTCCAGCAGATAGGAGGCCAGCCGGAAGGTGGCGTTATGCAGGGTCAGGCGGTCGACCTCGTTGAGCAGCCAGTGCATCCGGCGGCTCATCAGCCCCATCATGTTGAGGCACAGTTCTGGGGAGGCGCGCAGCATGTCCAAGTACTGGGCGGCGTTGATTCCCACCACAAAGGTGGGGCGGAGTGCGACTACATAAACCGGGTAGCGTTGCCCGCCCATGAACATGACGGCTTCGGCGAAACTGTTGCCAGAAGGAATGATGTCGATGATTTTCTCGTCGCCATTGGGTGTCAAACGGAACAACTTGATGCTGCCTTCGACGCAAAAATACAGCTCTTCCAGCAGATCACCATGCCGGAACAGGAATTCGCCTTCATCCAGAAAATGCGGTTTGGCGCTGTCGACCAGATCATTGAACCGCGAAGGCGCAATGGCGCGAAATAACGGTGAGCGGTGTAATAATGTCAGGGTTTTGTTATCAAGTTTCATGCCAAGTTTGCGCTCTTTCGTGGTGCATCGTTACAAGATTCCTGAGTTTATTCCACGGTAATTGGCGCGTAAACGATAAACTGAATAGGAGTACAGATGGAAGAGTTCGTCGGCAAAGTCTGGCACAAACTCATCACCCGCAGCGCTAGCCGCGAATATCCGCAGGCGCGGGTACACCNNGACGAGATGCGCAAGACGCTGGGTATTCTGCTCCGGGCGCTGNGGGGCGACGCCAGCCTGGAAATCCGCCGTAGTGCCGAGGTCGGCAGTCACGCACGGCGCGGTCTGTTGCAGCGGATCGCCGGAACCGACCTGAAAAGCAACCCGGCCTGGCGGAACGCCGAGGCTCTGAATTTGCCGGAGAGTATCGCCGTGTTCCCAGAGCGGGAGCTTAACCGGGATTTGTATTTGTGGTTGGCAGCGTTGGGGAGTCTGGCTGGGGATGGGGGAAGGGCTGGTAACAGCCCTCTTACAACGCTACCCCAACCTGCAACCANNCGCTATCAGCGCCTGTTGGAAAACTGGCAGGTGCTGTACCCGGAAGATGAGCCGCTTCCTTTGCAGCTTGTACCGCCTCCCGAGGGGGCATAAATCCGTTGCCTCCCTTTCGCGGAACCAGCGCAGCCGGATGCTTCCCCGACAACCAGGCACCCTCTGAAAGCAAAGCGCCACCGCGCCGAACGCACCGACATGCCCGACAGCAAAAGCGGCCTGATGATGTTCCGGCTGGAAAGCCTGTTTTCGTGGACGGAATACCTGCCTGTCGACCGAACCAGCGATGACGAGCCGGACAATGATGCTGCCCGTTCCGCCGACGACATGGACGTGATCACTGTCGCCCGCGACCGCAAGGCCAGTTCCCACAAAATCAAGCTGGATCTGGATTTGCCCGCAGCCGAATATGACGATATTCCGCAGGGTGAGGGCATTCCCCTGCCGGAGTGGGATTGCCGCAAGCAACGTCTGCTGCTTGGCCATTGCCGCTTGCAGGTGATGCTGCCACGGGGAGCGGAAGAACTCTCCCTGCCCACCCGCCTGCAACCCGCCGCACGCAAGCTGCGCCGCCGCTTTGAAGCCTTGCAGCCACGTCGCGAATGGCTCAATCATCAACAGGACGCCGNNGAACTCGACACCGACAGCTACATCCTGCACCTGGCTGACCGGCGGCGTGGGCGGACGGACATTCCCGCCGTATACCGCAACTATCGGGAACGCGGGCGTGACCTTTCCTGCCTGTTGCTGGCGGACTTTTCCATGTCCACCGATAGCTGGATCAACAATAAAGCAAGGGTGGTGGACATCGTACAGGATGCGCTACTGTTGTTTGCAGAAGCCCTGGGCACGACCCGTGACCGTTTCGCCCTGTATGGCTTTTCCTCCNTCAACCGCCAGCAGGTGCGTTTCTACCAGCTGAAAAGCTTTGCGGAACGCTTCGATAACAGGGTGCGTGGGAGGATCATCGCGGCCAAGCCGGGGTATTATACCCGCATGGGGGCGGCTATCCGTTATGCATCCCGCCTGCTGGTGAAGGAGGCTTCACAGCAGAAACTGCTTCTATTGCTGACCGATGGCAAGCCTAACGACCTCGACATTTACGAAGGCCGCTACGGGCTGGAAGATACCCGCATGGCTTTGCAGGAGGCTCGCCAACAGGGTTTGAAGCCGTTTTGTGTCACCATCGACGACAAGGCGGAAGACTACCTGCCACGTCTGTTCGGCCATCAGGGCTGGGCGCTGGTGCGCAAGGCGGAGGAACTGCCGCAGAAACTGCCACAATTGTACGCACTGCTGACTGGGCGTTAAGTGGTTTTGGGGCGCTCATAAATCCGGTAGGTTGGCAAGCTTTGGCGTTACCATCGGCAAGGCCAGTGATTCACCGCCGTGCTTTTCCTCTAGCCGCTAGTTACGCTTGTTTGTCCATAACAAGAATAAGCAGGTTGGTTTGAAGCGGTTCTTTTCCTCCGGCGTGTTCCAGCGTCCGCGCAGTGTGCGGCAGGTATCCATCCTTGTGCTGCCTGCCGGGGTATGGCCGGTGCGCACCGCCGCACAATTGCTGGAGCCGCATCGCAGCCTGTTTACCCGCATCCGCGCGCTGGCCGGAGTCTCCGCCGATTACTGGGAATCCCTCTACCAACCCCTGATCGACAACTTCGCCGCCTTCGTCCAGCAAACCCCGGCCTCCGAAGCACACCACCACTGTGGGCAAGGCGGGATGCTCATCCACAGCCTGCAAGTGATGAAACTGGCGCTGGAAGCCCGCAAGGGCAAGATGCTGCCTTCCGGCGCTGCCGCCGAGGAAGTCAACCGCCAGCAGCACGCATGGACGTTTGCCATTGCCAGTGCCGCACTACTGCACGATGTCGGCAAGCCATGCAGCGACCAGAAGCTACGCCTGTTTGATAACAACGGGCAGGATACCTTTGCCTACTGGAAACCGCTGGATGGTGCACTGCGCAACGGTTGCTACCGGGTAGAGTTTGTGCGTAACCGCGAATACCGCACCCACGAACTGCTGCCGCCCTTGCTGGCGCGGCAACTCATCCCGGCTGCCGCACTCTCCTGGCTGCAACAGGATTTTCCCAACGTGTTCAAGGCATGGCTGGCCTACCTCTCCGGGCAGGATGAGGTGGCCGGGATACTGNGCCAGATCGTCACGGCAGCTGACATGCAGTCAGTAGCGGATGACCTTTCCGGCGGGCAACCCATCCACACCCGGCAAATCCCCACTGCCAGGNCCAAACCGTTGTCGCAACGTCTGCTCACTGGCCTGCGTCATCTGCTGGACGAANAACCAGTTTCCCTTAACCGTCCCGGTGCCGCCGGTTTCTTCGATGGCGGCAGCCTGTGGCTGGTCAGCAAGCGCGTACTAGATGAATTGCGCACCCATCTGGAAAAGGAAGGTCAGACCGGTATCCCCTCCCGCAATGACCGGCTGATGGATGAGCTGCAACAGCATGGCATCCTCACCCCCACGCCTGCCGGGCAGGCTATCTGGCGCGCCACTGTCAAAACCGGCGGCATGGAGCAGGCGTTTACCTTGCTGCGGTTGCCTGCCNCGGCACTTTGGGCTGACCCGGTGATGTTTCCGGCGGTGCTGGACGGTAGTGTTACCCCGGAAGGGGAAACTGCCCCCAGCCAGCCTGCACAGAAGANNAACCCATCCCCAATCCTTCCCTTATCAAGGAAGGGAGCAANNGAGGTCGTTGCTCCTGCCCCTGCCGAATCGGAACGGCCAGTCTCCTCCCCTGATAAGGGGAGGCCGGGAGGGGTTTCTTCAGACGACCCCGGCCAACACTTCCTCCACTGGCTGTCGGAGGGGTTACGTTCCGGCAAACACAAACTCAACGAAACCGGCGCATTCCTGCACGTCGTCCACGAGGGTCTGCTGCTGGTCAGCCCACGCATATTCAAGGAATTCTCCCCGGATGCCTGGGAACACACCCAGAAACGTTTCACCAAACTCGGTCTGCACCGCAAAGCCCCCAACGACAGCAACATTTGGCTGTACCAGGTCAGGNGGCAACGCAAAAGCGGGGTGGTGCGCGGCTTTTTGTTGGAAGAACCGCTCGGTAAGCTGGGGCTAGCCTACCTGCCGTCCCCCAACAAATCCCTGTCCCTGCCGGAGGGAACGGATAAAAATAATCACAAGGAGCAGACACCCGCATGAGCCAACCAGTCTTTGACAACCGCCTGCGTCCGGCAGTGGAAATGACCATCTCCTTGATTCTGCTGGCACTGTCCGCCTTCCTGTTACTACGTGCCGGATGGCTATCGCCGCTGATGCCGGGCATGGCGGTCTGGGCCGCACTCGGCATCCTGCTGCTGGCGCTGTTCCGTTTCTGGCAGGGCTGGCAAATCCTCCAGTACCGCGCCAATCTCCGCCGCCTGCCCACCTACGGGCTGGATGCGGAACAGATTCCGCTGTCACGCCACAAACTGTTCCTCGGCAAGGGCTTCCAGTGGACGCAGCTACACAGCCAGCGGCTGGTGGAAGCGCGTTCCCCAGCAGGCCGCATCTGGATACAACCCGGCAGGCTATACCAGTGGGCGCGGGCACTGGAATTACACCACGAACACAATCCCCATCTGCAAGGGTTGCTCAACCTGACCCGCTCTGCTGTGTGGTGGAACCCGGTAAAACCCTTACCCNCGGTCGGTGGCGACCCGGCCNTGCACGGTGTCGGCGTAGAAGATGAATGCGAGGTCTGGATCGACCTCGGCGACCGGGTAGCCCACACCCTGGTGCTGGGCACCACCCGCGTCGGCAAGACCCGCCTGGCTGAGCTGCTGGTGACACAGGACATCCGCCGGGGTGAAATCGTGGTGGTGTTCGACCCCAAGGGTGATACCGAACTGCTGGCGCGCATGTGGGCGGAATGCCAGCGGGCAGGGCGGCTGGAGCAGTTCCATATCTTCCACCTCGGTTTCCCGGAAATTTCCGAACGCTACAACCCGGTCGGCAGTTTCGGGCGGGTCACGGAAGTAGCCAGCCGTATTGCTGGACAGTTGCCGGGCACGGGCAATTCCGCCACCTTCAAGGAATTTGCCTGGCGCTTCACCAACATCGTCGCCAATGCGCTGGTAGCGCTGGGCAGGCGGCCTGACTACACCATGATTGCCCGTTATGTGACCAACATCGAGCCATTGATGGTGGAGTATTACAGCTTCTGGTTTGACCGTGAGGGGCTGGAGAACTGGCGCGAACAGGTCAACACTATCGCCCAGAACATCGACGCCAAATCGTTGCCGTTGGCGCTCAAGAGCCGCGACTTCAAGGCGATTGCCTTTACCCAGTTCGCAAAGAGTCGGGGGCTGTATGACCCGGTGGCGGACGGGCTGCGTTCCGCGTTTGAATACGACAAGACCTATTTCGACAAGCTGACTGCCAGCCTGTTGCCCTTGCTGGAAAAGCTCACTACCGGCAAGTCCGGTGAGCTGCTGGCTCCCGATTATGCTGACCGTGCTGACAAGCGCCCGATCCTCGACTGGATGGCGGTGATTCGCCAACGTGGGGTAGTGTATGTGGGGCTGGATGCGCTCTCCGATGCCGAAGTGGCCGGTGCGGTGGGTAACTCCATGTTCGCTGATCTCACCTCCATCGCCGGGCAGCTCTACAAGCACGGCGACAACCTGGGGTTGCCGGAACTGCCGGGGCACAAACGCGCCAGGATCGCCATCCACGCCGATGAGTTCAACGAGCTGGTGGGGAATGAATTCATCCCGCTGCTCAACAAGGCGGGTGGTTCTGGAGTGCAGGTGACGGCCTACACCCAGACCGCCTCTGACATCGAGGCCGGCATCGGCGAAAAGCCCAAGGCCGGGCAAATCCAGGGCAACCTCAACACCCTGATCATGCTGCGGGTCAAGAACGAAGAAACTGCCGCGGTGCTGACCGACCAGTTGCCCAAGGTGCGCATCTACACCAAAACGGCACAATCCGCTGTCACTGACAACAACGACCCGGATTCCAGCGTTGATTTTACCTCCTCAAACTCCGACCGCATCACCGAAGCGGAAGCTGACATCCTCACCCCCGCCGATCTGGTGCAATTGCCCAAGGGACAGGCATTTGCCCTGCTGGACGGCGGTAAGCTGTACAAGCTGCGCCTGCCGCTGGCCGGTGCTGATCCACTGCTGCCGAAGGACATGAACACCATCATCCGCTGGGTGCAGGAAACCCGGCTGGGGAGGATGCCTGATGGAGAAATTGACCGGCATCCTCTGGTACGTGAAGTGGTTCGCCATCGTCTGCGCACTGGCTTTGCTGGTCGACATCGTGTACGTGTTCTGGCCGTATCCTGCCATGCGTGGGGTAGCGGTTTTCCAGCACAACCTGCAAACAGAAAGTGAACTGATTGCCAGCTTGTCCGCGCCAGATTCCGCCGCCTTCATCCGCAAGGTGCAGTTGTGGGCATACCAGCCGACCTTCGCCTGGTCAGCCTGCATGAAATGATGCGCGATGTGAACAGGCCGGAGTCCTGGCAGGGCCAATGCCTACATGCACAGCTTCGTGATCGGCAACTGGCAGTTCCTGCAAACCGCGCACATCGGCATCCTGCTGTTCGCGCAACGGCTGGCGGTGTTGCTGCTGTCCGCACCCTTGTTTGGGGTGGTAATGCTGGCTGCCGGGCTGGATGGTTTCATTGCCTGGTACAAACGCCGCACCAGTGTCGGGCGGGAGTCGGGGTTTATTTACCACCGCGCCAAGCACGGTTTCAACCATACCTGGCTGGGAGTGTGGGTGCTGTACCTGCTGCCGCCGGTTGTCATTGACCCTCGTTGGGTAATCCCGCCGATCCTGCTGCTGGTGTGGCTGGCTACCCGGCTGGCGGTGGGCTACTTCAAGAAATACCTGTAACACCTCATGAAGCACTATCTGGGATTATCGGAATACCACCTGCGGCAGAAACAGCAGCAATACCCGGTGCATTACGAGCCGGACAAGCTGATCAATGCGCATGTGCTGGTATGCGGTATGAGCGGCACCGGCAAGTCGTATCAGTCCAGCCGTTTGCTGGGCAGCGCCGCGCAGGCAGGGGTGGAAGTGGATGTGTTCGATGTGCATGACGAGCTGGAATCCATTCCCGGCGCTGCCGCCTGCCGCTATTCGCAGGCCACCGGCTACGGCTACAACCCGCTGGAACTGGCGACCGACCCGCATACCGGCGGCGCANACNGGCAGGCGGATTACCTGCTGGGGCTGGTGAAAGACGTTTCCNCGCAACTGGGGGTAAGGCAGTCGATGGTATTGCGCAATCTGATCATGGATACCTACCAACTCGCCGGTATCTACCCGGACAACCCCGCCACCGGCNAGCGCAACAGCATCACTGAAGCAGAACGCAAACAACTGATCGAAGCCCGCAACTGGGCGGCGCTGAAGCAGTATTACCCCACCCTGGATGACCTGAAAAGCTACGGGCGGCGCAAGCTGACCGCGCTCACCCTGGGCGGTGACAATCCCTGCATCAGTGCGCTGGAACAGCTCACCCGTCAGTACAAGCGCCTCACCAGCTTGCAGGGCAAGTTTGCCAAAGCCAGCAGCGATACCGACCGGNACAGGCTTGGCAAGCAGATTGCCACCAGCAAGGAACACTGCACCAGCAGCTATGCCGCCTTCATCGACGCCATGCAAACCGGGCGTGAGCTGGACGACCTGCTCAAATACGACTCGGCGGATACGCTGGCCAGCGTGTTGCAGCGGCTGGCACTGCTCAACTCGGCGGGTATCTTCCGCGCCAATCCGCCGCCGTTTGGTGGTAGTCCGGTGCGGGTACATCAGCTCAAGTCACTGACCAGCGAGCAGCAAATCCTGTTCGTGAAGCTGCGTCTGCGCGCCATTTTCGAGCGGCACAAGCAGGCCGGGGCAACCCAATCAGGTTCGGAACTGCGGCATGTGCTGTTTCTGGATGAGGCGCACAAGTTCTTCAGCAAGGACAATGACGACATCATCAATGTGATTGCGCGGGAAGCCCGCAAGTTTGGGATTGGCTTGTGGTGCGCAAGCCAGAGTCCGACGGATTTTCCGGACAGTTTCCTTACCAATGTGGGTGCGACCCTGATTCTGGGCTTGCATGGCAGTCATTGGCAGATGGCCAGCAGCAAGCTGCGGATTAGTCGGGAGACCTTGAAATATATCCGCCCGAAGCAGGCGATTGCGGTGCAGTTGCGGCGGGAGGGGCAGGGTGATCCGCCGTTTGGGAATGTGGTGGTGTAAGTCTTGATATACTGAATCAATGAACTAAGGCCGTTTACAGTTCTGTTGAAGGCTGTATCATTCATTTTTAAAGCATTCTGCCACCAAAACATTCTGAACAAAACGTTTACTCGTATTCCTAGCTGCCAGAACACAGGCGACATACTGAAACAGTATGATGATGATAATTACCCACCGCTGCCAACCAGCTATATCCAGAAAAGGCAACAGGAACATAACGGGTACGCCAATCAAACAAGTCAAACTGGCGCAGTCCCTGTAAAGCAGGAACGCCTGATGGGAGTCCTGCACTCGTACATCGCCGTCGTGCTTCCTGTAGAGGCTATACCATAGTTGGTTTTGTTCGACAGGATCTGACGGAAANTCCCCAAGTTTCTGCTGCAAGGCATATGCATCAATTCGGGGATCAGTATGTACAATTTTGGAGAAAGCCCGATGTCCAGGCAGTACCTCACGGAGACGCCAGAAAACGAGGCTAGCCTTAAGTGGTGAAGAGATGAATTCGTTCAGGAAACCCGCCACCATAGGNCCAAGAGTCGAAGCCAGTAGTAGTGCGATACCAGACTTGCTGAGAGAAGAGGGGAGTTCAAAAGGTATTCCGTGCAAACAAACAGCCAACAAAACCATATCCAGAATGATCAGGCTCCAGATCACTTTTCTGTTCATTGACTTCAATGATTTGGCAGAAGACTTTGCCACTTATTTTCCCTCCACAGATGGCATATAAGGACGCAACTCATCATAGTTTTTCAGTACAACAGGGTGTTCTTTGGGAGTTTGGGCATCTCTTCGGTGAAGCCCAAGGCGACGAGAAACGTAGTAGAACAATGCCTCGCTGCATTGAAATTCCAGCTCGCCATTTGTCATGCCGTATTCCACTTCAACCATATTCTGGTGGGCAGGGGACAATTGGTGGTTTGGGATTAGAATCAGCGTAAGAATGTTGTTCCATGCATGATCTTCCGGCATTGATATATTAGCCGTGCTAATTTCTCTAACCTCAAGAAAACGGGCAACGACAAAATCTCTGTATTGGTTGTGTTTGTGGCAATAGGCTCTGACATGCCACCGGAGACCGTCATGTGCAATAGCATGGGGNGTAAGCCATCGTTTTCCAGGTTCTACCTCGTTCTTGGATAGGTAAATCACATCAACCGTCTGCTTGTGGCGGATTGCTTTGAATAGCGAAAGCAGAATGTCTGAAGGCACCTTTCTTTCCGGCATTGGAACAGCAGCGAAAGGTGGTTGCCATCCAATGAAACTCGCGCCAGGGGATAACAAACCCTCTGATATTGCCAATAACTCATTGAGATAGTGCCGTGCAGTGGCTGACTCAAACGCAGGCGTAAACTTATCTGCTGCACGATAGATCTTAGCTCGTGTGTCATACACAGCATTATCCGAGGTCAGCTCATTGTATCGAGCAATGTCCTGGGATGCTTGGGGTATCGAAATACCAAAAAAACCGGTTATATCTGAGCGATTTATCTGTCCATCCCAACACAGACGAAAGTCAATAAACTCCAAGCGTTTTTCTTGCGACCACTTTGATTTCTTCACCAAATCCCTTCCTTTCTTGTCGTTCTCGGGTCAGCCACAAAGTGTAGCCGAGGTGTGCTTGCATTAATATAGTTTTTATCCGTATACTTTATATACGGATAGTAATTATACGCACTAACTAGCAAACTACAGGAATTCACCACCATGAAAAAAGCCATCATTACCTTTTTCCCTGTCGACAACGGTGACATGACATTGATCTGTCTTGTTGATGAGACCAGCATCATGATCGACATGAATATCAGGCAGGCCGCAGACGATCCAAATGACACAACACATGACGTTGCAGATTCCTTGCGGAAACGCCTCAAAAGGGATGAAAACGGCCGTCCCTATGTCGACGTTTTGCTGTTGAGTCACCCGGATAAAGACCATTGCACAGGGCTGACCAAACATTTCTATCTTGGAGAACTGAAGGACTACCCGGACGATAAGAAACCGGATGAGGAAAAACGCATCGTTATACGTGAAATGTGGTCGTCACCCATCGTATACCGCCGCGCCGACAAGAATCATACGTTGTGTGATGATGCAAAGGCATTTAACAAAGAAGCCAAGCGCCGGGTACAAGTGAACCGTGACAAAAATTTCAATGTCCAGGATGGTGACCGCATCACGATCATGGGTGAAGACGAGAAGGGTAAAACAGACGGTCTGGAGAAAATTCTGGTCAAGGTAGACCAGAAATTCACAACTATCCGGGGACAGCACAATGAAAATTTCGAGGCATTGCTGATATACTCGTCCGGCTNNGATGACGATGAAACGAATGATATACTGTCCAAAAACCATTCTAGTGTCATCTTAAACATGAAGCTTGCTGGTAGTGAATCTGAAAAAGACGGCTGCAAGTTCCTGACTGGTGGTGATGCTGAGGTGGAAATTTGGGAACGGGTCTGGGACAAGTACAAATCGACCTCTAATGAGCTGGAATACGATTTGATGCAGGCTCCACATCATTGCTCCTGGCATACCCTCTCATATGAGAGCTGGTCAGATACCAAAGGGCAAGCGAAGGTATCTCCTGACGCCAGGAAAGCCTTGGCTCAAGCGAGAACTGGAGCTTCCATCGTCTCCAGCAGCAAACCGATCAAGGAAGAAGACCAAGATCCTCCATGCATAGGAGCAAAGCGGGAGTACCAGAAAATCGTCAATGGTGTCCGGNGGAAGTTCCATTGTACTGGGGAGCATCCCAATGAGAAGGATCCCAAGCCATTAGAGTTTGAGGTGCAAAAAACGGCGGAATCGCGATGGTTGGCGNGTTCATCAGCCGCCGCAATTATTACATCCCATAAGACACCGAGGGCTGGTTAATGTCTGAACCAGATACTGAATACGGCGAACCACTACCTTCCCTTGATCCTGCCTTACTGACACACCAAGAGGCCNGGGAGTTGTTGGCCGTATGCCAATCATTTTCATATGTAAACATCATTGAATTGAGGAAGGCTACGCATGGACAAACCGTTGAGGACATTATCATTGCCGATTTTGGCGATGGTTCTGTCCCATCCCGGAACCCTGTTGGCATACAGGTTCAAGAACGGTTAGCGTTAACGTATCGCCCTGACTACAGCGATTACCGCTGTCCATATGACGTAAGAGCCATCAGAAGTGACTTTCCGGTAACGCCGCACCAAAACCATGTCTTGCAAGGCGAACCGACCTCCTTGTGTTTGTATTTTGAACCATGGTCGGCGCTACAACGTACCTGGACACCACAGAATCACCTGAAAAGGATTCTGTGGTGGTTGAAAGAAACGGCTTCAGGGACACTGCACCGTGAAGACCAACCCCTTGAGCAATTTTACTTAGCATCACCCTGGCAGATTATCCTGCCAGCGGATTTTAATGAAAAAGTCTCTCAGGCAAACACTTCTCTATCTCTCACGTATCTAGGCTCCTACAGTAACGGTCTTGGGTTAATCATCAATGGCAGTTTTGAACCCGGAGATGATCAGAATAAAACTGGGAAGCCCCATTATGAGTGTCTGACTATAACCACATCTCCCGTACAAAGCGGTACGATAGAAGCATTCCCCACANCCTTGGGAGCATTGCACCAACAGCTACTGCCCAAAGGGACAGACCTGTTTGTGGAGTTAGGCAGAATCATCACTACAAAAACCCCATCAACGGGGCTGAGAATCCTGCCGCAACAGCAACAAGCCCGATGTTTCATACTGCTTCAAATACCAAGAATTCAGAACCAAACTANNCCCATTGAACGTTATGAGCTTATTGGTTTTCTCGTCGAGGAATGTCTGAGGAGTTTGGGCATTTCTCTTGGAGTGTTATTCNAAAACCCTGAAAACCAGATAGCCTATGTTGATCACATGGTAGAGTCACGGAACCGTGAAGCAGGGGATGGGTGGAGAAGCATCCCGATACTCCCAGTTGAAGTGAAACAAAGAATCTCCCGAGATTACGCAAGGCAAGCATCGGGCATCGCATCTGGATACGCTGAATTTAGAGGTATTCTGGCGGGTGTTGGAGCACTCGGTAGTTGCTTGGCCGAGATCTGGTCAAAGGAAGCCTGGGGGAACTGGACGTATATAGATGATGACGTATTGGACGTGCATAATATCACCAGACACTTGGGAAAAGATCCTTATATTGGGCATCCTAAAGTTGAGGTTGTGGGATACCTGACGAGCCAAAACTACGCTGATGGAGTCGTCCAATACTCCGCTATCAACTCTAAAATCAATGACCTGAAGAATGAGAATATCCAGAATGCCATCAAGGACAGTGACTTGTTGGTTGATGTAACAACAACCCTCGATGCACCACGCGATTTATCTGTTCAGGCAAGTACACCTCGAATGGTGTCCGTATTTGTGACACCCTCAGGGCATGATTCAGTCATGCTGCTGGAGGATAAAGAGCGACTGCTTAAATTACCGTTCTTGGAAGCCCAATATTACAGAGCCATTCTACAAAACAATTGGGGAGAGGCACATCTGTCTGGGCACTCAGGCAACATGTGGGTTGGCGCTGGCTGCCGGGATGCATCTACCATCATGTCCAATGAGTTGATTCAACTGCATGGTGCGATACTTGCGCGGCAAATAAGGCGGTTATCCAGCTCTTCGGAAGCGAAGATAAGGCTCTGGATCAACCACGATGAAACAGGCAAAGTTGAAGCCATTGACGTTCCCGTTCACCCGCCAATCACGCAGAGGGTAGGGGAGTGGTCTATTTGGTGGGATACAGGTTTGCAGGACAAGTTGTCCTACCTGAGAGAACAGGGTTTACCGAATGAGACGGGCGGTATACTGCTGGGTTATCTGGACCAGAAAATGAAATCCATTCACTTGGTAGACGCATTACCTGCTCCGCCTGACAGTATTGCCGAAGCCGATGGTTTTATCCGTGGTGATCAAGGGTTACGGGATTCGCTAGAAGATTGTGAAACCAGGACGGCGGGCATCGTCACCTACGTTGGCGAATGGCATTCACATCCACCGAAAGCCTCCGTCATCCCAAGCCGCTTGGACATTGCATTACTTGCCAACTTATCAGAACAAATGGCTAACGATGGCCTGCCATTCTTGATGGTCATTGCAGGAGAATCTGAAATCAGTTTTACACTTGGCCAAACCAGATCATGACCCCAAGCAGCGCGTGGAGAAGCCAGGGATACGCAAGGCTTGTCCCGCCTCCGGCGGGATGGAGCGCAAGCGGAACCCGAGCAGCCCGTTCACGCAGTGAGGCTCCCACTTCACACCCCGCCTAAACGCTATACAATAAGTCTTAACCTCAAAAATAGGGCAAGACCGGTAAATGAGACTTCTCCATACCTCCGACTGGCATCTAGGACGTTCCNTCTATAACCGCAAACGCTATGATGAGTTTGCTGCCTTCCTTGACTGGTTGATTGAAACCATTAACCAGCAGCAAGTTGATGCCCTGCTGGTCGCAGGAGATATTTTCGATACCGGCACGCCTAGTAACCGGGCACAAGAACTCTATTACAACTTCCTGCGTAATATCGGCCAGACTTGCTGCCGACATGTGGTCATTGTGGCTGGCAATCATGACTCACCTTCATTTCTGAATGCTCCACGTGACTTGCTGAAAACGCTGGATATTCACGTCATCGGTTCCATCCCGGAAAACCCTTCAGATGAACTATTGCTGCTGAACACCCCGGAAGGCACACCTGAACTGATTGTTTGTGCCATCCCGTATTTGCGTGACCGGGACATACGCATAGCCGAAGCGGGGGAAAGTATCAGCGATAAACAAAGCAAACTGGTGGAAGGCATCCGCAACCACTACGCCACACTTGGCGAACTGGCTGAACAACAACGTAACCAGACTGGCTTGGCCATCCCCATTGTCGCTACAGGCCACCTGTTCACCGCAGGCGGGAAAACCCAGGAAGGCGATGGTGTCCGCGACCTCTACATCGGCTCACTCGCCCATGTCCACAGCAATACTTTCCCTGCCTGTATCGACTATCTGGCGCTTGGCCACCTGCATGTCCCGCAACGGGTTAATGGGNCCGAACATATGCGTTACAGCGGCTCACCGTTACCCATGGGATTTGGCGAAGCCCACCAGCAANAGAGCGTCTGCCTCGTCGAGTTCGAGGGTTATACTCCAGATGTGCAACTCCTGCCGGTTCCGGTATTTCAGCCCATGGAGCAAATACGCGGCGACCTGAACGCCATCCAGAACAGGCTTGGCGAACTGGCCAGTACAACACATCCCATCTGGCTGGAAATCCTCTACGGCAGCACGGAAGTCATCGGCAACCTGCGGGAACAACTGGAAGCCATGACAACCGATACCTGTCTGGAAATCCTGCGTATCCGCAACCTCAAAGCCGTCACAACCACACTTCAACAGACGGCTCCCTCCGAATTGTTGGAAGAACTGGATGTCACCGAAGTTTTTCAGCGGTGCATGACTGCCAATAACGTACCTGAAGAACAGCAACCAGACCTGCTGAATGCCTATCAGGAAATCCTCTACACATTACGTGACGCTGAAACGGAATAGGGCAGGAGATTCAAACATGCGTATCCAGCAAATTCGCCTGAAANACCTCAACTCCTTGTCTGGTGAGTGGAGTATCGACCTTACCCAGCCTGCCTTTGTATCAGATGGCATTTTTGCCATCACCACTGNNACCGGCGCGGGTAAAACCACTATCCTTGATGCTATCTGTCTGGCGCTGTATGGCCGTACCNCCNGATTGGATAAAGTCACCAAAACCGCCAATGAAATCATGTCCCGTAATACCGGTGAGTGCTTCGCGGAAGTAGCCTTTGCCACGCAGGATGGAGAATACCGCATCCAGTGGAGCCAGCGCCGTTCCCGCAAAAAATCTGATGGCGAATTGCAGCAACCCCATCATGAGTTATCCACCATTAACCCGGAGAAAATCATCGCCTCCGGCTTACGCGAGGTTGCAGAAACAGTAGAAACATTGACGGGTTTGGACTTTGAGCGGTTCACCCGTTCCATCCTGCTGGCGCAAGGTAGCTTTGCCACCTTCCTCAATGCCAATCCCGGTGAGCGTGCGCCCATACTGGAAAAGATCACCGGCACCGATATTTACAGCAGTATTTCGATGAAGGTACATGACCGCACCCGGATTGAGCGTGACAAACTCCAGAAACTGCAACAAGCCGTGCAGGGTATGCGCCTGTTGAACGAGACGGAAGAGCTTCAATACCGGCAGGAGTTGCAACAACATCAGGAAGCGGCCAAGAGTTTGGACACCCAACTGCTCCAGAGTGAACAGCATCTGATCTGGCTCCAGACCATCAACACACTGGAACAGGAATTAACCCGGCTAACAACCGACCTGACTGAACTCTCCCGGAAACAGGAGACATTCAGACCTGAACAGGAACGGCTGGACAAGGCCAACAAGGCACTGGAACTGGACGGCGACCATGCCCGCATGGATGGGTTACGCAAACAGCAAGAGACCGAGAAACAAAGGCACGCCAGGTTGCTGGAAACCATCCCTCTTCAGGAATCCGCTGCCCAACAAACTGGGCAGGCACTGGAAACAGCACAAAGCAAGTTGTTAAGCCAGCAGCAGATTCAGAAAGAACTGGCTNTCATCTTGACCGCCGTCAGGGAACTGGCCAGCAAACACAAGGAGCGCGTGGACTTAATCCGGCAAGCCAACCTAGAACTTGATGGATTTCACGGCAAGCTGGCAGCCCTTGAGGAACAGCAGCAGGCTGCTCAACAGCATTTGACGACAACAATTACTGATTTAGCGGCTATCAACCAGTTTCTGGAAACCCATCAGGCTGACCAGCGTCTGGTATCGGACTTTTCCGGTATCCAGCAACAGTTCAACCAGCTACGCCAGTGGCAAGTAGAGACAACCGGGATACGCCAGCAGTTGGGAGAAGCAGAGGAAAAACTGACTACTGCCAAAACCACACTGGCAGCGACGGAAGCAGATGTAACTGCCCATCGCCAACAACAGGCAAACACCCACCAAACCCTCATTGAGCTGGAAGCAGGCTTTAACCAGTTGCTACAAGGCAAAACGCTGGCAGACTGGCGGCAAACCCTGAATGACCTAAGAGACAGAGAAACCCTGCAAAACAAACTGGGGGAACAGATTCACTCACAGTTGACTGCCAGAAACAGGCTCACCACCCTCCAAAACCAACAGGCGCAATATCAGGAGGAGCAGGGCAAACTGACGCACAGTATCGAACTGCATGTGACTGCCCAAACCAGACTGGAAGAAAGGGCGGGGCATCTGGAAGAACGCCAAACCTTGCTGAGAACCATCCAGTCACTGGAAGAGCACCGTCACCAACTACAGGACGGTTCACCCTGTCCACTCTGTGGTTCACTGGAACACCCCTATGCCAGCGGCAATACGCCTCGTCAGGGTGAAACAGATGAAGAACTTCGGAGAACCAGGCAGGAACTCAAGGAAACCCAGCAGCAATTGGCCGGTTTTCGGGAACAACTGGCCGGACTTCAGCAGAACCAGCAACACAACCTCACCCAGCAAGCCGATTGCCAGCAGGAAGTTGACGGCCTGACAGTCCAAATCCGTGTAGCGTTTGCGACCCTGCAACCGGGTATTGAGGAAGAAAACTGGGCGACAAGCTTGCATACCAGCAACAGCAAACAGTTACACAACTGGCGCAAATCAGACAGCAGGTACAGGATGCAGAGGAACAGGAAAAGCAGCTCAACGCTTTGCGAACCCAGCTCCAGCAACAGCAGGACACTCTCCGGCAACTGGAAAGTGCTGCCCAGCAGGCCAACCATAACCACCAGACTGCCAACGACACCTGCAAGCGGCTNNTCAGCAGGAAGTGGGGAAGNNTCCGACACCCAGCTATCGCAAGCATTGGCCAACATAGGAGTCCACCTGCAAGCTTATGGCATCCATACCCTGAGCCTTGCAGAGCTCGCCAATACAGAAACAGCTTTGTCCCAGCGCCGCGAGCGATGGCTGGAGCAAAGCGCAGAAGGGGAGAGACTCAAACAGCAGCAGGAAACCCTGCAACAACAACTACGCCTTGAACAGCAAATCAGGGAACGCCAGGA
Organism: Candidatus Thiothrix singaporensis; assembly: GCA_013693955.1. Lineage (GTDB taxonomy): Bacteria > Pseudomonadota > Gammaproteobacteria > Thiotrichales > Thiotrichaceae > Thiothrix > Thiothrix singaporensis. The sequence continues at coordinate 2,154,127 of CP059265.1, read as the reverse complement.
AGAGACCGCTAAGCAGCAAACCAAACTGGGTTCACTGGAACAGGAGGCTGCCAACCTCACCCAAAAACGTGTAGAACTTTTCGGGGACAAACAGCCAGACATGGAAGAAACCGGCTTACAGCAAGCCGTCGAAGATGCCGCAAAGCAGCGTGATACCAGCCAGCAAAACGCTCATGATGCCAACACACAACTTCAACAATCCCGGAACGAGGCAGGCACCCTGGAGTCAGCTATCGCAGAGCGGAACCAGCAGCTACAGTCGATGGAAGCTACCTTTCAGACCCGACTACAGATACAGGGGTTTGAATCCGAACGCGCTTACCTGGATGCACGCCTGCCAGACACTGAACGGCAGCAACTTAGCCTGCAATCANCAACGATTAACAACAGAACAGGCTCGTCTGGAAACTTCTCACCGGGACAAACACTCGCAACTGGCGCAAGAACGCAGCAAACAACTGACGGAACAAACAACAGACACGTTGGAACAGCAGCGGATCACTGCAAGGCAGAGCTACCCCGGCTTCAGCAGCAGATTGGGGCTATCAATGACAAGTTGAATGGGAATGAACAGGTCAGGAAGCAACAGGTAGCAATACGTCAGTCCATTGAGCAACAGCAGGTAGAATGCCTGCGTTGGGATAACCTGCATGAGCTGATCGGCTCCTCCGATGGCAAGAAATACCGCAACTTCGCACAAGGGCTAACGTTCGAGGTCATGGTCAGCCATGCCAACCAACAACTGAGCAAGATGAGCGACCGTTACCTGCTGATCCATGATCACCGGCAACCTCTGGAGCTGAATGTCATCGACAACTATCAGGCGGGTGAGATTCGTTCTACCCGTAACCTGTCGGGTGGTGAGAGTTTCATAGTCAGTCTGGCTCTGGCTCTGGGGCTGTCGCACATGGCCAGCCAGAATGTTAGGGTGGATTCACTGTTCCTCGATGAAGGATTCGGCACGCTGGATGAGGAAGCACTGGATACCGCGCTGGAAACCCTGGCGGGTTTGCAGCAGGACGGCAAGCTGATAGGGGTAATTTCTCACGTGCAAGCCATGAAAGAGAGGATCAGCACCCAGATACGGGTCAACCCGCTCACTGGAGGACGTAGTACGCTTNCAGGCNCGGGATGCCACAGTAAATAGATAGTCAGTGTTGAATGCTGATAAATCCCCTGCAATCCGGGAAACTTGAACAGCCCCAGAACATCTTGCCTCTATGAGGCCACGCTTGGTTTTCCTCATCACCATCTGCTTTCCGCAGTTGGGGCAGGAAGGGGCTTGTGAATAATCCATTGAATAGCGTTGTGGAGTATGACTTTGTTTCACATGCCGGATATGCGCGCCGCGAGGCGAACGATGGGTCTAAGCGGCAAGCGTTGATCAGGGCAATGTATTCCTGCACCTGTTGTTCGCTCAGGATTTCCTGGCGTAATGATTTCAGGTAGGATCGGTAGCCGCTGGAATACACCACGTTCTCTGACATCGGGGTTTTGAATGTGCAATCTCCGGTAAACACGACCACAGAATGCAGGCAGGCCGGATCAACGCCAAGACATTCTTGAAAAATGCGATCAACAGATACACAGGAAGCAAGTAAAGCAAAAAGCCCTTCATTAGTTGGGCAAAGATAAGTCCGTAATCAAATTGCATGGTAACGCCTAAAAAGTGCCTATTTTTTGTCGTTGTACAGCCAGTAATTGCGCACAGCTTGGGGCAGGGCAGTTGAGGNNCCTTTGCTGTATCCGTTCATGCAGCCGGATGAACAGGTGGGCGGTGGCTTCCGCATCGGCCAGCGCCCGGTGGAATTGCCCGGTCATGGGGAGGCGCAGGTAATCCACCAAAGTTCCCAGCTTATGATTCGGTGCATCGGGNAACACCCGCCGCGCCATCAGCATGGAGCAGAGGAATGCCTGCTGGCGCTGCTTTCCGTGACGATCCACCGCATCATCCCAGAATTTGCGGTCGAAGGAAGCATTGTGCGCGACCAGCGGATAATCGGCGGCAAATTCGATGGCTTCCCCNATGATCTGCTGCATCGGCGGGGCTTTGCGCACCATCGCGTTGCTGATGCCGGTCAGGGACTGGATGAAGGGCGGAATCCATACATTGCCGTTCATGAGACTTTGGTAGCGGTCGGTGATCTGGCCATCCCGCACTAGCACGATGGCGATTTCGGTAGGGCACGCGCCGTAGTCGGGCGACATGCCGGTGGTTTCAAAGTCGAGGATGGCGTAGGTGGCGCTCACTGCACGCCCAACGCCTTATACACCGCATCCACCGGATCAGCAAAGAAGCTGATCTGAAACTTGGCAAACAACTCAGGTGGCACGGAAGGAATATCCATAGCCGAAGCCATTGGCAACAACACACGGGTAGCGCCGCTATCCAGCGCCATTTGCAGGCTGCCAGCCAAGTCGTCGACAGGGTTCACTACACCACCCAGGGTCATATTGCCTAATATCACCATCTGCGCCTGTACGGGTTTGTTCATGAGGATGGAACAGAACGCCACCAATGCCGCCAGACTGGTTTTGGTGCTGGGTGTGGTGTTGTGCAACTCCACGACATGAAGCTGGAACTCATGCTCGGCGAATCTGGCATTGGCGCTGATACGCCCCAGATTGCCTTTGAAGTAATCGAAACCGATACGGATGGCTTCCTTGGCGGCGGTGCTGGAACCCAAGCCCGTAACTGAGTATTTCCCCGTACCAGCTACCATCTGGCTTTCAAAACGGTACAAACCCAATTGCCCGGAACCACCTTGCGTCACCAGATGCACCACACCAGGACGTGGAGCACCTTCCGGGATCAGCTTGCCGCCACCTTGTTCCGGCACACTGACGAAATGTTCTTCCAGTGTTTCGTTGTCGTGGTAGCTGAAATGCACGTCGAAGAATTCCATTCCACCCAGTTTNTTCAATTGTTCCTTGATGCGGCGACGGGTTTCCAGTGCGTAGACCAGACAGGCGCGGACATCCTCTTTGCCGTAATCAGCACGGGGAAATAGCAGTTTAAGCAGGCCAGAAAGCGTGCGGCGTACTGCAATCACATCGCGCTGGTTAAGGTTGTTACCCAGCTTGAAATAACGGTCGATGGCGTCAGCAAAACTGCGTTTGCGCATTTCCCGCATGAATTCGGCCAGATAGTCCGTGATCAGCCCGTAGTTGTTGGTGAAGAATTCCGGGCGCATTTTCGGAATTTCCCAGCCGGGGATGTAGGCATGGAAGCGGTCGAAAAAGGCTGTGTCGATCATCGCATCAGGAAACGGCGCAAGCAGGTGGCTGGTTTTGACCAGCATTTCCACGCTCTGGTTGATGTTGCCGACAAACACCATCGAGGCTTTGGCTTCCACGGAATCACGGCCTCGGGCGAAGGAGCCGGACGCCATGTAATCCTTCATGATCTGCACGCCATCCTTGTCCTTGAAGTGGATGCCTGCCACTTCATCGAAGGCCACCAAGTCCCACATGCCGACCAGCCCGACCCGGCGGCTGCTCATGTTGTAGAACAGGTTGGCGACCGTGGTTTGCCCACCGGAAATCAGCAAGCTGTTGGGNGAGCATTCCTTGTATACATGGCTTTTGCCGGTGCCGCGTACNTCAAGTTCACAGACGTTGTAGTTGTTCTCGACAAAGGGAATCATCCGCGCCAGCAGATGCCATTTCACCCGTTGTTCCAGATTGGCGGGTTCCATCCCGACCGAGCGCAGCAACACATCAATCCATTCTTCCAGCGAGAAATGCTGACGGGCGTTCATCAGTTCATCCATGTCCATCGAAGGCATCTGGATGGGTTTGAGGCTGACCACCGAAAATGGCGAGGTTTTCTGGCCTTCCTCGTAGAAATACTGGAGGGTCACGATGCACCAGATACCACCAGTCAGCAGCTTTTCGTTGTCTTGTACGGTGGTGGGGCGGATCAGGGCGTCATTGATGCCGAGGTTGGAGAGTGCGGCCTCGTAGATGTCCTTGCGCTGGTTGAGGCGTACACCCACCTTGTCGATGATCTTGTAACTGCCGCGTTCGCGGATCAGCGACTTGACCTTTTCAGCCTCATCCGGGCGCACGTAATTCTCGGCGAGGATGCGTTTGACGTTTTCCAGTCCTTCGCGCACGACTTCTTCATCATCCGAGGCGCAATACATGCCCAGCAGGTATTCCAGCACGTAGACCGGCACGTTCGCGCCTTCCTTGAGCCGTTTGGTGAGGTCTTTACGCACCACGCGACCCTTGAAATGCTGGTTTAACAAACTGTCCAGATCATTCTCGCTCATGGTTCCCGCCTTAGAAGAAATCATCCTGACCAAAGGCCGGTCAATGGTCACAGCATACTCGCTGTAGCGGGTGCGGGTGTCCACATCTTCCAGCACCAGCGTATAGACTTCGCGGCGGTCAAACCCGGAACCGACCAGCTTCAGGCGTGCTTCGCGGATACGTTCCTCCATCACATTAGAGGTACTGTCAAAACTAAGCGGCTCACGGCTGGAAACCACATTGCCTGCGGCATCCAGCACATACACGTCCAGTTTGCGGGCTTTGCAACGCTCACCCAGCGGGTCAGTCTGGATGAAACGCACCTTGTCGATGTTGTTGACCAGACGGATGGGTTGGCTTGCAGCCACCACGCCCACCGGTTGCTTTTCGTGCTGGGCAATGGATTCCTTTTCCAGCTCGCGGATATGCACCACAGGCACACAGATTTCCTGAAGCATTGCACCGCCATGCACAAAACGCGCACCACCGACAAAATGGAAACGTTGCGCACCTTTGGGCAGCAGAAATTCGGTGTCGTCACCGCCATCAGCGGTATCGGCAATCCGGCCTTTCCAGCATTCGTCATACGTGGGTAGCTGTTTACCGATGATGTAGCGCTTTTTGGCCTCAATCGCGTTCGCTGGTTTAACGTTCAATTCGGTTTTGCCAGTTTGTTCCAGCGCCTGTTGCTGGAACAGGAAACCGTGATCTGCCGTGATGATGACACGGCTGCCGTTGAGGTTGTTGACGATACGGCCAACCAAGTGGTTGAGTTCGGCAATCGCGTCCCGGCACACTTCCGGGGTACGGTCTTCGCCACCCTGTTTGTCACAGATGTCGTCAATGGTGTTGTGGTAGATGTAAACCACCGACTTGTCGCGCACCTGCTCCCGGCCTTCCTGTTTGCTCCAGCCCATCATATCCTTGCTGCTGACCGCCATGCCGTTGACGGCGGCAAGAATGCGGTTACGGTTGTCCAGTCCGGCAGATGACTGCCCACCGACGTGTACCGTCGTTTGCCCGTTGGCATAGGTCAGTTGTTTATGGGAAGCAATGCCGCCATGCCCAACTGGGTGTAACTCGGCAACACGCCCAGTTGGCTGGCAATGTCGGCCTTGAAGCGCTTCTCGGCATTGATCAGGCTGGTCAGTTCTTCCGCAACTTCGTAACGCAATGCGTCGGAAATCACCACGAAAATCCGCTTGACCTGCTTGCCTGCCAGCAGGCTTTTGACCTGCCGCTCGTAAAACTGCTGCAGGGAGGGAACACCGGGTAATACCCAATGGCCATGCGTTCCTCGTTAGCGAGATGCCGATCCCAGGCCAGCCCCACCTCGTACAGATGCCAGTTGGTGTAGAGGTTTTCGACGGCCTCATCCAGACGGAGCAGGATGTCGCCACCTTTGTTGGCAACCTGCCTGAGTGCGTATTTGAACTGGCGGTATGCCTGATCAAAGCCAAACAGTTCCTGCGCATAGGCGATGAACATGTCGCGGGCGGAAGCGTAGTGGAAGCCGTCCTGATGGGTGTGGCGCAGGCCAAACAAGCGTTCCGCTTGTTGCAGGGCTACGTAGATATGCGCGTAGTAGCCATCTTTGACCCGGCACCAGTAGCCGTTACGCCGTTCTGACAGCACCGACTCGAAGTAGGCATGATCCAGCGCCTTGTCTGCTTCCAGCAGCGCGGCAACCAGCCCCCGGATAATAATCCGCTCAACAGCTTCAAAGGTTTTGCAGGATGCCAGATTGTCAGGCAGGCAATCACCCAGGCGGCGGCTGATTTCCAAATCCTGTTCCAGTTTGCTGGCAATAATCTGGTAATAGCTGGAATAGCTCAGGCTATCACGCCAGTTCACCAGCAAAGCCAGCGCGGTTGAGCGGCCAGCAGCCGTCTTGAGCACGTTTTGCAACAGCCAGTCACGATCCAGACTATCCATCTGTGACCATAACTCGGTGCAAAACAGTTTGAGGGTGAAATCCGGCAGGGATGGCGTTTCGGCCTGATAGCTGAATTCGTTTTGCAACAACGTCCACAGGGACTTCAGCAGCCCCTGTTTTTGCAACAGCGTCACACTGGGCAGCTTGCCCATGTCAGTATCTGCCTCCAGCGCCAGGGCATAGTCCTTCAACAAGCTAAGGAGAATATCCGCCAGTTCCGCCGAGTCGGCCTTGAGCAGCGCAGCCATCATTTTGCGGTCGAGCGACAGCTCGTCCTCGTTTTCTGTCACCAGCCGCTTGAGGGCAGCGGTGTTTTTCTTGTTGAAAAAGCTGGAACGCTCGCGGATGTGGGTGCGCAACCCCATTTTGGGAATACCCAGCTCGTGCAACAGCATGGAACTGGCGTCGGCAAAGAACTGCTCGCTGTAGAGGCGCATATCCAGCAACCAGTCCCGTTCCGGCTCCGGTTCGGTAGTCGGGAAGTACAGCAGGAATTTTTGTTCCGGCTCATCCAGTTCGATGCGTTTTTAGTCTCAAACAGGGAACGTCCCTGCATGTCCAGCACGGTGATACCATCCAGCGTCAGGGCTGGCAGGTCGGCCTGGAAGCTTTGCTCAGGGTCGTGCCAGAATACAATCCGGTGGTTGGCAAATTTGGCGAGGATGCCTTGGGTGAGCTGGTCAAGATTCATGTGGATTCCGCCAAAGCCAGCAAGCCATCATGAAAGTTTTTGGCACTTGGGCAATGGGGGTGTTGTGCTGCACGCACCACATCAAACCCGCAGTGTTTTACCATTTTTTCTGCAAACTTGATCTTGCTTGGCCGGTTCCTCGCTTGTTGAGTCCTTTGGCAATGTCGCCCAGCCTGTCCCATGGCATGGTGGGTGTTTCCTGTGGCTTATCTTCGTAAAACGAATCAACTTTCAACCATTGTTGCATGGCTGCGGAGTCTGCCAGATACCACGCTTCCAGCGCCTTGACAGCGATAAAGATCAGGTTGGTGTAAGTATCCCCGATCCGCTGCCGGACAAGGGACTCGTCAGGATCATGTTCAAGATCGGTCAGAATGATGATGTGATCGGGTTGGAACTGCCGCAAGGTTGCCACCATGGGTTTGATATTCTGCGGTAACAGGTTCCCACCACCCTCGGCGTTAATCACAGGTCGGATAGCTGTAAGCCCGTTTGTTTCCAGCCATTGTTGAAATCTTGTTGACTCAACAATAACTTTTTCACTTCCCCTCAACAATAAACCCCAGCTTTACCACGGCAAACCTCCATCAAAGAAGTTCATCAGCCATGCTTTATCCAGGTTCATATTGCCTAATGGCACACTGTTTCTCCCAGCGTTCTTGAGTTCGGTTTTTCCTTCAAGTTTGTTAACCAGCCAAAGCTCATCTGGTGTTGCACTCCTGACTACGGATTCACTATGGGTTGTAACCCAAACGGGGTGTTCTGGTGAAGCATTGGCTCGCATTAATGACACCAATTCGGCAATCGCTTGTGGGTGAATCCCTCTCTCTGGCTCTTCAATGATAGTCATGCCTTGACCTTTAGCGCGACTTAACACAGCAGTCAGAATACACAGCGCATAAATCGTTCCATCTGAAATCAGGTTGGCAGGCAGGAAGGCTTTCATGCCTTCTTCCTTGAATTTGATAATGGTTCTGCCATCCAGCTTTTGCTGTTCGGTTTTGACCTTTTCCATGCCGGGGACTAACAGCTCTATCCATTCCAGAATCTGTTCGCGTAATTCTGTCTTCTTTTCCAAAACCGAAAGTATGGTGGCAACATTACGCCCATGCGTGTCCAGTTCACTGGCATCTGCTGACAACGTATCAGGCTCTTTTGCCCCCAATGGATCAAAGCGGAATACACGAATGTTGGTCATGAAAGCATGAATTGATAGGTCAGATAGCAACATTAGACCTGACAAATCATCTGGATACGCTGGTAGGGGTATCAAGTCAGATAATTTGCGAAAAGGTTTGATTCTCTTAATATTCATCAAGCTAGGCGGCTTTCCACGTTCACGGGAAAGCCATATCTCTCCACCTATAGTAAGTCTTTCTTCTAACTGTGGTGAAGTGTCAATCTGATAAATTTTAACAGTGTAATGATATAAATAATCTAATTGTATTTTTAATTCCAACGAGACAGTTCGTGCTTTGTCTTTNTTGAATTTAAAGCAATGAATTTGGTTAAAACCTCCGAACTGGCGAATAGCCTGTTTTGCGCCTTGGGTAACGACAGTACTGAAAAANGCTAGTCCATCCGCAAAATTACTTTTACCAGAACCATTTGACCCAGCAAGCACAGCAAAAGGAGTTACACCCATTAAGGTTGCATTTGCAATACTTTTGAAACCTTGTAGTCGCATTAACTCAATGATGCCATTATTTGTAACTTTATCTTCAGTGCTTTTTCTTTGTTCTAAATGTCGGTTAATTTCATATATAAGCTTATCGCACTGTTCTTTGTGTGCTTGTTGACCTTCGGGAGTAAGATCGGAGGCATGTTTAATATCATGCGTTTCCAACAAAAATCCATTGCCATTGCACTCTTGATGATTAAGATAAAATAAATCAAGTCATCCTGTGTTTTTATTGCTGGCTCTATATATTCCCCTTCTTCTGATAAATCAGGCAGGCGTGACAATAATGAAAAGAATATTGCAGTATTTTTCTCATCTAATGCTTTTAGCTTTTCATCACTCCATCCAAGCCATTCTCGTATCTCTTTGAATGTATTAAATCTCAGAAGATCGTGAAAAATAATATAGTGATTGTCACTAAATTGATCGCCATACTCGGAATCTTGATATTGTTCAGCCAAGGCCATAGCCCCTCGACTGCGTTGCAAGTCCCTTTCAGAAATATTTGCCTGCCGACAAATTTCCTCATCATTCAGACCTTGATCTTGAAGCTCATACAATTGCTTTGCTTCTTCCCATGTCCTGCCGGAGACGGATTCTTTTAAGTATTTACTTAACGTCACAGCACCAACTCCTTCGGCAATCCGCTATCAGTCTTGTATTTCATAACCTTAGCCTACTCCTTCCCGCCTGTCACCGCCTTCACCTCCGCCAGCAACTCCCCAAACTTGCCATAATTCACCTTCACCCCGTCATCCAGGTCGAGCTTGATGCGCATGTCCGCATAGTGCTTGAGCTGGTCGTCGAAGGCGCGGAGTTCGGCGCGTTGCTTGTCGAGCTGGGCAAGTTCCTTTTTCAGGCGGTTTTTCTCGGCGGTGGAGTCGGCGGCCTCAATCTGTTGCTCCAGTTGCCCGGCGTAGCTTTCGTATTTGCCGAGCAGAGGCGTGACGTATTCGGTGCGCATCCGCGCCAGTGTGCCTGCGTGGTAGCGGTGCAGGTAGACCAGGCATTCAAACGCCTTGTGCTTGCCGGAGCTGAACAGCCAGTAGATCGGGCGCTTTTTGTAGGTGCGCAGGTGATCCTTGTAGAACTGGGTGGCGAGGTAGCGGCGGATGGTGTCGAGGCTGCTTTCGTCGCGTTTGGGCTTGAGCGCGTACTGGGTGAGGCTTTGCGCGACGAAATCGAGGTTTTCCTGCACGCGGGTTTCGCCCCAGACCACGCGCACGAATTCGCGGAAGCGGTTGGTGGCGTCGTCGGCGAACCATTCCTGATCGGTGATGGGGAGGATGCCGTCGGCATCGGGGGAAAGCTCCCGCNNTTCCCCATAAACCTTCCCGAAATCCACATTGCCCGCGTGGGCGTAGATCAGCCCCGGTTTGTCGGTGCGGTAGCGTCCCATCATGCAGCCGAGGGCGTAGCTGATGAGTTCGGCGCAGGTGTCGGACTGGAAGCGCTGGGCGAGATCGGTGTCGCTGGCGTTGCCGCCGTAGCGGTAGCGGGGGTTGACGGTGAGGGTGATTTGCTCCAGGGGTACGTCGGGGTGNAGTTCGTCTTGCAGGCCGTAGGCGTCGATGAACAGGCGGTTGTTCTCCGCCTCCAGACGCTGCATTTCCGTCACGGCTGCCGCGTTGCCTGCCTGCCATGCCTCAAACGCCAGCTTTACGCTGTCGCGCTTCGCCGCCAGCAACGGATTCTCCGCAAAATCCCAACTCGTCTCAAACGAATCCCAATCTTTTTAGTGNGTTGAAATTAGCAGTTTTACACCATTTTCAATTTCGCTTTGATCTAATTCTCTTAATGGAATAAAAGGAACTCTTGCAATATCACCAACTTGAAAAGTTGCTGTTGGATTTAAGATCAACATGAACTCATGCATTAATTTACTATTCATTAAGCCCAATGATGATTTTATATCGGCAATAGATGGAAATCCAGATGACCCTTTTACATCAAATATAAAACCAACTGGAGAGTATCTGGCAGCGAATGATCTTGTTGTTATATCTGCCCATGTAATGCCTTCTTTAAAATAAAAAGTCGTATTCTGTGGCCTAGAGCGAACTTTTCCATTTTCATCAGTGAAACTTCTGATTTCTGCACCATTATTTTCCCAATTTACTACATATTCAATATTTCCATACCATTTTCTCCAGTCTCCTCCCTTGTTGTATGGAAACCATTTGAATTTTGAATCATTTGCCTTTTCACAAGATTGTTGTTTCATTCCTATCTTGTTTAAGTTTATTTCATGCCATTCTCTCAAAAATACATCATTACAACCTGTAGCTAAACCTTGGCGTGGCTTGAGAACATCCCCTAAAGCTGAACCATTAACAAAGGTATTTAGGGTTGAGTCTTTCAGCCAGTAAGCGATGGGGTTCCCAATAATCTTCTTGAAACTTGAAGGTGAAGCGGTATAGCTTGGATAAGTGAAAAAACGATCAATTAGCTCTTCATTATTTGCAATACTACCTTGTACTTCAAATAATCGTTTAAATATACCTTGAGCATCACTCAAAGATGTATTGCGAATTACAAACGAGCAGCTTCCGAAGTCGGAACCCCATACGCCACGTCCATTATGCACAAAGGTGTCAATGTAGTGGTCATCAAGAATGCTGGTGCGAATTTCTTCAAATGAGGACAGAAACATCCAGTTGGGAATGGTGATCATGCCAACATAGCCGTTCTTGATAACCAGTTTCAGGTTTTTCTCAATGAAGGCAGTGTAAAGATCAGCTTTGGACTTTTGNTAATGGGCATTGATGAAGGTTTTCAGGACAGGTGTATAGAACTTGCTGCCCATGTAGGGCGGGTTGGCGACGACGGCATCGTAGCGCTGGGCAAGGATGATGGCTTGCCGCACCAGCGGCAGCAGCGTCCGCGCTGCGGGTTGCTGCATGGTGTCGCCGCGTTCCGTCAGTGCTTCCAGCATTGCCTGCAAGGCTTGCAGTTCCGGCAGCAGCTTGGCAGGCACATCAATCAACGAGCCGAAGGTTTTGGCCTCGCGGAACAGNGCCACCAGCGTCAGCAGCAGTTGATACACCGGGTCGTTGGCGGCATCCCCAAGCTGCATCTGCCCACCCCCAAACAGGTCAGCGGATGTGCCTTTCTGCCAGTCACCGCGCAGGTTCAGCGCCCGCCACAAGGCGGGCAGTCCCCCATCCCCAGCCCTTCCCCGCAAGGGGGCAGGGAGCGAAGACCCTCTTGTCTCCTCCCCCTTGCGGGGGAGGGTTAGGGAGGGGGAAGCAACGGAGGAAGCCAGCGAGGACGGCGGCGAAGCCTGCATCGCCAGCACATTCAGCTTAACCTGCCGCGTAAAGATGCGCCGGTCATCCGCCCGCGCCAGCATCAGCAACGCAAACCCCGCCAGTTGCGCCGCCCGGTCGTCAATGTCCAGCCCGTACAGGTTCTTTTCCAGAATCAGTTGCGGAATGTCCCGATCCCGATACCCGCGTTCCTGATAAATCGCCTTCAGCACCCGGTAGGCTTCCACCAGGATATGCCCCGACCCACAGGCCGGATCGAGCACTTTCAGGGCTTCCGGGTCAAGGCTTTCCGGGGTCAGCGCCGCCAGTTGCGCCTGCACCTCCGCCGTCTGCTCCGCAGGCTCGATGTAATACGGCATCTGCGCCTTGAGGTGGGAGGTCGGGTAAGTCTGCAACCACTGCCGCCCGATGGAATTCTGCACCAGATACTGCACAATCCAGTTCGGGGTAAACAACTGCGTGGCGGCGGGGATGTCCGCGCTTTTCACCACCGAGCCAATCACCTGATCCTTGCGCTCGGCAATGTAGAACTGGTACAGCCAGCCGATAATCTCCACCTGCTGCCAGTCGTCTTCCGGGATACTGTCCACCAGCGGGCGCAGGAGTGAGTCGGTGCGCGTCAGGTTATCCGGCAGCAGCAACTCGGTGTCATCCTCCAGCGCCTCGAACAGAAACGGCATCGCCTGATGCAGCGCATGGCACTGCCCCAGCAGGATTTCCCGGAACAGCGCCTCATCCTGATTGCCCTGAAGCTTCAGCCCGACCAGATGATCCACATCCAGCCCCAGTTCCGCCGCTACTTCCGGCACATGATCCAGCACCTGAAAACCCTTGGCCTGCCCAGGGTGCGACAGCACGCGGAAACCATGCGCCAGATAGCCCTGCAACTCCATGAAGCGGATCGCGCACAAGCGGTTGAANCCGGTATAGGCGACCCGTTCCACCAGCGCCGCCATACCCAGCGACTGGGCACGTTCCACCAGCCGCTCACGCGGGCGCCAGTTTGGCATCGAAGGTCTGCCCGGCGATTTGCAGCACCGACCCCGTAACCGTGGCAGGCCAACGTGCAACTTGCCCTGATTGTTGGCGCTGATGCCGAACAGGTTGAGGCGCTGGGTAACGGCGGCGATGAAATCGCGGCGGGCAGCGGGTGCGTAGGCTTTGATTTTGGCGGTGTTCATGTGGGTTTGTTATTCCTTTACTGTTCCACAGACAGCGGTAATGGCGGTTTTGACCTGCTCACGCAAGGCATTGAAGCTGGGCATGTCGATGCGGGTGACATCTATCTGCTCGACCAGCTCATTCAGGTCATGACGGGTGTGGTGGGTTGTTGAGGTGTTGCCCCAGCACGTTTTTCGGTGCGCGTTCCGGTGAGCGGTCATTGCCGGAAAGTTCATCCTCAAGCTGGGCGCAATGCTGGTAAGGGTCAGGCTTCGCTACGCAAATGAACCAGGCTTCGGAGGTTGGTTTGGGGACGAGCGCCAGTCCTTTTTCCTCAAATTCAGCAGCACGGAAACCGGCTTTGACAGCCTGCATGAGTTGATCCTGACGGTCAGGCATGTCGGCTAACTGGCTGCGTGTGCCGTCAGTATCATGGAAATAAGCAGCCATTTCATGCGGATGATCTGCATCCTGCGCATACTCAGCCATAGCCTTGGCGCGACGAAAATGCTCCTCAAAACCCTTGCCAACCTGTTTGCTGACAAAGATCTGGCGGCGATTCGCTTTGCTCTGGGTACTGAGCCAAGCATTGGAAAGGTAGGTAAAGTGAGTAGCCGGGTTATTCAAATTTAAACAGTCAGCATTCCAGCCCGGTAGGTAGCGATGAATCAGCTTTAGCAGCAAGCGGGCAACTGGNCTGACATCCAGTGCATCAGCTGAGCAGATTTCCTGCGAATTGGTGCAATAGCCCATGTCGCCTTTTCCCTCGCCAGCAAGGACAATCATTTGCAACATGGGTTACTCACTGTCCAGTATTTTGAGCAATTCTTTGTTCAGTACCTGAACATTGACTTTAACGAATTGATTGGTTAGCACCTTCTGTTTAAGAGCAGGGGATAAGGTACTTAGTAACTCTTCACCTTTTGGTTTCAATGCTATAGCCGTCTTACCGCTTTTCTCTGCTGACAGCGAACCATTAGCTTGGTTGAACTTAATGCTAGCCCCTTGCCACATTTCTCTGTTTTGGAGTTTCTCGACCTCGGTAGCAACATCTTGTAAGTATAAATCCAGCATAGCAGCTCCCGGTGGAAGGGTTTCCAACTTTTTAGCAACTGAAGGTACATCAAAGAAACGGGTCGCGTGGGTAACGCCATTTTCAGTTTTATAAAGCAGAACAACAGCGCTTTTTGCTACCTCATCATCCATATAATTTAAAAACATGGGGCTATGGGTCGTGACTATAATCTGTTTAGGAGAAGTTACCAAAGCACTTACAAGACTCTCTGTAATCTCGGCATTAATCCCATTTTCGATTTCATCAAACAGTAATATCTCCAAAGAACTAAATTGCTGAGCCAAAATAGCAATTAGTCGCAACATACCATCATTGATATGTTGAGCTGTTGTGTTNAGTCACGTGGTTTTTTTATCATTCTTTTGAAACTCNTCTCTTATTTCAAGACTTACCCAGCCCGACGGAGATACTTTTGTATTGACATCCAGAATCTGTGGATAGTAACCACGTAATTGATCTACCAATTTTTTACGTTGCGGAGATGTTAAATTGTGAATAAAAACAGGAAGCTGCTCTCCTTCCATGCCAATATCACTCTTTATAACTCTACCTCTATGGGGTTTGCCCTCTAAAATGGGAAAGCCTAAGGGATAGCGAGATTTTCCACCGCTATTTTTTGGTAGGATGGANTCAACTTGTGCTGGTTTACGGAGGTTCTGAGGAGACAAGAGATCAAGAGACCGTAATGATACCAAATGATTCTTGAAGGCTAATACTTCAGCGCTCATCAACTCTGGCTTAATTTGAGATAAAACTGAACCCGTGTACTCAAATGCAATAGGAACATCCAGTGAATTATCAAAAGCATATTTTCCGTTTTGGTTTAAAAAGATTATTCTATCATCACTCAATGATATTATTTTTTCTTCTAAACATTCTAACCCGTTGGTATTAAAAATTGAACTCCACTGGTATTTTCCTGACTTAATTTCAAGATCAAGTACAGTCTTAATGACAAATGACTTATCCAAGTTGGAACACAAGTTATATGGATGCCATTTGCGATTTTCTAGCCAATCGACCACATCACCAGTCATCATGGCACTCACAAAATCCAGTGCTTGCAGTACAGTACTCTTACCAGCACCATTCAGGCCGATCAAACAATTGAATTTGGCGAGTTCAAGGTCAAAATCGACCAGCGACTTGAAGTTGTCAATGTAGAAACGTGTGATCATGGTTGTTCCTTGAATAACTGTTCCACCCGCTGGTTATAAAAACGCTGACTCCACAGGCGCAAGCTCGCTTGTTCGATGGCGGGCACAAACCGCTCTACATCCTGCACGGCGGTTTTCCAGTCGATGTTGGCAATCCGCTCCAGCAAAGCTTGTTGCAACCAAACCGCATCGACCGACAGGGCTTGCCCCTGCCATACTTCAGCTTGCTGCAAGGCAGCCTGCAAATGCGGCAAATTGGGTTTGATACCCTGTTTCACATACCAGTTGAAATCATACCAGTCGCGCCCTTTCACATAAGGGCGGCACAATAGCGCGTGGATTTTCAGGGCGAAATTACTCGGCAAATCCTGATGGCACACCTCGAAATCTAGCGGAAAATCCAGATAGCGCCAGTCAAACCCGGAACCGGCAGGCGGGTTGATGTCGATTTCCAGCTTGATTTTCAGCTTGTGCGGAGTGGCGCGGCTGCCTGCCTGCTCCGGGTAGAATGCCAGATTGAGTTGCTGGGCAATCGAATCATCCTTCAGCACGGCTTTGCGGATCGGTTGTTCCATGCGGCTTTTATCCAGCACTTCCGGTTGTAGCCCAAACAGTTCCAGCGTGGCCAGCAGTTGTTGCAGATACGGCTGCCAGTCAAAATCGGCTGGTGGCTGACGCAGGATAAAATCCAGGTCTTCCGAAAAACGCGGCAACTGGTGCAATATCCGCAAACTGGTTCCCCCNTGAAATGCCGCTGCCTCAAAAAAACCACCGCGCCACAAACCGTACAGCGCCAGTTCTTGCAGGATTTCCTTGAGCGCCTGCGTTTCCTCGGCCAGATTGCCAACCTGATAACGCGCCAGGCGCTGCTGGATAAGGTCAATCATGCCGCCTCCTGCGGGTTGAGGCCGAGTTCATGGGCAAGCTGTTCAGGTAGTCCCGCACCCGCTGGTGCTTGTAAACGGGTAGCAGTAACTGGACATCGGCACGGGTCACGCTCTGCAACCCGTCCTCATCCAGCCGCATCCCGTCCAGCAGGGCTTCCAGCCCCTGCCACGTCAATTTGCGCAAACAGGCCAGNTCCAGTAACGCCCGCAGCGGGCTGGCCAGCAGNGCAATATTGCCCCCCAGTTCTACCCGTTGCACGCCGGTGAGGAAATGCCCGTTTGCCAGCGCCAGCGGATGAAACACAAACTGCCCGTAACTTTTCACCTCATGGCTGACGGATTTGCGCCCCGGCGTGACCGACGTAGTGGCGAAAACCGCTTCAGGAATCCAGCCGTGCCAGGCCAGTGCCGATTCAAACGAAACATAGCTGGCGGGCAACAACGCCTGCGCCACCACAAAGGGATGCGGCAAGGTCTGGCGGAAGCGTTGGCTCATGACATACAAACCGCGCTTCAGGCGTAACAGTTCACCGGCCTGCAAGGCGCGGTTGACCGTGCCATAACGCCGCGCATCCGAGCCGCCCACCAGTCTGGCCAGTTGTGCATCAGCCAACACCCGCTTGTCCCAGCCTTGTTCCAGCAACACTTGCGTCAGGGTTTGCATTCACAAAATTCCATTAACTTCTGAAAAATGGAAGTATGCAGAATTTTTTAAGATTTGTCATTTCAACCGTACCCGATCACCAGCGCGAACAGCCTTCAGCAAGCGTTCCTGCAACTGGCGGATGTATTCCCCAACCTGTGCTTCGGTTTCCAGCATGGTTTCCCCGCTGATACCGGCAGCCTGCACGGTAATGGTTTTCTTGACCGGCGTAGCGGGCTTGGGTGGCGGAGGCGGTGGGGCATCGCCACTTTTGCCGGGTGATGGCGGCGGTGGAGGCGGCTGTTTGACCTTTTCCTCGATGTAACGGTTGATCAGCTCATACGCCTCATCTTCCTGTGTACCGGCTTCTGTTTGCTGGGAAAGGATCAGCGGTATGGAACTGGTTTTCTCAATCGTCTGGCGGCACTGCTGCAAGGGGCGCAAGGCACGGTTCTGCAACTCAGCGGGTGCGCCTGCGGCTTCCAGGGCTGCGGTGATATTGCTGATGCGCAAACCGACCCGATCCAGCGCATGGGTGCGCTTTTCCGCCAGCAATTGCTGGTTGACCTTTGCNACCTGCTCAATCAGCGGATTGATGCGCCGCAACTGTCCGTAAGGGGATGTGCTGTTGTAGATGCCTTCCAGTTCCGCCACTGCATTGCGGGCAGTGTCATCCTTTTCCAGCGCTTGGCGGTTGACCTTGAACTGGTCACTCAGGGCATTAGCCAGCGTCTGNCCGGTCTGGAACTGGCTGTTGTAGAAGTTATCCAGATCCTCGAAGTCTTCGGCAAAGTCTTCCAGCGCAGCAGCGTCTTGCAGCATCTGCTCAATCAGGGTGTAACTGTTACTTTGTTCCAGCAAACCCACCACCAGCACAATACCCTTGTCGATGTCGGCCTTGCCGGGNTACTGACCGGTCTGCGCCTTGCTACGGAAGGTTTTCAGACTGTCATGCCATTGGCTTAATTCGCGGCGGATCAGTTCAGCCAGTTCCTTTTCCCCGGAACCGGTGAACGGTTTCTGGAACAGCTCTTTCACCAATGTAGCCGCTTTCTGGAGCTGACGCTCATCATGCTGGCGGATTTTCTGAAGACGAATGTCAGCGCGTGAGCGCACACTGGTAAACGGCTGATAGGCTTTNTTCAACGGCAAGTCGGCGGCTTGCAGGGTAAAACTGAGTTTGCCCGATAGCCCCAGCCGTGCGATCAGCAACAGAACTTCGTTTTCCTGCCAGCCATACGGGCGGCGGGTGAACTGGTTCAGCACATCTTTCAGGTACACGGAATCATTGCGGCTGATTCTCAGGCTGACATACATCTCGATTTCGCGCATGGCTTCCGGGTTGCATTCCGGCGCATTCAAATCCAGTCCCAGTTGCGCCACGTCATCAGCGCTCAGTACCGCTTGCAGTTCGCGGTTAATGTCACCTTGAGTCGGGCGCAGCATGTTCAGCTTGCCGAAGGTGTTTTCGATCACATAGCGGTAAGCCTCATCCAGCATGGCGGATGGCGTGGTGTTTTTCGGTTGCAGCTTCGTACCAATAGCGTAGACATCCGCATCGGTAAACAGGGTGGCGAACTCGGTATGCAGGCGTTTTTCACGCTGGGTGTTTTCAAACGCCTTGTCGCGCAGCAGGTGTTCCTGTTCCGGGCGCTGGCCGGATGCCACTTTCAAAAANCGTTCGGTTTTAATGAAGGTGGTCAGTTCGTCCCACAAACGCTTGTTCTCGACCAGCCTGACCAGGATGCAGCCGTCGTTTTCCAATGTATGCTTCAGGCAATTGGCTTCCAGGTTGTAACTGTCGTAGGCAGGGTCTAGCGGTGACACCACTTTCACCACCAAATCTTCCAGATTCGCCCCATCACGCGGATGCCCGTTACAGAAGCGGCTGACCCTGAAATCCTGCTTGTTGACCGGGTAGCGGTAAGCTGTCTGGCGTTGCAGGAGGGTATCAAACACGATCTGTGACAGCTTGTGGGTCTGCTCGGATGACTCAATCTCGGTGTGGCGGATTTCGTTTTCGATTTCCTTCTCTTCATTGGTCAGGAAAATGAATTCATCGCCATTGCGGGCAATCAGCAACTGCCGTTCCAGCCGATTCAGGCTCTCCCCGATCTGACGGCGCAGCGCCACCTTGTCGGTATCAATCCGGTCAACACTGAGAGTAACCAGATTGTCGAGGGTGCTTTTGACCGCTTCCACATAGCGGATCAGGAACAGCGTCTTGAGGATGTCAGCGTCAAAGGCAGTCAGGGAATCCAGCTCACACGCCTGATCAATGGTGCGCTTGACCGCAGGCTCCAGAAAGCTTTCGATGGGCGCATAGAAGCGGTGGAACGGGATCAGCACATCCAGCGCCTGATCCTTGACCTGCTTGGCGGCAGACTGGAAGGCATCCAGCAGGGAACGTTCCCCNATCGCCAGATGCTTGCCGGTTGCCCCCTTGGTGCGGATCGACTCGAACACCTTCTGCACCAGCGCATAATGGTAGGGAATGAAGGGGTAGTTATCGACGAACGAGCGTGTATCGGTATAGCTTTTCAGTTCCGCCGTGGTGGTTTTGTCGAAACTGAGCTGGTTACGCAGAATGTCGCCTTTGTCGGCAAATAGAGCCGCCAGTTGCGCCTTGGCAGGTTCAGTTTTTCCNAGCAAACGCTTCTGGATAACTTCGGCGGTATTGGTGCTGGAAAGCTGCAAGCGGGTGTAAAAACGCCCCTGAATCTTGGAAAAATCATCCCCCTGACGTTTGTCGAGCTGGCCGATGGCGGCGTCAATATCGGCTTGCGCCGTCACGATAACCCAGGCGCGGCCACCGCAAAACGTGCCCAAATCCTCGGTGATGGTTTGCAGCTTGAGCATCATCTGTGAGTTCTTGCCCACGAATTGCCCGACTTCATCCACCAGNAACAGCACATTGCGCCCGCCGTTGTGCTCGATGTAGTCGTTCACCCACTTGCAGAAATTACGGATGTCGAGCGGGAAATTGTTTTCCAGTTGCTCGACCCACTGCCTGACTGACGGTTCGCTCTGCTTGCTGGCGGCAGCCAGACTGGTCATCAGTTCATCGCGGTAAAAGTCGAAAGCGTCGCGTTCCTTTTCCCAGGTTGAACCCGTCAGCTCGGCAAATTTATCCTTGAATGCCTGATATTGCCCTCTGCCATCCAGTTCCCGTTCCAGATGGGCAATATGCGGGAAATCAGCACAATAGCCCACACGCTCATTGAACACCTTAAGGAACACCTTGAGGATGGCGTTTTCCTGATCCTCGGTATTGGCGCGGGAATCAATGTTGAACAGGATGACATCGGCGGCGTGATGCGCGGCGCTATGCATATCGGAGTACAGCGTGGCGTCGATAGCACTGGCATTGCGCTTTTCCTGAAAGAAGTCGATGGCGTGGCGTTGCTGCCCGTCTTTATCGGTTTGCCGGTTTTCCAGCAGGTAAGACAGGATTTTGATGAAGTGCGATTTACCGGAACCGAAGAAACCGGATACCCATACCCCGATCTTGCCTGCCATGGCAGGGCTACGGCTGGTCAGTGAGGGNGTGTAGGTTTCAAAAAATGGNCGGAAATGCCGCTCCAGTTCCCGCGTTACCACATACTCATCCAGCTCCACATAAACGCTGGCGTTATCCAGTTGTTCGGCCTTGACGACCCCGTTGATGTCACGGGTCAACGGTTTATTGAAAATGTGTTCGACGTTCATGAAAGCCCTTGTTTCAGCTTACGCGGAGAGTGTAGTTTTGCCGTCTTCCGGCACCAGTTTGAAAGCGCGGTAATAATTGCGTGATTCCACCAACCCGAACGGATGCAGGTCTTGCCCGCTATACGTACCGGGATAAAACAGCAGCAGCGGCGTCTTGCCCATCACATCCTGCAAGGCGCTCAACAGTTCGTGCCCACGCACCAGCGGCCATGCGCTGCCCAAGCCCCACAGGATGACGAATTCCTGGCTTTCCGGCTTGATCTGATCCGCCATGTAGCGTGCCACCTTGTCTTGGCTGAGCGGNCTGGCCAGCGTCTTGCGCAAGGCATCCGCGCCCACCTGACGTTCACGCTCGAAAGTACGTTCCAGCAAGTGACGAGACTCCAACATATCCACCAACACCTGGAAAATATTCATGCAAACAAACTGACGGTTACGTTTCTGGAGCTTGTCGGTGAGTAGGGCAACGTGTTGGCGAACCTGTATTTCATATTCAGCGGGGTAGTCAAACAGCCAAAAGCCGATTTCATTGCCCAGGCCGTCATTACGCAGGAAGCGGGGGTCTTCCAAACGCTTCAGGATCAGATCAAGCCGGTTTTGCAAGTAAGTCAGGTTGTGCATTCCATGACATCTTCTAGTTCAGGGTGGTTAAGTATCAGCAGCCACTGGCGCACTTCGGGCAGAAGATAGACCGGCTGGAATTCGCGTTGANCGGTTGGAATTCAGATAGCCAGCTTCAACAAGTACCCGAACAGCGTTTGTACCAATTTTCTTCATGGTTGAGGCAGAAAATTCGCTCAAGTCTGGCATTAACTGCATTCGTTCCGCAATAAAAAANTCCCATGCGTCGACAGAAAGTGTCAGCTTATAGAGTCGTTTATGTTCCGCGACTACCAGTCTCATGAAATCAGCCAGTACCGGCGAATGCAGCAGGACAGCCAGCAATAGCATCTGCACGTACTCTGCATCAGGTGCTTTCAGCAAGGCTTTAATGAATTCCCTGCCCTGGGGGTTCAAACGCCGTCTGATCGCACGCGCATAGCGGATGGATGAATGCCGGGAAGGCTTTTGCAGAATGTTTTCAGCCTCAAACAGGCGCTTCCAGTCTTCTTCTAGCAAGTCCTGCAACAAGGTTTCGGCAACAATCCGGCTTTCAGCCATCAACAGGCCGCCGCCAATCAAGTCACCCATGTATTCTTTGGCATTCATCATAAAGGGGCTGAAGTCAGTTAATTGGTAGTGGGAAGTCACACAACTTGGCAACTTGAGCCAAATTCTCACTGCCACGCATCATACCAAATTCAGCAGGTATGTATTCAGGCAGGAACATATTGTCCGCATACACTTGCTATTTCATTACGGCTAGACATAATCTTGAATACTGAAACACTATTCAAGAACAGCAACAAATGGGTAAAGAAACCAAACATGGGGAGCACGCCAGGGTGCCGGCAGGCCAACAGGTCAGGGAACGTATGGGGAAACCACCAAACCCGTCCGCATTCCCGTCAGCCGCATCCACGACGTAAAGCGCTACCTGCAACAAACCAAGGTCGCCCGCGACCTCGGTCAGCATCCCGACATCCGCTTTCCGGCCAATGATGCGCCCGAAGTGCTGTTACCGCTGTTCGCCAGCAAGGTGGCGGCAGGCTTTGCCTCACCGGCAGACGATTACATCGAAACTTCGCTTGACCTTAACCAGTACCTGATCAAGCACCCGGCGGCGACCTTCTTCCTGCGGGTGGAGGGCAACTCCATGCTGGGTGCAGGCATCCACGATGGCGATACGCTGGTGGTCGACCGTTCACTGGAGGCGCGTTCCGGCAAGGTGGTGATTGCGGCAGTGAATGGGGAGCTGACCGTCAAGCGCCTGCACATCGGCCAGCAGCAGCGCGTGACCCTGCTGGCGGAAAACCCGGACTACCCCAACATCCCGATCCGGGACGGCATGGACTTTGTGATCTGGGGAGTCGTCACCAATGTCATCCACCCGGTCTGAAACCCGCCAGAGCATTGCGCTGGTCGACTGCAACAACTTCTACGCCTCCTGCGAACGTCTGTTCGTACCCAGGTTGCGCAGCCAGCCTGTAGTAGTTTTAAGCAACAATGACGGCTGCATCGTTGCCCGCAGTAACGAAGCCAAGATGCTGGGGATCCCCATGGGCGTGCCGCTGTTCAAGGTGCGCGATACCCTCGACAAATATCGTGTGGCGGTATTTTCCTCCAACTACGCCCTGTATGGCGACCTGTCGCGCAGGGTGATGGATACCCTCCGCCAGTTCACGCCCGAGGTGGAGGTCTATTCCATCGACGAAGCCTTCCTCAACCTGACCGGGCTGGAACACCGCGACTTGCAGCAATACGCGCAAATCATCCGCCAGACTGTCGGTCAGTGGACGGGCATCCCCGTCTCCATCGGCATCGGCCAANCCAAGACACTGGCGAAAGTTGCCAACCATCTGGCCAAGCAGAACCCCACCAGTCAGGGCGTGCTCAACCTCAACGCCCTCGACGACCAGACCCCTATCCTCGAATCCGTCCCTGTACAGGAAGTGTGGGGAATAGGGCGGCGCTGGTCGGATAAACTACGGCAGATGGGCATCCATTCCGCCCGCCAGCTCCGCGACGCCGACCTCAACCGCATGAAAAAGCAGTTCAACGTGGTGCTGGCACGGACTATTGAGGAATTACGCAGCAAGCCCTGCATCGAACTGGACGACGAACAGCCCGACAAGCAGCAGATCATCAGTTCCCGCTCCTTCGGCGAACGTCTGGAACACATCGAAGACCTGCAACAGGCCATTACCCATTTCGTCAGCCGCGCCGCCGAAAAACTGCGCCGCCAGCAATCAGTGACGCAGGCCATCACCGTCTATATCCGCACCAGTCCCTTCAACGAGCGGGAACCGCATTACGAGGCATCCAAAACCGCTGTCCTGATTCAGCCCACCGACAACACTGGCGAGCTGATCCAGCTTGCCCACAAACTGCTGTTCGCCATGTACCGCAATGGCTACCGCTACCAGAAAGCAGGCATCATGCTGTCACGCATCACTTCCCGCCAGCACCAGCAAGGCGACCTGTTCAGCCTGTCGGCAAAGCCTGAAAACAGCGCACTGATGGGAACGCTGGACGCCATCAACCGCAGGATGGGCAAGGGAACCCTGCGCTATGCTGCCGAAGGTTTTGGCGGTGGCTGGCAGATGAAGCAGGCGCGTAAGTCACCTGCTTATACGACGCGCTGGGAAGAACTGCCGGTTGTGAAATGATGACAGGGAGATAGACCCGTTCGGTGAACCAAGGTGGCCGATATATGGCCGATACCTTGACTATTGGCCGATATATGGCGGATATTAATCCAATTCAACAAAAAGTGGCGGATAACATGGCCGATAATAAGGAAAGTATTCTCTCAATACTGCGCGACCTCGATGCACCGGCAGCCTTGGCGGACATCAAAGGCCAACTGGACGTGCCGGAACGGACACTACACCGTTGGCTGGCGCAATTGGTGGAAGCAGGCCAAGTACTGGCAACCGGCCAGAAGCGGGGTCGCCGTTATGCCTTACCTGCGGTCATGCTGAAACCGGAAACGGATTCCAGCAGCCATCTATTGTTCTCGCCAGCCGCACTGTCCCTGCTTGAGCAGGTTCGTCAGCCCCTGATTACCCGCGATCCCTGTACCTACAATACCGGGTGGCTGGATGCCTACCAGCCCAACAAAACTTTTTATCTGGAGGAAAGCCAGCGGGAAACCTTAATGCAGCAGGGCAGACAAGCCAGTGCCGAACTCCCCGCAGGCACTTATGCTCAACGTATTTTCAACCGGCTGCTGATTGACCTTTCTTACAATTCGTCCCGCACGGAAGGCAACACCTATTCGCTGCTGGATACACAGAAACTGCTGCTGGAAGGCATGGCGGCGGACAACAAGTTGGATGCAGAAAAGATCATGCTGCTGAACCACAAGGATGCCATCCGCCTGCTGGTCGATGGCATTAACCGCATGGAAATCAGTACCGACAACATTCGTTCCCTGCATTATCTGTTGTCAGATGGGTTGGTGCCGCCGGGAGCCGCCGGCCAGATACGCAGTGATGCTGTGCGGGTATCCTCATCCACCTACATTCCGCTGGAAAGCCAGCAGCGGTTGGAACAACAGTTAGCCCTGATAGCCGACAAAGCCCGCAGGATTACCGATCCGTTTGAGCAAAGCTTCTTCCTGCTGGTGCATATTTCCTACCTGCAAGCCTTCATTGACGTGAACAAGCGCACGGCACGTTTGGCCTGCAACATCCCGCTGGTGCGGCATAACCTCGCACCGCTGTCATTCAACGACATCGACAAGGATGACTACGCCTCAGCCGTCATCGTCACTTATGAGTTGAACGACACCAGACCGCTGGCGGAACTGTATGCTNGGTCATACCTGCGTTCCTGCAAGCTTTACAGCGCCACCGCCGAAGCTATCGGCATTGACCCATTGCGGGTGCAGTATCGGGCAATCCGCCGTGAACTGATCAGGGATATTGTGCAGCAATCCCTGCATGGCGACACCATGGAGCGCTACATTGAGGAACAGACGGTGCAGCTTGTTCCTCCAGCCCATCGGGAGAAATTTCTCACCGACCTGTATACCGATCTCAACAACCTTGCTCCATACAATATTGCTGGGTTGGGCTTCTCTTTGAAGCAGTTGGAAGCATGGCGCAAGGGTGGAAAGTGACAATTCGTTAGATTGTTGAAACCCTCATCCACCCTCCTGCAACAGCATCTGTTTCTACAAGATTTAGTTAGGCTGCTTATGGGCTGCCTGTTTCATGGCAGAAATTGCGGTTTCCATCGCCTGCCTAACCGGGTCACTGTCCAAACGTGCGTAGACCTGGGTACTTTGCGGACTCTGATGGTTTAGTGTTTTGCCGATCACAACAAGGCTCGCGCCCGTNGCGGCCTGCCAGCTTCCGGGNCTACGGCGCAGGTCATGCATCCTTAAATCCGTCATGCCGGTTGCCTTGCGCAAGCTATCCCAACTGCCTTTGGGTTCCACCAGATGCCCACGATTATTCAGTTTGGAAGGGAATACCCAGTCGCTGTCAGAGTCTTTCCGGCGTTCTTTAAGCAATGCGATGGCGGGATCAACCAGGGGTAGTACCTGTGAGGTGCCGTTTTTCGTCATGGGAATGCGCCATTCACGACGGCTGAGATTGACTTCATCCCAGCGCATGGACAAGACGTTGCTCTTGCGTGCGCCGGTATAGAGGCACATCAGGAAAAAGTCCCGAGTGGTAGGTTCAGACAACTGTTCGAGTGCATCAAAGAACTTTTGCATCTCGTCTGGTTGTAAAAACCTGTCGCGGGAGGTTTCGCGGAACTTTTTCACCCCAGTGCAGGGGTTTATCCCCTCGAAGAAATCCCACTCGATGGCCTTGTTGAATAATATCCGTAAAATGGCCAGCGCATGATTGGCAGCATAAATGCCGCGATTTTTACCGATTTTAGCGTGCCAGGTGATGATGTCTTTACGGTGAATCTCTGAAAGCAAACGACGCTTGAACGAAGTCATGTGATACCTGAAGCGCCGTTCATCATCAGCCCAGGTACGTTTATGGACTTTGGCATGGCGCTCAATATAGATG
Organism: Candidatus Thiothrix singaporensis; assembly: GCA_013693955.1. Taxonomy (GTDB): domain Bacteria; phylum Pseudomonadota; class Gammaproteobacteria; order Thiotrichales; family Thiotrichaceae; genus Thiothrix; species Thiothrix singaporensis. Next base: position 2,128,026 of record CP059265.1, on the reverse strand, counting down.
TCGAACATCTCGCCCAATGTCAGTTCGTTCCGGGTTTCTTGCCGAAGTGCGGTCGGGCTGAATCCCTGGGCAACTTGTATATTGACTGTCTGGGCAAGCTCACGAGCCTGTTGAACTGTAATTGTCCCAAAAGTATCCAGTTTGATCCTTTCAGGACGGCCATGCACTTTGCGGTACATGTAAAANGACTTTTTCCCTGTCGGGTACACCCGGATACAAAAGCCAGTCAGTTGTGTGTCGTAATAGGTGGCAAGTTTTCCATCCTTTGGGACAGGCAGCCGCCACTGAACGTTGCCCAAACAAAAGTTTCCGTTCGCTCATCAATTTTCTCCCGTGCTACCAATGTGCTACCGCTTTCCGTTATTCAACGGTATTGAAAGACAACAACAGCAGGTAAAAGTTAACGAAAGCTATCAATTTAACTGCATGATTCTTCAGGTGAAAAATAAATTTTGCTGAAAAATCATATAGGTATTGACTTGGCATGGGCGGAAACTCATAATCCCTTGGTTGTAGGTTCGAATCCTACTGCCACCATCTAAACGCATTAAAAGCAGTAAGTTATGTTGGCTGCATGGCTTGCTGCTTTTTTAGGCTGATTGAATGGCTATTTAGGCTTAATTGTTATCGTGGCGGGTCAAATTCCTGCACTTTGACGTTCTATCTTGCGCGTATGCCCCAGCTTTTTATCTATGTCATGGTCATGCGAAAAATCCTGACCTAAATGCCATGAAACAAATATTGGCTATTGCAGGAGCCTGGTGCCCTAATCCCAAGAATGCTGCCCACGTCATGTAAAAAATGGTTTGTCCACAGCAAAATAAATATATTGTGATGGTGATCAGCTGCACCATGGGCAACGCTCGATGGCTGCTCCGCTAGAGGAAGGGATTGTCGACCTGTCCGGCAGGTTTCAGTGTGATGCTGGCAGGCAGTGCGCCGCTGGCCTGTTCCGCCTGCAACACGGCCACCATGCCGTCCACCATCGCTTTCAGCTTCAGCGCCAGTTCCAGCCCGGAAGCGTCATGGGTAATGTCGAGGCTGCCATGCAGCGACACCCGATCCAGCCGGTTTTCGATGTTCAGTCCATGCAGGATGTGGGTTTCAGCTTCGTTGTTGAAAAAGTCCATTGTCGGTCACTCAAGGTTGGGGTAAAGCCATGGCGTTCGTCTTGCTGTGATCGCTGATGCTGGGGAACGGGTCAATGCCCGCCAGTTGCGCCAGTTCCGCGATGCTCACCACCTTATAGTTCTTGCTGGCGTCATTGGCGACCCAGTAAGCCCCACCCTCGCCGGTATTGGCGTCATATACGGCTTTGAAGTAGTTGCTGGGAACCAGCACCCGTTCGTTGATGGTGCTCAGGGTGGCNCCGGCGAACACCGCGCCTGACACCACAAACAGTTCCCCGCGCTGNCTAGCCAGGTCACGGGTTTTGCCTTCGATGGAAGACCACAACCCNCGGTTGTTGGTCGGGTTTTGCGGCGTCATGTTGGCCAGGGAAAAGCTTTCTCGCATCGCCTGTTCCGTTGGCATGTCGCCTGCTGGGGTNAAATGGCCACGGTCATAGCCGGAACCGGCATAATCCGCCAGCTCAGAACGCTCATCTGCCGGTAGGGTTGGTTCGGCATGGAAATTGTCCGTGCGGTCAATGTCCATCAGCAGTTCGGCATAGGTCAGGTGTTCGCTTGCCCACAGCGGGGTGCGGGTCAGGCCGGAATGCAATACGGAATATTCCGCAAAGCACAGCGCACGGGTTTTGCTGGCCAGTTTGGTATTGGTCAGGCGCGGCTGCATGCCACCCACATAATCGCCGTAACAACTGCTGCCTTCCGTGCCGGATGTCAGGTTGTTCCCCTGTGTGGCGTTGTTGCCGCCTGAGTTGCCCAATGTCCCGGAAACGGAAGACGGGTCAGCGCCGCCAGTGGATGAGGAGGAACAGGCCGCCATGCTGGATGCAATCAGGATGGCGGCGATGGTTTGGGTAATCGTATTCAATTTCACAGCAGGCTCCCTTTGGCGCAGTTTCTATGCACTTAGTTATTGGTCGTAATATGGCCTGTTTATTGCTATAACATCAAGCATGTTTGCTAAGAATTCATCTGTTTGTGTAAACAGTGATGGGAGATGAAATATGAAGACCTTGCAAAGCCTATGCATATTGGGGATGGCGGCAACCACCTTCGCGATGGCGGCACCGGTGCAGGCCGCCAGTTTCGACTGCGCCAAAGCTGTGACCAAAGTGGAAAAAGCCATTTGTGCTGACGATGGGCTTTCCAGCCTGGATGACGAAATGGCTGCGGCCTATAAGCTGGCATTGAAAAAGGGCAACGCCAGTAAAATCAAGTCAGCGCAAAAGGACTGGCTGCAAGAACGCAACAGTTGTGCAAGCGATGACTCCGGCGCATACGCCAACATGAATGCATGCATCAAGGAGCAATACAACTACCGTCTCTTTGACCTGAGCCGCATGGTTTATTTGCCGCAAAAGCTGAAGGCCTGCACCGATCTGGTCATCGATGAAAAACACACCCGTTTCGAGGGTGCCACTCCCGGCGAAGCTGGCGGAGAAGCGTTCATCGTCATGAAACACCATGTCGGTTTCTTTGTTGTGTCCGTTGATGGTCTGTCTGAAAAGGATAATGCGGACAAATACATGTCCAACACCAAGGACTTCGCGAAGGGCGACAAGGTGAAGGTATGCCTGACCAGTGTGCCGAGAGACTGCCCACCTGGCGACGATCGTGGCAAGGGCTATTCCATCACCAACTACAAGAACCACAAGACTTTTTCCGGTACGCCTGACTGGCATTCCTGTGGAGGTGCGTGACCGCACATCCGGCGTCATGTATTCAGATGGATTCGGTAGGGGCGGCGTGGGGGCTTACGGGCTCAGGTAACTCCACCCTTGTTCCTGTAGTTCGATGATCCGTGCGATTCCTGCTGGGGTGGTTTCGACATCATCCAATAAGGTCGGGCGTGTGCCGGTGCTGGCTTCAATGGTGTCGAGGGTGTTGCCGCAGGCGGTAAACGCCACGTTTTGCAGCATCAGGCTTTGCACTCGGCTGACAAACTTGCTTTTGTCCGTCACCAGCCAGATGCCGNNAGTATAAGCGACGACCTCGATTTCGATATTGTCCAGCCCGTAGAATTTTTGCAGGTTGACGATGTTGGACAAAATATGGTCTTGCTCATCTGCATTGCTTTTGTTGGCCTGGATGACCAGCCGGTGGNNTGGGTCTGTGGCGCTGGTTTTGCTTTCCCCGGTTGCAGTGGCGGCGCCACTTACGGACAAATAACTGGAGCCGCACAAAATGACGAGCGCCAACACCGCCGTGGACAGGTAATTGATCTTTGACATGCGTGAATTCCTCCTCCTCGTCGAACTATAGCAGGGAGGCACAAACAGCGTTAGGGAAAAACGGGGAGGGGAAAGGAAAAGAAAGTGGGACACACCCCAAAAATCGTGGGAGACTTCGACCTTGAACCAGAGGTTCAAGTGGGTGCGGTTTGTAGTTTTCAGGCTTACCGTCTTGCGGTCATGCTCACCAAGCTACGATAACCACTCCCGGGGTAAGAAATTAGGCTCAAGGATTATACCCATCCCCTCACGGATTCCCCAGTTGTGTGTCCTTGATTCCTATACTATTACAATTAGCTGGCGGGGGAAGAATTGACAAACGCTTAGGATTTATGCCTCTCCAGCACACTATCCAGGCGCTGCTGAAGCTTTTGCAATTGCTCAAGCGTTTCCGTGTCGGTGGTGGTGTCAGGTTTGCTGTGCATCAGCTCGTGCGCCAGATTGAGCGCCACCATCACCGCGATGCGGTCGGTTCCCAGCACCTTGCCGCTGTCGCGGATGCGGCGCATTTCCTTGTCCACCCGTTTGGCGGTGGCGAGCAGGGCTTCCTGTTCGCCGATCGGGCAGGCGACCATGTAATCCTTGTCCATGATGCGCACATTGACGGGCTGTATGTTTTTATCCATGTGGTTTACGCCCCGGTTGGCTGGCTTTTTAAGCGGTGAATCATGGTTTCAAGCTGGTTGCCAGCTTTCTCATTACGTAGGCGCAACTCCTGACATTCCCGCGCGAGCGATTTCTCCTGCTTTTTTAGGTCACTGTTTTCAATAGCCAGTTTTTCCACCAGACCGAGCAGGCGCTCCAGGCGCTCCTCAATGGCGGTAAGCTGCTGTTGTAGTGTCAAATCAGGAGTTTGTGTGTTCATGTGACAATGGTAGTAAAGAGTGCGAAAGTAGGTCAATCATCTCATAATTGTGTTTTTGTAACAGAGGATTGTGTTTTGAGTGACAAACTGCCGGATTATTTGGCGCTGGAACGGGCGTTGGGGCGTGCGGATGTGGACATCGCCAGCGCGGAGATTCACGGCCTGTGCTGTGGGATGCTGGTGGTGAGCCAAGTTGCCCGAGAAGACGCATGGCTGGCCGAAGTGCTGGATGGCGATGCGCAGGATTTTTATGTGCAGGAAGCGCGTGCCCTGTTGCGGCAACTGTTCGCCGCCACCCGTGCGCAGTTGAATGACCCGGAAATGGGGTTCGAGCTGTTCCTGCCCGACGACGATGCGTTGGCAGCGCGGCTGGAAGCCGTACAGGATTGGTGCCAGGGGTTCAGCTACGGCCTGGCGTTGGCAGGGGTCAAGGATATGCGCAAACTGCCGAAGGATTCGCGCGAGTGGGCGCAGGACGTGGTGAAAATCGGCGCTTCCGGCGAGTTCGACCTTGACGATCCGGAAGAGTCCGAAACAGCGCTGGCTGAAATTATCGAATACCTGCGGGTCGGTGCGCTGATGATGAATGAAGAAATGCAGCCGTTGAAAGCGGCGCCGCAAGTGCATTAGGGAAACACATGCAAAAACCAACCATACCCATGGAAGAATACGCCGCCCGCCGCCGTCGCCTGCTGGACAAGCTGGGCAGGGACGCCATCGCCATCGTGCCATCCGGCAGCCTGAAAGTGCGCAACCGCGACGCCGAATACCCGTTCCGTCAGGACAGCGATTTCCACTACCTGACCGGCTTCAACGAACCGGAAGCGGTGGCGGTGTTTGCGCCGGGGCGGGAGCAGGGCGAATACGTGCTGTTTTGCCGTGAGAAAAATGAAAAGGAAGAACGCTGGACTGGCCTCCGTGCCGGTACGGAAGGGGCGAAACATTGGCATGGTGCCGACGACGCTCATCCGATCGGCGACCTCAATAAACTGATGCCGGAACTGCTGACCGGGCGTGACCAAGCACATTACGACCTGGGCGTGAACAGCGCGTTTGACCAGCGCATGATCCAGTGGCTCAACCATTTGCGGGCGATGGCGCGCGCCGGTGTTCGCGCCCCGCATGCGGTTGTCATGCTTGACCGCATCCTGCACGAAATGCGCCTGTTCAAATCAGAGGCGGAAATTGCGGTGATGCGTTACGCCGCGCAGACTTCCGCCCGTGCTCACACCCGCGCCATGCAGGCGTGCAAGCCGAGCCGCCACGAATACGAAATTGAGGCGGAGCTGCTGCATGAATTCCGCCTGCACGGGATGGAGCCCGCCTACACCTCCATTGTTGGTGGCGGCAAAAACGCCTGCATCCTGCACTACATTGAAAACCGCGCGGTCTTGCGCGACGGCGACCTGCTGCTGATTGACGCCGGGGCGGAACACGACTGCTACGCCAGCGACATCACCCGCACCTTCCCGGTCAGTGGCAAATTCAGCCCGGAACAGCGCGCCCTGTATCAGGTGGTGCTGGATGCGCAACAGGCCGCCATCGCCGCAGCCGTTCCCGGCAACACCTGGAACCATCCGCATCAGGCTGCCGTCAGGGTGCTGGCGCAAGGCTTGCTGGAACTGGGCATCCTGTCCGGCACGCTGGATGAAGTGCTGGCCAAGCCGGAAGTCGCTGAGGGCGAGGAGCCGCAGGAAGAGGCTTACCGCCAGTTCTACATGCACAAGACCGGCCACTGGTTGGGCATGGATGTGCATGACGTGGGCGATTACAAGACCGGCTCGGGCGATGACGGCTGGCGGTTGCTGCAACCGGGCATGGTGCTGACGGTGGAACCGGGGCTGTACATTGCCGAAGCGGAAGGCGTTGACCCGAAATGGTGGAACATCGGCATCCGCATTGAGGACGATGTGCTGGTCACCGCCACCGGCAACGAGGTGTTGAGCCGGGATGTGGTGAAGGAAGTTGCGGATATTGAAGCGCTGATGGGGGAGCATAACGTCCCCCATCCGTGGCGGTCAATCCACCTCAAACGGGAAGTGGGCGTGCTTGCCCGCCACCCCGAGCAGATGGTCTTTCAGGTTGCAGCGGTTGCGCACCAGGATGCCCGCCCCGCTGGATTGCCGCGTCACCCGGAAGGGCAAGGCTGGTTGGCCATTGGGCAGGGTGCCGTCCGGGCGCACCAGGCCATCGCGGAAGGCGCGCAATGACTGGCGGTGGGTCTTGATGAAACGTTGTTTGGCCTGNCGTATCGCCCGCACGCCGACAGGTTCCCCGGGTTCCCCAGTGCCTTCGCCTTCTTCCGGAACCGGCAGCAGGTCAGGGTCGGTCGCCAGTTGCAGGTCATTCCAGTTTTCGTCCATGACCAGCGTCCCNCCNTTGTAGATGGCGGCTTTGCCCATGATGATTTCGCCTTCCGGGGAGATGATGCAGGCGTCGTACAACAATTCATAGGTGTAATACAGGTAACGTTCGGTGACGGTTTTGGCACCGACGCCGCGTTGCTCCTTACCGGCATTGATGGTGCGCGTCACTGTGCTGATGCGTGGGTTGAGGAGGCGCGCACCTTCGCCCAAGGGGATGCGCAGCGCGTCGGCGTGCTCATAGACCGCCCGCATCAGGGCTGCATTGCCGCCATGGGCGGGCTCTTCGAAACTGGCACCGATGCCGGGCGGGTTCAGGTCAATTTCCTCCACCCACAGTTTCCGGCGCTGGAACACTGCTTTCGCCAGTTCGCGCGGTTCCGGGTCGTCCGGGAACAGCCGCGCGTCGGCGTTATACAGCACCCGCGCCAGCGTCAGCAGGGTGACGCCGGTTGGTGGGATGTCCTGCAAGNNGCGCAGCATCATGCCGGTGACCCGCCCGCTGGCGGCGACAATGGCGTCGAAAAATGTGTCGAAGCTGCTGCGGACATCCGCCTGGGCGTAATACGCTTCGAAAGCCGGGGTGCGCGTTTGCTGGATGGTTTGCTGCATCATGCCCCGTTTGGTGGGCGCGGTCTTGGCGGTCGGCGCGGCTTCCAGGGCTTCCTTGACTGACGGGGACAAGGTTTGCGCCACCAGTCCGGCGAGAATTTCATAGATGGCGGCAGTCCACACTGTTGAGCGGTCGTGAATTTCCCACGGCGCCTCGTCATAGTTCAGNCCTTTCAGGGCGGAGCGCAGGAAGGGAAANCTGACGCCCCACAGGCCGATGCCGAATTCTTCCGCCAGACCGCTGGCCAAGTTGGGGTTCATCATATCGCCGCCAGATTCGGCGAACAGCCGCTCCACCACCGGCTTGTGCTTGAGGGCGGAGAACATCGCCATCAGGTCGCCGATGGATTCATGCAGCGCGCCAGTGTCGACTTCTTCCGAGTGCACATACAACGGGCGGAAGGAGTCGAGGACTGCATGGCCGAATTCATGCGCCACGATGTCATGGGACAGGCAAGTCCAGACCGGCGCGCGCCGGAATGGCGAGGTGAACGAACCGAAATTGAGCGATGGCGCTGACGGGTCGTAAAAGGCGTTGGCGTCTGCGAAAGCGTGCGGGCGGATGACCAGCGANGCGCCATGTTTCCACTGCATTTCCCGGCCAATCGCGGCTTCAACCTGATCCAGGGTATGCGCCGCCACGGCGAAAGCGTTGACCTGATGGAACTGCGGGTTGTCGATGAAGTTTCCCTTTTGGTTGAGCGCGTCGAAAGACAGGTCTGCACTGGCNCAGTCCAGCCCCTGGTACAAGGGCATGTCGGACAGGTCAGCGTCGCGCAGGGTCAGTTTGCTGGAACCCATTCCTGCCAGCAGGTCGGTTTCCAGCGGGAATTGGTAGTCTTGGCGCAGCTCGGGTAAGGATGGGTCCTGTAATAACATGCCCATGGGTTTGTTCTGCATGGTGGTGCTCCTCTTTGGTCAGGGTTGGTGTGAACAAGGATTGCCCTGTAGCCTACGCTGGAAACTGCTGGCTAGGTAATCACTTGATCTGGGTATATATTCCGCGCCCCCTCTGCCCGGAATGATGGGATAACGTCATCGTTGTTTGATTTGCCAGTATACGCCGTGCTGCCTGTCAGGGCAGCGCAGGTGGTTCATCGGGTTGACCCGATGCTTGACAGGTTGTCGGCTTTGCCCAAGGATGCGTGCATGATTTTGGTGGGAGAAACAGGATGTTTGATGTCTTGATCGTGGGCGGCGGCATGGTGGGCGCAAGCTTGGCGGTGGCGCTCAAGCCGTTGCAACTGAAGATCGGTTTGGTCGAAGCTTTCCAGTTCGGGGCGGCGGAGCAAGCCAGCTACGATGACCGCTCGATTGCACTGTCGTATGGCTCTAGCCGCATTTATCAGGGCATGGGGGTGTGGGGCAAACTGCGTTCCGGGCTGGAAAGCATAGAACATATCCATATTTCTGACCGGGGGCGTTTCGGCGCGGCTCGGTTGGAGGCTGCTGAGGAAAACGCGCCTGCGCTGGGGTATGTGGTGGAAAGCCGCGTCCTGNGTAGGTTGCTGTACGAGGAATTGTCCACTGGTGAAATTGAGCTGATCGTTCCGGCGAAAGTGTTCGCTGTGGAGCAGCTGCCTGACCGGGCGCAGGTGAGCATCGAACACAACGGGGTGACGGATGTGCTGGAAACCCGTCTGCTGGTGGTGTCGGACGGGCGTGATTCCGGTGTGCGGGAAGCCCTGGGGATTGATGTTGCCCTCCGCGATTACCACCAGACTGCCCTGATCGCCAATGTCACCACATCCGAGCCGCACCGCAACACCGCCTATGAACGTTTTACCCCCGACGGCNCGCTGGCTTTGCTGCCGCTGACGGAAGGGCGTTATTCGCTGGTGTGGACGCACCGCACGGAAGCGGTGGACAGCACGCTGGCGCTGGATGATGAGGCTTTCCTGAACAAATTGCAGCAGGCGTTCGGCTATCGGCAAGGGCTTTTCACCAAGGCAGGGCGGCGGGCTGCTTACCCGCTGGTGTTGCAGAAAGCTGTCCGGGAAACGGCGGGGCGCGCGGTGCTGGTTGGCAATGCTTCCCATGCCCTGCATCCGGTGACGGGGCAAGGCTTGAACCTGGGGCTGCGGGATGTGGCGCAACTGGCGGAACTGCTGGCGGAGGCGGCGCAGGCGGGCGGTGATCCCGGTGCGGTTGGGTTGCTGGAACGCTACCAGACCTTGCGCGCGCCAGACCAGCAGGCGGTGGTGTGGTACACCGACACGCTGGTGCGGGTGTTTTCCAACGATTTTGCCCCTTTGGCGCATGCGCGGGCGGCGGGTTTGCTGGCGGTTGACCGGATTGCACCATTACGCCACTGGAATGCGCGTCAGGGCATGGGTGTGCGGCATCGGCAAACACGGCTGGCGCGCGGCCTGGGGCTGAGGACATGACGGTTGTGGCGGCAGGCGCAGGATCATTGTCCGCGTGCGCCGATGCAGAAAAGGTCGCTGATGCGCTGGCGGAGCAGGGGTGGATTGTTTTGCCCGGATTTCTGCCGTTGGATAAGGTGCGCGAATTACGCGCCCAAGCTCAGGCGCAATGGGAGGCCGGGGCGTTCCATGCCGCTGGCGTTGGCCGTGGGCGCGAACTGAACATCAATGAAACGCTGCGCGGCGACCAAGTGCAGTGGCTGGAGCCTGCAACGGCGGGCGCGCTGGCAGATTACCAGGGGTTTATCGAGGGTTTGCGCCAGAATCTCAACCGCTTGCTGTATCTGGGGTTGTTTGAATTTGAAGCGCATTTTGCCGTGTATCCACCGGGGGCTTTCTACACACGGCATCTGGATAATTTCCGGNGAACCAGTGCACGGCTGGTGACCACAGTGTTGTACCTGAATGAAAATTGGCGGGATAGTGATGGCGGGCAGTTGCGGCTTTACACCCATGGCGCGGATGAGNGGGAATATCTCGACATTTTCCCCTCTGCCGGGACGTTGGCGCTGTTCCGCAGCCCCATCTTTTGGCACGAAGTGAAGCCCACGCTGCGTGAGCGCTTCAGTGTGACTGGTTGGCTACGCGCACGGGGCGGCGCATTCTGATCCGCCCCTGTAAGCAGGGGCGGGGGAAGGATGCTTTTTAGGGCAGGTTAATGCCCGTATTCATCCCATTGCCAACGGGCGTCCTTGACCGGGGCGGCGGCGGGTGCCACAGGGNNCGCCACGACCAGCATCGGTTTTGCCTGCACTGGCCTGCGCTCATTCCCTGTCAGCTTGTTGTACGCATTGAATACGCGGCGGGTGTAAACAGCCGTTTCCTGGAACGGGACTGCCGCACCGTACTGGTCTACCCAGCCTTCACCAGCGTTGTAGGCGGCGACGGCATGGGGAACGCTACCACCGTAACGGTTCAGCAACCAGCGCAAGTAACGGGCACCGCCTTCAATGTTTTCCGCCGGATCGTAACGGTCGTTCACGCCAAACCGGCGNGTAGTTGCAGGAATGAGCTGCATCAGGCCAGCCGCGCCCTTATTGGAGCGGGCGTCGTTCCGGAAGCAGCTTTCTGCGGTAATGATGGCTTTGATCAATGCAGGGTTGAGGCGGTAACGGACGGCGGAGGAGGTGATGGCTTCGTTATAGGCGGCGGCTTTCTGGAGAAGGATGGCGGCCTGCTGTTGGTCACATGATCCTGCAAAACTGCTGACCGACACACTCAATAACACAACTGTCGCAACGAGTTGCGCGATACTTTTCCTTGTCTTCATAGGCAAATTTACAAACACTACTCTTATAAAAACTGACACTACCCGCATTCTAGCCCATAATTTTTCTCTCTAACAAGCTTGTAACCAGATTATAACGTGTTTGATACCCTGGGACGGGCATGCCCCCAGCGCTCTTGTGTCAGCAGGCAGGCGCTGGATTATCCGTCAGTAAGGTGATGCGCACTTGCGCGCCGGAACCTGCCGGAAGGTTGCAAATGTCAATGTCCGCGCCAATTTTGCCCGCCCGTTTGCGCATGCTGGCCAGACCTTTGCCCGCCTGATAGCGGGCGGGGATACCACCGCCATTGTCGGCAATCTGGACGAAACTGCGGCCATTGGCGTCGGTTCCGGTGCTGATGGTGATGCTGTTGCCACCGCTGTGTTTGAGGCTGTTGGTGACGGCCTCCTGCACGATGCGCAGCAGTTGCAGGGTCTTTTCCGCGCCGAAGTCTGGCGGCGTGGCGATATCTTCAATCGCCCAGCGCAGGTCGAACCCGGCCTGTTTGATCTTGCGCATAGTGCGGCTGCGGAACATGCCCAGTGCGGTGGTGATGTCCTGCGAATCAAAATCCAGCGAATCGATCACCAGCCGCAGGTCGCCAAGGGCGTCCTGGATATTGGCCTTGACATCGGGGAGGCTGGCGCCAGGGCGCTCCAGCATGGCGAGGGTGGAAACCAGATGCCCGCCAAAACCGTCGTGGATGTCGCGCATGATGCGTTCGCGCTCATCCGCTTTGGCTTTNTCCTGCTCCATGAGGTGGATTTGTTGGTAACGTTGCTCCAGCTCCTGTTCACGCTCCGCCACCAGCGTTTCCAGATGGGTGGCGTAATACTGGCTTTGCCTCAGGCTGTAGATGAAGCGCCTGACCAACAGGAAATATTGCGCCATCAGGGTCAGCAGGGCGGCGAAATGCAGCAGGAACGGGCTGGTGGAGTATTTGGTCTGGGCGACAATGGCGTCGTGCACACCAAACGTCAGCATGGCGAAGCCGCACAGGAGCATCAGCAGGCGGCGGGTGTTCTGTTCCCGCCCGTACAGCCACAGCAGATAGGCCAGCACCAAGCTGAACACTAGGCTCAGGAAAGCTTCCCAGATCAGGGTGTAGCTGATGGCGCCGGTGTTGATGGGGAAAAACAGTGGGGCGGCCAGAACCAGCGTGGCCAGCCATAAATGGCGCAGCCAGCGCCCGTAGGGTCGGGATCGGTGTTTGTTGAGGCCGACGTAGTAATAGACCATGGTGATCAGCGAAACCATGCTCAAGCCAATCAGCAAGGGCACGATACCCGCCCATATTTCGTCGGTGACAGGAATGTCGCGCGCCAACAGGTTGCTGCTGTGCGCAGCCCACAGCGAAGTGCTGATGGCGTACCAGAGGTATTCCTTCCGGCGCGGATACACGACCCACATGCTGCCGATCAGCAGGGCGGTCAGCAGCAGGATGGCGACCACCGCCTTGACAGTTTCCTGCCGCCACAGATTATTGTGTTCAAAGGATTGCTTCAGTTCCGCCACCGGNTAGAGGTAGACATTTTGCAAATAAGGCCGGTGGGTGCTGGTGGTGGCGACCCTGAAGGTGAGCAACTCGCCGGGGCGCAGCGCGGCACGGTCGTACAGCCGGAACAGCAATGGCCGGTGCTTGTTGCGCGAAACCGGCGTTTGCATGCTGCCTTCGCCGCCTGCCTGGGTGCCATTGGCGTAATACACGGCGACATTCTGCTGCACATTCAGCACCAGCAGNGCCGGTTCCTGGATTTCACCGATATCGGAAGGCAGGCGGGTAGTGTAAACGAGGCCGTCCTGCTCTCCCGTCAACGCTGTTTTCCAGTGTTCGGCAGGGGCGAAGTCCAGCCGGTCAAGCTGCTGGGCCAACAGGTACAGNGCCAGCAAATACAGCGGCAACCACCCGAAAATGCGCAACAGGCGGCGGAAATTCACACCAGCCGCCTCCGGATGGCTTCCTGCACCGCTTCGGCGCGGGTGCTGATGTGCAGCTTGCGGTAGATGTTTTTGATGTGGGATGTGACCGTATGGTAGGAGATGTATTTCATGTCGGCGGCTTCTTGCGCGGTAAAGCCTTTGGCGATCAGTTGCAGCACCCCCAACTCCATTTTGGTCAGGTTGGCGCTGTCCGTTTCCGGGCGCAGGCGTTTCAGCAGATGGCTGGCGACCGCCGGGCTGATCGGGGAACCGCCCGCGCACATTTGCAGGATGGCGCTTTCCACTTCGGCATGGTCGTCATCCTTGAGGATGTAGCCGGTCGCACCTGCCTCAATCGCGTTGATCACATGTTTCTCATCGCCAAAGGCGCTGATGACCATGATGTGCATTGCCGGATGGGTCTGGTAAGCCTGCCGGATCAAGTCCAGCCCATTGCCATCGGGCAGGCCAAGGTCAGTCAGCAGGACATCGGCCTGGAAATTGTCCAGCGCCTTGCTGGCGTCGGCAACATTGTCGCAGGCAATGACCAGCTGGAAATGGGGGCTGGCGACAATCATGCTGGTGAAACGCTGGAGGACTTCGGGGTCGTCTTCCACAACGATGACTCGGGTCAGTTTGCTCATGTCCGTGCTCACAATCAAGGGGGCGTGGGTTGAGTTTAGCAGTCAGGCTAATTTTACGCCTGACCGGAATGGCTACCTAGTTCTGGGGATAGGGCGCAACAAATTACCCTGTTCACGGGCTGTTGCGGAAGAGCCGCCGGGTGAATAATGGTCCCATTCCGGCTCGATTCTCCTCTCCGGGACGGGAAGTCAGGGTTGCAGCAGATATGATTGGGGATGTTGCAACCCTGACGCTTTCATTTCATCTGCGTTTCGCCGCTGCGGGCTTTGCTTGTCAGCGGTTATTTTTATGGTGGATGCAATCACCTGATAAATATAATTTTTGTCCCGTTAGCTGGGGATGTTCCAGGTTTGAATTTACCGTGAACAGGCAATTATCCGCCGCCCGCATTTGCGGCAGAATGCTTAATCAGGACGCAAGCCGCACGGTTTCCGTCCTGAAACGGAAAACTTTGCTGGCGGCGGCATGGGCTAACGGATGGCGCCTCAGCGAAGCTAGCCATTGGCTAATTCACTGAAATGGGGAGAGTATTATCATGGCAATTGATTTTCGCCGGACAACGGTCAATTTCGATCCTACCAGCGGGAGGGAACAGAGCGAACAGGGGGCGGTTGTGTTCAACAGTGCGGTGCGCCGCGCCGATGTGGCCTGAACGGTTTTGACATCCGGTTCACTGATGGCGACCATCATGTGTTCAGGGAAAAAATCGACGCCCGCATTGAACGCATCACCGACCGCACCGTGTTTGTGCGGGTGGACTATCTGCTGCGGGACAGTTCCGGCAATATCGATGACCGCTATGAAGGCCGGGTGGATGTGCTGGTGATTGCGGAAGTCGCGTAAAGACGACGGTCATATGGGGGCGAAAACACAAGGCCAGCCATCAGCTGGCCTTGCTGTTGTTATCCGGCGGCGAACACTTCCCGCTGCAAGCCGTTCAGCTGCACCAGCCGCGCATTGAGGTTCAGCTCAATCCCNCGCCACAGCGACGCCTGCCCTTGTTGGGTTTCGACATGCGGCATGATGGCTTCCTCCACAATGCGGGAATGGTGGATGTCAAGTTCAATATGGCTGATGAACAGCTCCAGCGCGTCATCATCCAACCCCGGCACGGTGCGCATGCCTTGCAGCAACATACGGTAATAGGGTGGAATCGGCCATTCCCCGGCGATCCCGGCCACGCCGACCGCCGCCAGCCAATCGGTTCCTTGGGTCAGGCGCATCATGGTGTCGATGTAGCCCTGTTGCTCAGGCGTGATCGGCGCATTCGCCATTTCCTCCTCCGTGAAATCCAGCGCCCGCAACAGCTTGCGGTAAACCTCCATGTGTGAGCGCGACGGGTCGCCGTTGCCGTATTCGTCGTACAGGATTGCCGCCAGCACCGCCTGGATGCGTTCGTCCGGCGTCACGCCCAGCGCATTGGCTTGGTACAGGCGGGTGCGCAGGATGTGCGGGTAATACAGCAACGCGAAGGTGCGCGCCTGCTCAAAGCTAAGTTGCTGTGTGGACATCCGTTGCAGGAAGGGGTGGCGCAGGAATGGGTGCGCGTTGACGCGGTCTTTGAGTTCCTGCAGGTAAGCGGGTGCATTCATCTTCGTGGCTCCAAACTCGTAATGGCGGCAATGTATCAGGGATGGCTGACAGGTTCGAATTATCCATAAGTTCCTGCTGATATACGATGGGAATCCGCAAAACTTGACCTGTATCGGCAAATTCCCATCCATTTTTGAAATCCGGAAAAATTACCCCATTTTCAACGCATAGAGTTCAACCACACGAGAGCGGCCACAGTGGAATACAAGGATTATTACCAGATACTGGGCGTCGCCAAAGACGCTTCACAGGACGACATCAAGCGCGCCTACCGCAAGCTGGCGCGCAAATACCACCCGGACGTCAGCCAGGAGACGGACGCCGAAACCCGTTTCAAGGAAGTCGGCGAAGCCTATGAAGTGCTGAAAGACCCGGAAAAACGCACCGCCTACGACCAGTTGGGAGCTGACTGGAAAGCCGGGCAGGAAGGTTTCCAGCCACCACCGGGCTGGGGCACCGGTTTTGAGTTCCACGGCGGCGGCCATACCGATGCGGATGATTTCAGCGACTTCTTCGAAAGCCTGTTCGGGCGCGGCGGTGGTTTCCAGCGCGGCGGCGGGCGTCCTGCCGGGGCCGCCTGGCAGGCGCGTGGGGAGGACAGCCACGCCAAGGTCTTCATCGACCTGGAAGACGCGTATCAGGGCGCGACCCGCAGCATCAACCTGCGTTCTGCCGGGGTTGGGTCGGATGGCCGCCCGCAGGCGCACGAACGCAGCATCCAAGTGAAAGTTCCCAAAGGCGTGCGTGCAGGCCAGCATATCCGCTTGCAGGGGCAGGGCGGCTCCGGCGTCGGTGGCGGCCGGNCGGGTGACCTGTATCTGGAAATCGCCTTCAACCCGCATTCGCTGTATCAGGTGGAAGGGCGCGACGTGTCGCTGGAGTTGCCCATTGCCCCGTGGGAGGCGGCGCTGGGCGGCAAGGTGCAGGTTCCCACCCCGCTCGGCGTGGTGGACTTGAAAATCCCTGCCGGTTCGTCCAGCGGCAAACGCATGCGGCTGAAAGGGCGCGGCATACCGGGGCAGACGCCGGGCGATTTCTACGTGACGCTGGCGATTGTGACGCCAGACAGGCTCAGTGAAGAAGACAAGAAACACTACGAAGCCCTGCGACAGACCCACCAGGATTTCAATCCGCGTGTTAAATTGGGGGTGAGATAATGAGGTTTGTGTGATCAACTGAACGGATAGCTTTACCTATGGACATGCCCAATAACCATTTCAAACATGCATTGCAAGCCGGACAGGTGCAGTTCGGCCTGTGGCTGGGGCTGNGGGAAACCTTCTCGGCGGAAATCTGCGCTGGGGCGGGTTTCGACTGGCTGCTGATCGACGCCGAGCACGGCNCANACGACCTGCGCAGCATCCTCGCCCAGTTGCAGGCGATTGCGCCTTACGCTTCCCAACCGGTGGTGCGCCCGCCGCAAGGCGACCATGTGCTGATCAAGCAACTGCTGGAAACCGGCGTGCAAACCTTGCTGATCCCGATGGTGGAAACGGCGGAACAGGCGCATGNNTTGGTGCAGGCGATGCGTTACCCGCCGCACGGCATTCGTGGTGTCGGCAGTGCGCTGGCACGCGCTTCCCGTNTGAAACGCGTCAGCAATTACATGGCGGAAGCCGACGAACAAATGTGCCTGCTGATCCAGGTCGAAACCAAAACCGGCATGGAGAATCTGGACGCCATTCTGGAAGTGCCCTGCATCGACGGCATTTTCTTTGGCGCGGCTGATCTGGCGGCGTCTTACGGTTTGAAGGGTGAATCCAGCCATCCGGCGATTGTCGACCTCATCCTTGGCGGTTTGCGGAAAGTGCAGGCCAAAGGTCTGGCAGGCGGCGTGTTGTGCAGCGATAAAACCCTGAACCAGCGTTATATGGATGCGGGTGCCAATTTCGTCGCAGTCGGGGTCGACGCCTTGCTGCTGGCCAAGGCGACCAGCGATCTGCTGGGCGAATATAAAGGCGGTGTCCAGACCGTCCCCGGCAGTTATTGACGCCTGCGTATGAATGACCATTTGCCGGATACGCAATCTGCTTGGTTGCGGAGGGTCTTTCAGCTGGCGTGGCCGGTGATCTTGTCCAACCTGTCTGTACCGCTGGTGGGGATGGTGGACACTGCCGTCATGGGGCGGCTGCCGGACGCCGGGTTCATGGCCGCCGTCGCGGTCGGGGCGATCATTTTCAGCAGCGTTTTCTGGGTTTTCGGTTTCCTGCGCATGGGCACGACCGGCTTTGTCGCCCAGGCATCCGGAAAAGACAGTCAGCCGGAAGTGGCGCTGGCGGTGTTGCGCGCATTGGGGATGGCGGTGTTGCTGGGCGCGCTGGTGATCCTGCTGCAATGGCCGCTGGGCAAGCTGGCCNTTTACCTGATGGGTGCCAGTGAGGAAGTCACGGGGTTGGCGCAGCAATACTTTTCANTCCGGGTCTGGGGCGCGCCCTTCACCTTCATCAACTACGTGCTGCTGGGAACCCTGATCGGCTTGCAGCGGATGCGCGCCGCCTTGCTGACGCAACTGGCGCTGAACATCAGCAATGTGCTGCTGGATCTGTTGTTCGTGCTGGGCTTGGGGATGACAGTGGAAGGCGTGGCGCTGGCCTCCGTGCTGNGGGAATGCCTGGCCGCCATGACGGGGTTGTACCTGCTGCGCCCGGTATTGCGCACGGCGCGTGGGATGGCGGCGGCTTCCGCCCGTGATTTATGGCGGCAGGTGCTGGACAAAACCGCCATCCGCACCTTGTTTCAGGTCAATGCCGACCTGTTTGTGCGCACCTTGTTGCTGACCTCGGCGTTTTTCTTTTTCACCTCGCAAGGCGCAGCGTTTGGCACGGTGGTGTTGGCGGCCAACGCCATCTTGTTGCAGATGTTGCAAATGATCGCCTACGGTCTGGACGGGTTTGCCCATGCGGCGGAAGCCCTGGTGGGCAATGCGTATGGCCGTGACGACCGGCGCGCATGGAAACAGGCGATTGCCAGCAGCGCCCTGCTCGCCTTCATGATGGCGACGGGCATCAGCCTGCTGTACTGGCTGGCCGGTAGGGCANTCATCCGCCTGCTGACCGATATTCAGGCAGTGACGCAGGCCGCCGGGGAATACCTGATCTGGGTGGTGTTGGCCNCGTTGCTGGCGGTGTGGAGCTATCAACTGGATGGCATTTTTATCGGCATGACCCGCACCCGTGACATGCGCAATACGGTGGCGCTGGCCGTGCTGATTTATGTGGTGTTGGTTTGGCTGACGACGCCTGTGTGGNGGAATCACGCCTTGTGGGCTTGCCTGCTGGCGTTTTTAAGCTTGCGCGGGGTGTTTCTGGGCGTGTTGCTCGGCAGACTGTTTCAGGCCGTAATGAATGAAGCAAAGCCTGGCTTAAAAGGGATTCCGTGTAAAACTGCTATACTGCCAGCATCAGCAACCCGCGAGCGACAGCCATGCGACGACACTTCAACACCACCGGCNCCGTCCACCCGGAAGAACATTACGCTATCGACCCGATGACCCGGCTGGATTGGGAAGATGTCCGCTTTCTGATCGCCGCANAAAAGTTTNTCGTATTGCATGCGCCGCGTCAGACCGGCAAGACCTCCACCCTGCTGGCGATGATGGATGTGCTCAACCAGTCGGGTGAATACACCGCGCTATACATGAATGTGGAATCGGCACAGTCGGCGCGCGACGATGTGGCGGCGGGCATGAAGGCCATCATCGGCAGCCTGATCTATGGGGCAGAAGCACGCTTGCGGGATTCGCGTCTACAGAAATGGCGGGATGAGCTGTGGCCGGTGCTGGGTGAACACGCCACTTTGCGTGAGCTGCTTAGTCGTTGGGCGCAGGCATCAGACAAGCCTATCGTGTTAATGATCGACGAGGTTGATGCGCTGGTCGGTGACACACTGATCTCACTGCTGCGGCAACTGCGTGAAGGTTACATCGGTCGCCCCGGCGTGCCATTTCCACACAGCGTAATCCTTTGCGGGGTGCGTGACGTGCGTGATTACCGCATCCATACCCGCCACAATGAAATCATCACTGGCGGCAGCGCCTTCAACATCAAGGCTAAATCCTTGGTCATGGGCAGCTTCCGCAAGGATGAAATCAGTACGCTGTACGCCCAGCATACACAGGATACCGGCCAGACTTTCGATCTGGATGTTTTTCCGGAACTGTGGGAAGACACCCGTGGGCAACCTTGGTTGGTGAATGCGCTGANNAGCCACGAAATGACCTGGGAAGACAAAACTGCCCGTGACCGCACAACACCGATTACCTTGGAGCGTTACCACGCTGCCCGCGAGCGCCTGATCCAGTCACGCACCACGCACTTGTCGCAACTGTCGGACAAACTGCGGGAAGCCCGCGTGCATGGGGTCATCAGCGCCTTGCTGGCCGGGGAAAGCAGTCAGGAAACGCTGGCATTGGATGATGTGGAATACGTTGCCGACCTCGGCCTGATCGAAGCCCACCCGCAAATGCGCATCGCCAACCGTATCTATCAGGAAGTGATTCCCCGCGAACTCACTGGACGAAACCAAAAGATTGGTAGGCAACAAAAAACCGGGGCAGATTTGCCCCGGTTTCCTGCGCAAGTCAGACGGTTTTCATCCGATTAGGTCTTGCGGGCATCCAGCACGGCTTTGCTGACGCCGCCGATGNNGCAATGTTCGGCAGGCACTTCGTTGATGACAACGCGCACCTGTTCCGGCTTCACGCCCAGGGTTTCCACCGCAACAGCCGTCACTTTCTCAAAGAAAGCGTCTTTCTGCGCCTGGGTGCGCCCCGCGATAATGGTCGCTTGAATCAATGGCATGGTTTGTTCTCCAAATGACCCCTCTCCCGTCAAACAGGAAAGGGGTGTGAGGGTAGTCACACAAGCGTTAGGCTGACAGTGCCCAAGTCCTGATAGCGCACACAGACGCTATCACCGGCCTTCACGCCGACTGCGGCGGTGATGCCGCCGGTCATAATGAAGGTGCCCGCCGGGATTTCTTCGCCGCGTTCCGCCAGCATATTGGCCAGCATGGCAACGCTGGCCGCCGGATGACCCAGCACCGCAGCGCCTGCGCCGGTGGCGACCACTTCACCGTTGATTTCCATCACCACGCCGAGTGTTTTCATATCGACTTCTTCGGCACGTTTGACATTGCCGCCGGTGACGAAACGGGCGGAGGATGCGTTATCCGCCACCACGCTTTTGAGGTCGAACTTGAAATCACGGTAGCGTGAATCGATCACTTCCACCGCAGGCAACACGGCTTCGGTCGCCGCCAATACGTGCGCCACAGTGCAACCGNNAGTACGCAGCGGCTTGTTTGTGATAATGGCGATTTCGGCTTCCACCTTGGGGTGGATCAGCTCGTCGATTTTCACCGCGCCGCCATCCGGCACATTGAAGTAGTCGGCCAGGAAAGCGTAGATGGGGGTTTCCACACCCATCTGCTTCATNTTGGCGTAGGAAGTCAGGCCNATTTTCAGGCCGATGACCTTGGTTCCGCGAGTTTCCTTGCGGCGGCGGATTTCCCACTGGATGTCGTAGGCGTCTTCCCAGTCCATGTCCGGGTAGTCGTCGGTGATTTTGGTGACATCGAACGCCTGCAATTCGGCGTTTTCCAGATGTTCCGCCAATTCAGCGATTTTGGATCTGCTCAGTGTGCTCATCTCAGCCTCCACGCTTGCGCAGCATTTCCAGCGCCACGTCTTCGATCATGTCTTCCTGACCGCCGATAACGCCGCGACGCCCCAGTTCCAACAGGATTTCGCGCGCCGGAATGCCGTGACGTTCTTCCGCACGTTTGGCATGCAGCAGGAAGGAGGAGTACACCCCGGCATAACCCAAGGTCAGTGCGTTGCGGTTGATGCGCGGTAGGTGGTCATTGCCCATGATCGGCACGGCCACATCTTCAGCGGCATTCATCAGTGCACTCAGGTCAACGCCAGTATCCACACCGTACATTTCGCAGACAGCGGCGAACACTTCCAGCGGGGTATTGCCCGCGCCTGCGCCGAAACCGGCGACGGAACCGTCAATACGGTTGGCACCTGCTTCGACTGCTGCCAGCGAGTTGGCGACACCCATGGCCAGATTGTGGTGGCCGTGGAAACCGATTTCGATTTCTGCCGGGAAATAATCGCGCAGNGATGCCGATTTTTCCTTCACGTCTTCCGGCAGCATATGACCGGCGGAATCTGTCATGTACAGGCAATTCGCGCCATAGCCATGCATCAGTTTGGCCTGTTCCAGAATCTTTTCCGGTTTGACCATGTGGCTCATCATCAGGAAGCCAACGGTGTCGAAGCCCTGTTTGGCGGCGTATTTGATGTGCTGTTCGGAAACGTCCGCTTCCGTACAGTGGGTGGCGACGCGCACGGTTTTGACGCCGAGGTCTTCGACCATTTTCAGGTCTTCGATGGTGCCGATACCGGGCAGCATCAGGATGGACACCTGTGAATGTTGCAGGTGTGGAATCACCGCTTCCAGGTATTCCTTGTCGGTGTGCAGGCCGAAACCGTAGTTGACGGAAGAACCCGCCAGACCGTCACCGTGGGTGACTTCGATCAGGGAAACCTTGGCCTTGTCGAGCGCCTGGGAGAGATCCTGCATGTTTTCCAGGGTGAACTGGTGACGGATGGAGTGCATCCCGTCGCGCAGGGACATGTCATGCAGACGGATTTTTACCTTTCAGNNATTCATGTTTCACTCCCTCCTTTAAGCTTTCAGCATCTGTTCGGCGAACATTTCTGCGGTGCGGGCAGCCGCTGCCGTCATAATGTCGAGGTTGCCTGCGTATTCCGGCAGGTAATCGCCACGCCCACGCACTTCGGCGTATACGCTGACGCGGTGGCCATCGAATACCGGCCTNTCTTTCACACGGTAGCCGGGCACATATTTCTGCACTTCGGCTTCCATCGCCTTGACGGATTCAATGATCGCATCGCGGTGTGGCTCTTCCTCGGTAATGCAGTGAATGGTGTCACGCATCATCAAGGGTGGTTCCGCCGGGTTGAGGATGATGATGGCTTTGCCTTTTTCNGCGCCGCCGACTTTTACCACGGCGTGGGACGTGGTTTCGGTGAACTCATCAATGTTCTTGCGGGTGCCGGGNCCTGCGGATTTGGAAGCCACAGTAGCGACGATTTCACCGTAACGTACTGGCTGTACGCGGCTGACGGCATACACCATCGGGATAGTCGCCTGACCGCCGCAGGTCACCATATTGACGTTCTCTTCGCCCTTGTTCAGGTGATCCTGAAGATTGACGGGTGGAACGCAGAATGGNTAGATAGCCGCAGGCGTCAGGTCAATGACTTTCACACCTTTTTCGGTCAGCTTGCGGGAAGTTTCCGCGTGCGCGTAAGCAGAGGTTGCATCAAACGCAATCTTGATATCGTCTTCCTCAATGTGAGGAATCAGGCCATCCACACCTTCATGGGTGGTTTTCAGACCCATTTTCTCGGCGCGCGCCAGGCCTTCGGAAGCCGGGTCGATACCAACCATCCATACGGGTTCCAGCACTTCGCTGCGCAGTAATTTGTATAACAGGTCGGTGCCGATATTGCCGGANCCGATCAATGCACATTTGATCTTCATATATTGTCTTCCTTCCTAGCCAAACTCAGGAAAAACGCACCGCAGTACGCCCGATTCCGCCAATGCTCACACTCATGTAATCGCCCGCCTTGACTGGCTGCAACGGCACCAGTGAACCGGACAGGATCACTTCGCCTGCCTTCAATGGCACGCCAAACTTTCCGAGTGTATTCGCCAGCCACACCACACAGCTGATCGGNGAGGAACCCAGTGCTGCCGCACCCGCACCGGTGGAAACCACNCGGCCGTTGAGTTCCACCACCATGCCAACGGTGGAAAGGTCGAGCTTGCGCGGATCAGCCGCTTGCGAGCCAAGCAGGAAATAGCCACAGGAAGCGTTGTCAGCCACGGTATCCTGAATCTTGATTTTCCAGTCGCGGATACGGGAATCGACAATCTCGAAGCACGGCACCACAAAATCGGTGGCGCGCAGCACGTCGGATGCAGTCACACCTGGGTAGATCAGGTCGTGTTTCAGGACGAAAGCAATTTCGCCTTCGGCACGCGGCTGGATCATTTTGGTGGTCAGGGAAAGTGATTCGCTTTCATCCACCACCATCGCATCAGTCAGGTAGCCGAAGTCAGGCTGGCCGACGCCGAGCATGTTTTGCACGGCTTTGCTGGTAACACCGATTTTCTTGCCAATGACTTTCTCGCCATCCAGTTCGATGCGCTTTTGCAGCAGGCTGGAAGAAATCGCGTAAGCGTCTTCGATGGTGATGTCCGGCGCACGCGAGGTCAGCGGGTCGAGCATTTCCTGATGACGCAGGGCGTGATACAGCTCGTCCGCAAAGGTCTGGATTTTTCTGCTGGTAACATGACGGCCTTACAGCTTGACGCAGATGTTTTTCAGTTCGGTATAGAATTCGAGCGAATGCACGCCGCCTTCACGACCGATACCGGAGTTTTTCATGCCGCCAAACGGGGTACGCAGGTCACGCAGGAACCAGGAATTCACCCAAACGATACCGGCGTCCAGCTGTGCGGCAACGCGGTGGGCGCGGGAGGTGTTTTCCGTCCACACTGCGGCGGCCAGACCGTATTTGGTGTCGTTGGCCATTTCGACGACTTCTTCTTCGGAATCGAACGGTTGGACGTGGCAGCANGGNCCGAAGATTTCGTCTTTAACGACCGTGGCGGTTTCCGGCAGGCCAGTCCAGATCGTGGGTTGCACCCAGTTGCCTTCAGCCAGGGCACCCGGCATTTCAGGAACACCGCCGCCAGTGATGACGTTTGCGCCTTCTTCCGCTGCCTTGGCGTAGTAGGAGAGGACTTTTTCCTTGTGCTCCTTGCTGATCAGCNNGCCCATGCTGGTGCATTCGTCATCCCACGCGCCCAGTTGCATGCCTTCAGCACCTGCTTTCAGGCGAGCGAGGAATTCGTCAAAGATAGGGCGCTCGACATACACGCGCTCGGTGCCGAGGCAGACCTGACCGCAGTTGGCAAAGACGGAACGCAGGGTGCCTTCGATGGCTTTATCCATGTCGCAATCAGCGAACACAACCGCCGGGTTTTTGCCGCCCAGTTCAAAGGATACGTGCCGGATGTGATCGGCGCTGGCTTTCACAATGGCCGCACCCGTGCGGGTTTCGCCGGTGAAGGTGATGCCGTTGATGTCGGGATGGCTGGTCAGGAATGCGCCTGCCGAGTTCGGNTAGAAACCGTGCACCACGTTGAACACGCCTTTGGGAATACCGGCGGCGTTCATCACTTCACCCAGCAAAGTGGTGGTGCGCGGGGTTTCTTCGGAAGGCTTGACGATGACGGTATTGCCACAAGCCAGCGCCGGNCCGACTTTCCAGGTCATCAGCAACAGTGGCAGGTTCCACGGGCTGACCACGGCAATCACGCCTTTGGGCTTGCGGATGGAATAGTTGAGTGCGCCTTTGCCATCCGGGGTATCCAGCATGAAGCTTTCAGTCGGCACGCTTTTGTAGGCGTCGGCAAATACCTTGAAGTTGGCGGCGCCGCGTGGAATGTCGATGTGTGAAGCCAGTGATTTTGGTTTGCCAGTGTCCAGGCATTCGGCTTCCAGGAATTCGTCGAAGCGGGCGTTGATGCCGTCAGCGACCTTGTGCAGCAGCGCCATGCGCTCGGCTACCGGCATTTTGCCCCACGAGCCTTTCAGTGCGGCTTGTGCAGCGGCGACGGCCTGATCGACTTCTGCTTGCCCGGCTTCATGCACCACACCGATTTGCTGGTTGGTGGCCGGATTGATGTTGGCAAAGGTTTTGCCGGACGCTGAACCGACAAATTCGCCATTGATGAAATGCTTGATCTCTTGCATTGCCGGATTTCCTCTCCTGTGCGTATGGAAGCATCAAGCATACTGTAATATTGTCGATAATTAAAGAAATTATCGATATTTTTTGTTTCATGGATAAATATCGGAAGTCACGGCATTTCGGCAGGTGTACCCATGTTTCCAGCTCAACTGCTCATAGATTGACCGAAGTTGTATAACCTGTTACACATGGCCTTGTTATAGATTATGCGTATTTATCTATAAAATGTTTAGGCGAAGCAAAGATGAACAAGAAAATATATTTTTTGATGGCCTTTGTTGTGCTTTTGCTGGCGGCAGTGTGGGCTGCCGGGGCTNATCTCTCAAAACCAGCAAATCATGCGGTTAAAATGCCTGAGGAATTTGAAACGGTAGTTTTCAATGGCACTCACGGCTCTTTCCTGAAATCAGAGGGTGCCAACGTTTGCGCTCTCCTGATGCACGGCGTCCGATCAGACCGGACGAGCATGATCAGCAGGTCAAAATTCCTTAAAGAAATGGGCATTGCCTCATTGCTGATTGACCTCCAGGCTCACGGGGAAACGCCAGGGAAGGTGATTACCTTCGGTATTCGGGAATCTATTGATGCGGCAAATGGTGTGGACTACCTAAGGAGTGTCAGGAAATGCGGAAAAATAGTTGCAATAGGGCAATCCTTAGGGNGTGCATCAGCCTTGCTCGGGAATGGCNCAATTCAGGTGGATGCATTAGTTCTGGAATCAGTCTATCCGACAATAGAAGAGGCCGTTCAGGATAGGCTGGAAATGCGTCTTGGCAAGATCGGAAGGTATGCCGCCCCTTTCTTATACCTGCAAATACCATTGAGAATTAACGCGTCACTTTCAGGGCTTAGACCTATTGACGCANTTAAAAAGGTACATGTCCCGGTTTTTATCATCAGTGGTGTGAACGATGAACATACCAAAGCTGAAGAAACTGAACGCATGTTCGCAGCGGCCAATCCCAAAAAGCAGCTATGGTTAGTGGATGGCGCTGTCCATGAGGATCTGTTCTCGTACAATCCAGAAGAATATAAAGCAAAAATAGCAGGCTTTATTAAGCAGTCTTTTTAGTTTTTAATATGCCGTCGGCGAATGAAAATTCGGTTTTCATATTTTAGCCACCCTGAAATTGTCAGCGAGCAAGGTGGTTAAAGCGTCATGATGCCGCCCAATGGTGTTGAAGAAATCCAGTGCAGCCCGTTTGAATTCCGCAAAGGTTTCGTAGTAAATGCCGTAAATGACTTTCCGCTTGAAGAACCCCCACAAGCGTTCAATCAGGTTGAGGTTGGGTGAGTAAGGCGGCAAGAAATGCATACGGATGCGGCATCCCGGTTTGTCCAGATATGCCTGCACCAGCCGTGAGCGGTAATAGCGCGCATTGTCGGCCACCACATGGATAACCCCGCAGGGCTGGTTGGCTTCCAGCGCCTCCAGCAGGCGGATGGCGGCTTCGGCGTTGACCGTTTCCTCCGTCAGCACCAGTGGGCGCAGGTGTTTGAATTACCGAATTTTCAATTGCTGACGGTATATCAAGAAAAGATAATGGAGCCTCTAGCATGCATACGAACCCTTACCGTTCCCCTGAGTCTGATGTTTCTCAATCGTCTGATGCTGGCTATGACAGTGGCCTGGAACAGGCAGCATCAGGTCAGAAAATGCTTATTTTTGCCTTTATCGCACTTGTTTTAGGGCAGATTTTACTCGCTTTTTCTCCCAGTGAGTCGATACAGTTAGTGGTGGCTATTGCTGTTTTTGTCACACATTTCCTATTTCCTATCGGGATGTATCGCCTCTCTTCAGGGCTTGGTGCTCCTATGGTGGTAAGGATTGTGCTGATGATTTTAATGTTGGTTCCGTTGCTCAATCTGCTGGTGATGTTGGTGGCCAGCGCAAAAGTGAATCGTGTTTTGCGTGAAGCCGGGGTTGAAGTCGGTTTACTGGGCGCAAAAACCTAAGTATTCAGCTTTGCCCTACGCTCCTTGTTGTTGGGAGCGTTATGTCGGGCTTGTTTTCACCATCACGGCCACCTGAAAATCCACGGTCACATCCAAGGATTGCAGCTGCTGGCAATGTGCCTGTTTGTCTGCCGAGGCTGACCAGAAATACGGCGTCATCGCCAGCAAAGCCGCGACCGATGCCTGATCCGGCAGTTTGAGTGCATAGCGAATATTCAGCGTATCGTGCAAGGCCAGCCCTTGCCCCTGCGGAATTTTCGATTCATCCACGCTGTGCAGCTTGGGGTCGTCATACACCAACTGGCGCAGCTCAAACAGGTGGCGGCTCGGGTAGGCNCACAGGTACAAGCCGCCTTCCCGCAATACCCGCACGATTTCGCTATCCGCCGCCGGGGCAAATACCCGCAGCAGCACATCCACGGCAGCATCCGCCACCGGCAGGTCGAAGCTGGAAGCCACCGCAAACTGCATCCCGGCGTATTGCTTTGCTGCCATGCGCATGGCTGTGCGGGAAATATCCGTGCCGTAGCCTTGCACAGTATCCGGCAACAATGCCATCAAGCGCGCCAGGTAATCGCCTTCCCCACAACCTGCATCCAGCACGGTCAGCGAATCGCCTTGTTCAATCCGGGCGGCATAATACTGTGTGACCGCATTGGCAATCCCCTCGGCCAAGGGCGCGTAGTAACCCTGTTGCAGAAAACGCCGACGGCTTTCCAGCATGTCACGGTTATCACCGGGGTCTGCGGAGTTCTTTTTATTGGCCAGCAACAGGTTGACGTAACCTTCCTTAGCCCGGTCAAAGCTGTGCCGGTTTGCGCAAACCAGACTGTTTTCCACCCGCTGCAAGGGCTGTTTGCAAACCGGGCAATTCCAAAGCACGCCGGACATGGCCGTTCCTCAATACACGTTGCGGTTAACACCAAACGCGCAGGGTACACTACCCAAACAGGCGTTCAAAACAGGAATGCTCATACGCTGAAGCATGGTTTACGCAACGGGCATTGTTCCGCCATCGATGACGTATTTGCCATAATCAAACAAAGCACTTTTTCCTGCTGACATTCGCTTGTTTATGATGTGGTTTCAGACGCAACGATCATCAACAGAGGTATCCAGCATGTCCGACGCCCCCATTACCGGCAGTTGCCTTTGCGGCAGTGTCGCCTACGAAATCAGCGGCAATCTTGGTTTGTTCCAATACTGCCATTGCTCACGTTGTCGCAAATTCACCGGCAGCGCCTTTGCCTCCAATATCATGGTGTCGGCAGATCAGTTTCGCTGGCTGCAAGGCGAGGAATTTGTAGGCCGGTATGAGCTGCCCGACGCCAAATACTTCGCCACCACGTTTTGCAAGCAATGCGGCTCATCCCTGCCGTGGAAAGTGCAAACCGGACAAGTGGTGATGATTCCTGCCGGAACATTGGATGCAACGCCTGACCTACGCCCATCGCAGAACATTTTCTGTGCCTCGCAAGCAGAATGGTATGTGGAACCAGGCACCCTGCCCAGCCACGACGAGCTTCCACCCAAAAAGAAATAAGGTGAAGACATATCAGGTCACGGTGCGCAACCACTCGCGTGGCGACATACCGCATTGCGCCTTGAACGCGCGTGAAAATGCCGCTTCGCTACCGTAGCCGACCTCGCCCACAATCATGCGAATCGCTCGTCCGTTGCGTAAGGCCTGCTGTGCCAGACCAATCCGCCAGCCTTGCAGGTAAGCGCCCGCCGTACAACCGACCGTCTCCCGGAAGGCACCCGCAAACACACTGCGCGACATACCGGCAGTGGCGGCCAGCTCCTCCAGCGTCCACTCATTGGCGGGCTGTTCGTGCATAGCAACCAGCGCCTTGCGCAATTTCGGGTGCCCCATTCCTGCCAACATGCCGCTGTTGACCTGCTGTGCTTCCATCATGTGGCGCAATACCTGAATCAGAATGACTTCGAACAAACGGTTGAGCAGCGCCTGCCGCCCACAACGCTGTTCAAAGGCTTCCTCAAACAACAGTGCCAGCACAGGTTCCATGCCTTCGACCGCCGCCAACGGCAGGCAGACAAACTCGGGTAACGCCGCCACAATCGGGTTGTTGATACCGCCATCGAAATGCAGATTCGCGCACACCAGATCAGCGCCGGATTTGCTATCCGACACAAAACGCCTTGGTAATGGCTGCGGATAAAGCAGCAAACTGGGTTCTGTCACCTGCACGGCAGTCTGCCCAGAATGATGGATATCGAGGGCTCCAGCCTTGAGCAAATGCATCTGCCCCTTGCTTTCTTCCGCCGGAAAATCATTCACGCCGCACAGGTTCCCGGAATGAAACAGGCTGGCGCGGACTGAAAAGTGATTGAACAAAGCTTCCAGACGATCCACCATAAAAATACTCCTGATCAAGTATCTCATACTATATGACACCAATCGTATGAAGCCAAGGCATACAATCCTCACTACCGAATCACAATTGTTACACCATCAAGAGGAATACAAGATGTCTATTGAAAAAGTGCTTTACCGTGCACATGCCACCGCCACCGGCGGACGTGAAGGCCGCGCCGTATCATCCGACCAGGTTCTGGATATACAACTTTCCACCCCGAAAGAACTCGGTGGCGCAGGCGGCGGCACCAACCCGGAACAGTTGTTTGCCAGCGGCTATGCAGCCTGCTTCCTGAGCGCACTCAAATTTGTCGCTGGGAAAAATAAGGTGAAACTGCCGGAAGATTCCCACGTCACCGCCCACGTCGGTATTGGCGCTATACCTACCGGTTTTGGGATTGAAGTGGAATTGGCGATTGAAGTGCCTGACCTGCCCAAAGAACAGGTGCAGTCATTGGTGGAACAGGCGCACATCGTCTGCCCGTACTCCAACGCGACCCGCAATAATATCGATGTCACGCTGAGTATTGTCTGACGCGCTTACAGGTATTTGCTATCATCCCGCTCCCTGCTGTTCCCGTCGAACTGGATGAAGCTGAAATGAACCGCAATTTATACCAATTACATGTTTATCTGCCGGTGTCTGCCCCATTGGCCGAAACCGGCGCTTTTTTGTGCATGGTGCCTACACCAGCGCGGCCATGTGGGCCTTAAGTNTTATTCCCTGGTTTTTGGCGCGGGGTCATACCTGCTATGCGCTGGATTTGGTTGGCCACGGTCAGGCGGCGGGGCGCGCCCGGCTGGATGAGTTTGGTCTGGAGGATTACCGCCGGAACCTGGCCTCTGCGGTGGCCGAAGTGGGCGACGCCGACACGCCGCTGGTGCTGGTGGGGCATTCGATGGGCGCGCTGGTGGTGCAGCGTTATCTGGAGGGGCTGGGTGAGCATGGCGTCGATGGCCGGGTGTGTGGACAGGCGTTGTTGGCACCAGTTCCGCCTAGCGGCACCGGCGGGAGCGCCATGCGGTTGGCATTGCGTTACCCGGAATTCTTCGAAGAGTTGCCCAAAGCCATCATGGGCGTGAATGATGAACGGACGATGCAAACCATGGCCGCCGTTTATTTCCCGCCCGGAACATCAACCGCGACGGTTATGGAAATCCTCCCGCTGATCCAGCCCGAATCACAACGTGCGGTGTTGGAAATGGTGGCTATTGTGTCCTGGTCGATTTATCGGCGCCCCAGGGTTCCCACACTGGTGATGNGGGGTGATTGCGATCAGGTTTTTCCGGCGTCATTGCTGTATTTCACCGCACAAAACTGGAACAGTTCGCCGGTCATCATTCCAGGCGCCAGCCATATGCTGTCCGTCGACAAGCAGTGGGAAACCAGCGCCAGCGCCCTCGAACGCTGGGTCAGCACCTTGTTCCCCGCATAAGCAGCCCATTGGTTTTAGCCCGGTCAGGACGCTGGGCGTTTATCATCGAATCGTCATGGAAGCGTAACCCGGTAGTCATTTCCAGCCCTTAACCTGCCCCGATATTCCGAATGACACGAGAGGGTTTCATGGCAGGTATTTCCGAAGCGTTGCGTGATGCTGTCCATCAGCATGCCCCGACTTCCNTGATGGGGATGCAGCAGCGTCTGTTTTCATTCTGGTTCAACAGTTTCATTTACAACCAGATCTGGGAAGATCCGGCGGTGGATTTGCAGGCCTTGCAACTGACGCAGGAAAGCCGTGTGCTGACGATCGCTTCCGGCGGCTGCAATGTGCTGAATTACCTGACCGCCCACCCGGCGCACATCACCGCCATCGACCTGAACCCGTATCACCTGTCGCTGACCCGCCTGAAACTGGCGGCGATGAAACATTTGCCCGATCACACGGCGTTTTACGGTTTCTTTGGCCACGCCGACCGTGCTGAAAACGTACAATTGTATAACCAATACATCCAACCGCATTTGGAGNGGGAACTGGATGCCTTCTGGCAGGGGCGCAGCATGCTCGGCCAGAAGCGCATCCACATGTTCCGCGACGGCTTGTACCGGCATACCCGCTTCGGCTATTTCATGCGCCTGCTGCACTGGATCGCCCGGCAGACCAATTACCAGCCCGGCAAGCTGCTGACAGCCAACAGCCTGTATGAGCAGGAAGCCATTTTCCGCCAGCACATCGCGCCGTTTTTCGATAACCGTCTGGTGAAATTCCTCGGCAAGCTGCCGGTGTCGGTGTTCAGCCTCGGCATTCCGCCACAGCAGTACAAGGCGATGAAGGAACAGGGCAACCTGATCGGGCAATACCGCGAGCGGGTGGAGCGGATCGCCTGCCAGTTCCCAATTCAGGACAACTATTTCGCCTGGCAGGGTTTCAGCCACAGCTACGACCATGAAAAACGGCAGGCGATCCCGGATTACCTGCAAGCCGGGCATTACGACACGATCCGCAGCCAGTTGGGCAAGGTGGACACACATCTGGGGTCGATGATCGACTTCCTGGAGCAGCAGGCACCGCACAGCTATGACCGTTTTGTGTTCCTGGATGCGCAGGACTGGATGACGGATGACGTCCTTACCCGTTTGTGGGAACAGGTCGCCCGGGTCGGCAAGCCGNGGACCCGCATCATCTTCCGCACCGCCGCCGCCGAATCGCCGCTGGAAACGGCCTTGCCCGCCGAATTGCGCAGCCAGTTCGTGTACGAGCGGGAGATTGCGGCGCAATTGTTCCAGCAAGACCGTTCCGCCATCTACGGGGGCTTCCACCTCTACCGCAAGGCCGATTGAGATGGATGCGGCGCAAAAATGGACCGGCAGTACCGCTATCAGCGGTACGTGTACGATTTCTCACGCAAATATTACCTGCTGGGGCGCGATACGCTGCTGAAGGAAATGCCGGTCAAATCCGGCGAGAGCGTGTTGGAAATCGGCTGCGGCACGGCGCGCAACCTGCTGCGGCTGGCTTACCATCACCCGCATGCGCGCCTGTATGGGGTGGACGCTTCGGCCATGATGCTGGAAACCGCCCGCAGCAAACTGGAAGCCTCCTTGTACGAAGGGCAGGTCACACTCCGTCAGGGGCTGGCAGGCCAGATCAGCCCCGCCGACTTCGGCTGGACAAACCGTTTGACCACATCCTGTTTTCCTACGTGCTGTCGATGATTCCAGGGTGGCAGACGGCGCTGGAACATTCCTTGAGCATCCTCAAACCGGGCGGCTGCCTGCACATCGTGGACTTTTCCGACCAGCAGGCCATGCCGGGCTGGTTCCGCAAGCTATTGCTGCAATGGCTGGACTGGTTCCATGTGCGCCCTGATCCGGACGTGCCAGCGCACTGGAGCAACTGGCCGCCAGGCACCAAGACCAACTGCGTATGCGCCAGCTCGCCGGGCGCTACGCCCTGCTTGCGCATTACCAGAAGACAGGGAAATTCCCGATGACCATGAACCCAAACTCCCACAAATACCGCAGTATCTGGATTTCTGACACGCATCTTGGCTCCCGTGGCTGCAAGGCCNAGTTTTTGCTGGATTTCCTGCAACATCATCACGCTGAACACATTTATCTGGTCGGCGACATTGTGGATGGCTGGGCATTGCGCAAGCGCTGGTTCTGGGATGAATTCCATGACCAGATCCTGCACCTGCTGTTCGAGCGGGCGCAGCGCGGGGTGAATGTCACTTATGTCAGCGGCAACCACGATGAATTCCTGCGCCCTTTCATCCACCACCAGATCACTGCCATCAAGCTGGAGGACGAAGTGGTGCACACCACGGCGGATGGGCGCAAATTCCTGGTGCTGCACGGCGACCAGTTCGATGGGGTGATGCAGTTTGCGCGCTGGCTGGCGAAATTGGGCGATTGGGCGTATGAGCGCCTGCTGATGCTGAATACGGTTTACAACCGTTGGCGGCAGTGGCTGGGGTATCCGTACTGGTCAATTTCTGCCTACCTCAAACACAAGACCAAGTCAGCGGTGAATTTCATTTCCGCATTTGAAGAAACATTGGCGAAGGAAGCCCGCAAGCGCAAGCTGGATGGTGTCATCTGCGGGCATATTCACCATGCCGAAATCCGTGACATCGATGGCATCCTGTATTGCAACGACGGCGACTGGGTGGAAAGCTGCACGGCGCTGGTGGAGGATTGGGACGGTAGCCTGCATATTGTGCATTGGACTGAAGTCGCCGTTACCCCCACCCTAACCCTCCCCGCAAGGGGAGGGAACAAGAGCCACTTCATGCCTACTGAATGATGCCAATCTTTCTCCCTGCCCCCTTGCGGGGAAGGGGCGGGGATGGGGAATGCCCACAAAAAAGGGGAGCATCCTTGCTCCCTAACACTTGCAAACCTTTATCTCGTTATTCCGTATTTATTTCAATACATTGGCTGACAAAGGTTTCAATGCGGCAGCAGCAGCGACGGATGCGCTTTTCTCACCCGCTGGCAATGCCACCAGACCTTTCTCCGCCAGATAGCCATCCGGGTTCAGGGCGGCATCGCTGGTGAATTCGGCGATGTATTCCTTGATGCCTTTGACTTGGTCAACGTGGCTGTTCTTGACGTAGAAATACAGTGGGCGGGACAGTGGGTAGCTGCCGTTGGAAATGCTTTCGTAGCCGATTTCCTTGCCATCGATCGGGGCGGCTTTCAGGGTGTCCTGGTTTTGCTCCAGGAAGCTGTAACCGAAAATGCCGACGGCATCATGGTTGGCTTGCAGCTTTTGCACGATCAGGTTGTCGTTCTCGCCCGCATCGATGTAATGGCCATCTTCACGCACGGTGGTGCAGGCTTTCTTGAACGCATCTTCATCTTTNTTCTTCAGTTCAGGCATGCCCTGGAACAGCAGGCAGCCTTTGGTCATGCCCAGTTCGGCCAGCGCGTCACGGGTGCCGGAGGTGGGCGGAGGCATGACTTCGATTTTCACGTCAGCCATGTCAGGGTTGATCTGTTTCCAGGTGGTGTAAGTGTTGGGTTGCAGTTCGCCGTTAGAGCCGGTTGGAACATCTTTGGCCAGAGCCAGGTACAGTTCACGGCGNGAAAGCTTGACCGCTGGCGCATCCTTGGATTGGGCGATAGCGATGCCGTCGAAGCCCACCTTGACTTCAGTGACTTCGTTGACGCCATTTTTCATGCAGGATTCCATCTCGCTNTTNTTCATGCGGCGGGAGGCGTTGGTGATGTCCGGCGTTTCGATGCCAGCGCCTGCACAGAACAGCTTCATGCCGCCGCCCGTGCCGGTGGATTCAACTTTGGGTGCCGCCATGCCGGTTTTCTTGGCGAATTGTTCAGCAACCGCAGTGGAGAACGGGTAAACGGTGGAGGAGCCGACGATCTCGATATTGTCGCGTGCCTGCGCAACGCCAGCAGCCGCAACCAAACCCAACGCAACGGCCATAGTGAGTTGTTTCATAAAGTCTCCTAAAAATTCGGGGTGGATCGCGCGCATCCTAGGGAGGGTTGATGACTGTATGATGGAACAAATGTGAAGGGATAATGACAGTTGTGGCCTATTCCCCCATCAGAATTTAATTACTCAATAATTAGCATTTTGTTATATAACAAAAGAGTCAAATTTTGCGAGGGGACAC
Source organism: Candidatus Thiothrix singaporensis (assembly GCA_013693955.1). Taxonomy (GTDB): domain Bacteria; phylum Pseudomonadota; class Gammaproteobacteria; order Thiotrichales; family Thiotrichaceae; genus Thiothrix; species Thiothrix singaporensis. The sequence continues at coordinate 2,093,195 of CP059265.1, read as the reverse complement.
ATCACAGTGACCGAACAGATAACGGAAAAAAACGTTGCGCCATGGATACCCGGGATCTGGTGACACTATTGGCGGATTTGGCGGAGCAGATTGAAATCCTGATTGGCAAGAAAGGCACGATCAGTGTGTTCCGCTACGCTGGCAAGCAACTGGGAAAACGCCTGGGAGCCGGGCAGGAAGGCGATGCGGAAGTCGCCCGCGCGATTGTGGCGAAATTCTTTCAGGACAAGGAGTTCATGGATGCCGTCAGCCTACAAGGGCAAAACGCCGAACTGCGCGGCTGCCGGATTGGCCTGGTGTTGCGGGAGCGCGGCATTGATGCAGGTTCCCATGCTTTGTGCAATTTTGGGTTTGGCCTGATTGACGGCGTGACGGAGGCGGTCACTGGCCGCCGGATCATTACCTTGCATGTGGCCTCGGAATATCATGAGGCGGGGATCACCTGCCACGAAACCTGGTAAGCCGCAAAATCCAGGTTTAACGGAGGCTTAGTGGGCTTGTAACAATACTGCGGTATATATGGCTGCTTTATTACCTCGATAATCTGGAGCGGCCTGATGAAATTCAAGCATTCCTTTCTGGCCAGCCTGTGCATTACCGGCATCGGGCTGATGGGCGGTTGTAACAGCAGTGACGACGCCGTTACTGCTGACACCGCAACCACCAGTAGCTTGCGCATCCTGCACATCAACGACCACCATTCACACTTGCAGGCCAACAGCGCTAGCCTGGCGCTGGGTGGGGCAGCGACCGGANCCAAAACCGGCGGCTTCCCCAATGTGGTCAGCGAGTTCAAGGCGCTGGCGGCCAAAGGCGGCAATGTGCTCAAGCTGCATGCGGGCGATGCGCTGACCGGCGATTTGTATTTCACCCTGTTCAAGGGCGAAGCCGACGCGGCCATGATGAACCAGGTTTGTTTCGACGCCTTTGCGCTGGGCAACCATGAATTCGATGAAGGTGACGCCGGGCTGAAAAAGTTTCTGGATTTCCTGAACACCAACCCGGCCTGCAAGACAGATGTGCTGTCGGCCAATGTTGCGCCGGAAGTGNGGGTGTCCCCGCTGACACCCAACAGCGCCACAGATTACATCAAGCCTTACACCATCAAGGAAATTGGCGGGGAAAAGTACGGGATCATCGGCATCACCATCGCGGGCAAGACCAAGAACTCCTCCAGCCCGGACAAGACCACGCTGTTTGCGGATGAAACCACCACAGCGCAGAAATACATCGACGAATTGGCCGCCAAAGGCGTCAACCGGGTCATCCTGCTGACCCACCAAGGTTATGACAATGACAAGGTTATGGCGGCCAAACTCAAGGGCGTGGATGTGATTGTCGGCGGCGACTCCCATACCCTGCTGGGCGACGGTTTCAAGCAATACGGTTTGGCGCCGTCCGGCTCGTACCCGACCAAAACCACGGACAGCAGCGGCAAGCAGGTCTGCATCGTGCAGGCGTCCCAGTACGGGGATGTGGTGGGCGAGCTGACGGTCGATTTCGACGCCAGCGGCAATGTCAACGGTTGTACGGGCGCACCGCACCTGTTGGTGAACAACACCTTCACACGTAAGGATGCCAGCGGTGCCACCGTGGAGCTGACTGGCGCAGACCGTGACGCGGTGTTGAAGGCTCTTGCCGACTCCAATGGCTTGCTGGCTTTGGCACAGGCGGATGCGACGGCGCAAAGCGTATTGGACAGCTACTCCCAGCAGGTGGATGTCCTGAAGCAGACCATTATTGGTTCCGCCGCCGAAACCTTGTGCCTGGAGCGCATCCCCAACCAAGGGCAAAGCAAGGTCAGCGGTTGTAAGGAGGCCACCAAATCCCACGGCAGCGACATTTCCAACATCGTCGCCAAAGGGTTCCTGGAAATGAGCCTGACTTCCGACATCTGCTTGCAGAACGGTGGTGGCGTGCGCATCGACGTTCCGGCGGGGAACATTTCCATTGGTACGGCTTACACCTTGCTGCCGTTCGCCAATACCCTGACGGAAATCAATATGACAGGGCAGGAAATCATCAACGCCTTGGAAGATGGCATTGACTACGCCCTCAGCCCCAGCGGTTCGACCGGCTCTTACCCTTACGCCTCCGGCCTGCGTTGGGACGTGGATCTGTCCAAACCCAAAGGCAGCCGCATCAGCCATGTGGAAGCCAACCCGCGTGTGGCAGGCACCTGGGCAAGCCTGGATCTGGCCAAGACCTATAAGGTCGTGACCAACAACTACATGGCCAACGGTTCGGATGGCTACACGACTTTGGGTAAGATTCCATCCAGCCGCAAGCTGGACACCTATCTGGATTACGCCCAGTCGTTCGCCGATTACGTCAAGCGCGAGACGGCGGCGNGCNGCAGCATTGTGAAACTGCCGACGGCTGAATACAGCACCCAGCAGTTCATCGACAAGGATGGCGTATTGCAGTAATCCGGTTCCAATAAGCACGCCCACCCAAAGCCCCCTGCCATCAGGGGCTTTCGTTTTGATGGGCTTGTTGGTTTAAGCGCGCACGATCTTACGGTTGCCAGTGCCGGGCAGCGTTTTTAGGCTTTTNTCCAATGTGCTGGTGTAGCTGGCGGCCTTGACGGTGGAGACATAATGCCAGTCCGCCTGTGCGGCTGTTGGCGTGACGGTCAGCGTCAGGTAGCCGCGCTGCCAGGTGTTGACGTAGGCAAGGGTTGGAACCAGTTGCAGCACACCTGCGGTCAGCTCTGCTGGTTTCACATCCGGCAGGTATTCTTCCAGGCCGGGCGAGGAAACGCTGCTGCCCGCAAATTCCACGCCGACTGGGTTGCCATCCTTGTCCAAGAGGTCGTTGGCTCAACCGTTGTGGGTGTCGCCGCTCAACACCAGCAGGTTTTTGTCCAGCAGGCGCGCCATGCCAAACACGGTTTCGCGCGCAACGGCGTAGCCATCCCAGGCGTCCAGGTTATAGGGGATGCTGGGGGCGGCCATAATGGCTTGGTTGGCCGGGTCATTGACAATGGCGAGCTGGTCGGCGGTCATGCCTGCGGCCAGCAGGTTCGCCGGAGTGACTGGCGCGCCATCGGCGGCCAGTTTCGCTGACAATGTTTGGTAGGAGAGGAAAGCAGCGGCGATCACGCCATATTGGGTGAAGCTGACGGCAGGTTTTTGCGGCGTTGGCGTCAGCAACGGCGAGGGCAGGTACATTTTCCCNATCAGCACCTGTTGCCCCAACACCTGCCAGGTGGCGGTGGAGGCGGCGAGCTGGCTTTGCAGCCAGATGGTTTGTTCCGCCCCNAACAATTGGCGGGAGGGCCCNGCCATGGCGGCGGCGAAACCGCTGCTGTTGAATACGCCGGTGGCCGGGTCAATGTAATTGGCGTAGTCCAGTTGCCTGTCACGCCCGACCAAGCGGGTGTCCAGCATGTGCAGACTTAACAGGGAGCCGAAATCAAACGAACGGTAAATTTGCAATGGGTTGGCGGAGTCCTGTTCACGCACCGGCAGCCATTCCCGCCACGCCTTGACGGCGGCGGCGCGGCGCAGGGCGAAGTCACCTTCGGTTGTGGGGGTATGGTTTTCCGCACCGTCTTTCCAGGCGTCATTGGCGACTTCATGGTCATCCCAGATGCAGACAAACGGCAGCTTGGCATGCAACGCCTGCAAATTCTGGTCGCTGCGGTATTGCGCGTAGCGCTGGCGGTAGTCGTTAAGGTTCAGCAATTCATGGGTGGGTGCGGAAACCCGCCCCAGCTTTCGNGCATCCGCCGACGCATACTGGTCTGCCCCCGCGCCGTATTCGTAGATGTAATCGCCCAAGTGCAGGGCGGCGAACAGGTCGTTGCGTTTGGCCGCCTCCGCGTAAACATGGAAGAGGCCTGCCGGATAGTTGGCGCAGGAAAAGACCGCCAGTTTGACTTCACTGACTTCCCCTTGCGGCAAGGTGCGGGTTTTGCCGGTTGGCGACACGGCACCGCCTGCCTTGAAGCGGTAGAAGTAAGCAGCGCCCGCTTTCAGGCCGGTGGCATCCACCTTGACGGTGTAGTCACGGGCGGCGTCGGTGGTGGTTTCCCCATGGCTGATGACATTGCTGAAAGCATCATCGCTTGCGACTTCCCAACTGACGCTGAGGCTGCCGCCGGATGCCGGTGTGGCGCGGGTGCACAGGATCACCCGTTCCGTCAGCGGGTCGCCACTGGCGACGCCATGCGTGAATGCGGCNGGTGTTGCCGGTGGGCCGGACTCCGCCCCGTCGCCATTGCAACCGGTGAGCAGGCCAGTTGCAAGGGCACTAGAGCCGACCATGAGATGGCGGATAAAGTGGCGGCGGTCAATAGGCGGCATAAGCTTTCTCCTGATGGTTTCACGATGCGGCATCATAGAAAGTCGGATATGTCATCGCGGTGAACAGGAGATGAAGGCTTTGTGAAGCGGTGCCGGGACACGGCCAGGGATTTCCCCGCTGGCGGCGGTTAGTGGCGCTGTCAGCAAGCGCCGCCGCTTCGATAGGATTGGCATAAAACCTGCTTAACATTTTTGTGGGAGAATACCCAATGAATGTCAACCCCAGGAAGCAGCATGAGTCTCAAAAAGCAGTACCTGAAAAACCGGCCTGTCTGTAAAGTCACGTTCCGTGTCAGCAAAGCGGCCGCCCGTTCCTCCGGCTCCATCCATCTGGTTGGGGATTTCAACGCCTGGGACGCCCAGGCCATGCCCATGACCGCCCTGAAAAGCGGTGAGTTCACCTCTGTGCTGGAGCTGGGCTCCGGCNCAGAATACCAGTTCCGTTATGTCTACGGTGACGGCTCTTGGGAAAACGACTGGGATGCGGATGGTTACGCCGCCAATGGCCTGGACGGAGAAAACTCCATTGTTCGCGTCTAGGTGAAAATCGGGTATAAACACGGGTTCCTATTTGTTGTGAGGAACCTGCATGGCCACTGGCTTTACCCATNCCTTTGCGTTTGACCCCGCTTACGGCTATTCACCGGAGGCGTTGTTGGCGGTTGGCGTGCCACCGCCGCCTGCTGATTTCACCGACTTTNGGCAAGCGCGTTACCAAAGCGCCATGAGGATGCATCCACGCCCGCTCATTGAGCATACCGGCGTGGCGCGGAATGGTTTTGAAGCCTACGATCTGCGCTATTTGTCCACCGGCGGCACTGTGATCCGGGGATGGTTGTTGGTTCCGCAGGATCAGCCAGTGACGCGGGGGCTGGTGTTTGGGCACGGCTATGGCGGTTGCAGCGGCNCGGATGACCGCCTGCATCCGCCAGGGACAGCGCTGTTGTTCCCCTGTTTCCGTGGTCTGTCGTTGAGCCAGCTGGCGTCGGTGTCCAATGACCCGTCCTGTCATGTGTTGCACTGCATTGACAAGCCGGAACATTACATCATCGGCGGCTGTGTGGAGGATTTGTGGCTGGCGGTGTCAGCCCTGTTGCGGCTGTTCCCGGCGGCGCACGGCCATGTCGGGTATGCAGGCGTCAGTTTCGGCGGGGGATCGGCGCGCTGGCTGCCGTGGGATGAGCGTATCCAGCGGGCGCACCTGAATGTGCCGACCTTCGGCAACCAGCCGTTGCGCCTGCAATTGCCTACCGTCGGCAGCGGGGCGGCGGTGCAGCATTACCAGCAGCAGCATGGCCATGTGCTCGACACCTTGCAGTATTACGACGCCGCCATCGCCGCTAGTTTTATCCGCCAGCCCATGCATGTCGCCGCCGCTTTGTTTGACCCGGCGGTGGCACCACCCGGGCAGTTTGCCATTTACAATGCATTGCCGGGGGCGAAGTCGCTGTTCGTGCTGGAGGCTGGGCATTTCAATTATCCACAGCAGGCGGTGCAGGAACAGGCGTTGCTGGCGGAGCTGGAGAATTTCTTCGGGCAGTTATAGCCCTGTCATTCAAATGTAACAATATAAAAATACCATGCAGTCCATACAGGCTTTTACGTGGGAGTATTGCATGGGTAATTACCTGCTCATTGGATTGGGCGGAACGGGTGGTAAAGTCCTGAAGGCTTTCCGCAAAACCTTGTACGAAGAGTTTCGTTCCGTCAGCCCGCCGGATGAGTCAGGCGTCCAGATCAGCGCCCTGTACGTGGATTCCAGCCGTGCCGATCTGGCGGGCAGCGAAGTCTGGCGCACCCAGGGGGACATCGGCGCCGACATCAGTCTGGATGAAGAAAGCCGCTTTGCGATTACCACCAACAATCTGGCGCAACGTTTGAACGATCCGGAACACAATCCGGTCACCCAGCGCTATATCGGCAACCCGGCCTATTGGAGCGACATTTTCAGCTCCATGAATATCAGTGAAACCGCAGGCGGGCAGATGCGTCGTCTGNGGGTGGCATTGTTCGAGCCACGCGCCACCGGCTTTATGGAACATGTCACCCGCCTGGGCAAAGCGCTGGAAGAANAAAGCAGTCAGGCGCAAGTCAGTTTTCATGTGTTTGCCGGGCTGGCAGGCGGTACGGGCAGCGGTGCCTTCCTGCATGTCATTGCCCAACTACGGGCTTTGTACCGCGAACCCCAGCAATACCCGATTTACCTCTACCTGTTGTTGCCGGAACCGAATTCACCGTGGGCGCGGAATGGCGCTTCCACCAATTACTACGCCAATGGCTATGCCGCGCTGGAGGAGTTGAACGCCTATCTGGTGTCAGACAGCCGGGAAGGCNCCAATAAGGGCGAGCCATTGTTCACCCCCATCGACCTGACCGGCAAGACCCAGCGGTTTGAGAACCGGGCGCGCGGCAATGAATCCCTGCTGAAAGATCGTTTGCAGGGCTGTTTTCTGGTGTCCACCGTCAATGAGCAGAACCGCGCCCTGCCGGTGCAGGATATTCCCGAGCTGATCGCCCAACTGGCGTATCAGCGTATTTTCCTGATTGACCGTTCCCTGCCGGACAAGCATCGCGCCTTGCGTGACGTGATTTCGCTGGAAAACCTTTCCACCCCGGATGAGGCCAAANAGAGCAACCCCAACGTCAAGCTGCGCAGTGTGCGTTTCCAGAGCTTTGGTATGAAGCGGGTGGTGATTCCGGAGGAGGAAATCCGCGAACATTTTTCGGCGCAATTCGCCCGCCAAGCTGCTTTGCAGATGCGTTACAACAACTGGCCGGAAATTGGCGCGGAGTATCTGGCGGAGCGGCGCAAGCTGTCTTTCAAGGAGTTTGTGCAGAAGGAGGACAACCGCCAGTTGTGGAAGATCAGCACGGCACAGATCAAGCTGGAAAGCGGCGTGCTGGAGGATGAAATCAAGGCGCGTCATCCGTGGAAGGCGGTGCAGCAGGACTGGGAGGATGTGGTCGTCCATCTCAAGCGAGCGNCCTGGGAATACCCACACGAAAGCAAGAAGGATGTGCGTCTGGATATTCTGCAGGACGAATTCCAACGGCGTTATGCTGAAACCTTCCGCAGTCTGGGGGTGGAGAATTTCTACAACACCAAGCTGGAGGATTTGGGCAAGCCGGAGCGGCATATCGCCGAAGCGCGTGATGCGCTGGAACGCTGGATGTTGCAGGAATGGGAGGAAGGGCGGCTGGCGGCGGTTGACTTGGAAACCTTCCTGGATGACCTGCTGGAAGACCTGGAAAGCCGCTTGGNNTGGATTCCTGCCACCCGTGACAAGCTGGCGGAAGGGGAGGCGCTCGTCAGCGGAAAAATCGCCGCCAACCGCGACCTGTGGGGGCAGACCGGCTTTTTCGGGCGCACTTTCCTGAGCAAGCGGGAAAACCTGTTCGAAGCGCAGGCCGAACTGCTGCGGGAACTGTATGAGCGCCGCACCTTGCAGGCCGCCTGGCGGTTTGCCGAAACCTTCCTCGCCCGGCTGCTGGCTGAGTTGCGTGACAAGCTCAAGCCGGAACTGGCGGAGTTCCGCAATGGCCTGGATGAGGCCATCCAGTTTTTCGACAACCGCATTGCCCGCACGGTGCAGGTGGATGAGCCGTCGAATGACCTGCAGGACAACGTGGTCAAGTTTTATGAACCGGCCAAGGTGCGCAAGTTTGTCCGCACCTTGCTGGAGCAGGAAAAGGAGCAGAAAACCTGGGCGGGCGATGTGCGGCGGCGTTTCCTGCAAGTGGTGGGCGAAAACCAGCGGCAAAGCAAAGGGCGGGAGCGGCATTTTTCGGCGTTGGTGGCGCACGGCATCCGCACCGGCGAATTCAAGCGGGTGCTGGAAGAGGTCAGCCGCCACAATTCGGAAGTGGCACACACCAACCGAGCCGGTGAACAGGGTCGCCTGATTGGGGTGAATATCGTCGCCAAGATGGCCGAACAGTTCTCAGATGACAAACGCTTGCAGCAATACGTGCTGGATCTGGTGCGCAGCGCCCAGACCTTTATGAAATACGACGCCAATGAGTTTGGGGGCGGGCGCGGTGCGGAGGCGGTCATGGCGGTGCTGTTGCCGCAGTGCGCCGACAAGGCTGAATTCCGCAAGCAACTGGCCGACCTGTTCGTGCGTTCGCAAGGGGATGGGGTGATGCCGCAGGTGATCGATACCCAGACCCGCAGCAATGAAATCACCCTGATCGCCTTCAAATACGCGTTCCCCTTGCGCTTCCTGCAACCCGTGCATGAACTGAAGGAAAAGTACGACTACCGTCTGGCGCAAGGCGCGCCGGAACGCGCCCTGTTGGAAGTGCATATCGAAGACCACAAGCCGCCGTTGCCTGCGCTGTTGCGTCCGCCGCCGGGGCAATCGNGCCAGCAGGTGTTGCCGTTGCTGCAACTAGCGCAGGCGCTGNGCCTATTGCGCCGCAGCCAGAACCGTCAGAGCGGCCAGTGGGAGCGCATTCTGGAAGTGCTGGATGCATACGGTGTCCCGCAGGCGCACCTTTACCCGGATGAAGCCGTCGCCCTGCTGGAAACGCCCCGGCAGGCCGCCCTGTTGGAGGCGGGCAAAATTCAGGAAGCCCTGCGCATGACAACCGAGGCTGAACTGGAAATCTTGCAGGAGGCGGTGGACGCCGCGCTGGCTCAGGAGCAGTACCGGCAAGCGCTGGCGCGGCAAACACTGGTGCAGGCACTCCAGCAGCAGATCCTGACAGTCAGGGATAACCGTGACGGCAATATCCATGACCCGGTTTACCAGGCGTTTCAGGAATCGACGCGGGTCGCCATCGGGCGGGTCAATTCCATTTTCTAGGCTCCTTTTTCTAAGCGGGGAAGAGTAAGACATGGCAAGGAAATATGGCCGTTGCGCCAATTATGGTGAGTGCGCGCTGGCGGACAGCCACAAGGTGATTGACGCCAGTGAGGACAGTTTCGTCTGCCCGGAATGCGGCAAGCCCCTGCGGGCGGCGGCCGAACCCACGCCAGCGGCGGGCAAGAAGCCGGTCACCATGCTTGGCTGGTTCCTGCCTTTGCTGCTGCTGTTGCTGGTCGGTGGCGGGTTGGCGGCATGGCAATTGGGTGTTTTCTTCCCCGGCAGCAGTCCGCAGCCGGACAAGGCGGCAGGCAATGTTTCGCCAGCCCAACCGGCAGCGGTTGTCCCGGCACCGGTTGTGGCCGCCAAGCAAGCGTCAGGCTGAACATTATCCTGCGCCTGCATGGCTCGAACACCATCGGCGAGAAGCTCGCGCCTGCGCTGGTCGAAGCGTTCATGAAAGACAAGGGCTACATGGAAATCGGCAAGACCNCCGTGGGTGACCTGGAAGTGCTGATTACTGGCAAAAAGCCGGGCGCAACGGCGACGGATGCCATCGAAATCAAGGCGCACGGCTCCGCCACTGCCTTTGATGAAACGGACAAAAACGCCCATGTCGGCCTGCTGGGCGGGTATGCTGATGTGGGCATGGCCTCCAGCCCGGTCAAACAGGAAACCATCGAAAAATTCCAGGCGAAAAACNTGGGTGACCCATCTTCACGGATGCAGGAGCATATCATTGCGTTGGATGGCCTAGCCGTCATTGTCAATCCGGGCAATCCTGCTGACAAGTTGAGCGTGGACAGCATCAGGAAAGTGTTTGCCGGGGAAATCACCGACTGGTCGTCCTTGGGTGGCCAACCGGGGCAAATCAACCTGTATTCACGGGATCACCAGTCCGGCACTTACGACACTTTCAAGCATCTGGTGTTGGCCGGAAAGCAGTTGGATTGCGGAACCCAGCCGCATTTGCAGTGTTTTGAGGACAGCAAGGAATTGTCTTCGCATGTTGCCAGCGATCCACAGGGCATCGGCTTCATCGGCCTGAATTACATCGGCACGGCCAAGGCGCTAAAGGTCAGCATGGGCGATAAGGTCAATGCGCTGGCACCTGGCCGGTTTGCGGTCAAGACCGAGGACTACCCACTCAGCCGCCGCCTGTTCCTGTACCAGACCAACCAGCCAACGCCGCTGGCCGCCGGTTTTATCCAGTTCGCCCTGAGCGATGCGGGGCAGAAGGTCGTGGACGATGTGGGGTTGGTCAGCGTCGGTATTGGGGAAACACAATCCGCCCAGGATGTTTCCGAAGCGGATGCGGACAAGCGGCGTTTGCTGGATGATGCAGCTGTGCCAAAGGCGTACAAGGAGCTGATCCGCGCCGCCGACCGCAAGGATACGCCGTTGAATTTCCGTTTTCAGTCCGGCTCCTCCGACCTGGATAACCGCGCTTACCGCGACGTCGGGCGTCTGGCGGAAAAGCTGGGCAAAGCGGAATTTAATAATGCGCGTCTGGTGTTGATCGGTTTTGCGGATCCGAAAGGCGACGCCGAAAAGAATGTGGAGTTGTCCAGGCAGCGTGCGATGGAAGTGCAGGGGCAGTTGGAGGCGGAGNGCCTCAAGGTGGAAAGCGCGGGTGGCTTCGGGGAAGAACCTTCCCTGTTGCTGGATTCGCGTGAGGATGATCCGGACAGTCTGGCCAAAAACCGCCGTGTTGAAGTGTGGCTGAAGCGGTGACCTGATGTTGGCGCAATAAGCGGCGCACCATTGGGGTATGTGTTCATACCCCTGCAACACAAACCCGGTAAAGTTCGCCCTGACCCCCAACAGGAGCCGCAGCATGCAAACCTTTGGCTACAAGATCGTCGACGAGAGCCGTGAAGAAATCGCGCCGGTCGTCAGCGCCGCCATCGACCAGCAGCGTCCGCTGGAAGTTGGCCTGTATTTCGGCAACCCCGCAGCGTGGGGGCTGATCCGCTCCAGTCTGCGGGAAGCTTCCGTCCCGATTCCGGTCAACACCCATCTCGACCACCAGCGCCTGAGCCTGTTCCACATCGCCGGGATGGAGGAGCAGCTTCATCAGCAGCTCACCCAGGCGCAGGAAATCGGCTCCACTTATTCCATTACCCACCTCCATAACCGGCCAACCAGCCAGCGCCCTGCCCACCGCAAGGCGCTGGCCGAGCACCTGACCCGCCAGTTGCGGGTGTTGGAGGCAGTGTGCGCCGAACACCAGCATCCCATCCATATCGAGAACACCTACCACAACCTGGAGTTTTACCGTTGGTTCTTTGACCTGGTGGAACGGCTGGAGCTGCGCCACATCCACCATTGCTTCGATATTGGCCACGCCAAAATCTGGTCACTGGAAAAACTGCCGCAGTGGTTTTTGTGGCTGCGGGAGCTGGCGGACAGGGGTTTCCGCATCCATTTTCACCTGCATGCCAACAACGGCCTGGCAGACCAGCATTTGTCCTTCGTGGAAACCGAGGCGGCGGGCATGAACCGCGCCGACAGCTACACCCTGAAATGGGATTATTTCGAGGCGATGGCGGAACTGCGTGAACACTTTCCGGCCAGCCGCAAGGTGTTTGAGGTCAAGCCCTGGCAAGCGCTGGAAAACATGGCGTTGGTGATGGGGCGGTTGGGGCGCTGATACGCAAGGGTCAAACGGCTGTGGAGGAGGGGCAGGTTCGGCAGATGCGACGGGAATATCACCGCTGGTACAGCGCCCGGCTGGGGCGCATGATGGAATTGCTGGTGTTCGGGCATGCAGGGGCGAAAGTGCTGGTGTTCCCTACCCGCGATGGGCGTTTTTACGAATACGAGCAGCTGCGCATTGTGCACCGGNTGGCGCACAAGCTGGAGGCGGGGCACCTGCAACTGTTCTGCGTGGACAGTGTCGACCATGAGTCGCTGTATTGTTTCTGGAAGCATCCCGCCGAACGCATCCGCCACCATATCCGGTTTGAGGATTACATCCTGCATGAAGTGCTGCCGTTCATGCAGCACAAANACCCGCACCCGTGCACCATCGCGCACGGTTGTAGCTTGGGGGCGTTCCATGCCGCCAATATCGCGTTCCGCCATCCGCACCTGTTCCAGAAACTGAGCGCATTTTCGNGTAGTTATGACCTGACCTTGCCGGTGGAAAGCTTCACCGACCTGTTCAATGGTTACTACGACGAAAACATTTATTTCCACACGCCGACGCACTTCCTGCCGAATCTGGGCTGTGACTGGCGGCTGAGTCATCTGCAGCGGATGGACATCGTGCTGGTGATTGGCCGGGAAGACCCGTTCCTGGGCAATAACCAGCATTTGAGCCATATCCTGCACAGCAAGGGCGTCCGGCACCAGTTGCACGAATGGAATGGGCGCGCGCACCGGNGCCATTACTGGCGGCGGATGGCTCCGCTGTACCTGTAGCCGCTGCCCGGATGCGTCCGGGTGGCGTCAATGCCGGACGGTTTTGGAAAACAGGTGGATGACCAGCACCCCAGCGATGATCAGCAGCATGCCCAGCGTGGCGGCCAGATCCAGGCGTTCATTGTAGAAAATGATGCCGATGATGCTGATCAGCACAATACCCAGACCAGACCACACCGCGTAGGTGACGCCCAACGGGATGGAGCGCAACGCCAATGTCATGAAATAGAACGCCATCCCATAACCAACCACCATGACGAATGTCGGTAATGGTTTGGTGAACTCTTCCGTCGCGCGCAGGGAACTGGTGGCGATGACTTCAGCCACGATGGCGAGAGCAAGATAAAGGTAAGACATAAATTCCAGAAACCGGATCCAACAAAACAGAGCCGGTATCATAAAGAAAGAAAGCCTGTCTGGATATGTGGCATCCGGAATATACATCTGCAAAACTGTACCGGGCGCAGTTTGTCATGTAATTGTCATATTGCGCGGGCTAGTATGGTAACCATAAAAATGAACGCCGCCGGAGTTTTGCATGCAGAAATTCACATGGGTCATTGCCGTCATTGCCGCCCTGTTGCTGGTGAAAGGGTTTTTCTTGGATGGTGGGAATGCGCCGTCCGCCACTGTCGACCCCACAACCGCCGATCTGGTCATTGTTTCCGGTTCGGAAAACAAGGAGCTGCAACCCCTCATCGATGCCTGGGCAAGCGATGAAGGCAAGAAAATCGCCGTGGTTTACCAAGGCAGCGTGGACATTTACCGCAGCCTGCAACAGGGCGCGGCCATGCCTTACGACGCCATCTGGCNNGCCAACCATCTGTGGGTTGAATTGGGTGACACGCAGAAAGTGGTCAGGCATGAACAATCGATCATGCGTTCCCCGGTGGTGCTTGGCCTGAAACAATCCATCGCCCGCCAGCTCGGCTGGGACAAGCGCACGGTGCGGATTCAGGACATCCTCGACGCTGCCGAACAGAAGCGCTTCCGGCTGGCCATGACTTCCGCCACCCAGTCGAATTCCGNNGGTAGCGCCTACCTCGGCTTCCTGTACGCCATGGCGGGCTATCCCGACACCCTGACCCTGCAGAACCTGCAAGACCCCTCCGTGCGGGAAAAGGTCAAGCGCCTGCTGTCCACCACCAACCGTTCCTCGGGCAGCTCCGGCTGGCTGAAGGAAGCTTTTGTGCAGCACCCCGACCGTTTCGACGCCATGTTCAATTACGAGGCGCTGGTCATCGAAGCCAACCAAGCGTTGGTGAAACAGGGGCAGGAGCCGCTGTACGCCATCTACCCGCAGGATGGGCTGTCGGTGGCGGACAGCCCGCTCGGCTTCATCGACAAGGGTGACAAGTCCAAGGAAGAACTGTTCCTGAAGCTGCAACAGTATCTGCTTTCCAGCAAGGTGCAGCAGCAGATTGNNAAGGCATGCCGCCGCACCGGCCTGTTGGGCATGACGGTTGCCAATCCTGACAAGTCGGTCTGGAATCCGGCCTGGNGGATTGAGGCTGACAAGAACATCGCCTCCATCCCGGTGCCGCAGCAACAGGTCATCCAGGCAGCCCTCAACCTTTACCAGACCGACTTGCGCAAGCCCAGCCTCACGGTCTGGGTGCTGGATGTTTCCGGCAGCATGAGCGGCACCGGGATCGACAGCCTCAAGCAGGCCATGACCACCCTGCTGATACCAANNGCCAGTGAACACTTGTTGCAGCCAGCGCCGCAGGACATTACCTACATCATCCCCTTCAACAATCAAGTGGAAGCGGTCTGGAAAGTGCAGGGCAATGATCCTGCCCAACTGGCGGCGGCGTTGCGCAACGTGCAGTCGCTGGAAGCGCGCGGCGGCACCGACCTGTACGCCGCGCTGGTGACAGCCTTGCAGCAGTTGCAGCCTTATCAGGCCGACGGTTCGCTGTGGCATTACCTGCCCGCCATTGTCGCCATGACGGATGGGCGCTCCGACGGCACCAACCGGTTCGCGTTCCAGGACGCCTTGCAGGCGTTGCCGTTTGCTAGGGATGTGCCGATCCATGCGATTGCGTTCGGCGATGCCGATGCGCAGCAATTGCAGGAGCTGACCGGGCAAAGTGTTGGCCGCCTGTTCCAGTCANAGGGCGACCTGCCCGCCGTGTTGCGTGATGCCAAGGGTTACAACTGATGCTGAAATTGAAGGAATTATGGCGGCAGGTCGTGGCGGGCGTGTTTGCCGCGCTGGTGTTTAGCGTGGTGTATCTGGGTTTGGGGTTGGTGTGGTGGGCGGCCNTGCTGGCCGGTTTCGCGGTGTACGCCGCCAGCCTGCTGCTGATTGAGCGTGCGCCGGAAGACAGTGAGGTCTATGTTTTCGCCAATATCACCCAGTCTGACATCAATACGGCGGCACGCCAATGCCAGGATGCTGCCGAACAACTGCGCAAGGCCAGCAAAGCCAAACGCCTTGACGCCGATACGGCGACAGCGTTGGGGCGGATGGCGCAACTGGTGGATGACATCGGTGCCAATTACCGCGTTGACGCCCGCGACCTCAAGTACAGCCGCAATTTCACCAACCACTACCTGCCGAAAATCCTCGAACTGGTGACGGATTATGTGGCATTGAGTGAGCGTGCCACCAGCGGCTCGTCCCAGGAGCGCCTCCATCAGGTTGGTGGTGCCATCCGTGGCTACCTGCCGAATTTGCAGACCATCCATGACGCCTGCCTGGAAAACGATTTCGAGAAACTGGAGCTGGAAACCGCCGTGCTCGGCGACGTGATGAAGCTCGCCGTTCCTGCCGCCAAGGAAACAAGCCCATGAGAAAGATACTGGGAATCCTGATATTGCTTGCTGTCGCCGCTGGCGTTGTGGTCGCCACCCAAGTGGATTGGGGTAGCCTGCAACGCGCCGCAACCGTCAAGCAGGACTGGGCGGATGTGAAGATTTTCTACGGTGGTGAGAAAACGGCTTTCCTCAGTGACCCTGGTGTGCGGAAAATGCTGGACAAATACAAGGTGCGCCTTAACGCCGCCAAGGCGGGCAGCATCGAAATGGCGACCCAACTTCCCGTGGATGGCGTGGACTGCCTGTGGCCATCCAACCAGATTGCGGTGGAACTGGCGCGGCAGGCGGGCAGGCCGGTGCTGTCCGACACCAATATCTTCAATTCGCCGCTGGTGTTTTACGCTTGGCGGCCAGTGACGGAAGCCTTCCTCAAAACTGGCGTCGCCGCCCGCCACAATGGCGTGCTGACGGTCGACACCCTCAAGCTGGCGCAACTGGTGCAGCAGCAAAAACGCTGGAAAGAGGATCTGGGGCTGGATGTGTACGGCGCGCTGAAAATCTTTTCCACCGACCCGCGCAGCTCCAATTCCGGCAATATGTGGGCGNGCCTGCTGGCCAACACCCTGAACGGCGGCAATGTCGTGGCGGCGGCGGATCTGCCGAAGGTGCTGCCGGAAGTGCAGGCGTATTTCCGTGCCATGGGGTATATGGAGCACAGTTCCGGCGATATTTTCGAAAATTTCCTCAAGCAGGGCATGGNNCGCCCAATCATTGTCGGCTACGAAAACCAGTTGGTGGAATTTGTGATTGGGCATCAGGAATACCGCGATGTGATCCGTGACAAGATCGACATCCTGTATCCGGTGCCGACAGTGTTCGCCAGCCATCCGCTGATTTCCCTGACGCCCAACTGCAAGCGGTTGGAGGATGCGTTACAAGACCAGGGTTTGCAGGCGCTGGCGTGGAAGGCGCACGGCTTCCGCAGCGGCCTGCTGGGGGTGAGCAACAGCCCGGATGTGCTGGACGTGGGCGGAATCCCCGCTACGGTCAATCAGGTCATGCCATTGCCGGAGGCGGCGGTGATGAAACGGCTCATCGATGCACTGGAATAAGTGGTTTAACCAAACTGCAATATAAGGTTCATGTTGCTGCAAACTTTCTTGCTTACATTGCGGCTCATCCAAGCCCACTCATAATGGAGATTCCGTAATGAAACATTTGAACATCAGCCTGATGGCGGTGGCAGTGGCCGCTGCGCTGGCAGGTTGCAATGGTAATGACGGCGGCAGCGCCTCTGACTCGACAACCACAACCCCCACTACCGCTCCATTAGCTTTAGCCCTGTGCCTGTCCCTTCCTCTGATGCGGAAAAGCGCGCGGTCAGCGCCACCAGTAAGGCGACGGTGAATGGCAAGGACTACAGCATCGGCTATAACACCATCATGCGCAGCGGCGACCAAGTCGGCGGCGGCACCTTCGGCCTGGTCTACGACTCCGCTGGCACACCGCTGACCGCCACCGATGGCTCCCTGCGCATTTCCGACGACAATGACTTTGCTTCACTGCTGCCGGTCGGCGGCAAACTGTTCATGGTGTCCCACTTTGAAACCCGTCCGGCGGCCATGTACCTGACCGAGCTTTCCCAGGACAAAACCAGCGGCAAACTGACGGCTGTACAGACCCGCAACCTGGATTTCTCCGCTGTCCATGGCGGCTGGGTGCATTGCGCAGGCAGCGTGACGCCATGGAACACCCACCTGGGCAGTGAAGAATACCCACCGGATGCCCGTGCGGTTAACCCGGCCACTGGCTCCATCGACAATGATGGCGAATATTACAACGCCATGGCGGCCTACTACGGCGGCAACAAGCTGGCGCTGAATGCCTATGACTATGGCTATCAGGTCGAAGTCAAGGTCAATTCGTTCGACAGCGCCACCGTCACCAAACATTATACGATGNGCCGTATCGCGCATGAGCTAGGCAAGGTCATGCCTGACAGCAAAACGGTTTACATGTCCGACGATGGCGGTAACGGCGTGATGCTGCGCTTTGTGGCGGACAAGGCGGGCGACCTGAGCTCCGGTGAATTGTTCGCCGCCAAGTGGACGCAAACCAGCAAGGACAACGGCGGCGCGGCCAATTTGTCCTGGGTCAGCCTGGGCAAGGCGACCGACGCGGAAATCAAAGCTTACCTGGACAGCAAGCTGACCTTCGCCGATATGTTTGACACCGAAACCGCCAATGCGGACGGTTCCTGCCCAACGGCGGGCTTTACGCACGTCGCCACCGGCAGCGGCACGACCGGCATCAATGGCGTCACCGAGTGCCTGAAGCTGAAAACCGGCATGGAAAAGGCTGCTTCCCGCCTGGAAACCCGCCGCTATGCCGCCCTCAAGGGCGCGACCACTGAATTCAACAAAATGGAAGGCATTACGTTGGATCAGGACAGCAAGACCCTGTATATGTCCATGTCCTCGGTTGAANAAAGCATGCTGGACAACGACAAGACCGACTTGGGCGGCNTGAATGACATCCGGCTGGACAAAAACAGTTGCGGCACAGTGTTTGGCCTGAAATTGGATGACAATTACACCGCCACCAGCATGGCGGGCGTGGTTTCCGGCAAAGCCTCTACCACTGGCGACGCCGCCAACACCTGTGACCTGAACGGCATCGCCAACCCGGACAACGTCACTTTCATGCCGGGCTACAAAACCTTGATCATTGGTGAAGACACCGGCACCGGCCATCAGAATGACGCCATCTGGTCTTACAACATCGAGTCCAAGGCGCTGACCCGCCTTCTGACCACGCCATACGGCTCGGAAACCACTTCCCCGTATTTCTACCCGGACATCAACGGCTGGGCGTACCTGATGGCGGTGGTGCAGCACCCTTACGGCGAATCTGACCAAAGCAAACTGGTGGCGGGTTCTGGCGATAACCGCGCTTATACCGGCTACACCGCTCCCTTCCATGAAGTGAGCGTTGGCTGCTGTTTGAGATAAAAACAAGAAACGGGGGCGGCTGTGGCTGCCCTTTTTTGTATTGAGGAGATGACAGGATGATTCGGAACCTGATGGCCAGCAGCATGCTTGGTTTGTGCTTGTCGGCTTGCGGAGGGGAGGCGGACAATAGTGGTGGTGCGGTAACATCCGCCGCCAGCGCCGTGCTGGAGGATTTGACGCCGCAAACCCTGACGGCCAATCAGGCCGCCTATATCCCGCCGCAATGTTATACCCGCACACTGGATACGGCGGGCAAGGCGCATAACCCATGCATGACCTGCCACATTCCACCGCAAGAACCCAATTTTGTGAATGATGGCGCTTTGCAGCTCGGCTATACGTTTGCGGAATACGCCAACACCAACCATTGGGGCAATTTGTTTAAAGACCGCAGCCAGCAAGTCGCTGCCATCAGCGACAGCGCCATCCTGGCGTATGTGCGGCACAACAATTACCAAAGCAGTGCTGGCAAGATTGACCTGGTGGACAAGCTCAAGGCCGTCCCGGCGGGTTGGGACTTTGACAAGGATGGCCAGTGGTCGGGGTTTGTTCCTGATTGCCACATGAATTTCGATCAGGAAGGCTTTGACCGCACCCCCGACAATCAGTACAGCGGTTGGCGGGCGTTCGCCTATACCCCGTTTCTGGGGACTTTCTGGCCGACCAACGGTTCCACTGACGATGTCATCATCCGCTTGGGGGAACCGTTCCGCCGCAATGCTGACGGGCAATTCGACCTGCTGGCCTATAAAACCAACTTGGCGATTGTCGAAGCGCTGATGACCCGTAAGGATGTGCCGGTTGAGCCGGTCGATGAAAGCCGCTTTGGCGTTGACCTCGACAAGGACGGGACATTGGCGGTGGCGACCCGGATTGCGTTCGACTGGGCACCGAGGGAGGGGCGCAACATGGCGTTCGTCGGGCAGGCCAAAGCGATGCAGGAGGCAGGGCAACTGCATCTGGCGGCGGGCTTGTTTCCGGAAGGGACTGAATTTTTACACAGCGTGCGCTACCTGGATCTGGATGCGGCGGGCAAGGTCACACTGGCGCCGCGCATGAAGGAATTGCGCTACGCCCGCAAAACCGGCTGGCTGACCTACTCGGATCTGGAGTCCGCCGCGATCACCGAGGCGACGGAAAAGCCAAGTNTTCCTGACCGCCTGCGCCAGTTGATCGGCAATGTCGAGCAGGGCATGAGCAACCGGGTGGGTTGGACGTATCAGGGTTTCATCGAAGACCGGGAAGGTGCCTTGCGGCCGCAGACCTTTGAGGAAACCACCGCCTGCATGGGTTGCCACGGCGGAATTGGTGCCACCAGCGACAGCAATTTTTCCTTTCCGCGCAAGCTGANNAGCCACGACAGTTTCCAGCAGGGTTGGTATCACTGGAGCCAGCGCGGTTTGCAGGGCATTCCTGAACCCAAACGTGCCGATGGCCAGTACGAATACACCCATTACCTGGAGCAGAACGGTGCGGGCGATGAGTTCCGCGAAAACCTGGAAGTCATCAGCAAGTTTTTCGACGGGGCGGGGAACCTGAACCCGGATGCCGCCAACCGCCTGCATGGCGACATTGCGGAATTGCTGCTGCCATCCGCCGCGCGGGCGTTGCAGCTCAACAAGGCGTACAAGACGGTCGTGGACGGACAGGATTTCATCCATGGGCGCGAGGCAATGATTACACCACCCGCCAATGTTCATGAAAGCGTGGAAAGGGGGCAGGAAACCGGGGTGGGCACCATCATTAGCGGCCGCGCTAGCCAGCCGGACAGGGCGGAGCTTCTGGCCGCGCCTGTCAACAAAGTGTCATGAAGTCCGATTAAGCTGGGGGCTTTTATTTCATTTGGCGTGGTTTGCAGATGCGCATCCTGATGGTTTCCGACGTGTATTTTCCCCGTGTGAACGGTGTTTCCACCTCCATCCAGGCGTTCCGGCAGGCGTTGCAGGCCGCTGGGCATCTTGTCACCCTGATTGCGCCGGATTATGGGCAGACGGTGGCGGATGAGGCGGGCATTGTCCGCATCAGTTCGCGCAAGGTGGTCGTCGACCCGGAAGACCGCATGATGCGCATCCGCCATATCCACCGCCTGACAGAGACGTTGCGGGCGGAGGATTACGACATCATCCATATCCATACCCCGTTCGTGGCGCATTACGCCGGGCTGAAGTTGGCGCGCAAGCTCCAATTGCCGGTGGTGGCGACGTACCACACCTTTTTTGAGGAATACCTGTACAACTACATCAAGTGGTTGCCCAAGGAATGGCTGCGTTATGCGGCACGGCGCTTTTCCNGCACCCAGTGCGCCGAGCTGGACGCACTGGTGGTGCCTTCCCGCGCCATGCAGGCAGTGCTGACGGATTACGGGGTGGAGACGCCCATGACTGTCCTGCCGACGGGGCTGGACATGCAGGTGTTTGAAGTGGGCGATGGCGCGGCTTTCCGCCGGAAACATGAGATTCCCGCCGACCGTCCGGTGATTTTGTTTGTGGGGCGGGTGGCGTTCGAAAAGAATATCGGCTTCCTGCTGGAGGTCGTGGGGCAATTGCAGGCCGGANTACCCGACATCCTGTTGGTGATTGCCGGGGAAGGCNCGGCGGAANAAGCGCTGCATGCCCAGGTAAAGCGGAGCGGATTGCAACAGCAGGTGAAGTTCGTGGGCTATCTGCGCCGTGATGGCGATTTGCAGGCGTGTTACAAGGCGGCGGATGTGTTCGTGTTCGCCTCCCGCACTGAAACGCAAGGGTTGGTGCTGATTGAAGCCATGGCTTGCGGGACGCCGGTCGTCTCCACCGCCGTGCTGGGGACTCAGGATGTGATCGGCGCAGGGCAAGGCGGGTTGGTGGCACCGGAGGAAGCCGCAGGTTTCGCCGCACAGGTTGGGTGCCTGTTGCAGGATAAGGCCNTGCATGCCCAGAAAGCCCAGGAAGCGCTGGCGTATGCTGCGTCCTGGTCGCATACCGCGCAGGCGGAAAAGTTGGTGGCGTTTTACCGGCAGGTTATGGGCAGATAACTGCCTTTTCTGGGGTTGCCGCCCGCAATAGGCAACCCTCTTTCGGCTGATTATTAATCAGAATGAAAGCTTGGCATTTGGTGTACCATACCCGGCCAAATGCGTTGAGGAAGCTGTCGGTGTGTTGAATCGTTACTCGGGAACATTGGTAAAGTACGGTCGGGTATGGGTAATGATGCTGGGTGTGTTCATGCATCATCCGGCGCTGGCAGCCCAGCAACCACTTGACCAGTTGGTCTTGCAATTGAAATGGGTGCCGCAATTCCAGTTTGCGGGCTATTACGCCGCCCAAGCCAAAGGTTTTTTCCGGGAAGAAGGTCTGGATGTGACGCTGCAACCGGGTGGCGAGGTGGCGCCGCTGGTTGAGGTGCTGGATGGGCGGGCGCAATACGGCGTCGAGGCTGGGGAGCTGGTCTATTACCGCTTGCAGGGCAAGCCGGTGGTGGCGGTGGCCAGTATTTTCCAGCATTCGCCCGCCGCGCTGATGACCATGGGGAATTCCAATCTGCGCACGCCCCACGATCTGGCGCACAAGCGCGTCGGGATGTTGGTGGGTGGCCAGCCGATTGTGGAAATCGCCGCCATGTTTGTGAATGAGNGGGTGAAGCTGGATGCGCTTTCCTTGCAACCCAACAGCATCGGCATGGAGGCTCTTTCGTCTGGCAAGCTGGACGCCGATTTTGCCTACATGACCAATGACCCGTTCAAGAACAAGCTGGCGGGGCGTGATGTCCATTATATTTTGCCCATCAATTACGGGGTGGATTTCTATGGCGACACCCTGTTCACCACGGAACGGCAGTTGCAGGAGCACCCTGAACAAGTGGCGGCCNTCTACCGCGCGGTTGTCAGGNGGTGGCGTTATGCGCTGGAGAATCCTGAAGAAACCATCAGCCTGATGTTGGAGCGTTTCCCCAACCTGCAACGCGATGCCCTGCGGTTTGAAGCGGGGCGCATCCGGGAGCTGGTGAACCCGGACATTGTGCAGATCGGGCATATGAACAGCGAACGCTGGCGGCGGATGGCGGACACCTTCGTCAAGCTGGAAATGGTGAACGATACCAGCAGGCTGGCTGGCTTCCTCTATGACCCGGAGCAAAGGCCGGATTATCGCTGGTTGTGGTGGGCGCTTGGCACCCTGGGTGGTGTCATCCTGCTGGGTTTCGTGGGCAGCGGGGTGCTGGCCTGGTTCAATGGGCGCTTGCAGGCGCAAAATTTCTTGTTGCAGCAATCCATGCAGGAGCGGCGGCAAACCGAAAACCTATTGCAGGAAAGCCGCCGCACCCTGCAAAGCCTGATCGGCAACCTGCCGGGCATGGCTTACCGTTGCCGTTATAACCGCCAATGGGCAATGGAGTTTATCAGTGATGGTTGCGAAATCCTGATTGGGTATCCGGCCAGTCATTTCCTGGGCGTTCAGGGGCACAGTTTCAACAGCTTGATCCATCCGGATGATCAGGATCAGGTCTGGGAAGACGTCAGCGCCGCCGTGGCGGACGGGCATGCCTACCAGCTGAATTACCGGGTTCGCCACCGGAACGGCACCTGGCGTTGGGTATGGGAGCAGGGGCATTGCGTGGAGCGGGATATGCAGGGTGTTCCGCTATTCCTGGAAGGGCTGATCATGGACATCACCCCGCAGGTGGATACCCGGCAGAAGCTTCAGCAGGCCAAGGAAAAGGCTGATGCGGCGACCCGCGCCAAATCCATTTTCCTCGCCAATATCAGCCATGAAATCCGCACGCCCTTGACCGCTGTCACGNGGCTGGCTGAATTGTTGCAGCAGATGGAACTGGGGAATAAACAGCGCGAATATGCCGAACAATTGTTTGCATCTTCCCGGCTGCTGCTGGGGATTGTGGAAGATGTCATGGATTTTTCCCGCATCGAGGCCGGGGAAGCCAGCTTGCGGCCAGCGCCATTTCACCTGCCGGGCATCCTGCAAAGCGTGGAGTATGTGGTGGGCGAGCAAGCCCACGCCAAAGGGCTGGCCTTCCGGTGGTGGCGCAAAAACATTCCGCCGTTTCTGGTGGGTGACCCGTTGCGCTTGAGCCAGGTGTTGAACAACCTGTTGGTCAACGCCATCAAGTTCACCGCCAGGGGAGNNGTGTCGTTGCATGTCAGCATGGAGTCCCGCACCCATACCCAGGCGCGCTTGCTGTTTTGCGTGCGTGACACGGGTATCGGGATTCCCGCCAGCCAGCGCCGCCGCCTGTTTGAACCCTTCACGCGCATTGAAGGCCAGAGTGAAGCCGTCGCCATCAAGGGCGCAGGGCTGNGCCTTTCCATCAGCCACCGCTTGGTTGAACTGATGGGCGGCGAAATCCGGGTGGAAAGCATTCCCGGTGTTGGCAGTGAGTTTTCCTTCGCGGCGAATTTCGAGGTGGAGACGAGGACGCAAGCCCGGGTGGAGGCTTCGGTGCCGTTGGAGGAAGCTGGTTCGGGGGCTTTGGCGGGTGCCAGGGTGTTGCTGGTTGATGATGAGCCGCTGAACCTGATGATCGGGGTGGAAATACTCCACAAGTTCGCTTGCAATGTCCAAACCGCTGACACCGCCGTACAAGCGCTGAAACGGCTGGAGCATGAGCCTTTCGACCTCGTGCTGCTGGATGTGGAAATGCCGGGCATGAAGGGCGACGAACTGGCTCGGCGCATCCGCCAAAATGCGCGCTGGCGGGATCTGCCCTTGGTCGCCCTGACGGCGCATGCATCCACTGACATCCGTGAACGCTGCCGGGAAAGCGGTATGGACGCTTACTTGGCCAAGCCATTTGAGATAAAACAGTTGCGGCAGGTGTTGCTGCGTTTTCTGGCGCTCGGCAGTCGGCCTGACCTTACCCGACGTAGTGGGGCATGACAGATATTGTCGGCAACAGGAACTCCAGTGGGTTGCGCTGCTGTTGCAAGCGCGCCTCCAGCCCCTGTTTTACGACGCCCCATTCGGTGTCGAGGATGCTGTAAACGGCGGTGTCGCGGATGACGCCATCCGGCATGATGGCGCTGCGCCGCAGTACGCCTTCCAGTACTACCATCTTTTCCAGTGAACGGCGCGAACGCTCGTTGCGGATGTCGGTTTTGAACTGCGCCCGCAGGATGCCGAAGGTTTCGAATGCATGGCGCAGCAGCAGGTATTTGCTTTCCAGGTTGACGCCGGTGCGCTGGTGTTCGCTGGCATACCAAGTGGCACCGATTTCCAGCTTCATGTGTTTCATGCAAATGTCGCGGAAGCGGGTGCTGCCAATGGCCTTGCCGGACGCCTGATGGATGACGGCGAACGGCAGGTCAGTCCCGGCCTCGCGCAGGCGGATGGCGCTGCCGATGAACGTTTCCATGTACGCCGGTTCGGCCAGGTTGCCATAGAACATGTACCGCCATAGCCGCTCGTCATGCGCGGCGTGCAACAGGTCAGGCATATGCTGTTCATGGAGCGGTTCAAGCCGGATGAGCCGCCCCTCCAGTATGACAGGCTGCAAAGTCATGGCGAAACTCCTTTCCAGGTAGGGGAAAGTGCGGCTAGGGGTCAGGGCAGGTAAGGCAACAGGTAGATGCTGCCTTCCGCCAGCCCCGCTCCCAGCAAGGCACCGATCAGCACGTCACTGGGGTAGTGCATACCAGAATCACCCGCGACAGTGCCACCAAGGTGGCGAATGGAATCACCAGCACCGCCCATTCGGGGTAATAGTGCAGCAGCACCAGGCTGAAGCTGACCGCATGCAGGGTATGGCCGGACGGGAAACTGAACTGGTCAGCGCCGCCACATTCTGGAAAATGTCGTCATTATGGCTGTAAGGGCGCACCCGCCCGGTGGAGGTTTTCAGCAATTTGTAGACCGTCAGCCCCATCAGCGCCACCAGCCCCATGTGCAGGGAAACCTGTGCTGCGCCAGCCATAGATCAGCGGCAACATCAGCATCAGCACATACCAGAAAACGCCATCGCCCAGGCGGCTGACAGCGGCGAAAAAGAGGCTGACCGGTTTCCAGTGGTTGATGCGGTTAAACAGCAGGCACAGCGGAATTTCACGGTCGTTAAGCTGATGCAACAGTTTCATGGCTGACCTCGTGAAGGACGGTTTGGATAGTGTCGTGCAGGCGCCGCACCACTTTTTCCCAGCTCAGGTCGTGGGCGGTGAGGGTGGCGGCGGTGCCCATGCGCTGGCGCAGGGCNGGCATCCTGGCCAGGGCGACGCTGGCCTGGATGAAGGCGTCATTGTCATCCAGCAGCACCGCCATGCCGTTGTCGCCGCTGCGGATATGTTCGCGGGCGGCGGCGTAGTCGAACGTCACCACCGGCAGGCCACAGGCCATCGCCTCCATGATGACATTGCCGAAGGTTTCACTGGTGCTGGGGTACAGGAACAGGTCGCCGCTGGCGTAGTGTTCCGCCAGTTCCTCGCCCCGGCGCATGCCCGCGAACAGGCAGTCGGGGTGCAGTTCCTGCAAGCGTTTGCGTTCCGGNCCATCGCCGACCAGCAGGAAGCGCGCATCTGGAACCACTTGCTGGATGGCGCGGAAAGCGGCGAACGCCAAGTCCAGGTTTTTNTCCTGCGCCATGCGCGTCACCAGCGTCACCAGCAATTGGTCAGGGCGCAGGCCNAGTTGCGTGCGCAGGCGTTCGCTGCGGCGTTGCGGGTTGAACAGCCCTGCGTCTATGCCACGGGCGAGGATGTCGAGTTTTTCATAGCCGCTGGCCGCCAGTTGCTGGCTGAGTTCCTGGGTGGGCACCAGCGTCACCAATGTCTGGTTGTGGACATGGCGCAAGTAGCGTTTTGCCAGGTTGAAGAAGCTGCTGAGGCGGTAATAGCGGCTGTATTGGTCGAAATTGGTGTGGAAGTCGCTGATCACCGGGATGCCGAGCTTTTTCGCCGCCTTCATCGCGGAGTAGCCGAGCGGNCCTTCGGTGACGATTTGCACGATGTCCGGGCGCTGTTTNTTCCACTGCCGTTTGAGGGCGTTGTATTGCGGGAAGCCGAGGCGCACTTCGCGGTAGAACGGCAATGTCAGCCCGTTGACCAGATATTCCTGAAAACCTTCCGTAAGTGTGGCGCGTTCACGCGGGTTTTGGCGTGGGCGCACCAATTGGATATGGTAGCCGCCATGGGCGCGCAACCCTTCCACCAGGCGGTAGATAGTGTTGGCGACGCCGTTGACTTCCGGCGGCCAAGTTTCGGTGACGACTGCCAGCCGGGTGGTGCGATGGATAAGTTGGAGGTTGGGGGCAGTCACAATTACGTAATCTTGCATTAGACATACTTCTGATTATGAAGGGTAAATACTGCAGACGGGTGACGCTTTTGTGACGGTTGTGTGTAGTTGGGGCGGTTTGTTGGGACAGGTCAAGGGGTTGGTGAAAAGCGGTACCCTGCCCCNCGCACCGTCTGGATGTAATANGCCAGACCATGCGGCGCCAGCAACTTGCGCAGACGCAGGATGTGCACATCCACTGTCCGCTCTTCCACATACACGTTGCGTCCCCAGGCGTTGTTGAGCAATTGTTCACGGCTGTATACGCGATCAGGGTGCTGCATGAAGAATTTTAGCAGGCGATATTCGGTAGCCAAATTCAAGTTCTTCCCCCGCGCGGTGACGCGGTGGCTGAGGGAGTCCAGCATCAGTTCCTCGTATTCCAGCACCTCGGAAGGTTGGGCGTTTTGGGTGCGGCGCAGGACGGCCTGAATCCGTGCGACCAGTTCGGCGGGGGAAAAGGGTTTGCTGATGTAGTCGTCGACCCCGGCGTGGAAACCGTTGATCTTGTCGCTTTCTTCAGCGCGCGCCGTCAGCATGATGATGGGGATATCCTGGGTATTGGCGTCACGTTGGAGGCGCCGCACCAACTCCAGCCCGCTGATGCCCGGCAGCATCCAGTCCATCAGGATCAGTTCGGGGCGTTTGCGGTCGATTTCAGCGTAAGCCTGCTCGGCGTTGGCGGCTTCCGTCAGCTCGAAACCGGCGCGCCCTAGCGCAAAGCCAACCATATTGCGGATAGGTTGTTCGTCTTCTACGATCAGGATAGTGCTCATGTTAAACCTGTGTGAATTCCATTCTCCACGGGCATTAAAGCGCAGGTGTATGTCAATTCCGTGACAGACTGAAAATAAAAAGGCGTCCGTTGGACGCCTTTTACAGTGCTGAAATGGTTTGCCTGATTACTTGGCAGGAGCCGCAGCGGCGGTTGGGGCAGCAGGTGCTGTAACCGTGGCGCTGGCGGTTGGCGCGGCTACGGGAGCTGGAGCTTGCGGCATCTGTGGTGCCATTTGTGGCATGCCGTTGTAGCCATAAGCCCATGGGTTGTTGTTGCTGTTGTTGTAGCTGTTGCCGTAACCGTACAGGTTGTTGTAGGCGTTGCCGTAGCCATAACCATTGCCAGCGCCATACCAGTCGCCATTGCCGCGGCCGCTGCCTGCAACGTCGGTGTCCATGTCGGTTTTGCCTTTGCCTTTGAAATTGATGCTGAATTCAACTTCGCCGTCAGCGTTGCCTTTGCCGCGGCCCAGCCGTTGACATCGCCAGCACCATTGCCGTAACCGTTGCCATAAGCATTGCCATAGCCCGTACCGTTGCCATTGCCATTGCCGTAACCGCTACCGTTGTCAAAACCGTTGCTCCAGTCGGCGGCGGCGACAGTTGAAAGGGCGACCAAAGAAGCGAATGCGATAACCTGCAGTTTCATAATCTATTCTCCTAGCGTTTGTCAGTGGAAAGCTTTAGCGTGTGAATATCATAATATTAGAATTTTCTAATGTAAAGAGGGAAAGCTGCATTTTTACGGTCGCAGTGGACGATTTGCGGGATACACGCCCGCATTGCCGGGCTGGCCTGACGTCAGGCCAGCGTATTGTAGGGGAAATGGTTAAGGCTTGATCCGGTATTCCGCCGACCGCGCATGTGCTGTCAGCCCTTCGCCGTGGGCGAGGATGGACGCGATCTTGCCCAGTTCCGACGCCCCTTCCGCCGAACAGTCGATCAGCGAGGAACGTTTCTGGAAGTCATACACCCCCAACGGGCTGGAGAAGCGCGCAGTGCGGGAGGTAGGCAATACGTGGTTTNNACCGGCGCAGTAATCGCCCAGCGCTTCCGCCGTGTAGCGTCCCATGAAAATGGCGCCCGCGTGACGGATTTGCTTGGCCACTTCACGCGGATTTTCCACGGAAAGCTCCAGATGCTCCGGCGCGATGTAATTGGCGACCTTGACGGCATCGTCCAGATCTTGCGCCAGGATCAGCGCGCCCCGACCTTGCAGCGAGGTGGCGATGATTTCCTTGCGTGGCATTTCTTCCACCAGCCTGTTGATGCTGGCTTTGACTTGGGCGATGAAGCCCGCGTCCGGGCATACCAGGATGGATTGCGCGTCTTCGTCGTGCTCGGCCTGGGAGAACAGATCCATTGCAATCCAGTCCGGGTTGGTTTTGCCATCACACACCACCAGGATTTCGGACGGNCCGGCGATCATGTCGATGCCGACTGCGCCATACACCATGCGCTTGGCGGTGGCGACATAGATATTGCCNCTACCGACGATCTTGTCCACCTGCGGGACGGTTTGCGTGCCGTAAGCCAGCGCCGCGACCGCTTGTGCGCCGCCAATGGCGAACACGCGGTCAACATTGGAAATGGCCGCCGCCGCCAGCACCAGTTCGTTCACTTCGCCCGCAGGTGTCGGCACCACCATGATCAGTTCCGGCACGCCTGCGACCTTGGCTGGCACGGCGTTCATCAGCACGGACGACGGGTAAGCCGCCTTGCCGCCGGGCACATACAAGCCAACCCGATCCAGCGCCGTCACCTGCTGGCCNAACAAGGTGCCGTCGGCTTCGGTGTAGCTCCATGACTCCATTTTCTGGCGTTCGGCATAGGCCTTGATGCGCTCGGCCGCCTGTTGCAGGGCGTCGCGCTGCTCCGGCGTGATGTTGTTGAGGGCTGCCTGCAAGCGNGCCTGCGGGATTTCCAGTTCCGCCATGCCGCCTGCGCTCATGCGGTCGAAGCGGTTGGTGTATTCCACCACCGCCCCATCGCCACGGGCGCGCACGTCCTTCAGGATGCCGTTGACGGTGTTGAACACCGCATCGTCAGAGACGCTTTCCCACGCCAGCAGATCCTGCATTTCCTGCCAGAAATTGGCGTCGCGGGTGTTTAATTCCTTGATGTTGAGCATATTCAGATACTCCTGCGTTTTTCTACCGACTCGGCCAATTGTTCCAGCACCTTTTCGGTGGTGTCGAAATTGATGCAGGCGTCGGTGATGCTTTGGCCGTAAACCAGTTCCCCGCGCTTTTTGCCGTCAGCTTTCTGGTTGCCTTCCACCAGATGGCTTTCGATCATGACCCCGCAGATGGAGCGGTTGCCGCCTGCGATCTGTTCGGCGACATCGGCGGCGACTTCCGGCTGGCGGCGGTAATCCTTGCAGCTGTTGGCGTGGCTGAAATCAACCATCAGGTACGGCGGCAGTTTGGCTTTNTCCAGCGCCGCCACCGCTGCCGCAATGCTGTCGGCATCGTAATTGGGTTCTTGGCCGCCGCGCAGGATCACATGGCAGTCTTCATTGCCCTTGGTGGCGAAGATGGCGGTGCGGCCTTCCTTGGTCACGGACAGGAAATGGTGTGGGCGGGAAGCGGCGCCAATGGCGTCGATGGCGATGTTGAGGTTGCCGTAGGTGCCGTTCTTGAAGCCGATCGGGCAGGAAACGCCGGAAGCCAGTTCGCGGTGCCCCTGGCTTTCGGTGGTGCGCGCGCCGATCGCGGCTTCANNGCTGATCAGGTCGGCAACGTATTGCGGCGTGATCAGGTCCAGGTATTCGGTGGCGGCGGGCATGCCGACATTGTTCAGCTCCAGCAGCAGTTTGCGCGCCAGGCATAGGCCNTTGTTGATGTGGAAGCTGTTGTCCAGATCCGGGTCGTTGATCAGGCCNTTCCAGCCGATGGTGGTGCGCGGCTTTTCGAAATAAACCCGCATGATGATGTGCAACTGGCCTTTCAGCTGGTGGCGTATGTGCTGCAGGCGGGCGGCGTATTCCAGCGCCGCATCCACGTCATGGATGGAGCANGGNCCGGTGACCACCAGCAGGCGGTCATCTTCGCCGTGCAGGATGCGGTGCGCTTCTTGGCGGGCGGCGTACACGGTTTCAGTGGCTAGGTCACTCAACGGGTATTCACGGTGCAACTCCATCGGCGGGGTCAGTTCGTGAATGCCGATAATGCGCAAGTCGTCAGTCTGGTATTTCATTGTGGGTTCCTCTGCTCGACTGCTGACTGGAGGTGAGCCAGCAGGTCGCGGATAGGTTCGTGTTTCAGTTTCATCGAAGCCTTGTTGACGATCAGGCGGGAAGTGATGTCCGCCATGTGTTCCAGTGGTGCCAGTCCGTTTGCTTTTAGTGTGTTGCCGGTGTCGACCACGTCCACGATGCAGTCAGCCAGCCCGACCAGCGGAGCCAGCTCCATTGAGCCATACAACTTGATCACATCGACCTGACGGCCTTGCCCCGCGAAATAATGGCGGGCGCAGTTGACGAATTTGGTGGCGACCTTCAGGCCGCCTTCCGGTAGTGGTTTGCCCGCAAAACCAGCCACCATCAGTTTGCAACGGGCGATTTGCAGGTCGAGAAGCTCGTACAAATCCTGCCCGCCGTGTTCCATCAGCACGTCCTTGCCCGCCACGCCGAGGTCAGCCGCGCCGTATTGGACGTAAGTCGGCACATCGGTTGCGCGGATAATGACCAGCTTGACTTCGGGGCGGTTGGTGTCGAGGATCAGCTTGCGGCTGGTTTCCGGGTCTTCCAACGGCACAATGCCAGCAGTCTGCAACAGCGGTACGGTATCCTTGAATATGCGCCCTTTGGAAAGCGCAATCGTCAGTGTGTCTTTCATATCAGCCATTCACCCGTTGGATGCGCGCACCCAGGCGGGAAAGTTTCTGTTCAATTTTNTCGTAGCCCCGGTCGGTGTGGTAAATGCGGTCGACCGTGGTTTTGCCCTGCGCCGCCAGACCCGCCAGGATCAGCGAGGCGGAAGCGCGCAAGTCGGTCGCCATCACCGGCGCGCCTTTCAGGTTGGGCATACCGGCGACAATGGCAGTGTTGCCTTCCAGACGGATATTCGCGCCCAGCCGCATCAGTTCGGCGACGTGCATCATGCGGTTTTCGAAAATGGTTTCAACAATGACGCCAATGCCTTTGGAAAAGGCGTTCATCGCCATGAACTGCGCCTGCATGTCGGTCGGGAACGCCGGGTATGGGTCGGTGCGGATGTCCACTGCCTTTAAGGTGCGGTCACGCATGTCCACTTCAATCCAGTCATCACCATTGTCCACCAGCGCCCCGGCTTCAGTAAATTTGTGCAACACGGCATCGAGTGTGTCAGGGGCAGCCTTCAATGCCCGCACCCGCCCACCAGTGATGGCGGCGGCGGCCNNAAAGGTGCCGGTTTCAATCCGGTCTGGCAGCACGGTGTAATCCACACCCTTGAGGCTATCTACGCCTTCGACGGTGATCTTGTCGGTGCCTGCGCCCTTGATGTTGGCGCCCATGGCGATCAGGCAGTTGGCAAGGTCAACGACTTCGGGTTCACGCGCCGCATTTTCCAGGATGGTGCGGCCTTCCGCCAATACCGCTGCCATCAGCAGGTTTTCTGTGCCGGTGACGGTCACGATGTCCATCACGATGCGCGCACCTTTCAGGCGGTCGGCTTTGGCGCGGATGTAGCCTTCTTCGACCACGATTTTCGCGCCCATCGCTTCCAGGCCAGTGATGTGGATGTTGACCGGACGGGTGCCAATGGCGCAGCCGCCGGGCAGGGAGACTTCCGCCTCGCCGAAACGGGCGAGCATCGGNCTGAGCACCAGGATGGAGGCGCGCATGGTGCGCACCAGATCATAAGGCGCGCAGAAATGCTTGATGGTGGAGGTGTCGGCATGGATATTGTTATGTTCGTCCGCCTCAATCCTCACGCCCATGCCAGCGATGACGGCGGTCAGTGTGGTCACATCCTTCAGGCGCGGCACGTTGCGGATGGTCATGGGNGAATCCGCCAGCAGGGTGGCGGCCAGCAGGGGCAGGACGGCGTTTTTCGCCCCAGAAATTTCCACATCCCCATCCAGGGCGACGCCGCCCTCGATAATCAGTTTCTGCATGGTATTAAGACCCGGTTCAGTCGCTTGTCAGCAAAGGATGGAATAATAGCGAAAATTGTTGGTGGATACACCGCAAAGTACAAACTTTCATGCGATGGGGTTGGTCAGGGGAACTTAATAAAAGTACCGCTTCTAAAAAAACACAATGGGGAAAACGGCGGCAGGCACGCGGGGGCGAGGCGCCGTCGGGCAACACACACTAGGGTCTAATTACTCATGACAAAAGTTCACCGTTTTTGGGGAAGCCGTCCTGTTTTGGCTGTTATGTTGCTGCTGGGGTTGGCGGCGGCACAACCTGCCGGGGCGTTCTACAACACGTATTCCGCTTTGACCAACACCAATGAGATCATGGATGACGACGCCAGCGCGCCGTTCATCGACCTGATGAAAATGTCCCTGCCGTTCCGGGAGTCGCGGCAATTGAACAAGGGCAATATCCAGTATGACCGCAACGGCTGGCCGACCAGCATTTCCNCAGGGNGGCAGGCGGGCACCCGTTTTGTCAGCCGGTTGCCAGCGGGTGCCATTCCACGCGGCTCGTATGTGGTGCTGTATGACGGGGAAGGCGCGCTGGAATACGGCAATGACGCCACCCTGATGGAGCATACGCCCGGGCGCGACACCATCATGCTGGAGCCTGGCAAGGATAATGAATTCAACGCGACCTTGTTCATCAAGGCGACCAATCCAGCCAATTACGTGCGCAATATCCGCATCTTGCCACCGGGCGGCGTCTGTTCCAGCAACCCTTTCCAACGGGTGGCGNGGCCGGGGCAATGCCGGNGGGATTATCTGGCGTTTGAACAATATTCAGGCAAAATCATTTTTAACCCGGATTACCTGGATTATATGAAAGATTTCCGCGTCATCCGTTTCATGAACATGAGCGGCATCACCCGCAATCCGGTGTATGCGTGGGAAGACCGCGCCAGTATCGACCAGCAGACTTGGGGCGGTTCGGAAGGGATTCGCGGCGCACCGATGGAGGTGATGGTGGAGCTGGCCAACCGTTTGCACGCCGACCCGTGGTTTTCCATGCCGCATGCGGCCAGTGATGACTTCATCCGCCGGTTTGCCGAATATGTGAAAGTGAACCTTGACCCGACCCTGAAGGTGTATGTGGAGTACACCAATGAAGCCTGGAACGGCATTTTCACCCAGCATGCCTACGTCAAGCAGCAGGGGCAGCGGCTGGGGTTGGATCCTGATCCGAACCAGGCGGCCTGGAAGTATTATTCCAAGCGTTCGGTGGAGGTTTTCCGGGTGTGGGAACAGGCGTTCCAGGGCAATGCGCGGCTGGTGCGGGTGATGTCGGGTCTGGTGGGCAGCACGCAAATGACCAAGACCATCCTGTCGTTTGGGGATGCTTACCGTTATACCGATGCCTATGCGGTGGCGTATGTGTATGGCGACACTGACGCCCTGCGCCGGGCGCGCAGCGTCAGTGAGATTTTCCAGATCATGACCGACCCCAAATACCCGCATTCCCTGCCGAATGAAATCAGCTCCATCGGCAAGCAGGCGGACATGGCCAAAAGTTTTGGCGTCGATCTGATCGCTTACGAGGGCGGCCAGCATCTGGTGGATTGGAACACCAAATCCGACAACCAGCATCCCAACAACCTGTTCTATCAGGCCAACCGCCACGCGCAAATGGGCGTCATTTATAAACGCTTGCTGGATGGTTGGCGGCAGGCGGGCGGCAAGCTGTTTGTCCAGTACACTTCGCCGCGCACCTACCGCAAGTACGGCAGTTTCGGCATCAAGGAATACATCACCCAGCCTGCTGGGCAAGCGCCCAAGTATCAGGCGATGATCAGTTTCATCCGTTCCAACCAGTGCTGGTGGGAAGGTTGTTCCGGCAATACGCTGGTGCGGCACGCCAAACCGGTGGTGACGTTGGAGGCGCTGAAAACCCAATCTGAACCCCTGGATGCCACGGCACCGCAATATGGGCCGCCGATGCCCCATCCCCAGCGGATGNGCGGGGTTCCTGCGCAAGCGGCAGCACCTGTGTCTGGGCGCATCTTGGTCGACATGCAGAATGGTGCCAATGAACAATACGCGGCGGGTGGAAATGCCCTCATCAGGCAGGCGCGTAACCGCAATGACGTTTGGCAAGGCAGCGCCTCCTATCAGCTCCGCTCCGTGGTTAACGGACAGATAGATGGTGCCCGGGATTTGGCGGCGATATGGCAGGCGAGCTGGGATCCTCAGAACCTTTACTTGCGGGTGTCAGTGGAAGATGACCACCCGTTTGTCAGTGATTCCAGTGTGCCCTGGGAAGACGACGCCGTGGAGGTTTATCTGGATGCGGATGGGTCGATGAATACCCAGTACGACCAGCGCAACGATTTCCACTTCATTTTCAGCCTCAAGGACGGCAAGGTCGCCCTAGGTAAAAACTCACCTCCTGTGAGCAGTGTGCCGATGAACCATGCCATTACCCGTTCCGCGAATGGTTATGTGCTGGAAGTCACCTTGCCGTGGAGCGCATTGCGCGTGGTTCCCCGCCCAGGTCAGCGGATGGGGCTGGATGTGCATGTGGACGATGACGACGATGGCGGCGACCGTGACGGCAAGCTGACCTGGAAAGCGAGGCAGGATGAATCTTGGCGCAATCCCTCCTTGTTTGGGGGAGTAATCCTAAGCGAGTGATAATGGCGCAAGGGGCGGGCTTTGTGTTCGTCCGCCAAGGATAACAGCAATAACGGCAAGCGAGGCATTGATTATGGTGACGCCTGAACTATTGGCGGCTTATCACGCCACCCTCTATCAGGTACGGCATTCACAGGGTGTGTTTACCCTGACGACCGACAATCCGTCGGCAGAATTGGTGGATTTGCTGCGAGAAACCGGCAGCCGCTGCGCTGCTTTCATCACTGCCTGCAACCCGTATAGCTGGCCAGTGGGGGACGCCGAAAACGCCCGCGCCCAGCGGCGGTTGGCGAGCCAGTTACGGCAAGCTGGTTATGCTGCCATACCGGCTATTGGGCTTGATCCGGCGGGCGAATGGCAGGGCGAGGAGAGCTTTCTGGTGCCAGGGCTGGAGCTGGAAGACGCCAAATTGTTAGGCCGCCAATATGCGCAAAACGCCATTTTGTGGATGGGCGCTGATGCTGTCCCTAAACTGGTGTTATTGGACTGTTGATGGGGAGCCTGCTTTGTCCGCACATGTTTCCGCCCCCGCTTTCGCCAGTTCTTGGTCAATGGCGGAGCAAATTTCACCCAGTTCTTCCGGCAGCCAGTAAATCGGCAGGTTTTCCGGCGCTTCGGCTGTCCATTCGTTCTGAAGGCCGGAGAGGAATACGGTGAGCCTGCTGATTTCCACCAGTATGGACAGGGCTGAGGGGATACAGGCGCTATTGGGCAGCACCAAGGCGTCAAAGGAAGCACGCTCCAGTATCAGCGGCAGGTGGTCTAGTGTGGTTTGCGCGCCCAACAGGCTGACCTGGTAGCCATGATGGCTGAGGATATTGGCCAGCAACAAGGTTTCCACTTGCCCGTCATGCCCCGCTGTATTTACGATCAGCAGGCGTTTGCCATTGGCGCGGCTATTGTGTTGCAGATAGCGGGAGCCAAGCTTGGCGCACAGGAATTCATGCAGGAAAGCGTAATCCGCTGCTGTGGACGGCAGTAGTTCCTGCTGTTCCCACAATTGCCGGTAGAACGGCAGCACCAGCTTNTGGGAGGCCAACTCCAGGGAGTATAGCGACACGGCCTCATTGAAGGCATGCTCCAGCGAGCGGGCGTCGAGCTGGCGGATCCAGCGTTGGAACAATGCGCGGTAATGCCGCCATGGGTTGTCGGTTTGGATGTCCCTGGTAGGCTGTAACAGCATTGGGCGTGATTTGTTGCTGTCGAGCACGTCGCGTATCCTGCTGACGGGAATCCCTTGCTCAAGCAGGGTGAGCACCTGTTTGACCCGTTCCACATCCTGCTGGCTGTAGAGGCGATGGCCTTTGGGGGTGCGGTGCGGTTTCAGCAGGCCGTGGCGACGTTCCCAGGCGCGCAAGGTGACAGTGTTTACCCCGGTCTGTTCCGAAACAGTGCCAATCGGGAATAGGGCGGTTTCATCAGCCATGATTGTACCAATGCGAGGCGTCACAAGGTTTGTATCAGTATTGTAGAGTATGCAATCAGGACATTATACCCATGTATGTCATACTTCGTGGAAACCCTGATAACGAGTGAGGAAGCGTTCAATGCCGTAAGTACGGAAATGCTCCTCATCCCAGGCGAAAGGTTCGGCGATGTGCCGGTAGCTGGGTTTGAGGATATAGGTTTCAGCTAAACGGGTATGGCCGTTTGCAGTCGTGACCGGAGTAGGAAGGCGCAGGTAGTATTCGCCTTCAAAATCATCCAGCCGTTTAATGTCGACGGAGCTGACGCTTAAATATAATACGCCGGTGATGCTAAAATGCTGGCTGGCTGGGATGGCGGCGGGATAGTCTTCACCTCTCATCGCCAATCGCTGATGGCCATGTAGGGTTGCGGATTGCGAGGCGTAACAGCCCTTCACGACCTGCGTCCACACGCGGTCAAACATCAATGATCCGTAGGTGAAGATATTTGCCATGGCTTTGAATGGTAACATAAAAGCCGCCTTTAAAGGGCGGCTTTTAATGCTTGTGGCCAAGCTGTTGGTTTAACGGCCGAACAATTTGCTTGCCAGACCCATAGCACCTTGTACACCACCCACGGCGTTCAACAAGCTGTTCATGTCCAATGAGCCGTTCGGGGACGCCTTGTCAACGACCTCTGGTACAGACGCCTGCAAACCGCTGACAGCCTGTTCCGGGCTAATACCCAGTTGCTGGGCGAAAGCGGCGATCTTGTCCTGCCCGAACATTTGNGCCAACTGACCGCCGGAAGGCTGCTGGTTGGCACCATTGCCCAGCCATGAAGCCGCCAGTGATGCAAGACCGGAATCATTGCCACCTTGCATGCCGGAGATCATGGAGGCCAGACCACCCAAACCACCAGCTTGAGCCTGATTTTGACTGTTGCCCATCAGCCCCATCAGCGCGGAGGCGATTTCAGTCATTTCCAATTGGCCATCGTGGTCTTTGTCCAATTGGCTTTTGAACAGTTGGGCTGCGAGTTGCATCATATCCATGTTTGTTGATACCTCCGGTTAGATATTTTTGGGGATACGGATTTTCTGACCAGGGAAGATCTTGTCTGCGTCTTTGATGACTTCACGGTTTACTTCCACAATCTTATTGAATTTGGAGCCATCACCATAGGCATGTTCCGCAATTTTCCACAGGGTGTCGCCTTTTTCGATGGTGTAAAACTCATCATCACCGGCCACTTGGCTACCGTCAGCGATAGTCATGTTGTCCGCTTTGACTTCCTGGATGCCCAATGCGTTGCCTGCCATCAGAACCGCTTTTTCCATGGCTTCAGCGGAGTTTGCTTCTCCGCTCAGTGTGGCGACGCCATCCTTGACATCAACCTGCAATCCGTTGACGCCAGGGTTGTCTTCTTCGATGTGCTGTTGGAGAGCTGCAGGTGCTTCCTCCTCTTTACCGAACAGTTTCTTGCCGATGTCACGGGCAAAATCGAACAGTCCCATCTTATTTTCTCCTATGTATTTACGAGTGGATCAATCTCCACGCATAGTATAGCCGGTTTATTGCAAATCAGCATTTAAACCGATGATCAGTCGATAGAAATGACAATAAGGTTCAATGGGGCTGTAGTTTGTTTTAGGCCAGGAACGCACCGAATTTAACTAACCGTTGTTGCCAATAAGTTCTGCTGAGGTTGTCGATAGAAACTTTTCCGCCACCTGACGCTGCATGAATGAATTCCCCTCGCCCGATATAAATGCCGACGTGATTAACGGCAGCTCCGCTGGTGCGGAAGAAAATCAGGTCGCCGGGGCGCATTTCTTCGAAGCTGATAGTACGACTGGCATTGCTTTGTTCGGCAGCAGTGCGTGGTAGGGTTATTCCGCGCGCATTTTTGTACACATATTGTGTCAGGCCACTGCAATCGAAGCCTTCACGTGGCGTTTCTCCACCCAGTTTGTATGGTGTACCCAACGCCTGATGGGCTTGAGCCAGCAGAGCACGACGGACAGGCGCATCGGCTGGTTCATATTGCTGCGAAAACGGTTGGTACGGTTGTGAAAANGATGATTGGGATGGATATGGCTGGCTATAACTGGCCTGATATACACCCGGAACTGTGTGGTTCCAATAAGGATATTGCGCGTATTGCGGGTATGATCCCATTGGCGCGCAGCCNCCTATAAACGCTGCTGTAGCCCCCAGCAGCATAGCTGTTTTAATTTTCCCCATGATTTTATACCCTGCTTTTTGTTATGCATTTAGAACCAGGGTTAATTCTATAAGTTCAAAACTGAACACAGACAAAAAACCCTTCCAAACATCATATTTGGAGGGGTTTATAGAAAATCGGAAATTTTTACCAATTGGTGCCGAAACTTTTATCGGTTTCATTACCTAGTTTGGGCAAATCAGCCAAGTCGTGAATGGTGCTCAACGGNTAGCCATCTGGAAAAAGCTGGTATAGGTATTTGCGTCCTCCCATGGGGGCGAATTCTTCCTGCATCAAATCAGCCAGCATCCTGGCATTCTGGCAATCATCGCAATGCTCGTAAAAATCCAGCACAAAATTAATGGCTTCCATCTGTTCGGGCGTTAGATCAATATTGCGCTCGTGGGCATTTCGTTTAATCAGGGCATAAACGTTTTCAGTTTTAAGTACAGGCAATGGTACGCGCGTAACAGGTTCTGCCCGAGGAAACATTTCATCCAAAGAAACATCGCTAAACAACATGACTTAACCCTCCTAATTCTGGCTTTTGTGGCGATGGCAAACAGCACTATCTCTATTGGTAGGGGCTGCTATATTTGTATATACCTCTAAAGTAGTATTCCTTAGTGTGCAAGTCAAGTAATAACGGAGGAGGTTTTCATAACTGCTTGGCGAAAATTAGAGGGGGCATGCGTTATGCTTCTGAATAAACTGGTATGGGAGTGGTCTGATGATTGATTTTCGACCTTGTTTCGGCAGTCTTACCCTGGCTGGTTATGGCTGGGAGCCTGCTGACTGGTCGCTGGCGTTCTATCCGGATGATTTGCCGCCGGATTGGCGCGTGCCGTATTACGCTGCCGAATTCAACAGCGTGTTGCTACCGGCAGGTGGCTGGCAGGCTCCACTGATGGATGCGGCTTTCTGGCTGTCGGAATTAGACGCTGGTTTTAGCTATTATGTCGAAATTAACCATGAGCTGATGCAGTCTGGCGTATGGGCGCAGGTACAGGTCGCCGTTGAACGCTATCTGAGGGAACAAGTGGTCGGACTGCTGGTGGAAAACTTGGCTATGCCAGCGTTGCCTGTGGCATGGAAGGAATATTTCCCGGTGCACATATTGCAGCCTGGGCAATTGTTGGCGGATATGCCTCCTATTGGCGCAATGGCGCAGATTGCATTGCTGAGGGCAAGTCAGCCGCTTTCACCCATGGCATTGCGTAATGTTTTTGAGCAAATGCAACAAGGCACTTCCCACCGGGATATTGTCCTGTTCGTGGATGCATCCTGGGCGACAGTGGGACAGATACGCCTGATGCAGCAACTCTATGGCGTCTGAACAGTTGGGGCGGTTAACGGTAGTGGTTGCGGGGGTTATAACGGTAAGGGTCATATCGATTGGGCGCTGGAAAATAATGTCCAGGCTGCTGGTAGTATTCCACGCCTTGTTTCATCATTTGTCCAAATGCACCNGCTTTTTCCATGTAGTACGCCAACCCACCCAATAAGGCCAACCCCAGCAAAGCAGAAAGCGCAATCTTGGCAATGCTGTAAGGCCGTTCGCCCTGTGTTTTGCCGTTGCGCCCATTGATGACGAAACGGTAGGTTTTGCCGTTGTAGCGGAACGCGGCAGACCAGACAGGCAACAGCAAATGCTTGAAGGTGCGGGCGGAATGCTGGGTTTGCAGGTTGGCGACACGCTGTTGGTCACCGCCAATGTCACTGAGCACTGCGTTATAGATGCGGCTGTCCATTATGCTGCGGGCTTCTTCGAAACCTTCATCCAGGTCGATCTGGTAAATTTCGCTTTGAAAACCGCTCAGGTAGCTTTCACTGTAGGGAACCAAATTCGGCAAGTCCCATGGCTCCAGCCGGTCGAGGATGGCGCGGGGCAGGGTGCGGGTTGCCCCAACCAGCACGTCGTCGAAAAACAGCCGCACCCGCCCGCTTACCGGTGTCCAGCGGATACGGGGCACGGTTTGCATTTGTTGGCGTGGCTGCCCGTTGACGATGACGGTTACAAGTTGCCGTTCGTAATAAACCGTTCCCCTTTCCCCNCGGTAAAACGTGTCGGTATGGCTATCGAATGTCCAGTAGGGGATATAGATGCCCAACAGCTTTTCATCCCGTTTGGCCTTATCTTTCAAGGAGGAAGGCGCAAACCAAAGGTTGCCGATCCAGTTGTCAAACGCGCCGCGCGCATCCTTTTCGGTGATCAGGAATGGCAGTAAGGATTTCGGCTGGAACAGGCGCACCTGTTCCGTGCCAGTGACGACGGGTGTGCCGCAGAACGGGCAATCGCCCGCATTGCGGTTTGGTTTCAGTTCAAAAATGGCGGAGCAATTGGGGCATTTGATGACCTGGGTGTTGTCGAGCGGGCGCAGCTTGCCTTGTTCGATGNNGCGCAGCGCCTGCTCGAAATTGTATTCCCGAATTTGGTCAGTGCTTTGCCGGATGAGGTTGACGTGCCCGCAATATCCGCAAACCAGGGTGTCGGTTCCTGGCTTGAAGGTCAGGTCAGCGCCGCACTCTTCACAGGGAAAATGCTGTTGGTTGGTGTTGTCCGCCATTCAAGCTTGCGTTGTTATTCTGTGCCTTGCGGAGGGGCGGAAGGTGGAATGGGCGGCGGCGTCTGGCTTGCAAACAACCCACTGAGTGCCGCGACCTTTCCTGCCTCCTGCCAATTCGCCATGCCTGTTTGCCAAACCAGTGTGACGGTGTTCAGCTGGCCACTTTGCGCCATTTGCTGCAACTGCTGGAGTGAGTACGGNCCTTTGGTTTCCTGCCCGATGGCGACATGCCAGTTGGCGTCCGGCAACGGCGGCGGTATTGGNGCCGATGGCCTGTTCAGCACTTCCGACATTTTATTGGCAACGGCAAACCCCATGCCCATGTCCAGCGCGCTATTGGAGCTACCGCTGCCGACGCCTTGCGCAGTCTGGTATTGCAGGTACTTGTCCAGGTTGCCGATCACGCCCATGCTGGCGCGCTTGTCGAGCGCATCTTCCACTTCGGTGGGAAGGGAAATGTTTTCCACCAGAATGCTGGTCAGTTTGAGCCCATAAGCGGCAAATTCAGGCGCAATTTTCTGGGTGACGAACTGGCCNAGTTGTTCATAGTTGGCCGCCATGTCCAGCACCGGGATATTGGCGCTGGCGACCACGCTGCTGAAGCGGGTGACGATCAGGTTGCGCAACTGGTCACTGATTTCATCCACGGTGAAATGGCCGTCAGTGCCCATGATTTCCTGCATGAACTTGCGGGCGTCGTCAATGCGGATGGAATAGGTGCCGAATGCGCGCAGGCGCACNCCGCCAAACTCGCTGTCGCGGATCATCACCGGATTGCGGGTTCCCCATTTCAGGTTAGTGAACTGCTTGGTATTGAAGAAATAGACTTCCGCCTTGAACGGGCTTTGGAAACCGTGGCTCCAACTCTGCAATGTGGAAAGCACCGGCAGGTTTTGNGTTTCCAGCACGTATAGCCCAGGCCGNAGCACGTCGGCGACTTCGCCTTCGTTCACAAAAATGGCGGTCTGCGATTCACGCACCGTCAGTTTGGCACCGTATTTGATCTCGTTACCGTGCCGCTCGAAGCGGTACACCATGGTGTCGTTGCTGTCATCAGTCCAGGCGATGACATCAACGAATTCACCCATCAGTTTGTCCCATAGTCCCATGTCAGGCTCCTGTCGCTTGGGTTGGGTTGTCAGTCCTGGCTTTGGCGGCCAGCAGGGCTTGACGCAGGTTGCTTTCCATCGTCTGGAGTTCGCCTTCGGCTTTGGCACGCATGGCCTTGCCTTCGTCGGCGATACGCAGCGAGTCGTTGATGGTTTCGATCAGGGTCTGGTTGGCTTTCTTGACGGATTCAATGTCAAACACGCCACGCTCCATTTGCTTGCGGGTTTCCTCGTTGCCCAGGCGCAGAGTTTCGGCATTCTTTTCCAGCAGTTCATTGGTCAGGTCGCCCGCTTCCTTGACCACTTTGGCAGCGTCGCTCATGCGGAAAATGGTGACTGCCTGCGCCAATTGGTTTTTCCACAATGGCACGGTGTTGACCAGGGTGGAGTTGATTTTGTTGATCAGGGTTTTGTCGTTTTCTTGCACCAAGCGAATGCTGGGCAGGCTTTGCATCGCCACCTGGCGAGTCAGGCGCAAGTCGTGCACGCGGCGTTCCAAGTCATCACGGGCGCTGCGCAGGTCACGAAGGTTTTGCGCCAGAATCAGGTCGTCCGTTTTCGCCCCAGCTTCAGCGGCCAGTTTGGGGATGTCNGTCGTTGTCCGGCGGCGCAACTTCTCATCACCGGCAGTGATATAGGTTTCCAGATTGTGGAAGAAATCCAGGTTGGCCTCATACA
This sequence comes from Candidatus Thiothrix singaporensis, assembly GCA_013693955.1. Taxonomy (GTDB): domain Bacteria; phylum Pseudomonadota; class Gammaproteobacteria; order Thiotrichales; family Thiotrichaceae; genus Thiothrix; species Thiothrix singaporensis. Next base: position 2,050,103 of record CP059265.1, on the reverse strand, counting down.
GTTTGTCGAGCGTCACAACGTCGGTCAACAATTGGGTTTTGTGGTCTTCCATCTGATCAGTGATGGAGTCGATCTGTTTGCGGACATCTTCATATTTGCTCATGAACTCCACAACAGGTTTGGCTTTGCCGATCAGCTTTTCCCACCAACTGGGTTCTTCATTCGGGTTGAGGGCTTCCACGTCAAAGCCCTTGATGGCGGTGATCATGCTGGTCAGGGCGGCACCTGCCGCGCCAATATCCTTGTTTTTCACGCCATTGAGCATCTTTTCGGAAATGGCGGTCATCTGTTCTTGGGTTTTGGTGCCAAAGAACATGATGCTGCTGCGATCCTGTAAGTTAATTTCGTTAATAATGTTTTCTATTTGGTGTTTTTGCGGCTCTGCGGCCTGATCATAGGCGACCAGCTCAGTGGAAACTTCCGGTAATGGCGCGAGTTCAGTGCCGGGGACAACCGCTGGCGCTGTTTGGGTGGTGGTGGTGACGGTTGTGGTCTGGGCTTCATTCATGGTGGTTTTCTCCTGAGTATCTTTATGATTTAAAGGACGCCTTCACGTTTTAACTGGGTTTCCAACACTTCCATTTGCACATCCAGGTCAAACTGGTTGTCTTCCAGAAGTTTGGCTTGCTGTTCTGTAAATGTTTGTTCAAGTGAGTCGAGCACCCGGCTGAAATTGGTTTCCAGGGCTGTAGGGATGGCGGCCTGTTGCCCTTGATGGGTGCGGGCGTAGCCTTCGGTCACCTGTTGGGTCCCATCCAAATAGACTTTGAGGAACTTGCGGGCTCGGCTCAAGCGGGTTGGGTCATCCTCGATGCTGTCGAGTATTTCACGCGCTTTGCTGGTGATGCGTTGCAGGCGGGCGTTGAATTCTGGGTTGCTGATTTTGTGGCGGGCGCTGTCGATGGCGTCAATTTTGATATTGGCGGCGTCCAAGGCGTCCAACACTTCATCGATGGTGACGCCGATGGATAGCCCATTTGCTTTGTCCCGGCGAGGATCCAAACCATAGTAGAGTGCGAACCCGAGGAAGGCAGCGGCACCGATCAACAAGGCTTCGGGAATGGAGGAGAGCGTGAAACTGGATGCCCACCAATCCAACAGGGCAGTGTTGGCGCTGATCAACAAAGCTGCAACGGTTTTGAACGGGGTGGATGGCGCGCGGGCAATTTTNTTGCGTTCATATTCGCCTTGCAGCCTGAAGCCTTGGCGGGCAATGGTGGCACCCAACATATATGCGGCAAATGCCCCACCTGTAAGCAGGGTGTCAAATACTGCACCCCGTATCAGTGAGGCAATAGCGGTGATCAGGACTGGCAACGGCAACAAGTAAAGCAGGATGCCCTTGATGCCGTAGCGTATGTCATGGATGGTAGGGTCATAGCGTTTGGCGGCAGTCATGACATTTCCTTTAGCCGAGTAGGGGAGGGATCAGGTGGAAGATGGAAAGCATACTGACACCCCCAACCGTGACCAACAAAAGAATGAAGCCAACTATTTTTTTAACGCATACGCCATGCCTTCGTCCTCTTTTTATAATCAGTGGTTAAGTGTAGCGTGTATATGAGGCCATCACCTATTCTATTCAAGCCTCTGGCGTAGAAAAAGATTTTATTTATGAACGGAAGCTGTATATAATGGGCACCATTAAAAAAGCAGCCATGAAAGACCCGCGTTTTGTGAAGGTGACTCAAGAACGCCGAAGCTATAGAAACTTCGGAGGGATGAAGGCAAACCCCTGTTTGACGCCTTCAATCCGGTTCTCAATCCTTACCTTTCAACCAGCTCCCCAATGAATGGCCGGTTGGTAGGGTAAGTTTGAGAAATGAAACTTCAGCGCGCCGTCATTCCGAATCTCTTATGCCATTGAGTGTCAGAACGGCGGAACAGCTTATTTTTGTATTTCAGATACTTCTGACGACGAAACCGTTACCACAAACCCCAAGTTCACGATTCCTTGCTGAAGTTGTGCTTATGGTAAGCTTGGGTCACTGAATCGAACCTTAACCTATGGGTTATTTTTGCTCGATAAAAACAAGGCTGGATCTACTGCTTCGCCATTCAAATAGACAGACCAATGCAAGTGTAGNCCAGTGGCTCTCCCAGTACTGCCGACTTTACCGATAACTTCCCCNTGTTGAACGACATCGCCAGGTTGTACGTCGATTTCACTTAAATGGGCGTACATGCTGATAAGACCTGAACCATGATCAACGTATATGGTGTTTCCACTGAAAAAGAAATCACCCGTATAGAGCACCTGTCCAGCAGCTGTCACCTTGACTGGTGTGCCTTTGGCTGCGGCGATATCCATGCCGCTGTGCGGGCTGCGTGGCTGATTGTTGATGATGCGGCGTAGCCCGAAGCGTCCAGTGTCGTAACCAGGCGCGGGCTTAATGAAATCCAAGGCCGGAGGCTTTTCAGTGAAGTGGGTTCTGATTTGCTTTTGAAGAGCCTGTTCCTGAATGATGCGTTGTGAGGACTCTTCATCCGGATTGACTTTGTTTTTATCCTTTATGCTGATTTGTTGGGTTCTGTATTGCTTGGGTTGGATCTGGAAGTTGATGGTTTCGCCATTTTGCAGGTACAGCGCCTGTGTTCCGGCCGTTGCGTCCAGTGGAATGCCCACTAGTGCCATCCATTGGTTGTCGACAGGCGCAACCGTTACCCTGACCCCTTCATACTGTACAATCGGAGGAAGGCCTGACAACGGCGACACCGGAATTTGGGCAATGCCGCCAGANACTGGGTTAGCGCGCGGAAAAGCCGCAAGATTGGCTGAATACAAGACGATACTGAACAGTAACCATTTTTTCATTTTTATTGACCTGGCAAGTTGGTATTGAAACAGATGATGAAGCATAACATAAGCGCGGGTCGAATGCGGGACATACAGTCCTTCCATGTCATGGCGTTGTTGGCGGAGGCACGCAAACGGGAGTCCGCAGGACAGGACATTATCCATTTGGAGATTGGCGAGCCGGATTTTCCGACTCCGGCTCCGATTGTGGAAGCGGGCATCAGGGCTTTGCAGGCAGGGTGCACCAAGTACACGGCGGCCTGTGGGCTGCCGCAACTGCGTGAGGCGATTGCCAGTTATTATGCTGACCGTTTTGGGGTCAACATTGCACCAGAGCGTATTCTTGTCACACCCGGAGCGTCGGGGGCTTTGCAACTGGTGTTGGGAAGTTTGCTGAATCCTACCGATGAAGTGTTGATGACTGATCCAGGTTACCCTTGTAACCGCCATTTTGTGCGCCTGTTTGAGGGCAAGGCAACGGGGATTGCGGTCGGAGCCGATACAGATTACCAACTGACCTCTGCTCACATTCATTCACATTGGAGCGCCCGCACCCGAGCAGTATTGTTGGCCACTCCCTCCAATCCTACCGGAATGGTGTTGGGGGCTGACGCATTGGGGGATATTTACTCGGCTGTCCAGCAGCACAACGGCGAGTTGATTGTGGATGAAATCTATCAAGGTCTGGTGTACGGCACCCATGACTATACAGCCTTGTCGATAAATCCTGAAAATATCTGGGTGATCAACAGTTTTTCCAAATATTTTGGCATGACTGGATGGCGGCTTGGTTGGGTGGTCGCGCCGGAGTGGGCAGTTGAAACGCTGGACCGGTTGGCGCAGAACATTTTTCTGGCTCCACCAACACCCGCTCAATATGCTGCGTTGGCTGCTTTTTCCCCTCAAGCATTGGCGATTATGGAGCAACAACGCCAGGAGTTATTGCTGCGGCGTGACTTTCTGTTACCTGTATTGCGTGAGTTAGGGTTTACGGTTCAGCAGGAGCCGCAGGGGGCATTTTATATCTATGCTGGATCAGGGCGTTTTGGCGAAGACGCCCAACGCTTATGTCTGGATATGCTGGACAAAAGTGGCGTAGTGTTTACACCGGGCATTGATTTTGGAACACATCAGGCAAACGTGCATGTGCGCTTTGCTTACACCACTGGCGTCAAACGGCTAGAGCAGGCGGTGGAAAGGCTTGCCTGCTGCTTGCCGTGTTGATTTAATTGCTGAAAGTGTTGCAGTCGTTCATGTTGCCAGATTGAAAGCCGCGCTGGAACCAACTGACGCGCTGTTGGGATGTGCCATGCGTGAAGGAGTCCGGATTGACGGCGCGCCCTGACATGCGTTGTAAACGGTCGTCACCAATGGATTGCGCAGCCGTCATGGCTTCCTCCACATCGCCACTTTCCAACATGTTGAACTTGGTTTGCATATAATGCCCCCATACCCCCGCAAAGCAGTCGGCCTGCAACTCCAGGGCAACCGAAAGGGCGTTGCCATCACGTTCGCTCGAACGGGCTTGAAGATTAGAAACCTTATCCGTAATGCCTAGCAGGTTCTGTACATGGTGGCCTACTTCATGCGCCAAGACATAAGCCTGGGCAAAATCACCTGATGCCCCCAAGCCTGCAAGTTCCCGATAAAATCCCAGGTCAATGTAAACTTTTTGGTCTCCGGGGCAATAAAGGCCGGTTGATGCGGTGGAATAGCCGCAGGCGGTGTCAATCTGGTCAGTGAACAGCACCAGCTTCGGTTTTGTGTATTGTTTGCCCATTTGTTGGAAAACGGGCGTCCATACATCTTCCGTGCTGGCGAGGATGGTGGAAACGAATTTGCCCATGTCGTCATGCGGGGCACCAGTCTGCACGGTGCTTGAGGAGCCGCCGCCGATCCCNCCAAGNATGGTGTTTGCACCGCCAATGAGTCCCAACAGCTGAATGGGGTTCGCCCCCATAAACCAACCAACCAGGACAATGGCGGCTGTGCCCATTAATCCGATGTGAAATCCGCCGACCCTGCCACCGCCGCCATTGCGCCGGTCTTCGACATTGTCGCTCTGCCTTCCTGTCCTCCAACGCATATTTTCTCTCCAATAAGAATTTTCATGGGAAAATTTTCACAATTTCTGTGAACTAAAGCCAAATACACACTCTCTGTCAACTTATAAATGGCTATTACGTTATGGAAACAGAGTACCCGGCTTATTGCAGGGGGAAGAGGGGCGCTCAAAGGAACATGATGATAACTGCGGTGCTGATAACCGGCCATGACAACCGGTGGGACAGGGATTCGCATAAGGAAGAAGGTTTGGAAATAAATGCGCGGCTAAACAACTTCCTGCGGGAAGTTGAGCGGCGGGCGTTCGTCACTGCGCGTCTGGCGACCCAGGATGAAGACGAGGCGATGGATATTGTGCAGGATGCGATGTTCAAACTGGTTCAGAAGTATTCAGGCCACACGGAAAAGGAGTGGGGCGCATTGTTTCATACCATCCTGCATAGCCGGATCAATGATTGGCATCGCCGCCAGAAGGTGCGTAACCGTTGGCGGGTGTTTTTCTTTTCAGAAAACAAGGAAGAAGAATACCAGCCGGAAGAGCAGGTTGCCCAAACCCAGTTTCTTGAGCCGGAGCCTCAACTGTTACAGGATGAGCTGAGTGCCATTATGTTGGCGGCGGTAGGGCAACTGCCGTTACGTCAACAGCAGGCTTTGTTGTTGCGTGCGTGGGAAGGTTATGACATTACGGAAACTGCCAGGATCATGCACTGTTCAGAAGGGAGTGTGAAGACACACTATTCAAGGGCTATCCACAGTTTGCGGGAAAAACTGGGAGATCACAAATGACAGGTATGACTAAAGAATTTACTGAGCGGTTATTGGTGGAGGCAGTCAGGCAGGGGATGGATGAAACCACCAGGAATCTCAATTGGCAAACACAAGCTCGTTTGACACGTATGCGGTTGCTGGCGCAGGAGCAGTCTGGCCATTTGTCTGAGGCGTCTGGCTTCTCATCGTTTTCACGGGGATTTGCAGTCGCAACCGCTGTCACATTGGCAATTACCCTTTGGGTTTTACCCAATGTTAAGGATTCATTGCCAGGGGCGGCTCCAATGTTGGGCGATAGGACAGCGAAAACGTCGGATGTGGAATTGGACGCTAATGTTATGGATGTCCTGATGTCCAATGAAGATATGGACTTTCTAGAAAATCTGGAAATATACGAGTGGCTGGAGGCTGAATACGGCTAGCCAAATGATCTAAGGAGATAGGCATGAAAAGGAAAGGAATCCTGATAGGTTATTGCATGTTGGCTGCATTGACTTGGATGGCGCCTATATCGGCTGAGGAGAATTCAGATGATATTACGGCGATGCTCACATGGTGGGATGAATTCGGTAGCGATTGGGAGGAAGCTAAAGAATTGATCGATTTTGTCGCGATGGATACGGCCCGTATCTGGTGGCGGACAACACTATGGAGATGCAAGATGGGAAGCGGCGGCAATAATGTCTGGCCTAGGCTGATAGGTTCTTTGTTTACGATGGTGATGCTGCTTATTGGTGGGAATGCAATGGCGGAACCGGTCAGATGGAATGATCTTAATAGTACTGAAAAATCGGTATTAAAGGCATTTCAGGGAGAGTGGGAAGGTTTTTCTGAGAAAAAACAAAATACTTTACGTCGTTGGGCGAGTAAGCCTGAGTCGGAGCGGGTCAGGATCAAAAAGCGTTACGCTGAATGGAAACGGCTGTCACCACAACAGCAGCGGAAAGTTGCCCAACAATTGAAACGTTTTAAAACGATGTCGCCTGCACAAAAGGCAAGGGTGCGTGCATGGCACGAATGGGTACAGAAGCTACCTGAAGGAGAGCGCAAAAGCTGCGTGAATCCTGGCCAACGATGACTGATGCCGAGCGTAGGGCTTACATGAAAGAATTGCAGAAAAAGTATGGTCATAGTTGAATTTATTATGCCATTTTATAGATTGTATTTTTATTTTGAATCTAAATTAAGCATGTTATATTCAGCTTGTATTCAGGTTAAGTTTTAGTCTCTATGTTTTGGTTATGCATAAGATACTGTAAAAACAGTTATTTATATGTTTCGTTAAGTTTGTGTTCAGGTCTTCTAGTTGATGTAGATTTATGCTAACCTGCTACCAGAAAAGTTCTTAGAGTGTCAACAAAAGTCGGGGTAAGTGATTTTCCATAGCGAAATGCTTATAAAGATGGAAGGTTGCTTATGCTGCTGCTGAAAACAGCTAAAGGCTTTGCCTTTACAAAAAGGAGTCTCAGGAATGCTAAAACCACAAACCCATGTGGATGAGAAGGAGGATGCTGCTTTTGCTCCACTGGATGAGGAGAATATTGGCGATGGGCTTGAAGAGCTGGATGAAGCCGATGATTCCGAAGATGATGCAGCAGGTTTTTCGGATATTGCAGCCCCCTTGTCTTCGNGGGAAATTGACGCCACGCAAATGTACCTCCGGGAAATTGAATTTTCCCCTCTTTTGACTCCTGAAGAAGAAGTCCTGTATGGGCGTCTTGTGCGTCAAGGTGATGCGTTTGGCCGCCAAAAGATGATCACCTGCAATCTGCGGTTGGTGGTGAAAATTGCCCGCCGTTACATGGGGAGAGGCTTGCCGCTGCCCGATTTGATTGAAGAGGGTAATTTGGGGTTGATCCATGCGGTTGAAAAATTTGACCCGGAACGCGGGTTCCGTTTTTCCACCTACGCCACTTGGTGGATTCGTCAGAATATTGAACGGGCGTTGATGAACCAAACCCGCACCATCCGCTTGCCAATCCATGTCAACAAGGAACTGAACGCTTACATGCGCAAAGTGCGGGAGATGACCCAGAAACTGGGTTATGAACCTTCCCTTCAACAAGTGGCTGAAGCCATGGATAAGCCTATCGAAGTTTTGCGCAAATTGCTGGATTTCAACGAGCGGATCACTTCGTTGGATGTCACTGTTGGCAAAGATGGCGATAGTCCCCTGGTTGATTTCGTCAGCACGGAAAGCAGCGATGAACCTGATAGCAAGCTGGAGGATGAAGACATTACCCAGTCGGTCGACAACTGGTTGGGGCAACTTGAGTTCAAGCAGCGGGAAGTCATTATGCGCCGGTTTGGTTTGAATGGGCATGAACGGGCGACACTGGAGCAGGTGGGCGAAGCTCTGGGGTTGACCCGTGAACGTGTGCGCCAGATTCAAATGGATGCCCTCAAGCGTCTGCGCCGCATTCTGGAGAATAAAGGCTTGTCAGGGGAAAGCCTGTTGGGCATTGCCTGAACTAGGGCTTGAACCAGTGTTTGCATTGGCTTAACGAAGCAAAAACGCCGCCGCCACGCGGCGTGTTTCACTGAGCAGGATATTATAAGTACGGCAAGCGGCGTCATTGCTCATGATTTCGAAACCGACGCCGTTTTGCGCTAGTGCCCTCCAAACAGCGGGAGATGGCATGTTTTGGGTGGCCGCTACCGATAATGATGACTTCTGCGCCAAGGCCAAATAACGGCTCCAAATGGTGATCCTCCAGTTCCCGCATGCTTTGCGGTTCCCAATTTCTGTACAGCGTTTGTGAGCCAAGCAAGAAGCTGTGTTGCAGCATTTCCTGATTGACTTTGACCCAGCCTTCTCCGTAGCCGGTGATACGGTAAAGGGCGTTTCCAATGTCTTCGCTAAATTTCATTTCATTTTCCCTACCTGTTCTGCAATTGACAGTCTGCATGGTGAATTGTAATGTGGCTGGCTTACNNAAATGGCCCAGTGAATGGGTAATGTTCCTTTNNGATGGATTCAGAATAGTGCAGGACAATTTTCAAAGAATAAATCGGCTCCCGACCTATGTTTTCAAAATCACTGATGCGCTCANNAAAGAAGCGCGAGCCAATGGCGAGGATATCATTGACTTCGGGATGGGGAACCCTGACCAGCCTACGCCTAAACATATTGTAGACAAGTTGGTGGAAACGGCCTTGCGCAATGACACCCACCGCTATTCCATGTCTCGCGGCATCCCGCGCCTGCGCAAAGCCATCAGCAATTGGTACAAGCGCAAATTCGATGTGGATATTGACCCGGAAACTGAGGCGATCGCCACCATCGGTTCCAAGGAAGGCCTGGCGCATCTGGCGCTGGCGACCATGAGCCGGGGCGACACGGTGTTGGTGCCAAATCCGGCTTACCCCATTCACCCCTATGGCAGCATTATTGCCGATGCCGACATCCGGCATGTGCCCATGGTTCCGGGCAAGGATNTTTTCGCTGAACTGGAAGCCGCCATCAAGAACTCTNGGCCGGTGCCGAAGATGCTGATCCTGAATTTTCCTGGCAACCCGACGGGGCAGGTGGTGGATCTGGACTTCTTTGAACGTGTCATCAAGATTGCCAAGGAACACCAAATCTGGGTCATTCACGACATCGCTTATGGTGAAATCTGTTTCGATGGCTATAAGGCACCGTCCATCCTGCAGGTGGAAGGGGCGAAGGATATCGCCGTTGAGTTTTACTCCNTGTCCAAAACCTACAACATGCCGGGCTGGCGGGTAGGCTTCATGTGCGGCAACCCGACCCTGGTCAAGGCGCTGGAGCGGATCAAGTCCTATTTGGATTATGGCACGTTCACCCCGATCCAGGTGGCCGCCATCCAGGCGCTGGATGGCGNNCAGGATTGTGTGGAGGAAATCCGCAGCATGTACGAAAGCCGCCGCAATGTCCTGTGCGATGGCCTGAATGCAGCGGGTTGGGCGGTCGAACGCCCCAAGGCGAGTATGTTCGTTTGGTNNAAAATCCCCGAACAGTATGCGCATATGGGTTCGCTGGAGTTCGCCAAGAAAGTGCTGGCTGACGCCAAGGTGGCGGTGTCGCCGGGTATTGGTTTTGGCGAATATGGCGATGATCATGTCCGTTTCAGCCTGATTGAGAATGAGCACCGGACACGTCAGGCGATCCGCAACATTAAGCAAATGTTCCGTAAAGATCAGGGCGCGGCATAAATTAAGCTGGGCGTCCTGCCATTCAATTGGAGGAGTAAGCATGGAGCCTGTCAAGGTTGGTCTGCTGGGGTTGGGAACCGTCGGTGGCGGTACTGCGACTGTTTTGAAACGTAATGCGGAAGAAATTGCCCGTCGTGCAGGCCGCGGCATCGTAATCGATTACGCCGCCAACCTGAACCTTAGTCGTGCCGAACAATTGGGCTTGGGTGATGTGCGCCTGACCGAGGATGCGTTCGATGTCGTCAGCGATCCGGACATTCAGATTGTGGTGGAGTTGATTGGCGGCTACACCGTGGCGCGGGATCTGGTGTTGCNNGCCATTCACAATGGCAAGCATATTGTGACGGCCAACAAGGCGCTGATAGCGCTGCACGGCAATGAAATTTTCGCCGCCGCCCAGGAACAGGGCGTCATGGTGGCGTTTGAAGCGGCGGTCGCAGGTGGCATCCCAGTCATCAAGGCAGTGCGTGAAGGTCTGGCGGCCAACCGTATCGAATGGCTGGCGGGCATCATCAACGGTACCGGCAACTTCATCCTCACGGAAATGCGTGACAAAGGCCGCGCTTTTGGCGATGTGTTGAGTGAAGCGCAGGCGTTGGGTTACGCTGAAGCTGACCCGACCTTTGATGTGGAAGGGATTGACGCCGCCCACAAGCTGACCATTCTCTCCGCCATCGCGTTCGGCATCCCGTTGCAATTCAAGCAGACCTATACCGAAGGCATCACGAAAATCACGGCGGAAGACGTCACCTATGCGACCGAGCTTGGCTACCGCATCAAGCATTTGGGCATTGCGCGCCGCACCGCCAAGGGCATCGAACAGCGGGTGCACCCGACCCTGATTCCGCATCGCCGCCTGATCGCCAATGTCGATGGGGTCATGAATGCCGTGCTGGTGAAAGGCGACGCAGTGNGCNCGACCCTGTACTACGGTGCTGGGGCGGGCGCGGAGCCAACCGCTTCCGCCGTCATCGCCGATCTGGTGGACATTGCCCGTGCGCTGACCTCCGACCCGACCAACCGTGTGCCGCATCTGGCGTTTCAGCCCAGCAGCCTGGCGGATACGGCCATTTTGCCGATCGAAGAAGTGGAAACGGCGTTCTATTTGCGCATGTGCGCGCTAGACCGCCCGGGCGTGCTGGCAGATGTCACCCGCATTCTTGGCGACCGCCAGATCAGTATCGAAGCCTTCATCCAGAAAGAGCCGAAAACCGGCGAAAACAAGGTTGACATTATCATGCTGACCCAGCGGGTGCGCGAAGGCAACATGAACGAAGCGATTACGGCCATTGAGGCGCTGGAAAGCATTTGCAGCAGCGTTACCCGCATCCGCGTAGAAAGCCTGGGCTAAGACTTATGAAATATATTTCCACCCGCGGGCAATCGCCCGCGCAATCCTTTAGTGAAATTTTGTTGNGGGGCTTGGCGCCGGATGGCGGCCTGTACCTGCCGGAAACCTACCCGCATTTCAGTGATGATGACNTGGCGCGCATGCGTGGCATGAATTACCGCGAACTGGCGTTTGAGGTGTTGTCGCGTTTCATCACCGACATTCCCGCCCATGACCTGCAAGCCATCATCGGCAAAACGTACACGGCGGCGGTTTATTGCAATGTTCGCCCCGGCGAAAATGCGGAAGACATTACCCCGCTGCACACCCTGGAGCCTGATTTGCATCTGTTGTGTTTGTCCAATGGCNTGACCATTGCGTTCAAGGACATGGCGATGCAACTGCTCGGCAACCTGTTTGAATACGTGCTGGCGAAGGCGGGGCAGGGCATCAACATCCTCGGCGCGACCTCCGGCGACACCGGCTCTTCCGCTGAATATGCGATGCGCGGCAAGCACGGGGTCAATGTGTTCATGCTGTCGCCCTACGGCAAGATGAGCCGTTTCCAGACAGCGCAGATGTTCAGCCTGCAAGACCCGAACATTTTCAATATCGCGGTCAAAGGTGTGTTTGATGACTGCCAGGACATCGTCAAGGCGGTTTCCAACGATCATGCCTTTAAGCAGGCCAACCGCATCGGCGCGGTCAATTCGATCAATTGGGCGCGGGTGGCGGCGCAGGTTGTCTATTACTTCAAAGGCTACTTTGCGGCGACTGCCGACAATCGCCAGCAAGTCAGCTTCGCGGTGCCTTCCGGCAATTTCGGCAATGTTTGCGCCGGGCACATTGCGCGCATGATGGGTTTGCCAATCCGCCATCTGGTGGTGGCGACCAACGAAAACGATGTGCTGGATGAGTTTTTCCGCACTGGCGTTTACCGTCCGCGTGGTTCCGCCAACACTTACCACACCAGCAGCCCGTCGATGGACATTTCCAAAGCCTCCAACTTCGAGCGTTTTGTGTTCGATTTGGTGGGGCGTGATGCGGGCAAGGTGCGGGAACTGTGGGGCGAAGTCGATCAGGGCGGAGCCTTCGACTTGAATGCAGGCAGCATATTCAGCAAGGTTGCTGATTTCGGTTTCCAGTCAGGCTCCAGTTCGCACGCCAACCGCATGCAGACTATCCGCAATGCCTGGGAAAGTTGGCAGGTCATGATCGACACCCATACGGCGGATGGCTTGAAAGTGGCGTTGGAGCACCGCGAANGCGGGGTTCCGATGCTGGTGCTGGAAACGGCCTTGCCCGCCAAGTTTGAGGATTCCATCCGTGAAGCGCTGGGGCGTGATCCGGTGCGGCCTGCCGGGATGGAAGACCTGGAAAATCTGCCGCAGCGCTTCCAGGTGATGGAGGCCGATGCGGATGCGGTGAAACAGTTTATCGTGGAAAAAACAGCGTAAGCCGTTCCATGGCGAATTTCAGCACGCATATCACCGTGGCGGCGGCGGGGGCTGGTTTGCTTTCCGTGCTGTTTCTGCAAGTTGGGTTGGCGGNNGCGCGTGAAGCCCTGTTGCTGGCGCTGCTGGGGACAATCGGCGGCATCCTGCCGGATATTGACCTGGAACATGCCTACCCCAGCCGGATCATGTTTTCCCTGTTCGGGATTCTGGCGGCTTTCCTGCTCGTGTTCGCCAGGAAAAGCGAACTGTCGATTGTCGAACTGTGGGGGCTGGGGTTGGTGGCCTTTGCGGTTATCCGCTTCCCAGTTTGGATGATCTTTAATCAGTATACGGTGCACCGGGGTTCCATCCATTCATTGGTGGCGGCGTTGCTGTTCATGTTTTTGACGGCGGCATTTGCTTATCACGTAATGGGGAAAAGCNCTTTCATGGCCTGGCTGTTCGGGCTGTTTGTCTTTCTGGGCTTTGTGCTGCATCTGTTGCTGGACGAGCTGTATAGCGTGGATTTCATGAACAGCAAAATCAAAAAGTCATTTGGCACCGCCCTGAAAATACTGGACTGGAAAAAACGTGAAAAATCCACCGCGCTGGTGGTGGCGACCATCCTGGCGTGGGCGGTGGTGCCGGATTCGCGCTCTTTCTGGGATACGCTGCTGAGTGCGGAAACCTACCGCATTATCGCATCCCGCTTCCTGCCCTGAGTGACTAATTTGCCGGATACAGCCGGTCATTGAGGTTAATGACCGCCAGCAGCAGCAAGGCCGCCACCAGGGTATGGCTGGTGGCGACAAACAAGGGCAGAGTAAGCAACACATTCAATATGCCCAGTGTCACCTGCATCAGCAGAAGCAGCAGGATGGCGTATGGGATCATCCCCAATAACTGACGGTGCTTGCGGATTGCCCACAACGCCAGTGCGCCCAGGGTCAGGAACACAACCAGCGCCCCCAGCCGGTGCGCCAGATGGATGGCGGTGCGCGCCGGATTTTCCAGGATGCCGAATTCGTAATTGGTNCCTTCCCGCCATTCGAACGCAAACCCGCTGGCGAAATCCGCATCCGGCCACAGGGTGCCGTGGCAGGTTGGGAACGTGGTTCCGCAGGCGATGGCGGCGTAATGGGTGCTGGTCAGNCCGCCCAGGAAGATCTGCCCGACCAACAGCAACAAGGCGATCAGGCCGACTATTTTCAAACCAGCCGTTGCCGGGGAATGGAACATCAGTGGCCGGGAAGGGTGTTGCCGGAGCCACAGCAACCAGACCAGCGACAAGGTGGCGAAGCCGCCCAGCAAATGGCCGGTCACGATCATCGGGCTGAGCAGCAAGGTCACCGTCCACATGCCCAGGGCGGCCTGGAACAGGACGGTTCCCAGCAACAGTGCAGGCAGCAACAGCCCCGTTTGCGCCAGTGGCTGACGGAACTTCAGGTTGATAATAAAAATGCCTAAAATCAGTAAGCCCAACGTTCCGGCCGCATAACGGTGGATCATTTCCTTCCAGGCTTTGTGCGCTTCCAGCGGACGCTGGAATTGGGCGTCGTCCACCACGCCCGGCACAGTCAGATGCCCGTAGCAGCCGNNCCAATCGGGGCAGCCTAGCCCTGCGTCTGAAAGGCGCGTATACGCCCCCAGCACAATGACCGCCAGCGCCAGCAGCAGGGTGACGGAGAGCAGGCGTGAGTAGAATGTTTGCATTATCGTCCGGTGGCGGCTTGGGTTTGGAGGTAGAGCCTTGATTTCGCCAGCATCTGATCCAGCGTCAAGGCTCCCCGTAAGTTGAGCAGGATATGTCCCTGGCTGTCAATCAGGTGGTGGCTTGGAACCACGAGGTCAGGCGTCAGCCGCCGCGCAGCGCTNCCNTCCAGATCCAGCGCCACCGGCACGGACAACTGTAAACGGGTTTGCACGTCCTTGATGATGTTCGGCGGGTCGTAAGGCATGGCCAGCGCCACGATGGAGAGCTGGTTGCCATAGCGGCGGTGGAACGCTTCCAACGCGGGCAGTTCACGCAGGCAAGGCACACAGCTGGCAGACCAGGAACTGACCCAACTGAGTCGGCCTTGTGGGTCTGGAATATGGATGCGTCCGCCCGTCAGCGATGGCAAATTCAGGGGNGCAATACGGGGACTTGGCTTGGTTGCCCACAAAAATGCAGCAACGCAGCCTACCGCAACCAAGGTCAGCGGCATGAGGTATTTCAGTTTATTAGCAAATTCCAACATCCTGAATGGGTGACAAATTTCCATGATAATTGTCAAAAACTGAGATATATTACCTGGATACCGTGTGGTTTCACACACTTGGCATGAAGCAAAGAGGGCTTGTTGTGGTGACAATGACAGACAACATGACCGATCAATGCCGGATCTTTGAGGTGCGGCCAAACCGCTCTTTGTCCCGCGAAGGGATGCTGGTTNTTTTCCTGGCGGTCGCCGTCTTTTCCCTGCTGGTTGCGTTGCGCTGCATTTTGCTCGGCGCATGGCTGGTGCTCCCGTTCACCGTGCTTGAGCTTGTGGTTCTGGGCTGTTGCCTGTACCTGTTTGACCGCAGTTCGCGTTATTCCGAAACCATCCGGATCAGCCCTGATTCCATTCTGTTCATTGCCCGTCGCGGCGTAAAAGTCCTGCAGGAATGCCGTTTCCAGACATATTGGGCAAGGGTTGCGCTCCAGTTGAATGNNCAGCATAGTTGGTATCCCGGCAAACTGCTGTTGCAGTCGCACGGGCGCAGTATCGAAATAGGCGCTTGCCTGACCGAGGATGACCGCAAGGCGTTCGCGGCGAGCATCAAGGCGTCACTGGAGGATTGCCGCCGGATGCCCTGAGCAGAACGCCAATACCCGTCGGAGGAGGAAACATGTCAGGAGGAAGCATGTTAGAGAGAAGGACAGCCTGTATATCCGCAACCTTGCTGGCGTGCGCCGGTTGCTTGGGCATGAGCGCCGCGTATGCGGATTACGAATATAACCTGACGCCGCCTGCCTCCACCATTACGCAGGAAATTTTCAACCTGCACATGCTCACGACCACCATCGCCACCATCATCATGGTGATCGTCACCGCCATGATCGTTTATGCGTTGTATGCCTTCCGCCATTCCCAAGGCGCGATACCTGACCAGGATTTCCACAACAATTGGTTTGGGCGTTGGGCATGGGTGCTGGTTCCGGTCATTGTGCTGGGGATCGACCTGAGCATCGCCAGTTCCGCCTCCTCCACCCTGTCGTCCGTCGAGTCGCATGACAAGGCCGATGTCACCGTCAAGGTGACAGGTTCGCAATGGAAGTGGACGTATGAATACCTGGATGACGGGATCAAGGTGGTCAGCAACCTGAAAAAGCTGGAGCCGACCGACCCCTTGTACCTGCGGGACGTGGACAACCCGCTGGTGTTGCCGACCGGCAAGCGGGTGCGTTTCCTGCTGACCTCATCCGATGTGCTGCACAACTGGGGCGTGGCGGAAGTGGTGCCGAAGAAAATTTCCATTCCCGGCTATATCAACGAAACCTGGACCAATATCACCAAGGAAGGCATTTACCGCGGGCAATGTTATGAAAACTGCGGCGCGNGTNACGCCTTCATGCCTGCGGTTATCCATGCGGTCAGCCCGAGCCAGTTCGAACAATGGCGCACGNCAGCAAAATCCCAGGCGGCGCAGGCCGCCGCCGAAGCCTCATCCGACAAGGTCTGGGGCAAGGATGAACTGGTCGCCAAAGGGCAGGAAATCTACACCAAAAACTGCATGGCCTGCCATCAGGCCAATGGCNAAGGGCTGCCCGGCGTCTTTCCTGCCCTCTCCGGCAGCAAGATCGCGGATGGCNCAGTCGCTGGCCATCTGGAGCGGGTCATCCATGGCAAGCCCGGCACCGCCATGGCCGCTTGAGTACAGCTCAACGATCTGGAAATCGCCGCCGTGGTCACGTTTGAACGCAATTCCTGGGACAACCACACCGGCGACGCAGTCCAGCCCAAAGATGTAAAAGCAGCCCGATAATGTTTTGAGGAGGTTTTCAACCATGAGTGGAGCAGTTACGGCGCACGACGACCATCATGACCACGAGCCGCCACAGGGTTGGCAGCGCTGGCTATACAGCACCAACCACAAGGACATCGGCACCATGTACCTGTTCTTTTCGCTGTTCATGCTGTTTTTCGGCGGGGCGATGGCGATGTATATCCGTGCGGAGCTGTTCATGCCCGGTGTGCAATTGGCCAGCCCGAATTTCTACAACAATATGGTGACCGACCATGCGTTGGTGATGGTGTTCGGCATGGTGATGCCCGCGGCGGCAGGCATGGCGAACTGGATGATCCCGATGATGATCGGCGCGCCGGACATGGCGTTGCCGCGCCTCAACAACCTGAGTTTCTGGCTGTTGCCTGCGGCGGCGCTGATGCTGGTCTTGTCGATCGTGGCACCTTACCTTTTCCCGAATGGCGGCACGCCGGTGAACACGGGTTGGACTTTGCTGCCGCCCCTGTCGAAACAGGTCGGCATTGGCATGGATTTCACCATTTTCGCCATCCACCTGCTCGGGGTGTCCTCGATCCTGGCTTCCATCAATATCGTGACCACCATCCTCAATATGCGCGCGCCGGGCATGACCATGATGAAAATGCCGCTGTTCGTCTGGGCGTGGTTCTTCACCGGGCTGCTGCTGATCGCCGTCATGCCGGTGCTGGCCGGGGCAGTGACCATGCTGCTGTTCGACCGCCATTTCGGCACGTCCTTCTTTGATGCGGCGGGCGGCGGCGACCCGATCCTGTTCCAGCATCTGTTTTGGTTCTTTGGGCATCCGGAAGTGTATGTGTTGCTGCTGCCCTCCATCGGCGTGCTGGGGCTGGTGATCCCGACGTTTTCGCGCAAACCGCTGTTCGGCTACAAGCCGCTGGTCTGGGGCATGGCGTTCCTGGCCGCGCTGGGCATGGTGGTGTGGGCACACCACCAGTACACCATCGGCATGTCGCTGGCGGCGACCAATTATTTCATGATCGGCACCATCCTGATTTCGATTCCGGTCGGGCTGATGCTGCTGAATTTCATCTTCACCATGTGGCGTGGGTCGATGACGTTTGAGACGCCGATGCTGTTCGGCATCGCCATTATCCTGATGTTTTCGTTTGCGGGCGTGACCGGGGTCATGCTGGCGGTGGTGCCTGCGGACATGCAATACCACGACACCATGTTTGTGGTGGCGCATTTCCACTATGCGTTGATTCCGGGCGCAGTGTTTGGGTTGTATGCGGGCGTTTTCTATTGGCTGCCGAAATGGACTGGGCATATGTATGACGAGCGCCTGGGCAAGATCTTTNTCTGGTGGACGACCATTTCCTTCAATATCACTTTCTTCCCGCAGCATTTTCTGGGGCTGGCGGGGATGCCACGCCGGATTGTGGATTACAGCGTCCAGTACACCGACTTCAATATGATTTCCAGTATCGGCGGTTTCCTGTTCGGCCTGTCGCACCTGCTGTTCCTGTACATCATCATCAAGACCATCCGGGGCGGGGAAAAGGCTCCAGCCAAACCCTGGGAGGGCGCGCAGATCGGCACGACCGGCCTGGAGTGGACGCTGCCTTCGCCGCCACCATTCCACAGTTTCACTGAAGCGCCGGTGGTCAGGTGATGGATAAGCGTGATCACGAAAAACTGCGCAAGGCCAATCTGCGGGTGGCGCTCATCTTGGGCCATCGCTTTGCTGGGCATGCTGTACACCTTCCTGTACCTGCCGAAAGTCATGAGCGGGGGCTGGGGGAATGAACGCGCGCGCCGCCCGCAACCGCAAGGTGATGATCCGCCTTGGCCTAGTGGGGGCTGGCATGTTCGCTTTTGGTTTCGCCATGGTTCCGCTCTACGGCCTGCTCTGCGAGGTGGGGGGCATCAATGGTGTGGCGGGCAATGCGGGCGGGCGGGTTGCGGATACGTCCGGCATGCGCGTGGATAACGGGCGGTTGATCACGGTGCAGTTTGATTCCACCGTCAACGCCAACCTGCCGTGGGAGTTCCACCCCATGACCCGGCAGATGCAGGTGCATCCGGGCGAGCTGGCGACGGTGAACTATTACGTCAAAAACAACACCAGCCGCGCCATTACCGGGCAGGCCGTGCCGGGGATCACGCCTTGGCAGGTGACAAAGGATTTCAGGAAGCTGGAATGTTTCTGTTTTACCCGGCAGACCTTGCAGGCGCAGGAGGCAAGGGAAATGCCGGTGCGTTTTGTGATCGACCCGGCGGTGTCGCCGGAGTATGGCGTGGTCACATTGTCGTACACATTCATGAATACGGAACAGGTTAGCCAGAATTGATGGAGGATGGAGCAGTCATGACTCAGGCGACACAGACGGACAAAGGCGCGTATTTCATTCCGGAACCCAGCCATTGGCCGATCACGGCCGTGTCCGGCATGTTCCTGCTGTTTCTGGGGCTGATACTTGCCATCAACAAGATGGATTTGGCGGGCAGCCTGATCTTGGTGACGGGGTTCGCCCTGCTGGCGCATTTGCTGCACGGCTGGTTCGGCACGGTCATCGACGAAAACCTCAGCGGCAAATACAACGGGCAGGTGGACCGTTCCTTCCGGCAGGGCATGTTCTGGTTCATTGCCTCGGAAGCGGCTNTTTTCGTCACGTTTTTCGGTTGCCTGTATTACCTGCGCAATATCACCCTGCCGTGGCTGGGCGGCGAAGGGCATCTGGCCGATTCCCACCTCCTTTGGCAGAACTTCCAGTACCACTGGCCGCTGCTGAATCTGCCGGACAGCAGCAACGCCAAGTATGTGCCTGCCAAGGAAGCGATGGCTCCCTGGGGCATACCCTTCCTCAACACCATTATCCTGCTTTCCAGCGGCGTGACCCTGACCTGGGCGCATTGGGGGTTGAAAAAGGGCAATAACCAACAACTGGTGCGGGGCTTGATCATCACCATCTGCCTGGGCGTCTTGTTCTTTTGTTTGCAGGCGTATGAATACTGGCATGCCCATACCGAAATGGACCTGACCCTGAATGCAGGCGTGTACGGCTCGACTTTCTATATGCTGACGGGGTTCCACGGGCTGCATGTCACCATTGGCTCCATCATGTTGGCGGTGATCTGTGTGCGCAGCATCAAAGGCCATTTCACGGAACACAACCATTTCGCCTTTGAGGCGGTGGCGTGGTACTGGCATTTCGTGGATGTGGTGTGGATCGCCTTGTTTATTTTTGTGTATTGGCTGTAGCGGCGGATGGCGGCAGTACGCCATGCGGCGTGATCTGCCCCGTCAGGTAACCGACCACCAGCAACAGGAGGAGGAAGACCGACAGCGCGACCCGTGTCGTCAATGAGGCGACCACCCGGTTGGATTTGCCGTTGTCTTTGGCCAGAAAAACCACGCCAGAGACGAGGCTGACCAGAATCAAGGCCAGATTGATGATAATCAGAACTTTGAACCACATGAGGAGCCTCGGTTTGTTACAGCACAGTGAAAATGCCAGTATAACCGCAAGTTACCGGTTTCGGCCTACGGTTTTCGCCACCCTGCTGACGGTAGTGGTGGTGGGTGTTTTCGCGGCCTTGTCTGTCTGGCAATACCAGCGGGCGCAGTACAAACAGCAGCTTGCGCAGGACATCGCCCGGCAGTCGGTGCAGCCCGCCATCAACCTGAACCAAGCCCAGGTTGATTGGCCAGCCCAGCGTTTCCGGGCGGCGGAAGTGGTCGGCTCGTGGGAGGCGGGCGGGACTTTGCTGCTGGACAATGTCGTGCAACAGNGCCGGGCGGGTTACCATGTGATCACCCCGCTGCGGCTGGCAGTGAGCGGGCGGCATATCCTGGTCAACCGGGGTTGGGTGGAAGTGNGGGCCAGCCGCCAGACGCTGCCCGCCATCCCCACGCCAGTGGGTGAAGTGCGGTTGGCCGGTTCGCTGGATNTTCCCCGTTCCAAACCGTTTTTCCTGTTCGGCGAGATGCCTGCGGACGCGGAGGGCAACCAGCGCTGGCTGTATCTCGACAAGGCGAAACTCGAACAGAAACTGGGTTATCCGCTGCCCGCCTATGTCCTGTTGCAAACGTCCCCCTCCCCAGATGGCCTGAGCCGCGACTGGCCGCCGTTTGACAGCAAGGTGGGGATGCACATCGGCTACAGCGTCCAGTGGGCGGTGTTTGGCCTGATTGCGCTGTCTGCCTACCTTTACCTGAACATACGGAAACACACGGAGGAAACCGTATGACCACCGCCGCTACGCTTGCCCAGCCCAAACGCAGTTACCGCCCGTTGTGGATACTGGTGCTGGTATGTGCTTTCCCGTATCTGGCCAGCTGGCTGTATTTCCAGTTCAGGGATTCCCTGCCGCCGTTGTNNGCCGCCAATCATGGCGCGCTGATTTCTCCCGTGCGGGCTGTAGGTGAATTACCGCTGATAGGGGCGGATGGTGCTACGTTCAATATGAAGGATCTGCGGGGCAAGTGGGTGCTGGTGACGGTCGCCGATTCCGCTTGCGCCGAACGTTGTCAGCAGAACCTGTATTTCCTGCGCCAGNTGCGGTTGGCCATGGGCAATGACCGCCGCCGGGTGGGGCGTTTGCTGGTGCTGGCCGACACCAGCCGGTTGGAGGCATTGAAGCCCCACCTGCAAGCCCACCCTGGTTTGCAGGTGGCGGTGGGGCCGGCGGCTTCCATCATGCAGTTGCAGGAACGGTTGCGCAACCCCAATCCGGTTGCGCAGGACGGCGTGTATATCATTGATCCGCTAGGAAATGTGATGATGTCCTATCCGCCCGATTTCAATGGCGAGTTGATCATCAAGGATTTGCGCNCATCTGTTGCAAGCGTCGCAGGTGGGGTGANNAGTAAAAGCCGTATGGCTGTCATCAATAAAGTAGAGAGGAGACGTGTTATGGTTACGATTAGCGGTTCTGAACAGCTGGGCGAAACCCCCAATCTGGTCATCCGGAAGGTGGATTCCGAAGCTTCCATGCGTTGGCTGAACGCAGGGATTAAGGACTTCAAGGCATGCATGGGGGCGAGCATGGCCTATGGGATGGTCTATGTGGTGCTAGGGTTGGTGCTGGCCGCCCTGACCNTGGCCAACCCCATTTTCACCACCACCCTGGCGGCTGGGTTCCTGATCATAGGCNTGATTGTTGCGGTGGGCTTTNACTGCATGAGCCGCACGCTGGAGCAGGGCGGTGTCCCGCATTTCGCCCAAGGCATTGACGGGGTGCGCTTCAATGCCATCAGCCGGNCCAGCTTTGCGCTGGTGTTGGGCGTGCTGATGGGCATCTGGGCGTTGCTGTCATCCGTGACTGTGGCGCTGACGTTTGGCAGCATCACCATCACCGATAATCTGCTCGATACCCTGCTGGCTCAGGAGGCATTCACGCCTTTTCTGTTTGCCTGGGTGTTGGGCGGTGGCCTGATTGCGGCGGTTGCGTTCGCCATCAGTGTGGTTTCCGTGCCGTTGATTACGGATAGGAAAGTCGACTTCGTGACCGCCATGATCACCAGTGTGAAAACCGTCATCGCCAATCCGGGGGTGATGGTGAGCTGGGCGTTCATCCTGGCGACCCTGATGTTCCTGGGGTTCATCTTCTTCTTCGTCGGTCTGGCCATCACCCTGCCGATTGCAGGCCATGCAAGCTGGCACGCTTACCGTGACCTGATCGCCGAAGAATAGGATGGGAGAAGCGTTATGATAACTGTCGCCGCCCTGGATGCAGGAGTGAACTGGAGAGCCTATCTCGGCTTGTGCAAGCTGAAGGTGGTAAGCCTGATCGTGTTTACCGCCATGGTGGGGATGCTGCTTTCCACCCATGACGCCGTGCCGCTGGCGACCCTGTTCTGGGGGTTGCTGGGCATCGGGCTGGGCGCTTCCTGCGGGGCGGCGGTCAACCATGTCGCTGACCAGCATATTGATGCGCTGATGCAGCGCACGGAACATCGCCCTTTGCCCCAGCATCAGCTGACGACGGCGCAGGCGCTGGCGTTTGCAACGGGGCTGGGCGTCCTTTCCTGGGTATCCTCGGCGTCATGGTCAACTGGTTGACGGCTGCGCTGACGCTGGCTTCCATGGTCGGTTACGCCGGGGTGTACACCCTGTACCTGAAACGCGCCACCCCGCACAATATCGTGCTGGGCGGGGCGGCAGGCGCCGCGCCTCCGGTGTTGGGCTGGACGGCGGTGACCGGCGAACTGCATACCGATGCGCTGCTGCTGTTCCTGATCATTTTCATCTGGACGCCGCCGCATTTCTGGCCGCTGGCGATCAGGCGGGTGGAGGATTACCGCAAGGCGGGGGTGCCGATGCTGCCCGTGACCCACGGCATTGCGTTCACCAAGCTGAATATCTTGCTGTACACCCTGATGCTGATTGCGGTGTCGCTGATGCCGTTTTTGACCCACATGAGCGGCTGGCTGTACCTGCTGGCGGCGAGTGCGCTGGGTGCCGGTTTCCTGTATCACGCCATCGTCCTGTACCGTAGCGAAGGCGACCGGCATGCGATGAAAACTTTCGGTTACTCGATTTTCTACCTGAGCGTGCTGTTCATTGCGCTGCTGGCGACCATTACCTGCTGGCGTGGCTGTAGACCGGGCGTACAGCGCCCGCAACGCCACCACCACGAAGATGCCGCCGCCGATAATGGCGATCAGCCCGCCCAGCCCCATCATGCCCATGCCGAGGATTTGCGGCAGGTCGTGCAGGCCTTGCGCCGCACCCGCCGTTTTGCGCTGTACGCCATACCCGCCTGACCACGCCAGACCGAGGATGTGCAGCAATTGCCCGCCGCCATAAACCAACGGTTGCCATGCCGCCCATGTTGAAACCACTGGTTGGAAGCCCAGGCGCGGCAGCAGGCAATAAGTCAGCCCCATGAACGCCAGCGTCACCCCGACAATCGAACCGTGGTAGTGCGCGGGGATGACCACATTCGCACCCTGGATCAGGAAGCCGATGACCCCGCCAGCCGCAAACAGCGCGATGGATGCGTACAGCGCATTGCGTTGCGGGCGCAGGTTCGCCTCCCGCACCCTGTCTGCGGTAAGCACGTAATAGACCGCCAGGACTCCCAACGGCAGGGTGGTCAGGCCGCCAAATTTCATCAGGTGGGTAAAGGCTGTGCGGTGCTCCGCTGACGCCAGAGCGAATTGCAGGTAAATGAACGGGACAGCCAACACCGGCAGCAGCATCAGCCCGAACAACGCCCTGGCCGGTAGCGGTGCCAGCCGGATGTTGGCTCCGGTCGCTTCCGCCAGCCACAGCCACGCCACCATCAACAGCAGGCTATGCCCGAATTGCAGGGTGTGCCCGCTGCCCCAGAACAGCAATTCGTAGAAGGCTTGCCCGGAATAGTTGGCAGGCATTTCCACCCCGCTGGCCAGCAGNGCCAACAGCGCAACCGCCGCCACCACGATACTGGCATAAATCCCGGTTTCGGCAGGCGTCCGCCACTCCGCCACCATCAGGGAGCGGATGATCAGCACGGCGAAACCCACGCCAAATATTCCTAGCCCCCACAGGAACAGTGGCTGTTGCAGGATCGGCACGTAATTGTTGAGCAGCGGATTGCCATTGCCCGCAAAGGGNGAAAGCGCCACCAGACCTGCGCCGGTGGCGGCGGCAGCGAGGATGCTTTTATCCCATAACGGCTGCCTGACCCGGCTATTGGCGACCCACAATACGCCCGCAAAGGCGCTGAACCAGATGACGACGGACAGCACCACATGCACGACCAGCGCTGTGTGGAAAAAGTCCAGCCAGGGAATGACTTCCTGTACNGCCGGGGTGCGCGACAACACCAACAACAGGGATAAAATCCCCGCCGCCAGCAAGGCGAAAATTCCCAGTTTCAACCATCCCGCCGCAAGCGTACGGGCATGATCCTGCGGGTCGGGCAATACAAATAGCAGTTGTTTCAAGTTTCCACCGTCTCACGATACGCATGCCAGCTGGCGTGGCCAATAACTGGCAATGTTACCGCAAGACCAATGAAAAACGCACCCATACCCAGAATCACCATCGCTGCGATGGTCGCCGCCCAGCGCATCATCACCACCGGATTGCGGCGCACGGCACGGACGCTGGCACCGATGGCGGTCGCCAGCCCCACATCGCGGTGGGAAATGTACTGCACGGTGACGACGCTGATGCTGAACACCGCCGCCGCCAGCACAAAGCCGCAGATGACGAAGGTCACNAAAAAGGGCAGAAAATTTTCATCCCCGAACAGTGTCTGCCAGCCGCCGCTGACCAGGTCGCCATTGCCGAAAAACAGCCCGAACAACATGGCGATCAGGCGCGCCCACACCACCAGCAGCACCAGCAGGATGATGCCTGCGGTGATGGTGTCCGCCCGGCGATGGCTGGCGATGGGGATGGAGACAATCGCGACCGCCGACGCCAGCAACGCCAGCACCAGGCCACTCAGGATGAAGATGGCGAAAAACGGCAATGAATGCCGCCCGTTCATCAAGGCANNCAGGCTATCCGTCACCAAAGGCNNGGAGCCGAAAAACAGGTTGACGATGGCGGTGGTGATGACCGTCCACAGCAAAATCACGGCTCCCAAAATCAGGCCGAACATGATCAGCTTGAAGGTGCTGAAGCGGGCGTTGGACAGCGCATGCAGCAGCGAAGGCGTGTCGCCTTCCTCAATCCGGCGGCTCATGTCGTATAAGCCCACAGCAGCCAATGGNCCAACCAGCATAAAGCTCGACAACAGGAACAGGGTAAAGATCGGGTTGGCCGGGCAGCCANNGATCATCAGCATGCCAGCGATGGTGAAAACCAGGCCGTAGGCGATGCTGGCGACAGGCCTGACCCGCATATCTTCCCAGCCTTGCCCCACCCAGCGCACAGGCGCGCCCATATCGAGTTTGTGGATGCTGGGAACAGGCTCTTCCGCAACCGGATGGCCGGACAAAATGGATGTCATGACGTTTTCCTCCTCTGGCGAAACTCCTCTCTTTTTGGATAGGTGGAGTGTTTTGGTGGCTTTCCCTCTCATGGATTTATAGGAGGATACTGGATGAAAATCAAATGCTCCCGGCGGTTCCAAGGTGAAATTTGCTTGTCTTGCCGGAAGTATTGTGGTAGGGAATGTGCGACTTTTGCGGGCGGGCAACGCGGGGGCGTACTATCAACAGCGTCTGAATCCGTCAGGGATTCAATTCCGGCGGCTGAAACTGGACAGGTTTTCAGGCTAACGCGGAGATGCCCAAAATGAGGAGAGGAGCCCACAGCGCAACAGGATGGTTGGCGGCGATGCTGGCACCGGGAGCCGCTTGCGCCGATTGGGGGCTCAACATGACGGAAGGCGTTACCGCTTCGAGCCGCGAAATCTACCACCTGCACATGATGGCGCTGTGGGTGTGCGTCGTCATCGGCTGCATCGTTTTTGGCACCATGGCGTATTCCATTGCCAAACACCGCAAATCCAAAGGCGCTGTCGCCGCCACTTTCCACGAAAGCGCCAAAGCAGAAATCATCTGGACGGTCATCCCCGTCATCATTCTGGTTTCACTCGCCATTCCCACCGCCAAAGCGCTGATCCGGATCGAAGATTCCAGCAACGCCGACATGACCATCAAGGTGACCGGCTATCAATGGAAATGGGAGTATGACTATCCCGAAGAAGGCATCCGTTTCTTCAGCAATCTCGACCCGAAAAGCCGTGAAGCCAGCGCCCTGGGTTCTGGGATTGACCCGGCGACCGTCGACCATTACCTGCGGGAAGTGGACAACCCGGTGGTGATTCCGGTCGGCAAANAAGTCCGCTTCCTGTTCACCGCCAATGACGTGATCCATTCTNGGTGGGTGCCGGAACTGGCCATCAAANAAGACGCCATTCCCGGCTTTGTCAACGATATGTGGACTAAGGTCGACAAGCCCGGCGTCTACCGTGGCCAATGCGCGGAGCTGTGTGGCAAGAGCCATGCGTTCATGCCCATCAAGGTGGTGGCGATGGAACTGCCTGACTACCAGCAATGGGTTGCGGGACAGCAGCAGCAGGCGGTCGCCGCCGCCGCCGAGGGCAATAAGGAATGGGGCAAGGCCGAGCTGATGGCGCACGGTGAAAAGCTTTTCACCTCAACCTGCGCCGCCTGCCATCAGGCGACCGGGCTGGGCATTCCAGGCGTGTTCCCGGCGCTGAAAGGCAGCAAGATTGTGACCGGCGACCTCAGCGCCCATCTGGAAATTGTCCTCAATGGCAGGNCCGGTACCGCCATGCAGGCGTTTGGCAAACAGCTTGGCGACGCTGACATCGCTGCGGTCATCACCTATGAGCGCAATGCTTTTGGCAACAACACGGGGGATGTGCTGCAACCGGCAATGGTCAAGGCCGCCCGTCATTAGCTTCACCGGGCGATTGCCCGCAACAACAAGGCTGGGAGGAGAATCATGGATGTACACGCCGCCGCTCACCTGCCTGCTGGGGAGCATGCCGCCCCACATGGCGCCAAAGGCGTGCTGCGCTGGATCACCACCACCAACCACAAGGACATCGGTACGCTGTACCTGTGCTTTTCCCTGCTGATGCTGTTTGTGGGCGGGGCGATGGCGCTGGTGATCCGTGCGGAATTGTTCCAGCCCGGCCTGCAATTGGTGNACCCGGTCTTTTTCAACCAGATGACCACGCTGCATGCCCTGACCATGATCTTTCTGGTGGTGATGCCTGCGTTCGTGGGCATGGCCAACTGGATGGTGCCGTTGATGATTGGCGCGCCGGACATGGCCTTGCCACGCATGAACAACTGGAGCTTCTGGATTTTGCCGTTCGCCGCCGCGTTGCTGCTGTCCACCTTGTTCGTGAAAGGCGGCGCGCCCGCAGGCGGCTGGACCATGTATCCGCCGTTGGTGCTGCAAACCGGGGAATCCCTGCCGCTGTTGATTTTTTCCATTCACCTGCTGGGGATTTCTTCCATCATGGGGGCGATCAATATTATCGCCACGATCATGAACCTGCGCGCGCCCGGCATGACCTACATGAAAATGCCGCTGTTCGTGTGGACGTGGTTCATTACCGCTTATTTGCTGATCGCCGCCATGCCGGTGCTGGCCGGAGCCATCACCATGCTGTTGACTGACAAGTATTTTGGCACCAGCTTTTTCAATGCGGGCGGCGGTGGTGATCCGGTGATGTTCCAGCACCTGTTCTGGTTTNTTGGCCATCCGGAAGTGTATATCCTGATCCTGCCAGCGTTCGGCATCATGTCGCAGATCATCCCGACCTTCGCCCGCAAGCCGTTGTTTGGCTATGCCTCCATGGTGTATGCGACCGCTTCGATCGCTGGCCTGTCCTTCATTGTGTGGGCACACCACATGTTCACGGTGGGGCTGCCGGTGCGGGCGGAGCTGTTTNTCATGTTTTCGACCATGCTGATTGCGGTGCCGACCGGGGTCAAGGTGTTCAACTGGGTCGCCACCCTGTGGCGCGGTTCGCTGACGTTTGAAACGCCGATGCTGTTCGCCCTCGGCTTTGTGGTGCTGTTCACCATCGGCGGCTTTTCCGGGCTGATGCTGGCGATCACGCCAGCGGATTTCCAGTATCAGGATACGTATTTCGTGGTGGCGCATTTCCATTATGTGCTGGTGCCCGGCGCGGTGTTTTCGCTGCTCGCCGCCACCTATTTCTGGCTGCCCAAGTGGACTGGGCACCGGTATAACGAAACGCTGGGGAAACTGCATTTCTGGTTGTCCATTGTGTTTGTCAATGTGACGTTTTTCCCGCAGCATNTTTTGGGGCTGGCGGGGATGCCGCGGCGGATTCCGGATTACGCCGTGCAGTTTGCGGATTTCAACATGGTGTCCTCGATCGGGGCTTTCGGCTTTGGCCTTAGCCAGTTGCTGTTCCTCTACATCGTGGTGCAGACTATTCGTGGCGGGGTCAAGGCGGGCGACNCAGTGTGGGAAGGCGCGCAGGGGCTGGAATGGACGTTGAGCTCCCCGCCCNCTTACCACTCTTTCGCGGTGCAACCAACCATCAGGTGAGGGGATGACATGGAACAGGATGGCGGCAGGGAGAAGGGCGATAGGCTGCCGCAGGAGAAGGTGTCCCGCCGTTCGTTGCTGAAGCTGTCCGCCATTCCGGTGCTGATGTTTGGGTTCGGTTTCCTGTTGGTTCCGTTTTACAGTGTGTTTTGCCGGGTGACGGGGCTGAATGGCAAAACCGGCAACATTTCCGCAGCGGATGTCAACCTGTTGCAGGAGGACACGTCCCGGCTGGTCAAGATCCAGTTTGTCGCCAGCGTCAACCAGGACGGCNCGTGGGATTTTCATCCGGTGCAGGCTTCCATGCTGGTGCATCCGGGCAAGCCTTACTCCACCCGCTATTACGCCCGCAACCGGTTGGGGCAGGCGGTGGTCAGCCAGTCGGTTCCCAGCATTGCGCCGATCCAGGCGACCCAGTATTTCAAAAAAGCCGAGTGTTTTTGCTTTACCCAGCAGGCTTTCCGGNCCGGGGAGGCGCGGGAAATGCCGGTGACGTTCGTGATCAACCCTGAACTGCCCAGGGATGTCGACACGATTATCCTTTCCTATACCCTGTTCAGCGTCAGCCGGGGTACGTGAGTGAGTTCCAGTGAGGTGCGCCATGGCCAATGATATCGGACACAGCCATTATTATGTTCCTGATCGGACTTGGTGGCCANTCATGGGGTCGGTTGGCCTGACGGCGCTGGTGGCGGGTTTTTCCTATTCCCTGAATGGCGGCAATGGCAAATGGGTGATGCTGGCGGGTGCGCTGGCGTTGGTCACCATGCTGGTCGGCTGGTTTGGGCAGGTGATCCATGAAAGCGAAAGCCGGGCTTACAGCGGTTGGGAGGACAGGACGTTCCGCTTGGGCATGAGCTGGTTCATTTTTTCCGAGGTCATGTTTTTCGGCGCTNTTTTTGGCGCGCTGTTTTATGCGCGGGTGCTGGCTGTGCCGTGGCTGGGCGGGGTGGGGGAAGGTGCCCAAACCCATCAATGGTTGTGGGGTTCCTTCCAGGCCGNNCTTACCAACGAGCCGCAAAAACTGGGCGGCGCATTCGAGCCGGTGCCAGCCTGGNGGTTGCCAGCGCTGAACACCATCATCCTGCTGAGTTCCGCTGGCGCTGTCACCTGGGCACATCACGCCCTCAAACGCGGCAATCGCCACAACCTTATCCTCGGGTTGTCCTGCACCATTCTGTTGGGGTTCCTGTTTGTCGTGTTGCAGGGGAAGGAATACCTGCACGCCCATACGGAACTGAACCTTAGCCTGGGTTCGGGAATTTACGGCTCAACCTTTTTCATGCTGACCGGGTTCCATGGCCTGCATGTGACGCTGANNGCCATTATTTTGAGCGTGATCCTGCTGCGCGCCCTGCGCGGACATTTTACCCCGGAAAACCATTTCGCGTTTGAAGCGGCGGCTTGGTATTGGCATTTCGTGGATGTGGTGTGGCTGTTCCTGTTCATTTTTGTTTATTGGTTATAATAATGAAAAATTGTAGGGCGGAATCGCCAGTCATGATGTCACCTTGTCACAGGCGCACGTTGCATAAAGGGTGACGATTTTTACAAACGGCTAGGAATGGGCGATTAACTCTTCAGATAAATTGGAAAGCTGCAACCGATAACCTTTTCCCCGAACAGTGTAAATACAAACGGGGGCTGTTGGATCAGCCTCAATTTTTNNTCTTAATTTA
Source organism: Candidatus Thiothrix singaporensis (assembly GCA_013693955.1). Taxonomy (GTDB): domain Bacteria; phylum Pseudomonadota; class Gammaproteobacteria; order Thiotrichales; family Thiotrichaceae; genus Thiothrix; species Thiothrix singaporensis. The sequence goes on along the minus strand of CP059265.1, from coordinate 2,019,873 downwards.
TTGATATGTATGTCGATGCTGCGGTCAAGAGGATTATAGTTGCTGCCCCTGGTCTGCTCCATGATTTCATCACGGCTGACCGCTGACCCCTCATTAATGTATAACAATTTAAGGATGCTGGCTTCCACCGCCGTGAGTTTAACTTTGCGCTCTTCTTGCATCAGCGTACCGGTATGGGTGTCGAATTGCCAACACCCCATAGGGACAAATCGGCTGTCGTTTTTGGCTTGGAGGCTATTTCCCAGAATGTTTTCAATTCGGATAAGCAGCTCTTTAAATTGGAAAGGCTTCAATAAATAATCACGCGCCCCAATTTCCAATCCGGCCAATCGTTCATGCTCATTGCCTCTCACGGAAGCCATAATGACTGGAATTTGCGGGTGATAATGTTGCAGCCACTTAAGCCAGTAATAGCCGTCCCGGTTTGGCAATTCCACATCCAAAACTATCAAATCAATGCGTTTTGTTTGGAGTATGGGAGGCAAAAGGTTGCCATCTGTCAGGCAATCCGCCATATAGCCGGTGCTAGCTAAAGACCGCAAAAGAAAGTTTTGCAAAATAACATCATCATCTACGATAAGCAGCTTTTTGATCGCATGTTTTTGTAACATGGGCACATAACTTCTTTATTTTAACCGAGAGGGTGAAGTAGACCTGCACATTAATGTGCAAAAGCAGAAAACCTCCTTCTCAATCTATCAAAATAAGCGAACACTCACGCCATAACACTTAACGCCTCAACTGCGCTACAAACATACTACTATATATTTTGTCTTATGTGTATTAAAAATCGCACAATCGTAATAATTATGGATGTTACCATCATAATTATTTTAATTCATAGGCTATTCCTGAAAATCTTGACTTTTCTGTATTTAAGGTAATTTTGGCCTCAAAAGCTGTATTCTTTGTAAGAATGCCGTATAAGATGGCCATCGCCCAACAAGGTGTCTTTAATGAGCTTGGCGATTTTCAGCAGCAAAGCAGGTTCGGAATTTAGGTAACTTAATGTTTTGGCTCCTGCAACCGGCATTGCGACGCTCTGCCAAGAAAGGTTGCCAATGCCTTCCCAATTTGAGGGGGATTCAGTAAGACAACTTGCCGCACCGGGAATGTCGTTGCCAAATGCAAGGCAGCCTGTGCGCTACAATCTGACGCCACAATGCTTAATGGCTGGGAATCAAAGCAGGCGTCAATAATATCGGTCGCTTGCGTCATTTGGGTTTGCCAATGCAGGCCGCTATGGGCAGGCATATTGGTGCTGCCGCCGAAGCCGCTAAAATCAAATGCGCAGGAAGAAATGGCGTGTTTTTTCAGTAATAACTGCCGTAGCAAAAAAGCCGCTCCGTCCTTCCGCAGTGTCGCCATGCAAACATAATAATTCCGGTGGTAGGCTTATATCATCACTGATAATGTCGCCATGCAGGTAGTTTCCATCGAATTCAATAAAAATGGTTCCACCTTTCGGTGAAAAGTATTTAGCTCGTCCAAAATGTCACCCCGTTTTCATTATGACTCAGCATAGGCAGCGCTGGCTGGCGTGATGCTGCGGTTACTGTGTCATATTCAGTGCTGGTTGTCGCCGATGTATCCAGCTTGCCTTTGGCGAATGTCTTCCCCTCCTCCAATTGCTGTTTGAAAAACATTTGCCAATGCTTGCTGTCAAAATTTTGCAAAGTCCCACCCGCTTCAAAATGGCGGATAAAAACCTGTCCTGTCGCATAAATGGTGGCGCCAGCCAGCACCGTCATGCTGATGCCGCCGCCGATAGTCCCGATTCCCGGAATCAGTTTGGCGAAACTGCTCAACCCCAAAACCGTTAAGACGGGCAGNGAGCCGCTTGCCAGCGCCGACACCATACCTCTGCCGCGCTGTTCATCAAATGCCACCTGATAGTGTTTGCAAAGTGTGCGCAGCAAATTAAGCTGGACGCCGCTCAACGCGGCAATGTCAAATAATGGGGCAGGCAGCAACCCGAGTGCCATGCCTGCAACCATATGCGTTTTGATGACGTTTTGAGCGGCAACATGCTTGCCTTGTAAAGAGGCGGCTGCCAGTTTGATTTCCACTTCCTGCAATCTGACAGTCAGGTCGTCAATCAATTGGGCTTGTTCGCTGACGTTGGTCATGCTCACATTCTGTTGTTTGAGCCTGTTGGTCAGGTCATCAATCTGTCGGGTTTTGGTTTGCGCTTCGATGCGTACAGCCTCCATCGCGGTTTCGGTCGCCCGCAATTTCTCGGTGAGTTCTTCGATCAGATGGGTTTGGCCATGCAATTCAGCCAGTTCCTGTTCCTTCTGCTGAACCAATGCGGTCAACACTTCTATTTGTTGTTGGCCTCTTGTTGTTGGCCTCGCCGTTGGCCTGTTTTGTCGAAGTGGTTTTCTTGGTCTGTCTGGGGCGGCTGGCGCGTGTTTCGCCTGGCGTTTTGGTATGATTCTCAGACATCGGTACTCCTCGGCAAGTAGAGTGATATTATGTTCATTAAATCACCGCCACCATGCCATGGGAATACAACGCAACATTTCTTAACATTTTCACTTGAGACAAATGCTATGGTAATAACTGTTTGATTCTGCCTATAGAATTTTTGGGAAGCCCCATATGAAATTCAATGGTAAAGCGTGTAAGCGTCGGTTGGTTATAATTATTGTTTTGGCAGGAAGATTTTATGCTGTTGGGGATGGGTCACCATAATGGCAAATGATAGCGAGTCCAATAAGGAAAGCAATTATATGAAAAACCGTCAACAATTGGCGCAACAGGCTGAACAGCTCATTAAGGATTATGCGTTTGGTTCTAGTTTGACTGGCTTCATCCCCATTCCATTACTGGATACCGCCGGATTGATCGGGGTGCAGCGGATAATGCTGATGCGTTTATCCAAACTGTATGGGATTCCGTTTTCCAAACATTTGGCGAAAGCTTGGATCACTACGTTGATGACAGGGTTCGCCCCCAAAGCCGCCACGCCTTTGNGTGGGAAGTTTTTGAAGATCATTCCGGGAATCGGCACCTTGGCGGGAGGAACGACAGCCGCTGCCTTAAGCGGCGCATCAACCTATGCAGTTGGCAAAGTATTCCAACAACATTACGAACAGGGCGGGACATTGGAGGATTTTGACCCGCAACAGGCCACAGGCTCGTTTAAAACGGCATTAAATCAGGGCATCAAGGAACAACAAACCTTGAAGCAGAAACTGGCGAACCCTTCAAAATAAAAGTTCGCCAGCCTTGGAACAGACGGGATTAAGGGGTTTCGGGTGGTGCGTCTGGTTTTGCTACGTTTTCGGCGGTTTGTTCCGTAGGCGTTTCCGTTATGGTGGCTTCGGCTGTTGGCGCAGCCTCGGCTACAACAGCGGCTGTTTCCACAGCAGCAGCTTCCATGGTTTCTTCCACTTCCGGTTTTGTCTTCATTGATTCCATAAAAGAACTTGCTGCGTCCTTTAATTTTTTGCTGGTGTCGGTCACCCAATTTTTGGCAGGTTCATCTTTATAAACATAAGTGCTGGCTGCGCCAATTGCTGCACCGACTAGAAAATTCAGTGGGAACATATCCGTCTCCGTTGGTTTTTAAGAAAAGATGAGCGTTGAGTATAACGGCTGCGATACACCCGTAATGTTAAGAATTGTTAAGCGCCCTTGTGAAGCGGTGGGAAAACGGGTATCAGCGTTTATGCTTTTGCTGGTTTACGCCATAAAGCCAGTTGTTTTCCTTTGCCAACTCCCGCTGGAAAACCTGTTTCAGATTGGTGGTGTTGATGTCGTCCAATGTCCCNCCTGCGCTGAAGTGCCGCCTGAAGCTTCGGCCAATGGCGTAGGTGATTGCGCCGCCTGACAAAGTCAGGATGGCGCTTCCGCCCAAGGTGCCGATGCCAAGCGCCAGTTTGGTGGCGCTGCCCAAGCCCAGCAAGGCAAGCGTCGGCAGGGAGCCGCCCAATATCGCGATCAACGTTGTTTTGATTTTGCCTGCGTCATAGTCCACACCGTAATGCTGGCAAAGCTGCTTCAACATGTCATGTTGCGCACCGCTCAATGCCACCAGGTCAAACAAGGGCAAGGGTGCCAGCCCCATGGCGGAACCTGCCAGCACATAGTTCTTGATCAGGCAGTCCGCCTCGCGGTCACGGATGGTGAGNTTTGTTCTCCCCAGTTCGCTCTGTACGCAACTCAGGCGTGCGGTGAGCTCATCCAGCAAGGTGGCTTGCCGATGGGTCAGGGATTCTTCTGTCCGGAGGGGATTGTCGGTTGCTGGTGTCGGTAAAGTGCTGCTGGTCATTGATTCGCCGCCCTTATTAAAGCGCTTATTAAAATTTGTCCGGCCAATAGGATAGCAAAAGGTGCCTTGCGGCCGGATGAGCATGTAACAAAACTTAACAAAATACTGCTGAAAACCCGTCAGTTGGATTGTTATGATAATGTGCAAAGTCTCGCGGGGCACCATCCATAATGAGTAAAACCATGCAGAAAACTTGGACCCTTCAACTGATCGGCCTGATCAGCGTTGCGCTGTTGCTGTCCTTCACCATTCCCCGCTATGCGCAGATGTTGCCCGAGCGTATCGCCCGGCAGGCGCAACAGCAGTTGCATGCGCAAGGCATGACCTGGGCGGCGGTGCAGGCGGAGGGCAGGAACCTGACGGTCAGCGGCAGCGCCGCCAGCCCGGAGCAGCAGCAACAGGCGGTGCAAGCCCTCCAATCGCTGTGGTATGCCCGCAGTGTGAAAAACGCCATCACGCCCCGGCTCGTGACGCCTTACACCCTGTTTTTGCACTGGGATGGCAAGGCGCTGTCGGTTGATGGCTATGTCGGTAGTGAGGAGGCCAAAACCGCCCTGACCCAGCAATTGGATACGGCGTTTGGCCACAACATCGACAAAAATAATGTGCAGGTTGGCGCAGGCGCGCCCGAGCACTGGGAAACCTTCGCCGCCGCTTTGGTGGGCGCAATCAAACCGCTTGAGTCCGCCTCCATACGCATGATTGACCAGACCGTCAGCATTGACGGCAAGGCCAAAACCAGCCAGCAGGTCAAGGCCATCCAGCAGGCGTTGGAGCCTTTCAGCCAGCAGGGTTACACCCTCAGCTTCCACNCGGTGGCATTGGATAACGCCGCCGTCGTCTGCCAGCGGGAATTCAACCGCTTGCTGGCGCAGGACAAAATCCTGTTCTCATCCGGCGGTTCCAGCATTGACAGCCGCAGCAACCCACTGTTGCAGGAACTGGCGGACGCAGCCATCTTCTGCGCGGACTCCACCATCCTGATCAGTGGCCATACCGACAATGTGGGCAGCGAAGAAGACAACCTGAAACTAAGCGAACAGCGCGCGAAAGCCGTCAAAGGCTGGCTGTTCAATGAGGGCGGCGTCCCGCTCGAACGCATGAAGACGGTGGGCAAAGGCTCCAGCGAACCTGTCGCCAGCAATGATGCTGAAGAAGGCCGCGCCAAAAACCGCCGGATCGAATTTACCGTGGAGGGCATTTGACCATGTTGGGTTTACCACTGGCGTATGAAATGGCGTTGGTCGCCGCGTTAGCCTGCCTGATCAGCTGGCTGATGGGGCGCGCCTTATGCAAATCGAAAGAACATGAAGAGCGGGCGGCGAAACAGTCGCTGCAAACCACCAACGATCACCTTGACGCCCTGCTGGCGCAAAAGACGGGGAATTGCAGCAATGGGCGGAACGGCTGCGGGCAGAACAGCAGGCGACGGCGGGCTTGCAACACCAATATGATGCTGCCGTTGCCGAGTTGGGCAGGTTGCAGCCGGAGCATCAGGCCAGCCTGGGGGCAATCCAGGAATTGAGCGCCTACCGCACCCGCTTTGAAACTTTGCAGCAGGTGCATGACGGGCAAGCCCAACAATTTGTCCATTTGCAGGAGGCGCTGCAACAGGGGCAACGGGACATGCAACAGGCGATGGCTTCCGCTGAACAACGGCAGGTTTCCCTGCAAGCCGAGATTCAAGCGCTGCTGGCGGACAAGCAGGCGGATTCTGCCCACATCCAGGCATTGCAAAGTGCGCTGGACGCCCACGGGCAACAGCAACAGGCGCTTGCCCGCGAAGCCCAAGAACAGGACGGGCTGATTGCGCAACTGCGCCAGCAAAACGCCGCGTTGCAAGCCGCCAACAGCCAGCAGCATGCAACCATTGAGGCGCTGAACGCCAAACTGGAGGGCTACCTGCAATCCGTCAACGCCAACAACCAGCGGATTTCATCCCTGCTGGAGCGCATGTGACCCGCCTGCCAACTGCCCTTGCAACCACTGGGTAATGCGCTGCTCCAGCCAGTATTCCGCCCGCCACGGCGTGCCGCCGCCGACAAAGCCGACATGCCCGCCATGCGCCGCCAGTTCCAGCGTCACGCTGTCACTGAGCATGCTTGCGTCAGGAACCGTGCCTGGGTACATGAACGGGTCATCCTGCGCGTGGATGATCAGCGTGGGGGTCTGGATCTGGCTGAGAAATTGTCCGGAACTGCTGCGGGCGTAATAATCTTCCGCGCCTGCAAACCCATTCAGCGGGGCGGTAATCTGGTCGTCAAACGCAAAGATTGTCCTTAATGCATCAAGGTTGATGGCCAAGGGCGGCTGGCGCTGGCTGAACTTGCGCCGGTAAGCGCCTTTCAGGTTGCGCAACAGGTATTGCCCGTAAACCCGTGCGAAACCCTGCTCCAGTTTACGGGCACATTCCTGCAACTGGAAGGGCGTGGAAATGGCGACAATGGTTTTCAGCCCGGANTGCTTCCCCGTTTCACCGGCGTATTTGAGGATCAGGTTGCCGCCAAGCGAAAAGCCGACAGCAGCGTCCGGCATTCTGCCGCTGGCGCGCAGGCAGGCCAGCACTTCCGCCACATCCGCCGTGCGCCCGGAATGGTAGCTGCTGGCATGGCGGTTGGGTGTGCCGCTACAGCCGCGCAAGTGCATGAAGACGCTGGCGAAACCGGCGTTGTGCAAGGCCAGCAGCAAGGTCTGGGCGTAATGGGAGCGCAAGGAGCCTTCCAGCCCATGGATCACCAGCACCAGCGGCGAACCCGGGCGTGGGTGCCAAGCAAGGTCGATGAAATCGCCATCCTTCAGCTCCACCCGTTCCGTTTGCAGGTTGAGCTTGGGGCGAGGGCGGAAAAACACCGGCCACAGGGTTTGCAGGTGCGGGGACTGGAGCCACCAGGCGGGGAGGAAAGCGGAATGGGTCAGTTTGCTCATGAGGGCGTAATGCCTGTTGCGCGGGTTGAAAACAGTATGCCCGCACAATGTACTACATCCTGCTTGCGTGCGAAAACGCGGGTTGCGCCGTTATGGTGATTTGACGTGCTTCAGCATATATTAATATTTAATAATATTCTGGATTTGCGTTAGAATGTAGGCATGGCAAGAGTTTTTATTTCCGCAACCCACAAATCTTCCGGCAAGACCACCTTGTCGGTTGGCCTGTGCGCCGCTTTGCGGGCGCAAGGGTTGGCTGTGCAGCCTTTCAAGAAAGAGCCGGATTATATTGACCCGCTATGGTTGGGGGCAGCCAGCGGGCGCGCCTGCCATAACCTCGATTTCAACACCATGACGGCGGATGAAATCCTCCACACGCTGCAACATTATGCCCGTGACGCCGATGTCTCCCTGATCGAAGCCAACAAGGGGTTGTACGACGGCATGGCGCTGGACGGCTCCGACAGCAATGCGGCGGTTGCCCGGTTGACCCGTTCGCCGGTGGTGCTGGTGGTGGACACGCGGGGCATGACGCGCGGCGTTGCGCCATTGTTGTTGGGCTACCAGCAATTCGACACGCAATTGGTTATCGCGGGCATTATTTTCAATCGTGTCGGCGGTGCCCGTCACGCCGCCAAATTGCGTGAATCGGTGGAGTATTACACCGACATTAAAGTGCTGGCCGTCCACAACAATCCTGCGCTGGAAATTGAGGAGCGCCATCTGGGCCTGATGCCCAGCAACGAAAGCCGCGAAGCCGAAGCGCAGGTTGCCCGTATCCGCACCTTGGTGGAGGCGCAGGTGGATTTGGGTTTGTTGNCGGAAATTGCAGGCAGGGCAGGGCGATTCCCCACCGCGCTTGTGAAAACAGATACGGACATGCCCATTCCCGATATTCGCATCGCCATCTGCCAGGACTCTTCCTTTGGCTTTTATTACCCCGGCGACCTCGAGGCTCTGCAACAGGCGGGCGCGGAACTTGTCCCCGTCAATACGTTGCAGGACGCGGCCTTGCCCGCCGGGATTGATGGCCTGTTCATCGGCGGCGGCTTTCCCGAAACCCACATGCGGCAGTTGGCGGCGAATGGCTCCATGCGCGCTTCCATCCGCACCGCCATCGACAATGGCCTGCCGACGTATGCCGAATGCGGCGGCCTGATGTATTTGTCCCGCAGCCTGATTTGGGATGGCCAGCAGGCGGAGATGGTTGGTGTTATTCCCGGCGACGCCGTCATGCACCGGAAGCCGCAGGGCAGGGGCTATGTGAAAGTGCAGGAAACCGACGACATGCCCTGGCCAGGCGGCGATGGCACGAAAACCGTCAATGCCCATGAGTTCCATTATTCACGACTTGAAAATTTGACCGCTTCCGGCAAGTTCGCCTACCGTATACAGCGGGGAGCGGGAATCGATGGCCAGCACGATGGCTGGATTTACCGGAATTTATTAGCTTCTTACACGCATATGCGCGACACCTCCCAATACCGGTGGGCGCAGCGTTTTGTTGAATTCATCCGCCAGCAGAAAAGGAAACCGGTTTCATGATTACAGTCACACCACAGGCAGCCACCCAGATCCGCACTTCAGCCGTGCAAAGCAACGCCTTGGGCTTGCCATTGCGGATTGCCATCCAGCAAAAGGCGGATGGCTCCTTCCACTACATGATGGGGTTCGATGACCAACAGCGTGATGGCGACCAGACCCAAAACTTCGGCGACTTTTTGGTGGTGCTGGATGTCGGCTCCCAACCATTGGCCAGGGCATGACGCTGGATTTTGTCGAATTGGAAGGTAAACCGGAATTTATCTTCATCAATCCGAACGACCCCAATTATCAGCCACCGCAGGCGTGATGGCATGGCTGACAGCGCAGTCAAGCTCCAGGTTCCGGTAGCTCCCAGCCCGCAGGGAGGCGCAGAGAAGGGGGCGGCANCCGCTGCTTCAAGACACAAGTATTGGGCAAGCCAGGAAGGCCGCCCAGTGATTGACCTGCCGTGGCAGGCGCAAGTGAGCCTGATGCTGTTGCTGTTTACCTTCACCGTGATTGGTGCCGTGTATTTCTGGGCGACCACCAACAACATCAAGTATGAATGGGTGGCGTCCCTGATGACGGGTCTGTGGATTGGGTCTGGAATCGGCGGTTTTTTGCTGCTGTATTGGGTGTGGCGGGAGTTTTCCCGCTTTGGCACAGAGCTTTCCCGCTGGGCGATCCGCCTGCGCAAGNGGGATTTCAGCGCGCGCATGCCAATCGCCAGCAAGAGTTGCCCGTCACGCAAGATCCGGGAACAGATCAACGCCATTACCGAGGATTACCACGCATTGTCACGGATGCAACAAAAGCGCATGGATCGGCAAGAAAAATACCTGAGCCAGAAANAACGTCACCTCAGCATCCTGTATGAGGTGGCCAGTTGCATCAACCGCGCCGACAGCCTGGAAGACCTGCTCAAGCGTTTCCTGCACACCTTGAAGGAGGTGGTCAACGCCGAAGCCGCCACCGTGCGCCTGCTGGATCGTGACGGCAAGATGCGGCTGGTGTCCAGCATCGGCCTGACGCCTGATGCGGTCAAGCTGGAGGAAACCCTGCCGATGCCGAACTGTTTGTGCGGTTACGCCGCCCGCGACCGGCAGATCAAGATGCGCACCGATGTCGCCCAATGCAGCCGCATCCTTGGCAAGCCGCTGTGCGCAGGCGCGCAGGATGTGGAAATGCTGGCGATTCCCCTGCAATACCGCGACAAGATTCTGGGTGTCTATAACCTGTTCATCCGGCAGGGGCGTTACGACAAACTGGAGGATGACGAACTGTTGGTCAGTATCGGCCAGCATCTGGGGATGGCGATTGAAAAGGCCGCCAGTGAGGAAGACATGCGCACCCTGTCCATCATGGAGGAGCGCACCCGGATGGCGCACGAACTGCATGACTCCCTGGCCNAGACGCTCGCCAGCCTGCGTTTCAAGGTGCGTCTGCTGGACGATTCCTTCAACCGTGGTGACGAAGCCGAAATGTGGCAGGAACTGGAGGCGCTGGAAAACACCATCGATGAGGCCTATGCCGAGCTGCGCAGCCTGATCACCGATTTCCGCGCGCCGATTGACGGCAAGGGCGTGGTGCGCGTGGTGGAGCGCCTGACCGAACGGTTCAGGCTGGAAACCGGGCTGGAGGTGTTTTTCTACCATAACTGGGCGCTGAAAGACCTGTCGCGTGAAGCGGAGGTGGAAGTCATCCGCATCGTCCAGGAATCCCTCGCCAACATCCGCAAGCACAGCAAGGCCTCCACCGTGCGCCTGCTGATGCACAGCACCGAAGAGGGGCGTTGCAGCATTTTGGTGGAAGATGACGGCGTCGGTTTGCCCGACCCGCTGCCTGAACCCAACCCAACCACCGGCGAGCAGATCGGTCTGCGCATCATGCAGGAGCGCGCGGAAAAGATCAGCGGAGAGATACAATTTGAAAGTGAACCAGGGNAAGGTACACTCATACAATTGAATTTCGAAGCGCCGCCATCCAAGAAACTGTCCGACCTGATTGGCTCCCAGCCCATTGGCGTGACTCAATGAGCGTTGATTGCCCATGAATGAAAAAGTATTGCTGATAGATGACCACACCCTGTTTCGGGCGGGTTTGGAAGACCTGCTGACCCGGCGTGGCATCCGGGTGGTGGCGGCTGTCGGTAGCGGCGATGAAGGGCTGGCCGCCGCCGCTGCGCTGTCACCGGATATTGTGTTGCTGGACATGCGCATGCCGCAAATGGATGGCCTCAATGTGTTGCGGCTGTTGCGCAAGAACAATCCGGTGTTGCGTGTGGTGATGCTCACCACCAGCAGCAATGAAAACGACCTGGTTGAAGCATTACGTAGCGGCGCGCGCGGTTACCTGCTGAAAGACATTGAACCCGATGAGCTGGTGGTGGCACTGCGCGAAATTGTCGCGGGCAAGACCGTCGTGGCACCGGAACTGGCGCCTGTGTTGGCCAGAGTGGTGCAGGGTGGCGATGGCCGGGCTGCCGATGACAAAAGCGCCAACCCATTTTCTGAGCTGACGCCGCGCGAATATGAAATTCTTACGCTGCTGGCGGAGNGCCAGAGCAACAAGGTCATCGCCCGCAACCTCGGCATTTCCGATGGCACCGTCAAGCTGCATGTGAAAGCCATTTTGCGCAAGTTGAATGTCAGTTCCCGCATCACCGCCGCCGTGATGGCGGTGGAGCATGGCATCCGCAGCGAGTCGGCTGGCTCCGAGTAAAAAAATCAGGAGTATGTGAAGCACCATGACCCGAAAGACCTTTACGGCGCTGGTCGCCGACGCCTTGCCTTGTATTCGGGAGCTGATGCCCTGGGATGTCGAGGAAATGCAGGTGGCCAACCCTGGCCTTATGATTGTCGACATCCGTGAGTTGGAAGAGTACAACGCTGGCCATATCCTTCACTCCCTGCATGCGCCGCGCGGCATTNTGGAATCCGCTTGCGATTGGGGCTATGCCGAAACCATTCCCGAACTGGTGCGGGCGCGCGACAAGCCGATTGTGCTGGTGTGCCGTTCCGGTAACCGGACAGCGCTGGCCGCCCTGACACTGGCGCTGATGGGCTACTCCCAGGTGTATTCCATGAAAACCGGCGTCCGTGGTTGGAATGATTACGAGCTGCCGCTGTATGACACCGCCGGGAATCAGGTCGATATCGATAGGGCGGAAGAAGACCTGAACCCGCCGGTGCGCCCAGATCAGCTGGAACCCAAGGGTGTTGCCAGTTGAGTAAAAAGTGGATACATTTTTGTATGTATTTCGCCACATATTAAGAAAATAAAAAACCTTCATGTATCTTTTTTACTACATTTCTGCTAATTTGTTGCGGAACCGGCTTATTTGACCATAAAGTAACCAGGAGAAGCAGAATGAAACAAAGATGCCATGGATGGGTGGGCGTCACATTGGTGTTGGCTATGGGGCTATCCCTGTCGGCTTGTTCCAATATTTCCCAGCAGGTGTCCGATATGATGTCCTCCCTCAACCCATTCCAGCAAAAATCAGAGGAGACAGCGCCTGCTGCTACCCCGGCTGCCCCAGCAGGACAGGACATACCAGCGGCTCCGGCGCAGCTATNNCGGGTGGAAATCCACCCGTCTACCCATGCGGATGGGACTAAGGATGTGGAAGTCAATCTGGAGGGCAACCGTCAATGCACCACGTTCTGCGCCCTGCCCATGCGTAAGCCACCTGCCGCCGCCCAGTAAGGCTCAGGAACTGCACGACAACATCGAACATCCCGCCTTATGGCGCGCCCATTCCGGGCGTTTTTCCGCGAATTTCGCTTGCTGTGGCTGCTCCTCGTAAGGGCGGCGCAGCACATCCAGCAACGCCATGATCATACTGTTATCCCCCTCGGCCACNTGGTCGATCGCCTGTTGGGCGAGGTAATTGCGCAGGACAAAGCGCGGGTTGGCGGCGTCCATACGGCGGCGGCGCTCATCCGGCGGCAAGTTGTCAGCCTGCAAACGTTCGCGGTACTGCTGTAGCCAGCTTTCCCAATCATCCCGGTGTTCGCGTAACAAATCCTCGCGGTAGAAGGCGGGCAGCAGTGGCTCCAGGCTGGGTTGTTGCCAATCCACTGCGGCCAGGTTGCGGAAAAACAGCGTCAAATCCACTTCAGTCTGGTGCATGAGCTCAAAAGCGCGGTTGATCCAGGGCGCGTCCGCATCCGACAGCGTGCGGATGCCGAACTTTGCGGCCAGCATGTCGCCGAAGGTTTCGCTGTAAGTGTCGGCGTAAAGCTGCAATCCGGCCTGCAATACGCCAGCATCGGTGATGACCGGCTTGAGGGCGTCGCGCAGGCGGGCAAGGTTCCAGTGGCCGATGTAAGGCTGCTGCCCGTAGGCGTAGCGGCGGCCTTGCGCGTCGGTGGTGTTGGGCGTCCACATTGGGTCGTAATCCTCCAGCCAGCCGTAANNGCCGTAGTCGATGGTCAGGCCAAGGATCGACATATTGTCGGTGTTCATGACGCCGTGGACGAAGCCGACCCGCATCCAGTGCGCCACCATCACGGCGGTGCGGCGGCAGATTTCCAGGAACCACTGGCTGCGCTTTTCCTGCGCATCGCCTTGCAGCCCGGGGTAGTCGCGGCTGATAGTGAAATCCGCCAGTTGTGCCAGCAGGTCGAGGTCGCCACGGCTATTGGGCAGCTCAAAATTGCCAAAGCGGATGAAGGATGGCGCGACGCGGCAGACAATGGCACCTGGCTCCACTTCCGGGTTGCCGTCGTAGAACATGTCGCGCACCACACCATCACCAGTCGCCACCAGGCTGAGGGCGCGGGTGGTGGGGATGCCGAGGTGATGCATGGCTTCGCTACACAGGAATTCGCGCACTGAGGAACGCAAGACGGCGCGTCCGTCAGCGCGGCGGGAATAGGGNGTGGGNCCTGCGCCTTTCAATTGCAATTCCCAGCGCTGGCCTTGCGCATTGACGGTTTCACCCAGGCTGATGGCGCGCCCGTCGCCCAGTTGCCCTGCCCAGCCGCCGAACTGGTGGCCGCCGTAGTTGGCGGCGTAGGGCTGCATCCCAGGCAGCAGTTGGTTGCCAGCGAACACCTGCGCGAAATCAGGGTCGGTGATGTCGGCTTCCGTCCAGCCCAGCAGTTGCGCAACCTCCCGCGAATGCGCCAACAGGCGTGGTGCGGAAACCGGGGTGGGCTTCACCGTCGACCAGAACGCGTCGTAGACCTGCCGGGGNATATTGATCCCGTCGGTGTCACCGGGCAGTTCGCGGATGAAACGGTTGTCGAAATGCAGGGCTTGCATGCGTGATCCTGTGGTTGTGATCGCTTAAGCAAACCAGAGGGGGTGCCGTGTCGAGAAGCCGCAATGGGCGGGGTGGATTGAAACCTGCCCAGGTTATTGCAATACCAGCCCCATCCTTTCCCATTTTACCTCGCCATGGTTGACGGATAGCCAGATCTGGCGGGCTTTGCCGACCACGTCCTGCAAAGGGACTGTGCCGAAAAAGCGCGAGTCATTGCTGGCGGCGCGGTTGTCGCCCAGCACAAAAATATTGCCGGGTGGTATGGTCAGGTCTGTTTGCGGCAACTCCGCTTTGGTGCTGCCCCAGTAGACCCGCCACTGGCGTTTGCCATCCGTTTCGGTCACGCGCCGCCCGCCATTTTGCCCCGGCTCTTCCAGCAGGCGGGTGGATTTGCCATTGATGAAAACTTCCCTGCCCTTGATCTGTATCCTGTCGCCCGGCAAGCCGATGACGCGCTTGATAAAATACAAGGTGCGGTTGTTGGGGTAGACAAAAATCGCAATGTCCCCGCGTTGCACCGCCTGTTTGACGCCGAGTAGGTTGTAGCGCTTGTCAGCAAACAGCAGGTCGCCGGTCATCACGGTCGGCTCCATGCTGCCGGAAGGCACGCGGAACGATTCCACCAGATTCCGCCGCACATAATCGGTCAGCAGCGGCAACGCCAGCACGCTGCACAGGATCAGCACCAGCACATACACGCCGCTTTGCTGCCAGCCTTGCAATACGTAATCTTGCTGGCGGCGGGCGCTGCGGAAGGCGTCGATCATCCCGTATAGCCACAGCGCCAACAGCAGCAGCAGACTGCCGAGTAACGCGGGCAGCATCAGGTCGGTTGGCAGGTACAGCGCAATCAACGCGATTGCCGGTATGGTCAGCAGCGTAAAGCCGAGAAACAGCCAGATCGCCTTGTTGATCTCGCCGTTATACAGCTGCCCGTAGCCCGGCAGGATGAAAGACATCAACAGCGCAAACCAAGGCTTGCGGCGCTTNGATGCGGGGGATGTGTCGGTTTGCATGTTTGGGTGTCCCTGGTTTTGTGCTTGTCTGGTTCTACCGGCGGCAGGGTGGAAGGTTACCGTTTTGTGCCTGAGGCCGAAACAGTATACTGCGGCCTATGCAAGAACTCGTCCCCGCCCGCATCCAGCTTGATGAAACCGGCACGCCCTATGCGCCGGATTTCGCCGATTGCTATTTTTCCCGTCAGGACGGACTGGCGGAAACCCGTCATGTGTTCTTGCAGGGCAACCATTTGCCGCAACGCTGGCAGGGCAGGGGGCAGTTCGTCATTGCGGAAACCGGCTTTGGTTCCGGACTGAATTTTCTCGCAACCTGGCAAGCATGGCGGGCAGACCCGCAGCGGTGCGGGCGGCTGCATTTCATTTCCATCGAAAAGCATCCGATAGCCAAGCAGGCTCTGCGCGATGTTCTGGCCGTCTGGCCGGAACTCCAGGTTTTTGCCGCCGAACTGCTGGAAAACTATCCGCCACTGCTGGCTGGTTTCCACCGCCTGACGCTGGGGCAGGGGCGGGTTGCCCTGACCCTGTGTTTCATGGATGTGCAGGAAGCGTTGGCGGAACTGGCAGCGCGGGTGGACGCCTGGTATCTGGATGGGTTTGCGCCCGCCCGCAACCCGGCGATGTGGGCACCGCCGGTAATGCAGGCCATCGCCAACCTCTGTCAAGCAGGTGCGACGCTGGCGACATTCACGGCTGCGGGCGATGTGCGCCGCCATTTGCAGGCCGCCGGTTTTACGGTGGAAAAACGCAAGNGGTTCGGCAAAAAGCGCGAAATGCTGGCCGCGACGGCGGGCGATCTGCCGCCGGTTTCCCGGCTTCCTGCCTGGTTCGCCTTGCCGGAGCCTGCTACGGA
Source organism: Candidatus Thiothrix singaporensis (assembly GCA_013693955.1). GTDB lineage: Bacteria > Pseudomonadota > Gammaproteobacteria > Thiotrichales > Thiotrichaceae > Thiothrix > Thiothrix singaporensis. The sequence goes on along the minus strand of CP059265.1, from coordinate 2,004,004 downwards.
GCGGCGCGCCCGCATCATCGGCGGCGGCGTGGCAGGTTGCCAGATCGCCCATGCCCTGGCACAACGCGGTTGGCGGGTCGTTTTGCTGGAGCGGCACGCCCGGTTGGCGCTGGAAGCCTCTGGCAACCGGGCGGGTGTGCTGACGCCGAAAATGACTGCCGAAGCTGGTTGGGGCGAGTGTTTTTACCGGCAGGCGTTCCTGTTTGCCCTGCGCCAGATTCGTCAGTTGGAAGCTGCCGGGCATGGCCTCGACTGGGCGCAATGCGGCGCGCTGCAATTGGCGCATGAACCGCGTGAAGCCGCCCGCCAGCAGGCGATCCGTACGCGCGGGCTGCCGGAGGATTTCATACAAATACTGGAGGCGGAAGCCGCCACCGCCATCGCGGGCATTCCATTGCCGGTCGGCGCGAGTTACTTCCCGCAGGCGGGCTGGCTGAATCCGGCCAGTTTGTGCGCGGCGTTGACGGCTCATGACAATATTGAAGTCCGCACCCTGACGCAGGCCGATGTGGTGCCGTTGGATGGCGTTACCGTGATTGCCAGCGGGCGGGAGGCGGATCAGTTCGGGCAAAGCACATTCCTGCCATTTTTGCCGGTCATGGGGCAGACCAGCCGGGCGCAGGCGTCGGATGACAGCGCCAGGCTCAAAACCGCCCTGGGGCATGAGGGGTATCTGACGCCAGCAGTGGCCGGGCAGCATATCTTTGGCGCAACGTTTGTGCGCAATGTCCGTGAAGCGTTCCTGGATACGGGGTCGGATACGGCCAATTTCCAGCAGCTTGCGCATTACCTGCCTGTATTGGCGGCGTCGCTGGGAACCGTTGAAAGCAGTCATGCCGCCATCCGTATGACGACGCCAGACCGTTATCCAGTGGTGGGGGCGCTGCCGGATGTGGCGTTTTTCCAGGAAGCGTATGCCGATTTGCAGCATGGCCGGGCAAGGCAGGCGTTTCCGGCGGCGCAGTATCAGGCCGGGTTGTCCATTATGGCGGGGTTTGGTTCCCGTGGCCTGACGACCAGCGGGTTGTGCGCAGAGGCGTTGGCGGCGCAATTGAATGGGGAGCCATTGCCCTTGCAGGCGACCTTGTACGGTAGCCTGCACCCGGCGCGTTTCCTGATCCGGCAGCTTCGGCGCGGGTAGCGGCAAGCTTACGGTTTGGCAGCCTCTGCCTTGTTGGCGGCCACTTTATCAGCGGCGGCTTTATCAGCGGCGGCTTTATCAGCGGCGGCTTTATCAGCGGCGGCTTTATCAGCGGCGGCTTTATCAGCGGCGGCTTTATCAGCGGCGGCTTTATCAGCGGCGGCTTTGTCGTCAGCAGTGCGCAATTGCTTGATTTGTGCGTCCAAGGCTTGGTTCCGGGCGTTATCCTGCTCCAGGGTTTGTTGCAGACGAAGGTTTTCCTGCTGCAATGTCTCCACTTGCTGCAATACTTGCTGAAGGGAGTTAAGCATCTTGTTATAGCGTTCACGTTCTGCGGGTGTCAGTTTCGCCAGTTCCGCTTTCGATAGGGTTGGGGCAGGCGATGTGGCGGTAGGTGCTGGCGTCGCTTTGGGAGCAGGCGATGTGGCGGTAGGCGCAGGTGTCGCTTTGGGGGCAGGCGATGTGGCGGTAGGCGCAGGTGTCGCTTTGGGGGCAGGCGATGTGGCGGTAGGTGCTGGCACCGCTTTGGGGGCAGGCGATGTGGCGGTAGGTGCTGGCACCGCTTTGGGGGCAGGCGATGTGGCGGTAGGTGCTGGCACCGCTTTGGGGACTGGGGTCGTGGGGGCGGCTGGTTTGGTTGCTGTGTTGTCCGCTGCCGGATGGGTGTTGGTGGGTGGTTCCTTGAACGGGCTGGTGAAAACGATCTGAGGCGACTGATTGGGTTTTGCGCCTGGCGATAGGTACAGCATGGCGGCTCCGGCCATCAACATAATGGTGGCGAGCGCGCCAATGAAGGTAATAGGGTCTTTAGTGGGCATGGGTAAACAGCTTTTGCCACCAGTGACGGCGGTTGTTGGGTTGGGGCAGGGCGGCAGGCAAGTTGATCGGCTGTATCTTGGAAAGTATCCACCCAGGCAGAGGAGGCCGNCCGCTGGAGCCGCAGGTCGAACCCAGGTTATGTGGGTCAAAGACCTTAATATAGGAAGGCGCTTGCATATCGTCAGCATAAACAATGCCACAATAGTCTTCGTCATGGTCTTGCCGCAACAGTTTGTCCAGTTCCTGTATGACCTTGGCCAAGGCCTTGCCTGTCAGGGCGGTGGTGGGCGGCTCCTCTCCCACTGCGTATACATACCAACCATGTTCTTCGCTGCCCGCCAACACCTTTCGCCAGAGTTCATCCAGTTGATGCCAGCGTAGGACGCCGGAAAAATAGCCCCGAAAGGCTTGCAGGTAAGGGTGCTCTTCGCTCATGAGAAACTGTCTTCAATATAAAGGCAGTCAGCATAATTGGTGGATAAGCGATACTCAAGGGTGGGGGCATTTTTAATGCATACAATTGACATGGCTATATGCCTCAATTACGATGCTTGCCCATTGCTAGGTTAAATATTAGCAAAATTGGAGGAGTAGGCGTATTGAGTCCATCTCGCCGAGAGTCCAGTTGAGAAAAACCTTTATCCTTCCCCGGATGTTTCAAAATCCCGTATTCCTAAAATTCCAGGAGACAAGCAATGAATAAAATCACGATCAGCATTTCCGCGCTCATTTTGGCGCTGGGTGTTTTGAATGGCTGTGGCGAGAAAAAGAGGAAGCAGCGAAAGCTGAAGCTCCTGCCGCCAAACAGGAAGGTATGAGCGGTATGTCAGGCATGGGCGGCATGTCCGGCGAACAGACCGGCATGTCAGGCATGGGTGGTATGTCCGGTGAACAGACTGGCACTTATGGCATGGGTGGCATGTCCGGTGAGCAGACTGGCATGGGCGGCATGTCCGGCGAACAGACTGGCATGTCAGGCATGGGCGGTATGTCCGGTGAACAGACTGGCATGTCAGGCATGGGCGGTATGTCCGGCGAACAGACTGGCATGTCAGGCATGGGCGGTATGTCCGGTGAACAGACTGGCATGTCAGGCATGGGCGGTATGTCCGGTGAACAGACTGGCATGAGCGGTATGTCCGGAATGGGTGGCATGTCTGGTGAGCAGGCCAAGAAAGCTGCTGGCCTGTTGATGGCGAAAAAATCTACCGTGGCTTGTGCTTTAGCTGCCATGATGCAGGCGTTGCTGGCGCGCCAAAATTGGGCGACAAGACTGAGTGGNGGCCGCGTATCGCCAAAGGCGGCGATGCACTGCATAAATCAGCCATTGAAGGGCTGAACACCACTCCAGGTAAAGTCATGCCTCCAAAAGGCGGCAACCCTACCTTATCTGATGATGAAGTCAAAGCCGCTGTTGATTTCATGATTGCTAAGAGCAAGTAATTCAGCTCCAGGCTGGAATACAAGGAAAAGCCCCTTTTCGGGGCTTTTTCTTTGTCTACGTACTTTTGGGAGTATGTCAAAAGAAAAATCTTGTGATTCCAAGATTCAGCAGTGACAGTGAAATCAATATCAGAATGAACTTATATTCGATTTCCATCGATATTCTCCTCGTTATTTTTGTTATTGGTTTAGTGAGACCGCATGAGGTTGTTGTGGACTAACAATCACCCTCCCCATCCGTCCTGTTGAGTATAGGGATGGGGAATTAATGTCCGCTTAACATTTGTTCATTTCACTGGTGCCGAAGTGCCTGCGCTGGCTGATGCGTCAGTAGTTTGCGCTTGCGTGGCCATCTGTTTTTGCACTTGGTCAAAACTGGGCGCTTGAAGTGGTGCCACTCCGAAATATGCGGGTGTTGAGGGATAACCATAACCTTGTGGTGCTGGGGCATATCCATACGGTGAACCGTAATAACTTGGATACGCGTATCCATATCCCCACAATCCAGTATTGCCATAAACGTTGTTATAACCATACAGATTGTTGTAACCGGAAGCATAGCCATTTCCATAGCTGTACAGAGCGGTTGCAGCATTGCCTCGCCCTGTGCCATATGCATCGGAATCCATGCCACCCCTGCCGTTGCCTTTGAAAATAAGATTGAAATCAACCTGGGCATCTGCGTTGCCTTGGCCGCTTGCCCAGCCATTTACGTCACCTGAGCCTAAGCCATGACCTTGCCCATCGACGCTAGTAGAGCCTTCGCCATTGCTGCCACTTTGACCTGCACCATCGCCATTATCAAAGCCGTTGAAGAAATCCGCAGACGCAGTTCCCGCTATTATGAGCGTGGAAATAATTAGTCCAATCCTGTCCATTATGTCGTTCTCCTCCTTAACACTCTCATATTTAAAGTTATTCTTATTAAATAGAAGCATCCATGACGTAAATCAAGTGGGTTTGTTGGGCGGGAAATTGTTCTACACGAAAGGAACTACATGACAGTTAGCCTGTCAATTTGTATAATTGCCAGTCCGACGATTTTGGCACGATTACGGGGGCGACTTGGCTTCGACGTGGATCACAAAGTCTGGGGAGCATGTAGTGGGTGTGATGACCACTTAAACACTAGTCACAAACAATAGTCGCAAACGACGACTCTTACGCTCTCGCTGCTTAATAACCAGTCGATAGCTGTCTGACCGGTGCTGTGCTTGTGCGGCCGGAATTTCAGGCATCATCCTGACACAAGATCGTGCGGGAGGCTCGCCCAAGGCCAAACCACCAAATAGTATTGGGACAGCCCGTGAGCAGCCTGTCAGTCGGCGGCAAGCGGGTTAAACAAAAGACTCGACTAAACATGTAGTAGCCTTCAGATGGAGGGTTTGCGGACGCGGGTTCAATTCCCGCCGCCTCCACCAAATAAAGCCTTATAATTCAGTGAGTTATAAGGCTTTTATTTTTCTGGCAGTGCTGGGTGGTTTAGTGGCGGCATATCCCTTACTCGAGCCGCAGTGACCTTACCGCTAATGGCTTAAACATTGATCTCATGAAAGGGTTGCTTGCACCTATTATCCAAACAGCCCCTCCGCCCGGATCATCCCCTTAAACCCCTTCATCACCGGACGGGAAATCATCGTTTCCGCCAGCACGCGCTTTTCATACACAAACTCCCGAATCTCGTCATCTTCGTGAGAATCGCGGGCAGTGGTAATCAGCGCATGAATATCCGCCCCCAGCATTTCACCGGGGTAGCTTTTCACCTCGTCGTACAGCAGCGCCATCACGATCTTTTCCTCTGCATGCATCTTGCACTTGCCATCGAGGATCTTGAGCATGACCGCCGTCGCGCAATCAACATGAATAGGCGACAACGGATGTTCCTGCACCCAGCGTTGTACATGGGCGGCATTCACGATGCAGCCCCAGCGTTGCGTACGTAGTCAATCAGCGATTCCGGGATCGTTTCCCAGGCATAATCGGCAACCGCCGTCACTCCAATCGCCGCCAGCTTTTCAGTTGGTATCGCCGATCTTGGCAACGAATACCGCTTCGCAGTCATTGATGGTGACGAGGATTTTCTCCATCGCCGTCTTGCTGGAGGAATTGCCGAGACAATAATGCTCGACCTCGCGCTTTTCCACAAAAGTGCATTCATCCGACGTAACGGCGTAAATCCAGAATTCCTTGGCGTGACCAAAATGTTCGCTGATTGCCAAGCCCTCCTTGGTAGCCACCGCCAGTTTATGGGTTTCACTCATGCGCCAGCTCCAGACCACGGAACATGCTGCACCGCTGGAACACCTCCAACGTCGGTGCAACCGCCTTGTGGTGGCAGTATTTGGCAACCAGTTTCGCCAAGCCTTTGATGTCGCGCCCACTGGCATCCGGGAACAGGTTGGAAAGCTCGTCGATCAGGCTTGCTTCCACCTTCAAGCCAAACTGTTCGGTCATGACCTGCCAGATTTTGCGGCGGTCTTCCAAGCCCGGCGGATGGTATTTAATCAGCGCAATGCAGCGCGAAATAATCGCCTCATCAATGTCATCCACCCGGTTGGTGGTGAGGAATAACAAGCCGTTGAAATATTCCAACACTCGCAGGAACACGCCCACTACCGCATTGGCGGCGATATTGTCGTCGCGGCGCTTGATGTACACATCGGCTTCGTCGATCAGCATCACCGCACCCCAGCGTTGCGCACGGGTCAGGGTGTTTTTCAGTGCGGTTTCCATTTCCGAAACATTCAGTCCCAATTGGCCGGAATGCACCCGGTACAACGGCCGCTTGATAATCTCGGAATACACCTCAGCAGTCAGCGTCTTACCCACCCCNGGCGGCTCGGCGCACAGCACGGTAGTGCCGCCCGATTTGCCTTCCACAATGTCATCCATCAACACATCCATTTCGGCGGTGAGGATGTCGATCAGGTCAGTCTGTTCCGGTGGCAGGATCAGCTTGTCCTTGAGTTCGGGCTGGTAGACATACAGCTCAATATCATCCACATGCACCCACAGGTGGTGATGCAGCTCCAGATGGAACATGAGGACGTAGCCCTGCACCGGCAATTCGGTAAACAAGCCATGNGGAATGTCGCTTTGCAAGGATTCGACCGCGTTTTCCACCTTGCTGCTGTAATTGTTGCTGCGCCCGGCCTTGCGCAAATACTTGCCCACGATGTCGCCGGAAGCATCCAGCGTCAGCGCACGATCCTTGATGATTTCTTCATCGTTGACCAGCCGAGCCCAGCCACCGCCGGAAGACAGCACCACCACATTCTTGCGTGACCAGTCGGTGCTGCGGTGGGTTGCAGTCGGGTCTTCGGCCACAATGCCGGTGCCGCGCCCGGAAAATTGTCTGCCGTATTCGCCGCGCCACTCGAAGTAGCGGGCAGCAGATTGGTCGTAAGCCGCAATCAGTTCCGGCGTTTCCTTGAAGTAGCCCTTGGCGGCCAGCATTTCGGGAATGGTCTGACCGATAATGTCGCGTTCACGGATCATCAGCGTGGCCGTACCAATCTTCGCCATGCTATTGGTTTTCAGATCAAGCAACACACGCCCGGCTTCTTCCTCACCCGGCGGCGTGTAATCAATCCGCGCTACCAGATAAGCCATCGGCTTGCCGGAGGTATTGGCCTTGAACAGCCAGCCACGAATGCCATCACGTACCAGGAATTCGATCATGTCCGGCACCAGCCGTTCCAGTTCACCTTCCTGATAGCGCTTGCTCTCATCGTTGACGGCGCGGCGCAAGGTGGCAATCTGTGCCGCCCGGCCTTGCATCGCTACCCCGCCAGCGGCATAGAGCTTGTGCAGAAAACCCAGCTGATCGGCGGAAAGCTGCTGGAATGGCAGCTCGGCCTTACTACCGAATTTCAGTTGTTCACGCAGGCTGCCCAGGTCAGGAAATTCACTGACCAGCGCCTCGACATGCTGCCGTTCGATTTGCAGTTTCATCCATTACCTCATTCTTCCGCCATTGACTCCGCCAACGCACGTATCACATCCGCCCCTACCACATCAGCCGGGTCAAGACGCTGCAAGGTAGCGAGGATGTCTTGCGCCCCNTGGTTGTCGCCTTGCCGCAAACGGATGAAAGTCAGCGCCTTGAGGCTGTAAAGATAGGCNCGCCCCGCTGAATCGGGGTCNGACCATTCGGCTTGCGCTTCCAACGCCGTCCAGTCGTAGTGGAAGCCCCCNTGTTTGGCCGCCTTTTGCAATGACTGGAAAACGGCATCTTCCGCCTTACTGGTATAACCGTTGTAGAAATACAGTTTGTACAGCGCGGTATAGACCGGCAATTGATCAGGTGCATACCCNTGCGCCTGCAACAACAGCTTTTCCGCCTGGGCAAAATTGTCGGTATTGCCCGCTGCTTCCTGCAGCAATGCATTGATCGGATCAGGTATACCCTTGCCGAAGATCACCCGTTCCTGGAAAAAGCTGGAAACGGTCATCTCAATCCTCCAGCGCTGGCAGCAAACGCGGGTCACCCTTGATGTCGCCGTCCTTGCCCCAGGCTGTGACGGCTTCCACGAACCATTTGCGCTTGCTGGGGTGCGGCTGCAACACGTCGTACTCGGCGAAGAAATTGCCATCCGGATGGATCAGCAAGGAACCGAGCTTGTAGCCGCTGGTTGGGTGCATCCACACCCCCAGCAGCGAATCATGCCCCGAGAAGGTGTCGCGTTGCAGGCTGTATTGCATGTGTTCGCCCAGCGCCACATTCGCACGCTCCGCCGGAAAGCCGAGCTTGAGGATTTGCCGGTTCAACTCTGCGCACACGGCCATGGACAAGGGTTCCACGGCGCGGATTTTGTCCGCCAGGCTTCCGCTCATGTTTCAGCCCCAGTCCGACTTCGGCATCAGCAGGCTTTCCACCGGCTTGCCACCGACCAGATGTTCCTCGATGAAGGCGGGAAGGTCGGATTGTTTCATCCCGGCGTACATCACGCCTTCCGGGTACACCAGCACGCTGCCTTTATGGCANGGCGCNATGCAGCCGGTGGACGTGACCTGCACCTTCTGGAACAGGCCGCGTTGGTTCAGTTCCATACTCAGGGCGGCGAACAGCGAAAAAGCATCATGATCAGCGCCGCAGGAACCACGCGGGTGGCTGTGCGGGCGCTGTTGCGTACAAACGAACACATGTTTCTCGGGTTTTGCCATTTTCTATTGCTCCTGTTACATACCATTAAGCCATAGGTGCGTCAGTATGCTGGCCACATAGCCCAGCAAAATCGCACCTGACCATTTGAAGTGGGAATTGAAGGTATAAATGCCGCGCGCTTGCCCCATCAGTGCCACCCCGGCAGCCGAGCCGATGGACAGCAGCGAACCGCCCACGCCCGCCGTCATGGTCACCAGCAGCCAGCCGTCGAGGTTCATGTCCGGGTGCATGGTCAGCACGGCGAACATGACCGGGATATTGTCGACAATGGCGGAAATCAGGCCNACCAGAATGCCCGCCCACACCGGCCCNAGCCCGCTGTAGATCACATTGGAAACCAGCGCCAGATAGCCCAGCGCCCCCAGCCCGCCGACGCACAGGATGACGCCGTAGAAGAACATCAGCGTATCCCACTCCGCCCGTTGCAAATGGGTGAAGATATCGAAACGGCCAACGGTTCCCTCCTCTGTATCGTTTTCGGGGATATGGTCAGTGATTTTCAGATACCAGCCATAAACTTTCAGCAGCCCCAGGCCAGTCATCATGCCCAGCACCGGCGGCAAATCCAGCGCGTTGTGGAAAGTGACCGCCAGGACGATGGTGCTGATGAACAACGCCAGGATCACTAGCCCGCCGCGTTTGATTTCCACGGTTTGGGTCAGAGGCGCGGGATGATCCTTGTCGATGAAGAACGACATGATCAACGCGGGCACGAACCAGTTGACAAGAGCGGGGATGAACAGGTCGAAGAACTGCCAGAACTGGACGGTATGGGACTGCCACACCATCAGCGTGGTGATGTCGCCGAACGGGCAGAAGGCACCACCTGCATTGGCTGCCACCACTAGGTTGATGCAGGACATCGCCAGGTATTGCGGGCGGTCAGGCGCGACGGCGATCACCACCGCTGACATCAGCAGCGCCGTGGTCAGGTTGTCGGCTACGGAAGAGATGAAGAAGGCCAAGATGCCAGTAATCCAGAAAATCCAATACAGCGAGAACCCCTTCGACACCAGCCAAGCGCGCAATGCTTCGAAAATATTGCGTTCTTCCAGCGTGTTGATATAGGTCATCGCCGCCAGCAGGAACAGCAGCAACTGCGCGTATTCCAACAGGTTGTGGTCAAGAATTTCCGCCATCTGTTCGCTTTTGCCGACGCTGCCATAAGCCAACGCCACCAGCACCCAGATGATCCCGGCGGCGAGGATGACCGGCTTGGATTTACGCATATGCAGGCGCTCTTCCAGGATGACGAGCGTATAAGCGGCCAGAAAGGTCAGCAGCGCCATGACGCCATAACCCGTACTGATAAAGCTAGGTGATTCGCTCACGGTAGTTCCTTTATGAGATGTTGTAGAAATCAGCATCATGCGCGCCCTGATGCCAGGGCGTCTTGAGCCAAATCATCACTTCTGCATTCTTAATGTTGCGGTGCGGCAGCTATTCGTCGTCGCCGTCATTGTCCCGGTCACGCCGCTCAACCTTTTCCGGGTCAGCGGTGATCGGGCGGTAGATTTCCACCCGGTCGCCATCCTTGACCTTGGCGTCAAGATCAGTGATTTTGCCGAAAATGCCTACGGCTTGGGCTTCCAGATCCACATCAGGAAACTGTTTGAGGATGCCGGAATGTTCAATCGCTTCCTGGACGGTGCTGCCATCCGGCACTTCCAGTTTCAGCCAGGTCTGCCTGAATTTGTCCGCGTATGCGATGCCCACATTCATGCTTCACCTCCCGCCAGTTCCGCATTCGGCAGGGCTGCTTTACGCTCGCGCCGTGCTGCCAGTTTGGTGTCCAGAATCCGTTTGCCAGCCAACAGGAAGCCCAGCGCCATAAAGCCACCTGCCGGTAAAATCATCAGCAAAAAGCCACGGTAACCGGGAATGATGGTCAGCTCCATAAAGGAAAACGCCTTGCCCAGCAGCAGCGATGCGCCCGCAAACAGCGTGCCAGTCCCCAGGATTTCGCGTATTCCGCCCAGCGTCATCAGCGCCAGCGTGAAGCCAAGCCCCATCATCAGGCCATCAACGACGGAGGGGACTAGCGAATTCTTGGAGGCGAAGGATTCCGCCCGCCCCAGAATCGCGCAATTGACCACAATCAGCGCGATGAACAGGCCNAGCACCTTGTACAACTCATGCACCCAGGCGTTCAGCGACATGTCCACCAGCGTCACCAGGATGGCGATCAGGACGATGTAGACCGGAATCCGCACCGCCGGGCTGACAATCTGGCGTACCGACGACACCAGCAAATTGGAGATCACCAACACAGCAGTGGTCGCCAGCCCCATGCCCAGGCCGTTGGTGGCGGAACTGGTGACCGCCAGCGTCGGGCACAACGCCAGCCCTTGGGCGAACACCACGTTGTTGTCCCAAAGGCCGTCCCGCACAATACGGGCGTAATCATTGCTCATGGTTTCACCTCCAGCATTTCGGCCTTGTGCGCCGCGAAAAATTGCAGGGCTTCACGGATGCTTTTCACCACCCCGCGCGGGGTGATGGTGGCACCGCTGAACTGGTCGAACTGGCCGCCATCCTTTTTCACTTTCCACTGGTCTTCCGGCGGATTGCCGAGCGACAGGCCGGTGAACTTACTGATCCAGTCGGATTTGGCTGCCTCAATTTTGTCACCGAGCCCTGGCGTTTCCTTGTGGGCAAGCACGCGCGTGCCGAGAATCTTGCCTTCCGGGTCGACGGCAATAATGGTGCGGATTTCACCGGCATAACCGAAACCGACCGTTTCCCACACCAGCGCCGTCACCTTGCCTGCCTTGGTGCCTTGGTAGATGCTCACGTCCTTGCCGCTGGCGTCTTTCAGCAGCAGCGGTTTGGCCACCATATTGTTGTCGTGCAATTCATGGGGGACGACCTGTTCCAAGGAAGCTTGCAGGTCTTCCATCTTGCGTTGGGCGATCGGCTCACGGGTGGCGTTGTCGACCCCGACCAGCAGGGCGGCGGCGATGGCGGCGCAGACGCCCAGCAACACCGCCTGATAGGGAATCTTGTCCAGCCATTTGTCCAGGCCGGTTTTGACGGTTGCATCGGCGCTCATGGCTTGCCTCCCTCGCTGACGTAATTGAGCGGCTCGCCCTTGCGGTCACGCCCGTAAATGCGCGGACGCATGTAGTGGTCGATCAGCGGCGTCAGGGCATTCATCAACAGCACTGCAAAGGCCATGCCTTCCGGGTAGCCCGCCCAGGTGCGGATCACGTACACCAGCAGCCCACAGCCAGCGCCGAACACCAGTTGTCCGGCTGGCGACACGGGTGAGGTCACCAGGTCGGTGGCGATGAAGAACGCGCCCAGCAAGGTCGCCCCGGCCAGCAAATGCACTTCGACACCAGGGAATTTGTCCGGGTGGATGGCGTGCATGACCGCCGCCAGCAACAACAGCGTGCCGATCAGCGATGCCGGAATGCGCCAGCTGATGATCTGTTTCCACAGCAGGAACAGGCCGCCGCCGAGCAGCAGCAGCGCGGAGGTTTCCCCNATGCTGCCGCCGACCCAGCCCAACGCCATGCTGGAGCTGTCGGCCAGGCCGGTGAGTGAGGACAACGCATGCCCCTGGCCGGTTTCCGTGCGGATATGCCCCAACGTGGTCGCGCCGCTAAACCCATCCGGTGCCCAACCGCCGAAGGTGATCTGCAAACCCTGCATAAAATCCGGTGCTTGCGCGCCAAACAGCGGGGCAGGGTGCCAGGTGGTCATTTCCAGCGGGAACGAAATCAGCAAAGCGACCCGCGCCACCATCGCCGGGTTGAACAGGTTCTGGCCGATGCCGCCGAACACCTGCTTGCCGATCACAATGGCCAGGAAAGCACCAAGCATGCCGATCCACCACGGCGCGGACGGCGGCAGGCTCATCGCCAGTAACCAGCCGGTGAGGATGGCAGAGCCGTCAAACAGGTATTTGCCGACCGGTTTGTTCATGATCCGCAAGCTGATGGCTTCAAACAGCAGACAGCCGAGGATGGTGACCAGGAACAGGTTGATGGCTGGCCAGCCGAACAGGTATAGGCCGAACGAGGTCGCCGCCAGCGCCAGCATCACCAGCAGCATGGTGTGCTGGACGCTCTTGCCGGAATGGGTGTGCGGGCTGCTGATCATTGGGCTGCTCATGCGTTGGCTCCCTCCGCTTTCTTGGCGGCGGCGGCTTTTCTGGCGGCGGCCNTCACGCTTGCGGCGCTCCATCGCCTCTTTCTTGGCACGCGCCAAGGCTTCCATACGGGCGTTGCGCAACTCGATCAGGCGTTTGGTTTCGTCCTGTTTGTGCTTGGCGCGCTGGCGGTTGGCCAGTTCGCCCTTGGCATAATTGAAATACTGCACCAGCGGAATGTGCGACGGGCATACATACGAACAGGAGCCACAGGCGATGCAATCCAGCAACCCCAGTTTGGTGACGGCGTCCAAATTGCCCGCACGGGCGTTGGCGGCCATTTCCAGCGGCAGCAGGCCGCACGGGCACGCCTGTACGCAACTGGCACAGCGGATGCAGGGCGATTCCTGGTTTTCGGAAACCTCTTTCGCGGTCAGGGCGAGGACGCCATTACCGCCTTTGACAGTCGGCACACGGGTGTCGGGCAGCAGGTTGCCCATCATTGGCNNGCCGCTGATCAGGCGGGCAGGCTCTTCACGGAAACCGCCGCAATGGTCGATCAGGGTCTGCACCTTGGTTCCCAGCAGCACCCGCAGGTTGCGTGGCTGGCTGATCGCCCCACCGGAAACAGTGACCACCCTTGAGATCAGCGGTTTGCCTGCGCGCAAGGCTTCGTGCACCGCCAGCGCTGTGGCCGGGTTGTGGACGACGATGCCAATGTCGGCGGTCAGGCCGCGCGCGGGCGTTTCCAGCCCGGTGAGGGTTTGCACCAGATGCTTTTCCGAACCCATCGGGTAACGCATCGGTAGGCCGATCACCTGGATATTGGGGAAATCTTTTGCGGCTGCGCGCATCGCGGCCTGGGCTTCCGGCTTGTTGTTTTCGATGCCGATGGCGATGTTTTCCACCCCAGCNGCGTAGGCCATGATGCGGATGCCATCAATCGTCTCAACGGCCTGTTCGCGCATCAGGCGGTCATCGCAGGTGAGGTAGGGTTCGCATTCCGCACCATTGATCACCAGCGTGTGCAGCTCGTAGCGGTTGCGCAGGTTGAGCTTGACGGCGGAAGGGAAGGTCGCCCCGCCCATGCCGACGATCCCGGCGGCGGCCACGCGCGCGGCGATTTCAGCAGGCTCCAGCGCGAACGGGTCGGCTACCGGGTTGAGGTCAACCCATTCATCCTTGCCGTCCGGTTGCAGGGTGATAGTGTGCACCGACAGGCCGGAAGCGTGATGCGCCGGGTAATGGCCGACACCGACAATACGCCCGGAAGTCGGCGCATGCACCGGCGCGGAAATCATCCCCTGGCTGTTGGCCAGCAACTGCCCCTTGAGTACGCGGTCGCCACGTTTGACCGCCGGTTTCGCCGCCGCGCCGATGTGCTGCTGCAACGGGATGTGCAGCAAGTCCGGCATTGGCAGGTCTTCGATCGGCTGGCTGGCGCTCAGGGTCTTGCAGTCGTCCGGGTGCACGCCANNCCACGGATGCGGAACAGTTTGGTGATTTTGTGGGTAGTCAGGTATCCCATGACATTTCCTCTGAAATGACTTTGGTAGGATTATGCAGGGAGTGTGCCAGTTCATTAGGGATGTCTTATGTTGATGAATAGACAAGGTTTTTATAGGGTGTTTATTGGTGGGGTTTGTGACAAGGGGGAAGGGATGTAGGGTTTACGACAACCGTTCTGAACTTTGGGCATGTTGGTGGGAGAGGATCAAAGGCTTGGGTAGAAAAACTAACGGACGGCGATGTAGAATGCGTCCGGCACAGAAGAACGGATACGATTCAAGTTGGCTTTCGCCGCGCGTTCGCTACTGAAGGGCAAAAGCACCTTATAATAGCCGCTTCCCTGGTCAATCTTGATCTCAGCATTGAACCCCATAGACTGCATCTGACTTACCATAGCGTCGGCATTATTGTGATTGGAAGAGGCGAGTACCTGAATAGCATATGAGACACCGTTACTGGAATCTGCCGCAGAATAGTCATAATAGGATGTAGAGGGAAGAGATGTATTTGAGGAGTTAATATTACTAACCTCCTTTTGTCCAGAATAATCATAATATGTGTAGGTACCAGAAGTTTCGGCAACACCCTCACTTGGTACGCTATTATAGCCAATAATCAATTTTTGCCCCTGACTAATCGAATAATCGGGTGCAGTTAAATTATTCAATCTGATAATATCCTTCCAATAAACACCTGTATTTCTCATAACCTGAAATACAGTATCACCCATCTGAACAATATAATATTTATAATTATTCTCACTCTGAAAAGAACTTTTTCCTTAGGAAATAAATCCAATGAATGGATTGTTGCTGTCAAAATGAGTCCCATAGAAAGCACCACGCAAAATAATAGTGCCGAGTTATAGAAATGCATGGCAGGCCATACCATTTCCTCACTGATAACCTTGCCCTTGCTAATACGCATTAGTCTTTTGCGGTTTTCTTCATCGGACGGATCAGGCAACGGAAATGGCAGGCTATCCTGCTGCAACTCACGCTCAATCTGTGTTTGTAATGGTGTAACAGACAACTGTAATTGTTCCAATTTTGGTATAGCTTGTTTAGGGTCAAATTCCAACAACAAACGCAAATAACGCCAATACCAGCTAAAGTAACACAAATTACCATCGTTACTCGGTTTACCTGATTGATACCAAGCCAATAACTTTTCTTTTACCCGCTGCTTTTCTGTTCCACGATTCCATTTGTGGAATTGCTCACGCAGCAAACGCAATACATCTGCCTGCCAATGCAACCCTGCTGTGCCTACCTCATTTTTGGCAAAGCATATAAGCGTTGTAGACGGGTCAAGGGTAAATGAGGTGAAAACTCAGACAATAAGCGCACCAACAATGCTGGGCTAACAGGTGGCGGCAATAACGCCACGATACGCGCTAATGGCAATATATCCCCCAGCAATCTCTGCACATAACTAGTCAATAACTCATTTGCCCCTCGCCACATAAATCGCTTATATGAATATTGTAGAATTTGTGATTGTTCAGTTTCTCCGGATAACTCGTAGAAGATTACAGCCAAGTTATTGGGTTCAACAACTCGTAAACGGATACCTGCCGCATGCACACTCAGTTCATACCCAGTCCAAAAACGTTGTTCGCGCAGAGTCAACCAAACCAATTAAAGCCACAGCGCCAGCTCATCCAATAACGGTTTATCTTTCTGCCAATCTACCACCCGAGTATCAGCAAAAATTACCACTATGTAATGTCCACATTCTTCTGCTAATGACTCTAAGGCTATTAACTCACCCGTGTCAGTACGAAATTCGCGCAAATTACCATATAGACGCCCTAAAGTTATAGGCAAACCACGCTGACGTAACCCGGTAACCAGTTCATAACCCATTGGACACCAGCGTTGTTCCGAAGCGGTAATATCCACCAATACCAAAATATGAAACAGGAAGCGCTGTGGCAACATCCTCACTTCCGGCAAACCCGCTGCCTGTGCTGATGCTTTGATTGTAGCTGGTATATTCAACGAGGAATTTTCAGTCTCAATTAAAGAAAAACCAATACTATCAGCACATTCATCCAATATTAAATCACTTAACCAAGCAGGCATCGGCGCACCTATTGATGCGGGATCAAAATATGCTTCGCTATCCTGTTGCCAATGTAATGTTGTAGGTAAGCTAGGCATTTGTCGAGACTTTCTAAACCACCACCATAAGAATATAGAAAACAGCGCGGACAACAATGCTACTAGCCACCATGCTAATGATGAATTGGAACTTTTAGGGTGAAGAACTGGTGGCTTCTGTGAAATTTCTGCTCCAGGAAAATTAGTTAAAACAGATACCTCTTTTGAAGAAGCGCTAGACGAATCAGATGGAGTATTTGAACCAATAACACTTGGCCAGTAGAATAATATTACAAGTATTCCAATAATAAGAATCGCAGACGTAACAAATGCCCACCGAAACCAATTGTTTGCTGCTGTTGACTCACTCTCAAATTGCCCATTGATATTCTGCGGTGTCTGTTCCCATTGCGCCTCATATTCATATTGGGTGATTAGTTGTTGTAAATCCTGCTGTAAACTGCTGACATCTATTTGTTGCTGAGCCGCTTGTTCATCATCTGCTTGCTGAAACTGCCCGTATAGCCGTTCGAAGCCTTCACACTGCTGTTCATTTTTTGCCAGTAAGGACATCAATACCTGACGCAGCCGCGCATGTGTGCAGCAGGTGTCCGTTTCCAATACCCGCTGCACACGGCGCACATCATCCAGTGTCAGATGAATATCTATCGCCCCCAACCCCAGCAGAAAGGGCGCAAGTGGGAAAACAGGGGTGGAGGCGGATGGGGTCATGATCTGGATCAGGGTTTAGCCGGTTCAAACACCAGTTTGATGGAGCCTTTACCGCCAACCTTGCCATTGGCAATCAGGTTGATGCCGCCTTCACCGCTGATCTCAATACCCAGTTCAACCTTGTTCAATTTGAACTTACCGACCGTCTCAACCTTGCTGAAGACTTCACTCAATTGCTGGCTCAGTTCCTGCATTTTATTGGCAAGCTCGGTGCTGTCGATTTCCTTGATACCGGGTGGCAGCTTGCGTTCACCACGTCCTGACAATGTGCCGGAAGACGTTAAGGTAGCCTCTTCCTCATCAGCCACGCGAATATACATTTTACTCATACCTGTAAACCTGCTAAATATTAACCATAAAAGGGGGATCAAACGTGTTTATATATCATGCAGGGCAACAGGGGAACCTTCATATGCAACTGAATTGCTGGCTGACCCCAAAACTGGTGAAAGGTCTCTACGACCTTGCTTTGGAGTTCCCGCAGCAAAATCGTCGTGTCAATTTGAAGGAAACGGATTTACGCCCGGAATGCCAGTTCAACCTGCTCAATGAATCCAAAACGTTACAAGCCGTTCTTGATCTGCTGGACAAGTTCAATGAANAAAACATCAGGCAATATGCCGATGAAGCTGGCATGTACGACATTGGCGTATTCCTCTACCAAGCGACCTTGGGCAAGTACGGAGGTAGGGAACTAGATCAGGAAGCCGTTGACCTGCGCATCATCAGCCCTTGCGAGCACATCCATCGCCTGCCGTGGAACATGCTGGCGCGAGACAGCGACAACCGTTTCCTGCGTTATGCCGACTGGCAAATAACCCTGGCGCGGGACTACAACACGCAACGGGTCGACATGCCCAGTCTCCCCGCCTTGCTGGTGTTCAGCCCGCCAGAACTCGACGGCTACGGACTGACGGGAACAGATACACACATCCGCCAGTTAAAACATGAGCTGACGGCTGAAATCCGTTCTTACGAAAGCTCCACCCTGTTCAAGATCGTGCATACCCGTCAGGAGCTGGAACGTATCCTGCAACGCCAGCATTTTGACGTGTTGTATTACTACGGGCATGGCGAAGGCGACGGCATGAGTTCACGCTTGCGACTGGAAGCAGCGACATCCGCCAATCCGGGAACCATGAGCCTGATCCACTTGCGGGAAACCTTGCAACGCGCGGTCGGTGGTTCGCCTGCGGTGTGTTACATCAATGCCTGCATGAGCGCCAGCGGCGGCAAGATGGGCGCAGGTCTGCAACTGGGCTATGGTTGCGCCGCCGTGATTGCCAACCGTACCGAAGCGTGGGTATCGGTTGCCCAGCGGCAAGGCTTGAGCGTCCTGAAATATCTGCTGCTGGACGCCCTGTCACCCCATGAAGCGCTACACCGCACCGTCACCAGCGGTTCCGAGGATGTGGGTGATTTATCCTGGGCGACGCCCATCCTGACCCGCCATTACACCGAATGGCGCTGCCAGCGCAAACCCAATCTGCACCATCTCAACCGGCAGGNNACAAAGATTGGCCTCAAACTTGATCGCGTCAGCCAGAGCGGCTATATCGGCGAGTATATGGAAGCCGTCCTCAATGCCAGTGTCGATACGCTGTGCTGTATCTGGTATGGCAACGCCAGTGTCGGGGTGGATTTGTTGCATGAGCGGGTATCCCACAAAGTTCCCCATAACATGGATTTGATTACCTGTCAGATGAACTGGCCGATAGCCATTCCCGATGAAAGCCGCGATGAAGTTTTCCGCGCTAGTCTATTGGCTGGTTTCCGCTGCATTTATCACGCCGCGCCTAAAAGTCTTGAAGCCATTCCGCGTTTCCTGAAAGAAGTCTCGCTTCATGCAGGCAGCCATCGCTTATTGTTCCACCTGCGTCTGCAAACTGTCCGCCCCACGGATAAGGACTGGGCTGTGCCCGCCAACTTCAAATTTTTCCTGGATTGGTGGCAGCGGATTGTCGCACCGGAACTGGTCAAGGCGCGCATCCCTGCGGTCATCACCCTGGGCTACGAACTGGATAACCTGAAAAAACTGGAAGAGCAGTACGACAAACACCTGAAGCCGCTGAACACCCAGCAATTGATGGTCAGGCGCCTGCCGCCGCTGGAACCCATTTCCCAGGATCACATGCGCGACTTTATTCAGACCTTCAAGCTGCCCGTGCCGCCGCAGATCGTGGACGCCAAGGTTGCCGAAATCGAAAGGAAGACCGGCGGCCATTACCAACGCACGCTGGAATGCCTGATCAACCTGTACGAACACAGCGTCATGATTACCCCCGAAAGCGTCCAGGCGACTGCTGATGACGACTTCGACTTTGCATAAGGACGAACACCCCATGAGTTACCCCTTTGACCTGCTGGATCACCCCAACGCACACAACGGCCATGCGTTACTGAGTCAGCGCGACCAGTCTCACCGCCGCAACCTGAAAAGGGACGCCATCCGCTTCGACCCCGACGAAGCCCTGAAAACAGCCATCCATACCGCCATCGCGATTGGCGAACCCTTGCTGCTGACTGGCGATACCGGCACTGGCAAAACCCAGACAGCCTATTATGTCGCCCAAATGCTGGGGCTGGGTGAGGTTCTGGAATTTCATGTCAAATCCAACAGTTCAGCACAGGATGTTCTGTACCGCTTCGATCACGTGCGGTATTACCGGGAAGCAGGCTCCAAGGACGCCCCGAGCGACACCAACACCATCAAGTGGAAAGCCGTCAGCAAGGGCGTGCTATGGCAGGCGCTGGAATCACCCACCACCCGTGTCGTCCTGATTGACGAAATCGACAAGGCTCCCCGCGATTTCCCGAACGACTTGCTGCACGAACTCGACCAGATGGAATTCACTGTCCCGGAACTGGATGACTTGAAAATTGGCGGAGACAGCAGCCATCGGCCACTGGTATTCATTACCTCCAATAACGAGCGGCGCTTGCCGGATGCGTTCCTGCGCCGTTGCGTTTTCCACCATATCGAATTCAACGAAGCGTTGCTAAAACGCGCCATTCATGCGCACAAGCAAGACTTTCAAGGAAAGTTGTCACAAGGATTCATTGACCTTGCCGTTAACCGTTTCATGGATATGCGTGAAAAGCATTTGCGCAGGAAATCAGCCACGGGCGAGTTTCTGGCATGGTTGCGGGTAATGGCGATGCTGGCGGAAACATCCGAAGACAAATTGCAAAAAGCCCTGATTGCCGCTGAAGACGATTTAACCAAGCTGCCTTATCTGNGGGTGTTGTTGAAAGACCGGCAGGATATAGAACGGTTGAAGGAATATTCTTGAAGCCCGCCTCAGGCAGTGAATAGCTGCTGCATCTTCCTGATAGTCTCGACAGGCAGATACAGCCGCAACCCATCCTCCTGCTTAAGCGGCATGAATCCAAAGCGCTGATAAAACCCCACCGCTTCCGGCTTCGCATCCACCACCATACAGGCCACGCCCAGCGTATCCGTCGCTTTCAGGGTTTGTTTCATGGCGTGTACCAACAATTTCGAGCCGATATGCAGTTTCGCCCCGCGAGCCGCCGCATCGGTCGCCATCCTCCCCAGCAGCGCCGCCGGGATGGGGTAGCGTGGAAACTTCCTCGCTGCTTCCTCGGGCAACTCGTCATGCCGGATATGCGCGGCGGACAGGGTGTAGTAGCCCAGCACCTTGCCACCATCACCAACCGCGACATAGGCTTGCACGATGCTTTTCTTCACGCTTTGGGAAAGGTAGCGTTGCAGGTATTCATCCAGCCTGGGATTGCCGGATGCAAAGCCTGAGCGGTTATGCCCGGCGGGATCGAACGCCTCGATTTTCACTCAAGTCCTGCCTCGTGGTATTCCGCCCATGCCTTGCGCAGGGCTTCATTGGGTTCGGGCGGGTTTTCCAGCGTGGCGACGAACGCCTGCCAGTCTTGCTCATTCAGGACAAAAAGCTGGTGCGCTTGCAGGATTTCACGCGCCTTGTCCATGGCTGCTCCGATAACCAGAGCTGTCAGAGTACTGCCGTTGATTTCGGCGGCTTTCGCCAGCATCTGTTTGGTGCTGGCAGGCAAGCGGATGTCAAACCGTTCAATGGTTTCTGCCGACATAATTTTTGCTCCTGATACGGATTAATACCGTACAGACTAACACGCTGTTCCGCAATCGCCAATTGTTTTCGAGATCGCTGCAGAAGGAACTCCGGCATCAATATCTGGCGGCAGGCAAACACCTGCACATTGAATAGGTGCTTATTTGGGTCTGTTGATGGATGCGTGTAGAATCCCGCCCAGATTTTCACGTTCATTGAGGAGACAGGAATGGCGGACATGGCACGCGAACAGGTTGAAGCGCTACTAAAAGGAATCAGGNACCGTTATCTGGATCAGGACATTGTTTCCCTGAATCAGGTCAAGGATATTCATGTCGATGGCGGCAAGGTGGCGGTGCGCGTCGTGCAGGGCTATCCGGCGGGCGAATACCGGGGCGAGCTGGCAGCGGAAATCAAGGCGGCGCTGGCGGCGGCAGGTGTGGCGGACGCTGATGTCAGTGTGGAAACCCAGGTGGCCGCCCATGCGGTGCAAAAGAGCGTCAAGCGTAAGGATGGCATCAAAAACATCATTGCTGTCGCATCCGGCAAGGGCGGGGTTGGCAAATCCACGACTGCTGTCAATCTGGCGCTGGCGTTGGTGGCTGATGGCGCAAAAGTCGGCGTGTTGGACGCCGATATCTACGGCNCCAGCCAGCCGCGCATGTTGGGCATCCACGGTCAGCCTGTCTCCCAGGACGGCAAAAGCCTGGAGCCGATGGAAAACCATGGCGTCAAGGCCATGTCGATCGGTTTCCTGATTGAGGAGGACACCCCGATGATCTGGCGCGGCNCGATGGTGACGCAGGCGCTGGAGCAGTTGCTGGGCGACACCAATTGGGGCGATCTGGATTATCTGGTGATCGACCTGCCACCAGGCACTGGTGACATCCAACTGACGCTTTCCCAGAAGATTCCGGTTTCCGGCGCGATCATTGTCACCACCCCGCAGGATATTGCCTTGTTGGATGCGCGCAAGGGTCTGAAAATGTTTGAGAAAGTGGAAGTGCCAATTCTCGGCGTGGTCGAAAACATGAGTATCCACATTTGCAGCCAGTGCGGTCATGCGGAACACATTTTTGGTGAAGGCGGCGGCCAGCGCATGGCTGAACAGTACGGTGTGAATTACCTCGGCGGTCTGCCATTGGACATCAAGATCCGTGAACAGGTCGACAACGGCAACCCGTCAGTTGTGGCGGATCCGGATGGCAAGGTGGCGCAAATCTACAAGGACATCGCCCGTAAAGCTGCTGCCCGGCTGGCGCGGCAGGCCAAGGATTACAGCACCAAGTTCCCGACCATCAAGATCATGAACGTGTAAGCATTGACGCCTTCCCGTCCCTTTGTATGGCGGGAAGGCGATGCCCATCAGTCAGAGCGTTTCCAGTTCCTTGGAAACTTTTTCAAACCAGCCCGCCAGCGGCTGCAANAGGCTATCGGCCTGTGCCCAACGGCTGCCTTTACTGCATAAACGCTGGGCGCATTCCAAGGTGACGCCTATTTTGTCCTGTTCAAGACAATAGGTGGGGTTCCACCAATCCTTGTCGCCCTTGTTTTTCAGGATTAGCCCCAAACGCACNGACCGGTGGAAAGTCCCATAAGCCATCAGGTAGCGCATGGCTTCCTGCCCATCCAGGCCGTCGGCAAAATGGGGCAGGAAACGCTTGATCAGTTCCCTTTCCACCTGCGGGTTGTCAGGTGTGAATTCATCACCCAGCAACCAGGCCATATCGTCCAGACGGTTTCTGGCTCCTGCATGCTCCCAGTCAAACCAGATGACCCGGTTGTGCGGCGTGACCATGGCGTTGCCGGGTCTGGAATCCCATTTGACGAAGCGGGGCGTCCGGCATTGCAGCACGGTATAGAGCTGGCGCACGTCCAACCGGCGCGAAACGGGTATCTTCAGGGCGTTGCCGATCAGGAATGGTTGGCGGAGAAATGTCTTGAGCCATGCTTCATCGCTGCCCAGCACCGCCAGTTGGCTATCCAGCCCGGCTTGTGACGCAATCTGCTGGATTTTGGCCAGAGCACCCAAGGCTCCGCCCAGCAAACTGAAGCTGGCTGCCGCATCAGCCTGTTGCAGGCGCAATGACAGGCGCTGGCCGATGATTTCTTCCTGGATCAACACATCATTTTGATAGGTCGCCAGCAGGTGCGGCGCGGCGGCCTGATGGCTGCCCAGCAGATTAAGGATGTCGCTTTCCTGCCGTGCACGGGCGTCAGCCCGTCTGCTGAGGATAATGCGTTGCCCATCCGCCAGCGTGACCTGGCAGGAAGAGCGGGAGCGTCCGCCGGGAAAGGTGACCCGCGCTGGGCCTGCTTCNATGCTGGTCTGGCAGATCTGCGCAATCTGCTCCTTGGAAAAAACAGGGGGACGGGATGCCGCAGTTCTGGTTTGCGGGGGAAGGGGTTCCCGATGGAAGCTGGAGCAGATGTTTGCATAACGGTTCCTTATGTTATTGTTGATTAGTTTTCGGTTAAGGCTCGGTTGAAGCTGGCTGTCAGTGGCGACGAGATATAGCTCATCAGCGTTTTNTCCCCGGTGACAATCATGACCTCAGCCTGCATGCCGGGGTGCAATGTCATGTTGTCCGGCAGCTGCGAAGCCGCCATATCCAGTTCAATCAGCGTCTTGTAATAGGGGGACTGGTCTTCGGGGTGTTTGATGATGTCCGCCGAAATCAGTTTGACCTTGCCTTGGATAGGCAGCCCGGCATTCTGTTTGAATGCCGAGAAACGGATTTCAGCAGGTTGGCCGATCTGGACAACGTCGCGGTCTTTGGGAGGAATCTGCGCTTCCACGACCATGCTGCCTTTGCTGGGGATGATTTCCATCAGTGTCTGGCCAGCCCCCAACACACCGCCTTGCGTATTGACCTGCATGTTCACGACGTAGCCGCTGATGGGGGCGCGGATGCTGGCACGGGTCAGCTGTTGTTGCCGGGCGATTAGGGATTGTTCCGCTGTGGCAATTTGCTCCCCTAGCTCGTCCAGTTTTTCGGCAGCTTCAGTCAGGTGGCTGTGCTCAAGTTTCGCCAGCTCGCTGCTCAGTTGCTCGGCTTGGTGTTGATAGACGGTGGCGGAACTGCCCAGTTCGCTGGCGTTGATCGCTGCGTCGCCAGACCGTTCTTCCAGGTCAAGCAGCAGGGAGCGTGTCACCAGTCCTTTGGCAAGCAAATTTTGCTGGTTCTGGATTTCCTGTTTGATTTGCTGGTGCTGCTGCTTTTTTGCTGTAACTGCTGCNTGGCTGCCATGGGCTTTTTCCTGCGCCTGCGCAATCTGGAGCTGAAAGGATTTTTGCTGTTCCTTGAACAATTCCTGGCTGTTTGTATAAAGTTTTTGCTGGTCATCCATGGCACTGGCCGCTTGTGGGTTATGGCGGTGATCCAGTAGCCACGGGGAAAACTCCAGGGTTTTGCTGCCCGCCAGTTGGGCTTGCCAACGCGCTTTGCGGGCTTGGGAGAGGATAAGCTGCGTTTCCAAACTGTTGACTTCGGTGCGCAGGCGGGTTTCGTCCAGTTTGGCCAGAACCTGGCCTTCTTCGACCAGATCGCCTTCCTTGACCAGAATCTGCTGGATAATGCCGCCTTCCAGGTGTTGCACCGATTTCTTTTCACCCTCCACGATCAGCTGGCCGGGTGCAATGGCGGCGGTCTTGATGGGGACAACGCCGACGAAGATGGAAAACAGCAGCAACAGGCCTGCAATCAGGAAGTACCCTTTGCGTATCTCCTGTTGGATGTCGGCCAGGCTGTTGCGGCTGCCCTGTAGGGTTGCTTGTGTCATATCGCTATGCTTTTCTGACGAAGTCGACAACTTTTGTCGGCTTTTGGTTGTTTTCATCATCAATGCGTTTTAGGCGTCCGCTGTTGAGTTCGTAGACCGCGTCCGCAAAACGGTGCATGGAAGGGTTGTGGGTGATGATGACGACGATTGAACCTTTGTTTTTCAATAGCTGGAGTGCGATGGCCAGTGACGCCAGCCCTTCCTTGTCCAGGCCTGCATCCGGTTCGTCCAGGACAATGAGTTTGGGAAGGCCATAAATCGCCCGCGCCAGCGCCACCATCTGCCGCTGCCCTCCTGATAATTTCTGGCCGTCTTCACCAACATCCATTTCATAGCTGTCTGGCCAGTTTTCTACCATGTTATGGATTCTGACCAGCTTGGCGGCTTGTATGACCTTTTCGNNATTTCCCCTGTTCCGGCGTGAAATGTTTTCCCGCACTGTGCCGGAGAACAGGCTGGCCTTTTGCGGCAGATAGCCCACATGGGGNCCTAATTGGCGGGAGTCCCATAGGGAAAGGTCGTGGCTTCCCAAGTGGACTTTGCCACGGCTGGGTTCGAGCAGGCCGACCAAAATACGGGCGAGGGTGCTTTTGCCCGTTCCCATCTTGCCCGTCAGGGCAATGATTTCNCCGGGGGCGATGGTCAGGTTCACCTTGTCAAAGACTGGCTGTGGCGAGCCTGAATAACGGAAGCCGACGGATTCCAGCACCAATTTTCCTGTCGGGGCTGGCAGGTTCAGGGGTTTTTGNAATTTTTCGCCGTCGTGCAAATACTCGTTGATGCCGAAAAAGGCTTCCCGTGCTTTGATGAAATGGCTTAGGGACTGGATGGCTGATTCCAGTGGCGTGACTGCCTGACGCATCAGCAGGACTGCGGCGATAGTGGAACCGGGTGAGAGCTCCTTATTGAGGATCAGCCAGGTGGCGACACTGACGACGACAACCTGCAACAACAGCCGTGAGAATTTAAGGGTGGTGCGTATGCGCNNATTTCCAGCGTGGAGTTTTTGCCCGTTTTCCTTGGGTTTGTTCCGCGATGTTGCCCCAGCGGTCAGCACATTGGAACGCATGCCCATGGATTCAATGATGTCTGCATTGGATGCGAAATGCGCGGCCTTATCAAAGCGGTCTTTGTTGGCGTTTTCGGAGTCCTGCAACAATTGCCGCGACACCTTTTCGTTGATCAGCCCGAGGATGATCAGGAAAACTGCGGCCAGTGATACGACTATGCCTAATACTGGGTGTAGCAGGTACAGGATTGACAGGTACAAGGGAGTCCAAGGAATGTCCAACAAGAAGATCACCTGGGAGCCTGACAGAAAGCGCTGCACGGTATCCAGATGCACCAGCCCTTTGATGGACTTGGGGGCGGCTTTGTCAGCCGATTTTTTCAGGATGGTTTCCAGCACCTGCTGGTTGATCATTTCATCGAAGAACGCACCGAACTTGGAAAACAATTTGTGCCGAACCCGCTCCAGCGCCGCCAGCACAGACAACGCGACCATCACCATTCCGGTCAGAAAATACAAAGAGTCAAACGCATGGCTGGGGATAACCTTGCTGTACACCTGCAACAGGTATAGCGGGATTGACAGCATCAACAGGTTGATGAAGAAGCTGAAAACCAGTATACTCGGAAGGTGGGGACATTCTGGTCAAGGATTTTGTAGGGACGGGTGCAGGTTTTCAATCAAGTACATGTTTTTATTGTTGTAACTTTATTTATTAAGCACTTTGATTGGTGTTGCTGGACATTGCCAGGGTAAGCAATGTCCAGTGTGCATTTGGGAAATTCAGGATATTTTTAGTAAAGGATATCGCCGTCTGGGGTATGGTTTCCGCTATCGTCAGTCGGCGGCGGCTCCTCATGGGAGCCATTGTCGTCAGGGGTGACATCCGTTCCGTTTTCTGGGTTATTTTCCGGGGATTGAGGACAGCCGCAACCCCCAGAGCCATTTTCATCGTATTCGTCTTTGTTGTCCCAGTAGCCGGAGCCGCTACCGGAACCGCCATGGCAAGTTCCATTGTCGGCGTCATCTTGGCCGTGCCCGCCGCCGAATCCGCCGTGTCCATTGCCGGAGCCGTGGCCGCCTTGCCCGGTGTCACAGCCGCCTTGGCCGTGCCCGCCGCCGAACCCACCCTGGCCGTGCCCGCCGCCGAATCCGCCGTGTCCATTGCCGGAGCCGTGGCCGCCTTGCCCAGTGTCACAGCCGCCCTGGCCGTGCCCACCGCCGAACCCACCCTGGCCATGCCCGCCGCCAAACCCGCCGTGCCCGTTGCCGGAGCCGTGGCCGCCTTGACCGGTGTCACAGCCGCCTTGACCGTGCCCACCGCCGAACCCACCCTGGCCATGCCCACCGCCGAACCCGCCGTGTCCATTGCCAGAGTCGTGGCCACCTTGCCCGGTGTCACAGCCACCCTGGCCGTGTCCACCGCCAGCACCACCATGTCCGCTGCCGCTGACGCCGTCGAGATGATCATTGCAGGAGTTGCCGCTTGGAACGGCAGGGGGCGTGTTCGTTATGGGATGAAGATCCGCATTTGGCTCCTCCCCCAATATAGTCAAAGCCAAAATGACTGAATTTGTTCATGGGTGCTCTTCCTTATTGTTGGATAATGCATTGGAACGCAAACGTACTGCTGTGAGTTTGCAACACTCGGTCAATCTAAGTTGATGATTGGGCTGACGATCATCATATTGCAGGGTGCCAGTATAGTCCTTATCAATAAAACCAGAGTGACAACCTGATTAATGGCATTAATTAATAAGTGTTGCGCCTAATGTTATTGACGTTATTACCGTGCATCTGCTCCAACAGCGGAGCGTGTGCCCTTATGTTATGCTGGGGCATCTTTCATGAATAAAAACAATAATGAAGACATATATTTATGGTGTTGCCCTGATGCCATGCCTGTTGTTTGGAGTGTCAGCCAGGCCGAAAACTTGTTGCAGGTGTACGAGGCTGCATTGGCGCACGACGCAGGGTTACAGTCAGCAGACATTAATTACAAAATTGCCGAAGAAAACCGCCGGAAGGCAATATCGGCATTCCAGCCCAAGGTGGATGTGTCCGCTTCCCCTATCNACGCTGACGGTAGTGGTGCTGTGTCAGGCGCTGCCATTGGATACGGCGTAACTGTACGCAAGCCATTGTGGGATCATGCCGCTGATCTTGACCGGACGACAGCCGTCAACGAGGTGAGCGCGGCGGACAATCTGTATCAGGACACCCGCCAGAAGCTGTTCCTGAATGTTGTCAGCGCTTATCTGGATTTTCTGGCCGCCGCCCACGATTTAAAGCTGATACGGAAGGAACGTGATGTGCGCGCTGAGGAATTGCAGATACTGGAGCGCCAATATCAGCAGCAAAACGCCACCATTACCGATCTGCACGAACTCCAGGCGTATCAGGACATGATTGATGTGCGGGTTGTGGAAGCGGAGGACAGGCTGGAGGAGCAGCGTACCCGCTTATTTCGTTTATCCGGTGAAAACTACCAGGAGTTGGATGACCTGCGGGAGGGCTGGCTGGAACAGTTTGCGCCGCAGCGCCCGGTGGAATATTGGCAGGATGCAGCGCTCAAGCACAACAAGCCGATACAGGATGCGCTGTACCAGGCTCAGATCGCCCAATCCCGCCTGGATGCCGTCAGGGCGGGCTCCGACCCTACGGTGAATCTGGTGATGCAGCATAATGGCGACCATTATTACCAGGACAATCTTGGTGACCGTTCCGATAACCGCATTGGCCTTGAGTTCAACATGAATGTATACGATGGCGGCAGGACGGAATCCAGCGTCCGGAAGGCAAAGCTGGAGTTGGAGCAGGCGCAGGTAAACCTTACGGCGCAACAGGACACGGTGCGCCAGCAAGTGGCCGATGCCTACAGGACGGTGCTCGGCGATTACAAGCGCATCCGGCTTTACCGGAAACTGCTGGAGTCGTCCCGTGAAGCGTTGCAAACAACCCGGGAAGGGCGCTCCCTCGGCAGCCGCACCATGACGGATGTCCTGCTGGCGCAAGAGAAAGTGTTCCGGNCGGAACGGGACTATCTGGAAATCCAGTATGCTTACCTGCTGGGTGTGATGAAACTGGAGCAGACGGCGGGGACGTTTGATCTGGAAACCCTGAAATCCATTAACGCTTGGGCATCTTCTTCCCGGCAACTGGGCAAAGCAGCGGCGGGAATGGCGGGCAAACCCTAATGCTGGGTTTCTGTGCTGCCTATTTTCGTTTAGTATGCGGCGAATTCGTCTGAACTTTGAAGAACAAACCATGTTGAAACCAATTCTTGTCGGCCTGTTTTCCGTAGTGCTGTTGCAGGCGTGCAGCAGCGTCCCCGGCGTTGTCGAACAGCCTAAAATTTCTATCCAGAATATCGCCGTGCAGAACATTTCCCTGACGCAGGGAACGGCCNTGGTGACCTTGAATGTCAGCAACCCCAACGCTTTTCCGATCCCGATCACAGGCATTCAGTATGGTTTGAACTTGAATGGGCATCTGGTCGCAACCGGGNAGCAATCCCAGGATCAGATGATTGGGGCGCGTCAGGATGTGCCGGTCAACATTCCCATCAAGTTGGATTTTATCGAACTGGCCAAACTGGCTCCGGTTGCCTGGCGTGAACGCAAGCTGCAATATGACCTGAATGGTGCGGTGAAACTGCCCCTGATCAGCGTCCCCTTCCAGCGTCAGGGTGGGATCGGGGTGCAGCAATGACGATCAAGTCGGATCACTGGATTCGCCGGATGGCAGCGGACGTGGGCATGATTGAGCCGTTCGAGCCGGGGCAGGTGCGTTCCGTGAATGGCGGGAAAATCGTCTCCTACGGCACTTCCAGCTACGGATATGACGTGCGTTGCGCCAATGAATTCAAGATTTTCACCAATATCAACAGCACGATTGTTGACCCCAAAGCGTTTGACGAAAAGAGTTTCGTCGACTTCACTGGCGAGGTGTGCATTATCCCGCCGAATTCGTTTGCACTGGCGCGGACGGTGGAATATTTCCGCATTCCACGCAGCGTGCTGACGGTTTGCCTGGGGAAATCCACTTATGCGCGTTGCGGCATTATTGTCAACGTCACGCCGTTGGAACCGGAGTGGGAAGGGCATGTGACGCTGGAGTTTTCCAATACGACGCCTCTGCCCGCCAAGATTTACGCCAACGAGGGGTGGCGCAAATGCTGTTTTTGAGTCCGACGAAATCTGCGGCACTTCCTACAAGGATCGTGGCGGCAAGTATCAGGGGCAAAAGGGCGTCACTCTGCCGAAGACGTAGCAGCCAGTTTGCCCAGCACATGGCTGACGGCGACCAGGGCGAAGCTGGCGGTGACTGTCATGACGGAGCCGATGCCTCCGGCGCAGCTCAGGTCGCAGGCCGGNCCATTTTCGGGCAGGGTCATGGCTTCTTCCGACCACACCGCAGGGATCTCGAAACGCCGTTTTGGGTTTTGGCTGAAGCCGTAGTGTTGGCGCAGTTCCTTGCGCACCCGCGACAGCAAGCGATCCTGATGAGTTTTGCCTAGGTCGGAAAGGCGGATTTTGGTCGGGTCTTTNTGCCCNCCGGCACCGCCCAGCATGATCAGGCGGATTTTATTGCGGCGGCAATGGGCGGCCAGCGCCGCCTTGACGCGGAAATTGTCGATGCAGTCGACCACATAATCGAAATGGGTGTGGACTAACGTGGCGACAGTGTCTTTTTCCACGAAATCTTCAATGGTGTGAATCTGGCAGGCGGGATTGATGTCGAGGCAACGTTCCTTCAACACTTCGACCTTGGCGCGTCCTACGGTGCCGCCAAGCGCGGGAAGCTGGCGGTTGATGTTGGATTCGGCCACGTTGTCGAGGTCGATCAGGGTCAGTTTGCCGATTCCACTGCGGGCAAGGGCTTCCACTACNCAAGAGCCAACGCCGCCGACGCCGATGACGCAGATGTGGGAGGCAGTGAAGCGGGCGAACGCCGCTTCACCATAAAGGCGGATGATGCCGCCGAAACGGCGGCTGACATCCACTTCATCCATTATGCGGCGTAAGGGTCACGCAGAATGATGGTTTGTTCCCGGTCAGGNTAGGTGGAAATGATGTCGATCGGGGTTTCGACCACTTCTTCCAGACGCTTGAGGTAGGCTTTGGCATTGGCGGGCAGCGCGTCATAGCTGGTGGCACCAAACGTGGATTCAGTCCAGCCGGGCAAGTCTTCATAAACCGGCTTGCAGCGTTCAAAGGCGTCAGTGTCAACCGGCGGCACATCGATAACCCTGCCATCCAGTTCATAGCCAGTGCAGATACGCACAGTTTCCAGACCGTCCAGCACATCCAGCTTGGTGATGCACAGGCCGCTGACCGTGTTGATGTGCATGGCGCGGCGAAGGGAAACGGCGTCATACCAGCCACAACGGCGCGGACGGCCAGTGGTGGAGCCGAATTCGTTGCCAGCCTTGGCGATATGCGCGCCAATGTCGTCAAACAGCTCGGTCGGGAACGGNCCGGCACCTACCCGGGTGGTGTAGGCTTTGGTGATGCCGAGAATGTAGTCGATATTGCGCGGNCCGATGCCGGAGCCGGTGCAGGAGCCGCCAGCGGTGGTGCTGGAGGAGGTGACGTAAGGGTAAGTGCCGTGGTCGATGTCCAGCAAGGTGCCTTGCGCGCCTTCCAGCATCACGTCCTTGCCCGCCTTGCGCAGTTCATAGAGGCGGTAAGGGATGTCGGCAATCATGGGTTTGATGACTTCAGCCATCTGCATGGCTTCGTCCAGCACCTTGTCCGGGTCAACCGGAGCGTATTTGAAATAGTGCTCCAGCGCGAAATTGTGGTATTCCATGATGCTGCGCAGCTTGATTTCAAACTGTTCCGGGTTCAGCAGGTCGCCGACGCGCAAGCCGCGGCGGGAAATTTTGTCTTCGTAGGCAGGNCCAATGCCGCGTCCGGTCGTGCCGATGGCTTTTNNGCCGCGCGCCTGTTCACGCGCCGCATCCAGCGCCATGTGGTAAGGCAGGATCAACTGACAGGCCTCGGAAATTTTCAGGCGTTCACGGGCAGGCACGCCGCGCGATTCCAGCATCTCGATTTCCTTGAGCAGCGCATCCGGGGCGAGCACCACGCCGTTGCCGATCATGCACTCGACGCCAGCACGCAAAATGCCGGACGGCACCAGATGCAGGACGGTTTTCTCCCCGTTGATGACCAACGTATGCCCGGCATTATGGCCGCCCTGAAAACGTACAACGGCGGAGGCGTGTTCGGTCAATAGGTCAACGATCTTACCCTTGCCTTCATCACCCCACTGAGTGCCCAATACAACGACGAATTTTCCCATGTCAGTCTCGCTCAATGCTTCAAAGTGTCAGAAAAAATCTCAGACGGCCACCACGCTCCATTGACCGTCCTGCAGTGTGATTTGCTGCTTGCAACCCAGTGATGCAGGTGTTGCTGTTTGCCCGCCCAGTGCGCGGACTACACGCTGGCCTTGATTGCGTAGCCGATGGATCAGTTGTTCCAGCGCCTCATCCTGTATGGCCGGGGCGAAAATCGTCGTCTCTGTCGGCAACTGCATATAGGGTAGGGAGAATTTCGCCAGGGTGCGCAAATCAGTGCTGAAGCCGGTGGCTGGGCGCACCCGTCCGAAGGCTTCACCGATACCGTCATAGCGCCCGCCGCGTGCCACTTCACGACCCATGTCAGGCGTATAAACGCCGTACACAATGCCGGTATGGTAGTCGTAACCGCTCAATTCGCTCAGGTCGATATGAATCCGGCAGTTAGGGAAGCTGGCGGCAATCCGCCCCGC
Source organism: Candidatus Thiothrix singaporensis (assembly GCA_013693955.1). Taxonomy (GTDB): domain Bacteria; phylum Pseudomonadota; class Gammaproteobacteria; order Thiotrichales; family Thiotrichaceae; genus Thiothrix; species Thiothrix singaporensis. The sequence goes on along the minus strand of CP059265.1, from coordinate 1,971,353 downwards.
TAGGGTGCGCAGATAGGCTAGCGCCTCCTGAATCTCTGGGAAGGCGTTGCCGAACAGCTCGGCCGCTTCATCCAGCACTGCCACGGAACCATTCAGGCGGGGCAACTGGCGCAAGCAGCGTTTGATGCTGTCGGGCAGTGTGGCGGATTGCAACCATTCATCCATTTCCGGCAGGGATTTCCGCTCCAGCATGTCATAGAGCGTGCGTTCCTGCTGTGCACTCAGGCCAGCGGCGTGNGCCAAGGAGCGGAAGATGCCGACATGGCCAATATCCAGCAACAAATCAGGAACCTGGCAATGGTTGAGCGTCGCCAACAGCAGGGAAATGACTTCGAAATCACTGTCCAGCCCAGCGTGGCCGAACAGTTCAGCGCCAACCTGTAGAGGNGAGCGGGAACCGTCGCGATGGAAACTGCGGGTGCGCAACACGCTGCCGATATAGCATAGGCGGTTGGTTTGCGCCGTTTTGAGCTTGTGGGCGTCAATCCGGGCGATTTGTGGCGTCATGTCGGCGCGCACGCCCATCATGCGGCCACTTAACTGGTCGGTCAGTTTAAAGGTCTGCACATCCAGGTGGGTGCCGTGGCCGGTGCTCAACGATTCCATGAATTCCACCAGCGGTGGCATCACNCGGCGGTAGCCCCAGGTGGAAAACAGATCCAACAGGCGGCGGCGCAGTTGTTCCAGGCACTCGGCTTCATCGGGCAGGGCTTCGCTGATGCCGTCGGGGAGCGCCCAATATTGGTCAGTATTCAGCATATTTTGGCTAATCAGTCAAAAGAGCAGTAGGATACCAGCAATTACGCTTACCAGACCAATGGTTCGTAAGGTTTTATCCGGTAATGAAAGCAATTGGGTATAGGCTTGTTTGAGGCGGGAAGGGCTTAAAAACGGCATAAGCCCCTCCATTATCAGCAAGAGTGCGACAGCGTTGAGCAAATCTTTCCAGTTCACTTCCACGGCATGGACTTATTGGGGGATTGCTGTTTGAAGTAACGGAAGAACTCGGAATCCGGCTCCAACACCATCATGTCGTTGCCCTTGCCCAATGTGTTCTTGTAGGCGTTGATGCTGCGGTAGAACGCATAGAACTCGGGATCTTGCTGATAGGCGCTGGCGTAGACCTCTGCGGCCTTGGCGTCGCCTTCACCCCGGATTTTTTCCGCTTCCCGGTAAGCTTCCGCCTTGATGATGGTGGCCTGCCGGTCGGCGTCGGCGCGGATTTTNTCCGCCTCTTCCTTACCGCGTGAGCGGAAATCTTCCGCTACCCGCTGGCGTTCGGAGCGCATCCGCTCAAATACGGAATTGCTGACCGTTTCGGGGAAATCGATCTTGCTGACCCGCACATCCACAATTTCCACGCCCAATTGCTTGGCCACTTCGTTGGATTTGTTTTCCAGCCCCTGCATGATCATGCCACGTTCAGCTGACAGNGCCTCTTCAATGGTGCGGCGGCTGAATTCGTTGCGCAGGCCATCCTTCATCAATTGTTCNCGGCGGTTTTGGGCGTTCTGGATCGCATCCTCGACACGCCCACCACCGGTGGAGCGGTAAAATGCGGCAAAATCCTGAATGCGCCATTTGACGAAAAAGTCAACCTGCACATATTTTTTCTCGCCGGTCAGGAAGCGCTCGGATTCGGAACTCAGCGTCAGAATTTGGGAGGGGAACTTGCTGACGGTGTTGATGAACGGTGCCCGGAAGTGCAGCCCAGGCTGNATGTCAGGGTTGACGATTTCCCGGAACTTGAACAGGATGGCGCGCTGACGCTGGTCGACCATGTAAATGGAGGAGTAAAGCAGCAGCAACACCAGGCCAGCGGCGGCGATAATTGTATTTCTGGTGTCCATGGTTAACGTCCCTCCCTCACACTGGTTTCTCGAGACTGTTGGCGCACGTTTGCACCGCCATTGTTGCTGGCGGCGGCGGGTGAGCTGACGTTGGCGTTAGCGTCTTGCGGGGTATTCTGGGCAGCCGCTGTGGCAGCCGCTGCGGCGGCTGCGTTGTTTTGGGTGTTCAGCTGATCCAGTGGCAGATACAGCATGTTGTTGCTGCGGGTGTCAACCATCACTTTGCGGCTGCCAGACATGACGGACTCCATCGCATCCAGATACAGGCGTTCACGGGTGACTGCTGGGGCTTTGTGATATTCCACCACCAATTGGCTGAAGCGAGCCGCGTCACCCATCGCCCGGTCGACAGTTTCTTGCCGGAAGGCTTCCGCATCGGCTTTCAAGCGTGCCGCTTGGCCGCCAGCTTCGGGTAGGACTTTCTTGGAATAGGTTTCCGCTTCGTTCTGGAAGCGGTTTTTGTCTTCACGGGCACGGTTGGCCTCATCGAAGGCATCCTTGACTTCGGTTGGCGCTTCGGCATAAGTCAGGTTAACCTTGATGATTTTTAGGCCTGCCTTGTAGTCATTCAGAATTTGCTGCATCAGGTTTTGGGTGTCGATGGCAATTTGTTCGCGGCCTTCCTGCAGAATGAAGTCCATATTATTGCGCCCGATAATGTCACGGATGGAACCGCGCATGACCTGATACAAGGTGCCTTGGGTTTGGTCGGACACATAGTCAGCATTGAGGATGTTAAAGGCGTATTCTTCAGCGTTGCTTATCTTGTATTGGACGGAAACCGCGATATCGACGATGTTTTCATCCTTTGTCAGCATGGTGCTGCGGTCTTGCGCGCTACGGTTCTGTTCAACATCAAAGACTTCGACCGTTTCGAACGGGTAAGGCAAACGCCAATGCAGGCCAGCCCCNGTGGTTTCCTGGTAAGCCCCAAAGCGCAGCACCAGCCCTTTCTGGCGCGCATCAATGGTATAAAAACCGGACAATAACCAACCGATCACCAGCAAGCCCACCAGTAACAGGATGCCTTTGCCACCATTGTTGTCAGACCCGTCGCCATGGCCTGAACCGCCAAACAATTTGTTCAGTTTCTGATTGAGTTTACGGATCAGCTCTTCGGGATCATTGCCTCCCGGGGTGCGTTTNTTCCCCGTCCATGGGTCTTGTTGATTTCCACCCGGTTCGTTCCAGGGCATAGCTTAAGCTCCTAAATGTTCTAATTTTCGCGAGTCTAGGGGTCGCAGGGTCAATTTCAACGCGAAGCATAGCAGATTCAGGGGGCAGTATTCAACTCACCCCCGAAAAATGGGGGATGAAAAGCGATTCAAATGCAAATTTGGCCTGACAAGGGAATAAATAAGAAGGGGAAGGCTGGTTCTAACCAGCGCTTCCGGCAGATTTTCCCCTTCTGAACGCAGTCAGCAGCAACGGTGCAAATAGTCCGGCGGCACCCACCGGGTCAGCGCACCCGCGCCGCCCGGGTAATTGACGCGTGGGTTATCCGGCTGGGAAACTGGTGCGCCTGCATAAGGCGGTGGGGCGAATTGCTGTATCCAATTGGCGTAGCTGGCCACGCGGGTATAAATGCCGTATTTGCCCGGCATTGCACAACCTTCGCCCTGGCTGACGATGCCCACCTGCCGGTAAACGCCGTTCTGCTGCACCATCAACNNGCCGCCGCTATCGCCGACACAGGCGTCTTTGCCGCCTTGGGGGAAACCGGCGCACAGCATGGTCGACTGGATTTTGCCGTTATAGGAAGAGGGTGCGTTGCAGGCTTCATTGGGCACGATGGGAATGGTGACCTGCTGCAACTGGCGCGGGTAATTGCCAGGATAACCATTGGGTGCTTTGGCGGTGCGCGCTCCCCAACCGACTACGGTGGCGGAAGTGCCGGGTGGCGGGTTGTCGGCGTAAACCGGCATGGTCGCCCCTTCCAGCGGCGCATTCAACATCAGCAGGGCAAGGTCGTTGGCACCCGTCGCCATATTGTAGTTGGGGTGGACAATGATGCGTTGCACGCGCATGTTCCGCCCGCTGGGNGAGTCCAGTCCGGTTGCGCCGGAAAAAATGATCATGTCATCAACGCCGTATTCGTAGTAAAGCCCCTCGGCGTCACCACGGACACAATGCGCCGCCGTCAAGACCCACAACGGATGGATCAGGTTGCCCCCGCACAAAACTTCCCCGTCNGCCGTCGTCTTGATTGCAACCACCGATGGCCAAGCGTTTTGCCCAACTGGATTGCCCCCTATAATCCGCATCGTCATCGGATCAGCGTGCACCTGTTGTAGTGGCAGCAACAGGAAAAANATGAGCCCCAATAATTTGTACATTCTAAATCCCCTATCACGTTATGATTCAGCCCATCGTTTACGACCGCCAAAACAGGCAAAATGCTGCACGGGACGAGAAAATTTTTATGAGTTTTATTCTGGTGACAGGAAACGCCACCCTCGACATTTCGAACTTGGTTGCCCATTACCCGAGTGAAGATGAGGAAATGCGTGCGCTGCATCAATGGGTTAGCACGGGTGGTAATGGGGCAAATATGGCCAAGGTGCTGGCAGCCCATGCACATCGTTGCGATTTATGTGGAGTAATTGCTCAAAATAGTGATGGCGATCACATTTTTGCTGATCTTTCAAGCAAGGCTGTTGGGCTGGAATACGTGGTGCGCCAANCCGGTGCCACGCCGGTTTCCTATATCACGCTCAACCAGCAGAATGGCAGCCGCACCATCGTCCATTACCGTGATTTGCCGGAATTGTCCGCCGAGGATTTTCGCCGCATTCCAGTGGGGCATTATGACTGGCTGCATTTTGAGGGCAGGAACGTGGGCGAGCTGGCGAAGATGCTGGCTTATGCCCGTGAAAATTTGTATGACCAGCCGGTGTCGCTGGAAATCGAGAAAGTCCGCGACGGGCTGGAGGAGCTGGTTCCACAGGTTGATCTGGTGATGTTCCCGCGCGCTTATGCGCAGGCGCAAGGGTTTCAGGAGGCGGAAAGCTTCTTGCGGNACCGGCAGCAAAAACATGGCAAGGTGTGGATGACCTGCACCTGGGGCGAAGCGGGGGCATGGGCGATTGACCAATTGGGAGTGCTCTTTCATGCGCCTGCTTCACCGGCGGAAAAGGTGGTGGACACGGTCGGCGCGGGGGATGTGTTCAACGCCGGGCTGGTGCATGCGCTGGCGACCGGGAGCCTGTTGGAGGAAGCCTTGCATTACGCCGTCAAATTGGCTGCGCGCAAGGTACGGCAACAAGGGTTCGATGGCTTGGTCTGATGGCCGCTGTGCCGTTCAAAGCGTCGTTGAGAACTATGCTTAAAGGCTATTTCCCCATTTTCTGTTGCAGGCTAGAATGCGCCCAGCGTAAAAATGAGGAGAACGACGACATGCCACAGCTTAAAGCACTTTTGTTCGATGTGGATGGCACACTCGCGGACACTGAACGGGACGGGCATCGTCCGGCTTTCAATAAAGCCTTCCGTGAGGCCGGTCTGGACTGGGACTGGACAGTGGAGCTGTACGCTGACCTGTTGACCGTCACCGGCGGCAAGGAGCGTATCCGCTATTTTCTGGAGAAATACTTGCCGGGCTTTGCGCCGGAAGAGGGCGTGGCTGAGTTTGCGGCGCGCCTGCACAAGCGCAAAACCCATTTCTATCTGCAAATGCTGCAAGCCGGGGAAATTCCATTGCGCACCGGCGTCGCCCGTCTACTGAATGAAGCCCGCGCCGCCGGATTGCGCTTGGGCATCGCCACCACCACCACGCCGGAGAATGTCACTTATCTGCTGAAAGCGATGCTGNGGGAGGCATCTGTTGGTTGGTTCGACTGCATCGCGGCGGGTGATATTGTGCCTGCGAAAAAGCCTGCGCCGGACATCTACGTTTATGCGCTGGAGGCGATGAACCTCAAGCCAGATGAATGTCTGGCGTTCGAGGACTCAGAAAATGGCGTCCGCTCATCTGTCGGGGCAAACCTGAAAACGATTGTCACCGTGAATGACTACACCTGTGGGCAGGATTTCAGTGAAGCGGCCTTGGTGCTCGACCAGTTGGGTGAATCGGATAAGCCTTTCAGCGTATTGAGAGGTGACGCAGGCGCTGAGGTCTGCGTCACCATCCCGTTATTGCAACGGGTGTTTAGCCAAGGCGCCCCTTGTGGAAAGCCGGTTTGAAGTTGACGTGATGGTTCTGCTGCAGGAATGTGGGCAGGCTGTTGTTTTGTGAGCCACGCCGTTTGGTGTTGCCTTCGGGGAAAGAGCCGGACGCGTTGTTATCGTGTGTGGCGGATGTTTGCGGGGCTGGCGCTGTTGTCTGCGCCTGGCCGCCCAGATGGACATTGGAGGCCACCATCACTTCGTCCTGAATGTTCTGGATGTCGGTATTACGCTTGATAACGTCTGACAGTTTCAGATTGTTCAGTGCCTGTAACTGCTTGCCGGAAAACGCGTTTTCATACCAGAAACGGTCGCCGTCGCGTAAACGGGTAAACTGGTCAACCAAAATGGCGCTGGAAAGTTCGCCTACCAGTGAATCGCCGGTTTCCTTTTCAGCCAGCCCGCCAACCCATAGGTCGACATCATCCGGGCTGGCGTAGACCTGAGCCAGTTTTACGCCGGTGCCATCACGCCAGATGGGGTCATCGAAACTTTCAATGCGTGGCAGCCCCATGGCCTCACGGGCGTCGTTGTATCCGGGCAGGCCATGGTCGCGGCCGCGCTGGATATTGAGGGCGACCAGATCAAATCCGCCGTCGCCCGGTTGCCCAAACAGGAAGTTGCGCACATCGTCCACCACCATGGTGTCGACAGCCTGGGCTGTCTGGGAGGCGGCACCGCGCAAGATTGGCTCAATCCCGGCTTCAGATACGGCTTGCGGATTGAAGAAGGCGGCGCGCAACGCCAGATTGCCTTCCGGAATGGTCGCCCCATTTTCATCCAGCCGCAACAGGTTGGGGGATAGCAGGGTGTGCCCCAGACGGTAGATCGCGGCGGCGAATTCGTTGCTGATGGTCGGGTGCACAGCAGGGTTGTAGCCCTGGTAATCGGGAAGGGCGTTTTCACCCAAGAGGGCGGGCAGGAATTCATTGTAGGTAATGGCCTGCATCTGGGCGACATTGATCTTGCGGGCTTCCTGATAGAGCTGTTCGTCGCTCCATTGTGGATGCTGCTGCGCGAGTTCGTCCGTAATCCGATTGTGCTCCCGCACCCATAAGGTATGCATGGATGTCAGCGCTGGATTTTCATTGGCGCGTGAATCGCCCGCCATATATTGGCCGCTGGCGTTTTCGGGCATCAGCTCGCCATCCAGCATGAGCAGCTTGCCGCCTTCATGGCTGCGCAAGTTGTCGGCTGTCGTCGCATCAGAACCGTATACGTTGGAGCCGTCAATGTATGAGGTAATGCTGTTGATCTGTTGGCTCTGCCCGCTTGCGTCCACTTCAGTGGAACTGCGGGTAAAGCCTATCGTGGCGGAGCCGGTCCCATTCGGGTCAAAGTATGGGTCACCAGTGGGAACCGCGATGTTGGCGGAGTTGCCTGATGCCGTGGGAACGAGGCTGAGGTCGTGATCAAGGAATTGTCCCCAAACCCAAAACATGTCGCTCAAGCCTTTACTGTTGGCTGTATTGCCTTCCTGCGCTGAAACGGCGTTGCTGACTGCGCGCGGACTGGGCAGGTTGCTGAAGGTGGTGCCGCCNGGTTCACGGCTGGCGTCAACAGGCGTCAGGCGTATTTCTGCTTGGTTGGCTGAACCGAGGCTGGTGTTGTTCAGGTTATTGCCGCTGCCGTCGACGCTGCGGTATTCNGCCAGGTTTGGCCGGGTGGAGGCTCCTGGGTTATGGCTGTTGCCCGGATCGCAGTTCCAGGAGCCGTTGCCATGCCTGTTGCTGTGGTTATTGTTGTTGTTGCCAGAATTGCCGCAGTTGCCATGGCCTTCAAGCTGCCCCAACAATTGTTGCACCAGATTCAGCAGGTCTTCGATAGAGCCTTGGTTGAGGCTGTCGCTGCCATGCCCATTCTGGGGGAAGTGTGGTGAGGCATTGTGTTGGCTGGGGTTGCGGCAAACGTTGCCGTTGCTGCTTGCCTGCCCGTGGCGTGAGCCTTGGGCGAGGGCGCGCAGGTTATTGAGAGTTCGCATATGGTGTTCCTTGTCGATTATCCCAAAAAGTCCAGGGGATAAATACGCCAGCGGAAGCTGGCGCGGCAAGGGGTGGATTTCTCATCGCCAGGGATTCAATGACAAATGGTCACGAATAACAGACTCAGCTCCCGCTGAGTAAATTTTGGGAACGGTAGGTATTCAGACGGTTGCGCCAGCCAGCCAGCCATTTGGCTTCGCCGCGTTCCGGTGGGGCGTTGGCGATGCGGCGCAGCAGCACCTCTTCAGCCGCGCTGGCGAATGTATCCAACGCCTGTGGNCCAGCCTCAACAGGCGGCATGGCCGCCAGCACTTGCAGCAATCCCCAGCCTTGGCCGTTGTAGCGTTCGCTAGGGCTGGTGCCCTCACCCTTGAAGTTGACGTAATCCAGTAAGGGGTACAGTCCGCGCGGTGATTTTTCCACAGCCTGATAGCTCCTCAAAACGCGGTCGCGGTCTTGGGCGGCGACTTGGTTGAGCATCAATGGCAGGGCGCGGGTCAGGCGGTCTGCCATGTAGTTGGCCTGGATATTCATGGTTTGTTGCAGGAAATTTCGTAGTTGCTGCATTTCAGGGTCGTTTTTGGCGCGTTCAAACGCCGCCTTGTTTGGCCATGGCGCAGTGCGGGTTGGGCGGCTGGCCAGCCATTGCGGCAGTGGCACGCCTTGCGCTTTGGTGTAGTCCAATAGTCCGGGGAAGGTTTCGGTATAAGGCNNTGCACGGTGGCCAGCTGGGTACCAGATGAAATGCCCGATGCCGAGGGAGGCGAATTCTTCCCGGTCATTCCAGACCACCAACAGCATTGGGCTGCCACTGGTTTCGTTTTTATAAACCTTGTCGGCAATCCAGTTCAGATCCTTGGCGGGTATCACGGTCGGTTGGGGTTGGGTCACCTGGGTCATTGGCGCGCATGCAGACAAACCCAGACCTGCGATGACTGTCAGCGAAAGCAGTATTTTTTCATGTTAAGCCCTGTCGTTTCCTGTTGGAATGAAATGTTGGCACCCATCGGAATACCCGCATCAATGTAACCAGATAGAGCATTGATGGCGTTGAAAGTTCCAATCATTGACCAATGCCCTTACGCTTGTGGGGAAGGAAGACTATATTTCAAACTGAGGCCAATAAAAGGAGGTAAGCAGATGAACGAAAGATTACAGCAATTGTTGCATAGCCTGACGGCTGAACGTGATGATTTTCGCGTTAGCTTGCATTTGTTGGAAATGGAGGCCAAACAGGAGTGGGAAAAGGCTGAAACCAAATGGGACAACCTGCAATTGAGGCTGCGGGATGCAGGTTATAAGTTGCAGTTGGAAACCAAGGAGGAAGTTCATGATATGGGCGAAGAGGTTGACAAGTTGCAGCATAAATTAAGCGACAAGGTGGCGGATTTGCGCGTGGAGTGGATGGAAGAAATCCACGAATTGGGTGAAGAGATCGCAGATTTGTATCAGAAAATACGTAAGCGCTTTAAATAGGGGACGCATGGCCGGATACAAGCTGTGTTAATCTTTGCCCAGTCATTAGGGGCAAGAGGAGCAGGGTATGCACAATATTCGGGGCTGGCTGTATCTGGCGCTGGAGGAACAAAAGGGCAATAAATGGGCAAAATTCATTAACCATTGCTTGGTGGCGTTGGTGGCCATCAATGTGGTTGCTGTGGTGCTTGAGTCCGAACACGCCATCTACAAGGCGCACGAAGCCTTGTTCCAATATTTGGAAGTTTCCTCGGTGCTGGTTTTTACGGTTGAATATATCGTGCGGGCATGGATTTGTGTTGAATCAGGAAATGTGGATTTCCAGCATCCCATCGGCGGGCGGGGGCGCTATTTGCTGTCGCCGATGGCGCTGGTGGATCTGCTGGCGATTGCGCCTNTTTATCTGAGCTTTTTCTTCGGGGTGGCCGATTTGCGTGTTTTGCGCAGTTTGCGGCTATTGCGCTTATTGAAGCTGACCCGTTATTCCCATTCACTGGAATTGCTGCTGGCGGTGCTGCGTCAGGAGGCGGAAAACTTGATTTCGGCCATGTTCATCCTGTGCATGCTGATTTTGTTGTCTGCGACGGGGATTTATCTGGTGGAAGGGCATATCCAGCCGGACAAATTTGGCAGCATTCCCCGCTCGCTTTGGTGGGCGACGGTGACGCTGGCGACAGTGGGTTACGGCGATGTCATCCCTTCCACTGTAACCGGCAGGGTGTTCAGCGGTGTCACCATTATCACGGGCATTGCTGTCGCCGCATTGCCCGCAGCTATTCTCGCCTCCGGCATGATCAGTGAACTGAAACGGCGGCGGGAGCATTTTCGCCAGGAATTGGTGCGCGCCATGGAGGATGGCAGGCTGGATTTCGGCAGCCTGCGTTATCTGGAAAAGATGCGCGTCAAAATCGGCGTCAGCCGGGCGGATGCGCGTCTGGTGTTTGAAGAAGTCAAGCAGGAAACCCGTTTACAGACCTATTTGACTTGCCCGCATTGTGGGCAGGCTATTGTGATCAAACATCCGCCTGGACATGTCCATGTACGGTCGGCCAAAAGGCAACGGGGACAGGTTGCAGTTTTGTGAGGTGCTGCCTGATTATGGTTATGATGGCAGGTATGTTCATATTGACAGTTTACGGTGTTGTGATCTGATGAGAAAAGTTAGCGTTTTATTTGTGTGCATGGGCAACATCTGCCGTTCCCCAACGGCTCAGGGTGTTTTTGAGGATCTGGTCAAGTCGCAAGGGTTGGCAGGGCATATCCTGATTGATTCAGCAGGAACCCATGCCTACCACATTGGCAACCCGCCTGACCAGCGTTCGCAGGCGGCTGCCCGCAGCCGTGGGGTGGATTTGTCCGGGCAACGCGCCCGCAAAGTGGAAGTGTCAGATTTTGACCGCTTTGATTATATTCTGGCGATGGATCGCTCCAATCTGGAAGATTTGCGCTATCTGGCGCAGCAGGAACAGCTTGGGCGCATCCATTTGTTCATGCAGTTCGCCTCCCACTGGAACGTGGACGAAGTGCCAGACCCGTATTACGGCGGCAACAGCGGCTTTGAGCGCGTGCTTGATATGGTGGAGGATGCGGCGGTAGGCTTGCTGGAGCATATCCGCCGCACTCACCTTTAGGTTATTGCTTCTCAGGCTCGGCATGCATCCATGATGGACGTTTTTGGCAGGTGCGGGCGCAGGTGCAACAGTTTCTTCCTCGGCCACCAAGGCAGGTTCCGGTTGCCTGTCTTCAGGAACTGGTGGTGCCTCAACCGGTTTTTCAGCGACTGTAGCCGCCTCTTCGAGCAGGGGCTCTGCAGCAGAAGCAATTGCTGGCACTGGCTCCTCCGCAGTGGGTGCTACGGTGGGGGTGGCTTCTGGCGCTGGCTCGGCCAAAGCGGGTGCCGCTGTTGGCGGAGCTTCCTGTGGTTGGGGTGTTTCCGTTTGCACAACGGGTTCCGGTTCCGCCTCCGCCTCTGTTTGTTGCAGGGCTACGGCTTCCATGGGTTCCGGCGTTGTTGGCTGGAGGGGGCACTTCCGCAGATTCTGCTGTTGGCGGCTCGAGCCAGGGTTTCCACAAAGATTGATCTGGTGATGATGTCTCCGGTGGCGTGAAATCCGCTGTATCCAGGGAGGGAGCCTCAGCCACTGCTTCCATCGGTATAGGCGGCGGGGTTTCTGGTGCCGTTGTCTCCATTTCGGAGGGTTCCGCCACCAGCGTTTCTGTTTGCCTCGGCTCTTCTGGGTTGGTTGTGGTTTGGAAGTGGCTGGTTTCTTGACGTAACATTGTCGATTTCCCAGCGCTCAGGTCGATAATGACGGGTTCCATGTTTTCTGCCGCCAACATGGGCTGTTCGCCTTCAGGCGTGGCCGGACGTGGCGGGCGTTGCCGGTTTTGGCTATTGCGGGGACGGCGGGTGCGGCTGCGGCGCTCGCGGGGCACCCGGCCGTGTGTTCAGCCGTTTCGGTGAAGTTCTCATCATCCTGGGTTTCCGCTGGTTCTGCTGTGTGCTCAACAGCGGGAAGGGCGTCACGGGAGTCTGGCACTTCTGGGATCGCCATTTCAGGGTGTTGGCTTGTGCAGCGGATGGTGTTTCCTTCGCCAGTATTACGGAAGGCTCTTGGGTAACGCCATTCGGAGGTTGGTCGGCAGCATTGGCGCTTTCTTGGCGCTGCTGCCGGTTTTTGTCTCTGCGTGTTTCGGCTTCATCCCTGCTTTCAACAGCACCGTCATCGGTTGGTGGTTGCCGGTGGCGCTGATCACGGCGGGAACGCTCCCGGCGGCTTTGGGGCTGCTGGTTGTCATCCCTATGGGCGTGTTCTTTGCTGTCGCGTGGGGCGGGTAGGGTGATTTCGAGTGGCGTCCGATCCGTCATGTCCTGTTCCATATGGACAGTGGCGTCTTTTTCGGTCTGCCTGGATTGCCGCTGTTCCTGCCTGCCCGGTTCAGCCGTGGCGGAATTTTCTTCCCGTTCGGAACGGTTGCGGCCACGGTTGCGGCGATCATTGTTGTTGCGGTCGCGGCGGTTCTCTCGGCGATTTTCTTGGCCATTGCGGTGGCGTTGGCCTTCGGCGACGGATTGCCCTGTGTCCGCTTCAGTTTCAACCTTGTCATCCCTGACCCGTTCCCGACGCTCGTTACGTTTGTCTTGCTGGGGCGGTTGTTCAGGCTTGTTGCGGGACTGGGTGGTCACAGCTTCTGTTTTGGCTTTGTTTTCCGCTTCCTCAGCAGCCTTGTCCACACTGGGGCTGCTGCCAAAAAGGCTATTGAAAATGCGCCGCATCAGGCCAAAACTTTTGATTTGTATGGCTGAGACGGGTGAAACCGGTTGGGCTGTTTCCGGGTAGCTGCGGAACGCTTGCGGAGCCGGGGTGCTGGGCATGACATTGGTGACTGCGGCTTCCACCGGCATCTGGATAGGCAGTGCTTCCTGCTGGATGGATTCTTCCTGGGCTGGGGGCGCAGGAATGTATTGGTAGCTGGGCCTTCCTCTTCTTCCAGGTTGTCGCTGCGGATGCGGGTGATTTCGTAGTGCGGCGTTTCCAGGTAAGGGTTGGGGATGATGGTCATGTCGACGCTGCGGCGTTGCTGGATGTCGCTGATGGCCTGACGTTTTTCATTCAGCAGGAACGTGGCGACCGCCACCGGCAATTGGGCGATGACCTTGCCGGTCATTTCCTTCATGGCTTCTTCTTCGATCAGCCGCAGGACGGAAAGCGCCAGGGAGTCGGTGCTGCGGATATGGCCGTGGCCGGTGCAGCGCGGGCAGATGATCTGGCTGGATTCGCCAAGTGAAGGCCGCAGGCGCTGGCGGGACATTTCCAGCAAACCGAAGCGGGAAATGCGCCCGACCTGCACGCGGGCACGGTCGAGTTTCATGGCATCGCGCAGGCGTTTTTCCACTTCGCGTTGGTGTTTGCTGGGCTGCATGTCGATGAAATCGATCACGACCAGCCCGCCAGTCGCGCAACCTCAACTGGCGGGCAATTTCGTCGGAGGCTTCCAGGTTGGTGTTAAGGGCGGTCTCTTCAATGTCCTGCCCCTTGGTGGCGCGGGCGGAGTTGATGTCGATGGAAACCAGCGCCTCGGTATGGTCGATCACGATCGCGCCGCCGGATGGCAGGCTGACGGTGCGCTGGAACGCGGTTTCAATCTGGTTTTCCACCTGGAAACGGCTGAACAGCGGGTGTTGTCGGTGTAATGCTTGAGCTTGCGCAGGTTGTGCGGCATGACTGCCTGCATAAAGTCGCGCGCCTGTTTGAACACCTTGTCATTGTCGATGACGATTTCGCCAATATCGCGGCGGAAATAGTCACGCAAGGCACGGATGATGACATTGCTTTCCTGATACAGCAGGGTCGGCCTTATGCTGTTGGTAGGCTTGCTGGATGGCCGCCCACAGGGTTTTGAGGTAATCCAAATCCCAGGAAAGCTCTTCGGCGTCGCGTTCAATCCCGGCGGTGCGCACAATCACGCCCATGCCGTCCGGAACGTCGAGTTCATTCAGCGTCTGCTTGATCTGCTGGCGATCTTCCCCCTCAATGCGGCGGGAAACACCGCCAGCTTTGGGGTTGTTGGGCATCAGCACCAGATAGCGGCCAGCCAAGCTCAGGTAGGTGGTGAGGGCAGCGCCCTTGTTGCCGCGCTCTTCCTTGTCCACTTGCACCAGCACTTCCATGCCTTCGCGCATGACGTCCTTGACGGTTGGGCGGCCGGTGACTTTGGCGTCAGCGCGGTAATATTCCGGCGCAATTTCACGGAAGGACAGGAAACCATGCCGCTGTGCGCCATAGTTGACGAAGACCGCCTCCAAGCTTGGCTCAACACGGGTAACGATGCCTTTGTAAATGTTGGCTTTTTTGCGCGCGGAAGGGGTGTTCAATGTCGAGGTCATACAGGCGTTGCCCGTCGACCATGGCGACGCGGATTTCTTCCGGCTGCGTCGCATTGATCAGAATACGTTTCATGTACTACATAAGCCTTGTTATGCAGCACCTGTCACCTGTTTGTTTGCAGGTGGAGATGACTATATTGGTTTGTTTAATATCAAATAGTTAGGTCAGCCCTGCTAGGGCTGGCCTGATTTTCTCCACCTTCGTAAAGAATCGTTCGGTTATCAAGGGTCATGGAAAAAGCCTTACTTCCCTATAAGGGCGGCACATGAATGTTGTAAACCGCTGGCGTATTCTTGCAACAGACATCAGCAACAAGTCCTGCTGTTAATGTCATACCTGTTTGCTTACTTGTTTTCTGCGCAACAGGCATAAAAATTGAGGTAAGGAATCTTTGTCTTATCCTGTTTACCTCGCACAAATTCCCGTAGGGATATGCTTACTGAAAGAATTTGTGATTGAATCGCTCAGGCATGAACCATATCATCGCGTCCGGATTTGACCGAACCCACTTTGCCAGGTTTTCACCCGAAGTCTGCCTGCTGAGAATATATCAATTCGGTTAATCATATTCAATTTGCATTTAAAGTTTAGTGGGCATGTCGTCAAATTTATGGCAGTCGAATATTACACGGTCAGTGAAAACGAAGCGGGGCAGCGGATCGATAACTTCCTGATCCGCCACCTCAAGCAGCTCNCCAAAAGTGCGGTTTACCGGATTTTGCGCAAGGGCGAAGTGCGGGTTGACAAANAACGGGTCAAGCCAGAAAAGAAGCTAGTGTTGGGAGAGGTCATCCGTATTCCTCCAATCAAGCAGGAAGCAGAGCTGAATTCGCCGGATAAGCCAGCTGTCGCTTCTGACGCCTTGCTGGAGACGCTGGACAAAGCATTGCTGAGGGAGGATGAACAGTTGATCTTCCTCAACAAGCCTGCTGGGTTGCCGGTGCACGGTGGCAGCGGCTACAAGCTGGGGCTGATCGAGGCTTTCCGCCAATTGCGCCCCAACCTGCCGTATGTGGAGCTGGCGCACCGGATTGACCGCGACACCAGCGGCGTTGTGATCNTGGCCAAGTCCCGTCAGGCGTTGACTGAATTGCACACGCTGTTTCGGGAAGGTGGGATCGACAAGCGCTATCTGGCGCTGGTGGCGGGAAAGTGGACGCATGGCCGCCAGCACGTCAGTATGAACCTGGGCAAGGAGGAGGGTCGGCGGCAGAAAGTGCAGGTGGTGGAGGATGGCAAGGAATCCGAAACCATCTTTGCGCCAGTGAAGAACCTGCGTGGCGCATCCCTGATTGAGGCGCAAATCCTCACCGGGCGGATGCACCAGATTCGTGTGCAACTGCAACATTTGGGGCATCCCATTCTCGGCGATGACCGTTACGGCGATTTCGCCCTCAATCGACAATTCCGGGAACAGNGCCTGCACCGTCTGTTCCTGCATTCCGCCAGCGTCAATTTCGTGCTGCATTTGACCGGAAGGCGCTATGTGGTGGATTCCNCCTTGCCTGAAGACCTGCAAACTGTGGTGGCGAACTTGCGATGAAACCTTATTCCATACTGATTTTCGATTGGGACGGCACGTTGATGGATTCAGCGGCGCACATCACCCATTGCATGCGCAACGCCATTGCCCTGACTGGCGCAGAGCCGCGCACGGATGAGGAAATCCGTCACGTGATCGGCCTGGGGCTGGAGGAGGCGATCCAGCATTTGTACCCTGGCAAGGCACTTAGCCGTATCCGTGAAATCGCCGACGAGTACCGGCAGGAGTTCTGGTGCGCAGCAAGCATGGCAGCGAGCTGTTCAGCGGTGCGCGTGAAACCCTGCATACGCTGGCGCAGCAGGATTATTGGCTGGCCATCGCCACCGGCAAGTCCCGGCGCGGTTTGGATAAAGTGCTGGAAGAAACCGGGCTGGCGGCATTGTTCCCGATCACCCGCTGCGCCGATGAAACCTGCTCCAAGCCGCACCCCCAAATGCTGGAGGAAATTTTGACAGATTATGATGCTACGCCGCATGATGCCTTGATGATTGGCGACAGCGAATACGACCTGCTGATGGCGCGGAATATCGGGATGGATTCGCTGGCCGTCAGCTACGGGGTGCATGGGCTGGAACGTCTGCTGCAACATGAGCCGCGCGGCCATGTCGATAATGTCGCCCGTATTCCCGGTTGGTTGGCTGAACAGAAGGTTAAAAAATGAGTCAGGAAGAAACGCAAGCGATCCAGGCGCTCAAAGACGTGGCGCTGGAAGGTATCAAGGAACAACGCCGGGCGCGGCGTTGGGGGATTNTTTTCAAACTGTTTTTCGCGCTATATCTGCTGGTGGCGTTGTTTGCCCTGTTTGGCGTCGGCGAGTCCGATGGCAAGTTGACGACTGCCGACAAGATCACAGCGGTGGTGGACATCAATGGGATCATTATGGACGGCGCTCCCGCCAGCGCCGAGTTGATCCTACCCAGCCTGAAGGAGGCGTTCGAAAACAAGAAAACCCAAGGCGTGCTGTTGCGCTGCAATAGCCCAGGCGGCAGCCCGGTGCAGGCGGGCATCATCAATGACGAAATCCGCCGTCTTAAGGCCGAGCACAAGGATATTCCCGTTTATGCCGCCATTTCTGACCTGTGCGCTTCCGGCGGTTATTACATTGTGGCGGCGGCGGACAAAATCTATGCCGACAAGGCCAGCATTGTCGGTTCCATCGGCGTGCGCATGGACAATTTCGGGGTGGTCGGCCTGATGGACAAGTTGGGTGTGGAGCGCCGCCTGTATACGGCGGGGGTCAACAAGGGCATGCTCGACCCTTTCTTGCCGGAAAAGCCTGAGCAGGTGGCGTTTGTGCAGAAAATGCTGGCTGAAACCCATCAGCAGTTCATCAATGTCGTCAAACAGGGGCGTGGTGACCGTTTGCATGACAAGGATAACCCTGACATTTTCTCTGGCCTGTTCTGGACGGGCGAAGATGCGGTCAAGCTGCNNCTGATCGATGGCTTGGGCAGCGACGCCTATGTCGCCCGTGACCTGATCAAGGCGGAAGAGATGGTGAATTTCACCTCCAAGAAAGATCTGCTGGCGCGCTTGAGCGACCGGGTGGAAACCTCCCTGCACCTGATGCTGGGGGATGATGCAACGCCACGGACGGTATTGCGGTAATAAATCATGTTGGATGAACTGATTGCACAACTGGCGGACGCATTGAAGGCCAAAGGCTGGATGCTGGCGGCGGCGGAATCCTGCACTGGCGGCTGGATCGCCAAGGCCTGCACGGATCTGGCTGGCAGTTCAGCCTGGTTCGAGCGTGGTTTCGTCACTTATAGCAACGAGGCCAAGCAGGAAATGCTGGGCGTCAAGGCCGAAACACTGGCGGTGTATGGCGCGGTCAGCGAAGCAGTGACGGCAGAAATGGCGTCAGGAGCCTTAGGGCATTCCCATGCCCATGTGTCGGTTTCCGTCAGTGGAATCGCCGAGCCGGGCGGAGCCACTCCCGCTAAACCTGTCGGTACCGTTTGCTTCGGTTGGGCGGTGCAGGGCGGTGCTATGCGCACCGAAACCTGCCATTTTGCTGGCGACCGGGATTCGGTGCGCAGGCAGTCAGTGGAACATGCGTTGCGGGGTGTGTTTCATTGTTTAGATNATGGAATAATCCCCGCTTTCACCACCTGAATAGAGAATTAAGGAGCTGTCCGTATGGACGAAAACAAGNAAAAAGCCCTCGCCGCAGCTTTGANNAGCCAGATTGAACGCCAGTTCGGCAAGGGCGCGGTCATGCGCATGGGGGACGCCAACGCGGTGCGCGACGTGGATGTGGTTTCCACCGGCTCCCTGACGTTGGACATTGCCCTGGGCATTGGCGGTTTGCCAAGAGGGCGCGTCGTTGAAATTTATAGCNCAGAATCTTCCGGTAAGACCACCTTGACCTTGCAAGTGATTGCGGAATGCCAGAAGGCGGGCGGCACCGCGGCTTTCGTTGATGCAGAGCACGCGCTCGACCCCATTTATGCGCAAAAACTGGGCGTCAATGTGGATGATCTGCTGGTTTCCCAGCCGGATACTGGCGAGCAGGCGCTGGAAATCGCCGATATGCTGGTGCGTTCCGGCGCTGTGGACATTGTGGTCATCGACTCGGTGGCGGCGTTGACGCCAAAAGCTGAAATCGAAGGTGACATGGGCGATTCCCATGTGGGATTGCAGGCTCGCCTGATGTCGCAGGCGCTGCGCAAACTGACCGGCAACATCAAGCGCTCCAACACGCTGGTGATTTTCATCAACCAAATCCGCATGAAGATTGGCGTCATGTTTGGCAATCCGGAAACGACTACCGGCGGTAATGCGTTGAAGTTTTATGCTTCTGTGCGCCTGGACATCCGCCGCATTGGCGCAATCAAGAAGGGGGACGAGATCACAGGCTCCGAAACCCGGGTAAAAGTCGTCAAGAACAAAATGGCACCGCCGTTCAAACAGGCTGAATTCGAAATCCTCTATGGCGAAGGCATTTCCCGCGAGGGTGAATTGCTGGATTTGGGCGTCAAGCAGAATCTGGTCGGCAAGGCTGGCGCATGGTACAGCTACAAGGGTGAAAAAATCGGCCAGGGTAAGGACAATGCGCGCGGCTATCTGAAAGAACACCCTGAAATTGCCGCTGAGATTGAGCAAGCCATCCGAGCTGAAGCGTTGAACATCGATATGTCCAGTGGCGTAGAAGAAACGAATGCCGGGGATGACGATATCTGATGGCGGAAAGGGCGCATGACTGCGAAGTTGTAGCTGTGCGCCTGTTGGCAAGCCGCGAGCATTCCCGTAAGGAGCTCGTGCAAAAGTTGCGTCAACGTTGCGATTGCGATACAGATAGCTTGAATGCGCTGTTGGATCGCCTGCAGGCGTTGGGTTATCTGGATGATGCCCGTTATGCGGGCATGTTTGTGCGCTCATCCGTCGTGCGGGGGCGGGGCCACAACGGATTGCCTACGAATTGCGGGATCGTGGCGTGGATGACGCCATTGCCGCACAAGCATTGGCTGAGGCCGATGTGGATTGGCAAGCGCTGGCGGGTGAGCAGCGCGAAAAAAATTTGGCAGGGTAATGCCTGCTGACTACAAGGAACGCGCCCGGCAGTCACGATTTCTCGCCGGGCGCGGTTTTTATACGGATACGATCAAAGCTGTTTTCCAACGTCGCCCGGAAAATTAAGCCGGTGTGGGTAGAGTCATGACAACTGCTGAATTAAGACAAAAGTTTCTCGATTTCTTTGCTGGAAAAGGGCATGAAATCGTTCCTTCCAGTTCATTGGTGCCGGGAAATGACCCGACCTTGCTGTTCACCAACGCAGGGATGGTGCAGTTCAAGGATGTATTCCTGGGCATGGATAAACGCTCCTACAACCGTGCGACCAGCTCCCAACGCTGTGTGCGCGCTGGCGGCAAACATAATGACCTGGAAAATGTCGGCTATACCGCCCGCCATCACACCTTCTTTGAGATGCTCGGCAATTTCAGTTTTGGCGACTATTTCAAAGAAGATGCCATCAAGTATGCCTGGGAGTTCCTCACCGATGTGTTGCGGTTGCCTGCTGGCAAGCTATGGGTGACGGTCTATGCCGAAGATGATGAAGCTTATGCTATCTGGACCAAACAGATAGGTATCCCGCTTGACCGCATTACCCGCATCGGTGACAACAAGGGGGCGCGGTTTGCCTCCGACAACTTCTGGCAAATGGGCGACACCGGCNCATGCGGCNCATGCACCGAAATTTTCTACGACCACGGCGAACATATCTGGGGCGGCGNNCCAGGGACGCCGGAAGAGGATGGCGACCGTTACATTGAAATCTGGAACTTGGTGTTCATGCAGTATGAACGCACCAAGGATGGCACCATGATCCCGCTGCCCAAGCCTTCCGTCGACACCGGCATGGGCATGGAGCGTCTGGCCGCAGTGTTGCAGGGCGTGCATAGCAATTACGAAATCGATTTGTTCCAGCATTTGCTGAAANAAGCGGCGGAGCTGGCTGCTCCTGGCACTGACCCGGACAGCCCTTCGCTCAAAGTGATTGCTGACCATATCCGCTCCTGCTCGTTCCTGGTCACGGATGGCGTGCTGCCGTCGAATGAAGGGCGTGGTTACGTGTTGCGCCGCATTGTCCGCCGCGCTATCCGCCATGGTTACAAACTGGGTATGGCGTCACCGTTTTTCTACAAAATGGCGCAACCGTTGGTGGATGAAATGGGGCAGGCGTATCCGGAACTCGCTGCGGCGCAGGCGCGGGTGGAAGATGCGCTGGAGAAGGAGGAACGCCGTTTCGCCGAAACGCTGGAGCAGGGCATGAAAATCCTTGAAGATGCGATTGCGGGTTTGTCTGGCGAAACCATTGATGGCGAAACCATCTTCAAGCTGTATGACACTTATGGTTTCCCGGTTGACCTGACCGGCGATATCGCCCGCGAACGTAACCTTAAGCTGGATGAAGCCGGTTTCGAAAAGGCAATGGATGCGCAACGTGAGCGCGCCCGCGCTGCTGGCAAGTTTGGCGCAGGTTATGGCGAAAAACTGGATGTCAGCGGCACAACCGCTTTCCATGGTTATGACGTGTTGCAGGAAACCTCGACAGTGGTCGCACTGTTCCAGCATGGTGAAGCGGCCAGCACGCTGCTGGCGGGGGATGAAGGCCAGGTCGTGCTTGACCACACGCCATTCTACGCCGAATCCGGTGGCCAGGTGGGCGACACTGGCGTGTTGTCCAATGGCAATGCGGTGTTCCGCGTCACCGACACGCGCAAGCAAGGCACTACTTTTGTGCACTTCGGTAAACTGGAGTCCGGTGAACTCGCCGTGTCAACGGAAGTGGCTGCGGAAGTTGATGCTGAACGCCGTCAGGCCATTATCCTCAACCATTCCGCCACGCATTTGATGCATGCGGCTTTGCGTCAGGTGCTGGGCGCGCATGTCGAGCAGAAGGGTTCGCTGGTGACTCCCGAGCGTCTGCGTTTCGACTTTTCGCATCCCGAGCCGGTCAGTGCGGAGCAGATCGCTGAAGTTGAGGCCATCGTCAACCGCGAAATTCGCCGGAATGCGGCGACATCCGCCCGTGTCATGTCGATGGACGCCGCCAAGCAGGAAGGCGCGATGGCGCTGTTTGGTGAAAAGTATGGCGATGAAGTGCGGGTGCTGAAGATTGGCTTTTCCACTGAGCTATGTGGCGGTTGTCACGTTGGCCGAAGCGGCGATATTGGCCTGTTCAAGGTTGTCAGTGAAGGCGGCGTCGCCGCCGGTATCCGCCGTATTGAAGCCGTCACCGGCGCCAATGCGCTGGATTGGCTGAACGATGTCACCAGCCGTCTCGACAACGTCGCCCGCCTGCTCAAGTCCAACCCGACCGAAATCGGCGACAAGCTTGACGCCATGTTGCAAAAGAACCGCTCCCTGGAAAAGGAACTGGAGCAACTGAAAGGCAAGATGGCGTCCCAAGCAGGCTCCAGTCTTGTTGATCAGGCAGTGGCGGTTGGTGGTTTGCGCGTATTGGCGGCCAATCTGGAAGGCGCAGACCCCAAATCCTTGCGTGATGCTGTTGACCAGTTGAAAAACAAGCTGGGCAAGGCTGTTGTGATTCTGGCCACGGTGACGGACGGTAAAATCAGCTTGGTGGCCGGTGTGACCAAGGATGAATCCGCCCGTGTCAAGGCGGGTGAGCTGCTGAATTTTGTCGCCCAACAAGTTGGCGGCAAGGGCGGCGGCCGCCCGGATATGGCGCAGGGCGGCGGCACTGATGCCGCAGCGTTGCCTGCTGCGTTGGCCTCCGTACAAGGTTGGGTGGCGGAACGGGTTTAATGGTTTTATTTGATCGTTTCATTGATAGGTAAACAGTAAATAATGGCACTGATCGTACAGAAATATGGCGGCACTTCCGTTGGCTCCNCCGAGCGTATCGAGGCCGTTGCCGACCGGATCATCCGCTGGAGGCAGAAGGGCAATGACGTCATCGTGGTGGTTTCGGCGATGTCCGGTGAAACCAACAAACTGGTTGGGTTGATCAACGCAATCAACCCGCAAGGCTCCGAGCGGGAAAAGGATGCAATCCTGTCAACTGGCGAACAGGTCACGATTGGCCTGCTGGCGCTGGCGCTGGAAAAAGGCCAGCCTGCGCGTTCCTATACGGGCGGGCAGGTGCGCATCCTGACGGATGATGCCCACACCAAGGCGCGTATCCTGGATATTGACGCCGAACCTATCCGTAAGAACCTGGCGGATGGCAAGGTGGTGGTGGTGGCCGGTTTCCAGNGGGTGACGGAGGACGGCAGCATCACGACCTTGGGGCGCGGGGGTTCTGATACGACCGGCGTGGCGTTGGCGGTGGCGCTCAAGGCGGATGAATGCCAGATTTACACGGATGTGGATGGCGTGTATACGACAGACCCGCGTGTTGAACCGAAAGCGCGGCATATTCCAGCCCTGACCTTGGAGGAAATGCTGGAAATGGCCAGCCAAGGCTCCAAAGTGCTGCAAATCCGCTCTGTCGAATTTGCCTACAAATATGATATGCCTATCCGTGTGCTTTCCAGCTTTGATGCATTTGACGAAGGCAAAAGCACCCTGGTTACTCGTGAGGAAGATGTAATGGAAGAAGTATCCGTTCGTGGTATTGCGTTCAACCGTGATGAAGCGCAGCTGACAGTAACCGGCGTGCCTGACCGCCCTGGCGTGGCGTACCAGATTCTGGGTAGANTTTCAGACGCCAATATTGAAGTCGATATGATTGTGCAAAACATCGGTTCTGATAGCACAACGGACTTTACCTTCACCATCCATAAAAACGATTACGCCAAGGCTCGCCAAATCCTCTGCAAAACCAGCGAAGCATTGGGCGCGAAAGAATGTAATGGTGACGAGAGCATTGCGAAGGTGGCGATCGTTGGCGCGGGGATGCGCTCCCATGCCGGGGTCGCCAGCAAGATGTTCAAGACACTGGCGGATGAGGGCATCAATATCCGCATGATCTCCACTTCCGAAATCAAGGTTGCTGTCGTCATCGAGGAAAAATATCTGGAGCTGGCAGTGCGTGTCCTGCATTCGGCATTCGGTTTGTCATAATTTTTTGCTGTTTTTTAAACTTAACTTTACACCTTAAGGCCACTGTTACGCTTCTTGTTCGGTGGCTTTTTTATCATGGCATGAAATATTTAAGCGCGATTGTTAATGTTTGTTGTTGAAATCATACATTGGTAAAAATACAACGTACCATGCGAATAGTTAAGCTTAAGTTAAGTGCTTATATGGGATTGTTCAACTTACCAGCGGTTGTCGGTGAGACTTGTGGGTCATCACGGGGCTTTTGGACTTATAAATGCAGCAATATGGAGATTATGCGGTATGTTGATACTGACACGGAGGGTAGGAGAGACCCTCATGATTGGGGATAATATAAGCGTTACGGTATTAGGGGTTAAAGGCAATCAGGTACGTTTGGGTATTAACGCGCCGAAGGATGTTGCTGTGCATCGCGAAGAAATCTTTGAACGTATTCGTCATGAGCAGCTTGATCCTGTTGCGGTCGAAGAAAACGTAAATTAGGGCTTTACGTTCCTTCGTCTTGAAGGTATTCTTACCGCCTTCACTGAAGTACCCAATGGAAAGGTGGCCGAGAGGCCGAAGGCGCTCCTGCTAAGGGAGTATGGTAAAAGCCCATCGCGGGTTCGAATCCCGCCCTTTCCGCCATTTCAGTTTCAGGCTGGATAAAGTTTTGAAATTGAGCTTGACCGGATTCGGTGAAATGCGCATAATGCGCCGCTCATTCAGCGCATCCGTAGCTCAGTTGGATAGAGTACCTGGCTACGAACCAGGTGGTCGGAGGTTCGAATCCTTCCGGATGCGCCATTTATTCTGACGAAGAAGAACGATAATAACCGGAAGCCCGCTACACAGCGGGCTTTCTCGTATCTGGACTGCCCGACAATGGCCGGTAAATGACGGTAGCAGCCAGCAAAAAACGGTGGCTCATTATGGGTTTCAGGGTCTTGGCAAAAGCCCATCTAAGACCATGGGAACTATTCTTTATTATCAATGTGTTATGCTTGATTTGCTCGCATCTGAAACGACCAAGACCCCGAAACACATAATGAGCCATGAGCCATCAACAATATCGCCATTCGCACCTTCTCTTACAGCGGCATTATTCACTGGAAGGTCTGAGCGTCGCTGAAATCAGACAAACCGCCCGGAGATTTACGAGATACTGCGGAATCATCTGCCTACCGGGTAAGCATCATCCTTACCCTGCTAACGAACACCAGCCTTGGCGCAACTCCGCATTTTCAGCCTCCAGCGCTTGCAGGCGTTCGCGTAGTGGCAAGACAGCCGCAGTAATCTCCTCTTCCGTAAAACGCGGCGTGATATGTTGCGGGCAATTCCAGTCAAATGCTTCCAGCCGCATACGCAGAATGCGTTCAACCCTGGCTTTATAACCCGGCACACTGACCAGCTGTGTGAGCGCTGGATCAGCCTCAAGTGCGACCACCTCAATACGCACATACATCTTGAGCCGGGCGCGATGTGCATAATCCATGAGAAACAAACAAGCACGCTCATTTGCGACGGCATTGCCAACACTGATGTATTGCCGATTGCCCCGGAAATCCGCACAGGCAAGCGTGCGCTCATCCACCAGCGTCAGGAACCCGCGTGGNCCTCCCCGATGCTGAACATACGGCCACCCGCTTTCAGACACTGTCGCCAGATAGAAACTGTCGCGTTCAGCAATAAACCTGGCCTCGTTCTCCGAAAACCGATCAAAAGCCCGCTGCCCCTTGAAATCAAACCAGAAATCATCCACCTGCATGGACTTTTGCACAGCACGAACACTAGGCGTCATGGCAATATCCAGAAAACCGTAAGACATGACCAACCTCCTATTAATCCAGCTAAAACTGGCCGGAGCCAAAAGCCCCGGCATGCATGATCAGGCTGCCTCAGCTACCCGAACGACAGGAAAGTCGATATCCGTCTTGGCAACTTCGTTGAGGTAATTGGTGAAGGTGTTTTCAGCCACCAGACCGACAATTTCCACGATCTGCGCCTCACTGAAACCGGCCAGACGTACCGCTGCCAGATCAGCATCACTGACATGCCCCCGCTCACGCGCGACTTTGGCCGCGAAACCCACCGCAGCATTAGCCTTGGCATCCGCTGACGTACCGTGGCGATTACGTTCAATTTCTGCCTGATCTAGCTTCACCATATTCAGGCCAAGATAGGAATGAGCCGACAGGCAGTAATCGCACCCGTTGACCTGTGCAACCGCCAACGCGATACGTTCACGTGTTTTGGCATCCAGACTGCTGGAAAGACCACCGTGAAAATTAACGTAGGCAGACAGTGCCGCTGGGCTCAGTGCGATCAGACGAAACAGGTTCGGAACCGTACCCAGTTGTTGGCGAATAATATCGAGCGTGCCTTTCGAAGCTTCAGGGGCATTATCGAAAGCAGGAATAGTAATACGTGACATGCTTATCTCCTTGAACAACAAGTCGAAATTGACTCGGTAAGGCTCATACTACTACCTTCCATTTATGATGATAATCATGCAATATTGAGAATAATCTTTCCAAAAATGGAATAATAGATGGATCGACTTGAAGCCATGTCCATGCTTATCACCGTCATGGAACAGGGCAGCCTTTCCGCCGCCAGCCGAACCCTGCAAGTGCCCTTGGCAACCTTAAGCCGCAGAATCGCTGATCTGGAATCACACCTGGGAACCCGGCTGCTGTTGCGTACCACCCGCAAACTCACGTTGACAGATGCCGGAGCCGCCTATGTTGAAGCTGCCCGTCGCATCATCGAACAGGTGGAAGAAGCTGAACGCGAAGCGTCTGGCGAATTCATGGCGCCAAAAGGCGAGTTAGTGATCACCGCCCCCATCATGTTTGGCCGTCTGCATGTATTGCCGGTGGTAGCCGAGTTTTTAGCAACGTTCCCGGCAATCAATATTCGCCTACTCCTCAACGATCGTAATGCTGATCTCATCGAGGAACATGTCGATATGGCCGTGCGTATCGGCAAACTGCCGGACAGCACAATGGTCGCAACGCAAATAGGCAATATGCGGACAGTCACTTGCGCCAGCCCTGCACTGCTCGCCGAGTATGGTATGCCGCAACAGCCTGACGACTTGCTACGCTTACCCTGCGTCATGGTGGATACGCCCATGCCCTCACCCGCATGGCGTTTTAGAGATGCTCAAACAAGCTCCGCACTGGATATTCCCATCCACTCACGACTGTCCGTCACCACCACAGAAGCTGCTGCTCAGGCAGCTATCCTTGGTGTTGGTGTGACCCGCCTGCTGCACTATCAAACGGCCGAAGCCGTTGCCAAAGGTGAGTTGGAAATCATCCTGGAAGCTTATGAACCCACCCCCGTTCCCGTCCATTTACTCCACGTATCACGCAGCCGCATGCCACTCAAAATGCGACGTTTCCTCGATTTCGCAGCACCCCAGCTCAGAAAGGTATTAAGGTATTAGTACTCTGAACTATCAGTATCCTCCAGCAGATTACTCCCCCAACGCCCGCATCCGCGCCAGATGCCGGGTAAGCGGGAACCCCAGCGCGCCGGTGAGCTGAAAAACGTTTTCCTGAGGGTCTCTGCAACGCGGGGACTTGTTCATCCTGTCCGCCTTGTGTCTGTCCTGTCTGCCGCACTATAGCGGAAAGACAGTGTGGCTTTATGCCTTGCGGCGGGAACATGCTACCATCCGGCATCTTTTCGGCAGGATTCCGGCATGACAACGGCACTCGACATCCAGGGTTTACGCAAGACCTACAGCAATGGCTTCACCGCCCTCAAGGGCATCGACCTGCGGGTGGAGCAAGGGGATNTTNTTGCCCTGTTGGGGGCGAATGGCGCAGGCAAGTCCACCACCATCGGCATTGTCAGTTCGCTGGTGAACAAGACGGCGGGCAAGGTCAGCATTTTCGGCTACGACATCGACACCCAACGTGAGCAGGCCAGGGCGCAGATCGGGCTGGTGCCGCAGGAATTCAATTTCAATATCTTCGAGCCCGTCATCGAAATAGTGATGAACCAGGGCGGCTATTACGGGATTCCGCGCAAGGAAGCCCAGGCTCGTGCCGAGCCCTTGTTGAAACAGCTGNGCCTGTGGGACAAGGCCNGGGAACAGGCGGGCAAATTATCCGGCGGGATGAAACGCCGCCTGATGATCGCCCGCGCCCTGATCCACCAGCCGCGCCTGCTGATCCTGGACGAACCGACGGCAGGGGTGGACATTGAAATCCGCCGCTCCATGTGGGAATTCCTGCGCAAGCTGAACGCCGACGGCGCCACCATCATCCTCACCACCCACTATCTGGAAGAGGCCGAAAGCCTGTGCCGCAATATCGGCATCATCGACAAGGGTGAAATGATTGAAAACACCAGCATGAAAAAACTGCTCAACCGCCTGGACACGGAAAGCTATGTGTTCGACNTGGCCGAGCCGCTGGCATCATTGCCCGCCACGGGCAGCAACCTGTGCCACTGCCACCTACAGGATCCGACCACGTTGGAAGTTTCCTACCACAAGGAGCATTACTCCCTCAACCGGGTTTTCGAATTCCTCAACCTTCATGGGGTGGAGGTGCACAGCATGCGAAACAAAACCAACCGCCTGGAGCAATTGTTCGTGGAACTGTTGGAGGGCAACAAACCATGAATGCACAGCAAAAATGGATTGCGTATTACACCATCCTCATCAAGGAAGTCCTGCGTTTCACCCGCATCTGGAAACAGACCATCCTGCCGCCGGTCATCACCACGTCGTTGTATTTTGTGATTTTCGGCAACCTGATCGGCTCGCAGATCGGCGATATGGAAGGCCACCGCTACATCGACTTCATCATGCCCGGGCTGATCATGATGACGGTGATCACCAACGCCTACGCCAATGTGGTGGCGTCATTCTATGGCAGCAAGTTTCAGGGCAATATCGCCGAAATGCTGGTTTCGCCCATCCCCAACTGGATCATTCTGGCCGGTTTCGTCAGCGGCGGGGTGGCGCGCGGGATCGCTGTCGGCGTCGCCGTCACATTGGTGTCACTGTTTTTCACCCAACTGCACATGCAGCATTTCTGGATCATGGCTTCCATCATCATCCTGACCGCCGCCTTGTTCTCCCTGGCGGGGCTGATCAATGCGGTGTACGCCAACAATTTTGACGACATCAACATCATCCCGACCTTTGTGTTGACGCCATTGACCTACCTCGGCGGGGTGTTTTACTCCATCAGCATGCTGTCGCCGCTGTGGCAGAAAGCATCACTGCTGAATCCGGTGTTGTACATGGTGAACGGTTTCCGCTACGGCATCCTGGGCATCGCCGACATGCCGGTATGGGTGAGTTACTGCGTGATCATGGCGTTCATCCTGGCACTGGGTGGCTTCAGCCTGCATCTGTTGGACAAGGGTACCGGAACCCGCAGCTGATGGGTGCCATTGTCATCGGCGGCGGCTCTGCCGGGTTGATGGCCGCCGAACAACTGCTCAACGCCGGGCATACGGTTGACCTGTACGACGCCATGCCGACGGTCGGCCGCAAGTTCCTGCTGGCGGGCATTGGCGGGCTGAACATCACCCACTCCGAACCCTTTGACCCCTTTTGCAGCCGTTATGGCGCACGCCAGCCGGAATTGCAGCCATTATTGGCGGCATTCGGCGCGGCGGAACTGCGCCAATGGTGTGCGGGGCATGGCGTGGAAACCTTCGTTGGCACTTCGGGGCGCGTGTTTCCCAGGNAAATGAAAGCCGCCCCACTGCTGCGGAAATGGCTGGCATGCCTGAAGCGCCAGGGCTTGCGCCTGCATACCCGCCACCGCTGGCAAGGTTGGGATGCGCAAGGCCGGTTGGTTTTCCAGAACCCGCAAACAACGGTTGCGGTGTCCTATTCTGCCGTCATTCTGGCCTTGGGCGGCGGCAGTTGGANNAAACTCGGCAGCGACGGTGCCTGGGTGACGCTGTTGGCGGACAAAGGCGTCCCGGTCGCGCCCTTGCAACCCGCCAACTGTGGCTTTCTGTGCAACTGGAGCGAACACCTGCGCAGCCGTTTCGCCGGTTCCCCGCTGAAATCCGTCACCCTCAGCCTCACCGACCAGAACGGCCAGACCGAAGCCCGCATGGGCGAAATGATCCTGACGGAACGCGGGGTGGAAGGTAGCCTGATTTACGCCTTCTCCGCCCGCCTGCGCGACCTGATCCAATCCTGTGGAAGCGCAACCTTTCATCTGGATCTGCTGCCGAACCACACCCATGCGCAAATCGAATCCGCCCTGCGCCAAAAGCCTGCCAGCAAGACGTTAGGCGCGTTCCTGAAAAGCCGTTTCAAACTGGATGGGGCAAAAACCACCTTGTTGTTTGAAACGCAGGGCAAGACGCACGGGGCGGACTGTTCCCGGCTGGCGTCCGCCCTGAAAGCCATTCCTGTCACCGTGACCGCCACCGCCCCCATCGACGAAGCGATCAGCACGGCTGGCGGCGCGCTGTTTGAAGGCCTGGATGGGAACCTGATGCTGCGCCAGCTTCCCGGCGTCTTTTGCGCGGGCGAAATGCTCGACTGGGAAGCCCCTACCGGCGGCTACCTGCTGACCGCCTGTTTTGCAACCGGACGGCACGCCGGACAAGGTGCCATCCGCTGGCTGCAAACTCAAACCACTGCCTGACAGCGGCAGGATTTCCCCTCCTCTGTTACCATGCGCGCATGGACATCATCTTTCGTGAATACAGCGCCATCATCCGCCAGAAATGGGGCTGGTTTCTGGTTGTCATGCTGGGCATCAGCGGCGGCGTCGGGCTGGATGTCGCCGTGCCGCTGTTCTACAAGGACATCGCCAACGGGCTGGCGCAGCCTTATGCCCCGGAAACCGCACAACAGTTGCTGCACAGCCTGGGTTGGATCGGGTTGATGTACGTCGGCATTTGGCTGAGTTGGCGGGCGCTGGAGCTGGGCATGATCATGTTCCAGAGTTGGGGTCTGAACCTGCTCGACAAACGCTGCTTCGAAGTGCTGGTGCGGCAGCGTTACCACTTTTTCGAGAACAATTTCGCGGGCAGCCTGGTCAAGCAGGCCAACCGTTTCATCAAGGCGTTCGAAACCGTCATCGACTGGCTGATTTTCCAGTTTTACGGCAGCCTGTTGCAGATCGCCCTCGCCTTCATCATTTTCTACCAGCAGCAGCCGCGCTTCGCCCTGTATTTCCTGATCTGGGTGATCATTTTTATCGGCTGGAGCGCGGGCTATCTGGTGTGGAAACTGAAATTCGACACCCGCGTGGCGGCGCTGGATTCGAAACTCGGCGGCGCTTATTCGGATGGCATCGCCAATATTTCCATCGTCAAAAGCTTCGCGCTGGAACAGCAGGAACGCAGCAATATCAGCGCCATCGCCGATGAATCCTACCAGCGGCGCAATGTGGCGTGGCTGCTGATGTTCGTTTCCTTCGCCGTGCAGGGGCTGCTGGCATCCGGGATTGAGTTGTTGCTGGTTTACCTGATGATCCGCAAATGGGAATCGGGCAATTTCCAGATTGGCGAATTCGTGCTGTTCCAGAGCATCTTGTTGCTGTTGATCCGGCGTTTGTGGGATTTCGGGCGCGATTTCCGCCGCTTTTTCACCGTGCTGGCGGATGCGCGCGAAATGGCGGATGTGTTCCGGCAGGCGGATGTGGAACAGGACAATCCCGGCGCGCAGCCGCATGTCATCAGCCGTGGCGACATCCGGTTCGAAAATATTGGCTTTGCATACGGTGAAACTGGGCTGTTCAACAACTTCAACCTGCATGTCAGGCCGGGCGAGAAGGTGGCGCTGGTCGGGCATTCCGGCTCCGGCAAAACCTCGCTGACCAAACTGCTGTTCCGCTTTGTTGAGCCGCAACAGGGCAGAATCCTGCTCGATGGCGTCGATGCGCAGGATTTCACCCTGGAATCGCTGCGTTCACAACTGTCACTGGTGCCGCAACAGCCGGAACTGTTCCACCGCAGCATCCGCGACAATATCCTGCTGGGCAAACCAGCCAGCGATGCGCAACTGCATGAAGTCGCCCGCAAGGCGCAGGCGCTGGAGTTTGTCCGCAAACTGCCGCAGGACTTTGACACCCTGGTCGGCGAACGCGGCGTGAAGCTCTCCGGCGGGGAAAAGCAGCGGGTGGCGATTGCGCGCGCCTTTCTGGACGATGCGCCCATCGTGGTGCTGGACGAAGCCACTAGCGCACTGGATTCACTCACTGAGCAGCAAATCCAGAGCGCCATTTTCGAACTGATTGCACACAAGACAGCGCTTGTCATTGCGCACCGGCTGGCCACCATCCTGCGTATGGACAGGATTGTGGTGCTGGAAAACGGGCGGATTATCGAACAGGGTTCCCACCCTGAATTGCTGGCGCTCAATGGCCGCTATGCCGAAATGTGGCGGCACCAGAGCGGCGAATTCCTGCTGACGGATGCTTAGTCATTCCACCCAATTGGAAAGTGGCTGATGGACGTCAACTGAACAGATCACAAATGGAACATCCCTCCAGATCGCACTCGTCAAACACGTATTCAGCCACGCCATAAGGTGACCCGTTCAGATCGCGTGGATCATCACTGATGAAGGTTTCCTTCACCTGTTTGCCCGATGGGTCAGTCGAGAGACGCACCATTTCCTTCGGCTCCAGTGAAATAGCCACAATCACCCGGCTACCGACGTCTGTGCAACGCCACTTGCCCGATGCAGTGAAAAACTCTGTACCTATCTGGAAATCGCTGTGTTTCATATGGCGATCTTAGCTGACTTTTTCAGCAGCAAACGAGGGGCACGGTTAACAACCTTGCGGCTGGACTGCTGCTCACGAATTTTCAATGCTTCGCAGATGGCTTTCAGGTCATTGTTGTATTTGGCGGCATGAGCTTGCCGGTGTTTGCGTACTTCTTCAACTATGGGATCGTCCATCATAGCTTAACCTCCCAATTCTTCAGGGGAACACAGGATCGGGCAGAGATACCCTTGATCCTCAACCAGTTTTTCAATCAAGGCTTTCGTTTCGGCATTGTTGATGTGTTTGAAATTCCACGTCAGCAAAAATTCAGCCCCTTGTGTTGCAGCAATGCCGATATGAAGCGCATCTTCCACGCTATTTGCCGGAACACCTTTACCATCCAGTAACACCTGAGCCAGTTCCTGCGCCTCCGGCGTGATGCCCAAACTGGGAATATCAACTACGGCTTCAATCCGCCGTTGTGCTGCGGTTGCGTCGCCAGAAGTAATTTCTTCCTCTACCAAAGCCGAAATATACAGCTCATAACGTTGCCTGTGGTTATCCCACCATTCCGAAGTGATGGCTTGCCGTGCAGCCGTCACCACATCGCGGCTGGGGCGGGCGGTCAGATAGCTGATGACGGAGGATTCAATGTAAACAACGGCTTTCATGTGTATTTTAAGTATCGCTGAACTATCATGGCGATGGTAACAAAAACAGGATAAAACCGGTACAACCATGCCCGACATCTTCATCATCACAGCCTGTCGGGTTCGGGCAAGTCGTCTCTGGCGTTCGACACGATCTTTGCGGAAGGGCAGCGGCGCTACGTGGAGTCGCTTTCCGCCTACGCCCGCCAGTTCCTGTCGATGATGGACAAGCCGGACATCGACCACATCGAGGGGCTGTCCCCAGCGATTTCCATCGAGCAGAAAACAACCTCGCATAAAACATGTTGAAAGCCATAATGCTATGCTCAAGCTATCAAAATGCTTTCGAGCAAGGAGACTGTCATGCAAGTAACACTCGACATTCCGGAATTGTTTTCACTGGAACAAAGCCCGCGTGAAATTGGCAATACCCTGAAGTTATATGCAGCGTTGGCGATGTTTCAGGTAGGCAAGTTATCAGCAGGTGCCGCTACTGAACTGGCTGGCATTGACCGCTACGAGTTCATGGCCACCTGCAAAAACACGGTATTCCTACGGTCAATTATTCCCCTGAAGACCTCCACGCCGAACTGGAAGGGTTACTGCACTAAATGTTGATTATTGCCGACACTTCCGCGCTGATAGCTATTTCAACCTGTGATGGGCTGCACTGGCTGGACACTCTGTTTCAGCAGTTATTGGTTCCCCGCGCGGTTTTTGATGAAGCCAGTGCAGCAGATAAACCGCAGGCAGAAAAGCTGAAGCAGTATCTCGCTGATAAGGTCACGGATACTGATCTGCATGAACTGGTTATCGCTGCGCCCGGTATGGGAAAAGGCGAGTTGGAAGCGATGGCTTTGTTGGCTGAAGCGCTAAAAATGGCCGGTGAGTCATGATCACCATTCCCTAGAAGAATCTGTACTCTGGCCGCAACCATTTTGCCTCTGGGGGAATACCTCATTTCCGGGGCAAACCTGCTAGAATCCGACCTTTGCCATAACCACCCCCACACCCATGGACAAATTCATCCGCGTTCGCGGCGCACGCACCCACAACCTGAAAAACATCGATGTCGACCTGCCGCGAGACAAGCTGATCGTGATCACGGGTCTGTCGGGTTCGGGCAAGTCGTCGCTGGCGTTCGACACGATCTTTGCGGAAGGGCAGCGGCGCTACGTGGAGTCGCTTTCCGCCTACGCCCGCCAGTTCCTGTCGATGATGGACAAGCCGGACATCGACCACATCGAGGGGCTGTCCCCGGCGATTTCCATCGAGCAGAAAACCACCTCGCACAACCCGCGTTCCACCGTTGGCACCATCACCGAGATTTACGACTACCTGCGCCTGCTGTTCGCCCGCGCCGGTGTGCCACGCTGCCCGACCCACCACGTCGACTTGCAGGTGCAGACCGTCAGCCAGATGGTCGACCAGGTGCTCGGCCTGCCGGAAGGCAGCAAGCTGATGCTGCTCGCCCCGGTGGTGCGCGACCGCAAGGGCGAACATGTGCAGCTGTTCGACTCGTTCAAGGCGCAAGGCTATTTGCGTGTACGGGTGGATGGCGAAGTCTATGACCTGGAAGCGCCGCCTACGCTGGAATTGCGCAAGAAACACACCATCGAAGTGGTCATCGACCGTTTCAAGGTGCGTGACGACATGCAGTTGCGCCTCGCGGAATCGTTTGAAACCGCGCTCAAACTCGCCAACGGCCTCGCCACGGTCGCATGGATGGACGGCGACGGCACGGACATGGTGTTTTCCGCCAACTACGCTTGCCCGCACTGCGGCTGGTCGCTGCCGGAACTGGAGCCGCGCCTGTTTTCCTTCAACGCGCCTGCCGGGGCGTGCCCGACCTGCGACGGGCTGGGCGTGGAGCAATTCTTCGACCCGCAGCGGGTGATCACCAACCCGGCTTTAAGCCTTGCGGGCGGGGCGGTGCGCGGCTGGGACCGGCGCAACGCCTACTACTTCCAGATGATGACTTCGCTGGCGGATCACTTCAAATTCGATGTGGAACAGCCGTGGGAGGAATTGCCGNAAAAAATCCGCGACCTGATTTTGCACGGCAGCAAATCCGAAGAGGTCGGATTCACCTACATCGGCCAGAAAGGGCAGGTGTACCAGCGTTCGCACCCGTTCGAGGGCGTGCTCAACAACCTCCAGCGCCGCTACCGCGAAACCGATTCCGGCGCGGTGCGTGACGAACTCAGCAAGTACCTAGCGACCCGTTCCTGTCCGGACTGCGGCGGGCGCCTCAACGAACAGGCGCGCAATGTGTTCATCGCCGGGCGCAACCTGCCCGCCATCACCGGCACCGCCATCGGTGAAAGCCATGCGTTTTTCCACGCCCTGCAACTGCCCGGCGCACAAGGCAAGATCGCGGAAAAGATCGTGCGCGAAATCACCCTGCGGCTGGAATTTCTGGTCAACGTCGGGCTGGACTACCTGACCCTCAGCCGCAGCGCCGAAACCCTGTCCGGCGGCGAAGCGCAGCGCATCCGCCTCGCCTCGCAGATCGGCGCGGGGCTGGTCGGGGTCATGTATGTGCTGGACGAACCCTCCATCGGCCTGCACCAGCGCGACAACGACCGCCTGCTGAAAACCCTGTTCCGCCTGCGCGACCTCGGCAACACCGTGATTGTGGTGGAACACGACGAAGACGCGATCCGTTCCGCTGATTACGTGCTCGACCTCGGCGGTGCGGGCGTGCATGGTGGCCAGATCGTTGCCCAAGGCGCGCCGGAAGAGGTGGCGGCGGCGGAAGGCTCCACCACCGGCGAGTTCCTTTCGNGGCGGCGCCGGATCGAAATCCCCCATGAACGCACCCCGTTTGACCCCAAACGCACCCTCACGGTGGTGGGCGCCACCGGCAACAACTTGCAGGATGTCACCCTGAAAATCCCGCTGGGGTTGCTGACCTGCGTCACCGGCGTCTCCGGTTCCGGCAAATCCACCCTGGTCAACCGCACCCTGTACCCGTACCTCGCCCGCCACCTGCACGACAGCAGCGTGGAGGCCGCCCCGGTGCGCGAAGTGCAAGGGCTGGATCAGGTCGACAAGATCATCGACATCGACCAAAGCCCGATCGGGCGCACCCCGCGTTCCAACCCCGCCACCTATACCGGCGTGTTCACCCCGATCCGAGACATGTTCGCCGCCACGCAAGAGGCGCGTTCACGCGGCTACCAACCGGGGCGTTTCTCCTTCAACGTCAAGGGCGGGCGCTGCGAAGCCTGTTCCGGCGACGGCGTGATCAAGGTCGAGATGCACTTCCTGCCCGACGTGTACGTCACCTGCGAAGTGTGCGAAGGCAAGCGCTACAACCGCGAAACCCTCGACATCCGCTACAAGGGCAAAAACATCAGCGAAGTGCTGGACATGACGGTGGAAGACGCCACGGAATTTTTCGCTGCCGTGCCCAGCATTCACGGTAAGCTACAAACCCTGATGGACGTGGGGCTGTCGTACATCACCCTGGGGCAGAACGCCACTACGCTCTCCGGCGGCGAAGCGCAGCGCGTCAAGCTGGCAAAGGAACTCTCCAAGCGCGGCACCGGCAAGACCATCTACATCCTCGACGAGCCGACGACGGGGTTGCATTTCCACGATGTCGATCAGTTGCTGCAAGTGCTGCACCGCCTGCGCGACGGCGGCAACACCGTGGTGGTGATCGAGCACAACCTCGACGTGATCAAGACGGCGGACTGGGTGGTGGGCCGGAGGGCGGCAGCCGGGGCGGGANAAATCATCGCCACCGGCACGCCGGAAGAGGTGGCGGCGGTGGAAGGGTCGTTTACCGGGGAGTTTCTCAAGCGGATGTTATGAAACTCCCCGGTAAACAAGCTGATGAATATTTATGGTTGCGCCAACATCTCCTGAAATTCAGGGCTGAAATTTCGTAAGATTGTATCGGGGTCTGTGGAGTCAAACATAATATTCCGGCAGTCGTAATAGAAACTGCGGATTGCAGTTTCGAGCGGCATTTTGTCGTTGATGCGTTGTTGCAGGATTTTTCTACCCAAGCGTAGCAAATTCATTGGGTTAGCGAGTGGCTCTATCTTCTCGGAGTAGAATTCAGCAACTTGTCTGCACAACTCAATGTTACGGATTTCCAGGAAAATATCACCATCACTTTCCTGCAAGACGGGGGCAAGCAGAATGATTAGCTCCTTCTTGGGAAAAAATTCCATATTTGCAAATCGGCTTAGGGTCGGGTAGGCGTGGCGTGAGAAAAACACAATGCTCTTCTTGTTCAGACTACCTTTTTGGTTGGATCAAAATAGTCAATGTAGCGTGTCAGGATGTCTACCCGTTTTTGTAGGGTGTAGCGGCTGGAGACTGAAAATAGGAAGTTGATGTAGGCATCCAGAGTGTAGAACTCCCTGTTCTCGAAGCAGGGTTGGTTGAACTGCTCTTGCCGCAACGGTTGGCTATCGGTGTAAAATAAAAGAGGGAAATTGCGCAAAGGCAAGAATCCTTCCCTCATGTTCCAGTTCTGTCAAATAGGCATCACTTTCTGCTTCACTGGCAAATGCCCGGACGCTGATGCCTTCGCCTTCTACGCAATACTTTTGCAACTCTGGCTTAAGCAATTCATGAGGTTGACGATGGAAGAGTTTCGCCATGACCAGTAGCTCAACAATGTTAATGGCTCTGTCTCCAGACAGGAGTTCAGAAATCCGACCTTGTGATTTCTGTGAGCTGCCAAACTGTTCCAAGCGTCCGGTCATGGCATCTGCTAAGTCTTGTTGCCGTTTCGGGAAGTGTTTGTCTCGTTCGCGTCTCAGTAGGTTGTCGTCTTGAGGGATGTACATGGCGCTGAAAAATCTGGTTATCAATAGATAAATCTAATATTAG
The DNA here is from genome assembly GCA_013693955.1 of Candidatus Thiothrix singaporensis. Lineage (GTDB taxonomy): Bacteria > Pseudomonadota > Gammaproteobacteria > Thiotrichales > Thiotrichaceae > Thiothrix > Thiothrix singaporensis. Next base: position 1,933,719 of record CP059265.1, on the reverse strand, counting down.
ATAAGTAAAGTAAAAAGCTCAATAAGTGTGATGATAAAAAATCAGCATTTATCTATTATTTAATCTTCTAGATTTAATAATTTTTACTTATTGTTGGCAAATATATATCTTGATTAGTGGGAGAGAAAGTATGTATTCACAACTTAATTATGTTGGATATATCCGGTTGTTGTTGGTAACAATACTGTTTTTCTTTGCGCATAATGCAATTGCGGCAGTCGCAGATAGTTTTAGGTATCCTGTTGGTGCGATTGATGGATCAGGGTGGATAGGGAATACCAATGGTCTTCAGTGGTTGCAGCAATGGGACTATGGTGGTAAATGCGGTTATGTATACCATCCAGGAGTAGATTTTAACAAAGATGGAACCACTGGAGATGGTGATTTAGGTCAACCAGTTTATGCTGTCGCAAATGGCATAGTAACCTTTTCTGGTGATGGAGGAGCCTCGTGGGGAAATATCATATTGATTGAACATACTTTGCCAGATGGATCGAAAGTATGGTCTCAGTATGGTCATGTAAAAGCATATCAATTAGTAATGGAGCTAGCGTTTCAAAAGGCCAGCAAATAGCTCAAGTTGGTAATGCAAATGGAGCATGGTACGCGCATTTACATTTCGAAATCAGGAAAAGTAATATGTCTGCGAGTGCTTTTCCTTGTGGACAATCAAAGTCTTATGTTGAAGCCAACTATTATGAGCCACAAGCCTTCATTAAAGCTAGGTTGAACGCTGGAATTCAGGTTAAGGAGTTCTGGAAGAAAGCTGATTCAATTGTCCTTGGCGGAGAATTTGATGCTCAGTTTAAACTGTATAATCCAACATCAAAAACCATTACCTATCAAAAAGTTGCACTATCAATACATAAGTCGCTTACTGGTAATCCATATGACTTGGTATTGCTAAATACACCAGTACAAATATTGCCTAGCATGGCTGTTGGTAACTATGGCAGTCAAGTTCAATTGAATCAGGGGCAAACTGGATTCTGGGGTAAAACTACATTCCCAATTACTGTTGGAAGCGAGTTATGGGGAGTGGGTACATATTACTTGGTTGCTAAAGTTTTTGATGGCAAGAACTGGACTCCACTGGATACACAAACATTCAAAGTGCTGGATGCACCGGCAAAAACGCTAAGTAGTGTGAATGTGACCTGCCCCAGCAGCGTGAACGAAAGCAGCAGCGGTAGCTGTTTAGCAGTGGCATCCTTCAGTGATGGCAGCATCGCCAGCAGTGGCTTCAGTTGGAGTGAGAACTCCAGCTACGCCAGTATCAACAGCAGCGGGACGTTGACAACCAGCGCCGTCAGCAGCAACCAGAGCGTGACGGTGACGGCTAGCTACAGCTACAACGGCGTGACTAAGAGTGGCAGCAAGGCGGTGACGATCAAGGATGTGGCAAAAAGCCTGAGCAGCGTCAGTGTGACGTGTCCCGGCAGTGTGAACGAAAGCAGCAGCGGTAGCTGTTCAGCAGTAGCTTCCTTCAGTGACGGCAGCACTGCCAGCAGCGGTTTCAGTTGGAGCGAGAACTCCAGTTACGCCAGCATCAATAGCAGCGGGACGTTGACGACCAGTGCGGTCAGCAGCAACCAGAGCGTGACGGTGACGGCCAGCTACAGCTACAACGGCGTGACCAAGAGCGGCAGTAAGGCGGTGACAATCAATGATGTGCCGCCAGCTTATGATGGTAAAGACCCTATTTCGATGGGATGTGATCTTGATGCTACGACAGTGGCTTACAAGACTATTACCGGAGGTGTCATTGAACTGCGCTACTCTAAAAAATGTGGGACTAACTGGGCGAGAACAAGGCCAACCAGCAGTTCAAGTACTACCTATGCCAAAGTAACTCGTAGTTCCGATGGTAGGAGCTACTCAAACTCCGGGAAGGGCAACATTTGGACTGCGATGGTTTACTCTCCAACAACCGTGTCATGTGCGGAGGGTAAGATCGGTACTGCTAGTGCAAGTGGTGCATGTAGATAAGTAACTGAATATTTCATTTGTAGGAGACAAATGGAGGGGCAATTGGCTCCTCCATTTTTTGTGATGTAGCTGTTCCTCATAATTTTCCACGCCCTGCAACTGCCTGGCACGCAAGGCAAGATCGCGGAAAAGATCGTGCGCGAAATCACCCTGTGAGTGGAATGATATGGGCAATTAATTACGCTACCGCCAACCCCGTATATTTCCGTTCGCTGGGATGCCGAAATCCCAGCACGATATGCTTTTTCGGCACACCTGCGTCCAGCAGTTCGGTAGCAACGCCTTCTTCCGTGCCGTCATACTGAATCCAGATTTTACCGTCGATTAGCCGAATATGGATAATCGCGCCATGCAGATAGTCATCCCCATCCCAGCCTGCCTGCAACAGGGCATAGTTGGCATGTTCGTCATCAAAGCTGACAGTGGTTTCGATGTCGCCATACACCGGCTTGTATTTCGTGTACTCCAGCAGGATGCGCTTGATCAGCGCCGGATAGTCTAGTTGGGTAACCATTGGATGATAACCTCCTGTTCCGCATCAAATACCAGAATACGTACAGACCCCGTATCCAGCAACAATTGGCCTAATTCCACCTCGAAAACTTCGCGGGCAACGCGGGTCGTGACTGCGAGATACAGGATACGCTCCGGTTCCTTCACTTCCAGAATCCGTTGGTAAAGCGTGTATTGCCCCAATGCTTGTTCCAAGTCCTTGATAACAGAGACACCTGTGAAGCTCTTGATTTCGACAACGATTTTGGTCTGCTCTTTTTCTGCGCTAAACAATGTTTCCGCACCAAGATCAGCAAACATACGTTTTTGCCCATTGTCAGCGGAAACGGGTCATGGGTGATGAGCCAGCCATCCTTTTCCAGCGCCCGTTTGACCTGATCGTGGTAAATATCCAGGCGTGGCATCGTTGCTTCTTTTCTCCTCTATGTCAGCCTACTGAAATATATCTGTTTAAGCGTCTCATATCCCACTGACAGTGTAGCAAAACAGAGGAATAAAGCGCACATCGAAGGGCTGGAACAAATCGACAAGATCATCGACATCGACCAAAGCCCGATCGGAGGCACCCCGCGTTCCAACCCGGCCACTTACACCGGCGTGTTCACCCCGATCCGAGACATGTTCGCCGCCACGCAAGAGGCGCGTTCACGCGGCTACCAGCCGGGGCGTTTCTCCTTCAATGTCAAAGGTGGGCGCTGCGAAGCCTGCTCCGGCGACGGTGTGATCAAGGTCGAAATGCACTTCCTGCCCGACGTGTACGTCACCTGCGAAGTGTGCGAAGGCAAGCGCTACAACCGCGAAACCCTCGACATCCGCTACAAGGGCAAAAACATCAGCGAAGTGCTGGACATGACGGTGGAAGACGCCACCGAATTTTTCGCCGCCGTGCCCGCCATCCACAACAAGCTGCAAACCCTGATGGACGTGGGGCTGTCGTACATCACCCTGGGGCAGAACGCCACTACGCTCTCCGGCGGCGAAGCGCAGCGCGTCAAGCTGGCGAAGGAACTGTCCAAACGTGGCACCGGCAAGACCATCTACATCCTCGACGAGCCGACGACGGGGTTGCATTTCCACGATGTCGATCAGTTGCTGCAAGTGCTGCACCGCCTGCGCGACGGCGGCAACACCGTGGTGGTGATCGAGCACAACCTCGACGTGATCAAGACGGCGGACTGGGTGGTGCNNACCGGGCCGGAGGGCGGCAGCCGGGGCGGGAAAATCATCGCCACCGGCACGCCGGAAGAGGTGGCGGCGGTGGAAGGGTCGTTTACCGGGCAGTTTTTGAAGCGGATGTTGTGACTATTTGCGGCTTTTAGCGCAAATACGCCCCCACCTTGTTCTCCAGCAGTTTGACCAGCTCCGGTTGCATATACGCGTAATCGTCAGGGATATTCAGGCAAATTACCCGTTTGTCTTTCAGGTGGCTTTTGAATTTCTTGGAAAGCTTGTTGCGGTGGGCTTTTTCCATCACGAAGATCAGGGTTGCCCATTCAATTTGCTCAACGGATAGCTTGACTTCCGCATCATTGCCCAATCCGGCGGAATCTGTTTCCACATCAGGCCAAGTGGAAAATACCTGTTCAGCCGTAGGGCTGCGCAAGCGGTTTTGGGTGCAGATGAAAAGGGCGCGCCATCATGGCGATACTGTCCGTAATGCCCCTTCAAATTCATGCGTCTCTGGCGCTTTTCCTGACGCCTGTAGTCGCGGCTGCAACGCTTATTCCAACAGCCTTTCCACGAACATCGGCACAGTCTGGGTGGCNCGGCCGTTGAACGATTTGTCAAAACGGGCGCTATTGTTGCTTGGGTCGAGGTTCAGCTCCACCGTCTTGGAGCCTGCTTGCCGGGCGACTTCCACGAACCCTGCCGCCGGGTAGACCTGCCCGGAGGTGCCAATGGATATGAATAGGTCACATTCCTCCAGCGCTGCGTAAATGTCTTCCATCAGCAGCGGCATTTCGCCAAACCAGACAATGTGCGGGCGCAAGTTGCCGGGTGTTCCGCAACATTTGCAAACCGTGCGGGTATCCAGGTCGTCAGTCCAATCGTAAACCTGGCCACTGTGCTGGCAGCGGATTTTGCCGAGTTCGCCGTGCATATGGATCAGGTTGGCGCTGCCAGCGCGTTCGTGCAGGTTGTCGACATTCTGGGTAACCAACAGCACTTCGCCGGGGTATTCCTGTTCCAAGCGGGCGAGGGCAAAGTGGGCGGCGTTGGGCTGCACCGCCGGGTCATGCAACTGGCGGCGGCGGGCGTTGTAAAATTCGTGCACCAATGCGGGGTTGGCGGCGAAGCCTTCAGGCGTCGCCACTTCCTCAATGCGGTGGTTATGCCACAAGCCATCGGCAGCGCGGAAGGTCTGGATACCGGATTCGGCGGAAATGCCCGCACCTGTCAGGATGACAATACTGGGGTATTGGTTCATAAATGCCCTTTTTCGCCCGTGAGCGGCTAAACTTTAAAAGAGGAGTTTAGTCCTCTATGAAACAGGAGGAAGGGAGATTGCATCATGAATATCACGATCCAACAACCCCAACCATTCGATTTGGTTGGCAGCACAATCCTGATTGCGGGGAATGCAGTGGGCTTCGAAGGGCATTTGAGCCTTTACGTCAGCGAAGGCCACGGTGAATACAGCGCCGCTGCCAGGGTGGGTTCTACTGCGATCCGCCAGTTCCGGNCGAGCATTACGGTTCCGCACAACCATGCCTTCAAACTCAGCCGTCTGTTTATCCGGATTGTGGACGACAGCGGCGGCGAAGATGGCATGGAGCCTCCCGCCCTCACCATTCCGGTGCTGTTTGGCNCGATGATCCTTCCCGGCTATGCCGGTTATTGGGAGCACCCGGTTGTTTCCGGCGAAACCCTGTCAACCCTTGCCCGTCGCTACTTTGATGACGATGTGTCCAAATGGAGGGTAATCCAGCAAGCTAATCAGCACGTCGTGACCGATGCGGATGTCATTTTTCCTGGTCAGGTGTTGCGCATTCCCCGCAACGCCTGAAAGCCGCCGTCCTGCATTGGTGGGCGCTTGATCCCTCACACTTGGTTTGGGGAGGGGAATCATCCGCAAAGCGTTGGCGGAGCGGTTGGGGGCATCCGGAACCGGGTCACAGCGCCTTTATTTTTCCAGTTGCGCCTGCAGTTGCGTTAAGGCGGTACGCTGTTCCTCCGCCTGTTGGCGTGCTGCGGCCACTACATCCGGCTTTGCCTTTTCGGCAAACGCCGGATTGTTGAGNCGGCCTTCCAGTCCAGCCAAGCCTTTNTGCAGCTTCTCGATTTCCTTGCTCAGACGGGCGATTTCGGCGTTTTTGTCGATCAGGCCAGCCAGAGGGATCAGCACATTCATTTCACCCACCAAGGCGGTGGCGGATTCCGGCGCGGTTTCGTCCTGTGCCAGCCAAGTGACGGATTCGACTTTGGCAAGCGCGCGGGCGAAGGCTTCGCTGTTGGCGTACAGCTTCTTGTCGGCATCGCCCCAGTTTTGCAGCAGCACGTCGAGCGCCTGCCCCGGCTTGATGTCCATTTCGGAACGGATGCGGCGGATGCCCATGATGAAGGCTTTCACCCACTCGATTTCGGCCAATGCCTCCTGGTCAATGAGCGCCGCATCAGCAGCCGGGAAGGGTTGCAGCATAATGGTGTCGCCGGAAACACCCGCCAGCCCCTTGATGTTCTGCCAGATTTCTTCGGTGATGAAGGGCATGATCGGATGCATCAGGCGCAGCGCGTTTTCCAGCACGCGCACCAGGGTGCGGCGTGTCCCGCGTTTGGCCGCATCATTGTCATTGTGCTTGCTGAGAACCGGCTTGGTCAGTTCCAGATACCAGTCGCAGTATTCGTGCCAGACGAATTCGTACATGGCTTTGGCGGCAAGGTCGAAGCGGTAATTGTCGATATGGTCGGCCACTTCGGCGGTAGTCTGTTGCAATTGCGCCAGAATCCAACGGTCGGCGGCGGAAAGCGCCACCGGCAGGCTGGCATCCAGCCCGGTGTCCTGATCTTCGCACTGCATCAGCACGTAACGCGCCGCATTCCACAGCTTGTTGCAGAAATTACGGTAACCTTCCAGCCGTTGCAGGTCGAAACGGATGTCGCGCCCGGCGGTGGCGAAGGAGGCGAAGGTGAAACGCAGCGCATCGGTGCCGTAGGCTTCAATCCCATCCGGGAACTGCTTGCGGGTGGCTTTTTCGATCTTGGCGGCCAGTTGCGGCTGCATCATGCCGCTGGTGCGTTTGGCGACCAGGGATTCCAGGTCGATGCCGTCGATGATGTCCAACGGATCCAGCACATTGCCTTTGGATTTGGACATTTTCTGGCCTTCCGCGTCGCGCACCAGACCGTGGATGTAGACATCGCGGAACGGTACGTCGCCCATGAATTTCAGGCCGAACATGATCATGCGCGCGACCCAGAANAAGATGATGTCGAAGCCGGTCATCAATATGCTGGTCGGGTAGAAGGTTTTCAGCGCCGCATCGTCCACATTCGGCCAGCCGAGGGTGGAAAATGGCCACAGCGCGGAGGAAAACCAGGTGTCGAGCACATCTTCATCCTGCCGCAGGGCAAGGTCGGCTGGCAGTTGGTGTTGGCTGCGGACATCCTCCTCACTGCGCCCGACGTAAACGTTGCCCGCGTCGTCATACCAGGCGGGGATGCGGTGCCCCCACCACAACTGGCGGGAGATGCACCAGTCGTCGAGGTTGTACATCCAGTGGTTATAGGTGTTCACCCAGTTGCCGGGAATGAAGCGGATTTGCCCGCTTTCCACGGCCTCAATCGCGGGTTGGGCAATCGCGGCCTTACCACCGGGGCGTCCATCCGGCTGCACCTCGCGGGTCAGGTCGACGTACCACTGGTCGGTCAGGTACGGCTCGATAACGGTGCCGGAACGGTCGCCACGCGGCACCATCAGCTTGTGGTCCTTGATTTCCGCCAGCAGGCCGAGGGCGTCCATATCCGCCACGATCTGTTTGCGCGCGACGTAGCGTTCCAAGCCACGGTATTTTTCCGGCGCAACATCATTGATGCAGGCGTCGATGGTGAAAATGTTGATCAGTGGCAGGTTATGGCGCTTACCAACCTGATAGTCGTTGAAATCATGTGCCGGGGTGATCTTGACGCAGCCAGTGCCTTTTTCGGGGTCGGCGTACTCATCGCCAACTACCGGAATCAGGCGGTTAACCAGGGGTAGTACAACGTGCTTGCCAATCAGGTGTTGGTAGCGTCCGTCATCGGGGTGGACGGCAACGGCGGAATCGCCCAGCATGGTTTCTGGGCGGGTGGTGGCGACAGTCAGGAATTCATCGGTGGCATGGCCGCCTGCATCCGCAATTGGATAACGGAAGTGCCACATGAAGCCGTTTTCTTCCTCGGAAATAACCTCCAGGTCGGAAACGGCGGTGTGCAGAACCGGATCCCAGTTCACCAGGCGTTGGCCACGGTAGATCAGGCCTTCTTCATACAAGCGGACAAAAACTTCACGGACAGCTTCGGACAAGCCTTCATCCATGGTGAAGCGTTCCCGCGACCAGTCCGGCGTCGTGCCGAGGCGGCGCAACTGGCGGGTGATGGTGTTGCCGGAATGTTCTTTCCAGTCCCAGACTTTTTCGAGGAATTTTTCCCTACCAAGNTCGTGGCGGGCGACGCCTTGCGCATTCAGCTGGCGCTCGACCACCATCTGCGTGGCGATGCCCGCATGGTCAGTGCCCGGCTGGTACAGGGTTTTGTCTCCNTTCATGCGGTGGTAGCGGATCAAAGTGTCGATCACCATCTGGTTGAAACCATGCCCCATGTGCAGCGTTCCAGTCACATTGGGGNNGATCATAATGCAATACGGTTTGCCGTCACCCTGCGGGGCGAAATAGCCGCTTTGTTCCCAGTGTTGATACCAGCGTTGTTCGATTGCTTGGGGTTGGTAGGTCTTGTCCATGTCCGCCGTTTTTCAGAAAGAACGAAAAGAGCGGCATTATAGCGGGTTTATTCCTCGCGGGGAAATCACTTCAGCATGCCGGAAAGCTCACGGATGAGCTCGTCACGCGCTTGATCGATATGTTTTTCCACCGCCGGGTCAATGCGGGGAGGAGTGGCGGGTGCTGCGGATTGTTTGCTGTTTTCGGAGCGGATGGCGTGGGCGCGAGCCAAGCCGGAATATTCGTCCTGCCCGGTGGCGGATTGCAGTTCGGCAATGCGTTCTTTCAACCGCTGTTCAAATGTTTCACGGCGTTGCTGGCGCGAGCGGGGTTCCGCGCCTGTTCGACAATTTCATTGTCACCTGCCCGCACCAGATCGGTAATCACCGGGATACGAATGGTTTTGTCGAAATCTTGCCTCATCATGATTAATCGTTGCTTAAATCTTAAGTTGATGGTAGTCCAGATTATAGCCGCGGTCACGGTAAAACTGATAGCGTTTGCGACCAGCGCGTATCACGGGTTCCTCCTGATCCAGAATTTCAGCTAATCGTTCAAAACGTGAGAAAAATGCTGGAATTTCATTGGAGACATTGATAAGTAGCCCGCAATTCTCCATTGGTTCATGGTCATGGCCAATCAGAATGGATTCATTTTGCTCACGGACTGGGGCAATGACATGGGGGATGAATGATAAATCATTGAACGTCCACAACAAATCATCCAGTCGCTGGCTGGTGGAGGGGGCGTCTGTATGGATGTAAGTGTGCAAGCGCTGCTGCCAGGCTTTAGCCACCACCTTACAGGCCAGGATCAGCCGCGCTTGCAGGCTGCTGGTGTTTCCGACATAAAAATCAATCTTGGTCATATTGGGTTTGTGCCTTCCCCTGCACGGGGAAGGTCAGGAAGGCAAGGGGTCAAACATCGGCGGTTGATCAGCACTTGGCACAACAATGGCACCGGACGCCCGGTGGCACCTTTGGCTGCGCCGCTTTTCCAGGCTGTGCCCGCGATGTCGAGATGCGCCCATGGATAGTTTTCGGTAAAGCGCGCCAGGAAACAGGCCGCAGTGATCGCGCCTGCTGGTNNGCCGCCGATGTTGGCCATGTCGGCAAAGTTGCTTTTGAGTTGCTGGTATTTTTCCCCCATCGGCAAACGCCAAGCTTCGTCACACGCTTGTTTGCCAGCGGCCAGCACTTCTTCCGCCAACGCATCATTATTACTGAGCAGGCCGGAGGTGTGGTGGCTTNNCAGCGCGGTGATGCAGGCTCCGGTCAGGGTGGCGATGTCAATCACGGCGGCAGGGTTAAAGCGCTCCACATAGGTCAGCGCGTCGCACAGCACCAGTCGGCCTTCAGCGTCAGTATTGAGGATTTCAATGGTTTTGCCGGACATGCTGGTGACGATGTCGCCCGGTTTGCTGGCCTTGCCGCCGGGCATGTTCTCGGCGGCGGCGATCACACCAATCACGTTCAGCGGCAACTGCATCGCCACGCAGGCGGTGAGCGCGCCGATCACGCTGGCGGCACCGGTCATGTCGAATTTCATTTCATCCATGGCGTTGCCTGGTTTGAGNGAAATGCCACCCGTGTCGAAGGTGATGCCTTTGCCGACCAGCGCCAGCGGCGCATCACCGACGTTGCCGCCGTGGTATTGCAGGATCACCAGCTTGCCGTCCTGGACGCTGCCTTTGGAGACAGACAGGAAGGAGCCCATGCCCAGCGCTTCCATGTCGGACTCTTCCAGCACATCAATGTCAACTTGGTTGGATGAGTTCGCCAGTTCTTGGGCGATCTCGGCCAGATAGGCCGGGGTGCAGACATTGCCCGGGCTGTTGGCGAGGTCGCGGCTGACACGCATGCCTTCGGCGATGGCGGCTCCCTGGCGGACGGCTGTGCTGAAATCACCGGCGATGGTGTGGGCGAGAGTCCAGGCTTCCAGTTCCGGCCGGTCGTCTTTCTTGCTCTTGTAGGCGTCGAAGGCGTACAACGCATCCGCGACCGCCACAACCGACTGGCGCACGGCGTCATGCAGGTGTTCGGAGGCGATTTCGTCGGTCAGGAATGCAATGGCGTTGCCCGCCTTGCTGCTTTTCAGGATATTGATGGCAGTCTGGGTAAGTTGCGCCAGTGTTTCTGGCGTCAGTTTGTCCTTTTCCCCNATACCGACCAACAGCACCCGTTGGGCGGTCACGCCGGGCAGCTTGTAGAGCATGCTGGTGCGGTTTTTGTCCCCGGAAAAGTCGCCGATATCCAGATGGTTTTGCAACGCGCCTGCGCTGGCAGCATCCAGCTGGGCGGCGGCGGCGGACAGTTTGCCCTGCCGGTAAACGCCCACGACAACGCAGTCGGTATGCAAAGTGGCGGCGTTGGCGGACGGCTCAAAGTGATAGTTCATGGTGTTGTCCCTTCAGATGGGTTTTGTTGTAGCGGGCACAGTTTACACGACAGGATTCCAATCCTGAAACGGGTTGTTGCGCTTAGGTGGCGTCGGTTGTATACCCGCAATTCCAACAAGTTTGGAACTGGCCTTCGATGCGTTCGTGGCAGTTGGGGCAAGTCCAGTCAGGGGCGTTGGCCTGTGCTTCCAAGGTCATACGGATGATTGCAAGGGCGCAGGTTTCATGCTCCGCCTGCACCCACAACTCCGGCCAGGTTTCATTGATGGGCAATTCGCCCGTGCCGCCACTGAGGAAATAGTTCTTCAAGATGCAGTGGATGCCAGCATTGTCCAGCACCCCTTCAGGAAGCTGGCCATCATTGGGGTCGCGGAAGTGTAGACACGTTTCATCATCGGGTAATTCTACTGTTTTTCCCTGCACTACGGCAAATCCTGATTATCAGTGGGTCAAATCAAGCGGGCTTGCGCAGGATGTCAAAACGGGCGGGGTTTTCAAAACGCACGCCTTCCNNGCCGAGATGGGCGTTGAAACGGGCTTTCACGGTTTGGTGCAGTGTTTCGTCCAATTGGTGGTGGGTGTGCGTGACCTTGAGGATGCGCTGCTCAAATTCGGCGAAGTCGGCGAAACGGCTTTCGGTATTGCAGAAAATTTGTTCCACCCATTCCAGCACGCCGGAGTCGGCAGCTTCACGGATGGCGTTGAATGCCAGTTCGCGCACGGCTTTTTCGTCATTGAACAGGCGCAGGATGTCATTGAAGTCGCCTGCATATACTGGTTCGGAAATCCACGCCATCCCACCNGGCCTGAGCACCCGGGCGATTTCTTGCAAGGCAGTCCCCATCCGTTCGCGCGGCACATGGTGCAGGGACTTGAACATGAACACCACATCAATGCTGTTGTCGGGCATGTCGATGGCTTCTGCCCCGCCGGTACGGAATTCGATGCTGGCAGGGTGCTCNGTTGGCGGGTTGAGGGCGTGTTGGATCTGGTCGACTTCGGTGGCGATGATGCGGGCGATGGGAAAGCGTTCAGCGATACGGAGGGTCATCTGCGCCTTGCCACAACCCAACTCCAACACGGTGGCGTTTGCGAGTGGGAGGCGTTGGCCGATCAGTTCAAGCTCGTTGCATAGGGTGGAGGCACTTGGGTTCTGGATTTGCATGGCGGTCAGCGGATGGTTACGAAAAGTTTATTTTGGCATGAATCCCTGCGGGGCTCCCAGGTTTTTAGGCTACAATTCCTGCGCATCAAGGCTTAATTGACGGGAGTGGACTGATGGCTTCATTACTGAAACAGGTTGCAGGCGTGCTGGTGTTGTTTGCCCTTTCGACTTCGGCGGCGCTGGCGCATGTGGATCCCGGTACCATGAGCGGCGGGTTCATGAGCGGCTTCACCCACCCTCTGTTTGGTTGGGATCATGTGGCGGCGATGGTGGCGGTGGGATTATGGGGCGCATTTCTGGGGCGTCCGGCCATCTGGGTGCTGCCAGTGGTGTTCCCGTTGGTGATGGCTTTCGGCGGCGCGCTGGGCGTGATCGGCGTGCCCCTGCCTGCGGTGGAAACGGGTATTGCCGCTTCTGCGCTGGTGCTGGGGCTGATGGTGGCGTTGGCGGTGCGTCCGCCGTTATGGGTGGCGGCGGTGTTGGTTGGAGCCTTTGCCATTNTTCATGGCCATGCGCACGGGACGGAACTGCCTGAGGCCGCCAATCCACTGCTGTTCAGCCTGGGCTTTGTGATTGCGACCGGATTGCTGCATTTGACGGGCATCGCGTTTGGTGAGCTGTCCCGCTGGCATTGGGGGCGGNTGACTGTCCGTACTGGCGGTGCGGTGATTGCGTTGGCAGGTGTGNGCCTGTTGACTGGGCTGTTGGCTGTCTGAACCGATGACGGACTTTTTCTGCGGGGATTGGGTCATTTCTGGCACTTTCCGGCGCATGTGGTGGTGCTGGTGGGTTTGGGTTTGTTGCTGGGGCAGCAAGGCGCGCAGCCTGTGCGTACAGGTTGGTTGGCTTTCGCGGCGGCGATAGTTGTTGGGTTGGGGTTGGCGCAACTGTATGCGGTGCGGTGGAATATCAGCATGTTCCTGCTGATTGTCGCCGGTGTCGTGGGTTGCCTGCTGGCGTTGCGTCTGCGTTTGCCGGTGTGGTTGTATCTGTTGCTGGCTGCTGTCGCTGGTGTGTTGCTGGGGCTGGATTCTTCCCCTGCGATGATTCCCGGCATGAAGGCACTGAAAATGTATGCTTTCATGGCTGGCGCAGTCGTTGCTGACACTCTGGCGCTGTTGTTGTTGGCACTGTTGGCGTTGGGGCTGCGGACTTTGCTGGATGGCGTTGTCCTGCGGGTGCTGGGTTCCTGGGTGGCGGCCAGCGCCCTGATGGTGCTGACGCTGATGTTTGCCCACCGTTAGCTGTTTTTTCATGAAACTTATTCAAGGGAATGAGGATGTACCTGAATCGCTTGCCATACCTTTCCGTGTTGCTGCTGACCCTGAGTGGGCAGGCGTTTGCGCACGGGTTCCATTACCAGCTTGATGTCGCTTCGCAGTTGCAGGAAAACGCCAATGGCGAACTGACCGGCGTGCGTATGAACTGGTTTTACGATACCGAAGTCACGGACATGCTGCTGGAAGGTGAGGATCTGTCCGCCGACAAACGGGCGCAAACCCTGCAAACCATTGGCCAACAGGTTATCGCTGATCTTGGCAAACTGCATTATTTCACCAACCTAAGCCTTGACGGCAAACCTTTGGCGTTGGCGGCGGCGACGGATTTCCACATGGACTTATCGCCTGATAATCACCTGAACCTGAATTTCCTGCTGCCGTTGCCCACCCCGCAGAATCTGCATGGCAAGCATCTGGACATCGCCATGGCGGATTCAACCGGAAGTGCGGTTCTGGCTTACAAGGACGTCAGCCGCATTCGTCTGGGTGAAAAGCTGGCGGCGGCTTGCACGCTGACATTGCAAGACCGGCAGGCATTTGCCGATGGCGAGCCAGCGCAGCTGGTGCGTATGCAGTGTAAATGAGCATTGCAAAAGATGTTTCGTTCTATTTTTCAGTCCATGTCAATAAAAACAATCTGATTTATAAATCATTGGGGCGGCGTTATTCTCTGGAAAACATCTAGAGGACTTCGCCATGACCAAGACATTCACTTTCGCTGTTTTGCATTTCAGCATTGCTTTCACCGTCGCCTATATATTGACCGGTAGCGTTGTTGTTGGTGGGATGATGGCTTTGATTGAACCGGCCATCAATACGGTCGGGTTCTACTTCCACGAACAGGCATGGAAACGGTTTGAAGCCCGCCAAACGGCTGCGGCGGCACACATTCAGCATAGCCATTGGTTGGCAGGCTGATAGGCGTCGCAGTAACATCCTGTGCTTTGGATGCGTAAAGCACAGGATGTTGGCGTTTATGGATCATTGCCCCTGCGGTTCAGGAAAATCTTATCACCAATGTTGCCGTCAGTATCATGACGGGAAGGCTGCGCCGACGGCGGAAGCGTTGATGCGTTCGCGTTACAGTGCCTATGTCCTGCGCAATGGTGCGTATCTGCACCGAAGTTGGCACAGCAGCACCCGGCCAACCGGAAAGGCTTGCTGCAATTGCCGCCGACGGGATGGTTGGGGTTGGAAATCCTGCGCACGGAGCAGGGCGGGGAGCAGGATGCGCAAGGGTTGGTGGAGTTCATCGCCCGCTACAGGGATGGTGGGCAAACTGGCCAGTTACATGAGGCCAGCCGGTTTGTGAAAGAAGGTGGGCGCTGGTATTACGTGGATGGAGATCATTGAAGTTCTTCCCAAAGCATATCCATCGCAGAAGCGAAAACCTCGTGCTAGACTTCATTTGGAAATATGAACTCACAAGAATTTTGCACAAAGGACTAATTATGCTGGCTGACCTGACCCGACTGGCAGTTGTTGGAGGTGTTTTGCTGCTGGGACTTTCCGGCTGCGGCTCCGCCCCAGGCAACAACCCATCCCGTTCCGATTCTGCTTCCCTGACATCCGGTGCCGCCTCAACCGCTGTCATGGCGGCATCAAGGGGCGCTTATTCCACCGCCAATTCCGCCTCCNCCATCGGCACCAACACCAATGAAGTGACGGAAAGCGACGCCAGCATGCCTTTCGTCGACCTGATGCGGGCGGCGCTGCCGTTCGCCGAGGCCAGCCCGTGGCTGACCAAGGGCAATGTCCTCTACGACGCGGACGGCTGGCCAGCCAACCTCAACGGTGGGCAAGCGGGAACCCGTTTCCTTTCCAACCTGCCCGCCGCAGTCATCCCAGCCGGTGTCTATACCGTGCTGTATGACGGGNAAGGCGACATCCAATACATGAATGACGCCAGTTTGCAGGAACACGGGCAGGGTTATGACACCATCAAGATCGACGCGGGCACAGATGGCATGTTGAATGCGTCGATGCTGATCACCCGCAGCAATCCGCAGAATTACCTGCGCAATATCCGCATCCTGCCACCAGGCGGCATTTGCGCGGGCAACCCGTTCAAGCGCGTTGCCTCCGCCTCCGAATGCAGCGGCGATTACCAGTCTTTCGTGGAGCATGCGGGCAGCATCATCTTTAATCCGGATTTCATGAATTTCATGAAGGATTTCCGCGCCATCCGTTTCATGAACATGAGCGGCGTCACCCGCAGCACCATCCAGACCTGGGATCAACGCCACAAACTGACCGATGCGGCTTGGGGCGGCAAGGAAGGANCTCGCGGCGCGCCGCTGGAAATCCTGGTGGAGCTGGCCAACCGTGCGAACGCCGACCCCTGGTTCACGCTGCCGCATGCGGCGGATGACAATTACGTGCGCCAATACGCGACTTACGTGAAGCAGCACCTGAACCGTAACCTCAAACCGCATATCGAATACAGCAACGAAACCTGGAACACCATTTTCACCCAGGGCAATTACATGATTGATATGGGCATGAAACTGGGGTTGGATTCCAACGCCAAACGCGCTGGCTATCGCTACTATTCACAGCGCTCAGTGGAAATCTTCAAAATCTGGGAAGATGTGTTTGGCGGTTCGCAGCGGCTGGTGCGCATTCTGTCAGGCTGCACCATCAATCCGCAGCTGACTGAAATTGTGTTGAGCCAGAATGACGCCTATAAGCATGCCGATGCTTTCGCCATTGGCTCGTATGTGTTTGGCGGCCATGCCGAAGTGCGCACCATCAAGAGTGTGGATGACGCGCTGGGGTTGATCACCAATCCAGCGTACCGCTATTCGCATGACAAGGTCATGGAGTATATCCGCACCCAGAAAGCGATCACTGACAAATACGGTGTGCAGTTGGTGGCGTATGAGGCAGGCCAGGGGCTGGCGGATTTCCAAACCCGCACGGATGACGAATTCCCCAACCCATTGCTGTATGCAGCCAATCGCGACCCACGGATGCGCGGCATTTATGACCGTTTCCTGAATGGCTGGAAAGCGGAAGGCGGCACGTTGCTGATGCATTACACCGCGCCCCGCGTCTACAACAAGCAAGGCNCGTGGGGGTCANAGGAATACATTACCCAGCCAACCAGCCAGGCACCGAAATATCAGGCGCTGCTGGACTTTATCAACAGTACGCCATGCTGGTGGCAGGATTGCCGCCATTGACAGGGGATCGCATGTTTACACAGGAAAAACCGGCCAACTCCATCGCTATCCACCCGCTGACCAAAGCTGGCTGGGAGGCGTTGGAGCCTTCCNTGCCCGAGCTTGAGCGGCAGTGGGCGAAATTGCACGATTTTAGCGCCAAGGTTGGGCAGGTCTGTTGGTTGCCGGATACCCGGGGCGGGATCAGCAAGGTGCTGGCGGGTTACGACGAAGCGGATAGCATGCGCTGGGCGATTGCCGGTTTGCCGGGCAAGTTGCCGGGCGGCAGCTACCATCTGGAGTGCGCATGGGCGGAATCCGACCGCCTGCTCGCCGGTATTGGTTGGGGTCTGGGCAGTTACCGGTTTGAGCAGTATCTCCGCTTGGACAACAACAAGCCCAAGCCAGTGCTGTATTTGCCGGAGCCAGACAAAGCGCAAGCCTATATCCAGGCGGTGACGCTGGTGCGGGATCTGGTCAACCAGCCTGCCAACCACATGATGCCGGAACACCTGTCCGCAGCGGCTGAACAGTTGGCGCTGGCGTTTGGGGCGGATTTCAGCGAAATCGTCGGTGATGACCTGTTGACGGAAAACTATCCTGCCATTCATGCGGTAGGGCGCGGCAGCGCGCATGAGCCCCGGCTGCTGAAATTGCGTTGGGGGAACCCGATGCACCCGTCTGTCACGCTAGTGGGCAAGGGCGTCTGTTTCGATACCGGCGGGTTGGACATCAAGCCTTCCCAATACATGCGCCTGATGAAAAAGGACATGGGCGGCGCGGCGCATGTCCTAGGGCTCGCCNAGTTGGTCATGCAACTGAAGTTGCCGGTGCATTTGCGCGTGCTGATTCCAGCGGTGGACAACGCCATTGGCGGGGATGCTTTTCGCCCTGGCGATATCCTCGCCACCCGTGCGGGCAAGCAGGTGGAAGTGGACAATACCGACGCCGAAGGGCGGCTGGTGCTGTGTGACGCCTTGAGTGAAGCCGCCACCCAAAAACCGCAATTGTTGCTGGATTTCGCCACCCTGACTGGTGCGGCAAGAGTGGCGTTGGGTACGGAAATTCCGGTTTTCTTCAGTAACAACAGTGAGTTGGCTACACAGCTCCAGGCCGCGTCAGAGGCCGCTGGGGAACTGATCTGGAATTTGCCGCTGCATCAGCCTTATTTCGAGCAGTTGAAGAGCCATTGTGCGGACTTTACCAATAGTGGCGGCAGTTATGGCGGGGCGATCACGGCGGCGTTATTCCTGAATGAGTTCGTACCGAAAGGCGTCGCTTGGGCGCATTTTGATATTATGGCTTGGAATGTCCGTGAACGGGCTGGGCGTCCGGTGNGGGGCGAAGCTATGGGGCTGTTTGCAGTTTACGCTTACCTCGAGTCCGTTTATCGGACGATATAAAAATTTTGAACGAATCCATTCAGGCAGCATTCATCTTCCTGGTTCTGGTCTATACTCTGTAACATTGAGTGTTTAGATAAGGTTGAAGAATATGCCTCAATGGTTATTGGCGCGTCATGTCATTGCCCGTAGGTTTGCCTTGGGCATTGCCCTGACGGGGCTGATGCTGGCTTTCTTGGCGGCGTCCTCGCTGGTGTTTCCCTATAAGGCGGCAGCGAATCCGGAAGTGCAGNGGGAGTTGCTCTACGATTTGCTGGGTCACCTGAATTATGACGGCAATGGCCGGTTTGGCNCGATTGACGATGATCTGTCCATGCAGCGGGAACTGTATAAGCTGATTGCAGAAAATCATTTGAATGCGCCAGTGGCTTCCGCCTATATCCTCAATGTGAATACGGGTGATGTGGCGTGGAGCGCCGCCGCCAATCCACAACGTTATGATAGTGTAAAAGTAGCCCCTGGCTATGACATGCAATTCATCACATTATCGGATCGGCAGTTGGCGGCGCAGAATTTCTGGATCAGGAACCAGGACGGCTCCCGTGCTGAGTTCAGGATGCTGGTGGTTTTGCCGTTGCGTTGATTTTGACTGTACCTGCCTGTCGAATGCCGCGACAATACAGCATGATCAATCACAGGAACGCCGGTCACAATGGTCGATTTTTACGACGAACTCACCTACGAAACCAATCCATTTCCCGAGACGCATCCCGATAACTTGGCGGCGCTGGGGAGGCTGTTTGGCGTTCAGACGGTCTCCGCCCAACAATGCCGGGTGCTGGAGCTGGGGTCGGCTACTGGCGGCAATATCATTCCGATGGCCTGGATGCTGCCGCACAGCGAGTTTGTCGGGGTGGAGCTTTCCACACCGCAGGTCGAGATTGGTCAACGCATCATCCGGCAACTGGCGATGCCGAACATCCAGCTGGCGGTGGGCGACATCCTTGAGCTGGAGCCCGCCATCATCGGCCAGTTTGACTACATCATTGCACATGGCGTGTATTCGTGGGCTCCGGCTGCGGTGCGGGAGAAAATATTGCAACTGGCGCATGACTGCCTGACGCCAAACGGGTTGGCCTACATCAGCTACAATTTGCTGCCCGGTTGGCGGATGCGCGGCGGTCTGCGTGATCTGCTATTGCAGGCCACCCGTACGGTTTCCAGCGCGGATGCCAAATACAGGGTTGCGATTGCCGCCCTCAAACGCCTGCAACAGGCGTTGCAGGGTGCGGAAGCGGATAGTCAACGTTACATGCAGAAAGAAATCGCCTACCTGCTGGATGCGCACCCCAGCTACCTGTTGCACGAATATCTGGCTGCCGAAAACAACGCCTTTCTGTTCAGTGAGTTTCTGGCGGACGCTGAACGGCATGGCTTGCAATATGTATGTGAAACCGATCTGCACACCTTGTTCGACACAACCTTGAGCCCGCCCGCCCAGGCAGCATTGGCCGATATTGACGACCCCTTGCAGCACGAACAATGGATGGATTTTGTGCGGATGCGGGCGTTCCGCAAGAGCCTGCTGTGCCGCGCCGACCTGCCGTTGGAACGGGAAATCGACATTGATGTGTTCACCACCTTTNTCTTCAGCGCCAGTTTGCGTTTGCAGGGCGAAGCGAACCTCAGCAATACCCAGGCGGCGATTTTTCTGACGCCGGACGGCAGTGAGCTGAAGGTCTCCCACCCGTTGAGCAAGGCGGCTTTGCTGTATTTGCAGGCGGTGCACCCTTATACGCCGGATTTTGCCGAACTGTTTGCGCAGTCGGAGCAGCAGGTGCGGGAGGCGGGCGGCGAGCATTACGTCGGGGAACGCCATGAACTGGTGAGCGAGCTGTTCAGCCTATACAGCTATCGGGCAGTTTATGGGCGTCTTGAGCCTTGCGTCTCCTGGCCAGGAGCGCCGGAATACCCAAAAGCGTCGGCGCTGGCGCGCTTGCAGGCGGCGGAAGGGTGGGGCTGCATCGCCACCATCCGTCATCAGGCCNTCAGTCTGGATGCATTTTCCCGCCGCCTGTTGCAGGCGCTGGACGGCACACGCACGGCGGCGGAGCTTGCCCATAATCTGTACATAGAGGTGATGGATGGCCGTCTGGAGATTCCTGGCGGGAAGCAGTCACAAACCAGCGGCAAGGGGTTGGAAAAGGAAATCGGCGGCAATGTGAAGCATCTGCTGGACGTGTTCGCACGCCATGGCTTGCTCTCGGCTGCGGAATGACCGCACCGAAAGCCAACGGTCAATTGCTGCTGGCCAGCAGGTGGCGCACGAACCATGTGGGAGGCGATATTTCCCGAAGTGGCTGAAAAATGCCCGCTTTNTTGGCAGGCACGCTGGCGACAGGAGCGGCTTCACCCCAGCTTCTGCCCCAGTCAGGTGAGGCGTACTGGTACCAGCGGGTGGTGGAAGCCCGTCCTTTGGGGGAATTGGCGGCGGTAAGCAAGGTTCCGCGCCCTTCCGCATCCATGTTGAACGCTTGGATGGCGGGGTATTGGTTGCCCCAGTCAGGGCGGTTCAGCTCCGCAGGCAGGTGGATAACAGAACAACCAAATTCGCCCAACTGGTGTTTGCCATGCAGCAGGACGTAATCATTGCCCGGNCCTGGNCGTCCCCAAGTGGCGAACAGCATCACCCGGTTGAAGGCTGGCGTGCTGTAGGCCGCCAACACGTCGCCGCCTTCCGCAATCGGCCAGGCATGCCATTTGCCCTGGCGTTCGGTGAACAGGATGGAGCCTGGCTGGGCAGGATTTTTCCCCAGCAGTATCGGTAGCGGAACATCATTCAGGGCGTAGCCATACAGTGCATGTTTATCAAGCAGGGATTGTACCAGCGCCTTGCTGACGGGGGCTTCCTGCCCGCATTGCCAGCCGGGTTGCCACATTTCGGCGAAGTTGAGCGAGGACATATTGACGGGTGCAGCGGATGCAACAGGGATTGGGGGCGTCGTCGCCGCACATCCGCTGATAGGCAATAGGCTGCTGATGGCGATGATGCAGCCTGATAGGACGTGGCTTGCTGTGTGCATAAATGATCCCTCCCGTTATCTTCCTGATTTTAGACTATCGGGAGCTATAAATGTTCAGCGTCGCGCCGCCAGCAATTCGCGGGTGTAAGGATGTCGGGGTTGCTGGAAAATGCTGGCAGTTGCTCCGCTTTCCACCACTTCACCGTGGCGCATGACGGCAATCTGGTCACACAGGCCACCCGCCAGCGGCAAGTCATGGGTGATCAGCACAATCGCCATGGCGCGGCAGGCGCGGATGTCGCGCAACAGGGCGAGGATTTCAGATTGCACCGTCACATCCAGCGCGGTGGTCGGTTCATCAGCGATCAGCAGTTGTGGTTCGCACAGCAGCGCCATCGCAATCATCACCCGTTGGCGCATCCCGCCGGATAGTTCATGCGGGTAGCTGTGGAAACGGCGCGCGGCGTCCGGGATGCGCACCTGCTCCAGCATGGTGATGGCTTTGTCCCGCGCCGTTTTCGCCTGCATGCGTTGGTGCACTTCCAGCACTTCGGTCAGTTGCCGCCCGATGGTGAGCAGGGGTTCAGCGCGCTCATCGGGTCTTGAAAAATCATCGCCATGCGCTTGCCCCGGTACTGGTTCAGCACGGCGGCAGGCTGGTGCAACAATTCGGTTCCGGCGAAACGCGCCTGCCCGCTGACGCTGGCGTTGCGTGGCAACAACCCCATCACGGCATGGAACAACTGGCTTTTGCCCGCGCCCGATTCGCCCACCACTGCTAGGGTTGCGTCCGGCTCGATCTGCAAATCCACCCCGCGCACGGCTTCCACCGAGCCTTCCGGCGTATTGAAGCGGACTTGCAGTTGTTGGATGTCAAGTAATGGCATGGAGGGGATTATACATGCTCAAATGCTTTTCGGGTCGAGTGCATCCCGCAGCCCATCCCCCAGAAAGTTGAGGCAAAACAGTGTCACTGCCAGAAAGCCCGCCGGGAACAGCAGCATCCATGGAGCGGTTTCCATCTGCGCCGCGCCTTCGGCAATCAGCACGCCCCAACTGGTGAGCGGTTCCTGCACCCCNAGCCCCAGAAAGCTCAGGAACGATTCGAACAGGATCACCTGCGGCGTCGTCAGTGTTGCGTACACGATCACTGACCCCAGCGTGTTCGGCACGATATGGTGGCGGATAATGCCGAAATGGCTGACCCCGCTGACCCGCGCCGCCTCCACGAATGCGCGGTCTTTCAACGACAGCGCCTGCCCGCGCACGATGCGCGCCATCGTCAGCCACTCCACTGCGCCGATTGCCACGAAAATCAGGAAAATGCTGCGCCCGAAATACACCATCAGCAGGATGACGAAAAACATGAAGGGCAGGGCGTACAGCACATCCACAAAGCGCATCATCAGCGCATCGGTGCGACCGCCCAGATAGCCCGCCGCCGCACCGTACAGCACCCCGATCAGCAGGCTGACGCTGGTCGCTGCCAAGCCTACCATCAGCGAAATTCGTCCGCCGATCAGTGTGCGCACAAANAGGTCGCGCCCGTTGGCGTCCGTGCCGAACCAGAAGCCATTCGCCCAATCCGGTGGCGCACCCATGTTCTCCCAGTAGATTTCGTCAAATGGGTGTGGGCTGAACAGCGGNTAGAGCAGGCACAACAGGCTGATCGCCAGCAATGTCAGCGCGCTGCCCACCGCCATCCGGTTCCGCAACAGCCGCCTCCAGGCCTTTCCCCACAAGCTTTGGTTTATTGCTCCCATTCCTCCTGATTTTTCACCTCATTCATACCGCACCCTCGGGTCAAGCAGCCCGTAAACCACATCCACCAACAGGTTCATGGCGATGATCAGTGCTCCGTAAAACACCACCACGCCCATTACCAGCGTGTAATCCCGGTTCAGCGCCCCTTGCACAAAATGTCGCCCTATTCCCGGAATGCCAAANATTTGTTCGATCACCACCGAGCCGGTAATGATCGCCGCTGTTGCAGGCNNTAGCCAGGAAATTACCGGCAACAGCGCCCCTTTCAGCACATGCCGCCGCAGGATCAGCCCCAGCGGCAAACCTTTGGCGAACGCGGTGCGGATGTGCGGGCTGTTGAGTGTTTCCAGCATGCTGGCGCGCATCATCCGCGCCGCATACGCCACCTGTGGCAGAGCCAGCGCAATCACTGGCAGCACTGCCGATTTCCAGCCTTGATCCCAGCCCGCCACTGGCAACCAGCGCAGGAACACCCCGAACACCAGCGCCAGCAGCGGCGCCATCACGAAATTGGGGATGGTGACGCCGGTCATCGCCAATGCCATCACCGCATGATCCAGTGGCTGGTTTTGCTTTAGCGCCGCCAGCATCCCGGCGGGAATGCCCACCAGCAACGCCAGCAGCATGGCGGTGACACCAAGCTGCATGGATATGGGGAAACCTGCCGCTATCAACTCATTGACGCTGTGATCCTTGTATTTGAACGAAGAGCCGAAATCCCCNCGTGCCACGTTCAGCAGGTAATAGCCATATTGCACCGGCAGCGGCTGGTCGAGGTGGTAGGCGCGGTCAAGGTTGGCGGCGATTTCCGGCGGAACCGGGCGCTCGCGGTCAAACGGCNNGCCCGGAGCCAGCCTGACTAGAAAGAACGCCAGGGTGACGATTATCAGTAGGGTGGGCAATGCGCCCAGCAAACGTTTGAATACATACTGCAACACAATAATTTTTCCGGCTTAAAGTGACAAGCTGGTGGAAAGTTCCTATAATTTAGCGCATTCTAATATGCTAATTTACAATTTTTAACCCGCTAGCCGAACATTTTACAGACTACCTGGATACGGGTGATATTAATGAGTGATCTGGATTATCGAATCAGACTGGATGGCGTACCGGTCGAGAACGACAATATTGAAGCGGCGTGCCGCTCCCTGAAAGCGGCCTCCCATCCGTTACGGCTGAAAATCATGTGCCTGTTAAAAAACACTGAAATGACCGTTCAGGACATTGTTGATCATGTCGGTACGACCCAAAGCAATGTTTCCCAACATTTGGCCATTATGCGCGACAAGGGCTTATTGTCGTCCAACAAAGTTTCCAACCGGGTTTACTACCGGCTGGCTGATTCCCATGTGGCGCTGCTTGATGCCTGCTCTTCCTTGAAATAGGCAATTTATCTATTCATTTCATCCTTTTGTCATCACTTTTTCACGCTGATCAGCTGCTTGTTGCTTTTTATTTTTGACAGGATTGTCTGATAAGACATACGTTCGGCAAAATATAAGCTACACTCTGTGTGATGTGATTTAGACAATTAAGGAAAAATAATGAATACACATTATCTTACCCTTGCCAGCCTCGGCAAAAATAATTGGTGGCGTTACCTTGTCAGCATCGTACTGATAGCGTTCTTTTGGCAGGTTATCGGTGCGTTGCCGCTGATGTTGCTGATTGTCATGGTGCAAAGCGATTCTGACCCTTCCACCAATGTTGATCTTGGCAGTCTGAGGTTTGAGNGGGTTGACAGCATCTGGCCTTATCTTGGCATCAATTTCACCATTTTAGGCATGTTGCTGGGGCTTTATTTCGCCGTCCGGTTTGTCCATCAACGTTATCTGCGGACAGTCGTGACCCCGCTTGAACAAATTGACTGGCGACGTGTCCTGCAAGGGTTTGCGGTGTTTNTTACCCTGATTGCGCTGGCTACGTTGGTTGAGGCTCTGTTCAAGCCTGGGGAGTATCAGGTGACATTTGATGCGCGGCAGTTCCTGTTGTTCCTGCCGGTGGCACTGGTGGTGACGCCGTTGCAGGCAGCGGCGGAAGAGTTGCTGTTTCGCGGCTACATCATGCAGGGATTGGGAAGGCTGACCAGCAGCAAGGCGATTCCCATCGTGGGCTCTTCGCTGCTGTTCATGGCGGCTCACCTGACCAATCCGGAAATGGCCGAAGACGCCTATCTGGTGCCGTTGCTGTATTTCCTGCTGGCTTTGTTTCTGGCATTTATTACGGTCAAAAGCAATTCTCTGGAACTGGCGATCGGTGTCCACGCCGCCAATAACCTGTTCGCCGTGCTGATCATGGATTATGAGGATTCAGCTTTGCCCGCGCCGTCCATTTTCATGGCCAGCACGCTGGACCCTATCAGCAGTCTGATCAGTTTTACAATAATAGCGGTGGCATTCTACTGGATTGTATTTATGTGGCGTAAAAGTTAGAAGTTTGAGAATTATCAAACTGCAAGACTGCCCGATGCATTACTTTGCTAGTACCACAACAGCAGAGGAGGAGCATCATGTCTAACCAAAGTCCAAATTTCATTATTAACGCCAACGTCATCCAGCAATCGCCGCTGGCCTTGAACTGAGTCCGGAGCAATGCGAAAAACTTGCCCGTGTTGTGACGGCTCGCGGCCTTGAAAAAGGTATGATGTTGCTTGAAGAAGGGCAACAGGATGATTCCATCCATGTCATTACTTCCGGTGAACTGGAAGTGGTCAAACTGACGGGGGTGGTGATTGGGTGGTGCTGCAAGTGTTGCGTCCCGGCGAGATGGCGGGTGAACTTGGTTTTATTGACGGTCTTGAGCACAGCGCCGCCATTCGCGCCCTGAACAATGTTGAAGTCTTTAGCCTGACCCGTCCCGAACTCGAAAAGTTGCTTGATGAGGACCGCATCTGGTCTATCAGGTCATGCGCGCCATTATGCGCACTGTGCACGGCATCCTGCGGCGCATGAACCTGCAACTGGTGGAAATGACCAACTACGTGACCAAGTATCACGGGCGGTATTAATTTTTCAGGAAAAAGGAAGGGGTTCATTCCCGGCGCAGGCCGTATACAATACCGCCCATCCCAACTGTCCCAAAAGAACAAGGATTGGCATGAATTACGAAGGTATTGAAACCCTTCCATTGCAGGAGTACACCGAAAAGGCGTACCTCGATTATTCGATGTACGTCATTCTTGACCGCGCTTTGCCGCACCTCGGCGATGGCCTCAAGCCGGTGCAGCGGCGCATTGTCTACGCCATGTCAGAACTTGGCCTCAACGCGGCATCCAAGCATAAANAATCGGCGCGCACGGTTGGCGATGTGCTGGGCAAGTTTCACCCGCACGGTGATTCGGCCTGTTACGAGGCGATGGTGTTGATGGCGCAGCCATTTTCCTACCGTTATCCGCTGGTGGACGGACAGGGCAACTGGGGTTCGCAGGATGACCCGAAATCTTTCGCCGCCATGCGTTATACCGAGTCGCGCCTGACCGCCTATGCCAGGGTGCTGCTGCAGGAACTGGGGCAGGGTACGGTCGACNTGAACAACTTCGACGGCACGCTGGAAGAACCGGCCATCCTGCCTGCGCGCCTGCCCAATGTGTTGCTGAATGGTGCCACCGGGATTGCGGTCGGCATGGCGACCGACATTCCGCCGCACAACCTGCGCGAAGTGGTCGACGCCTGCATTCATCTGCTGGATCATCCCAACGCAACGCTGCCGGAGTTATGCCGGTTTGTGCCTGCGCCCGATTTTCCGACCGAAGCGGAAATCATCACCCCGGTGGCGGATTTCGTCAGCCTCTACGAAAAGGGCAATGGCGTTTTCAAGATGCGCGCCCGTTATGAGATGGACGAGGGCGACATTGTGATCACTGCGTTGCCCTATCAGGTGTCGGGCAGCAAGGTGCTGGAACAGATCGCCGGGCAGATGCAGGCGAAGAAATTGCCGTTGGTGGAGGATTTGCGCGACGAGTCCGACCACGAACAGCCGGTGCGTCTGGTGATTGTTCCCCGCTCCAATCGCGTGGATGTGGACATGCTCATGTCGCACCTGTTCGCCAGCACCGATCTGGAGCGCAGTTACCGCGTCAACATGAATATGATCGGTACGGACGGACGCCCCCAGGTCAAGGGCTTGCGCCAGATTCTGGCCGAATGGTTGGCGTTCCGCCGCCAGACTGTCACGCGCCGCCTGCAATGGCGTCTGGACAAGGTGGAAAAACGTCTGCACTTGTTGGCAGGCTTGCTCACTGCCTTCCTCAACCTCGATGAAGTGATCCATATCATCCGCACTGAGGACGAGCCAAAAGCGGTGCTGATGAAACGCTTCGATTTGACTGAAATACAGGCCGATTACATCCTCGACACCAAACTGCGCCAGTTGGCGCGGCTGGAAGAGATGAAAATTCGTGGTGAGCAGGATGAGTTGCAGAAAGAGCGGGAAGAGCTGCTTTCCCTGCTTGGCTCCGACAAGAAGCTGACCAACCTGATCCGCAAGGAGCTGAAGGAGGACGCCAAGCTGTATGGTGACGCGCGCCGTTCGCCGTTGAAGGAGCGCGCCGCCGCGCAGGCGTTGGATGAAACCGTGCTGACGCCCGCCGAGCCGGTGACGGTGGTGGTGTCGAAAATGGGTTGGATACGTGCTGCGAAAGGCCACGACATTGATCCGACCAGCCTTAGCTACAAGCAGGGTGACAGCTTCCTGTGCGCAGCGCGCGGGCGCTCCAGCCAAGCGGTGATGCTGCTGGACAGCTCCGGGCGCACTTACTCGCTGCCCGCCAATGCATTGCCGTCGGCGCGTGGGCAGNGGGAGCCGCTTACCGGAAAACTGGTGCCGCCCGCCGGTGCGGTTTTCCAGTATGCGCTGATGGGGCGGGACAGCGACCAGTATCTGCTGTCTTCCGCCGAAGGTTATGGTTTCCTGTGTTCGTTAGGCGACATGCAAAGCCGGGTCAAAGCGGGCAAGGTGACGCTGACGGTGGGCGACAACGTCATGATCTTGCCGCCCTTGCTGGTCAGGAATAGGGAAACCGACGTGCTGGCATTGGCGTCATCCTCCGGCTATCTGTTGGTGATCAGTTTGCGGGACTTGCCTTTACTGTCAAAAGGCAAGGGCAACAAGCTGATTTCTTTGAAAAAGGGCGGGCTGGGGATCGCTGATGAAACCCTGCTGTTCGCCGCTATCATCTCGCAGGATGAAGCCTTGCTGGTGCAAGCGGGCAAANAGTTCAAGGCCATCAAGGGCGCTGAACTGGAGGAGTACCGTGGTGAGCGTGGCAAGCGCGGCAAATTGCTGCCGAAAGGTTTCCAGCATGTTACCGGTCTGGAGATTGGCGGTAATCAGTAGGGAAAACTTGAATCGCGGTCGGCATCACCTAATATTCATGGCATGACATTCCAATATAGAGGTTAAAAAATGATGCGGGTAATCATGTTCGCGCTGACCAACTTGGCCGTCATGGCAGTGCTGTTCATTACACTGAATATCATCAGTGCAGTGTTCGGCATTAATCTGCATGGTGGCACGATGGGCGGCATCTTGGTGATGGCGGTCGTGTTCGGTTTTGGTGGTTCCTTCATCAGCTTGATGATGTCCAAGTGGATGGCGAAGCGCAGTATGGGCGTGGAAATCATTGAAACGCCGCGCACCGCCCAGGAGCGTTGGTTGGTGGAAACCGTGCGCCGTCAGGCTGAAAAGTCCGGCATCGGCATGCCCGAAGTCGGGATTT
This sequence comes from Candidatus Thiothrix singaporensis, assembly GCA_013693955.1. GTDB lineage: Bacteria > Pseudomonadota > Gammaproteobacteria > Thiotrichales > Thiotrichaceae > Thiothrix > Thiothrix singaporensis. The sequence goes on along the minus strand of CP059265.1, from coordinate 1,905,449 downwards.
TCTATTCGCCGGAACCCAATGCGTTTGCTACCGGAGCCAACCGCAACAATGCGTTGGTGGCCGTTAGCCAGGGCTTGCTTGAGCATATGAGTGCGGACGAAGTGGAGGCCGTGTTAGGGCATGAAATCGGCCACGTCGCCAATGGCGATATGGTGACGCAAACGTTGTTGCAAGGCGTGCTGAACACATTCGTGATCATTTTCGCCCGGGTGATTGGCTTGGCAATTGACAACTTCCTGCGCCGTGACGACGACGATAACGGTGTCGGCATCGGGTATTGGATTGGCTCCATGGTGGCGGAAATTTTCCTGAGCTTTCTGGCGACCGCGATTGTCATGTGGTTCTCCNGCTGGCGTGAATTCCGGGCAGATGCGGCAGGTGCCAATTTGGCTGGCCGTTACAAAATGATCAGCGCGTTGAAGCGCCTGCAGCAAGCCCATGCAGTCAATGACCTGCCGNGTGAAATGGCGGCGTTCGGGATTGCCGGTGGCTTGGGTACTGGTCTGCGCAAAATTTTCATGACCCACCCACCACTTGAAGAACGCATTGCTGCGCTGGAAAACGCCGCCTGATTCCCCGATAATCCCCGGTTCCACTCAAAACCGGGGATTTTCCTGTGTATACACTCCTGCGCAACCTCCTGTTCCTGCTTCCTGCCGAAACCTCCCACCATCTGACGCTTAACGCCCTTAAGCTGACCAATANNAAGAGCCTGATGGGGCTTGTCGTTGGTAAGGGAGGGTTGCCAGACACTGCTTCCACTCCGGTGCGGGTAATGGGGTTGGATTTTCCGAACCGGGTCGGATTGGCTGCCGGGTTGGACAAAAACGGTGAATACATCGATGCGTTGGCGGCGCTCGGTTTCGGCTTCATCGAAATCGGCACGGTCACGCCGCGCCCACAGCCGGGCAATCCCAAGCCGCGCCTGTTCCGCTTGCCGGAAGTGCGGGGTGTCATCAACCGGATGGGGTTCAACAACCATGGCGTTGATCACTTGCTGGACAATGTTCGCCAAGCCCGTTACCAGGGGATTCTTGGCATCAATATTGGTAAAAATTTCGATACGCCGGTGGAGCAGGCGGTGGATGATTATCTGATTGGCCTGCGCAAGGCGTACCCACATGCACATTACATTACCGTGAATATTTCATCGCCGAATACGCCGGGTTTGCGCAAGCTGCAATATGGCGATGAGCTGAAACGGCTGCTGCATACCTTGCGTGAGGAGCAGGCGCAACTGGCGCAACAGCATGGACGTTATGTGCCGGTGGCGATCAAGGTTGCGCCTGACCTGACTGAAACAGAAATCCGTGAAATGGCGGCGGTATTTTCATCCGTGGCGATTGACGCGTTGATTGCGGCCAACACCACACTGGATAAATCGGCTGTAAAGGGTTTGCCGCATGGGGAAGAGCAGGGCGGCTTGAGCGGANGGCCGTTGACGCAGCATTCGACGGAAGTGATCCGCCAGTTCCGTGCGGATATGGATAGCCGCATTCCCATTATCGGGGTGGGAGGAATTCTCGCCGGGGCGGATGCGCAAGCCAAGATGGCAGCAGGGGCTTCCTTGGTGCAGGTGTACAGTGGATTTATTTACCGTAGCNCGGAACTGATCCGCGAATGTGTGGAATCCACGCGGTGAATGAAAAAGGGCGTGAATTAATCACGCCCTTTTGTCATTACGCAGCGACACCGTTGGGTGGGACTGGCGTCATTCCAGATTACTTCTGTTCTGCAGCAGGGGCGGCTGGAGCAGCTTCAGTTTTGGCTTCAGCAGCAGGTGCGGCGGCAGCAGGCGCAGCAGGCTGCTGCTGTGCGGCCATGGCCTTGCGCTGTTCTTCCATCTTCTTGAAGAAAGCTTCAGCTTGGGTGCGCTGCTCTTCCATCTGTTTCTGGAGCTGTTCGAAGCTTGGCGTCTGCGGCATGGTGTAACCATAGCCAGGCATCATCATTGGGCTATAACCATAACCAGGCATTTGCTGCATTGGCATAGCAGGAGCCTGTCCCTGAACCGCAGGGGCTTGCTGCATCATGTTGGGCATGCCATAGCCGCCCCATGATGGGTAACCGCCCCATGGGTTACTGTTGGTGTAAGAGTTGGTGTAGCCATACAGATTGTTATAACCGTTGCCATAACCGTAGCCGTTGCCATATAGGTTGGCGGCGGTATCGCCCGGCCACTGCCATAAACATCAGAGTTCATGTCAGTTTTGCCTTTGCCTTTAAAGGTGATGCTGAAGTCAACATCACCATCGGCGTTGCCTCGGCCACGACCCCAGCCATTGACATCGCCTGCGCCATTGCCATAGCCCTGACCATAGCCACTGGTGTTGGCCGGCCGGAGCCAGTGCCTTGGCCAACGCCGTTGCCGTTGTCAAAGCCGTCAAAAAGTCAGCAGAAGCAACGCCAGATACGGCCAGGAGCGCAGCGACTAGTACAATTTTGGTCTGTTTCATGCAATATACCTCTAGCGGATCAAACGCCCATTGGCGTGTTAAGGAGATGGGATTTAATATAAGCAAATCATAATATTCTGATTGATTTATTGCAATAGCCACCCTCCAAGATTTACAGTTTTTTCATGAAGCCGGATGGATTTAAGTTTAGAATGGCGCCAGTTACTTTGGAGGAGCAGACAAGTTTATGGACATTACACCAGAACAGGCTGCCTTGGCGCGGGAAGAAGCTGACCTGCTGCATTCCGCCGCAGAAATAGCGGCTATCTTGGATTGCATCGCGGCGGAAATTACGGCAGAACTTGGTGGAAAGAATCCGTTGGTTTTATGCGTCATGACCGGAGGGGTGATCGTTACCGGTCATCTGTTGACCCGCCTGGATTTTCCGCTGGAGCAGGATTACCTGCATGCCACCCGTTATCGGGGCAAGACCAGCGGCAGCAAGAACATTACTTGGTTGCATAAGCCGGATATTCCGCTGAAAGGTCGCCATGTGCTGCTGGTGGATGACATTCTCGACGAAGGCTACACCTTGCGTGAAATCGCCAGCTGGTGCCGGGAACAGGGCGCGGCGTCCGTCAAGGTGGCGGTGTTGGCCGACAAGCAGCATGACCGCCGGGTGGATGGGATTGAGCGAGATTTTTCCGCTCTTGAACTGGTCGACCGCTATGTGTTCGGATTTGGAATGGATTATAAGGAATACTGGCGCAACGCCAACGGCATTTACGCAGTCAAGGGATTATAAATATGAGCATTGAATTTGCCGTTATCGGCGGTACCGGCATGACGGAGATTGAAGGGCTGGAAGTGATCCACCGCGAAGTGGTGCACACGCCTTATGGGGAGCCATCTGGCNCGGTGACGCACGGCATGATTGAAGGCAAACGGATAGTCTTTCTGGCTGGCNACGGTTATACCCATACCATTCCGCCGCACAGGATCAATTACCGTGCCAACCTATGGGCACTGAAAAGCCTGGGTGTGGAAAAAATCGTGGCAATTGCGGCGGTAGGGNGGATTGCGCCGGAAATGGCACCTACACGGCTGGCGATTCCCGACCAAATCATCGACTACACCTATGGCCGGGCGCACACGTTTNTTGAAGATGGGTTGACCCACGTCACTCATGTTGATTTTTCCTGGCCGTATTGTCAGGACATGCGCATCGCATTGCTGGCGGCAGCGGAATGCGCCAATCTGGATGTGGTTCCGCGTGGCACATATGCCGCCACTCAAANNGCGCGTCTAGAATCGGCGGCAGAAATTGCCCGCCGGNAGCGTGACGGCTGTGATGTCGTCGGCATGACGGCGATGCCGGAAGCCTCCCTCGCCCGTGAGCTAGGTTTGTGTTACGCCAGTTGTGCTGTCGTGGCTAACTGGGCGGCAGGCAAGGACAGCAAGGAAATCAGCATGGACGAAATCCGTCAGAATCTGGTGACGGGAATGGCGAACGCCCGGGCGTTGCTGCGCGCCCTGATTTGCTGACAGCCAGTGAATGACCAGCCGCCGCTTTATTTGCAACCTGTGGTTTCCCACTGGTTGGCCGCGTTCATTCTGGGAAGCCATGCCATGACAATGCTTGTCGTGGCGCTGCTGCCGGCTNTGGCGCTATGGGGAAAGTTGATGTTGGCGTTGGCGATAGTCTTTTCCGGCTGGTATTACTGGCGTTTGCATATTACGCGTTCGTTTCCGTATGCGGTGCGGGAGATGACATTTTATCAAGTGGATAATTGCCTGCTGCGCACAGTTGATGGCAGCCGTTTTGTCCGGCTGGAGGGCAACAGTTTCTTGCATCCGTGGTTCTGTGTGCTGAACCTGCGTTCCCAAGCGGGAAGGTTGTATAGCCTGGTTCTGTTACCGGACAGTTTGCCACAGGATCTATTGCGACAGTTGCGGGTGAGGGTGAAATTCGGCGCGGCGGATCTGCCGTAAGCAAACAAGGCGCTTTTTTCTGTTGGCGGCCGCTTGTTTATGCTCCTTTCAGCAATATGAGCTTTACAGCAAGCTGGCTTTCAGCCAAGTTATGTTATTTTTATTTACTTAAGATTAAATCCAACAACAGTAAGGCAGGCACTACAATGAGTTCAAGCAATCACAACGAAAAGACAAGCAACCGTTGCAAGAAAACCCTCAGGAACACGTTCCTCCTCAAACTCAGGGTATAGAGCGGCCGGTGCATCCTGATTCTCCTATTCGGTTACATGAAACGGATGTGGATCAGGTTGTGGTGCTGGGCTATGACTGATTCCATTATCTGACATGCCAACATCTTGGCTGAAATACGGCTATGCGGGCGCTGCCGAAAATGCGCGGAGCGCGTTTTGATCCAACTGTTCCTTGTCGACCTTCAGGTAAGCGACGCCTTCCTCGGCGACCACGGCGACTTCCTTGACGCCTGGCACGGCCAGCAAATTTTCATGCAAGCGTGCTTTGTCGGAGAATAGTAGCGGGTCTAGTTTCAGCACTTGGCTGGCGTAGAATTTGGGCTGGGGCAGTTGCAACGCCAACAGCCACCAGACGCCGACCACAATGGCNGCAAAAGCGAAGACGCCAGTTTCACCCCAAGCATGATGGACTATGCCGCCCAGCGATCCACCGGCAAAAATGCCGAGGAACTGCGCACTGCTGAAGATGCCCATTGCGGTGCCCTTGGTATTGACGTCGGAATATTTCGCCACCAGGGACGGCTGCACCGCTTCGAGAAAGTTAAAGCCGACGAAGAACAGGAAAAATGCCGCCAGCAGCCAGCCGATGTGGGTATGCCCCAGCGCCATGCCGACTTCCGCCAGCAGCAAAGCAGCGGTGCTCCCCAGCAGCAGGGTGCGGATTTTGTGCTTTTTCTCGGCAATGATGATCAGCGGGATGGCCAGCAGGAAAGAGCCAGCGAATACCGGCAGGTACACTTTCCAGTGTTCAGGGCGTGCCAGCCCCAGATCGTTGACAAAAATGCCGGGCAGCACCAGGAAATTGGACGTCATCACCAAGTGGATAATGAATACCCCGATGTTCATCCGCAGCAGGGATGGGTTGTTGAGCGCTTTGCTCAGGTAGCCCTTGATAATGCCGGTGTCGCGGTGTTGGGTGCTGTGGACGGGGGTGGGGACGGCCAGCACCACCAACGCAATGCCGGATAGCGCCAGCAGCATGGTCAACCAGAAAATGCCAGGCACACCAGCAAACTGGCTGATGATTGGCCCNAGGATCATCCCGCCCATGAAGGACATGCCGATGACCATGCCGATGACCGCCATGATGCGGGTGCGGTTTTCCTCNCGGGTCAGGTCGGCGGCGAGCGCCATGGTCGGNCCGGCCACTGCGCCCATGCCTTGGATGGCGCGTCCGACTACTATCAGCCAGACGGAATGTGCCATTGCGGCAATGGCGCTGCCGCAGGCAAACACCAGTAGGCCACCGACGATGACAGGCTTGCGCCCCGCCTTGTCGGACAACAGCCCTAAAGGAATCTGGAAAATGGCTTGGCTGAGACCGTAGATGCCAATCGCCAAGCCGACCAAGGCTGGTGTGGAGTCGGGCAGGGTTTGTGCGTACAACGCAAACACGGGCAGGATCATGAACAACCCCAGCATCCGCACGGCGTAAATTGCGGCCAGCGAAGCGGTGACACGCCATTCCAGACTATTCATTCGGTGCAAAACTCGGTGAAACGGAAAAACGGCTTATGGTAGCGGTTTTTCAGGATTTGCGCATAGCTTGCCTCTGCCATATTACGGATTTGTAATGCCGCGCTCTCCGCTGCTGGGAAAATCGGCTCATGTCATGTTGACCTGTGGTGTAAAGGCAGGTAAATACCATGAAACTGCTTATGAAACGGAATAGATATGGAAAAGAATCGTCTGGAAGCGTTTAGCGATGGGGTCATCGCCATCATCATCACCATCATGGTGCTGGAAATCAAGGTTCCGCATGGTGAGGGGTTAGCTGCCTTGTTGCCGTTATGGCCGGTGTTTTTCAGCTATGTGTTGAGCTTTTTGTACATCGCCATTTACTGGAACAACCATCACCATATGTTGCATACGGTGCGGCGCGTCACTGGGCGGATCCTGTGGGCTAACCTGCACTTGCTGTTCTGGTTGTCGCTGGTTCCGTTTGCGACTGGTTGGATGNGGGAAAACCATTTCGGCGCACTGCCAGCCATGGTTTATGGTGTGGTGCTGTTTATGGCGTCGTTGGCTTACTGGCTGTTGCAGAGCCTGATTATCGCTTCACAAGGCTCTGATTCCGTGCTGAAANAAGCTGTCGATAAGGACTGGAAGGGCAGGCTGTCGCCAGTGGCTTATGCTGCGGCTGTGCTGGTCGCGCCGTGGGCAAACTGGTTGTCGATGCTTATTTATGTCCTGGTGGCGTTGATATGGGTTGTCCCAGACCAACGGATTGAACGTACGCTGTTTCGCGAAGCCACCTAATTGGCGGAATGGATATGTTCGCTGCCATCGACATGCGGCCTGCATATGATGTGGCAAGGAAGCTGGGCATTTTATTGTAAAATTGCCCAGCATTGGACGGGTAATTATTCAGTGGTAATGATAAGGGTGTTTTTGTCTGTAGATGACATTTTTACTGAGTATGAGGGGAAGGCATTGTGGTTTGATGCGCTGAGTTTCCAGCCCTTTTAATGACAAAAGAATCTTTTCCTACCTGTATGACTTTTAACGGAGATGTAGGGGGAATGTGTGACGCGGGTCGCGGATTGTTCTATGTGAGGCTCAAAAGAGTATTGGCGGTCTTCAGCAGCAGGCTGATCCGATAGTGTTGTGGCCACCTTTTCTTGCCCGCTTGGGATTGGGGTGTGAGGTATTTCAAGTTGGCGAGCAACGCTTTGGTTTGGGGCTGTGTTTTTAATTGCTTGATTGGCCATTTGTTTTTCGGCTGGTTGTTATTCGGCATGTCACCGTTTGCTAATGTGGCCGATGTAATGGAAAGTTTTTATTCGCCAATGCTGATGCCGTTACAACACTTTCTGCAGGTGTTAATGTGGATGTGACAGGCTTGCTTGTTTCCTTATTGCTAGGTGGGATTTCTGAAGGTCTTTCAGATAACGCTTGCTTTTGGGATACGGACGGTATTTCGGCAAATTGGGTTAAGCCTTCCAATTTTTGAGGGAGAGCCTCCTCAGGTGATGCAGTGGCGGGTGATTCAGCTATAACTGTTGAATAGTCTTCTGGCGAAACCCCACTTTCTGCTATTGGTGCCATGACCGATTCAGGCGCGAGCTGTGTGGCAACTGCCTGCGGCATTTGCTGTGTGTGCAGGTGGTAACCTGCCATGGCAGTAAAAGCTATCCCAGCGGCGAGGGCAGCCTTGGGGAGCCAGGAATAATGGGGTTTCGAAGGCTCTGGTGCTGCAGGCACTTCTGTGAAAGCGTGTAATAGTTCATATGGGGATGATTGGCGTAAGTGACGTTCCAGGGACAGGCCGCGTTGTAAGCTTTCTTGTAGTTCTGGCTTTAGACGCGTGAGCAACGTTGGTTTCATGCGATTAGCAAGCGCTTCCAAACTGCTGGCGTTTGCAAATGGATGGCTTCCGCGCAACAGGTGACAGGCAATACAAGCTATCGAAAAGGCATCGTCTTGCGGAGTCGGTGGAATACCGCTGGCCACTTGGGGGCTAATATAGGCGGATTGCAAGGCTAGTTGCTTTTCCCCTCGCCTGTTNGAACTGAGTAATATTCGTAAAATAATAGCCAATGGCGCATTCAAAAGCCGGTAGCTGTCATCTCGGTGGAAAATAGCCCCAGGCTCCAAGAATCCGAACCCGCCTTTAGGGGCAATCTGTTTAGCCGCACGTAATATGTGATGCAGGATATGTTGTGTTTCTGAGGGGGATAAGGAGGACGCAGATGTATGGGTGATAGTGTCGACAAGTGTTTCCTCCCCCTTGGCCATAGGAAATACTATCCAATAAACCCCACCAGATTGACATGCATCGATAACCTTTAGCGGGGAATCAGCTAGCGAAAATCTACCCAATACCTGTGGAAACATAGATATAAAGTCTGGATGGTTTGTCAGCCATGGAGCCACCGCAGCAAGAATTACTTGTCTTTTNTCATTATCTATTTCAAAATCCATTAGGTCATAGGCATAATAAAAGACGCCNAGACTCGTTTCTGTGATCAACTGGCGCACTTCATATTGGTCAGCAATAAGTGACAATACACTACCCTCCGATCTTCTTATATGATGTTGATATAAATTATACCTCATAATTTACTTTCATTGCTACCTGGGACACGATATAGTTAGTATGTGGGTTTGTATGGGGGTAAAAATGCTGTGCAAACCAAGTTTAAATTATTTAAAGATTAGGAAAGGAGATTTTCCAATGAAATTCATGAAAAACTTTCACTTGCCAGCGCTATTGCCATCATGCTGGCGGGTCCGTTCGCGATGGCCATTGACCAGAATGCGCAGAATGCGGCTGATACCGCAGCAGTAACTAAAGGTCAGAGTATTGTTGCAAATAGTACAAATCTGGCTGTTAACCAACGGCTTTGTCAGGTTGCCTCTGCAGCAGCAGTTCAATTGGATTCCAAAGATCCAGGCTATGCGGAAGCGATAAGGCTGTCTGTTCAAAAGGCAGTAAATTCAGTCACCGGTTTGATTCCGCCCAATACGGCTGATTTGAATTTTTCTTTGGGTGACTGTGGAATTTCTGGCTTTTTGCCAAGCAGCGCTGCTGGCGCTACAAGCGCTCAGAGAGGATTGTTAATTCTTGGATTGGCTGCAGCGGGTGGATGGCATTTCCCAGTCTTCTGACAGTGGAAGTGGGTCGTCAGTAAGCCAGTGATGCTATAAGTTTTACCTAATGAAATCAATAAAAAGGCTCTTGAACAAGAGCCTTTTTATTGCCACGCTGATATCACGGCAACAAGATTCTCATTCATATTGGTTTAAAGTGTTCTGCTTTAAGGCGTTTTTTTACAGTCTATCCCAATAAACCTTCCACATAATAGCAAACACGCAAAAGTGATCATTAAATGGTCAATGTTCGTATTTTTGGTTCTGATTAATTATTGATCTATATTTTTATTCAGGTATATTTGATAAGCAGCGTGAACTGAAGTTTGCATGGGTTTGTTTATCTATTGATGTGAAAGGAGAATCAGCGATGGAGCTAATAAAGAAAGTTCCGACAGTAGTTTTAGTGGCTGCCATGCTGGCAGGGGGAATAGCTACCCCAACATTTGCGGCTCCGATAGACGATGCCCGCAAGATTGCACAGTTTGTTTTGACGGGTTTGAAAGCGGGGGTCTTGGTGGACTTAATCCGCGTGAACGGGCACGTTTATTTGCGGAGGGGATTGTCAATCAGCTGAAAGCGCGTGGAATAACGATATTGCCGGAAGATGTAGCCCGGTTGTTTATGATGAAGGAGACAGTGTTGGGGTTACACCAAGGCTGGCTGTGGAGATGACGCTAAATTCGTTTGACGGCCTCTATACCGGCGACATTAACATCATCGGTAAGAATGGCAAGATAATCAAATATGCGGTAGGAGATGATTTGATTACGGGAGAAGAAGGTTCGTTAAGCGATTGAACCATTCATTTCCGTATCTTCTGAGGAATAAAGGGCTTGGTTTTAGACCAAGCCCTTTTGTTTTGACTACGTTGATGCAAAAATATTCCGGAAAGAAAGGCAAANAANATGCTGTTGGCAGGCAGATGCAAATTAAAGTCAACGAAGCTATGTAAGCCCATCAAGAAAAGGCTGATGCCTGCTGCGATCTGGATAAAGTGGAAACGTCCCCAGGAATGATGATGGCGTAACGCTAACCAACCTGTAATGTAGGCAAGAAAAAACAAGCCGATAAGAATAATGCCCCACAAACCTGTTTCCAATAGTAATTCCAGATAATCATTGTGCGCGTGATTGACAAATTTAGGTAATTCAGGNGGTTGGAATGCCATGAATATGGGTTGGAATGTTCCNGGNCCAGAGCCAAGCGGAAAAAATTGTTTGATTGCTGTCCATGTGTGGGTAAATATTTCCCATCTTAAGTCTTCAGCAGGATCTGTACCAAAACGGTTAAGCACAGGAATAAGGCCAATAGAGGTGGCAATGCCAAAAGCAATAATCCCGATGGTTAGGCCGAATCCAGTAGCTTGTTGCCCTCCAACATGTCTGGCGAATACTATTGATGACAATGGCAACGCCAGTAAGAGTATGGCTATCCCTGTGCGTGAGCGGGAAAATATGGCGGCCAGTATCAACAATACGCTCAGGGTAAAAAATATCAGTGTTTGATTGAAANNATATCTTTTTTCTGTTTCTGCATCATGGTCTTGATTGCGGAAGTTATAGGCTGTTAAAGCTAATGCGACTGGAATGGATAACTCCATCAACCCGGCAAAATGATCATAATTAGGATAAGTGCCTAAAGCACTTGAATTGTTATCATGACCAATACCAAACCAAAAGACCCAATCTGCCCCGCTGCCATATTGAATAAGACCTAAAAAAGCTTCACAAGCAGCTATTCCCAGAAAAATATAAATGAGTTTTACAGCATAATGCCTAGGCAATAATAACGTAGCTAGAAATATGCTAATGGGGNNAAGTATTGCCAGTAAAGATGAAACTGTGCGATATGGAACCAATGAAAAAGCCAAGTAGCTGGTTTCACCTATGCTGTTCAATGCGTTCAAGCTTTCTGCATAAAGTTCACGCCCCGGTAGGTTCCTCCATAATTCTATAGGTAACGGTATTAGATAGAACAGTGGGATAGCGCAACTGAGCAAGACTATCAGCCTAGCCATCCGTGGAATACGCTTNTTGCTATCGGGTCGCCACAAAGCCAGCACCAGCAACAAGACGCCCAATATTTCCAGGGTCAGCAGAGCAAATGATATTTTTCCGCCCCGTATTAGTGGCGCGAAACATAGCATGGCAATGCTGGCGGTAAACAGTAAACGAGTAAGCAGGTCGCTGGAGTCTTGTCTGGAATAATGGTGCATGATATCTGGGTATTTTTGTCAATGGATTTGGACGGTATCAAACCAGAGGCTACCCGTAAAAACCTGCTCATGCGCATAAGAGCTGGCTGCCTCCAGGCGCAATAATTGCACTGCACAATTTTCTGGCGGCACATCAAATTCCATTTTCAGGTCGCTCCATGGGGTGCTTTCATGCAGGGGAGGGGATTCGGCTAAAATACGATTGTCTTCTGTACAGCGAATCCGCCATTGTAGCCCTTTGTTGGTATGGAAACTGTCTGCACGAAAACGCATAGTGAGTTCAAAATGTCCGGGTTTCAACAGTAACCTTTGCCATAAATGCTGAAAATTGACATGCTGCGCCNNACTTAATTTGACGTTGAGGGCGCGATGCCCTTCCATGCCGAAAGTAAGCTCTTGCTGAATGTCGACTTGTGGGTGTGAACCGAAAAACCAGTCAAAGCCGGTATTGTGCATATCCCCTTCAAAGCCCCCGTCATAAACCAAGCCTTTGAATGCCTCATCTTCTGGAGGAAGGCCAGCCAGCCAGACTGTATGGGCTTCCGTCCAATGCTGCTCCTTAATCAGACGGCTGACATACGGTGTCATTTCCTTGCTGTCGATGGGTCGTGATGAATGCAATTGCAATTCGTATAAATGCGCCAGTAAAGTGGATGGTGTTTTCTCATCCCGTACCAGAAAATTGAAAAAACTGCCCCACCATGTCGGCGGATTTTTGGCAAATTTATCAAGTAAAGGCGTGTTTTCAGATGTTGCTACGGTCAGTTGCTGTAATTGTGGATAGAGCGATTGGCTTATGCTTGTGTCGCGTGTCAACAGGATATTCCATTCATCCAGCAATTTATCCAGTTGCTTGGAGCGGCTCCAGAATGCGGATAGGTAGGTATGGGTGCTGTTTTGTGCAGTTGCAAGTTTGTCCGCCAATTCCGCCAGTTGTATTGCCTGTTCCTGTTTGCCTTGGTGTAGCAGTAGCAAAGCCAACTGCACCATGGCCTCACCACTGCTCAAATTGCTTGCAAGCGCCTGTTGTGTAAAGGTTTGTGCCTGGTCTAGTTGATTTTCCTGGCGCGCCTGATTGGCCAGTTGCAGCCAATCATCGGTATCCAGTTTTTCNCATCCATGCGGGTTAATGTCGGCAGTTGCCCGTCTGGCGTCNAAAAAATCATCCGGCACAACATGGCCACTGCGATAACTGATGGTTAGCGCAATGGCCGACACCGCAAAAACAATTAGCAGGACGTGCCTCAGCTTGTTCAATACAGCCATAGTTTTTATGCCGCGTTCTTGAGGGATTTCCTTTCGCCGTAGCTGTAATAATAGTCGTAGTTATAGTAGGAATCACCGCCAGCGCTGCCTTTGGCCTTGGTCATGACAACCCCGATGATATTCGTCCGTGCCTGCCGCAGGCGGTTGAATGCAGCTTGCAACGTCCGTTTGCGCGATTCATTCCAGGCGGCAACCAGCAGAGTGGCGTGGGTGCGGTTGCCGATTACCAACGCATCCGCCAATCCGAGAATCGGCGGGGAATCGAGGATGATAATATCAAACTCACATTGTGGGCTGTCTGCAAAGGTGACCAATTCAACCAAGCGCTCGCTGGAAAGTAATTCTACTGGATTGGGTGAGAGGGTGGAGGTTATGACATAGACTTCTGGGATAAAGGATGTCTGGGTAATGCCTTTCAGCGTTTCTTGCCCTACNCGGTAGTGGGTCAGCCCCTTGGAGTTATCCAATTTGAAATGCTTGTGCAGGCTTGGTTTGCGCAGGTCGGCGTCAATCAGCAGGACGCTTTTGCCAGCTTGGGCGAAAGCAGTGGCCAGATTGATGGAGGTGCTGCTTTTGCCTTCGCTGGCGTCAGTGCTGGTTATGTTCAGTACGCGGGGAGCGCCTGCCCGGGTTGCAAACATCAGGTTAGTACGCAAGGAGCGAAATGCCTCTGCCACTGCCGAAGTTGGCTTTTCCACCGTCAGCAGGGCATAATTCTGCTGTTTCTGTCTGGAACCTTTGCCCATGCTGGGTGCGATCCCAAGAATGGGGACAGGCAACACCCTTTCCAAATCGTCTGTCGATTTGATGCGGTCATCCAANAACTCAAGCAGGAATGCAGCTACAGTCCCCAAAAACAAACCCAACACAGCCCCTAACGCAAGGTTTAGCCTCAAATTGGGTTTGAACACTGCAAATGGCACGATGGCGGGGTCAACAATGGACACATTATTGGTATTGGCCAAGCCAGCGACGCTGACTTCCTTGACACGCTGCAACAGCCCTTCATACAACTGCCGGTTGGTTTCCACTTCACGTTGAAGAGTGTTATAGCCAATGCTTTTGTCTTGGGTGGTGAGGAGTTCCGCTTTGTATTTGTCAACTTCCGCTTTCAACTGGTCTTCTTTTTGTTTGGCAGCCATATAATCAGACTTGAGCGTTGTTTGGGCGGTAGACCTTTCCAGTGAGGATTCGCTGTTAATTTGGGAATCCAGTTCATTGATCTGGCTTTGCAACTGTTGCATCAAGGGATAATCGGGCTTGTAGATTTTTAGTTTGTCCCGGTAATCGGTTTGAAGTTTGGCTTTTGATGCTTTCAACTGCTGAATGACCATGCTGCTTTGAACCCGATCCTGACTTTTGCTGCCCATGGATTGCTTGTACTGGCTTTCCGCTGCAATCCGGTCTTTNTCGGCTTCTGTTAAAGCGGCGCTTAATTCTTGCAGTTTTTGTCCTACCAGATTTTGCTTGTCGTCGGTATTGTAAATGGATTTGTCCTTGGCATATTGCACCAGCTTGTTTTCAGACTCCTCCAGTTTGCTTTTGGTTTGGACTAGCTGTTCTTCCAAAAATTTGCGGGCGTAAGTCGTGGAGTCGGCGCGCCGTTCGAGGTTCATATTGATATAGTTGTCCGCCAGTGAGTTGGCGATAGTGGCGGCCATCGCAGGATCAGCGTCGTCGTAATGAACAGTGACAATTCGGGAGTTTTTGATTGGGGAAACCGTAACGTTTTCCAAAAGCAAATCAGATACAGGGCGTTCTCCAATATCAGTTGCAGTTTTTGCGCTAGTATTGGATGGGATTAGTTGGCTGAGCCAGCTTTTAATTTCACTGAGCGAATCTGCATAGAAGGGTTTGACCAACTCTTCCCCTTTAAGTCTTGGCTCCAGTTTCAGTTTGCTGATGACCCGATCTGCGAGATTACGGCTCTGCAATAGTTCATATTGGGTTTGATAAAAATCCTTGCTATCAGATGGACGTTGCGCGCCATTAGCTTCAACATCGTAATCCAATACCCGTTTGTCATCCGTATTGATTTCCAATGTTACACTGGCTCGGTAGAGAGGGGTTTGCATCAAGGTGAACAATAATGCTAACACTGAAACCAGTAAAAATATTAGGGCAATAGTCCCCTTGCGGCGCTTGATGACAGTCCATAATTCGCGTAAGTCGATTTCATCATCACCGTTGTCATCGGGAGGCCTNGACATATCGTAGCCGGTGGCAACCATGGCNCGCTGCTGTTGCACCGGGACAAGGTTATGCCCTGGTTCAAGCTCGTCCAGCTCCCGGTTGATGTTCCTGTGTGTCATGGTTCGGATAACTCCCCAGTGTTACTGCTTTATTGCTCTATCAATTGAACGGGCTGACGAAACCACGAATGGTATTGGTCACTTCCTTTACCCAGTAGCGGCTGTCGGAACGGTGGATAATGATGCGGTCATCGCCCCGTATGTAAGGGTCACGCATTTTACCGCTGCGGATAGCGTCAACATTCAGGTTATAAGCTTTGGTTTGATTGCCGACACGGTGAAACAGCACAACTTTGGATGGGTCAGCCAAACTGGATAGGCCNTCACCCATGGCAATGGCCTGCAACAGGGTAACGGAACCTGAGACCGGATAAATTCCTGGTTTGTTGACTTCCCCTTCCAACGTCACCCGTTGATTGGTGAAGGTCTCCATAAAAACGGTCACCTGAGGGTTTTGCAGGTATTTGTGCCCAAGCTGCGCCTTGAGTTTGTTTTCCACTTCGATAGGGGTTAATCCGGCGACCGAAATGGCTCCAATCAAGGGCAGTGAAATTTGGCCATTGGATTCAACCCGGACTTTGCCGGATAGTTCGTCAGCCTGGAAGACCTTGATATCCAACATATCGCCTGCTGTAATGGTGGCTTGTTCAGTGGGGGCGGTGTAGTCCAGCTCATTCAGGTTGGAAAATACATTCTCGGTAGATGTGGCCCATCGGCTNCCACCACTGCTCGCAGGGACTGCTGCATTATTACTGCACCCAGTGAAAATGGCGGCACATAAGCAGGTCACGATTGCAGGGAAAAATACTGAATTTTTTGTTTGTTTGTGCATATTTTTGTTGAAAACCACGTAAAGATTTAGTTTCATTCAAGCCAAAATGGCTGGGTTCCGATTATTCATAAAAACAACTGTTGAAACCAGTTCTTTCTTCCCCTGCTTTTTTGTGGGAAGGATTCCTGTTGCAAGAGGCCAGCGGGTAATGGCAAGTGATCAGGTTCGGCGTTGTTTAAAATCAACTGGGGTCGTCCTTCCACCATTTGGCGGATTTCTGCTTCATCACCAATAATGCGAATAGCTGCTTCCACACCTTCAGACAGTATTGGCGGACGGTGCTCAATGCTATGCGCATCCGAAGCGATGATGTGTACGACCCGATCCAATAGCAGGCGTTCAGAAAGTTTNTTNGCATTGTTCCCGAATTTTCCTGCAATTGCACCCGCTGTGATCTGCAACCATGCGCCCATGCGGGCGGCGGAGACGAACTCGTGATAGTGTTCATCCAGCCAGCGCAGACGTTCAGGATGGGTAATCACGGGGACGTAGCCCGCATTCAGGAAATTTTCGATCTGGTTTAGGAAGTGCGGGACTGGCACATGATGGGAAGGTTCCAGCAAGAAATAACGTGATCCATGCAGGGTTGGAATCCTGCCGGTTTTCAATCCTTCCATGACTTCGGGAACCATATGCACATCGGCACCCATCACCAATGTCAGCGGAATTTCCAGGGCGTCCAATTCAGCTTGCAGTGCAACCAATGCCGGGGTGATGGTTGCTGCTGTATTCGGGTAGACGCCGGGGTATATGTGCGGCGTGCATGCCAAATGGGTGGTTCCGTCCGTGACGGCAAGGCGTGCCATGGCGATGGAGGTTTCCAGGTTTTGGGAACCGTCACAGAGTGCTGGCAAGATATGGCTATGTAAATCTATCATTTTAACAGTATAAGCCAATTTTTAAGGGTGTGGTGTGTGAGCGGTCACACTTTGGATTTCTGGCTGAGTTTTTCTAGGTTCCAACCTTTTTACTGGCAGTGGAACCACGACGGCTGAATCTGGCAGGCGGGACAGAGCCGGATTGGCGTACCCCTGAACATTTTCGCTCAGAATACGATAAATGACGGCCATATTACGCTGTCTGCACGCCTGTCGAAGTTCTTCCAGCACGCTTTCCAGTTTTCCCCATGGCAGGCAGTTTTCACTGGCTTTGAAAATTCTGGGGTGGGCGGTTTTNTCTGCGCCACTGTCTATCAGCAATTCTTCATACAACTTTTCGCCTGGACGCAGCCCTGTGAAGTCGATGCTGATATCCCCTTGAGGATGTTGTTCATCCTGTACCTGCAAGCCGGACAGTTTGACCATGCGTTTGGCCAGTTCGTATATTTTGACGGGTTCGCCCATGTCCAGCAGGAACACTTCGCCGCCTTTGGCCATCGCGCCTGCCTGGATGACCAGTTGTGCCGCTTCGGGGATGGTCATGAAAAAGCGGATAATGTCCGGATGCGTGACGGTCACCGGNCCGCCTTCCTGAATCTGCCGACGGAACAGGGGAACAACAGAACCGGAAGAACCCAGTACATTGCCAAAACGCACCATGCAGAAGGTGGTTCTGCTGTCAAGCTGGCTGAACCCTTGCAATACCAGTTCACACAGACGCTTGCTGGCACCCATGACATTGGTGGGGCGCACCGCCTTGTCGGTGGAAATCAGCACAAAGCGTTCAACCCCGACATTNAANGCCGCTTGGGCGGTGTAGAAGGTGCCAAACGTATTGTTGCGGATACCCTCGACCGGGTTGCATTCAACCATTGGCACATGCTTGTAGGCGGCGGCATGATACAGGGTCTGGATATGGTATTTGCGCAGGGTTTCCTCCACCCGTAAACGATCCTGTACGGAACCCAGCACCGGGAAGGTGGGAATGTCCAGATCTTCGTGAGCCATGAATTCCTGTAATTCGCGTTCAATTTGGTAGAGGGCGAATTCGGAGGCTTCAAACAACACCAGCCGGGTAGGGGCTAAACGTATAATCTGACGACATAATTCTGAGCCGATGGAACCACCGGCTCCCGTGACCATGACATTTTTAGTGTCAATATTTGCGGCCAACAAGGTTTCATCTGGTGCTACCGGCAAGCGTCCCAATAATTCCTCAATATTGATCTCACGCAGATCCGCAATGCCGCTATTGCCAGAGACCAGCTCGGCCAGATTGGGAATGGTGCGCACATGGAGCGGTAGATGTTCCAATTGGTCGATGATTTCCCGACGTCGGGCAAGGGAGGCCGACGGCATGGCCAACAGCACCTGCTTGAGGTGGTATTTCTCCGTCAATATCGGCAAGGTCAGCGGGTCATAGACTTTCAGGCCGCTGACAACATTGTTTTGCAGGTTACGGTCATCATCAATGAACAGGATAGGCACATACTCCGTACCCCTGTTGAGGATACTGGCCAGTTGCCTGCCGGATTGTCCGGCTCCATAGATGGCGACAGGCATGCTTCTGGAGCGCCAGGAAAGCACAAAGCGGTAATACCGGCGTACAAGGTAACGGCTGCCGCCGACCAGGATGAAGGCAGCTCCCGCATAGATGGGGAAGACGGATTTGGGGATGCCTTCCGCTTTAAATAGGAAGGCAGCGGCTAATAACAGCAATGTCGAGAGCATGACGCCAAGGAAGGTCACTTGCATGGCTTGCCCGCCAATGTAGCGGACAACAGCCCTATAGAGTCCAAGTCTTGAAAAGACCGGAATACTTAGTATTGGGGCAAGCGGCAGTAACCAGCGGCCATCGTGAAGTTCCGGAGTCCAGGTGCCCAGCCGCAGGGCGAACGCAATCCAGACGGCGAGAGGCAGGAGAATTAAATCGGTTCCTAGCATCAGCAAGCGCTTTTGCCAGCGGGGTAGTCCAAAATCCAGGTATAGAACCAGCTTGTTGTTTTCACGTGTGTCTCCGGGAGGAGTTATTTTTAACATGCCATACAGATATCCTTGGGTATGGCGCAGGCTCGCAAGCTATCAACTGATTTAAAAATTCCTTGTTAGCTTTTGTTATGAAATAATCCGCCACTCCTGTCGCATGGCCGGAATATATTAATTATTTATATAGTTTAATTAGCCACCTCGAAGAAGGCTGTGATCCCCATCACCAAATGATTGATGTCAAGAAAATTTATAGATTAATGCGTGCTTTTGGGTTACAAAAGAAACTGTGGGGGCGGGGAATGCAGATTGAAGCACGGGGTTTTGAGTACCCGACCATTACGATGCTGGGAGTTGGCAAAGAGAACAGGGTCGAGCAGCAGGAGGGCTAGAGTTACAGCATATTTCTTGTCAGTTTATGTTCAACCCATCTCCGGTTGGGCAAATGTATGCCACCTACGCTTGCAGAAAGCCGTACAAATCATCCACGCTGATGGTCAGGTCGACGGATTCCAACAACAGGTTTTCCCCATCCGCGAACCGCTCGCGTTGCCAGTGGTTGCGGCGGCGATAGACTTCAACGATGGGCGTATCCTGCGAACACAGGACATATTCCTGTAAACTGGCGATGCTTTGGTAGGCGAGCAGTTTTTCAGTACGGTCTTTGCGGGCTGTGCTTTCTGACAACACTTCAATGATCAGGCAGGGCGAGGTATTGTAATAGGCGTCGCTTTCCTCTTCACAACTGACCTGAATATCGGGGTAGTAAAAACGTACATCATCTTTGTGCTGGATGCCGACCTTCATGTCTGACTGGAAGACTTCACAACGGCTGTTTTCCAGGTGCGTTCCAAGACGCAACGCCAGTTTGTTGGCTACACGGTTATGCCCCCGGCTTGCCCCCGCCATGGCATGGACATATCCGTTGACGTATTCATGCCGGATACCGTCGGGATTGTCATTTTCATCCAGCAAGTAGTGTTCCGGTGAAATGGGGGAGGGTTGGGACAATGCTTGCGCCATGTCTATAAATCCTGATTGTAGCTTGTGGTACTCATGTTATACCCCCGCTGCATGGAACCAATGGCAGCTAGTCTAGCACAGACTGTTACTTCCGCATATGGTTGACCTCAGGCTCGTACTTTGTCACCACTGCCTTTGCCGAGTACAGTTTGGATGATATAGGAAAAGTAGTCGCCCAGCGTGAGGGTTGCGAGCATTTGGGCATCGGTAACGGCGAGTTTTTCTGGGGTGGACATGTCAATATTCTGGATTTGAGCAAGGCCGGTGATGCCGGGGCGAGCAGTGAATACTCCATGTTGGGAACGGTTCTGGATGAGTTCTTCCTGGACGGGCAGGCAAGGGCGTGGNTAGACCAGACTCATTTCACCTTTGAGAACATTCCAGAGTTGAGGTAGTTCATCTAGTTTGGTGCGGCGTAGAAAATGCCCAAAGGGNGTAATGGCGGATACATCAGCCAAATGGGTGGCGACCGAAGCCGTACCGGGTTTCATAGTGCGAAATTTGACCAAGGTAAACGGTTGCTGGTTACGCCCAACTCGAGTTTGACGAAACAGGGGTGAGCCTGTATCAAACCAGCCGATTAGCAACAGTAACAGGAGCAANGGNGAGCCAAGCAACAAGCCGAAGGCTGAAAAGATAATGTCGAGTAAGCGTGTCATGTCTATTCCCCTGTTGTATGAATGAAATGAATCTTTACTTGTGTTGTGCGAGCCANNAGCCTGGGCGGTTTTTAATGCTTCATCGACGCTGACAGGTGGCGTCCAGCCCAGCAATTCGCGGGTTTTGCTGATGTCTACCTGCAGGTTGCCGCACAGGCGCTGGGCGATGTTGCCTTTGCCCAGCAGTTGCAGGCTGGTGGTCAGCAAGTTTTGCGGTACTGGCAATAAACGGGTGGGTTTGCCCATGGCGGCTCCCAAACGGCGTAATAGCGCTGTCGTGGACAGGTCTTCGCCGTCGCTGACCAGAAAGGTCTGGTTAGCTGCGGCGGGGTGGTCGATACATAGCGTAATCAGGTCAACCAGATTGTCGAGGGCGACGAGGCTGCGTTGGTTGTGGATGTTGCCAAGGGGNAGGGGNATGCCACGTGCTACGGTTTTAATAAGTTGGCGGAAGTTACCGGGTGCGTTCGCACCGTAGACCAGCGGGGGNCGGATGATGACAACTTCCATACCTGTATCGGTGGCAATTTGGCGTAGGCTTATTTCAGCTTCGTGTTTGGATACGGCGTAAGGTTCAGTAGGGTTGGGTGTGTCTTCAACTGTAAAGGGTTTGTCGAAGGTTTGATTGCCATTGACTCCGATAGAACTGATGAAGATGAAACGACGGACACCTGCGTTAGCGGCTTGTCGGGCAAGGTTTATTGTGGCGTAGGTGTTGGTCTCGCGGAAGGCGGCTAGTGGGTCGGTGGCTTGATCCTTGAGGATGTGGGCGCGGGCGGCGAGGTGGATGACGGTATCCATGTTATTGAGGGCGGATGCCCAGTCGGTGTTGGGGAGCAAATCGCCTATGGGGGCTTGTTGGATACAGGGGGTGAGGCTAGCGGTGACGCTGCGTACTGCTACAATGAGCGAGCACCCTTGTTGATGTAGGTGTTGGGTGAGGACTGAACCAATGAAACCGTTAGCGCCTGTTATTAACGTATCCATTCACGTCCGTTTCCTTTGTTTAGGGTCAACCTTCTTTAAGATTTGATATAAAATATGTTGTACTCTAATGGGTAAAATTGCCCTTAGTACTGGAATATAACAAGCTAACGCTTTCCAATATTCTTGTTTTAATGATTTAACACCTTTGTAGCCAATTTTTCCTTGCTCAATCGCTAGTCTTAGGGTTTGTTTNTTATGGGTATTTCTTGTAAATCGATAGAGAAGTAATACTTCAGGTATATTAGCAAATTTCATATTTGCTTTGGCGCAACGAAACCATAAATCATAGTCTTGTCGACGCTCTAGTTTTTCATCAAAGCCATTTAAAGATAAAATTTTACTCTTCTTGAAGACAACACTTGGATGTATAAAGGGGTTTGTAAACAAATTATCATAAATATCCTTATGGGATGTTACGGTCTTTCTTAATGAACCATGCTTGTTATTTTCGTCTATTTCCTGTGCAAATGTGCCAATTACATCTATATTAGGATTATTTGTTATGAATTTTATTTGTTTTTCGAAACGATTAGGTAATGCGACATCATCAGTATCCATGCGGGCGACAAGTTCAAAAGAACAGTTTTTNAGTCCTGCATTTAGTGCTGTAGCTAACCCAGAGTTTTTNTCTAGTGAGATGGAGTTAATATTTAGCTCTTGACGATAATGGTTGATTACATTTAATAATTCTGGAGAAATGCGCCCATCTTCTACCAAAATTACTTCATCAGCTTTTAGGGTCTGTTTTACTAAACTCTCCAAGCATTCTTTTAAAAANGTTGGATCTTCTTTCGAGTATATAGACATCAAAACTGAAAATTCTGATGAGTTGCATTCATTGTTTCGATCACTGAAATCTTTGTGCTTCATTTTTATTTTTCCTGTTTTGAAAGCTTCCGTGGACTTCATATATTCCATCCTTTATCCCTAAGTATATGTAAGTAAGCCTGGCTTTCTTATTTTTATAAAAAATTAGATAAATAAATATTTTAAAAATAGCAATCGTGATTCTTTCAATTTTCCATTTTTTNGGTATATATTGTTTTCTTATTAGCAATAAAGTGTTGCGGTACTGGTAATAATGTCTAATTGGTGAGCATATGCCTACATTTAGGAAAAGATTTTTTNNAAATCCTTCTCCTAAAGAATGTTCTATTTGCACGGACTTATTTAGAAGAATAACATACCCTTTGCTTCTAGCTCGCCAGCACCACTCCCAGTCTACATAGTCAATAAAAAGAGTGCTATCTTTAAGGCCAATTTCTGAATATACTTTTGTTCTAGACATAAATCCTGAACTGAGGGTCTTTTCTATTAATATATTTTTACCAGTATGATTTTTANNTGTATTCTATTTTCTCCTAATAGGGCTAAAGTATATGCCGGCTATAAGCGGATAAATTTTTTCTTTTTCTATGTAAAAATCCATCATTTCATTAATATAATTACTAGGAAGGATAGTGTCTTGGTCAAGCTCTATTACCCACTGAAAGTTTTTACTAATTCCATACTCTATGCCGGAATTTTGGGATGATGCTATGCCTTTATTTCCCCATCGATATTACGGTTAGGTTTTTATATATTTTTTCAAGATTTTTAATTCGTCAGTTACTATATGATCTTCTGAGTTGTCTGTAATGATTACAAGATCGACTTGTTCTATGTATGTGTATAGAGATTCTTTGAATTTATCTATTTTTGGATTATATGTTGTCACTACAATAAAAACGGATGATGAATTATTACTCACGATAATTAACTCTTCTTTTTTGGAAAATAGTCACTATGAATTTAATTAGCATAAATATTATCATTACATCGATAATGTAAGCAATCCCTATGGGNGGTTCTAATAATATTGGCAAGCTGCGTAAATATAATGTTGCAGCCATAGAAGATAGCAAGATATCATTATATGAATTAGTTACTAGCTTAATTATATTTACTAATAAAAAGGCAGAAAAAATNATCCATAAAAATCCCAAAATATAACCAAAATAAATATATGAAAATAAATCAAAATGACTTGTCNNATTACCTGCTATTTCACGGTTAGGGTCTCTATATAAAAGTAGTTGTCTACCTACATTATAATCATTTACATTATATCCGATTATATTACTTAACCTTGATGAGCCGATGAGTGGTGATAAGAACCTGATAGCAGCGTTATCAGTATCTATATACTCCACCACATTGTTAGGCAAGCCTAAGTAGTATTTGTCACCATTGCCTAAAATTCTAAACCAGAGTCGCTCCAATGTTATTGGTATGGACGTAATATAGCTTCCTTTCTCCGATGTATCATAATTATTTTTCTCTAAGTTTACCATTAAAGCTAGATAAGAAAATGAAAAAGCAACTAAAGAGTAAAATATGACTTTCCTTAAGTTTATGTTTAATTTTATGCCATAAGCTATTATGGCTACAAGTGAGGCATATATAGATTCTAGCAGTGCAAACTTAGAGCCATTCATTATTGAGCTAAATATAACAATGAATATTAGAGGTAAAATTAAGATAATAGTTGATGGTGTTGTTTTATGGTTGGTTTTGATTGATATTCTTATAGTTAAGTAAGATATAATAAACAATCTTATGGTGTCATTGATGCGAACTAGAAAACCATACCCTCTGTTTTCTTCAAAGCGATTGGTTTCTGAAAAAACCAAGTCCTTTATTATCTAAGAGAATGCTATTTATTAATACAAAAACTAAGAGCGCAACTAAAAATACAATCTCGCATTTATTTTTTTACTATTGAATAGATAAAATAATATGCTTCTTTGTTTATTTGGCTTGAACTTCTTGATTATATGAAATGAAGCAATAAAAAAATCCATAAGACATAACCATTAGAAAAGATATGTTTGTATCTCTCCTAAAATATATAACGATATCACTACTCCATAAGCAGTACCAAATGTGAAAGTCCAGTAAAAGTGAAAAGGATCTAGTATTCCTGCTATGGTTTCTTTTCTTATACTAAAAAAAGAATTATAGATATTAATAAAATACTTGATAAAAAAGACCATAGTGGTCAATAGTTAGAAGAAAAAATCATGTGCTGCCATATTTAATTAGTTGCGAAGTTTTTGCCTATTATTGATAGAGCTTCAAGTGGAAGTCTAAAAAATAATATTGCTAATATTGAACAGGTATCAGAGCGAAGAATTTTTAGTAATGAAACTATATCTTTTCTTTTTAAACAGAGAAGCAAATAATATGCTTCTTTCTTGGACACACAANNCTTTTTTAGCTCTTCTGGGGCTAATTTTTCTAGAGCCTGTTTGACCATGAAAAACTGTCTATAGGTATCTTTATAACTATTATTATGATGCTGCCTATAATAAACATTGTATATACATGGGCGGAAATAGAAATTTTTGCCTTCTATAGGGTATTTTAATAGTAGCTTCACAAATATTGGATAGTCATCCCAAATTAAAGAAGTATCCCAACCTCCTATATGTCTTAGCGCATCAGTCCTGAATACAGTCGACTGAATTAATAAAGGAGAGGGGTAATTAATGAAAATTTCTTTCTCTCGCTGGATTGGTGGTAGATTGAAAAATACTTTATGTGCATCTCTATAAATAGATGATTTTCTATTATTTGCGAATAAATACTCCCCATTTCCAATTAAAAACTTTATNGTGCTCGTCTTTTTCAATTGTTCTAAAGAATATTTAATTCCGGTTGGGTTTAATATATCATCTGATGCGATTATGTACGTAAACTCTGTCTCTATAATATCAAGAGCTAGATTGAGTGATGAGATTAATCCACTGTTTTCTTTTTCTATTAAAATTATATTATCTTTAGAATTATTGCTTATGAAGTTTTTTATTAGCTTGGGCGTGTCGTCTTTAGAACCATCATCAATAACGACTATTTTTTTCTGAAATNNAGGAACCCTAGTTGCTGCACAGAGACATTCAATTATATAATCTTGATGATTGTAGGATGGAATGATGATGGTAAGCATTATTTGAATTTCTTTTTTGTTAGAAAATAATATCTCTTGTTAATCGCAGGATTATAAAAAGTATATTATATAATTGAAACTAAAAGCATATGTGACTCCTATAACTCCATATTGATTCACTAACATGATAGCAAAGATAACAAATGTCAGCGAGAAAATTATTTCTGTTAAAATAAATGATTTCGTCATTGCTCTGGCTAACATTATATATGCTAATAGCCATGCTGCCAATTTAATAGTATTGCCAATAAGTTGCCATAAAAANAGCTCGCGCATTGGAGAAAAAGTTTCAGTAAATAATAACCAAATGATAGAGTCCTTTAATATAAAAATTGTGACTGACATCGCTATAACAATTGGCATAATTATTTTATAGCCTTGCCATAGTTCTTTTCTAAGTTCAGTTTTATCTGTAATTTCTGACAGTCTTGGTAAATAGTAGATACTGAGTGTTGTTGTTGCCACAGTTAAATACATGGTTGATATATACCAAATTCCCTGCCAATAGCCAGCATCATCCCAGCTAAGTGTTTCACCAATGTAATTACGGATTATCAAGTTTGAAACGGGTACAGTGGCAGCACTAGTGATAGCCATTGCGGCAAATCCTGCGAGTTTNTTNGCTTCTAATTTGTCAAATGGACCTTTGAAATTTTCCAACTTAATAACTTGGTGTTTTCTCAACATCCATAGTACAATNAAAAAAATAACGGACTGATTTGTTACTAAAGCAATTAAAGCACCATCCAATCCTAAAAGGATAACTAATAAAGTGGTCAATATTAGGCTATAAATACTTTGGATAATATTGATCGTTACCCAAGTTTTTATTTCTTTTAGCCCATTAAGTGCTGAAAGTAATAAGTTATTGATGACAAATAATACAATGGTAAATCCAAAAATTACGAAGACATAACCGTAACCTTCCGATTTTAAAAAGTGTATTGACGCATAGTTAGATAACAAAACAATGCCAAATCCAACCACGATCGAGGAAAATAAACTAATTTTAGCCGCTGTGCTGAATAAAATTGGAAGACGCTCATCATCTTTACCATATTCTGCTGCGTATTTAGTTACTCCGCTATTGATTGCACCTTGCGCCACAGTCATGACAAATTGGCTGAAATTTTGGAATTGTCCTATCAGAGCTAAACCAGAAGGACCAATATATACCGCAACCGCTTTATTGATCACTATGGCGGCTAGCATTTTGATGGCTGTGGCAATAAAGCTTAGGATGGAGGTTTTAACCAGAGTCATTTAAAGCTATTCACCGCTTTAAATACGGTTTGAACTTGCTTATCTCTCATTACCGGACTGATTGGCAAACTAAGCACCTGTTCATGGATAGTTTCACTAATCGGATAATGTTGATTTGACCAAAGCTGATAAGCGGCTTGCTTATGTGGTGCGATAGGATAATGTATAAGCGATTGAATGCCTTGTTGAGTTAAANNAGCTTGTAGTGTTGCACGTTTTTGGCTACGAATAACGAACAAATGCCAAACATGGTTTTGCTCACGTTGAGTAGGTAAAACAATGGATTGATTTTTATCTCCATTAAANTAGGCATTAGCCACTTCACGGCGACGCTGGATTTCACTTTCCAAGTATCGAAGTTTAACCCGTAATAATGCCGCCTGCATTTCATCCAGCCGACTATTAACCCCCTGATAAAGATTTTCATACTTCCTATGGCTGCCATAATTACTAATCGTACGAATAGTTTGTGCTAACTCTTCATCATTAGTAGTCACAGCACCTGCGTCGCCCAATGCACCAAGATTTTTCCCTGGATAGAAACTAAAACCTGCAGCATCGCCCCAGTTGCCCGCCTTTTTGCTGTCCAAACTAGCACCATGCGCTTGCGCTGCATCTTCTAAAACCAATAGTCGATGCCTTTCAGCTATGTCTAGTATGGCGTGCATAGATGCAAGCTGCCCATAAAGGTGTACCGGAAGAATTGCTTTAGTTTTTGGTGTGATGGCTTTTTCAATTAAATCGGGGTTAATGTTATAAGTCTGAATGTCAGGTTCTACCATTACAGGAATCAGACTGTTTTCGGTAATTGCTAATATCGAGGCAATATAAGTATTTGCTGGAACGATAACCTCGTCACCTTCTTTAAGTTTGCCTAACTCTTTCCAAGCGCGTAATACTAAAATCAGCGCATCCAAACCATTGGCGACTCCTATGCAATACTGAGTACCACAATATGCGGCGAACTCTTGCTCAAAGTATTCAACCTCTTGTCCATGAATATACCAGCCAGAGTCAATAACACGTGTAGCAGCCGTGATTAATTCTTTTCTATATTGTTGATTAATGGTTTTTAAATCTAAGAATGGAATATTCATTAAGCCCACCGTGCTTTCATAAATTCAGTATAATTACGATAGTAATCATCTTCATCATATTTATTAGAGGCTAGCACCATACAGACTGAGCCTGATGAGAAATTATCTAACTCTCGCCACATCATAGGGCATACATACAAACCATAATACGAACGATTAAGATGGATGCGTTTTTGTCTTTGCCGTCGTCTAAAAGTACATCAAAACTACCTGACATGGCTATAATGAGCTGATGTAATGCTTTATGTGCATGGCCACCGCGTTCTGCGCCTCCGGGGACATCATAAAGATAATAAACTCTCTGAATGTCAAAGGGTATATGGTTGTTGCTTTCAATAAAAGTCAAGTTACCGCGAGGATCATGAATTTTGGTAACTCAATGATTCGGCATTTGTCTAACATAAAATTTACGATAGTTTAGATATGAGGTGTTTTTGGAAACTAAGACATCTACTTCTTGANATTTCAAAGTAAAAGTTTTCTTCGTCTTCAGATGTTCTTGTCGCTCCCATCTTTTCATGAAAGGCTATTACTCTAATATTTTCTTTTCTTACATCAAAATGAGATTTNTTATAACCTAATCCATCAAACCCAAACTTATAAACCAAGAATGCACTTTCTAATGCTGCGTATTTAGTTTTGTTATCATTTAATATCCAGCTGCCCCAACTAAATGAATCTTTGCGCAGATCATAGATTCGAACAGTTCCACAAGGAATATTGTTGTCAATCCTTTCAATTATAAAGTAAAATTGCTTTTTCGCTTTCTCATCTTCTTTATATTGTCGTATCCATTTTTGTTGTTCTTTTAAGTTGGGAGAAACAGAAGATAGAAATTTATTGTATTTTTCATCTAGACGTAGACTTAAAATAAATGCAGCATCATTCTCCTCAACTAATCTTAGTCTAATCGTTTTCATGTTTAAATTCATGATTGCTAATCCTATTATTGGTGAACTCCAAATAGCTCGCCACCGCCACACCAAAAGGCTTCACCTTTTAGATACCAGTTTAGGGTTTTGCTTAAACCTGATATAAAGGTTTCTTGTGGTTGATAGTCAAGCTCATGGCAAATTTTGCTGTTATTAATTGCATACCGTCGATCATGCCCCGGCCTATCCATCACATAGGTAATGAGCTGTTGATGCGGTACATTGGGCGACTCAGGGAAACGCTCATCCAGCAATGCACATAGACTATAAATCAGATTAATATTCGCCTGTTCATTATTTCCGCCGATATTGTAGGTCTCACCTATACGTCCCTGGTGAATAATCAGATCAATCCCGCGATTATGATCATCTACATAGAGCCAATCGCGCACTTGTTGCCCATCCCCATAAATCGGCACAGACTGACCCTGCAACAACCGGGAAATTGCCAAAGGAATGAGCTTTTCAGGGTATTGGTATNNACTGTAATTGTTGGAACAGTTGCTAGTCGTTGTTTGTAATCCATAAGTATGCTGATACGCCCGCACGATATGATCAGATGACGCTTTACTGGCGGCATAGGGTGAGTTCGGCGCATACGATGTCGTTTCGGTAAACGCTGGATCAGTAGGGGATAATGTCCCATACACTTCATCCGTAGAAACATGGTGGAAACGGTGCGTAAACCCCGGTTTTTCGTCTAACCACACTTGCTTTGCTGCTTTCAGCAAGCTGTGTGTTCCTTCAACGTTGGTTTTTAGGAAGATATCCGGNCCATAAATCGAGCGGTCTACATGTGACTCAGCCGCAAAATGCACGATAGTGTCAATGTTTTCTTCACGCAACAATTGTTCTACTAATGCTTGATCGAGAATATCGCCATGCACAAAACGGAAATTGCAATTATCTTCCAGTGGTTGCAGATTTTCCCTGCGTCCTGCATATGTCAGTGCATCCAGCACTACCACGCGATGTTGGGGATATTTCTCCAGCCAGTAATACACAAAATTGGTACCAATAAAGCCCGCGCCGCCTGTGACCAGCAGCCTGTTAGGTTGATAGCTCATGATTTATACGTTGTAGTTACGGTTAGTTGAAAGTTCTAGCAGCATCTGTTGTAAGCTGTGTTGCCAGTGGGGTAGGGGAGTTGTCAACGCACTTTCTGTGCTACGTTTATCCATCACACTAAACGCTGGACGCTTTGCTGGCAGTTGATATTCTTTGGTACGTATCGCCTTGATAGGGATAGCTTTATCCAACAACTTTAACGCCAATGCTTCTTGTTGAATGGCATATGCAAAATCATACCAACTCGCCACACCTTGATCAGAACAATGGTAAATGCCTTGTGCCTGTCGCTCCAGTAAAGCCCATATACAGCTTGCCAGTGTTCGCGCCCATGTAGGCGTACCCACTTGGTCATAAACAATCCCTAGTTTTGGTTTTTCCTGCATGAGCCGTAGCATGGTTTTAACAAAGTTATGCCCATGACCGGAATACAACCATGAGGTGCGCACCACTAATGCATCTGTTAAATGCTTTAATACGGCCTGTTCACCCGCCAGCTTGCTTGCACCATAGACACTCAGTGGTTGTGGCAAGTCCTCGGGTAAATAAGGCGTACTTTGCTGACCGGAAAATACAAAATCAGTCGAAACTTGCACCAGATGTATATTTCTGCCTGCTTGCCGTTGTTGAACAGTCGCTTGGGCAAGGTATTCAGGTGCCGTGGCGTTGATCAGCCAAGCGGTTTCTTTCTCCGCTTCTGCTTTATCAACGGCGGTATATGCCGCCCCATTGATCACAACATCCGGCTGATGATCCGCTAGTGCGGCAGCGATCTGTTTAGGTTGGGTAATATCCAGTGTCTCTGCGTCAGTGGCAATCAAGGTTACATCGGTAGGGCAGGTTTGCTGTAGCTCAAAACCCAATTGCCCATTTGCCCCTGTAACTAAAACTCTGATCGGAGCATCGTTCCCTGAGCGTAGCCGATGGGTCATGCAAACACCTCTGCCATGCCGAAACTCACGCCTTGCTACTGATCTTTGGCTGATAGCTGAGGAGCTTTACCTGCCACCAGTGGCCACTCAATTCCTATGGTTAGGTCATCCCAGTGCAATGTGCGCTCATACTGCGGTGCATAAGCATCGGTACATTTATACAAGAAATCGGCTGTCTCGCTAAGCGTATAAAACCCGTGGGCAAAGCCGGGTGGAATCCAGAACAAACGCTTGTTCTCGGCAGATAACTCTACCCCCACCCATTGCCCAAACGTGGGAGATGAACGCCGCAAATCAACCACAACATCAAACACGCAGCCTTGAACCACTCGAACCAACTTACCCTGCGGTTGCTGGATTTGGTAATGCAAGCCGCGCAAAATACCTTGGCGTGAATGGCTGTGGTTATCCTGCACAAAGTCATAGGTAATGCCCGCCTCGGCGAATCCCCGTTTGTTCCATGTTTTCATGAAAAANCCACGCTCATCCCCAAACACGCGCGGTTCGAGAATTAATACATCCGGGATGGCTGTAGGGATAACATTCATACGTGCAACAAANCCTGTCAGATACAAACCATAACCGCTTTTCTTCAGTGGTTCAGCCAGACGCAGCAACTGTTCGCTATCAATGAAACCCATGCGCCATGCGATTTCTTCCGGGCAGGCAATCTTCAACCCTTGCCGCTCTTCAATCACGCGAATGTAATTAGATGCATCGAGTAAGGAAGCATGAGTTCCTGTATCCAACCATGCTGTGCCACGCTTCAGAATTTCCACCTGCAATTGCCCAGCTTCCAGATACATTTGGTTGATGGAGGTAATTTCCAATTCACCGCGTGGGGAAGGGCGTACTTCACGCGCCATATCCACGACTTGCCGGTCATAGAAATACAGGCCGGTAACAGCATAGTGCGATTTGGGTGCTTTGGGTTTTTCCTCAATGCTGATGGCTTTAGCTGCGGAATCGAATTCCACCACGCCATAGCGTTCCGGGTCGTGCACATGATAGGCAAATACGCTTGCCCCTTGTTCTTGTTTGCTGACTACTTGCAAGCGTTGTGACAAGCCTTCGCCGTAGTAGATGTTGTCGCCCAAAATCAGGGTGGATGGCGCATGACCGACGAATTCAGCCCCAATCAAAAATGCCTGCGCCAAACCCTCTGGTTTAGCCTGTACCGCATATTGAATATTCAGACCCCACTGTGAGCCGTCCGCTAATAAATGTTGGAAGTGACCAGCATCCTCCGGCGTAGTGATAATCAGAATATCGCGTATGCCTGACAACATTAGCACCGATAAAGGATAGTAAATCATCGGCTTGTCATAGACAGGCATCAGTTGTTTACTGACAGCTTGAGTAAGGGGATACAGACGTGTGCCGCTACCGCCTGCCAGGATAATGCCTTTGCGGTTTATTTTATTCATGTTTTAGCCTTGGTAATCCTGATACCAACGAACAAACTGTTCCAGTCCGTCTTCTACTTCAGTTGCAGGCTTGAACCCAACATCCGCAATTAGCTCATCCACATCCGCATACGTCACCGGCACATCCCCCGGCTGCATAGGCAGATGGTTTTCCACTGCTTTCTGCCCTAGTGCAGTTTCCAACGCCGTAATAAACCGTCGTAACGTCACTGGCTGATTATTGCCAATATTGTAAATCTTGTAAGATGCTCGCACCGTGGTGGTCTCATTTGCCTGTGGCTATGGGATGCGGTCAATGACCCTGGCCACGCCTTCGATAATATCGTCGATGTAGGTAAAATCGCGGCGCATATTCCCATGGTTATATACATCAATGGGTTTGCCTGCCAAAATTGGGTCGTGATTTAGAAGAGTTGAAAGAACTCCCTGTTGATAAACTCGCCGATGATTTTGTCATGCATTTCCACTGACTTTGAGAAACAGATGAGGCGCTTGATCCGGGTGTGGAAGTTGAGGTTCTGACGCTCAATGCTTTGGGTGAACTTCTTGGTGACCAGGTGTTTGTCTTCCGGCAACAGGCGCTCATAAACCCCCAAACCATCGGTGCAGAACAGACGGAAGTTGAAATGTTTCACCCTATCCAGCAGTGTTTTTAACGTTTCATCTACCGGGAGCCAAACGCATAGGCAAAGACCCGTTTGAAATGGGGTGATCAGGCATACCAGAGCCAGCGTTGCTGGGATTTGTTGCCAACATACGGCCACTGTTCATCCATCCCGCACACCAGCTCTATTTTGGTCTTGCCACTGGCTTCGTTGAACGGGATGGGGAGACGGTCGGTGGGGTGAGTTTTTAAGTGGGCGATGACCGTGGTGATGCTGATCCCCAGCACACGCCCGGTGTCCCGGACACCGGAACCGTTCATGGCCATATCGCTGATCTTGTCCGTCACACCCGGTTTGTTGGCTTCATACAGGCAGTCCAGTTGGAAGTAGTGATGACAGTCCCGGCAACGGTAACGCTGGATGCCGCTCGCGCTTTGCCATGACGGTAGACCCGTTCACTTTCACAGGATCGACACTTGACCAGGATGCTTGCCATCATAACCTCTCAGGACAAAAGGCCAGCATACAGTTTTGCCGCTTTCAACTCATCTAAATCACGACCCAAAATTGCTTGGGCGAACTTGAAATATGCCATATCCGGTCAGGTGCGAGAAAAATAAGCGTAACATATTGATAATAAATGAATGGTTCCCATGGTATTGGACGGGCTTTTGCCAAGATCCTGAAACCCATAATGAGCCACAATATCTCAACCCCTCTTTTTCATTCAAAACTTTGCGCCCCCGGAGCCAACAAGCTTTGCCCGATCTCACCGCTGTGGTCAAAAGTCAACATCTTGCCGTTCTCGTATGCGACCCATACTTCTTTGGCTCCTTGTTCGAGATAGAGTCTGACTTTGCCAAGAGTTTCCAGCTTGGAGTTTGAAGGTGAAACCACCTCAATACATAACTCGGGAGCCTTGGGGTAGGGTGTTTGATAGCCGTAAGTATCGATGAATTGGTTGGAAGCCCAGGCAATATCAGCGACTTTCACCCCTTCCGGTGTCTGGATGGAGCATTCGGCAATCACTTCACCTTGCGGCAAGTGGTTGAAAAGCTTGTGGCCAATGCGCATCTGGCTACGCCCATGATGGTTGGAGGCCGGACTCATCAGCAGTTTGCCGAATTTGTCCAGTTCGATTTTGAACGGCAACTCTCTGAATAGGGGNTTATCGACAACTTCACTCCACTCCATGATGAACCCCGGCATTTCCAGCAAAAACTCATACAACTCACTGACCGCCATTTCCAGCCCCACTGATTCCAGCAGGAAGGTTTCCCCATTGAAAAAATACTCCGCTTGCCACTTGGTGCGCCTGCGATAAATCTCCACCAGCGGCGTATGTTGCGCACACAATACGTATTCTTGCAGGGAGGGTAACAGGCGGTAAGCCACCAGTTTTTCGTAACGGTCGGTGCGTGCGGTACTGTCGGATAACACCTCAACGATCAGGCAGGGCGATGTGTTGTAGTAACGGTCTTGCTCATCCGTGCATGTGACCTGCACATCGGGATAATAGAAGTGGTCTTCCCGTAAGGCGCGGATGCCTACTTTCATATCGGACTGGTAGGCTCGGCAATGGCTGCCTTTCAAGTGGTTGCGTAAGGTAGCAAAAACNTCACCGGCAACTATGTTGTGCGCCCGGCTTGCCCCCGCCATTGCGTAAACTTTCCCGTTGACGTATTCGTATTTAATGCCGTCAACACGGTCATTTTCNCCTAACAGGTATTCTTCCGGGGAAAGGTAAACGGTTTTGGGTAGTGCACTCATGATCCTTCCACTGTTAATCGCGATCCTATGAGCCTAGTAGGGCAGAGGATTGGCTGCAAATCACTCCTCTAGGGGTGGCAGGCGCTTCCAGCGAATCCCCCGCAACCATTCCCACAAAAACACAAGCGCCGGATGTTTTCCCCATTGGGTGTTTGCACGAGGCGAATAGAATTCTCGGTGTGCTCTGTGCCTCTGTGGTGAAAACTATTGGCGGGTAACGTCCAGCCCCACTTCCTTACGTACCCGCCGGTAAATGTGCAGGACTGGCACATCCAGTTCTACAGACTCCAGCCGGAAGGTATCGTCCGCACGGTACATTTCCCGCTCCCATGATGTGCGCCGCCGCCATAGGCGCACCAGCGGCACATCCTGTGACACCACTACATATTCCAGCAAGCTGGGGATGTTGGTGTAATTGTCAAACTTTTCTTTCAGGTCAGTGCGTTCAGTGCTGTCGGAAAGCACTTCCACAATCAGGACTGGATTGGTGCGCACATAAGCCNNATCGGTATTTTCCCCGCAAGCGGCCATGATGTCCGGGTAATAGCTGAAGCGCTGCCCTTTGTTGCGGATCACTACCTTCATGTCGGACTGCCAAACGCGGCAGCCATCTTTCAGGTTGATTTCAATCAAGGCATTCAATGAGCTTGCGATGGTGTTATGCGTTTCGCTTGCACCTGCCATGGCATAAACAAGCCCATCCACATATTCACTGCGTATTTCGACATCCCGTTCACCTGCTAGATAATCTTCAAACGGGATAAGGTCATGTTTCCGTGCCTGTGTCATCGATTGCTTCCGGTTTAACCTGCTGGTGTGATACCAGAAAGGTTAGCAGGGCAGGGGCAGGGCTGCAAATGCAGGGTTATCAATCGCTCCCAAACAAATCCCGCGTATAAACCTTGCTGGAGACATCGGCAATGTCCGCTGTCATCCGGTTCGCCACAATCACATCGCTCATCTGCTTGAAGGCGTCCAGATTATGTATTACTGCCGAGCGGAAAAANGTCTCTTCCTGCAATACCGGCTCATACACTACCACATCAATCCCTTTGGCCTTGATGCGCTTCATGACGCCCTGAATGGAGGAGGCACGGAAATTGTCTGACCCTGCTTTCATGATCAGCCGGTAAATCCCTACTACCCGGGGATTCCGCCGGATAATGTCATCCGCAATAAAATCCTTGCGTGTGCGGTTGGTTTCCACAATGGCGTTGATCAGGTTTTGCGGCACATCCTGATAATTGGCCAGCAATTGCTTGGTGTCTTTCGGTAAGCAGTAACCACCGTAGCCAAATGAGGGGTTGTTGTAGTGATTGCCTATCCGTGGATCCAAGCAGACACCTTCAATGATCTGGCGCGTATCCATGCCATGGCTCAACGCATAGGTATCCAGCTCATTGAAATACGCCACCCGCATTGCCAGATAGGTGTTGGCGAACAGCTTGATGGCCTCTGCTTCCGTTGAGTCGGTAAACAACACAGGCACATCCTTTTTCACAGCCCCCTGCGCCAACAATTCCGCAAACATCTGCGCCCGCTGTGAGCGCTCTCCCACCACAATCCGCGAAGGGTATAGGTTGTCATACAGCGCTTTGCCTTCCCGCAAAAACTCGGGNGAGAAGATGATATTGTCACATCCCAGTTCTTCGCGGATGCGTTTGGTGTAGCCCACGGGAATGGTCGACTTGATCACCATTGTTGCCTGAGGGTTGATGCTCATCACGTCCCGAATTACCGACTCAACCGAATGGGTATTGAAATAATTGGTTGTGGTGTCGTAATCCGTTGGTGTGGCAATAATGACAAAATCTGCGTTTGTGTAGGCGTCGTGTTTATCTAATGTACTGAAANNGTTGAGGTCATTGCGTTGCAGGTGTTCGCTGATTTCCGCATCCACAATGGGTGATTGTCCTGCGTTCAGTTGCGCGACTTTCTCGGGCACGATGTCAAGCGCTACGACTTCATTGTAANNGGCCAGCAACAAAGCGTTGGAAAGGCCGACATAGCCGGTTCCGGCGACTGCTATTTTCATTAATCCACCCATTTTTTGCATATTGATCTTGTGTGTATTTTAGAATGTTATTTCATTGAAATTAACAGAAATGATGTAGTAAATGTTTGGAAGATGATGCTTCAGGTACGCTACCGCCCTACCTTGTAAGATCCGGTATGGGCAGAGCAGGTAACGAATTCGTTTGTTGGTTTGATTTGTCAGTAATACCTGTTGTCGGCTGACAAGTTAAATTAGTTCAATGCTTTTCATTCCGCTGTGATGACGCTCACATTTTTTGTAATTTTAATGAGATGAGTTTCGACTGAATTAACCACTCTTAATGTATGTATTTACATGGCATGGCGATAGAGTTGTCTGTTAATCGGTACTGATTTTTCAATTGAAATGAATAGGATATTTGTGCCGTTATTTAAATTAAAGTTTATTTGTAAAGTTTGAACATGAATCTCGCTTATCATGAAAACGATACTGATTGTCAATGTGATGGTTGACGTGTGTTGGCCAATCATACTTCCGTTCTAGGATGCCTGTCACCCTGAATGTAACAAAATGTAAAAACTGCTTGCGCTTCCGCTGCATCCAGCTATAATTCCCCTCCTTCAACGGCAGGCGTATAGCTCAGTTGGTTAGAGCACCACCTTGACATGGTGGGGGTCGTTGGTTCGAGTCCAATTACGCCTACCATCCTTTATCCATTACAACCATGTGACCCCTCGTATAGGTCACCACTGGAGTATTAAGATGCCTATCATTACTCTCCCTGACGGCAGTCAACGTTCCTATCCATCCNCCCTCTCTGTTCTTGATGTTGCGGCTGATATTGGCGCGGGTCTTGCCAAGGCGACGCTTGCAGGCAAGCTCGATGGTGAGCTGGTTGATGCCAGTTATCTGCTTGACCATGACGTTTCGTTGAGCATTGTCACCGCCAAGGATGCAGAAGGGCTTGACATTATCCGTCATTCTTCTGCCCATTTGATGGCGCAGGCGGTCAAGCAATTGTTTCCGGATGTGCAGGTCACTATCTACNCGAACATCGAAAACGGCTTCTACTACGATTTCGCTTCTCCGCGCCCGTTCACGCCGGAAGATTTGCAGGCGATTGATGCGAAGATGCAGGAGTTGATCAAACAGGATATTCCGGTCGAACGCAGCACCATGCCGCGCGATGAGGCGATCGCCTTTTTCAAAAACATGGGTGAAGCCTACAAGGCCGAAATCATTGAAAGTATCCCAGCAGGTGAAACGCTTTCCCTTTACCGTCAGGGCGATTTCATTGACTTATGCCGTAGCNCGCATGTGCCAAGCACTGGTAGGATTCCGGCTGTTAAGGTGATGAAAGTGGCGGGTGCCTATTGGCGCGGTGATTCCAGCAAGGAAATGTTGCAGCGCATTTACGGTACGGCCTGGGCGAACAAAAAGGACTTACAAGCCTATCTGACCCTGTTGGAAGAGGCCGAAAAGCGCGACCATCGTAAGCTTGGCCGTCAGCTTGACCTGTTCCATTTCCACGAAGATGCGCCGGGTGCTGTATTTTGGCATCCGAAAGGCTGGACAGTCTTCCAGNAACTGATTGGCTATATGCGCCAGCGTCAACAACGGGCGGGTTACGTCGAGGTCAACACCCCGGATGTCATANATCGCAGTCTATGGGAGATTTCCGGCCACTGGTTCAATTACCGCGAAAACATGTTCACCACCAAGACGGAAGATGAGCGTGTGTTTGCGCTCAAGCCGATGAATTGCCCCGGTTCCGTACTGATGTTTGCGCAAGGCTTGAAAAGTTACCGCGATCTGCCGCTGCGGATGGCGGAATTCGGTAAAGTGCACCGTTATGAACCATCCGGCGCATTGCACGGCCTGATGCGTGTGCGCCATTTTACTCAAGATGACGCCCACATCTACTGCACCGAAGAGCAGATGGCGCAGGAATGTAAAGATGTGGTTGCCTTGGTGCTCGACATCTACAAGGATTTCGGCTTTGACAATGTGCGCATCAAGCTTTCCACCCGTCCTGAGAGCCGCATCGGTTCTGATGAGGTATGGGACAAGTTGGAGGCGGCACTTGCTGATGCTTTGGACAACATGGGGCTGGAATATACCTTATTCCCTGGCGAGGGCGCTTTACTACTGAAATTGGAGTTTGTATTGCGTGATGCCATTGGCCGTGATTGGCAATGCGGCACTTTACAGGTGGATATGAACCTACCGGAGCGTTTCGACGTCTCCTATGTGGCAGAAGACAATACCCGTAAGCGTCCGGTGATGTTGCACCGCGCGCTGTTTGGTTCATTGGAACGCTTTGTCGGTATCCTGATCGAGCATCATGAAGGCAAGTTCCCCTTGTGGTTGGCGCCAACTCAGGCGGTGGTGATGAATATCACCGATAAGCAAGCGGACTTTGTGCAGGATGCGGTCAGACAATTGCAGCAGGCAGGCATCCGCGTTGTAGCGGACTTGAGAAATGAAAAAATTGGCTTTAAAATCCGCGAACACACCATGCAACGTGTCCCTTATCTGTTGGTAGTTGGCGACCGTGAAGTGGAGACGCAATCTGTTGCTGTGCGCACTCGTTCCGGTAAAGACCTGGGAATTCTTCCACTGGCTGAAGTCCAGCAACGTCTGAACGGGGAGATTGCTGCGCGCGGATTATCGCTTTTGTAGTAATCAAATTATTTTCCGTCACTTTAAGGTGGCGGAAAATAATTGAAAATGAGGATTAAACTTATCGCTCTTGAGAAAGAACACCGTATCAATGACGACATTAATGTTCCAAAAGTTCGTCTGATTGATGCAGAAGGTGAGAATAAAGGCGTCGTCTCCCTGCGGGAAGCGCTGGAAATGGCTTACGATGCTGAACTTGATCTGGTGGAAATCGTGCCCAATGCGAAGCCGCCGGTTTGCCGTATCATGGATTATGGCAAATTCCGTTTTGACGAAAGCAAGAAAGCCGCCCAGTNNAAAAACCAGAAGCAGGTGCAGGTCAAGGAAATCAAGATGCGTCCAGCAACGGACGAGGGCGATTACCAGATCAAGATGCGTAAGCTGCGCGAATTTTTGGACGAAGGCGACAAAGTGAAAGTTACCTTGCGTTTCAAAGGACGTGAGATGGCGCACAAGGAACTGGGTATGGATGTCCTCAAACGGGTTGAAAAAGAGCTGGAGGAAGTGGCGTCTGTAGAACAGTTCCCCAAGCTTGAAGGCCGCCAAATGGTTATGATGCTCGCTCCGAAAAAGAAATAGGGGCTTTCCCCAGCACCATCCTGCCAAGGCAAGGCACTCTTGCAGGGTGTTTTATCTACCTCTAGTTGAAGGAGACAAAGATGCCTAAGATGAAATCCAGCCGCGCTGCGGCCAAACGCTTCAAAAAATCAGGCAGTGGCCTGTTCAAGCGCAAACAGTCGCACCTGCGTCATATTCTGACCAAGAAATCCACCAAGCGTAAGCGTCAGCTGCGTTCCGGCGACAACTACGTTGTTGCGGCGGATCACGCCAGCATCCAGAAAATGTTGCCTTACGCCTAAGGAGGGTTTGAAACATGGCAAGAGTAAAACGTGGTGTAACGGCACATGCCCGTCACAAANAGGTTCTGAAGCAGGCGAAAGGTTATTACGGTGCCCGCAGCCGGGTTTACCGTGTTGCGCATCAGGCTGTCATCAAGGCTGGCCAGTATGCGTTCCGTGACCGCCGTCAGAAANAACGCCAATTCCGCGCTTTGTGGATCGTGCGCATCAATGCGGGCGCACGTCAGTTTGGCCTGTCATACAGCCGTATGATGAATGGCTTGAAGAAAGCGGGTATTGCGCTTGACCGCAAGGTACTGGCTGATTTGGCTGTTCATGACATTGCTGCATTTGGCGCAGTCGCAGAAAAGGCGAAAACTGCCCTGGCTGCCTGAGCTGCATTAAAGTGCGCTGAAAAGCACCCTTAAGTGGGTGAGCAAGGCGGGGGAAGGTTGACGCCTCTCCCCGCCTTTTGTTTTCTGATTCTCCTGGCTTTCCGGTCGGGAGGAGATTGGCTACCAAACCCCAAGTAAAGGAAATCGTCGTGCAAAGTTTGCTGGAACTGATGAGCCACGCTCATGAGCAGATTTCGCAGGCCGCCAGCCTCACCGCGCTGGATCAGGTGCGTGTGCAGTATCTGGGTAAGAGCGGCCTGCTGACTGAGCAATTGAAAGGTCTGGGCAAGTTGCCGCCGGAAGAGCGCAAAACGGCTGGTGCGGAAATCAACAGTGCCAAACAGGCGCTGACCTTGGCTATTGAGGATCGCAAGCAAAGTCTGCAAGCTGAAGCGCTGAACGCCCGCCTGCAAGCCGAAAAAGTGGATGTGACGTTGCCGNGCCGTCGTATGGATACAGGCAATCTGCATCCGGTGACCCTGACCATTCAACGGATTAGCGATATATTTGCGCAACTGGGCTTTAGTCTGGCGGAAGGCNCTGAAATCGAAGATGATTTCCACAACTTTACCGCGTTGAACATTCCAGAGTCGCATCCGGCGCGGGCGATGCATGACACGTTCTATATGGAGAGCGGCTTGCTGCTACGTACCCATACGTCTTCCGTGCAAATCCGTCATATGGAACACAACCCGCCGCCATTGCGGATCATTGCGCCAGGGCGTGTGTACCGTTGTGATTCCGATATGACCCATAGCCCCATGTTCCATCAGGTGGAAGGGTTGATGGTGGATGAAGATGTCACCTTCGCCGATCTGAAAGGCATTCTGGAAGCCTTTTTCAAGGCGTTCTTCGAAGTGGATGAGTTGCCGACCCGTTTTCGCGCCACGTTCTTCCCGTTTACTGAACCTTCGGCGGAAACCGACATCCAGTGTGTGCACTGTGGTGGTGAAGGCTGCCGTGTCTGCAAAGGAACCGGTTGGTTGGAAGTGATGGGCTGCGGCATGGTGCATCCGAATGTGTTGAAAAACGTCGGCATTGACAGCGAAAAATATACCGGTTTCGCTTTCGGCTTCGGGGTTGAGCGATTGGCGATGTTACGTTACCAGATCAATGACTTGCGCGTGATGTTTGATAACGACGTGCGTTTCCTGAAACAATTCAGCTGAGTAAAGCGGAGTAAACTTATGAAAGTCAGTGAAAAATGGCTGCGTGAGTGGGTCGGTGCGCCGCACACGCTGGATGCAATTGCCGATAAGCTCACCATGTCCGGTTGCGAAGTGGAGGCTCGTGAGCCGGTGGCGACTGCTTTCACCGGGATTGTGGTCGGCCATGTGGTGGAACGTGAAAAGCACCCTGACGCCGACAAGTTGAGCGTTTGCAAGGTTGATAATGGACAGGGTGAAATCCTGCAAATCGTCTGTGGGGCCAGCAATGTCCGTGCTGGCCTGAAAGCGCCGTTGGCGTTGATTGGCGCTGTCTTGCCGCTGCCGGATGGCAAGGAACTGAAAATCAAGAAAGGCAAGCTGCGCGGGGTTGAATCTTTCGGCATGCTGTGCTCCGCAGTTGAACTGGGGATAGCCGATAAATCCGATGGCTTGCTGGAGTTGCCGGAAGATGCGCCGGTCGGCGTGAATATCCGCGAATACCTGCAACTGGATGATGAAGTGATCGAACTGGCGATCACCGCCAATCGCGGCGATTGCATGAGCATGATCGGGGTGGCGCGTGAAACAGCGTTGGTGCTGGATGCGCCGCTGAAAATGTTGGAAATCACACCGGTGGCTGTGCGGCATAATGACACATTCCCGATCGATGTCCAGGCGGCTGACGCCTGCCCGCGTTACGTCGGGCGGATTATCCGCAATCTCAACCCGCAAGCGCCAACGCCAATTTGGATGCAGGAAAAACTGCGTCGGGCTGGCATCCGCAGCATTTCGGCGACGGTTGATGTGACCAATTATGTGCTGCTGGAACTGNGCCAGCCGATGCATGCTTTTGATCTCGACAAGCTGCAAAACGGCATTGTGGTGCGCTATGCCAAAGATGGTGAGACGCTGGCGATGCTGAATGGCCAGACAGCGACACTGCGCCGTGATACGCTGGTGATCGCTGATGCCGCCAAACCAGCCGCGATGGCGGGCGTCATGGGCGGCGAACCCACTTCGGTGACCGAAGCCACGCGCAATGTCTTTCTGGAGAGCGCCCACTTCCGCCCAAATGCCATCATGGGGAAAGCGCGCAGTTATGGTCTGCAAACCGACTCTTCCGCCCGTTTTGAACGTGGTGTTGACCCGGATATGGCACTTAAGGCGATGGAGCGCGCAACCCGGCTGATCGTGGACATCTGTGGCGGTGACGCTGGTTNNGTGGACTTCTGTGCGGATTCCAGCGTACTGGAGCGCAAATCCATCCTGTTGCGTCCAGAACGTATTCGCCGTGTGCTCGGCGTGAGTATGGATGAGGCGGTTGTGGAAGGCGTGCTGGCGCGTCTGAACTGTGAGTTCGCGAAAATGGACGCAGGCTGGTGGGTGAAAGCCCCATTGGCGCGTTTCGACCTCGCCATTGAAGAGGACTTGATTGAGGAGCTGGCGCGTGTCCGTGGTTATGACTCGATCCCCGCGGAATTGCGCCCGCGTGCGCCGCGTATTATCCAGCCAAGTGAGAAAGCCGTAGGGCAGGGTAGGTTGCGCAACCTGTTGGTGGCGCGCGGTTATCAGGAAGCAGTGACCTTCAGTTTCGTTGATCCCAAAATGGAGCTGATGCTTGCGCCGGTGGCGGACAATATTGCGTTGGCCAACCCGATTTCCGCTGATCTGGGTGTCATGCGCAGCACGTTGTGGTCAGGTCTGCTGCGTTCGGTTGTTTATAACCTGAACCGTCAGCAGCAGAGGGTGCGGCTATTTGAGGTTGGCNCGGCTNTTTTCAAGGACACAGCGGGCAACCCACAGCAGCAAACCCGGTTGGCGGGCGTGATTACGGGTAATTTATACCCTGAGCAATGGGGGCAGGTGAACCGGCCTGTTGATTTCTACGACCTTAAAGGGGATGTGGAGGCGTTGCTGGAGCAGGTGGTTGGTGTGCAATTTCATTTTGCGCCGGTTGCGCATGCAGCCTTGCATCCTGGCCAGTCCGCCGAAATCATGACGCAAACCGAGGTGGTCGGGTGGATGGGTATGCTGCATCCGCGCATCGAGGAAAAACTGGGGCTGGAGCAGCCGGTTTATCTGTTTGAATTGGATATGCGTTTGCTGGCACAACGTATTTTGCCAAAATACCAGGCCATTTCCCGCTTCCCCGCTATCCGCCGTGACCTTGCCTTGCTGGTCAGACAGGATGTGTTGGCGGTGGCACTGGAAAATGCGGTGAGAAAAGCAGCCGTTCCTCAGTTGGTGTCCTATTATTTGTTTGACGTCTATTCTGGAAAAGGCATTCCGGAAGGGCGGAAAAGTGTTGCTTTAAGCTTGATTTTACAGGATTTTTCGCGCACTCTTGAAGATGCGGAAATTAACCGGATAGTAGATGGCGTTGTGGCCTCACTTCAGGAAGAAGTCGGCGCAACGTTGCGTTAAAACAGGGAGACAGTGCATGACAATAACATTAACCAAAGCAGACATGGTTGAACATTTGTTTGAAGAACTGGGCTTGAACAAGCGTGAAGCGAAGGATCTGGTCGAAATGTTCTTTGACGAAATCAGCGATGCCCTGATTACCGGTAAAAACGTGAAGTTATCCGGTTTTGGTAATTTTATGTTGCGTGACAAGACGCAGCGTCCGGGTCGCAATCCGAAAACAGGGGAGGAAATTCCGGTGACAGCGCGGCGGGTGGTGACTTTCCGGCCGGCCAGAAGCTCAAACAGCGGGTAGAGGAATATGCAGGAAGCGGCGACGCCGAATAGCCAGCTACCGCCCATTCCGGGCAAGCGCTATTTTACCATTGGCGAGGTGAGCGATTTATGTGGCGTCAAGACACACGTATTGCGGTATTGGGAACAGGAGTTCCCATCCCTCAAGCCAATGAAACGGCGTGGCAACCGGCGTTATTATCAGCGGGAGGATGTCCTGCTGATCCGCCAGATTCAGNCCTTGTTGTATGAGCAGGGCTACACCATCAGCGGCGCGCGGCAGAAGTTGCTGGAAGATTCGCATAATCCGCCGCC
This sequence comes from Candidatus Thiothrix singaporensis, assembly GCA_013693955.1. Lineage (GTDB taxonomy): Bacteria > Pseudomonadota > Gammaproteobacteria > Thiotrichales > Thiotrichaceae > Thiothrix > Thiothrix singaporensis. The sequence continues at coordinate 1,860,980 of CP059265.1, read as the reverse complement.
CGCCCAATTTCCACCTGAAACAGTCGTGGCGAATGGGCAAGACGTTGCGCCGATTGTGCAGGAGCTGGAGCGCATTCTCTCTATCCTGCGGCATTGATTTCAACTTGAGCTTGCCTGCCCGTTACGGTAAGCTTGCATCCCTTCGGTCGGGGCGTAGCGCAGCCGGTAGCGCACCACACTGGGGGTGTGGGGGTCGGAGGTTCGAATCCTCTCGTCCCGACCAATTCTTAAGCTTTCCGCTTTATTTCACACTCAAATCTTAGCTGATATAGATCAGACAAGCTGACGCCTGGCGGAGTAGAATGGCCAAAAACCCATTCCAAAAGGAGGCAGCGTGCATACTACCCAAGCTATCAGAAACATTGTTTTCACTGGCCATACCGGCTCCGGCAAAACCAGCCTGATTGAGGCTCTGCTGTTCCGGNCAGGCGAAACCACCCAGCAGGGCGATATTGAAAAAGGCAATACCGTCACGGATTTTGATCCGCTGGAGCAGGAGCATCACCATTCCCTGTACGTTTCCGTCGCCACCGCCCATCATGCTGGCTGCCATATCAACCTGATTGACACACCGGGATACCCTGATTTTCAGGGGCAGGTGCTGACGGCCTTGTCCGCCGCCGATACAGTGGTGGTGGTCATCAATGCGCTGGCGGGCATTGAACCCATGAGCCGCAAGATCATGGAATGGGTCAGCAACCAGCACTTGCCGTGCATGGTGGTGATCAACCGCATGGATGCAGCGCCTGCAAAGCTGGAGCGGCGTTTGCAGGAGATTGCCGACGTGTTTGGCCGGGAGTGCCTGCCGCTGGAACTGCCTGTCAACCATGCCTCAGAAGTGGTGGAGGTGTATGGGCATGAGTCGGGCGAAGCAGATTTTTCATCAGTCGACACCGCGCACACCTCGCTGATTGAGCAGGTGGTGGAAGCAAATGAAACCGCCATGGAGCATTACCTCGAAGAAGGCGAAGTGTCAGCGGCGGAACTGCATGACGCCTTTGAACAGGCTTTGCGTGAAAGCCATCTGGTGCCGGTCTGTTTCACCTCCGCCAAGACCGGAGCAGGCGTTGCCGAATTGTTGGACATTCTGGCCAAGCTTGCCCCCAGCCCCTTAGAGGCCACTCCCCATCCCTTCATCCGGCTGCAAAGCGGGAAAACGCAGGCGCTTTGGGCTGACCCCGATCCGGACAAGCCGTTGTTGGCGCATGTGTTTCATGTGGAGTTTGACCCGTTTGTCGGCAAGCTGGCGCTGTTGCGGGTGCATCAGGGCAGCCTGAAAGTGGGCAATCAAGTGTTGCTGGGCGCTGACGGCAAATCTGTAAAAATTGCGCACCTTTACCGTTTGCAGGGCAAGGAGCGGATTCCTGTCACGCAGGCCATGNCCGGGGACATTTGCGCGATTGCCAAGATCAACGAGATTGAGCCGGACGCGATCCTGCACGAGCGGCATGAGGATGACAATGTCGGGATCGGCGGCGTGACGCTGCCTACGCCCTTGGTCGGTTTTGCGCTGCGTGCCAAAAAGCGCGGCGATGAACAGAAACTGTCAGAGGTGTTGCATAAACTGGTGGCGGAAGACCCTTGCCTGCGTATCGAGTATGACGCTGCCGCCAATGAAACCGTATTGCGCGGGCTGGGCGAGCTGCATCTGCGCATTGCCCTGGAGCGCATGGACAAGCAGTACCATGTGGAGGTGGACGCCGCGCCGCCGCGAATCCCTTACCGTGAAACCATCACCAAAACCGTGCAGGCGCAGTACCGCCACAAANAACAGACTGGCGGGGCGGGGCAGTTCGGCGAAGTGTTGCTGGAAGTGGAGCCGCTGGAGCGGGGTGCGGGGTTTGAATTCGTCAGCCGCATCGTGGGCGGGGCGATTTCCGGTTCCTTGATTCCGGCGGTGGAANAAGGCGTGCGCCGGNTGCTGGCTTCCGGCGCAGTCAGCGGGCATCCGCTGATGGATATCCGGGTGACGCTGGTGGATGGCAAGATGCATTCCGTGGACTCCAAGGAAGTGGCTTTTGTGGCGGCGGGGCGCAAAGCCTTCATGCAGGCCATCGCCGAGGCGAACCCCATCATTCTGGAGCCGATGGTTAACCTGGAAGTGACGGTTCCCGCCGCCGTGATGGGCGATGTTTCCGGCGATCTGGCGACCCGGCGCGCCCAAATCCATGATGCGCAAGCCGATGAAACCGGTGGCAATATGGTGATTCAGGCGAAAGTCCCGCTGGCGGAGCTGGAAGATTATGCGTCGCGCCTGAATTCATTGACGGGTGGGGAAGGCGGCTGGNCCATCCAATTCAGCCACTATGAACCGGCCACGGAAAAGGCCNAGCAGGAACTGATGGCGCAGTACAAGGCGGCTGACGACTGATTTCACCTGCCGCACAACAATGGGTCAGTTTGTCCTGACCAAAAAAGCCCCGATTGCGGGGCTTTTTGCTGTCGCTTGCAATAATTGCGACTATTTCCAAGGCTGGCTGCATCTGCATGGTGCCAGCCTGCGTATAGGAGAATAGCTTCAACGAAGTGACAAACGTCGGGAAGTTTACGAGTTAGATGATTTTTCACCAAAAGTAATATGGAGTAATGAATGATGAAAACCAATGCACAACTGATGGCCGCCACAATCATGGCTTTGGGTATGGCCGCCGTTTCCACCTCGCTGATGGCGGCTGATGATGAAACCAAGCCAGAAATGGAAAAGTGCGGCGGCATCGTCAAGGCCGGTATGAATGATTGTGCCGGTAATGGCCATGCCTGTGCTGGCCAGGGCAAGGCCGACAGCGATCCTAACGAATGGGTCAAACTGCCGAAAGGCACGTGTGAAAAACTCACTGGCGGCGCTGTCATCGAAGCTAAAGACATGAAGATGAAGTAATCGCCATGAACAACCAGATCACGGGGTGTGGTGTCGGTTTGCGGTTTCAGCATATCGACCGTATTGTGGATGAAAAGCCCCACATCCCGTGGCTGGAAGTCCTCACCGACAATTACCTGCTGCCCGGTGGTGTGCAGCAGGATTACTTGTTCGAAATAGCCGAACATTATCCGTTGGCTTTCCACGGCGTCGGCATGTCGCTGGGGTCGGCTGATCCGCTGGATGAAGAATATTTCAGCCGGATCAGGGCGCTGGTGGATAGGCTGAATCCTGCCTGGGTGTCTGACCATTTGTGCTGGACTTCCGCGCACGGCATGGTGACGCACGACCTGATTCCGCTGCCTTACACCGAAGAGACCGTCCATTACGTCGCAGCGCGCATCCGCCAGGCGCAGGACAGGCTCGGGCGCGGCCTAGTGATTGAAAATGTTTCCAGCTATCTGCAATACCAGCAATCCAGCATGACCGAATGGGCGTTTTTCCGGGCGGTCGTGGAGGAGGCTGACTGCGGCATGCTGCTGGATGTGAATAATATTTACGTCAGCGCCTGCAACCATGACTTCGATCCCATGGATTACTTGGACGGCATCCCACCGGAACGGGTGAAGGAAATCCATCTCGCCGGTTATGAAGACCGGNGGGCGTTCCTGCTGGATACGCACGGCTACCCGGTGACGCCGCCGGTATGGGAGCTGTATGCGCAAGCCATCCGGCGCATCGGCGCTGTCCCCACGCTCATCGAGTGGGACAACAACGTGCCAGAACTGGAAACCCTGTTGGCGGAAGCCGCCAAAGCCGCTGAGGTGCAAAGCCGTGTCCTTGCCTGATCTGCAAACCCGTTTCATCGCCGCCATTTTTGACCGCAATCAGCGGGCAGGCATGGCGGAGTTGGTGAAATCACAGGGTGCCCTGGATGCGGCGCAACGGGTCGGCATCTACCGCAACAGCGTGCATGGCGTGCTGCTGCAACACCTCGGCGCTTTGTACGAAGTCACCCGGCAATTGGTGGGCGAGGCGTTTTTCGAGCGTCTGTCCGATGAATTTGTGGATCACGCGCCGCCTACCCGGCCATTTCTGGTGGAGTATGGCGATGCGTTCCCGGCCTTCATGCAGCGCCATGCAGCACTGGAAGAGATGCCCTGGTTGGCGGATGTCGCCCGGCTGGAGTGGGCGCGCCATCAGGCATGGCATGCTGTCAACCAGCCTGCGGGTGACTTCACGCAAATCATGATGCTGAGTGAAGGACAGCAGGCAAGCCTCTGTTTTCAAATGCCTGGCTCGGCGCAGCTTGTCCAGTCGCCTTATGCTGTCCATCAGGTGTGGCTGGCGCACCAGCCTGAAGATTTTCCCGGCAAATTGCCACTGGAGCGCATCCAGATTCCCCAACCGGCGTATGTATTGGTATGGCGGGCGGGCAGGCAATTGCGGCAGGTGGAAGTGGATGAAGCTGGCTGGGATTTTCTGTCTGCATTGCAGCAGGGCGCAACCCTGCCGGTGCTGACGGAACGTTTCCAGGAACAATTGCCCGGATTGCTGACCACCGCCATGCAACGTGGCTGGATTCTGTCATTTACGGCAGATTCCTGATACCGGACAAGGAGTATTGCATGAACAAACCGATTACGCTGCCAGGTTTTCTGCTGGCGGATTGCTGGCCTGTTGACCTGATTTTAAAGCCTGTGACCCTGCTGGCGTTTCGGCTGTGGGTGGCGCAGGTGTTTTTGCCTCTGGCCTGACCAAGATTAAAAGCTGGTCGAGCACGTTGTACCTGTTCCAGGATGAATACCATGTGCCGTTGTTGCCGCCGGAGTTGGCGGCGTATCTGGGGACAGCGACAGAACTGGCGCTGCCGGTATTGCTGACCTTGGGCTTGCTGACGCGCCCGGCGGCGCTGGTGTTGTTCGTGTTCAATATTGTGGCGGTGATTTCCTATCCTTACCTGCATACCGTGGCTGGGGCAGGCGGATTCTGGCAGCATTTCTTTTGGGGAAGCATGATCTGGTCGATTTTGTATTCGAGCCGGGCGCGTTGTCCGTTGACTATGGGCTGGCGCGATATTGGCGAGGCCGTTAATCCGCCAGTCCGGAACTGAAACGGTTTTCTGCCAGTCAAAACGGGCAAGTCGTCAATAAAAACCTGAGTCGGGACGACTGCCCGTTTTGCGATAAGGAGCAGAGTATGTCGTACATGCGTATGGGGGCGATACCTGTTTTCCAGCCTGTTTCTGGCGGCCTGTGTGCCAACCAGCGGTTATGTGGTGCAGCCGTGGAACCCGTGGGGGATAGCGACGCCTACACCTGCACCACCGGTCAGCTATACCGATGTCTATAAATACCAGGGTTCCCGCCAGTGCGAAGGCGGCGGCGTCCCGTTGGAAGAAATGAAACGTCAGCTGGAGGCGTCCGGGGTGATTGTGACGGCCACCAGCTGTGGCATGGATGGGCGCATGTATCCGGCTTTCTGCGGCGGCGCGGATGGGCGGATCAATGTCTTCACCATCAACAGCAATTCCATGAACGCTGCGTTGTCGCAAGGGTTTTCACCGCTGTCCAGTTTGCCGGGCGCGCAAAAGGCANGTTGCTATGTCAGCAATAACAGCGGCACCAGCACCACTTACCCTTACAACAATAACGGGACAGGCACTGCTTACCCTTACAGTGGCGGCGGCAGTGACGCTTCCTACTATTCGTACCAGTAAGGGCTTGTCAGCCCGCCAGCTCCGCACCTGATCGGCGGTGAGGAGAAAGACTCCGTCACCGCCGCGTTCAAACTCCAGCCAATGGAACAGCACATCCGGGTAAGCGGCCTGTAGCGCATACTGGCTGTTGCCCACCTCCACCACCAGAATCCCGTGATGGGTCAGATGCTCTGCCGCCCCCTTGAGGATGCGATGGACATGATCCAGCCCGTCAGCGCCAGAAGCCAGCGCCAGTTGCGCCGGTTCATGCAGGAACTCAGGCGTGAGGGCGGCCATGTCTTGCGCATCCACATACGGCGGGTTGCTGACAATGATGTCATAGCGGCGACCCTGCAAATGGGCGAACAGGTCGGATTGGATGGCTTGCGCCTGCCCGCCAAGCTGATGGCGTTCAATATTGATCTGTGCGACCGCCAGTGCGTCTTCCGAAATGTCGCTCAGGTCTACCTGCGCATGCGGGAAGGCGTAGGCGCAGGCGATGCCGATACAGCCGCTGCCGGTGCAGAGGTCGAGGATGTGGTGCGTTTCATGCGGATCAATCCAGGGTGCGAACTGTTTTTCGATGGTTTCCGCAATGGGCGAACGCGGGATCAGCACGCGCTCATCCACATAGAAAGGCAGGTTGCAGAACCAGCCTTCGTGGGTGAGGTAGGCGGCAGGGCGGCGGGTTTCCACCCGTTGGCGGATGATGTCGGCTACGGCGGCGCGTTCGGAACCCGTCAGGCGGCTGTCGAAATACAGGTCGGGGGTGTCCACCGGCAAGTGCAGGGTATGCAGCACCAGATAGGCGGCCTCGTCAAGGGGNGACGCCATGCCGTGCGTAAAGCTCAGTTCGGCTTCGGCAAAGCGGCTGGCACCCCAGCGGATGTAGTCCTTGATGGTGAGAAGGTCAGTGTGATCGAAGTCCATAATTAACACGGTGTGGCAAATTTGCCGTATCATCCCGCATTTTCACGCAATACTCCAACCCAATGAATATGATCGACATCCTCAAGTCCTGGCCGCTTTATGTCCTGCCGCACCACTTCATTTCCCGGCTGGTGTTCCGCCTTACCCGTATCCAATGCCCGGCTGTTGTGCCCGGCGCGATCCGCCTGTTCAGCAAGATTTTCAAGGTTAATCTGGATGAGGCGGTCAACCCCGATCCGGCCAGCTACACCACGTTCAACGAATTCTTTACCCGTCCGCTCAAACCGGAACTGCGTCCGGTTGCTGGAGGAANNAACGTGCTGGTCAGTCCGGTGGATGGGACGATCAGCCGGCAGNGCCGGATTGAGCAGGGGCGGATTTTCCAGGCCAAGGGGCATGATTATTCCGCGCTGGAATTGCTGGGTGGGGATGAAATGTGCGCCGCGCCGTTCATGGATGGGCAATTCATGACTATTTACCTGTCGCCACGCGACTATCACCGCATCCATATGCCGCTGTCCGGCAGTTTGCTTGAGCAGGTGTATGTGCCGGGCAGGTTGTTCAGCGTGGCCGGGCATACCGTGCGCACCGTGCCGCGCCTGTTCGCCCGCAACGAACGGGTGGTTGCGTTGTTCGACACCGATTTCGGCAAATTGGCGATGGTGCTGGTGGGCGCAATCAATGTCGCCGCCATCGAAACCGTTTGGGATGGGCTGGTGACGCCGCCACAAGGGAGGGGTGTCAGGCACCAGCGCTTCCCGGATGTGGCGTTGGCCAAGGGAGAAGAAATGGGTCGGTTCAATATGGGTTCCACGGTCATTCTGCTGTTGGAAAATCCCGCTTTGCAATGGGATGCGGGCTTGGTGGCGGGCAAGCCGCTCAAGTTGGGCGAGCGGCTGGCGACGCTGTAGGTGCTGTGTCCGGCATGACCAGCGCCAGTATTTCCCAGCCAGCCGCAGGCTTGGTGTTGTTCTTTTCCGTCATGATGTAAAGCCTGCCTTTGGGGGTTTTGGTGAACAGCGGGATCGCCCGGTCGCCATGCTGGTGCAGGTAGTCCTCATGGGTGAAGCTCTCACTCAAACGGGTTTTGCGGATTTGCGCGCCATTCCCTAGCCATCGCATCAGCAGCGAGTAATGGTATTGGTTGCCGAACAGGCATTGGGCGATGCGCAGGGTTTCGTTGCGCGCACTGCTTTTGCCGGGGCATAAGCTGAAAATATTTTGCTTGCCGAATTCGCGCCGGAAGCGGACGCCCGCCAACTGGTTGGCTGCATCCCGCGCCGATACGGTGATCAGGCGGCTCAACCCGACCAGATCCAGATGGCGGTCAGCGTGTTCCGAGGTCACATCGCCGTAGTAGGTGTCTAGCCCGTCCATGCGGGCGTCGCGGATTTTCTCCCAACTGGTGTCGCTGATCAGGACACGGAAACCCTCTTCTTGCAAGGCTGTCCCCAAGGCGCGGCCAACCGGGTTGGCNCCGACAATCAGGAAACCATGCGGCTCCGGTTCCGACACCTTGAGAAAATTGGCCAGCGGGCGGGCGGTGGCGCTTTGGAAAATGACAGTGCCAATGACCAGCATGAAGGTCAGTGGCGCCAGCAGATGCGCCTCCGGCAGGCCGGAATTTTTCAATTTCAGGGCAAAAATGGCGCTGACGGCGGCGGCGACGATGCCACGGGGCGCAACCCAGCCCAGCAGCGCCTTTTCCCGCCATGTCAGGTCGGAGCCATGGGTGGAAACCAGGATTTTCAACGGGCGGGCGATGAACTGCACACCCAGGAACACCAGTACCCCGGCCATCCCCAATTCGGCAATCTGATCGAAATTGATGCGCGCGGCCAGGATGATAAACAGGGCGGACACCAGCAGGATGGTCAGATCTTCCTTGAACGACAGGATGTCTTCAAAGTCCAGCCCTTTGGTATTGGCCAGCCAGATGCCCATGATGGTGACCGCCAGCAGGCCGGATTCCGTGCTGAATGTGTTGGAGGTTTCATACACGCTGATGACCAGCGTCAGCGCCACCAGATTGCGCAGGTATTCGGGAACCAGATGTTTCTGCAGGATGAGGCCNAGCGCCCAGCCGCCAATGACGCCAGCCGCCGCGCCGCTCAGGATCGTGCGGCCAAACAACAGCAGGACGTGCGTCAGCTGGTTTTCATGGCTGGAGGCGATAATGTATTCAAACACCAGCACCGCCAGCAAGGTGCCGATCGGGTCGATCAGAATGCCTTCCCAGCGCAGGATTTGGGCAATGCGGTTGTTGGGGCGGATGGTGCGCAGCATCGGCACAATCACGGTTNNACCGGTGACGACCATGATCGCCCCAAACAGCCAGGACAACGCCCACGGGAATCCGGCCAGGAAATGCGCCAATAAGGTAACCGTCACCCAGGTGGATGCCATGCCGATGGAAACCATATTCAGCACCACCCGCTGGATGCCCTGCAACTGCTGGAAATTGAGTGTCAGGCTGCCTTCAAACAGGATCACAGCCACGGACAGGGACGCCAATGGAAACAGCAGGTCGCCGAACAGTTCATCCGGCCGCAGCCAACCGCTTAGCGGCCCNAGCGCAATCCCGGCCAGCAACAGGAACAGGATGGCGGGGAGCTTCAGCCACCAGGCGACCAGTTGGCTGAGTAGTCCGCAGCCCAGGATCGTCGCCAGAATCAGTGCAATATGTTCGCTCATGAGTTGGTTCCCCGCCCTTGTATTCCTTATAATCCATCTGTCTTAGTATCATGCAAGTATGACAGCCCCATGAAAATCTACCAGAAAGACTTTCTTGATTTCGCCATTGCCCAAGGTGTCCTGAAGTTTGGGGAATACACCCTGAAATCAGGCCGGGTCAGCCCGTATTTCTTCAATGCCGGTTTGTTCCGGACAGGCTCGGCGCTGTCCCGACTGGGGAAGTTTTATGCGGAAGCGATTGTGGAGGCGGGGCTGAAGTTTGACATGCTGTTCGGCTNNGCCTACAAAGGCATTCCGCTGGCCGCCGCCGTCGCTATCGCCCTGTTCGAACACCACGGCAGGGATTACCCGTATGCGTTCAACCGCAAGGAAGCCAAGGATCATGGCGAGGGCGGCGTCATTGTCGGCGCGCCGCTGCATGGCAGAGTGCTGGTGGTGGATGATGTGATGACAGCGGGCACCGCCATCCGCGAAGCGGCAACGATTGTGGCGGAGCAGGGCGCAACGCTGGCCGCCGTCGCCATTTCCCTCGACCGTCAGGAACGCGGCAAGGGCACACAATCGGCGGTGCAGGAAGTGGAGGCGCTGTATGGCGCTGCTGTCATCAGCATCGTTGGGCTGCGGGAAGTCATCAGCCATGTCGGTGACAACCTGCACGATGCGGCGTTGCTGGAGCAGGTGCAGGCGTACCGTGCTCGGTATGGCGTTTGACGGTCAGAACGTTGCGTTTAGCTGTAGCTTTTGCGGGTCTTGCAGGGCGGCGTCTGCGGATGGGATCCATTTGCCCATGCAGGCGGGGTTAGTGACGCAGGGGTCTGTCAGGGTGTTCAGGAAGGCAACCAGAAGTTGCACATCTTCCGGGCGGTATTCCTGACCGGCAATATCCGTGTCGCAACTCAACATTTCCCGCAGGTTCTGCTGCAAGTGGCTGCTGGGGACATTGGCTTGTTGTAACTGCGCTGGATTGTAGTGGACTGCTGACTGGAACGGGTTGAGCATGTGTTCGACCATGCCGTCAAGCGAAGTGAACGCGCCGTTGTGTCCCGAGCCGGTCACCGCCACATTCAGCAGGCCTGGAGTCCGGAAACGGAATTTGTCGTCCGGATTGTGCGTCACCAGCCAGCGCCCATAGTCTTGTTGGATCGCAGGGTCGGTGTTGCCTTTACCCGGNCCGATGGGNGGCGTCAGCACATTACGGAACTGTTCATCGGTGAAGAAATCCCCNCGGTGGCAGGATGCACAGTCATAACCGCTTTCGCCACGTTTGCGGAAAAACAGCAGCGCGCCTTGCTTGGCGGATTCGCTGATGGCGTTCAGGTCGCCTTGCACGTATTGTTTCCACGGATTATGGGTAAAAACTTGTGAGCGCTCGTACTCAGATAACGCAGCCGCAATATTCTGTTCCGTAATCAATTGTTTCGCCGCTGCGTCCGGTTGCTGGTAGGCCAAGCGGAATTGTTCCAGCCAGTACCGTGTTTCCTCCGGCTGCAATAGCCCGGCACTGACGCCATAGCCTCCCAGACGTTCGGCCAGCCGTTCCCGGCAGGATTGGGTGGTGCCGCCAGCGTCAAAAGTTTTGCCCCGCATTTCATGGTTGGAGGTGACCGGAAAACGCGCTTGGGCGTGCGTCAGGTTAGCGCCCGCCAGTGGGTCTGGCAGGGGATAGGCGACATCCGGTGTGGTGATGCTGTTTCCGGTGGATTCAACCCGTCCGTCATGGAACATAAACTGCTTCCACAAACCAATGTTGAATGTTGTGGGGGCGTTACGCGGCACACCAGGCGTGAGGTTTCCCTGCAACATGCGCTTGTGCNNTACCAGCATATCGGTATCGATGGCGTTTACCCCGATCGACAGCGACAGGTTGTCGCCGCCGCCCAATAGGGGNTGATGACAAGTTGCGCAAGCGACGTCCAGATTGCCGGATAAGGTTTTGCTAAAGAACAGTTTCATGCCCAGTTGCGCCAACGGCGTTTCGATGGAGGGTGAGGCCAGCTGTTGCGCCGGATCACCTTTCAAACCATATTGCTGGATCAGCTCGCGCAGGGAGCTATCCAAATCGGAACGTAGCACCGGCGCGCTGCTGTTGTTCGGGACATAAATGCTGGCGGCGCGTTCATCGTTGCAGCCTTGCAGTAACGTGAGCGCACATATCAGGATAGAAAATTGTAACTGCATGAGAAGGAAAGCATTTCTGGGCATGGGGTGAGGCCATTATTACATTGCGATAGATCAAGCTGGGAGGAGGTTTGTCTGCTTAACCCTACCATTTGGTGTATTCTGTCCTCTGCAACAGGTCGCTAGAATCTGTTTGCTGATAAAAAGCATTAAATACACGCTAAAACATGGAGTGCCGTAATGTCCGAAGAAATTTCCCAATCATTAGGCGTATTTATTCTAGGCATATTGGCGGGTTGGGTAGTGGAGTGGATTTTTGTCCGCCTGTTCATTCCCAATCCCGGCAAGAATGCTGAGGCCGTATTGCAGGCTAGTCGCAAGGAAGAGGCCNTGCAACAGAAAAACCACGAATTGCAGGCGGCGTTGGTGGCGGCTCAATCTGATGCTGCGGAGGCGATAGCCGCTAGCTTGAAGATTTCTGAGCCGGAGCCTGCATCGATTGAGGCTCATCCTATTGCGCCGGAAGCCAAATCTGCTTCGACGATAGAGGAAGTAGTTGAAGCAGAACCAGCCGTAAAGATTGAAGCGGACACAAACCCCGCCCCGATTATGGAGGCAACGGAAGCAAAATTGGCAGCAACCCCACCAGCAGAAATACCTGTTATTGCTGACACCAGCAATGACGATAGTAAGGATGATTTTACTAGATTAGCGGGAATTGGCNCCAAATTGGCTGAAGCGATGTATGTTGCAGGTATTGGGCGTTACGCCCAGTTGGCGGAGCTGACGGTGGATGAACTAAGTGAGCGTTTGGCTCCCAGTGGTATCCGCTACAGTAAAGCCACAGCAGAAAGTTGGGCTTCACAAGCGAAGTGGGCTGCTGCGGAAGATTGGGATGGCCTAAAAAGTNTTCAGGCTTCCCTGAAAGGATAAACAGAATAGTGATCAGCTTTTTTAAGGATAAAACAATAATGCCCGCTTGAAGCGGGCATTATATTAACTGAAATGCGAACACATTTGCCTGATGATCAGAGCAGGTTGTGACGTTTCAGTTTAGTGCGCAGGGTGGCGCGATTAATGCCCATGCACTGTGCGGCTTTGGACTGATTCCCATGTGTGTAGCGCATCATGATTTCCAACATGGGACGCTCAACCTCATCCAGAACTAGACGGTAGATATTGGATGCTTCATGATCACCTAGAGTATCCAGATAGTCCTGCAAAGTACGGGCGACCGTTTCTGACAGGGAGGAGTCCAGACCGACACGAGAAGATGTATTCGTCATATTCATGCAACCTTTTTAATAATTGTCGGATACGATTCTACATAATGTTTCATGAACCGCAGCCAACTGTTTTTCAGGAGTTGTGATTGCAAAAATCCCTTTTATTGCTTCGGAGGTAATTTCTCCAGATACCACCCGTTTGCATCCTTGCAATACGGACACATGTACCCGCTCCGTAAAAGTCAGTGAATTAAGCCCTGACATGACCAACGGCAACTTGCGGTTATGTAGACACCAAACTGTCCGGAAAGTTCACCAGAATCCAGAAGCTTACCAGCTCAGTCGAGCACCTACGACCAACCCCTTGCTGCCTGATCTGTACATCAGGTTTCGGCATGTGCAAATCCAGAGCAGAACAACATTTGGCAATTTCCACCAGTGACCATCCGCAATCACGAAAATAACGGCACCACTTTCTTTTGCCCAAGCTGCATCCAAGATTTTACTTTTGATAATGAATCTACCAAAAGCATCTAGATAAACGCATATCCTGGATAAAAGAATACCATAGAGTAGAATATAAACACGCATGCTCAGATAAGCGGCAATTTATCCATCATAAGCGGTAATAAATGTGTCTGTTTAGATTGTTTTTTAATCAGTTCATGAGCTTTTATGGAAGAATACAAAAATATTGCCTCAATAGCTGGATGAAATTACCGTATCAAAAATGTGCATTAATTTGGATACTACGTTTAAAATGCAGTCACGTTAGCTGGAAAGTTAGTAATATAAAAATGAGGGCGTGAATTCAGGAGCACAGAGTCCAATAAAGTGTCCAAGTTACTGCGATGTAACCAATGCCGTTACAAAATAGGACTTCAGTGAGTAGGCTTCTGCGGAAAGTATTCAAGCAAGCTGTCTAATCAGCTTCTAAGGTTGGGGCTGTTGCTTCCAGCAGCAGATTAAATAACCAGGGCTGACGGATGTAATGGCGATCAGGAAATCTGTGCTGTTCAGGCTGATTTTGATAATGGTCAACTGGTGTAGGATACAACGTAGGCAGAGTCCAAAACCCGCCGCTAACTGAAAAAACATTTCCAATAAGACGGCGTAATCCATGTTTCAATGCATGGCAGCTGCTCAAACCGAGGTGACAGTTTTTGCACTTTTCCCGCCGGTGCGTAAGTGACTTTCCACATCCAGGAAAACGTCGGTATTGCCGCCTTCCAGCACTAACACATCGCCAGTTTGTAAACTGATTGTTGCCGAAGGTTGTTCGCCACGGATGGCACCCCGCCGCAGCGCTTTGACACCAACAGTGAACCGCTCCAACTCCAGTTCAGCGATATGCTTGCCAACAGCAAAGTCATTTTCCTGTACGGTAAACGTATGCAGAAATGCTTCCACCGGACTCTTGCCGGGTTCAGATTTTACCTGGTCGCCGTGGTAGTAGCTGCGTAACGAACGGTAACTGTCCCTCCGGATCTTTTCCGTCATCCGGAACACCTCGTCCGGGCTAAAACCCAGTTGCTCCAGCATCAGTTGGGTGATCATCAGGGTGGCTTCCAGGGTTTCCGGCAAAACATTGGTACCCNNCAGCTGTTCCAAGGCTTCCAGGTGACGCTCGTCGCGGGTGCGCACCAGGATGGGTATGTCGGCNCGTTTCTGCCTTACCGCTTCCACCATGCGTTTGGCGGCTTCAATGTCAATGACCGTCACCACCACCATCCGCGCCCGCTCCAGCCCGGCGGCTTGGAGGATTTCAGGGCGGGTCGCATCCGCGTAGTACACCGGGTCGCCTGCTTCCCAGGCCTTTTCCACGATGCCGGGGTCAAGCTCCAACGCAACGTAAGGTGCCCCTTGTGCGTGCAGGAACTGCGCCAGGTTCTGACCCATACGCCGGTAGCCGCACAGGATGACATGGTTTTCCACTTCCTGAATGGCGGAGCTGAATGCCTGGGCACTGTGGGAATGCTGACGCGCTTGGGCATCGGCCAGCAGTTGCTTGGTCAGCTTGTCGTTATAGCGGATGATAAGTGGTGAAAGCGCCATGCTGATCACGATGGCCGCCAGGGTGGTTTGGGATTCGCTGGAAGACACCACATGATTGCTCAACGCCAGGGCGAGCAGGGCGAAACCAAATTCCCCGCCTTGCCCTAACACCAATCCGGTGCGCAAGGCCGCTCCGCCATTGGAGGAAAACAGCCGGGTCAGGATGGCGACCAGCAGCGCCTTGCCAGCGGTCAACCCCAACACCAGCAATAACACCGGCAGCCACAACGATGGTAAAATGCCAAGATCCAGTTTGGTGCCTACAGCAATGAAAAANATGCCCATCAAAATATCGCGGAATGGGCGTATTTCACTTTCAATCTGGTGTTTATACTCGGTTTCACTCAGCAGCATCCCAGCCAAAAATGCGCCTAAAGCCAGTGACAAACCCAGTGATTGGGTGATCCAAGCAGCGGTCAGCGCCACCAGCAACACGGTGATGTTGAAAAGCTCGATGGATTCCGCCCGTGAAATGTACTGGAACAGGGGGCGGAGGGTATAGTGTCCGGCCAGCAGCATCGAAACAAACAAAAGGGCGGCGGTGGAAACCTGCAAGAGCAGCTCTGATGGGCTATCAGCCAGCCCGCTATCACCCGCCAGCAAGGGAATCATGACCAGAAACGGCACTACTGCAATATCCTGGAACAGCAGGACACCCAGCGCCAACTGGCCGTGCTGTGTGCGCATTTCTGCCTGTTCCGTCAATTGTTTGACGACGATCGCCGTGGAAGACATGGCCATGGCACCGCCNCCTACCAAAGCGCTTTTCCAGGATATGCCGAAGTACGATAAAATGCCCATGCCAGCCAGCGTGGAAATCAGCACTTGCAACCCGCCCAGGCCGATAATGGTGGTGCGCATGGCCATGAACTGTTTGAGCGAGAATTCCAACCCGATGGCGAACAGCAGGAACACCACCCCGACTTCGCCCATGAAATCGAAACCGGCGTTGTCCTTGACAAAACCTAACCCGTGCACGCCCATCAGCGCGCCCACCAACAAATAGCCGAGGATCGGCGGCAGGTTCATGGCGCGGAATGCTGCAACAGCCCCCACTGACATCACCAGCAATAGCAGGATGCCGTTTAATAGTTCATGTTCTCCCAAGGAATCCCCTACAATCAGGCCGAGTAGTCAATGAGCAAAGTATACGGATTTCTGACCCTATGCACACTGTATGGGTTCAATTCCAGCCTGTCAGGGCGAGGTAAAACGTGAGGAAACGTCCATTTTTGATGCAGTTGTTGGCCTATCTCTGGGTTAGCCTGTCACCTTGTGCTGTTTGCCGCTGGCGTTGTTGGCGAAATGGACTGGCGGGGGTTATGCAGTCCATTCTGGTGTGTTGGAAGTGTGGGGAGGCTGGATCGGGCGGCGGCTGCACAACGGCATCCCTGTTTTGGGAGCGGTCAACGCGGTCACTTTGGGGCATTTGGTGGCGGGTGTTTCCCCAGCGCATTTGGACAGCAGCCGGACGCATGAGCGAGCGCATGTGGAACAGTTTGAGCACTGGGGATTGCTGTTTCCACTGGTTTACCTGCTGGCCGGGCTATGGGCGCATTGGCGGGGCGGCAATTTTTACTGGGACAACCCTTACGAAATTGAGGCCAGGGTGAAAGCAGCTGCAGTGAAAACGGGCGATCTTTGCCGACACTGACTGGCTTTTCGGGCTTAATGTGTCTAAACTTGGCGCTTGCTTTTCAAGCCTGCCTTAATCCCTCTCATGCCCGGATGGCGAAATTGGTAGACGCAAGGGACTTAAAATCCCTCGGTGGCAACACCGTGCCGGTTCGACCCCGGCTCCGGGCACCACAATTTCAATCACTTATTTCATCTTTCAAGGCCACCGCCAAATAATGCGCGCCTGCTATTTCCCGAAGCAGAAAACGCCATTTGGCGTCGCCATCCGTGCCCATTGTGTCGGATTGATGCGCCAATCGCCAGTTGCCGCCGGTATCAGCGAAAACTGTTGCAAGGGCAGGGAAAGCCCCATGCCACGCGCCTTGCTATAGGCTTCCTTTAGCGTCCAGTAAGCAAAAAGCGTTGCACCTGTTGCGCCCCATCATGAATGGCCAGCACATCTTCGGCTTCGCGGGCGGAAAGCGCATACCGGCATAAGTTGTCGAGATCAGGCATTGGCTTGCATTGCTCCACATCCACACCGACTGCTTGCCCCTGGCTGATGGCGCAAGCAATCAGGCCGTCAGTATGCGACAGGTTAAACTGCAAACTGGTGTGGCCGGGGTTGGTGATGAAGGGTTTGCCGTAGGCGTTGGCGCTGAATCGCCATTCGGCTGGGGCAATGGGGGCATGTCGGCTGAGTGTGTGGCGCAGGAATACGTGAGCGGCGACATACAGGTTCCGGTCGGGCTCAAACCGGAAGGCAGCGGCACGGGAACGCTCGGTAGCATCCAATACTGCTGCTTCTGCTTGCTCCGGAGGCTCCGGGCGGGCAAGGTGCACAGCCACGCCCCGCCAGTGAAAGTTGCATGCGCCGCGCAGGCTCACCCGATTTCCAGCAGAGCCGCAATGCGCCTGATGATGTCCGAGCGGTGCTCACGCAGGAAAAAATGATCACCGGAATATTCGACGTGCTGGAAAGCAGCCGAGGTCTGTTGCAGCCAGTTGTGCATGGAGGCTGGCCTGACGATGGCGTCGTCACTGCCCGACAGGATGGTGATGGGGCAGGGCAGCGGCGCTTCCGCCCGGTACTGGTAGGTTTCATGCAGGCTGAAGTCGGCNCGTAACAGCGGCAAGAACAGCGCCATCAACTCCCGGTTGGCCAGCACTTCTTCCGGTGTGCCTGCGTAATCCCGCAGCCCGTCAAGAATATCCGCTGTCGGTAGCCGGTGCAGCTCCCGGTTGGGGTTGGGCAATTCCGGGGAACGGAAGGCTGACACAAACAAGGTGCGGGGCAGCGGCAACCCGTGGCGGCGCAGGGATCGGCACAGTTCGAACGCGATCAGCGCCCCCAGGCTGTGGCCGAANAANACAAACGGCTTGTCCAGCAATGGCGTCATGGCGGGCAGCAATTGATCCAGCAATGACGTAAGGTCGCTGATGGCAGGTTCCCGCAACCGACTTTCCCGACCTGGNGGTTGCACCCCGAGGAATTCACAGGAACTGGCGCGGAAGTCCTGCGCCCACTGATAAAAAGTGGATGCGCCAGCGCCGGAAAAAGGGAAGGCGAAAATGCGCGCTTGTCCCTGTTGCGGCAGGCCATAAGTGCTGAACCAAGGGGATAATGCAGTGGCTGGTTTGCTCATGATGCGTTGGCGGCCATTTCAGCAATGGAAGGGAATTCCCGCAAGCTGCCGGGGCTGACCTCAAGCCCGAGTTCCTGTTGGAGGGCGGCCAGCAGCCTAATCGCCAGCAGGGAATGTCCGCCGAGGTCGGTGAAGCGGTCATGCACGCCAATCTGTTCGACCCTGAGCAATTCTTGCCAAATACGGGCGATGGCGGTTTCCGTGGGTGTGCGGGGGCGGTGTATTCGTCGCGGAGTCTGCTTTCTATGTTGGTATGATGGGCTGTGGCCTGCTGGAAAGCCGGTAATTCCGCCAGTGGCCGTTCCAGATTGTCCGTCACCTGTTTCAGCACCAACAGGAAATTGTCCTTCATGCGTTCAATCGTGCCGCGTTCAAATAGCCCGGCATTGTAGGCAAACAGTCCGGAAAGGCCGTCATGACGGTCTACCATGACCAGCTCCAGGTCATATTTGGACAGGACAGCAGCGTCAGGCAGTTTTTGCACCTGCGCGCCACTCAACATCAAGCCCACGCCGGAACCGGACTGTGACTGATGCTGGTGCAGCACAAACATGACGCGGAACAGTGGGTTATGGGTCAGGTCAGGGTTGAGCCTGCCCAGCAGGCGCTCAAACGGCAGATCCTGATTGGCGTAGGCTTCCCGCGAGGTTTGGGCGACTTGCTCCAGCAAGCGCCTGAATGTTACGCCGGGAAAAAATCGGAGGAAATCAGGATATTGTTGGCGAATGAACCGATCATGGTTTCGGTTTGCGTCAGTTGGCGGTTGGAAACGATGGAACCGACCGCCAGTTTTTCCTGCCGGGTATAGCCATACAACAGGGTTTGGAAAGCCGCCAGCAGGCTGATGAACAGGGTGACGCCCACCTGTTGCGACAGCTTGCGGAGGGCATCGGCCAGAAAGGATGGCAGGGTGAAGGCAACGCTGGCGCTTCTGTTGGGGACATTCGCCTGCCTGGGATGATCCAGCGGCAAAGCGGTGACGAGTTGGGCATCGCGCAGTTTTTCCTGCCAATAGGCTTCTTGCCGGGCGGCTTCAGCGCCTGCAAACCCGTGACGGAGCCAGTGGGCGAAATCAGCGTACTGGGCGCTGGGCGGTGGTAGTGGGGAGGCTTCACCCGCACGAAAGGCTGTATATAACGTGGACAGTTCCCGGAACAGGATGGCGGTCGACCAGCCGTCAAACACATATTGGTGGGTCGCCAGCAGGAAAATGTGTTCATCGGCCGCTGTCTTCAGCAGTTCAGCGCGCAAGAGTGGTGCGTGGCTCAGGTTGAAAGGCTCCAGCGCATGGCGTTCGGCGTGGATGGCGACGGTGGCTTCCTTGTCCTGTGATGGCAGCTTGCTGAGGTCATGCACAGGCAGCTCAAAGCGTATGCCCTGTGCAGCTGACTGGAGCGGACGGTTGCCGACGGTTTCACAGCGGACTCTGAATACCTCGTGGCGCTGGATGATGGCGTTGAGGGTCTGCTCCAGCGCGGGCGCATCCAGCGCCTTTGATGCGGAAAGCGAAGGGGAGATTGCCGGTGAAATGGTTGTCCGGGTCTAGCTTGCTCAACAGCCAGAGGCGTTCCTGGGAAAACGATAGCGGTAACGCGCCCTCCCGACTGATGATAGGCAGCGCCCGGCCGTTGCTGGTGGGTGTTGGCGGACGGCTTTCCAGAAGATGCAGCAAATCCGGTTTGTACTGTTTGATGCTGTCGCGCAAGGCGGGCGTTAGCGCGCCTTTGGGGCGTTGCACAGCAGTTTGCCGTCAGTGACGGAGAGCTTGATGTCCAGTTTGGCCAGTTCGGTCAGGAGTGTTTCAGCAGATTCCACAGGCAGGCATTTCACAGGCGTAAAGGCTAAAATTTAGCACGATCCTGGTTGTTCAGGCGCATTATGCAACATTTCTTAACATTGCAAGCCATAGGGCTATGGCCGCGTCCTAAAACGTTTCTTCTTCCCTGTCCGATTGGTCTGCAAACACGCCCTGGTAGTAGGCGGTGTCCTCCATGCCCGTATTTTCCAGCGGAATCCCGCCCACCAGTGAATGCATCAGCACTTGCGAGCTATCCAGCGCAAACAGATGCCTGACCCGGTTGAAATCCAGCTCGCCGATTTCGCACAGGCCGAGTCCAGCGGCAGGCGCTTGGCTGCGCAGCAACTGGGCAATAGCGCCAGCCTCCAGGGTGGAGAAATGCAGTGCGAAGTCCTTGTACATCGGAGCCACCGCCGCCAGTTGTGAAATCAGGAACACGGCGAAGGCGGCGCGCTGGTAAATGGGGCGGTTGATGTGCGGGTTGTAAATGCGTTCGTCCAGTTCACCGGCGGACAGCAGCAACAGGCGGTGTTCGGCGGGATGATAGTAATACAGCCCGCCCGCCAGTGATTCCACCCGCCCCGGCTTGATGTAGGCGTAGGTTTGCAATGGATACAAGCCACCTGCCGACCCATATAGGTATTTGGGCTGGCTCCGGAGGGTCTGTTGGCGCAGGCAGTTGAACAGCCCGCTGAAATCAGCCAGAGGAATGGTGTTGGCGGAAAAATGGCGGCAACTGCGCCACTGGGAGTACAGTGCGTCCAGTGCGTCCGGACTGCCCAACGCCACGGCAGGCGCGTCCAGATGGCGTATGCCATGCTGGGTCTGCTTGAAGGCGGCACGCTCTCCAGGGTCGGTGATGAAACGGAACTGCCCCAACAAGTCATGGCCGTGGGCAAGGCGGAGGGGCGTATTGCACCCGCCCGGTTGGGTTGTGTCGTTATCGGTTCCAGCCCCATGGATTTCCCCATAGGCGTTGAGCAGCCCCTGTACTGTCGGGTCGGTGTAGAACGCATCAATCGGTGGGCGGAAACCCAGCTCCATTTCCAACTGGTTGACGATGCGCATCATGTGGATGGAAGTCGCGCCAAAATTGAAAATGTTGTTG
This sequence comes from Candidatus Thiothrix singaporensis, assembly GCA_013693955.1. GTDB lineage: Bacteria > Pseudomonadota > Gammaproteobacteria > Thiotrichales > Thiotrichaceae > Thiothrix > Thiothrix singaporensis. The sequence goes on along the minus strand of CP059265.1, from coordinate 1,840,233 downwards.
TCCAGGGCAATGCCGTTCCGTTCCAGCACACTTTCGACGATGCCAAGCATCTGCTGGGCGACGCCAGCGGCGGGGAAGCTGACGTTTGTCCCCGCTTGCCGCTGGCGGTTNGGTGCGGGCTCCAGCGTCGCCACAGTTGCTGGGTCGGGCAACGCCTTGCGGTCAAGCTTGCCGTTGGCGCTCAAGGGCAATTGTTGCAAGGGGATGTAGACGGCGGGAACCATGTAGGCGGGAAGCTTCCGCCGCAGGAAGTTTTGCAATTCACCGGCTTGCAGGTTGGCACCGGATTCCGCCAGGCAATACGCGACCAGTTGCTTNTTCAGCCTGCACAGCCCCCAGGCATCCACCACAGCGGTCTTGATGGCGGGATGCTGCATCAGCGCGGCCTCGATTTCGCCAGTTTCCACCCGGAAGCCCTGAATTTTCACCTGGAAATCTTCGCGCCCAAGGAATTCGATATTGCCATCCGGCAGGTAACGCCCCAGGTCGCCGGTGCAATACAGGCGTTCGCCGGTTTTAGAGTGGGTGATGAACGCGTGGGCAGTTTTNTCCGGATCGCGCCAGTACCCNCTGGCCAACCCGATACCGCCGATATACAACTTGCCGGGAACCCAGACCGGGCAATCTTCCAGCGCCGCATTCAGCACATGGAAACGCTGGTTCAGCATCGGTTTGCCGTAAGGGATGCTGCCCCAGGCCGGATCAACCGCGTCAATGGGGTAAAGGATTGACCAGATGGAGGCTTCGGTCGCACCACCTAGGCTGATGACCTGCGGTTGTTGGAAATGCTGCTGGATGCGCCCCGGCAACGTCACCGGAATCCAGTCGCCGCTCATCATGAACAGGCGCAAGGAAGCCGTGTCCACGTTGGGGTGGCTTTCCACATAGTCGGTCAGCAGGCCAACAAAGGCGGGAACCGTATTCCAGATCGTGACCTGATGCTCGTTGACCCGTTTCACCCATTGCGGCGGATTGCGGATATCGGTGGGTTGCGGCATGACCAACGCGCCGCCTGCCGCCAGCAGCCCGAAAATGTCATACACCGACAAATCGAAATTCAGCGCTGACAGGGCAATCGCCCGATCCTGCNNGCCGACCTGGAAACGGGTGTTGATGTCCAGAATCGTGTTGACCGCGCCCCGGTGGTCGATCATCACGCCCTTGGGCAAGCCGGTGGAGCCGGAAGTGAAAATGACATAAGCCAAGTCCTCTGGCTGCTGGCGGATTTCCGGCAATGTGGTGCTTTCGTGTGCCAGCGAACCGTCATCCACGCATACCACTTCCGTGCCCTGCGGCCAGTGCATCAGCTTGTGCAAAGCGCTTTCTGTCAGCACCACATCCACTTGGCCGAATTCCAGCAGGTAATGGAAACGCTCTTCCGGCAATGCAGGGTCTACCGGCAAATACGCCGCACCGGAAGCCAGAATGCCCAGCACGGCAGCGACCAGTTGCCAGCCCTTTTCCATCACCACTGCCACCAATTGGTTGGGCTGCACACCCAGCGCCTGCAAGCGGTGGCCAATTTGGTTGGCTCGTGCGTACAGTTCCTGATAACTCAGGGTGCGGTCGGCAGCAATCACAGCAGGCGCATCAGGATGTAGCGCTACCTGCTGATGGAACAAGGTATGCAGTAGTTCGTTGGAGAGCGGAGCATCTGTGGCATTGGCGATCCGGCGTTGTTCCTGCTGTGCGGGCACCAGCAAGTGGGAGGCTGTTTCCGGCCAGCTTGCCTGCCATGCGCGCTCATCCGTCAGCAAGCGCTGCAGGCAACCCAGATAGGCGTCGAACATCGTGTCCATCATGCCTGCCGGGAACAATGCATCGATCACATTCCAGCGGCACAGCAGACCGCCGCCTTCCTCAAACGCAATGTGGTCGAACCAGATTTGCGGGGTTTGCGCGACATTGAACGCCACTTTCCCTAGCCAATCGGTGCTTTGTTGGCCAGTATTGCCCGTGTTGATTTCGTCGCCCAGCACGCTGGTGAACACCACCGGCATTTGCGCGCCTGCTTGGTGATGATTGCGCCTGCCCAGTTCGCGCAACACTTCGATGCCGTTGAAATGGTTGTGGTTGAGGTTGTCCCACAAACGTTTTTGCAGGCCGTTGGCGCGTTCGATGAAACTTTTTGCNGTAGGGCTGTCGATGCCCAACAGGATCAAAGACGTGAAATCGCCAATGATATGGTTCACTTCCTTATGCAGTGGCTGGCGGTTATACGCCGTCAGGTTGAGGGTGAAACTGTCCTGCTTGCTCCACAGGCGCAGCACGTCGGCAAAAGCGGTCATCAGCAGGCAGGAAGGCGTGATCTGCTCTTGGGCGGCACGCGCTTTCAATCGGCTCCAGTCTTCTTTGCCAAGGAAATGGTTCCTCTGCACGAACTTGGGTGCTGCCAGTGTTGCCGGATTGACCGCCAATGGCAGTTCCGGCGCACCCGGCAGGGTTGCCAGTTGCTGCATCCAGTAGGTGCGGGATTGTTCATACAGCGGTGATTGCCGGATGCGTTGTTCGGCCAGCACGTAATCGCGGAACGACAGTTCGAACGGCGGCAGCGCCAATCCCGGTTGCTGGTAAAACTGCTGGAATTCCGCATACAGGATGTAACGGCTGCGGGCATCGAACAGGATGGCGTCGAAACTGAGGTGCACCCGATAACGGCGTTCGTCCAGACGTGACACACAGATTTCGTACAATGGCCAGCGGTCGAAAGCGAACACCTGATGCGACAGGCGCTCGCGGGTCACCAGCAGTTCGGCTTGCACGCCATCTTCATCCAGGTTACGCAAATCCGTAACACGGATGTTGTAACGGGGNATGTCCACCAGAATCTGCTGTTGGCCATCCGGCAGGATAATGGTGCGCAACATTTCGTGGCGTTCGACCATCTGCTGCCAGGCGCGTTGCAGACGGCGCACATCCAGATCGGTGCTGTCGACTTCGGTGTAGGAATGCACCGAGTAGCCGCCCAATTCGAAGTTGCCGACCCGCCCTACNCAGTAAGCCTGCTGGATGTCGGTCAGAGGGAATGGCAGATGACGGTTGGCCGGGTCAGGCTGCACCTGGAAATCACGCAACGAAACGCCCCGCTCAAAGCGGTAACCATAACGGCGGGCAATTTGCCGGTCTGTTCGCTCAGGAAGTCCTGCGGGTAGAGTGCTTTCCAACGCTCGGCGGAAGCGGCGGAANAAGCCTTGGTGGGTATGGAATTTGGGGTCGCCCGCGTGGCGTGACAACGCATGTGCGCCATCGGTCATGCGGCGTTTGCTNGTCTTTTGCGGCTCCAGCATATCGGGGTGGAAAGCCACGCCGAGGAAACCACACAGGCCGCGCAANCGCCGGTTCTGGGGTGGTCACCAAGTCTTCAAAACGACCAGGTGCTGGCGTTCGGCGGGGATGTCTTTGAGGAACGTGAGGATATTCTGGTGGCTGACCAACCACCAGGCTTCACCTTTCTGGCGGCCACTCAACGCAAGGCTACCGTCTTCGTCACCGTGCACGTCAACCGCCAAGTCCACCCGGGATTCTTCAAAGGAGGCGATCATGCCCGCTGGGTGGCGCATCAAATGCACGTACAGCGGCTTGTCGAATTCGGCCTCCAGCCGCTGGAGAATGGCCGGGTTGAACGCATACGGCGGCGATTTGTCCACCAGCATCCGTCCACCTACCATGCCTGCANNAGTTAGCCTGCAATTGTTTAATGCTGATGTCTTCTGCCTCCATGACGGCGACNNCAGCTGTTCGGCTTCCGCCAGTGTGCAGTGCTTCAGCTCCATAACGGCGCGGGTCAGCCCTTCACTGATGTAGGCGCGCCGCCCGGAATAAAACTGTTTCCAGCCGCGCAGGCGGTTGAACCCCATCACATACAATTCTGGTGGGCTGAACAATTGCGGGTTGCCTGCCAGCACCACACGCAGCAAGGTGGAACCGGAGCGTGCCGGGGACAGGATAAAGACCGCGCGTGGATTTTTACCACCAGCAGCATCGGCCTGCACCTGCGGATCGCTCAAACAGTCAGCCAGATAGGTGCGCATGTGTTCTATCTGCGCCTCGGACAGTGGTTCGGCATCGTCCTCTAGCGCAGTTTCCGCTGCCTTGAACAACGCCGGATAATTATCCTCGAAATAGTGCGCCAGCCCGGCGATGGTAGGTGCATCAAACAACGACACCGGGTGGAAGATCGCGCCGATTTTTTCCTGGAACTGGTTCATCACCATCACGGCCTTGATGGAATTGCCGCCCAGGTCGAAAAAGTTGTCGTGGATACCGGGGCGGATACCGAGGATTTCCTCCCAAGCATCGGCCAACTGGGTCTCCAGCGGATTGCGTGGGGCGGTGCCGGTTTGCCCCTGTAACGGGCTGATGGCTTGCAGGTGTGCCGCAAATGCCCCGGCGTTAAAGCGCTTGGCCAGCAAGGTGCGCTGGATTTTGCCAATCGGCGTTTTGGGGATGTCTGCGCGTTCGACCGGGACAATGTATTCCGGGGTGACATGCATGCGCTGCACCACCACCTGACGGATTTGCCGGNNATCATCTGCTGCACGCGGCTGGCGTCCTCGGTCAGTGGATGGAAGAAAATCGCCAGCTTGTCAGTGGCGTTGTCTTCGTCACCCACCGCACAGGCGGCGGTAAACGAACGTTCCACGCCCACTACCTCTTCCACCACCCCTCAATCTCATGGCTGTAAAAATTGCGCCCGTGAATGGTCAGCATGGCTTTGGCGCGTCCAGTCAGCGCCAGCGCGCCGCCACTGAGGAAACCAAGGTCGCCAGTATCCATCCAGCCATCCGCCAGGAAGCATTCGGCATTGGCTTCCGGGTTGTTGTAATAGCCCTCCAGCATCAGCGGCCTTTGAGATGGACATACCACCGTGTCTTCCGGCAGCAGCTGATGCTGCGCATCAACGATACGGATTGTGACGCCGGGAACGGCCGCCCCAGGCTGGCGATGGGAATCGCGCTTGCGGTTTCCGGGGCTGTCTGGCGTACATCCTCGCCGTTGAAGGCGTTGTTTTCCACCCAAAAGAAGCGGATCGGTTCCTCCGCCGTCGGTTCGCCGTAAGTCATGCCGCCGCCACCGGCTTCCGCCATGCCAAAACTGGCCGCGAGCCGGTACGTGGGNTAACCATACAGTCCCACCCGGTCGAGGAAATCATGCATGGTGCGCGCCGCTACCGGCTCCCCCGGAAATCATGAACCTGATGCTGGACAAATCCCAGTTGAAAGTCTGCTGGTTGGCCTTGAGCGCATCGCGGATCAGCGAGTAAATGAAATTCCCCAGGTATGGGTAATGNNCGGTAACGGTCGATAGTGCGCAGCATATTGAGCGGGTTGCTGAGGATGTCTTCCTTGTGCAGGTACACCATGCTGCACACCGCCTTGANNTGCAGCGGATATGTTCGGCCAAGCTGCCGTTATGGTCAAAGGGTAGCCAATTGAGGTACACATCGGTGGAATCATGCCCATTGAAACGGTTGGTTCCTTCTGCTCAGCCAGGATATTGCGGTGCTTCATGGTCACGCATTTGGGCGTGCCGGTGCTGCCGGAAGTCAGCCAGAAACAGGCGATGTCGTCCGGCTGGCTGGGGTAATGGGCAAGCGTCGGTGGGTTGTCGCGTAACTGGCCGACATGGCCAATGGCGGCAGTTTGGCGGGGCAGCTGATCCAGCAGCGTTGTGGCGGCGGCGTACAAGCTGGCGCTGGTGATGATCAGGCGCACGTCTACCAGCTTGCCCAGCTCGCACACATGGTCGAAAGCACGGTTACCGGGGTGAAATGTTCGGGCACTTCCATGATCAGGGNNAACGGAAACCGCCGAGCATGCAGGCCAGAACACCGGAATGATGTCGTGGTTCCGCTCCAGCAGCAGGATCACATTGTCCTGTGGTTGCAAACCTTGCTGTTGCAGGCCGGTCAGCAGGCAACGGGCTTCCCGCAAGAGGTCGGCGTAAGAGTCCACGCGGTCGCTGCCGTCTTCCGGCGATAAGTGATGTGCTTGTTGGCAGCCTTGTGGACTGCATCCAGCAAGAGTTCCACCACGGTATGGGGAGCTTCCGGGTCAACGGCTACAGAGCCACCTGAGCTCAGGGCGGGTGGCTTGCAAAGGCTTGGTTGATGGGGCATCGGGGTCTGTTCCACCTTGGTCATGGGGCACTCCAGGGGCAGGGGCTGTGTGTTCGTCAAATGCCGAGTGCTTGCAGGCATTCGTGCAGTTTTTCTGCCAGAATCGGGCTGTGTTTGTTGGAGAACATATTGAAGTGGTTGCCGGGCGACTCCCGCTCAATAATGCCGCTGCGGGTGAGTTCAGCCCAGGCGGGTATGGGGTTTTTCATCTTTTCATCGAAGCGGGTTTCTTCTGTGGCCTTGATAAAGGCGATACCGGCGTCAATGACGGCAGTGGGTCGGTAGTGGCACAGCAGGCGGTTATGGTGCTTGTGCACCCGCAGACGTTGTTCGGCCTCTTCCAGGGTAATGTCCGGGGGAGCAGGCCAATCTGCTTTTTCTGCTCAATAATCAGTTGCTTTTGGGCTTGCTCGGAGTCCTGTCGGGCGACTTCCTCCTGAATGTTGATACCCGCCGCCGGTTCCAGCCGTTCCAGCAGGAAATCAACATCATCCGTTTCATAAGCATCGATGTAGGGCGATGGCGCATCGATCATAATGACCCCGACAACGGTTTCACCCATGTTTTCCAGCAAGCGTGCCATTGCGAATGCGACTGTGCCTCCCATAGACNNCAGCCCGCCAGCAGGTAAGCCTTGCGCGGCTGGCCGGCGGATAGCCGCGACATAATGCTGCGCCATCGTTTCAATGCTGGTGTAAGGCGTTTCGCCAGGTTCGATGCCTTTGGCTTGCAGGCCATAGAAAGGGTGGCCGTATTGCACGCTTATCAGCTTGGCCAGTTGCATATAACGGAACACGATTCCGCCCGCTGCATGCACACAGAAGATTGGCAGTTTGGCACCATGGGGTTGCAATGGCACCAATGGTGAATTTTGGGTGACGATAGCGGCATCGCTGCGCAAAAACAAAGCCAGTTGCTCGATTGTATGGCTCCGGAACAGGGTATTCAGCGCAATTTGAGCGCCAAAGTGTTGGTTGACGCGACTGGTCAGGCGGATTGCCAGCAGCGAGTCTCCACCAATGTCAAAAAAGTCATCGAATACGCTAATGGGTGAAAGGTTGAGGGTCTTTTCCCAGATTTGGCACAGTTGCAGCTCCAGTGAATTACGGGGATGCATATAGGCTCGGCTTTGGTTGCTGAAACGGTCTGGTTCCGGCAATGCCTGGCGGTTAATTTTCCCATTTGGCAATAGTGGGAAAGCTTCCAGCACCACAAAGAAAGCCGGAACCATGTAATCCGGCAGTTTGGCTTGCAGTTCCCGGCGTAACGTGCTGCTGGAGAAATCAGTCCCGTGTTCGGGGGTGGGTGCCAGCGTGATGTACGCAACCAGGCTTTGTTGGTTTTGTTGCCCGTGCAAAGCGGCCACCGCTTCCTGAATGCCTGTCTGCTGGCTCAACACTGCCTCAATTTCACTCAGCTCAAGGCGAAAACCCCGCAGTTTGACTTGCTGGTCGATACGCCCCAANAAGACCAGGTTGCCGTCCTCCTGCCAGCGCACCTGATCACCCGTGCGGTATAACCTGCCACTGCCAAATGGATTGGGAACAAATTTTTCCGCATCCAGTTCAGGGCGTCGCCAATAACCAGCGGCAATGCCTTCCCCACCAATATACAGTTCACCGGCCACGCCAATGGGAACCGGCTGGCGGCAAGCATCCAAGGCATACAGTTGAACATTGCCAATGGGACTTCCGATAGGAGCCTGTGCCCCTTGCCAACCTACGGGAAAACGGAAGACGCTGCTCCAGACCGAGCCTTCTGTNCTACCATATTCATTGTACAAATGCGCCTGTGGCAGGTGTTGGTGGTGTTGCCTTGGCAAGGTTGGCGGGCAGGGTTCGCCAGCCACAATGACGCTTTGCAGCGTTGCCAGTTGTGGGGCGGCATGCTGAAGCATCAGCTGATATAGGGATGGCAGGAGCAGGATGTGGGTAACCCTGTTTTGCGCAATCAGCCGGGTTAGCGTATCCACTTCCTTTTCAGCGCCTGGGGGCGGCAACACCAGCGTGCCACCACTGCCCAAGGCANNGAAAATGCCCGCCACGGAACTGTCAAACGCCAGCGAAGACAATAGCAGGAAGCGCTGTAACGGGCTGTCAGCATAATAACGGAGACGTGCAGTTGTGGAGTGCATCAGATTGCGATGAGAAATCAATACGCCTTTTGGCAAGCCAGTGGAACCCGATGTGTAAATCATGTAGGCCGGTTCGCCGGGTTCAGCTTGAATGGCTGGCGATTGTGTTGGTTGCCGGGAGATAGCCTGCCAATCACTGTCCAGGCAAATCAGCGGTGTCTGGAGCACTGGCAAGTATTCCAGCAGGGTCTGCTGGGTCAGCAACAGGCGCATCTGACTGTCATTGACCATGAAAGCAAGGCGTTCTGGCGGATAATGCGGGTCAAGTGGCACATAAGCTGCCCCGGCCTTGAGGATTGCCAGAATAGCGGCTGGCGTTTCCAGTGAACGCTCCAGGCACAGGCCAACCAGGGTTCCCGCCCCTACGTTGTGGCCGAGCAGGTGGTGCGCGATCTGATTGGCTTGCCGGTTGAGCTCCTGGTACGTCAGTTGCTGCGCCCCATACACCACGGCCACGCTATCAGGGGTGAGCTTTACCTGCTGTTCGAAGCTGTCCACCAAGGTTTTGTCCTGGGGTAATCCACCGTGGTGGCATTCCAGGCTTGCAGTTGCCGCNACTTCTGCTTGGGTCAGCAGGTTCCAATGGCCAATGGGCTTGTGTGGTTGCTGGATGGCGGACTGGATCAACATTTGCACATGCCCCAGCATGCGCTTGATCGTACCCGCCTCAAACAGGTCTGTGCTGTACTCCAGGATAACAGTGAATTTTTCCCGGTACTCACGCACGATAATGCTCAGGTCGAACTTGGAAACGGTGTAGTCGAATGCCAACGGTAGGATGTCCACGCCGGGTAGGCTAAAGCCCTCGGTATGCGCATTCTGGAAGCTGAACAGCACCGGAACAGCGGGTTGTGGCTCAGGCTGCGTTCAATCTTCAGTTCATCCACCAGTTTTTCGAATGGCAGTTCCTGATATTTGTAGGCTTGCAGCGCACGGTTTTTGNATCTGGGTCAGCAGTTCCTGAAAACTGGCCTCCGGCTGGACGGTCGTGCGCAGCACCATGGTGTTGGCGAAAAAGCCGATCAGGTTTTCCAGTTGCTGATGATTGCGGTTGGCGATGGGCGCGCCCATCACAATGTCATCCTTGCCGGTATAGCGCGCCAGCAGAATTGCCAGCAACGCATGGAAAGTCATGAACAGGGTTACGCCCTGCTGCTGGCTGAGTGTGCGCAGTTTGCAGGTGGTGTCAGTATCGATTTCCAGGCTTTGTCTGGCTCCGGCATAGCCCTGTAGGGTCGGTCTGGGATGGTCGGTGGGCAGGCCGAGCACAGGGGGCGCGCCTTCCAGTTCCTGACGCCAAAAGGTGAGCTGCTCCTGCAAGTAGGCCACTGAGGCGTTCGCGTTGCCAGACGCTGAAATCTGAGTANNTTGGATGGCCAGTTCCGGCAAGGATGCAGGCTGCTGGAGGGAAAATGCACGGTACAGAACGCCCAGTTCGCGCAGGAAAATGTCCAGCGACAGGCCGTCAAAAATCAGGTGGTGCAAGGTCAGCAACAACACATGCTGCTGTGTGCTGACTTTCAGGATATGCAGGCGCAACAGCGGCTTTGCGCCAGGTCAAAAGGCGTTTTCACGNGCTGTGGCGGCCAGCGTATGGATACGGGCTTCCGCCTCTTGTTCCGGCAGTTGGCTCAGGTCAGTGACGGGCATCTCCAGAGCGGTTGGGGGCAACACCACTTGCAAGGGCGCTTGGTTNTTCCCTTGCGGTTCCCGGAACACCGTGCGCAGGCTGGCGTGGCGGCGTAGGATGGCATCGATGGCCTGCTGCAAGGCCGGAAGTTGCAAGGTGCCCAAGGCGCAGGAACACCGGAATCGTGTANNGGCGTGACTGCCCGGTTCCAGCTGTTCCAGCAGCCACAGGCGTTGTTGGGCGAACGAGCAAGGCTGCGGCTGTTGCTGCCCCAGCGCCGGGATGTCCGCCTTGCCAGCGTGAGCCTGCCGAGCTTGATGAAAACGGATAATGTCCGCCTTGTGGCGGGTCAGGCGTTCGCGCAATTCCGGAGTGAGCGCAGCTTTGGGCGCATTCAGCTTCAGGCGGTCGCCGTCCACTTGTAACTGGATGTTCCGGCTCTGTAACTCATGGAGCAATTGCGTAAGATCCGAATGTGTCATGGTGTGTTTTGGGTCATCACTTAAAGGCGTCTATCAGGGAAAACAAGCCATCTGCCTTGAGCAGTAAACGGACATCCGTAAAGCCTGCTTTCAGTAAGCCATTACGGGTTTCGGCAAAGCTGTAGGTTTGCCCGCCCAAGGTGTTGGCGAGCATATTGACGGCGAAGAGCGCACCATCTGTGGGGCAGGCTTTATCATCCTCCATCACAAAACCCCGGATGACGATGCGCCCACCCGGTAGCAAGGCTTGGTAAACGTTCCGGTACAGGATGCTATTTTCCTCGGGGGTGCTGGTGGGTGATGGCGGACAATAACGCAAGATCATGACCCGGAGGCAAGGCGTCTTTCAGGTAATTGCCACTGACCAAGTTCACCCGCCCTTGTAACCGGTCTGCACGGAGCTGTGCTTCCGCCACTGCGATCACCGTCGGAAAATCAAAGAGCGTGGCCTGCATCTCTGGCACCGCCCGCAGGAATGCCGCAGTATAGGAGCCAGCCCCCGCCAACATCCAGCAAGCGCCGCGCATGACCGGGCTGGATCTGGTGGATAACGGCAGGTGCCTTGGCTGCATTCACAACGTGCATGGCTTTCACCAGATTTTGCAACAGGGTGCTGCCTTCATCATTCTCCTGGTCGGGTGCGGCCTTGCCCTGGATAATATCCGTCAGCTGTGACCAGCGTTTCCACAGGCCAGCGGCATGTTGCACCATCGGCAAAATATTGTCGGGCGAGTTGGCTGACAAGAGGCGCTGTATCGCTGGCCGGGTTTGGTACTTGCCGTCCTGTTTGTCCAGAAAGCCTTGGGCGGTCAGCGCATCCAGCAGAATGCCCATGCCCCGCAGTGTCGCTTGGCAAGCGTCGGCGGCTTTGCGGCGGTTAGCGCTTGGCCGCTTAATAAGGTGAAGACATCCAGTTCGGCGGCGGTGATAAATATCCGGCTTTTAGTGAAATCACGCGACAGTTGCAACAGTGACGCTTGGGTATGTTGGCTGGGTGGTGTAGTTGGCATCATGTTTGTTGGCCTTTCTAGATTTCCCACTCTTCGCGTTCCTCGCTATCAACAGCGAAAGTTTCGCGCTCGTAGCCCAGGGATTCGGCCAGCGCCCAACTGGTTTCGCACAAAAATCTTCGAAGCATTTGCTGCGCCAGCGTTCAGCGGCATTGGCGTCAATACCCTGATAGGTATGGAATTTCTGATCACCCAGAATACGGGAGAGGTCTGTCACCCCATCCGTCATGCGTTGTTTCTGCTCCTGATAGGGGTTCAACATCTCGCGGGCAAAACTAATGTTGAGGAAGTCGCAAAGCTGGCGCATCTGCTGTTCCGGTTCGGCCACCAGCTGTTCGTAGCGGAGCCGGAACTGGCGGTTGGCAGGAACGGTTTGCAGGAATGCCAGGATGTTCTGGTGACTGATTAGCCACCATAGTTCACCTTTCTGGCGGGGTGTGAGCGGCAGTTCATCCGCCGGATTGCCAGTCACCAGATCAGCGCGGATTTCCTCAAACGAACTGACGGTTGCCAACGGGTGCCGCACCAAATGGATAAACAGCGCATTGTCGAATTCGGCTTCGGCGCGTTGCAGCACGGTGGGGTTGAAGGCATAGCTTGGCGTTTTGTCGACGATACGCCGCTGGCCTGTCCATTCCTGTAGCAGCCCGTAGAACGCTTTGGTGCCCATACCTTGGCCTTCCAGTTCCTGTAACAGTTGGGCTGCCTCGGCTGGCGGGCAGTGTTTCAACTCCATCAGCGCTCGCTGCAAACCTTCCCGGAAGAACTCCAGACGGCCTGAAAATTGTTCGCGGCGTTGTTGCAGGCTATTGAACGCCAGCAGATACAGTTCTGGAGGGCTGAACAGTTCAGGGCTGCCCGCCAACAGGACGCGCAGCAAGGTGGAGCCGGAACGCGGCGGCGACAGAATAAAAATCGCTTGACGGTTATTGGGCATGCGCCTGTCAACCTGCAAATCAGCGGCAGAACTACGCTGCAACAGGTGCTGGCGGGCGAGGTGTATCTGAGGGACGCTGACACGCTCAGTCGTCGTTAGTGCGGTGCCCTGGAATACATCGGGGTAATTTTTAAGCAGTAGCTGGCCAGTGCCGCAACTGTAGGCGCATCGAACAGGGAAGCTGGGTGAAAAATGGCATTCATCTGTTCTTGCAGGCGGTTCATCACCCGCACCGCCTTGATGGAGTCGCCACCCAGGGCGAAAAAGTTATCGTCCGGTTTGACTGGCGTTGCCAGCACGTCTTCCCACAGGCTGGTGAGCAGGGCTTCCAGTTCCACCTGTGTGGTGGGTTGTGTCATTGTCATACAAATAATTCGTCTTTGCCCAGTACGTGTTCAGAGGCGGCTTGCGCCAGCAATTGCAGGGAATCGAACACCATCAGGCCGCAATCCGCCTCGTCCAGATCACCGCTCAGGTCGGTGCAAGCCAGCACCACGCCGTCCGCGCCAGTGGCGTAGGCCATGCGCCGAACCCTTTCAGCGAACTGCTGGCGGGCTCCGACGCTGATATCCTGATCCAGTGCAAAACGGATATAGGTTTCAATAAAGTCCTGCTGTGCGGCGCTGGGGTAAATGCATTCCAGGCCGTCGTTATGCAGGCGTTTGCCATACAGGTCATCGCAATAGGTGCTGGCGGTGCCGAGGATCAGCACCCGCCGGGCGTTGTGCTGGCGGATGGCGGCGGTGGTGGTGTCGATCATGTTGATATTGTGCAGGCCATTGTCACGGCACAGCGCTGTCAGCTCATCCTGTAAAGTGTTGCAGGCCATGGCGACGGTTGTGACCCGGTTTGCCAGGAAGTGTTGCACCGCTTCGTTCAACAGGCTCCTGACTTGTTGGCGGGGCGTGGCGGCGCTGTCCACCGCGCCTTGCAGAAAGGCGTTTTCGATAGTGGGGTTCATGGCGACGCTGTACATGATCAGACGGGGCAGGCGGCCTTGGGAGGCGGCGGTTACCCGATCCATGAACGCTGAATAGAACTCGGTGGTAGCCCGAGCCTAGGCCAGCAACAATGCCAAACATGCTGCTTCTCCTATCAATGGGTAGACATGTCTTAAAACATACCACCAATAGTGTTCAGGTTGGGTTCATGAATTGTTAAGTTTTGTTAAATTGGGTGGTTGGTTGGCTGTTGCCCTTGATACCCTGAATGCGTTGCCAATAGCCATCTGATGGCCGAGGGACATGGTTGTGCCGATATTGGGCAAGATATGGAGGATACTTTTATGAATTCAGCAGCCCTGGAAATGGCTCCAATCCTGCCGGTTGAGGTCGTGGATGCGGTGGATATGGCGCACGGACATTTCATGGAGCATTACTTCAGGCCGCGTGTGCCTGTGCTGCTTAAGGATGCTTGCGCCAATTGGGATTTCATGCGGAAGTGGACACGGGAGTACCTGGTTGCTGAAATGGGCGACTTCCACTGCACAGTCGCCCGGGATTCACGGCCTTCTTACTCCAAGGAAAAATGTGCGCTAACAGAATACTTCCAGCATTACTCGCATTTGAGCACCATCACGTTTGAACCATTTGATGCGGAACAGCAGCATTTGCCCCGCTTTTTGGCAGATATTCCGTTGCCTAACCCTTTCTTTGCCCGCCAAGACATCGGCGCTTATTTCTTTTTCACGCCAACCAGGACGGTGGTTCCCTGCCGCATTGCCATATGGATGCTTTCAACCTGCTGCAATCCGGTGCCAAGCGTTGGGTGATGTATGACGCCGACCCCGATATCGCCCCTAAGGGCTGGGAGATTCTCAAGCAGTGCCACAAAGAGTATGGAGCGGGAAGCTTTTCACGCGACTGGTTTGTGGGGGGGAACAGGTGCGCCGCCAGGGTGTGGCCATTTATGAATGCGAGCAGCGCGCGGGCGATATTGTGTTTATCCCCGAACATTTTTCCCATGCCATCCTCAATCTGGCGGAAAATCAGGGGATGGTGGTCATTACCAAACGCCCCGGCAAGGTTTACCAAAAGGAGGCAGGCAGCGGGTATTCGCCGAACCAGGCTTACGCCCAATCCTGAATCCGGGTTTGGGTTAACCGATATGCCCGCCATGATGCAACCATTCAGCGCATGCCGGTTCCAGCTTGTGGGCGGCGATGGCTGCATAGCGTTTTAGCTGTTGCTCCGTCAGCAGGTCTTTCCAGCGGCCATTGCCGCCTTTGTTCACCAAGCCGGTCTTTTGCTTGTTCTTGTCGGGCGAACCCAGTTTGCCCGCCAGCTCCAGTTGGCGCATGTATTCCAACGAGGATTTTTCGCAAACCAGGCCACAGATGGAGGCGTCCCATTCGCAGCCAAGAAAGTGGGCGATCCGTTCGGCTTCCTGTGGTTTGTTGCGTGTCAGGTCGGCATAGTGCAGCAGGAGCACATTCGGTTGGTGGCGGATTTGCCACCAACTGGCGACGTTTCCCCAGAAATCCCAGCGCGGCTTGCCAGTTTCCACCCACTGGTCCCAGAAGGTGCCGAAATCCGCCGGGATGCTATGGACGGGAGGGACTGGCTTGCCAGCGGCGGTGATTTCTTCCGCCATGGTGCGGATGTGGTTGTACAACGATAGGCCAACATCACGCCCATCCCGCGCCAAGTAGATGTATTTCCACTCCCGATGCCAGGGGAGGGCTTGCGGGTGCAAGTGGGTTTTCAGGAAGCGGGGGAAGGCAGCGCTTCGATGGCTTCCGCTGGCGGGGCGTGCAGGGTGGATTCCACCCATGGGCTTAGGGTGCGCATGGCAGCGAAATCTTTGCCGCCATTCAGCAACAGGTTGACGATTTGTTGCGTCAGGGTGGTGCCTGCCTTGTAGCAGGTGGCGATGATGATGTCGTCCGTGCGTGGTTTGACGTGGTTCCAGTGGGTGGAGTCACGCAACGGCTCCTGTACGGTCTGGCGGGGCAGGGCGGCGGCGTCCATATTAGCGCGCCGGAATGGTTTTGTTGCTGACAGGGGCATCATGCTTGCTTCTGCAATGTTAAGAATGAGTCAAGGCTAGGTAAATTGGGGGTTCCTGAAAGCCAAATTAACAATTCTTAACAATTTCCAACTCAGCGCTGCTGCTTGGGCGTACCTGAATCCATTGCCGGGGAATCAGGCAATCGCCGCCGGGCTTGGCCAATACCAGGTTTGTAAGGTCGGTGTCAGCGGGCGCATTTCAATGCATTCGGTCGGGCATACGTCAAAGCATTTTCGCAGCCGGTGCAGGCGTCGGCAAATACCGCATGAATCTGTTTCAGGCGCCTATGATCGCGTCGGTTGGGCAGCGCTTGAAGCACTTGGTGCAGCCGATGCATAGGTTTTCATGCACATAGGCGATCACCGGCCTTTTTCCTCTACCCCGGAGAGGTCAATGCTGACGCCGAGTTTGGCCGCCAACGTTTCTGCTAACGCCTTGCCGCCGGGGGCAGGCGGTCACTGGCGCACTGCCATTGGCGATGGCTTCCGCCGCTGGCGCACAGCCGGGGTAACCGCATTGGCCACATTGTGAACCGGGCATCAGGGCTTCGATTTCTTCTTGCAGGGGATTGCCTTCCACCTTGAGGTATTGGGCGGCTACGCCCAACAAGCCGCCCAGCACCAGCCCTAGAGTCATCAGCATCAAAATCGCACTCATCACACACTCCCTAATAATTTCAATGTGAAACCAGACCTGCGAAGCCCATAAAGGCCAGTGACAGCAATCCGGCAACAATGAACGCAATCGGCAGGCCGCTGAATGCCGTTGGCACTTGCGCCAGCGCCAGCCGTTCACGCAACCCGGCAAAAATGACCAGCACCAGCGAGAAGCCCACCGCCGAGCCAAACGCATACAGGGTGGTTTGCACAAAGTTGTGCGCCTCCTGCACGTTCAACAGCGCCACACCCAGCACTGCGCAGTTGGTGGTGATCAATGGCAGAAAAATGCCCAGAACTTGATACAATGCGGGTGATATTTTTTGATCACCATTTCGGTAAACTGCACGGTGGCGGCGATCACCAAAATGAAGGAGAGGATGCGCAGGAAACCCAGCCCCAGCGGCTGCAACACCCAGTGCTCCAGCATCCAGCCCGCCACGGAGGCCAGCGTCAGCACGAAGGTGGTCGCCATGCCCATGCCGATGGCGGAATCAATCTGTTTGGAGACGCCCATGAAGGGGCAAAGGCCGAGGAACTTGACCAGCACAACGTTGTTGACCAGTACGGTTCCCAGCAGGAGCATGAAGTATTCCATTGCGCATTCCCTGAAATCTGTCAGTGGGGATGATGATGCAGGTTGCGTGCCAGTGGTTGGTATGGCGGTAATAGTATGAATTAAAAGCATTTTTATGGTGAATTTATTGGTGTTGTTTATGACATCGGGGAACATGTGTGGGGTTTGCGACATTTTTCCGAAGCGTGGGACATTTGTCGCCTTTATGACAATTTGTGCGATTGTCTGATTTACTACAATGCAGTTAGCACGCTGGAAGGCTGTGACAAATCGCCCATCTTTCTCCAACGCACTGTTCTGCAAAGCAGGGCTGGTGGTTCATTTGTTCCCTGTTTCGCCTTACTGATGCCCACCAATCCGGTGGCACAGTTATTGCTTTACAATATTAGCGATACCTTATTGAGCGAGGATGCCATGCCAATGCCGAACCAGATTCTTGCCACGCCACTCAACGAATTGCATGCGGACATTTCCGGTATCCCCGGTTTTGAGCATGTGGCGGCTTGTCGTTGCAGGCCATCCTTGAAACCGTGGAGCAGGCACCCGTGGCGATTTCCATCACGGACATCCGCGCCAATATCCTCTATGTCAACTTGGCGTTTGAAAACCTGACCGGCTACACCCGCGATGAAATCTGCGGGAAGAACGAATCCCTGCTGTCCTGCAACACCACGCCATTGGAGGTTTACCGCGACCTGTGGCGCACCATCCAGAGCGGCAAGGTGTGGCGCGGCACCCTGGTCAACCGCACCAAGGCAGGCCAAAGCTATTTGGCGGAACTCAATATCGCGCCGGTGCTGGACGCTGGCCGCCGCATCACCAATTTCCTCGGCATGCACCGCGACATTTCCACCCTGCATCAGCTTGAACAGGAGCTCAAGCACCAGAAAGTCTTGTCGGAAACCATTCTGGATTTGGCCCGACCATCGTGGTCTTGTTGGACAGCGAACATAACGTGCTGCTTGACAACCAGGCTTACAAACGGCTGAAGGCGAGCTTTGACGACACTGAACCCGCCCATCTGTTCCTGGAGGCGCTGGCCGACCGGCTGGAGGGCAGCGATGCCTTCGGTGGTTTCAATGATGCCCAGGTGCGGTTCGACGCGCCCAATGGGACTGAATGCTGGTTCACCGTGTCCGGCATTCATGTCGCCGAACTGACCATGCCGCCCAGAATTACTTCAAGGCTGGCAATGATGCTGAAAACGGCCACTACCTGCTGTTGGTCGCCACTGACATCACCACCCGCAAAGCCGAGGCCGAGCGCGCCCGCATCCAGCAACTGAAGGTGCAGATAGCGGAACAGGAATTGGCCAGAGCATCCGTGAAACGTTGTCCGGTGCCATCTTCCAGTTGGAGACGCCGATCAACGTCATCCAGGCGGCGCTGGCGATGTCGCATTCTTCGCCGGAAGCGCTTTACCCCATCCTGCGGCAGGTGCTGGACTCCTCCCTGCGTGCCTTGGACGCCATGCGCCGGGTGCTGCCCAAAGCCGAGCAGGAGCGCCGCTTCTGGTCAACATCAACCAGATCCTCAGGATCTGTTGGTCATTTCCACCGACCGGCTGCTGTCTGTCGGTGCCGTGGTTGACTGGAAGCCGGAGCCGGTGCTGCCCACCATCACTGGCAGCGAATCCTCCTTGCGGCGCATGTTCCACTACCTGCTGGACAATGCCCTGCTGTCGCTGGAGGAAGCCGGGCGCCGCAACCCGGAACTGCGCATCCACACCAGCGTGAAGGACGACGCCATCTGGGTGGAGATCACCGACAACGGTGTCGGCATACCCGCCCAGCAGCGCCTGAAAGTGTTCGAACCCTTCCAAAGCGGCTGGAAACGCGGGCGCGGCAAGGCCGGTATGGGTCTGAGCATGGCGCAGGAAATCGTCAACAGCCACGGTGGCGGCATCCGCATTGATCCAGATTACGCCAGCGGCTGCCGTCTCCTGGTCAACCTTCCCATCCGCTACAGTAGCGAGGCCGAAGCATGAGTGATGGGCGCGACGCCTCCCAACTGGAACAGACCCTGACCCTACTGGAAGACGAACTGGCCTGTATCTACGAAGTCAGCAAGGTGTTGAACCGTTCCCTGAACCTGTCGGACAGCCTGCGCGAAGTGTTGCGCGTCCTGCATGAGCAAGGGCAGTTGGAGCACGGCATGGTCAGCCTGCTGGATGAGGCCAGCGGCGACCTGTTGCTGTGGGAGCTGCACCGGCAGGACAAACCGACGGTGGACAATGTGCGCTACCGTTCCGGCGAAGGCATCATGGGGCTGGTCATGGAAATGGACAAACCCCTGATTATCCGCAAGTTGGCCGATGAGCCACGGTTTCTCGACCGGCTCGGTGTCTACAATTCCGCCCTGCCGCTGATCGCCGTGCCGATCCGTGCGCGCGGCGACGAAATCGTCGGGGTATTGGCCGCCCAACCGCCTGCGGAGCTGCACCTGCTGGCTGAACGCCGCCGTTTCCTGGAAATGGTCGGCAACCTGATCGGCCAGAACGTGGTGCTCGCCAACCAGGTCGCCAACGACCGGCAGGAATTGCAAAAGGAGCGCGATTCGCTGCGCCGCAAGGTCAAGGGTGATTATGGCTTTGGCAACCTGATCGGGCGCACCCGCGTCATGCAGACCGTGTTTGAACAGGCGCGGCAGGTGGCGAAATGGAACACCACTGTGCTGATCCGTGGCGAATCCGGCACCGGCAAGGAACTGATCGCCAACGCCATCCACTACCATTCGCCGCGTGCCAACAACGCTTTTATCAAGCTCAATTGCGCCGCCTTGCCCGACAACTTGCTGGAGTCCGAACTGTTCGGGCATGAAAAGGGCGCGTTCACCGGCGCGGTCAGCCAGCGCAAGGGGCGTTTCGAGCAAGCCGATGGCGGCACCCTGTTCNTGGATGAAATCGGTGAAATCACCCCCGCGTTCCAGGCCAAACTGCTGCGGGTGTTGCAGGAAGGCGAATTCGAGCGCGTTGGCGGCAGCAAGACATTACAGGTTGACGTGCGCGTGATCGCCGCCACCAACCGCAATCTGGAAGAGGAAGTGCGCGTCGGTGATTTCCGCGAGGATCTGTATTACCGCCTCAATGTCATGCCCATCGTCATGCCGCCATTGCGTGAACGCTTGGAAGACGTGCCCGACCTGGCCNGTTTCCTGGTCAACAAGATCAGCCAGAAACAGNGCCGCCCGCTGGACATCGGCGACAGCGCCATCCGCTCCCTGATGCACCACAGCTGGCCGGGCAATGTGCGCGAATTGGAAAACTGCATGGAGCGCGCCGCCATCCTCAGTCCGGACGGGCATATCGACGCCCAGGTGATCCGCCTCAGCGGGCTGGACAGCAGCCAGCCTTTTGCCGTGGCAGAGAGCAGCAGCGCCGGAAACAAGGCGAAGATTGATTTCAACGACCCCGACCTCGATGAACGTGAGCGCGTGATCGCCGCCCTGGAAGAAGCTGGGTGGGTGCAGGCCAAAGCTGCCCGTTTGCTGAATATGACGCCACGACAAATTGCCTACCGTATCCAAACACTAAATATTCAAGTACGGCAAATCTGATACCGAAAGCGCGATCCTCTTCTTGAACAACGGTATCCATGTCTTTTGGGCGGCTTGCGGCCGCTTTTTCCTGAATTGGCAGCTGGTTCCCGAGCCTGTGCCAAGTTGTGGTAAGTGGAGGCTTTCCCCGCCTGTTGTTTATCCCCAGCGGCCAATGATCAGTTTGCCGCCCGGCTTTTGCTCCATCAGGGTGGTGCGGGCGCTGTAGCGTGGCGCGACGATGTAATCCGGTTCGGATGACCAGCTGACGGTTGAATTGCTGATGCGTCCGGCGGCGTCCAGCCCACCGTCACCTCTTCGGCATAGGTGTTGATCTGCGACAGGCTGTTGGGTTCGGTTTCGGCGGAAGTGTCGCGCACGTCATCAAATGAGCCGACCGCCAGCACCAGCCTGCGGGGACGGTTGGCGCTGTCACGCTCGGCCTTGATGACATTGACGGTATGGTCAAAACTGCCGTTGCCGGTATGGTCAATGAAAACCAGGCTGCCGGGTTGCAGCAGGTTGACCGGCACTTCCGGCTTGCCGGTGTCGCCGCCATTGCTGAACGCCGGGTTCCAGTCCCACACGCGGGTGCAGGCGCGCGCCACCTGATGGGCGCTGATTTCAGGATAATGCACCGCCACGCCATACAGCATGGATTGTTGGGGGTCGAGTTTTTCCACATTCAGCACCGCTTCGTAACCGGAGCGCTTGACCTGAGTGCCGCTGTCCGAACGGCTGAAAAAGCCGCGGGTCTTGTCGCGGGTCGCCACGATCCAGCTTTTTCCGCCGCGCCGCGCAGGACGGGGTGGGGCAGGGTGATGAAGCGGTCTTCCTGGATTTGTTTGCGGAACTGGTGCATCAGGAACAGCGCCATGCCCTTGCAGTCAGCTTCCACCCGGTTCTGTTTCATCACTTCCCAGTAGGAGCCAAGCCAGACGCCGTAAGCCGTCTGGATGGCCGGGCTGGTCAGGAGAAAATCTCATTGCTGCTGTTGAGGCGGATTTCCGGCATCCGCAGGCTGCGGAAATTGGACAGGTACGCCAGTGGGTCGGTGGCTTTCATCGCCGGAGTGCGCAAATCCAGCCGTGCGGCCGCGCCATCCAGCCTTGTGAGCAGGGCAGTGTCAACCCGGCCAGTGACCGGCAGGCTGACCGCCGTTTGGAACGCTTTGACCGCGTTTTCGGTGTTGCCACCGAATTTGCCGTCACACAGGTCATGCAGATGCCCCAGCCGCCCGAGCGCATATTGCACGGCGACCACCGTCATGCCGCTGGCGCCGCGCCCGATTTCGCCTTGCAAGCCATTGGGGAACGCTTTGCGTAATGCTGTGTCCTGAAACGCCATACCCAGATTCCTTGTTGGTTGTTGAGGTTCGCAGTGTATAAATATTCCGGCAGGTTTGCTGAAAATTTGTAAGGGTCAGCCGATTTCCAATTGCCTGACCACAGCGTCGAGCGCCTCGCCGCATGGCTCCCGGACATGCAAGGTGGCTCCCGTCGGCGCGGGTGGAGCCAGGATTGAGCAATGCCAGGGGTTTGCCCCATTCCTGCGCCCGCAGGCAAAAGCGGTAGCCGGAGTAGACTTTGAGGGAGCTGCCCACCACCAGCAGGGCGTCGGCGGCGCGCAAGGCGTCCAGGCAGCGGCCAACCCGCGCGCCGGGAACCGTCCCGCCGAAAAACACCACATCCGGCATCAGCACCCCGGCGCAGCGTAGGCAGGCCGGAATGCGCACCTGCCGGAGATGTTCGCCTTCCAGGATGGCGTCACCGTCCGGGCGGATCGCCGCCTGCAAGCCAAAGAGATGCGGGTTTGATTGCGCAATCCGTTCCTGCATCTCATCACGCAGGCTGTGCGCCCCGCAATCCAGGCACACCACATCGCGCAGGTTGCCGTGCAAGTCGACAACATGGCGGCTGCCTGCCTGCTGGTGCAGGTTATCGACATTCTGGGTGATCAGCAGTGAAATGCGCCCGGCTTGCTCCAGTTGCGCCAATGCTTGGTGCGCCCGGTTGGGGCGGGCGCGGGCGATGGTGGCGCGGCAGAAAGGAGCGCGCCCAGTAACGCTGGCGCACCGCTTCGTGCTGGATGAAATCGTTGTGCTGCATGGGCGGCCGCCTTGCCACACGCCATTATGGTCGCGGTAGGTCGGAATGCCGGAATCCAGGCTGACGCCCGCGCCGGTCAGCACCAGCAAGCGGGGATGCCGTTCGATGAAAGCCTGTAGGTTGCCGGTTGCGGATAGCGGGTCGTGCATCATCATAGTCCTGCCTGAAGTACAGGCAGGACTATAGCAGGCGGGCGGGCGCATGGGCGAATCAGGCTATTTTGCTTGCCGTCATTACGGGTTGCGCCAATGGTTGCGCGGTCAGAACTGTGCGGCGGTTTCGACGGTCTTGCGGGCGATGTCCCGGATCCCCGCCCAGTCATTGGCTTGCAGTTTGTCGTCGGGGTGATCCAGGAGCCGCCCACGCACAAGACGTTCGGCAACGCCAGATAATGGCCGAATGTGTCTGCACTGATCCCGCCGGTCGGGCAGAAGCGCACATCCGGCAACGCCATGGATGGACTTGAGCATCTTGACGCCCCCGCCGCTTCAGCCGGGAAGAACTTCAGCATGTCATAGCCCAGCGCCATCAGTTTCATCACTTCCGACACCGTGGCCGCGCCGGGCAGCAGCGGCAGGTTGGCTTCCTGCGCCGCCGCCAGCAGGCTGTCCGTCGCGCCGGGCGAAACCGCGAAACGCGCCCCGGCGTCCTTGACAGCGCGCACGTCCGCCGGTGTCAGCACCGTGCCCGCGCCGACAATGCTGCCGGGCACTTCGCTCATGGCGCTGATGACTTCCAGCGCCGCCGGGGTGCGCAAGGTCACTTCCAGCACATGCAGGCCGCCTTCCACCAGCGCTTCCGCCAGTGGCCGGGCGATGATGGCGTGTTTGATGACCAACACCGGGATCACCGGCACTTGTGCGCAAATCTCTTGAAGCTTCATGCTTGGACTCCTTCCGGAACAGGGAACAATGGGCTGGCGCCATGGGCGGCCGCCCCGACATGGGAACGGAAAACAGCGAACAGTTCACGCCCCAGCCCGGAATGGCTGGCGCTCAGGTCGGCCTGGGCAGGTGTGCGGTCGGCGAACCCTGCCGCCAGCACTTCCAGCGTCCCCCGCCCGACATCCAGCCGGATCAGGTCGCCATCGCGGATTTTGGCGATCGAGCCGCCATCCATCGCTTCCGGGCTGACATGGATGGCCGCCGGAACCTTGCCGCTGGCACCGGACATGCGCCCGTCAGTGACCAGCGCCACTTGCTGGCCACGATCCTGCAACAGGCCAAGTATCGGCGTGAGGCCGTGCAATTCCGGCATGCCGTTGGCTTTTACTTGGAAGCGCACCACGCAGACGAAATCGCCCGTCAGTTCGCCCGCCTCGAAAGCGGTTTTCACTTCTTCCTGGTCGTGGAACACCTTGGCAGGGGCTTCGATCAGGTGTTTGTCCGGCTTGACCGCCGACACCTTGATCACCGCGTCGCCCAGGTTGCCCAGCAGCCGCACCAGGCCGCCGGTTGGTTGGAAGGCTTCCGCGACCGGGCGCACCACGTCCAGGTCGTGGCTGTTGCCCGTGCCATCCTGCCAGGCGGCCTTGCCGTCCTCATCCAAGAACGCTTCCCGCGTGTACAGATCCAGCCCGGGNCCGGCGACAGTTTCCACATCTTCATGCAACAGCCCGGCCGCCAGCAATTCGCGGATCACAAACTGCAACCCGCCCGCCGCGTGGAAATGGTTCACGTCAGCCATGCCGTTCGGGTACACCCGTGCCATCAGCGGCGTAATGGCGGACAGGTCGGCGAAATCTTCCGGACGCAAGATCACGCCCGCCGCCCGCGCCATCGCCACCAGATGCAGCAGCAGGTTGGTGGAGCCGCCGGTGGCGTTCAGGCCGACAATGCCGTTGACGAAGGCTTTGGCGGTGAGGATGTAGGCCGCCGGGGTGTAATGTTTGCCATGCACGGTCATGTTCAATACCCGCTGCGCGCCCGCGATGGTCAGCGCATCCCGCAACGGCGAACCCGGGTTGATGAAGCTGCTGCCCGGCAGTTGCATACCNATGAACTCCATCAGCATCTGGTTGCTGTTGGCGGTGCCATAGAAGGTGCAGGTGCCGATGCCGTGGTAGGACTGCATTTCCGCTTTCAGCAGCTCATCGCGCCCGATCTTGCCAGCGGCGTATTCCTGCCGCACCCGGGATTTCTCATTGTTCGGCAGCCCCGACACCATCAGNCCTGCAGGCAGGAAAATGCACGGCAGGTGGCCGAAACTGGCCGCCGCGATCACCAGCCCGGGCACGATTTTGTCGCATACGCCCAGGAATACGGCGGCGTCAAAGACGTGGTGCGCCAATGCCACAGCGGCGCTCAGGGCGATGACGTCGCGCGAAAACAAGGACAGTTCCATCCCCGGCTGCCCCTGGGTGACGCCGTCGCACATGGCGGGCACGCCGCCAGCCACCTGCGCGGTGCCGCCCACTGCCCGTGCCGCCGCTTTGATGAGTTCCGGGTAATGTTCAAACGGCTGATGCGCGGACAGCATGTCGTTGTAGGCGGTGACAATGCCCAGATTGCCACCCCTATGTTCCACAATCCGCAGTTTGTCGGAGTCGGGGACTGCCGCCACCGCATGCNNAGCCAGGTTGCCGCAGCCCAGATGCCGCCGCGGATTGCTGACCGCCGCATGCGCAATCTGTTCAAGATAGGCGGTGCGGGCGGCAAGGCTGCGCTCCTCGATCCGCCGGGTGATTTCACATAATCGTTCGTATTGGTTCATGACTAGCCTCTCCCAGGCACAGTGCGCGCAATGCGCGCCGCAGGGCGCGTATGTGCGGATGTTTCATGTTTCTGATGCGTGATTGCGCCGGAATCTACCGATGCATCACGATGGAACAGCGCTGGCAATAGTTTGCGCATTGCGGGGCTGCCGGTTTCAGCGGAACTGGCTAGGCCAAACGCTTCAGCGGGTATGACCATACTGCCCATTTAACAACTCCTTGCAGCATTGGCGGCGGCCTGGGTTGCAGGCCGGGTATTTTCCAGTGTTTTTGTCAAAAAATATGCTGCAAGTTTGATGCCAGTGGCGTAAGGCGCGAAGGGGAGGGCAGTGGCCGGGAATGTTGCCTAGCGGTGCAGGCGGTTGGCATCCCCGCTGAACAGCAACGGAAGGGCGGCGTTTCAGGCGCTTGCCGTCTGCCCGGAGGGGGCGTTTAGCCAGCGCCGCAACAGTGCCTTCAATTGTTCCGGCGCAAACGGTTTGCTCAGGTAGTCGTCCATCCCCGCCGCCAGGCAACGTTCCCGTTCACCGGCGATGGCATGGGCGGTCAAGGCGATGACCGGCAAATCCGCAAAACGGGGTGGGCGNCGAATTTGCCGGGTGGTCTGGTAGCCATCCATGCCCGGCATGCTGACGTCCATCAGCACCAGTTCGACGGTTTGCCGGGCAAGCCGTTCAAGGGCGGCGGCGCCGCTGTCCACGGCGATCACGTCGATGCCAATGGCGTGCAGCAGTTCACTGCCGAAAAACAGGTTCATGGGTTCATCATCCACCAGCAGCACGCGGCGTCCGTAGAACAAGTCCGGCGCGGCGGTTGCTGTTTCCGCTTCCTCTTGGGGCTCCGCCTGCAATGGGAAGCGCAGGGTGAAGAAAAAGCAGCTTCCCTGGCCAGGATTGCTTTCCACTGCCAGCGCTCCGCCCATGCGTGCGACCAGTTTGTGGCTGATGGCCAGCCCCAGGCCGGAACCGCCAAAACGGCGGGTGGTGCTGCTGTCGGCTTGCGAAAAGGGTTGGAACAACTGCCGTTGCTGTTCCGCGCTGATGCCGATGCCGGTGTCACTGACGGAAAAGCGCAGCGTGGCTTCATCATCCGTGGCCTGCAATGGGGTGACTTGCAGGACGACCTGACCGTGCTCGGTAAATTTGATGGCGTTGGTTTGCAGGTTCAGCAGCACCTGTTTCAGCCGGGTCGGGTCACCCACCAAACAGCGTCCGGGCGGTGGCTGGAAACAGTTGTCCTGTTGCAGGACAAGCTGTTTCCGGCTTGATTGCTCCATCAGCAGTTGTTCGGTCTGGTGCAGCACGTCATCCAGTGTGAAAGGGATATTTTCTAACCGCAGCTGGCTGCTGTCCGCCCGCGCCAGATCCAGGATGTCGTTGACCAGATCCAGCAAGTGGTGGGCGGAAATTTCCAGCTTTTGGACATANCTCCTGCTGCTTGCCGGAAAGGGGGTGATTTTCAGCAGGTTGCCTGCGCCCACGACGGCGTTCATCGGCGTGCGCAATTCGTGGCTCATGGTTGTCAGGAATTCATCCTTGGCCTTGTTGGCGGCGGATACGCGCTCGGCCTGTTCCCGCGACTGGCGGATTTGCTCGGCCTGGGTCAGTGACAACAGGACAAGCGACAACAGCATACCGNNCATACTACCTTCCGACAGGAAAGGGTAATTCCCGATTAGCCCGAGCGTCCTTAACAACGCCGGTATGATGCTGGCCACAAAGATCAGGACTGCGAAAATCAGTGACGAGGCCAGTTTGACGCCGCGCAGNGAGGTCATGACCAGCGCCATCACCACCAGAAACGTCAGTATGCTGGCCAAGGCACCGACCAGCATCAGCCCGTATGGCAGGAGCGTGATCACCGGGCCAATAGGCACACCAGCCAGAAATAACCGNCGAAACACTTGGTACAGGCTGGGCAGCGTTTTCTGCATGGCCAAAATGCTGACGCTGAAACTGGCGCAGCTGGCCAGCGCCACCAGCGCCACACTGTTGCTGAGTGGCTGGAACACTGCCTTGAANAGGCCAAAATAATGCAGCAGCCCCATGTGGTTCCCCAGCGTCAGCGTAAAGGTCAGGATGAAAACCGACAACGCCAGAAAGCTATAGTCCCGCAGGTACAGGAAATACATAAAGTTGTAGAACGCCAGGGTCAGCAGGCCGCTGAAGACGAAGCTGAGTAGGGGATATTCTGTCACGACCCGTTGCAGCATTGCGGGCGCGGTGTACATCTCCAGCATCAGGTACAAGGGGTCTTGGTTGTTCCGGACACGCATGTAGAGCGTATAGGGCGCATCCCGCATCAGGTTAAGGTGGTACAGGTTATCCTTGAAATAGGGAGGCTGGTGTTTTTGGCGAAGGGTTGTGAGACGCCGCCCTGGNCGCACATACAAGTCCCCTGTTTGGGACAACGAACCCGGCAAGCGCAAATACCAGTTGTTTTCCTGGGTGTGGTTGACCAGCTTANNCCGCAGCCAATAGGCTGAATGGGTGAAACTCAGATCCAGTGCATCCAACCGGTTGCGGGCAAACCGGGCATCGTAAGCGCCGGAGGCCACATCATCCAATCCCAACTGGCCGCTGGGGTCGTCAAGCATCTCGAAATGTTGGGTGATGCGGAAAGGCTCGCCGCTGGCTGTGGCGGCGTCAGTAAGGAGCAGTGCCACCTCTTCCGCATGGATTTCCGCAGACAGGAACAACAGCAAACAGCATAACCAAAAGGGGACGGAGCGTAGCATGGCGGGGATGTTTTAAAGGGGCGGTGACGGAATCCGGATTGGCATGATGCGCTTCTGTTGTGGGTTGACACTGGGGGCTGAGGGTTGGGGCAGCGAACAGGCCAATCATGGTTGCGGTGTCATTCAGGCGGTCACCTGTTTTTCCCCGGCTGCATTTCCTCACGGATGACGCGGCGCAAGGTCATTTCCAGCGACTGGCCTCCCTGCTTGATATAGCCTTCAGGGCGTCATTGATCAGGCTTTGATAATTGCCACCATTCCGCACCTGGTCGCGGAACCACTGCACGACATCGGCATCCAGCCGGATGGTGATCTTTTCCTTATTGCCCTTGATGGCGGCGCGAGACTGGCTATTGCCAAAGTCATACTGTCCGTTCATGCGTTACCTGCCAATTGTTTTCGTTGATCTGATCAAAATAAAATTTTCCCTGTACTTGGCTCTTGTACATACAGACAGGCCAAGAGTCAACGCCTATTCTTGTCGCCCAACATAACACTGTCATGAAAATGGATTAACATTCTCTGTTGGCCGGGATATTTTTATTTCCCAACTCTTGAAAATACGAGGAAGCGAATGGACTACGACAACAACATGGAGCAAGACCAAAGCCACGATTGGCTACAAGCGGAACTGGATGACACCCTGGATGACCTGTTTGAAATGGAATTCAACGAACCGATGCTCAGTCAGGAAATCCGCAAGCTTTACAAGCGCCAGCACCCGGACATGCTGGATAACCGCGTCTATTACAGCAACCTGCTGCGCCTCCAGTCCGAGCTGATCAAGTTGCAGTACTGGGTGGAGCAGACCAAAGCCAAGGTGCTGATCATTTGCGAAGGGCGTGACGCCGCTGGCAAGGGCGGCGTCATCAAGCGCATCACCCAGCGTTTGAACCCGCGCGTCGCCCGGGTGGTGGCGCTGCAAAAGCCGAGCGACCGCGAGTTGACCCAGTGGTATTTCCAGCGCTACGTGCCGCATCTGCCTTCCGGCGGTGAGATCGTCCTGTTTGACCGTTCCTGGTACAACCGCGCCGGGGTCGAGCGGGTGATGGGCTTCGCCAGCGATGACCAGGTTGAGCAGTTCTTTCAGGACGTGCCGGAATTCGAACGCATGCTGGTGCGTTCCGGTATCATCCTGCTGAAATACTGGTTCTCGATCACGGATGAGGAGCAGCAGCTGCGGTTCCTATCCGCATCCACGACCCGATGAAGCAGTGGAAACTCAGCCCGATGGATTTGCAGTCCCGCGTCCGTTGGGAACAGTACACCAAGGCCAAGGAGGAGATGTTCGAGCGCACCAATATTCCGGAAGCGCCCTGGTACATCGTCGAAGGCAACGACAAGAAGCGCGAGCGCCTCAACTGCATTGAGCATATCCTGTCGCAGATTCCGTATGAGGACACCTCCACCGAGAAAATTGCCCTGCCTGAGCGGGTGTTCAACCCCAATTACGAGCGCCGCACCTTGCCGGACGAACTGTACGTGCCGAAGATTTATTGAGTGCGGCGGCGGGGTCAGCCGGATTGGCGGGAATGCTCACGGATCAGCGCAATTTCCGCGTCGCCAATGCCCAGCGATTCCAGAAAATCCTGGTGGGCTTCGGGGAATGTTGTTCGAATTCGCGGTGCCATGTTCGCATGCCCGCCTCGTCCAGCCCGGCGGCGCGCAGCATTTCCACCCAGCGCTCCTTGCTCATGGCGCGGCTGCCGCGCAGGGCGGAAGCGGAGCCAAGCAGGCGCACAATCACCTGCTGTTGCTGGCGCATCCGGCTGATTTCGCGGTTGAGCGCCTGAAGGTGGCGTTCCAGCACGGCGGCAGGTTCGTCCGTGCCGGAAGCCAACAGGGTGCGGATGTCCGCCAGCGGCAAACCGGCGTCACGGTAAGCCTGGATTTGCGTCATGCGCTGCACGGCCTGCTCCGTATACAGACGGTAGCCGCTGGCGCTGCGCGTGGAGGCAGGCAGCAGGCCAATCGCGTCGTAGTGGAGCAGGCGCTGCGCGACAGGCCGAAACGTTTTGCCAGCTGGCTGATGGTGTACATCCGCTGACCCCGTTGTCAGCGGGAAGCCTGACGGATTTGCGCCGTCTCTTCCGCCGGGATTTGCAGCCATTCCAGGAACGCCTGGTGCTGTGCCGGGTGACGTTGCTCAAACAGGCGATGCCACTGGCGCATGGCGGCTTCATCCAGACCGGTGGCGCGGAAAAGCTCCACCCATTGGGTTTTGTTCAGCGTGCTGTTTTGCATTGAGGTTCTCCTGTTGTTGATGGGGACAGGGGTAAGGCTAAAGTGTGAAGCCGTAGACGGGTCAAGGGGATGATGGCGCTGGATGCGGCTCCTGTTAGAATGCCTGCCCTTCACCGCAGCGCAACCCAGGTGCGGAACCAACCAACCCATGGCGGACAGTATGATTGATCACAGACAGCACGTATTCCTGATCCCATTATTGGCGATTGTATGTATGACCTTATTCAGCGCTTGCCAGGAGAAGGACACCCATCCCGGGCAGCCGGTCACCAAGCGCGAGCACATTTTCAGGGAATCCCTCCGTAACTTTAGGGCAATGACGCTGATGGTGCAGGACAAGGAGCCGTTTTCCCCTCAGGAATTTCTGGAGTATGCGCAACAACTCAAGGCCTTAAGCCCCCAGCCGTGGGAGCATTTTCCTCCGGGCAGCGATTACTCCCCTAGCCGCGCCCTGCCTGCTGTCTGGCAACAGCCGGAAGCGTTCAAGCAAGCCCAAGAAAAATTCATGACGGCGGCGGGTCAATTGGCTGAGGTCGCCCAAAGCGGGGATCTTGCCCGAATCCGGCCTGCCTACGATCAGGTGGAGGAAAGTTGCTCTGCCTGCCACCACGATTTTCGGAGCGTGGGCGGCTTGTTGTAAGGTGGTTGTGACAAATATATCCTTTCAGTACATCGTCGGTCAGGCTTTGATAGTTGCCGCCGCTGAATAAACAAGCTGTCGTTCTCACCAGAGGATTTTACGGCTAAACTTTTCCTTATCGTTTTCTTCACGGCACGAAAATCATGACAATTTCTGTACGTCTATTACCGGAAACACCACCAGACAGTTACCCCGGCAACTTTCCGTGCAGCAGATTGAGATGCTTAAGACATTGGCAAACAAACCGGATAAAGAAATTAATCTAAGCGACATCCCCGAAGCAGCTCAAGACGCATGGAAAGATACTGTGCCTGGAGAGTTCCCTGTTTCCAATAATCCCAGCCAAACCGGCTGATCAGGAGCAAAGATGCCGCGTCTGGACGTTTACCACAGCCAAGTCAAACGAGCGCTGGAAAAGGATGGCTGGATCATCACCCATGATCCGTTCCCGCTGACAATGGGCAAGAAGCGCATGTTTGCAGATCTTGGTGCAGAAACATTGCTCAGTGCTGAGAAAGAACAGACCAAAATCGTTGTCGAAATCAAGAGCTTCACAGGTATATCTGTTATCAAGGACTTGGAACAAGCGCTGGGTCAATACACGCTTTACCGGCGGATTCTGGAAGTGAAGGAACCGGAGCGCATCCTGTATCTCGCGGTCACGACCCGCGTTGCCCGCGAAGTTTTTGAGGTGGAATTAGGCCAATTATTGCTGGATACGGGGTCTGTGCGTATTCTGATATTTGATGCAGAACAGGAGGTTATCACCCAATGGCTACCCAATTAGACTACCCGGCGCTGATCAAGCGCATCCTGCTGGAGTACACCCGATACAAACCAGTGTATGGCGACATCGAAACCACTGTCAGCTTTGATGACGAACATGCCAACTACGCCCTGTTGCAGGCAGGCTGGGATGGGGATGACTACCTACATGGCGCGATTGTCCATATCCGTTTGATCGATGGCAAAATCTGGATTCAGTATGACGGCACGGAAGAAGGCGTTGCCACCGAGTTACTGGAAGCTGGTGTGCCGAAAGAGCATATCGTGCTGGGATTTCGACATCCCAGCGAGCGGAAATATACGGGGTTGGCGGTGGCTTGAGCATTTCACTCTCCCGCCAATTCAAGTAGTTTTCTGACCAACACATCCGACAATCGATAACCAGCCTTTTTCAGAGCCGCTAATTCAACTGCAATACTCTGGATGTGTCCATGATGTTTGGCTGCCAGTAAAACTGAACCAATGCCTGCAATAGGCAAACCACGCCGAGTCGCCACCATCCTGCCCTTGCGTTCATCAATCAACAAGAAACGAGCATTCATGGCTTCTGCCAGTGCAATAGCTTCCGACTCGCCCAAATCCAATGACTGGAGTAACTCTGCACAGGTTTCAGCAGAAAACTGATCACTACTGGCGACATGCAACCAATTAGCTTCCAAAGCTGCTTTCAGCTTTTGGCTACCTGGACGTTGGGCATCAGGTTTCAGTTCAGTGTGGACAGCAGGAGGAATCCAGATTTCCGTATACAACAAGTGCAGTAACTCAAGCTGACCGATACGTGCCAAACCAATCAACGGGCTGGAGTCAGCAATGACAATGCCGCTCAAAGGGCGTGCTCCAACTCCGTTTCCAGTTCTTCGGGCGGGTAATCCACTGCATCTATGCCGTTTGCTCCCAGCAACTCGATAAACTCTTCCAGGTCAAGACCGGCGAAACGGGCAGCCTGAGTAAGCGTCATCTGGCGGGATTGTACGAAATACAACGCCATTGTCCGCTGTACACCGTGACGCAGCAGGTTTTCGTCAAAAGGAATCGTCAGCATGGAAGGTTTACCGTGCTTGGTAATAACAGTCATATGACCCTGTTCGGCATGTTTGATCAACTCGCCGGAACGGTTGCGCAAATCGCGGGCAGAAAAGACTTCGACAGTCTGCATGTTGGTATGTCCCTGAGGAGTTATGTACACAAAGTGTAGCATAACCTCTTTCCGATAAACTCAAGCTAATATATAGAAAAACAGCTAACGAACTTGGAAAAACTGTCTGCTAGGAACCTACCAATCATGTCGATTTTTTATTCTTTACTACAACTTGGCTGATACCCCTGAAAAATGATTATGGTAGACCAGCTCATTGGATTGTTAATAACATCAAGCTCTCAATAAAAGAGTATTGCCCTGTCATCTTCCCTACATCACATTTCCGACATTCCCCATCAAAACCGTTTGTAGCACAACCAACAAAATCACTACATCATTTTGAAAAATAAGAGGTAAACTCAAAAATCACCCAGTTGGCACGCAACTTGAAACAGCCTTCCAAAACCCACACGAAACCATTTCGTCACGGAGAACACGCATGGAACTAACTGTTTTAGGGCAAAGCCAAACCACCCCGGAAGCTGGGGGATGTGCATCCAGTGGCTGCGGGAGCAGCGATGACCAACTGGNNTACCTGCCGGAGCATATCCGCGCCAAGGTACATAACCACCCGTGCTACTCCGAAGAAGCACATCACCATTACGCCCGTATGCACGTTGCAGTTGCTCCGGCCTGCAATATCCAGTGCCACTACTGCAACCGTAAATATGACTGTGCCAACGAATCCCGCCCAGGCGTGGTTTCCGAACTGCTGACCCCTGATCAGGCAGTGAAAAAGGTCATGACCGTCGCGGCCAATATCCCGCAAATGACCGTGCTGGGTATTGCTGGCNCTGGCGACCCACTCGCCAACCCTGAGCGTACTTTCGACACTTTCCGCCAACTGACCGAGAAAGCACCAGACATCAAACTGTGCGTTTCCACCAACGGTCTGGCATTGCCAGAACAGGTCGAAGAACTGTGCAAACACAATATCGACCACGTCACCATCACCATCAACTGTGTAGACCCTGACGTCGGCGCACAGATTTACCCTTGGGTATTCTGGAAAAACCGCCGCATTCATGGCCGCAAAGGTGCTGAAATCCTCATCAAGCAGCAGCAGAAAGGCCTGCAAATGCTGACCGATCGCGGCATTCTGGTGAAGGTCAACTCCGTCATGATTCCAGGGGTTAACGACAAGCATCTGGAAGAAGTCAGCCGCGTGGTCAAGGAAAAAGGCGCGTTCCTGCACAACGTCATGCCCCTGATTGCTGAAGCCGAACACGGCACCTTCTACGGTGTCATGGGTCAGCGCGGCNCAACCCACGACGAACTACAAACCCTGCAAGACGCTTGCGCAGGCGACATGAACATGATGCGTCACTGCCGCCAATGCCGCGCGGATGCGGTCGGTATGCTGGGCGAAGACCGTGGCGACGAATTCACCATGGACAAGATCGAAGCGACGGATGTCGACTACGCAGCCGCAATGGTCAAACGTGCCGAAGTCCACGCCGCGATTGAAGCCACGTTGGCCGCCAAACAGCAGAAGAAAAACGAAACCTTCGTTTCGCTCGCTTCCCTCGGCATGCCCAAGAAAGAAACCCGCCCGGTGCTGATGGCAGTCGCCACTTCCGGCGGCGGCGTGATCAACCAGCACTTCGGCCATGCGCGTGAATTCCTGATTTACGAAGCCAATGCATTCGACGTGCGCTTCATCAGCCACCGTAAAACCGACCTGTATTGCAGCGGCGATGAAACCTGCGGCGACGGCGAAAGCGTCCTGCAGAAAACCATCAACACGCTCAAAGGCTGCGAAGTCGTGCTGTGTTCCAAGATTGGCTACGAGCCATGGGGCTTGCTGGAAGAGGCGGGCATCATGCCGAATGGCGAACACGCGATGGAAGCGATTGAAGATGCCGTCGCCGCCGTTTACCGCGAAATGGCTGAAAAAGGTCTGCTCGACAAAAAGTCCGAAGCCAAGCAACGCGCTACCGCGTAAGGAGTTTGAACCATGGCACTGCAAATCGTTGAAGGTTGCGTGAACTGCTGGGCTTGCGAACCACTGTGCCCCAGCCAGGCCATTTACGCCGCGTTGCCACACTTCCTGATCGACGCCAAGAAGTGTACGGAATGTGATGGCGACTACGCTGATCCGCAATGCGCCAGCATCTGCCCGATCGAAGCAGTCATCGTCGACAGCGCGGGTGAAGCTTTGAACCCACCGGGTTCCCTGACCGGCATACCGCCGGAGCGCTGGGAGCAGGTCAAGGCTGAAATCCAGTCGCGGTAAGCAAACCTCTCCAATACGAGGACTCAACCATGCAAGCACGTTTGCTGAAATTTTTGCAGAAACTGCAACAGCGTCATCAGGTCGACCCGGCGCTGAAACGCGCCTACCCCGGCCTGCCCAGCTACTTGCTCAAACGGCATTCGGCGCTGTTGAGCATGACGCTGGAAGGCGATAGGCATGGCTGAACTCGACTTTTACGAAAAACCCGGCTGCATCAACAACCGGAAACAACAGGAAATCCTCCGGCAACTGGGGCATGTTCTTCATGCTCATGATCTCCTCACCACGCCCTGGACGCCGGAGCGTCTCCGCCCGTTTTTGCCGCCAAACCGGTGACGGAATGGTTTAACTACACCGCACCGCGCGTCAAAAGTGGTGAAGTTGAACCTGCCGTACTGGACGAAGCTGCGGCATTAGCGGCGATGGTGGCAGACCCGTTGCTGATCCGCCGCCCATTAATTGCATGCGAAGCCGGACAATGCAGCGGTTTTGACGACAACCCGGTATTGCAGGCGCTCGGCGTATACGAAGCACCAGAAGGCATCGAAACCTGCCCCAGGTCACATGCTGCTGCCAACCCCTGCACGTATCCCCCTGTGGAGGCCACATGAACGCCCCTCTGGATGTCTCGAAATGGAAAGAAGCCGTTGAATTCGCGCCCAATGTGTACTGGATTGGCGCGCTCGACCCGACCCTGCGCACTTTCGACATCATCCTGAAGACAGCCAACGGCACCACCTACAACTCCTACCTGATACGCGGCAGTGAAGGCGTCGCCATCGTCGATACGGTGAAGGAAGGTTTTGAAGGCGAGTTTTTCCATCGGCTGGAATCGGTCGCACGTTATGATGAAATCAAGGTCATTGTGCTCAACCATCTGGAGCCTGACCACAGCGGTGCCTTGCCGGAACTGATGCGGCGTGCGCCCCAGGCGCGGCTGTACATTTCCACCCGAGCCACCTCCATGCTCAAAGCACTGCTGCGCCCCAACCGGCAGGAGCCATTTGAATACACCACCGTCAATACCGGCGACCGGGTAAGCCTGGGCGACCGGCATCTGCGTTTTCTGCACACACCTTTTTTACATTGGCCGGATACGCAATGCACCTATCTGGAAGAACAGCAGGTGCTGTTTTCCGGCGATATTTTCGGCTGCCATTACTGCGATGTGCGCCTGTTCAACGATAAGGTGGGGGATTTCCGCTTTTCGTTTGACTACTACTACGCGCACATCATGCGCCCGTTCAAGCAATGGGTGGTGGAAGCGCTGACCCTGATCGAACCGCTGAAAATGAAGGTGGTCGCGCCCACCCACGGCNCGATCCTGCGTGAGCGCCCGCGCCGTTACGTGGCGCATTACCGTGAACTGTCCACCTCCACCCTCACGCGTGAAATCGGCGACACCGACAAGTCGATGATCATTNTTTACATGAGCTCCTACGGCAATACGGCGCGGATGGCGGAGGCCATCTACAGCGGGGCGGACACCGTGGAGGGCGTGCGCGTGTCGTTGTATGACCTGGAAGGCGGCGAAGTCGACCCGTTCGTGGATTTGATCGAGGAAGCCGATGCGCTGCTGTTCGGCTCCCCCACCATCAACGGCGACGCTGTCAAGCCGGTGTGGGATCTGCTCTCCTCACTGGCAGTGGTCAATCTCAAGGGCAAGCTGGGCGCGGCGTTCGGCTCCTACGGCTGGAGCGGCGAAGCTGTGCGCATGGTCGAAGACCGGATGCGTGGCCTGAAAATGCGGGTTCCACGCGAGGGCTTGCGCGTCAAACTGATTCCGACACAAGAAGAACTCGACGAATGCACAGGGTTTGGTAGGGAAATAGCCAACATTCTGACTGGCAAGGAAGAAAAGCGCGACGTCATTGATTTCGCTGACCTTTGATTCCAGGTCGCCAGACAATTTTAACTAGCTAATCTGAAGGAAGATTTAATATGCCAAAAGCGAAAATTACCTTTGAGGACATCAGCCAGACGGTGAATGTCCCTGCCGGAACCCGCGTGATCGAAGTTTCCGAAAAAATCGGCGCAGGCGTGATCTACGGTTGCCGCGAAGGCGATTGCGGCACCTGCATGATGGAGGTCACTGAAGGCTGGAACAACCTGACTGAACCTTCCGTACTGGAAGAAAAGGTCTTGCGCGAAAATATGGCTGGGCGTCATTT
Organism: Candidatus Thiothrix singaporensis; assembly: GCA_013693955.1. Classification (GTDB taxonomy): domain Bacteria; phylum Pseudomonadota; class Gammaproteobacteria; order Thiotrichales; family Thiotrichaceae; genus Thiothrix; species Thiothrix singaporensis. The sequence continues at coordinate 1,803,374 of CP059265.1, read as the reverse complement.
CCGCCTTGCCTGCCAGGCGCAAATCCTCGGCGACTGCAAAGTCAAACCCGCCTGATTTCAAGGAGAAACACCATGCCATTGATTACTTTTTCCAGTCCCCAATACAAGGACAAGACTGTCTACGCTGTAGCAGGCAGCTTTACTGAAACCGTGCTGAAAATTGCCAAGACCAACAAGATCCCCATCGACTTTTCCTGCGAAAACGGCGAATGCGGCACTTGCGTGATCAAAGTGACCCAGTTGGGTGAAAAAGCGCCAATGGGTCTGCACATGGAAGAAAAGGAAAAGAAAATCCTGCTCGAACTGGGCAAGGTCACCAAGGAAGAACTGGACGACCTGACCACTAATGACCAACCCAGCCAATGGCGTCTGGCTTGCCAGTTCATCCCGCGTGATGAGGATATTCTGGTCGAATACTGATCATGAGTCAGGGGTGGGTAGGGCAAACGTCATACCCGCCTTCTTTGCATCATCCTGCTACGAACCGCACTCGCTCAATACCCTCGGTCATCACCATGGCGAACTGCGCCGGAGTAAATTCCCCACCACTCCACAAACCGGCTATCTGTTTGTAAAGCTCTTCCATATTCAATACCCGTTTTGACTGCACCCGGTAAAGGCTCGTTGTAGTCGCGTCTCCCTCCAGTGGAATCGACTGGCAGCAACTTGCCATCGGCATCCCGCAGGGTTTTGCGCATACTGGCACCGGGCGTCTGCTCATGGTCGAACCCAAAATGCAGCAGCTCAGCCTTTTGATGAATGTCCAGTTGTTGCAGTTCTCCCTGAAACAGGCACAACAATACATCCGGGCCAGACGTTCAAAACGCCACAACGGCAAGGCTTTACCCTGAGAATCAGCATAGCCATCCACCAACAAGCCGAGTAAGCCGGATACCACCGCAGAACGCAACAACACGCCGGAAATCACCTCCTCATGCAGGGGTGGCACATGCTGCCTGCCCACCTGTTCACGCTGATAATCGCGGGCAGTCAGCCTGCCCAAACTGAAGGCCCATCCAACAGCGATGCCATCCAGCGTGGATCAATCCTGAAAAAACGGATGGATTCCACCGGCAGCATCTGTTCATCTGCCACCAGATAGTGAAACGGCACACCTTTCAACAGGGAAAGCTCACTCAGCCAGCTTTCCAGGCTGGCCGGTAACTGCGGCTGTCCGGGTTGCTCCTGCTGCAAAGCCAGATGCGGTCTTTGCTCAGCCTGCTCCAGTTGCCAGACCTGCTGGGCGTGGTTGCGCTTCCAGTTATACAAACCGGTGGCGAAAGTTTTGCTGCGTAAGGCCAACAGACGCCCCAATTCCCAGGCCGCAGCATAACTGGTGTCGAATACGCCAATGTCTTCATGAAAGCCCAGCAGTTCATCCGCCGCCATCACTGGAAACTGCACTTCCCCACGACCGCTACCCGGTTATCCGCAGGCGTTACCGGCAGCAAAGGCCTCGGTACAAGGAGACGCTTTTATCCCCTCCACGCATGAAATGGCGCAGCAATACATAGCCCTGTGAGTAATACGGCTCCAGTAGGCTGCTGCCAGCACCTGTAACCGGTGGCAGACGCAAGCTGTTGCCATTGGCTGCCTGCGGCCTTTGCCAGTTTCTGCAACAGCCCGGCAAAATCCGCTTGTGCCGGGAGGCAGCTAAAACGCCAGCTTTTCAGACTGATGAAACGGTAGGAAGCCGGAGCAGGTGACACCTTGACGAAGGCACCCTTGAGGTAACGGTTTTCCAGCGACACCAGATGCACCACGCTGGTCACACCCGGTTTCGGCAAGCGGTTAGCAATCACAATCGCCAGTTCCTCACCCTGCGGCTGATCGTGCGCATCCAGCCCCTGACGCACATGGGTCAGGTAACGCAACTCAGTGGCAGTGGGCATCATGTCGTCAATGGCGTCAGCATCGATATCGACCACATTCACCTTCATATCGGCAGCCTGCCCTTGCTCCAGCGCTACCCCCGGCCAGCCCAAACCCGTATTGGCTGCCAGTAAATCACTCAGCGGCAAAGTGTGTGCCTGAGCCTTCCCGACAGAAGGTACAAGTTCCTCCTCATCCAGCACCAGCAACGCCAGCCAGGGAACCTCAGCACTGCCTGCCTGTGCTTCCCGCTCCCACGGCAGGGTACTGCGTGTCAGCACCAGATGCGGCAACACATTAGCATGATCCCCCAGGCTACCAGCCGGTGGAAAAACAGCCGCAATCTCGGCAGGCTTCAGTGCAAAACGCTCGCCCTGCACCACCAGGGTAGCGGACTTTTCAAAACAGCCAGCACCTTATCGGCAAGCACCAACCGGGGCAGCGGTGGGTAACTGACTTTCAGCTCCTGTTTGAACGTGAGGGTGAATTCACCGCTTTTGGCAATCGGCAGGTGGTGTTCCACAAAAGCCAGCTGGGGCGGAATCTCTGGGCTCAAATCTTGGCGGGGCATATCAGTGTCTCATCGTGGTGGGTGCCCACAGCAACGACGCGGCAACCCGGTTGGGGTCAAGCTGGACATCGTTGGCTGGGTCAAATCCGGCAGCGGTCAGCAAGGCATCCCGCTGGGCATTGGCACCGAGTTGTTGCGCAACAGTCGCGCGGGGATCAGGCGGATGGGTCAGTTGAAAATCCGCTGCATCTGCCACAACAAAGGCTTTGGGTAATGCAGTTACCTGATTCAGCAGGCGCTCGCGGTCGATGGCATGACTTTTGTCACCTTCGCTGGTTTTGGCAGGGCGTAAGGTGACGCCAGCCAGGGTATGCTCCAGCAGTTGTTTGCCGTGCAGATCAGGCNNAGCAGGGATTCCCCACAAGGCAACCGGCACCGTCTTGTGTACCGGTTGCAGGCTAAATTGCACGCCGCTGCCCGCCACCGACAGGCTCAGGGTGGAACTCAGCAGATGCGCAGGCAAACCCATCGGTGCAATCCCACAGCGGGTATGCCCCTGCGGTGGTGGGTCGCTGAAATGCTGGCCGCTATCCAATTGCACATTACCAATAGGAATGACCGAATTCACCGCCAGTTGCAGCGCCTTGATATTGACGAAGGATTTATCCACCCCATCCACCTTGTCGCCCAAACCTGCCACTACCGTGATCGACAGCCAGTCATTTTCCTTGCCATTAGGCAGGAAAGACTGCTTGAAACTATCCCAATCTATCGGTTGCAAATGTGGCCGGGCAGCCCCGAAACTTACAGTGAAAGAAGTCACCGATAAATCCACGGTGGCGGTTCCGGCAAATTCCGGCCCNCATACATGCAGGTCAGCCCCTACGTGCGCAGTCACATGGCGGGTGCCGAAAAACCAGAAGGTCGCGGTTCCGGCAATGTGCACATACAGACGGGCGTCATAGTGATACGGCGTCCACGCCAGCAGGAAATCAGCCCCGGCATCGAACACGGCCTTGAGCGAGCCTTTTTGCCAGACCGCCTGCAGGCTGCCACCCGCCATCATCGCACCCGCCGTCAGCGCGTAATACATGCCGCCTTTCAGAAACAGATGCTCATCAACCTGCCACTTGAAGCCCAACCGTGGCACTTTAGGGTAATGCGCTGGCACCCTGAAGGCCGGATGATAACCGCCCTGGGTATACACAAAATCACCCGCATGAGAGCCGCTCAGCCAGGAAAANAAGGCAAAGCCTCCGGTCAGGCGACATTTGCGCGACAGAATATAGGAATGATTGGTCAGCTGCGCCTGCACCCCGAGGAAGCCTTCATCCGGCACAAAGGTGGCTTTGACTGCCAGCTCCATCTCGGCAATCGGGGTAACACTTTCCCCGGCAAGNGGTGTGGGCAATACCAACGCGGAAATGCCCAGCAAATCCACCTCAAAACGTCCGCCGAGCTGCACACTCAGCAAGGCAAAAGAATCAATCAGCTTGAACGAGGTGTATTTAATACCTGCCGCCAGGAAATACTGCCCCGTTTTGCTGGGCAGGTAACGCCGCAACGCATCCAGCGCCCCTTGCAAGCCAGCCGCATCCAGTTGTGCCGCCCCGGCNACGGCCGCACTGACCAGCGGAAAGTCCCCAACCTTTTCCACCGCAGGCATACGCACTTCGTGGTTATAACCAAATCCTGCCGCCAGCCCGGTCACAAAGAAAGCAGGNCTACCCAGCGGGTAGTCCAACACGGCGTATACCAACAGCGATTTATCCCCGTGCTTCTCGGCATAGGAACCCAGCGCACTCAGCGTCAGCGTCTCGGTTTTCAGGGTCGCCAGCCCGTCGAAGGCAAAATCATCCGGGTTGGGCAGGGTTTCGCGCAGGAACATGCCGCCGATTTCCAACGGCGCCCTGNNGTAATCCAGCCCCAACCCACTCAAGCTGAAAACCGGATGCAGCGGCTTGAGTTTGGAATGTACCCCCAAGCCTTCCAGCATCAGGGTCAGGCCTGCCAGTGACAGCGACGCATCCAGCAGGAACCACAGCGCCGAATCCCGATAACGAATACCGATACGCTCGAAATGCGCCGGNCCGAAAGGCTTGTGCAGTACCAGCCATTTGGTGCCGTCATCCGCCTGTGCTGTCACGACTTCTGCGCCATCGTCATCATTGGCCGCTGACGTGGCGGCTTGTGTTACCGCCGCAAAGGGCAATTCCAGCACCTGAATCTTGCTGTCAAAACGGAGTTTGAGCGACAGGCTGACGCCNCTTGGCCAGGCCGTTGCCTGCGCATCACCTACCGGTAGTGGGCTAAGACCAGTTGGCAACAGTGGATTGAGCGCAGTTAAGGTCTGCCCGGCAATATCCGCCGACGCCAGCATGACCCTGAAGTTTTCCACCGCAATGCCCTGCTCCAGCGCATGTATCGCCCCCATCAGCGGCAGTTGTGAAAAGCCCAGTTGCCAGCCCATTTCCAGGCTGAACAGGTAATACCCCTGCGGTTCCCCGCCAGCCGTTTGCCCGCTACGCACATAGGCAAACAGCACATCACGAATGCTGATATCCAGCGAATCCGGCAGCAGTTTGGCCAATGCCTGATCATTGGGTGCAATGCCCTTCACCAATTGCGCCAGATTGAGGTCAGGTTCCCCCAGCGGGTGGCTGTAAGTTGCCAGCAGGGTGCTGTTGCTATGACCTGCGCTGCTATCCGCCACGAATTGCAGGTCAAACAACAAAGACGCTGCCAGATGCGTATCGCGAAACACCAGATGCCCGCTGAAAGCCTTGTGGTAATCCCCGTTNTGTTGTTGTTCCATCGCCAGACTGATCACCACACTGATGCTGTCGTGCTGGCTCAATGGCAACATACCGCTACAGGTAAATGCGACAGCTTTGCTTTGCGTTGCATAGCTGAAAGCAATATCACTGACCATCATCCCCTGTAATGCATCTGGCAGCTCAATATCACCAAACTTTTCTGCCACGGTTTCCAGCAACTGACCGATGGGAATGGGAACATCCGGGGTACTGTTGCCGGAAAACGCCCAGCCCTGTGCCTGCTTATCCAGTTCCAGCAAAAACTGTAATGGCGGGTGCGAAGCATTGCTGCTGCTCAGGACAAAATGCGCCCCCAATGCTCCTGTGAGCTGCCCGGCATGAAAGTTGAAGCGGGCAAACAGCAATTCCAGTGCAAAGCTACCAGTCAGATGCAGAGCCGTATCCAGTTCCGCATAGAAGGTCATGTCCTGTGGCGTTGAGCGGTAATCGAGCGACAGATACTTGAGACTGACGCCCGTGTACTCATCCGCCACGCTGTGCATATCCAGTTGCGCACCCGACCATTCCGCCAGCAGCTTCTGCCCCCATTGCGTCACACTGAGCTGTTCCACTGGCCGACAACCACCGCTAAAACCCCAGCCGCTACCGTGATCATATTCAGCAGTAATCTGGAACTCGTGTCCGGCAAAGCGCAATTGTCCGCTCATCATGCAACGCTCGACCGCACTGTGGGCAAAGCTCAGTTCCATCCACAGCTGTTCGAGCAGCAATGCTGTGCCGCCCACATCGATGCTCCAATCGCTGGCGACCGTGATTTCCGCATCAAAGCTACGCTGCGGGAAACTGCCAGTCACATCCAGATCGAGCAGCTCAATATCCGGCAACGGAATATCCCCCAGCACCTGTTGCGTCAGGGCGCTCACATCCAGGGCAGCACCATACCCGAGACTGGCAGAAAACTGGAAATCCGGCACTGACATGCTCACATCCAGGCGCGAATTACCCAGCTGCCANATCCCTGTCAACAGTGCTGTCGACTGACGTCTGGTCTTGTCCAGCGGTGCACTGATACGCGCCTGCAAGCCAGGCAGGAAGCTGATCCGGTCAGTAAACGCCAAGCCTTTTTCCAGACGGATGGCGAAATCAATGGCGCTCACTGTGGGGCTGGCCAGATCCAGCACAATGTTGCACTGCTCAATGGCGACCTGCCCCAATTGATCCGCCGCCAGCGGGAAATGCCCGGCCAGATCGTCAACCCCCAGCGCGGTTTCCAGATCGGCGACGGATGGCAAGCCTACCCGCCCGAACCCGACATGCAGCCGCTGCCACGACAGGTTCAGATCAGCCTCAATATCAACATGCAGGCTGCCTGCCGTGAGTTTCCCCAATAACGTAATTTCCGGCAATGGCGGGTCGGGAGTATCCGTCGCCAATGTCAGCACCACCTGTTGCAGGGCAAAGGCAAAATGCTCTTGCTGGAAGCTAACCGACACATCACTTTCCAGACGCAATTGCCTGCCACGCCAGCCGGTTTGAATGGTGGCGAAGAACTGGTAGGTATCCGGTAATGGCAACACCTCCAGCGGAAACAGCTCAGTATGCAACTGGCTACTCACCCGCAGATTAATGCCCCGCCAAACCTTGTCACGCGCCAGAGTGCTAATGAATGGTGCCGGATATGGAGCCTGACTGCCCGCTTCCTCCGCATAGGCAAAGCTGGAAAACAAACAGGCTGAACCGTTCAATTGCAACTGTTCAAAAACCTGCAACTCCGCCGCACCCAGCAGTGTATCTATGGTCGCGGCACGTTGCGGGTCGTGATGCGCCAATAACTGCAACAGTGTCAGCCCATCAGTCGCCAGCCGGATAAGACAATGCCGCTGCGGGTCAGCATTGCCATCAGCATACTCAAAGATAAACAATTCGCAGTCGATAGCTGGAATGGCTGCCGCCGTTGCCGCAAACAACTGGTCGATAACCCCGCTGAATTGCACGCTATCGCTGGCCGAGGCCAGCACCTGCCCGCCGGAAACCGTACAACTTTCCTGCATGAACAAACGCTGGAACAAGGCCGCAGCACTATCCCCAAGGCTGTCCCGATCCAGCTTCAGGCTGTGCCGGGTATTGAGGGTGGAGGTGATGTCGGTGATCTTCATTGCCTGTTTCCCTATACCTGCCCAGCCTGTTGCTGTATTTCCTCGACAAAGGCTTCCAGTTCCGCTTTTACGCCAGCCTCATCCAGTGACCAGCGCACTGCAAATTGCAGAATGTTGTACTGGTTTTTGTCGAAGAACTCGTTCTGGCCTTCAAACAGATGTTCAAAGAGTTTGTGCCGCTGCTGCCCATCATGGCGGTAAATCCGGTAGCGGATAAAAGCGGCAATCGGTGCATTTGCTGCTGTCCTGTTCAAGTCATGCTGAACTGTTGGGTCGCCTGCCGGTTTGTCTACATAGGCACGCTGCAAATAATGGGTATCCACCGCCAGATAGGACTGACCATTTACCGCATTCATGGAGTCATCCGGCAGTAAATAAGCCGTGGTAAACAGCCGGTAATCCGCCTGCCCGGCATGGGTGGTTTGCCGTTGGGCAGATTCAATCGCCAATTGCTCGGTATTGCAGTGATTGCTGCCCGCCACGAAATTCCCGACCCGTTCCTCACCACCATCGCCATGGCCGCGTAAATGACACCATTCCTGATCGGTAACGACTTGTTTGGCTTCTGTCCGGCGCGCCTGCTGAAAGAAAGCCAGCGCCGTTGCTGACGCTGGCGGGGCTTTGGGAGCCACGACTGTTTGCACCAGTTCGCTGGAAGCAAGATAGGCATTACCGGCATTCAGCGGCACCGGGCAATAGGGACGGATGGCAGACATGACCGCGCCTGCATTTTTGCGTAAACGCGGGTTGGTGGTCAGTGGGTTGCCACGGTTTTTAATGACGCTAAACTGGTGTTTGTCCGCATTGAACTGCTGGCGGTTGCCATCAAGGGAAAAGGCCAGAGGCAAGGAAATGCCAAACTCCCGGACACCATCCTGAAAGACAGGGTTAACATCGTGCGGATAGGGGCGATTCCCTGATTGTTCAATATCCTTGATGACTTTGCGCGACAGCAGGTTATTCTGCCCAAAAGCGACTTTCCGGAAGTAATGGAGTGGAACCCGTGAACCCAGCTTCGGCATATTGCACAGGACATAGTATTCATCGTCCTGATTATTTCCCAGCTCTCTCCGGTAAAAGACATAACGATAACCGGCATCCTGCGCTTCCAGCCAATACTGAGGATCCTTGGGTACAAACTGCTGTAAGTCGAGTCCCAGAAATCTACCGATAGCGGCAATAACAGCGTCATTCTGCGCAGAGCCATTATTAGCCAGTACCGTATTAGCCAGTACCGTTAACCAGTCCGGGTCAATAGACCACAGGTAGTCGTTATCGTAGATGCCATCCGCCCGGCCGATACCATGACCACCCCCGTCGATTTTTGCCATAGGATATGCGGCAATACCTGCATGGGCTGTCCGCCAAACACATACAGGGGTAAATAGCTACGCCGTTTGTTGAAGCTGAATCCCCTGTTCGGCGCCAACAAGTGTTTAATAGCGTCATTATCCAAAGGCTGCTGGCCAGTATACCTGTCGATAAATCCAGATCGCCTGAGGGTGTTTGCAATACTGGCGGCATGGCCAGATCTACCGCAAACAAACCCTCATCGCTGTTATAGAAGCTGAAACCTCCAGACGTTGTCAGTATCAGTGGCACGTCCAGCGAGTTGAAATACGTTGAGCAGAAATGGTTGGCGTCATTCCGTTGAACCGGTGCCTGAAAGCGGTTCATGGCTGTCAGGTATTCATCGAGATCATCCGGCACATACAACCCCAGCCCGGTGAAGATCACTGCCCCATTACTGCTGTCCGCCACCTGCAACCGGATGCGTTCCAGCAATTGCCGGGCAGTAGCCAGCAATTCCGCCAATAGCCCATAGGTTACCATTGCTTGATCGAACGACAGCTGCGCCGCCACTTCCAGATCGGCAAGCCCCAGCAGGGTTTTGACTTGGGCGGCGAACTGCTGGAGCGCGGGCTGGAGAACATTTGCTGACCGGGTGGTCAGCAGATCGCCATCGACCTGGGCTGCCTGAACGCTGCCAGCCTGGATGCGCTGGACAAAGGTTGCTTCGATAGCGGCGGTCTGCTTCGCAAAAGCATCACTTCCCGGCATGACAACGCCAAGGCTTGCCTGGGGTCAAAGGTTTTGGCAATACGTTCCAGACGGGTTTTATTGGTGGACTGGGCGCGCGCCTCCCTGCTTTTGGTGCAGTTCTTGACCATCGCATCCATCAGGTATGACGCCAGCTTCTGCCGTAATTCCAGCGGGACATCCGCCGCATTCAGCACCGACGCCAGCTTGCCGGAGGCACCGGACTGAATGCGGTCGTCGCGGGCGGTTCTCATCGCCCGTAACGCATCCATAGCGGCCAGCAATGGCGGCTGAATTCCCAGAATGCCGTCAATAGCCTGTTGAACCTGGGCAGGCCGGTTATTGATGAAGGCGTCCAGAGTCGCCGCCTGCTGACCGTAGATCGCCGTTATGGCAGCGTTATTCGTCTGGATATGCTGCAAATACAGATCCAGGGATTCCTGTTTGCGCTTTGTAATATCCGCCTGGAAATGGGCGATGCCAGCGGCGGTTAAATCCATCCCTAGCGTATGATTGGGGGTAATGGTGCCGATTTGCAGATACTGAAAACCTTCTGCAATAAAGCTCGGCGCTGGATTGGCATGAGCGGCGGCAAGAATAAACTGCACAGTGCTGCTGACGACTGCAAACGTTGTCAATGGTGCCTGGGCAAGCAACTGATTCAAATGGCTGGCCAACCCCTGAATCTCCACATCACTGTTCGGTAAGGCCGTAAAACCTATTGAATAATCCATGCTTTACTCCCTCCCATTGCAACGCCCCATTAGTCTGGAATCTTGCTTGAGTGTTTGGTTGGCCGGAGGCCTGAATGGCAAACCAGTAAGTACCATTTTTGGAAAAGCGCAACTCGCCATCCTGTTCGTAGATATGCCAGTCGTTGATATACACACTACCTTTGATATGTGCGCTTTCCTCGACCTGCACGCCACCATTCACATGCAGCTTTGCTAATGGCTTGTCCGTGCCAATCCCGACATTGCCGTCATGATTCACCCGCAGCAATTCGTTGAATACCGGCTCCTGGTCAAGGCTCCAACTGCCAATGGTCAACTTGCCGCCCCAGGCAGGCGCCGGAAAACCCAGTTGCAGGCCTGTGTAGGAAATCGCTTCAATGGAAGCCTTGGTCACCCCTTCCGGGTAGTGCTCATGCAGTAGTTGCACCCCTTGCCCCAGCCATGCAAGCGGATATTACCGTCCACCTCCAAACGTTCCCGGCTCGCTTCCGTCCATACACCGACCCGGCCGCCACTCATGACCAGCGGGGACTTCTGGATCTGGCACACCATCTGCCCATCCCAGTAGCCGGGAATATTTTCGTAACGAATGTAGACATTGCTCATTCCCGCCGGATAATTGGTAACAATATCGCTGATGGCAATATCCATGAATGCCTGCCCGCTGCCATCCTGGGGAGCCAGCGATTCCGGTAGATTCCCCCTTCCAGCCACCATTGGTTACGGGTGCCCTGGGTTTCCCTGGGAATCCCCGCCCCTGGCTTTGCATATTGATGCCCTCGACCGTCGTTGGGTCAGCCAGCGCCCAGCTTTCGGCACTACTGCCTTCCTCAAACCAGATGACGATACGCGGGACGGAAGCAGGGTCTTCCGCCTTAAAAGACAGCGGCTGTGCGTGCGAGGTATTGCTGATACGCAAGGTCAACGCATTCGGCTGGCTGTTGTTCAATACCGCTGCGGAACCCACAAAACCGATATGCAGCGGAATGTGTTTGTAACCCCGGTGGTTGACCAGCTTCAGGCTACGCCGCAGGGTTTCCTCAAGCAGCGTCTGCCTGCCGTTTTCCCCTGCCACAGATTGGCGGTACGCAACTCAACACTGGTATTACGGGTGCCGGAACCGGGCGCGGCGGTCAGGTGGGTCAGGGTCAGTTTGAGACGTTCATTGGCTTCCAGGCGTAATGCATCCGCACTGCCGGAACCCGTCCACAACAGGTAGTAAACCAGTACGCTTTTGTCCCGCGCCAGTGCCTGCGGCTGGCTGATAGCCCAATGTTTGTCAGCAGCGGAAAGCCGTACCTGCCCGGTGTTATTGAGCGTTCCCTTGCGGAAATGCAGGGCAAAATGGTGATTGACGGCGGAAGGCGCATCATCCGCCGTAGCCCGTAAACTCAGTGGCAATGGCGAGGTATTGGTGATTTCCAGATGCAGCGATTGCGGGGCGCGTAACGGCGCATCGGTAATGTAGATAACCGCATCTTCATTATCGTCATACAGTTTCAGATCCAGCGGGGTGGCTGTGTGATACGGCACGTATTTATCCGTATGCATCACCTGCCACAGCGTCGTCTCATCCAACGCCTGATCGTAAATACGCAAATGGGTAATTGCCCTGTCCAGTTCCGGTCAACCCGACCAATGCGGTAGACATCACCATACTGGGTAGTCGCCACTACCGGCGGCGCGGGCATGGTATGCACCAATTCGCTGTTGCGGTAAATGCGATATTCCTCGCCATCCTTCACCCAACTGACATGCACCCACACATCCCCGCCAAACTCGCCAGTGAAAAACGGAAACTCGGCAGTAAAACGATCCCCTTCCGGCGTATAGGAATCGATATGCAGGTTTTCCCCGCGCCGCCACAGGGAAGGCTTGCGCTGGTTCCAGGAACGATCCGGTTCCTCCCAGGAATTGTCCTGAAACCCGGCAATCGCGTGGTAAGCCTGATCTGTCACCAGCGACCTGACCCAGATTGTCAGGGTAAAACGGCTGGCATCCGGGAACGGGTCGGCAATTTCCACGCAGGCATCTTCCCCGGAAAACACCAACGCATAACCAAACGCAGGGTCAGCCACCAGTTGCGGTTGTAACGGCTCATCCGGCGCATGCAGATGCCCATGATTACCCTGTGCCAGATCCGGCAGGATGGGCGCACTGCCAGCGCCATCAGGAAAGGTAAAACGACTCATCTCCAAATGGACGACCTGGCTCTTGCCTATGCTGTTCATGCAAATACTCCCTCGCAGTCTGGAAGCGCTATTGGCCGCTTCCGTTATGATTCGTTTTGTTGGCTGATGGCACCGCAGGCTTGTCGGAAGCCGGTGGCTGCAACTGCATCTGTGCCTGTTGATGGATATTGGCAATCAGCTGATGCACTGTCCGGTAAGGCTGTTGCCCTAGCGACTCCAGAATGAGATTGACTTCATCGATACTCAGCGACAGCTGGATGGTTTGCATGCGCTATTCCTCTTCGGTTTCCGGGGTATTGTGCAGTTTGAGCCAGCCCTCGCGCAGCTCATGACCGGCCTGACGGAAACGGGCTTCACTGGTAAATTCGCTAAAGTGCTCTTGTTCTGTTTCCACCCAGCCATTGGCATCCCGGCTCAGCCATGTCCAGCTATGCCCCGGCTCATCCGGCAGCGAAAGGCTCAGTTCACCCGCGGGCATCAGCAACGGTGCGGTCAGGAAGCTGACTTCCATTTTCTGCAACGCCTGTAAATATTGCGCCGGAGGAATATCAATGCTTTTGGTGGGTAACAGCCCGGAGGTGGCGTGCACGCTTCCCCGCGGGTCGATCAGCATGGCCAGTTGCAAAGGTTCCGCCGCTACCGACAACCAGCGGTGAAAATGCAAATGACGCTCAGCCACCAGACCATCCCCGACGCCGCTACGATGGGTAATAATGTGATCAGCCGCAGGATCAACGCCCACCTGTTCCGGTTCACTTTGCGGGGCGTAGAACAGATCGTGCGCATAGCCCGCGCCATCCTCGATCCAGTAGCCCAATAGCCCGTCATTCAGCTGGCTGAATTCGCCAATTCGTACTGGAAATTCCAGTTCCTCAAACCCGGCGGTTTCACGCGAGTGGCGTTGCAGGTCGCGACTGAAAGCGTGCCAGCTTTGATCCACCGCAGGCATACCACGCAGTTCCAGACTAACCGAAGCCCGTACCAGCGCAATNGGCCGCCCCACCAGCAAAGCCAGCGCCTCATGCTGGGCAAAGCTTTCTGGCTCAATATGTTCCAGACCGTTTTCCAGAGCATTGCGCAACCGGGAAAGAAACGGCGGGTCAGCATCCAGCGCCACATCAGCCATCTGGAGACGGATAATGGCTTGCACCATCTGCCGCAGATGTCGGTTGGGAATGGCATCCACTGGCGTCTGTATCTGACTGCCAGGAATCGCCTGCCAGGGCTGACTGCGATGCTGGGTGATCTGCCCCAGCCCGGTTCCATCAGCTGCGTGAATCAGCAGGCTGTCATCCAGGTTGTTGGGCAATAGCCAACCACAGATTGGGGAGGCAGCCGGATGTTCGTTCATTTCCATATCGTCGAAATCCGCCGACAGCCAGCGGAAATTGAGACGCGCAGGCAGGCTAATACGTGGCGGGCAGTGAATAGGCTCATTCGGCAACTGTCCCGCCATCTGGCTGGTAGTCTGGATGCCATCCCAACGCAAATCCAGCGCCTGCCCGAAAGTATCCACCAGCCGCAGATTGAGTAGATTCATCGCGCCAGCACGTACCGGCAGAAAATGTTGCAACGGCTGGGGCGCACCAATATTGGCTCCGAGCACCGCTTCCCGCACCCGCTGGGTAAACGGCTGGTAATCGCCAAAGCCCAACGGGTCGGCAATCTCCAGTTGCAGGGTCTGTTTGTGCATCAGCAACGCCTGATTGAAACCACTGAGAATCTGAGCCAGATAATCCTGCCGTGACAGGCTGGCATAGGCTTCGGCCAGTACCAGAAATTGCAGGTGGCTGCGTACCTGCGCCAGTTTGTCCCGCAGGGCAGCCGTAGCCTCCGGGGCAAGTGCNTTCCCCGGAATGCTCAGGTGGCGCAACAGCTCGGCACGCAAGGATTCCGCCAAGGCATGCAGCTGGGGAATCACCACCTGCAAATGTTCCGCCCCTGGCTGAATGGCAGCCACCCCGAGTTCGTCTGCCAGTTCACCCAGGAAAGCGCTATCGGCAAACTGCCAGTTGATCAAAGCCGTCAGATTGCGTTCCATCCAGCCGTCAAACTGCTCATGTATGGGCTGGGTGGTATTGGCCTGCAAGGCATCCGGCACACTCAGGCCGCGTTGCCCCCAACCTTGCAACCAGCGATTAAACGGCTCCGGGTCATTGAGCAGATAAGCCGGTGTCTGCTCTGCAGCCGCAGGCGTTAACTGGACAAAATACGCCCGCAGCAAACCAGGCCGTAACAGCGCAATCAGCTGCTTCACCAGCAGCTTGCTCAAATAGCCAGCCACATGCGCGGATAACAGACTGCTGCCCCGGTAAGGATAAGCACCCGTCAGGCTTTGCCGGGTATCGCCCAGCTCGGTTTCCACCGCATTGTCCGGCAGGCTGAAGCGCTCACTGGCGTCATCCTGCTGATTTTCGGTAAGGGGCAATACGGCGGGCAGGAATTCCACCTCCCATTCCAGCAGATAGGGATTCCAGGGCTGGCTCGTCCACAGGCAATGGCCGATCTGTTCGCCNTTCCCCTGACGCAATGCCTTAATAGCCTGGAGCAGGCTGGCTTGCTGGGCAGGAATGGGCTGGGTTGCATCCAGCGCCACCAGGGAGCATTGCAGCAAACCATCCGGGTGCAAACGGCCATCCTGCCCGTGGCGTTGGCTGGGTTTGACGGCTTCNCCGCTGATCAGCAGGGCGGGTTCCTGCGGTTCCCAGTAATACGGGGCGGCGGTTTGTTCCAGCTCATAACGGCCACTGCTTTGCTGTACGGCTTCCTGCTGATTGTGCCGCCGTAGTGCACGCCACAAGTTGTTGAGGGCAGTCGCCAGCTGGCTGGCCAGTGAACCGGGGTATTGCTCAGGTCTGCGGCAACCGTGNTCGATGGTGTTGTCCAGCGGGTTGCTGAGTACCGCTGCCGGTTGGGTAAACCCCAACTGGCCTGCTGCCCGCACCTGTTTTCCAGCAGAGTAAGGTTTGNNTTGTTGCAGAAAATAGCGGACTTCATCCGCTTGCGGATGATCATCCACGTATTCGTGGAAATAGCCTTCCTGCGGGTAGGCACATTGCAGGTATTTGTACCAATCCGCAAATACCTGCTTACGCTGATCAGCCATGGCGAACAACGCCTGGTCGTAGGCATGTTGCAGGCGGTTGGCTTCATTCAGCAGGTGGGCGGTGGTTTCATCGAGATGCAGTTCAGCACGNGCCTGCGCCTTGTGCGCATCCGCTGCCTGTTCCGGCTCGGCATGCAGTTGCACGCTCCATAATGTCCCGCCGGATACCGCCTGAAAACCTCGCTGGTGGCGGGCTTCATCAAACTTTGCGTGCAAATCCAGCTGGCGGTTATCCAGTTGCGGCAACAGCTGCAAGATGTCCAACTGCTCTTCAACATCCGTGGTATGCGCAGTGGACAATTGCTGGCCNAGATGCGCTGACAGGGCTTCTGGGGAGGTGTTGCCCACCGCAAGGCTGACGGTATTGTCCGGCAGGGCGGTTACTGTCGTTTCAGGCGCAAACCGCAGCTCGGCATAACACAGCAGTGCCTGCGGTAATTGCGCAGCGATGATCTCACCCAACTGGTTTTCGATCCCGGCCTGCCGTGTCTGGAATTCCGCCGCCAGCGGATTGTAAGTGCCGCTGTGAGTCGGGTTGATAAAGGCCTGAGCGCTGCCCGGTGCGGTTTCCTGCAACCAGCCCTTGTTGAGCAGTTGTTCCCAGACGGTGGTATCCGCCCATGCATCCTGGTTGACCGTGATGGGAATCTGCCATTGCAAATCCCGGCTGATGCCTTCCAGCAGTCGCAGGTTTTGTTGGGCGGCATCCCCGTTCTGGTGCAGGCGGAACTCACGGATGTATTGTTGGAGTAAATCCTGCGCCGGGTCGTCATGCCAGCCCATGACCGTGTAATGCAGGTCAGTAAGTTCCCCGGCCTGTTCCTCGTAACAGCCGAAT
The DNA here is from genome assembly GCA_013693955.1 of Candidatus Thiothrix singaporensis. Taxonomy (GTDB): domain Bacteria; phylum Pseudomonadota; class Gammaproteobacteria; order Thiotrichales; family Thiotrichaceae; genus Thiothrix; species Thiothrix singaporensis. The sequence goes on along the minus strand of CP059265.1, from coordinate 1,787,148 downwards.
ACACTGTGGCAATTGGGGTAGAACGCAGCAAAGGAAGGGTCACCATACCCCAGCGCCGTCAATGGCTCGGGCAGGTAGCTGTCAGTCGGGGCAGGCTGCCAGCGGGATAGCAGGGTTTTGCGCCCCAGGTAACGAAACGGCGGTGTCTGACCATTCTGTATGCCCATCGCCGGGAAGGTGATCGCACCGCTGCTGGCGTCGGCATCCGGCGGGTGCAGGTAATCGCTTTCCACCAGCCATTGCACCGCCGCACTACCGGCCAGCTGGCGCGTCACCAGCCAGCGGTTGGGTACGGCTGGAAACATCTGCTGATGTAGCAGCCCTTCGATTTGTTGGCGGAAGATAGCGAATTCACTGCCCAGTTCCCCGGCGGGCACTGGCAGGCTGGATACGGGCGCTATGCAAACGGGCTGCCTCGATATTTACTGTGTTGGAAACAATAGGCTGCAACCATTGCTGCTCCAGCAATGCCTGCCAGATTGCCAACCCTTGCGCCACGCCGAACAGATTGAGGAACGGCTGTCTGGACACCCANNGGCAAACGGTAGGGAACGCGACAATGTATCGGGCAATGCCCAATGCAGATGAATGCCGGGCTTGAGCAGCAGGTTCCGGTCAGCGAAGGGCTGGGAGAGGATTTCTTCGCTGAGGTAAGGTGTACCCGCATTACGGTCACGTTCGCCATCAAACCAAGGCAATCGGGAGAAATCCGCGTGCTCCCGCAATACGGCCTGCGCTTCATTCAGGCAGAGCGCATCCAGATGCATGGGAACCATCAGGTAACGGCCTTTCCACTCACAAGCAATTCTCGATCTTTTTACTCAGGATTAAGCGAGTATAGGTTAGCCACTGGGATTGTGCAGTGGGGTGAATGGGGAGGTTCTGGTGGGTTTACCCTGAACCATCGCGGGATTGTTGTTCCTGCTGGTTACTATATGAGCCCTGTGAGAGAATCTGCCAACAATCCATCAGCAATGTGTGCAAGGGAGGTCTTCTCATGTCAGGAACCAGGATCTTTATCGGTATCCTTGCCTTTTTGTTTTAGTCTTAATCAAGCCGTACAAGCGTTTGGTAATGTTGCGTAACCGGATAGGCGATGCCTTTGCGCAAATCGACGAGCAACTCAAACAGCGGTATGACCTGATTTTCAATCTGGTGGAAATCGCCCGTGGCTATATGGTGCACGAACGCACCACGCTGGAAGAACTGGCCAATGCCCGCAACGCCGCGCAAACCGCCACCCAGACTGCCGCCCAAAACCCTGTGGATGCCACGGCGCTCACGGCCATGGCACATGCCGAAGGCGCTTTGGCAGGCATCTTGGGGCGTTTCTTTGCCATCGCTGAAACATATCCTGACCTGAAAGCGAACCAGAACATGATGCAGCTTTCCGCAGAGCTGACCACCACCGAAAACGAAGTGGCGTTTTCCCAACAAGCGTTTAATGAGTCGGTGATGGATTTCAATGCCGAAGCCCAATCCTTCCCGGCGGTGCTGTTCGCCAAACTCCTCGGTTTCCATCGCGCCGCCCTGTTGCAGCCGTTGGAAGCGGGAGCAGAACAGAAAACGCCGGTTATCCCGTTATGATCCCCCAGCGATGCAGTGCCTGTGCCGGTGTTTTGGCCTATTGTTGGTTTCGCGGCATCATTCCGTGATTCCTCTTCTTGCCGTGCGTCCTGTCGGGACGTAGGAAAGGCGGCGGTGTTATCCATCATTCCCACTTTTTAAGCTGCATTTCGTCAAGGTTTCATGTTTCATAAAATATTATTATGAAATAAGATGGCTGTATCTGATTCCCACCAGCCCAATCGGATACAACATAATGATAAAACTAAATTTAAGAACCTTTCTTTGGAGCGTGGCCTATCTGCTTGTCGTTATTGCCCCGCTACTGGTTGCAGCCCTAAACCCGGCCAACAGGTGCGATTTTTGGCGTGATTTTTCATTGGCGTTGGGGTTTGTCGCCTTATCCATGTTCGCCTTGCAGTTTGCACTGGTGTCCCGCTCACGGATTGTTTCAGAGCCGATTGGCGTAGATTGCGCTGTGAGTGTCCACCGTTACATGGCCTATGCCGCGACAGCTTTTGCCTTGGCTNACCCGATAATCCTGTTTGCAATGGATGATAAATATTGGCCATTGCTGAATATCCTGACTTCCCCTCTGCGCGCCAAATTTGCAGTTGCTTCTGTTGTGGCCTTATTGGCGTTGATGGTTATGTCAATTTTCCGGCGCAAGTTGGGAATTGGTTACCCAATGTGGAAAATATGGCATTGGGTGTTGGCGCTAATTGTCATCGGCGCGGGTCTTGCCCATGCCGTGTTGGTAAACCATTACTTCAGCGATTCATGGGTGCAAGGGCTTTGGATCTTGCTGACAGCAGGGTTTGTGCTGCTGCTTTTCTGGATGCGTGTGCTAAAGCCCTTTATGAACCATTGGCAGCGTTGGAAAGTGGTGAAAATCGAGGAAGGGGTTGGCAATACGACCACGCTGCACCTGGAGCCGGTCAATCCTGCCGCTTACGGTAAACGGGGCTTCCGTTTCAAGGCAGGGCAGTTCGCCTGGATTGCGGCGCGCAAATCACCGTTTTCCCTGACCTATAACCCGTTTTCCATTTCCACCAGCGCGGAAGACGCCACCAATATTGGCTTCACCATCAAGGCCNACCAAGGTTTCAGCGCTGAGGTGGCCGACCTGAAGGTCGGGGAGGTTGTTTACATTGATGGCNCCCACGGGCAATTCCACTTGGACAACCATGAGCATACGCCGCTTGTGTTGATTGGCGCAGGCGTGGGGGTGACGCCCTTGATCAGCATGTTGGAAACCCTGGCAAGCCGCTGTTCCAAACGGGAATGCTATTTATGGCTGTCCAGCAGGGATGAACACAACATTATCTGTAATAACCAGATACAGCGGCTGCGCAATCATTTGAACCTGCGGGTGCAGCACATCCTTTCCCGTCCGCAGAATCCCAAGCTGCAACGCCGTTATGATGACCTTTTCATCAAACAACACTTGCACATGGGTCTGTCGCAAACTTTCATGCAGGCCAGCTATTTCATCTGCGGCNCTTCATCCCTGATGGACACAACCGAGCATACCCTGCTGCAATTGGGTGTTCCCCGTCAGAATATTCACGTTGAACGTTTCAATATGGTGTAAACAATGATGCTAAAAAACCGTACCGGCTTGCCCGCCATCATCAAGCAAGCCAATGATATGCAAATCCTCATTTCAGCCAGGATGCTGTCCGCCATCCTGATGGCTCTGATCCTGCTTCTCAGCCTTGGCTGGACAACCCTCATATAAATTCTGTTTCCGAATCCGCCCCCTCCTTTTGCTTGGGGAACATGCATGCCCATGCTCCCCTGATAGTGCAAACCTGTGAAAGGCAACACCTGCCTTTCCGCCTGAACCAACGGAATAATTGTCCCTATTGGTTGCCATCCAAACCCTGTGAGAGAATCCGCAAACAAACTATCAGCAATGCGTGCAAGGGAGGTCTTCTCATGTCAGGAACCTGGATCGCTGTCGGCATCATTACCCTTCTCGTGCTCTTTTTCATCAGCCTGTACAACCGTCTGGTGTCGTTGCGCAACCGGATGAACAACGCCTTTGCGCAAATCGACGTGCAACTCAAACGGCGGCACGATTTGATCCCCAACCTGGTGGAAATCGCCCGTGGTTACATGACGCACGAACGCACGACGCTGGAAGAATTGGTCAAAGCCCGCAACGCTGCGCAAACTGCTGGTCAGGCGGCGGCGCAANAACCCGGGGATGCCACTGCCCTTGCTGCCATGGCGCAGGCCGAAGGCGCTTTGTCCGGCACACTGGGGCGTTTCTTCGCCATCGCCGAAGCCTACCCAGACCTGAAGGCCAACCAGAACATGATGCAGCTTGCCGAAGAGCTTACCACCACCGAAAACAAGGTGGCTTTTTCCCGGCAGGCATTCAATGACACGGTGATGGAATTCAATACCGCCGCCCAATCTTTCCCGGCAGTGTTATTCGCTGGATCACTGGGTTTTAAGGATGCGGCCATGCTGCAACCGCTGGAAGCTGAAGCAGAACGCAAAGCGCCGGTCATTAAGCTATGAACCCCAGTGAAACACCTTCCATGCAGGAAGGTGGGCTTGGTCAAAATTGGCAACCTTGGCAAGGCTCAGAACGGGAAGACTTTNTTGACGCAGTGACCCGTCACCGGCGGGCAGTGTGGCGGGTCACCGCAGTTTCTCTATTCGCCTATACGGTGCTGGCGGTGGTCATGTCACTGCTGCTGGNNCCTTTGCTTTACTGCATTGCCGGGTTGTTGCTGGATGTCCTCAACCTGTTGCTGCCCATGCCGGACTTGCTGGGTTACGCAGGCGGGTTGCTGGCACCCATCATCGATGATCCTGGGGCGCAATCCATGGGCTATCTGCTCAGGTTCATCGTGCTGGCCAGTGCGCCCGGCCTGTTGCTGATGGCACTGGTTGGTTTCATGGTGGCACGCACCATTCGCCAATCCGCTTTGTTTGACCTCAGCCAGCAGGTTGGCAGACAGCCCGACCCGCGCGTTCTCGCTGAACAACGCTTTGCCAATACTATCGGGGAAATGGCGGTGGCGGCCATGATTCCGTCACCCAGCGTCATCATCACCGCAGGCGGGGCAAATGCAGCTGCGGCAGGCCATGACACGCAACACACCCATGTCATCGTCGGCGAGGAATTGCTGCGCACGCTCAACCGGGCGCAGATGCAGGGTGTTGCCGCCCATTTGGTCGCGGCCATTGCCGACAACGACATGAAAATCGGCGAACGCACCGCCAGCCTGCTGGGTATGTTCGCCCTGATTACCCGGCTGGCGCTCAATGTGATGGACAGGGATGCGTTTGCCACCAGCCGCAAGCTGTTGCGCGCCGTGCTCGTACCCACGGCGGCCAGCCAGAAATTCATCCTGGAGCAACTGGCCGACCCGTTCAGCGATGTGCCGCCGCCCAGCCATGACACCAGCAACACGTTGAGCTGGCGGGAATGGCTGTCGATGCCGCTGATGNGGCCGGTGGTGATGAGCGGGTTCCTCGGCGGATTCGTCAGCAATATGCTGTTGTCGCCGCTGGTGTCGCTGGCATGGCGGCAGCGCAAGTACATGGCGGATGCCGCCGCAGTACGCCTTACCCGCGAACCGGATGGGTTGTTTTCCGCTTTGGCCACCTTACAGGGCAAGGATGCTGATCTTCTCTCGACAGGCTGGGCTGACCATGTGTGCGTGGTGGCACCTGCCCGTAAAAGCAGCCTGATTGTGCCGATTTTTCCGTCGCTGGCACGGCGTCTGGCGGCTCTGGCGCGGATGGGGGCAACACAGCCGTTGCCGGAACAGCCCACCCCAGGCTTCACCGGCGGGCGCTGGCCAAGTGGGGCGATGATGGTTTTACTGGCGGGCTTGCTGGCGCTGGCGGCCAGCCTGATGGTGGCGCTGATTCCGCTGCTGGTGATGGTGTCCACCATGCTGACCGGGCTGTTTACGCTGTTTCCGGCGGCGCTGCTACATGCCTTGTTGCGTTAAGTTTCCACTGCATGCCGTCACCGGCTTAATACACAATCCGGCAACGGTATTTACCCATTCATGCCATTGCTGATCTACAGTTTTCACATCAAGGACGACAAGGTGACGTGTATGAAAGCCGAATCCATTCTGCTGGCGGTTGCCCATATTTGCAGCTACCAGCAAACCCGCTGCCTGAGCTGTGCGTCAGGTTTTTACTTCCAGCATGACGATGCGTTATTCCTGATCACCAACCGTCATGTGGTGCGGGATGAAGCCAACGAGCATGAGCCTGACCGGCTGGAAATCACCCTGCATCCAGACCCGGAGAATCTTGCCATCACCAGCCTTTACTCCATCCCGCTGTATGACGACACCCAAACCGCGTTATGGCGGGAGACCGCCGACAAATCCGGTACGGTCGATGTGGTGGCGTTGCCACTGGATTTGGCAGCATTTCCACAAGACAGCCTGTACGCGACGTTTACGCCAGAAGATTTGCCCGCGAACTTGGCGAGCATCGAGGTTGGGGAATCCGTCAGGGTGGTGGGCTATCCGCTGAATTTCCAGGACAACCTGCACAACTTGCCGGTCATGCGCCATGCCATTATTGCCTCATCCTTCAACCTGCGTTTCCAGGGGAAAGGCTACTTTCTGACGGATTCACGGCTGCACCGTGGCAGCAGCGGTTCCCCAGTCGTATTGCGCACTTCTGAGCGTGTGTCCGGGCGGGAAGATTTTCCGTGGATGTTGTTGGGGGTGCATTCCTCCCGCCTGGATGTCAGCAACCGCGATGAGAAAGAAGACGAGCGCCTGAACCTGTTTACGGCATGGTACTCAGATGTGCTGATGACTTTGACCGAAGATCCTGAAGCGCCGCCGGTCACCGCCTGATGATGCGGACAGCACCACAGACATATTGATAACGCAATGGCGCATCCAGCAACAGCAATTCACCATCCACCGCCACATGAATGTGCCGCCGCCGGTGCCGGTAAGTCAGCTCCAGTGAGTCAAGCATCCGCTCTTCCACCTGTTTGGCGCGGCTTAACGGGTCGATTCCGCGCAGCAAGGCATTGAACGCCAGTTGCAAGGTTTCCAGCCTGTTGTGGGTACGCAGGGCAATCAGGTGCAGGCCGTTTTGCCCGTCATCCCGGTTTTGCCCCAGAGTGGGAAACATCAGCTCCCGCTCGCCGACACCAACGAACACCAGTGGGCTGCGGATTTGCCTGCCATCCAGTGAAAAACGCGCACTGCGCAAACGCCACAGACGGCGTAACCCGGCCAGCACACTCGCCAGGTGATAGCTCATGCGGCGTTCAAGTTTGTTCCGGGTACGCACAAAACTCACGTAAGCCCCAACCGAACTGGTGTTGATGAACAGTTTGTCATTCACACGACCCACATCCATGGGTTGCGCTGTGCCGTTCAGCGCCAGTTCGAGCGCCTCTTGGGTATCGGCAGGGATGCCCATGCGCTGGGCGAAATGGTTCAGGGTTCCNCCNGGAATAATCCCGAGCGCTGCATTCGTGCCTGCCAACACATTCACCGCCAGGGCAATCGTGCCATCCCCGCCCGCCACCAGAATACGGGGCGCGCCTGCCTGGATGACCCGGCGCATTGCCTCTTCCATACGCGCCACCGGCAAGGCATGCACCGCNCGGCGCTGATCCGCACGTAGCTGTTCGATGATCCCGCTGGCGCTGCCTGAGTCCGGGTTGATGAAAACCGGCACAGCCTGCTCATAAGTTTCCATGTGCCTGCCAGCCTCCTGCTGCACGCTTGAAAATCTGCTGTTGGACGGGGACGAACGTCGTGCCGCGCCATTCCATTTGCTCCAGTTTCAGCACCTCGCGGTCACCCCGGATAATGTTGAAACTGTTCGGCTGCCCCTGAATCAGCCGGTTTGAGGTGGTAGTGCCTGCGTGTGAAACCAGCATGCCTTGCAAGGTTTGCACATATGCCAGATGCACATGCCCGCCCAGAATCAAATCAACCCCGGCGGCCTGAAAACTTTCCAGAGCCGCTTCCCGCCCGCCAATCAGATGGCGGCGCATACTCGAATTCGGCAGCCAGAATGGATGATGCGCCACCACGATCCGCAGGCAGTCTGCCGGAACATGCTGCAACATGTGCTGCACGTAACGGATTTGCTTTGGGTTGATGCGCCCGCGCGACCAGTCCATATACCAGCCCATGCGCCGGGCGGTATTGATGCCCACGGCCATGAACGTATCTGTCTGCATAATGGGTTGCAGGTCAGCGGCAACATACTGTTTCCACTTCTGCCAGGGATATAGAAACCGCTCCAACAGGTTGTAGGCGGCAAGGTCATGGTTGCCCGGCACAATAAAGCGCGGCTGATGCAGCTTGCGCAGAAACGCCATGCCCTGCTGAAATTCCTGATGCTTCGCCCGTTGGGTCAGGTCACCGCTGATAATGATCAGCTCCGGCTGGAGCTGGTCTAGGCAGTTCAACAGCGCTTGCGTGACCTCAGGAATATCCCTTCCGAAATGCAGGTCGGAAATATGTGCAATAACAGTCATGTTTCAACATTGGTCAATTGCCGGGGATCCAGCAATGTCTCCAGTTCCTGCCGGTCTATGCCGGTCATTTCAACCGCCACATCCAGAATCGGGCGGTGTTGCTGATAGGCTGCCTTGGCAATGGCAGCACCTTTTTCATAGCCAATCCGTTGGTTCAGGGCGGTCACCAGAATCGGGTTACGGCTCAGGGTTTCTTCCAGCCGAGCCTGATCGAAACTCAAACCCTCAATCGCCTTGTCCGCCAGCAAACGGGAAGCATTGGCCAGCAGCTGGATGCTTTGCAGCAGGTTGTAGGCAATCACCGGCAGCATCACATTCAGCTGGAAATTGCCGGACTGACCGGCGATGGTAATCGTGGTGTCATTGCCGATGACCTGGGCGCAGACCATGGCGACAGCTTCTGGAATCACCGGGTTGACCTTGCCCGGCATAATGCTGCTGCCAGGTTGCAAGGCGGGTAACTGGATTTCACCCAGACCTGTCAGCNNGCCACTGTTCATCCAGCGCAGATCATTGCTGATTTTCATCAGGCTCACTGCCAACGTGCGTAACTGGCCGCTGACGGCCACGGCGGTGTCCTGCGAACTCAGCGCCTCAAAACGGTTGGCGACCAGATAGAAATTAAGCCCGGTGTGATCATTCAGGTGTGCAGGGATATGCTGGGCAAATTCCGGATGCGCGTTGACGCCAGTGCCGACGGCTGTACCGCCGATTGCCAGATCGCACAGCGCTCTGGCGGCAAAGGATATGCGCCCACTGGCGTGATGAATCTGCGCCGCCCAGCCGCTTAGTTCCTGGCCAACCGTCAGCGGCATTGCGTCCATCAGGTGGGTGCGGCCGGTTTTGACCAGCTTGCCGTACTGACTGGACTTGCGATCAATCGCACCCGCCAGATGTTGCAAGGCGGGCAACAACTGCTCATGGATATCCAGCCGGGCGGCAATATGAATGCAGGTAGGAATCACGTCATTGGAACTTTGCCCCATATTGACGTGATCATTCGGGTGTACATCAAGTCCACATTGCTCGCTGGCCAGTCGCGCAATCACCTCATTGGCGTTCATATTGGTGCTGGTGCCGGAGCCTGTCTGGAACACATCCACCGGGAAGTCAGCATCATGCTCGCCTGCTGCTACTTTCAAAGCAGCTTGCTGGATGGCTCCGGCACGTTGCTCATCCAGCAGTTGCAGATACTGATTGGTGGCAGCGCAGGCGTATTTGACCAGCCCTAACGCGCGGATAAAACTGCGCGGCATACTCAGGCCGCTGATAGGGAAATTATCGATAGCACGCTGGGTTTGTGGNTAGTACAAGGCCTCCAGCGGGATATTCACTTCACCAAGGCTATCGTGTTCAGTACGTACCTGTTTTGCCATGTGCCAGCTGACCCTGATCAGATTACGAGCCTTTCATAATCCCACATCACGGCCTCCTGTCTTAATTCCGCCGCTTTGAGTGGTTGAATCACGGCATGTGGAAACGTGGCGTAATCTTTGCCTAGTGCTTCAAAAATATTCATGATATTGCTCCTTCGCCGCTGGGCTGTTGTCCTGCCAAACACTTTTCAGGCTGTTGGTTTGCATAACAAGCTTCCGTTTAAAAACGTCTCAGCAATTGCAGCGCCAGGCTTAACAGGCTCGGTGGCAAGCGGTTCTTGCCCAGCCGGTTCCATAATAGCCCGGCGGCAAAGGCAGCACCCGCCGCTGGCAGCGGATGGCGTTTTTGACTGGGGCGAGATAATCGATACGGGCAGTAGCGGCGCGCAGCCGTTGTTTGGCTTCAATCACGCTTGACGCTGGGTCTGCATGGCGATCCATAACACACTTCCTGCCAATAGCAGGCACACCAACCCCATCGCCAGATACGCCAGGGTGGGTGGCCAGTAAGTGATCAGAGACTGGTAAAGTGCCAGTAACAGCAGGGTAAACGCCCCTGCTGTCAGCGCCGCAGCCAGCAGCAAGATGGCTCCGGAAACCTGGTTGGAAACAAACCGGTTGAACGGCTCGGTCGGCTGTTCAAAACGGCGTTCCAAGTAGCCATATGGCTGCTGAGCCATATGGCTGCTGGCTGTTCATCGAGGCTCATGGGTTTACCCTTTTACCCAACAGGAACCACAGCAATAAACCCACTACAGGCAGCACCAGAATCAGCACTACCCACAGCACTTTTGAGCCGGTTCCGGCAGGGCTTTGGATGACTTTGATGATCGCCCAGACATCAATGACGAGGATGAGCAGGCCAAACAGGCCGCCTACTTCGATACCCATAACGGCTCCCTAACGCTATTACAAATCCAGATTGTTGGCCATGCGTTCGGCTTCTTCGCGGGTTACGCCGTAACGTTCCTGCAACTTGCCGACCAGCACTTCGGCCTTGCCTTCGATAGCGGTCATGTCGTCGTCAGTCAGCTTGCCGAACTGTTCTTTGACTTTGCCTTTGAATTGCATCCAGTTGCCTTCAATTTGATCCCAGTTCATGGTGTATCTCCTTTGTGTTGAATACAGATCTGCCATTCCATTCAGGTAAGATTTGTACAGGAATATCCATAGCTGCAAATCTCCTATAATCATGGTTGGCAGTGTTTAATAAGCTTTAGAAGCTGCCTAATACGTATTAAGCGAACTTCCCCGCAAACCCTTTTATATCCGGCGTAAGCCCTGATAATATTTACGGTAAAAGCTTGTGGACTTTGCTCTCCCCTTTAATAATTCCTTTTTATTGCCTCAGGTTTTAATGCCTTCAACTCAGGCCTTAAACCTATGTGATAACTTATCCTTGTAATGTTTGTTAGCGTTAGTTTTATAACCTTTCCTCGCAAGTTTTAATGGATTCCTGTTGGCAATAAGCATTGCAGTCATAACCCGTACCATGAGTTAAAAAGAAGGCCGCCGTTTTGATTGGGGAAAGGTAGGGTGCAACAGCGGCCTTAACGGGCTTTTACAGGGTTGGTGTTATCATGAGTCCGATAAGGCATGCACGGAGAGAAATTACTTTTTCAGATCCTGAGCCGCTTCCTTTTGCTCCTCATGAGCCTTGTCGGCTACGCTTTCAGCCGTATCGGCAACAGCATCAGCAGTCGCTTTTTTGGCCTTATCAGCCGAATCGGCAACAGCGTCTGCTGCTTCTTGAGCGGCTTCACGGGTTTCCTGCACAGCATCCTTGCCCATTTCTTTGGTGCTTTGGCCGCATCGGTAGCCATTTCCTTGGCACCTTGCGCAGCGTCTTTGACATCCTCCTTCATATCAGCCAGGCCTGCCGCAGCAGAATTGGCTGCTGAAGAAGCGGCATTGCCAGCGGCGGCAGCACCTGAGGAAATGGCTTCACCAGCCGAATCCACCGCATCACCTGCGGCCTCCTTGGCCTGTTCCATTTGCTGGGCCGCCTGCTCACTTTGCATAGTTGCGGCCTTTTCAGCTGATGTTTCAGCATTTTTGCAGCTTGATCTGCTTCATAGGAAGACGACATGGAATCCTTATTTCCGCTGTCGCAGGCGAATAATGCCACTGAAGCAAATAACACTAGAGTAGTATTTTTAATATTCATAACCTTCACCTTTTTAGTTTAATCCAAAAGTATGTTTTCATATTTTTCGTTAAACCTTCAAGGAGCCCGTCTACCGTGACATAAAAAACCAATGAAAGAACTAAGCCAACTACAAATAGTATCCAGGCGATATTAACAGCCGTCCCCGCAATGCCTGAAAAACCTAGCACTGCTGCAATCAGGGCAATAATAAGAAATGTGATAGACCAATTAATCATAACGTTCTCCTTTCCGATTAACTGTTGCCCCAGAGTCTAGGTAAAAAGTTTCAGAAATCAAATACAGCACAATCCATGTATAATTAATTTTAAATTATTTTAAAAATTTCACCCTATGCTTATACAGCAATGATACAAAAACATGCAGAAAATCAGTAAGGCGCAGAAATGTCTTTTAAACGTTCGGAAACCAGGATGTGTCGATTTCAAAATAGCGATCCTGAAAGCCAATCATTTCCTTCAGTTTGTCCAGCTTGTGCAGAATCACCTCACGGTGCTGGCAGGTGCAATAGCCTTCACACGCCAATTGNGCCAACGCATTACTGACCGATACGTTGGTTAAACCGATAGCGTCGCCGATCACATCCTGCGTCAACGGCATCTCGAAACGATCCAGNGATTTTGTCGGGGAGTGAATGCGCAAACGGGCGTGCATTTCCAGCAGAAAGTANGCCACCCGGTGTGTGGCGGAAGCACGCCCCATGATTTTGAGACGATCCTGCAACACGATCTGATTGAGCACGCCCAAACTGAACAACAGGGCAGTCAGGCGGGGAGAGTGGATAAAAATATCGTCCAACCTGGACTTGTGAAATGGACATAACACAGTTTCGGTTACCGTCATCATTTCACCATAGGCGGATTGCATCGCGACATCCGTCAGCCCGACGATATCGCCAGGGTAATGGATGCGCAAAACCTGACGGCGCTTTTCATCAATCTCATCATAACGGTATAGCCAGCCGGATTTGAGCACGAACAAATAGCTGGGATTCTCACTAAAGCTCAACCGGGTGCGGGGTCGGTAGCTTATTTCTTCATTTTCCAATGACTTAAGAAGACACTTATCCTTGTCGGAAAGCGGTGTGTAATAACGCATGCGCTCAACAAGACAACTGCGAGACAGTTCAACGTCCTGCTCCATATGGGCTCCTTCACAAGGGGAATTGCTTTTGCAAACACACGTGTGGCCATTATTCTGGATTTGCCGGACAGCAGGTATTCGGCACATTGCCTGTCGGGGATTTCAATGTATTGAAAACACTGCCATTCAGGCCTGAGCCTTTCTGTCCTTCTGCCGCCCCAATCTGGCCTGTTGTGTTCAGCTGCATATCCGTTGTCACATTCCCAACATCACATTTTCATTTGTTTCGATTATCCTGCATCCCATAGCCGGAAAAATGTTATGGCAGCCTCGTGGAAGGTTCCTCAAAAGCTGGCTTGTTTATTGCATGAATTTTTAAAGCATAAAATTGACAGGACACAGACATGACCGCCATGCCCGACACCACATCCCTTTTGCAGACGCACTACAACCATCTGATGCAGCACCGCCGTGGTGACAGCAACGACGACTTGGTCGCCAAAATGTATGCATCCTGGTTGTGCGGACAAGGCGCGATGCCGTTGAACCTCGGCTTGCCGCTGGACGTTTTCAACAGCATGATGGCGTATCATTTCCCCACCTTGCCGCATTTTTCCCGGCCACCCCAGTTGCGCCATCTGGACGTCGAACGGCTCCCGGAACTGGATGACCTGCGCACGCTGCTCCATNCAAAGCCATAGCCATCCTGGCTCGATGTGGGCTGGATGGTGGAGATCCTCTGCGCCGGTTGTATGGGCAGCGACCACCTGTGGCAAGACCTAGGGTTGTGGTCGCGCAAGGATCTTTCCAGGCTGATGCTGGATAATTTCAAGCCGCTGGCTGCGCTTAACACCAACGATATGAAGTGGAAAAAATTCTTGTACAAACAAATGTGTGAAGGGGAGGGCATTTATGTCTGCCGTTCCCCTTCTTGTGAAGTCTGCGTGGATTATCAAGCATGCTTCAGCCGGAAGAGTAAGTGGCGGGTCTGCGGCGGAACCGCCCGCCCTGCAACGCAGCATGGCCGCTTACCTTGGGCTGGCGGTGGGTGACGCACTGGGCGCAACCGTCGAATTCATGACCCCGGCAGAAATCCGCCACGAATACGGCGTTCACCGCGACATCAGCGGCGGTGGCTGGCTGCGCCTGAAAGCGGGCGAGGTCACCGATGACACTGAAATGAGCCTGGCGTTGGGCGATGCCATTCTCAGCGCAGGCCAGATGGAGCCGGTCAGCATCGCCACCGCCTTCAGCGAGTGGATGCGCAGCAAGCCCAAAGACATCGGCAACACCGTGCGGCGTGGTGTGGTGCAATTCCGCCGCACCGGCCAGACAGAAATGCCGGAAAGCGAGCATGACGCCGGTAATGGCGCCTGCATGCGTTGCCTGCCGGTGGCGATCTTCACCCTGCGCCAAAGCCTGCCGGACGTGGTGGCGGCTTCCCGCCTGCAAGCCCATATCACCCATAACAACCCGCTGTCGGACGCGNGGGTGGAATGCATCCTGCACATGACGCAGGCCGCCATCCTCGGCGAACCGCTGGGCGAACTGGAGCTGTTGGCGCAGGAGTTGGTGCGGCGTTATCCACCATTCGAATACCGCAAAGCCCGCCGGGATAACCCCAGCGGCTACATTGTCGATACCCTGCAAGCCGTGTTCCGGNCGCTGTTCGCCACGGATTCGCTGGAGGCGGCATTGGTGGATGTGGTCAACCGTGGTGGCGACGCCGATACGACCGGTGCCATCCTCGGCATGGTCGCTGGCGCGCATTACGGGCTGGATGGATTCCCCGCCCGCTGGCCGCTCAAGCTGGACAACGCCATCCGCAGCCGCTGCCTCGAGCAGGCGCGTTCCCTCTATCAACTAGCAACCCAAGGATCTTCCCCATGAGACTATCCCGCAAAGACGAGCACTCCATCGTCGCCATGTTGTCGCTGGCGACCCACGACCGCTACGCCAATCCGGTCAGCCTCACCGGCCTGTCAGAATCGCTGGGCATTTCCACTTCCTACCTCGAATACCTGTTCAGCGGCCTGCGCAAGCACGGGCTGGTGGAAGGCTTGCGTGGGGTCGGCGGCGGCTACCGGCTGGCGCGGCCTGCTACCCAGATCAGCATTGCCGACATCCTGTTCGCCACCCATGCATTGACGGATGAAACCGATGTGGAGCTGCCGGAGGCTGCTGACCTGTCTGCGCTGGAAGCGGCACAGGGCTGGCAGGAACTCAACCGCCGCATCCGCGATTTTCTGGCCGACATGACGCTGGCGGATTTCGTGCAGGCCAAGGCGGGGCATAACAGCAAACAACCCGCCAACTCGGTCAGCAGCTATATCGCCAGTATGTTTCCTGCCCAACCGGTGCGCAGCGGAATGTCTGCTTGACGACAAGCAGGGCTCTCCCGCCCTGTGCCAAATCCTACATAAATCGACTCATCTTTAGAAAAAACAATAAAAATCAATAACAAAATGGTTTGGCACAGGGTTTGCAAATCTCTTTGCAAACACTTTCAACGGGAGATTACGAGCATGATCACACTGACCGACAACGCCCAGAAAGCCCTCGGGCGTTTTATCAATGGCGCTGAGAAACCCATCGCTGGCCTGCGTATCGGCGTTTCCGGCGGCGGTTGTTCCGGCCTGCAATATTCCATGAATCTGGTCGAAACCAAAGCCGACGGCGATCTGGAAGTGGCTTTTCCCGAACTGACCGTATTCGTTGACCCGGAAAGTGCGCCGAAACTGGCTGGCCTGACGGTGGATTTCATCGACAGCATCGACGGCAGCGGCTTCAAGTTTGAAAACCCCAACGCCACCAATAGCTGCGGTTGCGGCAAATCGTTTGCAGCCTGATAGAGAACGGATACCGAACAGGAGACTCAAGTCATGTGGGATTACTCAGAAAAGGTACAAGACCACTTTTTTAACCCGCGCAATGCCGGAGCTGTGGCAGGCGCCAACGCCACCGGCGATGTCGGCTCGCTCAGTTGTGGCGATGCGCTGCGCCTGACCTTGCGCGTCAACCCGGAAACCGAAGTCATCGAAGACGCGGGCTTCCAGACGTTCGGCTGTGGTTCTGCGGTCGCTTCCAGCTCCGCCCTGACGGAAATCATCAAAGGCATGAAGCTGGATGAAGCGCTGAAAGTTTCCAACCAGGACATCGCCGACTACCTCGACGGTTTGCCGCCGGAAAAAATGCACTGCTCCGTCATGGGGCGCGAAGCCCTGCAGGCGGCGGTCGCCAATTTCCGTGGCGAAGAGTGGAAGGATGACCACGAAGAAGGCGCGTTGGTGTGCAAATGCTTCGCGGTCGACGCGGTGCTGATTGAAGAGACCATCCGTGCCAACAACCTCAGCACGGTGCAGGAAGTCACCTACTACACCAAGGCTGGCGGCGGCTGTTCCGCCTGTTTTGAAGGCATTGAGGAAATCCTCAACAAAGTCATGGCGGAACGCGCTGAAGCTGCCGCTGCGGCACCCGCGCCTGCCGAACCCGCCAAACCGGCCAAGGTGCCATTGACCAACCTGCAACGGATGCGCCGCATCGAACGCACGCTGGAAGCGATCCGCCCGCAGTTGCAGGCTGACCGTGGCGACATTGAATTAGTGGAAGTGGATTTCGACAAGAAAGTCGCTTTCGTCAACCTCAGCGGCGCGTGTTCCGGCTGCCAGATGGCGGCGGCGACCCTTGGCGGCGTGCAACAGCGCGTCATGGAAGACCTGGGTGAATTCATCCGCGTCCTGCCCGCTACCGAAATGGCCAAAATGATGTGAATGCGAAGGGGTATGTCATGAGCGAAGGTATCTATCTGGACAATAACGCCACCACCATGGTGTCGCCGGAAGTGGTGGAAGCCATGCTGCCGTTTTTCACCGAGCAGTTTGGCAACCCTTCCTCCATCCACCAGTTCGGCAACAAGGTCGGGATGGCAATCAAAAACGCCCGCAAGCAGGTGCAGAAGCTATTGGGCGCGGAACACGATTCCGAGATCATTTTCACCTCCTGCGGCACCGAATCGGATTCCACCGCCATCCTGTCGGCGTTGCGCTGCCAGCCGGAGCGCAAGGAAATCATCACGACGGTGGTCGAGCATCCCGCCATCCTGTCCCTGTGTGAGAACCTGGAGAAGGAAGGCTACACCGTGCATTACCTGAAGGTGGATGGCAAAGGCCGCCTGGATTTGCAGGAATACGCCAAGCTGCTGACCGACAATGTGGCGGTGGTGTCGGTGATGTGGNCCAATAATGAAACCGGCACGTATTTTCCGGTGGTGGAAATGGCGGCAATGGCCAACGCCAAGGGTGCCATGTTCCATACCGACGCGGTGCAGGCGGTTGGCAAGATTGCGATCAACCTGAAAGACACCAAGATCGACATGCTGTCGCTCTCCGGCCACAAGCTGCATGCGCCCAAAGGCATTGGCGTGCTGTACCTGCGCCGGGGCGTGCGTTTCCGTCCGCTGCTGCGTGGCGGGCATCAGGAACGTGGCCGCCGCGCAGGCACTGAAAACGCGGCGTCCATCGTTGCGCTGGGCAAAGCCGCTGAAATGGCGCTGGAGCATATGGAGCACGAAAACATCTGTGTGCGCGCCATGCGCGACAAGCTGAAGGAAGGCATCCTCGCCGCTGTGCCCAACTGTTTCGTCACCGGCGACCCGGACAACTGCCTGCCGAACACGCTCAATATTGCGTTTGAATACATCGAGGGTGAGGCCATCCTGCTGATGCTGAACAAGCACGGCATTGCCGCTTCCAGCGGTTCCGCCTGCACTTCCGGCTCGCTGGAGCCTTCCCATGTGATGCGGGCGATGGGCATCNCCTATACCGCCGCGCATGGCACAGTGCGTTTCTCACTGTCCCGCTACAACAATATGGCGGAAGTCGAGAAAGTGATTGAGGCGGTGCCGCCGGTCATCCAGCAATTGCGCAAGCTGTCGCCTTACTGGGACAACGCCCGCAATGCGCCATTGGACGAGCCGGAAAAAGCCTTTGCCCCGGCTTACGCCTGATTTCGTCAAGTTCTCATTGCCATAAAGTGAACCTCCGTGGAGGCAACCCCTCCACGGCCTTTTGCCTTTCAGGAGGAAACGGGGATGGATTTTTCCCAATTGCAGCCGGGTGACATGGTGTTTGCTGCTGCTGACATCGTGAGTGACGGTGATGTGCCGGGTTATCCTGATGGCGCATTGATTGCAGCAGCTGGCGCACGCGGCGTGCTAATCAATACCGGGCATTACGAGGAATACCCGGATGATGAGTTTTATCTGGTGCGGTTTGAGGATGCGCAGGGGGAACTGGGGTTCCCGGTGGGCTGTTGGCCGGAGGAGCTGACCCTGCAAACGGAACCAGCCCCTTCCTGAACGCGATTGTCCCTATTGCACTGTGGCGGTGATGGCCAGCGTCGCATTGCCGCCCGCCGGAATGGCCCAACCGTCCAAACGCCGCTGGCGGAATCATAAGTCCCTGCACCCGGTGTGTTGCTGACATAGGTCAGGCCGGAAGGCAGCTGGTCAGACACCGTCACGTTGGTGGCCGCATCCGGCCGGTGTTGCTCACGGTCAGGGTGTAAACCACTGTGTCGCCATGTTTGGCTGTCGTTTTGTCGAGGGTTTTCACCAGCGACAGGTCGACTTCCGGTGGCGGGGAGCCACACCAAAATCCACCGTCAGGTTGGAATGGGCGTCCGGTGTGCCGTGGCCGTCGTCACCATCATCGCCCGTCGCGGTGGTTTCTCCGGTCGGTTCGTCCGTCCCCAGTGTCACTAGGCTGGAGCATAGGCCGTTGGCGATGTCATCACCGCCATTGTCATCACCATCGGTATTGTCGGTATTGGCGTCGGGTGGCGGCGTTTTGCCGGTACTGGCGATATAGCCCGCCAGCACTGCGCCGGTGGTGAAGTTGTCGGCGCTGACGCAAACCTTGTAGCCGCCCGCCGCCAGCCCGTAAAACAGGTAGCGTCCGTTGGCATCGGTGGTGGTGGTTTGCAGCACTGCGTCCGCCGCATCTTTCAATTCCAGTTTGACGCCTGCGCCCGCTGCGGTTTCACCGACATCAGCCAGGCCATTGTTGTTGGCGTCTATCCATACCCGATTGCCGATGCTATGGGTTGTGGCGGCGTACCCCACGTCAAACGAGTGGTTGTTGGCTCCTGGCTCTGGAATAT
This sequence comes from Candidatus Thiothrix singaporensis, assembly GCA_013693955.1. Classification (GTDB taxonomy): domain Bacteria; phylum Pseudomonadota; class Gammaproteobacteria; order Thiotrichales; family Thiotrichaceae; genus Thiothrix; species Thiothrix singaporensis. The sequence goes on along the minus strand of CP059265.1, from coordinate 1,768,292 downwards.
CCGCCGCGTTCACGGCGACTTCGCCGGTTGCAGGCGCGTTTGAATCAACCAGCGGGTCACCACCCGCCAGGGCTGCCGTCAGAAAATGGCTGGAGCCTGATACGTTGATGCTGGTCGGGAATTTGAGGGTGTAGTTTTGCTCCGGCTGTAACGCCGTGACGCCATAAATATGGCTGGCAGTGGAGGTTCCGGTGCCATTGCTGAAGTAATAGGTTCCATCGGCGTCGGTGGTGGCGGTCGCTAGGACAGTTGGCCGGACAGCAGTTGCACCTGCNACGTTAGGGACGCCGCTTTCATCCGCATCCTGAACGCCGTTCCTGTTCGTATCCAGCCAGACGCGGTTGCCGATTTCGATGGGGGCAGGGTCAAGCAGCAACTCCATGTCGCCCAGCCCGGTGCTCTTGCCCATGAATTGCGCACTTTGGTTGTATAAGGTATAGGCATGTGTCTGTTGGGCGTCCAAATTGCTCAACCATGCGATGCCGCCAGTCCTGATGATGTCCGTGTCTATGCGGTTGTACAGCAACTGGTCGAAACCTTTATGGGATGCCAGCGAACCCATGCTGGTCTCACGGTGGCCGTAGCCGAAATTATCCTGGTAGTAAAATTCCCCGCCGCCCAGNCCTTCGTTATTGCCAGCACCCGCGCTGGTCAGGCCTGCCACCGAGCCGTTGGCTTCAAGCGTGTAGCCATTGCCGCTGCGCGCCGCCCGCAGGACATCACCAGCTGATACGCCATTCACCAGGTTGGTGCCGGTCAGGGTATAGTTGTCTGGCCGACCNTGATCCCCCAGCCGGTCACGGAAACCCAGCAGCATGGAACGGTCTGCTGCAAAATCAATGTCGGTCAACAAGGGCTGTGGGTAGGCCAGGATTCTGTCGCCGGGGTCACAGATTGGTGGGAAAATATTGTCAGGCAACCAGCCGAACCAGCCCCGTTGCCCAGAGCAAGCACCTTCATAGACATGGCCTTTCTGGTAATCCAGCGGGGCGTCCAGCACGTCGGTGAATGTGCCTGTCCCCGTGTCCAGCCGGTAGACAGTCGCTTTCAGGTCGGCTGGGTTTTGTGAGTTCAGGGCGTCGCACACGCCGCCGACAAATACGTCGTTGCCTTCCGTCCCAATCGCGAATGGCCGCCAGTTGCCTGCGGGTGCTTCCGTGCTGCCGATGATTTCCAGGGCGGCCATCATGGGGCTGCTCTTGATGGCGTTGAAATCAATGTCCAGCTGGTTGTCGTTGACTGTGACGGTGTAGGTTTTCACCACTGCCTTGCCATTGCCACCCGCCGCTTCGTAGATATTGAAGGCGTTTTCGACCAATTGGCCATTCTCGAAATTGATGTCGAAACTACGCCCATCTGGGGCAGCCCCGCCCCAGAAGTCGGCGAAATGCAGTTTGACGGTGTAAACGCCATTTTGTAAGGGGACATGCACACCGGACAAATAATCCCGCCAGGTTTTGTAAAGGGTTTCATCCGCTGCGCCGGGGCGNGAAACGTCGATTGAGCCAGTGGTGACGCCATCCTGGCCGCCAAAGGAATAAGAACCGGCCATCCAGACTGTGCCGTCCGGTTGTACGTAGCGGGAGCCTCCCATATTGATGCGGATGTCGGTATGTGTCAGGGCGCTACAGGTCGCTGGCTCGGGTATCGGGTAGGCGGCCACATCCGCTGCCACCGGCTTGGTCGCTGGATTGTTGTCCGCATCTATTTTGATGGCGTATAGCTTNTTGTCAAACAAGTTAGTGACATACAGAATTTTACCATCTGCCGAGATGTCGATGTCGCCAATGCCGATTTTGCCAACATTGTTGAATGCGTCCACATCGTGGCTAGGGGTGGTCAAGGCACCCAGCCCACGGGCAGCATTNATTGCCGATGCTGCCGACATTAATGCCCAGGTCGGCCTGTAGCCTGACAAACACTTGGGTGTCATTAGCGCCACGGGTTGTGACATAAATCGCATCCAGACCAGCAGGAGGCCGACATGCCGTTTCAAATAGGCGCTGGAAAATATCTGGTTGGTGTCTTTTTGNTAGGCGATCCCGTAAATGCTGCCAGTGTCGGTGTCCAACGCCTGTTGCGTGACATCCGCCTGCCAGTCTGCGCTGGCGTCATAAGGGATGCTGACCAAGGATTTTTCCACACCGCTGCTTTGGTCGCCGTTGGTCATGATGCTGGTGGCGATGGCGGGAAGGGTGGCGGAGCCGGGGCCGTAATAGTCGCCCAGCAATGTGACGGCAAAATCGACATTGGCGGCAGGTGCACTGATAAATTGGACGCTGGTATGGTTGCCGCCGCCCACTGCCCCCGCGTAGTCGCCGGGCAGGAAGCCGGAAAACTCCACCCGTGAAGAGCCGGAGCAGCCTGTCAGGCTATACTGGCCAAGGTGGCGGGTGCGTTGGAGGTGGTGGCGCTTCCCGTATTGCCAGTGCTGTCAACGCAGGAAACGGTGATGTCCCCAACGCCAGGTTCAAGGTAGGTCGCGCCAGTTTCACGAACCCCATTGGCATTGAGATCCCGGAAGACCGTGCCGGTGATGTCGGCAAAGGCAAGCGGCGCAAGCAACAACAACAAACTGGCTCCGCTGAGCTGTTTGCACCAACATATTAATTTATCAATCATTCCGTCGGCTTTAAATCTCTTTGTTATAATTGATGTTACAAGTGTTTCATTCTAATTATATTAATATATTTTATGAATAAATAAAAAACAAGGCAGAAATTCAACCTGTGCAATTTATTGGGGGCGCTTGATTGTTGGAGGAGGGTGCTTGTTGTAAGCTTGCCGCATTCTTATCTCGCCACTGAGTTTTTGACGCCATGAACTAAGCCCTGTCCCGACTGTATTTGTCCTGCTCTCGCAGGTGGCGGTTTAGATAGGCAGTGTTGCGTTCCCTCATTTTCCATTTCAGTCGTAGCCTGCCGGGCATCTCAGGAGTTCGTTATGGCGCGTATTGTCTGTCAGTTTTCCCAGTTAACCCAACAGTTTGATTCTACACCGGTATTTTCTGGGCTTGCTTCCACCTTGGGCGACGGTTTGACGGGGCTGGTTGGGCGCAATGGGCAGGGGAAATCGGTGTTGCTTGCTTTGCTGGCGCAGGCTTTTCCGCCCACGGGCGGCGCTATCCGTTGGTTCGCACCGTTTGCTTGGGCAGGGCAGGGACGGTTGCAAGGGTTGCGGTTGGCCGATGCGCTGGGTGTGGGGCTGTTGTACGACAGCTTTCTGCGGATTCAGTCTGGTTCAATTGATGAACAGGATTTCGCGCGGGTGGAAAACCTTTGGCATTTGCCCGCTTTATGGGAGCAGGAATTGCAGGAGGCCGGGCTGGCGTTGCCTTTATCTGCGCCGCTTCAGCACCTTAGCGGCGGGGAACATGCCCGGCTCGCCTTATGCCGAGNNTTTTTGCAACCGGATCATTATCTGCTGCTGGATGAACCCAGCAACCATCTGGATGTTGCAGGCCGCCAGTGGCTGTTGGGAAAACTCAGCCACCATCCCGGAGGCGCGTTGATCGCCACCCATGACCGTGAATTGCTGCAACAGGTAGGGCGGATTCTGGAGCTGAATGCACACGGCCTCGACGAATACGGCGGCAACTATACGCTATACCAGGCCAGCCGCACCGCCAAGGTTAGCGCTGCAGAGCAACAGTTGGCCAATCTCAAGCGCATTCGGCAGCAACAGAAACTGGAGCAGCAGGCTGCTTTGGAAAAAGCCGCCCAACGCCGCAAGCAGGGCGAACAGCAGCGTGGTTCTCAAAGCAAACTGCTGCTGGATGCCCGCCAGAACCGCGCCGAAAGCAGTTTCGGCAAACTCAGGCAGCAGCATCAGCAGCGCAGCGAACATTTGCACACGGAATTACGGGCTGTCCAGGAGCGTTTGGAAATTATCAGGCCGCAAATTTTACGCACAGCCTCCGCAGGTAGTCGGCACAGGCTGTGCCTGCATGTTTCCGGTTTGCGCTTGCCCCATGTACGGCTCGAGCCGCTTTCTTTTACGGTACGCCAGNGGGAACGCTGGCATATCCAGGGCAGGAATGGCAGTGGCAAATCCACCCTGTTGCGCGTCATTGCCGGGTTGGAGCCAGCTATTGCTGGTCACTGTGAAACCCATGGCCGCTGCGTTTATTTGGATCAGCATTTCAGCCTGCTGGATGCAGACGCTTCCGCCCTTGCCAATCTGCGTCGCCTGCATCCGGGTATCAGCGAAGACCGGCTACGCACCGAGCTGGCGGGTGTGCGTCTGCGCGGTGGCAAGGCGTTGCAGACGGTCAAGGCCNTGAGTAGTGGCGAGCGTTTAAAAACTGCCCTATTGGCAGTGCTGTTGGGGGAAACAGCGCCGGATTTGCTGCTGTTGGATGAACCCGACAATTATCTGGATTTGGATTCCCGCCTGTTGTTGGAACAATCGTTGGCAGATTACCCCGGTGCGCTGCTGATTGTTTCCCACGACCCGGCGTTTATTGGCGCTTTGAATAGCCAGCACAGTTTGTTATTGCCACTACAAGCGTAATCATAACTTCATTAAACGCCTATAAGCGCGTATGCTGCACCGCCGTACAATTGGGCGCTCATTTCTGAGTCAAGAACCCAGCCATTACACCTATACCCACTCAAGGAGAAGACAATGGGCAGTATCCATTTTATCGGCGGCGAAAAAGGCGGTGTCGGCAAATCCCTCACTGCGCGCTTGCTGGCGCAATATTTTATTGATCATGGCCAGACATTTGTCGGTTTTGATGCTGATCATTCACACAGCACATTCAGCCGCTTTTATGCGGAGTTCACAACCGTTCTGGATGTTGAAAACTACAATAGCCTGGATGAAATCGTCGCGGCGGCGGAAGGCAATCCTGACGCCAATGTCCTGGTGGACTTGGCCGCGCAAACCGGCAGGCATGTCAACCAATGGGCTGAAGACAGTGATTCTTTTGGTATTTTCGCCGAACTGAACCGCCCAGTTTACCTGTGGCATGTCATGGATGATGGCGCAGATTCCGCCCACCTGTTGAACAAGCTGCTGGACAACAAGCCGGAAGGCGTGAAAATTGTCGTCGTCATGAACAAAGGCCGTGGCGAAAACTTCCAGTTGTTTGAACGCTCCCCCACCTACCGCAAAGCGCAGGAACAGGGCGCTCAGATCATTACCCTGAAGCAATTGCAACCTACCNTGATGCAGAAAGTGGATTTCAGCAACCTGAGTTTCTGGGCTGCGGCCAACAACCGCGAACTGCTCAGTTTGGTGGAACGCAAGCGCGTCACGGTCTGGATGGAAAACTGCTACGCCCAGTTTGATCAGGTCTTGGGTGGTGAAACCGCCGGGAGGGATCTTCCCGGTACTTCCACCGAACCTGTTGATGCTGGAACTGACGACTATGGCGTTCCTGTTCTGGCCGAAAATCCTGATAGCCAGTTCGCATAAATCGCCCGACCCTTGGGATCAGGCGCCGTTAATCGGATAGGGGCGGCGGATTGGTTTCCGCCGCGCTTTCATGGCTTGACAAGCAGGGACAGCAATCAATCTGACGTATTTGCCGTTTCCCGCCGGTGCTTGACCTTCTTCACCAGCTTGCGCGCGATATAGGCAGCGAATTCATCCATATTGGCATATTCCTGTTCTATGACGAAATCGCTGAGTTCGTTCATAAGGAATACCGTGCGCGCCACTTCAGTCAGCTTGCGCCCACAGGTCAGGCAGGTCTCGCCATCATCACGGCATAAATCCTTGCCCTTGCAAGGAACAAATTCGCGCACGATCAGGCGGCCTCGGCAGGTGCCAAACCAGCAGCGGTCAGCAGGTCGTTGACATCCGCACTAATGATTTCAATGCCCTGGCGTGCGCAGTAACGCTTTTCCTTGTCGGTCGCCTGAGGAATCAACGCCCAGCCTTTGGGTTCATCGGCTGCATAAGTGATGTCAGACATCACCATACGCTCGGTATCACGCTGGAAACGCATACCGATAAACAGGTATTGCCTGCCTTTGCGGTATTCCTTGAGGAACGACGGAATCGCAAACCCGCCCATCAGTTCGGTGATGTAGTCGACATAGTCAGCGTCGGATGCAATGTAGACAGAATCTGGGCGCGGGCTGCCCATCGGCTTGAACAGGACTGGCAGTTCAGGGTTGACCTCTTCCTGAGTCACTTCACGGTAGCCATTGCTGCCGCTGTATTCATTCAGGGTGAAACGGTAGTTGGTGCCTGCAATCCGCGCGGTGCCACGCACCAGGGTATGGGGCTGGTCGGCGTAGGTATCCTGCAACTGGGTATCGCGGTTGATGTCGATCACATACTGCGGCTTGATGCTGGCCAGCCAGTCGTGGATCGGCGCGCGCGTCCACTGACGGTTACCGTAGGTTTCTTCCAGAAAACGGTGGACAGCTTTGCGGCCTTTCTTCAGCTCCACATCCATCGCGGCGCGGGCGAACTCCCACATCAGGCGTGAAGACATTGGCTTGCCGTTATTCATCGCCAGGATCAGGCTGTCGCTGTCGGCAGGAATCGGCTGCCCGGTGGCCTTGTCCACAGAACCCTGCAATGCGCCTGCGCCGAGATACGGGACGATCTTGCCGCTTTCGACCCCGGCAAGCAGGGTTTTGAGTGTCATATCCGACATTGTTGCTCCTCATAGATATTGCAATACATACTTGCCAAAATGGTCTGCAATTTTGAGGCCAGAATTATTTTTCTGTATAAACAGTAAGTTAACAGTATAGGCGGTACGGTTTGTCGGGAAGGCGACAACGCTTTGTCGACCATTGGCATGACAATTGCTGAAAGGCAAAGATCGGGAACCATTTGTATCGACAGGAGCATTATGAGCTATCAGGACATTCACGCAGCGGAAGTTGCGGATTTTCTTGCCACTGAAGGGCTGATCGTGGTCGACCAGCGGGACGAACACACCCGCAGCAAAGGGCAATTGCCGGGTGCGCAGCCTGCCAGTGAGGCCGTTGTCGGCAAGCTGGTGATGCAGCGCCGCAAGAACCCGCCAGTGTTGGTGTATTGCTACCACGGCAACCAAAGCCGCGAGCTGTGCAGCTTCCTTGCCCAGTTTGGCCTGAGCCGGGTTTACAATCTGGAAGGCGGCTGGCAGGCATGGGAAGGCTGGCAGCAACAGCGCCAACCCAAGCATCCGAACTAACGGTGCTGGAAAGCCCGGCATGATTGCGTGTATGGAAAAATTCGCCTTTCCTCGATATTATCCGCATTTACGTTCCCAAGCCGGAAGCACGCATGAGCCAATACTGGAGCCGACTGGTGCATGGGCTCGCCCCGTATGTGCCGGGTGAGCAGCCCAAAGACCAGCGCTACATCAAGCTGAACACCAATGAATGTCCGTACCCGCCGTCGCCCAAGGTGTTGGAAGCAATCCACGCCGCTGCGGATGACATGCTGCGCCTTTATCCTGACCCGAACGCCGATGCGCTCAAGGACGCCATCGCCGAACACTACGGCGTGACCCGTGCGAACGTGTTTGTCGGCAATGGTTCGGATGAAGTGCTGGCGCATGCTTTCCATGCCCTGCTCAAACACGACGCGCCGCTGCTGTTTCCGGACATTAGTTACAGCTTCTATCCGGTCTACGCCAACCTCTACCAGATTGAGGTGAAACAGGTTCCGTTGCAGGCTGATTTCAGCTTGGATTTGGCGAATTTCAGCGGCAAAAATGGTGGTGTTATTTTCCCCAATCCAAATGCGCCCACCAGCATGGCAGTGGGGTTGGATGCGATTGAAACCCTGTTGCAGCGCAACCAAGATTCCGTGGTGGTGGTGGACGAAGCCTATATCGACTTTGGTGGTGAAAGCGCGATTCCCTTGACTGCGCAATATCCGAACCTGCTGGTGGTGCAGACTTTCTCCAAGTCCCGTTCGCTGGCCGGGCTGCGGGTAGGCTTCGCTGTCGGCCACAGTGATCTGATTGATGCGCTGGAACGGGTANAAAATTCCTTCAACTCCTATCCGTTGGGTCGCATGGCGATTGTCGGCGCAGCGGCCGCTATGCGTGACCAAGCGTATTTCGACAACATCCGCCAGAAAATCATGGCGACCCGCGCAACAGCAGTGCAAAGGTTGCAGGAATTGGGGTTCACCGTCCTGCCTTCCGCCGCCAACTTCGTTTTTGCCCGTCCGCCGGAAGGCAATGCTGAAGAAATCTACCTGAAGCTGAAGCAGCGCGGTGTGTTGGTGCGGTATTTCAATAAGCCGCGCATCAACGAATATCTGCGCATCACGATCGGCACGGACGCGGAAATGTCGGAATTCATGCGCATCCTCTCCGCTTTATGAAACTCAGCGAACTGGAGACCCATCTCAACAAACTGCTGAATATCAGCAAGTTCCGCGACTATGCGCCCAATGGCCTGCAAGTTGAGGGCAGGGCGGAAGTCAAGCGGATTGTCACCGGCGTCACCGCCAGCCAGGCGCTGCTGGATGCAGCGGTTGAGCTAAACGCCGACGCCATTCTGACGCATCACGGCTATTTCTGGAAAAACGAATCGCCGGTTATTTGTGGTATGAAAAAGCGCCGAATCGCGACCTTGCTTAGGCATGACATCAGCCTGTTCGGTTACCATCTGCCGCTGGATGCGCACCCCGAGCTTGGGAATAATGCGCAACTTGGCAAGCTGCTCGGCCTTCAGACTGAAAGCGTGATGGATGAACGCGAATTGCAAGGCGTCGGCAACGTCGGTTTCCTTTCCGAGCCACAGACGCTGGAGGCATTTGGCCAGCGGGTGCAGGCGGCGCTGGGGCGTGAGCCGTTGTTGATCACGGGTGGCGATAATCCTATCCGGCGTATCGCCTGGTGCAGTGGTGGTGCGCAAGGCTATATTCAGCAGGCGATTGACTTGGTGTTGATGCCTACTTGAGTGGCGAAATTTCGGAACAGACGGTGCACAGCGCACGCGAAAATGGTGTCCATTACATCGCCGCTGGGCATCACGCCACTGAGCGTTATGGCGTCAAGGCACTGGGGGAACATCTGGTGGCACAGTTCAAGCTGGAGCATGTTTTTCTTGATTTGGATAACCCCGTATAAGTCAGGAGATTTCGACTTTTTGTGCTATCATTGCCGCGCTTGTCTGGAAGGAGACCGGACAGACGGGAATCATGACTTAAATCAATGGCTCAGGTGGTGTTGTGTCACGCTCCGCATTTTCGCTTGATTTTGGTCAGAAGTTCGGACATTCTACTGAGTCTTTTAGCATTTGCTAATATGGGCATTTGCTGTGTGGCGATGTATTTTATTTAACGCTTTCGCAAACGGATTCAGCCGCAAGCGGGGGCGGGCAGTTACGTTTTGATTATTTGGGAGAGAGCAAACGATGGCAAATTCTGGAGTAGATAAAAGCCGTCGCCGCTTCCTGATTGCCGCCACTTCCGTGGTTGGCGCAGCAGGTGCGGCAGCGATTGCGACCCCGTTCCTTGCTTCATGGTCACCCAGTGCCCGCGCGCTTGCCGCCGGGGCTCCTGTGGAGGTGTCCGTGGGCAAAGTGGAGCCGGGTCAGTTATTACGCGTTATCTGGCGTGGCAAACCTGTATGGATCGTCAATCGGACTAAGGAAATGCTGGATACCCTGCCAGGGTTGGCGGAGCGTTTGAAAGACCCCAATTCCGACAATATCAAACAGCAGCCTGAATACGCCAAGAACATGTTCCGTACCCGTAAAGGCAAGGAACAGTATTTGGTGTTGGTTGGCATTTGCACCCATCTGGGCTGTTCCCCTACCTATCGGCCTGAACTGGCTCCGGCGGATCTTGGCGCTGACTGGAAAGGAGGCTGGTATTGCCCATGCCATGGCTCCCGTTTCGACTTGGCAGGCCGGGTATTCAAANATGTACCGGCTGGCGCCAATCTGGTAGTCCCTCCGTACTATTTCAAAAGCGACAGCAATATTCTGATTGGTGAAGATGGAGGTAAGGCATAATGGCTGAGCGTCCTGCACATAACTATACCGGCCTTTTGGGTTGGGTCGAAGACCGTTTCCCTCTGATGGAAACTTGGAAAGCGCATTTGGCTGAGTACTATGCGCCGAAAAACTTCAACTTCTGGTATTTCTTCGGCTCACTGGCAATGCTGGTGCTGGTGATTCAGATCGTGTCTGGCCTGTTCNTGGCGTTCCACTATAAGCCGGATGCGACTCTGGCGTTTGCTTCCGTGGAATACATCATGCGTGATGTGCCAGGCGGCTGGTTTATCCGCTATATGCATTCCACAGGCGCATCTGCGTTCTTCATCGTGGTGTACCTGCATATGTACCGCGGCCTGATTTACGGTTCCTACAAAGGCAAGCGCGAACTGATCTGGCTGATCGGGATGGCAATTTACCGGNCGCTGATGGCGACTGCGTTCATGGGCTATTTGTTGCCATGGGGGCAGATGTCCTACTGGGGTGCGCAGGTCATCATTAACCTGTTTAGCACGATCCCTTATATTGGTGGTGAGCTGTCCACTTGGATTCGTGGTGACTTCGTGTTGAGCGATGCGACCCTGAACCGTTTCTTTGCGCTGCACTTCTTCCTGCCTGCTCTAGTGTTGCCTGCGTTGGTGTTTGTGCATATCGTTGCCCTGCATGCGGTTGGCTCCAATAACCCTGACGGCGTTGAAATCAAANAAGGCTCTAAAGGTAATCGGTGGAGTGACACTGCGCCTGCGGATGGCATCCCGTTCCATCCTTACTATTCCGTCAAGGACATCATGGGCGTTGTTGTGTTCCTGATCGCGTTCTTTGCTGTTCTGTTCTTTGCGCCGGATGGCGGCGGCTATTTCCTGNAGAAGCCCAACTTCGAACCAGCCAATGCGCTGAAAACACCGTTGCACATTGCGCCGGTCTGGTATTTCACCCCGTTCTACACCGTTTTGCGCGCTATTCCTGATCCTTGGTATGGCACCGTGGCGATGTTCTCTGCAATCATCATGCTGTTCCTGATCCCCTGGATTGATCGTAACCCGATCAAATCCTGGCGCTACCGTACCAATGCCCACAAGATCAACTTGATCCTGTTTGCGGTTGTGTTCATGGTGTTGGGTTGGATGGGCGTTGAACCTGTAACGCCAGCCTACAAGGAGTTGGGTACCCGCATGACCCAGATTTACTTCATGTTTTTCGCAGTGTTGTGGATTCACAGCTATCCGGCCAGGGCGAAATATGTGATGTGGTTCGGCATCCTGCTGGCGGTTGTGTTGGGTTATGACCTTTTGTTCCGTTATACCCCGGGTGATTCCGAAGCGACTGCGCAGATGATCAAGCAGTTCATCTGGCCAGTGGGTTATCTGGCTTTGACCCTGTTGTTGCCTGCGTTCAAGTCAAGCTGCAACGAAGAAAAGCCGGTTCCGGAACGTGTAACAGGTTGAGGTGTGACAACATGAAAAAGTTTATTGCAAGTGTAATGTTCGCACTTTCAGCTTCCCTGATGGTCGTCGCCAATACAGCGTCGGCAAACGAAGAAGGGGTGGAATTGGAGCATGCGGATGTTGATATCCATAACCAGGCGAGTCTGCAACGTGGCGTAAAATATTTTGTCAACTACTGCATGGGTTGCCATTCCCTGAATTTCAGCCGCTATAACCGTGTGGCGAAAGATTTGGGGTTGACGGATGAACAGGTGACCAAAAACCTGATTTTTACCCGTGATGCCAACGGTGACCTGGAAAAAGCAGGCTCATTGATGAAAAACGGCATCTCCCAAAAGGATGCGGCGGAATGGTTTGGTGCCCCGCCACCGGATCTGACATTGGTTGGCCGTTCCCAAACTGACTGGATTTACAGTTACTTGAAGGCATTTTATGTTGACCCGACCCGCCCAATGGGTGTGAACAATACCGTGTTTCCCAATGTCGGTATGCCGCATGTCCTGTGGGATTTGCAGGGGCAGCAGGAAAAAGAATGCGTCAAGGAAGGTGAAGGCGGACATGCGGTTGAGCATTGTGAGCTGAAACTGGTCAAACCTGGTAGCATGACGCCTGCCGAGTATGATCAGACTGCGCGCGATATCACCAATTTCTTGGCATATGTTGGTGAACCGTCAAAACTGAGCCGTAAAACCTATGGTGTTTTCACCCTGTTGTTCTTGGGATTGTTTGCAGTTGTTGCTTACTTCCTGAAGAAGGAATACTGGAAGGATGTCCATTAATCCCTATCCGGTATAACACCTCCAAGCCACTCTAGTGTAAGATAGAGTGGCTTTTTTGTTTTCAGTACAGGGAGTCCTGCTCATATGGCTTCGCTTTCCAGCCGAAGATCTGTAATGACATTGTTTTCAGCGCCTGATTGTGCCGATAGCCATCGGGTGCGTATTGTCTTGGCGGAAAAGGATATAACCGTCGACATCTTGAATATCAATCCCGACAATAAACCTGAAGAGCTGGCGGAGTTGAATCCTTACAATACAACCCCGACGCTGATTGACCGCGATCTGGTGTTGTATGACGCCCGCATTATCATGGAATATCTGGATGAGCGGTTCCCTCATCCACCATTGATGCCAGTTGACCCGGTGACGCGGGCGCACTCCCGGTTGGCGTTGTTCCGTATCGAGAAAGACTGGTTTTCGCTTGTGCATGATATAGAGCACGGTGATGACATGACCTCTTCGCAGGCGCGTAAGATTTTGCGCGAAAGTGTGTTGTCTGCTGCTGAAGTTTTTTCCGTCAAACCTTATTTTCTGAGCGATGAATTCTCGCTGGTCGATTGCACCATTGCACCAATTTTGTGGCGGTTGCCAAAGTATGGCATCGATGTTCCTGAAAAGCTGGGCAAGCCAATCCTGAAATATATGGAGCGGGTATTTTCACGCGATGCTTTCCAACAATCCCTGAGTAAGGTGGAAAAGTCCATTCGGCCATGAATCAGTCCAATCAACCTATCAAGATGACCCCAAAACGCCCCTATCTGTTGCGGGCTATTTATGAATGGATTGTCGCCAATGGCATGACGCCGCATATTTTGGTGGATGCCCGCTCTGATCAGGTGATGGTGCCGCGCCAGTTCGTCAAGGATGGCAATATTGTGTTGAATGTCAGCATGAGCGCCACCAACAATCTAATGATTCGGGACGATGAAGTGACATTTAACGCCCGCTTCGGTGGCAAGGCGTTTTCCATTTGGTTGCCGATGTGGTCGGTAATGGCGATTTATTCGCGTGAAACCCAGGACGGCATCAGTTTCCCGGCGGATGAATATGCAGAATACATGGATGCATTTATGTCGGAGGCGTCTATATCCGGCTCTGTGTCATTAGCTGCCATCAGTGGGAATGGCACCAGCGATGAAGTGGATGGGGCAGAAGACAAATCTTCCGGGCGACGGATCAAGATGAACCTCCCCACCCAAGCCAACCAAGCGCCCATCTTTGCGAGTGGTGAAGTAATAGCATTGATGTTGTCTCTGATCGCCGCGATGGCACACCAGCGGGTCATTGGTCACGAAGGCAAGATGCCATGGCATATGCCAACCGACCTCGCATGGTTCAAACGCAACACGTTAGGCAAGCCTGTTATTATGGGGCGAAAGACATGGGATTCCATTGGTCGCGCCCTGCCCGGTAGACGCACTTTGGTGCTTTCAGGCGCTGCGGATTTTCAGCCCATTGGGGCTGAACGGGTCGCTTCACCTGAAGCTGCGTTAGCGGCGGTTATAGATGCCCCAGAAATCATGATTGCAGGCGGGGCGCAAGTATACCGATATNTTTTACCGCAGGCTGATCGTCTGTATTTGACCCTGATTGATGTTGCTTTGACGGGCGATGCCTTTTTCCCCGACTATAATCAGAGCCAATGGCGTGAATTGGAGCATATTGAGCATCCAGCCGACGCACAGAACCCCTATCCCTGTACATTTCTGATTCTTGAACGGGAATCCTGATTTCAAGGAGATTCTCTCCCATGAGTTCTTTATTGATTGTCAATGCAAATTTGGTTAATGAAGGGCAGGTCGTCAGTGCTGATGTATTGATTCGTAAGGGGCGCATTGAGGCAATTGGGGCTAATTTATCAGCGGCAGGTGCCGAGGTGCTGGATGCCGCCGGACGTCACTTGTTTCCAGGGATGATCGACGATCAGGTGCATTTCCGTGAACCAGGCCTTACCCACAAGGGGGATATTGCGACGGAAAGCCGGGCGGCGGCGGCGGGTGGCATTACCAGTTTCATGGATATGCCGAACACCATTCCGAATACATTGACCTCCGACATTCTCAATGCANAAAAGCAACTGGCCGCAGGGCGTTCTGTAGGAAATTACGCTNTTTACCTGGGAGCATCCAACGACAATATTGAGGCGATCAAGGCACTGAACCCACAAGATGCTTGCGGTGTGAAGGTCTTCATGGGGGCGTCTACTGGCAGTATGCTGGTTGATGATCCGGAGGTGTTGGAACAGATATTCACTTATTCGCCCATTCTGGTCGCAGCTCACTGTGAAGATACGCCAACCATTCTGGAAAATGAGGAGAGCTACCGCAGCATTTACGGTGACGACATCCCGTTTTCGCTCCATCCGACCATTCGCAGCGAGGAGGCATGCTACAAATCCTCCGCTCTGGCGGTGGAGTTGGCGAAACGTTGCAATACACGTCTGCATATCCTGCATGTTTCCACCGCGCGGGAGGCTGAAATGCTTTCTGATGCTGCATTGGCCGATAAGCGGATTACAGGGGAGGCCTGCGTACATTTCCTGCATTTTTCTGATGAGGATTACGCTGGCAAAGGTGCGCTTATCAAGTGCAACCCCGCAATTAAAACAGCAGAGGATCGCGCCGGTATCATTCAAGCCTTGCTGGATGGACGGTTGGATGTGATTGGCACCGATCATGCGCCGCATACTTGGCAGGAAAAGCAAAACAGCAGTTATTTCAAAGCGCCTTCCGGTTTGCTGCTGGCGCAACACGCGTTGCAAACTGTGCTGGAGCACTATCAGGACGGTATTTTTACATTAGAGTTTATTGCTGAAAAGACCAGCCATTCTGTTGCGCAAATGTTCAATATCAAGGATCGTGGCTACATCCGGGAAGGTTACTGGGCTGATCTGGTGCTGGTTGATCTGGACAAGCCCTTTCTCGCAACCCATGCCAACAGCCTGTCCAAATGTGGTTGGACGCCATTCGATGGCTACGAATTCCGCTCAAGCATTGCGGCCACCATTGTCAATGGGCAACTGGTGTGGAGGGATGGTTGTCTGCTGGATGTAACCCCAATTGGCATGGCGCTGGAATTCGACCGTTAGAGCCATTCTTATAATTCCCGCACAACCCGGAATCCCAGATTGGTGTCCATTTCATCCAGGTAGCGTTTNTTCCGTGCGGCGCTTCTTGCCCGTTCCGCTGGGTCAAACCATGATCCACCTTTGGTGACGTACCAATACGGGTCTGCACCGATGGAAGGGCTACCGTCACGATTGGCGTTCAGATGCGAACTGGTTCAATGGTCAGAAGTGAATTCCCACACATTGCCATGCATGTCATGCAGTCCCCAAGCGTTGGGCGCATGCATGCCGACTTCGCTGGCTTTTGGGGTTGGAAAACAACGCGGCAGGTACCAGCGGCGTTTTTCCTGCTGTTCCTTGTAGGGAAACAAGGGGTTGAAGTGAATATCCTTACAGCTTACATCTTCGCCCTGATGGAATGGCGTAGTGGTTCCTGCACGGGCGGCGTATTCCCACTCTGCCTCGGTAGGGAGTCGGTAGGTCTGGCCAGTTTGCAGGCAAAGCCAAGCGAGGTAAAGTTTGACGTCCTCCATGCGGACATTGATAACCGGGTAACGGCCTTCATGCCAGATCAGTTCCGGACGTAGGAACCATTCCGTGTCCTTGCGAAAGTGTTTGAATTCTTCGCCTGTTATAGGGTACATGCTGATGGCAAAGGGGCGTTGGATCAATGTAGGATGGCGGGGNGCTTCTTCCCGTCGGTGTCCCGTTTCGGTCGGCTCGGAACCCATTTCAAAACGTCCAGCGGGAATGATGGCCAGTTCAGGNCCGGATATCCCGGATTTCAGTGCATCGTGGAAAACAGGCGGCAAACCATGAGCCTCTGCTACGATCTGTTGTAACTGCCTGATTTGTAAGTTGCTCAGTTCATCTACGAACATCAAATGGGGTTCTGGGGAGGGAAGTTCTGCTGTAGCCATACTCATCAGTACTGGTTAATATACTTAAATTCATGGATTATCCTTAATCCTAACAGAAATACAACACAGAAAATTTATTCTTGCACTATATTTAAACTGAGGGTTGATGCTAGTGTGGTCAGAAAAGGGGAATCTATAAATGAGTAGACGGATTTTTATGAGGGATAAAATGCAAGAGCGTAATGCAGCACAATTACTGCTAGACGGATTAATTATCTATAGCAAGGATTTAGGGGACTTAGGCAAGCAGTTAGAACGCCTGTTGCGTCAGCAGGGGTGCGCTCGACTATGGATCCGCTGTTTTCGATGAGGTTTCATTAATCAATTCGCATCTATTCATGAACCATTATGGGATAGACAACGACCGTTAAGGTAGTGTAATTACGTAATTGGTCATGAGTTGAGAGTTTTTACCCCGGTATAGCCGGGGTTTTTTATGATTAATTATTTA
The DNA here is from genome assembly GCA_013693955.1 of Candidatus Thiothrix singaporensis. Classification (GTDB taxonomy): domain Bacteria; phylum Pseudomonadota; class Gammaproteobacteria; order Thiotrichales; family Thiotrichaceae; genus Thiothrix; species Thiothrix singaporensis. The sequence goes on along the minus strand of CP059265.1, from coordinate 1,751,719 downwards.
TCTCATTACCGCTGATGCGTCAAATATTGCAGCTTATCACTATAATTTGTATTATTTATTCATAGGGTCTCATTTTCGGTATAATGGGTCTAACTTGGCACCCTAATCATAATTCTAACAGGTGGCGTTATGCCGATACGTTTACAGTTCCCTCGTCAGCAGGCCGGTCTGAGCTTGCTGGAAGTATTAATTGCCACGGTTGTATTGTCCGCCGGGTTGTTAGGGCTTGCCGGTTTACAGATCGCCAGCATGAAAACTACCCATAACTCCTATCAAATGCAGCAAGCGACTTGGCTGGTGCATGATTTGCTGGAGAGAATGCGCTCCAATAAACAGGAACTCTTTCGCATGACAACAGGCACTGGGGCTGTCCCTGCCTCCGCCTACCTATTGGCCAATTCACAAATGGCCTCCAATTATTGTAGTAATGAGTTAGCCAAGAATTGCTCTACGGATACAGACTGCACTGGAACCCAAGTGGCGACTTACGACCTCTATAACATTATGTGTGGCGATGGCTCGGGCAGCGGCGTCAATAATGTCCTGATGNGGNGGCAGTTGCAGGTGACCTGTCCAACCGGCGATTGCCATGGAGGGGTGCAAGTCAATCTGCAGTGGAACGAACGGAACGCCACCANNAGAAAGGGGGACTTTGATGGTGGTGCTGATGGTATGGAAGCGTTCAATATCAGGTTGGTGGCCACCATTTAGGGATGCGATATGAAAATCTACAATAAACAACGGGGTTTATCATTAATTGAACTGATGATTGCCATGACGGTCAGTTTGGTGTTGGTTGCAGGGGTTGGAACCGTGTATATCAGCAGCAAGCGCAATTACCAGACTCGTGATCAGCTTTCCATGATGGATGAAAACGCACGCGTGGCCTTGAATGCCCTTAGTAAGCACCTCGAGCATGCTGGTTATACCACTCCCGCCAAACTAGTGATCGGTGATTACTTCATCAAGCCAGGTGATGTGGCTGGTTCATTGTTGTCGAGAGGTTCTTGTGCGGATGGTGGATCGAATATTAGTAGTCCGTCTTCGTTACGGGATACGGCTGATAACGATGCTGATCGTACCACTGCCTATGGTGATACGACAGGTATAGCGTTTATTGCCGACAATGACTTGTTTCTGGATTGCGCTAATTCAGGCGGGGGCACTCGATGGCCAGGGTGTCGGGCACAAACTGCCGCTTCAGCACAGGGCGCGCTGGTATACAACAACTTCTTTGTAGATGTAACCAGTGGCGTTCCTAATTTGAATTGTGCGAGTTCGCGTCTTTCTGCGCGGACACCCTTGGCACCTGGGATAGAAAATATCCAATTCATGTACGGAGTGGATGCCAATGCGGATGGTGCAGTAGACAAATATGTCAACGCCACGAATGTGGGGGCGGGGAATNGGCAAGGTATCATCAGCATCAAGGTTGGCCTGTTAGTCAGATCCATTGACCCAGTTTTGCCAGCTCCAGAAGCGCATTCCTATCAGGTACTGGATGTGACCCAGACCCGTAATGACCGGTATCAGCGGTCAGTGTACACAGCCGTCATTCATTTGCGTAATGTAGTGAGTAATTAAGGTGACAGGATGGCAATGATAACCAGAAAAAACCAACGTGGATCAGTCCTGTTATGGGGCATGGTAATTTTGCTGACCCTGACTGTGATTGGTTTTGCAGCTACCCGTATGGCGTCAGTGGACAATAAGATTGCTGGCAACCAGATGATGTATATGTTGACCTTTGAAGGGGCGGACACCATGCTCCGCAGGTCAATCAGCCTGTATAACGTGATGAAAACCGCTCAATCCGGGACTGCCCCATCTGAATACAACAAGGATAAGGTCAAGGTGCTGCAATTATCCAACTTCGCCGAGAACATCAGTGGCATCAATGCGGCAGGCCAAACTGCGATGGGCGAGGAAGAAGGCTGCCCCCGTTGAAGGGTGTGGCGATGACGACAGAAATGACACCGGATGCAGGTGGGATTGCCTGCCGGGTGTTTACAACTGACGCCAGTGCGTCATTGACGGGAACCGGAGCGCGTAGCAGGCATTCAGAAGGTGTGTTGAAACCAGTGCCAAAAGTCCACTAAGAGGCAATAATAGTGAAAATAAGAAAACAGTATCAAGGGTTTACCTTGATTGAATTGATGATTACGGTAGCAATCATCGGGATTCTGTCGGCAATCGCTTACCCCAATTACACCGCCTATGTGCAGAAAAGCAGGCGGGCGGATGCCCAAGTGGCGTTAATGGAAATTACGCAACGCCAGGAAAGCTACTTTCTGCGCAATTACAGTTACGCCAAAGATCTGGCGCAACTGGGGTATCCGTCTATCAGCAATGATGGTCAATATACGCTGTCCGAAACACCAACGCCTAGTGGGTGTGGCGGCGTCAATACTTCGCCTTGTAATTCGTATGTGGTGAGCGCGACGCCTGCAACTTCAAGCCCTCAGCGTAATGATACGGCCTGTCAGGCCATGACGCTGGACAATCGTGGCGCGAAACGCGGCGGTGTGGACGCTGCGCATGCCGCTGCGGATACCGCCCAAACCTGTTGGAAATAAACCATCGGCGGCGCATAGCGCCACTAACTTGAATTACAAAAATAATGCCATGAAANAAATATGTTGTAGCCTGCGGTGGCTGTTATTGTCCGCCNCCCTGTTATTCAGCCCGGCATTGATGGCGGATGAGACCGAAATCTATTTTGCCGACAAAAGCGGTGACGTGGCACCGAATGTCCTGTTCCTGATCGATGTATCCGGCAGTATGAATATGGTTGTGCCTGGGGATCCAACCAACAGGTCGCGCTTGCAAGTGCTGAAGGATTCTTTCAGTGAGGTCATGAATACGGCACCCGCCAATTTGAACATCGGCTTGATGCACTACGCCAACCATAGTTTGGCAGTAAACGATCCTTACTGGTGGAATTCAATCAAGGGAGTGAATTTCCCCGTGACTTTGGCGGATGAAAAAGTGACACCGCTGATAGCCCCATACAAGAGCTCTGACAATCTGCCGGATCCCGCTTCCAGCAGTACGACGGTGAGGCAGTTCCTCGCCAGTATTGTCAATAACTGGAATGCGGAAGGTTATACGCCCATTGTTGATTCATTGTATGAAGCTTCCCGTTATTTTCGGGGTGATGCGGTTGGTTGGGGGCTCGATTCGCCTTCCATAGCTTGGGCATCCCATCCTCTGACCTATGATGGTGCTTCCCTGAATTGCAAAGCTTCCCATGAGGTGGAATGTGTCAATACGTTTGGGGAGTGCAATGGCAATATTGTGCAGAATAGTTGTGTTACCCGCTCCTATAGTTGGGTTGGCAATGAATACCCTGATCGGGATAAGTATTGCTCTATGGATAGCGACNAATTTTGCTACGCCGACGTAGAAATATGCAATCAGAAAGTGTGTGATAATTTTACGGGGTCAGCACAGTACAAATCGCCGATAAAGTATGCTTGTCAGGCCAACTATCTGGTGCTGATGTCGGATGGCAAACCGGAATATCCGTATTATAAAGGTTCAGAAAATGATGGCACAGGCTATTATCCGCCTTCCTCCAAANCGCTATCCTGGCTGTTCGGAACAGCTGCTGATTATACGGCTAAANATCAAGCCAGAGATAAAAATAAAAGGGTGGAGGATTATATCGGCATCGCCAACTGTGCGGATGCCCCCAATGGGTATAACAGCGGCACATGTGGCNCGGAATTGACCCATTGGTTGGCGAATACCGATCAAAGCGCAACATTGTCGGGCGACCAANAAGTCGAAACCTATGCTGTGGCATTCGCCATGGCGGATGAGCCAACAGGCACGGCTTATATGAAAAGCTTGGTTACGGCTGAGGACGGCNTTTTTCCTGCCAATAGCGCCGCTGACTTATCCAACGCGTTCCAATCCATCCTCAACTCTGTTGAGAAGACGTCTTCATCTTTCAGCTCGCCAACCTATGCCGTCGATGAAAACACTATGTTGGCGAACAGCGATGATGTTTATATTCCGATGTTTAACCGTGACACTAAACCGGCTTGGCCAGGCAATCTGAAGAAGTTCAAACGCAAGCAGTTCACCCAGGCCGATGGTACGGTTGTCAGCAAGATTGTGGACAAGAATGGCAGTGTGGCGGTCAATGAAAAAGGCGAGTTTGTGGACGGCGCTTATGATTTATGGGGCGTCGATGCCAGCGGCAATGATGTCGCCACTGGCGGTGCCGCAAGCAGGCTGCCAAACCCGGCAGACCGCAACCTCTATACCGATGTCAGCGCCTCATCGGACTTAACCGCCGCCGCCAACAAGCTGGACGCCAGCAACACCAATATTACCAGCACTATGCTGGCAGGCACTTATATCACGGGAAATAGCTTGCAGGATTGGTGGAACGGGGCTAGCGACGGTATCAGCTGTGTTGGCAGTTATAAAGATTGTAATGGAGTGTCCCATACTGTGCTGGGCAATCCGCTCAATAATTCCGGGTGTGTCAATATCAAGGAAGTGACCACCTGTCCACTGTCCGGCAGCAGCATCAGCAGCGATGAGCGCACAGCCCTGCTGAATTTTGTGCGCGGAAAAAATCCTGACGGCACGCTTCGCCAGCATATGGGCGACATTCTGAACTCCAAACCGTTGGTGGTCGATTACGGTACCCAACAGCGTATTTTTGCCGCCACCAATGAAGGTTACCTGCATTCCATTGACGCTGAAAGCGGACAGGAGAAGTGGGGTTTCATGCCCAGCAGTTTGCTGGATAATATCAAGACCTTCTTTGACAATAAGCCGTCAGAGGATCATGTTTATGGTATCGATGGCTCGGTAACACTCTGGAATTACGACAAAAATATGGATGGCGTCATCAAGGCCACCGACGGTGACAAGCGGGTGCTGTACTTCGGCCTGCGCCGGGGAGGTAATGTTTATTATGCCCTTGACATCACATCGCCCGATAATCCGATGATTTTGTGGAAAAAGGAAAACGTGGTCGGCATTGATGATGGTANNGTGGGACACATTGGGGAAACTTGGTCAAAGCCTACCCTGGCAAAAATGCGTGTTGGCAGCGCTAGCAGCAATGAGCTGAAGAATGTGCTGGTGTTTGGCGCAGGTTATGATCCGGCCAAGGACAATGAGATTCCTTATAGCTCAAGCAACAATTTGAGCCGTCAGGCGGACACGTTGGGGCGCGACGTCATGATTGTGGATGCCCTTACAGGCGAACTGCTTTGGGATTTGCAACGCGATTTGTTTAACAACAGCGCATCCAGTAATCTAGTCAAGGACAGTGTTCCGGGCGACATCCGTGTGTTGGATATGAACCGAAATGGCGCGCTTGACCGGCTGTACTTTGCCGATACCGGCGGCAATTTGTGGCGCGTGGATATGGATCACGACCTGCGCGACACGGATTCCAGCATGTATGACTATAAGGACGCCATACTGACCAAAATCGCCGCATTAGGCACGGATGGCGATTATGGTACGGATACCCGCAAGTTTTTCTACGAACCGGATGTCGCCATGATGCAGTACAACGGTAAAGTGTTGATGACCATTGCATTGGGGAGTGGTTACCGTACCCATCCGCTCAACACCAATACCAAAGACCGTTTCTATGTCATCATGGATCCTAACGTCTATAACGAGCCGCCGACAGGTAGANCAGGTTTTACCACGATCAACAACGCTGATTTGGTCAACGCACGTACAGCTATTGGCAATACAGGCGGTTTTGCCAGCGCTGACGACAGCTTGCTGAACGGCAACCATAAGGGTTGGTACTACGCGTTTGATAATGTCGGTGAAAAAGTGTTGGCTCCGGCCGTGTCATTCCTTAACAAGGTTGTCTTCACCACTTTTGCGCCAGTGGATGAAAATGGCAAATCTGCTTCCGGTGACCCCTGTGAAGTGCCGCCCAACAGCGCCCGAGCCTATGTGCTTGACCTGTTTACCGGCAAGGCGGTCGCCAATCTTGACCGCAGTACGGATGACAGCAAGGATGATTTCGTGGTGGCTGGGGTCAATGAAATCCTGGACGCCGCCAAGATTGTCTTCCGTATGCCGACCGCTAAAGATGGGTCGGATTGTAAAGAGGGTGATTGCAAGCAAACAGTCGAAATCCGGGTTGGCAAGATGCAACTGCCGGTGATGGACGACTCCAACAGTGACAACAGCAATACCGGCAGCAGTGTGGAAGATATTGCCGGTAAAACGGACTTGTCTGACATCCTGCCGCGCATTTTCTGGCGTGACGATGACGTGTCCAACTAAGTGGCCAGCCACTGCCCGAGGCTGACCCGGTCGTTGCCTGCCAGATCCGGCAGGCAACGCACTTCCTGGAAACCCGCCGAGCGCAATAATCCTGTCACCGCCAACCTTTGGTTATAACCGTGCTCCAGCAGCAGCCAGCCGCCGTTTGCCAACCATTGCGGTGCCTCCTGGATGATCTGGCGTATGTCATGCAAGCCATCTTCTCCAGAAACCAGCGCACCCGACGGCTCAAAGCGGACATCGCCTTGCGCCAGATGCGGGTCTTGAACCTCAATATAGGGTGGGTTGGAAGCAATCAGGTCGAAATGCTGGGCGGGCAGGGCGCTGAACCAGTCTGAGAGAATGAATTGCACATTGTGGATGGTGTGGGTTTGGGCGTTTTCCCGCGCCACTGCAAGGGCGGCAGGGGAAATGTCGGTGGCAATGATGTGCAAGGCGGGGTGTTCACAAGCCAGAGCCAACGCAATCGCGCCTGTGCCGGTACCCAAATCCAGCACCGTCTGTTTGCCTGCCAGTTTTGCCAGCGCCGTTTCGACCAGCAGTTCGGTTTCCGGGCGGGGAATCAGGGTGTCGGGCGTGACCTTCAGGTTCAGTGTCCAGAATTCGCGGAACCCGGTCAGGTATGCAACGGGGACGCCCCGTTCCCTCGCGTCAATCAAACGGGTGAATTCAGCGGAAAGGGTTTGCCCCACTTCCTTTTCAGGCCAGGTGAACAGGTAACTGCGCGGTTTTTGCAGGCAATGCGCCAGCAATATTTCAGCATCCGCCCGTGCCGATGGCGAAGTTGACGCCAACCGCCCACTGGCTGCCGTCAGCAGTTGCCGGAGATTTTGCTGTTCTTCCTTGTGCGTTTCATTCATCCGCCAACGCCGCCAGTTGGTCTGCACGGTATTCGTTGATCAGCGGTTCAATCACCTGATCCAGGCTGCCCGCGATGATTTCATCCAGTTTGTACAGCGTCAGGTTGATGCGGTGGTCGGTCACGCGCCCTTGCGGGAAGTTGTAGGTGCGGATGCGCTCGGAACGGTCGCCGGAACCGACCAGCAAACGCCGGGCAGCCGCTTGTTCATTGGCCTGTTTCTGCTGCTCAATTTCGAAGATGCGGGATTGGAGCAAACCCATCGCCTTGGCGCGGTTCTTGTGCTGGGAGCGTTCGTCNCGGCATTCGACCACGATGCCGGTAGGGAGATGGGTGAGGCGGATGGCGGATTCGGTTTTATTGACGTGCTGGCCGCCAGCGCCGGATGCGCGGTAGGTGTCGACCTTCAGGTCTGCTGGGTTGATGTCCACGGCTTCCACTTCATCAATTTCTGGCAGGATGGCGACCGTGGCGGCGGAAGTGTGGATGCGCCCTTGCGATTCAGTGGCGGGAACGCGCTGCACCCGGTGGGCACCGGATTCAAATTTCAGCCGTGAATAGGCACCCTGGCCGATGATGCGGGTGATGATTTCCTTGTAGCCGCCGTGTTCGCCTTCGTTCTGGCTGATGATTTCGATCTGCCAGCGGCGGCTTTCAGCGTAGCGGGAGTACATGCGGAACAGGTCGCCCGCGAAAATGGCGGCCTCATCGCCGCCGGTGCCTGCACGGACTTCCAGAAACACGTTGCTGCCATCATGCGGGTCTTTGGGCAGCAGCAGTTTTTGCAGTTCGATGGCGAGCGCGGCGCGGCGGTTTCGGGTTACATCGATTTCTTCCTCAGCCATGGCGCGCATTTCTGGGTCGGCCAGCATTTCTTGGGCGGTTTCGAGGTCGGCGGCGGTTTGTTGGTAGGCATGGAAGCCTTGCGCCACCGGCTCCAATTGGCTGTATTCAATCGACAGTTTGCGGAACTGCGCTTGGTTGCCGATAACGTCCGCTTCGCCCAACAAGGCGGCAATTTCGGCGTAACGTTCGCTTAAGGTTTCGAGTTTTTGCAGGATGGATGCTTTCACAGGTGTTTGCCGTTGTTGTCGGTTGTAGGGGAGGGCAGGTTGAGCAGGATTTTGGCGTGTTGCAGCAGGGCGTGGTCGCCATTGCTGGCTGCGTGGCGCATGGCTTGGGTGGCGTCATGCGAAAGTTTGTTGGCCAAGGTATGGGCGAGGAATTGCAGCGCTTCTTCCGGGCTTTTGCCGTTATGCAGCAGGCTTAACGCCTTGTCAAAGACTTCNTGGCGGATGCTCTCGGTGCGGGAGCGGTAGTCGCGGATGGTGGCCATGTGGTCTTGCGCGCGCAGNCCGGACATGAAGCTGACGACTTCCTCCACCACCATGTTTTCCGCCTGTTCGGCGGCGGCGCGGCGAGATTGCAGGTTTTCTTCGATCACCGATTGCAGGTCGTCGACCGTATACAGGTAGACATCATCCAGATTGCTGACCTCCTGCTCAATATCGCGCGGCACCGCAATGTCAACCATGAACATGGGGCGGTGTTTACGGATTTTCAGGGCGCGCTCCACCGCTCCCTTACCCAGGATGGGAACCGGCGATGCGGTGGAGGAAATCACGATGTCAGCCTGCGGCAGGTATTCAGCGAGATCCTGCAAGCCGATGCCTTTGCCCCCGTAGTTGGCTGCCAGTTTCTGCGCCTTGTCCAGGCTGCGGTTGGCGACCAGGACATGGCCGATGCCGTTGGCGGCCAGATGCTTGCCAACCAATTCGATGGTTTCACCGGCACCGATCAGCAGGGCGGTTTGTTTTTCCAGCTTGCTGAAAATCTGTTTGGCCAGGCTGACGGCGGCGAAGGCGACTGAAATCGGGTTGGCACCGATGCTGGTTTGGGTGCGCACTTTNTTGGCCGTTGAGAAGGCATGTTGCATCAGCCGGTTCAGTTGGCTGCCGGTGACGGCGTTGTCGCTGGCGGCTTGCAGGGCGGATTTCAGCTGGCCGAGAATCTGTGGTTCGCCCAGCACCAATGAGTCCAGCCCGCAGGCGACGCGCAAGGCATGGCGGACGGCATCTTCCTGCTGGTGGACATACAGGTAAGGCTTTAAGTGGGTGGTTGATATGTTGTGCCAGCCCGCCAGCCATTCCGTCAAGGTGTCCACGGGCTGTTGCTGATGGCTGGCGACATAGATTTCAGTGCGGTTGCAGGTGGACAGGATGAGGTTCTCTTGTACTATCTGATGGACAGAATGCAGGGCTTGAGGCATGCTTTCAGGCGAGAAGGAAACCTTTTCCCGGATGGAGACTGGAGCGGTTTTGTGATTGACCCCAACGATCAGGATGGACATTCGGCTCTATACCAACGGATACATTTCGTTTTCAGAACCGCGAATTTTCTGATACGTTATGGGCGATTACAAGGTAATTCGCTGAATATATCCTTAAAAGAGCTGACAACGTAAACATTAATGGTATTGCAGAATACCGGAGAACTACATGCAAAGCATACGCTTGCCGCGCCGGTTTATCAGCCTTGCCCTCACAGTCCTGATTGGCGGGTGTGCATTGNGGAGCAACACATTTGCCGGTCAGCAAACCAGCAATGTCGCCACCTTCAGCAGCCCACTCAGCTACCAAATCTACAATATTTTGGCAGCGGAAATGTTCATCAGGCAAGGCAACCCGGGGCAGGCGNCCCTGCACTATGCCGCCGCTGCGCAACAGTCAGAAGACCCGGCGCTCGCCAAACGTGCGGTGGAGCTGGCGCTTGATGCAAACGACAACGCTTTGGCGGCACGGGCGTTGGAACGTTGGATTGAGTTGAATCCANATTCGCCGGAAGCCTTGCAACACCGGGCGATCAATAACCTGCGCGGTGAAAAATATGACGCTGCGGTCAAGGATTTGGTCAAAGTCCGGGATAACGTGGAAAAAACAGAAGGGCATGGCTTTGAGTTCATTGTTTCCCTATTGGCGTTGGAGCCTGATACTGGAAAATCCTACCAGACGTTTAAGCACTATGTGCAATCAGTCGACAATTCGTCGCGTGCGCAACTGGCGCTGGCCACATTGGCGATCAATTCCGACCAGTTTGAAGATGGCTTGAAGGCGGCCAAAGCTGCCAAACAGTCGNGGGACAAGGCGCAACAGACGCAGGCTTCCCGCCTGATCGCCAAAGCGCTGGTGGGGATGGACAAACTTGCCGATGCGGTGACGGAACTGGAAACCGCTTCCAAATCCAGTGAGGATATTGACCTTGAACTGGATTATGCGCGCATGCTGATCCTGGCTGACCGCCGTGCTGACGCAACCCCGATATACAAACAGCTTTACACCAGCCATCCTGAGAATATCGACATCCTGTACACGCTGNGCCTGTTGTACCGGNAGCAAAAGGAATATGCGCTGGCTGAACCATTGATCAAAAAGCTGATGAATATTCCCGAGCGGGTCAATGAGGCCAGCTATTTCATGGGACAAATCCAGGAAGGGCAGAAGCGACCCCAGGATGCCATTGAAACCTACNAAAAAGCCATGGAGGGCAATTATGCCCGTGAAGCTGTTGCCCGCATTGCAGCTTTACTGGTGGAGACCGAAAGCCTGGACGCCGCCCGCCAATGGCTGGCCGGACAAATACAGGCGGCCACCCTCGACAGCCGAAAATCACTGTTGTGGCAAGTAGATGGGCATTTGCTGCATGAAAAGGGACGTTATAAGGACGCCATTGCCAGTTTTGACAAGGCGCTTGCCTTGAAACCGGACGATTTCGACACCTTGTATGCACGCGCGCTCAGTGCCGAAAAATCTGGTGATTTTGCTGCTGCTGAGGCTAATCTGCGCGTATTGCTTAAACAGCAGCCGGATAATCCCACCGTGCTGAACGCTTTGGGCTATATGTTGGCGGTTAACACACAGCGTTACCCAGAAGCGGAAGAAATGGTCAGCAAGGCATTGAAAGCACATCCGGACGATCCGGCGATCATGGACAGCATGGGCTGGATCCTATTCCGCACTGGCAAATTGGCGGAGGCGGAAAGCATGCTGCAGAAGGCCTATAATCTGTTGCAGGATCCGGAAATCGCAGGCCATTTGGTCGAAGTCCTGTCAGAAGGCGGCAAGAAAGCGGAAGCCAAAACCATTCTGGATGCCATGCTGGCCAAGTATCCGGAAGATGAGCGCCTGGTCAGGATCAAGGAAAAACTGGTCGGTTTATAATCCCCCAATTCCCAGGAAAAACCATATGAAACAATGGATGCCAGTAATTGGCTGTTGCTTGCTTACGCTTGGCGGATGCGCCTCCCAGAACCAGCCCCGGCATACCACTGAGGCCGCTTCACCCGCTGCGGAATCAGCCTGGCGGCAACGGCAGGCCGATTTTGCCCGCATGAGCGCTTGGCGTTTGCAGGGCAAGGTCGGGGTGCAATTCAAGGAACAAAGCGCTTCTTTCAATATGTCCTGGCTACAAAATGGCAACGATGGGTATGAAATGAATATCAAGAACCCGTTGACCGGCTCCATTGTGGCTTACCTCAAGGGCAATGCCTCGGAAGTGACCTTGCAAACCAACGGCAAAACCTATAAAGACGCCAGTGCTGAACGCCTGTTGCAAGGGCAACTGGGGTTTCCCTGCCGCTCGACGGGATGAAATATTGGGTGCGTGGTGTGCCGGAACCGGATGCGCCGGTGCAGCAGGTCAAACTGGATGCGCAAGGCAGGCCGGAAATCCTGCAACAATCCGGTTGGCTGGTGGAATATAACGGTTGGCAGGGCAATGACTGGAAAGCTTTGCCGGAAAAATCAACCTGAGCCGTGCGCCGGACAATACCAAGGTCAAAGTGATCGCAAAAGATTGGCAGACACGCTATTGATACGGACACTGGCGCTACCGGCTCCGGCCAAACTTAATCTGTTCCTGCACATTACTGGCAGGCGTGCGGATGGCTATCATCTGCTGCAAACGTTGTTCATTNTTCTCGACTTCAGCGATGAGATTACCCTTGACGTGCGGGACGATGGCGTCATCCGCCGGGTTGCTGATGTGGCGGGCGTACCGGAAGCGGCCGATCTTGCCGTGCGGGCGGNNCGCTTGTTGCAGCAGGAAAGCGGAAGTAAGTTGGGCGCGGACATTCATGTAAACAAANAAATTCCGATGGGTGGCGGTTTGGGCGGTGGCAGTTCAGACGCCGCCACCGTATTGCAAGGGCTGAACCGTTTGTGGGGATGCGGCCTGGATGATGAAGCCCTGGCGGCGTTGGGGTTGCAGTTGGGTGCGGATGTGCCGGTGTTTGTGCAGGGTCATGCCGCTTGGGCGGAAGGGGTCGGCGAAATATTGACGCCAGTGGACACACCGGAAAAATGGTACGTTGTTATCCATCCACGAGCGCATGTGCCTACGGCCGAACTTNTTTCAGCACCAGACTTGACACGTGATTGCCCGCCCATTACATTAGCCCGCTTCCATGACGGGCAGGGCGGTAATGTCTTCCAGCCGGTGGTGGAAAAGCGTTATCCGGAAGTGGCCAAAGCTATAGGCTGGTTATCCCGGTACGCAGAAGCGAGATTGACCGGCTCTGGAAGTTGCTTATTTGCATCTGTCAAAAATCAGCTGGAAGGTGAGGATATCCTGCAAAACTTACCTTCTGAATGGTTTGGTTTTATTGCCCGAGGGGTTACAATATCGCCTCTCAGGCAAAGACTGGTAGTAATATAATCAGTTGTGTTGTTTCAGCAGGGCTGTCGCCAAGCGGTAAGGCACTGGATTTTGATTCCAGCATACCCAGGTTCGAATCCTGGCAGCCCTGCCATTATGCCGGACAATTGCAAGTTTATTTGCTTCAAGTTGAAAGTTTTTCAGCAGGGCTGTCGCCAAGCGGTAAGGCACTGGATTCTGATTCCAGCATCCCTAGGTTCGAATCCTAGCAGCCCTGCCATTTCCTCCCAACTCAATGCGGAAGTGTCATGTCTGACGATAGAATGATGGTGTTTACGGGCAACGCAAACCCGGAACTCGCCCACAAAGTCGTCGATCACCTCGGTATCCCCTTAGGCAAAATCAAGGCTGAGCGCTTCAGTGATGGTGAAGTGCATGTCGAGCTGCTGGAAAACGTGCGTGGTCGGGATGTGTTCATAGTGCAATCCACCTGCTCGCCAACCAATGATAACTTGATGGAGTTGCTGATCATTGCTGATGCACTCTACCGGNCCNCGGCAGGGCGGATTACGGCTGTCATTCCCTATTATGGTTATGCGCGTCAGGATCGCCGGGTGCGTTCACGGCGTGTGCCGATTTCAGCCAAGCTGGTGGCGGATATGATTTCCACCGGGCATGTTGACCGTGTGCTGACGATTGATCTGCATTCCGATCAGGTACAGGGCTTTNTTGACCTGCCAGTTGATAATATTTATGCATCCGGGGTGTTGCTGAACGACATCCTGAGTAAAGATTTGCCGGATTTGATGGTGGTGTCGCCGGATGTCGGTGGCGTGGTGCGCGCCCGTGCGCTGGCGAAAGGTTTGGGCGATGCGGATCTGGCGATTATCGACAAGCGCCGTCCGGAACCCAATAAGTCCGAGATTATGAACATTATCGGTAATGTGAAAGGGCGCCATTGCATCCTGATTGATGACCTGATCGATACCGGCGGTACGTTGTGTAATGCGGCGGTGGCATTGAAGGAACATGGCGCATTGAGTGTCAGGGCTTACGCCAGCCATGCCGTATTTTCCGGGAAAGCTGTCAGCAATATCGAAAATTCCGCTTTGGATGAGGTGGTGATCACTGACACGATTCCATTGAGTGAAGGCGCGCGCAAATGTGATAAGATTCGTCAGCTTTCGGTCGCTGGTGTGCTGGCGAAAACGATTTTACGCATCAACCAGGATGAGTCAGTCAGCTCCCTGTTTGAAGGCTTGTAAGTAGTCCCGTCCGCGGGTTTTGTCAGGCTGGGTCTGGTCGCGGATTCTGGCCATTTATTTCGGAGAAACAACATGTCAAAAATACGTTCTGCAAGCGCAGTTACGTGAATTGCAGGGCAAGGGTGCGAGCCGCCGCCTGCGCAAGGAAAATCTGGTTCCCGCCATCATTTATGGCGCGACCCAAGACGCCAAGTCCATCACGCTGCGCCACAATGAGATGGTGCGTAACCTGCAGGATGAAGCTTTTTATTCCCAGATCATTACCGTTGATTTCGGTGACCATCAAGAGCGGGCTATCCTGCGTGACCTGCAACGCCATCCTTCCAAGCCTGTCGTGATGCACGTCGACCTGCAACGCATTAGTGATGACCAGGAAATCCGTGTCCATGTCGCGCTGCACTTCATCAATGAAGAGATTTCCAAAGGCGTAAAAGAGCAGGGTGCCGGGATCAGCCATGTGGTTTCCGAGGTTGAAGTTTCCTGTTTGCCGAAAAACCTGCCTGAATACATCGAAGTGGATATGGTCGAGATGGAAAAAGGCCAGATTCTGCACCTGTCAGATCTGAAATTGCCGGAAGGTGTCACCCTGCCAGCTTTGGCGCTGGGCGAAGACCACGACTCGGCTGTTGCCTCCTGCCACTAAGGCGGATGAAGGATGGGAACCCCGATACGCCTCATCGTAGGTCTGGGCAACCCCGGCGGCCAGTATGACAAAACCCGGCACAATGCCGGGTTTTGGTTTGTTGACGAACTGGCGCGGCGTTATTCCGGCCAGTTTGCCGCTGAAAAGCGCTTTTCCGGCGAAGTTTGCAAGGTGCAAGTGGGCGGCAATGCCGTTTGGCTGCTCAAGCCGATGACCTTCATGAACCGTAGCGGGCTGGCGGTGCGCCAACTGGCCGATTTCTACCGTATTCCGCTGGAACAGATACTGGTGGCGCATGATGAGCTGGACATTCCGGCAGGTGATGTGCGCCTGAAGCAGGGCGGCGGTCATGGCGGCCACAACGGGCTGCGCGATTGCCATGCCCATTTGGGCGCGGATTACTGGCGCTTGCGGTTGGGGATCGGGCATCCCGGCGACCGTAACAAAGTGGTGGATTATGTGCTGTCGCGCCCTTCGCAGGATGATGAAATTGTTATCTTGCGGGCGATTGACGCCGCCGCCGAGCAGATTGGACTGATTTTGCAGGGTGAGATGCAGAAAGCCATGCAGGCGCTGCACACCCGCTAATTTTAAGACACAAGGTACTGACATCATGGGATTCAAGTGCGGAATTGTTGGGTTGCCGAATGTGGGCAAATCCACCCTGTTCAACGCCCTCACCAAAGCGGGCATCCAGGCGGCGAACTACCCGTTCTGTACGATTGAGCCAAATGTCGGCATCGTTCCCATGCCTGACCCACGGCTGGATGCGCTGGCGGCCATCGTCAAACCGGAACGGATAGTGCCGACCACGATGGAGTTCGTCGACATCGCCGGGCTGGTGGCGGGCGCATCGCAGGGTGAGGGGCTGGGCAACAAGTTTCTCGCCCACATCCGCGAAACTGACGCCATTGCCCAGGTGGTGCGTTGCTTTGAGAATGACGACATCGTGCATGTGGCGGGCAAGATTGACCCGGCCTCCGATATCGAGACCATCAACACTGAACTGGTGCTGGCTGACCTGGAAACGGCTGAAAAGGCCGTCAACCGTCTGGCCNGCGCCGCCAAGTCCGGCGACAAGGAGACGGTGGCGCAGAAAAACATGGCGGAGCGTATGTACCAGCATTTATCTGCGGGCAATTCCGCGCGCTCGCTGGAACTGTCGGCGGAAGAACGCCTGCTGCTGCGTGATTTGCACCTGATCACCATCAAGCCGCTGATGTTCATCGCCAACGTCAGCGAAGATGGCTTCGACCACAACCCTTTCCTGGACACCGTGCGTGAAATCGCCGCCCGCGAAGGCGCGGAAGTAGTGCCGGTGTGCGCGGCCATCGAGGAAGAGCTTTCCCAGTTGGAAGATACTGAACGTGATGAGTTTCTGGAAAGCATGGGGTTGCACGAACCAGGGCTGAACCGGGTGATCCGCGCCGGGTATTCGCTGCTGGGTTTGCAGACCTACTTCACGGCGGGGGTAAAGGAAGTGCGGGCGTGGACTATCCGCAAGAATGCGACGGCACCGCAGGCCGCTGGCGTGATCCATACCGATTTCGAACGCGGCTTTATCCGGGCGCAAACCATTGCCTATGAAGATTTCATCGCCTGCAAGGGTGAGCAGGGTGCCAAGGAGGCCGGGAAAATGCGCGCAGAAGGCAAGGATTACATCGTCAAGGATGGCGACGTGCTGAACTTCCTGTTCAACGTTTAGGTTTCATTTCATCAGGCTGTTGGGGATGCTCCACAGCAGCTCCCCACTCCCTGAAAGNTCCGTCTCCAGGCGGATCAGGGATGCCTTNTTGACTTGCACGATAGGCTTTCGGCTGCCCAACAATAGGGAGATGAGTTCGGAAAAATCCGGCTCATGACCGACCAGCCAGATGTCATCCTGGCCGCTGCCCGCCAGCTTTTCCAGCTCCTCCTGCATAGTTTCCGCATTTGCCCCCGCCAGCCAGTCAACAGCCCGTGGTTGTGGGCAACCGCGCAGCTCATGCTGGAACACTTGCGCCGTTTCTTGCGCCCGCACCAATGGGCTGCACAGCAAATAAGCAGGGAGCAGCCCGAATTTGCTGCAAAAGTCGGCGGCGCGTTCGGCTTGGCGCTTGCCTTTCCCCACCAACTGGCGGGCAGTGTCAGGGATGGGCAGCAAGCGGTCTTGTGCCGTGGCGTGGCGCAAAAAGGTCAATGTCGTCATGTGGTTTTCCTCCCGACCAGCACCAACCCGCTGGCCATTAGCCCCAACGCAAANAAGCCGGTGACCAGCGGCAGCACTGTCCCATCATAGCTCTGCCCAATCAGCGTTCCCAGCGGAATCGCGGCCAGCGTCGACAGCGAGCCAATGACGGAGGCGCTGATCCCGGCGATATGCCCCAGCGGTTCCATCGCCAGCGCATTCAGGTTGCCGAACAGCATCCCTAGCGACAGGAAGGCGAGGCTGAAGTACGCCATCAGCAGCGCCAGCGGCGGCTGCCCGTGCGTGCCGTAAGCGACCAGCAGGAACAGGCCGGACATCAGGGTGAAGCCAAGCACCGCCCGTTGCGCCAGCCAGTGCATGCCGTAGCGCATCACCAGCCGCCCGTTGAGGAGGGAGGCCGCACCGATGGAAAGCGCCAGCAACGCGAAATACAACGGGAAATGTTTCCCCAGCCCGTACTGGATTTGCAGGATTTGCTGCGCCGAACTCAGGTAGCCGAGGAATGCGCCAAACACCATGCCGGTGGCCAACGTGAACAGCATGCTGGCGCGGGTGGTCAGCACTTCGCGCAAGGCTTGGGTGAACTTTTGCCAGGTGAGGGGNCGGCGTTTGTCCGGCGGCAAGGTTTCCGGCATCCGCAGCAGGAACCACGCCGCCGCCACCAGAGCCAGCACCAGGAATGTGGTGAAGATGCTGCGCCAGCCTGCCAGCAGCAGCAAGCCCTGCCCCAGGGACGGTGCCAGCATCGGCACCAGGATAAAGATGCTCATGGTGAACGACATCACCTGTGCCATCGCCCGGCCTGCATAGCAGTCGCGCACCAGTGCAATCGTCAGTACCCGCGGCGCCGGNGCACCCAACCCTTGTAAGACGCGCCCGACCAGCATGTGGGAAAAATCCTGCGCCAGCATGGCGATCAGGCTGCCGAGCATGAAAATGCCCAGCCCCACGTACATCAGCGGTTTGCGTCCGGTCGCATCCGACAACGGNTAGAACAGCACCTGCCCGCAAGCCAGCCCCAAAAACAGGGAGGAAATGATCAGTTGCGGGTCATTGGCGTGCTGTACGCCCAAGTCGTGCCCGATGGTGGCCAACGCTGGCAGCATGGTGTCGATGGCGAGCGCTGTGAGGGAACTGAGCATTGCGATCAGGGCGATGAATTCGCCAAAGCGGGGAAGTTTGGTTGGCATGGTATACGTTGATTGGAAAGAGGGCGGGAAGTGTAGCAGCATCGGTTCGTCTATTCCGCACAATGCGTGCAGGTTGCCCGGCTACCCTGTCTTCTGTTCCAGCCAAACCTGCATGTCTTCGTTGGTGACACGTTCATAAATGGCTTCGACGGGGATGCTGGCGTTGACCGATTCCAGCACAACCTCATCCCCCAAGAAATAATAGGCTGATTGCCAGCCAACGCTGCGACGTTGCACTTCAACTTCGGCGAAATCCTGCTCGATCAGCACATATTCCAGCAGGCTGGGGATGGCGAGGTATTCCAGGCGCTTTTCGCCCTTGTCCTTNTTGCGGGTGCTTTTGGAGAGGACTTCGACAATCAGGATGGGGTTTGCCATGACCTGTTCATCTTCACTTGAATCATTTTCACAAATAACGACGACATCGGGATAACGGAAGCGTTTGCCCAAGGTTTTCACCAGCATGTCGCTGCTCAGNGGAAAACAGGGCTGCCCGCGCAAGTGGTTCCACAGCAGGCCTGAAATGTTGGAGGCAATCAGGTTATGTTTGAGGCTGCCGCCAGCCATGGCATATATCTGCCCATCCACATATTCGTGCTTGATTTCACTGATTCTTTCGCCCGCCAGATAATCTTCAACGGTGATGTAGTCCAGCTTTGTCGCGGTTGACGCCATGATGAACCTCCTGCTTTGCTTCCTGGCAATGTTAGCACAGCCAAAGGTCGGGGCACCTTTCAGCTCTGGAAAAAGCGCGTCGCCGTATCCCCATTTTCCTGTTGCAGCCAGCGCCGGGTCAACAGCCCCACCCGTTCCGGGTGATTCGCCACCACTTCCCGCGCCGCCGCCTGCACTGCTGGCAGCCAGTGTTGGTCNCGCAGCAGGCTGGCGATCCGCAGCCGCACATCCCCGGTCTGGCGTGTGCCCAGCACTTCGCCGCCGCGCAATTCCAGGTCAATATCGGCGATCACAAAGCCGTCGGTGGTGGCGCGCATCGCATCCAACCGCTTGCGGGCAGTTTTGCCCAGCGGCTGCTGGTAGAGCAGCACGCAACTGCTGGCGGCGCTGCCGCGCCCGACCCGTCCGCGCAACTGGTGCAATTGCGCCAACCCCAGCCGTTCGGCGTTTTCGATGATCATCAGCGAGGCGTTCGGCACGTCCACCCCGACTTCGATCACGGTGGTGGCGACCAGCAACTGGATATCCCCTGCNTTGAACTGGCGCATGATGCTTTCCTTTTCGAAACCGTGCAGCCGCCCGTGCACCAGCCCGATCTCGGCATGCGGCAGGCGCTCGCGCAGCAGGCTGGCGGTTGCTTCCGCCGCTTCGCATTGCAAGGTTTCGGATTCCTCAATCAAGGTGCAGACCCAGTAAGCCTGACGGCCTTCATGGCAGGCGGCGGCGATGCGTTCAATCACATCATCACGGCGCTCATTGCTGAGGGCGACCGTGGTGATGGGCGTGCGCCCCGGCGGCAGTTCGTCGATGACGGAATAATCCAGGTCGCCGTAAGCCGTCATCGCCAGCGTGCGCGGGATAGGCGTGGCGGTCATCACCAGCTGGTGCGGGTAGTGATCGCCCTGCTTGCCTTTTTCCCGCAAGGACATGCGCTGGTGCACGCCGAAGCGGTGCTGCTCGTCGATGATGACCAGCCCCAGTTGCAGGAATTCGACCGTGCGCTGGAACAGGGCGTGGGTGCCGACCGCGATATGGCCGATGCCCAGCAGCAGGTTTTCCACCTTGCGGCGGCGCTGGCGCGGCGTCTGGTTGCCGGAAATGTACACGGTTTCCAGACCCAGCGGCTCTAGCCAGTGGGTCAGGTTCTGGTAATGCTGTTCCGCCAGCAGTTCGGTAGCCATCAGCGCCACCTGATAGCCGTTGGCGATGGCGTGCAGCGCGGCGGCCACCGCCACCAGCGTCTTGCCGGAGCCGACATCGCCCTGCACCAGCCGGTTCATGGGGACTCCTTGCTGCAAGTCGCGGGTGATTTCGCCAATCACCCGGGTTTGCGCAGCCGTCGGCGCAAAGGGCAGGGAGCGCAATAACCGGTGCCAGTAGTGGTTGGCTTCCTGCATGGCGGGNGCCTGTTCCTGCCGGAGCTCATGCCGGGCTTGCTGCACGCCCAGTTGGTGGGCAAGCAATTCCTCGAAAATCAACCGATGGGGGCGCAGGCCTTCCACTGTGGAGCCGGGCGGCGGATTGTGCAGTAACTGCACACAGGCTTGCAGNGGAGGGAAGTTGTGGCGTCTGACGATGGTTTCCGGCAGCAAGTCCGGCAATTCATCCGTATGCTGCAAGGCTACCTCGATCAAGCGCCGCAGACTGCGCTGCTGCAAACCTTCGGTCGCGGGGTAGGTCGGCGTCAGGGTGTTTTCAATCGGGGGCGGGTCTGAACTGTTGAGCAGGCGGTATTCCGGGTGCGCCATTTCCAGCTTGAAGCCTGCCTGCCGCACCTCGCCAAAACAGCGGATGGCAGCGCCTTCCCGCAAGCTTTGTTTTTGCGCGGTTGTGAAATGGAAAAAGCGCAAGGTCAAGATGCCGCCGCCATCGCTGATGTGGGACAGCAGCATGCGCCGCCCTCGATCCACGATTTCGGTGGAGACGACTTCGCCTTCAACCAGCACTTCCTGCCCCACTTTGAGTTCGGCGATGGGGCAAATCCGGGTGCGGTCCTGATAACGCAGCGGCAAATGGAACAGCAGGTCAGCGACTTGCAGGATGCCTAGCCGCGCCAGTTTTTCCGCCAGCGCATCGCCCACGCCGCGCAGGGCGGTGACGGGTTGTTGCAGGAAATTGGATGCGCCTGGTTCACTCATGCCCGCAGTGTACTACGAGGAACGCCCTCAATGCCGCTTGAAACGCAATGCCTGCGGGTAGGGGAAGACATCTTCGTAGATGCCTGCGTTGATCGCATCTTGCTTATTTTTCCAGTAGCGGTGGTCGAGCAGGTCTTTGTGGTGCTTGAGGAAAATCTTGCGGATTTTGGGCGTGGCCAGCAGGAAGGTGCTGAATTCTTCCGGGAAGACATCGTTCGGCTCCACCGAATACCAGGGTTCGGAGCGGAACTCGTCTTCCGGGAAGCGTGGCGGCGGAATTTTGCGGAAATTGCATTCCGTCATGTAGGTGATTTCGTCGTAGTCGTAGAAGACCACCCGCCCCAGTTGCGTGACCCCGAAGTTCTTGTAGAGGAAGTCGCCGGGGAAAATGTTGGCGCCCGCCAGTTGCTTGATGGCGTTGCCATAGTCTTCGATGACCCGCTCCAGGGTTTCGCCGTCCGCTGTTTCGATAAAGATGTTCAGCGGCACCATGCGCCGCTCCAGATAAATATGGCGGAACACGACATTGCCGTCGTCAAGGCTGATGCTGCTGGCGCAGGTTTCGATCAGCTCTTGCAGCAGTTCCGGCACGAAGCGCTCCATTGGCAGGGCGACATTGGAATATTCCAGCATGTCGGCCATCCGCCCCACCCGGTCATGGCGTTTGACCAACTGGTATTTNTCCTCAACCTGCTGGCGGGTGAACTCCTTTTGCGGGGCGAATTTGTCCTTGATGATCTTGAAGACATAAGGGTAGGAAGGCAGGGTGAACACCATCATCACCATCCCGCGGATGCCTGGCGCAATAATGAATTCATCGCTGGAGTGCTTCAGATGGTGCAGGAAGTCGCGGTAAAACGCTGACTTGCCCTGCTTGTGCAAGCCGAGGGCGGAATACAGTTCCGACATGTTGCGGCGTGGCATCAGCTTTTGCAGGAAGGTGGCGACGGCAGATGGCACNCGGTGCTCCATCATGAAGTAAGCCTGGGAGTAGCTGAAAACAACCGACAGCTGCTTTTCCCCNCAGATCAGGGCGTCGATATACAGGCCGCCTTTTTCGTTGTTGAGGATGGGGAGGGCGAACGCCGTTTCCTCGCGCCCGTTGATCATGCGCCCGACGATGTACGCCGCCTTGTTGCGGAAAAAGGCGTGGCGGATGACGGAAAGCTGGAAATTCAGCTGCGCCTTGCGGTTCGCCCGCCCTGGGTAGCATTTGATGAGGGCGCGGAAAATGTTGCGCAGGTCGCGCCCTAGATTTTCGAACGGCAAGGTGAAACCGGCGTTCTGCAGGATGCGGACAATGGATTCGCGCAAGCCGGTCGCGCCGGGGTAGTAGGCGACATAGCTGGTTTCCTCCGAATCAATGTATTCGGTCGAAGTGGAGCTGCGCAGGAAGATGAAGGTGTTGGTGTAATACTGGCGTGGAAACTGGCGGCAAAACACTGAGGTATAAAAAGTTTCCGCCAGTTCTGGTTGTTGGTGGTCCAGCAACAGGCGGATGTAGCGGTATTTGACTTCCTTCCACAGTTCCTGGTCAAGTGAGCGGATTTGGTACAGATCCCGCAGCAAGGCGATGGTTTCTTCTATGCGCCGGTCATACAGCACGATGCGTTCACGGGAGGCGAGCTGCACCGCCTGCCAGTCAGCGGCCTCGAAGCGCTGGCGCGCCCCGGCGGTAATCCGCTGGAAGATTTCAAAGTGCCGGTTGAAGCCCTGCAAAATGGTGGTGGCGATGCCATGTGCAAGGTGGTTGAACTGCAATGATTGATCTGACATGGCAAGCCTCCACTATATCCAAAGAAAGCGCCCAAAATATTACAGGAATGTTTCTGCACGCGGCAATAAAAGCATGGGCTTGCGCTAATGTCGACAATTGTTCAGATAGAGTTTCGCTATGATTACCAGAAAAGAGCAGGTAAAATTGCGAAAAAAACCATAATATGGAGACTCTGCAAGTCCGTTATGGGCGCAGCTTCCACTTCTGGAGCACTTCAGATGTGGCGGCGGTTATTGATGGATTTGTATGAGATTGTCGGACAATCTGCTATTCAGGAATAATTTTACATGACAAATGAAACACCAAAGGTAATTTATACATTGACTGACGAGGCGCCGTTGCTGGCGACTTGTTCCTTGCTGCCCATTATCCGCACCTTTGCATCAGGCGCTGGCATTGAGATCATCAAAAATGATCTGTCCCTGCCTGCACGCACCCTGGCGGAGTTCTCTGAGTATTTGACGGAAGAACAACGGGTCTCTGACGATCTGGGTGTGCTGGCCAAACTGACGCAGGAGCCGGATAGCAATATTGTCAAACTGCCCAATATCAGTGCGTCCGTGCCGCAACTGATCGCGACCATCAAAGAGCTACAGGGCGCAGGTTATAAGCTGCCAGATTATCCGGAAGACCCACAAACGGAAGAAGACAAAGCCATTCTGCGCCGTTACTCCAAAGTGCTGGGGAGTGCGGTCAACCCTGTGCTGCGTGAAGGCAACTCAGACCGGCGTGTACCGGCTGCGGTCAAACGTTACGCCCAGACCTACCCGCACGAAATGAAGGAGTGGAGCCAGGCGTCCCGCACCCACGTTTCACACATGAAGGACGGCGACTTTTATCACAGTGAANAATGCCTGACCCTGGATCGCGCCTGTGATGTCAGCATGGATCTGGTGACCAAAAGCGGCAAAACCATTGTGCTCAAGCCCAAGGTTTCCCTCCTGGAAGGCGAAATCATCGACAGCATGTTTATGAGCAAAAAGGCTCTGTGCGAGTTCTATGAGCAGCAGATCGAGGATGCACAAAAGACCGGCGTCATGTTCTCGCTGCATGTGAAAGCCACTATGATGAAAGTCTCGCATCCGATTGTGTTCGGCCACTGCGTCAAGATTTTCTACAAGGAACTGTTCGACAAACACGGTAAATTGTTTAAGGAAATCGGCGTCAACCCGAACAACGGCATGAGCAGTGTGTACGAAAAGATTGCCACCCTGCCCACCTCACTGCGCGAAGAAATCGAGCAGGATATTCATGCCTGCTACGAACATCGCCCAGAACTGGCGATGGTGGATTCCGCCAAAGGCATTTCCAACCTGCATTCCCCGAACTATGTGATCGTCGATGCTTCCATGCCTGCCATGATCCGCAATGGTGGCAAAATGTGGCCGGATGGCCGTTTGAAAGACACCAAGGCGGTGATGCCGGAAAGCACCTTCGCCCGTATTTATCAGGAGATGATTAACTTCTGTAAAACCAATGGTTCTTTCGACCCCAAAACACTGGGGACAGTGCCGAATGTTGGCCTGATGGCGCAAAAGGCCGAAGAGTACGGCTCGCACGACAAGACCTTTGAAATTCCGGAAGACGGCGTGGCGCGCATTGTGGACGACCGGNGCAAAGTCCTGATTGAGCAAAATGTGGAAGCTGGCGACATCTGGCGTATGTGCCAGACCAAAGATTTGCCGGTGCGTGACTGGGTTGCCTTGGCGGTCAGGCGGGCGCGTGAATCCCAATTGCCTGCCATCTTCTGGCTGGATGAATACCGCCCGCACGAATATGAGCTGATCAAAAAGGTTAAAACTTACCTGAAAGATCACGACCTGACGGGCGTGGATATCAGCATCATGTCACCACTGCGCGGGATGCGTTTCAGCCTGGAACGTATTATTCGCGGCAAGAGCACGATTTCCGTGACCGGCAACATTCTGCGCGACTACCTGACAGACTTGTTCCCGATCATGGAAGTGGGCACCAGCGCCAAAATGTTGTCTGTGGTTCCCTTGATGAAAGGCGGCGGTTTGTACGAAACCGGTGCTGGCGGCACGGCACCGGTATTGGTGAAACAACTGCTGGAAGAAAACCACCTGAGCTGGGATTCCTTAGGGGAGTTCCTGGCGCTGACGGTTTCCTTTGAGCAGGTGGCCAGACAATACGGCAGCAATAAGGCCAAAGTGCTGTCTGAAACGCTGGATGAAGCCATCGGCAATGTGTTGCTGAATGATAAGTCACCGAAACCAAGAACCGGTGAGCTGGATACGCGTGGCAACCATTTCTATCTGGCGATGTATTGGGCGCAAGCACTGGCCAAGCAAACCGCAGAACCTGAAATGGCGGAACATTTCGGCAAGCTGGCCAAAATCTTGACGGAAAATGAAGAANAAATCCTGGCAGAGTTGAACGGTGCCCAGGGTAAGCCGGTTGATATTGGTGGCTATTTCTTCGCTGACTCCGCCAAGACCAAAGCGGTTATGCGCCCGAGCGCCACACTCACGGACGCCATTATGGCGGCGCGGATGCCCGGCTTTACGGCGGCGGAGCTGGATGCCCGTAACGGCTAACGGGTTGGGGACAGTGGTTGTCTGACATGAAAAAGGGCGCAATTTGCGCCCTTTTTGTTGAAGGGTGAACGGGAGTTATTCCGTTTCCAGCACGTAAGGCAGCTCCAGCACTTGCACCGGATATTCCCCCAAGGTCAGCCTTTGGCTGGCCTGCGCAATTTTCAGGACTGCCAGCGCTTCGACATAGCCATCCGGATTGCGGGTGGCATTGAGGATGCTGCCAGCTTCAGGGTCAGCGCTGCTGCTGATGGCGGTGCCAATCGTCGGGACTGTTACGCAGCTTGGAACGCCGATGCGGTACATCTGGCGTTTGCTTTTGCCCAGGTATTTCAGGCGGGCGACGATTTCCTGTCCGGGAAAACAGCCTTTGCTGAAGCTGACGCCATTGATCAGGTGCATGTTCATCATCTGCGGCACCCAGGCTTCTGTGCTGGCCAGCGCCACCATCGGGATGCCGGAAGAAATGTTGAAATAATCCCAACTGCTGCGGCCAACACAAGCGGCGTTGACGTTGAGGCGTTCCCATAGCTTGCGGGCGTCGTCCAGTTCCCCCAATACCTTGAAGCGCGGGATGGCCGCTGGCTGGCGCAGGACGGTCAAATTGCCGATTTGCAGGGTGTCGTAAGGGTTGGCTGGCACTTTGCCCAGGATGTCCGCCAACTGTTTGTCGCCATCTGGCGCGGCGTAGCCGAAATGCACCAGGCTGGCGCTGGCGTCTTCCAACGCCACTTTGGAGCGCAGCACATACATGCGCAGGCGTTTGAGGGTAGGCTCCAGCAAGTCACGCGCCAGGCTCAGGTAATACATGCCTTGCCGTTTGGTGATGAAGAAGGTCGCCAGCGCACGGCCTTGTGGTGTGCAATAGGCGCTGAGTTGGGAGGCTGTGTCAGTGACCTGCCGAATATCGTTGGTCAACTGGCCTTGCAGGAAGTTGGCGGCGTCTTCCCCGCTCACGCTGATCAGCCCGAAATGCGACAGGTCGCACAGGATAGCGCCTTGTGGCGGAATGCGCCGTTCCCGTTCGGGATTGCCAAAAGATATGAGTGAATCGCCCGCAAACTCTGCGCCGTGATTAATAAGGAAATTTTTCCATTCTGGTTTCATGCCGACTCCTCCCTTTGGTTCTGCCGATCATCGGTGGTTATGGTGGAAAGATAACGATTGCTGCGGTGGGTGTCGAGAAATCCCGCTCCAGCGGTGGGAACGGGGATATTGGGGCAGGGGTGGAGTCTATTTCGTTTCGCCCGGCTTGGCGTCGGCAGGCTTGTCTTCCGGCTTGGCTTCGGTAGCTGGCTTTTCTTCCGGTTTGGGGGCGTCAGCTTTGGTGGCGTCGGCAGGCTTTTCTTCCGGTTTGGGGGCATCAGCTTTGGTGGCGTCGGCAGGCTTGCCTTCCGGTTTGGGGGCGTCAGCTTTAGTGGCGTCAGCCGCTTTTTCTTCCGGCAGCATGATTTTCACATCAGCCTTGGAACGCAATTCCTGCATGTATTCGAGCATTTTNTTCTGTTCGAATTCGCGTTCCAATTGGGGTTTCATTTCTTCGAAGGAGGGCGGTTTGGCGTCACGGCGTTCTTCCAACTTGATGACGTGCCAACCGAACTGGGTTTGCACCGGCTCCTTGCTGATGGTGCCTGGCTCCATTTTGGCGATGGCTTCGGAGAACGGCTTGACCATGGCATCCGCCTTGAACCAGCCGAGGTCGCCGCCGGTTGGGGCAGANGGNCCGGTGGATTTCTTTTTCGCCAAGTCGGCAAAATCGACGCCACTTTCCAGTTCCTTGATGATGGCTTCCGCTTCTTCCTTGGTTTTCATCAGGATGTGGCGCGCCTTGTATTCATATTTGTTTTCGCCGCCGGTGCGTTCATCGTAGGCTTTNTTCAGTTCTTCATCGCTGGGCTTGAAAGAAGTCGCCTTTTCTTGTGTCCAGGTGTTCAGCACCAGCTTGTCGGTGACGTCCTTGACTTTATCTTTGATTTCCTGGCGTTCCGCCAACCCGGCTTTGTTGGCTTCCTGACGGGCAAGTTCGGTGATGATCAGGTCATCAAGCAGC
Source organism: Candidatus Thiothrix singaporensis (assembly GCA_013693955.1). Taxonomy (GTDB): domain Bacteria; phylum Pseudomonadota; class Gammaproteobacteria; order Thiotrichales; family Thiotrichaceae; genus Thiothrix; species Thiothrix singaporensis. Next base: position 1,724,445 of record CP059265.1, on the reverse strand, counting down.
GCTTTGTTGTCAACCTTGTTGCCCTGGGTGGAGCGGCTGACCATGCCGGATACAGTGTCCAAGGTGTCTTGGGTAATTTCCACCCCATTGACAGTGGCTACGACTTTNTTATCATCTGCATGCAGCGTGGTCGCCATCAGGCTAAGCCCAACCAGCCCTGTTGCGATGATTTTGTTGGTTGTGAATCGCATTTCAGCTTTTCCTCTATCGTGTGTTTTAAGGTGATACTTGTTGGATAAAGTTTATCTAAATATATAAAAATAAAATATAATTTATAACATCCATTGGTACATGACGCATTTGCCATGTGTTGGCATCTTAGGAGCGTTAGAGCCAATTTCCTATTGAACTGGAAGGATAACAGGAGCATGCCCCCAAGCACTGCCGTCAGTGCGTGATATTGCCACACGCTCAAGCAGTCAGCAAATTAACATATCGACATGATTCTACCCAGTAATATGGGTAGGCACGTTAGAACCTATCCATCAGTTCCAAGACATCCTGGAAGCGGGTGAAGCTGTGGTCGCCACCCTGGAAAATCAATTGATGGGATTGGCGGTAATAGGCGGCAGCATCCCGCCAGTCCAGCGTTTCGTCACCGTTTTCCAGCATCACCAACATTTTTTCCGGATTGGCGGGGGCAAGTTGGTCTAGTTCTTCCAATTCATCCACATGTTCCTGTGTGAAGGTGTAACTGCCGCCGCCATACCAAAATTGCTGGGTGGTTCCTGCCAATGAACGCAACAGCAATGCTGGGTGGACAGCGGGATTAACCAGTATCGCCTTCAGGCCGAACCTGGCGACCAAATGAGTGGCGTAAAACCCGCCCAGTGAGCTGCCGACTAGTTTGGGCGGTTCCTGAGCTGATTCGATCAGCTTAATGAGGGTGGCCATGGCTTCGGCAGGCCGGTGGGGCAGGTCGGGGCTAAACCATTCTTGGGCGCGGTTACGGCTGGCCAGCCACTGTTTCAACACTTGNGCCTTCGTGGATAGTGATGAAGAATTAAACCCGTGAATGTAAATTATCATCTTGTCTGAACGCTCTCTGAATATTGCAGGAAAAGGGCATTGACAGCAGCCGGTGCAAAAGCTACTATCGCCAACCTCTAGGCTATGTAGCTCAGTTGGTTAGAGCACATCACTCATAATGATGGGGTCACTAGTTCGAATCTAGTCATAGCCACCATGTATATCAAAGGGTTGCATTCTTTCGGGTGCAGCCCTTTTTCATTTGTTCGTGATATTTGCGTGTTTTCGGCGTTTTTTGAGGAGTGAGTCGACCCGAAAAATGCTGCTCATTTGGTCAATTTTATCACGGTCGCACAGTCTTTCCACGCACTCAATCAAGTGGCGGACATCCGCCCAGGAATACTGGGTTGTGATGGATACTGAGGCGTGTCCCATCAGTTTTGCACGATCCTCCTCCCCTACTCCGGCTGCCCGTAATCGGGTGGCGAAAGTGGCGCGGGCGCTGTGCCAGTTTATCTCGCCGTTGAGGTTGGCAAGTTGGCGGGCGTGACGGAAGTGTTTGTTGTTGTACCGATGGAGCCTGCCGCCTTTTGGGGATGGAAAAACGTAGATTTCATCCCTACCGCGCCAGTGGTTGATGGTCTGGCGGGCGATGCTGTTCAGGACAAGTAGAAAGTCGAGGCGGTTTTTTTGCTGTTCACCTGGGATGATGAAGGCAAAGCTGTTGAGCATTGGAAGTTCGACTTCCCAATCCCATTGCATGGCTATCTGGGCTTGTTCGCGTAGGCCGGTGTTAGCGGCGAATGTCCACCAGTCCCGGTAGTCATCGTTCAGGTGTCTGAGCAAACACTCTTCTTCAGCGTATTCCAGCGGGCGGGTATGCTTCTTGTCTGTTTCCGGTAGCTGTTCTAGCAGCGGTGGTGTGTCGAGGTATGGCTTGTGGTATGGGTCGNNGGCGGCAAGGTTGAGGATGAGCCCTATCACGCGTATTTTGCGGTTGATGGTGCTGGCCTTCTGGGGGAGTATTGGGTTTTTGGGCGGGTCTTGGTTTCTGGGGNNATGTCCAACCTGCCCGGAAGGCTGCAACATGGGCTGTATGGATTCGTTGTGGATTTCGTCGAGGTGAAGTTTGCCAATAAAAGGCATGACTTGTTCCAGCCCCCGGATGTCGTCATCCAGGGACTTCTTGGTTTCTTTCTCAATGTAGATGGCTGCGGCTTCAGAAAACGTCAGGCGGGTGCGTTTTCCGTGGATGCTGGACTCTTCTATCTCCTTGATCCACTTGATGGCGCGGCGTTCTGCTTCTGCGTAGTCCTGCGTGCCAGTGCTTCGGCAAAAGCGTCCGTGTCCTGCGATGATTTTATCAATAGTGCAGTTGCCGGTCTTTGGATGGCGGTTGAGGCTCGGTAACGTCTTTTTCGTTTCGCCATGTTGCTGCTTTCCTGAATCGTTCCTTGATCAGTTTTTTGAGGTCTTCGCGGAGGAAGTAGAGGCACCCGCCGTCTTCCATTTCTGTCAGGTGCGGGCGGTAGTCGGCATCGAATTTCCCGACGGAGACACCGCAGTATTGGGCTGCGGCAGTGCGGTTAAGCTGGTATGGCGTGATCATTCATGGTCTCCGCTTTGTGTGTTTGCATGGAATTTTGTTCCAGTTCGTATTGATCCGGCTCAGCCTCTCCGGACACAGCAAGAAGTGAGTACACCACGTACTTGACCTTGAGGTGAACGATGAAAACCGCAAAAACCAACACAAAACCCTATACCCGCCACGCTGCCAGCTATAAGGCAGAAGCCCTGAAACTGGCAGGACGGGTGGGTGTCCCTGAGGCAGCCCGGCAGTTGGGTCTGCATGAATCACAATTGTACCAATGGCGCAGCCAGCAACAGCACCAACAGACGGTCAGCCAGCGTGAGCAGGGGCAGGCCACCGAAATCGCCCGCCTACGCCGTGAACTGGCAGTGGCGCAGGAAGAGGTGGCCATCCTAAAAGGCCAGCGCGTACTTTGCGAAACAGCTCAAGTGAAGTACGCCTTTATCCGGGGACACAACGCCCAATTCAAGCTAAAAACCCAGTGCCGCCTGCTCGGGGTCTCCCGTAGCGGTTACTATGAATGGCTGGGGCAAGTGGAGCGCAACCAACGCCGCCAGCAGCAAAAAGCCAAACTTGATCAGGAGGTTGCCCGCTTGTTTGTCCTGCACAAGAGCCGTTATGGGGCAAGGCGCTTGCAACGTATACTGATCGGGCAAGGCAATGCCTGTAACCGCAAAACCGTTGCTGCCAGCCTGAACCGGCAGGGGCTGGTCGCCAAGGCTGCCCGCAAGTTCAAGGCCACCACCAACAGCAACCACAACCTGGCGGTGTTTGATAACCTGCTGGGGCAGAACTTTACCGCCACGGCACCCAACCAGAAATGGGTGGGCGACATCACCTACCTGGGGACAGATGAAGGCTGGCTCTATCTTGCTGTCGTGATTGACCTGTTTTCACGCCAGGTGATTGGCTGGNCANTGGGCGAACGCATGACTGCTGACCTGGTGTGTGATGCCTTGCAAATGGCCATCTTCAAGCGTAAGCGTCCCAAAGGGGGCATTGTGCATTCTGATCGTGGCAGCCAATACTGTTCATATGCCTACCGGGATGTGTTGCAGCAACATCAACTGCTTGGCAGCATGAGTGCCAAAGGGAACTGTTATGATAACGCCTGTGCCGAAAGTTTCTTCCACTCCCTGAAAGTGGAGGCTATCCAGGGTGAATGCTTCCCCTCCCGTGAAAACATGAAGCAAACCGTGTTTGAACATATCGAAACGGACTAAGTACATGAGCCAAAGTTTTCGTGCAGTCCACCACCGTAACCTATTGAATTTCATTGCAGAGAATGCGCGAAAACTTTTTGTTGGTTACTTNACAACCGCAACCGCCTGCACAGCACACTCGGCTATCTCAGTCCGGTGGAATTTGAGGCTAAAGCTCTCGCATCTTGAGCTGTCCGGGATTGCTGCCAGATCAAGACCTGTTGGGGCGTAAACCCGGCCAGGGCGCTATGCTGTTAAGTTTTCCTTATTGGTTAAAACGCTGATACAACGTCATGTATGACGGGCGCGGCAGGGAGTAAATTGTACGGAGTCGTGGGTTGTCACCGCGTCCGTCGTCGAGCAACTCGTTATGCTCTTTTAAAGTTTATTAGCATCATTTGTAATTGCTTGATTAGTTTGTTGTCTTATTGTGTTTGTCGTCTCTGTATCATTTTGTTTGAGCAATGGTATATTTTTATAAGTTAACTTATAGGATGGCATTGTTTGATAATTATTCTTGTAATTTAATGTAACTACATTGTCTGTGTCAGAACCCCACTCTAATAGTGTACCCATCAATGTATTTGTTATGCCTTGGGTAAGGATGCCATGTAAAGGATTTTGGATGCTATCTTTGTTAACCTCAGCATCTGTATTTTTTGCCTCACCATATTTTTTAGATAATAGTGAATGTAGCGACTCATAAAAATATTTGCGTTCTTCTGTTTTTAATTGTGTAACATGGAATGTCGCCTCTATCTTATAAAGCTCTTCAGTTGTTTTTGTGAAGAATAATATGACGGTGGTCAATTTATTCATTATCTTTGTATTGTACTTATATTCTCTTGATTCTGGTTCGCTGTTAAGGATTTTTTCATTATATGTTGAACTTATTATAGAATATCCCGGAGTCATTGCTAATTGTCTATTTCGGGCTATATTTTTNATTTGATTAATGGTTGAGCCAAATACCCAACCGTCAAACACTGTTGTGTCATTTGTTGATTCAGTGCCGTCTGTTGATGGACAAGGATTTGATTGATAAGTTATTGAACCATCTGAAATACATTTATAAACCTCATCTGCTAGAGCAGAAGATGAGTAGCCATATGCTAGAAGAATTGCAATTAAAATATTTTTATTCATTTTGTGTAACCTTTATTGTCATTTTTAGAGAATGTTTTTATTTGGCATAATGCCGTGCTATGGGGCTGACGGAACGGAGATCCCAGCAACCGAAGGTTGCGAACATGAGCACTTTGTTATGTTTTTTGTATATTCGCATATAAAATCGAACTGAGCTTCAGTATCTGGAATTTGCGTACCTCTTGCTGCTGCAACCATATCCATTGCAATATTACTCTCATAACCATCCTTGATCAGTAAACAAGATGAAGTTACGCCCGTCCTTCCTATTCCTGCTCTACAATGAATAGCCACGTTCTCACCGTTTATTAAACGATCGTAGATATCTTCAATAAATTCTCTGAAATTATCTATATTCGGCAAGCCTCTATCTTTTATTGGATATGACACAAAATCGATACCGTGCTCATTTAAAATTTCTCCTTCTTTAGATAATCCCAATTCTTTTTCTTCTGATTTCTCTAAATGAGATACGACTAGATTTACACCCATATCTTGGAAATACTTTATATCTTCACTCAGCCATTCCGAGTTTGGGCGAGGCATCACATACAAACAACCCTCTCCTACTACGGTAACTTCAAATATATCAGGTATCATTTTTTGACCTTAAACATAACCCGCAATTTGACGGGTCACGCGGGGAGTAAGTAGGTAGGATTGCGGGCTGTCTCGTGATCCGTCGTCGAAATTGGTTGTTAGATTTTGGTGATTTATGAAACATGACATAAAGATATTAAAGCCGGATATGTTGTGTTTTCTTTGCTGAACATTGCAGTTAAAGAAGATTGGAGCAAATGCCAGAAAACCCAGCAAGAATCTGGAAAAGCCTTGAAGGCATCAGGTGGTAAATTTTGTAAACTAAGGTATCTCATGCCGCCAATATGGTGGCACGAGCGACTTTCGCAAGAGGTCTAGTATGGTAAGTCATCACATGTGCGCGCCGCAATGGTTAATATCTGGCCACTTCCTCACTGCGCGATCACTTCGAGCGAGCGAGAAGCTCTGCCAACTCTCCAGATTGAGACATCTCCATAAGGATGACAGAGTCTCCCACGAAGTCGCCGTTGATGTATATCACGGGGAGGGTTGGCCAGATGCTGTAGATGCCCTGCCGCAGCTCAGGGTCGGACAAGACGTTGACATCTTTGAACTCGACGTTGTGCTTCTTGAGTATCTCGATTGCGCGNGTAGAGTAGCCGCACTGGGGGAAGTTCTTGGTTCCCTTCATGAAAAGGACGACTCGGTTCGTCTCGATCACCTCGCGAATTGCCTTTTGGATGTCAGCCATTGAAAGCTCCTTTTACGTTTTATTAAGCACCTAAATTTTTGTCCGACCAGTAAAAAATAATAATTGATTAATTTTCAACTGGTTAAGTTTTTTCGATGTCGGACACTTAATTGCCAGGTTAATATTACAATTGTAAATTTTTCAATCCAGCCATTTTTTGACGTTTACGATGAAGCCATATCGCCAAGCATAGTGAGCGTCTAACAATAACCTTGCAAGGCGCAGAAGCTGGCGCGGAGGAAAAGCAGATGAATCATGACATTGCTGAGGCAATCCGCAATAAAACAGAAGACGGGTACATTACTCTATGGACAGAAAGAATAGCTCAGCTATCAGAGGATCATGGAATCCCGGTGCAAAATATTGATTGGTCAGGTAGCCCATTAACAGTTGCCGGTAGAGTAGCATCATATATCAGCAGAAATGGAAATCAGCCAATATCGTTGCTTGAGTATGTGCAGGGATGATGCCTGCCGCTAACGTCTAACATGACGGGTGCGGCGGGGAGTAGATTGGGCGAAGTCGCAGGCTGTCACCGCGTCCGTCGTCGACATAATTGTTAGCTCATGTTTTTGTAATAATTGATTGTCGTTTAAATAAGAACATTATTGCTCCAAGGGGAAATGCAATTTTGAAGATAACCGGAGCATATGGAGCTGCGTAGAAAAANCCTGAGCCAAAGAGTAAAAANCTAATTGGTTGGATCATGTAACTACCATCTGTCCAGTTAAATGAAAACTGCACAATGCCAACTGCTATGAATAATAACCATAGCCATTTTCTCTTTTGGATAGGTGTCTTGATGCAAATCATAAAAGAGTAAATGATGAAAATTGGAATTGTCACAGCTAAAGCAAAAACTAGATAATGGATTAAGCTTTTGTCTTTAAAAGTGAATTTGTTAGTCTCTTTTAATGACTGTTTTAGTGGTGTAAAGTGTAATCCAATGATGCTTATGTTGTTGTCCTTTTTCTTTAAGACGACATTTGCAAGTAACCATTTGTCAATATATTCATATTCATAGGTAAGGTTGTATGTGGACTGATTATTAAATTTAGATGTATTTGATCCTATGATGACAATATTTTTGGTNTTATCTGTGGGTAGTAATGCCGATATTTGATCGAGTAGTTTTTGGTTAAACTTATCTTTTAGTTCTGGGTCAAGCTGCTTGTTAATGGAATCGTAGTCTTTTTCTGTTAGTTGTGAAATGATTTGTTGGGCAATAGCTGATTCTTCTTGAGGAATAAACTTCTCTAGCATCTTTTGTTGATCGCAGCCGAAAAGTAGAGGCATCAGGCAGAAGAGATAAACTAATAGAATGTGTGGTTTCATGATTTATCTGGGTTGTGTTTTGAGTATTTGGGGGAGCGTGATTTTTGAGCTAACACTTTATTATATAGCTTCCGCATATCATACACAAAAAGGCGTCCGTAAAGCGCGCATTTTTCTAGCCCCCGAAAAACAACTGGCATGAATCAAACATCCGACAGCGGCGCTGCTGGATGTGCGCCGCTGGCGCTCTCTGCCTCCTGGCTCCATGCTGGTGCGCACTGTACCTGTGGAGCTTTCACCGTGGTGAAACGCCTGCTTTCCGACTTTTTCTGCGTAGCCGTCGCTGGCTNNGACTGCCGCACCCTGGAAGAGGGGTGGCTGATGGAGATGGGGTCAACCTACGCGCTGGAAACCTACATGGCCATGATCTGGCCGGAGCATTACAAATATCAGGCGATGGGGTACGTCAACGCGGCGTATTCAGACACCAAAACGGATAAAACCGGCAGGAAAGTCCGCCTGATGGCGCAAATCGCCCCGTCCTCAGACCTGTTGTATAACCTGGAGCGCGGGCAGATCATCCACCCCAGCGTGGAAGTGAACAAGAATTTTGCCCAGACCGGCAAAGCCTACCTTGCCGGGCTAGGCGTCACCAACACCCCTGCATCAATTGGCACTGAGCCGCTGATGTTCTCCACCTCCGGCAATATCGAGATTTTTACCCTACAGGATTGTCTGCCAGCAGATTTGCATTTCCGCGAATTTGAAGACAGCACCACCTATTTTGATGTCGGTGCATGGTTTTCCAGGAAGCCAGCCGACCCCAAACCTGAAACCCTATCCACAACCGAGGAGTCATTTTTCATGACGCAACAAGACCGCGACGAGTTCAAAACCCTGCTGGGTGACGCGCTCAAACAGTACGCCGCCGACCAGGAAAAGGCCATCGATGACAAACTGAAGGCCGCCCTGGATGAAAAATTCAAAACGGTGGACGACCTGAAAGGCGCGGTGGAGCAGTTTTCCACTGAACTGAAGGCCTTCGGCGAGCAGGAAGTCGTGAACCACGGCACCCGCCCGGAAGTGACTGGGGCGCAAGATCCCGACGCGCTGCCGGAAGACTTCTGTTAAGCCTTCCACTTTAAGGATTTCTATCGCCGCTGGGCGGCTGGCGTAGCCCAGCAAACCGCGCTCAACCGCATTATGGTCGGTTTCTGGGCCAGTATGAGGCTGTGGAAACCAGCAATGCCGGTTATGCCGCTGCTGGCGCGACCATTCACGATATGGGGCAGGATTTCCACGAAGGCTGGCTGCAATACATCATCCGCCATGCACCGGAAAAGGTGTGGGGCATGAATGCTGACGGTTCCGTTGACCCGATCAAGGTCAGCCCTGGCGGTGATTTCAAGAACATGGATGCGCTGGTGTTTGATGCCCGTCACTCCCTGTTGCCGCGTGCCTACCGCAAGTCGCCGGATATGGGTGGCCATGCTTGGCGATAGCGTCTACAAGGCCGAGGTGCTGCGCCTGTACAGGGAACAGCTGGCGGTGCTGGAACAAGCGGAACGTGCCAAGCGCAAGTCAGGCCGCCCGAGTCCCTTGAGCCTGGCCGACCAGCTCCTGCTGACGCTGGGTTATTGGCGCGAGTACCGCACGCTGTTCCACCTGGGCGTGGCCTACGGCGTGCACGAATCGACCGCGCAGCGCATCGTGACACGAACCGAACAGCGTCTGCTGGCGGCGGATGCGCTGGATCGGGTGCGGCTGGCGGCAACGGAGAACCTGGCTGCGGACGCGGTGGTGGTCGTGGACGCCAGCGAAAGTCCGATTGAACGTCNNCCCAAAAAACAAAGCGACTTCTACAGCGGGAAAAAGCACACGCACACGCAAAAGTTCCAACTCGTGATTGAACAGGCCAGTGGGCATATCCTGCATGTCGCCCAGGCGGTCAGCAACGAACATGATGTCACGCTGGCTCGCCAACACCCGGAGGCATTTCCGCCGGGTTGTTTATGCCTCGGGGATTTGGGCTACCAAGGGCTGGAGATCGAAGGTTGCAGAATCCTGATCCCCTTCAAAAAGCCCCGGCTGCGGGAGTTGGAACCGGAACAAGTTGCTTTCAACCAGGTGTTCGCACGGTTTCGGGTCAAGGTCGAACACAGCATCCGGCTGTTGAAGGTGTTTCGGATCCTGAAGGAGCGTTACCGCAATCGCCGACGGCGCTTTGGGATACGGCTACAGTTGGTTACGGGTTTCGTCAATTGGATGCTGCAACAGCGCAGTTTGTGACTTTCGCAAGAGGTCTATTAGGTAGAATTGATGTAAGTTATTGTTTTTCGTTTCCCGCCGCATTAAGCTAATGCACCCTCCCGCTCTCCGGTTTGCAGCCGCCACAAGGCAGCGTAAACGCCATTGCGTTGCAGCAATCCGTCATGCGTGCCAGATTCCACAATCCGCCCATGCTCCAGCACATGGATGCAATGCGCGTGACGCACAGTGGAAAGCCGATGCGCAATGATCAGGCTGGTGCGCCCAACCACCAGCCGGTCGAGGGAACGCTGGATCGCCGCTTCGGTTTCATTGTCCACGGCGGACGTCGCTTCATCCAGAATCAGGATTGGCGGGTTCTTGAGAATGGCGCGCGCCAGNGCCAGCCGTTGGCGTTGCCCGCCGGACAGTTTCATGCCGCGTTCGCCAACCTGGGTGTCGTAGCCCTGCGGCAAATGGCTGATGAATTCATGCGCCTCTGCCGCTTTGGCGGCGGCGACCACGGCGTCACGCGGGGTATCATGGCTGCCATAGGCAATGTTTTCCGCCACGCTGGCGTCGGCCAGAAACGTATCCTGTGCCACATAACCCATGGCGCGCCGCAAATCTTGCAATTGCAGTCCCGTAATTGCCTGCCCATCAAGCCGGATGCAGCCTTGTTGTGGATCGTGGAAGCGCAGCAACAGCTTGATCAGGGTGCTCTTGCCGCCGCCAGTGCCGCCGACAAAGGCGACGGTCTCGCCTGCTGCAATGTTCAGGGTGAGGTTGCTGAGGGCAGGGCGGTTCTGGCCGGGGTAGCTGAAACTGACATCGGCAAATTCCAGTCCGCCCTTGACGCTGGCGGTATCCAGCGCTTGCCCGGCGTAGCTGATTTCCATCGGGGTATGCAGCAAGCCCAATACCCGCTCGATGGAGGCCATGGAACGCTGATACAAATCGGTCATGTCCGCCAGCCTTGTCATCGGCCATAACAGGCGTTGGGTCAGGTAAACCAGCACCGAATAACTGCCCACGCCGATTTCACCATTCAAGGCCATGAAGCCGCCGTACAGCAGGGTGATGGTAAAGCCCACCAGAATGGCGACCCGAATGACGGGCGTAATCGCGGATGACCAGCGGATGGCTTCCGCATTGCGGGCACGGTACAGGTCGGAACCTTGGCGGATATGTTCGGCCTCGAAATCTTCCGCCGTGTAAGCCTTGACGGTGGCGATGCCGCTCAGATTGTTGCTGAGGCGGGTCGCCAGCGCTCCGGCGGCTTCGCGCATGGCGGCGTAGCGCGGAGCCAGCCGGTTCTGGAACCAGAATGCGCCATACAGGATAAAGGGAATCGGCAGCAGGGCAAGGACAGCGAGGCTGCTGGTCAAGGCAAAGAACACCCCGCTGACCATGAGTGTTCCCACAAACACCTGGATCAGGTCGTTGGCACCGCCATTGAGGAAACGCTCCATCTGGTTGATGTCTTCATTCAACACCGACAGCAGGTTGCCACTGCGGTTGCGCTCGAACCAGGCCATGTCCAGTTGCTGCACATGCCGGTAAGCGTCCATGCGCAGGTCGTGTTGCAGGTTCTGTGCCAGATTGCGCCACTTGAGGTTGTACAGGTATTCAAACAGCGATTCGGCGATCCACACAACTGCGGTCAGCACCGCCAGTGAGACAATCTGTTGCTTGGGGTCGGCGATGCCCACTTTGGCCAGAAACGAATCCTGTCTGTTGACCACCACATCCACCGCCACCCCGATCAGCACTTCCGGCAGGATGTCGAAAAACTTGTTGAGGACGGAGTAAACCGTTGCCTTGATCACGTCAGGGCGATATTGCCGGGCGTAGTTGAACAGGCGCTGCAAGGGGTGGGCAGGGCGGGTGTCCATGCGGGTTTCCTTAGGAGTGGGACAAGCGGGGCAGTTTAACATAGGCTGTTTGGGCAATACCTATGCTACATTGGTGGCAATAACAATCTGCACATACCAAGCCGTAACAAATGCTGAAATTTTCCAATACTATCCAGATCCCAGCGGAAGAAATCGACTTCCAAGCCATCCGTGCGCAGGGTTCCGGCGGGCAGAATGTCAACAAGGTGTCGACCGCCATCCACCTGCGTTTCGACATCTGTGCCTCCTCGCTGCCGGAAACCTGGAAGGAAAAGTTGTTGGCTTTCCCCGACCAGCGCATTTCCAGCGATGGCATTATCGTCATCAAGGCGCAAACCCATAACAGCCAGGAAAAGAACCGGTCAGATGCGCTGGAACGCCTGCATCAGCTCATCCTGGATGCCACCAAAGTGCAGAAGAAGCGCAAAGCCACCCGCCCAACCCGCAGTTCCCAGATCAAGCGGGTGGACAGCAAGAAAAAGCGTAGCCAGATCAAGGCCGGGCGCGGCAAGGTGGATTACTGAGCCTTGCCATAACCGCCGCCGCCAGGTGTGGCAATAGTCAGCACATCGCCTGCCTCCACTTCCACTTGGGCAATCCCGTCCAGTGCCTCCAGATGGCCGTCCTTGCGCAGCACGCGGTTGACGCCGCATTGCCCGTTCCTGCCACCTGCCATGCCATACGGCGCGACCTTGCGATGCCCCGAGACGATGCTCACCGTCATGGGTTCGAGGAAGCGGGTTTTACGCATAACACCATCGCCGCCACGTTGCTTGCCCTTGCCGCCAGAATAGGGGCGGATGTGGAACGCTTCCAGCCGCACCGGGAAGCGGGTTTCGAGGATTTCCGGGTCAGTCAGGCGCGAATTGGTCATGTGGGTATGCACCGCGCTGGCNCCGTCCGCATTCGCCGTCGCGCCTGCACCGCCGCACAGGGTTTCGTAATACTGGTGGCGGCCGTTGCCCCAGGTGACATTGTTCATGGTGCCTTGCGCCGCGCCCATGACGCCGAGTGCGCCGAACAGCGCATCCACCACGTATTGCGAGGTTTCCACATTGCCTGCGACCACTGCCGCCGGGTAGTGCGGGTTGAGCATCGAACCTGCCGGGATGCGGATGTCGAGCGGTTTGAGGCAACCTTCATTCAGCGGGATATTGTCATCCACCAGACAGCGGAACACGTACAGCACGGCAGCGCGGGTAATCGCGGTTGGCGCGTTCAGATTGCCGGGGTGTTGCGGGCTGGTGCCGCTGAAATCCAGCGTGGCGGAACGGTTTGCGCTATCGACGCTGATTTGCACGCAAATCCTGCTGCCATCGTCCATGCCGTACTGGAAACTGCCATCCTTAAGCTTGCTGATGACGCGCCGTACTGAGGCTTCCGCATTGTCCTGCACATGCTGCATGTAGGCTTGCACGGTGCCTAAACCCATTTGCCCGATCATGCGTTTGAGTTCGGCTTCACCGCGCGCGCAGGCGGCCAGTTGCGCCTTCAAATCGGCGATGTTGTAGTCGATATTGCGCGCTGGGAAAGGNCCGGATGCCAGCAGGGTACGGATTTCATCCTCACGGAAACGCCCGCTTTCCACCAGTTTGACATTGGTGAGCAGAATGCCTTCTTCCTCGATACTGCGACTAAGCGGTGGAATCGAGCCGGGNGTGACGCCGCCCACATCCGCATGATGCCCACGGGTGGCGACATAGAAAATGATGCCCNNGGTATCGTCCGCAAACACCGGCTTGATGACGGTAATGTCGGGCAGGTGGGTGCCGCCGTGGTACGGGTCGTTTAGCACAAACACGTCACCGGTTTGCATACTGCCAGTATTGGCGTGGATAACGGCCTTGATGCTTTCGCTCATGCTGCCGAGGTGTACCGGCATATGCGGCGCATTCGCCACTAGATTACCGTCGGGATCGAAGATGGCACAGGAAAAATCCAGCCGTTCCTTGATATTCACTGAGACGGCGGTTTGTTCCAGCACGAAGCCCATCTGTTCGGCAATGGACATGAACAGGTTATTGAAGATTTCCAGGCGGATGGGGTCGGGACTTTCCTCTCCCCTATCCCCGGCTCTTCCTCCGCCAGGGGAGGGGGTGAGNTCATTGTGTTCCATCACCAGATTCCCCTGCGCAGTCAGTTGCACCGCCCAACCCGGTTCAAGCACCACCGTTCCGGTGCTTTCGAGAATAACCGCGGGGCCAGTAACCGTTTCCCCAGCAAGCAAGTCATCCCGCTGATAGAACGGCGTCTCATGCCATTCCCCACGCAGGAATGCCCAATGCGAAGCGACGCTCTTCTTGCTCCCTTCCCCCTTGCGGAGACAGGGTTGGGGANNTGGGGAGAGGCCAGCTTCCCCGGCAATTCCCTCGACCTCAACACTCGCAACCACCACTGCTTTTTCCGGCGTCACAAACCCAAACCGTTGCCGGTGCGTTTCCTCAAACGCTGCCCGGATTGCGTCTGCTCCCTCACCGCTCCAGCCAACCAGCAAACTGGAATCCGAGCCTGCATAGCGGCAGTGCAGGCGGGTTTCATGCCGCAAGTGTGCAGTGTCCACGCCTTGTGCACGGATATGCGCGGCAGTGGCTACCGCCAGTTCTGTGCGCAAGCTTTCCAGGTCTGGCAGCAGGTCGCCCTTCAGTGCTGACTCCACGCTGCGGGTGAGGATGTGGCGCACATCCGCCAGCCCCATCCCATACGCGGAGAGCACGCCCGCAAATGGGTGCAGGAAGATTTTGCGCATCCCCAGCGTCTCCGCCACCAAGCAGGCGTGCTGGCCACTGGCTCCGCCGAAGCAGCACAGCACGTATTCGCTCACGTCGTAACCGCGTTGCACCGAGATTTTCTTGATCGCATTCGCCATGTTTTCCACCGCAATGGCGAGGAAGCCTTCCGCCACCTGTTCCGGTGCCATGTTGGCCTGTTGGCTTCGGCTGCGCTCAGCTAACGTGCCGAACTTCGCCCGTACAGTGTCAACGTCCAGCGGCGCATTGCCATCCGGNCCGAAGATTTGCGGGAAATAATCCGCCTGCAACTTGCCCAGCATCACATTGCAATCGGTAATGGTGAGCNNGGCGCCACGCCGGTAGGCAGCAGGCCCNGGATTCGCCCCGGCAGAATCCGGNCTGACCCGGAAGCGTTGCCCATCAAAATGCAGGATCGAGCCGCCCCCNGCCGCTACGGTATGAATCTGCATCATGGGGGCGCGGATGCGGGCACCGGCAATGTGGCTTTCCAGCGTGCGTTCGTACTCACCCGCGAAATGGCACACATCCGTCGAGGTGCCGCCCATGTCAAAGCCGATCAGTTGGCCGAAACCGGCTGCCTGCGCGGTTTGCACCATGCCCACCACGCCACCGGCAGGNCCGGAAAGGATCGCATCCTTGCCCTGAAAATGGTCTGCCTGCGTCAGGCCGCCGTTGGATTGCATGAAAAAGAGTCTGGTATCCGGCAATTCCCGCGCCACCTGCTCGACATAGCGGCGCAAGACTGGCGAGAGGTAAGCATCGACCACCGTGGTGTCGCCACGCCCGACAAATTTGATCAGTGGGCTGACGGCATGGCTGGCGGAAATCTGGCTGAAACCGATTTCGCGGGCAATCTCCGCCACCAGTATTTCGTGCTGCGGGTAACGCCAGGCGTGCATGAACAGGATGGCAACCGAGCGTAGGCCTTTGCGGTAAGCGGCTTGCAGGTCAGCGCGGATTCGCATGGCATCCGGCGTTTGCAGAATTTCCCCGCTGGCGGCAATGCGTTCTTCGACTTCCACTACGTCGCTGTAAAGCATTTGCGGCAATTCGATGTCGAGCGCGAACAGGTTGGGGCGCTGCTGGTAACCGATGCGCAAGGCGTCGCCGAAACCGCGTGTCGTCACCAGTAGGACAGATTCGCCCTTGTGTTCCAGCAGGGCGTTGGTGGCGACCGTTGTGCCCATGCGCACGGTGCCAATCTGTCCCGCCGGAATTGCCTGCCCGCGCGCCACCCCGAGTAACTCGCGGATGCCCTGGATGGCGGCGTCAGGGTAGCGCTCCGGGTTTTCCGACAGCAGTTTGTGGGTTATCAGTTCACCATCAGGCCTGCGGGCGACGATGTCGGTGAAAGTGCCGCCCCGGTCGATCCAGAATTGCCAACGCCCTTTGCTCATACTGCTTGCTGTTCCGATGCGATAAACTCCCCATCTTTGCATAGCCGAAAACCAGGACGCAAACATGCCCACACTGCCTATTCCCACCCCTTTCCACATTGCCTGCGGCATCAGGCCAGCCTGTGAAGCGGGTCAGCCTGTTCGTGGATGTGCAGAACATCTACTACACCACCCGCGACGCCTACGGTCGCGGCTTTGACTACAACCGGTTCTGGGCGCAGGCGACCGCCGGGCGGCAGGTGGTGCAGGCATGCGCCTACGCCATCGGGCGCGGCGATGAAAAGCAGAAACAGTTCCAGAATATCCTGCGCGCCATCGGTTTTGAGGTGAAGCTGAAGCCCTACATCCAGCGCAGCGACGGCTCTGCCAAGGGTGACTGGGATGTGGGCATCACCCTGGATGTGATCGAAGCTGCCGCCAGCGCCGACATTATCGTGCTGGCTTCCGGCGATGGTGATTTCGACCTGTTGCTGCGCAAGGCGCATGAGCGCTACGGGGTGGAAACCGAGGCGTATGGCGTGCCGGGGCTGACGGCGAATTCCCTTATCCAGGCGGCGACGCGCTATGTGCCGATTGATAGCGGTTTGCTGCTGAAGGCGAAATGACGCTGCTTTAGTGATGGCCTTGTTTCACCCAACCGCAAAATTCAGGTAAATGGATTTCCCAGATCACCTTGTTTATCTTGTTGAAAATAACTAGATCGGAGTCAGGCATGAGCAAACCCTACATCAAACAAATCCTTTCCTATTCCATGGTCGGCAGTCTCGGCCTGACCATCGTCAGCAGTTTGCAGGGCTGTGGCGGCGACCAGCCTCCCTCCCCACCGCCGCAAAACCAGGCACAGGGCACAATTTCAGACGCAGCCAGGGGCGAAGGCATGTTCTGGTCATCCAACAGACCGGCACCAACCCGGACACCTATGAGCTGAAGGAAAAGTACCCCTCCAGCGAAGGCACCCGCGCCATCCTCAAGGATATGAACGGCAATGAACGCATTCTCAGCGAAGCGGAGCTGAAAAAATTGCTGAGGAAGAAGCCAAAAAGTGGAGGCCGGAACTTCCCAATTGACCCAGCCCATGGTGGTGAACCAGGGGATGAGTCTGGGGAAACCCTTTGGCCTCCGCAGCAGGCGCATTGATTGGCGGCATGATCGCCAACAAGCTGATGGGCAACCCCAATTACCAGCAGCGCCAGCAATACCAGCAGCAACGGGCGCAGACATCCATCAGCCGTCCGGCCACTGGCGGGACTGACACCCGCTCCGTCAAGCCCGGCGGCGCATCGCAGCAACCCCGTTCCGGTTTTTGGCGGCAACAGCAGCGCCAATCCCAGCAACCGCCCATCAGGCGGCTCCTTTGGCGGCGGCAGTTCTTTTGGTGGCTAACGCATGATCAAACTGGAAAAGTCAACCCCATCAGCCCATCCCTGATGGAAGAGGTCGGCATGAGCTGGCACACCGACCCGGATGGCCAGCCCTATGTCGCTGATGAAATCGTGCAGGTGACGGAGACGGAAGCCGAGGCTTATTACAACGCCGCCAATGAACTGTATGAAATGTTCGTGGAGGCCGCCCAGCATGTCATCGACCAAGACCGTTTTCTGGAACTGGACATTCCCTACAACCTGGTTGACCCCATCAACCGCAGTTGGGAAAACGACCACCGGCACCTGTATGGACGCTTTGACCTGGCTGGCGGCGTGGATGGGCTACCGATCAAACTGATTGAATTCAACGCCGACACGCCGACCAGCCTGTTCGAAACGGCGGTGGTGCAATGGGCGCTGCTGAAGGCCAACAGCATGGATGAGGCCGCCCAGTTCAACACGGTATACGACAGTATCCGCAACAACTTCCGCCGCCTGGTCACGGGCGATGATGACCCGGAAACCTTCGGCCAGCATTACCACTACCAGAACATCCTGTTTTCCAGCATCCGCGACCTGCCGGAAGATGAGCGCACCGTGCGTTTCTTGCAGCAGATGGCGCATGACGCCGGTTTCCAGACGGATTTCTGCTATCTGGACGCAGTCGGCTTCCTGGAGCAGGAAGGCGTTTTCAACCCAGACCAGACCCGTTTCGATTACTGGTTCAAGCTGTATCCGTGGGAAGACATCGCCCTGCAAACCGACGGCATTGCCGGTGTTCTGGATGACATCACCCGCTATACCGACACGGTGATCCTCAACCCTGCTTACACCCTGCTGTTCCAGAGCAAGGGCATGATGCAAGTGCTGTACGAATTGTTCCCGGATTCGCCCTACCTGCTGGAAACCCGCGCTGAACCGATCCCGGGCAAGAAACAGGTCGCCAAGACCCTGTTCGGGCGCGAAGGCGCCAACACGGTGGTTTACGATGCGGCAGGCCAAATCCTGCAACAAACGCCGGGCGAATATAACCGTTACCGCTCCATTTACCAGGAATTCGCCGCCTACCCCAAGGATGCGCAAGGGCGCGGCTATCAGGCAGGCGTTTTCTTCGCCTGGGAAGCCTGTGGGTTAGGCTTCCGGCGGGGCGGCGAGGTGCTCGACAACCTCAGCAAGTTTGTGGCGCATCGGGTGGTTTGACATCGGTCGGCGGCGCAGGCTTGGAAGGTTTATGTCGCCACAAACCGCCCTGCCCAAATGCGCGCCAGCCCCAACGCAACCAATCCAGCACCGCCACCGCCAGCCACAGCGCCCAGGCCAGCATCAGCAAGCGGTAATACAACAGCGGCACACTGATGACGAGCGGCTGCGCCAGCGCCTTGCCAGACCGATCCTGATACCACAGCAGGTTCTGCGCCCAGGAACCATTGCCCGCGACCTGCATTTCCGGCAGCCCCAGCAGACCTTTGGCGACCGCGCCAATCAGCGTGGCGAAGGCGAACAGGGTCAACACCGCCAGACTGATTTGCAACAGGTTGAATTGCCAGTAAGGCCGCCCGTCCAATGGTGCCTTGCCGCGCCACGCCAACGCCGCCAGCCAGCCAGCGGCCAGCACCATCAGGTAGGGGCTGGTCTGGCTCAGGCCGATCCCCAGCAGGAACCATTGCCAACTTTTCAGCGGGGTAAGGCCGGAACGCCCCAGCAGCGCCGCTGCCACCAGCAACACCGCCAGCATTCCCCAGAACAGCACCGCCGGCCCNAGCAATGGNCCATGCGCCCACAGCACCCAGCGGTCTTGCGGCAGTTGCAGACGGAATTCGCTGTTGACGCTCGGCAAGCCCAGATCCAGCGCCGGGAAGTGGTAACTGAGCGGCAACGCGCCGGGCTCCTGCCATTCCAGCACGGCTTCNTGGCGGGTGGGCGATAGCGGCAGCATCACCTTGCCGCCCTGTTGCTGGATGGGCTGCTTCACGTTATCAATCGTCAGGCTTTTCAGCTCCGCCCCGTCCGGTAGGGTAATGGCGTGCTGCGAGCCTCTGCTGCTCAACAGGTTGAGGCGCAGGCGCATTTCGCGGGCACGTTTGCCGACCTCAACATTGAACTGGCTGGCGAGGATCGTGACCGTTTGCCCCTCAACTCCCTGCGGGCGGTTGACCGCCAGGGTCAAGGTTTCACCTGCCCATGGTTTCCACAGCATGGCGCCTTGCCCGGCGTCCTCCTCATAAGCGTTGACTGGCAAACCGCTGGCCTGCACATGCCAGACCGGGCTGGCGGCGACCTGCCATTCCTCCAGCCATGCGCTGTCGTTACCGGCGGTCAGTTGGATTTTCTCCGTCTGTGGCAGGCGTGACGTCCATTCCAGGGTGTCCTGTTGCGGTTTGAGGTTGACCTGGATGGCCTTGTCCTTGACGGTAAACTGTTCACTCAGCGGCTGTTCGCCCGCCAGCAACGGAATGGACAGCGCAATGGGCACAGCGCTATCGGAGATGCGGGTAATGGTGGTGTTGACATACCAGTCCAGCCCCAGATCCAGCCGCCGCCGGATTTTGACGAACGCAGGCAAGGTCGGCGTATCCTGCGCTGCCGTCCCCGCTGCCATCGCTGCCGTGCGGTTAAGTTGCAACTGGTCTTCGGGGACGCCATTGTCACGCAGCCCGTCAACCTGCCAGCCTTCGCCCTGCCAGTTCACCCGGTGCGGCTTCAGCCGCAACGGCAAGGCCAGNTTGCTGCGGGCAGGCAATTCGCCCTGCAACACCACATCATGCTGGCCTGGGTTCAACCCCACCCACAGCTGCTGTTCGCCATCACGGCGCAAGGTCTGTGTTGCCACACCGTCCACCTGCACGCTTTGCGGCAGCCAGACGTTTTGGCCGCCGGGCAACGGAATCGCTGTCTGGATCGCGGCATGCACCCGCAGGTGCAGCGCCAAGTTATTGGCTTGCAATTGCATGTCCATGACTTCAATTTGCGCACATTCCGGTAGGCAATCCGGCGCGCGCAACAAACGTTCCTGCAACGTTTGCAACATGTCGGCAGACGGTGTGGACGGTTCGGCGTCGGCGGGCATTGGCATACCGACCAACAACGGCAACACCAGCAACAGCCCTGCCGCCGCCTGCCCGCCACGCCCAATGCGGCCAGGCAACCGTGGCCAACCGCTGAAGCCGGATAGCAACGCCAGCCGCAGGGCGAACACCAGCAACACCGCCACGCCCAATAGCTTCAGCAACGACCATGCCAGTGGCGGAACCAACCACAGGTCGGCNCGCTCCTCAGGCGTAATCACCCCCGACCAAGTCAGCAGGACGGTATCGCCCTGCCAGTTGGGCAAACCTGGNCCAGTCTGGATCATGCTGTTGGGGTCGACATTTCGCAGGTTGGCCGCACGCTTGGCGTCCACTCCAGAGCCTGCGGACATTTTGGAAGCATAGTCATACGTTGACGCCGCTTCGGCCAGGNNAGTTGGCCAGTTTGCGCTGCGCTTGCTGAGGCGCGGGTTTTCCCGGCGGCGCATCCATAGCGGCTCCGGCAGTTGGTTCAGCCTCGGGCAGCGGGGCTGTCATCGGCGCAGCGGGCATGGGTGCCGGGGAGGCACTGGAACCGGCGCCGCCTCTTCCGTCATGGCGTCCTGGTCGGTGGCCAGCATTGCGCCAAAATCCCTCACACCGCCTGCCTCCGGCATCAGTTGTGGATACAGCGCGACCCGCACCGTGCCAATGATGAAGGGCAATACCATCAACGCCAGCACCAGCAGGCTCAACCAGCGGTAACGCTCCAGCCAGCGCCGCAACCCGGCTGCCCCCTCCGGCAATGCGCGCAACAGGGCGGCCACCGCCAACAGGTTCAGCCAGATATAGCGCGGCGCGGCAGGCAGGTGCCAAGTCAGCAGCAGGGCGGTGCCCGCCACGGCTCCCCAGCGCCAGCCATACAGGTAGCCGGTCGCCACCACAATCAGCAAGACCAGGAACAGGTCNAGCAGATTCCATTGTTGCAGCCAAGTCGCCGCCAGATTGTCCGTGCCCCAGGCGGCGAACAGCAGCCAGCCCGGCGGCAGGTGCAGGGTGGTGGTCACTTGTTGCAATTCCTGCCGCCAGCCATTGACGGGTATGCCCTGGCGG
Organism: Candidatus Thiothrix singaporensis; assembly: GCA_013693955.1. Classification (GTDB taxonomy): domain Bacteria; phylum Pseudomonadota; class Gammaproteobacteria; order Thiotrichales; family Thiotrichaceae; genus Thiothrix; species Thiothrix singaporensis. Next base: position 1,703,200 of record CP059265.1, on the reverse strand, counting down.
GCGTCATAGCGGCTGTCGGCCTCCAGATCCAGGGTGCGTTGGCGCACTTCCACGCCATCAGATTTGCCCTGTGGCTGGCGGGTGATCAGTTGCGGCTCACCGTTCAGGCTGACCCGCCCCAGATGGATGTCCGGCAAGGTTTCCAGCCGTTATTCCTGCGCCAAAGTGCCTTGCAACTGGTCTTGCAGGGTATAACCGCCGCCATCGAAATCCAGCCACAGTTGGCGTTTCAGGCTGAGTTGCGCGGGGCTATCCGCTATACCGCGATGTTGTTCCGCCAGTTTCATGACGCCGCCGCCGGTCATCAGGTAGGCCGGTAAGCTGGCNCACTCCGGCGGCAGGCGGGTCTGGCTGGGGTCAATGCTGTTCACGCCTTCCACCTGCGTTTGGCGAATGGTGGAATCCGCCGCAAACACCCAAACCTCTTCGGATGGCCACGGTGCGCTGCTGGCAGGCAGGCCAATTGGTCGAGGCTGCCCGGCGCACGGCGTCAATTGGATAGTCCATTCGCCAGGGCGCAATTGTACCTGTAGCTTGCCGTCCTGCCCCATGCGGGCGGGCAGCGGGCTATCCAGGCGCAAGGGGATGAAGCCTGTCAGCAGCACGGGTGCCAGCTCGGCCTGCCGCTGCTTGCCCGCCACCCGCAGTTGGATGCTGGTTGTCACCTGGAGCGGATGGGCGTCCTCAACCTTGCGGAACACCTGCACATCAAGATTGTCTTCGCTGGCTTCCTGGGCATTGCTGCTCAACCACAGGCTGCCTGCGGCGTTGAATTCGGGAAGTGATCGCGGCCCATTCACCGACAGCTTGACCAACCCGGTTTCCGGTGCGGCGAACAGGGCTTCGGGCAGTTTGTCCCAGAAAAATTGCCCGCTGATGTCATGGCTGCCTGCGGGCAGGAGCACGCTGGGGTAGCCGTCCTGCTCGGTGACGGCAAGCTGGGTGTTTTCGCCGCTGTGGACTTGTTGCGGCCAGTGCTGCGCATCGCCGGGCAGGCGCACCCGGGTTTCCGCGTATGCCTCCCAGTGCTGGGTGAAAACGCCGCCGGTGTTGGTCAGTTGCAGATCCAGCGAACCNGGCCAGGCGCATTGGCGCTGTTCGGCATTGTAGAGGTAAGGGCAAGCCAGGTCTTTATGGTCATCCAGCACCCACCCGACCCACGGCTTGAGGGGTTCCGGAACCTGGTCAGGCGGCAGTGGATCGGCACTGACGCCCAGGGCAAGAAAAAGCAAGCAGACTAGACGCAAGAGAAAATTTTGCATGGCGCACCCCAATCATCCCAATTTATCTTGATGATGATGACCATCTGCATTCCGGTCAAGCTTTGTGCGCGCTATGGCAGGGACGCCGTAAAAGCTGCGCCTGTCACGGTTCAGGCATGTAAAAGCAGAGCCGTTCTGGGTTAAGATGTCGCCTTTTCCGAATTCCCTTCATGGAACAAGAGCTATGCTGAACCCAAACGTTTAAGAACAGAACTGGATGAAGTCGCCAGCCAACTGGCGCGGCGCGGTTTCAGGCTGGATGTTGAAGCCATCCGCGCGCTGGAAGAGCGCCGCAAGGCGTTGCAGGTTGAAACCCAGAATCTGCAAAACACCCGCAACTCGCGTTCCAAGGCGATCGGCCGGNCCAAAGCCAAGGGTGAGGACATCCAGCCGCTATTGGCGGAAGTTGCCGATTTGGGCGACAGCCTGAAAGCGAAGGAACAGGAACTCGCCAATTTGCAGGCTGATCTGGACACCATCGTCATGGGCATCCCCAATGTGTTGGATGCTTCCGTGCCGGATGGGGCGGACGAAAACGCCAATGTCGAAGTCCGCCGTTGGGGCGAGCCGAAACCGTTTGCTTTCGNNGTAAAAGACCACGTTGATCTGGGGTTGCCGAATGGCTGGATGGATTTCGACGCCGGGGCGAAACTGACCGGCTCCCGCTTTGTGGTGTTGCGCGGTGCCATGGCGCGGCTGCACCGGGCGTTGATCCAGTTCATGCTCGACACCCACACCCAGGAGCATGGTTACGTTGAAGCCTATGTGCCCTACATGGTGAACGCCGATAGCTTGCGCGGCACTGGGCAGTTGCCAAAGTTTGAGGAAGACCTGTTCAAGCTCAATAACGAGCAAGGTTATTACCTGATTCCGACCGCTGAAGTGCCGGTCACCAATCTGGCGCGTGACACGATCATTGATGCCGCCGACCTGCCGGTGAAGTACGCTTGCCATACGCCTTGTTTCCGTTCCGAAGCCGGTTCTTACGGCAAGGACACCCGTGGTTTGATCCGCCAGCACCAGTTCGAGAAGGTGGAGATGGTGCAATTGGTGCGTCCGGAAGATTCCTGGGCGGCGCTGGAAAGCCTGACCGCCAATGCCGAGGCCATTTTGCAGAAGCTGGATCTGCCGTACCGGGTGATGGCGCTGTGCGCTGGCGATGTCGGGTTTTCTTCCGCCAAGACCTACGACCTGGAAGTGTGGTTGCCGGGGCAACAGAAATACCGTGAGATTTCTTCCTGCTCCAATTTTGTCGATTTCCAGGCGCGGCGGATGATGGCGCGTTACCGGAATCCCGAAACTGGCAAGCCGGAACTGCTGCACACACTGAACGGCTCTGGCCTTGCTGTCGGGCGTACCTTGGTGGCAGTGCTGGAGAACTATCAGGAGGCGGATGGGCGCATCCGGATTCCCNGGGCGCTGCGCGCCTATATGGGTGGCGCGGCTTATCTGGCGTAGGCGGCTGGTGAAAATAAGCGTTGGAAAGTAATGAATTAGCATTCCAACTTGATTACGCGCAATGTAAAGCGCAATGGGTAGGGTATCATGCAGACTTTTCGTCATAGCCGGTTATTCTGCCGCTGTGACGGGGTCTGCAAACCAGTGAGCGATTGGATACTGCAACAATATGAGCATTGAACAAGTCATCGAACCCAAGGCGGCCATCCAGCCGCGATCTGTGGAAGGCCGTTTCCGCAATATCAAGACCGGCATTCTGGTTTTCGCCTACGCCGTCTTCTTTCTGCTGCCGTGGATGCGCTGGGAGCGTGCCGTGNGGCCAGACCAGGCGGTTTTGTTCGATATTCCCGGTCGCCGCTATTACATCTTCAATCTGGTGGTGCATGCGCAGGATATTTTCTGGTTGACTGCCTTGTTGTTCNTGGCGGCGGTGTTGCTGTTTNTTGTCACCACGTTGTACGGACGGGTGTTCTGCGGTTATTTCTGCTTCCAGACTTTGTGGACAGACGCTTTCCGGTTTATTGAAAAATTTGTCCAGGGCGACCGGGTGGCGCGCTTGCGGTTGGACAAGCAACCCTGGAATGCTGAAAAAATCCGTAAAAAGTCCNTGACCCATGCGCTGTGGCTGTTGCTGGCGTTGTGGACGGGCATCAGCTTTGCCCTGTATTGGNGGGATGCATCTGACCTGCTTGTCCGTTTCTTCACCGGCAACGCCCCAGCGGCCATGTATGGCACAGCCTTTATCCTGATGACAACCACCTATTTGGCAGCCGGTTGGGCGCAGGAATATGTGTGCCTGCATATTTGCCCGTATTCCCGTTTCCAGAGTGTCATGTTTGACCAGGACACCATGATCGTTTCCTATGACAAGAACCGGGGCGAAGGCGCGGCGGGGCGCATCAAGCCAGTCAAGGAAATGCGTGATCAGGGTAACCGGCTGGCGGCTGGGCATGGCGATTGTGTGGATTGCGGCCTATGTGTGCAGGTGTGCCCGACAGGCATTGATATCCGTAATGGTTTGCAGATTGGCTGTATCCACTGTGCGCTGTGCATCGATGCTTGTGACGCCATTATGGACAAACAGGGCTGGAAACGCGGCTTGATCGGCTACACCTCCGAACATGCGTTGGAAGGCAAANAAACCAAGCTCATCAAGTTGCGCACACTTGGCTATGGTGCCGCCACCTTGCTGGCGACAGTCTATCTGGTCTGGAGCATCGCCAGCAGCAAATTGCTGGAGGCGACTGCTGTGCAAGTGCGCAGCCCGCTGTTTGTCACCCTCTCGGATGGCCGCATCCAGAACAGCTATGAAGTCAAGATCAATAACAAGACCATGGCGGCCGCACGGTATACCTTGACGATTGAAAACCTGCCGAATGCTGAATTGGATTTGGGGCAGATTACCGATTTGGGGCTGAAGCCGGATTCCAGCATGCGGGTGCTGGCGAAAGTCCGCTATACTGTGCAGCCTGGCGATACACAGAAGAACCGTGAGTTTGACTTCAAGCTGACCCCAACGGAAGGCAAGGTAACGGAGCCTGTGATCATTCCTTCACATTTCATCATACCGTAAAGGTGACATGGAAAATCAAAGTCTGGCATTGACGCTGGGGGTAGGCGTGACCGCATCGTTTGCCCTATTTTTCTTTATCTACAAGGGATTGGGCAAGTCAGGGAAAATGGCGGCGTTGCTGACCATCCTGATCACGCAAGCTGTGTACATTCCCCTTTCGGTGCTGTATTGGGATGGCCTGGATGTCTATGCCATCCATTTCGCCTTCTTCACCATGACCGCATATGGGCTAGGCATTATCATCAGCACCCGGGACGCCCAGGCGCAAAGGAAGGCGACGCCAAGAAACGCTGGTTCCATTGGGTGCCCGCGATCATTGTCACTTTCTTTTTGGTCCTGGCCGTCGTGGACTCCATTATCATTACCCTGGCGAACAAGGGGCAAGCGCTGAGTTTGTCCGCAGTTTCTTGCCAACCCCTCATGGCAAGGAGGTTGGCAAAGAGGTCACGTCAGCTTTCTCAGGCGCGGTCGCCAATGATTTCCAGAAAAACATCGCCCAATATAACCGTTATGTCGATGAACTGCGCCAACAGGCCGCTTTGGGCTGGCGCATCATGGATGGCTGGGTGGATGCGCCGGTCGCTGGCAAGCCTGCGTTGTTCCGGTTGCGGGTGATCGATGATGAGGGGATGCCGGTGACAGGCGCGCAGGTCTCTGTACAGTTCATGTTCACTGCTGACAAGAGCCACGACACCGAAGTTGTCCTGCCGGAAGTGGAGCCAGGGTTCTACGGTGAGCCGGTCACCTTGCCGCAGTCCGGCCTCTGGGCTTTGCTGATCAATGTCAATCGGGGCAAGGATGTCTATGAAGTCAGGGGAAACCAAGGTCAGCGTTGTTGGCGCAACTGGGTAATTCATGATAACCCAACCGCAACAAGGCTGTTTCCATTGTGGCCAGCCCGTTCCTGCCAATGCCCATTACCCGGTGGAGATTGATGGCGAGGCGCATAACCTATGCTGTACGGGCTGCCAAGCTGTTGCAACCGCCATCGTGGAAAATAACCTGACCGATTACTACCGCTTCCGCACTGAAATCGGCAGCAGCCCGGAGGGGCTTGTCCCTGAAGCGTTGCGCAACTTGCAGGTCTATGATGCGCCGGAATTGCAGAAATCTTTCGTGCGTGACATGGATGGTGCTATCCGGGAAGCCTCGCTGATTCTGGAAGGCATCGTTTGCGCCGCCTGCGTATGGCTGAATGAAAATCACGTCAGGCAATTGCCGGGCGTGCTGGATTTCCGCATCAATTACTCCACGCACCGCGCCACACTGAAATGGGACAATAACGCCATCCAGTTGAGCGATGTGCTGGCCGCCATTTCCGCCATTGGTTATCGCGCCCATCCGTTTGATCCCGGGCGTTTGGAATCCCTGCAANAAAAGGAAAAGTCCGCTGCTTTGCGCCGGATCGCCGTCGCCGGGTTGGGCATGATGCAGGTCATGATGATCGCGGTGGCGATGTACATCGGCGTGGCGTCGGACATGGATGTGGGGATGCGCGATTTCCTGCGCTGGATCAGCCTGGTGATGACGGTGCCGGTCGTGTTTTATTCGGCGCGGGTATTTNTTACTTCGGCGTGGCGGGATTTGCGGCGTGGCCGTTTCGGCATGGATGTGCCGGTGTCGTTGGCGATTGGCATTGCCTTCAGCGCCAGCGTGTGGGCGACGCTGACAGGCGGTGGTGAAGTTTATTTCGACTCGGTCAGTATGTTCACGTTTTTCCTGTTGACTGGGCGCTACCTGGAAATGGCGGCGCGCCATAGGGCAGGGCAGGTGGCGGAAGAGCTGGTGCGGCTGATGCCCGCGACAGCCACCCGGCTGCGCGATGGTGAGCAGGAAGTGGTGCCTGTCAGCCAATTGGCTCCGGGCGACTACCTCTTGGTCAAACCCGGCGAAGTCGTGCCAGCCGATGGCGTTGTGACAGATGGCGTCAGCAGCACCAACGAATCCCTGCTGACCGGGGAAAGCCTGCCTTGCCATAAGCGGCAGGGCGACCCATTGGTGGGCGGTACGGTCAATATTGAAAGCCCGTTGACCATGCAGGTGGAAAAGCTTGGCGACAGCACCGTGCTGGCTTCCATCATCCGCCTGTTGGAACGTGCTCAGGCGGAAAAGCCGGAATTGGCACGGTTGGCGGAAAAGGTGGCTTCCCGGTTTGTGCCCATTATCCTGCTGATTGCCGTTGGGGTGTTCTTCTGGTGGTATTGGCATGACCCATCACGGGCATTCTGGATTGCATTGTCGGTGCTGGTGATAACTTGCCCTTGTGCGTTTTCGCTGGCGACACCGGCAGCCCTGACTGCGGCGACCGGCTTGCTCACTTCCAAAGGTGTGCTGACAACCCGCGGTCATGCATTGGAAACGCTGGCGCGGGTCAACCACATCATTTTTGACAAGACTGGCACGCTTTCTCATGGGCAACTGGAAGTCACCAATTTCCAGGCGATGGGTGACGCTGACAGCAATTTCTGCAAGCAGTTGGCGGCAGGTTTGGAAACGGCTTCGGAACACCCTGTTGCCCAAGCAATCCTGCGGCTTAGTGATCAGCGGGTAGGTTTCAGCGAAGTGGCAGCTGAGCCTGGGCGTGGAATACGCGGTGTTCATCAGCAGCAACAATACCGTATCGGCGGCAAAGGCTTTGTGCAGGAGCTGACGCAGTGTGATTTGCCAGCCACAGTCGGGCAAACAGCAGGGCAGTCACAGGTTTTCCTGGGGTCTGAAGCTGGTTGGCTGGCGGTCATTGGGTTGGCTGACCACTTGCGTGAGGAGGCCGGGCAGGTGGTGCAGGATCTGCGCGGATTAGGTGTGGATGTGACCTTGTTAAGTGGGGATGCGCCTGCGGTCGTTGCTGCGGTGGCCNAACAACTGGCGATTCCCCATGCGTTGGGCGGGCGGTTGCCGGATGACAAATTGGCGTACCTGCACCAGTTGCAGGCGCAGGGGGCAACTGTGGCGATGGTGGGCGATGGCGTCAACGATGCGCCGGTATTGGCGGGCGCGCCAGTTTCCATCGCTATGGGCAGCGGTTCGCAATTGGCGCAGGCCAGTGCGGATATGGTGCTGTTATCGGAAAACTTGCAGCAGGTGCCTTTCGCCATCCGTACGGCTGACNGGATGCAGGCGGTCATTAAACAAAATTTTCTTTGGACGATAGTCTATAATCTGGTTGCAATTCCTTTGGCCGCGAGTGGAGTAATAGCGCCGTGGATGGCGGCAATTGGGATGTCAGCCAGTTCCCTCATTGTTGTATTGAATGCATTGCGCCTGAAAAGCTAGCTGATTCAGGTTATACTGGAGAATTTATTCGGGATGCAGCCTGATGGAAGCTTTGTATATGCTTATTCCGATTGCGATCGGAGTCATGATAATTGTGGTAATCGCTTTCATTTATACTGTAAAAAGTGGCCAGTACGATGATTTGGAAGGCCTGCTCATCGAATCCTAATGGATGACGATGATCCAAGAATTCCAGGTCAACAGGTTAAACAGCCCCACAAAAAGACGGCGGAAAGTGATATAGAGGAAAAAATAGGTAAAACGGTTGATAGGACAAAAGATGCCGTCCGTCGAATTGTTGATCAAGTGACATCAATGTTTAACCATAATGCACAAATTGTTCTATGCTATCTATAACAAATTCCTCTAATCAAAGCTGGAAGATGTTTTGATAAATTTTTTGATTTTAAACCAATATCCGGGGAAGGATGACCGGAACAGAGAGAGCAAGGATGAAGTCTCTGTTGGGTTTGCTCGGACAGGTAATAGGAGAAAAGTAATCATATGGCCGATAGAAGATTACAAGTCTTTCACGCCGTGGCCNGGTTGTTGAGTTTTACCAAGGCGGCGGAAGTGCTGCATATGACCCAACCTGCGGTAACATTCCAGATTCGCCAGTTGGAAGACCAGTTTGACACACGTCTGTTCGACAGGACTCATAACCGGGTTTCCCTGACGGAAGCAGGCAAGATCGTGTTCGAATACTCAGAGCGTATTTTCGAGCAATACAATGAGATGGAGAATGCGATCCGTGAAATGACCAATGACATTAGTGGGTCTTTGACCATTGGTGCCAGCACGACCATTTCCGAATACATGCTCCCTTCCCTGTTGGGTGAGTTCAATGCCAAAAATCCGGATGTCCGGCTGCGTTTGCGGGTTTCCAATACCGAAGGCATTGTTTCCATGGTCGAGAACAATGTGATTGATCTGGGCGTAGTGGAAGGGTTGGTCAACAACAAAAACTTGCTGGTTGAGGTTTGCCGCCAGGATGATTTAGTGTTGATCGTGCCGCCAAGCCATGCCTTGGCAGGCAAAGACAATGTCAAGCTCAAGGAAGTGTTGGAATATCCATTCATTTGCCGTGAAGAGGGTTCTGGCACGCGTGAAGTCGTTCTCGACTATATGTATGCGCTTGGTATGGACAAACACGCCATGAACACTTGTCTTGAGCTAGGCAGTCCAGAAGCTGTCAAGGGGGCGGTTGAAGCTGGCATGGGCGTTTCCATCGTTTCCAGCGCCAGTATTGGCAAGGAGTTGAAACTGGGGTCTTTGATTGCAATCCCGCTGGATCNNCCATTGACGCGCGACTTCTCTTTTGTACGTCAGCGCCAGAAGTTCAAGGTGCGTGCTATGGAAGAATTGCTTGAATTTGCGCGCACTTACTGTGAAAACCTCAAAAACAGCAGTAACTGATTCCTGGGGTACGGGGTATAACACCCGTACCCCAGCTTCCCATCGCTAAATAAACCTAAACAAACACAGAGCTGGTTATTGGTGTTTGTGACAGTGTCCAGCATTTCCTGATAGCATGACCCCTTAATTTTCCCATGATAATCCTGTAGGGAGTTTAGTGTGCTGCCTGGCATGTCCCAACAATCCGGTTCCGCCGAAGAAAAGCGTTTGCGCAAGCTATACCGTAACTTGAACCCTCAGGATCAGGCTGCTTTGCTGCGTTTTGCTGAGTTTCTTGCGGCGTCCTCCACTCCTGAGGCAGAACCGATGGTTGAATTTCCGCAACCGGAAAATATTTCTCGCCCAACACAGGAAAGTGTCGTCAAAGCGATTAAACGGCTGGTGGCAACCTATCCCATGGTTGACCGTGAGCGTTTGTTGAATGAAACCTCTTCCCTGATGACGGCGCACGTCATTCATGGCAAAGCTGCGGTTGATGTGATTGATGAACTGGAGGCTTTGTTTGGGCAACATTACGCAATCCTGAAAGCCGAATTTGAACAGCGCCTTTTGGCAAACCCTTGAAACAGGCAAACCAGGCTTCTTATGCTTAAATTGCTGAACGAATGGTATAACCAGCATTTTTCCAATCCACAGGTCGCCATTCTTGCCTTGTTGCTGATTCTGGGGTTTGGCACCGTGCTACTGGCAGGAAATGTGCTGGCACCGGTATTGGCGGCTGTTATCATTGCCTATTTGCTTGACGGGNGAGTGGATTTCTTCCGTGCATTTAAGACGCCACGTTTCATGGCTGTCTTGATCGTGTTCAGCGTATTTATTCTGGTTTTGTTGGTAGTGCTGTTGGTGCTGGCTCCGCTGATGCTTAAGCAGGCGACCCAGTTTGTGTTGGAAATCCCTGGAATGCTGTCAGCGGGACAAAGTGCGCTGACGTTGCTGCCTAAANAATACCCCAATATTATTTCCGAACAATTCATCTTGGAGCTGTTGAATGGCCTGCGCACTCAATTGACGTTGCTGTCCCAGCGGGTGTTGAGTTTTTCCTTGTCTTCGGTGGTCGACCTGATTGCTTTTATGGTGTACATGGTGGTGGTGCCGCTATTGGTGTTTNTTTTCCTTAAAGACAAGAACATTATCCTTGAGTGGTTTGGCGCTTTCCTGCCAGAAGAGCGGNGGTTGGTGACCAAGGTCTGGCGTGAGGTAAATGGCAAAATCACCAGTTATGTGCGCGGCAAATTTATGGAAATCCTGATTGTGTGGGTGGTGACGTTCATTGCCTTCCTGATTTTTGACCTGCAATACTCCATGTTGCTGTCGTTTCTGGTAGGGCTTTCTGTGCTGATCCCCTATGTCNGAGCCGCTATCGTCACCTTGCCGGTCGCTATTGTGGCCTACTTTCAATGGGGATATAACTCCGATTTCCTGTATGTCATGGTGATCTATGGGGTCATCCATTTCCTGGATGGCAATCTGTTGGTGCCACTATTGTTTTCCGGAATGGTCAATCTGCATCCGGTGGCCATTATTACCGCAGTGTTGGTGTTCGGTGCATTGTGGNGAATTTGGNGGGTATTCTTCGCCATCCCACTGGCGACATTGATCCATGCTGTCATCAATGCCTGGCCGCACAAAGCCGATCTGAAAAGGGTAATGCGGGTGTAGGTTTCTTATTCCAGCCCGAACACCCGGGCGCGGATATGGGCGATCTGGTCGCGCACGGCAGCGGCCTGTTCGAATTCCAGGTTCCTGGCGTGTTGGAACATCTTATCTTCCAGTTTCTTGATTTGTTTGAGCGCTTGGTCGGGCGTCAAGCTGCGGTATTCGGCTGCTTCTTCCGCCACTTTNTTGTCAGCACGGGTTTTGCCCTTGCCACGGGAGGCGTTGGCGTAGGCACCTTCCATCACATCGGCGATACGCTTGCGGATGGTTTGTGGGGTAATGCCGTGGGCTGCGTTGAAGCTGGTCTGTTTGGCGCGGCGACGGCTGGTTTCATCCATCGCCTTGTGCATGGAGTCGGTGATTTTGTCGGCGTAAAGGATGGCCTTGCCTTCAGCATTGCGTGCTGCACGGCCAATGGTCTGGATCAGGGAACGTTCGGAGCGCAGGAAACCCTCCTTATCGGCATCCAGGATGGCGACCAGTGAAACTTCCGGTATATCAAGCCCCTCCCGCAATAAGTTGATGCCTATCAGGACATCGAACTCACCTTTGCGTAGGTCACGGATAATTTCCACCCGCTCCACCGTGTCGATATCGGAATGCAGGTAGCGCACCTTGATATTGTGGTTCATCAGGTAGTCGGTCAGGTCTTCCGCCATGCGCTTGGTCAGGGTAGTGACCAGGACACGTTCATTACGCTGCGCGCGCTCGGTGATTTCGGACATCACATTGTCAACTTGGCTCAATACTGGCCGGACTTCAACCTCCGGATCCACCAGGCCGGTAGGACGAACCACCTGTTCGGCGACATTGCCAGAATGCTCCAGCTCATACGCGCCCGGGGTGGCGGATACATGGATGGCCTGTGGAATCAGCTGCTCGAATTCGTCAAAGCGCAACGGACGGTTGTCGAGGGCGGAGGGCAGGCGGAAACCGTATTCCACCAGCGTTTCCTTGCGCGAACGGTCGCCCTTGTACATGCCGCCGAATTGGGGAATGGTGACATGGGATTCGTCCACGAACACGATGGCATTGCGGGGNAGATAGTCGAACAGGCAGGGTGGCGGCGCGCCTGCCGGGCGTTTGGACAGGTAACGCGAGTAGTTTTCGATGCCGGAGCAATAGCCGGTTTCAACAATCATTTCGATGTCATATTGGGTGCGCTGTTCGAGGCGTTGNGTATCCACCAGCCGGTCATGGCTGCGCAACACCGCTAGCCGCTCCTTTAGCTCCGCCTTGATATGGTCAACCGCCTCCAGCAACACTTCGCGGGGCGTGACGTAATGGGTTTTGGGGTAAACCGTCAAACGNCGGACCCGACGCAGGACTTCGCCGGTCAATGGGTCAAAATAACTGAGGCTGTCGATTTCATCATCGAACAGTTCAATACGGATGGCTTCCCGGTCGGATTCCGCCGGGTGGATGTCGATCACTTCGCCACGCACCCGGAAGGCACCGCGTTGCAGATCCAGGTCATTGCGGGTGTACTGCATTTCCGCCAGCCGCCGTAGGATGCTGCGCTGGTCGATACGGTCGCCGCGCACCAGGATCAACAGCATTTTCAGGTAGGATTCCGGATCGCCCAAGCCATAGATGGAGGAAACCGTGGCAACGATGATGACATCCTTGCGTTCGAACAGATTGCGGGTGGCCGACAGGCGCATTTGTTCGATGTGGTCATTGATGGAGGCATCTTTTTCGATGTAGACATCCTTGGATGGGACATAAGCCTCCGGCTGGTAATAATCGTAATAGGAAACAAAGTATTCCACCGCATTCTTCGGGAAAAATTCCTGCATTTCCCCATACACCNNAGCCGCCAGCGTCTTGTTATGCGCCAGAATGATGGCCGGGCGCTGGGTTTGCTGGATGATGTTGGCCATGGTGAAGGTTTTGCCGGAGCCGGTTACGCCCAGCAGGGTCTGGTGCAGCAGGCCGTCATGCAGCCCCTCCACCAAGGAGCGGATGGCTTCCGGTTGGTCACCAGCGGGCTGATAGCTGGTATTGAGCTGGAATTGGTCAATTTCACTCATGTATGTCTCCAGGTAAGCGCACTGAGTTTAGCATGTGGTGCTAAAACCCTATAAACTCAGGCCTTGCCTTTCAGGAATTGGATCATGCGTTATTTGCCAAGCATTGTGTTATGCCTGTCGGCGTGCAGCACGCCCGTTCTTGCGGATTGCGCCAATACTGGCGATTTTGCTCGTTGGTTGGAGGATTTCAAGGCGGAAGCCGCTGGTTCCGGGCTGAAAACATCGGTGGTGGACGCAGCCCTCGACGGGCTCAAACCTGACCCTGCTGTCATCAAACGCGACCATTCCCAGCAGACGTTCGCCCAGGATTTTTGACCTTTGCCAACCGGAAGGTCAGCACCAGCCGTTTGTCACAGGGGCGCAGCTTGCTGAAAAACATGCCGCACTATTTCGGCGCATTGAGGCGGAATATGGTGTGCCTGCCGAAGTTTTGACGGCTTTTTGGGGCTGGAAACCGATTTCGGGGCAGTGAACGGCGATTTTCCGACACTCCGCTCGTTGCTGACGTTGGCGCAAGATTGCCGCCGCCCGGAAATGTTCCGCCCGGAATTGCTCAGCGCTTTGGATTTGGTGCAAAGGGTGACTGGCTCCGGGCAAAATGCGCGGCCTGGGCAGGGAAATTGGCCAGCTGCAATTGCTGGCTTCCCGCTATGACCAGTATGGCGTTGATTTTGATGGTGATGGCCACCGTGACCTGATCCATTCCAGCGCCGATGCATTGGCTTCAGGTGCCAACATGCTGAAAGCCAACGGTTGGCGCGCCGGTGAGCCGTGGTTACAGGAGGTCAAAGTCCCGTTGGACATGGACTGGTCGCAGGCGCGGCTGGGTAATAACCCCACTGTCAGAGTGGGCTGCGCAAGGCGTCAAAAGGCAGATGGCGGAGCCTTGCAGGAAGAGGGCGAGGCGGCCTTGCTGCTGCCAATGGGGCGGAATGGCCTGCGTTTCTGGCATTCCCCAATTTCGATGTGTTCCTGCAATGGAATGAGTCCACCGTCTATTCGGCGACGGCGGCGTATTTTGCGACCCGTCTGGCGGGCGCGCCGCCTTTGCGCCCGGGAAATGCGCCGGTGCATCCGCTGACATTGGCGCAGGCGAAACAAGTGCAGGCAAGACTGCAAGCACAAGGTTTCCCTATTTCCAAAGTGGATGGCATTATCGGTGAAGAAACCCGTGCCGCTGCCCGGCTGGCGCAGCAGAAACTGGGCTTGCCTGCTGATGGCTATCCAGACGCCGCCTTGTTGGAAAAGTTGTAGAAACTTCGCGCGAAAAAATTAACTTTACGCCTTATGCGTGCGCTGATCTTGCAGTAACATTACGCGCCGCAGAAAAGCGTAAAGGTACGGTAAATGATGAATTTTACCGGGATTATGAAAGACACTACACACGGTTGGTTTTCAGTGGACATACAACTTTCAGCGCGCGTTGGCCGCGTCAAGCCTTCACCTACACTTGCTGTCACCGCGTTGGCTGCCCAACTCAAGGCGGCTGGCCGCGACATTATAGGATTAGGCCNNGGTGAGCCAGATTTTGATACGCCTGCCCATATCAAACAGGCCGGTATTGAGGCTATCCAAAAGGGTGAAACCCGTTATACGGCGGTGGATGGCACGCCTGCGTTGAAACAGGCGATTATCCGCAAGTTCAAGCGTGACAACGGGCTGGATTTTACGCCGAAACAGATTCTGGTCTCTTGCGGCGGCAAGCAGAGCTTTTACAACCTGTGCCAGGCGTTGTTGAATGCCGGTGACGAAGTTGTGATTCCAGCCCCGTATTGGGTGTCCTATCCAGATATGGTGTTGCTGGCGGATGGCGTGCCGGTTATTGCGGAAGCTGGGCAGGCCGAGCACTTCAAACTGTCGGCGGAAAAGCTGGAGGCGGCCATCACCCCGAAAACCCGGTTGTTCGTCATCAATAGCCCGTCCAACCCGACTGGCGTCGCCTACTTGCCGGAAGAACTGGCGGCGTTGGGTGAAGTGTTGCGCCGCCATCCGCAGGTGCTGATTGCAACCGATGACATGTATGAACATGTCATGTTCGGTGGCCGCAAGTTCGTCAATATCCTGGATGTTTGCCCAGACTTGTACGAACGCACCATCGTGTTGAATGGCGTGTCCAAGGCGTATTCCATGACCGGCTGGCGGATTGGTTATGCGGGCGNNCCGGAAAAGCTCATTCAGGCGATGAACATTATCCAGTCACAAAGCACTTCCAATCCGACCTCCATTTCCCAGTACGCAGCGGTTGTGGCGCTGGATGGTGACCAGGATTTCATCCAAACCATGGTCAATGCGTTTGAACAGCGCCATGAATTTGTGCTGGGCGCGTTTAATGCCATGGATGGGGTCGAGTGCTTGCCCGCAGACGGCACGTTTTACAGCTTTCCGAATGTTGACGGCATGATCAAGCGTTTGGGGTTGGAGAATGATACTGCCCTGGCCAGTTACCTGCTGGATAAGGTGGGTGTGGCGGTGGTGCCGGGGTCAGCATTTGGTCTGGAAGGGCATATCCGTATTTCCTTCGCCACCAGCATGGCAAACTTGCAGAACGCTTTGGCGAGGATTGCCTCGGTCTGAATCAGAGTTTATTTATTAAGCAAATAGCAAGCTTGTGTATGTGTTAATAGTGGCGGTTCACATTGAGGGAATGCGTCATGGCACAAGCTTGCTGCTATTCGGAAGCTGATCACCATCAGCATGAAGGGCTTATTAACACCACCCGGGTGCTGTTGGTTGAACTCCTGTTGTGGCAGGCGCAGCCTGACTTTCAGAATGAAGCCCGGATGCACAGTATCCGTGAAGCGCGCAGCATTCTTGCGCGGATGTTGCATCGCAGTTCCGTCTTGAAATTTATCCTTGGCCGAATATTGGAAGGCTTGTATGCAGATGCTTGCCAGCACGTTTGCGAACAAAAAAATTGGCAGGGATTATTTTCCAGCCCGTTGCCCGTATGCGCTGAATGATATTTTGTCTCCCATTTTCTGGCCGAAACTCCCTAAGCCCTAAATCTCAATGGGGTTTAGTGGGAAGGGGATGACACCATGTATTTTTCTTCGACATGCGCGATCACCAATTCTTGCAGGTTAAGAAATTGTTCATTCTTTAATAAGTGTGCATATAACGTTTTCCCCAGTAACTTCCCCAGCTGCTCATAAAGGTAGGCCGAACCTGTGTTATTGCCGCTTTCTGTTGCTGTTGCCGGGGCGCTGGTTATGTCGCCTGAATAGCGTAGCGGATAGTTTTGCGAATGTGCATGGGCAGGGAGAACTATGGTAGCTAACAGGATAACCGTAGCCAAAGCCGTCATCTTTTTGAACAAAACATAAAAATTTCCTCCTTGTATCAAGGTGAACCAACTGGCGGTTAATTATTATAAATATGATTATTGCCAGAATTAGGGGTTCTATTCTGTGAGCAGATTCACAAATTCCACAAATAGGGAAGAAATTTTTGGATTGGGATGTTGTGGATCAGTCCCGATAGCGGCGGGTCAGTTCCTGATAGGCATCAATCCGGCGGTCACGCAGATAAGGCCACCAACGGCGCACTTGCTCAGTGCGGCTCAGATCCAATTCCATCACCAGTTCGGTTTCACTGGTAGTGTCTGCCTGCGCCAGCAATTCGCCTTGCCAGCCAATAATCATGCTGCCACCCCAAAATTGGCTGCCCGCCGTTTGCCCGCTGGGGTCGCCTTCAAAGCCGACGCGGTTGGCGCTCAATACCGGGATATTGTTGGCGACTGCATGTGAGCGTTGGATCGTGACCCATGCATCGCGCTGGCGGGTCTGCTCTTCGTCGCTATCTTGTGGGTTCCAGCCGATGGCGGTGGGGTAGAGCAGCAGTTCTGCGCCCGCCAGCGCCATCAGGCGGGCTGCTTCGGGGTACCATTGGTCCCAGCAGACCAGCACGCCCAAGGTTGCGAGGCTGGTTTTGACGGGNGTGAAGCCCAAGTCGCCCGGGGTGAAATAGAATTTTTCGTAATAACCAGGGTCATCAGGAATGTGCATCTTGCGGTATTTGCCCGCGATGCCGCCATCCGTATCCAGCACCACGGCAGTATTGTGGTAAAGGCCAGCCGCGCGTTTTTCAAACAGGGAGCATACGATCACAATGCCGAGTTCCGCCGCCAGCCTGCCTAGNCGTGTCCGTGCTGGGCCGGGAATGGTTTCCGCCAGNTCAAAGTGATCGGTGTCTTCNCACCGGCAGAAATACAGACCGGTATGCAGCTCCTGCAACATCACCAGTTGAGCGCCTTGGGCGGCGGCGCGGCGGATGCCTGCAATGCTTTTGTCCAGGTTGCCTTGGTAATCGGAGGAGTTGCTGTGCTGGATGACGGCGACGGTCAGTTTGCGGCTCATACGCTTACGGCCTCTTGAGGATNNCTGCATGGTAATACAATGGAGGCTGCCATTTTGCGCAATCAGGGCGCGGCAATCAATCGGCACGATTTCATGGCGGGGAAACGCCACTTGCATTTGCGCGATGGCGATTGCATCAGCCGTTTCGTCGGCATAAACCGGCAGCAACACTGTGCCATTGATGATCAGGAAGTTGACGTAACTGGCGGGCAGCCGCCGGTCGCCATCGTAAATGGCGGCAGGCAACGGGATAGGGAGCAATTGGTAGGGNGAGCCATTGGCTTGCCGCAATGCTTTGAGTTCTGTCTCCATCGCCTGCAAGGGGAGGTGGTGGGAGTCAGCTGGGTCAACGCAACTCATGTAAACGATAGTCTGCGGGTCGGCGAAGCGCGCCAGCGTGTCAATGTGGGCGTCCGTGTCGTCGCCTTCCAGATGGCCGTTTGCCAGCCACAGGACACGCTCCACGCCCAATGCTGCGCACAGGCGGGTTTCGATGGCGTTTTTGTCCAGCGAAGGGTTGCGGTTGGGGTTGAGCAGGCAAATTTCCGTTGTCAGCAATGTTCCCTGCCCATCGGTTTCCAGGCTGCCGCCTTCCATCACCAGCGAGTGTGTTTCCAGCGTATTGCCTGTCAGCAAGGGCAGTGCGGCCAGTTGCGCATTGATGGCGTTGTCCAAGCTGGCTTCAAATTTGCCGCCCCAGGCGTTGAATGTGAAATCCAGCAACAGCGGCCTGCCATCCTGCATGACGGTGATGAAGCCGAAATCACGCGCCCAGGTGTCATTATAGGGAATGCGCACAAAATGTACGTTTTTCGCCTTCCAGCTTGCAGTTTGTGACAAGACCTGTTCAATATGCGTTTGGTGCCCTACATCGTGGCAGAGCAGCAGCACGTTTTCACGCTGGCTGATGGCACTGACAATGTGCGTATAGCAGGTTTCCGCTGCCTCCAGGTTATCGGCNCAATCAGTGTCCGGGTGTGGCCAGGCCAGCAATACTCCCCATTGTGGATGCCATTCGGCGACAAATTCGCGTGTATTCATCATTGCTCGCTGCGTCAGACAAAGCGGCGATTATACAAAGCAGCCGGATGTCTGACATCTGGAATCTGTTGCCTTGCTGGCGCGTTGGTTAAATCTAAGTGGAGCAAGTCTGCATGATGTGTCCGGGTCGTACGATAACCATCGGTGTCAGCAGTTGCCTGCTGGGGCAGGCAGTCCGCTACGACGGCGGGCACAAACACGCGCGTTACATTACCGAAACGCTGGGCAGGTATTTCGCGTTCGCGCCATTCTGTCCGGAAATGGGGGCAGGGCTGGGTGCGCCGCGTCCCGCCATGCATCTGATCAGGCGGGCGGGGAAATTCGTGCAGTGGTCAGCAAACAGCCTGACATTGATCATACTGAGGTTTTGGCGGGCTTTTTCGATGCAAGCAGAGTCCGTTTACAGGCAGTGGATGGCTATATCCTGAAAAGCAACTCTCCCAGTTGCGGGATGAAACAGGTCAAGGTTTACATTTCAGGTCAGGAGCAGCTTCCGCCAACGTTTGATGGCGTGGGCGTTTTCGCCAGCCGCTTGCAAGCGGCGTTTCCCTTGTTGCCGATTGCAGAGGAGACACACCTGTGTGATCCTGCATTTCGGGCAGGTTTCGTGGCGCGGGTGTTTGCCCACCACTGCCGACGGCGGTTGCAGGCTGAAAAAATGTCCTCTGTTGTTGGCTTCTCCCCGATTGAATGTGGGGAATTATGTCGCTGTATTGGAATCCAGCCATAATGCGCGAATGGCCTGCGTCAGCAGTGTTTGTGCTGGTGGTTACATCTTTCCGCCAGTTGTAAGTGTTGGTTTTGAACAACTGGGCTGTGAGTCACAGGGGGCAGTAAATGTCAGCGGCAGGCGTGGCGGTTCTGCTGCTGCATTGGCGTGAAAACCACAAATATGTCGACAATACAAGGGTTTTTCGTTTGACCTTGCGTGTAAAGGCTCCTATAATGTCGACAATTTCGCAAACCACCAAAAACGCATTTTGCGGATGCTTCCAGACAAAATACCAATGAGGATGTGTATAGATGAGCAGTGAGATTTTGACGCCGGTGCTTCCGGAGTCTGTCGCCGATGCTACCGTGGTTGCATGGAGCAAGAAACCCGGTGACGCCGTTAAGCAGGATGAAGTTCTGGTTGAAATTGAAACCGACAAAGTAGTGCTGGAAGTGCCTGCCCCGGTGGACGGCGTGCTGACTGAAATCTTGCAAGATGCTGGCGCAACTGTCACCAGCGGCCAATTGCTGGGTCGCCTTGAAGCTGGCGCTGTTGCCGCCAAACCTGCTGAAGAAACTGCTCCCGCCCCTCAAGCTGAAACACCTGCCGCATCTGTGGCAGAAGCCCAAACGGCACCTGCCGTACGCAAAATGATGGCTGAAAATGACCTTGCTGCCAGCGATGTGCAAGGCTCGGGCAAACAGAGCCGCATCCTGAAAGAAGATGTACAGGCAGCCGTCGCCAAATCTGACAGTAAACCCAAACCAGCGGCTCCAGCGCCTGTGGCCGCAGCACCGGCTCCGACAGTCGCAGTCGCCGCATCCGGCTCCCGCATGGAGCAGCGTGTGCCAATGACTCGCCTGCGCGCCCGTATCGCTGAGCGTCTGCTGCACGCAAAATCTTCTACTGCCATGCTGACCACCTTCAACGAAATCGACATGAAGCCGTTGATGGATATGCGCAATGAATACAAGGACACTTTCGAGAAAAAGCACAAGGCGAAACTGGGTTTCATGTCCCTGTTCGTCAAGGCAGCAGCGGTAGCACTGCAACGTTTCCCTGAAATCAATGCCTCTATCGACGGCAATGATATTGTTTACCACGGCTACTGCGATGTCGGTATCGCCGTTTCATCTGATCGCGGACTGGTCGTTCCGATCCTGCGCAATGCTGAGAATATGGGTCTGGCTGATATTGAATCCGGCATTGCCGGTTATGCAGCCAAGGCGCGTGAAGGCAAGCTGGATATGAACGATCTGTCCGGTGGTACGTTCACCATAACCAACGGGGGCGTTNTTGGGTCGTTGCTATCAACCCCAATCTTAAACCCTCCTCAAAGCGCGATCCTGGGGATGCACTCGATCCAGAAGCGCCCTGTCGTTGTTAATGATCAGATCGTTATTCGCCCAATGATGTATGTGGCCTTGTCTTACGACCATCGCATTGTTGATGGCCAAGGCGCTGTCACCTTCCTGAAAACCATCAAGGAATTGGTTGAAAATCCGGTTCGCTTGGTTCTGGATGTGTGAGGTAACGCGCCATGTCTGAAAAGTATGATGTTATCGTTATCGGGGGCGGCNCTGGTGGTTATGTGGCGGCAATCCGCTGCGCCCAGCTTGGGTTGAAAACTGCCTGTGTGGAAGAGTGGATCAACAAGCAGCAAAAGCCAGCCCTGGGTGGCACCTGCCTGAATGTTGGTTGTATTCCTTCCAAGGCGTTGTTGGAAAGCTCCGAGCGCTACGAAGAAATTGCCAAGCACAATGCTGACCACGGCATTACGGTTGATGGGTTGCAGATTGATGTGGCGAAGATGATCGCCCGCAAGGATAAAATCGTCCAACAACTGACCGGCGGTATTGAGCAATTGTTCAAGGCCAACGGCATCACTTGGTTGCAAGGCCGGGGCAAGTTGCTGGCAGGCAAACAGGTGGAAGTGACTGCGCATGACAAGGCAGTTTCCACGATAAGTGCGGACAATATTATTATTGCCGTTGGCTCTGTGCCGATTGAACTGCCGATCGCCAAATGGCTGGATGAACGTATTGTTGATTCCGCTGGTGCGTTGGATTGGGAAACGGTTCCAGCCAAACTGGGTGTGATTGGTGCAGGTGTGATCGGCTTGGAAATGGGTAGCGTCTGGCGTCGCCTGGGTTCCGAAGTGGTGGTGTTGGAAGCGATGGATGATTTCCTCGCCGCCGCTGACCGCGATGTCGCCAAATCTGCGCAAACCCAATTCAAANAGCAGGGATTGGACATCCGCCTCAGTTCCAAGGTGGCGAAAGTCGAGGCTAGCGATGCTGGCGTGGCCGTTACCTACAACGACGCCGCCGGTGAGCAGACCCTGGTGGTTGACCGCCTGATTGTGGCGGTAGGCCGCAAACCCAATACGGCTGGCGCATTTGCAGCTGATTCTGGGGTTCAGTTGGATGAACGTGGCCGTGTAGTGGTCGACAGTCACCTGCAAACCAGTGTTCCGGGTGTTTACGCCATCGGTGACTGCATCATTGGCNCAATGTTGGCGCATAAAGCCTCAGAAGAGGGCGTCTTGGTTGCCGAGCAAATAACCGGCCAAAAACCACACATCAATTACGATGCCATTCCCTGGGTCATTTACACTCACCCTGAGATCGCTTGGACAGGCAAAACCGAGGCAGAACTGAAAGCCGCAGGTGTCGAATACAATGTGGGCAGTTTCCCGTTTGCCGCCAATGGCCGTGCCAAGGCGATGGATCAGGCGGATGGTTTGGTGAAGGTGTTGGCAGATGCCAAGACCGACCGCATCCTGGGTGTCCATTTCGTTGGCTCGTTGGCTTCTGAACTGGTGGGGCAAGCCGTGATTGCACTGGAAGCCGAGTGTTCAGCAGAAGATCTGATGCGTATGACCTTTGCGCATCCCACTGTCTCCGAAGCCATTCACGAAGCCGTGCTGGCGGTGGATGGGCGCGCCCTGCATGCCGTTGGCAAGAAGCGTAAGTAAGTAAAATCAGCAAGATATACGCTCAACGCCACGGTCTGCCGCCGGTAGATACGTGGCGTTTGTGCGAATATACCCCGTATTTTTGCGGTGAACCCAAAAGGAAGATCGAGGATGAACCTACACGAATACCAAGCCAAAGCCGTATTCAGCCAATACGGAATGCCGACGCCAAATGGCAAGGTCGCATCAACAGCGGCTGAAGCCGAAGCTGCGGCGGCCTCATTGAGCACACCTAAAGTCGTTGTCAAAGCGCAAGTCCATGCTGGCGGACGTGGTAAAGCAGGCGGAGTGAAATTGGTCAGCAGCCCTGCGGAAGCCGCAGAGGTTGCAGCGAGTTTGCTGGGCAAAAATCTGGTGACTTATCAAACCGACAAGAACGGCCAGCCGATCAATACGGTGCTGATTGAGGAAACCTGCAATATCGCCCGTGAGCTGTACCTTGGCGCAGTCCTCGACCGCTCCAGCCGCCGCGTTGTCATCATGGCTTCCACCGAAGGCGGTATGGAAATCGAAAAAGTCGCCCATGAAACGCCCGAAAAATTCTCAAGACTGCCATTGACCCCTTAGTGGGCGTTATGCCTTACCAAGGGCGTGAACTGGCGTTTGGCCTGGGTCTCTCTGGCGACCAGATCAAGCAGTTTACCGGCCTGCTGATCGGTTTGGGCAAGCTGTTCAAGGAAAAGACCTGTCTTTGGTCGAGATCAACCCTTTGGTGGTGACGGCTGAAGGCAATTTGCTGTGTCTGGATGGCAAGGTCAACGTCGACAGCAATGCGCTGTACCGCCAGCCTGATCTGGTTGCGATGCGTGACAAGTCGCAGGAAGATGCGCGTGAAATTGAAGCGTCCGAATGGGATCTGAACTATGTGGCGCTGGAAGGCAATATCGGTTGCATGGTCAACGGTGCCGGTTTGGCGATGGCGACCATGGACATCATCAAGCTGTCCGGCGGGCAGCCTGCCAACTTCCTCGATGTCGGCGGCACGGCGACGGCTGAACGCGTGGCGGCGGCTTTCAAAATCATTCTCTCCGATTCCAACGTCAAGGGCATCCTGGTCAATATCTTCGGCGGCATTGTCCGTTGCGACCTGATTGCGGAAGGCATCATCAAGGCTGTACAGGAAGTCAATGTCGGCGTTCCGGTCGTTGTCCGCCTGGAAGGCAATAATGCCGAAAAAGGCCTGGAATTGCTGGATCAGAGTGGGTTGGCGGTAATCACCGCGAATGATTTGGGCGATGCTGCCCGTAAGGTTGTTGCTGCCGTAGGAGAAGCCGCATGAGCGTTTTGATCAATAAAGACACCAAAGTCATCTGCCAGGGCTTCACTGGCAAGCAAGGAACCTTCCATTCCGAACAGGCGATTGCCTACGGCACCAAAATGGTTGGCGGCATCACGCCCGGTAAAGGTGGTTCCAGCCACCTGGGCTTGCCGGTGTTCAACACGGTGGGCGACGCCGTCAAGGAAACCGGCGCGGATGCCAGCGTGATCTACGTTCCGGCACCATTCTGCAAGGATTCCATCATTGAAGCGGCCAATGCAGGCATCCAGCTGATTGTATGCATTACCGAAGGCATTCCAGCACTCGATATGCTGGAGGCCAAAATGGTGGTCGACAGCCTTGGTGTCCGCCTGATTGGCCAAACTGTCCGGGCATCATTACGCCAGGCGAATGCAAAATCGGCATCATGCCTGGGCATATCCACAAGCCGGGCAGCGTCGGCATCGTTTCCCGTTCAGGCACCCTGACTTATGAAGCGGTCAAACAGACCGGCTCGTGGGGACAGAGCACCTGTATCGGCATCGGCGGCGACCCGATCCCTGGCACCAGCTTCATTGATGCATTGACCCTATTTGAGGCGGATCCGCAAACAAAAGTCATCCTGATGTGCGGTGAAATCGGCGGTTCTGCTGAAGAAGAAGCCGCTGCGTTCATCAAGGCGAATGTCAGCAAGCCGGTTGTTTCCTATATCGCAGGTGTTACTGCGCCGAAAGGCAAGCGCATGGGGCATGCTGGTGCAATTATTGCAGGCGGTAAAGGCACTGCGGATGAGAAGTTTGCAGCATTGGAAGCAGCAGGTGTCATTACGGTGCGCTCACCAGCCGAGCTTGGTCAGGGCGTCGCCGCTGCGTTTGCAAAACTCGCCTGAGGGTGGTTTTGCTATCGCCAGGATTCCTGATTTTCTTTTTGATTTTTGCGTTGGAGCGCCCTCATGACCAAACAGACTGTAACGATTACTGATAACGCAACAGGCAAGCAGGTGGAGTTGGATGTCCTGAACCCGACCGTCNCCAAGGCCATCGACATCCGCAAGCTGTACAAGGAGCTGGGCTATTTCACTTATGACCCAGGCTTTCTGGCAACAGCCAGTTGCTCCAGTCAGATTACCTATCTGGACGGGGACGAGGGCACTTTGCTCTACCGTGGTTATCCGATTGAACAGCTGGCGGAGCATAGCACCTTTCTGGAAGTCTGCTATCTGCTGCTGAATGGCGACCTGCCTACCGTAGCGGAAATGTCGGAGTTTGAGCACATCATTACCCGCCATACGCTGCTGCACGATCAGGTGCAGGGTTTCTACCGTGGTTTCCGTCGTGACGCACACCCGATGGCGACCATGGTGGGTGTGGTCGGGGCGCTGTCCGCGTTCTACCACGATGACCTGAACATCCACGACCCTGACCAGCGCAAGCGTTCAGCACATCGCCTGATTGCCAAGATGCCAACCATTGCGGCGTGGAGTTACCGTTACTCCATGGGCTTGCCGTTCAACTACCCGCAAAACCGCCTGAAGTATTCAGAAGACTTCCTGCACCTGATGTTTGCCGTGCCAACCGAGCCGTATGCGGTTGACCCGCTGATGGCGCGTGCACTGGATGTGATCATGATCCTGCACGCTGACCATGAGCAGAATGCATCTACCTCCACCGTGCGTCTGGCTGGCTCTTCTGAAGCCAACCCGTTTGCAGCGGTGGCGGCGGGCATCGCGTCCCTGTGGCNNGCACATGGTGGGNCCAATGAGGCGGTCATCAATATGCTGCGGGAAATTGAGAAATCCGGCCAGCCGTTGTCGCATTGGGTTGCGCGCGCCAAAGACAAGAACGACCGTTTCCGTCTGATGGGCTTCGGGCATCGTGTGTACAAAAACTACGACCCACGTGCCAAGATCATCCGTGAACTGGCCAACCAGATTCTGGATCGCCTGCCGCCCGGCAACCCGAACCAGAAACTGTTCGACATTGCGCGTGAACTGGAGCAGGTCGCCCTGAGCGACGATTACTTCAAGGAACGTAATCTGTACCCGAACGTGGACTTCTACTCCGGCGTCATTTTCCTGAGTATGGGCATCCCAGTCAGTATGTTTACGGTCATGTTCGCGTTGGCGCGCACCATCGGCTGGATTTCGCAGTGGAATGAAATGATGAGCGACGAGGAGTCCCGTATTGGGCGTCCGCGCCAGTTGTATACCGGCGCGGAGCGCCGCATCTATGTGCCGATGGATCAGCGCTGATCCCCAAGCCGGGCTTGGACAACAAATGAATAAAGGGTAAATACCCCGGTATTTACCCTCGCTGTTTTTCTTTGAGGAGATCGATAATGTTGCAAGAATATCGCAAACACGTTGAAGAACGCGCTGCCCAGGGTGTCCCACCCAAACCACTGGATGCAGCACAGACTGCCGCGCTGGTTGATCTGCTAAAAAATCCGCCTGCCGGTGAAGAAGCTTTTCTGGTTGACCTGCTGGAAAATCGCGTGCCTGCCGGTGTGGATGAAGCCGCTTATGTCAAGGCGGGTTTTCTGGCCGCCATCGCCAAGGGTGAAGTCAGTTGCGCGTTGGTAAGCCAGGCGCGCGCCGTGGAGCTGCTGGGCATGATGCTGGGCGGTTACAACGTGCAACCGCTGATTGCTGCGCTGGATAATGCCGCTACTGCGGATATCGCTGCCAAGGCACTGTCCAGCACGCTGCTGATGTTCGACGCTTTCCATGATGTTGAGGAAAAAGCCAAGGCGGGCAATGCCGCCGCGAAAAAGGTCATGGAATCCTGGGCTGCCGGTGAATGGTTCACTTCAAAACCGGAAGTGGCCAAGAAAATTACCGTTACCGTTTTCAAGGTTCCGGGCGAAACCAATACGGATGACCTGTCTCCGGCACCGGATGCCTGGTCACGCCCCGATATCCCATTGCACGCCAACGCCATGCTGAAAATGCCGCGTGATGGCATTGAGCCGATTGAACCGGGTTCTGTTGGCNTACTAAAGCAGATCGAAGCCGTCAAGGCCAAAGGTTTCCCGGTCGCCTACGTGGGTGACGTGGTAGGTACGGGGTCTTCCCGCAAATCCGCCACCAACTCTGTGCTGTGGTTCTTTGGTGATGACATGCCGGGGATTCCGAACAAGCGCGCAGGTGGTTACTGCTTCGGTGGCAAGATTGCGCCAATCTTCTTCAACACCATGGAAGACGCAGGCGCACTGCCGATCGAAATGGACGTTTCCCAAATGAACATGGGCGACGTGGTTGATGTTTATCCTTACGAAGGCATCGCCAAACGTCACGGTACGGACGAAGTCATCGCTGAATTCAGCCTGAAAACCCAGGTGCTGCTGGACGAAGNNCGCGCCGGTGGCCGTATCAATCTGATCATCGGTCGTGGCCTGACCAACAAGGCGCGTGAAGCGCTGGGGTTGGGTGCATCTGACCTGTTCCGCTCTCCGGAGCAGCCTGCTGACACTGGCAAAGGCTACACGCTGGCGCAGAAAATGGTTGGTAAGGCTTGTGGCCTGCCGGGTGTGCGCCCAGGCATGTACTGTGAACCGAAAATGACCACTGTCGGTTCCCAGGACACCACTGGCNTGATGACCCGTGATGAGCTGAAAGATCTGGCTTGCCTCGGCTTCTCCGCCGATCTGGTCATGCAGTCTTTCTGCCACACCGCAGCTTACCCCAAGCCAGTTGATGTAACCACTCACCACACCCTGCCGGATTTCATCATGACCCGTGGTGGCGTATCGCTGCGCCCTGGCGACGGCGTTATCCACTCTTGGCTGAACCGCATGCTGCTGCCGGATACCGTGGGCACCGGCGGTGACTCCCACACCCGTTTCCCGATCGGCGTTTCCTTCCCGGCAGGTTCCGGTCTGGTTGCGTTCGCGGCGGCCACTGGTGTGATGCCGCTGGATATGCCGGAATCCGTACTGGTGCGTTTCTCTGGCAAAATGCAGCCGGGCATCACCCTGCGTGACCTCGTTCATGCCATTCCACACAAGGCGATCCAGATGGGTCTGCTGACGGTGGAAAAGAAAGGCAAGAAAAACGTGTTCAACGGCACAGTGCTGGAAATCGAAGGTCTGGATCACCTGACCGTCGAACAGGCGTTTGAGCTGTCTGACGCTTCTGCCGAACGCTCCGCCGCCGGTTGCACCGTAGCACTGTCGGAAGCTTCCGTGGCTGAATACCTGCGTTCCAACATCGTCATGCTGAAATGGATGATTGCGGAAGGCTACGGCGACGCCCGCACCCTGGAGCGCCGCATTGGCAAAATGGAAGCTTGGCTGGCCAACCCAAGTCTGATGCGCGCTGATGCTGACGCCGAATACGCGGCGGTGATCGAAATCAATATGGATGAGATCAAGGAGCCGATCCTGTGCGCGCCAAATGACCCGGACGATGCGCGCCTGTTGTCTGAAGTCGCTGGCCGCAAGATCGACGAAGTGTTCATTGGCTCCTGCATGACCAACATCGGCCATTTCCGCGCTGCGGGCAAGTTGCTGGATGCCGCCAACAAGCAGATCCCTACCCGTATGTGGATTGCGCCGCCAACCAAGATGGACGCTTCCCAGTTGAGCGACGAAGGTTACTACAACATCTATGGCCGCGCGGGCGCACGCATGGAAATGCCGGGCTGCTCGCTGTGCATGGGCAACCAGGCGCGGATCCAGGAAGGTTCCACGGCGGTTTCCACCTCCACCCGTAACTTCCCGAACCGTTTGGGCACCAACACCGATGTGTTCNTGGCGTCTGCTGAACTGGCTTCTGTTGCGGCGGTCATGGGCAAATTGCCAACGGTTGCAGAGTACATGGCGTATGCAAACAAAATCGACAGCATGGCCAGCGATGTGTACCGTTACCTGAACTTTGACAAGATGGAAAACTACCAGAACGCGGCGGCGAAAGTCGGTGATATTCCAGTAGTGGCTATGTAATTAGTCAACCCTTCTTCCTGTGAATGGAAAAGCCCCGCGTGCCGGGGTTTTTCTTGTCCGTTGGTTTTGTCCATGAGAAATGGCATGTGCAGCCGTTGAATTTTCATTGCCAAAGATCGACGAAAATTGTAGCCTATCCAACGTGGCTATGGACAGGGATGGCGTATGCCTCCTACTTGTTAATTTATTATTTTTAAAATAATTTTTCTGGGGCTATGGGAAAGGGTATGTCTGTGCCAAGCAAACGTTCTCAAGATGTTCAATGCACTGCACTGGTGCGATAAGCTGTTCTTTTGTGAAATGAGCCAGATCAGGGGTTTAGTATGCTGATCCGCACGTTATTGGTTGCAAGCTGTTTGGGCGTGGCACTGACTTTTTCTGCCATGACTGAGGCTGCGCCGCTTATGCCGGTGGATGAAGCCACCAAGCAGCCAGATNTTTTCACCTTCCGCGCCCAGCTGCAAACCGCCATCGCCAAGCGTGACAAAGCTGCATTATTGGCGGCCGTCAACAAAAACATCCAGAACACCTTTGGCGATGACAATGGCATCGACAATTTTAAAAAGCTCTGGAAAATTGACCAGCCCAACAGCCCTGTGTGGGAAACGCTTGGGACAGTGCTGGCGTTGNGGGGTGGTTTCCAGAAAGACCACAGTTTCCAGGCACCTTACATTTCTTCCCATTGGCCTAACCTGGATGGGTTTGAAAATGTGGCCATCATTGGCGACAAGGTCAATGTGCGCAAAGCCCCCAAGCAGACGAGCGAGGTCTTGCAAACCCTCAGCTATGAAGTGGTTCCGCTGGCTGGCNCGGGCAATGGCGATGCGCAATGGGTGGCCATCAAACTGCCCAATGGCAAGAAAGGTTATGTTTCCCGCAACTATACGCGTAGTCCGGTTGACTACCGCGCGTTTNTTGCCAAAGTCGATGGGCGCTGGCAAATGACTGTGCTGGTTGCCGGTGATTAACCAGCGGCTTACGGGCAGTGAACGCGGCAGCGACTCAACAGTCTACTAATTAAGATCTATTAACCAAGAACAAAGGGAGTCGATATTGATGAAAACACTGAAAACTTTGATGGCGGCGATAATGCTGGCGGCAACGTTGCCGGGGCAGGCGACAAACGCCTATGCGCAAGATTGGCGCAAGGATGCAGAAGGCCGCGAGGTTGATTGCCTGCTGCAAGTCAAAGGTAAGACTTATCTCAAGGGAACCTGTATGTACGATGCTGACCAGGATGGTTCTTTCCGCCTGTTTGGCGACAAGTATTTTGTCTACCTAAATATGCTGGAGAAGGGGGTGGCGAGCGCTTCCTGGAACGAAAGCCCGAAAAGTTCCCACGCTCAAGCGCCATTGGGTGAGGACTTCAAACAGGATGGCGCTTGTTGGGTTGGCAAGCGGTAAAATCTGCGCCACGGACAAAGCGGATAAAAAGAGGGCAAGGATGAAAGCCAGAAAGATGTAGACCAAAAGATGCGGCCAACAAGATACAGGTCAAAAGATGCAGCCCAAAAGGACGCAGGCCAACCTTCCCGCATCAAGTTCGACAAGGGGGCGTCCACTGCGGTGGTGACCGGCAAGCTGGCGGATTTTGATGGCGAACAGACCTACCTGATCGAAGTGGGCAAAGGCCAAACCATGACCGTGGAGCAGCTCAATAAATACAGCAATGGGCAGATTTCCATCTACGTCACTGATCCTCAGGGCGGGGATGCCAATGATCTGGACGCCTCCTGCCATGGCAAAGCGACCGTCACCCCCACAATGGCAGGCGACTACAAGATTCAGGTGATGGAATGCAAAAAGCCGACCCATGGAAGGGCAAGTTTGCCTTCAAAGTGACGGTAAAGTAAGCGTTTATTGCTGATCGATTTTCATAGGACGCACAGAAAACAAGGCGGCGGCACAGGGCTGTCCGCCTTGACAGGTCAGGCTGCTTGACTGCAAAAATCACGCACTTGCTGGTAAAGCCGTGCGCATTCCTGCGGAACCAAATCCTCAAGGTTCAAAAAGGTATGGATCATGCCTGCAAAGTCTTGATGTTCACAGACAATCCCCCGGCAGTCNAGCCGCTCTGCGTAAGCAATACCCTCATCATGCAGCGGGCAATAGCCTGCGGTGACAATTAGCGTTTTGGGGTACTGCGGCGTAATGGGCATGAACAGAGGGGAAATGGCGTAGCGGTTTTCGGCTTGTTGCAGATAGCAGTCAAACAGCCACAGGATGCGCTCCCGTTCCAGCAGATACCCATCCCCATTGCTGGTTATTGATGGTGACGAAAGGGTGTAGTCCAGGCTGGGATAAATCAGCAACTGACGTTCAATGCTGACGCTAGGCTCAAATTGGCAGAGGTGTGCAACAGTGGCGCTCAAAGCGCCGCCGCCGCTGTCCCCTGCCAGAGTCAGGCGCGGCAGGTGGCGTAGCCCATGCGTATCCAGCAAAGGATACACACCTTTGACGGTTGCCATCACATCCAGCAGTGCAGCCGGGTAGGGGCATTCCGGTGCCAGCCGGTAGTCAACTGAAACCAACACATGCCGCATCGCCAGNGCCAGTTTGCGGGCGATCGGGTCATACAGGCTGGCGCTGCCTGCAACATGGCCACCACCGTGCACAAACACCGCAACCGGCAGGGCTTCTGTCGGCTGCGGGTGATAGATGCGCACCGGAACCAGATACGCCGCACCCGGAACCAGATCGTCCAGCACCAGCGGCATCTCTGGCACCGCCGTGACATGCTGCCGGGTCAAAACATCCAACCCCTCGCGGACATTGGTTGGCGTGCGGTGGTAATGCGTCCGTACTTTTTGCCCTGGTTAAGCGCATCCAGCCACTTAACCAGAGCAGGCGGCATCGGCTCGTGATTAATACTGTTCGACAACTTTGCGTTGCTCCTTTTTCTCCTTCGGTTTTGCCTCGCCGCTTCCCAGCAGGGCGGTCAGTTTGTTCATCATATCATGTGTTTCTTGGCTCATTTCTTCTTCAGGNCCGGCAATATCCCAACAGATGGCCAGCGCCCGCTGGCGCTCATCCGCTGTCTGGATCAGTTTCGGCAGCGCTTGCATGGCTTCTTCCGGCTCAAAACCGACAATCAGGGATTCGCGGTAAATCAGGCGGGTGCGTTGTTTGGGTTTCATACTGGCGAAGGGCTCGATCGCCTCCAGCATTTGGTTGGAACGTTCCAGACGCGAACGGCGGACTTCCTTGCGGGAATGCGCCAGGAAGATCAGCATGCGGATCACACCGGCGGCAAAACCACCTTCCCCGATGCGGTCNAGCGCATCCTGCACTTGGGTAAGCGCCCGCAAATCCTCTTGCGGCGCATCGCTGACGCGGCGGGACATCCGTTCACCCAGCGCCTCCACCGGCGGTGCGCCCCAGAGCAGGTGGAAATTCATTTCGATCGCGTAGTTCTGCATGTCGCGCATGCCATCCCACCACTGGGTCACCACATCGGCACCCAGTTGCTCCATGCGCCGGAACGGGTTGCCGTCATCGGCGGGGCGACGTTCCGCCTTTACCTTTTCCGCCATGGCAGGCAGGGATTGCATCAGTGGATTACGGTCGCTCTGCGCCAGACGTTGCACGCGCATTGGGCTCATTTGCGCCAGGGCTTGGGCGCTGTGTTGATTACTGATGCTGTTGACTACGGGTTTCACCGCCAGATCGTACATTTCCGTACCGAGTTCAGAGAAACGGGCGACGGTGGCGAACGGACGATCGGAATCATCACCGCCGCATTCGGCCATCACTTCTGGAATGGTGCGTTCTGGNAAGGCGACGGTAAACTGCTTGCTCACCCCTTCACCGACCTGATCCGTGATCACCATTTCATAAAGCCCCGGTGCCAGCGCTTCAATGGCTTTCAGGGTGGAGACGATTTCATTGTGCTGCTTTTTGGCGATGGAAGAGGACACGAAAATTCCCAAATGCCCCACGTTCTCATGCAGGGTGTAGAGAATCCGTTGGCCACGGGTCTTGATTTCCTCGGCATCCTTGTAGGTGTCCTGAATCCAGCCCAGCGCCTGTTGCGGCGGGGTGATATTGTCGCCGTGGGAGGCAAAGATAATGATCGGCGAATTGATGTTGCGCAAATCCACATGGGTGCGTTCATCCAGGCTGGCTTTGCCGCGCGCCAGCCGGTTGCCGACGAACAGGTTTTCCACGATCCAGGTGATTTCATCCTTGCTCATGTAGTAGAAGCTGCCCCACCAACGCTCGAAACCGACGAAACGCGGCGCTTCGCTGTCGACCTTGTCCCACAGGTCGTAGTATTTGCGCCACCAAGTGTTGCTTGGGCTTAAGCGTTCGAAGTTGAACACCAGATTGGAACCGTCGAACAAGCCATTACCCAGGTCACTGAGCAAGTGTACTGAAGTGGCTCCACCGACCAGNCCGCCAAGATAACGCATCGGGTTGTTGCCTTTCTGCCCGGCNCAGTAGGACAGCGGCGCGCCATTGGCGACCACNCTACCAGTGATGTCGGGGTTGGTGGCGGCCAGCAGCATGGCTGCCCAGCCGCCCTGGCAGTTGCCGATAATGATGGGTTTGGGCGAGTCCGGGTGCTGGCGGCGCACTTCGCGCACGAAATACGCCTCCGCCGCACAAACGTCAGCCAGGGTTTGGCCTTCCGCAGGCAAGCGGGTGAAGGTCACGAAATAGGTGGGATGACCCTGGTGGATGGCGGCTCCGACCTCGCTTTCATGCTTGAAGCCGCCGATGCCGGAACCGTGCCCGGCGCGTGGGTCGATGATGATGTAAGGTCGGCCGTTCTGCCGCACGTTGACGCCTTCGGGCGGCACAATGCGCACCAGCGAATAATTGACCGGGCGTTGCAACTGGCTGCCGTCAACCACCATTTCATAATCCCAGCTCAGGACAGTTTTGTTGGAGCCTTCCTCGTGCTCGACAAAGGCGTTGCCCCGCTGGCGCAAGGCGTCCGCAAACAGTACGGCGCGTTGGGAAGCATCGACCGAATAATCGCTCCACTGCTGNGCCAGCGCAGGATTCAGCATGGCGGTCGCCAGCTTGTTCCAGGCTGTCAGGTTATGCTGCCAGTTCTGTTGGAGGGTTTCCTGGGCGCGGCTTGTATGCGCCTTGAAAATGGTTTCCAAATCCTTGGCGTAATTCTGATAGGCATTGAATGAGGCTTTGCCTTCCGCAGCGGACTGCTGGGGTTCGGCATCCTTGAACATATTCCACATGATTTTTCTCCTTGGAGTCAGGCAGTCTGCTGGTTTGGGTGGCCGGTTTGGGTCGCCAGAACGCGCAGGGTATGCCTGGCAATCATCTTTTCTTCATCGGTGGGAATGACCCAGACGGAAGGGTCGGCGCCGTCATGGGAAATGCGCGGGCGGCCTGTTTGGTTGGCGGCTTCATCCAGGCTGACACCCAGCCAGCCTGCATCCAGACAGACGCGGCGGCGGACTTCGGCATCGTTTTCACCGACACCGGCCGTGAACACCAGTGCATCCAGACCGCCCAGCGAGGCGGTCAGTGAACCCAGAATCTGGCTGACGCGGTATACGAAGTAATCGATGGCGGCGGCGGCGCGTGGGTCTTCACTGGTATGCAAGGCGCGCAGGTCGTTGCTGACGCCGGACAACCCCAGCAGGCCGGATTGTTTGTAGAGCAGAGCCTCCAGTTCCTCCAGACCCATCTTGTCTTCCCGCATCAGGAACAGCAGCACTCCGGGGTCCAGCACACCGCAACGGGTGCCCATCGGCACGCCATCCAGCGCGGAAAAGCTCATGGTGGTGTCGATGCTTTTACCGTTGCGAATGGCGGTCATGCTGCAACCGCTGCCCAGATGCGCCACGACGACGCGCCCTTTGGCAGTGGCTGGGGCGATTTCCCGCAGCCGTTCGATAATGTATTCATAAGACAGCCCGTGAAAACCGTAGCGGCGCACGCCCCGCTCAAACAACGGGTAAGGCAGGGCGAAGCATTCGGTCACGGCTTCGCGCCCTTGGTGGAAGGCAGTATCGAAGCAGGCTACCTGCGGCAGGCCTGGGTGCTGTATGGCCACCGCACGGATGGCCGCCAGATTGTTGGGCTGATGCAGTGGCACCAGCGGGATGAGTCGGGTCAGCTCGCCCATCACGCCGGTGTCGATCAGCACCGGCTGTGCGTAGGTTTCGCCGCCATGCGCGACCCGGTGGCCGACCGCGAGGATCTCCCGGCCACTGGCGGCGTCTTCCAACCAGCTCCAGATTTGGTCGAAAGCGCGCGCGTGACCCTGACCGTGGGCGACCGCTTCCCAGTAACTTTCGGATAAAACCTTGCCGTCGGGGGACTTGGCGATGAAATGCGGCCGTGTGCCGATGCCTTCGACNTGGCCTTTGGCCATCAGCTCCAGTTCGCCTTCCAGGGTTTCATAGACAGCGAATTTGATGCTGGACGAACCGGCATTCAGGGTGAGAATCAGTTTGTTCATCACAGTTACCCCGCATGCAGGCCTTGGCGAATGGCGTGGGCGTGCAAGACGGCGATGGCTGCTGAAGCATGACGGGTGCGCACGCTGTCAGCGCGTGAGGTCAGGATGATCGGCACCCTGGCGCCCAGCACGATCCCGGCCGCTTCGGCATTGGCCAGGAAGATCAGTTGCTTGGCAAGGATATTGCCTGCTTCCAGGTCGGGGGCGATCAGCACATCAGCATTGCCTGCCACCACGGAATCGATCTTNTTGATTTTGGCGGCTTCCAGGCTGATGGCGTTATCCATGGCCAGCGGNTAGTCCAGAATCCCGCCGGTGATCTGGCCACGGTCAGCCATTTTGCACAGGGCGGCGGCGTCGAGGGTGGACTGGATTTTGGGGCGGATGGTTTCCACCGCAGAAAGGATGGCGACTTTAGGGCGCTCCACCCCGACTGTGCGCGCCAGATCGATGGCGTTCTGGCAGATGTCGCGTTTGGCTTCCAGATCAGGCGCGATATTGACGGCGACATCCGAAATCAGCAGCAGTTTGGGGTAGGTGGGGACGTCCATCACGAACACATGGCTGATGCGCCGTTCGGTGCGGATGCCGGTTGTTTTATTGACGACAGCGCCCAACACTTCATCGGTATGCAGGCTGCCTTTCATCAGGATTTCGGCTTTGCCTTCGCGCACCAGCTCCACCGCTTTGCTGGCAGCGGCATGGCTGTGCTCGGCGTTGACAAAGCTGGCACCGCTCAGGTCGATGTTTTCGGCTTCCGCTACTGCACGGATTTTATGTTCCGGNCTGACCAGGATCGGCTGGATGAATTGATCCCGCGCCGCGTCCATCGCACCTTTGAGGGATACCAGATCACAGGGGTGAACAACCGCCGTTGGCACCGGCTCCAGTGGTGCGACCGAGTCAAACAGCGCCTTGAAGCTGTCATGATGCAGGACAGAAATTTCCGGCATTTCGGTACGTTGTACACGGATGCGCTCGGTCGGGGCGACAACCTCCGCCATGCCGTCCATGACCAGTTCCCGGTACTGATTGGTGACTTCGCACTCAAACAGGACGACACCACCATCCCGTTTTTCGCGCACTTTGACACGTGCTTTCAGCACATCGCCCAGATGCACGGGGCGGTGGAAACGGGATTCCTGCCCACGGTAAAGGGTGCCAGGCGGCAGGACATTGGCCAGCAGGCTGGAAACCAGCCCTGTCGCCCACAGGCTATGGCCGACGATGCCTTTGGCACCACTGCGGATGGCGTATTCTTCGTCAACGTGGGTGGGGTTTAGATCGCCGGAAACCTTGCTGAACAGGGCAATGTCATCCCGTGTAAGGGTGCGCTGCAACTCTGCGGTTTGGTCTGGCTGGATCTCGTCAAAAACGCGGTTTTCAATGAATTCCTGCGTCATTAGGTATGACCTCTTTATTAAGCTGGGTGAACCAAGCCAATAGCCTTCAGGTATTGGAACACCTGAAAAGCGATTGGTTTATTGCTGCAGCACAACAGATGCTATGCCTGTTTTGTTTCGTCCTGATGAACGCTAGATGAATGTTCTTTCCAGCCATGTGCAGCAGGTTTCACCAATACCCATCCGGGCGGGGATGGCACAAGCCTTCAGGCAGGGGCAATGGGCTGATTTTTTTGACATATTCCAATGCAGGCCCATCATCTTCTGACAGTTTTCTGGGCTAACTTTAGAAAAGTAAGAAGGATTGATAATGAAAAAGCATATCGTGATGATTAGTCTCGCAGCCTTGCTGGCCGCCTGTGGTGGCGAAGACAAGCAGGCTGAAGCTCCACAAACAGGCCAAAAGGCTGTTGCCACCGTGGCGCAAACTACCCCAGCAGCCCCAACGGACAAAGCCGCGCTAACCGAAGCAGCCAAAGCGGCTGTACATGTTTTTGGCGGCACACTCAAGGGCGAATTGGAAACGGCGATGATGGCGGGTGGTCCGGTTGAGGCATTGAATATCTGCCATACCCGGGCTCCCGAAATCGCCAAAACCGTTTCTGCCGAANAAGGCATGCAGGTCAGCCGCGTCAGCCTGAAAAGCCGCAACTCGGCAACGGGTGCGCCCAACGAATGGGAAACCCAGGTGCTGAATGACTTCGAGACCCGCAAGGCGGCAGGTGAAGATCCGGCGGCACTGGTTTATTCCGATGTAGTGGACAACGAATTCCGTTTTATGAAAGCTATTCCCACGGGGGCGCTTTGCTTGAAGTGCCATGGGACTGACATCAGTCCGGCGGTTACGGCCAAATTGAACGAGTTGTATCCTGATGACAAAGCGACCGGATTTAAGGAAGGCGACCTGCGTGGCGCGTTTGTTGTCGTGAAAAATCTCGCGCCTTGACACGGGCTACTTGCCATACCCTCTCCTTAGACTTAGGCTTGGTTCTGCACGACTGAACACTGTAAATATTTCGAAGGCAGGCGTCTGCTGGTGGAAGCAAGCGAAGGAGAGGGTATGTCAAACATCAAAGGCAGGGGACACTGCCAGACCTGTCAAATCAGGCATTTGAGCATTTTTGCCCAATTGCCGGTTAACAGGTTGGCAGAGATACAAGGGTTCCAGCCTTCTGTCGTCACCTATGCGGTTGATGAAACCGTTTACCACCAAGGCGATGTTTCCGCCACGGCTTTCACCCTGCGCAAGGGGCTGGTCAAATTGATTAAAACTCTGCCAAACGGACGCACCCAGATCGTGCGTGTGTTGCGTACCGGTGACCTGTTCGGTTTCGATGGGTTTGCTGGCGAATCCTATAACCACACCGCCATCCCCCTGAGTGACATTGAGGTTTGCCGCCTGCCTCTCGGTGAACTGATGGAGCTGAAAAAGCAGAACCCCGAAATTGAAAACACCATGATGCGCCGCTGGATCCAGCATTTGCGTGAAGCTGAAGACATGATGCTGGAATTGGGGGCGAAAAAGGCCGCCGAACGTTTGGCCTCCTTCCTGATCCGCTGGTGTGAGAACAGCAATGGTGGCTGGTCACCCTTGCCCCTGTCACGCGGGGAGATTGGCGAATTGCTAGGCCTTACCATCGAA
Source organism: Candidatus Thiothrix singaporensis (assembly GCA_013693955.1). Taxonomy (GTDB): domain Bacteria; phylum Pseudomonadota; class Gammaproteobacteria; order Thiotrichales; family Thiotrichaceae; genus Thiothrix; species Thiothrix singaporensis. The sequence goes on along the minus strand of CP059265.1, from coordinate 1,665,764 downwards.
ACCGTCAGCCGTTTCCTATCGGACTGGAAACGTCAGGGCTTCATCAATGAACAACGCGGCAGTATCCAGATTGAGGATATTGCAGGGTTGCGCAAGGCGGCTTGTTCCAGCGGGAGTTGCTGACATGAACAGGATGTCGGCCGAAGCCAGTTTGAACCTGTATATTACCGCCATTCATCCTTGCCCTTATTTGCCTGGGCGGCAGGCCATGAATTTGCTGGTTGACCCCTGTTACCGCATGACCGCCGAACTGTATGCGCGTTTGCTGGAAAGCGGTTTTCGCCGCAGCGGTGCGGATGTCTACCGGCCACACTGCAAGGGATGCAGCTCCTGTGTCTCCAGCCGTATTCCGGTGAATGAATTTGTTCCAGACCGCTCCCAACGGCGTAACCTGAAACGCAACAGTGATTTGCGCGTAGTCGTCAATCGCAATGGTTTCAAGCCTGAGTATGACGAACTGTACCGGCAATATATCAGCCGCCGTCATTTTGGCGGTGGTATGGATATGGACAGCACCGCCACCTTCGCCAGTTTCCTGCTGACACATTGGTGCACCACTGTGCTGGTGGAATTCTATGAAGGCGACAGTTTGTTGGCGGTGGCGGCGGTGGATGAGTTGAAAAACTGCCTGTCATCCGTCTACACGTTTNTTGCGCCGGAGGCAGGCGAAAAGCGCGGGCTGGGAACCTACGCGATCCTCTGGCAAATCGAGCAAGCGCGCAGACGCGGGCTGCCTTATGTCTACCCCGGCTATTGGATTGCCGAGTCATCCAAGATGCGCTACAAGACCCGTTTTCAACCGATAGAAGGATTGGTGAATGGCAACTGGGTTGCTCTTGCAACCAATCTGTAAGCAGTTGCTAATATTTGTTCAGCAATAGTTAATCCCATATATGTAATATAAAACTATTCTATGATAGATTATTGCTGTTGGTGGCCGCAGGAATACAACCATGATTAAAACATTTACCCTGAATGCCATTGACCATGAGCAGGAAACCCCTGAAAGTGGTTCAATTACCTGGTATGTAGTCGATGAGCACAACCGCAAACGTGCAGTCAAAGCGGTGACGGAATTGAGTCGGCAAGGTTTCATCAAAACAGTCAAGCCGTTCAACGACCGCGAAATGCCGTTAGTGGAGTTGCTTTCCTACTACGTGGAAGGCGAAAGTTTCAGAATCGATTTTTCCATGTTCAACGAAACCTTCGGTTATACGCCGCGGGAAATTTTTCCGGCAACCCAANAAGGGGAGCAGGCAAGCAACCGGCTGAAAGATAATATCCGTCAGCTTTTCCAGGTTCATTTCTAAATTCCTGAAAAACCGGTGTGCGGAAAAAGGGCTTGAGTTATCAAGCCCTTTTTAGTTTTGGCTCAGTGGCGGAAGTGGCGCATGCCAGTAAAAATCATCGCCATGCCGTGTTCATTGGCAGCGGTGATTGTTTCTTCGTCGCGCATGGAGCCGCCCGGCTGGATGACCGCCCTGACGCCTGCCGCCGCCGCATTGTCGATGCCGTCGCGGAACGGGAAGAAGGCGTCGGACGCCATGACGGAGCCGGGCACCTGCAAACCGGCGTGTTCCGCTTTGATGGCGGCGATGCGTGCCGAATTCACCCGGCTCATCTGGCCAGCGCCCACGCCAATGGTCATATTGTCTTTCACGTAGACGATGGCGTTGGATTTGACAAATTTGGCGACTTTCCAGGCAAACAACAGGTCGCCGTATTCTTCAATGGTAGGCTCGCGTTCGGTGACGACTTTCAGCTCATCATATAGCTGTGCATCGTTGTGTTGCAGCAGCAGGCCGCCGGTCACCCGTTTGAAATCCATCTGCCCGATATGACCGGAGAGTTTTCCGCATTCCAACAGGCGCACGTTTTTCTTGGCGCTGACAACGCTGGCGGCGTCGCTGGAAATGCTCGGGGCGATGATGACTTCCACAAACTGACGTTCAACAATGGCGCGGGCGGTTGCGCCGTCCAGTTCGCAGTTGAAAGCGATGATACCGCCGAAGGCTGATTCCGGGTCGGTGGAATAGGCGCGGTCGTAAGCTGTCAGGATGTCGGCAGCGACCGCCACACCGCACGGATTGGCGTGTTTGACAATGACGCAGGCGGGCAGGTCAAACTGGCGCACACATTCCAACGCCGCATCAGTATCGGCGATATTGTTGTAGGACAATTCCTTGCCTTGAATCTGGCGGGCGGTGGCAATGGTGCCAGCCGGGGCGTTGCTTTCCACATAAAAGGCACCGCCCTGATGGCTGTTTTCGCCGTAACGGCAATCCTGCTTTTTCTTCACTTGCAGGTTGAAGGTGCGCGGGAAATCAGCAGGCTGCTCATGGCTGCCGCTTTCCACCCGTGCGCCAAAGTAATTGGCGATCATCCCATCGTAACGGGCAGTGTGCTCAAACGCCTTGATGGCGAGGTCGAAGCGAGCNGCGGGGCTGATGCAGTTGCCGTTGGCTTCCATCTCGGACTGGATGCGGGCGTAATCAGCCGGTTCGACCACCACCGTCACATGGGCATGGTTNTTGGCGCTGGCGCGCACCATTGCAGAGCCGCCGATGTCGATGTTTTCCACAGCGTCTTCAAAGGTGCAGTCGGGTTTGGACACGGTGGCTTCGAATGGATACAGGTTGACCACGATCAGGTCGATGCGGCCAATGCCGTGTTCCGCCATGACGGCGTCATCCGTGCCGCGCCGCCCGAGAATGCCGCCGTGGATTTTCGGATGCAAGGTTTTGACGCGCCCGTCCATCATTTCCGGGAAGCCGGTATGGTCGGAAACTTCGGTGACAGCCACGCCGTTGTCCGCCAGCAGTTTCGCCGTGCCTCCGGTGGAGAGGATATGCACGCCTTGTGCTTGCAGGAAACGGGCGAACTCAAGGACGCCGGATTTGTCGGAAACGCTCAGTAGGGCGCGGGTTACTGGCAGATTGGATGCAGTGGTCATCGTGTGGAATCCTGGGGGCGAAAACGCTGTATTTTATGTGGTGGGGGAACTTGCTGCAATCTTGGGGAATCTTGCAGCCGTCGCGATCAAATGCCGGAAAACAGCATATCCAGTGCCGCCATGATGTCCTGTCGGTGCTCGGCAACGGAGCAAACGTATTCGCCTAATGAGCGGGTATGAATGCCCGCAAGTTCAGGTGTCGACATCATCACCTTGACGCTTTCGATTTGAAAGCTTGGGGTCAGCCGTTGGGCGACGGCTAACTGGCTACATTCTTCCAACGGTACGACTACGCGGGTTTTCAGCATGTCGAGGAGATCAGTCTGGACGTCCAGCAAATACGGAATACTGCTTTTGGTTGCGGGGTTAGTGTTGCGGTAAACATCAAACTGCGCCATCAGAAGTTTCTCAGGCCGTCGCTGAAGACGCCCCGTTCCTCTACGCGCTGATTGTACGCTTCCAATGCCGCCCGGTTTTGCTCCAGCCATTCGGTGCGCTTTTTCTGGATAAGGGTTTCAATCAAGGCTTGTTCCAGCAGTTTGGAAAGGTTCACTTTGTACTTGCGGGCTTCTTCCTGCAAGTTGCTGTTGATGCTGAGGTTCAATGCGCGCTTGGGAGCGTTTGTGTCATAGATCAGGGTTTGCATGGCAAGTCCTCGATATGTCGTATGCGCCCATTGTATGCGCATTGGAATGGCGCATCAATCCGTACTAATGCTCAGATCGGATTCAGTACGGTTTATGGTGGAGGAGGATTCCGAATATCTTTTGTACAAGCACTTACAACCGACATAGTGCAATAGGGATGTCTGGTTTTGCAAGAAATTGAATGGTTAAGCGGTAGTGGGGTGGTAAAAACTGGGCGTCACATATACCGTCGGCAATTGAAAATTCGGTAAAATTAAACGCCTAGCCCCTGGAAGAACACTGATGCTGGATTACCTGCTCACCACGCCTGAATTGGAAACCCTCCGCCAAGCCCACCGGAAAATGAAGGACAAGCGCAAGGCCGACCGTCTCAAGGCGGTTTATCTGCTGGGCAGCGGCTGGAGTGCCGCCAAGGTGGCGGAAGCGCTGCTGGTGGATGAAGACACTGTGCGTAACTGGTTCCACCTTTATGAAACCGGCGGTCAGGCCAAATTGCTGCACTGGAGCGTCGGTGGCAGTGCAGCCTGCCTGGGCGCGGAGGAACTGCGGGAACTGAAACAGCACCTGACGGAAACCTTGTATGGGACTTGCCAAGCGGTGAAAACCCATATCCAGCAACGCTTCAAGGTGGGTTATGCCGCCCGCAGCGTGTCGGCCNTGTTGGGGCGGCTGGGCTTTTCCCACAAGAAACCCAAGGTCGTGCCGGGCAAGGCGGATGCCGCCGCGCAGGGACGGTTCATCACGCATTGGCAAGAACTCAAGGCCGGATTGGGGGCAGAGGACGATGTGTATTTCATGGACGCCACCCACCCCCAACACACCACCCAGGCGGGTTATGGCTGGATACTCAAAGGCTAGGATTACTGCCTGCCCTCGAACACCGGGCGGCAGCGCCTGAACCTGAATGGGGCATTGTCATTCAAGCACTTGCGCCCGTTGGTGCTGGCGGAGGAAACGGTCAACGCCGAAGCCGCCATCCGCCTGCTGGAGGCTCTGGAGGCCAACCAGCCCTGCGGGATCATCCATGTGGTTGCCGACAATGCACGCTATTACCGCTCACGGCTGGTGCAGGCATATCTGGACAAACCGGGATGCCGTATCCGCATACATTTCTTGCCGCCTTACTCGCCCAACCTCAACCTGATTGAACGCCTGTGGGGATTCTTCAAGCGGAAAGTCATTTACGGCATCTACTATGAAACCTTCGCAGAATTCAAACACGCTGCACTGGATTTCTTCAACACCATTGGGCGGCATCATGACGCATTGACCACCTTGCTCGCTGACAACTTCAGGGTGGCTAAAATATGAAAAACCGAATTTTCAATTGCCAACGGTATACAAGACGCCCATAGCTTACTGAGGGGTAGTCTTAATATCGCTGGGATTTTGGTTAGAAAATCCTGATGTGCATCCTTCCTTCGCTAAAGGGGAGGGCAACGATATATATTGAAATGTTTTCTTCTTTGGACGTTTTACCATAAGCGTGCAGCAAATTGTTGACACCAGGAGTGCTTTCTACTGACAGGATGTAGAATTCTCCTTCGCACGTATCTTCAAGTTTCACTGTGTTACCCACGAATTCAAGAAAGCGGGGGTGGGGCAGTCTCCAGAAGGAAGATCTTCGGGCAATCTCATTGACGCCAGTGATTCGGGAGAGATGCTAGTATAGGCGGCATAGGTTTGGTCATTCTGCAATGACATCATATCTGGACTGATAGCAAATGATTTTTGACCTGATTGATAATTAATAATCAAATCTCCATTATTCACATTCCAAGTGAATGGTTTTTGAGTATTGATATTTAACGGATTTCTCCAGTTCGTATCCATTGTAACCTTCTTGAATTACAAAGATTTTATTGCCGTCACTGCTAATAAATGCCTTGCCATAAACCTGGGGAGGAAGAGAGGGATCAACTATTGTTTGTATCGTGGAGGGCGGCTGTTCATAGGGTGTGTAGGAGGTTGGCTCCATAGTATCAGGCGTGGAAGTTGTTGTTGGCGTCGTGGAGGGCGGCTGTTCATAGGGTGTGTAGGAGGTTGGCTCCATAGTATCAGGCGTGGAAGTTGTTGTTGGCGTCGTGGAGGGCGGCTGTTCATAGGGTGTGTAGGAGGTTGGCTCCATAGTATCAGGCGTGGAAGTTGTTGTTGGCGTCGTGGAGGGCGGCTGTTCATAGGGTGTGTAGGAGGTTGGCTCCATAGTATCAGGATCCTCTGTAGACGACTGCTGAACCGTAGATTTTGAACCGTCACTGCAAGCGCTTAAAAAGCTGATGGAGCAGATAAATAGAATATATTGAATGGTCTTCATGGGTTACATCTTTAATAAAAACATATTAACCGAATTTTAGCAGCTGATGTGGAAATCGTGGCTGCTTGTTATGAGACTGCCCCTGCCGGATGGGGCAGTCTCATAGAGGGAGCATTACTTGACATGAATACCAATGTAGGCACTGTTGTTGGTTTCTAACAATTCAGTAAAACTATTGTTAGGGTCAACAATTGCACCAATGTAATATTTCTGGCCAGAAACCAGAGTGGATGGCAATGTCACGCTTTCATAAACCAAGTCAGGAGCGTCCCGAGAAATAGTTCTATTCACGGTTTTCAAGAGGGTGTCTGCTGTCGTGATGACATTATCTGTAGATAGATAGTAATAGACAGGAGCTTGGACATTCCATAGGCCATTGTTTTCAATTATAAACTGAGGACGGATAGTTTGACCTTTGCTAACCTTGAAAAATTGATCCTTTTCGTATTCATTAAACTTGCAGGCCGAGTTATCGGTTTTTACGCAATCAGTAATGAGATTATTGGATGTATCATAGATGCGGGTGCGAGTATGCCTGCTGTAATTCTCCTCTCCACTGGGTGCTCCAGATGTTTGATTCCAACGATACCAATGTGAAATACCCAAATCTTGCTTGGCAGTGTATGGAGTCGTGCCATAGATGGAAACTAAGCCGCTAGCTGCATCTTCTCCAACGTAGGGGATGGTGGTTGATCCATTTATACCTACGTGTGTGAAATCAGTTCCCATGATATTGTAAATATCCTGCTCATGACCAAGTCCGAGGTAATGGAGCGTTTCATGAATGGCCGTTGGTTTGAATGGGCGGGATGCCCCTTCATAGGCAAGGGAGCTACTCGCTGAGTCTGAATATGTCCAAGACATTGGCATACGGTTGCCATTGGCATCCACCGAGTAGGGTGTTGTGTTAAATATTACATCCTTGTCAACTAATACACAATTGACATAGCTTGTAGTGGTGTGGGCGTTATCCATTGTGGGATCATTCGAGAAATAGAATTCATTCAGGAAGTTGCCAGTCATGGAGGGAATGCGACGGGATGTGTCAACAGTGCCATCTGGCTTTCTGTAAATATAGTATTCCATACTCCAAAAACGGGAAATGCCAGCATCAAATGCAGGCGCTACTGCGTCTGATGCTCCCGTGCCGAAAATGACACCGCGGAAAGAGATATTTGCGGGTACTCTGTTTACTGCTGACAATGCTTGTGTTAGTGCAGTAAATTGAGAAGAACCTGAAGGAATTGTTGCACCAAAGTAAACATCAGGATTTCTGTTTGTTTCCATGGCGGGAATATTGGTTGAACCATCATAAGTACAGGTACTCACTGTAAAGGCAAATGCCTGCTGAGGCAGCACAAATGTAGAAAGAACCATTGCCGCAAGCAGACGTAGGTAGTTGTTAATCATGACGATAAATCCTTGAGTATATTTGCTAAATTATTTGACTTAATTGCCGGTAGTCCCATCAACTTCAAGTTGAGGAATTGCCATTTGATTAATTTCTTCCTGAGCCTTCTGTTCATTCAGGATGGCTTGCTCAGTAGGAGATATGGCTTCAAAACTCTGCTGGGCTGCTTGGGCATCAGGCTGATTGGCGGTAGGTACTATTACGCCCATTGTTTGCAACGTGTTCCGACTAAGAATTTTTTGACCTTTGTTAGCACTGACTACTTTTTGGGATTTTGGGACGATGCTTGGCAACCAGTCCATTCAGACTTTCAGAAGTAATGCGTTGCCCATATTTTTTGACATTTGCTCCGGCAGGTCTTTCGGAATATTTTAAAGAAAAGTCATATTCCCGGCTTTATGGGTATCTACCGTCTGGGAAGGAATACGATCTCCTGTCTCCAATGTGTCGGTGGTCTGGTTGCTAGTCTCAAGCAACTCATGTCCGCTATCGTCTTGGTATATACCTTGGATAACACGAATCCGTCCGTTGGTACAGCCAACCAGTGGACAACCACTATCGCCATTGCCTTTCACAAAAGCATATCTTCGTCGCCCACATCAAATGTAGGTTGTTCTGAAGACATGCTGTAGAGAGTGTGCGTAGCATCCATAAAGCCGCCATTAAATCGGAGGGTAATGGTTGGGTCGGTATAGCTGCCAGAAATGACTTTATCGACTTGGTAGGTTACAAATGTGAATGGGTCGCCTGCCTCCGATGTTTTGTAATCAATGGAGGTAACTTTTCCTTGAAATACAAGATCAGCCGTTTGGGTCATCTGTGCAATATCTTTGCTGTCACTGTCACTGTCACTGTCGGCAGCGGCGAACAAGGGGATGCTAACAAGAAAAAAGTTATGGTTGATATTGCAATCAACTTAGGTAGTTTTTCATCTAGAAACCTCGTGAGTTGTAATGTTAGATAAGGAAACTATAGTTTACATTCAATTTTATTAATGTCAATTATTAATGTCAATTATTAATGTCAATTATTAATGTCAATTATAATTTATTATCCATGCTCAAGGTTAAAACCACCGGCTTTAGCCGGTCAGCTTTAGCTCAAGTCGCTCTTTTAAGGAAGTTAAGATGTTGCAGTGGTATTTTCGTGAGCGACTCTTAAAAGCGCGGGGAGCGTATCGGGTGGACTTTCAGTCCTCTGCGACCCGCGCTGAACCCTTCAGCTTTAGCTGATGGTCGTTTAGTGACGCTAGGCGAAGAGCAGCGCACGCTCTTCGCCTTATGAAAGTCGTTGCAGGGTTTAACCGCGTTAGCCTTTCAGTTTCCCTTGAATAAAGCCAACGATGTCAGCTGCCGGTGCTTTCACCGCCTCACCGCCGCTGCGCGCTTTGTATTCAATCTCGCCAGCCTGTAGGCCGCGTTCAGAAATGATGACCCGGTGCGGAATCCCCAGCAGCTCATGGTCGGCGAACATCACGCCCGGACGCAAGGCACGGTCATCCAGCAGCACATCCACGCCAGCGGCTTGCAGTTGCGCGTACAATTCTTCGGCCTTGGCGGCGACTTCCGGTGATTTCTGCATATTCAGTGGGGCGATCACTACGGTGAAAGGTGCAATGGCGTCAGGCCAGCGGATGCCGTATTCATCGTTATTTTGCTCAATAGCGGCGGCGACCACCCGGGAAACGCCGATGCCGTAGCAGCCCATGGTCATCACCTGCGCGCGTCCACTTTCATCCAACACGGTGGCGTTCATGGCTTCGGAATANTTTTTCCCCAACTGGAAAATGTGGCCGACTTCGACGCCGCGCACGATGGAGAGCACGCCACAACCATCCGGGCTGGGGTCGCCATCCAGCACATTGCGCAGGTCGGCGACCTGGGGCAGGGCGGCGTCGCGCTCCCAGTTGATGCCGAAATAGTGTTTGCCGTCGATGTTCGCGCCAGCGCTGAAATCAGCCATATTGGCGACAGTGCGGTCAGCAATGCACGGAATCGGCAGGTTGACCGAGCCAAGCGAACCGGGNCCAGCACCGATCAGTGCGCGGATTTCGTCTTCGCGGGCGAAGCACAGCGGGGAGGCGACTTCCGGCAATTTTTCCGCCTTGACGGCGTTCAGGGTATGGTCGCCGCGCACCAGCAACGCCACGAAGTCGGCGTCAGTTGCATCGGAGGCCGCCACGATCAGCGTTTTGACGGTTTTTTCAATCGGCATGCCGAATTGTCCGACCAGTTCCTCGATGGTTTTGGCGTTGGGGGTGTCGACTTCGCGCATGGCTTCGGCTGGCGCGGCGCGTTCGGCCAGCAGGGAAACGGCTTCCGCCAGCTCGACATTGGCGGCGTAGCTGCTGCCGCTGGCGAAGGCGATGGCGTCTTCCCCNGATTCCGCCAGCACATGGAATTCGTGCGAGGCATTGCCGCCGATGGAGCCGGTGTCAGCCTGCACTGGCCGGAAATCCAGCCCGAGCCGTTCAAAAATGCGCGAGTAGGCGGCATACATGGCGTCGTAGGTTTCCTGCAAGGATTCCTGGCTCAGGTGGAAGGAATAGGCGTCCTTCATCAGGAATTCACGCGCGCGCATCACGCCAAACCGTGGGCGCACTTCGTCACGGAACTTGGTCTGGATCTGATAGAAATTGACCGGCAGCTGCTTGTAGCTGCTCAGTTCCTTGCGGGCGTAGTCGGTGATGATTTCCTCGTGGGTCAGNCCGTAACAGAATTCACGGGCATTCCGATCCTTGATGCGCAACAGTTCCGCGCCGTATTTTTCCCAGCGGCTNGATTCCCGCCACAGTTCCGCCGGTTGCACCGACGGCATCAGCACCTCAATGGCGCCCGCGTTGTTCATTTCTTCGCGCACGATGGCTTCGACCTTGTGCAGCACGCGCAGGCCATAGGGCATCCAGGTATACAGGCCGGAAGCGAGGCGGCGGATCATGCCTGCCCGCAGCATCAGTTTGTGGCTGACAATTTCGGCGTCAGCAGGGGTTTCACGCAAGGTGGTGAGGGGGAATCGGGAAACTCGCATGGAGGTGTCTTTATCCGGTATGGGAAACCAGCAATTATAGGATTCGACGCCGGTTTTCGGAACCCCTGTGGCAGCAGGTTTAGGCTAAGTGGCTGGTATGCAGCAAAATTCTTGCGCAGATTGACCGTTATCAATGCTGTTGCAGTGCAATCCATAGTAGTTTAGTCAACTATGTCGCAATCCAAGGGTTGGAGGCCATAAAACAGGTTGCGGCAAAGCGTTCCATCAATACATCAGGTTCATTGCTGAGGAGGTAACATGATAACTGATGAAGTCGTCGAGCTGTCGCGGCTACAATTCGCCATAACTGCCCTTTACCATTTCCTGTTTGTCCCGCTGACACTGGGAATGACGTTCATGCTCGCCATTATGGAGTCTGTGTACGTCATGACTGGCAAACAGATTTACAAGGATATGGTGAAATTCTGGGGCAAGCTGTTTGGCATCAACTTCGCGCTGGGCGTCACTACCGGCTTGACCATGGAGTTCCAGTTTGGGACGAACTGGNCCTACTATTCCCACTATGTCGGTGACGTGTTCGGTGCACCGCTCGCCATTGAAGGCTTGATGGCTTTCTTCCTCGAATCGACTTTCGTCGGTCTGTTTTTCTTCGGTTGGGATCGTCTGAGCAAAGTGCAGCATTTGAGTGTGACTTGGTTGATGGCGTTGGGAACCAACCTGTCCGCGCTGTGGATACTGATTGCCAATGGCTGGATGCAAAATCCGGTGGGGGCAGAATTCAGCTACGAAACCATGCGCATGGAAATGGTGGATTTCGGTGCGGTGCTGTTCAACCCGGTGGCGCAGGTCAAGTTTGTGCATACAGTGGCGGCGGGCTATGTGACCGGCGCAATGTTTGTGCTGTCGATCAGCGCCTGGTATTTGCTGAAAGGGCGTGACATTGGTTTTGCCAAGCGTTCATTTGCGATTGCGGCTGGTTTCGGCATGGCCTCGATCCTCTCCGTGATCCTGCTGGGTGACGAAAGCGGTTACGAAGCGGGCGATGTGCAAAAGATGAAGCTGGCGGCGATTGAGGCGGAGTGGCATACCGAGCCTGCCCCAGCCGGTTTCAACCTGGGTGCCTGGCCGAACCAGGAAAAGGGTGAAAACGAGTTCGCCATCAAAGTCCCTTACGCGCTGGGCTTGATTGCCACCCGTTCCCTGAGCGAGGAAGTCAAGGGCATCAACGATCTGGTGGCGGATAACGAACACCGCATCCGTAACGGGATGTTGGCTTACGACCTGTTCCTGAAAATGCGCCAAGGCACGGCTTCGGATGTGGACAAAGAAAGTTTTGACCGGATCAAGGATGACCTGGGTTATGGCCTGCTGCTGAAGCGTTATACGCCGAATGTGGTGGATGCGACTGAGGGGCAAATCAAGCTGGCAGCGAAAGATACCGTACCGCATGTAGCACCGTTGTTCTGGGTGTTCCGCATCATGGTGGCGGCTGGGTTTGCGATGTTGCTGGTGTTTGCGTTGTCGTTCTACCACACCGCCAAGCGCACGGCTTTCCAGAAAAGATGGTTGCTGCGGGTGGTGTCCTGGAGTTTGCCATTGCCGTGGATTGCGATTGAGTCTGGCTGGTTCGTGGCGGAATACGGGCGTCAGCCGTGGGCGATTGGTGAAGTGTTGCCGACTTTCCTGGGGACTTCGACCCTGACTGAATGGGACTTGATCGGTTCGATTGCCGGGTTTGTGTTCTTCTACACCATCCTGCTGATTGTCGAAATGTATCTGATGATCAAGTTTGCCAAGCAGNGCNCGAGCAGCCTGCATACCGGGCGTTACCACTTCGAGCAGAAGGGTGGCGGTCACGCCGGTACGGTTTACGCTGACAAAATGAACGGCCAGATGTAAGGGGCAAACCATGATTTTTGATTATGAAACACTGAAAGTCATCTGGTGGGTACTGGTTGGCATCTTGTTCATCGGCTTTGCCTTGACCGATGGTTTTGACATGGGCGTGGGTGCATTGCTGCGCGTGGTCGGAAAAACCGACGAGGAACGCCGGGTTGCCATCAACACGATTGCGCCGCATTGGGACGGCAATCAGGTGTGGTTGATTTTGGCGGCAGGGGCAATTTTTGCCGCATGGCCGATTACCTTTGGCGCATCGTTTTCGACCTTCTACTGGGCGTTGGTGTTGACATTGTTCTCGCTGTTTTTCCGCCCGGTCGGGTTTGACTACCGTTCCAAAATTGCTGACTCGCGTTGGCGCAATACCTGGGACTGGGGCTTGGTGGCGGCGGGCATTATTCCGCCGTTGGTGATCGGGGTGGCGTTTGGCAATCTGTTGCTGGGTGTGCCGTTCGAGTTTGATGAATTCCTGCGTATCAAAACCCATGGCTCATTGTTTGCCCTGTTCCACCCGTTTGCTGTGCTAGCGGGTCTGGTCAGTCTGCTGATGTTTATGATGCAGGGGGCGACCTACCTGATGATGCGTACTGACGAAGCAGTTTATCAGCGTTCGCGCAAAGCAGCGCAACTGACCGCCATGGGAGTGCTGATTACCTTTGGTCTGGCCGGTATCTGGCTGTGGGCAGGGATTGATGGCTTTGCCATTACCCAGGAGCCTTCACACCAGTCGTTGCCTAATCCGGTGGCGAAAACGGTGGTGCCGATGGCGGGTGCGTGGCTGGCGAATTACGGCAATCATCCGCTGGCGATTGCTGCACCGTTGGCTGGCTTCCTGGGTGCATTCGGAGTACTGCTGCTGGCTGGCAAGAATCGCCCGGTGCTGAGTTTCCTGCACAGTTCCCTGAGCGTGATCGGGGTTATCATGACGGCTGGGGTTTCCCTGTTCCCGTTCGTGATGCCTTCCAGCCTGAACCCGAGCCATAGTTTGACGATCTGGGATTCTTCTTCCAGTCATCTGACACTGGCGATTATGTTCTGGGCGGCGCTGATTTTTGTGCCACTCATCCTGATCTACACCATTTGGTGCTACAAGCAGCNNTGGGGCAAGATCACGGTCAAGTTTATCCGTGACAACGATCACGCCGTTTACTAAGGAGGTACGATTATGTGGTATTTCGCCTGGATTCTCGGCGTATTGCTGGCTTGTGCGTTCGGCATCATCAACGTGATGTGGCTGGAACTCAACGGGCTGGATGCGGATGAGTAAGGGGTAACACCCGCTGTCAAAAGGGAGGGCAATGCTCTCCTTTTCATCTATAAGCGATAAACCCATGACAACACCCGCCCAACCCAAGCCCCACCAACCAGCCCCTGCCATTACCGCTGCCCTGAAAGGCTGGAAAACCCATGCCGGTTTCTGGCTGAAAGCGGCGGTCACCATCGGCCTGAGTGCAGGCTTGCTGCTGATTATGCAGGCGTGGTTAATGGCAAGCACTGTCAACGCGGTGGTGTTCCAACAAGCCACACTGGCAGATGTCATGCCGTGGCTGTGGGGGATGCTGGCAATTTTCCTGCTACGTGCCGGGTTGGCGTGGGCATCAGAACAAGCGGCTTTCCACGCTGCCGTGCAAGTAAAACTCGCCATCCGCGGGCAACTTTACCAGCGGGTACAGCAACTGNGGCCTGCGTGGTTGACGGGCGAACGCTCTGGCGACCTTATCAACACCCTCAGCGACGGGGTGGAAGCCCTCGAAGCCTATTACGCCCGTTACATCCCCGCCATGTCCTTGGTCGCGCTCGTGCCGTTAGCGATTCTGGTGGTGGTGGCGGGCAATGACTGGTTATCCGCCGTGGTGATGGTCGTGACCGCACCTTTGATTCCGGTATTTATGATCCTGATCGGCAAAGGCACGGAAAAGCGCAACCAGCAGCAATGGCAGCAACTCGCCCGCATGAGTGCGCATTTCCTCGACGTGATTCAGGGTTTGACCACCTTGAAACTGTTCAATGCCAGCCGCCGCGAAGCACAGGTGGTGGCGCAGATTGCTGACCAATACCGCGAAAGCACCCTATCGGTGTTGCGGGTGGCGTTCCTGTCCTCGTTCGCGCTGGAATTCCTTGCCACGGTCAGCATCGCGTTGATTGCGGTGTTCATCGGTTTTCGCCTGTTTTGGNGGGAAATGCTGTTTTTCCACGGCTTTTTCGTGCTGCTGCTTGCCCCGGAGTTCTACCTGCCGCTGCGTAATATGGGGACGCAATACCATGCACGGATGGCGGCGATCGGCGCGGCGGAGCGGATGGTGGAGATATTGGAAGAGAAGCGTGAAGAAACCCCTCCTAACTTCCCCTTATCAGGGGAGGGACAAGGAAACTACGCACCTCTTAGCCCCTTCCTTGATAAGGGGAGGCTGGGAGGGGTTTCTTTCCGCAATGTCGCTTTCACCTACCCCGACAACCGCCCCGCCCTCACCAACCTGACCCTTGACATCCCCGCAGGCAAAACTCTCGCCATCGTCGGCGCAAGTGGCTCTGGCAAGACCACGCTTATCCACCTGCTGATGGGTTTCCTGCAACCGCAAAGCGGGCAAATCCTTGTCGGTGATACGCCGTTGGCGGAGATCGCGCCGGACACCTGGCGCAAGCAACTGGCATGGTTGCCGCAANAACCGCAACTGTTCCCCGGCACGATTGCCGACAATATCCGCCTTGGCAATCCACAAGTTACGCTGGAACAAATGCAAGCCGCCGCGCAACAAGCCTACGCCGATGAATTCATCGTCAAGCTGCCGCAAGGCTACGACACGGTGGTGGGTGAGGCGGGGCAAGGGCTTTCCGGTGGGCAAATCCAACGGCTTGCACTGGCACGGGCATTCCTCAAGGATGCGCCCTTGGTGATCCTCGACGAAGCCACCGCCAATCTGGATCAGGACAGCGAAACCCTCGTCCACGCCGGGGTACGGCAACTGGCAAGCGGGCGCACGCTGGTGATGATTGCCCACCGTTTGCGCACAGTGCAAGATGCGGATTGCATCGCTGTGCTGGCTAACGGGCAAGTGGTGGCGACGGGCACACACGCCGAATTGCAAACCCATTCAGCGCATTACCGCCAAATGCTGCACGCTTACGGGGGTGAAGCATGAATGATTTGCTGCGTTTGCTGCGCCTGTTCAAACCGTACTGGCAATGGATGGCGTTGGGGATTTTCCTTGCCTTCATTACCTTACTGGCGAATGTGGGGCTGATGGCGGTGTCGGGTTGGTTCATCACCGCGATGGCTATGGCGGGCGTTGCCGGGGTGACGATGAACTATTTCACCCCGTCTGCCCTGATCCGGCTGGCCGCGATTGTGCGCACAGCGGGGCGTTATGGGGAACGCTTGGTGACGCATGAGGCGACATTCCGCATTCTGGCGGAATTGCGGGTGTGGTTTTACCAGCACATTGAGCCGCTTGCGCCTGCGGTGCTGGAAAATTACCACAGTGGCGATGTGTTGAGCCGTATCCGTGCGGACATCGACACGCTGAATAATGTGTACCTGCGCTTGCTGGTTCCGGTAGCTGTGGCGGTGTTGGCAACGCTGGTGTTTGTGGTGGCGCTGCTGTTCTACCACCCGCTGCTGGCATTGGTGGAATTGGGCTTGCTGCTGGTGGCGGGGGGCTGATCCCGTGGCTAATGAACCGCTGGGGGCATGAGACCGGCAAACAGATGGTGGAAACGTCGGCACAGTTGCGCGCTGCGTTGGTCAACGACTTGCAGGGGATGGGGAATTGCTGGTGTATGGCGCGGCGGACGCCCATGCTGCCCACATCCGCCACCTGTCACGGGTATTGGCGGGACAACAGCAAACCTTGAGCCGTTTGAATGGTGTCGCCCAAGGCGCATTGGGTTTGTGTGCAAATCTGGCCATGTAGCCATGTTGCTGTCGGCGATTCCGTTGGTGGCAGATAAAACCATCACCCCACCGGGCTTGACGATGCTGGCACTGTTCGCGCTGGCGAGTTTCGAGGCGGTGCTGCCGTTGCCATTGGCGTTCCAGTCCTTGGGGAAACGCTGGCGGCAGCGCGACGTATTTTCGGGCTTGCCGATGAGTTGCCCGCCGTTGTCGAACCTGCCAACCCTGAAACCGTGCCGCAGCGGCTGGATTTCAGTCTGCGAAATCTGGGCTTCCGCTACCACGCAGAGGCAAAATCCGCCCTGCAACATCTGACGCTGGATTTCCCGCAAGGCCACAAACTCGCCGTTGTCGGTGCAACCGGCGCAGGCAAAAGCACCCTGACCAGCCTGTTGCTACGTTTCCGCGACCCAACTGAAGGGGCTGCTGTTGGGTGGTGTCCCGTTGACCCGTTACAGCGGCGAAGCTTTGCGCGAGCGCATCGCCGTTGTGCCGCAGCAAACCCATCTGTTCAATGCCACCCTCCGCGACAACCTGTTGCTGGCAAAGCGTGATGCGACGGAAGCAGAACTGGAGGCGGTGTGCCGCACCGCACTGATCCACGATTTCATCAGCCAACAGCCGCAAGGGTATGCGACGTGGGTAGGCGAAACGGGTGTGCGCCTTTCCGGTGGGCAAGCCAAACGGGTGGCGATTGCGCGGGCATTGCTCAAACCGGCGTCCCTGCTGATCCTTGACGAACCCACTGAAGGGCTGGACGCGGAAGCCGCCGCACAGGTGATGGCAAATATCCTTACACATGTTGAAAGCACCGGGCAAAGCCTGCTGCTGATCACCCATCAGCAGCATGGATTGGAGGCAATGGATAGCGTATTTGCGTTATGATGCGCCTGCTATTAATAACGACAGGATTCGCACCATGACGATTACCCACACAACAGGCCACGGCGGCTTGCCGATGATCAACGTCAGCAACGGGCACGCGGACGCTTTGGTGTCGGTTTACGCGGGGCAAGTGTTGTCATTCAAGCCGAAAGGCTCCGCCGACGTTTTGTTCACCAGCAACGGGGCGTATTACCAGGAAGGCAAGGCGATCAAGGGTGGCATCCCCATCTGTTGGCCGTGGTTCTACNCTGACCCGGAAGGCAAAGGGCGTCCGGCTCATGGCCGGNCGCGCACCCGTATGTGGAGCGAGTGGGAAAGCCGCGAGAATGCCGATGGCTCCACCACCGTGGTTTTAGGCATGGAATCTTCCCCGGAAACGCTGGCAATCTGGCCTCATGCTTTCAAGCTGGCGATGGAAATCACCGTCGGCACCACCCTGCAACTGGCGCTGGTGACCCATAACACGGGTGATGCGCCCTTCACCATCACGCAGGCGCTGCACACCTATTTTGCGGTGGGCGACATTGCCCAAACGCAAGTGCTGGGGCTGGAAGGCGCGCATTATATCGACAAGGCGACAGGCGCAAATGGCGCTGTCCGACGGCAGGATGGCGCAGTGACGGCCAGTGCGGAAGTGGATCGTGTTTACCTGGATGTCCCGCCTGCGCTGACGGTTGTGGACACAGCCGGGCAGCGCCGGATCCGCATTGCCTCCAGCGGCAACAAAACGGCGGTGGTCTGGAACCCGTGGGCGAAAATCGCAGCGGAAATGGGCGACTTGTTGGATGATGACTACCTGCGGTTCATTTGCGTCGAAACGGCCAATGCGGGCGATGATGTGGTGGAAGTGGCACCCGGTGGCGAGTTCCGGTTGGCGGTGGAGTATGCCGTGTAATGTAATGGTGATTGCGTGCTTATTTGCAGTCCAGCGTTGCCCGCCACTATATTCCAACTGAACAGCTCAACTATTATTGGCCGGAGTCCCATTGATGTTCAAGTTGCCATCTTTCCACAAGACCAAGGGGGCGGAACCGCTTGCCGATCCGCAACAGGCGCGGCGTGAGTGGCTGAAAAACGCCGTCATTGATGCTATCCGTCAGGTCTATGACCCGGAAATTCCGGTCAACATCTACGAGCTGGCCTGATTTACGGGCTGGACGTGGATGACGGCAACAATGTCCACATCCGCATGACCCTGACTAGCCCCGGTTGTCCGGTTGCCGGAAGTTTGCCCGCCAGTGTTGAAGCGGCGGCCGCTCCATCGTCCAGGTCAATGATGTTGAGGTGGAGCTGGTGTGGAACCCGCCTTGGGACCCATCCCGCATGAGTGAAGACGCCCGCCTGCAACTGGACATGTTCTAGGGAATCCCCATGAGTGACATTGACGACATCGCCAGCGATTTCGAGTTGCTGGAAGACTGGGAACAGCGTTACCAATATCTGACTGAATTGGGCGAAGCGCTGGAGCCGATGCCTGCTTCCGAAAAAACAGATGGCAACCGGGTAAAGCCCTGCATGAGCCAAGTATGGGTCAAGGCGCTACCCGACCCGGATCATCCCGGCAACGTCCTGTTTCATGGCGATTGCGACACCGCCATCATCAAGGGCGTGGTCGCCCTGCTGGTGAATTTGTTTAGCGGCAAAAGCATCCAAGACATCGTTGAGATGGATGTTGACGCGCTTTTCGACCGGATTCAACTGGCGGAGAACCTGAGCCCTACCCGCCATGTGGGTGTTTATGCCATTGTCGAACAGATGAAGGAACAGGCTGCCCGACTGGCGTGACGGCCTGTTCCGGAGGAGGGGAAGGGTCATGCTGCTTTGCTGACACCCTCCATTTCCTGACGGGCTTCCTGCCAAATCTGCATGGCGAGGTGTGCTGCGTCAGGGTTGTTCCGGGTTTCCGGGCAGCTTTGCAGTTCCAGGATGAAATCGATCGGGTCGTCGTTTTCACTGACCAGTTTGTTGATAAGCTCAAGCTCAACGGTGTTTGGGGTAGTCATTTGTATGTCTCCTTGACTGAATGTTGTCACCCGGTCATTGTTGTTTGCATTGCAGCATCTTGCAATAAGCGTGCTCATGGCGTTGGTGCCATGACAGTTTGGGGTTTTCCCGCATCCAACCCATATTTGTCTGAAGGTGATGATGAACCAGATCCTGATCCTGTTTGCCCATCCCGCCCTGGAAAAGTCACGGGTGCAGTACCGGCTGGCGAAGGCGGCCNGTGCTTTGAATGGTGTTCACCTGCATGATTTATATGAGCTTTATCCCGATTTCATGGTGAATGTGGCGCGTGAGCAGCAGTTGTTGCTGGAGCATGACATCATTGTTTTTCAGCATCCGCTTTACTGGTACAGCTCTCCCGCGTTGCTCAAGGAATGGCAGGATCTGGTGCTGGAGCATGGGTTTGCCTATGGGTATGAAGGCCAGTCGTTGCAAGGCAAGCGCTTGCTTAACGCCATCAGCGTCGGCGGCAGCCGGGAAACCTATTGCGCGGAAGGCAACAATCATTTCACCCTGCGGGAATTGTTGCGCCCATTCGAACAGACCGCCAACTTGTGTGGCATGATGTATCTGCCGCCGTTTGCTGTCCACGGCACCCATGATATGAGTGAGGCTGTGATTGATACGTATGCGGAACGCTACCAGCAGGTATTGAAGCGATTGCAGCGGGAAATCCCACCGCTTGACCCTGCACCCGCCTATCTGAACGATTGGGTGCAGGAGGGTTGAAAAATGGCGTTTTTACAGGAAGCCTTCATTTATCTTGCGGCTGGGGTCATTGCGGTGCCGATCGCCGCCCGTTTGGGGCTGGGGTCAGTGCTGGGCTACTTGATCGCTGGGGCGCTGATCGGCNTGTTCGCCCTCAAACTGGTGACTGAAGCGTATATCATGCATTTCGCCGAATTTGGCGTGGTCATGATGCTGTTCCTGATCGGGCTGGAGCTGCAACCCAGCCTGCTGTGGCGGATGCGCAGCCCGATCCTGGGGTTGGGCGGCTTGCAGGTGACGGCGACCACGTTGGCGGTCACCGGCATTGGCGTGTTGTTGGGGCAGGATTGGCGTCAGGCGTTGGCGGTCGGGCTGATCCTGGCACTGTCCTCCACCGCCATCGCCCTGCAGATTCTGGGCGAANAANACTTGCTGAAAACCGAGGCGGGCAAATCCAGTTTTGCCGTGCTGCTGTTTCAGGATATTGCCGTCATCCCGATTTTCGCCGTACTGCCGTTGCTGGCTGTTGTCCGGTCGGCACCGACGGCGGAAGCCACGCAGGCGGGGAGCGTGATTACCCATTTGCCAGCTTGGGAGCAAACGGCGCTGGTGATGGCGGCGGTGGCGGCCATCATTCTGGCAGGGCGCTACCTGATGCGCCCGGTGTTCCGGTTCATTGCGGAAAGCCAGCTGCGGGAAATGTTTACCGCCATCGCCCTGCTGTTGGTGGTCGGCATTGCCTTACTGATGCAAATGGTGGGGCTGTCGCAAGCGCTGGGGGCGTTCATTGCTGGGGTGGTGCTGGCCAATAACGAATACCGGCATGAACTGGAGGCGAACATTGACCCGTTCAAGGCGCTGCTGCTGGGGTTGTTTTTCATTTCAGTGGGGGCGGGGATCGATTTTGCCCTGCTGAAGAAGGAGTTCCTGCTGATTGGCGGCTTGGTGCTGGGGTTGGTGGTGGTCAAGTTCGCCATCCTATGGGTGCTGGCGAAGCTGTTCGCCCTGCAAGGTGGAGGCCGCTACTGGTTTGTGTTTGCGCTGGCGCAGGGTGGGGAATTCGGCTTTGTGCTGCTGTCGTTTAGCCTGCAAAACCATGTGCTGCCACGGGCGCTGGCGGATACCCTGATGGTGGTCATCGCCCTGTCGATGGCGCTGACGCCAGTGTTGGTCTTGTTGAATGAAAAATGGATACAGCCGCGTTTTCAAGGCACTGGCGATGCCGACAGCGGCAGCTTGGTGAATGAGGGGTTGGGGGAGCAGGACTCCCCGGTCATCATCGTTGGCTTCGGGCGTTTTGGGCAAATTGTGGGGAGGCTGCTGATCGCCAACGGCACGCCGGTGACAGTATTGGATCATAGCGCGCCCCATATCGAGCGGGTGCGCCGTTTCGGCTTCAAGATTNTTTACGGCGATGCCAGCCGGGAAGACCTGTTGCACACCGCCGGGGCGGGCAGGNCCAAACTGCTGGTGGTGGCAGTGGATGAGCGGGGCATGACAAACACCATCGTTGAAAATGCCAAGCGCCATTTTCCGCATTTGAAAATTTTTGCGCGCGCTTATGATGTGATCCATTACCACGAACTGCAAAAGCTGGGGGTGGATTATATCGAACGGGAGATGTTCCTGGGTTCGCTTAAGGTCGGCGAACAAACCCTGCAAGCGCTGGGGATGCGTANNTACCAGGCGCGGCGGACAGCGCAACGGTTTGCTTTCCACGATCAGCAGACCATCGATTTGCTGGGGCAGCATGAGCTTGGCTCCNCAAAGTATGTGTCAGAAGCCCAGCGGGCGCGGGAGGAAGTGCTGGAAATCCTCCAGGCGGACAAGCGCAATCAGCGTGACAATAGCGACCATGCCTGGGACGCCACCGGGCATGAATGACCCTGCGTTGATTGTGGGTGGGAGGGCTTGGTGCTTTCCCTGCGGTTAAGAGGGGTTGTTGCTGCTAGTGGACGGGAGGGCTATAGTTTGCTTAATCCTGAGTAAAAAGCTTGGAATAAAGGCGTTAAGCATTGGTTATATGAAGGAGGTTAAATATGGAACAGTTTGTCAGCAAGCCGTCTGAGCCTTCCATGGCTCCTGACGTTGATCATTTGTTCAAGAGCTACCCCGTCCAGAAAGTTGNNGGCGCTGCTATCAGGCAATGGTTGGGTCAGGGTTGGGAAGACCTCAAGGTAAATCCATCCGCCAGCCTGTCTTATGGCATCATCTTTGCGTTGGTCGGGGTGTTGATGAGCATGGTTTCCGCAGGCAACCCCGCTNTTTTCGTCGCCGCCACGACCGGGTTCTTTCTGGTGTTTTTGGCGCTCGGTTTATACGCTTTGAGCCATCAGATTGAACAGGGGTGGCAGCCGCGCCTGTTGACTTCGATGTTCAGTATCCGGGAAAACGCCGTCAGCTTGGGTTTTTATGCGGTGCTATTGGGCATGCTGATGATTTTCTGGGTACGTGTGGCTGCCCTCATTACCGGCATTTTCTTTAACGACATGTCCATGTCGGTTTCTGCGATGGGTTACGCTGGTTTGTGGAACGCCTTGATGGGCATGGATAACGGCGGAATGTTTGTGCTGTCCTTTTTTGGCGTTGGTTTGCTGTTTGCTTTGGTGGCATTCGTAACGGGTGTTGTCACTGCCCCCATGTTGCTGGAGCGTAAGGTGGACATCGTGACGGCGGCAGCGACCAGTGTGCGGGCAGTAATGAAAAATCCTGTCACTATGCTGGTTTGGGCGGCGACCATCACCGTGATCGTTGGCATTGGCATCCTGACATTCAATATTGGCCTGATTGTCGCCATGCCGTTGGTTGCGCACGCCAGTTGGCATGCTTACCGCGCGTTGGTGAAAGAGGAATGATCGGGCAAAACATCTTGATCTTGGTTTGAGTTGACCGTGACCATACTACCCCTACCGCGAGGATGATGCTGTCATTCACGGGTAGGGGTTTTTATGGGGGATGTTTAAGATGGGCTTTCGGCCTTTTCCCAAGTATCTTTCAGCCCGATCACCCGGTTGAACACCAGCTGTTCCGGTGTGGAATACTTGGAATCCAGCACGAAATAACCTTCACGCTCAAACTGGTAACGGTCTTCCAGCGTGGCCTTCGCCAGGCCGATTTCGCCCTTGCAGCCTTGCAGGATTTCCAGGCTGCCGGGGTTGAGCGATTCCAGGTAGTTTTTGCCGCCCGCATCCGGTGCCGGGTCGTTGAACAGGCGGTCGTACAGGCGCACTTCGCAACCGACGTTTTCCCGTGCAGACACCCAGTGGATGACACCCTTCGGTTTCACGCCGTCTGCAGGGTTATTGCCGAGGGTTTCCTCCAGCACCCGGGCGCGCACTTCAATGACGTTGCCATCGGCGTCCTTGACGGCTTCCTCGGCTTCGATCACGTAGCTGTTGCGCAGGCGCACACGTTTGCCCAGCACCAGGCGTTTGTACTGCTTGTTGGCTTCTTCGCGGAAATCGTCCTGATCAATCAGGATGTCGCGGCAGAACGGCATTTCACGTTCACCCATCGCCTCATTCTGCGGATGGATAGGTGCCGTCATGGTTTCCACTTTGTCTTCCGGGTAATTGGTCAGTGTGACCTTGAGCGGACGCAGCACGCACATGGCGCGCGGGGAAATTTCATTGAGGTCGTCGCGGATGGCGTGCTCCAGCATGCTGATGTCGACCACGCCCTCAACCTTGGTGACGCCCGCCATTTCGCAGAAGTTGCGGATCGCTTTCGGCGTATAACCCCGGCGGCGCATGCCGGAAATGGTCGGCATGCGCGGGTCGCTCCAACCGTCGACGTAATTTTCCACCACCAGTTGCTTGAGCCTGCGTTTGCTGGTGACGGTGTAGTTGAGGTTGAGGCGCGAGAATTCGTACTGGTGCGGCTCGGCGGGCACCGGCAGGTTCTGGATGCACCAGTCGTACAGTGGGCGGTGATCCTCGAACTCCAGCGTGCAGATGGAGTGGGTGATGTATTCCAGCGCGTCGCTTTGCCCGTGGGTGTAGTCGTAGGAGGGGTAAATGCACCATTTGTCGCCGGTCTGGTGATGGGTCGCCTTCTTAATGCGGTACAGCACCGGGTCGCGCAGGTTGATGTTGGGNGAAGCCATGTCGATCTTGNNGCGCAAGGTGCGGCTGCCATCGGCGAACTCCCCGGCGCGCATCCGCTCGAACAGGTCGAGGTTTTCCTCAATGGGGCGGGTGCGGTAAGGGCTTTCCTTGCCTGCCTCGTTCAGGGTGCCACGGTACTGGCGCATTTCCTCCGCTGTCAGGTCACACACAAAGGCTTTCCCTTCCTTGATCAGGTGGACAGCCCAGTGATACAACTGGTCGAAGTAGTCGGAGGCGTAACGCACTTCGCCGTCCCATTGGTAGCCCAGCCATTGCACGTCAGCCTTGATGGACTCGACGTATTCCTCGTCTTCCTTCTCTGGGTTGGTGTCGTCCATGCGCAGGTTGCAGGTGCCGCCGTATTTCTTTGCCAGCCCGAAGTTCAGCCAGATGGATTTGGCGTGGCCGACATGCAGGTAGCCGTTCGGCTCCGGCGGAAAACGGGTGTGCACGGTCTTCACCTTGCCGTTGGCGAGGTCTTCTTCAATGATGCGCTCAATGAAGTTCAGAGGTCTGCTGGTTTCGCTCATATTGGGTAGTTCTTGTCACTTATTGCAATGCAGGAATTAGACTACCAAGCATGGCGGTTGTCCAGTGGCTTCCATGTTCCTGAACATCAAGGGGGATATTACGTTTAATGGTGATGATGTTCGTGGCCGTGGTCATGCGCCTGAGGGGCACCTTCCGGCAGGGTTCCAGCCAGCAGGGCTTTGGCCGCAGCGACCGGGTCGGTTTCGGACGTGACCCTCACCATTACGCCCCGACTGCCCATTTTATTGATGAAGCCGTCACCGCAACTGCTGGTAATCAGGTAATCGAGCTCAAACAACGGGTGTTCGCCATGACCATCCCATTCGTGCAGGGACATTTCCTTGGGCAGATCCAGACGCCCGGTTTCGTGCACATCTGCGCAATCGGGCGCTTCGAAGATGATAAAGCGGCGGCCTTTGCCCGCATGACCGGTGATGGTGCGAAAATTCTGGCTGCTTACGCCGATTTTCATAGCCAACTTTCATGGGTGTCACCTCATTTGTTTATGCTTTGGAACCGTCTTCGCCGACCAGGATGGTGTTGTCATCCTTGAAGTGATAGGGCGGGACAACCAGATTAGTGGCGGCGGGCACATTCTTGAAGACGCGCCCCGCCAAGTCGAAACGTGAGCCGTGGCAGGGGCAGTACCAGCCGCCTTTCCAGTCTGCTCCCAGATCGGCGGGAGCCAGTTCCGGGCGGTAGGTGGGNGAGCAGCCCAAGTGCGTGCAAATGCCGACCAGCACCAGGTATTCTGGCTTGCGGGAACGGTAGGGGTTCTGCGCGTAAGCCGGTTGCTGGCTGGTGACAGCAGAGCCAGGGTCGCGCAATCGCAGGTCGTTGGAAGCCAAGTTGTCCAGCATTTCCTGGGTGCGGTTGACGACCCATACCGGTTTGCCGCGCCAGACAATGCGCACCAATTGGCCGGGTTCAACCTTGCGCACATCCATTTCAACTGGGGCACCAGCGGCCAAAGCGCGGGCGCTCGGCGACCAGGATGCAAGGAAAGGCGTGGCGACAGCGGCAGCCCCCGCAGCGCCCACGACTGAAGTGGCGGCAAGCAAAAATCGCCGCCGACTTTGGTTGATGGTGTTGTCATCTTGCATTTATTACCGCTCCATTCGCTGACATTTCCGAGAAATTTACTTGGCTATGCAGCCATGCGGCATTGATCAAATGCAAAAACAAATAAAATCATGTAATTGATTTTTATCAAGCCATCCGCCATTCCGCAGCATAGGGGAGGGCGATATGCACACGACCCACGAAGTCTTCAACCAGACCCCGGCGCTTGAAAACTACAATTCTTATGACAGCGACCCGGCGTTACAGGAAGCCGTACGGCGCGAAGCGGCCGCCTGGGCGGAGGACGCCATCCGCGCCCACGGTGCCCGTTGCGGCTCCGCCGAAGTGATCGGGTGGGGCTTTCTCGCCAACGAATTCAGGCTCGATTTCCACAGCCACGACCGCACCGGCCAACGCACCGACTGCGTCCGTTACCATCCGGCCTATCACCAGTTGATGCGGCTGGCGCTGGAAAACGGCCTGCATTCCTCGCCCTGGACTGATCCCCGGCTTGGCGCACAGGTCGCGCGGGCAGCGAAATATTACCTGCAGGCGCAAGCCGAAGCCGGGCACGGCTGCCCTGTCACCATGACCTTCGCTTCTGTCCCGGCATTGCGGAAAGCGTCGCCAGCACTGGCGGCGCAATGGTTGCCGAAAATCCTCGCCTGCGGTTATGACCCGCGCAACATCAGCCATGAGCACAAGGATGCCGTCACCATCGGCATGGGCATGACGGAAAAGCAGGGCGGTTCGGATGTGCGCGCCAACACCACCCGTGCCACGCCGCTGGACACCTCCGGGTCGGGCGCGGCTTACGAATTGACGGGGCACAAGTGGTTCCTGTCTGCGCCCATGTGCGACGCCTTCCTGATGTTGGCGCAGACTGACGCCGGGCTGGGCTGTTTCCTGGTGCCGCGTTGGCGACCGGATGGCGGCAAAAATCCCGTGCAGATACAACGCCTGAAAAACAAGCTGGGCAATCGCGCCAACGCTTCCTCCGAAGTGGAGCTGGACGGCGCGCTGGGTTGGTTGGTCGGTGAGGAAGGGCGCGGCATCGCCACCATTCTCGAAATGGTGGCGATGACCCGTTTCGACTGCATGATCGGCTCCAGCGCCGGGCAACGGCAGGCGGTGGCACAGGCGGCGCACCATGCCGCTTACCGCCGCGTTTTCGGCAAAAAGCTGCTGCAACAACCGCTGATGCGCAATGTGCTGGCCGATCTGCAACTGGAGGTGGAGGGTTCGCTGGCGCTGACGTTCCGTATGGCGCGCGCGCTCGATTCGCTGGGGCAGGAACAGGAAGCGTTGCTCCTGCGGCTGGGTGCGGCGGTGGGCAAATACTGGATTTGCAAACGTACCCCCACCCACGCTTATGAAGCGATGGAATGCCTCGGCGGCAATGGCGTCAGTGAGGATTTCATCCTCGCCCGCCTGTACCGCGACGCGCCCATCAACGCCATCTGGGAGGGTTCTGGCAATATCCAGGCGCTGGATGTGTTGCGCGCCATCCGCAAAAATCCGGTGGTGCTGGACGCCTGGTTCGCTGAAACCGGCAAAGGGCTGGGGCGCATGGCGGAGCTGGATCGGGCGGTCGCCCGTCTGCGGAATGCGCTGGCTGATCTTCAGGATGCCGAACAGCGTGCCCGCTGGCTGACCGAACAACTGGCGCTGACCCTGCAGGCCAGCCTGTTGCTCCAGGCTGGCGACACGGCGGTGGCGGAGGCTTTTGTCCGTTCCCGCCTGGGCATGGAGGGCGTGCGGAATTATGGCTGCCTGCCGCAGNGGGTGGATTGCACAGCCATTATCAGGCGCGCCAACCCACTGGACTGACGCTGGTCAGTGATTCATGCTGGCGGCGTGTCTTATGGACGATCCGAAAGGAGACAAGCATGCTGGAACATTACCTTGCCGTCGCCAAACCCTGGCTGGAGCAATACGGCTATTTCGCCCTGTTCGGCGGCGTATTGGTGGAAGGCTTCGGCCTGCCTGCCCCGGGCGAAACCCTGATCATCGCGTCCGCGCTGCTGGCCGGGCAGGGCGACCTGAACCCTGCCGCCGTGCTGCTGACTGCATGGCTGGCGGCGGTGCTGGGCGATAATCTCGGTTACCTGCTGGGGCGCTGGGGTGGGCGTCGCCTGTTCCTGAAAGTAGGGGTGAAGCAAGCGCATCTGGAACATGTTGAAGCCTTTTTCAAGCGTTATGGCGGCGGAGTAGTGATGGCGGCGCGCTTTTTGNAAGTCTTGCGCCAGCTCAACGGCGTGGTGGCGNGGGGTATGCGCATGCCGTGGTGGCGTTTCATTGTTTTCAATGCGTTGGGGGCAGCCTTATGGGTTGGCGTCTGGGGTGGCGGGGTGTTTTTGCTGGGCAAGCATTTCGAGCAGGTTGAAAGCGTGCTGCACGGCGTGGAGCCTTACGCTATAAGTGTTGGGTTGATACTGTTGGCGGCGCTGGGCTGGTATTTGCTGGTTTCTGGCCGCGCCCGCGCCAAGTTGCCTGATACGGAGGACAAATCATGACGACACCTGTTTCCACGGAGCAAACACCGGCTGGAGCATCCGGACACGGCATGCTGAATATTGCCCGGCATGTCCTGAAAATTGATTCGATACTGTTTGTGGGCATTATGTGCCTGGCGGTGCTGGGGTGGGCGCCACCGACTCTCATGGTGCCGGCCAGCGCCTATTGGAGTTACATGCTGGTGCTGATGGCGCTGGGGACTACATTGTGGGGTGAATGGCGTTCCCGGCGGCTGGGGGCGGCGGAAGGGGGCAAACTGCTGTACCGGCAGCTCGTCCTGTGGGGAGCCGCGCTGGCGGCGATGGGGTTGGTCTATTTGCTGCTGGGTTCCGGGCGGCTGAATTACGAAGTCACCGGGTTGCTGGTGCTGCTGGTGCTGGCTTTCGCCACCTTCGTTGACGGCATGCTGGTGTCATGGAAACTGCATGTGGTTGGCGCACTGCTGTTTTTTATCGTGCTGATGCTCACTTTTGTGGAACGTTTCCTGTGGGAAATCATCCTGGTGGCTGGCGTGCTGGTCGCGCTGGTGCTGGGCGGGGTGATCTGGAAACTGCACCGCTATACGCATGACCCACAACAGGGACAGGGCTGATTGGCCAACAACGCACATGACTTCCACACATTATCGGTGTTCCAACCCGCAAGAGCCGACAGCGGCGTTAATCGTGCTGTTTGCGGGGGCTGGCCTTGCCGTCGCCGCGTTGTATTACAACCAGCCCATGCTGGCGGTTATTGCCACCAGCCTAAAGGCTTCCCCATNNGCCCTTGGGTTGCTGCCGACCTTGACGCAGGCCGGTTATGCGTTGGGCATTGTGCTTCNNGCCCCATTAGGCGACCGTTACGACCGGCGCAAGGTTATCCTGCTTAAAGCCGCAGCATTGGTCATTGCCTTGCTGGGCGCGGCATTTGCCCCTTCATTAACTGCGTTGGCCGCCATCAGCCTCGCCGTCGGCGTCTGCGCCACGCTGGCGCAGGACATCATTCCCGCTGCTGCCATGTTGGCCACGGACAACAACCGGGGGCGCATCGTCGGACAAGTCATGACGGGGCTATTATTGGGCATCTTGTTGTCGCGGGTGTTGAGCGGCATGGTGGCGGCGGCGTGGGGATGGCGGATGATGTTTATGCTGGCGGCGGCCAGCATTGGGTTGTTTGCCATCATCGCTTGGTGGAGGTTGCCTGCATTCNAGGCCACTACCCAACTGGGTTATGGTGCGCTCATCGCTTCCCTTGGCCATTTATGGGCGCGTTATCCCGCCTTGCGGCGCGCATCAATCGCCCAAGGGTTGCTGATGCTGGCGTTTGGTGCATTCTGGTCAACGCTGGCGGTTTTCCTACAGGCTGCGCCCTTTCATTTGGGCAGTGAGGTGGCGGGAGCGTTCGGGNCTGGCAGGGGCTGCGGGCGCTTTGGCCCTGGCTGGGCGTCTCGCCGATAGTGGCGGCCTGAACGGGTAAGCCGCCTTGGCGCGGCCATCACCACGCTTGCATTCGCCTTGCTGCTGGTGTTTCCCTGGGTATCCGTGCCGGTTTATTTGTGGGTGTTAGGAATCAGCGCCTTGATTTTTGACTTTGGTTTGCAGGGTTCAATGATCGCCCACCAAACCATCATTTACAGTCTTGACCCCGCTGCCCGCAGCCGTTTGAACGCCATACTCCTGGTAAGCATGTTTATTTGCATGGCTGCGGGTTCATTCTTGGGCAGTCTGCTGTTGGCGCAAGCCGGTTGGGTGGCAGCGGCAAGCTTGATGACTGGCGCGGCCTTGTTGGCGCTGATCACCAGGTCGGTGCCTTTCCGGCGTGTTTGAGCAGCACACACGGTTAACCCGTCCAGTCGCGGACGGATTAACCTCTCCCGCCGTTAAAGCGGGGTGCAGCTCAGGACATTGTTNATCCCATCGGGTGTGAAATGCCATGAGCAGGATTTGACAGGCGCGCTGGTTTTTNNGAACGTGCTGATGTTCGAGCCATAGTTGCAGGCGATGTAGACCGGATTTTTCTGCTGATTCTCAGCACTTCCCAGCGTCCACAGGCTGGTTCCTTCCTCCGCCTCGGTCAGCTCGTCAGCATTGTCCGGTGAGATGACGGAGCCGTCTTTGGGTTCACCGGAATACAGCGTGATCTCCACCAGCGGCAGGGTGTCACTGGCTTCGCGGCCATCCAGGTANGACCGGTCGCCCGCCGCGTTGGCGAACATCACTGACCAACCCGCCGGATCTGACACCAGCTGTTCCTTGACCTGCATGTTTGCCGGGCAGGTATAGTCTTCCGCCCATGCGCTTTGCGCCGCCAGTACTGGCGCGATTGCCAGCAATATCCATTTTAATTTCATTGGTATTCTCCTGTTCAATAATTTTGGTTGAAAAAATTAATACTTGATATTTTGAATGCAGTTTGTTTTGCATCTTGCGGAGAATTATTTCATAAATGGGTGAGGATGCAATGAGGGCTGACAGACCTTTACAAAGCTTTACATAATTTTACATGAGAAAGGATTGCAGAAAATACAGGCCGTTTTAAACTGAAAATACGACCTGATCAGTCGGAAAACCTATTCATAACTATTTTTAGGAGATTAATCATGAAACTGCATAATACTTTCGCGGCCACATTGATAACTGCGCTGGCGCTCACAGCAAGTGGCGGGGCTTTTGCCAAAGCCTGAGCAAGTGCAGCAGAGCCCAGTCCAAATGGAGCAACATCAGCCGCCCATGAAGCAGGAACACAAAAAGCAGCCCCTAAAAACAGAAAGTTCACTTTGTCCGTGTCCACAGCGGCGACACCTTAGGCAAGATTACGAAAAATACCGTACCAGCGTCACCCATTTGAAACGCCTGAACCACCTGCGCGGCGACACAATTTATGTAGCCAACGGTTGCGGATCAGCTGATCCCTCTATCTGGATTGATGGCGCCTTCGCGGCCTTTTGCGTGTGGGATTATACGGCTGGAACGGGTAGTATGGACGTCAAGGTACAGTGACGCCTAATTGATACGGGCGGGGCTACTGGGCGTAATACCAACAATAACGGCTCATGTTCTCAAGGGTTATTTTTCCATGCGCATCTTTTCAACGNGTTTTTTTGCCGGGACACTGGTCATTCTGGTGCTTGCCCAGTTGCCGTCCCGTACCGTTCTGGCGGTGACGGCGGTTGCTTGGCTGGCGGCAGTGGCGGCGGCATTCTGGTATGGCCGCCGTTGGCGCTGGTGTTTGGGGCTGGCGGTGTTGTTGGCCGGGGTTGGCGCTGGCGCAGTGGATGCGCTCTTGACCGCCGCGCAGGTGCGGGAAAGCTGGCTGCCGCCGGATTGGGAGGGGCAGGATGTGCTGCTGACTGGCGTGGTGGCGGATGTGCCGGAAATACAGCCGGATGGCGTGCATTTTCTGCTGGATGTGGAGCAAACCGACCGGGGAGAATATCACGGGCGCTTGCGGGTCGCTTGGTATGAAGAGAACCGGCCTGACATCCGCGCAGGGGAACGCTGGCAATTGCAGGTGCGCAGCAAGCGTCCCAATGGCTTCATGAATCCCGGCGGCTTTGACTATGAGAAATGGCTGTTCACCCAGCGGATCGGCGGCAGCGGGTATGTCCGGCAATCAGCGCAGAACCGTCGGCTCGCTGCCGCTTCCGCTGTTTCCNCCAACGCCATCCGCCAGTTGTTGCAGGAACGGATTCAGGCGGCGTTGGGGGATTCGCCGGTGACGGGGCTGATACAAGGGTTGGCGGTTGCTTACCGCAACAATATTACGCCGCAACAATGGGAAACTTTACGCAAAACCGGAACTAGCCATTTGCTGGCGATTTCCGGCCTGCACATCGGCATGGTGGCGGGGTTCGGATTTTTGCCCGCCATGTTGCTGTGGCGGCTGTTTCCTGCCCTGTATTTACGTTTGCCGGTGAAAATTGCAGGTGCTGTTGTGGGCGGCGTGTTCGCCTGTGCCTATGCGGTGCTGGCGGGCTTGAGCATTCCCACCCAGCGCTCGCTGGCGATGGTGCTGGTGGTGATGCTGGGATTGCTGTGGCGGCGGCGCATACCGTTCAGCAGCGTGTTCGCCCTGGCTTTGCTGCTGGTGTTGCTGGTTGATCCGCTGGCCAGCTTGTCCGCCGGATTCTGGTTGTCATTTGGCGCAGTGGGGTTGCTGGCATGGTTGGGAAAACGGCGGCTCAAGCAAGGTAGGCTGGCTTTTCTGTGGGTTCAGCTGGCATTGTCGCTGGGCATGCTGCCGCTGACCGCCGGTTGGTTTGGCGGTGTATCCCTGGTCGCGCCGCTGGCCAATCTGTTGGCGATCCCTTATGTGACCCTGTTGGTGGTCCCTTTGGTGCTGCTGGGCGTGTTGCTCACCGGTGTGACGCCCGCATTGGCCGCGTTGGTCTGGCAGGTGGCTGCCTGGTTGTTGCAGGGGTGATGCTGGNCGCTGGATTGGCTGGCGGGCTTTTCCCTGTCATCCGTCTACCTGCCGTTGATCCCTTTGCCTTGGCTGTTGTTGGCGCTGGCGGGCTTTTTCCTGCTGTGGTTGCCGCGCGGTATGCCGGGGCGCTGGTTGGGTTTGGTGCTGATGTCGCCGCTGCTGTTTTATTTTCCGGAAAGGCCGGGGCAGGGGGCATTCCGCCTGAGCGTGCTGGATGTGGGGCAGGGGCTGGCGAGTGTGGTGCAGACCGCGAACCATACGCTGGTGTTTGATACCTACNCCAAAACGTCGGACAGTTTTGATACAGGCGAACTGGTCGTATTGCCCTGGTTGCGCGGGCAAGGCATTACGCACATCGATACCTTGGTGGTCTCCCATGCTGACAATGACCACCGTGGTGGGGCGGAAGTGATCCTGGCGTCCATGCCGGTCAACCATATCCTGGTTGGCGCGCCAGGGATAGCGGCTGGCTATCAGCCGGATTTATGTGAGGCGGGGCAAAAATGGCATTGGGATGGGGTGACATTTACCGTTTTGCATCCGGATGTGAATTTCCTGGAGCAGACGGAAAATAACCGTTCCTGCGTATTAAAAATAGCGAATGAAGTTCACAGCGTATTATTAACCGCCGATATTGAACGGCCTGCGGAACAATGGCTGATGGGGCAGNGGGCGGCGCTACAGGCTGATACGCTGCTGGTTCCCCATCATGGTGGCAAGACCTCATCCAGCCCTGGCTTTATCCAGGCGGTTTCCCCAGTATTCGGCATCGTTTCCAGCGGTTATCTCAACCGCTTCCACCACCCGAACCCTGTGGTTGTCCAGCGTTACGCCGCCCGTGGTGTGAAATTGCTGGATACAGTAACAAGTGGTGAATTGCAACTGGATTTTCCTGCAACAAGCGCCGTCATACAGTTGCGTGAATGGCGGCGTGAGCAACGGCATGCCTGGAACCGCAGCCCTGAAAAGTAACGTGGCGAAACATTATTATTTATGCCAGAATTCCAGCAATCCCCACAGTCTCCCTAACGGGCAGGGTAATATCTATCCGCTGGTGCTGGTAAGTAGTGTTCAGGAAGCAATCATGAAGCTGGAAGAAAAGGATCTCGAAATTTTCAAAAACTGGATTCCAACGTTTATCTTACGCTCAATGACAAGCAGGCGTTGCGTAGCAGCGTGGACGTATTGGCACAGCGCCTGGTGGAAAAAGACAAGCGTTTGCAGGAAGTCTCCAGTCTGATGTTGGAAAAGGACGGGCACATCCGGGTGCGCGACGCGCGCATCGACGAACGTGACAAGCGTCTGGAAACCATAGCCAAGCTGCTGGTGGAAAAAGAAAAGCTGTTGACCCAGCAAAACCAGTTGTTGGCGGAAAAAGAAAAGTCATGCGTGTCCGCGACGAAAGCCTGAACGCCCGTGACCGGGCGGTGCAGCAGCGCGACACCATGCTGGAAGACCGTGAAGCCCGCCTGAAAACCCTCGAACAAAATCTTGCCCATTACGAAAAACTGTTGCAGGAAAAGGAACTGCAAATCCAGATGCGCGACCGCAGCCTGGAGGATAAGGACCGTTCCCTGTTGCGCATTGACCAGGCGATCCAGAGCAAGGACAAGTTGCTGCAAAGCCGTGATGACAGCATCATTAAAAAGACCAACAGTTGGTTGATCGGGAAACCCTGTTGCAGGAGCGCACCCGCCAGACGCTGGAACAGGAAAAAATGCTCAAGGAGCGCGACCGGCATCTGACTGAGCGTGATAACCACATTTCGGAACGTGACCGCCAGCTTGCTGCCCGTGACAGCCACATCGACTTGGCTGGCCAGCACTTGCAGGCGCGCGACCGCACCATTGTCGACCGTGACCAACAAATACAGGCGCGCGAACTGCTGCTGAAGGAAAAGGAAACCCTGTTGCAGGAGCGCGACCAGCGGATTGGCTTCCAGCAGCAGCAGTTGGAAAACGGGACGGTGCTTTGGCCGAGCGTGACCGTGAGCTGGCTGACCGTGACCGCACTGTCGCTGACCGTGACGCCGAATTGCGTTTGCGTGAGGAAGCGATCCGCAACCGCGACCAGCAGGGGCTGGATTTTCTGCAAACCATCCGCGAGCTTGAAGATCACTTGCAAGGGCGCGACGCCCAGCTGAGTGAACGCGACCGGCAACTGGCGATGCGCGATGAGCGCATCAACAAGGCGGACGAAGACCTGCGCGACCGCGACACCCGTTTGTCCAGCCGCGACCGCACCATTGAGGAGCGCGACGTACAAGTTACCGAACGCGACCGCCGCATCAAGGAGCGGGACGTTTCCCTGCGGGAGCGCGACACCCGCATCAGCGGCCAGGATCTGCAACTGCGTGAACGTGACAAGCAATTGCAGTTGCGCGATTCCCAGTTGCAAAGCCGCGATGTCACCATCGGTGAACGTGACCACGGCATCAGGCAGCGCGATTCCCACATCGCACAATTGAATGCGCAGATGCAGGAACGGGATGAGACCATCCATGCGCGTGACACCCTGCTGACCGAGCGCAACAGTGTCATCATGCAGCGTGACGACTCCATCCGCGAACGTGATTTCCAGTTGAACGAGCGCGAGCAGACCATCCAGCAGCGTGATGTTTCCCTGCATGAACGTGACCAGCAAATCCAGAACTTGGGTGGGTTCATCAATGCGCGCGACGCCAGCCTACAGACGCGGGACTCCGAAATTGCCACCCGCGATGAACAGGTGCGCGGCCTGCAATTGGAAGTCCATTTGCGTGACCAAAGCATCGCCGAACGTGATGTGCAAGTGCAGTTGCGCGACCAGACCGTGCAGGATCGGGATGAACTGCTGACGGCGCGGGAAGAGACTATCGCCGAACGTGACGCTGCCCTTGCCGAGCGCGACGCCCAACTGGAGCAGCGCGACCTGCAAATCCAGCGGAAGGAAGAGGCGTTGCAGGAACGTGACACCCAGCTGAATGTCCGTGATGCCGAAATAACCCGGCGTGATGCCAGTTTGCACGAACGCGATGCCATGCTGTCAGGGCGCGATGAGCAGTTGCAGTCGCGTGATGCGCAGTTGCAGAACCGGGATGTCAGCCTGCACGAGCGGGATCAGACCATTGTCGCCAAGGAAGCGCACATCCGTCGCCGCGATGACCGCCTTCAGGAGCTGACCTTGCGTATCCAGCACCTCGAAAACGCCCTGAAAGAGCATGTCCAGCAATTGCAAAACCGGGATGACGCCTTGCACCAGCGGGATCTGATCATCGCCCAGCGCGACCGCCAGATTGACCGCCCGGACAAAAGTGTCGTCAAACACAGCGCCGGGGCGCAGAGCATCTTCATCAAAGGCGCGGTTACCGGGCTGGCGGCGGCGTTTGTCTTTGTGCTGGGGTTGCGGTTGCTGGCGATCATCTGAACGCCGTCCTGCACCCTGTGCAGGGCGTCAAAGCGCGCTTTACCCGGCAATCATGGTCAGCGCGCGCCTGCGCTTTCTTGGGTTGCGCCCTACACCCCTGCGGCGATAAGCGCTAAACTCCCCCTTTTCAGGCTGACCCCAAGCGGAGACAGGAATGCAGGAAGATTTATTGGGTTATATGCCGCCAGCAGGCGCATTGCAGGGACGTGTGGTTCTGGTGACGGGTGCCGCCGCCGGATTGGGTAAGGCGGTCGCCAAAGCTTGTGCGCAATTCGGTGCCACGGTTGTCATGCTGGATAAGGAAATGGCTGGGNCTGAGGCGGCCTACGACGAGATCGTTGACGCAGGCTATCCGGAACCCGCCATTTACCCGCTCGATATGCAGGGCGCCACCGCCAAGGATTATGACGAGCTCGCCAACAATATCCGCGAACAGTTGGGGCGGCTGGATGGCGTGGTGTTGAATGCCGCGTGGTTGGCCGCCTTTACCCCGATCAAGTTTTATGAAACAGAGCTGTGGTCGAAGATGATCATGGTGAACATGCACGCCAATTTCCTGTTGAGCCGGGCGGTGTTGCCGCTGCTGGAAGAGGCACCGGATGCCGCCATTGTGTTTGCGGCGCATGAATCCAACCGGGCGTATTTCGGCGCTTTCGGGGTCGCCAAGGCCGGAATGGACGCTTACTGCGACATCCTGGCGGCGGAGTATGACAATCCACNNCATTTCATCCGTGTCAATGCGGTGGACACCGGCNCGATCCGCACCAGCATGCGCACGCTGAACTACCCGGGCGAAAACCCGGAAAGCGTCGCCCGCCCGGAAGCGCTGGTGNGGCCATTCCTGTTTTATCTCTACNCGGATGCCGGACACCGCTCCGGCGAACATCTGAAAATTGGACGGCAGCCTGCCGATGCCCGTTGGCCGGGTGAGGCGGCTTGATGGCGCGCGACTCCATCTATGCCCAGCCGCAGGCGCACCTCGGTGATTTTGCGTTCAGCGAGGCGGTGGCGGATGTGTTTCCCGACATGATCCAACGTTCAGTGCCGGGTTATGAAACTGTCATCAGTTTGCTGGGCGTGATTGCGCACCGCTTCGCGCAGCCGGACAGCCGGATTTACGATCTGGGCTGTTCCCTCGGCGCGGCGACCTTGGCAATGGCTTCCCAGGTGCGGGTGCCGGGTGTCAGGTTTGTGTGTGTGGACAATTCTGCCGCCATGACCAGCCGTTGCGAGCAGATTATGCGGCGGCGCTTGCCGGACGGGCATTGTGAAGTGGCATGCAGTGACATTCAGGATGTCTCGCTGGAAAACGCTTCGGTGGTGGTGCTGAATTTCACCCTGCAATTCCTGAAGCCTGCCGAACGGCTGGCGATGTTGCAGAGGATTTACGACGGCTTGCGGCCAGGCGGCGTGTTGCTGCTGTCGGAAAAGCTGCGTTTTGCTGATCCCGCCGAACAGGAGCTGATGACGGAACTGCACCTGGAATTCAAACGCGCAAATGGCTACAGTGAATTGGAAATCAGCCAGAAGCGTTCCGCGCTGGAAAATGTGCTGCTCCCCGACACTTTCGGGGAGCAGGTGGAACGTTTGCAGGCTGCGGGGTTTGCCCAGGCGGTGAACTGGTTCCAAGGGTTCAATTTCGCCTCGCTGCTGGCGTTGAAGGCTTAAGCGGCGAGTTCCTCCACCTCATATTCCTGCGCCCGCCGTCCGCTGGTTGGCGATGCGGGCGGAAGGGCATTGGCCGTCTCCGCCGGTTTGGCCGGTTGCGCTTGGGTTGTTGCAGGTTTGCTGGCCGGTTCTGCCGCAGCCTGTTTGGCGGGCGCGCGCAGCAACACAACCAACGGTGCCGCTGCCAGCGTCACCCACATCATCAAGCGGAAATCCTGCAAGTAGGCGAGGGTCGCCGCCTGCTGGTTGACCTGGGCGTCGAGCATTGCCAGCCCTTGCGGCGTGGACAGGTTGAATGCGCCCGCTTCGGCCGCCTGTTTAAGCGCCAGGTTGAACGGGTTGATGTAGTCGGCAAATGCGGCGTGGTTGATCTGTATCCGTTGCGCCAGATAGGTGATCACCACAGAAATGCCGATACTGCTGCCGATATTGCGCATCAGGCTGAACAGTGCCGTGCCTTCATTGCGGTAACGCGGTGCCAGCGTGGCGAAGCTGATGGTGGATAGCGGCACGAAAATGAACCCCAACCCCAATCCTTGGACAATGCCGGTGCGGACGATGTCCCAGCCGGAAATGTCGGTGGTGAAGCCGGTCATTTCCCATAGCGAGAAACTGGTCAGGGCAAGGCCGGAAAAGATCAGGTAACGCACGTCAACCCTGCCGGACAATTTGCCCACCGTCATCATGGCGATCATCGTGCCAACCCCGCGCGGTGCCAGCAACAGGCCGACATCCAGCACTGGGTAGCCCATCAGGCTCTGCATGAAAGGCGGCAGCAACGCCATGGTCGCCAGCAAAATCACGCCGATGGTGAAAATGAACAGCAGGCCGACAGTGAAGTTCCGGTCTTTGAAGATNCCGGGCTCGATAAAGGGTTGTTCGGCGGTGAACATATGCGCCACGAACAGATAGAACGCCAACCCCGCCAGTATGGCTTCGATCACCACTTCACGGCTGGCGAACCAGTCGAGGGTTTCGCCCCGGTCAAGCATCATCTGCAAAGCGCCAATGGCCAGGCTCAATAAGGCGAAGCCGAACAGGTCGAAGCGGCGGGATCGGTCTAATGGCGTTTCCTGCACAAANGTCGCCAACCCCAGCCATGCCAGCACGCCGAAGGGGATATTGATGTAAAACACCCAGCGCCAGTTGTAATACTCCGTCAGCCAACCGCCCAGTGAAGGNCCTAGGATCGGCCCNACCATGACGCCGACGCCCCACAGCGCCATTGCCGAAGCGTGTTGTTCCCGCGGGTAAGTGTCCAGCAACACCGACTGTGACAATGGCACCAGGCTGGCACCGAAAACGCCTTGTAACAGGCGGAATAGGACGATCTGNTTCCGGTTCTGCGCTGCCCCGCACAGCATGGAGGTGATAGTGAAGCCGACCACTGACCACATAAACACCCGTTTGCGCCCTAAACGCGCGGTCAGGAAGCCGGTCAGTGGCATGAAAATGGCCGCCGCCACAATGTAGGAGGTCAGCACCCAGGAAATCTGGTCTTGGGTTGCCCCCATCGAACCCTGCATGTGTGGCAGCGCCACGTTGGCGATGGTGGTGTCAAGCGCCTGCATGATGGTCGCCAGCATCACGGATAGTGTAACCAACCCCTGATGCGCATTGGCCGGTTGTTGGGCTGTTGTAGCGTTCATGCGCATGGCCTCACAGGGTTACGCCGAGCACATGGCGGCGATGGCCGGTGTCGATTTCGACTTCGGTGCTCAAACCGGCGCGCAATTCCTGCACGTTGTCGGCGTCGGATGACGCCAGTTTGATCCGTACTGGCACCCGCTGGGCAATCTTGACCCAGTTGCCGGTGGCGTTCTGTGCCGGAATGATTGAAAACTCCGCGCCAGTTGCCGGGCTCAGGCTATCCACTTCGCCATTCCAGGTCTTGCCAGGGTAGGTGTCCACGCGGATGGTGACCGGCTGGCCGGGGTGCACGTAGGTCAGGTCGGTTTCCGGAAAATTGGCTTCTATCCACAGGTCATTGCTGCCGACCAGCGCCAGCGCCATGCCGCCCGCCGTGACGTATTGCCCCGGTTTGGGCGGCTGGCTGACGGAGCCATCCAGTGGGGCGTAGACCGTCGTCCGTGACAGGTTGAGTTTGGCCTGNGCCAGTTCGGCCTGTGCGCTTTGGTAGGCGGGTTGCCGTTCCAATGGCGTATCGGGGTTGCCGCCCAGTGATTCCGCAATGCTCTTGAGATCTTCCTGCAAAACATCGATCTGCTGTTTGGCCAGTTCGGTGGCTTCTTTNGCTTGGTCAAACACAGTGGAAGAAATGAAATGTTTGGCCACCAGGTCAGCCTGGCGTTGCTGCTCCCTGAGCGCAAAGTCATATTTGGTGCGCGCCTGGGTAATTTCCGCCTGCTTGGCGTAATAGCTGGCCTTGAGCGCGGTCAGATCGGTGCGCGCCTGCGCCAGTTGTGCATCCGCTTTGGCTTTGGCGACCTCGAAAGGGGCTGTGTCAAGGCGGAACAGCGATTGTCCGGCTTTGACAGCCTGGTTTTCACTGACCAGCACTTCCTTGACCGTGCCGGACACTTCGGCGCTGACCGGAACCTTGTCGGCCTTGAGGTAGGCGTTGTCGGTTTCCACGTAGCGCCCGCCTTTGAGGTAGATGAAGCCGCCTGCCAGCGCTGCAACCAATGGGATGGCGACGAGCAGGAGGAAACGCTGCATGCCGCGTTTCCGTGCAGGAGGAGTGGGGAGATTTCTTCCGGATTGTGGTTTTCGTTCATGTGAATGTCTCCGTTAAGGTTTTAAACCTGATGCCAGGTTTTCCCGTATTTTGCTGAGCGCCATCAGCACCAGTTCGGCCTGCTGCGCATCAAGCCCGCGCAGCGCCGCCGCCTGCACGATGCCGCCAACCTGCTGGATGGCTTCCAGATGCGGCGTGGCGGCTTCGGTCAGGTAAATGAGGTAGGCGCGGCGGTCATTGGGGGCAGGGCGGCGCTCCACCAGCCCCTCTTGCGCCAATTGGTCAAGTTGCCGGGCGAGGGTGATTGGCTGTATTTCCAATAACTCGGCCAGNTCAACCTGACGGATGCCTTCATGGCGCGCCACATGCACCAGCACCCGCGCTTGCGCTAAGGTCAGGCAACTGCTGCCTTCCAGTTGTTGCTGAAAAGCGCGCCGCATCAGGCGGGAAACGTCTTTCAGCAAAAAGCCAAGGCTGTTTTCTGCTAGTTTCATGTGCATTCCATATAGTAAGCATACGTTATTATATGCATTGCTTTGTGAATTTGCAAAGTGATTTTGCGGGTTGTCATTGGCAGGTGTGAATGGTTACTATCGCCTTCCTTACCCCCACCCACTGAATGAAGCCGTCATGCCCGACCCACTCTACCGTTTCCTGCAAGCTTCCCGGCTGGCCNCATGGCTAGATACGTTGCCTGCCCAATTGCAACAGGCAGTGGAAGGCAATCCGCATGGCAAACAGGCGGAATGGCGGGCGGCGCTGGATGCATTGCCGGAATTGTCAGCTTCCAGCATGGATTTCAATGCCAGCACCGTGCGTATTGGTGCAAAAGGGGATGCGGATGATGCCGCCCGCTCACAACTGACTGCTGCGCTGCAAGCACTGATCCCGTGGCGCAAGNGCNCATATGAGCTGTTTGGCGTCCACATTGACACCGAATGGCGTTCCGATTGGAAATGGGAGCGGGTTNTTCCCCATCTCAGCCCACTGCAAGGGCGGCTGGTGCTGGATGTCGGCTGCGGTAGTGGCTACCACCTGTGGCGCATGTACGGCGCAGGCGCGGAAGCGGTGGTCGGCATCGACCCAACCTTGCTGTTTCTTACCCAGTTCCAGGCAGTAAAGCGCTATGCTGGCGAGCTGCCCGTCTGGATGCTGCCGTTGAAAAGTGAGGATCTGCCTGATTTTCGCCAGAAAGGTTTCGATACGGTGTTTTCCATGGGGGTGCTGTACCATCGGCGCGATCCGCTTGGGCATTTGCAGGAGTTGCGCGGCGCCTTGCGGGCAGGTGGTGAACTGGTGTTGGAGACGTTGGTGGTGGATGGCGATGAAAAGACTGTCCTGATGCCGCATGACCGTTATGCCAAGATGCGCAATGTTTGGTTCATCCCCTCTGTACCCATGCTGGAACTGTGGTTGAAAAGGCTGGGCTTCACCCATCTGCGGGTTGCCGACATAACCCCGACCACGGTGNGGGAGCAGCGCTGCACCGCATGGAGCAAGGGGGAATCATTGGCGGATTTCCTTGACCCGCAGGACAATAGCCGCACATTGGAAGGTTATCCCGCCCCGCTCCGGGCGACGATTATCGCCAACACCCCTGCTGACCTGTTCAGTTGAATATCGCTTTATTACAATATGTTTAAGCATTGAATTTGAAGTAAGCCGAGTGAACACCTTATTACAGAAACCCGGATTTATCATGGCGAAGGGGGAATCCAACCGCCTTCATCAGCAGCTTGCCCGCCGGATGGGGCAGGCGTACAGGCGTTTCCGTACAAGCTGGGATGGATTGCTGCCTGACCCTTACCTGCGTGACGGCGGTGATTACCGATACCGGCGCTATTCTGTTTTTCATTGGAAAAACAATTTGCTGGAAGTGCTTCCTCACGAGCCGCATTACCAAAGCAGCCATTATAACCACGTACATGGCGGCTTTAACCGGCATTTCCGCGCATGGCTGCCAGCCACGTTGCGCAATCCGGTGTTGAAGGAAATTATCCGCTGGGCGACGGCCNAGTTTTCTGCTGACCCGGCGGCGCTGTGGCGGATACAGGCGCACCAGTTCCGTATCGTTGCGCGTGAAGAGCAGTTGGGCAGGCCAACGCCGGAGNGGGTGCACAAGGATGGTGCCGAATATATCCTCATCATGATGATGGATCGGCAGAATATCCGAGGAGGAATCAGTAGGGTCTATGACAATGGCATGCACCCACTGGTGGAGGGCACGCTGGAGGAAGCGNGGGATTTGATGCTGGTGAATGACCATGCGGTCTTTCATGGGGTGACGGAAATCGGCNCGGCTGACCCGGCGCACCCCGCATGGCGGGATGTGCTGGTGTTGACCTTCCACAAGACAAGGCGTTGAAATCAGCCCGGCTCTTCAAAGTATTTCCATGGATAATTGAGGTCATCCTGGATATGGCTCCAGTACAGCTCGCCAGAGTTGCGCCAAGGGTCGAGCAGGATGCCGGTTGCAAAGGGCTTGCCTTTGGCGGTGACAATCAGTGTGCTGTGTTCACGCCATGGGTTGCCCTTGTAGGCCACGCCCCAATATAAATCAAAGGTTTTCAGGTGCTTGCT
Organism: Candidatus Thiothrix singaporensis; assembly: GCA_013693955.1. Taxonomy (GTDB): domain Bacteria; phylum Pseudomonadota; class Gammaproteobacteria; order Thiotrichales; family Thiotrichaceae; genus Thiothrix; species Thiothrix singaporensis. The sequence continues at coordinate 1,623,092 of CP059265.1, read as the reverse complement.
GCGCATCCGCGCCCGCATGGCGCGTGCCCAGTCGACACATAAGCCAGCTTTCCGCTCTTTGGCATTGCGCAAGGTGTTGTGTATCAGTGGTGGCCATGTCAGGTTCCAGTCATTGGCCAGATACATCGGGTAGACGTAGGCGTCATGCGCCACATCCTGCGCTTCCTGTGGATCAATGATGGCCGGGTCAAGCGCGATCAGCGCAGTGGTCAACTCGTCCATTTTTTCNTTCATTGTCGGCGTCAGGTTTTTCAGGCGCGGATTGCCGTTTTGTGTCAGGTAGACATCATCATAGTGAACGGCGCATCCGCTGAACATGAACACCGTCATCAACGCCAGCAACAGCAACCTCTTTAATTCAAACATTAATCAGGTTTCCTTTTTAAAATACATCAGATAGTTGACATCAACATTCGCTCCGAGACGGTAACTCTGGAACAGCGGATTGTATGTCATTCCCGAGACATTACGCAGTTCCAGCCCGACGGAACGGCAGCGCTCCAACTCGGAGGGTCTGATGAATTTGCCGTATTCATGGGTGCCTTTGGGCAGCATGTTCAGCACGTATTCCGCCCCGACGATGGCGAGCAGGAAAGCTTTGGGGTTGCGGTTAATGGATGAGAAGAACACATTGCCACCCGGTTTGACCAGTTTTGCACAAGCGGCGATCACGGATGCAGGGTCAGGGACGTGCTCCAGCATTTCCATGCAAGTGACTGTGTCAAATTGCTGCGGGGCTTCTTCCGCCATGGCTTCGGCGCTGATTTGCCGGTAAGTGATGTCCACGCCGGATTCGAGGGCGTGCAATTTGGCGACGGACAACGGCGCGTCGCCCATGTCGATGCCCGTCACGTGTGCGCCGCGCCGCGCCATGCTTTCGGCCAGGATGCCGCCGCCGCAGCCGACATCGATGACCTGTTTGCCTTGCAGATGGGTGTAGTCGTCAATGTAGTTCAGCCGCAGGGGTTGATGTCGTGTAGGGGCTTGAATTCGCTGTCCCGATCCCACCAGCGCCAAGCCAGTTCTTCAAACTTGCGGATTTCGTTGGGATCAACATTGGCGGTTGTGTTAGCCATAGGTTTTTCTCCGATTTTCTGTCGCCATTCATGGGCTTTTGCGATTAGGGCGGTTTCGTCCAGGGTGGTCAGGGTGCGGTTTTCCAGTAGCAGTTTACCTGCTACCCAAACATGGGTGACTTGTTCACGGCCGACGCAATAGACCAGATGGGAAACCGGGTCATACAGCGGCTGGCTTTCCAGAGCGCCCAGGTTGATGGCGATCATATCCGCCGCTTTGCCAATTTCCAGCGAGCCGATCTCTTGCTCCAGACCCAATGCGCGGGCACCATTGATGGTGGCCATGCGTAACGCCTCGCTGGCGGGAAGCGCGCTGGCGTCCTGTGCTACCGCTTTGGCGATCAGCGCGGCGGTGCGCATTTCACCGAGCATGTCGAGGTCGTTGTTGCTGGCGTTGCCATCTGTGCCCAACGCCACATTAATTCCATTGGCGGACAGTTTTGCCGTAGGGCAAAANCCACTGGCCAGCTTAAGGTTGGACTCTGGGCAATGGATAACGTGCGCGCCTTTNTGCGCCACAAGGTCAATTTCGCTATCTGACAATTGGGTCATGTGCACGGCAAGAAAGTGCTTGTCGAGCAGGCCAAGGTTGGCCAGCCGCTCCAATGGGCGCATGCCATGCTGTTCCTGCGCCTGCTGGACTTCAAACGCAGTTTCGTGGACATGCATGTGGATAGGGATATCCAAGTCAGACGCCACTTGCAGGAGTTGCTTCATGGGTTCGTCCGACACGGTGTAGGGGGCGTGGGGAGCCAATGCGGTAGTCAATAGCGGGTTTGCCCGCAAACGTTCGTGCAACGCCAGCCCTTTNTGTAGGTACTCCTGCGCNCCAGCGCCCCATGCTGTTGGAAAGTCGATCACAATCAGGCCAATACAGGCGCGGATACCCGCTTCCGCCGCTGCCTGTGCGGTTGCTTCCGGGAAGAAATACATGTCGTTGAAGCAGGTGGAGCCGGAGCGGAGCATTTCGGCAATCGCCAATTGGGCACCGTCATATACGAATTCAGCATCCGCCCAACGGGCTTCAGCAGGCCAGATATGGTGTTGCAGCCAGTCCATCAGCGGCAGGTCATCAGCCAGCCCTTTCAATAAGGACATGGCCGCATGCGTATGCGTGTTCACCAGCCCGGGCAACAGCGCATGTTGTGGTAAAACGACAGTTCGTCGGGGATGGTAGCGCGTTTCCACGGCAGAGGCAGGCAGGATGTCCACGATCCTGCTATTATCCACTGCTAAGGCGTGGTGTCGCAAAACTTGGTTTTCCGGATTGACGGTAATAATCCATTCGGGAACAATGAGTAGTTCAATTTCCATCAGAGTGTTGTAAGATCGCCACTTTAAAAGCAACCTATTTATGCCGAAAACCCTCATGAGTCAACACGATTCAATCCGTGCAGTCGAGTGGAAGGATAACCATTTGGTGCTGCTCGACCAGCGTAAATTGCCGCATAACGAACAGTATGTGCAATTGTACAGCGCAGAAGAAACCGCTGAAGCCATCCGCAACATGGTGGTGCGGGGCGCTCCAGCCATTGGCATTGCCGCCGCTTACGCAGTAGTGATGGCGGNNCGCAAGAGTTACAAGCAATATCCGCATGACTGGCGCAAACGGCTGGAGGCCGAAATCGAGATCCTTCAGAACGCCCGTCCAACGGCCGTCAATCTGATGTGGGCTTTAAGGCGCATGTGTTCGGCGCTGGATGAAGTGCAGGGTGATCCTGAGGAACCTTTGCTGGAGCTTGCCCAGCGTTTGCATCAGGAGGATATTGACGCCAACTACCGTATGGGCGAGTTGGGCAGCGCCCTGATTGCGCCATCCCATGGCGTTTTGACCCATTGCAATACTGGCTCCCTAGCAACTGGCGGTTATGGCACCGCGTTGGGCGTTATCCGTAGCGCCTATAGCAACGGTAAAATTCAGCATGTTTACGCCGATGAAACCCGTCCTTGGTGGCAAGGTTCCCGTCTGACGGCATGGGAGTTGGCCAAGGACAAAATTCCTGCCCACCTGCTGTGTGACAGCGCAGCGGCACACCTGATGAAACAGGGAAAGGTTTCCTGGGTGATTGTTGGCTCCGACCGCATCGCCGCCAATGGCGATGTGGCGAACAAGATTGGCACATACAGCCTAGCTGTCAACGCCCGCTATCATGGCGTCAAATTCATGGTGGTGGCGCCAACTAGCACCATTGATTTGGGCACTGCCAACGGTGCGGACATTCCAATTGAGGAGCGTCCGCAGGAAGAGGTGCTCAATGTTGCTACCCAGCGCATTGCGGCGCACCATACTCAAGCATGGAACCCCGCATTTGATGTGACGCCAGCCAGTTTAGTGGATGCCTTGGTCACCGAAAAAGGCGTAGTTGAGCGCCCCACGACTGAAAAGATTGCTGCGTTGATGGCGAGTTAAGCCGTCTTGGCCATAGTGGAGAAACGTTCATGCAGGCGGCGTGCCAGTTGCTGCATGTCCGTATCCAATCCATAGCGGTATTTCCAGCCCGGTTGCCGGAGAGGGCGTTCAGTAGTAGGCAATGACGCACATTCGTATACTTTTCCATCTGTTGTGGTTAGCGATAAAATGCTGACAGGCCTCTGAAAAAATCGCTGGTAAATATTTTCTGGCAACCGTTTNTTCAATAATGTGAGTTCTGCGAGAGGTTGTTCCGCCAAATGGAAATGGTTCAATTTTGGGTAGGGATGGAACTCATATTGTTCAGAGAGAAACTGGTTCTCTACCCGGTCATAGTAGCCTTCTCCCGTTAGCAGGCCATTTTGAGCCAATACCCAAATATGCAAGTACTGTATTCTAAAAATGCTGTGTCCTTTACGGCCAGATGGGTCATCTTGCATGGCGCTCAACATGACATGATCATCATCCAGTAACAGGCGTTTGATCTCTGTATTGGTTTGATCGTGTAGCGGTGCTTGTAGGTAGCCCCAGCTTTCCATCATGAAGCCCTCCCAACGGCGTATTGCTAAGGCCGCGTTAATATCATGGGCTTCATGCGGGTTCAGCACTTGTAGCAGGGTTTCACGCAATAGGTATTCGACCGCTTGTTGGTAATGGTAGGTAAGCTGGTTCAGCTCAACAGGCGGCGGCAGGCTGTTGAGTTGATGCGCCAATTCCTTTTGTTGATTTAGCAGGCCATGTAATTCATGATGATGCTGATGCAATTGCGCATGGGTCTGCTGGATTCTGAGAGTTGACGCATGCCAATACCAAGTTAGCGCCATAATGGGAACCAGCGGCAGTAAAAAATGACCGCGTATGACTAGAAAGATAATGGTGAAAAANGTGCTGACAAACAGGATCAGGCGAGGGGAGTTGAGAATGCGTAGCTGTCGTTGCAGTTGTTCCAGATCTTGTTCCAGTTGTTGTTGGTAATTTGTCTGGGGTAGTTGCATGGGGTCTGGCGAATAGAAGAAACGCCAGCGACGGCAAAAACTTTCATCCAAGTTGGCGGCCAGCAGTTCCTTGCCATTTTGATTGCCACAGGAGTGGTTGGAAAAGATAGGATAAGTCAGCACTTCGCTCTGGAAATGTTGGTAATGGCTTATATTTACCGCTTCCGTCGCTTGTGTCTCTTGCTGTTTACGCTGCTCTTGAAATTCGCGTAGCATGTAATGCGACATCATTATCGTTTGAAATTCATTATTGGTCATTATTATTACCTTTGGATATTATCAGAGAATGTCTGTATTTCACTCTTGCCAAATAAGACCATGAAACCANGCAAAAAATCCTCGCCCGTTATAATGCGTGTAAATTGCCTTAATCAGGCATTAATTGACCGTTTCCTGGATATTNTTTGGTCAGAACGAGGTGTCAGTCGTAATACGTTAGCCAGTTATGAGTGTGATCTGCGCCTGTTATGCCATTGGTTGCAAGTGCGCGGCGTACAGCTCGAACAGGCGAGCCGTGGAGACTTGCTTGAATATCTGGCAGCCCGGGTGCAGGAAGGGGCAAAAGCATCGTCAACGGCTCGTTTGCTTTCCAGTCTGCGGCGCTTTTACCGCTGGCAGGTGCGGGAAAACCTGCGCAAAGATGACCCCAGCGCCCAAATTGAAATGCCCAAGCAAGGGCGGCATTTGCCAGCTTCCTTGACAGAAGAGGAAGTGGAGGCCTTGCTGCAAGCCCCTGATGTGGGCAATCCACTGGGTTTACGTGACCGCGCCATGTTGGAGCTGCTGTACGCCACCGGGCTACGGGTTTCCGAACTGGTTGGCGTCCGTCTGNGGGAAGTGTCGCTGCAAAATGGGGTCATCAGGATTACGGGTAAGGGTGGTAAGGAACGTTTGACACCAATAGGGNAGGAGGCGCATGACTGGATCCAGGCTTACCTGCGTGACGCCCGCCCTTTGCTGATGCAGGGCAAGGCGCTGGATGAACACGTGTTTGTAACCACGCGTGGTGCAGCCATGACGCGGCAGATGTTTTGGGTGTTGATCCAGCGTTATGCGCTGGAAAGCGGCATTACGCGGCACATTTCCCCGCATACCCTGCGCCATGCTTTTGCCACCCACCTGCTGAATCATGGGGCTGATTTGCGGGTGGTGCAGATGCTGCTCGGCCATAGCGACCTGTCCACCACGCAGATTTATACCCATGTCGCACAGGCGCGTTTGCAGGATTTGCACCGTCAGCATCATCCTCGGGGTTAGCAGGTTGAACTTGTGCCGGATACCTGTATCCAAATGGGGAAACGTATACACGCTACGGTAAGCCATGATAATGTACTATTCCTATGTGATTAAACAATAAGCAGTTTCATCGTCTATATTTTTATTTCAGGAACAGAGAGACCATGTACAAAAAAATGATTTTGGGCGCAATGATTGGTGTCGCGCTGGTAGCTAACTGGGCGCTGGCGGACGATGTTCCGGCTGATCTGGCCGATAAAATGAAGCCGCTGTTTGGCAGTGCGCCAGACTCCCTCAAGCCGACGCCATTGGCCGGTATTTTCGAAGCCAAATTTGGCGGGGAAATCATTTATGTTAGTGGCGACGCCCATTATGTGCTGTCAGGCGAACTGATTGACGCCAAGAGCAAATCCAGCCTGACAGAAGAAGCGCGGNCCGAAGGCCGTAAAGAGATCATGAAAACGGTCGATGCAAGCAAGACCATCGAGTTCAAGGCCAAAGGCGAGGAAAAGCATGTCTTGTACGCTTTCACTGATGTGGACTGCCCGTACTGTGTGAAATTGCATAAAGAAGTGTCAGCGCTGAATGATAAGGGCGTGACCGTGCGCTATTTGGCCTATCCAAGAGCCGGTGTTGGCTCCCCTGCGTATAAAAAAATGGTCAGCGTTTGGTGCTCTGACAACAAGCAGGAGGCTATGACCAAGGCANAAAATGGCGAGGAGGTTCCCGTCAAGGATTGCCCCAACCCCGTAGCGGATGAATTCGCTTTGGGGCAAAAGCTGGGCGTGAACGGCACTCCGGCACTGGTGACTGCGGATGGCCTGATGATTCCAGGTTTCCGCCCGGCAGACCAATTGGTGAAGATGCTGGATGACGCCGAAGCAAAAACCAAGATGAATTAATTTTACACCTGATTTTCGGAAGGGTGGCCAACAGGCCGCCCTTGCTTTAACGTCGCAACAATTTCCTCAGCTTATACAATTCATCCAGCGCTTGTCGGGGTGTCAGCTCATCCGGGTCGACGGCTTCCAGCGCAGCTTTTACTGTCTCCGCAATTTCATCTCTGGGTTCGGCTGGTTCGGCGAACATCAGTGGCAAGGTCTGACCGGGTTGAGGGGCTTGTTGGCTGTGCTTTTCCAGCGACACCAGTTTCTTTTTGGCTTGCACAATCACGGGTTTGGGTACACCTGCCAGTTGCGCCACCTGCAAACCGTAGCTTTGGTTGGCCGGNCCGTTTTTCACTGCATGTAAAAACACGATCTTGTCGCCATGTTCCACAGCATCGATATGCACATTGGCGATGGTGCTGATCTGCTCTGCCAGTGAGGTCAATTCGAAGTAGTGGGTGGCGAACAGGGTGAAAGCCTTGCGTTCACGCGCCAGATATTCGGCAAATGCCCAGGCCAGCGACAGGCCGTCGAAGGTGCTGGTGCCGCGCCCGATTTCATCCATCAGCACCAGGCTGTGGGCAGTGGCGTTGTTGAGGATATTGGCGGCTTCGGTCATTTCCACCATGAAGGTCGAGCGCCCGGTGCTGAGGTCATCGTGTGCGCCGATACGGGTGAAAATACGGTCAATATTGCCTAAGCGGGCAGTTTGCGCAGGCACATAGCTGCCAATGTGCGCCAGCAATACGATCAGGGCAACCTGGCGCATGTAGGTGGATTTGCCACCCATATTGGGNCCGGTGATCATCAACATGCGGCGGCGCGAATCCATGTACAGGTCATTGGGCACGAATGGGTTGTCGAGGGTGCGTTCGACCACCGGATGGCGGCCACCTTCGATTTGAATGCCAGCACCCTCTACCAACGCCGGGCAGTTGTAGTTAAGCGTGCTGGCGCGTTCGGCAAAATTACCCAGTACATCGAGTTCGGCAATCGCCTGGGCACTTTGGCGCAGTGGAATCAGGTGTTCCGCGAGCGTATGCAACAGGTCTTCGTAGATGGCTTTTTCCCGCGCCAGTGAACGTTCGCGGGCGGATAACACTTTGTCTTCGAACTTTTTCAGTTCAGGCAGAATGAAACGTTCCACGCCTTTGAGAGTTTGACGACGGATGTAGTCGGCGGGAATACGGCTGAGCTGGCTTTGCGGTACTTCCACGTAATAGCCGTGCACGCGGTTGTAGGCGACTTTCAGCTTGTCGATGCCAGTACGGGCTTTTTCACGGGTTTCCAGATCCAGCAGGTATTGGTCGGCGTTTTCGCTGAGGTTGCGCAATTCATCCAGCTCGGCGTCGAAACCGGGNGCGATGACGCCGCCATCGCGGATCACGACCGGTGGGTTGTCGATGATGGCGCTATCCAGCAGGTGAAGCAGTTCTGCGTGCAGGTCAATGTCCTGCAACAGGGTTTGCAGACGCGGGTTGTCCAACGGCTGGAGTTGCCCGTGGATACGCGGCAACACATGCAGTGAATCACGTAGGGTGGAAAGGTCGCGCGGGCGGGCGGAACCTAGCGCAATACGGCTGGCGATACGTTCGATGTCGCCGATGCCGCGCAACGTGCCGTGCAATTCTTCGTAATGGTATTGGTCTTGCAAAGTGCCAACTGCCTGATGACGGTTGCGCAGCGCGAAGCGGTCACGCAGCGGTTTGTTCAGCCAGCGGCGCAACAGGCGGCTGCCCATGCTGGTGGCGGTTTTGTCGATGACGGAAATCAAGGTGTTTTTGTGCTCACCACTGAGGCTGCTTTCCAGTTCCAGATTGCGGCGGCTGGCAGCATCGAGAATGATGCCTTCGTCGCTTAATTCCACGGTCAGGCTGTTGATGTGGGGCAGGGCGGTGCGTTGGGTTTCCTGCACATAATTGAGCAAGGCTCCAGCGGCGGTGATGGCCAGTGGCAGGTGACTGCAGCCGAAACCGGACAGGTCATGCGTGCCGAATTGCCGCAACAGCAGGCGTTGGGCAGTTTCAATATCAAAGTGCCAGGCCGGGCGGGATGTGCAGCGTTGGTTGCGGGCGAAGGGCGGCTTCCAGTCTTCGTCATGCAGGATTTCTGCCGGTTGCAGGCGTTCGATCTCATTGAGCAGGGTTGTAGTGGAATCAGCCTCCTGTACGGTGAAACGGCCTGTGCTCAAGTCGATGCAGGCAATGCCGCAGGTTTCCCCGCTGGTGTTCTGTGCNACCGCCATCAACAGGTTGTCGCGGCGATCATCCAGCAGGTAATCGTCGGTCACGGTGCCAGGAGTCAGCAGGCGGGTGATTTTGCGTTCGACCGAGCCTTTGGATTTGGCCGGGTCGCCGATCTGTTCGCAAATGGCGACAGATTCACCCAGCTTCAGCAGTTTGGCCAGATACTGCTCCACCGCGTGGTACGGCACGCCTGCCATGGCGATCGGTTCACCGCCGGAAGAGCCGCGTGCAGTGAGGGTGATGTCCAACAAAGAGGCGGCTTTNTTCGCATCCTCCATGAACAGCTCGTAGAAATCCCCNATGCGGTAGAACAGGAGAATGTCGGGGTATTCGGCCTTGATGCGGAAGTATTGCTGCATCATCGGGGTGTGTGAAGTGTTGTTTGATGTACCCATTCAATTCGATCACTTGTAATTGCTGCCTCAGTGTTGAGGCAAATGTTATGACCTTCGGTGAGCCACAGGCACGGATAACAGCGCGTGAGCAGGGGCGGGGAAAGCTGGCCAAGATTATACGCATAATGCAGGCATTTCCAATTGTCCAAGCCCGCCAATACTAATGGGGTGGTGCAGGCCAGCTGGAGAGGACGTAATCAACCAGCTTTTCCAGCGCTTTCCGTGTACCCGCTTTCGCTTGCACCGCCATTCCCTGGGAGATCGTCATGACATAGGCAGCCAGTACAGCGCTATCCGCAGTTGACGGCAGGTCGCCCTCCTGCTGGGCGCGTTGTAGACGCTGATGGAGAGCCTGTTGGAGGCATTTGGCGGGTTCGACATCCTGGTAAATAACACTGCTGTGGCTTGGCAGGGCAAAACCCTGGACGACTGCCCTGGGTAATCTGCCGCCGATTGTGATGGAATCACACGCCATTCAGCGTTATGCGGAAGTCGGGGAGGTGGCTGCTGCGATTGTCTTTCTGGCAGGCCAGATGCGGCTTTCATTACCGGCTCAGTGCTGGATGTGAGCGGTGGCTTTACTGCCTGATTGCCTAATAGGAGCTGGCCTGTGGCGCGGAAGTTATTTTTTCATGATGAAGTAAGTGCCGATAGCGGCGCAGATCATCCATAAAGCGACCGCCCCCATGCCCAGCATCCGCGAGTGGCTCCATAAAGAACAGCATCAGCAAGGCAATCGCCAACAAGCCGTTGCCGATCCAGAAATTGCGCCTTTGTTCGGGGTCTTGGTTGGGATCTTGCATGGGTTGTGTCCGAGGTTGGGATGCAATGAGTTTAACACGCTCTGACGGCAGGGTCAGGCATGCGAGTGCAACCTCTGTGTTGCATAGCCCAGTGATGCCTGGTTATTTGCTTGCGGATAGGCATAAGTCATGGCGCGTGTTATGGAAATTTCGTAGTGTATGTTTCCTGTATCATGAGAGAGAGGAGAGGTTTATGGAAAATAACAGCGCTACAGACAAAGCCACTGAAATACGCCCCAGTCCGGATGTAGTGGCGAACTGGATGTTTTCGTTGCTGCCTATTGGCGTTGCATTTGTTTTTATGTGGTGTTCATTTCTGCCACTAACTTGGAAAACACCAATATTTTCATTGCTTACGGGGCAGCTGCTGCTTTTGTGGGGTTGGAGACTTACTGGATTATGTATGGTGTGCGGAAAAAATATTTCGGTACAGTGTTAATGGGGTTGGTTGGAGTGGCGCTGACCTTGGGGTTGTTGTACCTGTATCTGTCAATTGCAGGTTAGGGAAAATCATGCCGTAATGGGCAAGGATGCCGTCTATTCGCAATCTGAGCTTGCCGCCCATCAACGGGCGTTGAAAACGTGCAGGCTTTGTCCGCAAATGATCCCGCCGGTCATCACCGGCGACCCTGTGATGTCGCCGGTGATGTCGATAGGGCAGGCACCAGGTGTCCATGAAGCTAAGGTCATGCGCCCGTTTGGTTGGACGGCAGGCAAAACGCTATTCAGGTGGTTTGAAGCTATTGGCTTGGAGGAGGCGCTGTTTCGCCAGCGGGTCTACATGTCCGCAGTATGCCGATGTTTTCCTGGCAAGAATCCGCAAGGTGGCGATCGGGTTCCGTCTGCTGATGAAGTTGCTGCTTGTTCCCGTTGGCTACAAGCAGAAATACAGATACTACGGCCACGGTTGATCATTCTGGTCGGTAAACTGGCAATCAACCAGTTTTGGTGGCAAAGAAGCTGGAGGATGTTGTGGGCAAGCGCCATTCCATCCTGTTGGACGGGCGCGCAACGGATTTGATCCCGCTGCCACATCCATCCGGCGCGTCAACCTGGCCACGGATGGAACCTGGTAAGACGCTGTTGCAGGATGCGCTAGCTCTGATCGCCGCCCATCCTGCTTGGCGCAGCTTATTGGATGCTGAAAGCGGATAGCAGCCCACTTTTGCCAAATGTATAGACAACACTGCCATCCAGTTCCGGCGCAACCGTGTAGCCTGCAGAATCGCCACGCACACGAGCGGCAAATTGGCCGGTGCCAGTGTTGATCCAGTGCAGGTAGCCTTCTTTGTCGCCCACGACAATATAGTTGCCCATCAGGGTTGGGGCAGTAGGCTGGCGGCGTTCAAGGTCATCCATTTTCCATAATGGATGACCTGTCTGCGGATCCAGTTTCCACAGGTCACCTTCGTCGCTGCTGGTGTACAGGCCATTCGGGTCGGCGTCGACGCCAGTGTAGCTGGAATAAGGCTCCGCCCATGCAACACCGCCGGTACGCATGTTAATTCCAGCAATCTGGCCGTTGTAACTGGCGGCGAATAGGGCTTCACCTAGCGTTTTCATCTTGCCGTCCACATCGGTCATGTGGTCGAGGTCGCTGCTGCCACGGGGGACAGATAAAGGGATTTCCCATAATGCNCGTCCCTTTTGCAGGTCAAAGGCTGTGACAACGCCGCTGTCAAAACCAGCAATGACTGCATTTCCAACAACCAGCGGAGTGCTCGCCCCACGTAGGGAAAGGGTTGGGCTTTGCCGCGCCTGCCGCCATAGCCCCTCGCCCGTCCGGGTAGACAAGCCATACAGGCCATCGCCACTGGTGCGGAACGCCACTACCCCATTTTGGGCGGTGGAAACAGCCAGCACTTCGTTGCCAAGCCCGACTTTCCACAAGGTCTTGCCGGTTTGCTGATCCAGCGCAATGGCGCTGCCATTGTCAGCACCAAGAAAAATGACGCCTTCCCCACCATTGACACCAGCGGTGATTTCTTCATCGACTGTTGTTTGCCACAAACGTTTGCCGCTAGTTTTGTCCCAGGCGCTGGCGGAGTGGCCTCCTGCGACGAAAATACCATTACCCGAAATATAAGGATGTATGCGGACAGATTCCTTGCCTACCCCGCTGCCGGTGCTCACCTGCCATAAGGTGCGCGCACTGGCGGTCGCTTTGAACTCCTTCAGCGCTTTGGGCGGATGGGCGTCTTTAGTCGGCATGATGGCCGACGTCATCTGCTCAAAAGTGCTACATCCGGAAATGCTTAGGGTGATCAAAAGGGCAGCGGTGATCCGTTTCATAAATAGTCCTCAGGCTCCTTCGCCGAGATTGTCGCGCTTGATTTTGATAAGCTCTGTCGAGCCACTGCTTGCACTGCTGGCGATGGCTTTGTCATAGGCGGTGCGAGCCTCCGCCAGTTTGTTCTGGGCGGTGTAGATATCACCTTTCAATTCTTCAAGCAGGGATTGATAGGCTTGCGGATAAGCCTGGTTGGCTAACCCCAATGCTTCGTCCGCTTTNTTCATCACCAAAGGGTGCGCCAGCCGGATTTTGGCAAGGTTCTTGAAATCTTCTTCCTTGCTGTTGTCGATTACCCAACGCAACGCTTTAACGGCTGGTTCATACTCCCCTTTNTCTGCATGTTGTTGGGCAGCCTTCAAGCTGGCGATGGCGGCGTATGGGGTTGAGGCATAGCTATCCTGCAAAGTTTGGATATTGGCCTGCGCCTGCTCCAAGGAGGTTTTGCCAGCTTTATCGACCTTTGCGTAGAGGGCGGAAGCTTCAGCATAGGTATTTTCCTTGTACTCTTTCCAGTATTGCCAACCAAACAAGGCGGCAATGGCCAAAGCTATTCCTGCGGCTACTGAAGTCCCGTTTTCTTTCCACCAAGCCTTCAGCTCTTCAACTTTTTCGTCATCGGTCTTGTAATCACTCATCGGTACGCCCTTTTGCTAAACATTGCTATTGCTGTGTTTTTGTTAGAAAAACGGAAAGTTGCTCCGCCACCTGAATGATGGGCAGGTTAATCTGCTCGCCGTCGCCGCGCAAGGGCTTCAATCCGCAAACGCCTTGCTGCACCTCATTTTCACCCAAAATCAGTGCGGCGGCGGCACCGGATTTGTCAGCACGCTTCATCTGGGTCTTGAAACTGCCTTCACCACAGTTGCTGGTCAGGTTCAATCCAGGCAAGGCATCGCGCAACTTTTCCGCCAAGGCAAGGCCGGTTTGAAGGGCGTTAGTGCCAGCCATGATCAGGAACACATCTGGAGCAGTGGCAGGAGCCGCTATACATTGGGTCTCCATCAGCAAGATCAGGCGCTCTATACCCATGCCAAAACCTATGCCAGGTGTTGGTTTGCCGCCAAGCTGCTCCACTAGCCCATCATAGCGGCCACCGGCGCAAACAGTGCTTTGTGCGCCAAGCTCGTCCGTCACCCACTCAAACACCATGTGCGTGTAGTAATCCAGTCCACGCACCAGCCGTGGGTTGATCTCATATGGAATGCCCATTGCGTCCAGCAAAGCACGCAGCGCTGCAAAATGTTCGCGGGATATGTCATCCAGATGGTCGTGTAGGTTGGGCGCGGCGGTGACAATGCCCTTCAGGTCAGGATTCTTGGTGTCCAATATCCTCAATGGATTGGTGTGCAGACGGCGTTTGGAGTCTTCATCCAAGCTGTCGTAATGGGCAGTGAAATGTTCCACCAGCAGTGCACGGTAGGCCTGCCGACATTCGGGCGTACCCAGCGTGTTCAGTTCNAGGCGAAGATTGCGCAACCCGAGCAATTTCCATAGCCGGGCGGTCATGGCGATCAGTTCAGCGTCAATGTCTGGCCCNGCCATTCCGAAGGCTTCCACGCCAATCTGGTGAAACTGGCGGTAGCGGCCTTTTTGTGGGCGTTCGTGGCGAAACATTGGCCCNATGTACCATAAACGCTGTTGCTGATTGTGCAGCAATCCGTGCTGGATTCCTGCACGGATACAGCCCGCTGTGCCTTCGAGCCGCAATGACAGGCTGTCGCCGTTGCGGTCTTCAAAGGTGTACATTTCCTTTTCGACAATATCGGTGACTTCGCCTACAGCGCGGGAAAACAGGTCAGTTTGCTCCACAATGGGCATGCGGATTTCACTATAACCGTAACGCTTAAGCAATGTGCGGGTAGTTTGCTCGAAATGCTGCCATGCAGGGGTGGCATCCGGAAGGATGTCATTCATGCCCCGGATCGATTGGATGTTCTTGCTCATACTTATTCGACCTTGAAACGGGCGACGCTGCCTTTGATGTATGGGGATTGATCGAATGGCTGTCCATTGACAAAGATTTTTACTCCGGGAGCGTTGCCAACCTTAAAGCTCAACGGTGGCGTGGCCTTGAACTCTTTGATGCTGCCTGCGGTGTTGAGCGATTCGAACAGGGGTTTGCTGTCGCCGCCTTTGACTTGCATCCAAACATCTTCGGCAAACTCCATTTTGACATTGATCTCACCAGCAGGTGCCGGGGTTGTGGTTGCTCCATCAGCAGGTGTTGGAGGTGCATCTGCTGGGCTTGGGGTTGTGGCGGTATTGGCCGCCGCATTTGCATTCGTTGGGGGCGTGTTGGCTGTAGTGGTTGTTGCTTGAGCATTTCCGGCAGTGGTGGAAGTGGGAGGTGTAGGCGTAGCTGGTGCCGTCGAGACGCTTGTTGTGGGTGCGACCCCGGCAGTATTGTCGCTGTGTGGGGCATCTTGAATGCTGGCTGCCGCTACAGGAGCTTGGCTCTGTGGTGCTGCCTGCTGGTTTGTGGGGAGGGGCTGTGTTTGTTGCGCTTCCCGCTCTTTTTCTTGTTCCTGAGCTGCTTTTTCGGCCACGTAGGCTTCCATTGCGGATGGCGGACGCGGAACATCCGGTGGATTGGTTTGGGCGGAAAATGAAGACCATGTGTGCGTTGCCCATTCCCGCACGCCTGGGATCATGGAAACTAGCCCCAATAGCAACACCAATGCACCAAAACCGATGAATTTGAGGGTTGAGCTGGAAATGGCAGGTTGGACGACTTTGTTGAGTGGCCGGGATGGGGCGAAATGATGGGCGGTGTCATCCGGATTGGCTCCGCGTAGGGCTTCATAAATCCGGATCAGATCGCGGGCGTCCGTGTCGGCCAGTTTCGAATAGCCGCGCAGGTAGCCGCGAACGTAGGGCGGTTCAGGCAAATGTGCGAAGTCTTCCTTTTCCAGCGCCCGTAAAATATGAACAGACAGGTGCAATTCTTCTGCCGCCTGATCAATATCAAGGCCAGCCTTTTCCCGGCATTCCACAAGTTTTGCAGTTAAATCACCGGCTTGTACCGCAGATGGAGCCTTTTCTTCAACNTGGGGAGCTGTATCTGTCACGTGTCCTCCGACTTTCGACTTTTATGTCAATCAACCTCGCTGGCCGCCGCACTGTCCGGGAATTTNTCCCGTAATGCAACGGCGCAGGATTCGGCCTTATCCATTTCCTGCAGGCTGGTTTGCACCTGATAACACAGTAGCAGACTTTCAGGGGTGGGAGCCGCGTTCTCATTATAGCGGTAAAGAAATGCTTCCGCCTTGGCGTATTCGCCTTTNTCCCGGTTCAGTTTGGCCATCTGGTATAGGGCTTCCGAAAAGCGGTTGTTTTTTTCCAGCGCCAGCCGAAAATATTCTTCCGCCCGTGCCACATTCCCGGTCTTGCGCACACAAATGCCAGCATTAGTATAGGCAAATTCTGGAGTCTTATAGAGTGGATCATGCACTGCCGCAATGAATGCCTCTTCGGCGGCGGCATATTTGCCGGTGCGGCACAAGTGGGAGCCATAATTATTCAGAAGGTCAGAATCCTTGGGCGTAATGCTGAGGGCTTCACGGAAATGTTTGTTTGCCATGTCATCATTTCCTAGCCGTTCCTGCAGCAACGCATAATAGTGGTGGGCGTCAGCTGACCGTGAATTTTCCTTTAAGGCTTTTTCCAGATTTAGGGTTGCGAGATCCAAACGGCCTTTNTGCAGATAACCGACGCCTAATTGGGAGTAATAGTCCGCCGCTTTGGCAGATTTCGAAGAACCTGTGCTGGAACACCCCACTAGAATACTAATGAATAGCATCAAAAAATGCCATATTTTATTGTTTTCATTGTTTTTTATCCCTGTTCAATGCGGGCGAAATGAATTTCCCGGCGGCTTTTGTCATTAACTTTTCCGGCCAGTTGGCCACATGCCGCGTCAATGTCATCGCCCCGTGTTTTTCTTGTAATGACAGTATATCCGGCTTCAACCAGAATATCACGGAAGCGGTGTATCCGGTTATTGCTGGAGCGCTTATAGCGGGTTTCCGGAAACGGGTTGAACGGGATCAGATTGATTTTGGANGGNATTCCCTGCAATAGTTTCGCCAGTTGGCGGGCGTGCTCGTCTTGGTCATTGACGCCCTCCAGCATGACGTATTCCCAAGTGATGTGGTTACGTTCGGTAGTNTTNTTGGCAAGAAAACGGCGGCAGCCCGCCAGCAGCTCCTGGATGGGGTATTTGCGGTTAAGCGGCACCAGTTGGTTGCGCACCTCATCATTGGGCGCATGCAGTGAAACCGCCAGCGACACATCCATCGTCTCAGCAAGGCGTTCAAGGGCAGGCAGGACGCCGGAAGTGCTCAATGTGACGCGGCGTTTGCTTAGGCCATAGGCGTTATCATCCATCATCAGCTTTAACGCATCGACCACGTTGTCAAAATTCAGCAAAGGCTCGCCCATGCCCATCATGACGACATTGCTGATGACGCGTGTGCCCTTGGGGTCGGCCTGCAAGGTGCGTTTGGCGACCCACAGTTGGCCGATGATTTCCGCTGTGGTCAGGTTCCGGTTGAAGCCTTGCCGGGCAGTTGAACAAAATGTGCAATCCAATGCGCAACCAACTTGGGAGGAAACGCATAAAGTGCCACGGTCATCTTCCGGGATGAAGACGGTTTCGATGGCGTTGCCGTCATCCAGCCGCAACAGCCATTTGTGGGTGCCGTCGGCGGATTGCTGATCCATAATGATGGCTGGCGCACGGATGGCTGCGTTTTCCGCCAGGAATTGGCGTAACGGCTTGCTGATGTTGGTCATCTGGTCAACACTGTCGGCATCCATCTGGTGCAGCCACTTGATGACTTGGGTGGCACGGAAGGGCTTTTCACCGATGGAGGTGAAATACGCCTTCATGCCTTCATGGCTAAAATCCAGTAAGTTGACCTTATTGACAGTGTCGGACACAGATGACGTTCACCTTGCTATTAGCGAGTGCGGGGGCACAATTCAGTTTTGCTGAAGAAATATGCAATCTCGATGGCTGCATTTTCCAGGCTGTCAGAACCATGAACCGCATTTTCGTCGATGGATTCGGCGAAGTCGGCGCGGATGGTGCCTGCTTCAGCGTTTTTCGGGTTGGTGGCACCCATCAGTTCACGGTTTTTGGCGACGGCGTTTTCACCTTCCAGCACCTGCACCATTACCGGCCGGAGGTCATGAACGCGACCAGATCCTTGAAGAAAGGGCGTTCCTTGTGGACAGCATAGAAACCTTCTGCGCCTTTGTTGTCCAGGTGAACCATTTTGGCCGCGACAATTTTCAGACCGGCGTTTTCAAAGCGGCTGTAGATCTGCCCGATGACATTTTTGGCGACAGCGTCGGGTTTGATGATGGAAATGGTTTGCTCAATAGCCACAGTTGTTGCTCCAGTAGAATGTTAAATCTGCAATAAGGGCGCAATTGTAATGGGTGCGCACCATGCAGGCAAACAGATTAGTCCCGGCCAATCCGGAATGCCATTATGCCAGAGCCACTGCCACGTTGTTCCCTCTGATGTCTGCTCCAGCGCGGCGAACGGCGACTTTTGCCCCCGCCAGCCGATTCTGAAAAAGCATGAATCGTAAACGTTCGGGGGTGTATTCCCGAATAATTCGTATTATGATGCGAGTCTTTTCCTTCGCCATTAGCGATTTACGGAGTTTAGCGTGGAACTGACCGGTGCCGAGATATTCGTCGAGTGTCTTAAGGAAGAAGGGGTTGATACCATCTTTGGTTATCCCGGCGGGGCTGTGCTGTTCATCTATGATGAATTGTACAAGCAGCAGGATAAAGTCAACCATATTCTGGTGAGACATGAGCAGNGGGCTGTGCATGCAGCCGAAGGTTATGCCAAAGCGACCAACAAACCGNGGGTGGCGCTGGTGACATCCGCCGGCGCGACCAATGCGGTGACCGGCATTGCGGATGCGTACATGGATTCGGTGCCGCTGGTGGTGTTTACTGGACAGGTGCCGCGTAACCTGATCGGCAACGACGCCTTCCGGNAAGTGGATATTGTGGGGATCACCCGGCCATGCGTTAAGCACAACTTCCTGGTGACCGATATCAAGGAACTGGCCTCCACCATCAAGAAAGCGTTCTATATCGCCAGCACTGGCCGCCCAGGCTCGGTTCTGGTGGATATTCCGAAAGATATTACGACAGCGCGTTGTGAATTCCATTACCCAAAGGAAATCACCATGCGTTCCTACAATCCGACCTACAAGGGCAACAAACGGCAGGTGCGCCGCGCCATTGACCTGATGCTGGAAGCCAAAAAGCCAGTGCTGTACACCGGCGGCGGGGTGGTGTTGTCTGGCGCAGCCCATGAGCTGACCGAGCTGACTCGGGAACTGGGGTTCCCGATTACTGAAACCCTGATGGGCTTGGGTGCTTACCCATCGATGGACAAACAGTTCATCGGCATGCTGGGGATGCATGGCACTTACGAAGCCAACAACGCCATGCACCATGCTGATCTGGTCATCGCTATCGGCGCACGTTTCGACGACCGGGTAACCGGCAATATCGAAAAGTTCTGCCCGTATGCCAAGATCATTCACATTGACATCGACCCTGCGTCGATCTCCAAGAATGTGAAGGTGGATGTGCCGATTGTGGGCGATGTCAAACATGTCATCACTGACTTGCTGGAAGAACTGCGCCATCGCCNNGAGCGCCCGGACGCAGTGGCGCTGGCTGAGTGGTGGAAACAGATTGAGGAATGGCGCAAGGCGAATTGCCTGAAATACAACCAAGATATGGATACCANNATCCGCGCCCAGTATGTCATTGAAAAGTTCTGGGAAGTCACCAATGGCGACGCATACATCTGTTCCGATGTCGGCCAGCACCAAATGTGGGCGGCGCAATACTACCGGTTCAACAAGCCAAACCGCTGGATCAACTCCGGTGGACTAGGCACCATGGGTTTCGGCCTGCCAGCCGCCATGGGCGTGCAGATGGCGTTCCCGGAAGAAACCGTGGCCTGTGTGACTGGTGACGGCAGTATCCAGATGTGCATCCAGGAGCTGGCGACCTGCCTGCAATATCACCTGCCGGTCAAGATTTTGTGCCTGAACAACGGCTTCCTGGGCATGGTGCGGCAGTGGCAGGAGTTTTTCTATCAGAAGCGTTACGCCATGTCTTACATGGACGCATTGCCGGACTTCGTCAAGCTGGCGGAAGCTTACGGCCATGTCGGCATGCGCATTGAAAAGCCGGGCGATGTGGAAGGTGCCATCAAGGAGGCGCTGGCGATGAAAGACCGGCTGGTGTTCATGGACTTCATCACGCTTCAGGAAAACAATGTTTACCCCATGGTTCCTGCTGGCGCAGGCCACAATGAAATGATTCTGGTATAGGTGACACGATGCGGCATGTAATTTCCATCCTGATGGAGAATGAATCAGGCGCGTTGTCGCGTGTGGCCGGACTGTTCTCCGCCCGCGGCTACAACATTGAATCCCTGACCGTTGCGCCGACCGAAGACGCAACCCTGTCGCGCATGACCCTGGTGACGCGCGGCAGCGAGGAAATTGTTGAACAGATTGTCAAGCAATTGCACAAGCTGATCGACGTGGTGAAGGTTATATCTTTACCAGAATTCGCACATNTGNAACGCGAAATGATGTTCATCAAAGTGGCGGTGGACAAGAACACCGCCTGTGAAGCGGTCAAACGCCTGTCGGACATTTTCCGTGGCAACATTATCGATGTCACCGACAAGATGTATACGATCGAGCTGACCGGCGACCGCACCAAGCTGGATGCTTTTGTCAACGCCCTGAAGGAATTCCGTATTGTGGAAGTGGTGCGTTCCGGCAGCATGGGCATTGCGCGCGGCGAAACATCCTTGCGTGTTTAACTCAATAGTTGATTGATTTAAGGTACTGACATGGCACTGAATATTTATTACGACAAAGACGCTGACCTTTCCATTATCCGCAGCAAAAAGGTTTCAATTATCGGCTATGGCTCCCAAGGCCACGCCCATGCCTGCAACCTGAAAGACTCCGGCGTTGATGTTACCGTAGGCTTGCGCATGAATTCCCCATCCGTCGCCAAGGCGCAGAACGCCGGTTTGAAAGTGGCATCAGTTGTGGAGGCGGTCGCTGCTGCCGACGTGGTCATGATCCTGACCCCGGATGAATTCCAAAGCCAATTGTACCGCCAGGAAATCGAGCCGAACCTGAAACCAGGCGCAACCTTGGCGTTCGCCCACGGTTTCGCCATCCACTACAACCAGATTGTGCCGCGCGCTGACCGGNACGTCATCATGGTGGCGCCAAAAGCGCCANGCCATACCGTCCGCAACGAGTACGTCAAGGGCGGCGGCATCCCTGACCTGATCGCCGTTTTCCGTAATGCATCCGGGCAGGCCAAAGATTTGGCGCTGTCTTACGCTTCAGCTATCGGCGGTGGCCGTACCGGCATTATTGAAACCACATTCAAGGACGAGACTGAAACCGACCTGTTTGGCGAACAGGCGGTGCTGTGTGGTGGCGCGGTTGAACTGGTCAAAGCCGGTTTTGAAACCTTGGTGGAAGCCGGTTATGCACCGGAAATGGCTTATTTCGAGTGCCTGCACGAACTGAAACTGATCGTTGACCTGATGTACGAAGGCGGCATCGCCAACATGAACTACTCCATCTCCAACAATGCGGAGTATGGTGAGTATGTCACCAGCNCGAAGGTCATCAATGAGCAGTCCCGCGCCGCCATGCGTCAGGCGTTGAAAGACATCCAGAACGGCGAATACGCCAAAATGTTTGTTACCGAAGGCGCGATGGGTTACCCCTCCATGACCGCTTACCGCCGCAACAATGCAGCGCACCCGATCGAAACGACCGGCACCCGGTTGCGTGCAATGATGCCGTGGATTCAANAAATCGTGGACAAGAGCAAGAACTGATAGGCTTTTTCCAAGCCTTCCCCGGTAAGGGGAAGGCTTCCAATCCCCAGAACGCGTATCCTTTAATCTCTCAACCTGAAAATTATTTCATCATTGGCTGTCAGCAGTTCGTGCTGGATCAACCACGCCTTCGCATCTTCCGCATCGTCTTCAAACCAGCATCTGGCCGAACCCAGCCGGAAGGTGTAGCCCCATGCATCCATATCCTGCCACATGCGCCCGCGTCCAAACCTGGGAATGCCATCGGCCAACAGAATTTGCAGATAACAGACGGCGTCTTCCTCCGCATATTCGCCACCGGCATCCGTGTGCAATGCAGCGCGGCGCGTCTGATCCATGCAGATGGTGTGGCAGGTTTCATGCAGGATGGAGTGCAATGGCGTGTCTTGGCGCGCGAACACCTCCAGGGCGATGATTCCGGCCTCGTCCTCATGCCAGTAGCTGCCGGGAATAGGCGTATTGTCGGCTACCAGCCGCAGCGTCAAACCATACCGTGCAAGCAAGGCGACAATGGGAGCCGCGCCAATATCTTGCAAGCGTAAGACATCAGCCATTACAGAAAATACTTTCCGCCCGCCGCGACCACGATGGTAAGCGCGCCAATGCTCATATTGACGCCAACCAGCATCCGGATCTGCGCCAAGGCCTTGGCTCCGTCTGGCCAGCGTTGTTCAGCAACTGCTTTGCGCAAGCGCGGGTAAGGCATGAAATAGACGTACAGGAAAATCAGCACCATGATGATGCCCAAGCCATTCATGATATGGACGAAGACAGGCGCATTGGCGAAACCGCCGAATGGCCCNAACAGCATCCAATAACCGGAAGTTAGGATCAGGGCTATCGCCACCCATACNCATGGGGAAAAACGGCCAAAAACACCAACCCATAATGTCAGCCGTTGCGGTGGCTCCAGCACAGAAGCAGCAACCGGGCGCAATGACAGGTGGGCAAACAGCATGCCGCCGACCCAGACGACAACAGACAAGACATGTAAGGCAAGCGCAACGGACACAATATTTCTCCTGATGATCTAAGTCGCACACATTTTACGGGTGCCGCTGGTGAATTACAGTTTTTCAGGGCGCTTATCCATTTGCTGAAAGTGCTGTGTTTGGTCTCCACACTTTCAGCTTGATAGACATAACTGCCGTATTCGTAACCGTAACCACTATCCAGATCCACCCGGTTCAGCAGGACACCCGCCAATGGCGCTTGTGAGCGGCGTAAGCGGGTCAGGGCGTTTTCCAGCATTCCCATACGGGTGTGTTCAGCGCGGACGGTCAGTATTGTCGCATTGGACAAGGACGCCAATATCGGCGCATCAGCCAGCCCGAGGACTGGTGGNCCATCCAGGATAATTTGGTCAAACTCTTTCCGGAAAGCCTCCAGCAGTGCTTGCATGCTGGGGGAGGACAACAATTCGGTAGGGTCATTCGGCAAACCGCCCGCCGGAATCAGGTATAGGTTATGGATGTCAGTTTCCTGCGCCAGTGTGCGGGCGTCAATGGCTCCGGAAAGGTAATTGGCCAGCCCAGGCGCGGCTTTGATCCCCATCAGCTTGTGCAGGGAAGGGTTGCGCAGGTCAGCGTCTATCAACAGGATTTTGTTGCCAGCGCTGGCGTAGGAGCCTGCAAGGTTGACGGACGTTGTGCTTTTGCCTTCACTGGCGTTGGCGCTGGTGACGAAAATGATTGGTTTTTCCACATCCTGCAACTGGAAACGAAGGCTGGTGCGTAAGGAGCGGAAGGCTTCTGCGATGGGCGAGCGCGGCTTATTGACGCTCATGCGCGCCATTTGTCCGCTGCCTGTCCCAGGCGTTTCCGCCAGAACACCCAGCAAGGGCAGTTGGGTGATGCGCTCCAATTCGCCAGCATCGTTGACGGTGTCGTCCAGGAATTCACGCATAAATGCAGCCGCGATGCCCAGCAACACTCCCAACAAGGAACCAAACAGCAGGTTGGTCAGCAAATTGGGTTTGAATTTTTCCAGCGGTGCCTGCGCCGGGTCAATGATGGCGATATTGTTGGTGTTGACGCCCCCNGCGATATTGACCTCTTTCAGGCGTTGCAACAGGTTTTGGTAGAGCTCCTGATTGGTGGCGACTTCGCGTTTGAGGGTGTTGTAGGCGGATGCGCTGTCTTGTTCCTGCATGGCCTCCGTTTTGGCTCTGGCGATGCCTTCGCGGATCAACGCTTCTTTCTTTTTGGCTGCATCCAGTTCTGTTTTCATGGTGTCGAGCCGGGCGCTGATCTCAAGCCCAATATCCTGTTCGAGTTTGTCAATCTGGGCGGTGATATTGTTGTTGG
This sequence comes from Candidatus Thiothrix singaporensis, assembly GCA_013693955.1. Taxonomy (GTDB): domain Bacteria; phylum Pseudomonadota; class Gammaproteobacteria; order Thiotrichales; family Thiotrichaceae; genus Thiothrix; species Thiothrix singaporensis. The sequence goes on along the minus strand of CP059265.1, from coordinate 1,599,516 downwards.
GCGTTTCCCGTTGCTGGACTTTTAGCCTGTCTAGCCGCTGCCCCAGTTCCTGAAGGTAAGCGGCGTCATGCTCCAGGACTCCGGCACGGTCACCCAAGGAGCGGTTCTTGTCCGCCAGGATTTCAAGCTTGCTTTCTTGTTCGATACGTTGCTTTTGCACTTTGACAAGCTCTTCGGAAAGCTGTTTGAGGGCAAACGCAGAGGTGGTGGAATCCTCCCCNTCTAGTTGGAAAATTTCATGTTCACGCGCGTACTGGTTCAGGCGCGCCCGNGATTCATCCAGTTTGGCTTTGGTTTCCTGAACGCTTTTGTCCAAGTATTCCTTGGCTTCGGATGTGGCTGAAAGACGGCGTTCGGTATTCATGTCCTTGAACGTGTGCACAACAGCGTTGGCGATTTCCGCCGCCTGCCCCGGTTCTGACGACGTGTAACTGACGGCGACCAAGCGTGAATTCTTGACCGGCTCCACCGTCAGGTTATCCAGCAGCAGTTCTTCAAGTGCCGCTTGTTCCCTCTCCTTGTCGACAAGGTGGAGCCATTCCTTGATCTGGCCGAGGATGGAGGTGCTGGAAAGTTTTTCCCCCAGGTTCAGGCTGCTGATGACTTTTGCCGCCACTGCACGGCTGCGGATCAGTTCGAACTGGGTCTGGTAAAAGTCGCGGGTGTCGCGGATGTCGCCAGCCCCCAGAAAATCAATGTCGACCACCTTGGCTGCTTCACGCTCGATCTGCACAGTGGCGGTCGCACGGTACACGGGTTTGCTGAACAGGGTGATCAGCAGCGTCAGCAAAATGGTGACGGCGGTGACCAGCAGGATCATCCGCCTGCGCCGTGTCAGGGTTCGCCCAAATTCACGCAAGTCAAGATTGTCCTGGGCTTTCATCAGGTTGAGGTTCTGGGCAGGATTATTGCGGTTCTGGTGGGTATTGTGCTTATCGTATTGCATGGTTGGATGGTCTGTATGGGCAGATTGATTTTCAGCGCCCGATTGTAGCAATTCTTATGGGGCGCGGTTAACAAAGTTGTTGATGGAGCGGCGCAGCGGGGTTTCAAAGAACCAGAAGGAAAACAGCGCTGTAGCCGTGAGCACAATGACGAACAGGTAAAAATGCAAGGCACTGTCGGGCGGTATGGTGGCAGGCACCAGCTTTTCATACAGGCCATGCAGGGGCTTTTGCAGGATATACAGTGAAAAGCTGGCTTCCCCNAGCAACACCAACCATTTATGGCGCAAAAGNGCACTGATTCCGCCATCATTGAGCGCCAGCAACAAAATGAACAATAGGAATAACGGCGCGATCAGGCCATTGGTGTAGTCAAATTTTATCCCACTGTATTCGATCAATATCGGACGGAACATTAGCAATGCAATGCTCAGGACTGAAACCGCCGCCAATCCGGCCAAATTTATGCCAGGGTTGTGCAGCCAGCGCAATTTGCCTTCCAGCAGCCATACGCCTGCGACGAAGCCGATGAGGAAGGTGTTCAGGTGCATCAGCGGGTTGTAGAAAATGGCGTCATGTAGCCAATTGAAAGGCGCGTAATACCCGGAGTTGAGCAATAACGTATGCCCCGTTTGTGTCGCCAGCCACAACAGCAGCGCCGCCATGCCAAGCTGCCGGATGCGGCGATGCGCCAGCATGAGCAGCCAAGGGAAACACAGGTAGAAAAACGCTTCTACCGACAGNGACCAGCCCGGCGAATTCAGCGTCAACGGGTAGCCCGGAAACCAGGCCTGCAACATGCTGAGGCTTAACCCAACCGTTACTGGGTCACTGCCGGATGCATGCCGCTTGGCAGCAATCATGAGCAGCAGTGCCAGCAGATACACGGGGTAAATGCGCGCCGTCCGCGCCAGCCAGTAGCGCCATGCATTCAATGGCCGTTGCTGGCTTGGCTGGTAATAAGCAACTGCCATGATGACACCGGACAGGACATANAAGTAGCTCACTGCCACNCTACCAGCCGCCACGACAGGATTCAGCAATGGGATATCGGCAGGAAAAACTGTTTTGCCATAATGAAANAAGACCACCGTCAACGCCGCCACGTAACGGGTAAAGGTAAGCTGTTCAATCCTCACTGGATGGCGGCTCAATAAGCATTTTTGTCATACAGGGTCTTAACGGCGGTGACCAGGATAATCCGCAAATCCAACCCCAGGCTCCAGGCGCGGATGTACTCCATATCAAGCTCCACGCGTTTTTGCATCTTGAATAAGGTGTCGGTTTCCCCNCGCCAACCATTGATTTGTGCCCAACCGGTAATGCCGGGCTTCATCAAATGGCGCAGCATGTAGCCGGGAATCAGTTGGCGGTATTCTTCATTGTGGGCGACGGCGTGCGGGCGGGGNCCGACGATGGACATATGGCCTTGCAGGACATTGATGAACTGGGGCAATTCATCCAAGGAGGTCTTACGTAAAAATGCGCCTACACGGGTGATCCGGTGGTCGTTGCGGGTGGCTTGCCTGATGTTGCAGCCATTCTCACAGACACGCATGGTACGGAATTTCAACACGGCAAATTTCTCGCCGCGCAGCCCATGACGGGTTTGCCTGAACAACACTNNACCCGGGGAGTCGAGCTTGATGGCGATGGCGATCATGGCCAATAACGGGGACACCAGCAACAGGATCAACAACCCCAGGAACAGGTCTTCCAGGCGTTTGATGACTGCACATTGCAATGACAAAGGCGCATCATAAATATGCAGGACGGGTGTCTCGGCGATTTCCATATAACGGCTGTGCAGCAATGAATTGGTGAAGTCATCAGGAATCAGGCGGATAGGGGTGAGCGTGTCAGCAAGTTCATTAATTAAGCGCAAGGAGGATGCGGATTGCCCAGCCGCCGGAGCCAGATAGATCTGGTCCCATTCACCGGTGCGCNNCGCCTCCATCATGGTTTGGATATTTCCCAGGCAAGCGTAGCAGCTAGGCAAATTCATGGTGTTTGCCTCATCGTCAAGATGGTAGAAACCGGCGATCTGAAACCCTGATTCTGGTTGGTTTTCAATCATTTTGGCAAAATGCAGGCCTTGTTCAGTAATGCCCGCAATGGCGATGGTGCGGTTGTTAAGGCCAATGCGCTTGAGCGACCGTTGCAGGGAGCGTAGGGCGTAACGGCTGCCAATCAGTAAGAGCGGTGTGAGCAGTAGCCAGCTGATCAGTATAAAGCGGGAAAACTGTTCAGATATTTTTAATGCAAAAATGAANAAGATCAGGAACAAAAAGGTGATTAGCCAGGTCATAACCAAACGTATGACTTCATCGCGCAGAAATGGGCGTCCGCCCCAAGATGTGTAGATGTCGCTGAAACGGCCAACAAAACTAAACAAGAGTGCGCCGCCCAATGCAACGGCCAAATAGCCTTCCATGTTGTAGGTGCGGGAATATAGGGAAGCGAGCAGGAGAATGCCCATAATGATGAGTGTATCTGCTGTCCGATAGATCAGTTCGGAGTTGATTTTATTGTTTGCTTTCAAATTTTCCATTCAACTATTGTCCTCTGATGGCGTTTGCTGCAGGCATCGCCATGGAGTGTATTATTAATGAACCAACTTGCCCCTCGCACAATAGGCGTGATGGCTGATGTAAGAAAACAACACCTCATTTTACTTTACAAGCAAGCTCATAAGTGACTTAAAAACAACCATCCATTTGTTATATAATGTGATTGTTCAATCGCCACGCAGCCTGAAGACACTCATCGACTGCTCAAACTGCCTCCTAATATAGCTTATTTACAGCAGGTTTGTCGTAAAAAAACACAACTAATGACCTTTCGATTGGGGGCATGGATGCCTTTTGTTGCCATTGCATCAGCGGGAAGACTGGTCTTTCTCCCATGTATAACTATGAATCTGGCGGAATTGCCGGGAAGCCCGAAAGCGGATGGCACTGGCAATCAACAAATAGACGATGGCCGCAACAAACTCCCAGCTGAGGAGTTTGCTGCGCAAGATACGCGCGTAAAGCTTTTTGTCTGTTTTGGGACACAACCCGGCAGCGGCCAGCTGCATATTGCCAAGCCGGGCGCGGGTCTTGATCTTGATGAGTGACGCAAGGTTGCGCGGCGCGGTAATGAAGATTTGCGCCCCGGANATATTGCGGCGTTCCTGACGTTCAAACTGGCAGCGGACAAAGCCGTCATCATTGATGATGGGCGGGAATTCACGGAAGCGTTGGCGGCCGGATTGGGTAATGACGTAGCTGCAAGTCGCCACGACACCATCGCGGATATACGGCAGTTGCAGCCAGAGGCGGTAATACTGCCGCACGGCNCAAGAAGATTGGGATGTGTCAATCACCGGCTCCGGTGCCGCCAGCAAGGTGCTGCCGTCCGCCGCCAATGCTTGCGTAATGGCNCGGACAGCGTTCGGCGCCAGCTGCGTGTCGGCGTCGATATAGAATACCGGCCAGCTTGTCAGGCATTTTTCCGCTTCATTCAGTGCATGGACTTTGGAAGGCTTGGCGATCTCCAGGCAGATCGCTTGCGGGTATTCGTTGCGGACAATTTCAACGGTGTTGTCGGTGCAACCGTTGCAGGCGACAATCAGGGTGTCCATCCCTGGTTGTTTCACTAGGCTATCCAGGCAGCGGCGGATGACGCTAGCCTCATTATGCGCAGGGACAATGACGGTGGCCATTAACGGTATCCTTGCAACCAATCGGCGCGCTGGGCGAAGACAGTCTGCCATTCCCGGCGCTGTTCAGAATGGGGCTTCAACAAACTGTGCAGCAGGTATTTGTTCAGGACATATAGGTACAGCAGAAATCTGTACACCGGGCGTTTGGTTGGGGAGACATGCCGGTTGATCAGCTCCACCTTGCCTTTCAACAGTTTGATCAACTTGCCGGAAAAATGGCTGTGGCTAACGCCGCCATGATGAACAATCTGGGCGTCAGGCGTCACAATCGGCTGGTAACCCAGCGCTTTGNNGCGCAGGCAATAATCGGCTTCCTCGGCGTACATGAAGAAACTGGTATCCAGCCCGCCCAATTTATCCCACAACTCGCGGCTAGTAAGGAAAAAACAACCGGAAACAATATCGACTTCCTTGACGCTGTCACGTTTCCAGCAACCGTAGTTGGCGTGGTTGAACAGGCAGGTGTTGTGGAACAGTTTGCTCAAGCCCAGCGCGCTGAACAACAGGTCGGGAAANCTGGGTCTGGCNCAGGCGTGCTGGGTGTTCAGGCTCATGTCCTGGTTGCGGGTGACGCCGCTCCAGATGCCGTTGTCAGGGTGCAGTTTGGCGAAGTGCAACAAACGGTCAACAGCGGCGTTCAAAATGATGGTGTCGGGGTTGAGCAGCAGCAGGTATTGCCCCTGCGCCTGTTTTGCCCCCAATTGCACGCCGCCCGCAAACCCCAGGTTGGCTCCGGATTCGATCAGCGTGACTTGCGGGAAAAACTGTTGGATCATGGCGGCGGAATTATCGCTGGAGGCGTTATCCACCACAATCACTTCAAAGGTGGCCAGTTGTGTTTCCCGGTACAAGGACTCCAGCGCCCGGCGGATATAGCCAACCGTGTTGTAGGAAACGAGGATGACGCTGATTTCAGGGCCGTTTGGCTCATGCCAACCTCCCATAGGCAATGGTTTGAATGCCGGAACGCACCACCTTGGCCGGATTGCCCGCCACAATGGAATGGGCGGGGACATCCTGGGTGACAACACTGCCAGCGCCCACGATGACNCGGTCGCCGATAGTGACGCCCGGCAAAATAATGGCGGCGCAACCAATAAAGCAGTTGCAGCCAATATGTGTCTTTTGCTCAAACTGGCCGCCGTGACGCCGGGTGGCGTAGTCATGCGCCAGAATGATGGCATCAAATGCAATGTAGGTTTTNTCCCCGATTTCGATGCAGCGCGGATTGGTTTTGTCGAGGCGCGCCTTGAAGGAAATGCGCACGTCAGGGGCGATATTCATGCCATACAACGTGCGGAAGCTCCATGTCCGTAACCATAACAAGCCATTACGGAGACCCACCAGCCACATAAACACTCTTTGGTTGATAAAACGTAGTCTCATTTTATGCCGTCGTTTCCCTATCATCGCGGTTGACAGTATTGGTGGAATCGCTGATGGACGCCAGTTCTTCCGCCTGACGGTTCCACAACGGGTAGTGACGCGCCCAGCCGATCGCCCCCAGCATGAAAAANAACAAAGGGTGCAGTTTGCCGAAATAATCTACAGTAAAGCCAATCAGGATCAGCGACATGAATGACAATATCCAGGCCGTCACCATCCAACGGTGTTGTTCGCAATGCCGGTGCGCCAGATTCAGGATATGGAAGACCGCATACAGGCAGGCGGCCAACAGCAGGATCAGGGCAAACAAGCCATGTTGCAGGATCAGCAGCAGCCAGAAACTGTCGATGCTATTGCCCATCCACTCCATCCAGTATGGGCGTGTCCAGTCGTGATGGCCGATGCCCAAAACCAAGTTGTCAGCGATGTCGTCCGCGGTGTATTGCCATTGTAGGATGCGGAAGTAGCCAGTGTTGGGGTTAAATGTCAGGTAGGAAATCAGGATGCCGAAGAATCCCCGGTTGGACACCGCCTCAACCAGCATCGCCGCCGCCAGCCCGCCAAANAAGAGCGATACCCAGAACTTACGGGCGTTATGCCAGAAGGTCGCCAGGATGCCGATGAGCGTCTGAAAAATAATCGACAGCAAGGGGGCGGAAGACAGCGTCAGGATCATGGATGTCACCAGCCCGCCCAAACTGGCCAAGGCACAGCCGGTGNNGCTGCGCCATGCCAGCAGCACTGCGAACGGAAANAACATCGCCAGCAATGTCCCATACAGGATCGGATGGGCAAACAGGCTGGTGGCTCGCATGATGCCGCCACGAATGTAATAGTGGGTATACAGCCGTGGGTCNAACGCCTGATGCCCAGTGATCCTTTCTGCCATTTCATGCAGGATACGGTGCTGGGTGAACGCTTCGTACAAAGTGAAGGCCGTCAGCAAGGCCAGCACTGTAATGAAGGTTTGGTTGAGCCAGTAAAAACGCTGCGGTGAGTTGACAAACAGGCGTGCCAGATAGAACGCGCCGAGGGTCTCGATAGCGAAAATCCCTGTCGATTCCACCGCTTTTTGTACGCCGTGGTTAACCCAGAAGCTGGCGAACACCATGGCGGTCAGGGCGACCAGCAGAATATCCACCAGATCAGCATCCTGTAACACCTGCCGGAAATTGAAGATCGCATACAGCAACGCCATCCCCAGCACAACACGGTAGGTTTCGATCCGCACGGATCCCAGCATGGTATAGAACTCCACCGGGATGAAGATCGAAATGACGAACAGGATGGCGATGGCTTTCAACATGCAGCTGCCCTATAAAACCCCGTCATGCTGGTCNAGCAGACGGTTNTTGAAGAACATCGCCGCCACACCACCGGTTAACGCCAGATTGGCCAGCAGTGTGGCGCTGGCAGCACCCTCGATGCCATAGGCGGGGATCAGCAGCAGGTTGGCGATAATGTTCAGGATNAGCGCCATTCCCAGCATGATGTTGAGGCGGCGAACCTGTTCNTGGATGATGAACATGAAGGAAAANGTCAGGCTCAATGCACGCGCCAGTTGCGCTGTCAGCAGGATCGCCAGCGTCCCTCCTGCCTGCACATACTCCGGCTTGAACACTGCCAGCAACGTATCGCCCAGCAACTGCAGCAGCACGGTGACCGCGCCCAGCACACCCGCCACCAGTCCGGTTGCCTGCCAGAAAAAGCGCGCCAGTTGCTCCGGCTGATGCTTGTGGATTTTCAACAGGCGCGGGTAGATGGTGGCATCCAGCGCGCCCAGGAAAAACAGGCTGACAAACGATAGCCGGGCGGCCACCGTAAACAGCGCCACATCGGCGTTGTTCAACAACAAGCCGGTCAGCAGGGTATCCGCCCATAGCATCAGGAAGGAAAANAACGACACCGGCGCCAGCGGCAATGACTGCGCCAACACGTCGCGCACGCTGAAGCGGCCGTTCTGGCTCGGATGCAGGCAGCGCCACCACGGCCGCAACCAGTANAAGGACGCGGCTCCCGCCAGCAACAGCGACGCGGTATACAGCAGCAGGTAATGCTGGCTTTCCCTGAACACTGGCCAGAACGCTAGGATCAACAGCATATAAGCCACTGCGGGCAATGAATTCTGCACCAGGATGGATTCGGATGTATGGCGGATGGCTTTCAAAAACGATGAATTCAGCATCACCAGATTGAAAAACAGGATGCCGCCGCCCGCCAGCAGCAATGGCGGCATCTGAATGGCGTCATCAAACAGCCAGTGTTGCGACAATGGCGCGAAGACCAGCCAGCCCAGCATGAAAACGCCGCTGCTGACCAGCACCAGACGGTAGGCGTCGCGCAAATGCAATCCCTGTTGGTCTGTGGCGGTTTCCTGGATGCGCGCCACATCCCGCACCAGCCATTGCTCCACGCCCAGACGGCTGAACAGNGAGACGCCCGTCACCAGCGTCATCAGCATGAAGACCATTCCCGCCTCGCCCATCGGCAAAGTGCGGGTCAGGGTGATGGCGACCACGAAATTCAGCCCGACCCCGGCAAAACGGGCGATCGTGGAGAGTATGCTGGTGAAAAGCAGGGACGGGTCTTTCCGGGTCATGCGCGAATGGCACGGTCGATGAAATCCACCAGAGCCTGTCTGCGCGCCGCCGTGCTGACGGCCGCCGCAGCCAGCTCATGCCGCCGCTCCAGCAAGGCGCACAAATCCTCACAGGTCGGAGCGGTGTAAACGCCGGGCAGTTTGCCCATCCACGCCAGCCCGTCAAGCTGGTGGTCGTTGCGGTGCTCGCCCAGCACGTGCTGGCGGTTCATGACGATGATGGGCTTATGGCTTTCCAGCGCGGTGATGATATTGCCCATACCCGCATGAGAAATAATCAGGCTGGCGGCCTGCAAGTGCTGGTTGAAAACATCCGTGTCCATGAAGCGTTCCCAACGCAGGCGTTGGGGCAAGTAAGCGCCATCGGCAATCTGGGCAACGCCGTCGATATGGCGCGGGGCGGCNCATTCGTCCACACAGCGGATCAGGCGGTCAAACGGAAACTGGGTGCCAACGGCGACAAAAATCACAGTACGGCTCCCTTGTAGAGGATGGTTTGCCCATTGCTCAGGTGTTCCCACTGGGTCAGGAACACATCTGCACGCTTTTGCGCCAGCTTGCCAGCCCTGGACAACTGTTTGACATTGGCGATGCTGTCCACCCAGATGGTGCGGATGCCGAGCAGGCTGCCCAGCCAGATGGCGATGGCACCGGGAGCCGCGCCGGTGGAGAGGATCGCCCTGGGGCGTTCTTTCAGCAGGATATACAGCACTTGCAAGGCGCAGGGAACCAGCCGCCATTTGTCATCGGCGCTGACATCAAGGACGGAATAGACTTTCTGGCCATCCGCCATTTTCGGCGAGCCAAACAAGGCGGAAGGCAGGGCGTAAACCAGTGTGTAACGGCCTTCCAGCCCTTGGCACAAGCGGGTCAGCTGAATCCAGTGTCCGCCCGGCGAAGAGATGGCCAGCAATTTCGGCGGCCTGCTCATGCCGGTTTCCTCAGGTAGAACGCCGCCTGATCACCCTGGTTGAGCGCGTTCAGTTCTTGCGCCCGTTGTTCGAAATGGCGGATTTGCTTGGCGGTAAACAGTGAATTTTCCGGTGATTCCGTCCAGGAGCGCGGATCGCGCAGGGGAATATCCTGTTCGTACTGCTTGCTGCCCCAGAATTGCAGGGCGTTGGAGTCATACACAACCCGTTCGCTCAGAAACCCGCACTGCTGCGCCAGCCTCTCCATGCTTTTGAGCGAATGCAGGTACAGATGACGCGGCGCATCCAGTTGCACCCAGTTCACGCCGTATTCCTGCCAGACATAGGAAGAAACTGTCGGCAGGCGCACCAGCGCCGCACCGCCCGGCTGCAACAGCTTGAACGCCTGCCGCAGATGCGCCTGCTGGTCGGGCAGGTGTTCAAACGAATGGTGGAACATCACCAGATCCCATTGCCCCTGTTCGCTGAAAATATCGCGTTTTTCGATCCGCAAGCCATTCGGGTAAACGCTGTCGGCGCGGTTGAAAGGGTCAATGCCCAGCAGGTTGTGGAAGCCGGTTTCGCGCAGGGCGTGCAGCAAAATGCCCGCGCCGCAGCCTACGTCCAGGATGCGGGCGTCCTGGGAAAGCTGGAGGGGNCGCAAGGTGGCGAGTTTCGCGTTCGGTGCCAGCAGGTGCATGATGCGCCCCGGCAGGTTTTGNCCGGTTATTTCATAGCTGTCGCGCATCCGGGTCAGGGCTTTCTGCAAGGGATTGCCGGAACCGCCGGGGGCGCGGTAGGAATAGTAATGATCCGGATAATAATCCGCCAGATTGTTCGGAACTTGCTCGATTTGCAGGCACTCGCAGTCCACGCATTGGAAATAGCGGTGTTCGCTGCGCAATCCCAGCATCATTTCCCTGGCGACGTAGCTCCGGTGTTCACCTTCACTGCCGCAGATACGGCACTGTGTCAAGCCTTGCCTCCATGGACGCCGAACAGCTTGACGTCGCCCTGCCAGAATTCCGGATGCGCCAGATACCAGTCGAGTGTTTTCGCCAGCCCGGACTGGAAGGTTTCAGCCGGTTCATAGCCGAGTTCACGGCAAATCTTGCGGTTGTCGATGGCGTAGCGGCGGTCATGCCCTGGTCGGTCGGCCACGTAAGTGATGTGCTGCTGGTGCGGCGCATGTGGGGAAGCCGGGAAACGTGCATCTAGCAGCGCGCACAGTTCATGGATCAGGCTCAGGTTGGCCTGTTCGTTGTTGCCGCCGATATTGTAGGTTTCGCCCGTTCGCCCGGTGCGGATAATCAGGTCGATGCCACGGTTGTGGTCATCCACGTACAACCAGTCGCGCACCTGCTGCCCGTCGCCGTAAATCGGCACCGGCTTGCCTTGCAGCAGGTTGGAAATCGCCAGCGGGATCAGCTTTTCCGGGTATTGGTATGGCTAGTAGTTGTTGGAGCAGTTGCTGGTGGTGGTCTGCAAGCCGTAGGTGTGCTGGTAGGCGCGCACGATATGGTCAGACGAGGCTTTGCTGGCGGCATAAGGTGAATTCGGCGCATACGGCGTGGTTTCGGTGAACGCCGGATCGGTCGGCGACAATGTGCCGTACACCTCATCAGTGGAAACATGGTGGAAACGGTGGGCGAAGCCCGGTTTNTCCTCCAGCCAGACCTTNTTCGCCGCCTTCAGCAGACTGTGGGTGCCGTCGATGTTGGTTTTCAGGAAGGCGTCCGGNCTATAAATCGAGCGGTCGACATGGGATTCGGCGGCGAAATGCACAATGGTGTCAATGTTTGCTTCACGCAGCAGTGTTTCCACCAGCGCTTGGTCCAGAATATCGCCCTGCACGAAACGGAAATTGGTCTGGCCTTCCAGAGGTTGTAGGTTCTCGTAACGACCCGCGTAGGTCAGCGCATCCAGCACCACNCGGTGGGTGTCCGGGTACTGTTGCAGCCAGTAGTGGACGAAGTTGGTGCCGATGAAGCCTGCGCCGCCGGTCACGAGCAGGTTGTGGGGTTGGTGATGTGTTGTCATGGATTTGCTGCTGCTTGTTGAAGTTGGGTGAACGCCAAACTGGATGCCTGCGAGTCTTACAGTAAAGTTGCCAATTGTAGACAAACTTACAGAAATTTCAGCTAATTCTGGTGATTCGATGGCGTCCAGCAATGATGGGAAAGAATATAGGCAGTTGGTTATCTTCTCATCCATCTTTTTATTTAACCGAACCAACATCCACAGCGAATGCCATCTCTCAGCTATGCCCCCGGCAGCAACGAAGCCAACCATTATGGGTAAATCATTCATTGCCATTGATGGCGATATGTCATCAATGTTTTTGAATACGGACATGGCGACTGGGGCAAGGCAGGCACCCTATCCCGCAGGAGTGTCTCTTGCCCGCTTTTCTACCAATGAGGCCGTGACCTGGAACTTGTCAGGCGACTTGCTGACAGTTTCTTCGCGATCCATACGCTTGCCCATCACGCTGAAAGCCTGGCGGAGGGCAGAGCCTTGGCTGGGGTTGTTATGCCAGGTTGACAGATGGCTGAACTTGGGGTGTTTCAATGCACTACTGTATGCAGCACCGTGTTGCGCTCAAAATAAACCGAAAACCCGCCATAATTCCACACGGTGATGCGCGGCCAGCGTTTTTGACAGGCTGGCGGATTTATGCACGGAATAGGGCGCGCCATAGTGGGCTTTGACAGTTTTCATGCTCATGCCGCGTGTGGGGTAGTCGGCGAACGCTGAAGTGATGAAAAATGGGACGGAAAGCAGCAGGACGCTAAACCATCTGGATAGACGCATGTCTTATCTCCCGATACTTTTATTATTGGACGACACTCAATAGTTAATGCTGTGTTTTTACAGTCAGCACGGTACAATCGCCAGCCATGTTTACACCACTCGAATTATTCATCGGTCAGCGGTATACGCATTCACGGCGGCGTAACCGTTTCATCTCGTTCATCTCGTTTGCGTCAATGCTCGGCATCCTGTTGGGGGTTCTGGTGCTGATCACAGTGCTGTCGATCATGAACGGGTTTGAAAAGGAACTCAGGGACAAGATACTGNGGGTGGTTTCGCATGTCACGGTTTCAGGGACAAATGGCCAGCTTGCCGACTGGACGGCGAAGCTGGATGGATTAAAGGCGCAAAAACATGTCATTGGTGCGGCACCTTACGTGCAGAAGCAGGTGATGTTGACCAATGGCGACCTGATGCGGGGGTTGNTGTTGCAAGGTATTGAGCCGTCCTTGCAGGGGCAGGTCAGCGATGTGAATTTCAAGATGCTGGAAGGCGGTTTTGACAAGCTCAAGCCGCGTGAATACGGCATTGTGCTGGGTGTGGAGGTGGCTGCTGGCCTGGGCGTGGCTCCAGGCGACAAGGTGACGGTGATTGTGCCGCAAGTGCAGGTGACGCCTGCTGGCATTTTGCCGCGCCTGAAACGCTTCACTGTGGTCGGTGTCTATCAGATCGGCCATCCGGAATACGATGGCATGACCGGCTTTATTGAACTCAGCGACGCCCAGCGGCTGTTCCGCTTGGGGGCTGATGTCGGTGGCATCCGTTTGAAGCTGGATGACATGTTTGCGGCACAGGATGTCGGCCATGCGTTGCAGGCCAGGCTGGGCAAGCAATATGAGGTGACAGACTGGAGTGAGGAGCACGGCAATTTTTTCCGCGCCGTCAAGACCGAGCGTATCGCTATGACCCTGATCCTGTTCNTGGTGGTGTGCGTGGCATTGTTTAACCTAGTGGCGTCGTTGATGATGACGGTGAATGACAAGGAGTCGGATATTGCCATTTTGCGCACCTTTGGCATGGATGGCAGGCGCATCATGCGTATTTTCATGATCCAGGGCAGCATCATCGGCGTATTCGGCACCCTGGTCGGCGTTGCTCTCGGCGTGTGGCTGTCGCTGAATATCGATGTTGTGATTCCGGCGATTGAAAAAACGTTTGGATTTCAGATCTTCTCTTCCGACGTGTTTTATATCAGTGAGATTCCGTCCGACCTGCGTTGGGAAAATGTTTGGTGGATTGCGCTGGCGTCATTGGTGGCGTCTGTGCTGGCGACGGTCTATCCGGCATGGCGCGCCTCANAAGTCCAGCCTGCGGAGTCCCTGCGTTATGAATGACAAGATCTTCCACCCGCTGGAGTTGTTCGTCGGCCTGCGTTATACCCGCGCGCGGCGGCAGAAGCATTTCATTTCCTTCATTTCGCTGGCGTCCATCGTCGGCATTGCCATTGGCGTGCTGGTGCTGATTACGGTGCTGTCGGTGATGAACGGTTTTGAACAGACCATGCGCGAACGCATCATGGGGATGCTGGCGCATATCACCGTGTCTGAAACCAACCTGATGGTGCCGGATTGGCGCAAGGTGCGGGAGGAATTGCTGGATTATCCGCATGTGCAGGCGGTTTCCCCGTTCATTGAAAAGGCGGCCATGCTCAATCAGGGCGATGAGGCGCGCGGTGCCATGTTGCAAGGGGTGGAGCCGGATCTGGAAAAGCAAGTCAGTACGGTATTCAAGCATGTGGTTTCCGGCGACATGACCAAGCTCACGCCGGGCAGTTTCAATATTGCCATTGGCGCGACCATGGCCAAAGAACTCAAGGTCAAGGTGGGGGATTCCCTGACCCTGGTTAGCCCTGGCGAAAATGCGCTGGAAACCGGCGAATTGCCTGCCCTGCAACGGTTCACCATCGCCGCCATTTTCCGCGTCGACATGCAGCAGTATGACAGCAGTTTCGCCTATATCAATTTGCAGGACGCCGCCAAAACTTTTGAGATGGGCGATCATGTGACCGGCTTGCGCCTGACATTGGACGACCTGTATCTGGCACNNAAGGTAGGGCAGGAAATCCTCAGCCGCATGAGCCTGAATTGGCCGGACATGTGGGTGAATGACTGGACTAACCTGAACAAAAACCAGTTCAAGGCCATCCAGGCGCAGAAATCGGTGATGTTCATCATCCTGCTGCTGATCATTGCAGTGGCGGCGTTCAATCTGGTGTCCACGTTGGTGATGGTGGTGACGGACAAGGAAGGCGACATCGCCATCCTGCGCACCCTGGGGCTGTCATCCGGGCGGGTGATGAAAATCTTCATGGTGCAGGGAACCCTGATCGGGGTGCTGGGCACGNTTTTGGGGGTGGTGCTGGGCGTGCTGCTGGCCTCCAATCTGGATGTCATCGTGCCGGTGCTGGAACGCCTGTTCAATACCCATTTCATCAATTCGGACGTTTATTTCATCAGTGAACTGGAGTCGCAGGTCAATCCGGGCGATGTGCTGGTCATCATGGCCAGTTCCCTGATCATGTCGATGCTGGCGACCCTGTATCCCGCTTGGCGCGCGTCCAAAGTCCAGCCTGCGGAGGCGCTGCGTTATGAGTGACATCACGGACAATCATGTAATCATTGCCTGCCAGCAACTAGGCAAGCGTTTCAAGGAAGGGCGGCTGGATGTGGAAGTGCTGCGCGGCGTCGACCTGGATGTGCATGCAGGTGAAAAGGTTGCCATTCTCGGCAGTTCCGGCAGTGGCAAAAGCACCTTGTTGCACTTGATGGGAGGGCTGGATTTGCCTTCCTCCGGGCATGTGGAAGTGCTGNGCCAGCGCATGNACCAATTGTCGGATACCGCCCGTGGCGTGCTGCGGAATGAATCCATGGGTTTCGTCTATCAGTTCCATCACCTGCTGCCGGAATTCACCGCGCTGGAAAATGTCGCCATGCCGTTGCTGATCCGGGGCGTGAAAGTCCCCGAAGCCCGGGATCAGGCTGCCGATATGTTGGGCAAAGTGGGGTTGAAAGAACGTCTTGACCACAAACCTGCGCAGCTTTCCGGCGGTGAACGTCAACGGGCGGCGATTGCCCGCGCCTTGGTGACGCGCCCGAAAGCGGTGCTGGCGGATGAGCCGACCGGGAACTTGGATCAGCATACGGCCGAACAGGTGTTCAACTTGATGCAGGGGTTGAATGACGCCCTGCAAACCGCCTTTGTGGTCGTGACCCATGACCTGCAATTGGCCGGGAAGATGGATACGGTGTACCGGTTGGCGGACGGGGTGCTGGGGAGGGCGTAAGTCCTGTTATTCGCCGGGTTGCTCAGGGTTGTCGGCGGGCGGGTGCGTTGTGGCAGGCTTTCTCGCTTGCTGCGCTTTTAAGCTGGCGCGCCTGTGAACGGCGTTCACAGCGGTTTTTCCAATGCTGCAAGACATGCAGCCGCCATAACAGATGGACGCTGTAATAGCCCAGCAGGGACGAACAAACCGCCATCAGGAAAATCCCTAATAAAAAAGGCTTCCAGATCAGCACCAGCCCATGGGTCAGCCATTCCAGGCTTGCCTGAAAATTGAATCCGGCGTCGGGGCTTCCGAGCAGAAATACTCCCAGTTTGTAGGCGGCGTACAACATGGGNGGCATGGTGACTGGGTTAGTGACAAACACCAGCGCAACGGAAAGCGGCAGGTTGGCGCGAAANAACACCGCAAGAATAGCCGCCAGGATGCTCTGAAACGGTATCGGTATCCACATGCAGAACAAGCCGATGGCGAAAGCGGCGGCGACATTGCGCCGGTTCAGATGCCATAGGCAAGGTAAGTACAGAGTGTCGCCCAGAAACTGCAGCTGCTTGTGCTGTTTGAGTTTCTCGGGGTCGGGCGACAGTTTCCGCAAAAATTTCCGGGGCATGGAATCATTCAATCACAGGTCGGGAAGGGCGTTCATTATCCATGGTTTTATTGCCGATGGCATCTTTATTATGTTTGCCATATCTGATAATTCAACTGGTTGGCCTGAGGGGAGATGGAGGCAGCCTTGCGTTCCTGGCGTTTTTCAGGTGATGCAGGATGCTCAATCGCCACAGCAGGTGCACTCCATAATAGCCCGCCAGGGCGGAAATGCTGGCGACCACTACAGTGCCAGTCAACAGTGGTTGCCAAATGTGAGGCAAGCCATGAACCAACCAGTGCAGGCTGGCTTCGAACTTGAAGGGATGAAAATGTCCGCCCAGCAGATGTCGGCCAACCAGTAATCCAGATAGAACATCGGCCCCATGGTCAGCGGGTTGTTGATGAATACGGTTATAAGGGCAATTGGGAGGTTGGCGCGCAATATTACAGCAAGTGTTGCCGTCATCAGCACATGAAACGGTAGCGGCAACCACATGACGAACAGGCCAATGGCCACCCCTTTGGCGGCTGTACGGCGGTTGATATGCCATAGGCAAGCCACATGCAAGGCATCGCCCAAGAACTGTAAATGCTTATGCCGCCTAAATGTTTCTGGAGTGGGCGAAATCTTGCGAAAAAATTTCCGTGGCATGTTTGCTGGGTGTGGTGCCAAAAATAATAACCATTCTAGCACAGGGTTTTTCCTCCATGCGCGCCTTTTCAGAGAGTGTCCGTCAGGATGCCTGGATTGGGGGCGTTGGGAAAAGCCTTATCGCGGGGAAAGGGGGCTTTTCCGGGCAGGAGCAAGGTTTTTGTTGCTGTGTTAAACTGCCTGACGCCATTTTTAATTGCCTCCAGGAGCCAGATTGCATGACCACAAAACCCAAGCCTCGTGTGACGGTTACCACCTTGCGCAAAATGAAACGTGAGGGTGAAAAGATAGCCATGCTGACCGCCTATGACGCCAGTTTCGCTAGGGTGTTGGACAATCAGNGGGTGGATGTGGTTCTGGTGGGGGATTCGTTGGGTATGGTGGTACAAGGGCATGAAACTACGGTGCCCGTGACCATAGAAGAGATGGTGTATCACACCCGGATTGTGGCAAGGCTGCCAGNNCGGGCGCTGGTGATTGGTGACCTTCCTTTTATGAGCTACACCTCCACCGATATGGCTTTACGCAACAGCGCCCGTCTGATGCAGGAAGGCGGTGCGCACATGGTGAAGCTGGAAGGCGGCGCGCCGCAGGTGGCGACTGTTGCCCAATTGGTTCATCACGGCGTGCCAGTGTGCGCCCATTTGGGGCTGCAACCGCAGTCCGTCCACAAACTAGGCGGTTATCGGGTGCAGGGGCGTGATGAAGCCACCGCCCGCCAAATGCTGGATGACGCCAAAGCCTTGCAGGATGCAGGCACGGATTTGCTGGTGTTGGAATGTGTCCCGGTAGCCTTGGCGGAACAGATTACCCAAGTGCTGGAGATTCCCACCATTGGGATAGGTANNGGGCGCGGCTGCGACGGACAGGTGTTGGTGTTGCATGACATGTTGGGCATTTCTGCGCATGCGCCAAAATTTTCCCGTGACTTCATCGGCTCCGGTGCAACCATTCCGCAGGCTGTTGCGTCTTATGTGGGGGCGGTGAAAACCGGGNAATTCCCGCAGACCAACACTGTTTTTCTGAAGTTGACACGACACATGATCATCATCGAACAAATTGCAGCATTGCGGGCACAGATCAAGGTATGGCGCAGGNATGGGGAAAACATCGCGTTTGTCCCCACGATGGGGAATCTGCACGCTGGACATTTGGCGTTGGTCAGGCGGGCGCAAGAACTGGGTGATAAAGTGGTGGTGTCCATTTTTGTCAACCCTACCCAGTTTGATCGTAAGGAAGATCTGATGGCGTATCCGCGTACCCTGGAGCAGGATTGTGCTCTGTTGCAGGAGGTGGGGGCGGACTTGGTGTTTACGCCCACTCCCGCGATCATGTATCCGACAGGAGGGCTGGCGACTAAGGTGGAAGTGCCTGGCGTCAGCCAAATACTGGAAGGCGCGTCCCGTTCGGGACATTTTGCAGGTGTTGCGACAGTTGTCTGCAAGCTGTTTAATTTGGTGCAACCGGATGTGGCGGTGTTCGGTGCCAAGGACTTTCAGCAACTGATGGTGATCCGGCAAATGGTGCGTGATCTTGATATGGATATCCGGATTGAAGGGTTGCCAACTGTGCGTGAATCTGATGGTTTGGCGATGAGTTCCCGCAATGGCTACCTGACAGCGGAAGAACGCCGCCTTGCGCCGGAATTTCGGCGGATTTTACGTGCGGTGGTTGACGCGCTGCACAAAGGAAGGCAGGATTACGCCTCCCTGCAGGCAGAGGCAATGAAGTCTCTGGAATTGAAAGGATTTCGCCCCGATTATGTGGAAATCCGCCGGACTGTTGATTTGATGCCGCCGGAAGCAGGAAATATGTCGTTAGTGGTGCTGGGTTCAGCTTGGTTGGGCAAAGCCCGTCTAATCGATAATATTTCGCTTCAAGATTGAAAAATTTAACAGAAACCTCATAATAGTTTTGCTCTGCAAAACACTTCACAGAGATGTTCAGGAGAAATCGCTATGGAGCTGACGCTTCTCAAATCCAAACTGCACCGTGTCACAGTTACTCATGCTGAATTGGACTATGAAGGTTCTTGTGCGATTGATGATAACCTGATGCGCATCGGCAATATCCGCGAGTATGAGCAATTGCACATTTACAATGTCACCAATGGTGAGCGCTTTTCTACTTATGCTATCCGTGCCGAGGCAGGTAGTGGCATTATTTCCATCAATGGTGCAGCGGCTCATAAGGCGAGCACTGGTGATTTGCTGATTATTTGTACATATGCTGGTTTCAGCGAAGTAGAGGCAAGCCTGCACAAGCCTCAGCTGGTTTATTTCGATCGAAAGAACCAAGTCACTCATACGTCCAAACAGATAGCTGTTCAGGCTGCATAACTGAATACACTAGGTGTTGTTTCTTCAGGGAAGAAGTATGTTTGGCTCCAGCCGAAAGTATGTGGGTCTGGGTGGTTAGTGCAGGTTATCGGAAAAGAAGGAAAAACCGGGACTTTCTTGTTATCGTTGTCGCCCGGTAGAGTAGGTTTATTGTTATGATTCTCATCTGTTTTGGGTCTGCTCACCCTGAGAGTACCAACCCCTTGACAACTCTCGCAGATGGTTAGTTTTTGCCGACACACCGTTCAATGAATGGTGTGTCGGTAGGCTCTATAACAGATCCATCTTGAATCAGGCTTGTTGTTATTAATTTCTGCCCGTCTTCCTTGGCCTGTATCTTACAGGATTGCGCTGAATCAATACTTAACTAATAAAATTTATTAATGTTTCTATTTTGTTGATTTTTCAGGCCTGAAAAACTTAATCTCCTGTTCAGTTTTAGAGTGTCCATCATCACATCGAAGTTTAATTTCACGCCCATCGCCATCGTTATATCGCCAATGACTATGAGGGTTTTTAGGGTTGGAATTCGGCTGCACAAGCAAACGTTAGTTTTGCCTAACCTATTTTCATCTTGTTGTCCAACTACCCTAAATCGTCGAAGCCCGCTAGCTTGAACAGGCGTTTAGCTTCTTGCTCGTCTTGTGGCACACCGTTGCCTTGCTGGTACATGATGGCTAGTGTGGTCAGGGAGCCTTGCAAGCCCTGTTCTCCTGCCATGTGGAACCACTTTGCTGCTTCTGAGCCATTTTTTCCNGTACATTCGCCTTCCAGGTACATGAAACCCAGTCCGTGCTGGGCAAGGCCGTAACCCTGTTCGGCGGAGGCTTTCATCCATTCGAATGCTTGTTTGTCATTGTGGGCGACGCCCAGGCCATTCTGATACATGATGGCACACAGATGTTGGGCAACTTTGTCACCCTGGGCAGCGAAAGGGGAGAGCAATTGCATGGCGCGGGAGAAATGTTTGGCTTCAAACGCCGCCATGCCGCTGGCGAAATCCATAGATTCAACATCGGTTTGTGACACGGGAATCTCCTTGTCCGTAAAATCAGCCCCAATCTTATCGCATCTGGCCGTGGCTGCCTAAATAGCCCACCCGGATGTCCGCGTTACCCCTATAGGGATATTCAGTATCAGGGACGCCCTTTTTAAACTTCCGCGACATGGAAAATGCCACGATGACCGATATTAATACTGACCTCAATTTGAAATTGCACATGCGCCAGTGCATCCAGAAAGTGGCGACAGGTCCTGAATACAGCAAGGACTTGAGTTACGAGGATGCCTATAACGCCATGCGCCATATTTTAAGTGGAGAGGCTGATCCAGTGCAGGTGGCGGTTTACTTTATTGCCCTGCGCATGAAGCGTGAAACGGATGAGGAAAACCGCGGCACTTTGCAAGCCCTGATTGATGTTTCTATGATCAATACGGCAAATGTAGATGAAGTGCTGGATATTTCTGATCCATATGATGGTTATACGCGAGGTGTGCCTGCTTCAACTTTTGCGCCAGCAGTGTTGGCGACAATGGGTGTGCATTCAGTCTTGCATGGCTTGGAGCAGGTGGGTANNAAATTTGGCGCAACCCATCACAAGATCCTGAAAGCAGCGGGGCTGAACGTTAATCTGACGCCAGCCGAAGCTGTTGCGCAACTCGAACGCATCGGTTGGACTTACCTAGACCAGCGGCAATTTGCGTCGCGGCTGCACGACCTTATCCCCATTCGCCAACGGATGATCAAGCGGCAAGTGTTGACAACGGTGGAAACTTTGCTGGGCATTCGCGGGCGGCGTAAAACGCATTGTATGGGCGGTTATGTGCATAAGGGATATCCCGCGATTTATGCTTCACTTGCGCGTCAGGCCGGTTTTGACAGCGCCATGTTTGTGCGGGGTGTGGAAGGCGGCATTATCCCTTCCCTGCAACAGGCAGGCAAATTGTTTTACTACTATGGAAAAGGCGAAGAACAACAGCGTGATTTAATGCCAGCGGACATTGGGATCCAAGCGGAAGTGCGGGCGGTGCCCCTGCCGGAAGATTTGCCTGCGGNNCCGGTTATCGGGGATGAGATCGCAACGGTGGTCGACAGCAATGCGTTGGCGGTTAGGGCTGCGGAACTGGGTATGGCGGCGCTTGGTGGGGAAAAAGGTTTGATGTATGACAGCCTGGTGTATTCCACGTCAATCTGTCTGGCGCATTTGGGGCGTTATGGCTCAATGCGGGAGGCTGCGGACGCCGTGCGCGCTGTTTTGGATAGCGGCAAGGCGCTGGAAACATTGCGCGCTGCGGTGTAAGACGCCACATTTAATTTCATTTTTGTATAGAGAGGACACGACAAATGAATATGCAGTATTACAACGCTGTAGTAGAAATGGAAAAAGCGGGCGTTGATCCAGAATTCCTGCAAGGTTGGCAGGGTGGTTATTTATTGAACCCGATGCGCGAAGAGCAGCGCCTGACCGAAGCTTATGAGGCTGGCTATTCAGCTGGTCAGGAAAAGGATATGGAAGCTTATAAAGAGTGGGTCAAAGGCTAACTTTTATCCATATTGGATAAGCTAATGAAAAGCGGGCATAGCCCGCTTTTTTGTTGTCGCTGATTTATATACGTTCGTCGGATGCTGGCTTATAAGTCGCAGCAGATTACAGACACAATGCCTCTATATTTTCGTTTAATCATAACTATAAACGGGTATTCATTTTGATTACGCAACTTGTGGCCACCATACGTGAATTGCGTGATATTGTCCCTGTCTGGGATTCGCTTGCACGTCAGGCGCTTGAACCCAATGCTTTTTATGAAAGCTGGNCCTTATTGCCAGCAATAGAAGGTTTGGCCGCACATCCAGGACAAATCGCGGTACTGTTGGTATGGGTTGACGGCTCTCATTCGGCGCTGGCAGGTTTGTTCCCGCTGGCTCAGGAACGTTCTTACCGAAAGGTTCCTGTCCGTCACTGGATGAATTGGCTGCACCTGCATTGCCCACTAGGCACACCCCTTATACACCGTGAATATGCGCAGGAAGCGCTGTCCGCCTTGTTTGAGTGGTTGCGTGAGCATTCTGACGCCATGGCCTTTTCCCTCAACAAGATTCCGGCAGAAGGCGAATTTGCACGCCACCTGCATTTGCAGGTTCAACAGCTGGGCGGATGGTTAGATGGGCATGATGTTTGGGAGCGTGCTTTGCTGCAGGGTGGCCTTTCCGGGNAGGCCTATGTCATGGCTCACCTGCGTAAAAAGAAGCTGAAAGAATACAGCCGGTTGCGGCGTCGGCTGGAGGACTTGGGCGAGTTGGAGTTTCAGGTGTTGTTGCCAGGGCAGGGCACCGCGTTGAGCCAATGGACTAATGAATTCCTATACCGGNAGCAGGAAGGCTGGAAAGGGCGGGCACTTACCGCCATGGGTTGTAATAATGGTGAGCGGACATTCGCTGAGACCCTGATCCGTAATGCCGCTGAACGCGGCCAGCTGATGATGCTGAAAATGTTGCTGAATGGGGAAACCATCGCTATCAAGCTCAACCTGGTCAGTGCCACGGAGGGCAGCTATGCCCTGAAAATTGCTTACAATGAACATTATGCCGCCTATTCGCCCGGCGTGTTGCTGGAGTTGGAAAATATCTACACCATGCTGGACAACACCNCGCTGGCATGGATGGATTCCTGCGCTGTGCCCAATCATCCGATGATTGACCATTTATGGGCGGAGCGCCGCAGAATGGCAAACTTTCACATCAGCACCCAACGGGTATTGAGCAAACCTTTGCTCCAGACGATGCATCTGGTGAAGGCGGCCTATCACTACTGCAAAGGGACTTTGGCCTGAATGTCAGCGGCGCATCACGGCTGCCCGGAAGAGCCGGAGCCTGCCGCCTTCAGGAATTTGAACAGATCGCCGTCAGTTGACAGCACCATGGTTGAATCTTCCGTCACAATGGCGGGATACGCTTCCAATGTGCGGGTGAATTCATAGAAACGGGCGGCTTCTGGGCTTTGGTTATAAGCATTGGCATAGATTTCCGCCGCTTTAGCGTCGCCTTCGCCACGGATTTCCTCCACCCGTCGGTAGGCTTCAGACTGGATCCGGTTCAGGTCACGGCTCATATTGCCGCGGATGCGGGCGGCCTCGCCATTGCCTTCGGAGCGGAAGCGCTCGGCAATCTGGCGGCGTTCGCTGATCATGCGTTCAAAGATTTTTGGCTGCACACTGGCGTTGTAGTTGATGCGCTTGAAGCGGATGTCGAGCAGCTCAATCCCAAAGACTTTCACTTTTTCAGCCGCAGCCTTGAAGATTTCCTGTTCAACCTGTTCGCGCCCCTTGTGGATGGGGACAAGGGTGCCGACCGCTTTATTGCCGTCTTGTGCATCAGCCGCATCCTGGCTTTCGCTCAAGGTTGAGTCCTGCAATGGTGTGCGGTCTTTGGTGGTGCGGATGATTTCGATCAGCTCATGCTTGGCCACCGCATTCCGGGTTTCGCTGCCGAGGATGTCATCCAGTCGGGAGAGGGCGCTGCGTTCGTCACGCAGGCGAAGGAAATATTGCAGGGGNTCAGTAATTCGCCAGCGGGCGAACAGGTCGACGGCAATGTAGAGCTTGTCTTTGGTCGGCATATCGGAAGGGCTGCCGTCCCATTCCAGGATGCGTTTGTCGATGCGGTTCACATCCTGAATGAACGGCAGCTTCATTTTTAGCCCGGCCTCGGTGACAGGTGCGCCAACCGGCTTGCCGAATTGGGTCAGGATGGCCTGTTGCGCTTCGCCCACTGTATAGAAAGCGTTGAACAACAGGAAAGCCAGCAGGACGACGGCAATAAGCAGCAAGCGGTTCATNGGGTTTGCCTCCTGTTGGGGTTCCTGGCTAGCGGCGGCCTGGGGTTTGGCGGGGAGAGCCTTTTTGTCAAGGTTCAGCAGTGGCAGGATGCCTTGCATGTTTTCATCCACGATGACCTTGTTTTGCACCGTCGGCATGATTTGCTGCATGGTTTCCAGATAGAGGCGGCGGCGGGTGACATCCGGGGCTTTTTGGTACTGGGCGAAAACAGCGTTGAAGCGTGCCACGTCGCCTTCCGCTTCATTGGTGCGTTTGAGGCGATAGCCTTCGGCTTCACGGATGCGTTGGTCCTTTTCACCTTCCGCCAGCGGAATGACACGGTTGTAATCGCGGTGGGCTTCGTTGATCAGGCGTTCCTTTTCCTGTTGCGCCTGATTGACCTCGTTGAATGAATCCTGCACGGGGGCGGGCGGGTTGATGTTTTTCAGCTGCACTTGGTCGATGCTGACGCCCATGCTGTATTTGCTGGCGAGTTGCTGCATCTTGGCCAGGGCTTCGGACTCGATTTCCTGTCGGCCAATGGTGATGACTTCATCCACTGTGCGGTCGCCGACCACTTCGCGCATCACCGATTCGGACACGTCGCGCAGGGTGGCGCCCGGCTCGCGCACATCAAACAGGTATTTGAACGGCTCAGAAATGCGGTATTGCACCACCCATTCCACCAGTGCGGCGTTTAGGTCGCCGGTCACCATGCGGGTTTCCGCTTCCGGCTCATCGGAAAACTGGTCGGGGTTGCTGGAGCCGGGCGTGCTGAAACCAAACTCCTGCTTGAGCTGGCGCTTGACCGGCAGGATGGTGACAGCGTCAACGCCAAACGGGATTTTGAAATGCAGCCCTGGTGGCGCTTCCGTATGGTATTTGCCGAACCGTTGCAGGACAGCGACGGAATCGCTGGGTACGGTATACCAGGATGACCAGATAACAACAGCCAGCAACACGAGTATCACGGGCGTTGCACGGAAAGTGCGGGCGGGCGGCGTCCTCAAGGGTGGTAGTGACGGCAGTTTCACGGGCTTATCCTCCGGCATCATCGTTTTTATTGGGGTAACTTTACCCGCGCCCGCCCCGTTTTGCCATTTTCCTCCGGCTGTTTGTCCAATAAGGCGGAACTCAGCCTACGCTGGCGGAGCCTTTNTGCCCAAGCATTTCCGATGTCACCAACGTGATGCCGTTGGGNGTGACACGGAAGCGGCGCGCATCGGCTTCACGGTCCTCACCAATGACGGTGCCTTCCGGCAGGTGGCAGCCCCGGTCGATAACCGCGCGGGTGATGCGGGAATGGCGCCCGACCTGCACTTCCGGCAGCAGCACTGATTGCCTGACTTCACTGTAGGAATGCACTTTGACGTTGGAGAACAGCAGCGAGTTGATGACGGCGNNGCCGGAAATCACGCAGCCCGCCGACACCACGGAATCCAGCGCCTTGCCTTCGCGGCCTGGATCCTGGAACACGAATTTGGCTGACGGCAACTGCCGGTGATAGGTCAGGATCGGCCAGTCTTCATCGTATAAGTTCAATTCCGGCTCGACTGACACCAGCTCCATATTGGCCTCCCAGAAGGCATCAATGGTGCCCACATCGCGCCAGTAAGGCTGCTTGCCGGTGGCAGCGTCGCGGAACGGGTAGGCATAAACGGTGTGGCTGCCGATAATGGACGGGATGATGTCCTTGCCGAAGTCACGGCTGGAGGCCGGGTTGTCGGCATCTTTNTGTAATTGTTCGAACAAGAATTCCGTGTTGAAGACATAGTTGCCCATGGACGCCAGCGCCATGTCGGTGGAGCCGGGCATGGGGCTTGGGTTGGCAGGTTTTTCATCGAATGCGGTCACCTGATGTTGCCCGTTGACCGTCATGACGCCAAAGCCTTTGGCGTCTTCCAGCGGCACGCCGACACAGGCTACGGTCATGTCCGCACCTTTCTCAACGTGGTAGGCGAGCATTTCGCCATAATCCATCTTGTAAACATGGTCGCCCGCCAGCACCAGCACATATTTCGGGCGCAAGGTTTCCACAATGTCGAGGTTCTGATAGATGGCGTCGGCGGTGCCTGCGTACCAGTTGCCGGTCGTGCGCTGGGAGGCGGGTAATACTTCCACAAATTCGCCCAATTCGCTGCGGAAATTCGACCAGCCATGCACCAGATGGCGGATCAGCGAGTGTGCCTTGTATTGGGTCAGCACGCCGATACGGCGGATGCCGGAATTGACGCAGTTGGAAAGTGGAAAGTCGATAATGCGAAATTTGCCGCCGAAATAGACAGCGGGTTTGGCGCGGCGGTCAGTCAGTTCATACAAGCGTGAGCCGCGCCCGCCCGCCAGCACCAGCGCCAGCGTTTCACGGGTCAGCAAACTGACAAAACGGGGGTTGTTAGTCGTCATGGCATTTATCCCTCTTGTTTTCCATGCACACTGTACCCCTGTTTGACAAGATTTGCGAGCCTGTGGTGGGGTGAGTATGCGGCAAAAGATGTGCAGATGGGTGAATTGTGAAGGGCTAGCCGGACAAGCTGCCTGCCACCGCCAACTTTTGTTATCCTAGCCGTTACCAACCGCCCTGACGGCGGCGGCAAGAGGAGGCAATATTCATGAGTGATAACAGCATTTCCCACGCTTATGTCATTTTTGGCGCAACCGGCAATCTGGCCGCCACCAAGTTGCTGCCAGCGCTTTATCAACTGCATTGCATGGGGCAACTGGCGGCGGATGTGGAAATCCTCGGCTGCGGGCGCACGTCCTACACCCGTGACAGCTGGCGGGAGGAAATCCACCGGCAGTTCGTGGCGGCGGGCATGGCTGACAGCCCTTGCCGGNACGGTTTTATCCAGCGCCTGGATTACCTTTCCGGCAGCTTGAAGGATGCGGCGTTTTATCAGGCGCTGGGCAAATGGATCGGCAATGGCGGCGAATGCGCCAACAATGTCATTTTCTACCTGTCCGTCAGCCCGGATCTGTATGTGGATGTCACCGAAGGCNTGGCCAACGCCAGCTTGCTGGATGAAACCCATGGCTGGCGGCGGATGGTGATCGAAAAACCGTTCGGGCATGACCTCGAATCCGCCCGCGCTTTGCAGCACAGCCTCAACAACCACCTCAAGGAAGAACAGATTTACCGCATCGACCACTATGTCGGCAAGGAAGCGGTGCAAAACCTGCTGGTGCTGCGTTTCGCCAACCTGATCCTGGAGCCGTTATGGAACCGCCATCACATCGACCATATCCAGATCACCCATGCGGAAACGGTTGGTGTGGAAGGCCGCGCCAGTTATTACGACAAAAGCGGCGGCGCGGTGCGGGACATGATCCAGAGCCACTTGCTGCAAGTGATGGCGCTGCTGGCGATGGAGCCGCCGGTTTCCCTGCAAGCCGAAGCCTTGCGTGATGAANAGGTCAAGGCGCTGCAATCCATCCGCCCGGTCAACCTGGAGCAGCTCGCTGACCACGCCATCCGTGGGCAATACGCCGCCGGGGAAATCAATGGGCAGAACGTTCCCGGCTATCTGCAGGAAGAAGGCGTGGCTCCCGGCAGCCATACCGAGTCCTACGCCGCCATGAAGCTGTACATCGACAACTGGCGCTGGAAGGATGTGCCATTCTACCTGCGCACCGGCAAGCGATTGGGGGAACGCCGCTCGATGGTGGCGGTGCGTTTCAAGCGGCCGCCGATGCAATTGTTCCACGGCAGCGGCATTTCCCAGCCGTTCCCCAACTGGCTGCTGATCGGCATCCAACCGGAGGATGCGGTGCGCATGGAGATTTCTGCCAAGGCACCGGGGTTGGAAATGAGCACCCGCCAGATCGTGATGGACGCTTCCATCGCCAACCCCGGCGAGCGCAAGGCCGACGCCTACGAAGAGCTGCTGCTGGATGTGATCAGGGGCGACCGCTCGTTGTTCTTGCGCTACGATGAAGTGAAAGCCGCCTGGAATGTGGTGGATCCGGTTTTGCAGCGCTGGGCGGAAGACGAACAGTTGCCGCTGCAATACCCGGCTGGCGGCTGTAATNCGAAAGCGGCGGAANAAATTTTTGGCGATTCAGACCGGCGATGGCGGCATCGCCTGTCCTGCAATGGAGAAGCATGATGTTGCCCAACAATACACAGGTGCTGGAAAACGCCGCTGCGGTTGCGCAGCAGGCGTGTGAACTGATAGCGGTGCAGGCGCGGCAGGCGATCCGGGAGCGCGGCGTGTTCCGACTGGTGATGGCGGGCGGCGGCACGCCCAAACAGGCCTATGCGTTGCTGGCGCAAACACCGCAGGAGTGGGACAAATGGGAATTGTACTGGNGGGACGAACGCTGCCTGCCGGTTGACCATCCTGAGCGCAATTCACAGCTGGGTCTGCCTACCCCGCATCGCTATCCGATACCGGCGGAACTGGGGGCGGAAGCGGCCGCCACCGTGTATGCGCACACCATTGCGGACAAACTGCCGTTCGATCTGGTGATGCTGGGCATGNGGGAGGATGGGCATACGGCAAGCCTGTTTCCTGGCAGGCTGTTCCCGGACGCCCTGACCTTGCCCGTGCATGACGCGCCCAAACCGCCGCCGGATCGGGTCAGCCTCGGCGTCAGGGCTTTGCAGGATTGCCGCCAGCAAATGGTCGTGGTGACAGGGGCTGGCAAGCGGGAGGCGATGCTGGCCTGGCAGGCGGGGGATGATTTGCCCATTGCCCGGGCGGTGCGCAGCGACGCCTGCCTGCTGATGGATGCTGCGGTTGGAATTTCGCCCCCAAACGGGCAGAATACCTGATCTTTTGACCACTGACAGGGTTTTGCGATGTCCAATTTCCCCGGAATGTACCCCTACACCCGCATGCGCCGCATGCGCCGCGATGATTTCTCCCGCCGTCTGATGCGCGAAAACGTGCTCACTGTCAACGACCTGATCTGGCCGGTATTTGTGCTGGAAGGGTGTGGCCAGCGTGAGGAAGTGGCTTCCATGCCGGGTGTGGAGCGCGTCAGCATCGACCTGCTGGTGAAAGAGGCGGAAGAGGCGGCGAAATTGGGCATTCCGGCGTTGGCGCTGTTCCCGGTGACGCCGCCGGAAGCCAAATCCGACAAGGCGGAAGAGGCGTGGAATCCGGATGGCCTGGCCNAACGCGCTGTCCGTGCGCTGAAAGAGGCGGTGCCGGAACTGGGCGTCATGACCGACGTGGCGCTCGACCCGTTCACTTCCCACGGGCAGGATGGCCTGATGGATGAGCACGGTTATATCCTCAATGATGAAACCGTACATGCGCTGGTCAAGCAGGCTTTGTCCCATGCCGAAGCCGGTGCGGATGTGGTCGCGCCTTCTGACATGATGGACGGGCGTATCGGTGAAATCCGCGATGTGCTGGAGCAGCATGGGCATGTCAACACGCGCATCATGGCTTATTCCGCCAAGTACGCCTCCAGTTTCTACGGCNCGTTCCGTGATGCGGTCGGTTCCGCCAGCAACCTTAAGGGTGGCAACAAATACAGCTACCAGATGGATCCGGCCAATTCCGATGAAGCCTTGTGGGAAACCGCGCTCGACTTGCAGGAAGGCGCGGATATGGTGATGGTGAAACCGGGTATGCCGTACCTCGACATCGTGCGCCGCGTCAAGGATGAGTTCAAGGCGCCGACTTACGTCTACCACGTCAGCGGCGAATACGCGATGCTGAAGGCGGCGGGCATGAATGGCTGGATCAACGAGAAAGCCTGTGTGCTGGAAACCCTGGTAGGGATGAAACGCGCTGGCGCCGATGGCGTCCTGACTTACTACGCCAAACAAGTCGCGGAGTGGCTGCGGAATGGCTGACCGCTACGCCGTTTTCGGCAACCCGATAGCCCACAGCAGATCCNCTCGCATCCATACGCTGTTCGCCCAGCAGACAGGCGAGCCGGTGGAGTATGCGGCACTGCTGTCCGAGCCGGAAGAGTTTGCACAGGATGTGATGATGTTCTTGGTGGCAGGGGGCAAAGGTTGCAATATCACCGTGCCTTTCAAGCAGGATGCGTGGGAGCTGGCTGATGAGCTTTCTGATTACGCAGTCCGTGCCAAAGCGGTGAATACGCTGGTTTTCCGTGAGGATGGCACGATGCATGGCGCAAACACTGACGGCATCGGCATTGTGCGCGACATCCGGCAAAACCACGACATCCCTTTGCAGGGCAAACGTATTTTGTTGTTGGGGGCGGGTGGGNCCGTGCGTGGTGT
Organism: Candidatus Thiothrix singaporensis; assembly: GCA_013693955.1. GTDB lineage: Bacteria > Pseudomonadota > Gammaproteobacteria > Thiotrichales > Thiotrichaceae > Thiothrix > Thiothrix singaporensis. The sequence goes on along the minus strand of CP059265.1, from coordinate 1,569,274 downwards.
GTTGCAACCGATTCTGGAAACGCAGCCTGCCAGTTTGTTTGTTGCCAATCGCACGGCTAGCAAGTCAGTGGAACTGGCGCAGGATTTTTCAGCATTCGGTCATGTTTCTGGTGGCGGTTTTGCTGATATTCGTGGCCAGTTCGATCTGATCATCAATGGCACCGCTGCCAGTCTGCAAGGTGAGTTGCCGCCAATCCCAGCAGATTGTCTGGCGGCAGGTGGCAGCACTTACGACATGATGTACGGTGCCAAACCAACGGCTTTCGTGGAATGGGGCAGGGCGCAAGGCGCTGCCCAGGCATTGGATGGCCTTGGCATGCTGGTCGAGCAGGCAGCGGAAGCGTTCTTTATTTGGCGCGGTGTGCGCCCGGCCACCGCTCCGGTATTGGCGCAACTGCGGGCGGAGTTATCCGGCCAGTAAATTTACGCCTGCTTCCCGTAGCATCTGGCTCAGACGGATCAATGGCAGCCCCATCAATGCTGTGGGATCATCGCCATACATGCGCTTGAAGAGGGTGATGCCGAGGCTTTCCGAGCGGAAACTGCCTGCACAGTTGTAGGGCTGATCCTTACGCAGATAATTGTCGATTTCTTCGGTTGTCAGCTCGCGGAAATCCACCTGGAAGGGCACGACGTCCAGTTGATAACTGCCTTCGCGGCTATCGTAGAGGCAGAGCCCGGTCAGGAAATGGACTGTTTTGCCGGAGGCGTCCTGCAACTGTTTCACGGCGTTTTCATGTGCGCCCGGCTTGCCGATGACCTGTTCTTGCAGGACGGCGCATTGGTCGGAGCCAATGATCAGGGCGTCCGGATGCTGTTCCGCCACCTTTGGGCTTTCGCCAGTGACAGGCGCAATACCATGTCGCGGGCGCTTTCACCTTCGTGGCGGGTTTCATCGATGTCAGGGGCTGCGGTTATAAATGGGATGGATAAGCGCCCCATCAGTTCGCGGCGATAGGGGAGGTGGAGCCAAGAATCAGGGTGCGGGCGGTCATGATCATTCTGCGGTCGTGTATGGGTAGCAAAACGCAAAATAATACGCAAGATAAAGGTGTTTCCCAAGTGAAAAAGCCAGAAAATTCTTTACACTGCGGGGTACGGATTCTTATAATCGCGCGCTTATGTTGAACAGGTTGCCCGTTGACGTTAATCCCTTCCGGCTGGTCGAGCAGAAAAAATGCTTGGCTGGTGTGTTGCCTTTCCAGCAATTGCCGCGTCTTGCTGAGGTGGCGTTGCCGGAAAGCGGAGACTTTGTGGTGGAGTTGGAGTTTACCCGCAGCATGTCCGGCCTGCCCATTGTTTTGGGGCAGGTGCGTGGGACGGTGGTGCTGGAATGCCAGCGTTGCCTACAAGCGATGGAGTTTCCCATTGATAACGCAGTGCAGGTGGCCTTGACAACGTTTCAGTCGGATGAACGTCCCGAGCAGGAAGGCTTTGAAGCCTGGCTGGTTGAGGATGACCGGCTGTTCTTGCAGGATTTTATTGAAGATGAAATTCTCCTTGCCTTGCCGTTGGTGGCCAGGCATGAGCAATGCGAACCGGCGCGGGAGCTGATTGAAGCCTTGCCGCCAGCGCTAGCTGCAACCGAGGCTCCGCAGACGGATGAAGCGCCGGAAGGCCGTAAAAATCCGTTTGCGGTTTTGAAAGATTGGAAAAAACGGAGTAAAAACGATGGCAGTCGGTCAGGCTCGAATGACACGTTCACGTCGTGGTATGCGTCGTTCCCACGATGCACTGAAAAACCCAACCCTGTCGGTTGACCCGGTATCCGGTGAAACCCACCTGCGTCACCACATGACGGCTGACGGCTTCTACCGTGGCCGCCAAATTGTCAAAAATGCGGTCGAAGTGGAAGACGAAGAGTAAGCGGTGACTTATTGCACGCTTGGGTAACAAAATCATATAGAATCGCGGGCTTGACCCGCGATTTTTCAGGAGAAGGGTAAAACATGGCAGAACGGTATCGCATCGCGTTGGATGCGATGGGTGGCGATCATGGGTTGTCAGTGGTGGTTCCGGCGGCGCTGGAAGCCCTGNAAAAATTTGACGACATCGCCTTGATTCTGGTCGGTGATGAAACACAAATTCAAACGGCGCTGGCGCAGCACAAGGCGGCAGCCGATGAACGCTTAAGCATCCGCCATGCTTCCCAAGTGGTGGCGATGGATGAGCTGCCTGCTTCCGCCATGAAAAACAAGAAAGACTCCTCCATGCGGGTGGCGATCAATCTGGTCAAGGCCGGTGAAGCCGGTGCGGCGGTCAGCGCAGGCAATACCGGCGCGCTGATGGCGACTGCGCGGTTCGTGCTGAAAACGCTGCCGGGCATTGACCGTCCCGCCATTTGCACGGTCATCCCTTCCGTGCAAGGGCATACCCATATGCTTGATTTGGGGGCAAATGTTGATTCCGAAGCCGAGCATCTTCATCAATTCGCGCTGATGGGCTCCGAGCTGGCCAGAGTANTCGACAATAATCCAACCCCCAAGGTGGGGCTGCTCAATATCGGTCAGGAAGCCATCAAGGGCAATGAACAGGTCAAGGCCGCCAATGCCTTGTTGCAGGATAGCCCGCTCAATTATATTGGTTATGTGGAAGGCGATGACATCTACCACGGCGATGTTGACGTGGTGGTGTGTGATGGGTTTGTCGGCAATGTGGCGCTCAAGACCAGCGAAGGTTTGGCGAAAATGGTTTCCTTCCAGCTCAAGGCTGAATATACCGCCAACCTGTTCACCCGGTTGGCCGCACTGATTTCGCTGCCGGTTTTGAAATCATTTCGCCGCAAATTCGATCCGAGGCGTTATAATGGGNCCAGTTTGCTAGGCTTACAGGGTATCGTGATCAAGAGCCACGGCGGTGCGGACAGTTTCGCTTACGCCAATGCGATTGGCATCGCCCGCACGGAAATTATTGAAAAAGTCCCGCAGCGTATCCATAAACAACTCGAAAGTNTTGCTCGCACAAAGGCAGAAAGCATGATGTATTCGCGCATTACCGGAACTGGCAGTTACCTGCCGGAAAAATCCNTCACCAATCAGGAACTGGAAAAAATGGTGGACACCACCGCCCAGTGGATTGTGGAGCGCACCGGTATCCATGAGCGGCACGTTGTGGAGATGGAAAGCGCTTCCGACATGGCGGAACACGCCGCCCGCCGGGCGCTGGAGATGGCGGGCAGGCAGCCGGAGGACGTTGACCTGATCGTATTGGGAACCTCCACCCCGGATTTGGTGTTTCCCAGCACGGCCTGCCTGTTGCAGAACAACCTCGGCATCCGCAACGGCAGCCCGGCGATGGACGTGCAGGCGGCCTGTTCCGGCTTTGCCTATGCCCTGAGCGTGGCGGACAATTTCATCCGCGCCGGAGCCGCCAAATGCGCCTTGGTGGTTGGGTCGGAGGCCATGTCGAAAATTCTCGACTGGACGGATCGTGGCACCTGCATCCTGTTTGGCGATGGTGCCGGGGCGGTGTTGCTGGAAGCCAGTGAGGAGCCGGGCATCCTGTCCACCCACATCCATGCCGATGGTGCCTACGAGCATTTGCTGAACGTCAATGCCGGTATTTCACGCAACCAGGAGATGCTGCGTAAAGAAGGTGCCTTATTGCAAATGCGTGGCAATGAAGTGTTCAAGGTCGCCGTCAACACCCTGGGACGGATTGTTGACGAAACGCTGGAGGCCAATAGCATGACCAAGGCGGATGTCAACTGGCTGGTTCCCCATCAGGCCAATATCCGCATCATCCAGGCGACCGCGAAGAAACTGGACATGCCGATGGATCACGTTGTGGTCACCGTTGACAAGCATGGCAATACGTCCGCTGCCTCCATCCCGTTGGCATTGGACACCGCCGTGCGCGACGGGCGCATTAAGCGGGGCGACATCATTTTGCTGGAAGCCTTCGGCGGCGGTTTTACCTGGGGTTCCGCACTGGTTAAATTCTGATGGCGACTGAAATTGAGCGTAAATTCCTGCTGGTGTCGGATGATTGGCGAAGGCTGGCAGTCCGCGCTGAATCGTTCCGGCAAGGCTATCTCAGCAACAGCAAACGCGCGTCGGTGCGGGTGCGGGTCGCCAATGACAAAGCCACCCTGAACATCAAGGGCATGACGATAGGGATCGAACGCCCTGAATACGAATACGAACTCCCGTTGCAGGATGCAACGGAGCTGCTTGATCAATTGTGCGAACGCCCATTGATTGAGAAAACCCGCCATTTTGTCGAGTTTGGCGGAAAACTGTGGGAAATTGATGAATTCCACGGTGACAACGCTGGCCTGGTGGTCGCGGAGGTCGAACTCGCTTCATCGGACGAAGCTATTGCCATGCCCGGATGGGTTGGTAAGGAAGTTTCCCATTTGGAACGCTATTACAACGTCCGCCTTACCCAATACCCCTACAGCCGGTGGACGGCTGAGGAACGAGGTTAATTTCACTATGTCATTTTCCGAACTCGGCCTGGCCGAGCCGCTGCTGCGCGCCATCACAGCGCAGGGCTATGCAACGCCCACCCCTATCCAACAACAAGGCATCCCCGCCGTTTTGACGNGCCGCGACCTGATGGCGGCGGCGCAAACCGGCACCGGTAAAACCGCTGGCTTCACCCTGCCGATGCTGCATCGGCTGATGGCGGGCAAGCGCCCCGCCTCCAACCATATCCGCGCGCTGGTGCTGACGCCGACCCGGGAACTGGCGGCGCAGGTGGGTGAAAGTGTGCGTGATTACGGCCAGCACTTGCCGCTGACTTCCGCTGTCGTCTTTGGCGGCGTGAGCATCAACCCGCAACTGATGGCGATGCGTTCCGGCGTCGATGTGCTGGTGGCCACACCGNGCCGCCTGCTGGATTTGTATAACCAGAACGCCGTGAAGTTTTCCCAGGTGGAAATCCTGGTGCTGGACGAAGCCGACCGGATGCTGGACATGGGCTTCATCCGCGACATCCGCAAGATTCTGGATTTGCTGCCGAAACGCCGCCAGAACCTGCTGTTTTCCGCCACCTTTTCCAATGACATCGTGGCGCTGGCGAAAGGTTTGCTGCACCAACCGTTGCAGGTTTCGGTCACCNCCCGCAATACGACGGCGGAAACCGTGAAGCAGTCGGTGTATCTGGTCGAAAAGGCCAGCAAGACCGCATTGTTGAGCCATTTGATCCGCGCCAACCAGTGGGAGCAGGTGCTGGTGTTCGCCCGCACCAAACACGGTGCCAACCGGCTGGCGCACAAACTGGCGNGGGATGGCATCACCGCCGCCGCCATCCATGGCGACAAAAGCCAGGGCGCGCGCACCCGGGCGCTGGGCGATTTCAAACAAAATGCCATCCGTGTGCTGGTGGCGACCGACATTGCCGCCCGTGGGCTGGACATTGAGCAATTGCCGCATGTGATCAATTTCGAACTGCCGAATGTGCCGGAAGATTACGTGCACCGCATTGGCCGCACTGGGCGGGCGGGTGCCAGCGGCGAGGCCATTTCGCTGGTGGAGCCGGAAGAACACGCGTTCCTGAAAGGCATTGAAAAGCTGATCAAACAAGCGCTGCCGCGTGAGCAACTGCCGGAAATTACCCTGGCTCCACGCCAGCCACAGGCACCCAAAGCCGCCGTGGACGCAGGTGCCGACAAGCCGGGCAAACCCCAGCATCGCCCGAAAAAGCGCCGCACCCGTTCACAAAAGAATGAGGCGCGGGCGTCAGCCGGTTTGCCGCCAGTCAAGCGTGCTGATGGCACCGCTGCCAACAAGCCGCGCCGCCGTCGCCCCAGCAAGCCACAAGCAGTCGCCTGAGCGTTTAGCGGGCGGGTCACTTAGGCTTCAGGCTCAGGTATTGGGTGGGATGGGCATCCATCACATTGTCCTCCCACCCGCTGACCCTGGGGCTGATCAGGTGTTGGGTGGTGAAGAAATAGACCGGAATGATGGGCGTGTCAGCCAGCAGGATGCGTTCGGCCTGCTCCATGGCTTCGCGGCGTTTTTGCGTGTCAGCCTGGGTTTCCGCCTCCTTAATCAGCCGGTCGTATTCAGGATTGCTGTAGCCGGTGGTGTTCATTTCGCCCACATCGGACTTGAACAGGCTGAGGAAGGTGTAGGCGTCGTTGTAGTCGCCAATCCAGCTGGCGCGCACGATCTGGAATTGTTTCTGGCGGCGTGAGCTGAGGTAGACCTTCCACTCCTCATTGCGCAGATTGGTTTTGACGCCCAAGGTTTGTTTCCACATGGCGGCGACGGCAATGGCCAGTTTCTTGTTGTTGTCGCTGGTGTTGTAGAGGATTTCCAGTTCCAGCGGCTTGTCCGGNTAGTAGCCACTTTCTGTCAACAGTTCCTTGGCCAGCTTGAGGCGGGCAGCCTTGTCGAGCGTTTTNTCCTCCATGCTTTGCTGGCCATAGTTGTCGACGGCGGGAACCCAGCCCCAGGCGGGGATTTCGCCGGACTGGGTGATCTTTTCCGTGAGGATGTCACGGTCAATTGCCAGCGCCAAGGCACGGCGCAGTTTGGGGTTGTCCTTGAACAGCGGGTCTTGCAGGTTGAAGGCGAAGTAATAAGCGCCGATGTAGGGCGTGCTGCGGAATTCGTTGGGGAAATCCTGTTCCACAGTTTTGATCTGGTCGGCGGGCACATCGTAGGTGATGTCCAATTCCCCGGCGCGGTAACGCTTGAGTTCGCTGTTCTGGTCTTCGGTGGGGATGTAATACACCGTGTCGATCGGGATGTCCTTGGCGCGGCGGTAGTGCGGGTTTTTCGTCAGCTTGACGTGCGCCTGTGGCTGCCATTCGCTGAGGCAGTATGCGCCGTTGCAGAGGATGTTTTCCGCCCGAGTCCAATCCTTGCCTGCCTTTTCGATGGCTTTNTGTGGGGCAGGGTAGGCCATTGGATGCATCAGCATGCCGAGGAAATACGGGGTAGGGGCTCGGAGGCGGATTTCCAGCGTGTGTGGGTCGATGGCCTTGACGCCTATCTGGGCGGGGTCTTTTTGTTCGCCTTTGTTGAAAGCTTCCGCGCCTGCAATCGGCCACAGGATGAAGGCGTAGTCGGAAGCGGTGGCCGGGTCAAGCCCGCGCCGGTAAGCGAAGACAAAATCGTCAGCGGTGACGGGCGAGCCGTCTGACCATTGGCTATCGTTGCGCAAATGGAAGGTGTAGGTTTTGCCGTCGCTGCTGATTTCCCATTTTTCCGCCACGCCGGGCTGGAGTTTGCCATCCGCGCCTTCCGTCACCAGCCCTTCAAACATGTCGCGCTCGATATTGGCTTCGATGACGCCAGAGGATTTGTGGATGTCCAGGGTTTCAGGCTCCGCGCCGTTGCCGCGATGCAGGGCGGTTTCAGCCAGGGCGGCAGGGGCGAGGCACACGGCCAGCAGCAGGCCAGCAACGGGGCGGAGAGTTTGCGCATGGTTGTTCCCGTGGTTGTTGTCTTGTCCGGGCAATATAGCGGATTGGGGCGGTTAAATCTGCACTTCGCGTTCACAGCGCGCGTTGATGTTTTCCGCCCAGATGGATGCGCCGACGATCAGCCCGCCGCCCGCCACCAGGATGAAACTGGGCGGGATCGCCTTGAGCACAAAGGCCTCCACGCAGAAGGTGATCAGGATGGAAAGGTTGAACATCAGGAAGGCAAGAAAGCCGTCGATGCGGCGGAACGCTTCATAGTTGAGGTGGTAACCCAATGCGCCGAACATGCCGATGGCGATTCCCCAGCCAAGCTGGTCGGCGGGCAAGGCCAGCAGATACGCCGGGTTGAGGCCGAACAGCAGGAAAAAGAGCGGCAAAGCCAGCAGGAACATATAGAAATTCACCAACGGGATCTGCACCGGCAGCACCCGGCGGCTGTAGCGGATTTGCGCGATAATCAGCGCCACGTCGGTGACGATTGCCCCCAACGCCCACAGGTCGCCCTCTACCGTGCCTGCGGAGTTGCCGTGCGCCGCATCGACGAACAGCAGGCTGCTGCCGAAGCTGCCGAGCAGGAAAATGGCCACCATCACCCACTGGGTGCGGCGGTGGCGCAAATAGGGATTTGTTGCCGCCAGAACACGATCGCCACCAGCAGGGCGAATACCGGGGAGAAGTTGTTGAGCAGTATGAAATGTGTCCCTGAGGTCAGGTTGAGGCTGATGTAGGTGAAAGCGATGATACTGATCTCGCTGACCAGCAGCACCGGCAGCCAGTGGCTCCAGGGCAGGCGCAGCTGGTGCAGCAACGCCGGGTTCAGCGCCGCGCGGATAGCGACCATTCCGGTGGAAAACAGCAGCCCGCCGATGAAGTACAGCCCGCCTTGGGCAAAGACATCCGGGATTTCAGCAGAGGGCGAATAGCGCACAATCAGCGGCAGCAATCCCCACACGGCAACGGCGGCGAACGGATCAGGTAACCGATGGCTTTCTCGTGCTGGCGGGCTTTCCTGGCGGCGTCGTGGGGGATGGGATGTGGCAAGGTTGGCTCCGCAGAGAGTTGGGAGGGGAGGAGTCTACACCAGTTTGGGATGGATGCGTTACCGATGGAATTTTTCCTTAATTCCCTGTCGCATAAAATAGAATAATGGATTATAGTACTGTACAGTTTATGTTCATTTTATTGCGGCCAACCAGTATTACGCTACGTCTGCGCCAAGTACGGTGTACTGCGGTAGCCTTGCCTCTTCATTTTGATTCTTTGATTATACCCTTTTAAATCAGGTCGGCGGGGCTGCGGACGCTAATACCGGGCGTATTGAGCACATGCGTATAAATCATGGTGGTGGAGACATCGGAATGCCCCAGCAATTCCTGCACGGTGCGGATGTCATAACCGGATTCAAGCAAATGGGTGGCGAACGAATGGCGTAAGGTGTGGGTCGTGGCGCGTTTGGTGATCCCCGCCTGTTTCACGGCGCGGCGGATGATTTTCTGCAAGCTGGTTTCATGCAAATGATGGCGCCGCACCAAGCCAGTACGCGGGTCAACGCTCACGGAACTGGCAGGGAACACATATTGCCAGCGCAACTCCCGTGCCGCATGCTGGTATTTCTGGCTCAAGGCTTCGGGCAAATACACTTCGCCCCAACCGTTACGCACATCAAATTGGTGCAAACGCTCCACTAAGGCCAATTGTTCCCGCAGAGCCTCCTTGAAACGCTCCGGCAGTGGCGTGATACGGTCTTTTCCGCCTTTGGCGTTGCGGATATGCAATTGGTTGTAATCGAAATCGACATCCAAAACCCGTAAGGTAACGCATTCCATCAGCCGCAAACCCGCACCATAAATCAAACCCGCCATCAGATGATGTGTGCCCTTGAGTTGTTGGAACACCCGCCGCACTTCTTCGCGGGACAACACCACCGGCAATTTGCGCTGGCGTTTTGCCCCGATAAACTCATCCAGGTCATCCAGCGGCTTTTGCCACACTTGATTAAACAGGAACGCCAAGGCGTTTAGCGCCTGTTTTTGCGTGGATACTGAAACCTGACGCTTTAGCGCAAGGTATTCCAGATAATGTTTGACGTGTTGCCCATTCAGATCACGCACATCATTGGGTTTGTGGAAATAGAAAAACCGTGAAACCCAGTTCTGATAGGTTTGTTCGGTGCGGATGGAATAATTTTTCAGGCGTATCGCCCGCACCAATTCGGCAAGCGCGGGCTGGTAACGTTGATACAGCGCATTGGAACAACGTTCCTCCCCGTCGAGTGTCGCCAACCCTTCCAATGCATTGCTGTAGTCGCGGGCAACCGTCGCATGATCCATTTCCAAAGTCTTCGCCGACTCCCGCCAGTAACCCCAGTCAAAATCACGCGCCCACGGAAGCTTCAACGCCAGACTAAACAGAATCCGTATAGCATCGACCACCTGCCCGAACTGCCACGCCGAGAGCCTGCTTTCGCGCCCCACTTTGTTCAGAAACTGTTCTACATGATGCCCGCTATGGGTACGGATATGCTCCTCGGGAAACGCGGCAATGTACTGCTGGGTGCGGAGCACATACCATGAGATCACATTCTTCTTAACATTTTGTTTTAGAAGAAAAAGTGAATAGTTCTCCCAAAACTCATGAGAATATGCCATTGCCGGGTTAACAATGCGTGATGTATGCTTTTTGTCCATNAGAATCAATGCCATTGGGGATACACGACGCATGATAATCCGGGACTATACGGAAGGCTTTACGAACTGGATAGGTGGCCTCTGCGCGATGAATAAGCGGAGTCTTCCTAGGCTGATATTCATGAATTCCGTCTAATAAACTGTTAGCCATATTTTGGAGCCTCATGCTTTCAGTTAAAATGTATGACAATCAAAATCATGGGGCTACATACATGAAGTTTTTGTTTGTATTTTCGCTTTTAATACCATCTGTGGTTTTTGCAAGTGGTTCGAAGTTTCAGCAAGTTGAACAAGACGTTAAGGCAATTGAAGCTTCTCTTTCGGTTCGTGCAGGAGTTTCCGTTCTTGACATTCAAAATGGAGAATACTGGGATTACAATGGCAATCAGCGTTTCCCGTTAACAAGTACTTTTAAAACAATAGCTTGTGCTAAGTTGTTATATGATGCTGAGCAAGGAAAAGTTAATCCCAATAGTACAGTCGAGATTAAGAAAGCAGATCTTGTGACCTATTCCCCTGTAATAGAAAAACAAGTAGGACAGGCAGTATCACTCGATGATGCGTGCTACGCAACGATGACTACAAGTGACAATACTGCCGCAAATATCATCTTAAGTGCTGTAGGAGGCNCGAAGNGCGTTACTGATTTTCTAAGACAAATCGGGGACAAAGAAACTCGTCTAGACCGTATTGAACCTGAGTTAAATGAAGGTAAGCTTGATGATTTGAGGGATACGACAACTCCTAAGGCAATAGCCGGTACTTTAAATAAATTATTATTTGGTTCCGTGTTATCCGAAAATAATCAGAAAAAATTAGCGTCTTGGATGATAAATAATCAAGTTACTGGTAATTTATTGCGGTCAGCATTGCCAGAGGGATGGAGTATTGCGGATCGCTCAGGAGCAGGCGGATTTGGTGCTCGGAGCATTACAGCGGTTGTGTGGAGAGAGCACCAATTCCCAATTATTGTAAGCATCTATCTAGCTCAAACAGAGGCTTCAATGGCAGACCGAAATGATGCGATTGTCAAAATTGGTCGTTCAATTTTTGACGTTTATACATCACAGTCGCGTTCGCGTTTATAAGGCTAACAAGTTTGTCAACAGGACATTTTTTACTTTGCTTGTTTTGCTGTGGCTTCGCCACTTTACCGCAAAACTCCACTACATAAAAATGCCCGTTACAAAATCGTTAGCTTTATATAGTCACAATCTTCCAGAACAAGGTATAAATTTAAGTGTTTTCAAAAAAGAAATAAAAGAGTTTTTAATTAAATATGGTAAAAATGGTTTTTTCCTGATTTTACTAATAAATTAACATGGTTTGTAATTACTTTAGGCGGGAGCTTAGTTCTAGTTCCCCAAGAACTTAAAGTTACAATTACAAACTGGTTAATTGCTACTTTTAATATAAATTCCGACATGGGGATCACGTTGCCAGAAGTAGAAAAAAACAATGATAACATAACAGGAGTTTTGTTAATATTTTTCGCTCTTTTACACAATCTAGGTTATAAATATTATGATTTTTTAAAAGAAAAACTAGATAACAAAAGACAAACAGAAAAAAGCATATTATCAAGAGATGCTGATGTTAAGTTATATAATGATTTGAGAGACGTTTTATCATACGACACAATAAGATTTTTAGAAGAACATATTTGGAGCGTCAAATTCAACCACAGAAAGTTGGAACCACTTGAAATCTTCCTCAGACATTTCAAAAATGCCGAGTACGAATTCANNATTCCGAGGTTATTGAAGATAAAAAAATAGAATTGTATAAGGCCATACAAGAATTTTCATCTGTTGGAGATGAAGTGTTTTTTCAGCAGGCCATGATGAGAAAAATGACATCTACTATATATCCGTTGAACATGAATGGAAATTTAAAAATGAAAAGCTATATTACTCAACTCAAAATAAGCTTACCAATTTATCAAATAACATAGTTGTCAAATATAACGAATTAATAAAGTCTTGCAAAAAGAGCTTGGAGTTTAAAAAGCTAACAAGTCATTCGACGACGGACGCGGTGACAGCCCGCGATTTTTAACGGCTTACTCCCCGCCGCGCCCGTCAATTACGACGTTAGGGTATTCAAATAAAGGAAACACAATGCCAGAAGATACAAACGAACAGTCCACTGCTATTGCAACAATAAAAGCAGTAGAAAAGCTAGGCGGCTTTTTATCAGATATTTTTGGCACTCCCATATCGACATCTGTTGGTATGTTACAAGATAAACTTGCCGTAGTTCGCTGGGAAAGACAATTGCGTCTAGCTGATCGCGTGAGAGAAATAACACTCGAACGTTCAAAATTGGGTATGCCTACCAGCGTACCTCCAAGACTTGCAATTCCTATTATTGAAAATGCATCTTTAGAAGAAGATAACTACTTACAAGACTTGTGGGCTTATTTACTTTCATCCGCAATGAATACAAGCTCGTCAAACAATGTAAGAAATGCATTTGTTGACATTATAAAGCAACTTGAACCAATCGACGTTAAAATATTAGAGTTCTGCCACAAAAATATCGTGAAAGCAGAGCAAGAAAAATCGCCATACATGNGTGATAAATCATGGTATAGAGAAGTTGACTCAATTGAATACAAAATAAGTAAAGATAATATTATTAACGCTCTTAAAATAAAAGATCCAGAATACAAAAATGCTATAGATAATCTAATAAGAACTCGACTACTAGCATCATATATAGAAGAAAGCGATATTCAATCACAAATTGATGGTGATGATCAATATTATTCAACATCTTTACATTATGGCTATCAAGCTGTTTGTATTACCCAATTAGGAATATCATTCGTACTCGTATGTACGCCCTACAACGAAGAAGAAGATGAAAATGATTTAATAGAACGTTTGAGAAAAGAAGAAAAATAAAAGAAGAACAAAAGAAAGCTGCATTAGCGGCTGCTTTAAAGAAAATGCAAGATCAACTAGGTATAAAAGCTACTCAAAAACAGATGACGAATAAAAACCCTAACAATTACATCGACGACGGACGCGGTGACAGCCCGCGATTCTTACTTTCTACTCCCCGCCGCGCCCGTCATGCATGACGTTAGCCGCCAAAATCCAAAACCCCACTAAATTGAAAGATAAAAACATGACTGACAGAAACTATATTGGCAGTTGTCTTTGTGGAAAAATTCAGTTTGAAATAACTGGAGAAATAAAGGACATAGTATGCTGTCATTGTTCAAAATGCCGTAAAGCACAAGGTAGTGCATATGCTACAAACGGAAATGTAGATAGTGATAAATTTCATTTCATTCAAGGTGAAAATGAGCTTGCAGCTTATCAATCAACGTCAAAAGAAACAAAGTATTTCTGCAAAAATTGTGGCTCACCAATTTTTAGTAAAAATACTTTAGCCNCCAAAAATATTAGGATTCGTTTGGGCACATTAGAGACTGACATTATCGAGAAACCAATAGGACATATTTTTACAGGCTCAAAAGCAAATTGGGAAGATATTGAAGGCAAGCTACCCCAATATAAAGAATATGAACCAAGCAGAAAATAAATTAATAACCGCAAGCGAAAAGTATATATATTTCTATTGGTGGCTATTTAATTTTTCAGAGTTATAACAATCTTTCGTTCTAATCCAATAAAAGATCAAGAATTGGTGATAGCCCAATCGTTCATGAGTCTAACAATGCGCCGTGCCAAACCAATGCGAAAAATAAAAGATAATTTTAATAGTTTCAAATGATTGGCTAACAATTATGTCGACGACGGACGCGGTGACAACCCGCGAGTTCCAACAATTTACTCCCCGCCGCGCCCGTCACACATGACGTTGGAATATCACTCCCATGAAATTGAGTTTTTACGATAAAATCATTTAAGAGGATTAATTAGATATATGGCAGAATTACTCAAAATTGCACCTAGTATAACATCTCCTATTTCATTAATAGCTCTATTTGTAATAGTATTATTAATACTTTACAAAGCTATAATAAAGAGCAATTTTTTCCTCAATTTACACAAACAGCAGGCGCTGAAATCATACAAAATATTGTCAATAAGGTTTTTGGTTGCTAATTACCCTTATGGCTCTTATTTATATAATACCGTTAATTAACAGCATGGCAAATCAGAATGAAAAAATATCATGTTATCCAAAGACTGAAAAGACTTTGAATGTTGGTTCTTCTAGCCCTATATTTGATAATAAATATAAGCTTTACATTACTCAGGCAGATGAAACTGTTTGTACTTTAAAAATCAACAATCAAGAAATAGAGGTTCATGGTTCTGAAACACAAGAAATTGATCTTGATTATTGCAAATATAACATCACAAGAATACATTATGATAGTGCAAAAAATGCCTGTACTATTGGAATAGAACCTGCGGTTAAATGACAATGATAAAACATGCAATATTAACTATTCTAATAATCTTTTCATCAGCTTGCTATTCTAAAGAATCTTTGTCAGGCTTATTGAATGGAAGTGTAGTTACATTCGATAAAAATGGCAAAGAAATTCCCGTATCGGGAAGAGATATATTATTATCTTATGAAAGCAATAAGTTCAGAACAGCAACACGAACTAATGATAATGGAGACTTCACATTTCATATTAAAGAGAATCAACCACTAGTACAAGGAAGAAAAATAAAAATTAATATAAAAGGCGATGAGTATTTTATATTATCACCGTACAATGGAGAATCTTTCCCTCCAGAGAGTCTTATAAGTTATGAGTTAAAAATTATTGTTGCATCTAATGGATCAAAAATTCAAACTGGTCAGTTATATGCAGAATTCATAAACAAGGATTTAACAAAGATAAATCAACGACAATTATATACGGTACAAGTAGTTTCAACGTCATCAAATAGCCAAGCTATTAATGTTCGTGATTTTTTTAGAAAGAATCATTATGAATCTTTTATAGACACAGTAGACGAAGAGAATGGCTCTGTTTCTTATAAGGTTTATATTTCAAAAAATGAAAACTGGGAACAAGCAAATAAGCTTAAAAAGTCAATACGAAGAATGTTCAGTGGCAAATATTCAGATGCCTTCGTAAAATCAATAATTTTTAATTTAATTGTCTGTTCCAACGATTGGTTCGACGACGGACGCGGTGACAGCCCGCGACTCCGACCAGCCTACTTCCCGCCGCGCCCGTCAACCGAGACGTTGGCGAGGGTAAAAACCAAAAAGCATCACAAGACAAAAGGTTGCAAAGATAATGGGTTCATCATGCGCTGACGCGGGAAATACCGCGCCAGATTTAAAGACCGAATTCAAAGAATTGGTTGGCCGCGCTGATGCGCGGGAAAAGCTGTGCCGCGTTCGCCGTGCCGACCCAAAAGTTATCGTGCGCTGATGCGTGTAAACGCTGTGCCAAATCAAACGCCGAATTTAAAGAATGGGTGAGCCACGCTGATGCGCGGGAAATGTTGTGCCGCGTTCACCGTGCTAGCCCAAAGACAATCGTGCGCTGATGCGTGATCCACTGTGCCAACTGAGACAGTCGCCAGCGTCATTTTCCAACGCGCTAATCGCGCGACAAAAAGCGTGCCAGCCCAACAGCTTCAAGTCGGAGAGGCTCTTGCGCTGATGCGTGCCAGGTTGTGCCGGTTTTATGGTTTGTTTTGGCCGTGCTTCAGTCAAAGGCCACACCACAATCCATTGGTTGATGATGCGCCAACAAGTGACTATGGTGTCAACCCCTGAATTTCAGGCCATTTTCGAGTTCCATTTTGTACCGTCACGCATCATGGAATTCAGGATGACAATCAGCTTGCGGACACAGGCGATGAGCGCCAGTTTTTGGATTTTCCAGCCTTTACCAGCGCATCGTATTTGGCTTTGAAAACCGGATTACATTGAATGGCGGACATCATTCCCATGAAGAGGACGGTGCGCACCTGATGGCGTCCTCCCCTGATTCTGCGAACACCCTGATAACGACCACTTTCACGGTTCATCGGCGCAACACCAGCCAAAGAGGCAGCCTGTTTGTTAGTGATGTAGCCCAGCTCCGGGAAACAGCTTAACAGGGTGATGACAGCGACGTTGCCAACACCGGGAACACTCTTGAGGATGTCACTTTTTCCTGGTATTCCTGACAACTGTCAATCAGCTGTAGCAGTTGCTTATCCAGTTTGGCCATTTCCTTTTGCAAGGTTTTCAGGATCGCCGTGATGGAACCCTGCACGCTTTTGGGCATGATCTGCAAACGGTTCTTTTCCATCGTTTGCATCTTGACCATTTGATTGCGGCGGGACAGTAAATCACTGATTATCGATATGATTTCTGGCTTCAGGGTAGACAACGCTGGCTGGATCGTCTCCCCATACCGGGCTATCAGGCAGGCGTCCAGCTTGTCGGTTTTCGCCAGTTGCCCAATCGCTCCGGCGAACTTTTTGATGTGAATGGGATTAGCTATCACGAACGGTAAACCCGCTTTGGCACAGGCGCAGACAAAGGCGTGTTCCAGGCGTCCGGTGGCTTCGACTACGATCCGGTCTGGATGGTGTTTCTTCAGGGTTTTGACCGCTTCGGCAATACCTGGGGCATCATTGGATACACTGAAATGGATGCCCGCAGGACGGATGTGAATATCCAGCTGGAATTTGCCGACATCAACGCCAATATTGGTTTCGGATGATCTGGGTGGGGTACTCATAGTATGATAACTCTGCCTTGCAAATGCGGGTTCGGGGCCGGTTGACTATTCGAGATTGTCATGGAGTCCAGTACAGCATCCACACTTGTTGACGGTCTCTCATCGGAGGAGCCTTTACTCGATCGGATTGCTGCTCTGGAACCCTCTGGTTGCAGCCAGAAGACCGGGTCTCACTTTACCCGTTTCAAGGTTTCATTATCCATACAAGTTGCTCGACGACGGACGCGGCGACAGCCCGCGACTCCGATCAATTGACTCCCTGCCGCGCCCGTCAGCTCTGACGTTGGCTAAAGTACCAAACACAATAGATCACTACTATGTCAAAATATAAGAATACAAGCACATTTTTCCTGAACGATTTTCCTAAGACTTTATTCCCTTTAGAGCTTAACCGTGTTCTTGTTGAGTCAGCATCCGAGTCTCTAGGAGATTACATATACGGTAAAATCACACATAATAAAAACAGTGATTCTACTTTCTTAACTCAAACCAAGGCTTATGCATCTAAAAGTGGGTTTCATTTAAGGCGAACTGCAAAATTAGATCCGGTTGCCGAGTTCTTTTTATATGATTTGACATATAGAAATCGTTCTAAGTTTAGAAAAAGCTATCGTAGAGAACGAGAAAACTATGGGTATAGATTTGAAAGTGGTCAGCCCATTTCTGCAACTTCAAGCTATCAAAAATTCAAAGAAGATGTTCGATCCGAAGCAAAAGACTATAGATATTGCGCCAAATTTGACATATCCTCATATTTTAACTCCATATATCATCATGATCTCGTTATGTGGTTTAATACTGTAGCTGAGACAGAAGAAGATAGTGCTTTCTTTGATAAGTTTCTCAAACAACTAAACAACGCACCAGCTAAAGCTGGTGGGTTTGCGAAAGGACTGAAAGTCCCGGATACACGTCGACTAAACGACGTGTTAGCTGCCCGGTTCCATTCGGAAATTATCATTGGGACTCGGCTCAAAGTGATGTTCCAGATATTCTTTGATCATCTCCTCGGTCATCTGACCCACCGTGACACAAAAATAGCCCCGAGCCCAAAAATGTCGACCCCAATAGCGCTTGTTAATATGGGGATATTCTTCCAACAGGTAGCTCGCTGTCCGTCCTTTGATGCGCCTCATGATCTCACTTGGAGCCAGATGAGGAGGGCAACTGACCAATATGTGGACATGATCCTGGCTTACTGCACCTTTGATGATGCGAATCTCAAACGCTTCGCAAGTCTGACGCACCAGTTCCCGCAAGCGCTCGCCAACCTCACCTGTCAAAACTTTGTAGCGATATTTCGTCACCCAGACAAAATGATACTCAATTTGATAAACCGTATGGCTTCCGTAACGATAATTCATGCTCTACCTCCTCAGCGGCACAGCACATTGTCGCAGCTAAAGCTGACCGGCTGAAGCCGGTGGTTTTAACCTTGGGTATGGAAATAAATGCAGGCAGATCAATTGATTGTCTACCTCATGGGATATATCCTGCGAAGATGATTGGTGCTCACTTTCTTTCATTCATTGATAACTCCAATCGCTTGGAAAGCAATAAACTATTAAGATTCATGGATGATTTTTACTTATTTTCAAATGATGCAGAAGCTGTTATTGGTGATTTTTATTAATTCAAAGAATGCTTGGAGAAAAAGGACTATCAATTAATCCTGTAAAAACAAAATTAGGTGAGATAGACCATTTAGGACTTGAGAAGAAGATTGATGATCTTAAACTTGGATTATTGAGGCATAGAGCATTAGTCGTTGGTGGATCGGGAGTCGATGAATATGATGATAGTGATTATGGCGAGAATTTAACTGAAGAAGAAATAGATTATTTATTCAATTTACTTAGATCAGAAGAGCTTGAAGAAGAGGATGCAGAGCTAGTTTTGTCCTTGATGAGAGACGAAGGCAATGATGTTCTCGAGTTCATTCCAACATTCCTACAAAAATTTCCTAATCTGAGTAAAAATATCTACTATTTTTCTGACCATATTGATGACAAAGAAGCCATAGCTAGTTTAGTTAGTGAACATTTATCAGATGCTGAAGTAATTACAGAATATCAATTATTTTGGCTCGGTAAACTGCTAGAATCCCAATTATTATCAACAAGTCATGCTTCTGATCTCCTAATAAATATTTTTGAACATCAAAATAGCACTGATATTTCACGCGCTAAAATATTAGAGATTCCAGAACTCAGATTTGGCATGGCTGATCTACGCGAAGAGCATTTAAGAACAGGTGCTTCCGGTTGGTTATCCTGGGCTTCTGCGGTAGGCTCAAGAGAAGAGAAAAAATTAATCGGAATCACTTACTTGGATATTTTTCTAATGGGAGCGAGATGAATCAAATTATTGCTCAATGTGTTTCTGCATTATGAGCCAACAAATCATTCGACGACGGACGCGGTGACAGCCCGCGAGTTCCAACAACTGACTCCCCGCCGCGCCCGTCAATTCAGACGTTAGCACGGTACACTGACCAGCAGGATGAGTGTTCCGAAGAAACATATGACACGATTAATACCAATATGAATCAATCGCTTATAAATTAGCCAGGGCGTGAGACTTCACTATACCAACGGCAAATGAACATCCCCGCCGCAACAGCGGGGTATCACTTCACTCCGCTCGCACACCGTGTGGCTCGCTACGTTCAACAGCGCCTTTCGACGCTGTTTGAAAAATCGCCCCAAGGGGCGGGGAATAAGACCCGAAGCGATTGAAAATTCGGTTTTCTAAAAATCCATAAGTACATGAGCCAAAGTTTTCGTGCATTCCACTCCTGTAACTCATTGAATTTCAATGCATCGAATGCGCGAAAACTTTTGCCAGTTACTTAAGTCATTGATATTTAAGAATTCATGAAAAATGTAAGAACCGAAAATTGAATTGCCTTGGGTATACATACTTGTGATACTAGATATTTAAAATCAATACCCCCCAAAAATGAATGTATTCAAATGAGTAGTATAATTTCTCTCAAAATAGCCGAATAATAAATTATGCAGTTCTTACATAATAATCAAGAATTGCAATTAATCTTATTATTAGGAGAATTTTATGAATACTTTTTCAAAAAGCATATTCGCAGCAATACTTGTTCTTGCAAGCCAAGCAGCTGCTGCTGCAAGTTGGTTTGAGGCTAATGGAGAATCATGTTTTAACGTATGCCAAGCCCATAGACTCAATGCTATAACCAGCGGAGTATATAGAGTCAATGGTAATCCATTCTATATTTGCAGAGCTAATCCTGGTCGAGAAGGCTATAGGGCTGGCTATAACTTACAGCCCAATTGGTCAAGCAAATGTTTTGTGGGTTATAGCGGGCAAGAACAAGGCATTGAATCCTATCAATGCTTGTGCCAATAAAAATATTATCCAATTAGGCCACGGCTCCACAGTAGTGGCCTAATTCAACTACAAAAATTGTAGAGATCACAAATATTAATAGTGATACTTACAATCCCAAATTGTGTGGCTACCATGTTTGTAATCCTGCATAGAACCAGCATAGTACTCACTCACCTGATCCGTCGCCTTAAGGCGAGGATTTACTGATCCCCTATGGGGGATTTTAAATATAATTAATAATAAATATAGACTTACTAAACAACGCACCAGCTAAAGCTGGTGGGTTTGCGAAAGGGACTGAAAGTCCCGGATACACGTCGACTAAACGACGTGTTAGCTGCCCGGTTCCATTCGGAAATTATCATTGGGACTCGGCTCAAAGTGATGTTCCAGATATTCTTTGATCATCTCCTCGGTCATCTGACCCACCGTGACACAAAAATAGCCCCGAGCCCAAAAATGTCGACCCCAATAGCGCTTGTTAATATGGGGATATTCTTCCAACAGGTAGCTCGCTGTCCGTCCTTTGATGCGCCTCATGATCTCACTTGGAGCCAGATGAGGAGGGCAACTGACCAATATGTGGACATGATCCTGGCTTACTGCACCTTTGATGATGCGAATCTCAAACGCTTCGCAAGTCTGACGCACCAGTTCCCGCAAGCGCTCGCCAACCTCACCTGTCAAAACTTTGTAGCGATATTTCGTCACCCAGACAAAATGATACTCAATTTGATAAACCGTATGGCTTCCGTAACGATAATTCATGCTCTACCTCCTCAGCGGCACAGCACATTGTCGCAGCTAAAGCTGACCGGCTGAAGCCGGTGGTTTTAACCTTGGGTATGGAAATAAAATGCTAACAATTATGTCGACGACGGACGCGGTGACAGCCCGCGAGTTCCCACAATTTACTCCCCGCCGCGCCCGTCACACATGACGTTGGCGAGGGTAAAAACCAAAAAGCATCACAAGACAAAAGGTTGCAAAGATAATGGGTTCATCATGCGCTGACGCGGGAAATACCGCGCCAGATTTAAAGACCGAATTCAAAGAATTGGTTGGCCGCGCTGATGCGCGGGAAAAGCTGTGCCGCGTTCGCCGTGCTAGCCCAAAGACAATCGTGCGCTGATGCGTGATCCATTGTGCCAACTGAGACAGTCGCCAGCGTCATTTTCCAACGCGCTAATCGCGCGCCAAAAATCGCGCCAGCCCAACAGTTTCAAGCCAGAGATGTGCTTACGCTGCTACGTGACAGGCTGTGCCAGGTTTACGGTTTGTTTTGGCCGTGCTTCAGTCAAAGACCACACCACAATCCATTGGTTGATGATGCGCCAACAAGTGACTATGGTGTCAACCCCTGAATTTCAGGCCATTTTCGAGTTCCATTTTGTACCGTCACGCATCATGGAATTCAGGATGACAATCAGCTTGCGGACACAGGCGATGAGCGCCAGTTTTTGGATTTTCCAGCCTTTACCAGCGCATCGTATTTGGCTTTGAAAACCGGATTACATTGAATGGCGGACATCATTCCCATGAAGAGGACGGTGCGCACCTGATGGCGTCCTCCCTGATTCTGCGAACACCCTGATAACGACCACTTTCACGGTTCATCGGCGCAACACCAGCCAAAGAGGCAGCCTGTTTGTTAGTGATGTAGCCCAGCTCCGGGAAACAGCTTAACAGGGTGATGACAGCGACGTTGCCAACACCGGGAACACTCTTGAGGATGTCACTTTTTCCTGGTATTCCTGACAACTGTCAATCAGCTGTAGCAGTTGCTTATCCAGTTTGGCCATTTCCTTTTGCAAGGTTTTCAGGATCGCCGTGATGGAACCCTGCACGCTTTTGGGCATGATCTGCAAACGGTTCTTTTCCATCGTTTGCATCTTGACCATTTGATTGCGGCGGGACAGTAAATCACTGATTATCGATATGATTTCTGGCTTCAGGGTAGACAACGCTGGCTGGATCGTCTCCCCATACCGGGCTATCAGGCAGGCGTCCAGCTTGTCGGTTTTCGCCAGTTGCCCAATCGCTCCGGCGAACTTTTTGATGTGAATGGGATTAGCTATCACGAACGGTAAACCCGCTTTGGCACAGGCGCAGACAAAGGCGTGTTCCGGCGTCCGGTGGCTTCGACTACGATCCGGTCTGGATGGTGTTTCTTCAGGGTTTTGACCGCTTCGGCAATACCTGGGGCATCATTGGATACACTGAAATGGATGCCCGCAGGACGGATGTGAATATCCAGCTGGAATTTGCCGACATCAACGCCAATATTGGTTTCGGATGATCTGGGTGGGGTACTCATAGTATGATAACTCTGCCTTGCAAATGCGGGTTCGGGGCCGGTTGACTATTCGAGATTGTCATGGAGTCCAGTACAGCATCCACACTTGTTGACGGTCTCTCATCGGAGGAGCCTTTACTCGATCGGATTGCTGCTCTGGAACCCTCTGGTTGCAGCCAGAAGACCGGGTCTCACTTTACCCGTTTCAAGGTTTCATTATCCATACAAGTTGCTCGACGACGGACGCGGTGACAGCCCGCGACTTCGCCCAATTGACTCCCTGCCGCGCCCGTCAGCTCAGACGTTGGCAGCAGATAAAGCGGTGGTTAACGGCAAATTAAAGAGAAGAGAGTGTTTTCCCATGCGATAAAGAGCGGTGGCCAAGTTCATTTACCTGAATAGGTGGTTGCCCAATATCCACGGTGCGCTATCGCGTGACAGATTACGCCAATTTGAACGACCGAGAATAGAGCGCTTGTCCGTCGCCGATAAAATACGGTGGTTATGCCAATTTTTCATGATTGGTGGTTGCCCAACGTTCACAGTGCGCTGATGCGTGAGAGACAACACCAACTTGAACGACAAAAAACAGAGAGCTTATCCGTTGCTGATAAAATATGGTGGTCATGACGATTTTTCATGATTGGTGGCTAGCCAATTGTTCACAGTGCGCTATCGCGAGAGAGACAACTTATGAGCATTCCCAAAAAGGGTTCTCGAGCATTAATAATCAAGGGAGTGAGCTATCGTTGGCGCATTCGTCAAAAACCAACCTACTGCGAAGGGACGTTTATTTCAGGTTTCTCGATTGCCGTCGAGCGTGTTGATCAACCTTCACAATGTATCCTTTTGTTAAAGTCAGATTTTCCACGTCCAGATAACTGGTTTACTCAAGTTTCCCAGTCGATCACACCAAAGATGATTGCTGCCTCGATTGAGGAGGCTTTAATTCATGGGTGGCAGCCAGAGAATGCTGGTTCAGCTTTCATATATCCGTTATGTTCATCTTTCATTGAGCCGTGCCCATGACGCAGTGAACTAGCGCGGTTTCATGTCAAGCATTGGTTTTAGCCACGCTTATAAATGATAGGTTGTCGGCTATTTGAGGCCAATCCAAGCGCCAACAAGAGTGTCGACGACGGACGCGGTGACAGCCCGCGAGTTCCAACAATTTACTCCCCGCCGCGCCCGTCAGCTCAGACGTTATGCACATTAAATTTATTTGAATAAATTAAATATAAATGAAAGATTTATTAATTGAATATTTTAGACCTTGGAAAATTGTTCTATTATTAGTCGGCATTACATTGTTGATCGGCGGCTCTTATTATTATCAAGCACCTGATTGGGACATCCCAATTAGTTTCATCATGGCAATATTCGCTTATTTAACTGCACCGTGGTCAATGAGGGTAGTGCTCGAACGTAAATGGCGTTGGTTACCACTGGTGTTATTTTATACATGGTTTACTGTTGACGGTTGCTATTGGCTATATTGGCGTAGCGTTGATCCAAATGTTCTTGACATGATGCGTGATGCCAATTTTCCTGCTTCATTATCATTGTACGGTATGTGTGGCCTTGTCTGGTATTACAAGGGCACATTTAAACAATTATTAACTGATATTCGCAAACTGCGGATAGAAACCTAAATTAGTTAGCAAAGGCATATGAATAACAATAAGTTCTTCTTTATAGTTAACATAATAAACTCTGCTAAGAAAGATGTTAATCGCGATTGATAAGCATGATAAGAAATCTGGGTTAAACTTACTGTTTAGGCGATTTGAGTGGATTACAAATTTAAAACTCAGGTTCCACCATTAGATATTTACTTATTATAAAGGAAAAAATGAAATATATATTATTAAGTGCTGCGCTATTGCTTGCGCCAATCTGCTCTTTGGTTCTTCTTTGGAAGACTTTATGATTAGTAAATCAGAAATGGTTGGAGGTCGATTGGTAAGCGAATACCCCAATATTTGGTGGCAATGGACATATACAATGCCAAGGGAGGTCAATCCAGTCAGAGATTTAACAGGAGAGCATTGTCAAGAAGGGCAAAAAGGAGGTGTTTGGTTTTTAGCTGGAGGATACGGATCATCAAAAATAAGTAGGAAGTGTGAGATCCCCAAGAATGATTATATATTTTTTCCTATAATAAATATGCTTTACTACCCTAGGGGTGATGCACAAATTTTATGTGAGTCAGTTAAGCGTAACGCAGCATTAAACAACGATAAATTATTATCAATAGAAGTTTCGTTAGATGGAATGGTTGCTATGAATCCAGCTCACACCCGAATGTCATCGGATAATTGTTTTGATCTAATGGGTGGCATTCCAAGCGATCAACATCCTCCAAAAATTTTCCCATCTGCGACTGATGGTTATTGGGTTATGCTCAAGCCTTTAAGTGAAGGAAAGCATATCCTTAAGTTCAATGCTCAATATAATCGAGAAAAGGGAGCATTCAGCAAAATGGTTCAAGATATCGAATATGAGCTTATCGTCAAATAGTATAACAAATTTATCCAGCTAACTGTTTAGTCTACGTCCCATTTTGGAGCAGCACGATTAGCATAACAACTTATTCGACGACGGACGCGGTGACAGCCCACGATTCTTGCGATTTACTCCCCGCCGCGCCCGTCAATTCAGACGTTAGATTCCAAACCTATCATCTCAAATGGATAGATCAATATTTATAACTCCGAAACCAACCACTGGAATTTTCAGCGGAATACCATCACTTGCCATTATTCGATGGGAAATTATTGGAGATAAGGCGATATTAGGTAAAAGACATAAAAACTTAGAGGTTACTATTGATAATAGTAGGTCATTATTAGAGCAGTTATGTCCACACGTAGGCTGGGACTTTAATAATTGCGAGTTAAAAGAATCAACTTTTTCAGCTAACGAATACTATCCAAGAATTTATCGTCCAGTTTATAGTGATGATGATAAACATAATATGAGAATATCATCAGGTTATTCTTATCCACCAAATTCTGAAATCAATGGACATGAGTCACTTGCACAATTATCTTCTCTAACAGATTCTTTAAAAGAGATTTTTCAGTTGTTTCTCCCGAACTCAATAACCTATCTACATATGGACATAAAATAAGAAACTTATTGGTTATTGCTTGCACAGAAGTAGAAAGTCAATGGAAAGGAATCTTGAGAGAAAATAACTATCAAGGACAACGATTAACGACGCATGACTATATAAAGTTACTGCCAGATTTACGCCTTAATGAATATAAAGTTAAGCTCCCAATGTATCAAAACTAGCACTGTTCTCACCATTTGACAATTGGAATTTAACATCACCAACACAAACTTTAGATTGGTATCATGCATATAATGCCGTAAAACATGATCGTGAGAGTAATTTTGATCAGGCTCAACTTAAACACATAATCAATGCAGTTATTGCTTGTGCAATTTTATTCAAAGCTCAATACGGCAATAGCAATTACTGGAAAGACCAAATTGGGAGTTTTTATAATTTTACTGAAGTCCCAAAATGGGAAGATTATCAAGGCTATACACTAACAGGTTACAATAATAACAATTGGAGAAGAATTAATTATCCATTTTAATAATCTAACGAGCACATCGACGACGGACGCGGTGACAGCCCGCGATTCTTAACAACTTACTCCCCGCCACGCCCGTCATGCATGACGTTGGCGAGGGCAAAAACCAAAAAGCATCACAAGACAAAAGGTTGCAAAGATAATGGGTTCATCATGCGCTGACGCGGGAAAAGCCGTACCAGGTTTAAATGCCGAAAAAGGGAACTGGTGAGCCGCGCTGATGCGCGGGAAAAGCCGTGCCGCGTTCGCCATGCCAACCCAAGAGTTATCGTGCGCTGATGCGTGATCCATTGTGCCAACTGAGCCAGTCACCAGCGTCATTTTCCAACGCGCTAATCGCGCGCCAAAAGCGCGCCAGCCCAACAACTTCAAGCCAGAGAGGCTTTTGCGCTAATGCGTGACAGGTTGTGCCAGGTTTAAGGTTTGTTTTGGCCGTGCTTCAGTCAAAGACCACACCACAATCCATTAGTTGATAATGCGCCAACAAGTGACTATGGTGTCAACCCCTGAATTTCAGGCCATTTTCGAGTTCCATTTTGTACCGTCACGCATCATGGAATTCAGGATGACAATCAGCTTGCGGACACAGGCGATGAGCGCCAGTTTTTGGATTTTCCAGCCTTTACCAGCGCATCGTATTTGGCTTTGAAAACCGGATTACATTGAATGGCGGACATCATTCCCATGAAGAGGACGGTGCGCACCTGATGGCGTCCTCCCCTGATTCTGCGAACACCCTGATAACGACCACTTTCACGGTTCATCGGCGCAACACCAGCCAAAGAGGCAGCCTGTTTGTTAGTGATGTAGCCCAGCTCCGGGAAACAGCTTAACAGGGTGATGACAGCGACGTTGCCAACACCGGGAACACTCTTGAGGATGTCACTTTTTCCTGGTATTCCTGACAACTGTCAATCAGCTGTAGCAGTTGCTTATCCAGTTTGGCCATTTCCTTTTGCAAGGTTTTCAGGATCGCCGTGATGGAACCCTGCACGCTTTTGGGCATGATCTGCAAACGGTTCTTTTCCATCGTTTGCATCTTGACCATTTGATTGCGGCGGGACAGTAAATCACTGATTATCGATATGATTTCTGGCTTCAGGGTAGACAACGCTGGCTGGATCGTCTCCCCATACCGGGCTATCAGGCAGGCGTCCAGCTTGTCGGTTTTCGCCAGTTGCCCAATCGCTCCGGCGAACTTTTTGATGTGAATGGGATTAGCTATCACGAACGGTAAACCCGCTTTGGCACAGGCGCAGACAAAGGCGTGTTCCAGGCGTCCGGTGGCTTCGACTACGATCCGGTCTGGATGGTGTTTCTTCAGGGTTTTGACCGCTTCGGCAATACCTGGGGCATCATTGGATACACTGAAATGGATGCCCGCAGGACGGATGTGAATATCCAGCTGGAATTTGCCGACATCAACGCCAATATTGGTTTCGGATGATCTGGGTGGGGTACTCATAGTATGATAACTCTGCCTTGCAAATGCGGGTTCGGGGCCGGTTGACTATTCGAGATTGTCATGGAGTCCAGTACAGCATCCACACTTGTTGACGGTCTCTCATCGGAGGAGCCTTTACTCGATCGGATTGCTGCTCTGGAACCCTCTGGTTGCAGCCAGAAGACCGGGTCTCACTTTACCCGTTTCAAGGTTTCATTATCCATACAAGTTGCTCGACGACGGACGCGGCGACAGCCCGCGACTTCGCCCAATTGACTCCCCGCCGCGCCCGTCAGCTCAGACGTTGGCGAGGCTAAAAATTGATATTCAGTGCCAGATTGAGAGAGCAGCAAAAGTTAGTTTTCCCCTTGATGACAAAGTGCGGTGGTTACGTTCATTTACCGTAATTGGTGGCTGCCCAACCTTCATAGTGCGCTGATGCGTGACAGATAACACCAAATTGAACCACCGAAAATAGAACGATCGTTCTTCGCTACAATAAAAGTGCTTCTGTTCATATACCAAAACAGTGCCTACCCAAAGACAACCCCGCGCTGATGCGGGCGAGACAACACAAAACTGAACCAGCGAAAATAGAACGCTTGCCCTTCGCTGACAACAAAAGTACTTTTGTTCATTTGCCCAAATTGGTGCCAACCCAAACAAACCATGCGCTGATGCGGGATCAGCCGTACCATGACAATATTTGAACAAAAATTACACCCTATTTTATCTCATCCACATGAGTACAAAATTTGTGATTTCCACTATCACGTAGATTTCAGCGACCCAAATAAGTCCTTCATTGAGATGTCTCTACAAAAAATCTTGCGAGGGTTACTTTACGATTTTGGCGACCAATCAAGCTAAAAATTGAAGAGGGGTTTCCCCAATCTACTGGCGGTATGGTGTTTTATGATGTTTCGACCCACGGCTTAGAGAACATAGGTGTTGAGGTTTCAGATTTTGAAGCATCGTGGGGTTCAATCACTTTCTCTGCAAAATATGTTGAGCAGGTCAATTCGTGAACCAGCAAACCTCATATGACGGTTATTTGCTTTGGCCATACTTAAATCAAAGATCGTGCCACAGTTCATTTGTTGATAATAAAGCGCCAACAAGCCATTCGACGACGGACGCGGTGACAGCCCGAGATTCTTACTTTCTACTCCCCGCCGCGCCCGTCAATTACGACGTTGGCGAAGGTAAAAACCAAAAAGCATCACAAGACAAAAGGCTGCAAAGATAATGGGTTCATCATGCGCTGACGCGGGAAAAGCCATGCCAGATTTAAACACCGAAAAGATGGGGTTGGGCAGCCGCGCTGATGCGCGGGAAAAGCTGTGCTGCGTTCGCCGTGCCAACCCAAAGATAATCATGCGCTGATGCGTGAAAATTTTGTTCCAATATTAAAATCTTAATTTAAAAATGTCATAGACTTATAGTTTAAAACGGAGATTTAGTAATGAAAAAACTGGCTATTGCCCTATTAACCTTATGCCCAAATTTATTATTTGCAAATTCAGCTTGTGATACACCTAAAGATGCTTTTGATGATTTTTATTGCTCAAACAAAGTTTATCTTGAGGCTGACAAAGAACTTAATGGTAGATACACTAAGTTGAAAAATATGCTCGATAGCAATGGAAAAAAATTACTAAAAGAAAGTCAAGTTTCATGGTTGGAAGACAGAAACTCTAATTGTTCTAGGCATATTGAGGAATTTTTCTTTGTTAGTATAGGCTGCGCTAAAGAGATTACCGTGGAGCGTTCTAATTTTATTCAAGATCGTATTAGAGAGTGTTCTAGCTCTGGTTGTCAAAACAGCAAACTTTGATTATTTTATTATTATAAATAAATAGCCAACAAGTTGCTCGACGACGGACGCGGTGACAGCCCGCGACTTCGCCCAGCTTACTCCCTGCCGCGCCCGTCAGCTCTGACGTTGGCGAGGGTAAAAACCAAAAAGCATCACAAGACAAAAGGTTGCAAAGATAATGGGTTCATCATGCGCTGACGCGGGAAAAGCCGTGCCAGATTTAAACGCCGAAAAAGGGAACTGGTGAGCCGCGCTGATGCGCGGGAAATGGCGTGCCGCGTTCGTCCGCGCCAGCCCAAAAGTTATCGTGCGCTAATGCGTGACAGACAACACCAACTTGAGCCACCGAGAATAGAGAGGCACCCGTTGCTGACAAAATGCGGCGGCTATCGCCATTTACCGAGATTGCTGATTTATGAGTGAGCCGTTTCAAGATTTTGACTTCTCCGACTTTTGGGAGAACTCAGATTACGCCCGACAAGAGTACATCGACGATCCACTTACAAAAGATAAAATTGAAGCCGTCGAGATGACTTTAGGGTACAAATTACCTCCTGCCTATATAACTCTTGCCAAATCACAGAACGGTGGTTTTCCANAAAAGTCGAGCTATCGCACCCACACAAAAACATCATGGGCTGAAGATCACATTATGATTTCAGGCATATACTCTATCGGCAGCGTTAAACCCTGCTCCCTGCTGGGTTCAGTCGGCAGCACATTTTGGTGCTCAGAGTGGGGTTATCCATCCATAGGCATCTACTTTGCAGATTGTCCGTCTGCTGGGCACGATATGCTTTGTCTCGACTACAGCATTTGCGGCTCTACTGGTGAGCCTCGCGTTGTTCACATTGACCAAGAATCTGATTACTCAATTACTCATGTTGCCGATAATTTTGAGTCCTTCATTCGTGGGCTTGAGTTTGATGATGTTTTCAAATAAAGCGCCAACAAATCATTCGACGACGGACGCGGTGACAGCCCGCGACTCTGACTAATTTACTCCCTGCCGCGCCCGTCAATTGAGACGTTGGCGGGGTTTAAAAATCAAAGCGTTTCGCCAGATTTAAATGCCGCAAATAATGATTTTGTCATGCGCTAACGCGGGAAATACCGCGCCAGATTTAAAAACCGAAAAGATGGGGTTTGGCAGCCGCGCTGATGCGCGGGAAAACCGTGCCGCGTTCGCCGTGCCAACCCAAAGATAATCGTGCGCTAATGCGTGTCAACAATGTGCCAACTTCAAATGCTGACTTTAAAACATGGGTGCGCCGCGCTGATGCGCGGGAAAAGGGGTGCCGCGTTCGTCCGTGCCAACCCAAAGGTTATCATGCGCTGATGCGTGTAAATGTTGTGCCAACATTAAACGCCGAATTTAAAGAATGGGTTGGCCGTGCTGATGCGCGGGAAAAGGTGTGCCGTGTTCGCCGTGCCAACCCAAAGGTTATCGTGCGCTGATGCGTGTAAACCGTGTGCCAATTGAGCCAGTCGCCAGCGTTAGTTTCCAACGCGCTAATCGCGCGACAAAAAACGCGTCAGCCCAACAGTTTCAAACCAGAGAGGCTCTTGCGCTGCTACGTGACAGGTTGTGCCAGGTTTATGAGTTGTTTTGGCCGTGCTTCAGTCAAAAGCCACAGCACCATTCATTTGCTGATGATGCGCCAACAAATTGCTCGACGACGGACGCGGTGACAGCCCGCGACTTCGCCCAACTTACTCCCCGCCGCGCCCGTCAGCTCAGACGTTGGCTAGAAAACAATATGGATCCTGAAATCGTATATGGAGACATTCTCCACCAAAATGTGGAAGTAATCGTTAATTCTTGGAATAGGAACATAATTCCATGGTGGTTATTACTTCCTCAAGGTGTTTCTGGTGCAATCAAGAAGCATGGAGGGCTCATGCCGTTCAAAGAAATTGGGCGTGTCAGACCAATGCCGCTAGGAAGCGCTAAAGAGATATCTGCCGGTACACTTCAGTATAAATCCATTATCCATGTCGCTGGCATCAATATGTTTTGGTTCGCAACGGAATTTTCCGTAAGTAAAAGTGTTTATTCTGCTATGGCAATAGTAAACGAACAGAAATATCAAAGTGTAGCTTTCCCACTTATAGGCTCAGGATCAGGAAACCGGGGGCAAGAATGGTCGCTCAGTGTCATGTTAATGGCTTTTCGGTCAATTGAATCAGATGCTAAAGTTAAAATTATTAGGTATTCAAGGGGTAGCTAACAAATGGCTCATGTGCGAACTCCGTTCCGTCGCCATAGCTAGGCGTTGGCGAGGGTAAAAACTAAAAACATCGCCAGATTTAAAGACCGAAAAAATGATTGCTTTGTCATGCGCTAACGCGTGAAATATCTCACCCGACTTAAAAACCGAAAAGATTGGGTTAGGCAGCCGCGCTGATGCGCGGGAAAGGCCGTGCCGTATTCGCCGTGCCAACCTAAAAGTTATCAAGCGCTGATGCGTGATTTATTGTGCCAGCTGAAGCAGTCGCCAGCGTCATTTTCCAACGCGCTAATCGCGCGACAACAAATCGCTCCAGCCCAACAGCTTCAAGTCGGAGATGCTCTTGCGCTGATGTGTGACAGGTTGTGCCAGATTTATGGTTTGTTTTGGCCGTGCTTCAGTCAAAGGCCACACCACAATTTATTTGCTGATGATGCGCCAACAAGTTGCTCGACGACGGACGCGGTGACAGCCCGCGACTTCGCACAATTTACTCCCCACCGCGCCCGTCAGCTCTGACGTTGGCATCAATAAGACTCAACATAAACCGTAAAGTATGGAAAAAAACAAGATCAATTTTGCAAAACTCCAGATTCTGCGATATGTCGATGAATTTTTGTTGCGCTTTGCTCATTGACTTCCCCAAATATTGAAGAATCCATGAATATGCCCAGTCATGGTTTAGATAACAACGAACTGATAATTGTCCTTTACCAATTACTATCTGACCATCTTCTTGTTGCCATGCACAAAAATAGGGGCTTATTTACTCCAACTTTTGATGAGCTGAACAGTGCATTATCAGAGACATTTGACGGTATATCCGAGAATACATTTTATGGTATGACAAGTGCCGCCCATGAACTTTACAGAGAATTACAAGTTGATTATCAAAAATAATTTACTGCATACCGCGCTGATGCGGGATAGACTGTTCCAGAGCAAATAAATATTCAGAGATAACAATGACAATCACAAGGCTTTGGCAGACCGAGGATTTTGATTCACTTTCCTGGCATGACGTACATATTCATGGTTTTCAGCTCGAGTCATTTATCACTAATGAGGGTGTTGCTGATATTATATTTGACATAGACTACATTTTAAAATGGGAGAACACCAATAATAAGTTACTATTTACAGTCTGCCGTGCAACACTGAGATTTCATAAAGTTTTCGGCATGAAGTTCATGCTTGATTATGCTACGCCAACAGCAAGCATGTGCCCTTTTTCGATTAATGGCATCGAGCGTGAGCCTTTGACATATCCAACAGGTTTCAATTCATTTCACTGGTCTATCAAAGTCAACTGGCCTCAAGGGTATATTGAGTTTGATTCTCCGGGGTTTACGCAAACACTCATAGGTACACCAATAGTACAATCAACTCAATCACTTTCCTTTGAAGAACGTGATAAATTATGAGCCAACAAGTTGCTCGACGACGGACGCGGCGACAGCCCGCGACTCCGATCAATTGACTCCCTGCCGCGCCCGTCAGCTCTGACGTTATTCACCCAAGAAAGTAGCACATAAACTATGAGTTCAACAAAAACTATACAAATTCATATTCCCGAAAAGATACAAAAAGAAATAGATGATGGTTCATATATACTTAGAGGAAATCAAGTAAGAGATNCAAAAGGCAGAATCATATGTAATTTAGATACTTTGGAGGTAGATAACGATCATTATTTCTCACCACAAATTTTTATACAGGTTAATAACTCTGCCTTTATATCAAACACCGCTATATCAATAAAACTACACAATGATTTAAAAGAAGTAAAAGAAAAATACCTATCATTAAATTATAAGCTAGATAGAATATTAGAGAGCCAAACAAACTCAATAAGTTCAACCATTTCAATATTCAATGAACACTTTCAGAAGTTATCAAAAAACAGTTCTTTAACCAATGAAAAAGAAACATTTAACGCTGGCGTAAATGCGGCGGCAATATTATCAGCCAATATCGAAAGTTACATAAAAGACTACATCAATAATACTATAGTTTATACAAACCACTCCGACTTTAAAGGGGAGGAATTATTCAAGTACCTTGAANAAAATACTTACAAACCAAAAATAATTAAGAGTAGCTTTAAAAATTTTAGAGAACAACATGCTTTTTACTTTGCGTATTCTTTTATTGGGGTGATAAATAATTTGAATTTATTATCACTTTGTTATGACTCCAGTATATATGAAGGATACAGTGAAAATCTTAATCACGTTAAAGATAAACTTCTTAATCTTTTGTCAAAATTAATTTATGGCATTGGCGAAGAGGGTGACGTATATCAAATGTGTTACACAACAAATTATTCTAATTCATACAGATCATTAAATATTAATAAGTTTCTCATGTTTGATAACAAATTAAATATAGATAATTTAATTTTACGAAGCTTTGAAAAACAACAGCATATTCAGATTGATGAAAACAGGCTTTCCTCAATATATTCCATTATGGAAATAATTGAGGATATTGACAACTTATTATCAAGAGAGAAGCACCTTTCTGAACTAAAGTTATCTGATTTACCCGAGCTATCAGATTTAAAGAAAATGGTTTTTAATAAAGAATAACAACTCATTCGACGACGGACACGGTGACAACCCGCGATTCTTAACAGCTTACTCCCCGCCGCGCCCGTCAATTCAGACGTTGGCGAGGGTAAAACCAAAAGCATCACAAGACAAAAGGTTGCAAAGATAATGGGTTCATCATGCGCTAGCGCGGGAAAAGCCATGCCAGATTTAAACACCGAAAAGATGGGGTTGGGCAACCGCGCTGATGCGCGGGAAAAGCTGTGCCGCGTTCGCCGTGCCGACCCAAAAGTTATCGTGCGCTGATGCGTGTAAACACTGTGCCAACCTTAAAACCGAGAGATAAAGAATTGGTGAGCCGCGCTGATGCGCGGGAAAAGCCGTGCCGGGTTCGCCGTGCCAGCCCAAAGACAATCGTACGCTGATGCGTGATCCATTGTGCCAACTGAGACAGTCGCCAGCGTCATTTTCCAACGCGCTAATCGCGCGCCAAAAATCGCGCCAGCCCAACAGTTTCAAGCCAGAGATATGCTTACGCTGCTACGTGACAGGCTGTGCCAGGTTTACGGTTTGTTTTGGCCGTGCTTCAGTCAAAGACCACACCACAATCCATTGGTTGATGATGCGCCAACAAGTGACTATGGTGTCAACCCCTGAATTTCAGGCCATTTTCGAGTTCCATTTTGTACCGTCACGCAGCATGGAATTCAGGATGACAATCAGCTTGCGGACACAGGCGATGAGCGCCAGTTTNTTGGATTTTCCAGCCTTTACCAGCGCATCGTATTTGGCTTTGAAAACCGGATTACATTGAATGGCGGACATCATTCCCATGAAGAGGACGGTGCGCACCTGATGGCGTCCTCCCTGATTCTGCGAACACCCTGATAACGANCCACTTTCACGGTTCATCGGCGCAACACCAGCCAAAGAGGCAGCCTGTTTGTTAGTGATGTAGCCCAGCTCCGGGAAACAGCTTAACAGGGTGATGACAGCGACGTTGCCAACACCGGGAACACTCTTGAGGATGTCACTTTTNTCCTGGTATTCCTGACAACTGTCAATCAGCTGTAGCAGTTGCTTATCCAGTTTGGCCATTTCCTTTTGCAAGGTTTTCAGGATCGCCGTGATGGAACCCTGCACGCTTTTGGGCATGATCTGCAAACGGTTCTTTTCCATCGTTTGCATCTTGACCATTTGATTGCGGCGGGACAGTAAATCACTGATTATCGATATGATTTCTGGCTTCAGGGTAGACAACGCTGGCTGGATCGTCTCCCCATACCGGGCTATCAGGCAGGCGTCCAGCTTGTCGGTTTTCGCCAGTTGCCCAATCGCTCCGGCGAACTTTTTGATGTGAATGGGATTAGCTATCACGAACGGTAAACCCGCTTTGGCACAGGCGCAGACAAAGGCGTGTTCCGGCGTCCGGTGGCTTCGACTACGATCCGGTCTGGATGGTGTTTCTTCAGGGTTTTGACCGCTTCGGCAATACCTGGGGCATCATTGGATACACTGAAATGGATGCCCGCAGGACGGATGTGAATATCCAGCTGGAATTTGCCGACATCAACGCCAATATTGGTTTCGGATGATCTGGGTGGGGTACTCATAGTATGATAACTCTGCCTTGCAAATGCGGGTTCGGGGCCGGTTGACTATTCGAGATTGTCATGGAGTCCAGTACAGCATCCACACTTGTTGACGGTCTCTCATCGGAGGAGCCTTTACTCGATCGGATTGCTGCTCTGGAACCCTCTGGTTGCAGCCAGAAGACCGGGTCTCACTTTACCCGTTTCAAGGTTTCATTATCCATACAAGTTGCTCGACGACGGACGCGGCGACAGCCCGCGACTTCGCACAATTGACTCCCCGCCGCGCCCGTCAGCTCAGACGTTGGCGAGGGCAAAAACCAAAAAGCATCACAAGACAAAAGGTTGCAAAGATAATGGGTTCATCATGCGCTGACGCGGGAAAAGCCGTACCAGGTTTAAATGCCGAAAAAGGGAACTGGTGAGCCGCGCTGATGCGCGGGAAAAGCCGTGCCGCGTTCGCCATGCCAACCCAAGAGTTATCGTGCGCTGATGCGTGATCCATTGTGCCAACTGAGCCAGTCACCAGCGTCATTTTCCAACGCGCTAATCGCGCGCCAAAAAGCGCGCCAGCCCAACAACTTCAAGCCAGAGAGGCTTTTGCGCTAATGCGTGACAGGTTGTGCCAGGTTTAAGGTTTGTTTTGGCCGTGCTTCAGTCAAAGACCACACCACAATCCATTAGTTGATAATGCGCCAACAAGTGACTATGGTGTCAACCCCTGAATTTCAGGCCATTTTCGAGTTCCATTTTGTACCGTCACGCAGCATGGAATTCAGGATGACAATCAGCTTGCGGACACAGGCGATGAGCGCCAGTTTTTGGATTTTCCAGCCTTTACCAGCGCATCGTATTTGGCTTTGAAAACCGGATTACATTGAATGGCGGACATCATTCCCATGAAGAGGACGGTGCGCACCTGATGGCGTCCTCCCTGATTCTGCGAACACCCTGATAACGACCACTTTCACGGTTCATCGGCGCAACACCAGCCAAAGAGGCAGCCTGTTTGTTAGTGATGTAGCCCAGCTCCGGGAAACAGCTTAACAGGGTGATGACAGCGACGTTGCCAACACCGGGAACACTCTTGAGGATGTCACTTTTTCCTGGTATTCCTGACAACTGTCAATCAGCTGTAGCAGTTGCTTATCCAGTTTGGCCATTTCCTTTGCAAGGTTTTCAGGATCGCCGTGATGGAACCCTGCACGCTTTTGGGCATGATCTGCAAACGGTTCTTTTCCATCGTTTGCATCTTGACCATTTGATTGCGGCGGGACAGTAAATCACTGATTATCGATATGATTTCTGGCTTCAGGGTAGACAACGCTGGCTGGATCGTCTCCCCATACCGGGCTATCAGGCAGGCGTCCAGCTTGTCGGTTTTCGCCAGTTGCCCAATCGCTCCGGCGAACTTTTTGATGTGAATGGGATTAGCTATCACGAACGGTAAACCCGCTTTGGCACAGGCGCAGACAAAGGCGTGTTCCGGCGTCCGGTGGCTTCGACTACGATCCGGTCTGGATGGTGTTTCTTCAGGGTTTTGACCGCTTCGGCAATACCTGGGGCATCATTGGATACACTGAAATGGATGCCCGCAGGACGGATGTGAATATCCAGCTGGAATTTGCCGACATCAACGCCAATATTGGTTTCGGATGATCTGGGTGGGGTACTCATAGTATGATAACTCTGCCTTGCAAATGCGGGTTCGGGGCCGGTTGACTATTCGAGATTGTCATGGAGTCCAGTACAGCATCCACACTTGTTGACGGTCTCTCATCGGAGGAGCCTTTACTCGATCGGATTGCTGCTCTGGAACCCTCTGGTTGCAGCCAGAAGACCGGGTCTCACTTTACCCGTTTCAAGGTTTCATTATCCATACAAGTTGCTCGACGACGGACGCGGCGACAGCCCGCGACTTCGCACAATTGACTCCCCGCCGCGCCCGTCAGCTCAGACGTTGTGCGGGGTTAAAAACAATAAGATTTCTGAGCTTGAAAGACCGTAAAAAGAAAGATTCATCGGCGCTTACGCGGGAAAATCAGTGCCAAATTCAAAGATCAAAATATTGGGTTTGGTGGCCGCACTGATGCGCGGGATAGATTGTGCCCTATCCCATTGGTGCCAACCCAAAAACCACCGTGCGCTGATGCGTGATACATCCCGACAATTGAACTAGGTGCCAACCCAATTTTCCATGCGCTCATCGCGCAAAATCTACCCCGACAGTTCAGACAGGTGCCAGACCGACTGTCACAGTGCGCTGATGCGTGATACAGAGTGCCAACCTGAACCAAAAATGGGGTTCTCCTTCGACGACAAACAGCGGTGGCTACGTTCATTTGCCCAAAATGGTGGTTACTCAACTGTCACAGTGCGCTGATGCGTGATACAGCGTGCCGACTTGATGATAAAAGACGGCGAGGCCGTGCCATCCCCAATCAGCGGTTGTTCTTTCGATAGTTTTCAAAATAATGGCACAACAAGCTGCTCGACGACGGACGTGGGGACAGCCCGCGACTCCGACCAACTTACTCCCCGCCGCGCCCGTCAGCGTTGACGTTAGGTTAAAGAGGACTCAATTTTGCAAACCAATGTTTTTTAAATTCATATAAGAAAAGAGAAGATGAGCTGACATACGCTTTCTTCTCGATGTTAGAGATCCTCGCAAGTAAAGAGTTACTTGAATTTCTTTCAAAAAAGAGTCTTGCCGCCAACCCACTAAAAATATTAAACTTTTACCAGTTGGATTAACAACAAATCCAGATGGTGAAATACTTCTTACAGACAATAACAATGAAGAATTTAAACTACTATTCGAGAATAAAACCAAAATACGAAAACTTGATAAAAATCAAATAATAGGTCATCTGGCACTTTGTTCGACAGATGATAAACTATTAGTCGTTACCCCTAGAAAATCTGACGCTAATATTATTAATGATATTGACGATACTCGTATTATTTTTATTACATGGTCTGAAATAGCAACTGAGCTATATAAGAATTATTCAAACAATATTATCGCACAGCAATTTGTTGAATATGGAAAAATTAGTGGTCAATTTGAAGAGTTGGGAGAGCTAACTCAATATGATATTGATATTTACAGTAAATACTTAAAAATAAATTTTGATAATCGACTAAATACCATTCTCTCATACTTTAAAGATGATTTTATCTGCAATAAATACCCCATACCATTTGACAAGTCTGATGTGGAACTTAAAGACTATGGTTGGGGTAGAAATGGAATAGAAATTGGACGCAAGAATAGAGAAAGTAGATCATATGGTCAATGTTTCTTTATCGGCTATTATTACAATACATCTGACCATAAAATAAAATTAAAAAAGATATTCCAGAAATTTCTATTTTCTTTGATACATTACCTGGATATAAAGATAAATTAAAAAGTGATTCTGAATTTTGTCAGATGCTCAGTCAATTAGAAACAGTTGGATTTGAGAATAACATATTTGAAAAGCATACAAGTAGCGTGTGGCGATTATTCTTTAAGAGAATCCCTATAGATGAGTTCAAAATACTAAATCCAGCAACTTTAAAAGAGTTTATCGAGAAGTCATTTGAGCATTTGCTAGAATCAGGTATAACACAACATAAATACTTCCTTGAATTAACCTAACAATTATGTCGACGACGGACGCGGTGACAGCCCGCGACTCCGACCAATTTACTCCCCGCCGCGCCCGTCACACATGACGTTAGACAACTCCTTTTCCCAATAATATGTTGCAACTTGTTACTGTTGATAAAGAATGGTCAATCCTATTTGAAAAGGAGCGTTTACTTATTGTCAATGCCCTTGGAGATAGGATGATCGACATCCAACATATCGGCAGTACAGCTATTCCGGCATTANTTGCCAAACCGATCCTTGATATAGCTATCGCTATTCATGACTTTAATGCTGGCTATGGCCTTGTACCTATGATTATCGCATTAGGCTACATTTATCGCGGCGAGAACGGGATACCCAAAAGGCATTATTTCGAGCGTGACGATACTTATCATCTCCATATCTTTGAGCACGATAGCCAAGACTGGTGGCGACACATTAACTTCCGTGATCAACTTCTTTCGTCCCATGATTTAGTAGAGCGTTATTCACAAGTCAAACTGGATGCAGCGCGAGAATCAAATGGAGAGCGTAGACGTTATCAATCATTAAAATCATCATTTATTCAAAAGATTGAGAGGTTATGAGCCATCATTCTCTGATTTCTTCCAAATCTTATTTTAATAATAAATGTTGCCAACCTGATAGATATGTCTAACAAGTCATTCGACGACGGACGGCGTGACAGCACGCGATTCTTACTTTCTACTCCCCGCGCCGCCCGTCAATTCAGACGTTAGGCGCCCCAAACCATGAAGTACCATCCCGCCATCGCCTTCGTAGCACCATACCGCATCTACGTTCCGGACGAATTCTTCGATGTTCTCATGGGAGGGCTAGCGCTCGCATCAAGGCAGTTCCGCTCCCACCCATCGCCGCCACCGGTGCGGCTCAGGTTCATGGGCAAAATATCGAGATTTCTCACGACATATTCGGCTTTGGCGGACGCACGATGTTCTACGTCGTCCTTGATGAATTGATAGACGTTAGCGATCCTGGCTGGAAGCAGGCCATATGCGACCGCGACCACGAACTTGTTGCCATTGCATTAGGTGCGGTTAATCGAATGCTTGCCGTCTATAGGGATATTGATGTCAATCGGATTGGCGCATCGTCGTTTCACGTGATCGAACTCGTCCGCGGCGACTTGTCAAACATCTCAGTCGTCGTGGTTGACGAAACGCTCAATCAGATCAGCGACTTCTCCGTCACGTGGCCTGGTTACCGAACGATGGGATTTGGTGAGGCAATAACGCGCGAACCAAAGGTGGTCGACGCGATACGAACTTGCC
The DNA here is from genome assembly GCA_013693955.1 of Candidatus Thiothrix singaporensis. GTDB lineage: Bacteria > Pseudomonadota > Gammaproteobacteria > Thiotrichales > Thiotrichaceae > Thiothrix > Thiothrix singaporensis. Next base: position 1,528,684 of record CP059265.1, on the reverse strand, counting down.
TTGCCAGCGGAACTGAAATTCCGATGGAACGTGAACTCCTTACTTCTGCACGGAATCACCATTGGCGTCGACAACTTCGCTTGGTTCCAGTGGAGGCAAATACCGCGTTCGAAAGTTACGCATTTTCGGCGCTCAAAAGAGCTGCGCCAGGGGCTGTTTTTCCCGACTCAATTGACGTGTTTAGGAAGTTGCAGGAACTCGATTCAGCGCTCGCAAATGCGGCAGCAGTAAACTCTAAGACGTTCACTCGGTGGTTTGATCCTGCGATCCAGGGATGGAAAGGTCTGCTATGCGCTGAATTAAAACTGTGGCATAGCGGATGCTACGAGCTTCGCAACAAGGTCATCCACAGAGGCTACAACGTGGTAACGGAAGGCGAGGCCGATGCGGCTATCAAACACACAATGACTGCCATCAGTATGGTGGAGAATTGCATCCAGACCCTCATCCTCTAAGGATCACAGGCATGCCTAACAATCGCTTCGAGAGGGACGCTCCAACAGCCGGCTTCACCGTCTGTTTCCGCGCCCCTCAAGCTGCACGTTAGCTTTTGAATTGATCGTACCTACAAACATGCAATCAAAGATTAAAGTTTTTATTGATACCAATATACTTTTAAATTCGTATGCCACTTGGAAAAACAATGGGGATATGCCTATTTATTTAACTGACAATGACACAGATAAGTTTACATTTGAAAAATGCATATATGAGAGCTACATGGCATTTCGTGGGGTTGGCGGCAAANAACCCGATGAAGGTAGAGGAGATTGGGCACAAAGACATTTAAGAAGCAAAAATGACCCTATACCAGTTGGAAATCTATCAGGCAAATTTCATAATGGCAATAACTATCTCACCCATTACTGGATAAATCAAATAGAAGAAGGTTTTCACTCTGATGAAGATTGGGAAAGAATACGGAAAAATATTAGAATTGAAGACTTAGAAGTGGCAGATAAAGAACAAGAANGGAAAAAAGAATTATATAAAAACAAATTAAGATTTGAACGTCTTGCAGACGAATATTTGGATTTTATTTCAAAAGCTAACATTCATATTCTTTCCTACGCTGAAGTCTTTGATAAAGAATATAAGCAAAACATAAATTTTTCAGTATATAATATCGACTCACTAATTCGGCAAACTGTAATTCCATCAGAAGATTTTGAGATCGTTTATGCTGCCATGACCATAAAAGCTGATTTATTTATAACTAACGACTCTAAGCTAATAACCTGTTCTGCTAGTTTAGGGTTAAACTTACCGTTACATCCATCAAGCTTTATATCTGCAAATAATTATGAAGAAATGATCTATTTTTTAAGAGAAGAGAGAAAAAGCTAACAATTTATTCGACGACGGACGCGGTGACAGCCCGCGACTTCGCACAATTGACTCCCCGCCGCGCCCGTCAACCGAGACGTTGGCGGGGGAAAAACAAAAAGTATCGCCAGATTGATAGCGTTTAAAAAGATGGTATTTCCCTTACTGACAAAATGGGGTGGTTACGTTTATTTACCTAAAGAGTTGATTGCTTGAGCGTTCACATTACGCTGATGTGTCAACGTCAAAGCCTGATTTTAATGCATTGGTGCGCCGCGCTGATGCGCGGGAAGGATTATGCCATACCCCATTCTTTGATCTTGCGTATTCATCGTGCCGCGTAGACACGCGGTGAAAGATAGTGCCAAAGACTAAATAATAATAATTTATTTCCATACCCAAGGTTAAAACCACCGGCTTCAGCCGGTCAGCTTTAGCTGCGACAATGTGCTGTGCCGCTGAGGAGGTAGGGCATGAATTATCGTTACGGAAGCCATACGGTTTATCAAATTGAGTATCATTTTGTCTGGGTGACGAAATATCGCTACAAAGTTTTGACAGGTGAGGTTGGCGAGCGCTTGCGGGAACTGGTGCGTCAGACTTGCGAAGCGTTTGAGATTCGCATCATCAAAGGTGCAGTAAGCCAGGATCATGTCCACATATTGGTCAGTTGCCCTCCTCATCTGGCTCCAAGTGAGATCATGAGGCGCATCAAAGGACGGACAGCGAGCTACCTGTTGGAAGAATATCCCCATATTAACAAGCGCTATTGGGGTCGACATTTTTGGGCTCGGGGCTATTTTTGTGTCACGGTGGGTCAGATGACCGAGGAGATGATCAAAGAATATCTGGAACATCACTTTGAGCCGAGTCCCAATGATAATTTCCGAATGGAACCGGGCAGCTAACACGTCGTTTAGTCGACGTGTATCCGGGACTTTCAGTCCCTTTCGCAAACCCACCAGCTTTAGCTGGTGCGTTGTTTAGTAAAAGCATAGAGAATTTAAACTCATATGATGGACTCCGCCGAAGCATACGAGACTCATGCTCGTGATNTTTTGAACGCACGGGATAGATCACCGATTGGCTCACAAGTTGTAGTTCAATGGATCAAGGTTTTTCCCAATGATGCCGCTATTATTGAGCTGGCGTGTGGTGGTGGCTACCCAATAACACGAGTTCTTCATGCCGCTGGCTTGCAGCTTTGGNTAGTTGATAGTTCACCAACATTAATTGCTGAGTTCCAGTCACGCTTTCCCACTATTCCAGTCCAGTGTGCGAGAGTTCAAGAGAGTGACTTCTTCAACCTCAAATATGATGGTGCTATTGCCATTGGGCTTATGTTTTTACTATCGGAGTCAGATCAAATTACATTGATTTACAGGGTGTCTGAGATACTGGTATCGGGTGGCAGATTCCTATTTACTGCCCCTATTGAAGAAGGTATTTGGCTGGATATGACTACAGGACTTGAGAGCAGATCATTAGGACAAGAAAATTATGAGAGGCATTTGAGGAGTGCTGGATTCCGTGTCTTGGCAACATTCAGCGATAAAGGGNAAAATAACTACTATGACGTGGAGCGAGTTTAGTGAGGCTACGTTCATCATCAAAGACCATCCACTTGATTAATGCGCCAACAAGTGACTATGGTGTCAACCCCTGAATTTCAGGCCATTTTCGGGTTCCATTTTGTACCGTCACGCACCATGGAATTCAGGATGACAATCAGCTTGCGGACACAGGCAATGAGCGCCAGTTTNTTGGATTTTCCAGCTTTCACCAAGGCGTCGTATTTGGCTTTGAAAACCGGGTTGCATTGAATGGCGGACATCATTCCCATGAAGAGGACGGTGCGTACCTGATGGCGTCCTCCCCGAATTCTGCGGACACCCTGATAACGGCCACTTTCACGGTTCATCGGCGCAACACCCGCCAGAGAGGCGGCCTGCTTGTTGCTGATGTGGCCNAACTCCGGGAAGCAGCTCAGCAAGGTGATGACAGCAACATTGCCAACACCGGGAACGCTCTTGAGGATGTCGCTTTTTTCCTGGTGTTCCTCGCAGCTGTCAATCAGCTGGAGTAACTGTTTATCCAGTTTGGTGATTTCTTTGTGTAAGGTTTTCAGGATCGCGGCGATCGAACCCTGTACGCATTTAGGCATAATCTGCAAACGGTTCTTTTCCATCGTCTGCATCTTGACCAGCTGGTTACGGCGGGACAGTAAGTCACTGATGGCCAAAATGATTTCCGGTTTCAAGCTCGACAGCGCAGGCTGGATCATCTCGCCATACCGGGCAATCAGGCAGGCGTCCAGCTTGTCGGTTTTCGCCAGTTGTCCGATCGCTCCGGCAAACTTTTTGATGTGGACAGGATTGGCAACCACCAGCGGCAACCCCGCCTTGGCGCAGGCACACACAAACGCGTGTTCCAAACGCCCGGTGGCTTCCACCACGATCCGGTCGGATGGNTGTTTCTTCAGGGTTTTAAGCGCTTCCCGGATACCTTCGGCATCGTTGGAAACACTGAAATGGATGCCTGCAGGGCGGATGTGAATGTCCAGTTGGAATTTGCCGACATCGACGCCGACATTGGTTTCGGATGGTCTGCTTGGGGTGCTCATAGTATGATAACTCTGCCTTGCAAATGCGGGTTCGGGATCCGGTTGACTATTCGAGATTGTCATGGAGTCCACAACAGCGTCCACACTTGTTGCCGGTCTCTCAATTGAGGAGCCATCATTCGATCGGACTACTGTTCTGGAGCCCTCTGGTTGCAGCCAGAAGACCGGGTCCACTTTACCCGTTTCAAGGTTTCATTATCCATACAAATCATTCGACGACGGACGGCGTGATAGCCCGCGATTCTTACTTTCTACTCCCCACGCCGCCCGTCAATTCAGACGTTGGCGAGGGTAAAAACAAAAAGCATCACAAGACAAAAGGTTGCAAAGATAATGGGTTCATCATGCGCTGACGCGGGAAATGCCGTGCCGCGTTCGCCGTGCCAGCCCAAAGGTTATCGTGCGCTGATGCGTGTCAACAGTGTGCCAACTTCAAATGCTGACTTTAAAACATGGGTGCGCCGCGCTGATGCGCGGGAAATGGCGTGCCGCGTTCGCCGTGCCAACCCAAAGGTTATCATGCGCTGATGCGTGATTTATTGTGCCAGCTGAAGCAGTCGCCAGCGTCATTTTCCAACGCGCTAATCGCGCGACAAAAATCGCGCCAGCCCAACAGCTTCAAGCCGGAGAGGCTCTTGCGCTGATGCGTGACAGGTTGTGCCAGGTTTAGGGTTTGTTTTGGCCGTGCTTCAGTCAAAAACTGTGCCACAAATCATTTGCTGATGATCATGTGCCAACAAGCCATTCGACGACGGACGCGGTGACAGCCCATTACTCCGCACAATTGACTCCCCGCCGCGCCCGTCAATTACGACGTTAGCACAAAAATACCATACGACCTCAAAATAATATCAGTGAATATTATTGGGAACCTCTAAAAACCCACAACCCAGCCTGATATGAGATAATGTCAAGCACAGCAACCCACCACAACCGGAAGTATGAAGAAACCCAGTGCCGTAAAGACCAGCCTGTTCGCAGCAGAAGAACGTGAGCAGAAGCTCGACCGGAAAGGAGACCTGCTGTCAGTGCTGGAAAAACACGTCAGTTTTGCCGCCCTGGCAGCGGAAGTTGACCGGATAGCCCCGCGCGCTGAGTCAACACAGGGAGGGCGTCCACCCTACCCAACGGAGTTGATGGTTCGGNTGTTGGTTTTGCAGCATCTCTATAAGTTGTCCGATGAGGCGATGGAGTACCAATTGTTGGATCGTTTGTCGTTCCAGCGATTTTGTGGGTTGCGACATTCTGCCAGCATCCCGGACGAGAAGACGTTGTGGGTATTCCGTGAACGAATCCGGGAAGCGGGTGGCGCAGATGCCTTGTTTAATGCCGTCCAGCAGCAATTACAACAACAGGGTTTTATCGCCCGTGGCGGCCAGATCATTGACGCCACCCTGGTGGAAGCACCCCGACAACATTTGCATAAAGATGACAAAGCCATCGTGGCTCAGGATGCCACCCCAGCCAACTGGACGCCTGCCCAGCGTCGCCAGAAGGACACTGACGCGAGCTGGACGAAAAAGCACAGCAAGAGCCACCATGGTTATAAGCTCAGCATCAGTGCCGACCGGCAGCACAAGTTCATCCGTAAACGCCATGTCAGCACTGCCAAAGAGCATGACACCAAGCACTTTGAACAGGTGCTTGACCGCACCAATACCAGCCGGGATGTCTGGGCAGACAAAGGCTATGAAGACAGGCAACGGGAACAGCGCCTCAATGCGGCAGGCTGGCGGCCACATATCCAGCGTAAAGCCAAACCCGGCAAACCGCAGTCTGACTGCCAGAAAAAGCGCAACACCCGTATCGCCNAGGCCCGTGCGCGTGTTGAACATGTCTTCGGCGCGATGTCTGCCATGGGAGGCAAATTCATCCGCACCATCGGGTTGGCGCGTGCGGAATTCGGCCTCAGCATTAAAGCCGCGGTCTACAACCTGCAACGGCTTTGCACGCTCAAAGAGGCTGGAATTGTGCCTATTTGACAGAAAAACACTGAAAAATGGCTGATAACAAGGCATAAGTGAGCCATGAAGCACCCGATAGCATGTCAGTTTCGGCAGATGACTTCGGTTACACAAATGCAACTGGGGTAATCCAGGTTTTTAGAGGTTCCCTATTATTTTAAGATTTAAATATGAAATATATCAAAAGGTTATCTTTAGTGAAGACTCCAAAATATCTATTTTTATTATGCGCCACTAGCATTTTAACATTTAGCAAAATTTCCAATGCTGACTGGTATATGTCAACAGCCGAACCGGCTTTAACAGTACGAGACTCTTCAGAAGTTTCCGCTAAGAAAATAGGAAGCATACCAGTAAATGGGAAAGTCAATATCATTGAGCGTACAAATAAAAAAGAATTTATAAGTGGTAGAACTGGCGAATGGGTGAAAATAGAATGGGATAATTCTTTTGGATATGTATTTGATAGCTTTCTAGTTCCTGTTGAGCAGACTGTTAATAGCAATTCTGCCAATAAGAAAAACTCTAATAAATCATCTGAGGAAACACTAAAATTTAAAGATTATCCCGCCACATCCATCTATAATGGAAAATCTGCCAAATTAAAAATGGATGATGAATTTTCAAAAATGTTTAAAACTCGTTTAACTGAGGCACTTTCTAATAATCCAAGTTTTGCTGGCGAATATGTATCAGCCACATGGGGTTGCGGTACAAGTTGTGCAATGACGTCATTTGTTAACAAAAGAACAGGAAGAGTATTAAATGAGGGATTTGGTGGGGAGTTTGGTCCTTTTATTGTTGACTACAAAATTGATAGTCGTTTATTAGTGGCTCAANGGCCTATTCTTGATAAGGATCAAGTTGAGACTGGGAAATATGCGGCATTCTTCTACGTACTGGATAACAATAAACTTGAGTTAGTTAAAACTATAGAAATAGATAAGCCTGATGATATTAATGGTGATGGACTTCCAGAATAATTTATTGCTAACAATTACATCGACGACGGACGCGGTGACAGCCCGCGATTCTTGCGGCTTACTCCCTGCCGCGCCCGTCATGCTAGACGTTGGCGAGGGTAAAAACCAAAAAGCATCACAAGACAAAAGGTTGCAAAGATAATGGGTTCATCATGCGCTGACGCGGGAAAAGCCATGCCAGATTTAAACACCGAAAAAAGGAACTGGTGCGCCGCGCTGATGCGCGGAAAAGCCGTGCCGCGTTCGCCGTGCCAGCCCAAAGGTTATCGTGCGCTGATGCGTGTAAACAGTGTGCCAACTTCAAATGCTGACTTTAAAACATGGGTGCGCCGCGCTGATGCGCGGGAAATGGCGTGCCGCGTCCGCCGTGCCAACCCAAAGGTTATCATGCGCTGATGCGTGATTTATTGTGCCAACTGAACCAGCCGCCAGCGTTATTTTCCAGCGCGCTAATCGCGCGACAAAAATCGCACTAGGCCAACAGATTCAAGCCGGAGAGACTCTTGCGCTGATGCGTGACAGGTTGTGCCAGATTTGGGGTTTGTTTTGGCTGTGCTTCAGTCAAAAACCACGCCACAATCCATTGGTTGATGATGCGCCAACAAGTGACTATGGTGTCAACCCCTGAATTTCAGGCCATTTTCGAGTTCCATTTTGTACCGTCACGCATCATGGAATTCAGGATGACAATCAGCTTGCGGACACAGGCGATGAGCGCCAGTTTNTTGGATTTTCCAGCCTTTACCAGCGCATCGTATTTGGCTTTGAAAACCGGATTACATTGAATGGCGGACATCATTCCCATGAAGAGGACGGTGCGCACCTGATGGCGTCCTCCCCTGATTCTGCGAACACCCTGATAACGACCACTTTCACGGTTCATCGGCGCAACACCAGCCAAAGAGGCAGCCTGTTTGTTAGTGATGTAGCCCAGCTCCGGGAAACAGCTTAACAGGGTGATGACAGCGACGTTGCCAACACCGGGAACACTCTTGAGGATGTCACTTTTNTCCTGGTATTCCTGACAACTGTCAATCAGCTGTAGCAGTTGCTTATCCAGTTTGGCCATTTCCTTTTGCAAGGTTTTCAGGATCGCCGTGATGGAACCCTGCACGCTTTTGGGCATGATCTGCAAACGGTTCTTTTCCATCGTTTGCATCTTGACCATTTGATTGCGGCGGGACAGTAAATCACTGATTATCGATATGATTTCTGGCTTCAGGGTAGACAACGCTGGCTGGATCGTCTCCCCATACCGGGCTATCAGGCAGGCGTCCAGCTTGTCGGTTTTCGCCAGTTGCCCAATCGCTCCGGCGAACTTTTTGATGTGAATGGGATTAGCTATCACGAACGGTAAACCCGCTTTGGCACAGGCGCAGACAAAGGCGTGTTCCAGGCGTCCGGTGGCTTCGACTACGATCCGGTCTGGATGGTGTTTCTTCAGGGTTTTGACCGCTTCGGCAATACCTGGGGCATCATTGGATACACTGAAATGGATGCCCGCAGGACGGATGTGAATATCCAGCTGGAATTTGCCGACATCAACGCCAATATTGGTTTCGGATGATCTGGGTGGGGTACTCATAGTATGATAACTCTGCCTTGCAAATGCGGGTTCGGGACCGGTTGACTATTCGAGATTGTCATGGAGTCCAGTACAGCATCCACACTTGTTGACGGTCTCTCATCGGAGGAGCCTTTACTCGATCGGATTGCTGCTCTGGAACCCTCTGGTTGCAGCCAGAAGACCGGGTCTCACTTTACCCGTTTCAAGGTTTCATTATCCATACAAGTTGCTCGACGACGGACGCGGCGACAGCCCGCGACTCCGCCCAATTGACTCCCCGCCGCGCCCGTCAGCTCAGACGTTGGCGAGGGTAAAAACCAAAAGCATCACAAGACAAAAGGTTGCAAAGATAATGGGTTCATCATGCGTTGACGCGGGAAAAGCCGTGCCAGACTTAAACGCCGAAAAAGGGAACTGGTGGGTCGCGCTGATGCGCGGAAATATCGTGCCGCGTTCGCCGTGCCAACCCAAGAGTTATCGTGCGCTGATGCGTGTAAACGCTGTGCCAACCTTAAAACCGAGAGATAAAGAGTTGGTGAGCCGCGCTGATGCGCGGGAAATGTTGTGCCACGTTCACCGTGCCAGCCCAAAGACAATCGTGCGCTGATGCGTGATCCATTGTGCCAACTGAGACAGTCGCCAGTGTTATTTTCCAACGCGCTAATCGCGCGACAAAAATCGCGCTAGCCCAACAGTTTCAAACCAGAGATGTGCTTACGCTGCTACGTGAAAGGCTGTGCCAGGTTTGCGGTTTGTTTTGGCCGTGCTTCAGTCAAAGACCACACCACAATCCATTGGTTGATGATGCGCCAACAAGTGACTATGGTGTCAACCCCTGAATTTCAGGCCATTTTCGAGTTCCATTTTGTACCGTCACGCATCATGGAATTCAGGATGACAATCAGCTTGCGGACACAGGCGATGAGCGCCAGTTTTTGGATTTTCCAGCCTTTACCAGCGCATCGTATTTGGCTTTGAAAACCGGATTACATTGAATGGCGGACATCATTCCCATGAAGAGGACGGTGCGCACCTGATGGCGTCCTCCCTGATTCTGCGAACACCCTGATAACGACCACTTTCACGGTTCATCGGCGCAACACCAGCCAAAGAGGCAGCCTGTTTGTTAGTGATGTAGCCCAGCTCCGGGAAACAGCTTAACAGGGTGATGACAGCGACGTTGCCAACACCGGGAACACTCTTGAGGATGTCACTTTTTCCTGGTATTCCTGACAACTGTCAATCAGCTGTAGCAGTTGCTTATCCAGTTTGGCCATTTCCTTTTGCAAGGTTTTCAGGATCGCCGTGATGGAACCCTGCACGCTTTTGGGCATGATCTGCAAACGGTTCTTTTCCATCGTTTGCATCTTGACCATTTGATTGCGGCGGGACAGTAAATCACTGATTATCGATATGATTTCTGGCTTCAGGGTAGACAACGCTGGCTGGATCGTCTCCCCATACCGGGCTATCAGGCAGGCGTCCAGCTTGTCGGTTTTCGCCAGTTGCCCAATCGCTCCGGCGAACTTTTTGATGTGAATGGGATTAGCTATCACGAACGGTAAACCCGCTTTGGCACAGGCGCAGACAAAGGCGTGTTCCAGGCGTCCGGTGGCTTCGACTACGATCCGGTCTGGATGGTGTTTCTTCAGGGTTTTGACCGCTTCGGCAATACCTGGGGCATCATTGGATACACTGAAATGGATGCCCGCAGGACGGATGTGAATATCCAGCTGGAATTTGCCGACATCAACGCCAATATTGGTTTCGGATGATCTGGGTGGGGTACTCATAGTATGATAACTCTGCCTTGCAAATGCGGGTTCGGGGCCGGTTGACTATTCGAGATTGTCATGGAGTCCAGTACAGCATCCACACTTGTTGACGGTCTCTCATCGGAGGAGCCTTTACTCGATCGGATTGCTGCTCTGGAACCCTCTGGTTGCAGCCAGAAGACCGGGTCTCACTTTACCCGTTTCAAGGTTTCATTATCCATACAAGTTGCTCGACGACGGACGCGGCGACAGCCCGCGACTCCGACCAACTTACTCCCTGCCGCGCCCGTCAGCTCTGACGTTGGCGGGGTTATTAACGATATTCAGTGCCAGATTGAGAGAGCGGCAAAAGTGGGTTTTCCCTTGGCGACAAAGTGCGGTGGTCATGTTCATTTGCCGATATTGGTGGTTTCCCAACCTCCACAGTGCGCTGATGCGTGACAGACAACGCCAAACTGAACCACCGAAAATAGAACGCCCATTCTTCGCTGATAAAAAAGCGCTTCGGTTCATGCCAGGGGTGCCACCCCAAAGACAACCACACGCTGATGCGGGCGAGATCATACAAACCTGAACCACTGAAAAAGAACGCCTATCCTTCGCTACAACAAAAGTGCTTCGACTCATACCCAGGGTGCCAACCCAAAGACAACTCCGCGCTAATGCGTGACAGGCCAAACCAACTGAACCACCGATGATGAAAAGCAATAAACAACGTAGAAGAGAGATCAAAGAGCGACGACNNATAAAAGCTAAAACCCTATCTGATATTGATACCCATGACCCAAAAGCTATACGACCATCCGTTGGATCAATAGAGGCTGATCATTCGCAGTTAGATCACATAAACACTTACGGCTTTTTACCAATATTTTATGTTGATAGAGCATTTACATGCTGTGATTGCGGCTCAAAAGAGATTTGGACAGCTAAACAACAAAAATGGTGGTATGAAGTCGCCAAAGGGCATATCGACGCAATTGCGGTCAGATGCCGAAAATGTCGAGATATAATCAAGCATAAAAAGAAGTTCAAAAACAACATATGGAAGAAATGGCTAAAACGGCTCCACATCCAAATGATGAGTTTTTCAAAAAAGATATAGATAAATTTATTTCGGCCTTGCTGCCATCAAAGGCCGTGCCACAATTCATTTTTGATAAAGCGCCAACAAGCCATTCGACGACGGACGCGGTGACAGCCCGCGAGTTCCCACAATTTACTCCCAGCCGCGCCCGTCAATTACGACGTTGGCGAGGGTAAAACCAAAAAGCATCACAAGACAAAAGGTTGCAAAGATAATGGGTTCATCATGCGCTGGTGCGAGAAAAGCCGTGCCAGATTTAAACGCCGAAAAAGGGAACTGGTGGCCGCGCTGATGCGCGGAAATATCGTGCCGCGTTCGCCGTGCCAACCCAAAAGTTATCGTGCGCTGATGCGTGTAAACACTGTGCCAACCTTAAAACCTGAAGATAAAGAATTGGTGAGCCGCGCTGATGCGCGGGAAAAGCCGTGCCGGGTTCGCCGTGCCAGCCCAAAGACAATCGTGCGCTGATGCGTGATCCATTGTGCCAACTGAGACAGTCGCCAGCGTCATTTTCCAACGCGCTAATCGCGCGCCAAAAATCGCGCCAGCCCAACAGTTTCAAGCCAGAGATGTGCTTACGCTGCTACGTGACAGGCTGTGCCAGGTTTACGGTTTGTTTTGGCCGTGCTTCAGTCAAAGACCACACCACAATCCATTGGTTGATGATGCGCCAACAAGTGACTATGGTGTCAACCCCTGAATTTCAGGCCATTTTCGAGTTCCATTTTGTACCGTCACGCATCATGGAATTCAGGATGACAATCAGCTTGCGGACACAGGCGATGAGCGCCAGTTTTTGGATTTTCCAGCCTTTACCAGCGCATCGTATTTGGCTTTGAAAACCGGATTACATTGAATGGCGGACATCATTCCCATGAAGAGGACGGTGCGCACCTGATGGCGTCCTCCCTGATTCTGCGAACACCCTGATAACGACCACTTTCACGGTTCATCGGCGCAACACCAGCCAAAGAGGCAGCCTGTTTGTTAGTGATGTAGCCCAGCTCCGGGAAACAGCTTAACAGGGTGATGACAGCGACGTTGCCAACACCGGGAACACTCTTGAGGATGTCACTTTTTCCTGGTATTCCTGACAACTGTCAATCAGCTGTAGCAGTTGCTTATCCAGTTTGGCCATTTCCTTTTGCAAGGTTTTCAGGATCGCCGTGATGGAACCCTGCACGCTTTTGGGCATGATCTGCAAACGGTTCTTTTCCATCGTTTGCATCTTGACCATTTGATTGCGGCGGGACAGTAAATCACTGATTATCGATATGATTTCTGGCTTCAGGGTAGACAACGCTGGCTGGATCGTCTCCCCATACCGGGCTATCAGGCAGGCGTCCAGCTTGTCGGTTTTCGCCAGTTGCCCAATCGCTCCGGCGAACTTTTTGATGTGAATGGGATTAGCTATCACGAACGGTAAACCCGCTTTGGCACAGGCGCAGACAAAGGCGTGTTCCGGCGTCCGGTGGCTTCGACTACGATCCGGTCTGGATGGTGTTTCTTCAGGGTTTTGACCGCTTCGGCAATACCTGGGGCATCATTGGATACACTGAAATGGATGCCCGCAGGACGGATGTGAATATCCAGCTGGAATTTGCCGACATCAACGCCAATATTGGTTTCGGATGATCTGGGTGGGGTACTCATAGTATGATAACTCTGCCTTGCAAATGCGGGTTCGGGGCCGGTTGACTATTCGAGATTGTCATGGAGTCCAGTACAGCATCCACACTTGTTGACGGTCTCTCATCGGAGGAGCCTTTACTCGATCGGATTGCTGCTCTGGAACCCTCTGGTTGCAGCCAGAAGACCGGGTCTCACTTTACCCGTTTCAAGGTTTCATTATCCATACAAGTTGCTCGACGACGGACGCGGTGACAGCCCGCGACTTCGCCCAATTGACTCCCCGCCGCGCCCGTCAGCTCAGACGTTGGCGAAGGTAAAAACCAAAAAGCATCACAAGACAAAAGGTTGCAAAGATAATGGGTTCATCATGCGCTGGTGCGGGAAAAGCCATGCCAGATTTAAACACCGAAAAAGGGAACTGGTGGGTCGCGCTGATGCGCGGGAAAAACCGTGCCGCGTTCGTCCGTGCCAACCCAAAGGTTATCGTGCGCTGATTCGTGTAAACACTGTGCCAACATCAAATACGGAATTTAAAGAATGGGTGAGCCGCGCTGATGCGCGAGAAAGGCCGTGCCACACCGAAAATAGTCAACCGAGGTGTCCTTGGCTATACTGACCCAAGAGAAATAATTGGAGTGATACTATCATGGGCACAGTAGAGCTAATCACTGAACACACACGCCGTTTGCCGGAGAATGTCCAACGAGAAATACTTAATTTTGTTGAGTTTATGTTCAATAAATACAGCACCCCTCTCGTTCAATCTATCCCACTAACAACACGGCAGGCTGGCTTACACGCTGGTTGCGTGGTGATGGCTGATGATTTTGATGCGCCATTATCCGACGATTTCTGGCTGGGCGCAGAATGAGGCTGCTGCTAGATACCCACACATTCTTATGGTGGGACAGTCAGCCAGCCAAACTTCCCTCCAAGGTGTTGGCACTGTGCGAAGATGCCAAAAATGAGATGTTTTTGAGCGTTGCCAGTATTTGGGAGATGCAGATCAAGCATCAATTAGGCAAATTGGAGCTTCATCTGCCATTGGATAAGCTGGTCTCCGAACAAGTACAAAAGAACGCCATTCAAATTTTACCGATACAGACAGCCCATGTGTTGGGGATTGCTGCGTTACCTGATGTTCATAAAGATCCGTTTGACCGCCTTCTGATTGCTCAAGCTAATGTTGAGAAGATGGTGTTTCTGAGTGGCGACGGTGTTTTCGAGCATTATCCCGTCCAGATTATTTGGTCATAACAATTTTGCGCCAACAAGTTGCTTGACGACGGACGCGGTGACAGTCCGCGACGTCACCTAACTTACTCCCTGCCGCGCCCGTCAGCTCTGACGTTGTGCGGGGTTAAAAACAATAAGATTTCTGAGCTTGAAAGACCGTAAAAAGAAAGATTCATCGGCGCTTACGCGGGAAAATCAGTGCCAAATTCAAAGATCAAAATATTGGGTTTGGTGGCCGCACTGATGCGCGGGATAGATTGTGCCCTATCCCATTGGTGCCAACCCAAAAACCACCGTGCGCTGATGCGTGATACATCCCGACAATTGAACTAGGTGCCAACCCAATTTTCCATGCGCTCATCGCGCAAAATCTACCCCGACAGTTCAGACAGGTGCCAGACCGACTGTCACAGTGCGCTGATGCGTGATACAGAGTGCCAACCTGAACCAAAAATGGGGTTCTCCTTCGACGACAAACAGCGGTGGCTACGTTCATTTGCCCAAAATGGTGGTTACTCAACTGTCACAGTGCGCTGATGCGTGATACAGCGTGCCGACTTGATGATAAAAGACGGCGAGGCCGTGCCATCCCCAATCAGCGGTTGTTCTTTCGATAGTTTTCAAAATAATGGCACAACAAGCTGCTCGACGACGGACGTGGGGACAGCCCGCGACTCCGACCAACTTACTCCCCGCCGCGCCCGTCAGCGTTGACGTTGGCGAGGGTAAAAACCAAAAGCATCACCAGACAAAAGGTTGCAAAGATAATGGGTTCATCATGCGCTAACGCGGGAAATACCACGCCAGATTTAAAAACCGAATTTAAAGAATTGGTAGGCCGCGCTGATGCGCGGGAAATGTTGTGCCGCGTTCACCGTGCCAACCCAAAGACAATCGTGCGCTGATGCGTGATCCACTGTGCCAACTGAGCCAGTCGCCAGCGTCATTTTCCAACGCGCTAATCGCGCGACAAAAAATCGCGCCAGCCCAACAGTTTCAAGCCAGAGATGTGCTTACGCTGCTACGTGACAGGCTGTGCCAGGTTTGCGGTTTGTTTTGGCCGTGCTTCAGTCAAAGACCACACCACAATTTATTTGCTGATGATGCGCCAACAAGTGACTATGGTGTCAACCCCTGAATTTCAGGCCATTTTCGAGTTCCATTTTGTACCGTCACGCATCATGGAATTCAGGATGACAATCAGCTTGCGGACACAGGCGATGAGCGCCAGTTTTTGGATTTTCCAGCCTTTACCAGCGCATCGTATTTGGCTTTGAAAACCGGATTACATTGAATGGCGGACATCATTCCCATGAAGAGGACGGTGCGCACCTGATGGCGTCCTCCCTGATTCTGCGAACACCCTGATAACGACCACTTTCACGGTTCATCGGCGCAACACCAGCCAAAGAGGCAGCCTGTTTGTTAGTGATGTAGCCCAGCTCCGGGAAACAGCTTAACAGGGTGATGACAGCGACGTTGCCAACACCGGGAACACTCTTGAGGATGTCACTTTTTCCTGGTATTCCTGACAACTGTCAATCAGCTGTAGCAGTTGCTTATCCAGTTTGGCCATTTCCTTTTGCAAGGTTTTCAGGATCGCCGTGATGGAACCCTGCACGCTTTTGGGCATGATCTGCAAACGGTTCTTTTCCATCGTTTGCATCTTGACCATTTGATTGCGGCGGGACAGTAAATCACTGATTATCGATATGATTTCTGGCTTCAGGGTAGACAACGCTGGCTGGATCGTCTCCCCATACCGGGCTATCAGGCAGGCGTCCAGCTTGTCGGTTTTCGCCAGTTGCCCAATCGCTCCGGCGAACTTTTTGATGTGAATGGGATTAGCTATCACGAACGGTAAACCCGCTTTGGCACAGGCGCAGACAAAGGCGTGTTCCGGCGTCCGGTGGCTTCGACTACGATCCGGTCTGGATGGTGTTTCTTCAGGGTTTTGACCGCTTCGGCAATACCTGGGGCATCATTGGATACACTGAAATGGATGCCCGCAGGACGGATGTGAATATCCAGCTGGAATTTGCCGACATCAACGCCAATATTGGTTTCGGATGATCTGGGTGGGGTACTCATAGTATGATAACTCTGCCTTGCAAATGCGGGTTCGGGACCGGTTGACTATTCGAGATTGTCATGGAGTCCAGTACAGCATCCACACTTGTTGACGGTCTCTCATCGGAGGAGCCTTTACTCGATCGGATTGCTGCTCTGGAACCCTCTGGTTGCAGCCAGAAGACCGGGTCTCACTTTACCCGTTTCAAGGTTTCATTATCCATACAAGTTGCTCGACGACGGACGCGGTGACAGCCCGCGACTTCGCCCAACTTACTCCCTGCCGCGCCCGTCAGCTATGACGTTGGCGAGGGTAAAAACAAAAAGCATCGCCAGATTAAAAGGTTGCAAAGATAATTGGTTCATCATGCGCGGATGCGGGAAATGCCGCGTCAGGTTTAAACGCCGAAAAAGGGAACTGGTGCGCCGCGCTGATGCGCGGAAAAGCTGTGCCGCGTTCGCCGTGCCAGCCCAAAGGTTATCGTGCGCTGATGCGTGTAAACAGTGTGCCAACTTCAAATGCTGACTTTAAAACATGGGTGCCGCGCTGATGCGCGGGAAATGGCGTGCCGCGTTCGCCGTGCCAACCCACAGGTTATCATGCGCTGATGCGTGATTTATTGTGCCAACTGAACCAGTCGCCAGCGTCATTTTCCAGCGCGCTAGCCCAACAGCTTCAAGCTGGAGAGGCTCTTGCGCTGATGCGTGACAGGTTGTGCCAGGTTTGGGGTTTGTTTTGGCTGTGCTTCAGTCAAAGACCACACCACAATCCATTGGTTGATAATGCGCCAACAAGTGACTATGGTGTCAACCCCTGAATTTCAGGCCATTTTCGAGTTCCATTTTGTACCGTCACGCATCATGGAATTCAGGATGACAATCAGCTTGCGGACACAGGCGATGAGCGCCAGTTTTTGGATTTTCCAGCCTTTACCAGCGCATCGTATTTGGCTTTGAAAACCGGATTACATTGAATGGCGGACATCATTCCCATGAAGAGGACGGTGCGCACCTGATGGCGTCCTCCCTGATTCTGCGAACACCCTGATAACGACCACTTTCACGGTTCATCGGCGCAACACCAGCCAAAGAGGCAGCCTGTTTGTTAGTGATGTAGCCCAGCTCCGGGAAACAGCTTAACAGGGTGATGACAGCGACGTTGCCAACACCGGGAACACTCTTGAGGATGTCACTTTTTCCTGGTATTCCTGACAACTGTCAATCAGCTGTAGCAGTTGCTTATCCAGTTTGGCCATTTCCTTTTGCAAGGTTTTCAGGATCGCCGTGATGGAACCCTGCACGCTTTTGGGCATGATCTGCAAACGGTTCTTTTCCATCGTTTGCATCTTGACCATTTGATTGCGGCGGGACAGTAAATCACTGATTATCGATATGATTTCTGGCTTCAGGGTAGACAACGCTGGCTGGATCGTCTCCCCATACCGGGCTATCAGGCAGGCGTCCAGCTTGTCGGTTTTCGCCAGTTGCCCAATCGCTCCGGCGAACTTTTTGATGTGAATGGGATTAGCTATCACGAACGGTAAACCCGCTTTGGCACAGGCGCAGACAAAGGCGTGTTCAGGCGTCCGGTGGCTTCGACTACGATCCGGTCTGGATGGTGTTTCTTCAGGGTTTTGACCGCTTCGGCAATACCTGGGGCATCATTGGATACACTGAAATGGATGCCCGCAGGACGGATGTGAATATCCAGCTGGAATTTGCCGACATCAACGCCAATATTGGTTTCGGATGATCTGGGTGGGGTACTCATAGTATGATAACTCTGCCTTGCAAATGCGGGTTCGGGACCGGTTGACTATTCGAGATTGTCATGGAGTCCAGTACAGCATCCACACTTGTTGACGGTCTCTCATCGGAGGAGCCTTTACTCGATCGGATTGCTGCTCTGGAACCCTCTGGTTGCAGCCAGAAGACCGGGTCTCACTTTACCCGTTTCAAGGTTTCATTATCCATACAAGTTGCTCGACGACGGACGCGGCGACAGCCCGCGACTCCGACCAACTTACTCCCTGCCGCGCCCGTCAGCTCTGACGTTGGCGAGGGTAAAAACCCAAAAGCATCACAAGACAAAAGGTTGCAAAGATAATGGGTTCATCATGCGCTGGCGCGGGAAAAGCCATACCAGATTTAAACGCCGAAAAGATGGGGTTAGGCAGCCGCGCTGATGCTGGATAAATTGTGATAATAAGCAGTAATACAATCATGTATATCAGAAAAGCTAAAATCGAAGATGCTTCTTTGCTTCTCGAAATGATGACTCAGTTTAATCGTGAAGAATCAATTGAGCTTTCAGCAGAGGTTATACAAAATACAATTGCAGCTTCCTTTTCTAATCCAAATCATGTTCAAACGTTTCTTGCATTCGAAAATAAAAATGTAGTTGGTTATATTCATGTTTGTTTTTCATTTAGTTTTGAACACCAAGGCTTGGAGGCATCAATAGACGAAATTTTTATTATCAATGATTATAGGCGTTTAGGGCTGGCCAGCGTGATCATAAGTGATATTGAAAATATTCTAATATCAAAGGGTATTGTAATAATCAGGGCTGATGTATCTGATGACAAACCTTGGCTTGATGATTTTTATAAAAGATTGGCTTTCAGCAGGCACATTATAGACCATACTATAAACGGTTATAACAAATCCATTGGTCGTGCTTCAGCCAAAGGCAGCACCACAAGCCATTTACTGATAATAAAGCGCCAACAAATCATTCGACGACGGACGCGTGGACAGCCCACGATTTTTAACGGCTTACTCCCCGCCGCACCCGTCAATTACGACGTTGGCCGCGTTAAAAACAAAGCCGCATCACAAGATTTAAAGACCGAATAAAGATGTTTTCATCATGCGCTAACGCGGGAAATAAAGTGCTAGATTCCAGAGCCGAAGAATTGGCCTCCCCGTTCGCTGATGCTCTGACAGGCCGTGCCATGTTCGCTGTGCCAGCCCAAAAAATCGTGCGCCGATGCGTGATCCATTGTGCCAACTGAGACAGTCGCCAGCGTCATTTTCCAACGCGCTCATCGCGCGACAAAAAAGCGCACCAGTCCAACAGCTTCAAGCTGGAGAGGCTCTCGCGCTGATGCGTGACAGGTCGTGCCAGGTTGATGCTTTGTTTTGGCTGCGCTTCAGTAAAAAACAGTGCCACAATTCATTTGTTGATAATTAAGCGCCAACAAGTGACTATGGTGTCAACCCCTGAATTTCAGGCCATTTTCGGATTCCATTTTGTACCGTCTCGCAGCATGGAATTCAGGATGACAATCAACTTGCGGACACAGGCAATGAGCGCCAGTTTTTGGATTTTCCAGCTTTCACCAAGGCGTCGTATTTGGCTTTGAAAACCGGGTTGCATTGAATGGCGGACATCATTCCCATAAGAGGACGGTGCGTACCTGATGGCGTCCTCCCCGAATTCTGCGGACACCCTGATAACGGCCACTTTCACGGTTCATCGGCGCAACACCCGCCAGAGAGGCGGCCTGCTTGTTGCTGATGTGCCCAACTCCGGGAAGCAGCTCAGCAAGGTGATGACAGCAACATTGCCAACACCGGGAACGCTCTTGAGGATGTCGCTTTTTTCCTGGTGTTCCTCGCAGCTGTCAATCAGCTGGAGTAACTGCTTATCCAGTTTGGTGATTTCTTTGTGTAAGGTTTTCAGGATCGCGGCGATCGAACCCTGTACGCATTTAGGCATAATCTGCAAACGGTTCTTTTCCATCGTCTGCATCTTGACCAGCTGGTTACGGCGGGACAGTAAGTCACTGATGGCCAAAATGATTTCCGGTTTCAAGCTCGACAGCGCAGGCTGGATCATCTCGCCATACCGGGCAATCAGGCAGGCGTCCAGCTTGTCGGTTTTCGCCAGTTGTCCGATCGCTCCGGCAAACTTTTTGATGTGGACAGGATTGGCAACCACCAGCGGCAACCCCGCCTTGGCGCAGGCACACAAACGCGTGTTCCAAACGCCCGGTGGCTTCCACCACGATCCGGTCTGGATGGTGTTTCTTCAGGGTTTTAAGCGCTTCCCGGATACCTTCGGCATCGTTGGAAACACTGAAATGGATGCCTGCAGGACGGATGTGAATGTCCAGTTGGAATTTGCCGACATCGACGCCGACATTGGTTTCGGATGGTCTGCTTGGGGTGCTCATAGTATGATAACTCTGCCTTGCAAATGCGGGTTCGGCGGTTGACTATTCGAGATTGTCATGGAGTCCACAACAGCGTCCACACTTGTTGCCGGTCTCTCAATTGAGGAGCCATCATTCGATCGGACTACTGTTCTGGAGCCCTCTGGTTGCAGCCAGAAGACCGGGTCCCACTTTACCCGTTTCAAGGTTTCATTATCCATACAAGCCATTCGACGACGGACGCGGTGACAGCCCATTACTTCGCACAATTGACTCCCAGCCGCGCCCGTCAATTCAGACGTTGGCGAGGGTAAAACCAAAAAGCATCACAAGACAAAAGGTTACAAAGATAATGGGTTCATCATGCGTTGACGCGGGAAATACCACGCCAGACTTAAAAACCGAAAAAGGAACTGGTGGATCGCGCTGATGCGCGGGAAAAGCCGTGCCGCGTTCGCCGTGCCAGCCCAAAGATTATCGTACGCTGATGCGTGTAACCATTGTGCCGACCTTAAAACCTGAAGATAAAGAATGGGTGGCCGCGCTGATGCGCGGAATGGCGTGCCGCATTCACTGTGCCAGCCCAAAGACAATCGTGCGCTGATGCGTGATCCATTGTGCCAACTGAGACAGTCGCCAGCGTCATTTTCCAACGCGCTCATCGCGCGACAAAAAAGCGCACCAGTCCAACAGCTTCAAGCCGGAGAGGCTCTCGCGCTGATGCGTGACAGGTCGTGCCAGGTTTACGGTTTGTTTTGGCCATGCTTCAGTCAAAGGCCACACCACAATCCATTGGTTGATGATGCGCCAACAAGTGACTATGGTGTCAACCCCTGAATTTCAGGCCATTTTCGAGTTCCATTTTGTACCGTCACGCATCATGGAATTCAGGATGACAATCAGCTTGCGGACACAGGCGATGAGCGCCAGTTTTTGNGATTTTCCAGCCTTTACCAGCGCATCGTATTTGGCTTTGAAAACCGGATTACATTGAATGGCGGACATCATTCCCATGAAGAGGACGGTGCGCACCTGATGGCGTCCTCCCCTGATTCTGCGAACACCCTGATAACGACCACTTTCACGGTTCATCGGCGCAACACCAGCCAAAGAGGCAGCCTGTTTGTTAGTGATGTAGCCCAGCTCCGGGAAACAGCTTAACAGGGTGATGACAGCGACGTTGCCAACACCGGGAACACTCTTGAGGATGTCACTTTTTCCTGGTATNTCCTGACAACTGTCAATCAGCTGTAGCAGTTGCTTATCCAGTTTGGCCATTTCCTTTTGCAAGGTTTTCAGGATCGCCGTGATGGAACCCTGCACGCTTTTGGGCATGATCTGCAAACGGTTCTTTTCCATCGTTTGCATCTTGACCATTTGATTGCGGCGGGACAGTAAATCACTGATTATCGATATGATTTCTGGCTTCAGGGTAGACAACGCTGGCTGGATCGTCTCCCCATACCGGGCTATCAGGCAGGCGTCCAGCTTGTCGGTTTTCGCCAGTTGCCCAATCGCTCCGGCGAACTTTTTGATGTGAATGGGATTAGCTATCACGAACGGTAAACCNCGCTTTGGCACAGGCGCAGACAAAGGCGTGTTCAGGCGTCCGGTGGCTTCGACTACGATCCGGTCTGGATGGTGTTTCTTCAGGGTTTTGACCGCTTCGGCAATACCTGGGGCATCATTGGATACACTGAAATGGATGCCCGCAGGACGGATGTGAATATCCAGCTGGAATTTGCCGACATCAACGCCAATATTGGTTTCGGATGATCTGGGTGGGGTACTCATAGTATGATAACTCTGCCTTGCAAATGCGGGTTCGGGGCCGGTTGACTATTCGAGATTGTCATGGAGTCCAGTACAGCATCCACACTTGTTGACGGTCTCTCATCGGAGGAGCCTTTACTCGATCGGATTGCTGCTCTGGAACCCTCTGGTTGCAGCCAGAAGACCGGGTCTCACTTTACCCGTTTCAAGGTTTCATTATCCATACAAGTCTCTCGACGACGGACGCGGTGACAGCCCACGACTTCGACCAACTTACTCCCAGCCGCGCCCGTCAGCTATGACGTTGGCGAGGGTAAAACCCAAAAACATCACAAGACAAAAGGTTGCAAAGATAATGGGTTCATCATACGCTGACGCGGGAAATGCCACGCCAGACTTAAAAACCGAAAAAGGAACTGGTGCGCCGCGCTGATGCGCGGGAAAAGCCGTGCCGTGTTCGCCGTGCCAGCCCACAGATAATCGTGCGCTGATGCGTGTAAACACTGCACCGACCTTAAAATCTGAAGATAAAGAATGGGTTGGCCGCGCTGATGCGCGGAAAAGCCGTGCCGTGTTCGCCGTGCCAGCCCAAAGACAATCATGCGCTGATGCGTGATCCATTGTGCCAACTGAGACAGTCGCCAGTGTTATTTTCCAACGCGCTAATCGCGCGACAAAAAATCGCGCTAGCCCAACAGTTTCAAACCAGAGATGTGCTTACGCTGCTACGTGAAAGGCTGTGCCAGGTTTGCGGTTTGTTTTGGCCGTGCTTCAGTCAAAGACCACACCACAATCCATTGGTTGATGATGCGCCAACAAGTTGCTCGACGACGGACGCGGCGACAGCCCGCGACTCCGACCAACTTACTCCCTGCCGCGCCCGTCAGCTCTGACGTTGGCGGGGTTATTAACGATATTCAGTGCCAGATTGAGAGAGCGGCAAAAGTGGGTTTTCCCTTGGCGACAAAGTGCGGTGGTCATGTTCATTTGCCGATATTGGTGGTTTCCCAACCTCCACAGTGCGCTGATGCGTGACAGACAACGCCAAACTGAACCACCGAAAATAGAACGCCCATTCTTCGCTGATAAAAAAGCGCTTCGGTTCATGCCAGGGTGCCACCCCAAAGACAACCACACGCTGATGCGGGCGAGATCATACAAACCTGAACCACTGAAAAAGAACGCCTATCCTTCGCTACAACAAAAGTGCTTCGACTCATACCCAGGGTGCCAACCCAAAGACAACTCCGCGCTAATGCGTGACAGGCCAAACCAACTGAACCACCGATGATGAAAAGCAATAAACAACGTAGAAGAGAGATCAAAGAGCGACGACATAAANAAGCTAAAACCCTATCTGATATTGATACCCATGACCCAAAAGCTATACGACCATCCGTTGGATCAATAGAGGCTGATCATTCGCAGTTAGATCACATAAACACTTACGGCTTTTTACCAATATTTTATGTTGATAGAGCATTTACATGCTGTGATTGCGGCTCAAAAGAGATTTGGACAGCTAAACAACAAAAATGGTGGTATGAAGTCGCCAAAGGGCATATCGACGCAATTGCGGTCAGATGCCGAAAATGTCGAGATATAATCAAGCATAAANAAGAAGTTCAAAAACAACATATGGAAGAAATGGCTAAAACGGCTCCACATCCAAATGATGAGTTTTTCAAAAAAGATATAGATAAATTTATTTCGGCCTTGCTGCCATCAAAGGCCGTGCCACAATTCATTTTTGATAAAGCGCCAACAAGCCATTCGACGACGGACGCGGTGACAGCCCGCGAGTTCCCACAATTTACTCCCAGCCGCGCCCGTCAATTACGACGTTGGCGAGGGTAAAACCAAAAAGCATCACAAGACAAAAGGTTGCAAAGATAATGGGTTCATCATGCGCTGGTGCGAGAAAAGCCGTGCCAGATTTAAACGCCGAAAAAGGGAACTGGTGGCCGCGCTGATGCGCGGGAAATATCGTGCCGCGTTCGCCGTGCCAACCCAAAAGTTATCGTGCGCTGATGCGTGTAAACACTGTGCCAACCTTAAAACCCGAAGATAAAGAATGGGTGAGCCGCGCTGATGCGCGGAGAGGTCGTGCCGCGTCATCCGTGCCAACCCAAAGGTTATCATGCGCTGATGCGTGATTTATTGTGCCAACTGAGACAGTCGCCAGCGTCATTTTCCAACGCGCTAATCGCGCGCCAAAAATCGCGCCAGCCCAACAGTTTCAAGCCAGAGATGTGCTTACGCTGCTACGTGAAAGGCTGCGCCAGGTTTGCGGTTTGTTTTGGCCGTGCTTCAGTCAAAGGCCACGCCACTGTTCATTTGCTGATGATGCGCCAACAAGTGACTATGGTGTCAACCCCTGAATTTCAGGCCATTTTCGAGTTCCATTTTGTACCGTCACGCATCATGGAATTCAGGATGACAATCAGCTTGCGGACACAGGCGATGAGCGCCAGTTTNTTGGATTTTCCAGCCTTTACCAGCGCATCGTATTTGGCTTTGAAAACCGGATTACATTGAATGGCGGACATCATTCCCATGAAGAGGACGGTGCGCACCTGATGGCGTCCTCCCTGATTCTGCGAACACCCTGATAACGANCCACTTTCACGGTTCATCGGCGCAACACCAGCCAAAGAGGCAGCCTGTTTGTTAGTGATGTAGCCCAGCTCCGGGAAACAGCTTAACAGGGTGATGACAGCGACGTTGCCAACACCGGGAACACTCTTGAGGATGTCACTTTTNTCCTGGTATTCCTGACAACTGTCAATCAGCTGTAGCAGTTGCTTATCCAGTTTGGCCATTTCCTTTTGCAAGGTTTTCAGGATCGCCGTGATGGAACCCTGCACGCTTTTGGGCATGATCTGCAAACGGTTCTTTTCCATCGTTTGCATCTTGACCATTTGATTGCGGCGGGACAGTAAATCACTGATTATCGATATGATTTCTGGCTTCAGGGTAGACAACGCTGGCTGGATCGTCTCCCCATACCGGGCTATCAGGCAGGCGTCCAGCTTGTCGGTTTTCGCCAGTTGCCCAATCGCTCCGGCGAACTTTTTGATGTGAATGGGATTAGCTATCACGAACGGTAAACCCGCTTTGGCACAGGCGCAGACAAAGGCGTGTTCCAGGCGTCCGGTGGCTTCGACTACGATCCGGTCTGGATGGTGTTTCTTCAGGGTTTTGACCGCTTCGGCAATACCTGGGGCATCATTGGATACACTGAAATGGATGCCCGCAGGACGGATGTGAATATCCAGCTGGAATTTGCCGACATCAACGCCAATATTGGTTTCGGATGATCTGGGTGGGGTACTCATAGTATGATAACTCTGCCTTGCAAATGCGGGTTCGGGGCCGGTTGACTATTCGAGATTGTCATGGAGTCCAGTACAGCATCCACACTTGTTGACGGTCTCTCATCGGAGGAGCCTTTACTCGATCGGATTGCTGCTCTGGAACCCTCTGGTTGCAGCCAGAAGACCGGGTCTCACTTTACCCGTTTCAAGGTTTCATTATCCATACAAGTTGCTCGACGACGGACGCGGCGACAGCCCGCGACTCCGCCCAATTGACTCCCCGCCGCGCCCGTCAGCTCAGACGTTATGCACTAAAAAAACAACCTGACATGCAAAAATCAGATACAGAAAAGACAGAATTAATATATTGGATCGGTCGACTTGATGGATATTTAGATGCACTTTCTATAGTTAATGGAGATTTTAGAGAGTATAGATACTTTGCTCATATTTCTGACATTCCTGACGAAAAAATAATTAACTCCATTGATCAGCTTTATAAGCCAGAGTGTGCAGTTACATTTGGAGAGCCACAAATAATTAACAAATGGGTGGGAGTTCTACAAAGTGAATTTGAGTCTTCAATTATTAAAGAACCCTTCAAGCAACCAATAGAAAAAATCAAANATCGGATCTTTCAAATAGCATGGCACATAATAGAAATGATAAGAATAATATCAGATGACTTCTCANACCAAAAAATATATAAATACAATATCAAGGTCAGTTGTGACACTGATACCAGTGATGGCGTTTTATATGCAATACCATTTAAAGATAAAACATTAGTCATCAATCTCCAAAAAATAATAAAAAATTAAAAATCGCACGTTATATTTCAGACATCATGACAATAAATAAATATCAAATTTGGTTCACGTCCAATAAGTTTAAGATTANNTTCGGTGAAGACTCTGAGACAAACCCACTTTGCTACGGTCGTCAATTAGCAGAGTGGTTGTGCAGTAGTTTGACTAAATTGGGCTACGAATCAGCCGAAGTGATTCCCGAAGATTGGGGTTGGTGTGTACTATGTTTTAACAAACCTTTCTTATTATGGGTTGGTTGTGTCAGTGTTCACGATTATTCAACTACAAAACCATCCGACCCACTACCCAACAGCAAAGATGTGATATGGACATGCACAGTAGTTGCCGAGCAGTCTTTTCTATCTCGTTTATTCAGACGAACTGATACTTCCAATTCAATCAATAACCTTTTTAGACAACTACAAGACTTGCTTACTGATGCCAATGTTTCCTTCGTAGATGAGCCATAAATGCATAACGAGCACATCGACGACGGACGCGGTGACAGCCCGCGATTCTTAGTTTCTACTCCCCGCCGCGCCCGTCAGCTCTGACGTTGGCGAGGGTAAAACCAAAAGCATCACAAGACAAAAGGTTGCAAAGATAATGGGTTCATCATGCACTGGCGCGGGAAAAGCCATGCCAGATTTAAAGGCCGAATTTAAAGAATGGGTGGGCTGCGCTGATGCGCGGGGAAAGTCGTGCCGCGTTCGTCCGTGCCTACCCAAAGGTTATCATGCGCTGATGCGTGACAGCTTGTGCCAAGTTCGCGGTTTATTTTTGGGGGTGTCAGTCAAAGGCTGTGCCCCGGCCAGTTTATTCCCTACTGCGCCCGTTACGCCCAATATTAGGCATGTAATCATGCTTTTCAAATTTCTTCAGATTACCACCCGAACTTTATTTGTTTTGGGCTCTATTACGATGATGTTAGCGATCTTCAAACCAATATCACTACAATCGCTAATGTTTGTCGGGCTGGCGCTATGGGTCGGTGCTTTTCTCTGTGCTCTTTGGCACCACTTCTTCTTGAAATCGCCAATACCAGTTCGCCGTGGAGGTTATGTGAAGTTTGAGTCCCAACCAATCGGTTACGTTTTTGGTTTGCCGTGGTCACGGCATTTGGTGGATTCCTTGTCTATGTTTTACTCCACAACATCGTGCGCTGATGCGTGCTCCATTGTGCCAACTGAGACAGTCGCCAGCGTCATTTTCCAACGTGATCTGCCCCAGTAATTCCGGACACCCGGTTAAGTGAGTAAACTCCACAACCGAGGTGAACCATGAAGACAACCACAACCCGTAGACATCATAGCCCGGAATTCAAGTCAGAAGCCTTGAAACTGGCCTCACAAACCAGCGTGCCATCAGCAGCCAAACAACTGGGCTTGCAGGAATCGCAACTCTACAACTGGCGTGCTGCGGCCAGCCGCAAAGCCAGCCAGAGTGAACGGGAGGCCACGCTGGCCACCGAGAATGCCCGCCTGAAACGCCAACTCGCCGAACAGGCTGAGGAGTTGGCCATCTTAAAAGGCGGCAGCCTACTTCGCACAAAACCAAAAGTAGAACGGTACCAGTTCATGTTCAAGCACCGGGATGAATTTTCCCTTGGCCGCATGGTGTCGGTGTTGGGCGTGTCGCGAAGTGGGTATTACGGCTGGCTCCGTTCACGTGACAAGTCCAGCCCGCGTAGTCTTGCCCGGCAGGAACGGGATGAACGTGTCAGCAACGCATTCCAGCAAAGCAAGGGGCGTGATGGCTCACGGCGTATCCAGGTGGCGCTGTGATCCGGCCAGCCTCTCCGGACACAGCAAGAAGTGAGTACACTACGCACTTGACCTTGAGGTGAACGATGAAAACCGCAAAAACCAACACAAAACCCTANNTACCCGCCACGCTGCCAGCTATAAGGCAGAAGCCCTGAAACTGGCAGAACGNGGTGGGTGTCCCTGAGGCAGCCCGGCAGTTGGCCTGCATGAATCACAATTGTACCAATGGCGCAGCCAGCAACAGCACCAACAGACGGTCAGCCAGCGTGAGCAGGGGCAGGCCACCGAAATTGCCCGCTTGCGCCGTGAACTGGCGGTGGTGCAGGAAGAGGTGGCCATCCTAAAAAGGCCNAGCGCGTACTTTGCGAAACAGCTCAAGTGAAGTACGCCTTTATCCGGGGACACAACGCCCAATTCAAGCTAAAAACCCAGTGCCGCCTGCTCGGGGTCTCCCGTAGCGGCTACTATGAATGGCTGGGGCAAGTGGAGCGCAACCAACGCCGCCAGCAGCAAAAAGCCAAACTTGATCAGGAGGTTACCCGCTTGTTTGTCCTGCACAAGAGCCGTTATGGGGCAAGGCGCTTGCAACGTATGCTGATCGGGCAAGGCAATGCCTGTAACCGCAAAACCGTTGCTGCCAGCCTGAACCGGCAGGGGCTGGTCGCCAAGGCTGCCCGCAAGTTCAAGGCCACTGCCAACAGCAACCACAACCTGGCGGTGTTTGATAACCTGCTGGGGCAGAACTTTGCCGCCACGGCACCCAACCAGAAATGGGTGGGCGACATCACCTACCTGGGGACAGATGAAGGCTGGCTCTATCTTGCTGTCGTGATTGACCTGTTTTCACGCCAGGTGATTGGCTGGTNNATAGGCGAACGCATGACTGCTGACCTGGTGTGTGATGCCTTGCAAATGGCCATCTTCAAGCGTAAGCGGCCAAAGGGGGCANTTGTGCATTCTGATCGTGGCAGCCAATACTGTTCATATGCCTACCGGGATGTGTTGCAGCAACATCAACTGCTTGGCAGCATGAGTGCCAAAGGGAACTGTTATGATAACGCCTGTGCCGAAAGTTTCTTCCACTCCCTGAAAGTGGAGGCTATCCAGGGTGAATGCTTCCCCTCCCGTGAAAACATGAAGCAAACCGTGTTTGAACATATCGAAACGGACTACAACCGCAACCGCCTGCACAGCACACTCGGCTATCTCAGTCCGGTGGAATTTGAGGCTAAAGCTCCCGCATCTTGAGGTGTCCAGGATTGCTGAAGCCAGATCAATGGATTGTGGCGTGGTCTTTGATTGAAGCACGGCCAAAACAAACCGTAAACTTGGCACAACCTGTCACGCATCAGCGCATGATAACCTTTGGATTGGCACGGATGACGCGGCACGCCATTTCCCGCGCACCAGCGCGGCCAACCCATTATTTATTTTTAGGTTTTAAGGTCTGCGCAGTGTTTACACGCATCAGCGCATGATAACCTTTGGGCTGGCACGGCGAACACAGCACGCCATTTCCCACGCATCAGCGCGGCCTACCAATTCTTTAAATTCGGTTTTTAAATCTGGCGTGGTATTTCCCGCGTTAGCGCATGATGAACCCATTATCTTTGCAACCTTTTGTCTTGTGATGCTTTTTGGTTTTTACCCTCGCCAACGTCTCACTTGACGGGCGCGGCGGGAGTCAATTGTGCGAAGTAATGGGCTGTCACCGCGTCCGTCGTCGAATGACTTGTTATGCTATTATTCGCTTTATGATGTGCCAACAATCTTTTGGATTTGTTTGTAAAATAAAATGAGTGCCATTTACATCATATCTGTCTAAAGTATCACATTTTGATTCTATTATGTTTATCGCTGTCTTTGAAACTCATAGGATTACACACAAGTCTGTTGCTCCCTGAATGCCTGAATTCCGGCGGCAAAATCCATCAAGCGCTGTAATCCTGTCCAGAGCGTTTTCACCCCTGGCTCCCCATCCTGCTTACGCCCGAGAAAGCCGCCAAAACCTGCGACCATTCGGATCATGGCGTTGAGTGCCGGTGGTTCTGCCGGTAACGGTTTGCGGGCGACCCAATGGGCGGCCTGCCATTCTTCCCGGCTGAAAAAGAGTTCGCAACTGAGGTCAGGGCAGGTTCGCCCCAGCCGCATCAGGCGCAGCACCCGCCATGCCACCAGCATGTACAGGGCGAGGGCGCGCTCCACCCGGTCGATAGTGGACAGTTGCAGGGCTTCGACTTTGCAGCCGGTTTTGAGCACATGGAAAAACATTTCGATTTCCCAACGCGCCCGATACCAGTCGACTAACTCAGCGACTTGTTCAGCGTTGCCGATACTGCGGTTGGTGAGTAACCGCCATTCGACCGGTGGACAACCCGTGGGTGGGTTTTCTTCCTCCGCCAATACTGCGGTCACCTGGATATTGCCCTGTTTGGTTTTGATCTGGCAACGGCGTACCGAAAGGGTCTGTTCGACTTCACGGCAGGGCTGATTGTCTCGGGCGGGCAGGCTGAAAACAACGCTGCCCACTTGATGATCCGGCGTGAACCCGTCCCACAATTTGGCGTCTTCACTGGCCACCTTACGGTTATGGGTGGAACGGATCAGCCAGTCAGCCGGAGTTTTCTGCTGGTCTGCGCCGCCAATCAGTGCGCCAATGTCAGCTTCCCGGTCTGCCACGTACACCAGCCGGGTGCCCGGCAAGCGGCTGGCCATCTCCGCCACTTGCCGGTAGCCTTCCAGCCAGCGGCTGCTCTCGGCCACCGCCGGGTTGGCAAGGTCTGCCGCCTTGCTCTCGCCACGCGCCCACATCCAGGCGTCGGTGACGCCCAGGGCTTCACGGTCAGGCGTCACCACCAGGGTCGGGTGCAAATACATGCCGCGCTGGCGGTCATGGCTTAACCGCCCCATCCCGCCAATGGCCGGCCGTTGAAGTCCAGTTCCGTGGTGTCCTGGATGCACAAAACCACTTCCTGCGGGCGGATGCGCCCCTCCGTCTGCTTGAAATGGGGGAGAGAATTTTTGCCAATCAACCTGCCCATTGGCGAAATAACGGTAAGCCGCTTGCGTTTCTGCCCAGCCACCGCAGGAGGCCGGGATGCTTTGGCTGGCATTGGCGAAGAAGTCACCCACCAGCCGATAGGTTCGTTTGTTCAGGCGTTCATCGCCCAAGTCAATTCCTTGTAATTCTTCAACCACCCAATCCATGGCATTACTTCCTTGTTTCTCATGTGCTTACGGAAGTATAGGACTTGTGTGTAATCTTATGCTTTGAAACTAGGTTATCGTTTGATGGTCTTATGTAGGAACACGGTATTTTTATTATATTTTGGGGTATCTCTAGGTTGGCTACCTGATTGATGCGATTTTTAAAGTTGAATCAGGAATATCTGATAATGCCTGATAAAATAAATTTAGTAACTTTGGCGTCTTATATCTGCCAAATAATATAAACCCAATCATGAATCTAAGTTTTAAAAATAATCGTAATAATTGGATCGGAAGAAGTTTTAATAATGCGGCTAGCTTTGTTGGGCGACTAAGAAAGCTGGCAGCAAATAATATATGCCGAATATCGCATTTTTGATTATGTAGTAGCTCATATGCAATCATGCCTGAATAAGACTCAGCAACTATTATTGTGGGATCGCTCCCGATTTGTTGGGAAATATATTTGGCATAATCAGTATATTTGTAATCTTTATTTTGTGGAAGCTTGATGAAAGATATGGGAACCTCTAAAAACCTGGATTACCCCAGTTGCATTTGTGTAACCGAAGTCATCTGCCGAAACTGACATGCTATCGGGTGCTTCATGGCTCACTTATGCCTTGTTATCAGCCATTTTTCAGTGTTTTTCTGTCAAATAGGCACAATTCCAGCCTCTTTGAGCGTGCAAAGCCGTTGCAGGTTGTAGACCGCGGCTTTAATGCTGAGGCCGAATTCCGCACGCGCCAACCCGATGGTGCGGATGAATTTGCCTCCCATGGCAGACATCGCGCCGAAGACATGTTCAACACGCGCACGNGGCCTGGCGATACGGGTGTTGCGCTTTTTCTGGCAGTCAGACTGCGGTTTGCCGGGTTTGGCTTTACGCTGGATATGTGGCCGCCAGCCTGCCGCATTGAGGCGCTGTTCCCGTTGCCTGTCTTCATAGCCTTTGTCTGCCCAGACATCCCGGCTGGTATTGGTGCGGTCAAGCACCTGTTCAAAGTGCTTGGTGTCATGCTCTTTGGCAGTGCTGACATGGCGTTTACGGATGAACTTGTGCTGCCGGTCGGCACTGATGCTGAGCTTATAACCATGGTGGCTCTTGCTGTGCTTTTTCGTCCAGCTCGCGTCAGTGTCCTTCTGGCGACGCTGGGCAGGCGTCCAGTTGGCTGGGGTGGCATCCTGAGCCACGATGGCTTTGTCATCTTTATGCAAATGTTGTCGGGGTGCTTCCACCAGGGTGGCGTCAATGATCTGGCCGCCACGGGCGATAAAACCCTGTTGTTGTAATTGCTGCTGGACGGCATTAAACAAGGCATCTGCGCCACCCGCTTCCCGGATTCGTTCACGGAATACCCACAACGTCTTCTCGTCCGGGATGCTGGCAGAATGTCGCAACCCACAAAATCGCTGGAACGACAAACGATCCAACAATTGGTACTCCATCGCCTCATCGGACAACTTATAGAGATGCTGCAAAACCAACACNCGAACCATCAACTCCGTTGGGTAGGGTGGACGCCCTCCCTGTGTTGACTCAGCGCGCGGGGCTATCCGGTCAACTTCCGCTGCCAGGGCGGCAAAACTGACGTGTTTTTCCAGCACTGACAGCAGGTCTCCTTTCCGGTCGAGCTTCTGCTCACGTTCTTCTGCTGCGAACAGGCTGGTCTTTACGGCACTGGGTTTCTTCATACTTCCGGTTGTGGTGGGTTGCTGTGCTTGACATTATCTCATATCAGGCTGGGTTGTGGGTTTTTAGAGGTTCCCATATATCTACGTCGTCTGGTGCACACTCAAGAAGAGGTTCAAATAATATGCCTGTCCCATCCATTCCTGGTAGTAAGACGATTTTTGGTTTGGGTCTTTGCATAACGTCAGAGCTGACGGGCGCGATGGGGAGTAAGTAAATCAAAGTCGTGGGCTGTCACCGCGTCCGTCGTCGATGTGCCTATTATGCTTTTTTATCACTTAGAAAATGGACAAACTTAATTTTAGCCCCTCATCAAGTGCCGATACTTTNTTGTCAGGCAACCTGCCTACCTTCTCAACTAGGAAAGACTTATCAATGGTCAGAATTTGTGAAACATTGATGACAGATTCTTTNGAGAGTCCTGAATCTCTTTTGGGTATGGAAATATTGCCTGGAGCATTAGCTAGTCGCAAATTTGAGGTCACTATGGCAACAATGACAGTTTGTATTTTGCTTTGATTGAAAGCGTCAGATGAAACAATCACGACAGGTCTTTTGTAACCTGGCTCTGAGCCTCGGGGTTCTTCAAGAGAAGCCCACCATATTTCTCCTCTCTTCATTACCACTCCTCGTGGGGAATGGATTTGATCTGCATGGAATATAATTCATCATCTAAGGCAGAAGGCTCGTCTTCATAGATTTTATTGAGTGCTTCTGTAACATTTATGAATCTTCTTGATGCCAAGTATTCTTCAATAGCCTTGGTGTAAAGCTCACTTCTGGATATGCCAAAGTGACTAGCAAACAGCTCTGCTGCTTGGAATATTGGGTCAGGTATAGATATTGCTGTCTTCATGATGCTTAGGGTATGACAATAGTTATACCAATGTCAAGAAAATGGTGAATTAGTGAATATATACTTTGAATTGGCGGATGGGATTGTAGGTAAGTTGGAGGGGGAGTCGCGAGATGCCCGCCGTTATGCTTTTTGTCTGACAATGCTCAAACAATGGCAATCTCTTGGCTCATCTCCCATGTTTGGATGCACTAGCCAAGACCTCAATAAACCCTCATATTGCATTCCAGACTTCTCCATAACTCTTTTNGAAGCAATATTCTCTATATCGCANAACCCCCAAATTCTATGAACGTCTTTGATTTTGAAAGCTTCTTTTATGAATTCACGAATGACCTCTGTCATATATCCTTTGCCCCAGTATTTTGTTAGCAAAAGATAACCAATATCTATTTTGTAGGCACTTCTACGGGCTGTAAAATTACCTAGTATATTTTTNGTATTTTTATCTTCAATAATCCATGTGTAGTTATTATTTGACCAGCCTTCAATGCATGAAGCAATGAATTTTTTAGTTTCTTCTTTTGATTGGTGAGGTTTCCATGTCATGTACTTTGCAATGTTAATGTCCTGTGTCCAGTATTCAAAAGCAAAATCCACGTCATTCTCGCTAATAGGGCGAATGAGTAAATTTTGAGTTTTGAATTTAGTAATCATTGTGGGGCACCAATATTTTTTGATGCATAACGTCAACGCTGACGGGCGCGGCGGGGAGTAAATGGTTGGGACTCGCGGGCTGTCACCGCGTCCGTCGTCGACACCCTCGTTGGCGCTTGGGTTGGCCTCAAATAGCCGACAACCTATCATTTATGAGCTTGGCTAAAACCAATGCTTGACATGAAACCGCGCTAGTTCAATGCATCATGGGCACGGCTCAATGAAAGATGAACATAACGGATATATGAAAGCTGAACCAGCATTATCTGGCTGCCACCCATGAATTAAAGCCTCCTCAATCGAGGCAACAATCATCTTTGGTGTGATCGACTGGGAAACTTGAGTAAACCAGTTATCTGGACGTGGAAAATCTGACTTTAACAAAAGGATACATTGTGAAGGTTGATCAACACGCTCGACGGCAATCGAGAAACCTGAAAGAAACCTGAACTAAACAACGCACCAGCTAAAGCTGTTTTGGTCTAATGATCCCGGACACTATGCCTTTCAAGGTGACTTTTTGCCCTTCCGCTGGCTGAGTAACCTTTGAGTTGAGACATGGGGTTTTGCCAGCCATTTTTTNCTGGTCGGTGTTGATTTTTTCTGTCCGTGTGGATGCTTGGTGTATTTGCGCAGTTGCGCCCTCCCGGCCAGCAACAGCAACCATTTAGCCAATACCGTAACCGATGCCTCCCTGATGGGTTGCCAGTCTTCCGGGTCAATGATGGTGTCAAGGCTTTCTGCCATGTTGGCCATTTCGTTGGCAATGTAATAGGTGGAGATGTCTGCCTGGATGTCCGTGTTGGGGTGTGCCGCCCGCAAGGCAGCCATCACCACCGCCACCGTGTTGAAGGCGACCGCTGCCACGGCAAACCCGAACAGGGCGGCACGTGGGTATCCCAGGGTATTGATTTCACAGCGTAGCTGGACAGTCATCTGGAGGAACGCCACCTCAATCCGCCAGCGTTTACGGTACAGTGCCGCCACGCTTTGGGCATCCGCTGTCTCCGCCGGAAGGTGGGTCAGCAGGGAAATGATGCGTTCACCGTTGCGCTCAGGGGTGTCCAGTTCCACCCGGATACGGCGCAGGATGATGCCCGGTTCGCCATCCGTCATGAGTTGTACCCGTTGCTCACTGATGCTTGCGCCCTCAATCCGCACCGCATCGCCCACCGCTTCCAGCGGGCGGTAGCGGATTTGGCCATGTTCACGGATCAGCCCCATGGCGTTGCGTCCGCCCAGCCCGGTGAGGAATTCCGTGGTGCAGAAGTTGCGGTCAGCCACCACGACATCACCGGCTTCGACTGTCCCCAGCACCGCCGGAAGCAAGGCGCGTTCCTGGGTGTAGGCATCCTCACACGGGAAGGAGTGGGTGATCAGCCCCAGTTCCGGCTCATAGATGTCGAGGGTCTTGCCTGGTAACGGCGCCGCAGTGCTGTGGCGGGTTTCCGCCAACCGGTGTTCCCGTTTGCCCAGCGCATTGCCGTCCAGCATCTTGACCCGCAAGCCCGGCAACAGAGCCGCTTCTGTGCCGCCCACTTCCCGGATCAGCGCTTCCGCCTGTTGCGCACTGTGACTGACCAAGGCGGCGCTGGTGGCGGGTTCGATACCGTTGAGTTTGTTGTGCATCGATGTCAGCGACACCCCCAGCGGTTCAACGGCATTCTGGTAGGCGGTGTTGATTGACGGCTGGTGGCGGAAGACTACCTGCGCCATCAGCCCATACACTTGTGAGAACAACAGCTTGCGGGTGTATTGCTGGTCGGCCACAGACTCAAACCATAAGTCCAGTTGCGGGGCATCCAGACAGCGTTCCAGGATGCCACGGGCGAGGACAGGCAGCGGGGTGCGTTCGGCAAAGCGTTCCAGCAAGGGGTGAGTTTCAACATCGGGGGCTTCAGGGTGAAATCCCTATTGTCTGCTTTTTCACCTTGAAAGGCATAGATCCCGGACACCTCATAAAGGGTACACTCCCCACACGAGGTGACAGATGAGCCATACGAAACGCAAGCAACATTACAGTGCGGACTTCAAACGTGAAGCGGTAGCGTTGGTAACGGAACAGAACTACAGCGTGGCGGAAGCCGCCGCCGCCGTAGGCGCCAGCGCCAATAACCTGCGCCGTTGGAAACAGGTGTTGTCAGAGGAAACCAGTGGTGCACGCCTGACACCGGATGAACGCGCGGAACTACACCGTTTACGTCGTGAAAACAAACAATTACAGATGGAGCGTGAAATCCTAAAAAGGCCAGCACCTTCTTTGCGAAAGAAAAACCCGTAGGAGCGGGTTTTCGCGCAAGCCCCGAAGGGGTGAACCCCATGGATGGGGTGAACAAATGCAATGAAATACGGTTTCATCCGGGAGCAAAGCACCACTTACCCTGTCACGATGTTATGTGAGGTGATGGGGGTTGGGCGCAGTGCTTACTATGAGTGGCTCAAAACTGGCCAATGTGAGGTCATCAGCCATGAATACTGGCGGCTTTGCCAAAAGATGCGGGAATTGTTCCGCGAATCGAAATCCAGTCTGGGTAGCCGCCAGCTGATGAAACAGTTACGCAAGGAAGGCTTTAAGGTTGGCCGCTATCGGGTACGCCAGCTGATGGCCNGGTTGGGGCTGGTGGTCAAGTGCAAGCCACGCCACACCCGTACAACGGATAGCAACCATACGCAGCCGGTGGCGGAAAATGTGCTGGACAGACAGTTCCAGCCTGCTGCCGCCAATCAGGTATGGACGACCGACATCACCTACATCTGGACGCTGCAAGGCTGGGTTTACCGGNCGGTCGTGCTGGATCTGTACTCCCGCCGGGTGGTGGGCTGGAGCCTGGGAGACAACATGGAAACGGCATTGGTGGTGCGCGCGCTGACCATGGCCATCACANACCTGCTCAGCCCGCCAGACGGTTTGTTGCACCATTCTGACCGGGGTAGCCAGTACGCCAGCAAGGAATATCAGCAGCTACTACAGCAACAGGGCATGGTCTGCTCCATGAGCCGCAAGGGGGACTGCTGGGACAATGCTCCCACTGAGCGCTTCTTTGGCAGCCTCAAGCGCGAATGGCTGGATGGCAACCGTTATGCGACCAGAGAGATGGCTATCCGGGATGTCCGTGAGTACATCGCTTATTACAACTCACGACGACTGCATACGACGATTGGTGACAAAACACCCATCGAATTTGAAAACAAAACAGGGGCTAAATGTGCTTAAGAGGGTGTCCGGTTTTACTTGACCAGAACACCGTCTGCTGGTGCTGGTGCTGGTGCTGGTGCTGGCTACGCCACTGGTACAATTGTGATTCGTGCAAGCCTAATTGCTGGGCTGCTTTGGGAACACCCACCCCGCTCGGCCAGTTTTAGTGCTTCTGCCTTATAGCTGGCAGTGTGGCGGGTTCAGTGCTGCGGCTGGCGCTGATGCGCTGTTTGATGCCGTACAACGGCAATTGCAGCAGCACGGTTTCATTGCCCGTGGCGGGCAAATCATCGATGCCACGTTGGTGAAAGCCCCCGGCAGCATTTCCGCAAAGCGGAGAAGGAAACGCTGGAAAAGGGTGAAACTCAGCGGAATGGACGGACGCGCAACGCCGCCAGAAGGACACCGAAGCCAGTTGGACAAAGAAGCACGGCAAAAGCCACCACGGTTACAAACTCAGCATCAGTGCCGACCGGAAACACAAGCTGATCCGCAAACGCCACGTGAGCACCGCCAAATAGCACGACACCAACCATTTTGAGGCAGTGCTTGACCCCGCCAACACCAGCCGTGACGTATGGGCGGACAAAGGCTATGAGGACAAGGCGCGGGAACAACGCCTCCAGCAAAAAGGTTGGCGTATGCACATCCAGCACAAGGCCAAACTCGGCAAGCCCCAATCCGACTGCCAGAAGCGCCGCAATACCCGCATCGCCAAACCCCGCGCACGGGTCGGGCATATGTTTGGGGCAATGTTGGCGATGGGCGGCAAACTGATCCGCAGCATTGGGCTGGCGCGGGCGAAATTTGGCCTCAGCATCAAGGTCGCTGTTTACAACCTGAGGCGGCTTTGCACCCTCAAAGAAGAGGGAGTTGAGCCTGTTTGACGGGAAATGACCCGGAAAAAGGCAGAAAAGGCTTTAAACAAAGGCAAAACACCCCCGTTGGGTCAATTTTTAAAAATCACTGGTTAAGTGAGGATTGCGGGTGTTTGGTGTCGGGTTTTTAGAGGTTCCTTGGAATCGGCTTCTTTGCCGATTATCTGGAAAAGATGCGTATAAAAGAGCTTACGGAGACAATTAGTGCGTCAATCGTGACCCCAAGTACAATTTCAAAAAAGGACAACTCATGAAAAAACAGTGTTTGCCGCTACCGTAATCGCTTCCCTGTTCATCGCTCCCGCAGTTATGGCCGGGTCGCTTGTCAATATCAATAAAGCTGATGCAGCCGCTTTGGATACGCTAGATGGCATCGGCTCCAAGAAAGCTGAAGCCATTGTCGCCTACCGTACTGAACATGGCGAGTTCAAGACCCTGGAAGAACTGAAGGAAGTGCCAGGTATTGGCGAGGGGATTTACAAGAAGATTGAAAAGGATATTTCCCTGGCTGACGATGTGGCGGCAGCCTCCGCTACTCCTGAAAAACGGATAAGGAGAAGACTGCCAAAGATGACGCCAAATCTGACGAGACGGTCAAAGGTGCGGCGGGTGAGACGGGAGAGCAAGGCAATAAAGCCGAAGCAGTGCCAACACCTGATCAAACTCAAGATAAGCAAACAGCAAAAACTGACAAATCCTGATTGGCTTTTGTTACCCTATGGCGGGCGCAGCTTGGTTTGCGCCTGTCAATTTTAGAGGGCTGACATGAAAAACCATACCATTTTGGTGACAGGAGGGGCAGGTTATATTGGTTCCCATACCTGCGTTGAACTGCTGGAGGCAGGATTCCAAGTCATAGTGTTGGATAACCTGTGCAACAGCTCGCCGGAGTCACTGCGCCGGGTTGCAGAGATCACAGGCCGGGAACATATCCCTTTCCATCAGGGCGACATTCGTGATTCTGGGCTATTGGATAAGATATTTCAGGAAAACAAGATTTACAGCATTATTCATTTTGCGGGTCTGAAGGCGGTGGGTGAATCCGTGGAAAAGCCGCTGGCATACTACGACAATAATGTCGCGGGTACGGTCGCCTTGTTACAGGCGATGCAGCGGGGCGGCGTCAAGAATATCGTTTTCAGTTCCTCCGCCACTGTTTATGGCGACCCGCATACAACCCCGATCCAAGAACATNTTCCCTTGTCCGCGACCAACCCTTATGGCCGCTCCAAGCTGATGATTGAGGAAATGCTGGGCGACCTCTATAAAGCTGATCCTGAATGGAAAATCGCCTTGTTGCGCTATTTCAATCCGGTGGGCGCGCATATCAGCGGTAGGATTGGCGAAGACCCCCGTGGTGTCCCTAACAACTTGATGCCTTATATCGCCAGGGTGGCGGTTGGGCAGTATGAGTCCCTGTCAGTGTTCGGCGGTGATTATCCGACCCATGATGGCACTGGTGTGCGGGATTATATCCATGTAGTTGATCTGGCTAAAGGACATGTAAAGGCATTGCAGGCTTTTCTGCGCGGCGACACCTCCAACCTGTTGACAGTCAACCTGGGAACAGGGCAGGGCTACTCCGTGTTGGATATGGTGAAGGCGTTCGCCGCAACCAGCGGGCGTGAGATTCCCTACCGTATTGTCGCCCGGCGGCCAGGCGATATTGCCCGTTGCTATGCAGACCCCGCATTGGCGGGTAAAGTGCTTCAGTGGAAGGCAGAGAAAACGCTGGCGGATATGTGCCGGGATAGCTGGAACTGGCAGCAGCAAAACCCTATTGGCTACAGTTGAAATTTTCAGTGACAGATTTTTAATGGATGCAATAATATTAGCCTATAATCCTGTTGTCTGCGGATTGATGACGTTTGCACCGGCATGGTTCGCGGACGGCTCCGGAAAACGTAGTATCTGGATAAACATAACCCCTTTTTATCCCAACTTAATTGTTAATAATATTATTATCAGGGAGACCCCCAATGAAAATGATGTGGAAATATTTGTTTACCCTCCTGATGGCTGTTGCACTGGCTGCCTGTTCTGGTGGCGCGCCTACCTATTCCGCGTTGCCAACTGCTACGGTTGCGGCTGCTTCCGGCGGCAGCCTGCCTACCGGAACCTCCGGCAGTGACCGGATTGCGCCACAAGACTTGCTGGAAATTGACGTGTTCAAAGTGCCTGACCTTTCCAAGGAGGTGCGGGTGGATGACAACGGCAACATCACATTGGCACTGATCGGAACCGTTCATGCAGAAGGCTTGTCGGCCAGCCAGTTGGAGCGCCAAATTGCCTCCCGTCTGGAAAAGGATTACATGCATAACCCGCAAGTGAATGTTCTGGTGAAGGCGTCCACTGCCAATACAGTGACAGTTTCCGGAGCAGTCNAAAAACCAGGCGTATACCCACTGGCGGGCGATACGACTGTGACCCAAGCGATTGCGTTGGCTGAAGGTTTGGATCATCTGGCGGTCAAGGACAATATTACGCTGTTCCGTAACAACAAACCCTACACAGTCCGCCTTGAAGACATCAATCAGGGCAAAATGCAGGATCCTATCGTGATGGCGGGTGACAAGATTCAGGTTCATACCTCCGGCCTCAAAGAAGGTATGGATAATGTACGTGGCTTTGTGGCGCCATTTACATTCTTCTAAACAGACACAGGTCTGACACGGGCAGGTGAGGGCAGTCTTTTGGCTGCCCTATTTTTTGGCTATCAGCCATTGATGGTCTTGCGCAAGTAGACCAGGATTTCTTCACGGGCTTCCGTCAGCACCGAATCGCGGTCNAGCGAATCCAGAATCCGTTCAACCGTCAGTTTTGGNCCGCTATCACCCCAGGATTTGCCGTTGGCCAGCCATTCTTCGGCCACGCGCCCAACCACCAGTGTGCTATACCAAGCGACAGCGCCCTGAGTGGCGCCCGTGAGCAAGGTGGAAATCCCACCAGTACCCAGTTTGAGGGCGGAAGACACCAGATGCACCGCCCACACTGACCCCATCAGCAACAACATCTGCGCCAGGATAGTGCGTATCAGGTCGCTGGCCTCGTTGCGGGAAATCGGCAGGCCGTACAGTCTGGAAAGGTGGATGATCATGCCTGCGTCAATCACGGCGGCGGCCAGCAAGTCGGCGACTGGAATCGGGTTCAGTGCGACGGCGATGCCTTTGCCC
This sequence comes from Candidatus Thiothrix singaporensis, assembly GCA_013693955.1. Taxonomy (GTDB): domain Bacteria; phylum Pseudomonadota; class Gammaproteobacteria; order Thiotrichales; family Thiotrichaceae; genus Thiothrix; species Thiothrix singaporensis. Next base: position 1,486,936 of record CP059265.1, on the reverse strand, counting down.
AGGCAATACAGGCGGATGGTCTTTTCCCCGAGTTCGCGTTTGATGGCCAGGATGCGTTTGCCGACTTCCTTGCTCAAATGACCGGCGAATAGGGAAGCGTTGAGCGCCGCCAGTGTTTTGCCTTCCGCTTCGATGAGATCCCACAGGCGGGTCTTGAGTGCGCTGATATTGATGGGGCGTTCACGCACGCCTTCATGTTCCTCACCGTTTTCATCCACGTAAATGACCGTCTGGCGGCTGGCTTGGGCGGTAGTGAAAATGATGTTCTCCGGTGCGACCAGCCCTTGGGTGCGGCTGCGCAGGATGCCGCGCAACTGGCGTTGTTCGTCTTCGGTGTAGCGGTCGGTCTTGTTGACCACCAGCAGGGTAGGGCGGAGCATTGCCGTGACGGTTTTTAGTGCCTGGAACTCCACATCGGTCAGGTCACTTTCCACCACGAACAGCACCAAGTCAGAACGGTTGGCGACTTCATGCGCCATCCGTTCGCGTGATTCGCCGTCAATTTCATTGATGCCGGGGGTGTCGATCAGGAAAATGCCGCTGTCGCTGTATTCCTGCCACTGCTGCATGTTGACGCTACGGGTTTCACCGTGCAGCACGCTGACGCTGAACACCGGTTTGCCCAGCAAGGCATTGAGCAGGGACGATTTGCCGACGCTGACGCGCCCGAACACCGCGATATGCAGATGGCCATGCTCCAGCTTGTCCAACATCCCGCGCACCTGGGTGTAATCGTCACGTAAGCTGTCACGGACATCATCCGGAATGCGGGCGTCATCCAGCAGCTGGCGCAGGCTTTCGGTCGCCAGTTGCAAATGCGCGTCGCCATTGGAGGAGGGTACGGGGGTNTCCGCCTCTTCAGCTGTCCTGCCGAGTTTTATATTGTTCAATAACCAGTCGGGCAAATGTTTTTGTACGTTCTTCCAGATTTCCACTCAGCATCTCCTGAAAAGTGGCGGCTGCGGACGCTGCCTTGAGCGCGCCGCGTTGTTCCAGTGTATGCGCGACGGAATGCCCGAGCGCGTCGAAAATCAGCCCGTAGGCCACTGCATGCACCAACCCGCCTGCAACCGTGCCGATGCCGGGAAAGGCTTTCAGGGCGTTGCCAGCCACCGCCAGCAGCAGTGGGATGCTCTTTTTCAGCTGCCCCTGGCTGAAGCTCAGGAACTGGTCGATATCGAGCTGGCTGACTGGGCTGTCATATAGCTTGCAGAGTTCTTGTACCATGCGCGTGCCGATCACACCCTGAATCACCAAATCTGTGCCGGGGCTGACGGAAGCGAGCGCGCCCAGTATGGCCTTGTGGGTGGAACTGCGCACAATTTTTTCAGCTTGCTGGCGGCGATAATCGGCACGGGTCGTATCCAGCTTTTCCTGCACCAGATTCAGCACACTGTCATCACGGCCTTGTTCCAGTGTCGCCAGATGCTGGTCGATTTCCAGTTCCGGTACTCGGTCAATTCGGAAACGTTGGCTTTGCGGGGGCGCTGGAGGGTTTCTTCGCGGCCATCGGGATAAATGCGCGTCACTTCTTCCATGCCGCCTGATTGGATGAAGGCCACCTCCGGAAGCTGGGTTCTGGCTGTCGGCATAGTGCTGAAGCGTTCCTGGATGCGCTGGGCAATCTGGCGCTGTTCCAGTGCGGTGTACTGATCGCTTTTGTTGATGGCGATCAGGATGGGTTTGCCGAACGCCATCAGTTCTTGGATATCCTGAAACTGGGTGCGGGTGAGGTCAGAATCCACCACGTACACCACGATATGGGCGCGGATGGCTTCATCACGGGCAAAAGCGTTGAGTGTCCCCTCCACTTCATTGCGGCCAGGAAGATCGGTCAGGTGCAGTTTGTCACCGGTTGGCGTGCTCCAGACATATTCTCGGATGTCGCGGGTGGAGCCGCCGCGCAGGTTGGCTTCCACTCCGGCTCCTGGCAACAATGCCTTGACGATCGACGATTTGCCGGTGCTGACATCGCCGAACAAGGCGATATTGACCTGTCCGGCCGCCTTGCGTGCGTGCAGACGGTCAAGCTCGGCTTGCAGGCTGGAAGTGTCCAGCCCGGCCTCCTTGATTTGGCTGATTTCCTGGGTCAGGGAAACTTCGGTGATGGATTTGGGTTTGTTGGGCCTGCGATGGGTTTGGCGCGTGGCGCCAAAAATCAGCTTGAACATGAGCCAACCGCTGAACAGCAGGACGACCCCGATCAGCCCGCTGTAGGTGTAAAACAGCCACTCCGGAAGTTGTTGCAGGCGATCCCACAAGTCGAGAAAACTTTTGGTGGCGAAAAACAGGAATACTAGCACCAGCAGGGTCAGCAACAGGATGCCACCCGCCAGCAGCCAGCGTAAACGTTGGGTAATCTTCATTGTTTTTTAGGCGTTCCTCTTTTTCGTGGCATTATCCATTGAATGTGCTGGCATGGGAAATATAATGGCTGCGCACCCCACAACCTTCAGGTTTTTGATGACAGGAGCGTTACTTGAACCGATCACCCATCCTGACCCTGAGCAACATTAACAAACGTTTTGCGGCTCAGGAAGTATTGTCTGATTTTAGTCTGGTGATTGAGGATGGTGAATTCTTCACAATCCTCGGCNCATCAGGGTGTGGCAAGACCACGGTGTTGCGCCTGATCGCCGGTTTTGAGCAAGCCAACGAAGGCAGCATCCTGCTCAACGGTGAAGACATTGTCGGCATCCCGCCCGAACAGCGCCCGGTGAACACTGTGTTCCAGAGTTACGCGCTGTTCCCGCACATGACTGTGTTCGACAATGTGGCGTTCGGCTTGAAAATGGCGGGTGTCAATGTGCAGGACATCGCCGTCCGGGTGGCGGATGCGCTGTCCATCGTGCGCCTGTCTGATTATGCGACCCGCAAGCCGCACCAGTTGTCTGGTGGGCAGAAACAACGGGTGGCGATTGCCCGCGCCGTGGTCAACCATCCCAAGGTGTTGCTGCTGGACGAATCCCTCAGCGCGCTGAACAAATTGCGCCAGCAGATGCAACTGGAGCTCAAGCAGTTGCAGCGCCAGTTGGGCATCACTTTCGTGTACGTCACCCACGACCAGGAGGAGGCGTTGTCCATGTCCGACCGGATTATGGTCATGCACAATGGCCAAGCGCAGCAGGTCGGCACGCCGCGTGAAATCTACGAATCCCCCGCAACTNTGTTCGTGGCGCAGTTCATTGGCGAAATCAACGTGTTCGATGCCGAGATTTTGCAAGAAATGGGCGACTACCGTTATCAGGCCAACATCAACGGCAGTGCGCGTGAAATCCGCTGTGACCACCGTTTTAATGTGGGCGACAAAGTGCATGTGATGTTGCGCCCTGAAGACCTGCGTATCGACTGCCGCCATGATGCAGTGGAGCGTAAAGGGTTTCCCGGCGTGGTGCTGGAGCGCAATTATACCGGCCAGACCCTCAACTCACTGATCCGGTTGGAAAATGGCCAAACCGTGANNTCGCCCATGAGTTCTTTGACGAAGATGACCCTGATTTTGACTACAGCATCAACCAGAAAGTGGGGTGGACTGGGTTCCCGGCTGGGAGCATGTCATCCCGTCGGAACGGATGGAAAGCCCATGAGTTTTCGCCGCATCACCATTATTTTGACCCTGGCGTGGCTGGGGTTGTTTGTGCTGGTTCCGCATGTGCTGGTCGTGCTGACCAGCATCCTGACGCCAGACCCGCAACATCTGGTGGTATGGCCGCTGACGCTGGACTCCTGGGGGCGTTTGCTGGAGCCACTGTATGCCGAGGTGTTCTGGTATAGCCTATGGCTGTCGGCGGTGACGACCGTGATCTGCCTGCTGCTGGGGTATCCGTTCGCCTGGATTGTGGCCAATTGCNCAAGCGTGTGGCGCGGGGTGCTGCTGTTCCTGATGATTGTGCCGTTCTGGACCAACAGCCTGATCCGCACTTACGCCATCAAGCTGATTCTTGGCAACAAGGGGTTGGTGAATACCGTGTTGCTGGCGCTGGGGTTGGCTGATGAGCCGGTGCAATTGCTGTACACCCCGTTTGCGGTCATTTTCGGGTTGGCTTACGTGCTGCTGCCCTTCATGGTGCTGCCGCTGATCTCCAGCTTCGACAAGCTGGACAAAACCTTGATCGAAGCGGCGCACGATCTGGGGGCTGGGTTTTGGCAACGTTTCCACCATATTATTCTGCCGCTGACCATGCCGNGGGTGATCGCTGGTTGCCTGATTGTGTTCCTGCCTGCGATGGGGATGTTCTATGTGGCGGATTTGTTGGGCGGGGCGAAAAACCTGCTGCTTGGCAACATCATCAAAAACCAGTTCCTGGTGGTGCGCGACTGGCCGTTTGGCTCGGCGTTCAGCGTGGCGCTGATCGCCATCATGNGCGTTGCTGATGTGGCTGTATTTCCTCGCCAACCGGCGTATCAACCGGCAGGGGGCTGGATGATGAAAGTCTTTAAGTGGGGTTTTGTCGGCGGCATCTTCGCCTGGTTGTACCTGCCGATCATTATCCTGGTGATCAATTCCTTCAACGATTCCAAATATGGCTATGAATGGAAGGGGTTTACCCTGAAATGGTATGGCAAGCTGTTTGATAATGAGGCGCTTATGCAGGCGTTCTTGCATTCGCTGCTGATCGCCGCGCTGGCGGCAAGCGCCGCCACCCTGATTGGCGTATTGATGGCGCTGGCGCTGCACCGCTACCGTTTCCCGCTGAAAGGCGTCGCCAGCGGCCTGCTGTTCGTGGTGATGATGTCGCCGGACATTGTGCTGGCGATCACCTTTCTGGTGATTTTCATCGCCCTGGGTGTCCAGTTGGGGTTCTGGTCATTGCTGATTGCGCATATCACCTTCTGCCTGCCATTTGTGGTCATTACGGTCTATGCCCAATTGAAAGGGTTCGACAAATACTTGCTGGAAGCGGCGCAGGATCTGGGGGCGGGTGAAGGCCGCATCTTCCGGTTGATTATCCTGCCGCTGGTGTTCCCGGCGATTGTTTCCGGCTGGCTATTGAGCTTTACCCTCTCGCTGGATGATGTGANNTCATCAGCTCGTTTGTCACCGGCCCAGCTTTGAAATCTTGCCGATCCGGGTGTTTTCCATGGTGAAAGTGGGTGTTTCGCCCGAAGTGAACGTGCTGGCGACGCTGTTGCTGGCGATTTCATTGCTGCTGGTGACTGTCTCGACCCTGTTGCTAAGGAGAAAGCANCTGACATGAATAAAGCCTCCCTGACCGCCGCCCTGTGCCTGCTGGCGGCAACCGTTGCGCACGCCGAAGAGAAGGTGGTTGTCTACAACTGGGCTGAGTACATTCCTGAAAGCACGCTGGAGGCGTTCACCCAGGAAACCGGCGTCAAAGTTGAATACTCCACCTATGACAACAATGAAACCATGTACTCCAAGCTCAAGCTGCAAAAGGGCAAGGGTTACGATGTCGTGGTGCCGTCCACCTACCNNGGTGTCGAAAATGCGCGATGAGGGTCTGCTGCAAAGATTGACCACACCAAGCTGGCAAACCTGGGCAACCTTTCCCCGACCNTGATGGACAAGCCTTATGACCCCGGCAACCAGTACAGCATCCCCTACCTGTGGGGCAGCACGGGAATCGGCGTGAATGCCAAGGAAANNTTGACCCCTCCACCATCACCGCCTGCCGATCTGTGGGATCCGAAGTGGAAAGGGCAGCTGCTGCTGGTTGATGATGTGCGCGAAGTGTTCCAGATGGGGCTGGAAAAGAACGGCTTTTCCACCAACACCACCAACCCGGATGAAATCAAGACCGCTTACGAGGATTTGCAGAAGCTGATGCCCAATGTGCTGGTGTTCAATGCTGATGCGCCGCGAGAGCCTTTCCTGGCGGGTGACGTGAACCTGGGCATGATCTGGAGCGGTGAGGTCGTGATGGCGCAGAAGGAAAATCCCGACATCAAGTACATCTACCCCAAAGAAGGCGCCAGTTTCTGGGTGGACAGCTTTTCGATCCCCTCTGGGGCGGAGCATGTTGATAACGCCCTCAAATTCATCGACTACATGCTGCGCCCGGAAGTTGCCAAGCAGGTTGTGGAGGAGTTCGGTTACAGCACGCCCAATCAGGCGGCACAAGCATTGTTGCCGGATGAGATCCGCAATAACCCGGTGATTTTCCCGCCTTCAGAGGTGGTCAAGAAAGGCGAATTCCAAAATGACGTGGGCGAGACAATGAAGCTTTATAATGACTATTGGGAAAAGCTGAAGTCAGGCAAGTGATGGATTTGTTTTCCGCCTTCCCTGATGGGGGCGGAAGAGGGGCTTAATTCTCAACCGCCTTGAAAGCGGCGTCCAGCGTCTGCCAGGTGTTGACGAAATGGCAGAACAAATCCGCTGTTTTCTCAGCGTCATACACGGCTGAATGCGCCGAGTCGCTATCCCAGCCCATGCCCGCCATTTGCGCCACCCGCGCCAGCACAGTCTGGCCGTAAACCACGGCGCCCAGCGTCACGGTGTCCAGGGTGCTGAACGGATGGAACGGATTGCGTTTGGTCTTGATGCGGTCTGACGCAGCGTGGATGAAATTCAGGTCAAACGGCGCATTGTGCCCCACCAGGATTGCCCGGTTGCAGCGGTTGACCTTCACTTCCTTGCGGATGACCTTGAAAAACTCCTCCATCGCCCGTTCTTCCGGCACCGCCATGCGCAGCGGGCTGAAGGGCTTGATGCCGTTCACTTCCAGCGATTTCGGATCCATATTGGCGTTGGGGAACGGTTCGATGTGCCAGTTGTAGGTGCGATGGCGGGACAGCTCGCCTTTTTCGTCAATGCGCAGCACTACCGCCGCCAGTTCCAGCAATGCATCCTTGCGGCAATCAAAGCCACCGGTTTCCACGTCCACCACCACGGGGAGGAACCCGCGGAAGCGTCCGCCTATAGGGATTATTTCTATATCATCGGTCATGGCAAGAGCTTAACGGAACTGATAACAAATGGACAGAAATCTTTTGGAAAATATTTACTGCAAATAACAACATGAAAAGTAAACAAATAAAATCCGTTATTGCATTTTGTTCCAAAATGGGTAGTGATATGGTAGTGTTGGCCGATCCGGTGACTAAAATATGATGATCAACGCCGGTCGCACCGCAGGAAACATGAGGATTGGAAATGAATAGCCAACTGCAAGATATTGATTTTCAGGAAACGCAGGAATGGATAGACTCGCTCGAAGCCGTCATTGAACAGGAAGGCGTAGACCGCGCCCACTTCCTGTTGGAAAAGCTGATCGCCGCCGCGCGGCAAAATGGCGCCAACCTGCCATATTCCGCCAACACCGCCTACATCAATACGATCCCGCCGCATCTGGAGCAGCACACGCCCGGCAACCGCACCATTGAATCGCGCCTGCGCTCCTACATCCGTTGGAACGCCGCCGCCATGGTGGTGCGCGCCAACCGCAAAAGCGCAGAACTGGGCGGCCATATCGCCACTTTCGCTTCCGCCGCAACCCTTTACGACATCGGCATGAACCATTTCTGGCACGCGCCTTCCNCGCAGCACGGCGGTGACTTGGTGTATGTGCAAGGGCACGCCGCGCCGGGCATGTATGCGCGCTCGTTCCTCGAAGGCCGTCTGACAGAGGCAGAGCTGGACAACTTCCGCCAGGAAGTGGATGGCGGTGGGCTTTCCTCCTACCCGCATCCGTGGCTGATGCCGGATTACTGGCAGTTTCCAACCGTATCCATGGGGCTGGGTAGANTCAAGTCGATCTATCAGGCCNGCTTCATGAAATACCTGCAATACCGCAAGCTGGCGGACACCGCCAACCGCAAGGTGTGGGCGTTTGTCGGCGACGGCGAATCGGATGAGCCGGAAACCCTGGGGGCGATTTCCCTGGCCGGGCGCGAAAAGCTCGACAATCTGGTCTGGGTGGTGAACTGCAACCTGCAACGCCTGGATGGCNCAGTGCGCGGCAATGGCAAGATCGTGCAGGAATTGGAGGCGGTGTTCCGTGGCGCAGGCTGGAACGTCATCAAGTTGCTGTGGGGTTCCTATTGGGACNCGCTCCTCGCCATGGACAAGGGCGGCCTGCTCAAGCAGCGCATGATGGAAGCCGTCGATGGCGAATACCAGAACTACAAATCCAAGGACGGCAAATTCGTCCGTGACCATTTCTTCGGCAAATACCCGGAACTGTTGGAAATGGTCGCCAAAATGAGCGACGCCGACATTTGGCGGCTGAACCGGGGTGGCCACGATCCGCACAAGGTCTATGCCGCCTACCATGCGGCGATCCACCACGAAGGCCAGCCGACCGTCATTCTGGCGCATACCGTCAAGGGGTATGGGATGGGTTCCGCGGGTGAAGGCCAGAACCGCACCCATTCACAAAAGAAACTGTCAGGCGAGGAAATGATCGCCTACAAAGACCGTTTCAATATCCCGTTGAGCGATGAAGACGCTGCTGCGGCCAAATACTACCGTCCGGCTCCGGATAGCGAAGAAATCCAATACATGTTGGAGCACCGCAAGGCGCTGGGTGGTTTCCTGCCGCAACGCCAAACGCATGCTGTCCCGCTGAAAGTGCCTGACTTGTCCATTTTCCAATCCCTGCTGGACAGCACCGGCGACCGTGAAATGTCCACCACCATGGTGTTTGTGCGCTTGCTGACCTTGCTGGCACGCGACAAGGGCATGGGCAAGCATGTGGTGCCGATTGTGCCGGATGAAGCGCGCACTTTCGGCATGGAAGGGTTGTTCCGGCAAATGGGCATTTATTCCTCCGTCGGCCAGTTGTACGAGCCGCAGGACAAGGATCAGGTCATGTTCTACAAGGAGGACAAATCCGGCCAGATCCTGGAAGAGGGCATTACCGAAGCGGGTGCCATGTCGTCGTGGATCGCCGCCGCCACCGCCTACAGCACCCATGGCGTCAATATGGTGCCGTTTTACATTTACTACTCCATGTTCGGTTTCCAGCGGATCGGCGACCTGGCTTGGGCGGCGGGCGATTGCCGGTCGCGCGGCTTCCTGATTGGCGGCACCGCCGGGCGCACCACACTGGCGGGCGAAGGTTTGCAGCATCAGGATGGCCACGGCATGATCCAGGCGGGGCTGATCCCGAACTGCGTATCCTACGACCCGACGTTCTCCTATGAAATGGCGGTGATCATCCAGAACGGCCTGAAGCGCATGTATCAGGATCAGGAGGATGTGTACTATTACATCACCGCGATGAATGAAAACTACACGCACCCCGCCATGCCCGCCGGTGCTGAGGAAGGCATTGTCAAGGGCATGTACCTGTTCAGCGGCGGAGGCAAAAAGCGCAAGAAAGTGCAGTTGCTCGGTTCCGGCACCATCCTGCGGGAAGTGATCGCCGCCGCCGAGATGCTGGACAAGGAATGGGGTGTGGACGCCAATGTCTGGAGCGTGACCAGTTTCAACGAATTGGCGCGCGAAGCCCGCGACATTGACCGCTGGAACATGCTGCATCCGCTGGAAGACGCCAAAGTCCCTTATGTCACCCAATTGCTGAAAAACCAGCGTGGCGNNGCGATTGCCGCCACCGATTATATCCGCCAGTACGCCGACCAGATCCGCGCCTGGCTGCCGATGCCTTACAGCGTGTTGGGCACGGACGGTTTCGGGCGCAGCGACACCCGCGCCAATCTGCGCAAGCATTTCGAGGTTGACCGCCATTACATCGTGATTGCCGCCCTGAAGGCGCTGGTGGATGAAAAATCCCTGCCCGCCGCCGAGCTGGTCAAGGCGATGGAAAAGTATGGCGTCAACCCTGAAAAAACCAACCCACGTCTGGCATAAGGAGGGCGCATCATGGCAATCCAAGAAATACATGTGCCAGACATCGGCAGCTTCGACAATGTGGAAGTCATCGAAGTGCTGGTCAGCCCCGGCGACAACGTCAAGGTGGAAGGCTCGCTGATCACGATTGAATCGGACAAGGCTTCGATGGAAATCCCGTCGCCCGCCGCCGGTACGGTCAAGGAACTGAAAATCCAGGTGGGCGACCGGGTGTCGGAAGGCAGCCTGATCTTGATCATGGATGTGGAGGAGGAAGCTGCGCAAGCAGGCAAGCCTGAAGTGGCCGCACCAGCCCCGCCCCCGTAGCAGAACCTGCGTCAACGCCTGCTCCTGCTGCGAAGGCGGCTCTCCGCCCGCAAACGGTCGATTCACCAACATCCGCCATGCAGGGCAGCATGAAAGATGTCGATTTCAGCAAGGCTTACGCCACCCCATCCGTGCGCAAGTTTGCCCGTGAGCTTGGCGTTGACCTCAACAAGGTGACGGGTTCAGGCCGCAAAGGCCGCATCACCCAGGAAGACGTCAAGGCGTATGTCAAGGATGTCATGAGTTTGGGGGCATGCCGGGCAAGGCGCGCTGCCGGGCAATGTGTTGGGTGTGGCGCCGATGCCGGAAATCGATTTCAGCCAATGGGGCGAAACCGAAACCGTTGCACTATCACGCATCAACAAGCTGACCGGCGAATTCCTGCACCGCAACTGGGTGCACATTCCGCATGTCACCCAGTTCGACCAAGCCGACATCACCGATCTGGAAGCCTTCCGCAAACAGTTGAATGAGGAAAACGCCAAATCCGGCATCAAAATCACGCCGTTGGTGTTCATCATGAAAGCAGTGGTGGCAGGGCTCAAGGCATACCCGCGCTTCAACTCCTCGCTGGATGCGAAGGGTGAAAACCTGATCCGCAAGCATTACTACCATGTCGGTGTGGCGGTGGACACGCCGGATGGCCTGGTGGTGCCGGTGATCCGTGATGTGGACAAAAGTCCATCATGCAGCTTTCCGAAGAACTGAAGGATGCATCCGTCAAGGCGCGCGAGAAAAAGCTGAAACCTGCCGACATGCAGGGCGGCTGCTTCTCCATTTCCAGCCTCGGCGGGATTGGCGGCACCCAATTCACCCCGATTGTGAATGCGCCGGAAGTCGCCATCCTCGGTGTTTCCAAATCCGACATGCAGCCGGTGTGGAATGGCAAGGAATTCGCGCCGCGCCTGATGCTGCCGTTGTCGCTGTCGTATGACCACCGTGTGATCGATGGGGCGGAGGGTGCGCGCTTCACCGCCTATTTGGCGAAAATGCTGGGTGACATCCGGAGGCTGCTGGTATGAGCAATATCATCGAAGTCAAAGTCCCCGACATCGGCAGCTTCAAGGATGTGGAAATCATCGAAGTGCTGGTGGAGCCTGGGTTCAAAATCGAGCCGGAAGAATCGCTGATCACCATTGAGTCAGACAAGGCCACGATGGAAATTCCCAGCCCTTTGTCCGGCACGGTGAAAGAGGTCAAAGTCAAAGTTGGTGACCGGGTATCGGAAGGTTCGCTGATTTTGCTGCTGGAAATGGCGGAANGCGGGGATATCCCCCATCCCAGCCTTCCCCGCAGGGGGAAGGGGCAGAAACAGCTCCGAAACCGTTTTCTTCCCTGTCCCCTTCACCCCTTGTGGGGGAAGGGTTAGGGATGGGGGATTCCTGCTGCAGATATTGAAACCGAGGTGGTGGTACTGGGTTCCGGCGGCGGCTACACGGCTGCCTTCCGCGCCGCCGACTTGGGCAAGAAAGTGGTGCTGATCGAACGCTACGCCAATATCGGCGGGGTGTGCCTGAATGTGGGCTGCATCCCGTCCAAAGCTTTGCTGCACACGGCTGAGGTGATCAATGAGGCGAAGGAGTTCGCCCAATACGGGNTGAAGTTTGGCGAACCGGAAATCGACATTGATGCCATCCGTGCGCACAAGGATGGCGTGGTCAGCAAGCTGACCGGCGGCTTGAAGGCGTTGGCCAAGCAGCGCAAGGTGACGGTCGTGCAAGGTTATGGCCGTTTCACTTCAGCCAACACGATCGCAGTGGAAGCGGGAGATGGCGGCAAGCAGACCGTAAAATTTGCCCACTGCATTATCGCCGCCGGTTCGCGTGTGACCAAACTGCCGTTTGTTCCGTGGGACGACCCGCGCGTGATGGACTCCACCGATGCGCTGGCCTTGCAGGAAGTCCCCAAACGCCTGCTGGTTGTCGGCGGCGGCATTATCGGGTTGGAAATGGCCACGGTCTACCATGCGCTCGGTTCCAACATTACGGTGGTTGAATTATCACCGNGCCTGATGCCGGGTGCCGACCGCGACATCGTGAAGCCGTTGCACAACCAGATCAAAAAACAGTACGAAAATATCTACCTCAATACCAAAGTCACGGCGATTGAACCGACGGCGGCGGGGCTGAAATGTTCGTTTGAAGGCAAGGATGCGCCGGAACAGGATACGTTTGACCGCGTGCTGGTCGCGATTGGGCGTTCACCCAATGGCGGCCTGATTGACGCGGGCAAGGCGGGCGTATTCGTGGATGCGCGCGGCTTCATCCCGGTCGACCGGCAAATGCGCACCAACGTGCCGCATATCTTCGCTATCGGCGACATCGTGGGGCAGCCGATGCTGGCGCACAAAGCCACGCATGAAGGCAAGGTCGCCGCCGAAGTCATTGCCGGGCGCAAGTCGTATTTTGACGCCAAAGCCATTCCGTCGGTCGCCTACACCAGCCCCGAAGTGGCCTGGATGGGCAAGACCGAAGAGCAGTGCAAGGCGGAAGGTGTGGCCTATGAGAAAGGCGCCTTTCCGTGGGCGGCGAGTGGGCGCGCGCTGTCGATGGATGCCAGCAATGGCTTGACCAAGACCTTGTTCGACAAGGAAAACGGTCAGCTGATAGGCGTGGGCATCGCAGGCAGGAATGCAGGCGAACTGATCGCCGAAGCGGTGCTGGCGCTGGAAATGGGTGCAGATGCGCATGACATCGGCCTGACCATCCACCCGCATCCGACGCTGTCCGAGACCTTGAATTTTGCGGCGGAAGTGGCGGAAGGGACGTGTACGGACATTTACGCGCCGAAAAATGATTTTTCGAGTTTGACGCCTCACGTGAAGTGAGAGACCGGTTGGCGGCCTGCTTGAACACCAGGCCGCTTTTTTATCCCCAAAAGTGGCTTTGCTGCATGGGCTGAATCTTCAGAAAAATACCGGCGTCTGGTTAGGCAATAAAACCCTGGGCTGTTTGCGGATTCGCAATGCGGTGGTATCGGCAAACCCTAACATGAAGGGCTGTTACAGAGGGATATTGCCAATGGAACGACAGACAAATGGGGAACAAGGCAGGTATTGCCCGGTGAATGAGCTGGCCGTTTTTGCCGGGGTAGGGGAGCAATCCCGTGAGGCACTTAAAGCGGTTGGCAGTGAATCATTGAATTATTCAGCAGCTGAAACCATCTATCGGGCGGGTTCCAGCGCACAACATTTCTATATCGTGCGTGATGGCTACGTTAAGTTGTTCAAGACCACTTTGAACGGCAAGGATCAAATTATCCGTGTTGTCAAACCCGGTGAGTTGTTCGGTTTCGATGGGCTGGTCGACATTCTCTACAACCACAGCGCCGTCCCGCTCAAATACGCCACGGTCTGCCGCATTCCGGTCGAGCGCCTGCGTTTGTTGGGCGAGCAGCGTTCCGAAGTGGAGCGGTTGATTATGGTGCGTTGCATCAAAGCATTGCAGCATGCCGACGAACGCTTGCTGGAGCTTGGCCNNAAACGTTCAGCCGAGCGCCTGGCCGGTTTCCTGCTGTCTTGGTGTGAAGATGCGCCCGCTGGCAAATGGACGCCGCTGGTGCTTTCCCGTCTCGAAATCGCCCAGTTGCTAGGGCTGACCATTGAAACCATTAGCCGCCTGTTTGCCCACTGGAAGCGGGAAGAAGTGGTGGAGGAAATGCACCAGNCCATCCGTATCCTGGATGCAAACAGGCTAAACCAAATGGCGGGCAGCAGTGAATAGGTGCCACCTGTGATGGCCAAAAGGTTTCAGGAGCGTTTCAGGAGCCTTGAAGCAAGCGGCATCCAGCCTCAAAACCGCTTGTTAAGCTGCAACTGGAACTGTCTCTGGCCATTCAGGCCAACATTGGTGTTCAGGTACAAGTCTTTGCCTAGCTGCCCATACCACCCCGCCATGACTTGGAGATCATCCTTGTTTTCGGTGTCGACGGTCACAGGAACCTCCCCAATGAAAGGCGCGCTGACCGTGCCGGAGTAGGTCGCCTTAACTGCCTGATACACAAGGCTTGCATTGAACACGCCATAGCCAGTCTGCACACCTACCGCCGGTATTAAGGCGTTTACCGGACATCATCACCGTCACCTTCCAAGTCAATGCGGCTATGCATCAGTTGCAGGGATGGTAATAGCCGGTCATATTTCCCGACCAATATTGCGCCAACGGTGTAGGCGTTTCCCTTGCTGTCGACGGTCAGGTCGGAAACGCCAAGCCCCAACTTGGAGAAATCGACCTGGGTGTCATCCGTGATCTTGCCAATGGAGCCATAGACATTCAGATACGGGCGTAACTGGTAGTCCAGCCGGACATTGGCGAGCTTGACATCATCCGTCGTGTTGAGCTGCCCTTTGACGGAGTCCACCATGGCGCTGGTGATGCCCGGCAGGTTGGTTTTGACATCGGTTACGTTCAAATCCAGTTTGTGCTGATACCACTCCACGCTGACGCCCGTGGGTTTCAGGTCTAAGCGCGGGTCGGTTTCTGCGCAGGCGGTGGAAAAATATGGCAATAAAAACAGGCTGGCTAGTCCTTGAACCAGAAAAGGCTCCCTCATGTACTTTTTCCTTCTACACTATCCATATAACGGGTTGAGCCGAGTGTAGCGGCTTTTGCCTGTCCCTGGAAATCCAAAAGAGCGCCATGAGACATTAAAATGTTCATCCGTTCCTGCCTGTATTGTTTGCTCATCGTCGATTTGTTGCTTAAAATTTCTACTGCAAACGCGTCGGTGCTTGAGCTGACGGATAGAGGAGACCATTTGGATTTGAACCCTGCCCTCGAAGTTTTGGCTGACCCGTCCGGTGGTTTGACCTTGCAGGACGTGTTGGAACGTGCCGCCAGTTTCCAGCCGCTGGCGACGACGGCGCGGCACTGGGAAGCGGGTTTCACCCGTTCCGCTTACTGGTTCCGGGTCAACTTACAGAATGGCTCGCAGGAAACGGATTGGTATTTCATGCAATGGGGTTCACTGAACCGTTCCGTCCACTTGTATTTGGGTGCTGCCCACGATAACGCGGGTTTCGTGGAGCTGGAGCCGTTGCCGCATGCCCGTATTTTCCAGTTCCACCTGCCGTTGCCGTTGGGGTCTGCGCACACCCTCTATTTTCGTGTGCAGGATACGCATACGCCGCTGGTGATTGCCCCGGAGCTTTTCACCGCCTCCAGCTTGGCGGCTTGGACGATGCAATATTATCCCGCCCCCAGCTTCATTCTTGGCAGCCTGCTGGTGTTGGCGCTCTACAATTTCCTGTATTTCCTGCACTTGCGTGACCAGGGCTTTTTGGCGCTGGCGGTGTTGTCAGTGGCGTTCGCCCTGGAAATGGGCAGCCATCTGGGTTTGTGGCAGGCGTTCGCTTGGGCGCGCAACCATCTCACCGCAACAGGAACCCTCGCCGGTTTTGTCTGTAGTGCCAGCGGTGCCAGCCTGACCAGGCAATGGTTGATGACCCCCGTCAGCCTGCCAAGCCTGGATGTCTGGTGGCGGCGGGCTTTCTGGCTGAGTATTGGCTTGGCGGTGGCGTCGCCATTACTGCCCTATACCTTGGTGCTGCTGGGCGTGTGGGCGTTTGTGTTGCTGCTGCTGGGAGGCATCACCTTGGTGTTGTGCCTATGGCGTGGGGTGCGTTTGCCGCGCGGCCTGATGTTGGCAGGCACGGTATTCCTGTTGAGCCTATTGCCTGCCTTGTTGCGCACGCTGGGGCTGGTCGCCGAGTCGATGGAATTGGCGGAATGGCCGCTCATAGCCTGTCGCTGGNCGCTCATGTTGCTGTCGCTTGTCCAGGCTGAACAACTGCGCCAGCGGCAGGAACAGGCCAAACGGATTGCCGCTGCCAATCAGGCCAAGGATGAATTCCTCACCACCATGAGCCATGAGTTGCGCACGCCGATGACGGCGGTGGTCAATGCTGGCCAGTTGCTGAAGCTGACCACGCTGTCTGGGTTGCAACAGGAGTATGTGGCGCGTTTGAATATTTCTTCCCGCCATATGTTAGCCTTGATCAACGACATCCTGGATTTGGCGCGGCTGGACAGCAGCCTGTTGCAGATTGACAGCAGGCCATTCCAATTGGGCAATGTCCTGTCACAGATTGAGCAACTGCTGGGGGAACAAGCGCGCAGCAAGCAGCTGAAGCTGGTATTCAACAACCCATTCCACCCCTTGAACAAACAATTGCTGGGCGACCCTGGCCGGTTACGGCAAATCCTGCTAAACCTGCTGAACAACGCCATCAAGTTTACCCAACAGGGCGAGGTTTGTTTGACGGTTACGCCGCAGGTTATGTCGGCGGATGACGTCGTCCTGCTGTTTGAGGTGCGCGACACCGGTGTTGGCATGTCGGTGGCGCAACAGCAGCAGCTGTTCCAACCGTTTGCGCAAGCGGAGAACAGCACCGCGCGCCAATATGGCGGTTCCGGCTTGGGGCTGGCGATCAGCCAAAAGCTGGTCCGGCGCATGGGCGGGGAGTTGCAGGTGGAGAGCGCGCCGGAGCGTGGCAGCCGTTTCTTTTTCACCTTGGCGTTTCCATTANCAGCCCCCAACCTTGAGCCAGTAGTTGACGCGGGAGCCCCCGGCNCACCATCCTTGTCCGGCTTGCGTGTCCTGCTAGTGGATGATGATGAAATGAACCGCTTTTTCGGCGGCAAGTTGCTGGAATCGCTGGGTGTCGCCGTCACCCTGGAAGGCGGCGGTGAGCAGGCGCTGCAATCCATGCAGAAACAAACGTTCGACCTGGTGTTGATGGATGTCAGCATGCCGGGCATGGACGGTTACGCCACGGCTCGCCGGATTCGCGCCAGCCCATGTTGCCGGGNNGTGCCCGTGATCGCCCTGACCGCCCATGCGGTCGCAGGCGAGAGGGAGCGTTGCTTGGCGGCTGGCATGAACGATTATCTGGCCAAACCTTTTCAGTGCGAGGTGTTAAAGGTGACGTTGCAAAAGAACTTGTCGGCAAGAACCGCCATGGCTTCCTGACAGGATGTGGATGGTATGACCCGCTATGCTGAATATTGTCTGTTGCTGCTGTTGTGGCTACCGCTGGCGGGTTTTGCCGAGCCGCCGGAGCTGACCCTGACCGATGCGCTGGCGGAGCAGCATGAATCACTGTTGCTGCTGGATCATGCCGTCATGCTGGAAGATCCCGGCGGAAACCTGGCCTTGTCGGATATTCTGGCCGCCGGGAAGCAGTTTTTCCCGGTTGAGCCTGGCGCTGGCGGGTTGGACTTGTTCCTGACGCGTTCCGCTTACTGGTTGCGGGTGGACATACACAACCTGTCAGCCAAAAAGGACTGGTATTTCAGGATACCCGGTTCCCTTTCCCGGCAGGTGCAGGTGTACTTGGGCGCAGTTGGTGGGGATGCGGGAACATTCACGCCGCAGCAACAGATGGCGTATTCCCGTTTCAGCCAATACCGGCTGTTATTGCCCCCGAACACCGAGTCGCGGCTGTATTTCCGGGTGCAAGACCGGCAGGCACCGCTGGTGATCAAACCCAGCCTGTATTCGCCCCGGCAGATGCTGGCTGAGGTCATGCTCACGTATCCCGTGTACAGCTTTGTCATCGGCGGTCTGCTGACGCTGGCGTTCTACAATCTGCTGTATTTCTTTTACTTGCGTGACNCGGAGTTTTCTACTCTGTCGGTTTTTATCCTCGGGTTTGTGCTGGAAATGGGCAGCCATTCTGGCATTTGGCATTACTTCGGCTTTGTCCCTCAATATCTGGCGGCACCCGGCGACGCTTTTGGCCTGATAGCGATTGCCGCCGGTATTAGCCTGGCCAATAACTGGATGGAAACACGCCGCCATTTGCCGCGCTTGTACCGTTTGTCCCGACTGGTGTTCTGGGTGAGCTTGTTGCTGATCCCAACGCAATGGCGGCTGGGATACGGCACGGCCTTCACTGGGGTGCTGGCGTTGCTGGCGATGCCTTTGTTTGCGGTGGCTGTGATTATCCGCTACCAGCAGGGGTTCCGGTTTCCCTTTATGCTGCGGGCGGGCGTGCTGCTGGTGTTGCTGGGCTTTATCCCAACCTTGTTGCGGNGGGCGGGGCTAATCGGTGATGTGCCGCTGCTGACGGATAGCATGTATTTCATCCTGCTGGTGGCGCTGGTGATGCTGTCGCTGACCCAGGCCGAACAGGTACGGATAAAAAGCGAACAAGCCGAGCGCATCGCAGTCGCCAACCAAGCCAAGGATGAATTCCTCACCACCATGAGCCACGAACTGCGCACACCGATGAGTGCGGTGGTGAATGCTGGCCGTTTGCTGAAACTGACGCAGCTGTCCGGAACGCAGGGCGAATATGTGACCCGCCTGAACACCTCGGCACAACACATGCTGGCGCTGATCAATGACATCCTGGATCTGGCGCGGCTGGACAGCAGCCTGCTGCGGATGGAAAGCATCCCCTTCCGGCTGGCGGATGTCCTGCACCAAGCCGNNAGCAGTTGCTGGTGGGGCAGGCGCATGGCAAGCAGTTGAAGCTGGACATCAGCAATCAGTTCCANNTCCCTTGAAAAACGGTTGACGGGCGACCCTACCCGCCTGCGGCAAGTGCTGCTGAACCTGCTCAACAACGCCATCAAGTTTACGCCCGCTGGTGTCGTCAGCCTGACTGTCAGCCCTCTGGAGGTCAGCGAGACAGAGGTGCGGCTGCTGTTTGAAGTCCGTGACACGGGCATTGGCATCAGTGCAAAAGACCAGCAAAAGCTATTCCAGCCCTTTTCACAGGTTGACAGCAGCACTGCGCGGCAATATGGCGGTTCCGGGCTGGGCTTGGCCATCAGCTACAAGCTGGTGCAGCGCATGGGGGAGTTGCAGGTGGAAAGCCGTTTCCGGCAGGGAAGCTGCTTTTACTTTGCATTGGGGTTCCCGTTACAGGATGCACCAGGCGTGCCAGTGGAGGCGCTTGCCGCCCCGCCATCGCCCCAGCGGAACGGCCTGCACACATTGCTGGTGGATGATGATGAAATGAACCGTTTCTTTGGCGGTGAGCTGATCCGCTCACTGGGCGTCAAGGTTGAAGTGGCCGACAGCGGTGAACAGGCGTTGCGCTTGCTGCGGGAGCGGCACTTCGACNTTGTGTTCATGGATGTTGGCATGCCGGGGTTGGATGGCTATGCTACCACCCGGCTGATCCGCGCTGACCGGCACCTTCAGGGGTTGCCTGTCATCGCCTTGACCGCGCATGCCATCGCTGGCGAGAGGGAGCGTTGCTTGCAGGCGGGGATGGATGATTACCTGACCAAACCCTTTGAGGTCGAGCACTTGGAGGCGGCAGTCCGCCATTGGAGCAGGAAAACCGCGACCGGATAATTTTTCCCAATAAAAACTCTTGTTTTTCGTACAGGTAGGCAATCGACTACACTATTTTTTCTCCACCAGAACCAATATGAACAATGGAATTTACTATGTTGAGGGAACCCGTGGGAAAGCAGTTGCTGCTGATCGAAGATGATGAGGTGTTATGCCGTTTCCTGCAAGAAAGTTTGCAGCAGGAGGGGTATAGCGTCATTACGCTGTTGGAAGGCGAGGGGATTCCGAAGATGATGGAGCACCATTCCCCCGGCTGGTCATCCTGGATCTCATGCTGCCTGGAAAGGATGGCATGTATTGGTTGAAATGGCTGGTCAGTTACTATCCAACCATTCCGGTCATTATCACGTCGGCAAAGTGCAGCCGCATGAACGCTTGCAAGGGCTTGAGTGCGGTGCCCAAGATTATCTGGTCAAGCCGTTCCATGACCGGGAATTGCTGCTGAGGATCAAGAACCTGCTCAGTTCTTCCAGCGACAATTCGCGGGACAAGCTGATCCAGATGGGGTGTTTGACCCTGGACAAAGTCAACCAGACAGTCACGACTGGGGATGGGCGCGAATCCTTGTTGACTACTCTGGAATGCCGGTTGCTGCAAATGTTTTACCTGAACGCGGGTCTGCCGTTAAGCCGTGAAGAGCTGATAGAACAGCTGATGGGGATACCTTACAACCCACTCAACCGCTCAATTGACACGCATATCAGCCGGATCAGGAACAAGATTGAAAAAATCCCGCCAAACCGGTGTATATCCGCACCATCAGGGGCAAGGGGTATTACCTGCATATTCCAGACGAAGAAAGCAGCGTCCTTCCGGCGTCCCAACGGCGGCATTAAGGGCAGGGGAACAGATGATGCCTCAGGTGTTTACAGTGCTGGATGAAATTGCAGGGCGGTTAGGCCGCGAAAAACCATTGAGATTGTTGAGTTTTCCTTGCCATACATTGCCGGGAAAGAGCGGCAGTTGCGTGATGCGCTGCAAGCCGGGGACTGGGAAACGGCGGCGCGCCATGCCCACAAGGCGATCAGTTCGGTGCGGCTGTTCGGCTCCGCCAAACTGGAGGCGTTGTTGCGCCAGATCAAGGATGGCGATAGCGTCCTGAGCGCTGAGGAGGCGCAGCAGGCGCTGTCTGCGGAATTTGCGCAGGTGGAGGCAAGCGTCCATTCCTGGTTGGCGGCAAAGGTTTGTGAGTGACATGTCTGCCAAGCCCCATGTTTGTTTTTTCATTCCCGGCCTGTTCCAGCCGCTGAAGCTGTGGCGCAAGGACTTTGCCTTTCAACCCGAAGCGGGGCATTTGTTGCGCTTGTGCGCCAACGCAAGGATGGAATCCCTGCCCGTCATTGGGCTGGAAAACACCTTGTTCCAGCACAGCGGATTCCCCGTTGCTGGTGAAATGCCCTTCGCCTATTACCGTTATTGGCTGGACTTCGGGACGCCGCCGGAACAGCCGCTGCTGTGCGCCGACCCGGTATGGCTACAAAGCGGCATCGACCAGGTGTTGTTGCGCCCTGAATTGCCACCGTTGACCGGGCAGGAAATGGAAACATTGCTGGCCTTGCTCAACCCGCATCTGGAGGATGACGGCCTGAGACTGGCCGCAACACATCCGCAACGCTGGTATTTGCTGGGCGAGCGGGCAGGGGAGGCGGGGCTGCGCACAACGCCCCTTTCCCAGGCGTTGGGGCAGGGCATTTTTCCGTTGCTGCCGCAAGGGGACAAACGCTACTGGCATCGCCTGCTGAATGAAATCCAGATGTTGCTGCATACCGGCGGTGTCCCGGCGGTGAACGCCCTGTGGTTATGGGGTGCGGCCAATCCCGCTGCCTTGCCTNCCACCGCCAGCAGATGGCCAGGGGAGGTTGTCGGCCAGTCCGCAGCGGCGCAAATCTTGGCGGTGGCAACCCGCAGCCGTCCGCAAGCGGCCAGCCGGTTGATGGATTGTGCGCTGGGTTCCGGCGATTGCCGGATTGTGTTGGAGGATTTGCTTGTTCCTGCAGCGGTTGATGGCTTGCAATCTTGGCGGCAGGCGCTGGACGCCCTGGAAGAAAACTGGTTTGCGCCAGCGCTGGCGGGCGCAATGGGTGGCCGGTTCAGCGTTAGCCTGAGCGCGTGTGACGGGCGCATTTTTCATTGCCAGCCGGTGCCGCCTTGGCAATTCTGGCGACGCCAGCAGGCGGATTGGGGACAGCTTATCTGATGCTGGCGACCACGCTGTCGAAGCCGCCATCCTGCAATTCAATGCTGACGGTTTGCCCCAGCCTGAGGGTGGAAGCGCTGCGTACAATTTGGTGGGTTTGTGCGTCGCGCACAATGCCGTAACCGCGCCCCAACGTCGCTAGCGGGCTGAACGCCTGCAATTGCCCGGCTTGCAGGTGCAAACGGTTGCGCCTGATCCAGTTGTTGCCGGATGCGCAACGCCAGGCTTTGGCGGAGGCGGGCGAGCTGTTCCTGCTGCTGGCGAATCCGCCGCATCGGGGGCTGGCTGTGCAGGCGGGAATGCAGGCTTGCCAGCCGTTCCCGCTGTTGTTGCAGGCGACGGGCATGGGCGGCGCGCAGGCGCATGTCCAGCTCGTCNCGGCGCTGGGCTTTCTGTTGCAGGCGTTGGGTGGGGCGCTGGTTCCCNAGCCGTTGCCGCAGGCGGCGGTAAGCGTCATCTGCCAGCCGTAGGCGGCGCGATTGGTTGCGCTGCAATTGCTGGAACAGGCGCTGCACATGGGTTTGCAGGGCTGGCATGTCGGGGCTGACCAGTTCGGCGGCGGCGGATGGGGTCGGTGCGCGGACATCGGCGACGAAATCGGCGATGGTGAAGTCGATTTCATGCCCCACACCGCAGATTATTGGCGTCTGGCAGGCGTAAATGGCCTGTGCGACGCTTTCCTCATTGAATGACCACAAATCTTCAATGGAGCCGCCGCCACGCGCCAGTATCAGCACGTCGCAACGTTGCCCATCATCAGCCTGGCGGATGGCGCTGATGATCTGTTCCTTCGAGCCTTCCCCNTGCACCAGCACTGGGTACACCAGCACGGGAACCTGTGGGCAGCGCCGTTTCAGCACGTTGAGGATGTCGCGGATGGCCGCCCCAGTCGGGGAAGTGACCACCCCGATGCAGCGCGGAAAGGCGGGCAAGGCGCGTTTATGTTCCGGGGCGAACAGCCCCTGCGCCTGCAACGTGCGTTTGAGTTCCTCGAACTGGCGCTGCAATGCGCCTTCACCCGCATCTTCCAGGTGTTCGAGGATGAATTGGTATTCACCGCGTGGTTCGTACAGGCCTGCCTTGCCGCGCGCCAGCACTTTCAGGCCATTGCGTGGGTTGGTTTTTAGGTGCATGGCGCGGTTGCGGAACATGGCGCAACGCACCTGCGCGCCCGCGTCTTTCAGGCTGAAGTACAGGTGGCCGGAAGCCGCACGCACAAAATTGGAAATTTCGCCTTCCACCCAGAGGGTCGGGACGCCCTGCGCCAGGAGCTGGCCGACTTCGTGGTTGAGTTGGGAGACGCTGAGGATGGTTCGTTCTGCTTGCATGGGGGAAACATAACAAAAAGCCGGGACATTGCCCGGCTTCCTAAAACACAGTGGTGGCCTAGAAGTGCGGGGCGGCGGTTTTGGCTGTTTTCGCCTGTTCCTGCCCGGCCTTGCCAGCGGCTTCAACTTTCTTGAAGATTTTCATGGCGTCTTCATCTTTGCCGTCATTGGCGGCCTTAATGCCATCTTCCAAAATCTGGGACATGGTTTTGTCGTCCATGAACCATTCGAAACCCGCTTTCTTGCTGGCCGAATTTTCTTTGTCGGCGGCTTCGTAGGCGGATTTGATTTCAGCGGAAACGCCGTCTTTAAGGGCGACTTTGTCTTCTTCTTTTTAGTCTCGGCGGGTTTGCTGTCGGTTGCTTTTGCTTCGGCTGGTTTCGCTTCATCAGCTTTTTTATCGTTGGCAGCAAACGCGGAAGTGGCGACAGATAATGTCAGTGCAATGAACAACGCTTTCAATTTCATCAGTGATTTCCTCCTCTCCTAGAACGTATATCAATGAGTTAAATCAAAATTTTTGAATTACTCTGGGGCGTATTGATAACAGTTTACCGGCTTAAGGTCAAACCTTATAATGAACCGCTTATTTCTCACAGATGGACATAAGCCCCATGCGTATCCTCCAGGAAGCCCTTACTTTCGATGACGTTCTTTTGGCACCCGCGCATTCCATTGTCTTGCCCGCTGACGCCAATCTGCAGACCCGCCTGACCCGTGAAATCAGCCTGAACATTCCGCTGCTGTCGGCGGCTATGGACACAGTGACGGAAGCCCGTCTGGCGATTGCGTTGGCGCAGGAAGGCGGCATGGGTGTCATCCACAAGAACATGAGCATCCAGGCACAGGCCGATCAGGTGCGGATGGTGAAAAAATACGAGAGCGGCATCATCAAAGACCCGTTTACAGTGATGCCGACGACAACCGTGCGCGAAGTGCTTACCNTGACCCGCGCCAACAATATTTCCGGTGTGCCGGTGGTGGAGGGTGAAAGCCTAGTGGGCATTGTGACGGGTCGTGACCTGCGCTTTGAAACCCGGATGGATGAGCCGGTCAGCGCCGTCATGACGCCCAAAGAGCGGCTGGTGACGGTGGAAGAGGGTGCTGAGAAGGCGGAAATCCTTTCGCTGCTGCACAAGCACCGCATTGAAAAAATATTGGTCATCAACAACAAATTCCAGTTGCGCGGCCTGATCACGGTCAAGGACATCCAANAATCCACCGATTTCCCCAGTGCCTGTAAGGACGAGCATGGCCGGTTGCGCGTCGGCGCGGCGGTCGGGGTCGGCTACGGCACCGAAGAGCGGGTAGGCGCGCTGGTGGAAGCCGGAGTGGACGTGGTTGTGGTCGATACGGCGCATGGCCATTCGCAAGGCGTGCTGGATCGCGTCAAGTGGGTCAAGGACAACTTCCCGCAGGTGCAGGTGATCGGCGGCAATATCGCCACGGGTGAAGCGGCGCTGGATTTGGTCAAGGCGGGCGCGGACGCTGTCAAGGTCGGCATCTACTCTGGCTCCATCTGCACCACCCGGATTGTGGCCGGGGTCGGCGTCCCGCAGATTTCCGCCGTCATGAATGTGGCGAAAGCGTTGGAAGGCATGGGTGTGCCGCTGATTGCCGATGGCGGCATCCGCTATTCCGGTGACATCGCCAAGGCGATTGCGGCGGGTGCGCATTCCGTGATGCTGGGCGGCATGTTCGCCGGTACGGAAGAAGCGCCGGGCGAAGTGGAGCTGTTCCAGGGGCGTTCCTATAAATCCTATCGCGGCATGGGTTCGTTGGGGGCGATGGCGAAAGGCTCCAGCGACCGCTATTTCCAGGACGGCTCTGAAAACGCCGCCGACAAGCTGGTGCCGGAAGGCATTGAAGGCCGGGTGCCATACAAAGGCNCGCTGGCTCCGATCATCCATCAGATGATGNGGGGCTTGCGTTCCAGCATGGGTTATGTCGGCTGCAAGGATCTGAACGAAATGCGCACCAAGCCGCAGTTCGTGCGCATCTCCAGCGCCGGTATGCGCGAATCCCACGTGCATGACGTGACCATCACCAAAGAATCACCGAACTACCGGGTGTAACGGAATGACCCAGAATATCCATGCTGACCGTATCCTGATCCTCGATTTCGGCTCCCAGTACACCCAGTTGATCGCCCGCCGGGTGCGCGAAGTCGGCGTGTACTGCGAGATTTATCCGTGGGACGTGGAGGCGGAGGCCATTGCCGCTTTCGGTGCCAAAGGCATCATCCTGTCCGGTACTNCTGAGTCGGTGACCGATGTTGACCCGCCACGCGCGCCGGAATCCGTGTTTGCCCTGGGGCTGCCGTTGCTGGGCATTTGCTACGGCATGCAGACCATGGCGGTGCAACTGGGTGGGGAAGTGGAATCCTCCAGCCACAGCGAGTTTGGCTATGCGCAAGTCCGCGCCCGTGGCCACACGGCCTTGCTGAAGGAAATCGAAGACCATGTGTCGCCGGAAGGTTTCGGGCTGCTGGACGTGTGGATGTCACACGGCGACAAGGTCACGGTCATGCCGACAGGCTTTGCCCTGATGGCCAGCACCGATTCCGCGCCAATCGCCGGGATGGCGGATGAATCCCGCCGTTTCTATGCGTTGCAGTTCCACCCGGAAGTGACCCATACCAAGCAAGGCAAACGCATCCTGCAACGTTTCGTGCGCGACATCTGCGGTTGTGAAGGCCTGTGGACAACCGCCAATATTATCGAAGACAGCATCCGCTCCGTGCGGGAAAAAGTGGGCGACGATGCAGTCATCCTCGGCTTGTCCGGCGGCGTGGATTCTTCCGTGGTGGCAGCGCTGCTGCACAAGGCCATCGGCGACCAGTTGACCTGCGTATTCGTCGACACTGGCCTGTTGCGCTACCGTGAAGGTGACCAGGTGATGGCGATGTTCGCCGAACATATGGGCGTGCGCGTCATTCGCGTGGATGCGGAGGCGCGTTTCCTCGCCGCGCTGGAAGGCGTCACTGATCCGGAGAAANAACGCAAGATCATCGGTGGCCTGTTCATTGACATCTTTGATGAGGAGTCCGCCAAGCTGACGGCTGCCAGATGGCTGGCTCAGGGCACGATCTACCCGGATGTGATCGAATCCGCAGGTGCCAAGACCGGCAAGGCGCATTTGATCAAGTCGCACCATAACGTCGGCGGCTTGCCCGAGAACATGAAGCTGGGGCTGGTGGAGCCGTTGCGTGAGCTGTTCAAGGACGAAGTGCGCGTAATGGGCGTGGAGCTTGGCCTGCCGCCGGAGATGGTTTACCGGCACCCGTTCCCAGGCTCGGGTCTGGGCGTGCGCATTCTCGGTGAAGTGAAAAAGGAATATGCCGACCTGTTGCGGCTGGCGGATCATATTTTCATCGAGGAATTGCGCCGACATGACCTGTACGACAAGACCTCGCAGGCGTTTGCCGTATTCCTGCCGGTGAAGTCCGTAGGCGTCACTGGCGATGGCCGCCGCTACGATTATGTGGTGGCGTTGCGGGCGGTGGAAACCATCGATTTCATGACCGCGCGTTGGGCGCATTTGCCGTATGATTTCCTGGATCTGGTTTCCCGCCGGGTCATCAATGAGATCAAAGGCATTTCACGGGTTGTTTACGACATTTCCGGGAAACCGCCCGCCACGATTGAGTGGGAATGAGGGTTTGCGGGTTAGGCAGTGATGGCCAATCACACCCATCTGTCTCATCCCAAATACCGTCCTGATATTGATGGTTTGAGAGCCATTGCGGTGCTTTCCGTAGTGGCCTTCCACGCGTTTCCCGGTTGGATGCGGGGAGGCTTCATCGGTGTTGATGTTTTCTTTGTCATTTCCGGTTTCCTGATTTCAACGATCATCTTTGAAAACCTGGAGCAAGGTTCATTCAGTTTTACGGCGTTCTACGCACGCCGGATCAAACGCATTTTCCCGGCGCTTATCCTGGTTTTGGCCGCCACCTATAGTTTTGGGTGGNGGGCCTTATTCGCGGATGAATACAAACAATTAGGCAAACACATTGCGGCGGGCGCAGGTTTTGTGTCCAACTTTGTGCTGTGGCATGAAGTAAGTTATTTTGACAATTCAGCAGAAACAAAACCCTTGTTGCATTTGTGGAGCTTGGGCATCGAGGAGCAATTCTACCTGGTTTGGCCTTTGCTGCTTTGGCTGGCATGGAAGCGCAAGCTGGGTTTGTTGGCCGTGACGTTAGTGGTTGCCGCCGTTTCTNTTTATTGGAATCTTCGGGACGTCAAACAGGACATCACGGCAGCGTTCTATTCGCCGCAAACCCGTTTTTGGGAGTTGCTGGGCGGAAGTGTATTGGCATGGGAACTGCTGCATAAAAGGGAAGCTTACGCAAGGCTAAAGCACAAGGCCAATGGTTGGTTGGCATCGGCCATTGATAGGAACAGGCAGGATGCGGGTGGCGATACGTTGGCGAACCTGTTTGCCTTATCGGGTTTTGGCCTGCTGCTTTACGGCTTTTGGCATATCCATAAGGGTTTGGGTTTTCCAGGCCTATGGGCGTTGGTGCCAGTATTGGGCAGCGTTTTGGTCATTGCAGCATACNCAGCGGCCTGGGTAAACCGCACCGTTCTCGCCAATAGGGTGGCAGTCTGGTTTGGGTTGATCAGTTTTCCATTGTATTTGTGGCACTGGCCAATACTGTCGTTTGCACGGATTGTCACAAGCGAGGTTCCTGCCTGGGATATTCGTGCCGCTGCTGTGGTGCTGTCGGTGGCGCTTGCCTGGCTTACCTATCAGCTTGTTGAAAAGCGCATCCGCTTTGGTGGGCATGGCAACGTCAAGGTTGCCGGTCTGGCGTTGCTGATGCTGATGGTTGGTTATGCAGGTTACAACACTTACGCGCGTGACGGGCTTGCCTTCAGGNACCTCGTAAAAATCAATGCCTCAATAAAGTCAGGCGAAGATGGCGGCGCTGGCGCTTTCATGATCCACGGTTGTGGAAGCAATGATGCGTTTTTAAATGCGCATGTCGGCAATTGTGTCACCGACAGCCGGGGGACTTCGCGGTTTGCGCTATTGGGCGACAGTAAAGCGGCGGCATTGTTTCCCGGGTTGATCCGGACTTCAGATGAAAAAGGCCGCTGGCTGTTTATTGGCGGCGCAGGCNTGGAAGGTGCCCCTCTCCCCGTGATTTCAAACGCGGATATATACAAGGTTTACCAAAAGTTTAGCGTCCCGGCGATAGCCGCCATCGCCAATAACAAGGATGTTGAAAAGGTTGTGCTGGTGGCTGCGACCAGGGCGTTATTTGCACTTGCCAATGACAAGGATATTGAAGACCTGCCATCCAGTAAGAATTACGCCATAGCGCTCAATGGGCTTGAAAACACCGTTAAAGTTTTTGCGCAGGCCGGTAAGAAAGTCATATTGGTGGTGGACAACCCCACGCTGCCGCACCCAGAAGATTGCCTTAACCGCAGGACAACCTTCGGTATTGTCAATGACCTTCTGGTTAGGGAATTGCCTGAGTGTGTCCTGCCATTAAAGAAACATTTGGCGCTGTCATCCTCTTACCGTGCGCTGTTAAACGCAGTGAAATCCAGCTTTCCCGATACGGTCACTTTATTTGATACGACGGATTACCTGTGTGATGTCAACAATGGGATATGCACACACAGGAAATATGGCAGGTTTTTATATGCCTACACAGACCATATTTCTGACTTTGCCTCTGGGTTGGTCGGTAAAGGCTTGAATGCGTTCCTCAAGTCCAATTGATCCGGAAAAAGATTGCCTGCATCAATAACCGCCAGCTTGCCGGGGAGGTTGCAGACCCAAAAGTTTGGGTGCTGCAACGCCTTGTTTACATGAACTGGTGTTCCCGCATCCAGCCATCATCCAGGAATTTGGTCATGTAGTTGCGCAACCCATCTGGCAGGATCACGACGCAATTTGCCCCAGCAGGCAACTGTTTGGCTTGGTCGAACACCGCATACATGGCCGAGCCTGAGGAACCGCCGCACAGCAAACCTTCCTCCGCAATCAGTCGCCGCGCCAAGGCAAACGCAGGCTTGTCTTCGGTCTTTACCCACACGTCAATCAGTGAACGGTCGAGCACATTGGGAATGAAATCGTAGCCGATGCCTTCCACCTTGTAGGTTCCCACTTCATCCTCTTCATTCGCGAGGATGGAGCCGACCGGGTCTGCACCGACAATAATGCATTCCGGGTTGTGCTCCTTGAGACGANNCACGCCGGTGATGGTGCCGCCAGTACCTGCACCCAGTACCACCATGTCCACCTTACCTTCCAGGTCATCAATGATTTCNTGGCCGGTGCCGTAATAATGCGCCAGCGGGTTGTGTGGGTTGCAATACTGGTCGAGGATGTGGGCGTTGGGCAATTCCTTTTCCAGGCGTTTGGCGACACCAATATGACTTTCCGGTGAGTCCCAGGCGGCTTCGGTGGGGGTGCGCACGATTTCGGCACCCAGCCGTTCCAGCACCACCTGTTTCTCGCGGCTCATTTTTTCCGGCATGGTGATCAGCACCTTGTAGCCTTTGACCGCACCTGCGATGGCCAGCCCAATGCCCGTATTGCCGGAAGTCGGCTCGATCAGGATGTCACCGGGTTTGATCCGCCCAGCCTTTTCCGCTTCCTCAATCATGCGCACCGCAATCCTGTCCTTGACCGAGCCGCCAGGGTTGAGGAATTCGCATTTTGCGTACAGGTTGCAGGCGAATTCACGGCCAATGTTGCGCAATTTCACCAGGGGTGTATTGCCGACGACTTCGGTGATGTTCTGATAAAGCATGTGCCTCTCTCCTTGGATTTTCAGGAATCCAGTGCGCCGTAACGTGATACGCCGTCCCAGCTTTGCAATTCGAGGATATTGCCTTCCGGGTCGGTCATGTAGGTGAAGGTGATGGTGCCGTGTCCTGGTAGCGGGTGGACTACCGGTACGCCCAAATCCTGCCCGCCACATTCCAGGATACGGCTGCGCACGGCTTCCACGTCGGAAACCTCAAACGCCATGTGCCCGTAACCGGGGCGGTTGGCGGCAGGTGGTTCCGGGCGGGCAGGCTGTTCGACGTATTCAAACAGCTCAAGGGTCAGCCGGTCGTGCCATATCCTGGCAGGCGCAGGTGAATGCCGGTCAGCTTGGCGTCCGGCACTCCGGTTCCGTCGGCCAGCCATTTGCCACCAATGTCGAGGCCGGGCTCCAGACGTTCGCAATCCAGCGCCTGCTGGTAAAAAGCCGCCAGCCGCTGCCAGTCTTTGGTGACAATATTGGTGTGGACATAACGTACTTTCATGCAACATTCTCCAGGACAAGGGTAGGTTCGGCCGTTTCCAGGCCGAGCAATTGCAGGGTGGCGAGGTATTGGGAAACCAGCGCGCTTCGGTAGTGGGACAGTTCGGCGTCAGCCAGTTCAGCGTGACGGCAGCGTAAAGCAGCACGGATCATATCCAGCCGCACATCAGATGGAACCATCTGCTCCAGGTAGGCAACGGCTTCGTCATTGCCGCCCAGACGGCCGCTCTGCCAAGTGAAAATCAGCCTGGCCGGATACAGCAGGCAGCGCACATATTCCTTGAACTCGCTTTCATCCGCAGGCAAACGCGAACTGAAAAGCTGGGTCTTGTCAGCCCAGTAGGGTAGGGAATGCAACTGCATGTCGCTGCGTATCGCCGTCAGTGACGGGCGCAGCGCCAGGCCACTTAAGTCCTGCCCCCACAACACCTGGCCGTTGTCATGCAGGTCAACCTGATCCACCGGGCGCATCCGGCCCAGGAAAATCCGGCACTGTCCAGAACAGCGACACACGTTTTGCCAGTTCCAGAGGTTCCAAGACAGCCAGTTGCTGCCGGGCTGTATCCACAACCTCGTCAGCAACCGGCGCTGACAGAACCACCGCCAGATCAATATCGCTGAAACGCTCGCTGAAACCGCCGTGCGCCAAGCTGCCGGCTGCACCACGCTCAACAAACTGCCGTCAAATGCCGCCCGCAATTGCTGAACGGCTTGTTCGACAAACTCAGAATAAATACTTGGTTTCATAATATTTCAGGAAGTTGGCGGAAGATTGCAGGCGATGGTTGATGCCGACCTGATGGAGTCGATGCTGGCGAACCCCTTGGCCAGAGCCGGTTCGATCAGCTTCTCATCCACTTCAATCCAGTGATGGGCGTCGGCTTCGGCATGCAGTTCCAGGTATTCCTCGTCGAACTCGGCTTGCAAGCGGCGCAGGCCGTCCCATAATTGCTGGCAGCGTTTTTGCGACATGAACTCCGTGGCCAGGAAGCCGCCAAGGAAGAAGCCAAGGTTCTGTTCCTGCGCACATTGGGCGGAGAACACGTAATTCAGGCGTTCCAGCACCTGCTGATCCATGGCTACCTGCGGGTTTCCGGCGAGTTCCTGCAAGCCGCTGAACATGCGCTTGAACATGCCGGAATGGTCTTCGCCTTCCTCCTCATCGATGTGCTCCTGCAAGGCGGGGCGGATTTCCGCTGGCGTCTTGTCCAGCCAATGGCGCAAGTAAACGTAGAAAGCTGGTTGTTCCGCATCCCAGGTCAGGAATTCAACAATCTGTTTCAAGTCCGCCTGTTTTGCCATGTAGTCATACAAACGGCTGTTGTGGGCGTAGGATTCACGCACGGGGTGGATAAGATTGGTCATGGTGTATGCCTCTCAACTAGGGACAAAAATCTAAGGGGCTGCCTTAGAGCCTGAACAGGCGGCCTCTGCCAGCCAGGGCATCGTTGTATCCGGCAAGCCGCAGGCATTGCCACGCCAGCGCCTGGTTACTGCTGGCGGCCGGTTTGCCGAGGTCGCGCTCAATGGCTTCAATCACCCCGGAGACCCGCAAGGCCGTACAGGAAATAAACACGCCGTCCACTTGCCCATCATTGCCCAGCGCCAGCGCTTCCCGGTAAATCGACTGCGGCGCCACCCGCGCAATATCCGGGTCACCCAGTTTCTTGAAACTGGCCTTGGCAACAATGTCGAAACCATTGGCGGTGAAATGGTTGGCGACGACATCGCCCACCGCATCCGCATACGGCGTCAGCAGCGCAATCCGGCGGCAATCCAACGCCCGCAAGGCGGCCACGCCCGCCAGGATCGGGTCGGTATAGGCGACAGGTTCGCGGCGGGCGGCGTTGACCATGCGGGCGATGGCGTCCGAACCGATCAGGGTCGCCCCGGCGGTGCAGCCATAAGCCACCACATCCAAGTGGTCATCTGGCACCAGCAAGGCGGCGGCGGTTTGCAGGTTGCCCTGCATCTGCCCCAACGATTCGACGGTGGCCACATCCGACATGGGAACCCGGCTGACATACAGGCCAACGCCTTCGGTAGGCAGGAAGGCGCGTGCCTCCGGTTCGGAAACCGTGTCGCTGGCCAGGGCGATCAAGCCGATGGCGGCGCGGTGGGCGGGNCCGCCGTCAACTTCACAACCCACAGTTTTCCACTCAGACATCAGGCGCACTCCTTGAACAGGACTTCAGGTTGTTGCGGGCAGGCCAAGGCTAACGCCTGGCGGCGGGGATAATGCCGCAGGACAGGCGGTTGCTTCCCAGGCCGCGCGTCAGCCATGCCCGGCGGCGGCAGGATTTGCCACTGCGCAGTAAATTTTTCAACAAGGGTGAGGTGGCGTTCAACATACAGCCGCCAATGACCAACACATTCAGCGCCATCGCCGGCCTGCCCCCATACCCAGCAGGAATACGCCCGCCATTGAGCCGACCCCAGCCACTGTCGTAATGGCGGTGGAGCGTTTGGTGGTGCGCTCGTTGCTCTGCGCCAGACTGAACAGGCCGGGCAAATTGCCCAGGCCGCCGTCCAGCAACAGGATGGAGGCCGCACTTTCGGCAATGCTGGCCGCGCCTTTCAGGGAAACGGCGACATCGGCGGTGCGCAGCGCCACTGCGTCGTTGATGCCATCGCCGATAAAGCAGACGCTGCGTCCGGACGCTTGCAGACGCTCGATGAAATGCGCCTTTTCCTGCGGCAGGACTTCGGCGAAGTAGCCATCCAGTTGCAGGGTTTCCGCCAGATCCGGGTGGGGCCTCGCGGTCGCCGGACAGCACCACCACTTCCACGCCGGTCGCCTGCAATGCCTTGACCACGGCGGCGGCTTCCGGCCGGATGGAGGGGGCAAGTTCAATGAAACCGGCCAGTTCGCCATCCACAGCCACGTAAACCACGATGTCTTCTGGCGCTGCGTCCCGCGTATACCCTCCGATGCTGACGCCTTCGGATGTCAGCAGGCGCTCGCTGCCAACCAGCACATCCCGGCCATCAATCCTGACATGCAGGCCGAAACCGGGGCGCACCTTCATCGTATCCAGCGTGGCGGCGTTGATACCGGAAGCTTCCGCCGCCTGCAAAATGGCGTAGGCCAGTGGGTGCGACTGCTGGCGTTCAGCGGTGGCCGCCAGCCGCAACACCGAGAGGGCGTCGAAACCACCGATCGCCGTCACGCGATGCACGGTCGGCACGGCGCTGGTCAAGGTGCCGGTTTTGTCAAACACCACCAGATCAACCTTGGCCAGTTTCTCCAACGCCCGGCCATCGCGGATCAGCACGCCGCTGCGCGAGGCGATATGCATGTAATTCAACAGGCTGGTCCGCGTAACGCAAGGGGTAGCCGATGCTGGAATAGACAATGGCCAGCGCGCCGTTTACGCCGTTGGTCGTCAGCGCCAGCATGAAGGCTCCCAGTGTGGCAGGCGTCCATTTGTCGATGACTTCCTGGGCACGGGTCTGGCTGTCCTGACGGCTCTGCTCGACTTCCTCCAGCAATTCGGCCAGTTCCGCCGCCATGCTTTGGGAACCGGCCTGTTGCAGTTCAATGACCAATTTCCCATCCAGCAACAGGGTGGCGGCGAATACGGCGTCGCCTGCGGCCTTGTCAATCGGCTGTGATTCGCCAGTCAACGCCTGCTGGTCGACCCGCCCAACGCCACCGACTACCAAGCCATCGACCGGAATGACCATACCGGCGTCGACGATCACCCGGTCACCGGCGCAGGTCGGCGCAGGC
The DNA here is from genome assembly GCA_013693955.1 of Candidatus Thiothrix singaporensis. Taxonomy (GTDB): domain Bacteria; phylum Pseudomonadota; class Gammaproteobacteria; order Thiotrichales; family Thiotrichaceae; genus Thiothrix; species Thiothrix singaporensis. Next base: position 1,453,012 of record CP059265.1, on the reverse strand, counting down.
GACTTCCAGCATCACTCCGTCGTGCTCCACCCACGCGGTGCGGATCTGCTGGCTGAACAGCAAAGCCAGATCTTCGCGCGAACGCCGTTCAGTGCGCCGCGCCATCCAGCCCGCCCCGGAAATGAAGGAGCCGGTCAGCGCCGCCATCGCCCACATGTGCAGCAACATCGGCATCAGGAATGCGACCCCGTCCAGCACCGTCACGCCAACCTTGCGTTCGTCGCTGAATTGCCGCCAGACCTTGTACAGGGTGCGCGCCAAGGATATCGTCAGCAACCCGACGCCGGGAACCAGCAGGACAGGCGCTACCGTACTGCCGGAAATCAACGCCAGTGAGCTGGCGGACAGCGTCAGATTTTGTTTGATTCCCCGGTCAATGGTTTGGGACGCCGCGTCTTCCTGTTTAACGTCCGCTGTAGGGGCAGGCGCTGCGCTTGCCGACGTTGGAAGACTTTTGGGGTGGCCAGCCTTTTCTTCTTTGCAAGAACCTTGACCATGCCCCACCCGGTAACCACGGCACCTGCTGCTAAAAACATCACCGGCATCGATTCCCTCCTGCCAGAAGTTATGTCTATTGGGCTATTTTAACAAATACAGCTTGCAGGGCGGCCGCTCGTGACACTTCTTCACACTTTAGGTGGTCGTGGCTTTTCTTTGGCTAGAAGACACGCAGCCTGGGGGCTTATCAACCCGCAACCATTGCCCAAACCCCGATCTTGTACTAAACATTAATCAGGCTAAAAAATAAGGCGGGGGACGCATGGCATCCATCAAGATCAGTGGGAAGTTGACCGGGCAAGACATTCCGCTGCAAACCGACAAAGATTACGCCGACATTCTGACCGTGACCTGCCAGCAGGAAGTGACGGTGGACGCGGTGCGCAGTGGTGGCGCGCCGGTCGAATTGCCAAATGTGGCGGATGACACGTTGGTGGAACTCGAATTCGAAGGCGGTTACAAACGCTGGGCGCGGGCGGGCGATCTGCGCGCGCAGGCAGGCCAACAGGCTTCCCGTGATGCCACCGCTTCCGCCGATTTCCTGATCACTCCCGCCAGTTTCGATGTCAGTGCCAAACGCGGCGCGGTCGGTCTGGTGCTGAAATTCCTGCGTGTGCTGAAAATCGACCCGGTGGGCGACCTGAGCGACGCCCTCGCCAGCGTGCTGGTCGAGAAGCTGGAAACCCGCAAGATTGCGGCACCTGGTGTGTTCCGCTGCGCCAACCCCGACATGCTGGAGTTGCTGCCGGTCAAGGAGGCGGGCGATATTGACACTGGCAAGCCGGTGCTGCTGTTCCTGCATGGCACCTTTTCCAGCACCGACGGCAGTTTCGGCGACCTGTGGGAATCGCGTCAGGGCTATAACGCGCCCGCCTGGCTGCAACGCCTGTTTGCACCCTACGGCCAGCAGGTGTTCGCGCTGGAACATCACACCCTGACCGTCAGCCCGGTGCAGAACGCCCTGCAAGTGTTGCGCCTGCTGCCGCCGCATACCCGCTTACATATTGTCAGCCATTCGCGCGGCGGGCTGGTCGGTGAACTGCTGTGCCAGGGCGCGCTGAAACGCCGCACCCGCGCTTCCGGCGACAAATTCCTGGACAGTGATGACATCTTCGCCAGCGATGAACTGGCCGCATTTGACGCCGCCACCCGCAAATCCGACCTGGACGGCTTGCAGGAAATGGAAAACCTGTTCCGCGACAAGCAGATCCGGGTGGAGCGTTTCGCGCGCGTGGCCTGCCCCGGGCGTGGCACTGTGCTGGCGTCGGAGCGCTTGGAAGACAACCTGTCGCTGGTGTTCAATGTGCTCAGTTTCATTCCCGCGCCGCGTTTCCAGGCGCTGGCGGAATTTGTGCGCCTGGTGCTGATGGCGCTGGNNCGCAAGCGCACCGACCCGCAGGAATTGCCGGGGATCGAGGCGATGATGCCGAGTTCCCCGCTGATCCGGCTGCTGAACCGCCCGAATGTGCAACTGGACTCCGACATCACCATCATCGCCGGGGATATGCAGGCCTCGACCCTGTTGGGCAGTTTCAAGGAATGGGCGACGCAGCGTTTCTTCGGCGAGGACAACGACTTCGTGGTCAACACCGCCGGGATGTACGGCGGCGCGCAGCGCTTGCAGGGCATGCGCTTTTATCTGGATCAGGGCGATGACAGCAGCCACTTCGGCTATTTCCGCAAGACTGACATCCGCGACCGCCTGCTCAACGCCTTGCAGCATCCGGACACCGACCTGCGCCTGCTGCCGCTGCCCGCCGGGACGCAAGCCCCGCCGACCACCAGCGCGCGGCCTTCCAGCCGTGGGCAGACGAAGGCAAAAGCCAGCACGGTCTATTTCCTGCCCGGCTTCATGGGTTCGAAATTGCTGGTGAATGGCTCGCCGGTATGGCTGGATTTCTCGGCGCTGAGTTGGGGCGACTTCACCCGCCTGTCCATTGACAGCGCGGGCGTCAAGCCGGAGGGCGTGCTGGATGCGCCTTACNGGCCGCTCCTGGACATGCTGGACGACAACCACAATGTGACGGCGTTCGCTTATGACTGGCGGCGTTCGTTCACAGATGCAGGCCGCCGTCTGGGCGAGGCGTTGGAACGCGAACTGGACGCCGCCAAAAACGCCGGGAAGCAACTGGTGTTGCGGATACTGGCGCATTCCAGCGGCGGGCTGGTCGCGATTGCGATGATGAGCGAAACGCCGGGCGTCTGGAAACGCCTGCGTGAAGAGGCTGACTGCCGCATCGTCCTGCTGGGCGCGCCGCTGAAAGGGACATACGCCGCCGTGCAACTCCTGTACGGTCGGCACCGCTTGTTGAGCCTGCTGAACATGTTGGATGGCCGCATGGATGAGGATGAAGGCAAACGGCTGGCACNNCAGTTCGCGCGTTACCCCGGCGTGCTGGAGCTGCTGCCCGCCGCCTGGCTGTATGAGGATCGCTGGCAGGCGGTGCTGGGCGACGCTTTCTACGCCTGGCCTGCACGCGCGCTGCTGGCGGACGCCTTGCGGGTGCGCCAGCAGTTGCAGCAGGTGGAGCTGGATGCGCAACGCCTGATCTACCTTTACGGCAAGGCTGCGTTGACGCCCGATGATTTGCTGGAGCAGCAGGGGAATNGGCGTTTCCATGCCAGCGGCGCGGGCGATGGGGTCGTCTTGTGGTCGGCGCTGGACGCAGGGGCGAAGCTGCCGACCTGGTTCATGCCGGTGGAGCACGGGCGCATGGCCAGCCACAGCGAATATTTCCAGACCCTGCAATACCTGCTGGATGACGGCGTTTCCCGCCAGTTGGAGTCGCAGCCGCCGCAGATCGGCCAGTTGGCGGATCAGTGGCTGCCGGTGATCCGCACCGAACTGTACCCGAATGAGCCGGAACTGCTGGCTGCGGCACTTGGCTACCATACCAACCTGACGCAGGAAGAAGTGCGCCCGCAGGTGGAGGTGCGGGTGATGCATGGCAATTTGGAGCAAGTCAGCCATCCGGTAGTGGTCGGGCATTATGAGGGCGACTCGATCCTCAGCGCCGAAGCGTTGCTGGACAAGCGGCTGGGTGGGCGCATGAGCGAATTGCAGCGCATGGGGTTGTATCCGGGTCTGCCGGGCACGTCGCATGTGTTCCTGAATCCTGGCCGGAAACCGGGCGGCGCGGTGATCGTCGGGCTGNGGGAAGTCGGCAAGCTGACCAGTGGGGTGCTGACCGCCAGCTTCATCCGCGCAATGATGGATTATTCCCTGAAAATCCGTGAGGAGCTGGAGCGCAATCCGCCCGACGACGCGCAGATGATCGGGGACTGTTTCCCGGTGCACGTCGCCACTTTGCTGATCGGCACGGTCGGCGGCGGCAGCGTGACGCTGGCGGATTCCATCACTGCCATTTTACGCGCCATCGTCCAGTCCAATCAGGCGCTGGACAAGAGCGAACAGGGCGTGCGCCTGCGCTTGCAGGTGGTGGAGTTCGTCGAATTGTACGAAGACCGGGCGGTGGAGGCGGCGCGGCTGGTGCAGGATTTTGTGCAGTTGCCCGAGTTCCGCAGTGATTTCACCGTCAAGAGCCTGATGCAGAGCTTGCCGGGCAAGCGCCGCCGGGTGATGTACAACGACCCGCCGGGCTGGTGGCGGCGCATCCAGGTGGAAGCCAGCGACAATGGCCTGAAATACACCACCCTGACTGACAAGGCGCGTGCGGAGTTGGTGTTGCAGGCCACCCAGCGCAAACTGGTCGACCAGTTCATCGACAAGGCCATCACCACCAGCGCGGATGACCCGGACACCGGCAAAATCCTGTTCGAACTGCTGTTGCCCGCCGCCATGAAGGAGCAGGCACCGAATGCCGAAAACCTGGTGATGGTGCTGGATGCGGCCGCGTCCGCCTACCCGTGGGAGTTGCTGTACAACCGCCTTGACCATGAATCGCAGCCGCTGGCGGTGCGTTTCGGCATGGTGCGCCAGTTGCAGGTCGGGCAGTACCGCCAGCGGGTGGTCAGCCCGCTGGATCGTTCCGCGCTGGTGGTTGGCGATCCGCCGGTCGGGGGCGAATTCGTGCCATTGCCCGCTGCGCGGCAGGAGGCTGAAACTGTCGCCAAGCTGCTGGAGGCGGGTGGTTTTTCCAAAGTGACGCGCGAAATCGGCACGGATTCGCAGTCCATCCTCAAAGCCCTGAACACCAATGATTACCGCGTCCTGCATCTGGCCGGGCATGGGGTGTACCGTTACAAGCCGGACAAGGACAATGCGGCGCTGGAAGTCAGCGGCATGGTGCTGGGCGACGGCATCTTCCTCACGCCGGTGGAAATCGGCCAGATGCGCAAGGTGCCGGAACTGGCGTTCATCAATTGCTGCCATCTGGCGCAGATGGATTTCATGGAGGCCGATATCCAGACCGCCGTCACCGCCGACCGCAGCAAACTGGCGGCCAGTCTGGCGCAGGAATTGATCCGCATGGGTGTGCGGGCGGTCATCGCGGCGGGTTGGGCGATCAACGACAGTGCGGCCAAGGTGTTTGCCGAACAGTGCTACAACGCGTTGCTGCAAGGCTACACCTTCGGCAACGCCTTGCTGATGGCGCGGCTGGAAACCTGGAAGCAATACCCGAACTGCAACACCTGGGGCGCGTACCAATGCTACGGCGACCCGGACTATAAGCTGTTGAGCCGTCAGCCCGGCGGCGGCGGGCAGGCAGGCGACAGTTGGCGGTTTGTTGCGGAAGTGGAGGTCATCGCCGAGCTGCAAAACCTGATCAATGCGGCGGACACCGCGCAAACCGGCGATGTGCCGTGGTTGCAGGAACGTTTGCAGCAGTTGCAGCGGGCGATCCCTTCCGAATGGCTGACCCATGCGGAAATCTTGTATGCGCTGGGGCGCCNNTACGGCAAGCTGGACATGTTTCCGCAAGCCATTGAGGCTTACACGGCGGCGCAGGATTCCCCGCAGGCCGATTACCCGGTGATCCTGCTGGAGGACAAGGCGAGCCTGCTGACCGCCTGGGCGCTAGGTTGGTCGCAGGGCAAACTGGAGCCGCCGGACAAACGGATAGCCGCCGACCCCACCGCTCTGATGGGGCAGGCGTGGAACATCCTGCACCTGTTGGACGGGCTGGGCAACAGCCTGCAACGCTTCGAGGAAACCGGCAAATTCTGGAAGCGCAAGGCGATGATGACGCTCGGGGAAGAGCGCGCCAACGCCCTGCTGGCAATGGAGGACGCCTACCAACGGGCGCACGATTTCGCCATGCAACAGACCCATACGGTGGCGGGTTATCCCCTGATCAATTGGTTGACCTGCAAAGTGGTGCGTTTCCTGCGCGGCGATGTGGCGCAACTGGACCGGCAGGAGCTGAAATACTGGCTGGATCAGGCAAAACAGAGTTCCGACCAAGCTGATAAGGCTGCGCCCAGTTTCGGTTCCGGCATTACCCGGGCGGAATGCGGACTGGTGAATTACATTCTCGGCATGCGGCTGGATGAAACCGCCAGGGTGCAAAAAGTGGTGGATGATTACGCGCTGGCGGCTGGACGCGGCGCGCCGCCACGGCAGATGCGGTTTGTGGCTGAACATCTCACCTTCTTGCAACAAATGTTGGCCGAACATCAGCAGGACAAACCCCAACTGGGGTAGGTGGTTATGGCTCTGTTGGAAATTAATGAAAAATTATCTGCTTAAGGAATACATAGTTCAGTGTAATTAGGATTAAAATATTCCCGTAAGCAAAATTAATAACGAGTATCCAACAATGAAACAGACACTAGTAAAGGGCTTGCTGGCGGGAGGGATGCTGCTGGCTGTCAGCGGCTGTGAGACCAGCCGGGTTGCCTATCGGGATTTACAGTTGATGGAGCAGCCTTTCACCCTGCGCTCCAGCAATCCGGATCTGGATCTGCGCTTATGCCGCAGCGCTGCGCCGTATCTGGCGGATTGCGAGGCCAAGCGCGCCAGCTATAACAGCATGCGGGACAATCTGCGAGAAGATGTTTACGACAACCTGTATGACCGCCTGTTCGCCCATGATGGCGGTGGGAAAACGCATTGGCGGATGAAGAAAAACCGGGTGGAATGGCAATACCGTTTCTGATGCTGCGGTGGGTGGTTTGCTTGGCACAGCCTTCAAACCGGTTGGATCAGTATCAGCAACAACCCGGCCAGCAGGTAATAGGCTGAGAACCGGATCGACAGCGGCTTTTTGAATTCTTCCGGAATGTATTCCTCCACAAATGGGAAAAAATGGCGTGTGCCACCGATAATCAGCACCGTCACACCAAACAAAACCAGCATGATGCCTATGGAAGCCAGCAACGCCATTCTCGTGATTCTCTTTGAAACCCAATTGTGATTAGTCTAGCAAAAAAATAACTTATTCTGGCAGCGGAATAAATTCCCTNTCATCCCCTGGCGGTAGTGGGAACAGCCCATCCTTCCACGCCTGGGCGGCCTGTTCGATGCGCTCCTTGCGGCTTGAAACAAAATTCCACCAGATATGGCGCTCAGGCATGGGTTCCCCGCCGATCAGGGCAATGCGGCTGTCCTGTGTGGCAGTGACCGTTGCTTCAGCGCCCGGTTTGAGGATGGCCATGGAATATTCCGGCAGGTTTTCGCCATCTGCCTGTAAGCCGCCGGAAGCGATATAAAGGGCGCGTTCGGCCACAGTATCCGGTAGGGTCAATTGCTGGCCGGTTTTCAGGTCAGCCTCCAGATACAAAGTTTGGGCGAAGGTTTTGACTGGGGACGTCACACCGTAGGCGCTGCCAATCATCACCCGCACCGGCGCACCGCCCACCGTCACCGCCGGGATGTCGGCAGATGGGTAATGCAGGAAAGCCGGGTCGGTTTCCTCGTCGGCCTCAGGCAGCGCCAGCCACAGTTGCAGGCCGTGCAGGCGGCGGGTGGTCTGCTGCGCTGCGGGAGTTTCCCGTTCAGAATGGACGATGCCGCGTCCGGCCACCATCAGGTTGATGTCGCCGGGGCGGATGGTTTCCAGGCTGCCCAGCGAATCCCGGTGCAGGATTTCGCCTTCGAACAGGTACGTCACCGTTGCCAGGTTGACATGCGGGTGCGGCCTGACATTAATGCCCGGCCGGGGCGAATTCCGCTGGCCCATGTGATCGAAGAACACCCACGGNCCAACCTTGCGCTGCTTGCCGTCAGGCAACAGGCGGCGCACGGAAAATCCGCCCAAATCCTTGCTGCGGGAGTGCAGGATACGGTCAATCGCGTTGCAGGCAGGTGTCTCTGTTTGTTGGGCGTCAGGGGGCAGGTGCGTTTCAGTGCTCATGGGGTTCCTCCGGTTTTCTTGCCCACCAGTATAGCCGAGCCGACGTTGGCAACGCAGAAACCTGCCTGGCGCTGGGTCTACTGACACACCGCCACCCAGCGGGGTGCGGCCAGTAATTCATCCACATTCCACAAGTCTATTTGCGGCGCATTGCTTGTATGCCTATATTTCTCACTAAATAACTCAACTATTAAAGGTAGAGGGAATGGACGCAGCACAACGGCAAATTGAACAAATGCGCCGCACAGGCTACGAAGCCGGTTTTACAACGCAGATTGAATCCGACACCGTGCCACCGGGGTTGGATGAGGAGGTCATCCGCTTCATTTCCGCCAAANAGGGGGAACCCGCCTACATGCTGGAATGGCGCTTGCAGGCGTTCCGCAAGTGGCTGGCGATGGAGGAGCCGACGTGGGCGCACCTGCATTATCCACGGATCGATTACCAGGCGATTTCCTATTTTTCCGCCCCCAAATCCGCCCAAGCCGCGCCGAAAAGCCTGGATGAGGTCGACCCGGAACTGCTGCGCACCTACGAGAAACTCGGCATTCCCCTGCAAGAGCAGAAAATGCTCGCCGGGGTGGCGGTTGACGCAGTGTTCGACAGCGTGTCGGTGGCGACCACTTTCCGCAAGCAATTGGCGGATGCTGGTGTGATTTTCTGCTCGATTTCGGAAGCGATGCGGGAACAGCCTGACNTGGTGCAACAATACCTCGGCAGCGTGGTGCCGCAGGGCGACAACTATTTCGCCGCGCTCAACGCTGCGGTGTTTACCGACGGCACCTTTGTCTACATTCCGCCGGGCGTGCGCTGCCCGATGGAGCTTTCCACCTATTTCCGCATCAACGAACGCAATACCGGCCAGTTTGAGCGCACCCTGATCATTGCCGACAAAGGCAGCTACGTCAGCTATCTGGAAGGCTGCACCGCGCCGCAACGGGATGAAAACCAGCTGCACGCCGCGGTGGTCGAGCTGATCGCGCTGGAAGATGCGCACATCAAGTATTCCACCGTGCAGAACTGGTATCCCGGCGATGAAAATGGCAAAGGCGGCATTTACAACTTCGTCACCAAACGCGGCCTGTGCGCAGGCGACCGGGCGCACATTTCCTGGACACAGGTGGAAACCGGTTCGGCGATCACCTGGAAATACCCCAGTTGCATCCTCAAAGGCGATGATGCGGTCGGCGAATTCTATTCCGTCGCCGTCACCCGGGGCGCGCAACAGGCTGACACCGGCACGAAAATGATCCATGTCGGCAAGAACACCCGCAGCACCATCGTTTCCAAGGGCATTTCCGCTGACCGTGGGCAGAACGCCTACCGTGGGTTGGTGCGCATGAACCGGGGCGCGGAAAATGGCCGCAACCATACCCAGTGCGACTCACTGCTGATCGGTGACCAATGTGGCGCGCACACGTTCNCCTATATCGAAGTGGCCAACCCGACCGCCCGGGTTGAGCATGAAGCCACCACTTCCAAAATTGGTGAAGACCAGTTGTTCTATTGCCGTCAGCGCGGGCTGGCGGAAGAAGACGCCGTGTCGATGATCGTCAACGGCTTTTGCAAGGAAGTGTTCAAGGAACTGCCGATGGAATTTGCGGTGGAAGCGCGCAAGCTGTTGGCGATCAGCCTGGAAGGGGCGGTTGGGTGAGGANGCAAACCAATGTTGTCAGTCAAAGATTTACATGTGGCGGTCAATGGGAAGGAAATTCTCAAAGGGTTGAGCCTGGAGATCAAACCGGGCGAAGTCCACGCCATCATGNGGCCGAACGGTTCCGGCAAAAGCACCTTGTCGAAGGCGCTGGCGNGTAGTGAGGAATACAAGGTCACTGGGGGCACTATTACCTGGAAGGGCGAGAACCTGCTGGAACTGGAGCCTGAAGAGCGAGCCCATCGGGGCATCTTCATGGCTTTCCAGTATCCGGTGGAAATCCCCGGCGTCAACAACACCTATTTCATGCACCAATCGCTGAACGCCATCCGCAAGGCGCGCGGCGAGCCGGAGCTGACGTCAGTGGAGTTCATGCGGCTGGTGCAGCNNAAACTGAAAGCGCTGAATATGGATGAAACCCTGCTCAAGCGCTACGTCAACACCGGCTTTTCCGGCGGCGAGATGAAACGCAACGAGATCCTGCAAATGACATTGCTGGAGCCGTCGCTGGCGATCCTGGATGAAACCGATTCCGGCCTCGACATTGATGCGCTGAAAATTGTCGCGCAAGGCGTCAACAACCTGCGCAGCCCGGAACGCTCCATGCTGGTGATCACCCACTATCAGCGCCTGCTGGATTACATTGAGCCGGATGTGGTGCATGTGCTCAGTGGCGGCAAAATCATCCGTACCGGCGACAAATCCCTGGCGCTGGAATTGGAGGAGAAAGGTTACGGCTGGATTCAGCAGGAGGCGGCATGAACAGCGCGCCCAGCGTCCTGCAACATTACCGGCGGCTGGCGGCGGATCAGTCCGGCACCGCGCATGACTGGCGCAGCCGACGGCAGTTGGATGCGGTTATGCAGGTGCAGGAACTGCCATTGCCGGATCGGCGCAGCGAAAGCTGGCGTTACACCCCATTGCCGCCGTTGCTGGAGCAACCGTTCCAACCGGCGGAACCGGAAGAAGAATTGTTGTACGCCGATGATGTGGCGCAACTGCGGCTGACGGATGCAGGCAACCCATGCATTGTCCTGCTGAATGGCTTTTTATGCCCGGCTTTTCCACCCTGCCGGATGAAAGCTCCGTGCAGGTTCAGCCGTTGCGCACGGCGCTGGCGGGTGGCGACAAGACGGTGCTGGCTGAGTGGGTGAACTCAGCGGCGAACAAGCCCATTTGTTTGCCGCGCTGAACATGGCGATGCTGGGCGAGGGCGTTTATGTCCGGATTCCGGCGGGTGCGGTGTTGGCAAGCCCGCTGGAAATCCTGCACATCAGCGTCAGCTTCGAGAGTGAGCGCCTTGCCCAACCGCGCCTGCTGCTGGTGGTTGAAGAGGGCGCGCAGGCAACAGTGGTTGAGCATTACGCGCATGTTGGCGACACCTTGCGCCTGAACAATGTGGTGACGGAAGTTTTTCTGGAAGCCGGGGCGCAATTGCACCACCCGCGCCTACAGGATGAAAGTTTGCGTACCCGCCACCTGAACAGCCTGTACCTGCGGCAGGCGGCGGACAGCCGCTACCGGGGCGTCACGCTGGCGTTGGGCGGAGCCTGGTCGCGCTCGGAATTCCACGTCAGTTTCAGCGGAACCGGGGCGGATTGCGGGCTGGATGGTTTTTATCTGTCCGGCGACCGGCAATCGCACGGCATGCATTTGGATGTAATCCACAACCTTCCCGGCTGCGTCAGCCGTTCCCGTTTCAAAGGTATCCTGCTCGGTCATGGCAAGGCGGTGTTTGACGGCAATATCGAAGTCAGGCCGGATGCGCAGAAAACCGACGCCCGTCTCAGCAATGACAACCTGTTGCTGTCGCGTGACGCCGAAATCGCCACCAAGCCCCGGCTGGAAATCTATGCTGACGATGTGCAATGCAGCCATGGGACTACGGTCGGGCAAATCGATGAGGAAATGCTGTTTTACCTGCGTTCACGCGGCATTCCGCATGCCCAGGCGGTCAATATGATTTGCAGCGGCTTTGCGGACGAAATTATCGGCGCATGTGGCCTGGAAACACTGGGGAACCGGGCGTGAGATGTTGTCCCGCCAATTGGCCAGGCGCTTTCTTTGTAAGAAGCAGGTCTTCCGTTTGTAGGCAGAATAAATTGCTGGCGGCAAGTTTGTGGGGGTGAGTCACAATATGCCCTTGAAATCCCTGCCCCCAGCCCCACATTCCGCACAGCAAACGAACAAGACTATGAGGACCAACAACCCATGACTGACTCCGCCAACAAGGAAAACATGCAATTCCAGACGGAAGTGAACCAGCTTTTGCATCTGATGATTCACTCGCTGTATTCCAACAAGGAAATTTTTCTGCGCGAGCTGATTTCCAATGGCTCAGACGCCTGCGACAAGCTGCGCTTCGAAGCCATTGGCAATGACAGCCTCTACGAAAATGATGGCGACCTGCGTGTGGAGGTGGAATTCGACAGCCAGGCAGGCACAATCACCGTGCGCGACAACGGCGTCGGCATGAGCCGTGATGAAGTCGTCACCAATATCGGCACCATCGCCAAATCCGGCACCAAGGAATTTNTAAGCAAACTGACCGGCGACCAGCAGAAAGATTCACACCTGATCGGCCAATTCGGGGTCGGTTTTTATTCCTCATTCATCGTCGCTGACAAAGTCACGCTGACCACCCGTCGCGCGGGGACTGCCGCCTCCGAAGGCGTGCGCTGGGAATCCGACGCGCAATCCGGCTACACGCTGGAGCAGGTGGACAAAACCACGCGCGGCACCGAGATCGTGCTGCACCTAAAGGAAGAGGAAAAGCTGCTGGCCGACGGTTGGCGTCTGCGCAATATCATCCGCCAGTATTCCGACCATATCCCGCTGCCGGTCAACATGCGCAAGCAGGAAGAGGGCAAGCAGACGGAAGAATGGGAAACCGTCAACAAGGCCAATGCGCTGTGGACGCGCTCCAAGTCAGATGTCAAGGAAGAGGAATACCAGGAATTTTACAAGCACGTTTCCCACGACTGGGAAGACGCGCTGGCCTGGAGCCACAACCGCGTTGAAGGCAAATACGAGTACACGTCGTTGCTGTACCTGCCATCCAAAGCGCCATTCGACCTGTTCGACCGTGACCACAACCACGGCCTGAAACTGTACGTGCAGCGCGTCTTCATCATGGAGGACAAGGAAAACAAGTTGATGCCGCGTTACCTGCGGTTCGTGCGCGGCGTGCTGGATTCCAACGACCTGCCGCTGAATGTCTCGCGCGAAATCCTGCAAGGCAACAAGGTCATCGAAAGCATGAAAAGCGGTTCGGTGAAGAAAATCCTTGGCCTGTTGGAAAACATGGCGGCCAACGAGCCGGAAAAATACCAGAAGTTCTGGAAAGAGTTTGGCCGTGTGCTCAAGGAAGGCNCTGGCGAAGACTTCAGCAACCGCGAAGAAATCGCCAAATTGCTGCGCTTCTCCTCCACTTTGGATGACAGCACGGAGCAGAAGGTTTCCCTGCCGGATTACATCGCCCGCATGAAGGAAGGCCAGGACAAAATCTACTACATCACCGCCGACACCCACACTGCGGCGAAAAACAGCCCGCATCTGGAAGTGTTCCGCAAGAAAGGCATCGAAGTGCTGTTGCTCTCCGACCGCGTGGACGAATGGCTGGTGCAGCACCTGATGGAATTCGACGGCAAATCCCTGCAATCCGTCGCCAAGGGCGATCTGGATTTGTCCAAACTCGAAACCGAGGAAGACAAGCAGGTACAGGAAAAAGTCGAAGCCGAAGCCAGGAACATCGTCGAGCACATCAAGAAAGTGTTGGCCGAGAAGGTTGAAGACGTGAAGGTTTCCCACCGCTTGACTTCTTCGCCATCCTGCATTGTGTTGGGTGAGCATGATATGGCGCTGTACATGCAGCAACTGCTCAAGCAGGCAGGCCATGAAATGCCGGTCAACAAGCCGGTGCTGGAAATCAACCCGACGCATCCGTTGCTCAAGCGCATGGAAGCGGAAACCGACGACGACCGTTTTGCCGAGTGGTGCAGCGTGCTGCTGGATCAGGCGATACTGGCCGAAGGTGGGCAATTGGAAGACCCGGCAGGTTTCGTGCATCGGCTGAACAGCCTGATGCTGGCGATGGCGTAAAGCCACAACACCGCCCCCAGCATACAAAGCCGCCCATTGGGCGGCTTTGTTGTCTCAAGCGCCGCCAATGTTTCGGGTAGTGCGGATGGAATTGTTAATTTTTGTTACAAGCCACCCCTCTCCCGGCATTCTCCTTATTTTGACTGTGATAGAGTTATGACGTTTTGTGCAAGCCAGATAAAGGCTAGTGTTGCAACTTGCGTGTGAGGTTGGGAAAAATGTCATCACCAGAAACAGCATCAACAGCAGGGCAGGGCGGCAATACGCCCATTGATCCCACTGAGGTTATCCAGGGAAACCCAGTTGTGGACGCTGTGACGGAAGCTGAAATGATCGCTTCCGAGGTGCAGGAAATCACTGCTGGCAGCATCGTCAAGAATCACATCATTGCGAGCCTTGGCGTGGGGTTGGTGCCCATTCCCTTGTTTGACGTGTCTGCCCTGACCGCCGTGCAAATCAGCCTGCTGCGCAGTCTTGGCGCGCATTATGGCGTGCCTGTACGGGAGCGGGAACTCAAGCCGTTATTGTTTTCTTTGTTGGGAGGGGCAACGCCGGTCATGGCGATCGCCGGGTTGAGCAGTTTCGCCAAGTTGATGCCCGGCATCGGTTCACTGGCGGGCAGCGCCGGATTGAGTGTGCTGGCGGGAGCCATCGCGTATGCGGTAGGGCAGACATTTATCCTGCATTTTGAAGCAGGCGGCACCTTGGAAGATTTTGATCCCAAAGCGGTGCAGGCGTTCTTCCGGCGCGAACTGGAGGCAGGCAAGCGCGTCGTGCAGGACATCCGCAGCGAAATCAATGGGACAAAACGGAACAACGCGCGCACGTCAACCTCGTAATATCGGCAGTTCAAAGGGAGGGGTGGTAAATGACGGAAGAAACCGGGGATGACTGGCAACCCGTGGCCGAAGGTTCAGCCCTGGCGGAGCAATCTGAACAGGCGCGCCTGAAAGCTGGCAAACGGGCTGCTTGCGTGGCAAAAGCCGACAGCATCGTCAAATCCAATGTTGTGCAGGCGATGGCGATGGGGCTGATTCCCGTGCCCTTGCTGGATGTCGTGGCCTTGACCAACATCAATTCAAAATGGTGGATGATCTGGTCAAATTATATGACATACGCTATTCAAAGATTGAAAGGGCGGTCGCGCGTTCTTTTATTCTGGGGTGTTGCCAGTGGCGGGTGTGGCAGGTGTTTCCAGTGTGTTCAAGTCGCTGCCTGGAGTCGGCTCCATTGTCGGTGGTGCGGGCGTGAGTGTGACTGCGGGTGGATTAACTTATGCGACGGGCAAAGTTTTTACCCGGCATTTCGCTGCTGGAGGAACATTGCAAGATTTTGATATGAAAAAGCACGGCAGTATTTTTACAAGAATTTCGGCGGGGCAAGCAGTTTGCCAAACAGAAAATAAACACCCCGCAATTGCCTGCGCCTTCTTGAGGGCATTTCAAATCAAAAAACCAGGCTGGGCAGCTTGATGCGCCAGCCATCAGTTTTGGTGCTTGGTTATTCATCCATCGCAATGACAACATTCACGGGAGTATGGTCTATGACAGAAAATGTACGGTTGCGGACAATATTGTTCATTTTGGCCGTTGCCATATAGTTCCCCGGTGCCAATGCGAGCACGGTGGAATGTTTTTGTCTTTTCAACAACACTATTATTGTCGAGCTGCCTGATTTCCAGCTCAATGGCACTCATCACAGGCCACGGTTCCATGTCGTCATGATAATCGCGTCAGCCGCTTTGTCAGCCTTGTTTTCAGGCGCGGAAAACACAGTGCCTGAAAACAACAGGACTGATAAAGGAACTATAAGGGTTTTCTTTGCATCCATAACAACCATCCTTTTCCATTGTTTGACCTTACTGCTCCAATTGCTCTGTTGGAGCCTTTTCTCTGTTATCTATTGTTTAAAAATAGTACATATCAAGGTGAAATGGAGGGAATTTTGTATATCAAGTAAGCAAAATATATTTATCAAAATATTTTTGTTTTATAGATGGGTTGTGATGTTTGGGCGCATAAAAAAGCCGTGTTGACTGGGTCAACACGGCCTTCAAAAAGTCAAAACAGAGTAATAGGGTCAGGCGCGCCCTGCAAGTGGGGCGGCAGCCAAAATTTCTTCTGCAACGCCATCGCTGTATTGGGTGAAATTCTGGTGGAAAGACATCGCCAATTGGGTGGCTTTGTCTTGATAAGCCGCCTTATCAGCCCAAGTGGAAGAGGGGTCAAGCACTTCAGCCGGAACGCCAGGGCAGGATACTGGAGTATTCAGCCCGAAAATCGGGTCAGTACGGGTTTCCACCTCATTCAGTTCGCCGTTCAGCGCGGCATTGACCATGCTACGGGTATGGTGGATGTTCATACGTTTGCCAACGCCATAGCCGCCGCCGCTCCAACCGGTGTTGACCAGCCAACAGGAAACGCCATGTTCATTGATTTTCTTGCCGAGCAATCCGGCGTAGACCGATGGATGCAGTGCCATGAACGGTGCGCCGAAACAGGTGCTGAACGTGGCGCTCGGCTCGGTGACGCCTTTTTCCGTGCCCGCCACTTTGGCGGTGTAGCCGGAAATGAAGTGG
Organism: Candidatus Thiothrix singaporensis; assembly: GCA_013693955.1. GTDB lineage: Bacteria > Pseudomonadota > Gammaproteobacteria > Thiotrichales > Thiotrichaceae > Thiothrix > Thiothrix singaporensis. The sequence goes on along the minus strand of CP059265.1, from coordinate 1,436,925 downwards.
TACATCGCTTGCTCTGTCGTCAATTTTGAAATCGGCGGCAATACGCCGAAAGCGTCGCAAGTCAGCATGATAATGTGCTTGGGGTGGCCTGCTTTGCCTGGGTACAAGGCTCCCGGAATCTGGGTGATTGGGTAGCTGGCGCGGGTATTTTCGGTAATGCTGTTGTCATCCAGTTTTAGCTTGCGGGTCACCTGATCCATGACCACGTTTTCCAGCACGGTGCCGAATGTCTGGGTGGTTTTATAGATCAATGGCTCCTGCTCTGGAGACAAATTGATGACTTTGGCGTAGCAGCCACCTTCCAGATTGAAGACGCCGTGATCGCTCCAGCCATGCTCATCGTCGCCAATCAGGGCGCGGTTAGGGTCAGCGGACAAGGTGGTTTTGCCGGTGCCGGACAATCCGAACAGGATAGCGACATCGCCATCTTTGCCAACATTGGCGGAGGCATGCATGGACATGATGCCGCGTTGCGGCAATAAGTAATTCAATACTGAGAAAATGGATTTNTTGATTTCACCCGCATAATGGGTGCCGCCAATCAGGATCAGGCCACGAGTCAGGTTCAACAGGACGAAAGTGCTGGAATGGGTGCCATGAACCGCAGGGTCAGCCAGCATATCGGGCACATGGATGACCGTAAATTTTGGCTCTGTCACCTCCAGTGTGCGGCCAAGGTCATCCGGGCGGATAAACATATTGCGGGAGAATAAAGCGTGCCAAGCATATTGGGTGATGATACGGACTGGCAGCTCGTCAGCAGCGCTGGCACCAGCCAACAGATCCTGAACAAAAACTTCCTTTCCTTCCAGAAACTGGAGAGCCTCTCCCAGTAACCGGTCAAACTGCTCTTCAGACAAGGATTTGTTGACCTTTCCCCACCATACGTTGTCGTGGGTGCCCGCATCATCGACAGTAAACTTATCATTGGGCGCGCGTCCGGTAAAAGAGCCGGTATAAGCAACGAATACGCCATCTTCGCTGATTTTACCCTCACTCCGGTTAAGNGCCTGCTCATATAGAACTGGCGAAGACTGGTTCCAATAAATGTGTTGCAGATTTTGAAGTCCCAATGTGCTGGCGAGATGTTCTGCCAGTGCGGCTGTTGCAGTCATAATACGCCTCCGGTAGCGCGTTCGATGTCGACAATATTGCCTGGATGTTAAAAGGAGGCGAAAGATAATAGTCCATAATGTTGACTTTTAGAATACGCTTTATCTGATTTCCATCAAAATATTAGAACATTGTCGACATTAATTGGTTTGTTTGTCGACAATATGGGCTGCCAAATGCGTTTCCTGAAAAAATAGCGGGTCGCCTTGCTTTTTGTGACGCCATGCAGAGTACAGTGTGATATTCTCGCAGCATGGAAAATCTCTACTTAAGTCAAACACGTTTCGATGAGTTCCAATTGGATGAGCGCTTGTTGGCCTCTATCCAGGAGGCTGGTTTTGAATTCTGCTCCCGTATTCAGGCGGGGACACTGCCTTTGGCGCTGGCAGGCCGGGATGTCGCAGGACAGGCACAGACGGGCACAGGCAAAACCGGCGCTTTTCTGGTTTCAGTCTTTCAACACTTGCTGAACAACCCATTGCCCAATNCCGGANAGGGGGCGGTGCGTAGCCTGATTCTGGCTCCGACCCGTGAGTTGGCCATCCAGATTGCCCGTGACGCCGAGGAGTTAGGCAAGCACACAGGGCTGCGTTCGGTGCTGGTGTATGGTGGTGCAGGCTATGACAAACAACGCCGCCAATTCGAAGATCCGGTGGATGTCCTGATCGGCACGCCAGGGCGGGTGATCGACTATTGGAAGCAGCATGTTTTTACCCTGCAATATGCGCAGGCGCTGGTGCTGGATGAGGCCGACCGCATGTTTGACATGGGTTTCATTGCCGATGTGCGCTATCTGATCCGTAAAATGCCGCCCCCGACCAAACGCTTGAACATGCTGTTTTCCGCCACCCTGTCACAGCGGGTGCTGGAACTGGCTTATGAGCACATGAACAATCCGCAGCAGGTTCAGATCGAAGCGGAATCCGTGCGGGCGGACAACATAGCCGAACATGTCTACTTTCCGGCGAATGAAGAGAAGATCCCCCTGCTGATTGGCCTGATCCGCAAGCTGAATCCGTTCCGGGCGATTGTATTTGTCAACACCAAACACATTGCGGAAAAAATTGATGATTACCTGCGGNGGAATGGTGTCCGTTCCGACCTGATTTCAGGGGATGTCCGGCAGAACAAGCGTGAAAAATTGCTGCGTGCGTTCGAGTCTGGCGAGTTTCAGGTGCTGATCGCCACTGATGTGGCCGCGCGCGGGCTGCACATTCCGGATGTTTCCCATGTGTTCAATTTCGACCTGCCGCAAATGGCGGAGGATTACGTTCACCGGATCGGGCGCACCGCCCGTGCAGGTGCCTCCGGCGAAGCGCACAGCTTCGCTTGCGAAGACACCGCTTTCTACCTGCCGGAAATCGAGGAATACACCGGCAAAACCGTGCCAGTGGAAAAAATTACGGCGGATCTGCTTCCCACCGATTTGCAGCGTCCGCACCGCACCCAGCGGGAGCGGGCAGGGCGTCCGCATGACAACAACAGACGGGGGAAGGTCGCCGTAACGACAAACGCCCAACCCGGCGCAGGGAAAAACGAAAAGCGATGGCGAGCCACCCGCCGCCACTGTTCCTGCTGAGGCGGCCACTTCCGTGCTGGAGACTGTAGCCGAAGGCAATAATGGCGAGCAGAAAAGAGACGCCGCCGCCGACCCCGCAAAAAGCCGGTTGACGGTTCCACTTCATCTGCCCAGGAAACTGCTGTCAGCCATTCGGTTTCAGATGACGGGTGACATACATCATGATGCTGGTTGTCAGCGCCAGCAGGGCGGCACCCGCCAGCAGGGCGTAATCCTCCATCTGCAATAGCAGATACAGGAAGCCATACAACGCCGCCAACGTCAGGAAAACAATCAGGATCTGGCGGCTGTTGCGCAGTATGGCTCCGATATACAGTGTGATAATGAGGACTGTTGTGGCCGAAGCGGCCAGATAGGCGTAGAGGAAGCCGACTTGTTCCGCCAGTGCCAACAGAATCAGGTAAAACAACGACAAGGCCACACCGACAAGGGCATATTGCAGAACATGCAAACGCTGTTTCAGGCTAAGTTCAATCGCCAGCAACACTAGAAAAGTCAAGCCGATAAATAATGCCCCATATTTTACAGCACGAGTAACCTGGCTATACAAAGTCGTCGGCTCATACAGGTTCACGCCCGCCGTTGCCTGGCGTAGGTCGTATCCTTGCTTGTCGTCCATAACCCAGGATTGCGGATAATTGCGCACCAAATGTGGGATGTCCCATTCCGCATGGAAGCCTTGTTCATTGACTTCATACTTGTCCGGCAACAACTCACCTTGGAAACTCGGATGTGTCCAAGGNGAAGTCATGCGGATGGCGGTGTTTTCNCCTAATGGCGCAAAGAACAAGCCATCACTGCCGCGCAGGCTGAGGGTAAGCTTGAACTCATTCGTGGTGTTGCTGCTGGCACTGACTGGCAATGGTATATGGAAGCCGTTTGGCGCTAGTTTGCTGATCAGGGTTCCAGGCTCCAGCCCGATGCGGCCGTCATTCCAGAAGAAGCTGGAAGCGGTATCGATGGCGCGGGTGTCATCCAGGCCAATGGTGACAAATGCCTTGTCCCATAAAATACGCTTTTCCCCTTCGCCCGAACCCGATAGTGCTTCATGGTTAAATTTGCCGCTGAGGCTCAGGTTGGCGGTATAAACCAACGCATCGTAGATGCCACGCTGGCGGTGTTCCTCTTTCAGGTCAGTGCGGATTTCCAGCGTTTCGGGCAGCAGAATGGCAGTCCGGTCATTGTAGATGTCCTTGCTGACCACGCGATTTTCACCATTCTCATCTGTGAGCGTGTCGACGCTGGTAAGGTGTTCAACATAAGGGATGACCAATATCAGNCCAACCAACGTCTGTTTGCCTCCCCAGGAACTGGCGATATTATGCAAGGCGTTGTTGTAGTAGGCACCGCGTTCATTCACGACCTTGCTTACCAAGTACAGNGGAGCCAGCATCAATAGCCCCAGCAAAGCGACGGCGAACACGCGCAGGCCGGAGGAGCGTGACAGGGTGCGGACACGGCTAGTGNNAGGATGGGGGCGGGGAATCTGCTCCGACATGTTCCTTGATCCTGATGTTGACGGGGCAGATCATAGCATGAAACCCGACGCAAACTTATACTTCGGGGGATTGCAGCCGCCTCTTCCCCTTCTGGTTCCGCGTCTTGGAAAACGTTAGGCAGCGCTATCCAGTGTTTCCGTTTATCTGCTAATTAGTGCGCGCAAAACAAATTTAAGGGTAAATTGTGAACACGACAGCAAGGCCAGAAAAGCCATATGTTTAAAAATAAGGCAGTCATCACACTTTTTCTGATAACTGTAGTCTAACCTCAAGTGCATGCAGGAATTCAACAACACCCAGCTTCATGTCACTTGGCATTTGGCTTGCAAGCTGTCAATATCAGATGATGATCGTCGTCTGACGCAAGAAATTTCAGGCCGCTGAGCGCCCAGTTAGTCACCGTGAAAGGGGTACAAAATGAGTAGCATATTCAATCACTATCAGTCCCGATACGAAGCCTTACAAGAAGAAGAATATTCGTTGCAAGAGTACCTGGATATTTGCAAACGTGATCAGATGGCCTACGCCACAGCGGCGGAGCGGATGCTGTATGCGATCGGCGAACCAGAGGTGATCGACACCTCCCGTGACCCACGTATGAGCCGGATTTTCGCCAATAAGATTATCCGCCGTTACCCGGCTTTTTCCGAATTTTATGGCATGGAAGACTGCATTGAGCAGATCGTGTCCTTCTTCCGCCATGCCGCGCAAGGGCTGGAGGAAAGCAAACAGGTGCTGTATCTGCTGGGTAGGNTGGGCGGCGGCAAATCCTCATTGGCGGAGCGTCTGAAAGCACTGATTGAAAAGGCTCCGATCTACTCCATCAAGGGTTCGCCCATCAATGAGTCCCCGCTAGGCTTGTTCAATGTGGAAGAGGATGGTGCAATCCTGGAAGAGGATTACGGCATCCCGCACCGTTACCTGAAAACGATTATGTCGCCTTGGGCGGTCAAGCGCTTGCACGAATTCGGCGGCGACATCTCCAAGTTCCGCGTGGTCAAGCGTTACCCCTCGCGCCTCAACCAGATTGCCGTTTCCAAAACCGAACCGGGTGATGAAAACAATCAGGACATTTCTTCCCTGGTGGGCAAGGTGGACATCCGCAAACTGGAGGATTACCCACAGAACGACACCGACGCCTACAGCTATTCCGGAGGGTTATGCCTGTCCAACCAGGGGCTGATGGAGTTCGTGGAAATGTTCAAGGCACCAATCAAGGTGCTGCATCCATTGCTGACCGCCACCCAGGAAGGCAATTTCAACGGTACGGAAAGCATCGGTGCCATTCCATTCTCAGGCATCATTTTGGCGCATTCCAATGAATCAGAATGGCAAAGTTTCAAAAATAATCGCAATAATGAGGCATTCATTGACCGCGTTTCCATCGTCAAGGTGCCTTATTGCCTGCGGGTGACGGAAGAAATCAGGATTTACGAAAAACTGCTGGTGAACAGTTCCCTGGCCAAGTCTCCATGTGCGCCAGATACGCTTAAAATGTTGGCGCAATTTATCGTCCTGTCACGCCTGAAGGAACCGGAAAACTCCAGCCTCTATTCCAAAATGCGCATCTATGACGGCGAAAACCTGAAGGACATTGATCCGAAGGCCAAAACCATCCAGGAATACCAGGATGCGGCAGGCGTCGATGAGGGAATGAGCGGGCTTTCCACCCGGTTCGCCTTCAAGATTCTGTCCAAGGTGTTCAACTACGACGCCACCGAGGTGGCGGCTGATCCGGTGCATCTGATGTATGTGCTGGAACGCCAGATCGAGAAGGAACAGTTCCAGGCAGAAATTCAGGCGCGCTATATCCGCTTCATCAAGGAATACCTCTCCCCGCGTTACGTGGACTTTATCGGCAAGGAAATCCAGACCGCTTACCTCGAATCCTATTCCGAATACGGCCAGAACCTGTTCGACCGCTACGTCACCTACGCCGACTTCTGGATTCAGGATCAGGAATTCCGTGACCCTGAGACCGGCGAATTCCTTGACCGGGCGGCGCTCAACGCCGATCTGGAAAAGATCGAAAAACCGGCGGGCATCAGCAACCCGAAAGATTTCCGCAATGAAATCGTCAACTTTGTGCTGCGCGNNCGCGCCAACAACAATGGCCGCAACNCCGGCTTGACCAGTTATGAAAAACTGCGCCGTGTGATCGAGATGAAAATGTTCTCCAGCACCGAAGATTTGCTGCCGGTCATTTCCTATGGCGCGAAATCCAGCGCGGACGAACAGCGCAAGCATGACAACTTTGTCGACCGCATGATGAAGCGCGGCTACACTGAAAAGCAGGTGCGCCTGTTGGCCGAGTGGTATCTGCGTGTGCGCAAGTCGCAGTAAGGAGCGTCATACATGGCTTATATCGTTGACCGTCGTCTGAACAGTAAAAACAAGAGCCTGGTGAATCGGGAACGCTTCCTCAAGCGTTACCAGAAACAGATTCGCCGCGCCGTATCAGATGCCGTCAGCCGCCGCAATATCACGGATATGGAGNCAGGGGAAAGTATCACCATCCCCAAACGCGACATTTCCGAGCCGGTTTTCCGTCATGGTCAGGGCGGGAAACGTAATATTGTACATACCGGCAACAAGGAGTTTATCGAGGGCGACCGGATTCAGCGTCCGCCCGGTGGCGGAAGCGGTGGCAACGGCACCGGCGACGCCTCCAACAGCGGCGAAGGGATGGATGACTTCGTTTTCCAGATTTCACAGAAAGAGTTTCTCGAATACCTGTTTGAAGACCTTGCCCTGCCCAATATGGTCAAGCGCCAATTGTTGAGCATGGACTCGTTCGATTACCACCGCGCAGGCGTCAGTGAAGTCGGAAACCCTTCACAGATCAACATCGTGCGCTCCATGCGCAGCGCCCATGCCCGGCGTATCGCCCTGCGCGGCAAGGATCGCCGTCGCCGCCGCGAAATACTGGAGGAACTGGCGGCGCTCGACCACAGTGAGCCCAATGATGAGGCGACAGAACAGCGTGATTTGCTGCAAGCGGAATTGGCGCACCTGAATGTCAGGATTCACGCCATCCCGTGGCTGGATGATTTTGACCTGAAATACAACCTCAGGGTCAAGATGCCAAGACCATCCCCCAAGGCGGTGATGTTCTGTGTGATGGATGTGTCCGGCTCCATGACCCAGGAAATCAAGGATACGGCCAAACGTTTCTTTTTCCTGCTGTATCTGTTCCTGAAAAAGAACTACGAAAAGATTGAGGTGGTGTTCATCCGCCATCATACCCAGGCGCAAGAAGTGGACGAGGAAACCTTTTTCTACGCCCGAGAGACTGGTGGGACGGTGGTGTCCAGCGCGCTTAACCTGATGGGTGAAATCATTGATGAGCGTTATTCGCCCAACCAGTGGAATATCTACGTGGCGCAAGCATCCGACGGCGACAACTGGCATGAAGACAATCAGCATTGCCATGATGCGTTGGTAAGCAGCATTCTGCCTTTCGTTCAGTATTACACCTATATCGAAATCGGTGACCGGGATCCGCAGGGGCTCTGGTATTTGTATGAACACTTGCAGCGTGATTTCGGCGACCGGTTCGCCATTCAGCGGGTGCGCAACAACGCCGAAATTTACCCGGTGTTCCGTGAGTTGTTCCGGAAACATGCCGGTGAGGAGATCGATTGATGGACAACATGACGGCAGAAAACGGGGAAAAACACTACATTTCGACTGATTCGGAGTGGACGTTTGAAACCATCGAGACCTACGAGCGTGAAATTGCCCGTATCGCCCGTGACAAGTTCAAGCTGGACACCTACCCGAACCAGATCGAGATCATCCGCTCTGACCAGATGATGGACGCTTACGCCTCCATCGGTATGCCGGTGTTCTACAACCACTGGTCTTATGGCAAGCATTTCGTCAATGTGGAGCAGAACTATACCCGTGGGCGTATGGGGCTGGCGTATGAAATCGTCATCAACTCCAACCCCTGCATTGCCTACCTGATGGAGGAAAACACCCTGACCATGCAGGCGTTGGTGATTGCGCACGCTTGCTATGGGCATAATTCCTTCTTCAAGGGCAACTACCTGTTCCGCACCGGANCGGACGCCGAGGCCATCATCGACTACCTGATGTTCGCCAAGAAATACATCACGCAATGCGAAGAACGCTATGGCGTCGAACAGGTGGAGGTGCTGCTGGATTCCTGCCATGCGCTGATGAATTATGGCGTCGACCGCTACAAACGCCCGGCACCGATTTCCGCAGCGGAGGAGCAGCAACGCCAGAAAGAGCGCGAACTTTACATCCAGCAGCATCTGAATGACCTGTGGCGCACCTTGCCGCATCGGGGCAAAGAGCGCGAAGAAGAAAAGGCGGCCAAAATTTTTCCGGAAGATCCGCAGGAAAACTTGCTGTATTTCATCGAAAAGAACTCGCCGTCACTGGAAACGTGGCAGCGTGAAATTATCCGCATCGTCCGCAAGGTGGCGCAATATTTTTATCCACAGCGCCAGACGCAGGTGATGAACGAGGGCTGGGCGACTTTCTGGCATTACACCATCCTCAACGAAATGTATGACGAAGGGCTGGTGGACGAAGGCTTCATGATGGAGTTCCTGACTTCCCATACCAACGTGGTGATGCAGCCTGCTTTTGACAGCCCTTATTACAGCGGCCTCAATCCGTATGCGCTGGGGTTCGCCATGATGAGTGATATCCGCCGCATTTGTGAAAACCCGACGGATGAAGACCGACGCTGGTTCCCAGACATTGCTGGCTCCAACTGGCTGGAGACGCTGGATCACGTAATGCGCAATTACCGGGATGAAAGCTTTATCCTGCAATTCCTGTCGCCCAAGGTGATCCGTGATTTCCGTTTCTTCGCGTTGGAAGACGATGACCGCAAGAACACCATCGATGTCATGGCCATCCATAACGACGAGGGTTACCGGCGGATACGGGAAATGCTTTCCCAGCAGTACAACCTCAGCCAGCAGGAACCGGACATCCAGGTATACAAGGTGAATGTGCGCGGCGACCGTTCCCTGACTTTGCAGCATGTGCTGAATGAGCGCCGCCCGTTGAACAACGAGGTCAACGAAATGCTGCGCCATGTGCACCGCCTGTGGGGATATGACGTCCATTTGCACTCCGTGGAGCCGGATGGCCGCACCGTGCGCAGCTACCATCTGGTCGGCGAATACCAGAACACCTGATCCGCAGGCTGCGGACGCTGAAAAAATCAGGCAAGATAAGCATTGCAACTGACTGCTGACAAGGAGGAAGCAATGCCGGTTTTGTCGATTGAATCCAACCAGCCGCTGGCTAATGATGCCAGCCTCGCCACCATCTCGAAACATGTTGCCGGAATGCTCGGCAAGCCTGAAAACTATGTCATGATCCGTTATAGCCAGAATCCTGACATGCTATTTGCCGGGAGTGGCGAACCGCTGGCCTATCTGGAGCTGAAGAGCCTGGGGTTGCCGGAAAGCAAAACTGCCGGTTTCTCAGCAGCTTTAGCTAAATTGGTGGCGGACGAACTGAGGGTTTCACCTTCCAGAGTCTACATTGAATTCGCCAGCCCGGAACGGCACATGTTTGGCTGGAATGGCGCGACTTTCTAAGTTCAATTCATAGGCTTTTCTGTCTCCACACTCTTGGACAATAACCGCCGGAAAAGCCCGATATGCACACTCGGCATCTGCGCTTTTTCTTCATCACTGAGGTCAGTCCAGTGGGCAACTACCCAGCGATCAAGAGATTCCAGCAACGCCATCGTGGTGTCGACCAATAACAACAAGGGAAGATCTGAGCGCACAACTCCCAGCGCTTGCCCATGCGTAATGAGCTTTTCCACCCAGCCGCGTACGGCTTGAAACAGACGGTTGGTGGCCGAACCTTGCTTCGGATTGCCGCGCAATTGGTAAAACATGCCGCCGAAACGGATCAGCCAAGCGTTTTTNTCGGTAACCGCGATACCCCGCCGGTATAGCTCTTCGAACGTGTTCCAGTAGGTTTCGGCACTGAGTGTGTTAGGGTCGAGTCCTCCAATTTCTTTGAGCAAAAAAGCCAACAACCGTTCAACCAAAGTAGTAAACAGGTCGGCTTTGTCTTCGAAATAGTAATACAGCGAACTCTTGCTCATCCCGGAGGTTTCNAGGATACGGTTCAGCGACGCGCCGTCATAACCATGCGCGGCAAACTCCTGTGCAGCGCTATCGAACAGGCGTTGTTGGCGGTCAGCATCCAGTTTGTCGAAGCGACGTGAACTCATAATGTTGACAATAACGCACTGAACATCTACAGTCCAGATTGTGTACCAGTGGTACATATACAAGGTACACACTCATGGTTTAGGAATTGAATGGACTATCGCCAAATCAATTCAACACAATATGAGGATACTGAGATGATTAAGGAATTACCGGAAAGCGAAGGTTCTGTGCTGGGCTTTGAAATTAGCGGCAAAGTCACCCTGGATGAAGAAAAGGCATGGATAGCGAGGCTCGACAAAGTGCTTGAAGAACATGGCAAGGTCAGTGTATTGGCTGTTCTGGATGAAGGAGCCGGTTGGGGTGTCAAGGCTGGCATCGAAGACCTGCAATGGATCATGAAAAACATGAAGAAACTGGACAGAATTGCGATTGTTTCGGATAGCAGTGTCTGGAAGTGGCTGATCGCCGTGGATAGCCAGTTCGCAAAAATGATTGGCATTGGCGAAAAATATTTCGAGACATCCCAAATAGCGGATGCCTGGAAATGGATCAAGGCGTAAGGCGGGGTATAAATCGGATTACTTCGTTAGACTGGCAAACAGCAGTGGCAACTGTTCCGGCAAGCGATCCACATGATCAATGACCGTGTAGTTGTTTTGCCCGAAAATCCGTTTCACATAGTCATCCGCATAGGGGTCGAGCGTTAGGCAATAGGTCAGCACGCCCGTGGCATATAGCTCTTCCACCGCCTTCTTGGTATCGAAACGCAGATGTTGCGGGTCGCGCTCGTCAATATCAGCAGGTTCGCCATCTGTTACCAGCAGGATCAGTTTGCGCCGTTCCGGCTGCTTGTGCAGGTGGTGCCCGGCGTGACGCAAAGCCGCACCCATACGGGTGGACAAACCGCCTTTCATCCCCGCCAGCCGTGACTTGGCTTCGTCATCGAAATGCTGGTTGAAATCCTTCAGGCGGTAATACTGCACATCATGACGACCGTCGGAGGCAAAGCCGTGAATCGCGTAAGGGTCGCCGATGCCTTCAATGGCCGTCGCCACCAATGTGGAAGCCTCGCGGGTCAGCTGCAATACACTTTTGTCGGAACCCTTCATGGGTTCATTGGTGGATTCGGACAAATCCAGCAACACCACCACCGCCAGATCGCGGCTTTTCAGCACGTTACGCATGGTGATACGCGGACTTGGCTGCTCACCCATACGAATGGCAATCATCGCATCGACTGCGGCATTAATGTCGATTTCATCGCCATCTTCCAGCCCACGCTGGCGCTGCACACCTTCCGGCGTCAGCAAATCGATAATCTGCTTGATGCGGTGCGCAACCGGGCGGTAAGCATCGACAATGGCGCGGATGTCATCCGGGTCGCCTTTTTCNTGGCGACGTTCATACACCGTTACCCAATCAGGGCGATGCAGCTGAATCTGGTAATCCCATTCATGGTAATGGAATGGGTCGGAAACCGGCTCCTTGCCCCACATAGCGTTGAAACTTTGCGTGTTTTCCAGGTCGTCCTCGTAGGGGAACATTTCGGTGGAACACGTCCAGATTTCCTGCGCATCATCGCCCGCCAGTTCGCAATCGACTTCGTTGGCCATTTCGACCACGCTGACCTGCTTGCGTATCTGCCGCTGGCTGGCCGGGACATACTCGAAACCAGTATCCCAGGTCAGTTCCTCAAACTCCCACACAAAGCGGTTGTCATCGCGGTACGGAATACGGATGCGCTCCAGTATGCGCAGGCTCGGCACTTCACGACGGGCGGCGAAGATATTGTAAAGTTCCATCCCCATCAGCCAGGAATAATGCTGATCATCCTGTCGCGCGTTGATATTGGCATGAAAACTGGCGGCGAAACGGTTGATTTCCTCATCATCCGCACGTACAGAAGCATCCAGCAGCATCAACGCCACATGCTCCAGAATCGCCATGGTCGGATGTTCGACCTTGCCTTCATAGTCAGCGGTAAGCAGCCGTGCCCACAGTGTTTTCAGACCAGGAAATGCTTGCACAGCTTTGTATTCCACCCGCGCATCTTCCAGAAAGCCGATGAAAAACATCTGTGCCGGGCTGAGTTGCTCGGCGGAAATCGCGGCCTTGGCGTACATCAGGTGCGAAGCCATGTGCGCGGCGGTGGCACGATACAGTTCCAGCCCTGGAATATCGCCGATGTCATCCACCGCATCCGGCATATGGAAGATCCGGTGCTCAATATACGGGCGAAAATCGGTGTAATCCGCACCCGTAGGGCGCAGAAAAAANTCACGTCCCCACAAGGCGCGCAGGTAAAAATTCAGTTTGCGCTGGGTTTTGACGAACAGCACGCCACGCCGTTCNTTNTGCAGGGTTGCCTTGCTGTCTGCCGATTCCAGATTGAAATAGGACACCAAGTTATTGAAATCACGCCGGTAAGCCTGTGCGCCAAAGTTCGCCCAGCGACGCAGGCCACTCAGGGTCAGTTTGGAGAGCAGATCATCCATATGGTTGAGCATCGGGCGCAAACCACGCGCAGCCGTCGACGATAACTGGTGGATGAATGTCAGGTAGCCGCGCACCAATTCCGCATCGCCCAGATGCCGCGAAACCGTCGGCAGGCTGCCCAGCATCAGGGTAATGACTTCGCCGGATACCATCGAAGACAGTTTCATGGCGGCGGTCACAATGTCGGGAATAATGTCTTCGCCACATTCCTTGACGACCAGCGGCATCTCCTGCAAGTAAGTCATCACCAGGTCTTTGCCACGCCCCAGTTTATGCAGGCTTTGCGCACCGTCCAGATAATCCTGCAGACCGGCGGGCGACATCACCCGTGAGGCTTCCTGCCAGGAACTCTCCAGGATTTCGCGGGCATCCGGGGAAAGTTTTTCCAGGAACGCTTGATAATCTTCCAGTTGAATCGTCATGAGCTGCCGCCTTTTCTTACCCGAAGAAGGTTTGTACGGCTGCGTTCAGCGTGTCGCGCATATCCGGGTCATCTGTCAGTGGTGTCACCATGGTCATGGTACAGGCAGCTTGCGGGGCGATGCCTTTCACAATCAACTGCCCAGCGTATACCAGCAAGCGGGTGGAAATGCCTTCGTCCAGACCGTGGCCTTTCAGGTTGCGGGCGCGATGGGCAATCTGCACCAGTTTGCCTGCGGTCTTTTCATCCACGCCGGATTCCTTGGCAACAATCGCCACCTCAATGCTTTCCGCCGGATAGTCAAAATCAAGCGCGCCGAAACGTTGCTTGGTGGATTGCTTCAGATCCTTCATCAGGCTCTGATAACCGGGGTTGTAGGAAATGACCAATTGGAAATCGGGGTGTGCTTCGATCAGTTCCCCCTTTTTGTCCAGCGGCAAAGCACGGCGGTGGTCGGTCAGCGGGTGGATGACGACGGTGGTATCCTGGCGGGCTTCCACCACTTCATCCAGATAGCAGATCGCGCCAATACGGGCGGCAGTCGCCAGGCCGTCTTGCCATTTGGTGCCGTCCTTGTCGAGCAGGAAACGGCCAACCAGATCGGAGGCGGTCATGTCTTCATTACATGCGACCGTAACCAGTGGACGCTCCAATCGCCAGGCCATGTATTCAACGAAGCGTGATTTGCCACAACCCGTCAGNCCTTTCAGCATCATCGGCATACGTGCGCTGTAGGCAGCCTCGTAGAGTGCGATTTCATCGCCTACTGCTTCGTAATAGGGTTGCTTTCTGACGAAATACTGGGTTGGGTCGACAGTGTAATCGGACATGAGATGGCCTCTTATTCTGCAAGGGTTATTCTTCGTAGTCGGTTTCGTGTTCACCTGACCAACCGGCTGCGCGCGCTTGGGCAATGGCGGGGTCGTGAATCTGCTTGTGGCGGGCGGCCAGTTCAGGCGGCAGGTGGCTAACCAGACAGCCATATTTGTCCCACTCGGTGTTGACTTTCTGCAATAGCGAGTCAATCCCGGCCAGATTCCAGTTTTTGCAGGTTTCCGTCTCAGGAATCAGGCCGAATACCCAGGCGTCGCGGATGATTTTGCCGATGGTGGTCATGCCGCCGTTGATGTCGTTATCGATGCCTACGTAGCGGTCGGGTCTGCTGGCCATGAAAATATCCTGTGTTGGTGGTGACGCTGCGCCGGATCGTGCGGCGCAGCGCTGTGCGGTTTTGGACGTTTTAGACGGGTTTGCCGCGATGGATGACCATGGCTGCACCAGCGGATTGGGCGTAGTTGTCGAAGCCCAGCAAACGGATGTGGTTGTTCGGGTGCGCTTTGCGGCAGCTTTCCACTTCGTCCAGAATGGCGTCGACATTGGTTTCACCAAACATCGGCAGTTTCCACATATACCAGTAATGGCCAAAGGCGTTTTCAGGCTCAGTGTGTTCGATGCCGGGGTTCCAGCCTTTGCTGACGATGTACTGGATTTGCTGGCGGATTTGTTCATCCGTCATCGGCGGCAGGTAGGAAAAGGTTTCAAACTTGCGGCTGCCGGTATCGCTCAGGCTTGATTTGTAGTCTTGCATACCACTCATTGTGATGTACTCCAGATAAGTTCAGATTACTTGTGGGCAATGTCCAGCTTGTCGACGGTGTCGAATTCAAACTTGATTTCTTTCCAGGTGTCCATGGCGGCGGCCAGTTCCGGGCTATGCCGGGCGGCGGTGGTGAGGATGTCCTTGCCTTCTTTTTCCAGTTGCCGACCCTGGTTGCGCGCTTCAACACAGGCCTCAACCGCGACCCGGTTGGCGGCTGCGCCCGCGGCGTTGCCCCAGGGGTGGCCGAGGGTGCCGCCGCCGAATTGCAGGACGGAATCGTCCCCGAAAATGGTGACCAGCGCAGGCATGTGCCAGACATGGATGCCGCCGGAAGCCACCGGCAATACGCCCGGCATGGAGCCCCAGTCCTGATCGAAGAAGATGCCGCGGGAACGGTCTTCCTTGATGAAGCTGTCGCGCATAATGTCGATCCAGCCCAGGGTGGCCTCACGGTCGCCTTCCAGTTTGCCGACCACGGTGCCGGAGTGCAGGTGGTCGCCGCCGGACAGGCGCAGGATCTTGGTCAGCACCCGGAAATGGATGCCGTGGTGCGGGTTGCGGTCGAGCACGGCGTGCATCGCGCGGTGAATGTGCAGCAGCATACCGTTGTTCTGGCACCAGCGCGCCAGCTGGGTGTTGGCGGCANNACCGCCGGTGATGTAGTCGTGCATGATGATCGGCGCGCCGATTTCCTTGGCGTATTCGGCGCGGCGCATCATTTCATCGGCAGTCGGTGCCGTTACGTTCAGGTAATGGCCNTTGCGTTCACCGGTTTCGGTTTCCGCTTTGTGGATCGCCTCCATAACGAAGTCGAAACGGTGTCTCCAGCGCATGAAGGGCTGCGAGTTGACGTTTTCGTCATCCTTGGTGAAGTCTAGCCCGCCACGCAAGCCTTCGTAACAGGCGCGGCCATAGTTCTTGGCGGACAGCCCCAGCTTCGGCTTGATGGTGCAGCCCAGCAGCGGGCGGCCATATTTATTGAGGATGTCGCGTTCCACNCGGATGCCTTGTGGCGGCTCGTTGCAGGTCATGACGTAGGCGATCGGGAAGCGCACGTCTTCCAGGCGCAGCGCCCGCAAGGCTTTAAAGCCGAACACGTTGCCGACCAAGGAGGTCATGACGTTAACGACAGAGCCTTCCTCAAACAAGTCAATCGGATAAGCCACGAAAGCGTAAAAACAGGTGTCATCGCCCGGCACGTCTTCAATCGCGTAGGCGCGGCCTTTGTAGTAGTCCGGNTCAGTCAGCAGGTCAGTCCATACGGTTCAGGTGCCGGTGGAAGATTCCGCTGCGACCGCAGCCGCCACTTCCTCACGCGGTACGCCGGGCTGTGGGGTGACTTTGAAGCATGCCAGGATGTCGGTGTCTTTCGGGGTATAATCCGGCATCCAGTAGGTTTCGCGGTATTCCTTGACACCCGCACTGTAATTTCTAACTGCCATGAAGCGCCTCCAACGAGGTTGATTGAAAGGTTTTTGTTTAAGCAACTCGAATAGTTGATGGATTTAGTATGTCAAACTGTATGTATAATTGAAACTCAATAGTTAACACGTTAAAAATAAGTAAAGCTGATGTTTTGAGGAACCACAATGCACCTGTCGTTACGCCAGATACGGATATTTGAAGCCGTCGCCCAGTACCAAAGCTACACCCGAGCGGCGGAGAAGCTGCACATGACGCAGCCAGCCGTTTCCATGCAGATCAAGCAGTTGGAGGAAGATAGCGGGTTGGCGCTGTTTGAGCGGCAAGGCAAGCGCATGTGCCTGACCCAGACCGGGCATGACCTGTTGCATCACGCCAGTCAGGTGTTGCAGGCGTATAACGATCTGTTAGTGGCGATGGAGGAACGCAAGGGCGTCAAGGGCGGGCATCTGATCGTGTCGGTCGCCACCACGGCGAATTATTTTGTTACCCAGTTGCTGGCTGAGTTTTCACGTCTGCATGAAGGCATCAATGTCACCCTGGATGTGACCAACCGCCATATGTTGCTGGATCAGCTCGAAAACCACGAGCCGGACATGGTGATCATGGGCGAACCGCCCAAGGGCTACAACCTGCAATCCGAACGCCTGATGGAGAACCCGCTGGTGATGATCGCCGCGCCTGAACATCCGTTTGCCCGGCAGCAAACCATGCTTACGCTGGATGAAGTGTTGGGCGAGCGCTTCATCATCCGCGAAAAAGGCTCCGGCACCCGCAGCGCGATTGAACGCCATATCCAGAACTTCAATAAAACCTGCGGCTCCACACTGGAAATGCGCAGCAACGAAACCATCAAACATGCCGTGGAGGCAGGCCTGGGGTTAGGCATTGTTTCCCTGCACACCATCCAACCCGAACTGGAGAGTGGACGGCTGGCGACGCTCAATGTGGAACACTTTCCGATTCGTCGGCACTGGCACATCGTCATGCGTAAGGGTAAGCGCCTGTCGCCGATTGCACAGGAGTTCAAGCGCTTTGTCATGCAGGAGGCTCCCGTTTTGTGCGGTAGGGCTTGAGAGCGTCAGTCGGTCAATAGGGTGACGATGGTTTCCGCCGTTTGCCGATTGATGTCGAATTGCAGCTCGCAATATTCTGGTTGTTCACATAGCGGGGTTGGGTCATCGGCGCAGCAGCTTCCGGCAATGACGCCCGCATAGAATAAGCCTGCCTTGACCTGGATTTGTTCAGGTGTCTCCGCCGTTTGCAGGATGATGACAGTCCTGGGGCTGCCGCTGACATGGCTGCTTTGCGTCAGGGCTTGTTGCAACGGCAGTTCAGCGCTATCCAAACACTGGATGGCGTCCATAAACAGCTGACTAAATTCATGGCTATTCCAAGCTAGCAAGACTTCTGGCAGTTTAATAAAGATATTTCTCCGTATGGCATCACATTGAAAAAATTATTGTAAAACAAATTAATTCAGTGGTTTATTGGGTTGCTAATGAATTATACATAGCCTTGCCATCTGAATTAAATTAGGGCATGAATTATTTCCGATCCCCAAATAAGGGCATTGTGGGAAGGCGTAGGCCGACAAGCCAGCATACAATGTGCACATCATACGGCGCATAGGCGCACATGAGGTTTCTGGCAAGTATATTGCATTATACCCAGACCAGACGCGCGAGGCGCAGAAAGGTGAGAGTGTAGTAGTGTCAGATTATGTGCGCTGTACCGGTGTTGCTGGTATGGCGCGCATATGTCTGTCTATTGGGCAGGCATTATTGTAAGGGGCGGTTTCCCGTGCCATGCTGACCAATTCAATCAGGGAAGTGGCATGCATTTTTTCCATCATGTGACTGCGATGGAATTCAACGGTCTTAATACTGACGCCTAACTTGGCGGCAATTTCTTTGTTGGAGTGGTTATCGATCACCAGGTTCATGACTTCACGCTCACGTTCGGTCAGGTTGGCGATACGCGCTTCGATCGTCGCCAGCCGGATGCGCGCCTGTTGATGGGAGTTGTCCAGCGCCAGCGCTTCATGCACATAATCCAGCAGCACCTGATCCTCAAAGGGCTTTTCCAGGAAATACATGGCTCCGGCCTGCATCGCCCGCACCGCCATCGGGATGTCACCGTGTCCGGTAATGAAGATGATCGGCAGGGAATATTTTTGCTTGGTCAGGTATTGCTGCAATTGCAGGCCGCTCATTCCGGGCATCCGCACATCCAGAATCAGGCAGCCAACCATATGCATGGTGTAGAACTTGATGAATGTTTCCGCAGACTCAAAGGTCGCCACATTCAGGCGCATGGATTCCAATAGCCAACGCAAGGAGTCACGCACGGCGGGGTCGTCATCGACAATGAAAACGGTCGGTTGGTAATTCATTTCCGCATGTTTCCTTTTATTGGCAGTGTAAAACTGAAGGTTGCGCCCTTGTCCTGGTTATTGCTGGCTTCCAGCTTACCACCATGCGCTTCAATAATGGAACTGCTGATCGCCAATCCCATGCCCATGCCGTTTTTCTTGCTAGTGTAAAATGGGCGGAAAATTTTCTGGGCAAAATCCGGTGGCAGTCCGACGCCCTCATCAATTACAGAAACCCGCACCTCCTGTTCGCCACCGGTTTCGGTATGGATTTGCAGGGAGCCGGGATTGTTGGGNGAGGCTTCCTGCATGCTTTCCAGCGCATTCAGGATCATGTTCACGATGACCTGCTCGATCTGGATTTTGTTCACATTGACCACCGCCAGCTTTGGACTCAAACGCTTGGTCAAATTGACCTGCTTGAATTGTTCGGTAGTGTCCAGCAAATGCAGGGTTTCCTCTACGATGCTGTTGAGGTCTTGCTCCCGCCATTCGATGTCCTGATCCTTGCGGGTAAAATCTTTGGCATAACGCAGGATCTCACCCGCCCGCCGCACCTGTTTGCCCACCAGTTGCATGACATCAGCAATGTCCGTCATGCTGCATTCGCCGCTTTGCATGCGCAGCTCACAGCCCCGGATGTAGTTGGCGATGGCGGACAGCGGCTGGTTGAGTTCGTGGGCGATGCCGGAGGCCATTTCCCCGAGCGTGTTCAGCCGCATGATGTGGGCGAGTTCCTGCTGGCGTTCGGCCAGCAATTCTTGNGCCAGTTTCCGCTCGGTGTGGTCGACAATAATCGACATGATGCGTAATTCATCATCATCCAAGTGGATCAGCACTGGGCGTATTTCCAACCATCGGACTTTGTCTTTGAATGTCTTTACCTTCACCTCACGGGCGTGGAGTTCGCCGGTCGCATTGATGCTGTTGATGCACTCTTCAATGACCGGCAGGTATTCGGGGAATACGAAATCCCGCATGGAATGGCCGATCAACTGTTCAGGGTTGTCCGCCTCCATAATGATGGGNCCTGCCGGATTGACTTCCAGAATGGAGCCGTCCAGGCCGCAGATATTGATCCAATTCGGCTGGCTCCGGAAGATGGTGTCAAGTTTTGCTCGCCCGATTTCTAGCCGTTCCTCCGCCCAGCGGCGCTCCTCGACTTCGTGCAGCAGGCGCTCATTGGCGGCCTTGAGCTGTTGGTTGGCAGCCTCAAGTTCGCTGCTTTTGACGCTCAGTTCTGGTTGACAGTGCGCAATTCCTCATTGGTGGATTGCAATTCCTCATTCGAGGTCTGCAATTCTTCGCTGGAAGTGAACAGTTCTTCGTTGGTGGATTGGGCTTCCTCGTAGGTGGATTGCAGTTCTTCGTTGGAGGTTTCCAGTTCCNTCAATGGTGGTTTGCAGGCTTTCCCGGACTTCACGCAGTTCCCCCTCCAGTTCCTTGATGCGCGGGGCATCACTGGCTTGCATGAGGCGATGATCAGGGCTGGCGGTGTCAGCATCGATTGGCAATGTTTCAAAAATGACAACACTGACTTCGCTTTCAGTCAGCTTGCCCGCAGGGAAATAGCAGGCGCGCATAGTCAGTTGGGTCAGCTCACCTGCCAATTTGAAAGGNATATGGCGGCTGCTGATGACGTCTTCACTACGGTGAGACTTATAGAGCAGGCCGCGTAAGTCCTGACGCAAATCCGACCGAACCAGTTCCAACGCATTGAGCGCGGTGCGCCCTTCAGAGAAGCCCAGGAAGGGGTCGACGTTGCCGCGCACGTAGATGATTTCCTGCCGGTCATCCAATACGACACAGGAGGGTTGATAGATACTGACCAGCAACTTGTCGATGACATCCTGCAATTTGATGCGGGGCTTGTCCCGGTTGCGGTTGTTGTAATGGTTGCGCGGCTCCCGCAACAAGCGGTTTTGCAACAGATAGGGCAAATGGCCTTTCATGTCGCCGCGCCGCCGGTAGGTGCGCGCCTTGCGGTCAACGGTGACAAACAGATGCTCGCTGCCACCGACCGTTTCGGATTTGCCGAGCAGCATGATGCCGCCATCTTCCAGCCCATAATGGAATGACTCCAGCACATTGCGTTGCAGGGTCTGGTTGAAATAAATCAGCACATTGCGGCATGACACCAGGTTCAGGTGTGAAAACGGCGGGTCGCGCACNCGGTCGTGCCGGGCAAACAACACCATATTGCGGATAGTTTGGGTAAGATGGTATTCGCCATCTTTTTGGATGAAATACTTGTCAAGAATGCGTTGGTCAATGCCGGAAACCGATGCCTTGGAATAACGCGCCTGCCGGGCGACCGCCAGCACGCCATCGTATAGGTCAGTGCCGAAAATTTGCACCTTATAGTGGGCGATGCGGTTGCCGAGGTATTCCGCCAGCATAATGGCGATGGAATAGGCTTCTTCTCCGGTGGCGCAACCTGCCACCCAGACACGGATATCTTTGCCGCTTTGCGGCACAATCTCTTCCAACACCCGGCGCAATGCTTGGAAGGCATCGGCATCCCGGAAGAAACTGGTGACAGAAATCAGGATGTCGTTGTGCAGCTCATACAGCTCTTCCGGCTTTTGTTTTAGGAATGCACTGTATTCCCCCAGTTGTTTGCATTTATGCAGGGTCATCCGCCGCTCAATACGCCGTAGCAGGGTATTGCGTTTATAGTCGCGGAAATCGCTGCCGGTCTGTTCCAACAACATGCGCAGGATTTCCTGGATGTCATCTTCATTCGGCTCCGGCTTGCGGGCGAACAGGAAGGAGCCAGCAGATTCTTCCAGCAAGTCGTGGATCTGCTGGGCGATCTCTTCGGGAGGCAGCGCCAGGTCAACATGTCCGGTGCTGATGGCTGCGTGTGGCATGCTGTCGAAGCGGGCGGTGGATTCCAGTTGCGCAATGGTGATGCCGCCCTCTGCCTTGATGGCGCGGATGCCGTGTGCGCCATCCATCCCGGTGCCGGAAAGGATGATGCCGATGGAGCGTTTGCCGTGATGTTCCGCCAGTGAGGCGAACAAACGGTCAACCGACGGCTTAAGNCCGATGCCGATGGCTTTTTCCAGGTGGATGCGGCCATTGACATAGAAAGCGTCCATCGCCGGGGGNACAATGTAGAACATGCCCGGCGCTGGAACCTGTTTATGCTCCAGTTCCTGAATGGGCAGTTTGGTTTCCCGAGCCAGAATGGGAGCCAGCATGCTGTTGCGCTTGGGGTCAAGGTGCTGNGCCAGAATGTAAACCACCCGTTTATCAATGGGCAGGTTCGGAACCAATAGACGCAAGGCCTCCAGCCCTCCGGCGGAAGCACCGATCCCCACGATGATCATGGGATTGGCATCATCTGTCTCTATTTCTGTTTGGGTAGTTTCACTTTCGATAGTCATGGCATCACTCTCGCATAGCCAAATTCTAGCTTATCGAAAGGTGCACAACCCGAAAAATTGGGGAGCCTGCGCTCTGGCTCCCCTGTCAAGCTTTTCTTGCTTCAGTTTGTATTATTCTCGGTGCGACGTTATCACAACGTGAGTGTACCCGCAGCCCTCACTCCTAGCATTGCGTCAAGCGCCTTCTTTCTGCGGTGTACAAGGTGGAGTATAATTAGCACACCCTAATAAACAAACCTTACTTTCCAGAGGAAAATGGCTGTTTTCCAAGGGTTATTGCTAGGTTGCGTTACTCTTTTATGATCTATGTCAATTTGTGGACGGAACCAAAGCGGCAGCTCCGGTTGCACTGTCGTTGTTATCTACAACAGCATCTTTTCGGTGGTTGCGCCGCTTCCCTGGTTGAGTGCAGTGTTGTCCGTTGAAAAGCGTGCATCCGCAGCCTGTTCTGTTTGGCTGGTTTTGTCATTGCCCTTATCTTTGCTGTTGAACATCTTTGGCTGACACAGGGTGTCGAGATTGTTTTGTATGTCCTTCATCTTGGCTGCTTTCTCATCAGCCGTGAGGATCTGTTCACCTTTGCGNTCCTTCCATTTGACCAGGGAGTTGGCGGTCATCTGTTTCAGGAGATCGGCTTGCTCGTCGCAGAAATCATGGTGCTTTTGTTCACTTTTTGCACCCGCCTCCTTGGCTGCGGCCATCTCATCCTGATCCGGTTTCTTTTCTGGAGCTGGAGCGGTGTCGCCTAATTTGCCGGTGGAAAGCTTGATATCGTCTTCAATGTCCTTGCTTTTGATATTNGGCTGNGGAGGCGTTTGCGTGTATTGGGTCTTACCGTCTTTGTCCGTCCATTTATACATTTCAGCAGAAACATTCTGAATNAAAAATATGCTCACCAGCAGTGCGACAGGCGTCAGGATTGTTTTTTCATGGGTCACCTTATTACGTTAATAGTTGACTGCATATTAGTATTTTCTAATATTCTTTGATAGGATGCGTCAATTTCCAGTGTTACTTAGGGTAAGTATGCCATGAAAATCCTACAGCAATGGGTACTGGTCGTCGGATTGTCCACGCTTGTCGCCTGTGGCGGCTCGGAACAGACAGGGCAACCTGCAAGTGGGCAGCAGGCCAAATCCGGCCTTCAGACAGCCAAGGCCAGCGCAGTCGGCATGCCAGAGATGCATTATCTGGATGGCCATGTGGAAGCCGTCAACCAAAGCACCATCTCTGCCCAGACCAGCGGTGTCATCGAACAGCTGTTCTACGATGTGGATGATTACGTCGAAAAGGGCAAGGTGATCGCACGCATCAAATCGAAGAGCCAGCAGGCTGGTGTCCAACAGGCACAGGCGGCGCTGGATGAGGCGGATGCACGCTACAAGGAGGCCGAGGCCGAATTCAAGCGCATCAGCGACATTTATGCCAGGAAACTGGTGCCCAAAGCGGATTTTGATTCCGCCCAGGCAAGCCTGAAAGCAGCTGAAGCGCGTTTGGACGCCGCCAAAGCACAGGTGACGCAAGCAGGGGAACAGCTTGGGTATACGGCCTTAATTGCGCCTTATGGCGGCATTGTCACCAAACGGCATGTGGAGCTGGGTGAAGCCGTCAACCCCGGCACCCCCATCATGACGGGCATTTCGCTCGACCAATTGCGGGTGGTGGTGGAAGTGCCGCAGCGCCTGATCGCCCAAGTCCGCAAGGAAAAGAAGGCATTCGTGTTCCAGGACGGCTCCAACAAATCCTTGCCGGTCAAGGACCTGACCTTTTCCCCTACGCTGACCCGAAAACCAATGCGTTCAAGGTGAGGATTGACCGGCTGATGGCGCAAAAGACCTGTTCCCCGGCATGTTTGTCAAAGTCGCCTTCGTCATTGGGCAGCAGGATGACGTGGTCAGCGTGCCGGAAAGCGCCGTGGTTGTGCGCAGTGAGGTCATTGGTGTTTACGTCATCAACGCCAATGGTCAGCCATCCCTGCGCCAAGTCCGCCTGGGGCGCAAGCTGGATGACAAGGACATCAGCGTGCTGGCTGGCCTGGACGCCGGTGAAAGCATTGCGCTTGACCCGGTGCAGGCGGCCATTTTCCTGAAACAGCAGACAGCGGAGGCCAAACACGATGAATGAGCCAAAGCTAGGCATTTCCGGCGGAATTGCGAAANAATTCCTGACTACGGAAATCACACCGCTGCTGGCGTTGGTTGGCTTGCTGCTGGGGCTGTTCGCCGTCATGGTGACGCCGCGTGAAGAAGACCCGCAGATCAATGTGACCTTCGCCAACGTTTTTATCCCATTTCCAGGTGCAAGCGCTGAACAGGTGGAAAGCCTGGTCAGCACCCCTGCCGAACAGGTGCTGTCGGAAATCGAAGGGTTGGAACATATCTACTCCATTTCAATGCCGGGGATGTCGGTGCTGACGGTGCAGTACAAGGTAGGCGAAGACCGCACCGCCGCTTTGGTGCGCCTGTACAACAAGATTGCTTCCAATCAGGACTGGTTGCCGNAAAAATCTGGGGTTGGCACGCCCTTGATCAAGCCAAAGGGCATCGATGATGTGCCGATTGTGGCGCTGACGCTGTGGACGGATGATGAAAAACGGGGCGCGTTTGAGCTTAACCAAGTCGCCCACGCGATTGAGGCCGAGCTTAAGCGGGTGCCGGGAACCCGCGACATCTACACCATTGGCGNNCCGCAACAGGTCGTGCATGTGCTGCTGGACGCCGACAAACTGGCGGGACACGGCATTTCCCTCTCTGACCTGCGCAGTGCCCTGCAAGCCAGCAACTCCGCACGCGATGCGGTTTCCTTGGTCAACCATAACGAGGAAATCCAAGTGCAGGCAGGCACGTTCCTGATGGACGCTGATGAAGTGGGCGACTTGATGGTGGGTGTGTTTGACGGCAAACCCGTTTTCCTCCGGGATGTGGCGGAGGTGAAACGCTCTGCAGATTCACCGGAAGCCTACGTCAGTTTCGGCTCTGGAATGGCGGCAGGAGATAAGGGTTTGGCAAGTGGCATCCGCGCCCCGGCGGTGACGGTTGCAGTGGCCAAACAGCCGGGCACCAATGCGGTTGATATCGCCAACAATGTGATTGACCGTTTTGAAAAACTGCGCGGCACCTTTGTTCCGGAAGGCGTTAAGGTTACGGTTACCCGCAACTATGGCGAAACCGCTCAGGCCAAGTCCGAAAAACTGATCCACAAGCTGATCATTGAAACCATTGCGGTAGTCCTGCTGATCTGGCTGGCGCTGGGCTGGCGCGAGGCGCTGATTGTCGGCGCTGCGGTCATTATCACCCTGGCGGTCACGCTGTTCGCTTCCTGGGCGTATGGTTTCACCCTCAACCGGGTGTCGTTGTTCGCCCTGATTTTCTCCATCGGCATTCTGGTGGATGACGCCATCGTGGTGGTGGAAAACATTCACCGCCATATGCAAAAAGGTGGCAAANAGTTGCTGGAAGTCATCCCGCTGGCGGTCGATGAAGTGGGCGGCNTGACCATCTTGGCGACCTTCACCGTCATCGCGGCGTTGCTGCCAATGGCCTTTGTCTCCGGCCTGATGNGCNCGTACATGTCGCCGATTCCGATTAACGCCAGCATGGGGATGCTGGTTTCGCTGGCGGTCGCCTACGTGGTGACGCCGTGGATGACCAACAAGATGCTGGCCAGGGTCGATTTCAGCCATCATGCGCATGAGGATGAGGGCAGCAATAAACTGAAAAACTTTTTCAGCCGCATCATGTCGCCGTTCCTGGATGAGAAANAAGGCGGCAAACGCCGCGCCATGCTGTTCTTGGTGATCACCCTGCTGATCGCCCTGTCGGCTTCGCTGGCAGTGTTCAAACTGGTGGTGCTGAAAATGCTGCCATTTGACAACAAGTCGGAATTCCAGGTGGTGCTGGATATGCCAGAAGGGACTTCCCTGGAGCAGACATCCCGTATCCTCAATGAGATGGCGGATTATCTTGGCAAGGTGGATGATGTCACGGACTATCAGATTTATGCCGGTACGGCGGCACCCATCAACTTCAATGGCCTGGTGCGCCAGTATTACCTTCGGGAAGGCTCCAATGTCGGCGACATCCAGGTCAACCTGACGGACGCGCATGAACGCAGCCGCCAAAGCCACGCCATCGCGCTGGACGTGCGCCCGCATTTGCAGGAAATCGCCAAANAATACAATGGCAGCGTCAAGGTGGTTGAAGTGCCTCCTANNCCGCCGGTCATGTCGCCGATTGTGGCTGAAATCTACGGGCTGGATTATCCGGGGCAAATTAAGGTCGCCAAGCAAATTCGCGGCGTATTTGAAAAAACGGACGACATTGTGGACATCGACGACAGCGTGGAATACCCACAAAAGCGGCTGGTGGTGCAGGTTGACCGTTCCAAGGCCGCGCTGCTGNGGGTGTCGCAGGATGCGATCGCCTCAGCGGTGGACACCGCATTGCATGGCGAAGACGTAGTGTTCCTGCATGGCAAGGGCATCAAGTACGCCGTGCCGATCCGGCTGGAATTCCCCGTGGCGCTCAAGGACAAGATGGATTCCGTCCTGGCACTGCGGGTGCGCAGCCAGTCCGGTGAACTGGTGCCGATGTCCGAACTGGTGAATGTGCAGGAAACCACACGGGAAAACTCCATTTACCACAAGGACTTGCTGCCGGTTGTTTATGTCATGGGTGACATGGCGGGGAAAACCGATAGCCCACTTTACGGGATGTTCAGCATTTTCTCCGGCATCGAGGATTTGTCCGTCTATGGCAATCCGGTCAACCAGCATTTCATCGCCCAACCGGATGACCCTTATTTGTATGGCATGAAATGGGATGGCGAATGGCAGGTGACCTACGAAACCTTCCGCGACATGGGCATCGCCTACGGTGTTGGCATGATCCTGATCTTCCTGCTGATCGTGGCGCAATTCAGGTCATATATGGTTCCGTTGGTGATAATGTCGCCAATTCCGTTGACCATTATTGGCGTCATGCCGGGGCATGCGTTACTGNGGGCGCAGTTCACCGCCACCTCCATGATCGGCATGATCGCGCTGGCGGGCATCATTGTGCGCAACTCAATCCTGTTGGTGGATTTCATCAATGAACAGGTGCGGGGCGGGATGGCGTTGAAGGATGCTGTCATCAATTCCAGCGCTGTCCGCGCCAAGCCGATCGCCCTGACGGCGCTGGCGGCGATGGTCGGGGCATTTTTCATTATTGATGACCCGATTTTCGGTGGCTTGGCGGTGTCCCTGATTNTTGGGATTTTGGTGTCAACGGTATTGACACTGGTGCTGATTCCGCTGATGTATTATATGTATGCCCATAACCGGCTGGATATAATTGCCGAAAAAGCCGTGTGAGGCCTATTACAGACCGTGTTCAATCTGACGTAATCCCCGGCTCCGCGTATGCGGACTGGGGTTTTACGTTTCAGATGCCTTCGTCAGGTACAGGAGGCCAGACCGTTTTCTACGGTATGGCGCAGGAAGTGCTGCATGGCGGCAAACCGTTCCAGACAGGCGTTCAATGCGCCTGCATCTTCATCCCATAACCGTTCCGGGTAAATATCGTCATCCAGCATCTGCAACGGGTCGAAGCGTTTTCTCAGTTCTGCGGGTGTTTGATGGCTTATGTCCCGGGCAATTTTCCGGGTTTCACAGGAACCAAAAATACGGGCGGCCGTAGCCCACATCCACATTGCCCACATAACTGCCGCCGTCAAGCAGGAAAGACGTCGGGAACGCCCCGTTCCACCCCTCCCCGCACATGAGGTAATGGATACCGTGCCAGTATTCTTTCAACGACTCCCGCAAATAAATGGGTTCAGGATGCAAAGTTTTGCGCGCAACCGGCTGTTTGCCTACTGAACCTGGCGCACTGCCTTGGTTGGGGAACACGACTGTCCAAATCAATGTTGGATTTTTAATTAACTGTTCAATGTTGGAATCCGAAATGGCAGCCAGATGTAAATGCGCATCCATGGATAGACCCCTTGCAAAAAATGGAAAAATTTAGGCAAAATAAGCCATTATTAATAATTTCGAATTAGTCGATTCAGATTGGTTGGCTCTCTCCAATCGTCTGTGTTTTGTCGATTCAGTATTCTTGTAGAGAGCTGTCTGCGAAGACTATCTGAACACTTTGTGGCCGCATTATTGCAGTAGGCAAATCGATTTGCTGTGATAGTAATCACCAAAGCGGCTTAACGATCTTCATATTGATGCTGATATGACTACTTGCTGTATTTATTAGTAAAATCTATTGAATATTAATAGATTCGCAAAATCATAGATCAATAATATTAATCGCTTTTGTTTTGCAGCCATATATGACTTTGCTATTATCTTTCACCTGATCACAACAATGAGTTTTATATGCAAAATATCCTCTCGCGCATCGCCGCCGAGTTGGCGGTTCAGGACAAGCAGGTGGCTGCTGCTGTCGAATTGTTGGATGAAGGTTCCACTGTCCCCTTCATCGCCCGTTACCGCAAGGAAAAGACCGGCGGTCTTGACGACACCCAATTGCGTTTCCTTGAAGCTCGGCTGGGCAGTCTGCGTGAACTGGAAAAACGCCGTGAAACCGTGCTCAACAGCATCCGGGAGCAAGGCAAGCTGAGTCCGGAACTGGAGCAACAGGTGCTGGATGCGGCGACCCGCACCGAGCTCGAAGACATCTACCTGCCTTACAAGCCCAAGCGCCGCACCAAGGCAATGGTCGCCCGCGAAGCTGGCATCCAACCGTTGGCGGAGGCGTTGCTGGCTGACCCACGCCTGGATCCGGAAGCGGAAGCCGCAAAATACCTGAACCCCGCCATGGAGTTTGCCGACGTCAAGGCGGTGCTGGATGGCGCACGGCAAATCCTGATGGAGGATTTCGCCGAAAACGCCGAACTCAGCGGGCAATTGCGTGAATACCTGTGGGAACAGGGCGGCCTTGAATCCGGCGTCATTCCGGGCAAAGAGCAGGAAGGGCAAAAATTTTCTGATTATTTCTCTTACAGCGAAGCGGTTGGCAAGATTCCGTCCCACCGTGCGCTGGCGCTGTTCCGTGGGCGCAATGAAGGCGTCCTTGACCTCAAGCTGGATGTGCCGGTCGCTGAAGGCGCGAGCCACCCTTGCGAAGAAAAAATCGCCGCCGCGTTCAATATCCGTGACCAGGGCAGGGCGGCTGACCGCTGGCTGCTCGACACCGTGCGCTGGNCCTGGAAAGTCAAGCTGCATGGCCGCCTGGGCACCGACCTCAACCTGCGCCTGCGCGAACAGGCGGAGGCCGAAGCCATCCGGGTGTTCGCCGCCAACCTCAAGGATCTGCTGCTGGCCGCCCCGGCAGGCGCGCGCCACCATAGCCTGGATCCGGGGCTGCGCACCGGCGTGAAAGTCGCTGTCGTGGACGCCACCGGCAAACTGCTGAACTTCGCCACCATTTACCCGCATGTGCCGAAAAAGCAATGGGAGCAGTCCATTGCCGTGCTGGCGGAAATGTGCGCCAAGCATGCAGTCGAACTGGTCAGCATCGGCAATGGCACCGCTTCACGCGAAACCGACCATCTGGTCGCCGACCTGATCAAGCGCCATCCGGAACTGAACCTGTCCCGGGTCGTGGTGTCGGAAGCGGGCGCTTCCGTTTATTCCGCATCGGAACTGGCCGCCAAGGAATTCCCTGGCCTGGATGTCTCCCTGCGCGGGGCGGTTTCCATCGCCCGCCGCTTGCAAGACCCGTTGGCGGAACTGGTGAAGATCGATCCCAAATCCATTGGCGTCGGCCAATACCAGCACGACGTGAACCAGCCGGAACTGGCGCGCAGCCTGGATGCGGTGGTGGAAGATTGTGTCAATGCCGTCGGGGTGGACGTCAATATGGCCTCTGCGGCGCTGATGGCGCGGGTCGCCGGATTGAACCAGGGGATTGCTGAAAATATTGTTGCATTCCGCAATGACAATGGCNCGTTCCGCAACCGCAGCCAGTTGAAANAAGTCTCACGCCTGGGTGAAAAGACCTTCGAACAGGCCGCCGGTTTTCTGCGTATCCGCGATGGCGAGCATCCTCTGGACGCCTCCGCCGTGCACCCGGAAGCCTACCTCCTGGTGGAGCAGATTGCGGCGGTCAACCGTCACCCCTTGCAGGAACTGGTGGGCAACAGCGAGTTTGTCAGCCAGCTCAAGCCTGCCGATTACGTCACTGAACAGTTTGGTTTGCCCACTATCCGCGACATCCTGGCCGAACTGGAAAAGCCAGGCCGTGACCCGCGCCCCGAATTCGTCACTGCCAGCTTCCGCGAAGGCGTCAACGAACTGGAAGACCTGCAACCCGGCATGATCCTGGAAGGGGTGGTCACCAATGTGGCCAATTTCGGTGCCTTCGTTGACATCGGCGTCCATCAGGACGGCTTGGTGCATATCTCGCAACTGACCAGCAAGTTCATCAAAGACCCGCGCGAAGTGGTGCGCACCGGTGATGTGGTCAAGGTGCGGGTGGAGGAAGTGGACGTGCAGCGCCGCCGCATCTCCCTGACCATGCGTCTGGATGACAACGGCCAGAAAGCCGCCGCGCCCAAGCCTGCCAATCACGAAAACCGCCAACGGCCAGGCAGGCCAGAACCGCGCAGCCCGAAAGCGGACGCCCCTAAACAGTCGAAGAAGGCAGGCCGGGAAGCGCCTGCGGCCAATTCGGTCATGGGCGACGCCCTGGCCGCCGCATTTGCCCGCCTGCAAAAGTAGAACCTGATCTCCCCATCCTCTGGTAAGGCGGCATCTCGCCGCTTGCTTGTGCCGCCTTACCGGAACCTTGCCAACTGATTAAAAATCCGTAACTGGCGCCTTCTCCCATCCCTTCCCTAGAATTACCCCTGCAACGGCGTTTGGTCTTTGATTTGGAAAGGGCAGACAGGCGGCTCGCTGCGTTTCCCTCCACGTAGCTGGTTTGCCTGTCCGCTGTTGCTTCCATGGCGCTTGTAAATAATTCGAACAGACATGCAAGGGTAGAACATGATCACAGTCACAAACCTGAGCCGCCATTACGGCGAATTCAAGGCGGTTGATGATGTGTCGTTCAGTATCCAGCCCGGCGAGGTGGTTGGGCTACTGGGGCACAACGGGGCAGGCAAGACCACCATTATGAAAATGGTCAGCGGCTTTCTGGAGCCGACCGCTGGTGGCATCGCCATCGACAAGCTGGCGATGGGTGTGGATACGGCGGCCATCCAGCGGCGCATCGGCTATCTTCCGGAAAACTGCCCGTTGTGGATGGACATGACCGTTATCGATTACCTGGCGTATCAGGCCAGTTTGCATGGCATAACGCCGGATCAGCAAACCGCCGCCGTCGCCNCGGCCATCCGCCGCACCGCCTTGCAGGACAAGGCGACGGCATTGATCCAGACCCTCTCGCGCGGTTACCGCCAACGGGTCGGCGTCGCCCAGGCCATCCTGCATAACCCCGACATCATTATCCTCGATGAACCCACCAATGGCCTTGACCCGGTGCAGATCAACCAGATGCGCAGCCTGATCCACGACCTTGCGCAATCCGCCACCGTCATTCTTTCCACCCACATCCTGCAAGAGGTGCAGGCGGTGTGCGAACGGGTGCTGATCATGCGTTCCGGCAAGCTGGTGCTGGATTCACGGCTGGATGCGTTGCAGCAAAGCAAGCATTTATTGCTGACCCTCAACAACCCCAGAGCCAAAAGTTATCTGGATACATTGGCAGGCGTAGGCAAAGTGGAGGCGCAACAGGCATGCGCCGGGCGCTACGTTTACACGCTGGAAGCCGACCCCGCCGCCGCGCCGCAGGTGGCCGCTGCGGTGCATGCCGCCGGTGACCAGCTATTTGGCCTGCAAGCGGAATCCCGCACCCTGGAAAACGTGTTCGCCGAGGTCAACAGCGGTGGCGTGGAGGTGGCGCATGGCTAAACAATCTGCCCCCTGGCTGTCAGTCTTCCGGAAGGAATTCAACAGCTNNTTTGCGTCGCCTGCGGCGTGGCTGTTCCTTGGCGCTTTTCTCGCCGTCAACCTGTTCATCTTTNTCTGGGCGGAAGCCTTCTTCGCCCGCAATCTGGCGGATGTCACGCCGCTGTTTGAATGGATGCCCATCCTGCTGATTTTCCTGGTCGCCGCGCTGACCATGCGCAGCTGGTCGGAAGAGCGCCGCGCCGGGACGCTGGAAAGCTTGCTCACCAGCCCGGTCAGCCCGTTGCAACTGGTGCTGGGCAAGTTCGCCGCCAGCCTCGCGCTGGTGGCGCTGGCGCTGTTGCTGACCTTCCCGTTGCCGCTGACGGTGGCGCGGCTGGGTTCGCTGGATTGTGNNCCGGTGTTTGGCGGCTACCTCGCCAGCCTGTTCCTGGCGGCGGCGTATATCGCCATTGGTTTGTACATGAGCGCCCGCACCGACAACCCGATTGTGGCGCTGATCCTGACGGCGGCGGTCGGCGGCGTGTTCTATCTGCTGGGCTCCAATATGCTGACTGCGCTGTTCGGGCAACAGGCGGGTAGTCTGCTGGCGTTGCTGGGCAGCGGTTCACGCTTTGACTCCATTACCCGTGGGGTGCTGGATATCCGCGACCTGTATTACTACCTGTCGATCACCGGCGTTTTCCTGGCGCTGAACCTGCTGACGCTGGAACGGCTGCGTTGGGCGGGCAATCCGGCTTCTTCCCGGCATAAAACGTGGTATTGGGCGGTTGGCCGGNCAGTCGCCAACCTGTTGCTGGCGAATGTCTGGCTGCAAAGCGTCGGCTGGGCGCGGCTGGATCTGACCCAGGGGCACATTTACTCGCTGTCGTCGGCCACCCGGCAGTATATGGCGGGCTTGCAGGAGCCGTTGCTGATTCGTGGTTATTTTTCGGATAAAACCCACCCGCTGCTGGAGCCATTGGTTCCGCAGATCAAGGATTTGCTGAAGGAATATCAGGTCGCAGGCGGCGGCAAGGTGCGGGTGGAGTTTGTTGACCCGCATACCGATCAGGCGCTGGAGTCGGAAGCCGCTGAAAAATACGGTATCCGTCCGGTGCCATTCCGCATGGCCAGCCGTTATCAGTCCGGTGTGGTCAATTCCTACTTCAATATCCTGGTGTCTTACGGTGACCAGTACCAGACCCTGGGCTACGAAGACCTGATTGAAGTCAAGGCCAATGGCGAACGCGACCTGGATGTGTTGCTGAAAAATCCCGAATACGCCATCACCCGCGCCATCCGCAAGGTGGCCAATGCGTATCAGGCGGGTGGCAACGCCTTCACCAGCCTGGACAAACCTGTCACTTTCCATGCCTATGTTTCCTCAGCCGACAAACTACCCAAAGCATTGGCCGATTTGCGCAAGGCGCTGGAAACCACCCTGAATGAAATGCAACAGTCCGCCAATGGCAAGCTGAAAGTCAGCTTCGAAGACCCTGACGCCAATGGCGGCGCACTGNGCGAAAAATTGCAGGAAGACTATGGCTATAGCCCGCAAATCGCCAGCTTGTTTGACCCCAAGCCATTCTGGTTCTACATGCAACTGGAGGGCAATGGCTCCAGCGTGCAGGTTCCCCTGCCGGAACAGCTGGACAACAACAGCCTCAAGCAGGCCATCAATGCCGGTTTGCAACGCATGGCACCCGGCTTCCTGAAAACCGTGGCGATCGTCACCCCGGCGGCTCCGGCAGGCGGCAACCCCTACATGCCCCCACCGGACGGCAAACGCTACGAGGAATTGCGCAAGACGTTGGAAGACAATGTGCGTCTGGAGGACACTGACCTGAAAACCGGCATGGTTCCGGCGGATGCAGACCTGCTGCTGTTGCTGGCACCGGAAAACCTCGACCAGAAGCAACTGTTCGCGGTGCACCAGTTCCTGATGAAGGGCGGTTCCGTGGTGGTGGCGACCTCGCCATTCGATGTCGCCATCGGCCAATCGCTGGAGGCGCACAAAAACACTTCCGGTCTGGAAGGCTGGCTCAAGGCCAATGGCCTGACGCTGGCCGACAGCATGGTGTTGNACCCACAGAACGCACAGTTGCCGGTTCCGGTTCCCCGCCAGATCAGCNCGATTACGGTCGATGAAATCAGGATGATGCCTTACCCGCATTTCCCCGACCTCCGCAAGGATGGCCTGAACGCCGACAGCCCGGTGACTGCGGCGCTGGATCAACTGACCCTGAACTGGGCTTCGCCAATCGATGTGGACAAANACCAAAACCAAGGCCGCAAGGTGACGGAACTGCTGCATTCCTCCCCGCAGAGCTGGACTTCGAACGAGTTGAACATCCTGCCGGACTACCGCCAGTATCCGGACACCGGCTTCCGGCCTGAGGACGCACGTGCGCCGGAATTGCTGGGGGTTACGGTGGAAGGCCGCTTCGATTCCTGGTTCAAGGGCAAGCCATCGCCATTGCTGGAAAAAACGGCTGACAAAACAGACAGCAAGGACAAGCCGCCGCAGGACGCCGCCATGGATGCACCTTCCGACCCAACCCACCCGGATGCTGGCAAGGATGCGAAACCGGCGGACAAGACCGTGGTCAGCAGCATCATTGAGCGCTCGCCGGATTCCGCCCGCATCACCCTGGTCAGCAGCAATGCTTTCGCCAGTGATGACGTATTGCAACTGGCTTCACAGGGGATGGGCGCACAATACACCCGCCCGCTGGATTTCCTGCAGAATGTGCTCGACTGGTCGCTGGAAGACCAGGGGCTGCTCAGTATCCGTGGCCGCGCCAGCTTCGCCCGCACCCTCGCGCCACTGGGGCATTCCGCGCAACTGTTCTGGGAATACCTGAATTACGCGCTGGCATTGCTGGGGCTGGGAGCCGTCTGGATGTGGCGGCGCATGGCGCGCAAGCGCACACAGGCGTATTACCAGACAGTGCTGGCGGAGGTGTAAGCCATGAATAAAACAATCCGTATCCTTGCCATTGTGCTGGCGGTGCAGGCGGCCGTTTCCGCCTATAGCCTGATGGGGCGTTCCTCGCTGGAGGCTACGCCTGCCAACAGCGGCCTGCTCAGTTTCGAGGTTGGGCAGGTTGACCATCTGGTGGTGAATGACGCAGAACAGGCTTCGACAGAAATCGTCAAACAGGGCGGCAAATGGGTCTTGCCAGCCGCTGACGGCTTCCCGGCGGATCAGGCCAAGGTCGGCAAAATGCTGGATACCCTGCACGGACTGAAACGGGGTTTGCCGGTTGCCGCCAGCGGGGCTGATTTCGCCCGCTTCAAGGTGGACGACAAGGGTTTTGAGCGCCATGTGCTGCTGNAAAAAGGCAATGATGTCGTGGCCGACCTGTATCTTGGCAATGGGGCGGGGGTGAACCGTTCCTACGCCCGCATCAGCCAGGACAAGGCAGTCTACGATGCAATGGTCGGCACGTATGACTTGCCAGCCAGCCCAAATGGTTGGGAGGACAAAACCGTCCTGAATCTGGCCGACAAGGATGTTTCCGCGATTGGCCTCAACAACGGCCTGAAACTGGCTCGAACTGTGGAGGCGGACAAAACCGGCGACTGGCAGGCCGCCACGTTGGAAACGGGCAAGCGCCTCCAACAGGCGGCGGTGAACCAGTGGTTGTCGCAGTTGACGGCGATCAGTTTCGACAAGGTGTTGGGCAAGGAGGCCAAACCCGACTACGGTCTGGATCAGCCGGTGCTGGCGGTCACCCTGACGTATGGGAAAAGCACGCGCACCTATCAGTTCGGTAAGCTCAAGGATGGTGACAACTATGTCCTGAAAGTCTCTGACCGGCCAGAATTTTTCCAACTTGCAGGGTTTACCGTCAAACCCTTGCTGGATGGCGGCAGCAATGACAAACTGCTGGAAAGCGTGGCTCCACCACCGGCTATGGCTCCAGCACAACCCGCGCCAGCGTTGGTTGTGCCGGGAGCAGCGCCAGCCCCAGCGGTTCCGCAACCCGCGCCAGCCGTGGCGGCTCCACCACCTGCAGCGCCTGCGCCAACCCAATAAGCTTGGGAGCAAGGGGGCGTCCTTGATGGGCGTCTCCCTGTTCCCAGTATAGGCTTGAACAGAAGGCTGCTTCCGGAATCAACGCGAGTCATAGAGGGAGTTCAGCCATGCCAGCAAAATACCTTGCCCCATTTATCCTGTCTGCCGTATTCGTGGCACCCATGTCGCTGGCAGCCAACGCCAGTCCCGCCCCCATCACGCCGATGGCCTGGAGCAGCCAATCCGAAGGCATGCAGGTTTATACGCTGCCGGACGGGCGTTACCATGCTGAAATCAATTACCAGGATAGCGGCGGCGACGGCAGCAGCGACAGCCAGCATTTTTCCTTTGAAGGCTCGCCTGCGGAAATCCGTGAACAAATCCAGCAAAACAATGCCTTACCCAAAGAAAAGAAGCAGGCTTTGTTGCAATCGCTGAATATGCAGGGCGCACTCTTTAAGCAATCGATGCCCGATGGCAAACCGTTTAGCGAACATTTCTTCAAAAATCCTCCGGCGACGACCGCTTCCGCCCAAGACTCCCCTTTGACGAACAGTTTTTCCAGGAACTGTTCAAGGCGATGCCTGCCCTGACGCCGCCCGCCAGTTTTGGCCAGAATGCTGCGACGACGCCAGCTCCCGCCAAACCCGCCGCTCCGGCGGACAAAAGCGGGCAGGGCAAGGCCACCAACCCAGCCAAGGTTCCTGCCCAAAAAGCCACCCTTAAACCACAAGGGCAGGACAAGGTAAAAGCCGCCAAGGCGGAAGATAAGTCCAAGCCTGCGGAACCTGACAAGCATCAGGAAAAAGCCAAAGGCGAGGCCAAGGAATAAAGTCACTTGCGCGCTCGGTGGTACGGTTCCCGCTTATAATCCTGCGCTTACTTGAGCCGGTTGCTGGTAATCTGTCAGCAGGCTTTGTATGCTTCGCACTTTTGACAATCAATCAGCTAGCCCGTGAGTATCATGCAGGAACAGTACAACCACAAAGCGCTGGAGCCTGAAGTCCAGCAGTTCTGGGAACAAAACCGCACATTTGAAGTGACCGAAGACCCGGACAAGGAAAAGTATTACTGCCTGTCCATGTTCCCGTATCCCAGCGGCGTCCTGCACATGGGGCATGTGCGCAATTACACCATCGGCGATGTGATCGCACGTTTTCAGCGGATGCGTGGCAAGAATGTGCTGCAACCGATGGGTTGGGATGCGTTCGGCCTGCCAGCGGAAAACGCCGCCATCAAAAACCATACGGCTCCCGCCGCCTGGACGTATAAGAATATTGACTACATGCGTGGGCAGCTCAAGTCCATGGGCTTGGGTCTGGACTGGTCGCGCGAAATCGCCACCTGCAAGCCCGAGTATTACCGCTGGGAGCAATGGTTTTTCATCCAGCTGTACGAAAAAGGCTTGGTGTACCGCAAGAAGGCCACCGTCAACTGGGATCCGGTCGACCAAACCGTGCTGGCCAATGAGCAGGTCATTGATGGGCGCGGCTGGCGTTCCGGCGCTTTGATTGAACAGCGTGAAATCGACCAGTGGTTCCTGAAAATTACGGCTTACGCCGATGAATTGCTGGAAGAAATCCGCAATCTGCCGGGTTGGCCGCAACAGGTGCGCACCATGCAGGAAAACTGGATCGGGCGCTCCGAAGGGGTTGAGCTTGAATTTGCCCTGGCAGGCTCCAGCAGCAAGCTGACGGTTTTCACCACCCGTCCCGACACCTTGATGGGCGTGACCTACATCGCCGTCGCCGCCCAGCATCCGTTGGCGCTGAAAGCGGCGGAAACCGACTCGCAACTGGCGGCATTCATTGAGGAATGCAAGCAGGTCAAGGTCGCCGAGGCCGATATGGCCACCTTGGAAAAGAAAGGTGTCGCGACCGGCGAAGTGGCCATCCACCCGGTCACGGGCGACAGCGTGCCGGTCATGGCCGCCAATTTTGTGCTGATGTCCTACGGTTCCGGCGCGGTCATGGCGGTTCCGGCGCATGACCAGCGTGATTGGGAGTTTGCGCAAGTTTACGGTTTGCCTATTGTCCAGGTGATTGCGCCGGAAGACGGCAGCAGCCCCGACCTGAGCGCCGCGGCCTTCACTGACAAGGGCGTGCTGGTGAATTCCGGCGAATTTACCGGCCTGAGTTCAACCGATGCTTTTGAAGCCATCGCCAACTGGCTGATGGAAAAGGCANAAGGCCGCCGCCGGGTGAATTTCCGCCTGCGTGACTGGGGTGTTTCCCGCCAGCGTTACTGGGGTTGCCCGATCCCAGTCATCTACTGCGATGACTGTGGTGCGGTGCCAGTCCCGGAAAAGGATTTGCCGGTCATATTGCCGGAAGCCGTCACCTTTGACGAAACCGGCGGCTCGCCCATCAAAAGGATGCCGGAATTCTACCAGACGGCTTGTCCCTGCTGCGGCAAGCCCGCCACCCGCGAAACTGACACGTTTGACACTNTTTTCGAGTCGTCCTGGTATTACGCCCGTTATACCTGCCCCAGTTATGGGGAGGGCATGCTGAACCCGCAGGCGGCCAATTACTGGTTGCCGGTTGACCAGTATATCGGTGGCATTGAACACGCCATCCTGCACCTGCTGTATTCACGGTTCTTCCACAAGCTGATGCGTGACAGTGGCCTGGTGGAGTCGGACGAACCCTTCACCAACCTGCTGACCCAGGGCATGGTGCTGGCGGAAACCTTCTGCCGTGACAAGCCGGAAGGCGGGCAGGAATGGTTTCCGCCCAATGCGGTCAGCGTGGAGCGCGATGACAAGGGCAAGGTCAGTGGGGCAACTCTGCTGGCGGATGGCCAGCCGGTGCTGCCCGGCGGCGTCACCAAGATGTCCAAATCCAAAAACAACGGCGTTGATCCGCAGGAAATGATCGAACGCTATGGTGCCGACACCCTGCGCCTGTTTTCCATGTTCGCCGCGCCGCCGGATCAGAGTATGGAATGGTCGGATGCGGGTGTGGAAGGCGCGCAACGTTTCCTGCGCCGTTTGTGGAAACAGGTGTTTGACCACGTTTCTTCAGGCGCTGCCGAAGCTTCTGCAACGGGCAAGCTGGATGATGCCCAGCAGGCGCTGCGCCGTAAAGTGCACCAGACCGTACAAAAAGTCAGCGATGACATGGCGCGCCGCCATACCTTCAACACTGCGGTCGCCGCCAATATGGAGCTGCTGAACGAGATTGGCCGTTTCGCCGATGACAGCACGCAAGGCAGGGCAGTCCGGCAGGAAGCGCTGGAAATGGCGGTGCTGATGCTGGCACCGATCACGCCGCATATCTGCCATGAATTGTGGCGGGCGCTGGGTCATGAGGACGCCATTATCGACGCCGTCTGGCCGGAGGTTGATGACAGTGCCCTGGTGCAGAATACGCTGGAGCTGATTGTGCAGGTCAACGGCAAAGTGCGTGGCAAAGTGCAGGTCAGCGCCAACGCCAGCGAAGAGGGCGTCAAGACGGCGGCGCTGGCGAATGAAAATGTGCAGAAATTCCTGGAAGGCGTGACCGTACAGAAAGTCATTGTCGTCAAGNGCCGTTTGGTCAACATTGTGGCGAACTGATGAAAAGACTGCTGCTCATCCTGAACCTGCTGGTATGGCTGGCTGCCTGTGGCGGCGAACCTTTCCACCTGCGCGGGGAGAAACCGCTGCCTGCCGTCCTGGGGCATGGCGTGTATCTGGCGGGTATTGACCCGCGCAGTGATTTCGGCATCGCCCTGCGTGATGGCTTAGAAGACGCCGGGGCTGACATCAAACACAATGAGCAGGACGCTGGCACTACGCTTACCATCCTCAAGTTGCAGGAAAGCCGCTCCGTATCCGGCTACTCCTCCACCCGGCAGGTGCGGGAGTTCAACCATTTCGTCAACGTCGACTTCAGGGTCAAGACCCGGGAAATGCCGGAAGGGGTGGAGCGCACCGTCAGCGCGGAACGCTCCCAGGTTTATGATGGCCAGTATGTGCTGGGCACGGCGGAAGAAGAGACAGCCATCAAGGAGGATTTGCGCCGTGAAGCGGTGCGGCTGCTGCTGTTGCGCTTGCAGGCGGTCAAGCCTTGATCCGTTGCTGGACGATTTTCGCCAGCGCTGACGAATCCAGATCNCCCATCCCCTGATCCACCAGCGCCTGCATGTATTCGGCGGCGCGTTGCGCGCCCGGCATGTTCAACCCCAACGCTGCGACGGTGCTGGTGACAATGCGCATGTCCTTGTTGTGCAGTTTGGCCATGAAACCGGGTTGGTAGTTTTCATCCAGAATCCGCTGCCCATGCAATTCCAGCACCCGCGAATAGGCAAAGCCGCCCAGCAAGGCGGCGCGCACCTTGGCCGGGTCGACATCGGCGGCTTTGGCCATTTCCATTGCTTCCGTAATCGCAATGACCGTTTGCGCCGCAACCAGCTGGTTGCAGGCTTTGGCCAATTGGCCTGCGCCATGCCCGCCGATGTGGGTGATGGTTTTGCCCATGGCGGCGAGGGCAGGGCGGGCGTATTCCAGGTCTTCCGCATCGCCACCGACCATGATGGTGAGGGTTCCGGCAATCGCGCCGACATCACCGCCGGAAACAGGTGCGTCGAGGAAACGGATGCTTTTNTCCGCCAGTTTGGTTGCAATGTCACGGGTGGTGACCGGGGAAATGGTGCTCATGTCGATCACCAGCAACCCGGGTTTCGCGCCTTCGGCCACACCCTGTCCGCCCAGTAAGACGGCTTCCACATCCGGTGTGTCAGACACCATCGAAATGACAATGTCGGCGTGGGCGGCCAGCGCCGCCGGGCTGGTATGGAAGCTGGCACCCAGCCCGGTGAGTTCCTGCGCGGATTCCGGGCGGCGGGCGTATACGGCCAGTGGAAAACCGGCCTTCAGCAAGTTTTTGCACATGGGTTTGCCCATGATGCCGGGNCCGATCCAGCCGATGACGGGTTTGGTGGTTTGCATGGGTTTGCCTTCTCGTTCAGGGTAAAAATAACGCCGCACCATAATGGCGGGTGGGAAAATGCCCGTCAAGAATCGTGGGAATGCGGCCATTTCCTCAAGGGGTGAAGAAACCAGCGGGAAAACCAATGGCATTGGAGCAAGAGTTGGCGCTGCATCTACAATCGCGGCGTAGCCGTATACCTTTGCACGAATGTTTTGCTTTAACCTGAAATGGACTGCCTGAACCGGCACGTCAAGGAGTTGTGGACATGCTTAACTGGAACGATGTTCTCCGCTTTGCCAAAGACGGCAACCCTGCGCCAGACCGCACAGTCAGGAAAACCGCAGCGGAATGGCGCGCGCAGCTCACGGAAGAACAATACCGGGTCACCCGCCAGCAGGGTACGGAACGCCCGTTCAGTTCGGCGATGTGCAGCCTGTTCGAGCCGGGGCTGTACAGTTGCGTCTGTTGCGGAACCTTGCTGTTTGACGCCAGCAACAAGTTTGAGTCCGGCACCGGCTGGCCTTCGTTTACACAACCGGTCAGCAGCAATGCGGTTGCCTACCATGCCGACCATTCCCACGGCATGACCCGGGTTGAAACCACCTGCAATACGTGTGAAGCGCATTTGGGGCATGTCTTTCCAGATGGCTCGTCGCCCAGCGGCCTGCGTTACTGCATGAATGCGGTTGCGTTGAAANAAGTGACGGCGCAACTGGAAACAGCCACGTTTGGCGGTGGCTGTTTCTGGTGCACCGAAGCGATTTTCCGCGAATTGGCGGGCGTCTATTCGGTGGCGAGCGGTTACAGCGGCGGGCATGCCGACAACCCCAGCTACCGCCGGNTATGCGCAGGCTCCACCGGCCATGCGGAAGTCATCCAGGTGCAGTTTGACCCCAACGCCATCAGCTACCGTGACCTGCTGGAAATCCATCTGGAAACCCATGACCCGACCACGCTCAACCGTCAGGGGGCGGACAAGGGAACCCAGTACCGCAGCATTATCTTGGTTCATAATGAGCAGCAGCGGCAGGCGGCAGAAGAGGCGCTGAAAGCCCTGCAAAGCGAATACCGTGATCCGATCGTGACGGAGATTGTCCCGTTCGAAACCTTCTACAAGGCGGAAGACTACCATCAGGATTACTTCAACCTGAATGCGGAGCAAGGGTATTGTCAGGTTGTCATCAGCCCGAAACTGCGCAAGTTCCGGGACAAGTACCAGGACAAACTGGCGGGTTAGGCGGTTTGCCGTCCCTTTGGCAACGGGCATCTGCAGGGTGCCCGTTTTATTTTGCAGTAGCGCCTTGGATATTCTGAAGCTATCCTAGTCTCGGTAAGGATGGCTGAAGGACATTAACCGGAACAGGCCGGTGGGTTCCAGGCGCTATCCCCCATTTCTACAGTCACATGACACAATGATTAGAATTAGCGATGCGAGTGACAGACTTCCATACCGTTAAATGGCCGGAACAAACCACTGCGCCAGCACCCCATCCGGGAGCGGATGAATGCCCAGGCGCCAAAGGAGACAAAGCATGCAAATCGGAATGATCGGACTTGGGCGGATGGGTTCCAATATGGTTCGCCGCCTCTTGCGCGCAGGCCATACCTGTGCTGTTTATGACCGCAGTCCTGAGGCTGTCGCCTCCCTCGTCCAGGAAGGCGCAGCCGGGGTGGCCTCCTTGCAGGAATTGGTGGCCATGTTGGAGCCGCCGCGCGCATTGTGGCTGATGCTGCCAGTGGCTGTGACCGACCGGGTGCTGGAAGACCTCAAACCGTTGTTGCAGCCCGGAGACATCATCATTGACGGCGGCAATTCCTACTACCATGACGACATCCGCCGGGCTGAGGCTTTACAGGCCAGCAACCTGCATTACATTGATGTGGGCGTCAGTGGCGGCGTATGGNGGCTGGAGCGCGGCTATTGCCTGATGATTGGGGGCGAAGCCGAGCCGGTGCAACACCTTGGCCCATTTTCGCGGCGCTGGCTCGGCGTAGGCAGCGCCCCGCGGACAGCGGGCAGGCAAGGGNAGGTGTCCACCTCGGAACAAGGCTACCTCCATTGCGGGCAACATGGCGCAGGCCATTTCGTCAAGATGGTGCACAACGGCATTGAGTATGGCCTGATGGCGGCGCTGGCCGAAGGGTTGAACATCCTGCACGGTGCCAACGCAGGCAAACGGGAACACGCCGCTGATGCCGAAACGGCACCCATGCGTCATCCTGAACTCTACCAATATGATTTCAACCTCATGGAAATCGCGGAAGTTTGGCGGCGCGGCAGTGTGGTCGGCTCGTGGCTGCTGGATCTGACCGCTGCCGCCTTGCAGCATGACCCGCAACTGGCAGGTTTCGCCGGGCGCGTGTCCGACTCTGGCGAAGGCCGCTGGACGGTGCAGGCGGCGGTGGACGAAGGTGTGCCCGCGCCGGTGATCAGCGCCGCGCTGTTCGACCGCTTCAGTTCGCGCGGTGAAAGCGAATTTGCCGATAAAGTGTTATCCGCCATGCGTTACAGTTTTGGCGGCCATTATGAAAAAACCGGAGGGAACCCGTAATGCCAGTTCACACCCACCAATTGCATCAGGCAGGCGTCAGCCTATGGCTGGACAACATCACCCGCACGCTGCTGGATGACGGTA
The DNA here is from genome assembly GCA_013693955.1 of Candidatus Thiothrix singaporensis. Classification (GTDB taxonomy): domain Bacteria; phylum Pseudomonadota; class Gammaproteobacteria; order Thiotrichales; family Thiotrichaceae; genus Thiothrix; species Thiothrix singaporensis. The sequence continues at coordinate 1,393,388 of CP059265.1, read as the reverse complement.
CGCTGCAACGCTACGTCAATGAGTACAACGTCACCGGCCTGACTTCCAACCCGACCATTTTCGACCAAGCCATCGGTGACAGTTCGGCCTACGACGCAGCCATCCAGAAAAAGACGCAGGCAGGCGGCAACGGTGAGGCAATATTTNTTGAACTGGCGCTGGAAGACCTGCGCCGCGCCGCCGACCTGTTCCTCCCCGTCTGTGCACGCACCAATGGCTTGGATGGCTGGGTGTCGCTGGAAGTGTCGCCGTTACTGGCTTATGACGCCGCCAGCACCTTGGCGGAAGCGAAACGGCTGCATGCGCTGGCAGACAGGNCCAACCTGCTGATCAAGATTCCGGGGACGCCGGAAGGCTTGCCCGCCATTGAGGAAGCGATTTTTGCGGGCGTGCCGGTCAACGTGACCCTGCTGTTTTCCTCCGAACAGTATCAGGCAGCAGCTGACGCTTGGCTGCGCGGGGTTGAGCGGCGCATTGAGGCGGGGCTGAACCCGGATGTGCGTTCGGTCGCTTCAGTGTTCATCAGCCGCTGGGACAAAGCCGCCGCCGACAAGGTTCCGGCATCCATGCGCAACCAGTTGGGGGTGGCGGTCGGCAAGCGCACGTACCACGCTTACTGCGAATTCCTGAACTCCAGCCGCCTGCAACGGGCGATGAATTTCGGGGCGCAACCGCAGCGGCTGCTGTGGNCCAGCACCGGCGTCAAGGATGCGGCGTTGTCCCCCACTTTCTACGCCGATTCGCTGGTCGCCCCGTACACCATCAACACCCTGCCTGAGAAAACCCTGTTGGCGTATGCGCAAGGCGGAGTGCCCGGCGAATTGTTGGGCGCAGACGGCGGCGACGCTGCTGCGGTCATCGCCGCGCATGAACAGGCCGGGATCAACTACCATCAACTGGCCGCTGACCTGCAACACGAAGGCGCTGACGCTTTTGTGAAATCCTGGCATGGCTTGTTGAAAACACTGGCTGCCAAAGGGGCGCAGCACACATGAAAACGGAAATCAGGCTTCCCTCCACCACGGTGATTATTTTCGGGGCAGGCGGTGACCTGGCGTGGCGCAAGCTGGTGCCAGCCCTCTACAACCTGTCTCTGGACGGCTTTCTGCCGGAGCAATTCGCCATTGTCGGCATGGATGGCAAACATGCGGAGCTGGAGGACTGGCGGGTGCGGATGCGTGACGGCGTTGACCAATTTTCACGGCGTGGCAAAACTGATGATGCGCAATGGCAAGCGTTTGTTGCCCGTTTGATTGCCTACCGTTCCGGTGATTTCAAGGATCAGGCCACCTATGCAGGGCTGGCGCAGGCCTTGGGGGAACAGGAAGCTGCCTGGGGTCAGGCTGCCAACCGCATTTTCTACCTCGCCACGCCGCCGGTCATTATGGGCGACATCGTGCAGAACCTGGGGCAGGCAGGTCTGGTCAGCGACCCACAACGCCATCGTGTGGTGGTGGAAAAACCGTTTGGTCATGACCTTGATTCCGCCCGCAGCCTCAACCAATCGTTGCTCGCCGTGCTGGATGAAAACCAGGTTTACCGGATAGATCATTATCTTGGCAAGGAAACGGTGCAGAACATCCTCGCTTTCCGTTTCGCCAACGCGTTGTTTGAGCCGGTGTGGAACCGCAACTATATCGACCATGTGCAAATTACCGTGGCCGAGCAGGTGGGGGTGGAGCACCGTGGCGGTTATTACGAACATTCCGGCGCGCTGCGCGACATGATCCAGAACCACCTGTTGCAGGTGTTGTCGCTGATTGCGATGGAGCCGCCGGTGGCGTTCGAGGCTGATGAAATCCGCGCCCGCAAGGTTGACGTGCTGCGCGCCATTCGCCCATTGCCAATGGATAACCTGCACCAGTTTGCAGCGCGCGGGCAGTATGCGGCTGGTTGGCTGGAAGGGGAAAAGGTGGCCAGTTACCGGCGCGAACCGGATGTGGCCGAAGATTCCCCCACGGAAACGTTCGCCGCCCTTAAGCTGTTTGTCGACAACTGGCGCTGGCAAGATGTGCCGTTTTATCTGCGCACTGGCAAGCGTTTGTCGCAAAGGCTTNCCCAGGCGGTGATCCATTTCCGCCCGGTGCCACATAACTCGTTTCCGCCCGCCGCCAATCCTGACTGGCGACCCAACCGTATCGAAATCGACATCCAGCCTGACGAAGGCATTGTGTTGCGCTTCCAGGTCAAATTACCAGGTGTTTCCATGCGCCTGAGCACGCAAGAAATGCGGTTCCGCTACGCCGACGCCTTTCACCAATCCTCACCGCCGGAAGCCTACGAAACCTTACTGCTGGATGCGATGGAGGGCGACGCCACGCTGTTCATGCGCGCCGATCAGGTGGAGGTGGCCTGGGGTGTGGTGCAACCAGTGCTGGATGCCTGGCAGTCCGCACCAAGCGATNTTCCCAATTACCCGGCAGGGTCGTNNGAGCCGGAAAGTTCTGAAAGGCTGATTGCGCAAGATGGGCGCAGCTGGCTGGAGCCAGCGTTTCCGCTGGAATGAGGGGAAAAGCCATGAATATTTTGGTCATCGATATTGGCGGAACCCACATCAAGCTGGGGTTTTCCAGCCAGTTGGGTGAGAAGCGCAAATTCGATTCCAGTCCAGAGATGACGCCGCAGAAAATGCTGGAAAATGTCCAATCCTTGACGGGGGATTGGGCATACGAAGCAGTCAGCATCGGCTACCCCGGCGCGGTGCTGGGCGGCAAGCCGGTGCATGAGCCGCACAACTTGGCGGAAGGCTGGGTTGGCTTTGATTTCGCCGGGGCGTTTGGCCATCCTCTCAAGCTGGTCAATGACGCAGCCATGCAAGCGCTGGGCAACTATCGCAGTGGCAAGATGCTGTTCCTGGGTTTAGGCACCGGCCTTGGTTCGGCGCTGATTGTGGATGGCATTATCGAGCCGCTGGAACTGGCGCACCTGCCTTACAAGAAGGGCAAGACCTTCGAGGATTATGTTGGTGTGCGCGGTCTGGAGGATCGCGGCAAGAAAAAGTGGCGTAAGTCTGTGCACGATGTGGTCGAACGCCTGCGTGCCGCGCTGGAGCCGGAAGACGTGGTGCTCGGTGGCGGCAATGCCAAGTTGCTGGACGAGCTGCCGGAGGGGACGCGGTTGGGGGATGACATGGCTGCGTTTACCGGCGGGTTTAGACTGTGGGAAGCGGAGTGAGACGTTATGGAATTCAGTCCAAACAACAACGTTGTGAAGCTCTGCCTTCAAGGCATGGGTATGGAAGAAATCGGTGAACCTGAAGAAGCCAGCAAATTATTTCTTCAAGCCTGGAACGAAGCGACGGATGACTTTGAAAAATTTATTTCATCTCATTATGTACNNCGGCATCAGAAGAATGTTTCTGACAAGTTAGAATGGCTGGAAACATCTTTACAGTTTGCATCAAAAATAAATAACGACGCTGTTAAGAGTGCTTTCCCTTGCCTATATTCAAGCATTGCTCAATGCCATGAAGACTTGAACGAGCCGGACAAGGCANAAAAGTTTTATGAGTTAGCAGCTTCGCTTAAGGGAAAACCTTCTGATAAAGGCCTTTATCATGGAACGAAAGCAGATTTGCAGGTTGGTGATTCGTTGACAGCAGGGGGAAATNCCAACTACCAATCTGATTTGAAAATGAACCACATTTATTTCACTGCCCTTGTCAATGGGGCGGGGCTGGCTGCCGCATTGGCAAAAGGCGATGGAAAAGAGCGTGTTTATATCGTTGAGCCGACAGGGAGTNTTGAGAATGACCCCAATGTTACCGACAAANAATTTCCTGGTAATCCGACACGTTCATATCGCTCCCAGGAGCCATTAAAAATCGTTGGCGAAATGACAGATTGGGCGAGGTTAACACCTGAGGAACTCCAAAAATGGCGTGAGAAGTTGGCCGCTAACAAGGGAGAAATTATTAATTAATTCCGGGGATCGAGTCAGGGAATGCTTTTGGCTTTATTCCACCAATCGTAGCTGGATAGTGTCGATGGTTTTGCCGTGAGCCAGTGCATTAGTGATAACGACCAGCCATTTACCCGTAATGGCNCAGTTTCTTCCTTTCAGGTAATCAAATGCCCGCTCGATGGTTACTTCTGGATCGTCAGCGAATTCCATGATAAACGGTTCAACGCCACGCGGGAGCAGGAGCTGGCGGAAAACCGATTCGACATCGGTAAAGGCAAAAATAGGGACTCCNTTACCACGCAGCGCGCCGAGCGTATAACCGAGTGAGCCGCTACGGGTAAAGACGACGATAGCTGAGTCATCAAGCGATTGTGCCAGCGTCACTGCACTGCGCAGCATTTTATCCTTGGGGGTATCAAGATGAATTGCCTGATTGATGCGTTGGTTGACCGTCGGTTCGATGCTTTTGATGATATTTTTCATCACCTCCACGGACTCCAGCGGATAACGGCCAGTGGTGGTTTCACCGGATAGCATGACGGCATCTGCCATTTCGCGCACGGCATTGGAGACATCGCTGATTTCCGCGCGTGTGGCAATCGGAGCGGTGATCATTGATTCAAGCAGGTGAGTGGCGATGATCACGGGTTTGCCGAGCCGTTGGCATGTCTCGACTATCCGGGTTTGTACAACGGGCAACATGTGGTAATCGATTTCAATGCCGAGATCACCACGNGCCACCATGATGCCATCGGATTCGATGATGATTTCCTCCAGATTTGCTACCCCGGCCTGGTCTTCAATTTTTGAAACAATCCGCGCGCCTGAGCCGATACTCGCGAGATAAGCGCGCAGGATTCGCACGTCCTCGGCTTCGCGCACAAAGGATAAGGCTACAAAGTCGATTCCCATTCTGGCACCGTGGGCGAGGTCGTTTTCATCCTTGGCAGTCAGCGGCGGGAGACTCACTTTCACTCCCGGCAGGTTGATATGACGGCGTGAACCGAGTAGNCCGGGAACCAGTACCTGGCAACGGACATGTGTCTCATCCTTTTCCAGAATCTTGAAACGGATGAGTCCGCTATCCACCAGAATCGTTGCGCCAACGACGACATCAGCCGGAAGCCCTTTGTAATTCACATCCACGGCTGGCATATCACCGGTAGGTGTGTCCGTATAGAATTCGAACAACATGCCTTCGGTCAGCTCTATCGGTTTGGCGAGATGACCGGTTCGGATCTCCGCCTTCACATCCATCATTACCGCAACGGAGCGCTGACAATCCCACGAGGTGTCACGGATTCTCTGGATGATTTCGGTCGACCATTCAGGTGTGGCGTGAGCCATGTTAAGCCGTATGACGTCAACACCGGCAAGGATGAGAGCACGTATTTTNTCAGGGCTTTCAGTGGCGGGNCCAAGCGTGGCGACAATCTTGGTAAGACGGTAGTGGCCGGGATCGATTTCCATATGACAATTCCCCTCAGAAACTGCTGTTGCAAAGATGCTTTCAGTAAATTTTGGAGCAATCTTCGTGCCAGCCACTTCAGTCCTGGCGGTTTGTGGAGTCAGCCCCCATACGCTGCCTTGTTTGGGGCCAGACGGTATGAGGAACTGACAAATCAGGAGAAGCTTGCTGTTGCACCACCATTACGCAAAGAATGCACTGGGTGTCTATCGCTTCCCCTTCATGGTGTTTGATTCCCCGGCCATTACCAATCTGAGAACTCAGACCTGTCGTAACCTTCGCACACACTGCCTGCGGAAACGTTCTTCCGGCTCATCGGCTATCAGGCAAATGCATCAGCCCTCGACCACTGTGAGCTGGAAAACGCCGATGAAGTGAAGATCGACAGCATTTTCGAGTGGGGGCGGTTGATGCTGGATTTTAATAGTGTTTATGGCATGCGGATACTTGGTGGGTGTTGCGGGACTGGCATTGAGCACTTGCAATATCTCTTCGCACAAGGGGCTAGCCGGTAGTTGTGATAAAACTCCAAGTCAGGAGTACTTTTCCCTGTTGATAATTTAAGAAAACTGATTTATTAAATACAGTCTATCTACATTATACCATTATAGTTTATCAAGCATCTCTTTAATAAAAGCTTCCTGAGGAATCCTTTTTTGATTGCCATCAAATGATGGAGGTTACTAACAATAAAATTGGGCATCCAACTGGTTTCAAAATTACCAGCGTAATTTGCACCTCCCTCCTCAGTAGTTAGATCCGATCCTATAATCAACTGGTAAAGGTGCTCTTCAAGTATAACCTCAACTCCCCGTTTTTGAAGATTTCTTCTCAGAGTGGTAACGATTTCAAGCCCCTTTGCATCAAGATCACCGAAATACAATACCCGATCAAATCCAGCACTAATTGTTAGATCAGCGATTTCTTCGCTCTGACTACTAACTTGGGCACCACTACCCCAAATTACATAAGCCCAAGTGGGCTGTGCTTTGTTAATATCAGCGCAATTGTGGAAGGTTTCGACATTTTCCAGAATTAGTGGGGTTTATTCCCCTGAGGATGACAAACTTTTTTATAGGTGGAGGCTTTTTAATACAGCGTAGCTCTTCTCGGTTAATGGGTACGGATGTCCAGCCTGTATCAGGCATATTGTCTAGCGCTTTTTCGTCTTCGAACAGACGAAGTGCACGCTCACGCTGTCCAAGTATGTCACCAGGAAATGGATCCTCATTCATAATTTCACAACGAATCAAGTGTCGATTTAGGCGTTTTAGTTTTTCACGGTATTTACCTTTTGCATTTGTAGCTGCACCTTTCTGTGCCAACCAGGGTGCCATATAATAATATCGTCTTCGACTACTTGATCCTGATAGATCAATTTATTGGGCATTCTGAACCCCCGCCATCCAAGTTGCCATTTTTTTCCTCTTTGGGTTGAACTCTCCAGCGGCCTTCCGTAATAAGCTTGGCTAGGGCAACAGCGAGTTGTTTGGGGGCATCATCTCTTTCCATCCAAGGTGTATGCTCTTGCAACATACGGTTTAGCACAGTGATATACTCAATCGATTTATGGCGACCACGTAGTTGATTTGCCAAATGTTCTAGGCTGTCAAGCCAATTGAAGGATTCCATTAGCTTTCCTGTGTTGTGTTAAGTGTTTTCATGCCGTAGTAAACTAGGAGTAGTTAGGGCTGCATTCCAAAGGGGGTCTTTGTCCTCATCGTCTTTCAGTCTGCCAATTAGTTTTATATCGTGTAACCTCTCCACTCTGCCCATGAAGATATTTTTATCAAACATAGCCTGCGCATTTAGGTCAGCGTGACCGGTCAGGTAGATAAGCTGAACGCCAATAGCGCTAGCCATGTGTAATTGTATTCTTACCAAGTCATCGGCATTGCATTCACCGATAGGGTTATCGGCCACCATAAAGCCATACCCCTGCTCCCCGCTATCAAAAGTCCTAACTTTGGTGATGGTCATATATAGAAGAAATGCGGTTGTCAGCAACTGGCCATCGGAGCCAGTAGGTTCACTTATCGGAAAGTAGCTAGCGCGTTCGGTACGACTGGTCTTAATAAGTCTGACATCAAGTTCTTGCTCTGGTAGCAATTTTTGTACGAGAAACGTCGTTAACTTGTCATGGGTTCCACTGTTGACTGGGATTTCACCATCTTTGATCCACTGTTCCAAGCTCATTTTGCAGATGGTGGACAGATCAATAGTTGCCAGTTTGCTTACCTGGTCTGACATTTTGAAAATAGTTTTTCCAGGGTGGATAGGTGAATTGTGAGGAATTCTGACCTTGATCGTTTCCTGAAGAATTCGAATGGCTTTGCGAAGGTGAGTTTCTAGTAAAATAATGGTTGAATTCCGNGAGCGCTGAATTTTTTCAATCGAATCTCGGTTAGCATCAAAGCAGTCTTGCAGTCCCAAAGTTGTATTTTCCAGAGCACCAAGTGAATCCTCGTAGTTTATGCCTTGAAGTTTTTGTACCATTATCGAATCTCGCTGGATCTCATAGGGTTTTCGCGCTTCTGTATGGACTATACCAATAAACGAGCGCCAGAATTCTTTTGCATACTTTTCAGCCTTTTCATGAAGAGTTTTTTGGTTGTCAAATTGATCTTTTGAAGCTTTTACTATGGTTTGAACCTGACTAATGTCACTAATCTGTTTTGCAGAGCCGTCAGCTGGCTCCAAAGTACAACTAAGGATGCTACTCACTAAATCATTACATCGAGACAGCTCCTTCTGCTGTTTGTGGTTTTCATTCCTATAAAAAGTCAGTTGCTCGTAATCACGACCTATTTGTTGGTCTAAAGATTTGATGGAAACTTTAAGGTCGATTTTTAATTTTCTGAGCTCAAGCATATTTTCTGGCAATTCTATATTCCAGGCCTGNTCATTTTGGGCTGATAGTAGGTCATTATGCATCTTCTCCCGGTAGGTTTTATCAGTACGGAGTTGTTCTTTAATATTTTCTATATCNTCTGATTTTATTCGATAGTTCTTGCTCAATCCCCCTTGCTCCATTTGGGATTTTTCAATCACTTGATCCTGAGAGTTACTCCACCCATTTTGNGCACTCAATTGGTTGTANGAATTTTTACGTTTACTCTCAATCTCTTTCAATTCCTTCATTACTTGGGTCATTTCTGGGCTTTGCTGGAACTGTTTTAATTCCTCTTCTGCCAACAANGACTTTTTATTGGCGACATCTACACTTACCCCTTCAGTGCCGACAGTTATCGGTTCCACATTGTTAAATGAACTGTTGTTGAAAGAGGATGATAATGTTTTATAAATATTATCCAATTCGCCTCGTTCGCGGTTAAACATATCGAGTTGCTGTTGAATGGAATCAATCTCACTTTGCAGATTGCTTTTTTCTCTCTGATTTTCTTGGTTCTCTTCTGACAATCGCGTTAATTCCAGTTCAGCGTCAATTTTTGCTTGCCACTTTCCTGTGAGAAAGTAACAGATTTGTTGGTAATGATTTTCAGCATATTTTTCCAACAATGTACACTCTGTTAGTCGCTGATTGGCCTCTGTCCATTGCTCTTCCGCTTGCTCCAAAGCTTGCTCGGACAGTTTCTTAACTTGGGTAATACTCGCTTTTTCTTGCTCTGTATGCTTAAACTGTTGCCAGAGCTGCGACCACTGGGAGCCTATTTCTCTCCAATATCTGTGCCATTGTGTGTGGACTGACTGAATTTTCTTGAGGTCATGATTAAGGCCGCTCAAACGTTCGTCACTGTCCTTGAGTTCTCTCTCTAAACTAACGATCCGCTGTTTCCAAGCCTTTTTGCTATATAGCACTTTATCACTGGCAGCCAGTACCACTACGGTGGATTCAGGATCGGGATTTAGATCTGCCTCACTAATCCCACTAATAGGAATAGGGCGGTCTGACCATGGAATGTTGTTGAGTATTCCTTTAACTTTTTGCAAGACAATGTCATCGGATACCGCCAGTCCTAAATAGCGCCCNGGATTAGAGTCGATAATTGATGCAGCCTTGTGTTCGTCATCCTCTAAAATGCCGGACAGGTATTCCGGATATGCCCAGATTTGTTCTCGACTCAACCCTTGTCCATAAAATAAATCCAGTGCCTTACGTGTAATAGCGTCTACCAATAGGTGCCCTGAATTCTTCAGGTCATTTAACTGACGTCTGATGCTATGATTTTCCTCAGACTCAGAGCTGTGCTTTTGTTCAAGATCTATTTCAAGACGAGATAACAGCTCATCTATGAAGTGACCATCCTTGGTGTTAGAGGTCACATTAACGCTGCGTAATTCTCCTTGAATTTGTTCTTGGCTGCGATTGGCTTGGTTGATTTGTTCCTGACAACGGCTCAGCGTCGAATTAATAACACACAGCCGGTCTTCAGAATTCTTGTACTCTTGTTTGGCTACCTTCCTCAGAGCGCTCGAGGTGTTGAGGATCTCATGAGCCGCTACTAAACCTCGCTTTGTTTTCTCAGTTTCTTCTGCTAAACGTTTATGAGCTATCTCTGGAGACTCNCCGGTATGAATCAGTTGTTGAGTTTTTAGATCTTCCAACTCAGCATCGGCAGCAGCGATATTGTATTTACATTGTTCCAGTGTAGTTTCGCTTCGGATTATGGTCTCGGAAATTTTCTGTAACGCAGTTTCTTTCTTGCTACGGTTTTCAGTCAAGCTCCGGATGGTTCCATCCATCGTAAGTCCACGCTCGTACTGAGTTCTGATTTCCCGTTCGAACACAAATCTAGCCCGACCTCGAGCATCAGCCAGTATCTGAGTTAATGGTTCTTCCTTGTTGAGCCTCAGAGCATCAAGGGTTGCGTTTTGCTGTGCATATAGATTGTCCTGATGCTGCCAAGCTTTGTAGTCAGAGACGGCTTCCAATATAAGCCGGGCATTTTCATTGTCTGCTAATTCTTCTTGCGTTTTTGCTTCCCGAGTTTTGGCAGCCTCAAATTCCTGTAGGCTGATTTGATAAGTTGCCTCACAGAGTTGATCGTTTTTGAGTTTTCGTTCTTTCCGGCTTCTTTCCAGACTGGATTCCAGATCGCTGATATTATTGCTGTAACTGCTTATTTTTTGATCTATGTGTTGTCTAAATGCATATAAGTCACGAAGCAATTCGGCCAGATCAAGTTCAACATGCTTTAAATTGTTGAGGTGGGTAATCGCTTCTTGGGCTCGTGGTCTGAATTGGTTCCAGCTACGATTCAGCTCTTGGTAGAAAATATCTCTTTCTTGCAATTCACGCAGTTCATTTCCCTGTTGTACATCTTGTGCACAGGTATTTGCTAGGCTGTCAATGTCTCGGGAGGGGAAACAGCAAGCGAAAAATTTCTGTAAAAANTCACTTTCACTGCGATACTTGGCAAAATGACTGACGCCACCTTCTTCTGAGTTTATGGTGATCAACGTATCAATCATCTGGAGATTGACACCGATTTCCCTCAAACCATCATGCCATTCGTTACGCTTGCCATAGTAACGCCAATAGCCGGGATATTTATTTTTNTGGCTACGTAGCCAGTTACGGGCGGTTTTAATTGAGTCCGTGTGTTCTTTCAACCGTGGGTTGTTTCGTGATCTTCCTACAGAGGGGATAAGCTCAAAAATGGATGATTCGTAGAGATCTTCCTCACAGATGAAGTGTTCCACCTCCGTTTGATCCCCNTGTTTTTGATGATATTGTCCCAGTAAAACGCTGCGTTGTTTATCGTCGACCATTTCTACAACAATAGTTGAAAGTTGCCGATGAAAGTAATCATTATAGTGGTATTTTTTCCTTTTTNNTCGTCCAGCTACACATTGAACAAAACGGTTTTTTTGTGGCTCAAATAATGTTAGTAGCAAGGATATCCAGGTGGTTTTTCCTCCACCATTAACCAGATCAATATAGGTATGTGGCACCTTATTTGAGGTNGATCTGCCACTTTTCTGGAAAAAATCAAAAGTCTGATTGCGATAGAAAGATTCAGGATGTCCAACACCATCAAAATAGCAACGCTTAATCCAATACATTAAAAAAGCTCGTTCTGTGTCGTTTTATCATCGGGACGTATATCAATATCAGCATCTGTTTGGGCAATATCCTGACCAGTTTCTTCTATATTCATTAACAGTTCCACCAGAGGAACAATAGCAGCTTGCCCAATATAGATTTTCAGCCGGTCAGTAGCCATCCAGCGTATGTCTTCTTCCTTGTATCCCGGTTCTTCAATTAGTAAACCATGCTCTTCAAGCAAGCGAATCCAGGATTTGATAAAATCGTACTGAGAGCGAGACGCAGAAGTTCTGCCAGTTTCAGTTTGAGGATACTTGGGGATGCGATTTTCACAAATCATCCTAGCCGCGCTCATGAATGTGTTTTTGTCCAAAGTCCCGGGATCGTTGGTCTGGCTCACAATTTCAGAGGCGAGATCATGCAGGTTTTTCAGAACATCCTCTGCATTGAATTGGGCGGGAGATGACCACTCCAATCCGGTGGAATGCTGATTAGGAAACGCTTCAGACAACAACGCGGTCAGAGTTAATACTGCGAAGCAATGAAGTTCATCCCGATTGTGTTGTTGCGTGTTTGACAGCCGGTTGCCCAGCCAAGTAAGACCCGGTGAAAAAGGACTACTCTCATCCTGGACACCAAGCACAATCCCGACTCTGTGTCCTATACGGATTACCGATAGACCCATGCCTCTAGCAATTGCGTCGATAATTTCTCTGAAGTCTGTATCATTGGCATAAAAATCGCTTTTTAGTATAGTCTCCAAGTTCTCTTCGACTGGGAGAAAGGTTTTCAAAAATAGCCCGTGTAGCAATTTCTGATAATTCTACGTATTTTGCATTTTCCATGATTTTATTCGGCGTGTGCTGTCAGATTGATTCACGAATGCGTATTCCCAAATTATCTCCCATCCATTCACTGTGGTTTAGTGCTCCATTTATAGTCACTTCTATAGTTTTCTTATCCGATGTGGCTCGGGATCCAATTAACAGCAAGCAGGCCAAAGCGAATCGACTTTCCATCGGCTCTTGTTCGGTAGCTGAGATAACATCTTGAAAACTGATTTTCTGGTTCTTCGTGAGGTACGTACTTACCCATCGATTGGCTAGTTTAATAGTTTCATTGTCCAGCAATGGAGGTGGATCAGAATACCGCAGTGTATCATCATCGATAGATGGTGCTTTAGATTCATACTGCTGTTCAAGCCAATTGTAATAGGTTGACAGAATAGATGTTGGATCTACGCAATAATGTGTTTTGCGCGTCGATTTGGATTCTAGATTTGGTGGTAATAGAAGTGATAAAAAGCGGTTCGCAAACTTAGCAAGATCAGCTATAGGCCTATTGAGCAGGGGTTTAAGAACTGATTCCGTCAAATCACGATTAACTATTGCCAGATCAGTCATGCCTATTATCTCGCGGCGGTAGGCGATAAATTCCTTTTGAACTGAGCTGATATAAATCTTGAAGTCTTGACTCTCATTAATGATTTCTCGGAAGCTGTCTTCAGCTTTAAGCAGCATTTTGCGCTTCTCGAGCGGAGCATCCTTCACCTCTTGGGATATACGATCAAGTGTATCAGCGGTTTGTTGCAGAATTTCCTCAAGCAGATCGTAGGAGTCATCCAAGAGAGGTTTCATACGATCGATAAAGGTAAAGGACGTATCACCTGTTCTGGCGTCGCGAAGTCCTGCATTGATCTTCAGCCTGAAACGCCTCAGATTCGTGATGGTGCTATTGGCCAACTCAATTGCCAAGCTGATTTCGCCTCGCCTGAGTGTGCGATTTGCGCGTATCGCCGAAATAGTTGCACCTTCAAGCCCGTTATCTTCCAAGCGGGTCGAATACAGAATAATGCCCTGTGTTGTAAGTTTATAAAGTGCGCCGATACCCTCTCTCAGTTCCCAATCTATCAGTCGGAAGAAGTGCTCTTTATAGCTGCGGTCGTTGAAGTCATAATATGTATGCCTGAAGCCGTCCTTAGGGGTAAGTAGACGGAAAATGCTTTGCGTGATATCGACGCAAATCTCATCGTCCCAGTCAGGGTTGGACTCCTTGAAATGCTTAACTAGTATAGTTTCGGCCTCTTGACGTGTGGTTCCAGGGCAGCTGGAGCGGGTTTCATAGTAGAGCATGTGGTCAAACAACCACATTGTTGTAGAAATGAGGTCACACTCGCTTAATTGCTCAGATTTTCCCCTAAGTCGTGAGTTCAACAACTCAGCCAGTGGCCGAATTAGTGAAAGCATTAAAGCTTGTTGGGTAAGCTCTTGCCTAGCGGCAATATCATTGCGAGAAATATCGAGACGATCCATGGCGCTGATTTTCTAAAGTCTTAAATCGACATAACCTGTCGGCCTTTCGAACTTCTATCGTAGCATTGAAATATTTTTAAACAAAGTTACGTAATTACAATAAAAATAAGAAACTCTAACGTAGTTTCAATGGTTATTTAAAGCGGAGCAAATGCTCACTCCTGAATTAAAGAATTTCCAGTTTTTTCAAAACTGTTTGCTAAAGAAGAATTTGGTAGAGTCCTTGCTAATGAACCTTTGTCCATATCGATCGCGCAGGCTATTAATTATGCAAGGGAAAATAGCTGATGCTTCTCATGACTATTTCCCAAGCCAGCACCAATCCGAAAACTCCGGTTTGTCGTAGCCTTCCGTATGGGCGAAGCGCTGGCATTCCAGAATCTTGTTTTTCATACGTTCCTTGACGTGCGCCCCGGCGACATACAGGTCGGGAACCCGGTCGATAGCATCGATGACCGTGTTGAAACGGTCAATTTGATTGCGAATTGCCAGTTCCATCGGTGTATTGATATTGCCCTGTTCCTTGTAACCACGTACATGGATTTTGTGGTTGGCGCGGCGATACACCAGCTTGTGGATCAGCCATGGGTAGCCGTGGAAGTTGAAAATTACCGGCTTGTCGCGGGTAAACAGGCTGTCGAAATCGGTTCGGCCACCGACAGCAGGCAGTTGGCATCCGGCGGCAGATAGATGCGGGTAACGCGCGGGCTTTTGTTGGTCACCAGATCGAGGAAACCGGGATCCTGATGCGAAAAGCCGTTGTGATCCTGCCGCCAGACCGTCGATGTCACCAGAATATTGAGCGAGGAAACCGGTGCCCGCCAGGGAATTTCCAGCGATTTTTCCAGTCATTTGGCGTGCTGGTTGAACATCGAATCAATCACATGAATGAAGGCTTCGTAGGAAGCAAAGAAACCGTGACGCCCCGACAGCAGATAACCTTCCAACCAGCCTTCCAGGGTATGTTCGGAAAGCATTTCCATCACCCGGCCATCATGGGCGAGATGGGAGCCGTCGGAGTCTTCGGGCAGGATTTCGGCCATCCACGCTTTACCTCTGGCCTGATAGATATCATCCAGGCGGTTAGAGGCAGTTTCATCCGGGCAGAAGAAACGGAGATGACGGTGTTTGATGTGGTCGATTCTGAGTGGTTCATGTAGGAGGGGGCGCGTAGATAGAGCATGCCGACGCACAGGTAAAGCGAAGCACGCCAGTAGGCGTCAAGTGCGTCGAGTGTTTCCGTGCTCAGCGGTAGGTGGATTTGCTTGCGTAGTCATCATAATTCCCCCGCAGGCTGATGTCAGTCAGGTGATTATGACGATTGCTTTTATTCCAGACAAAAGTACCCGGAGAGTGTGGGAAAAGAAATAAATACCTCAGGCAAGACCTGCTCAATTCCTGAAAGCAAGGTACAATTGCATTATTCTGTCATTATGGTTTTCCCGGATATTTGCAATGCACATGACCCCACTGGAAAAGGTTGAAGCCTTATACCGAGAACTTGTCGCTTCCTACCACGAAGGCGACAAACGTGAAATCCGAGCGGCCACAAAATTGCTGATGGTTGCACTTGTCCACTTGAAGGAGCATGGCGGATTCGCTTGGCAGCCTGATCGAGGAATACGTGATCATGCTGAAAAATGACCCGGAGCGCTTCCACAAAATGCTGGACGCCAATCGGGGGAACTTAAGCGCGGCGGCGTTAACACCACCCTCCACTAATAGGCGCTGTCGATGAGCAAGAATTCCTGACGGACTTGATTGCGCAGCAACTCAGCAATGTCGCGCTGTAGGCGTGGCCATTGCCAAATCATCGGCAGGCTGTGGCGGTTGCGGTCATGCGCATGTTTGGATGGGTCAAAGTAAGCCCGGGCGTTATCCTTGGTCAATACAAATGGCGGATGTCCTTCCCGCGCCAGCAAGTAGCTGACAATCAGGACGCCAGTCCGGTGATTGCCTTCGATAAACAATTGGGGGTGCTGAGGATGTGCAGGTAAACGCCTGCGGCGCGATCCCATACCGGTTCATGTTTATTCCGCTCCAGCCACTCTTTCAGGTCACCGAACCCGTCTTTTGCTGGTAGAAACGTTGTTCAGTCGCCTGAATATGCGCTACGTGTTGCTTGCGCTTGGCTAAGTCGTCGCCGCACAAAGTCAGGATATTGAGTTCAAGGATGCGGGCAGAATTGCCCAACATGAAAAGGTCGATATTCAACCGTAGCGCTTCATCGATACAGCGGTAACCCGCCAGCATATTGCTGACGACTTCATCCGACAGCGCATCATGGGGTGAATCCAGGCGGGCATTGATTTTTTCAAAGTCAGCCTGCACTTCCCGTAAAGATCTTTCAATGGCCGCCAAATCCAGCCGGTAACGGCTGGGTTGGCTATCATTTTCCTGTGCAAAAATATTCCAGTGCATCGCAACCCCTTGTTATTTGTTATGGACGCTACTGGCAGGCAACAGGTTTAACTGAATTCACCGGCAACGTATTCCTTGGTCAGCTGTGCTTGTGGATCTTCGAACACTTGTTTGGTTTTGCCCATTTCCACCAAATAGCCAGTGCGGCCGCCTTGGGAAATGTCAACGCCGAAGAAACAAGTGTTGTCAGCCACACGCATCGCCTGTTGCATATTATGCGTGACAAGTGCGAGCGTGTAATGTGCTTTTAGCTCCAGCATCAGTTCTTCGACCTGACGGGTGGCGATGGGGTCNAGCGCCGAGCAAGGCTCGTCCATCAGCAGCACATCCGGTTCAGTGGCAATTGCACGGGCGATACACAGACGTTGCTGCTGGCCGCCAGACAAGGACAAACCGCTGTTTTTAAGCTTGTCTTTGACTTCCTTCCACAGAGCCGCGCCTTCCAGTGCTTTCTGTACACGTTCATCCATATTGCCTTTGAAGCGGTTCAGGCGCAGGCCAAAGGCCACGTTGTCGTAAATGCTCATGGAAAACGGGTTAGGCTGCTGGAACACCATGCCGATATAACGGCGCACCACCACTGGGTCGACGTTGCGGGCGTAGATGTTCTGGCCGTGGTAGGTCACCTGGCCTTCCAGACGGAACACGCTGATCAGGTCGTTCATGCGGTTCAGGCTACGCAGTACGGTGCTCTTGCCGCAACCGGAAAGNCCGATGAAACCGGTGATCTTGTTCTTTTCGATGGGCACAACACTCTTGCGCACGGCAAGGAAATCGCCGTAGTAGATTTTGTCGATGTCGCAGTTGATGACTACAGGACTGGTAGGTGTGTAGCTGGCTGCGTTGGAAACAGTTTGTTCAATGGGAGCAGTCATGAGGTGACTCCTNGAAAAGTTATACCTTTACCTGCCCAGCAGGCGGGCAAGGACGTTGAAAATAAGGACGATAAGCACCAGAACCAACGATGCTGTCCAGGCAAGTTCGATCTGGTTATCGAATGGCATGGCCGAGAAGTTATAGATCAGGATGGACAGTGAGGCAGTTGGCTCCATCACTTCGGAAATGTAGTAATTGCTGAACAGCGCGGTGAACAGCAACGGTGCTGATTCACCTGCGGCACCAGCGACAGCCAACATGACTCCGGTGAGGATGCCGGGCATGCCGGTTGGCAGCACCACTTTCCAGATGACTTGACTGCGGGTGCAGCCCATGCCGTAAGCAGCGTCCTTCATGCGTTGCGGCACCTGACGCATGGCCTCTTCGGCGGCCAGCACAACGGTTGGCAGCATCAATACAGCCAAGGAAATGCCACCGGCCAGCGCTGAATAGCCGAATTTGATGACCAAAATTGAATAGACGAATACACCAGCCAGAATGGACGGGAAACCTGTCAGGGTTTTGGCCAGAAAACGTGAGAGGGTTGCTGTGCGGCTGTTCGGGTCAAGCACGCCGAGGTAAACGGCGGCCAGCGTGCCGAATGGGACACTGATGGCGCTGGCGATGATCACCATAACCAAGGTGCCGATGATGGCGTTGCCGAAACCGCCACCCATTTCAAAACCTGCTGGAGGTAGTGACGTCAGCGTTTCCCAGTTGATACGGGTGCCACCTTTGATAACCAGCATGTAAATGACGGAAAACAGCGGCACGCTGGCGAGTATCGCCATCATCCAGGTCATCCCCGTCAGGAAGATGCTCTTCATGGCGCGGTATTCCAGCGGCTGACGTTGTAGGTTGTAGTCTTTGGCTGTCTTGATGGACGACAAAGCTTGGCTTGAGTCACTCATTTCTTACCCTCGAATTTGCGGACAGTGTATTGCTGGATGGCCCGCCACGTTGACCAGCAGGGTAATCACCAGCAGCGCCATGGCTGCATACATCAGGCTTTGCACTTCCAGGGTTCCGGCCTCAGGGAAGTTGGAAGCCAGCAGTGAAGCCAGGGTATTGGCCGGGGAAAANATTGACAGGCTGATCTGGTCGACGTTGCCGATCAGCATAGCCAACGCCATGGTTTCACCCAGCGCACGGCCAAAACCCAACACCAGGGCGGCCAAGATGCCGGAAGAGGCGGTCGGCAGCATCACTTTCAGAATGGCTTCCCAGCGGGTGGTGCCCATGCCAAAAGCGGCTTCCTTGACCTTATAGGGAATGCGGCGGAAGGCATCCACCGAAATCGCCGCCACGGTTGGCAGGATCATGATCGCCAGCACCAGTGCGGCAGGAGCCATNGCCCTACCGCTCAATTCGCTGCCAAAGAAAGGGATGAACCCCAAATGCTCATGCAGGAAATTGGCTATCGGGCGCAGGGCGGGGATCAGGATGTAAATGCCCCATAGGCCGTATACAACCGATGGGATGGCCGCCAGCAATTCAACGATGGTGCGGAAAATGACAGCCAGCCGCGCTTCAATGAAGTCCTGCGTCAGGAAGATGGCAATGGAAATGCCAAACACGCCGCCCAGCAGCAATGCCAGCAAGGAACTGTACAGCGTACCCCAGATTTCCGGCAGGATGCCGAACTCTTCCTTGCCAGGATTCCAGCCAATGCCGGTAA
This sequence comes from Candidatus Thiothrix singaporensis, assembly GCA_013693955.1. Classification (GTDB taxonomy): domain Bacteria; phylum Pseudomonadota; class Gammaproteobacteria; order Thiotrichales; family Thiotrichaceae; genus Thiothrix; species Thiothrix singaporensis. Next base: position 1,374,720 of record CP059265.1, on the reverse strand, counting down.
TAAAGCCAAAGCCATATTTCTGCATGGCTGGCAACGCCTGACCGCCTATTTCCCACAGGATGTAGGCCATCAGGATGATAATCAAAAAGGCTGACCCATAAGCGACGCTGCGGAAAAGTGTATCGCTGGAGTAATCGCCGCGTGATGGGGGTTTGGTAACGCTGCCAGCAGAAACCGCCTGCTGGAATGGATTCGAAGCCATGTGATGACACCTAAACAACAGATTCGACAGTGGGGAGAAGCCCGGGCTGTATTGCCCGGCCTCCTGGTAAGCAATCAAACAATAAGGACATTATTTGATCATTTGCGAAACTTCACGAACTTTGGCCACTACCTTTTCTGGCAGAGGGATATAGCCCAGTTCATCGGCGCTTTTTTGGCCGGTGGTCAGGCCGTATTCAACCACTTCACGCAGAGCCTTGGCTTTAGCTGCGTCCTGCTCTGGGTAGAAAATCATCCAGGTGTAGCTGGCGATTGGGTAAGCAGTTTCACCGGCAGGGTCAGTCGCCCAAGCGCGCAGGTCAGGCACTTCGCTGCTTGGCAGTTTACCGGTCGGGAAATCAGTGCTGGCCAGTGCGGCAGCGCCGGATTCAGCGCCAGCGGGAACGTATTTGCCAGCTTTGTTTTCAAGTTGGGCAATGCTCTTCCAGCCGCTCAACTTGGCGAAACCGTATTCGACATAACCAATTGAACCAGGGGTCTGTTTGATGGTGGCGGCGATGCCGTCATTTTTGGGCGCTTTGACAAACTTATCAACAGCTGGCCAGCTTGGCGACTTGTTGCCTTCGCCAACGGCCTTNTTGAAATCATCGCTGATAGCCGCCAGATGGCTGGTAAATACAAAGCTGGTGCCGCTGGAGTCTGCGCGGGTCACTACCGTGATCGCCTGATCCGGCAGTTTGGCGTCAGGGTTGGCGGCGGCAATTTTCGGATCATTCCATTTAGTGATTTTGCCAGCGAAGATTTCAGGGTACACATCACGCGGCAGTTTCAGGTCGCTGACGCCATCCAGGTTGTAAACCAACACAACTTCACCGGCTGTCATTGGCAGCAAGATGGCTTTATTGCCCGCTTTGGCCAGTTCTTCGTCGCTCATTGCAGCGTCACTGGCAGCGAAATCGACAGTTTTGTTGGTGAAATCCTGAATACCTGCACCGCTGCCTTTGGACTGATAGTCAACACGGATGTCTGCATGGGCAGAGCTGAAATCCTTGAACCATTTGGAGTAGATAGGGAACGGGAAGCTTGCGCCTGAACCTGTCAGTTTGACTTCCTCAGCGAACGCGGTTGAGGAAGTGACCATAGCGGCAGACAAACAGGCGGCGATGGCTGCAACCTTCAACGACGGCAAAAATTTCATAACTGAATACTCCTGATTGATTGAAACGATGTGGCATCACACAGGAATGTGCATGACAGGCCGCATCATCGTCTTCGAGCGTGACAATTATATGAAAGGAATATGACGAATCTGTTAAATGCCAACAAGAAAAGGCGGGGGATAGGAAAAATGCACCAGAACGGGTGAGGCAAATATGGCGGGCAGGCATGCGTGGCCAAAGCCACGCATGTAAGTGTCTGACGTTAAGCCCTAGGAGGATAGCCGTCAAAAACTGCCACATTATGGGTCTGGTCTTCAGCCGTGGTAAGGACGACCGTGTGCTCTGCATCGGGCAAGCCTTCTCCGTCGAGATGGAAGGTGAGGCTCCGCCCCGCGCTAATGTTGGGCAACAATGCTGTGTGTATGCCCATAACCAATGGACGGGTGGCAAGGGTTTGCCCGGTGCTGGCGTCAATTTGCCAGTGGATGGTGGCATTCACCGGCAAGCAGAACCCCAGCCGCTTACCGGCTGGTAACGTGCGTAACGGCGCTTGCGGCGACCAATACCAGACCTCGGGGTTCGGGCGGATACCGTGGTAACGCGCCCATACCGGCTCTGGCCTGTCTACCGGATGCCCGCTGAGGATGGAGCAGGCCAGTTTGATGTACTCGGCATGCGCCCACGCCAGCGGCATGGCGGAACCGGTTGCCCGCCCAAGTTTCAAGTTGCGCTCCGGAATGTCCCCCGCGTCCCAGACCTGTTCCGGCAGCATGCCGCAACCGTCACTCATGCCCGCCATCGCATACAAATAGGGCAGGGCATCCATCCCNCGGATCAGTTCGTAATGCCCGCGTTCGCCAGTCAGCAACGGCCATAGGCGGCCAATGCCATTGCCATCGTAAGCCTGGCCATCGGCATGCTCGCCATAACCGTCACTGGTGTAGCGACGCCAGCAGGAACCCTGAGGCAGGTCGACCGCCAGCAATTTGTCCACCAGCTTGATGGTGTTGCGGATCAAAGGATCATCCGGATCGCGCAGTCCGTAACGCACCAGTTGCAAGAAATCCACCCCGATCTGTTCGGTTGGTGGCAGTCCAGGGTCAATCAGGTGGTTCTTGATCGGCATCGCCCGCACCAGGGCAGAATCATCCGTAAGCACTTCAGCAGGAATGATGCGCGGGTAATAAGCCTCGACGCCGTGCGCATGGGCGAACTCGGTATTGCGCACCGCCGCCCAGTTGTCCAGCTGCGCATTCCAGAAGTCCGCCAGCTCCAGCGCGAAACCTTCGTCCGCCACTGGCAGGAAGCGTGCGCCGGACACCAGCGCGGCGATGCATACCGTCAAGGTGAACGTATTGACACCGCTGTCCTCTTCCCAACGGTCTTGCGGGCTGATNGTGCCATGCGTGGCGATGAAGCCCAGCGCCCGCTGCGCCATCGGNCTGACTTCGAGGCCATCCAGCGCGTTGCGGTCGGCCAATGTTCCCGCCAGCAATACCGGGAACGCCACTTGGTCAAGTTGGATGCCAGTCCAGTAGGGTTTGCCGCCTAGCCATTGGTTCTGGAACCAGCTGCCATCCGCCCGTTGCGTGGCCATCAGGTAGCGCAAGATTTCACGGGCTTCGGCCTCGCAACCCAACGCCAGCAGCGCCCCGGCGCATTCAACCAGATCACGCGGCCAGACCAGATGGTAACCGGGGCGCTCTTCCTGCGACTCTCCCCAGGGAATGCTGAGGCTGGCGATCAGTGCGCCTTGAAACGTCTGGTCGTGATGGGAGCGCAGCACCATGGCGCTGGTTTTCAGCAAATTGACCAGACGTTCGGGCAGGCTGGCAGTGCCCACCGGGACAGGCAGACGGCAGGCTTGCCGCCAATCGATCCACTGCCCGATATATTGCTGCCAGACGGTTTCAAATGGTTGCAGCAGGGAAGAAATGGCCAGCGTCGCCGCCGCTTCACAACTGCTGCCGAAACCTAGCGCGAGCACGGCTTGGCGAGGCAATTCGCCAGTCAGCGCCACCGTACCGCCGGCGGCGCGGTAGCATTTGTCCAAGCGTCCATGACGGTTAAATGTCTGCCAGCCGTCGGAATCACCCGAAAACCCGGCGCTGCACTGGCCGAATGCATCCTGCTGTTGCGCATCCACCGCCGCCAGCGCCAGCCCGAATACTCTNTGCCATGCCCATAGCACCTTGCGGCTGTGGAAGCGGGCGGCTTCAGCGCAGTTGCCCTGGCCTGTGCCTCCAAGACGCGGGGCGAGCAGCACGTAGGGACGCAGGTTGGCGTCACCTTGCAGCTGGATTTCCACCAGCAAAGCATCACGGTTAGGCTCCAGGGCAATGCGCTGGGTAAAAGTGAAGTGGGGATGGCGGTGGGTGATGGTGACGGCTGGAATGCCTGCCTCAACACATTCCACNCGGCCTTCCAGACGTTTGATTTCCTGCCAGAAGCCTTGCCCGTCGCTGATGATGAAGCCCAGATCGCGGACTTGTGGAATGTCCACGCGCGGGTAGTAGATTTCATTAAGAATGCCTTGGCCAATGGTGAACCACACCCGTGAGNNGCCGAGGCTGGTTCCCACCATCTGCTTGGCGCCGCTGCACCAATTGGGCTGCATGCCGGGCATTCCAGGGGCTTGGTCAGCTGTGAAAGATTCATCCATTTATCATTCTCTCCTGTTGGCAGTGCATGCTGGTCAGGTCGCGTGGTGCAGGGAGCTATGCCACGATTTTATGTGATTGGTGAATTCTAGGTGATGTTCACTTGTTTGGCGGGGGTTATTTACAGGAAAGTATTGCGCCTTCAATTGGACAAGCATCCGCCGCAGGCTCGCCCGCCAATGCGGTAGGGCATAACCCAGCAGGTTTTCGGTGGCGCGTTTGTCCATCACGCTGAAGGCTGGGCGGCGGGCTGGGGTCGGGTACTCCTCGGTGCGCAACGGCCTGACAGGAATGGCTTTATCCAGCAACCCGATAGCCAGCGCCTCTTCCTGAATGGCGACGGCGAAATCATACCAGCTCGCCACGCCATTATCGGAACAGTGGAAGATCCCGTGTGGCTGTTGTGCGATAAAAGACCATATGGCGTCAGCCAGGGTGCCAGTCCAGGTTGGTGCGCCGACCTGATCCGCCACCACGCCGAGCGCATCACGCTCCCGCATCAGGCGAAGCATGGTCTTGACGAAATTGTTGCCATAAGCGGAGTACAGCCAGGAAGTGCGCATCACGCAGGCTTGTGGGTAATGTTCCAGCACTGCCTGTTCGCCCGCCAGCTTGCTGGCACCATAAACACCCAAAGGTTTGGCCAGCGCATCAGGCAAATAAGGGCTGGATTGCAGGCCGTCAAACACAAAATCGGTGGACACCTGCATCAGGTAAATGCCGCGTTGCGCCGCCTCCCGCGCCAGTGTTGCAGCGGCCAGATGGTTGATGGCATAGGCGCGCTCCAGGTCGCTTTCCGCCTTGTCGACAGCAGTATAGGCTGCGGCGTTGATAATGGCGGCAGGTTGCTGTTCCGCCAGCCACGCCGCCACACGCTGCGGCTGGGTAATGTCCAGCGTGTCATGGTCAGTCGGCAGCAGGGTAATGTCAGCAGGGCAGGTCGCCTGCAATTCTGAACCCAACTGGCCATTGGCTCCGGTCAATAATACTTTCATGCGAATTTGTCCGCCTCCAGCCAGCTTTTGCCTGCTTCGTCCTTGGCAGACACGATGGGCGCTGCCCCATTCACCAGCGGCCAGCCGATGCCTATGGTGGGGTCATCCCAGCGCAGGCTGCGGTCATATTCAGGGGCGTAGAAATCGGTGCATTTGTAGAGGAAATCCGCCGACTCGCTCATGACGTAGAAGCCGTGTGCAAAACCGGGNGGAATCCACAGCATACGGCGGTTTTCTTCCGATAGCTCGACACCTTCCCATTGGCCAAACGTGGGNGAAGCTTGCCGCAAATCCACCGCCACGTCGAACACTTTGCCCTGTGTGACGCGCACCAGTTTGCCCTGCGGGTGCTGGATCTGGTAGTGCAGGCCGCGCAGGATGCCCTGGCTGGAACGGCTGTGGTTGTCCTGCACAAAGTTCAGGTCAAGCCCGGCGTCAGCGAAGACCCGGGAATTCCAGGTTTCCATGAAGAAGCCGCGCGCATCGCCGAAAACCTGTGGCTCCAGGATCAGCACGTCGGGAATGGCGGTCGGGATGATCTTCATNTTCAGCAACTCCGTCAGGTAAACGCCGTAACCGCTTTTTTCNAAAGGCTCTGCCAATTGCAGGAGTTGGTTGCTGTCAATGTAGCCCATGCGCCAGGCGACTTCTTCCGGACAGGCAATCTTCAAACCTTGCCGTTCCTCAATGACCCGGATGTAGTTGGAGGCGTCCAACAGCGATGCATGCGTGCCAGTGTCCAGCCAGGCGGTGCCGCGCTTGAGCATTTCCACCTGCAACTGGCCGCGTTCNCGGTACATCTGGTTGACGGTGGTGATCTCCAGTTCGCCACGCGCGGAAGGGCGCACTTCGCGGGCAATGTCCACAATCTGGTTATCGTAGAAATACAAGCCGGTCACTGCGTAATTGGAACGCGGCTTGGCAGGTTTCTCTTCAATACTGAGCGCTTTGTTATTCTGGTCGAATTCGACGACACCGTAACGTTCCGGATCCCTGACATAATAGGCGAAGACGGTGGCCNNATCGGTTTGGCGGCTGGCCGCCTGCAAACGGACGGACAAGCCTTCGCCATAGTAGATATTGTCGCCAAGAATCAGGGTGGCGGGTGAACCGCCAAGGAATTCCGCACCGATCAGGAAAGCTTGCGCCAACCCTTCTGGTTTGGGCTGGACTGCATACTGGATATTCAACCCCCATTGGGAGCCATCCGTCAGCAGACTCTGGAACTGGCTGGCATCTTCCGGCGTGGTGATGACCAAGATGTCGCGTATCCCCGCCAGCATCAGCACGGTCATCGGGTAATAGATCATCGGTTTGTCATAGACCGGCATCAGTTGCTTACTGACGGCCTGGGTCAGTGGGTACAGGCGGGTGCCGCTGCCGCCAGCAAGGATAACGCCTTTGCGTGTTGGATAATTATTTTGCATGAATAATGTGCTTGTCCGCGTGTTTCTCAGTAAAGTTGTCAATTGTAGACAAACCCACAGAAATGTCAGCTTATTCCATGGTGGTCAAAACCATTTGGCATCATACAAACAAACCGCAAAAAGGAGAGAGGAGATGAAAAAACCGTATTGTTGTTTGCCTGCCCGCTGCTGTCGGCTGAGCGCCAGCGTTTGGGCGGAAGACAGAAAAATTAACCAGGATCTGCTGGACAATTACCAACCCGAACAAGTTGCCGAGCATGTCTATGTCATTCATANNCCAACGGCTTACCCCAGCAAGCAAAATCAGGGTTTCATGAACAACCCTGCGTTCATCGTGACGGACAAGGAAGTGACGGTGATTGACCCAGGCTCCAGTTCGGCCATCGGGCGGGCGGTGCTGGCGCAGATCCGCAAAATCACTGACAAGCCAGTCAACAAGGTCTTCACCACCCATGTGCACGGCGACCATTGGTTGGGAAATCAGGCGTTCCAGGAAGACAATCCGAAGGTCAAATTCTACGCCCATCCGAATATGATAGAAGAGGCGAAAAATGGTGCCGCCGCCGAATGGGTCAGCACCATGGACAGCATGACGGAAAACGCCACGGCGGGAACCGAAGCCGTGATCCCCACCGAAGCCCTGACAGATGGCGACAGCTTCGACCTGGGAGGGCTGACGCTCAAGGCACACCTGATCACCGGCAAGGCGCATACGGATACGGACGTGATGTTTGAAATTCCCGAGNAAAAAGTGCTGTTCACTGGCGACACCATCAACAACAAACGCATTGTGCGCATGGATGACGGCAGCTTCGCTGGTGGCGTCAAGGCGGCGGATTATGCGATGAGCCTGGATGTGGACAAGATTGTCCCTGGGCATGGGCACAGCGGCGGCAAGAACATGCTGGCCTATTACCGCGATTATTTGAGCAAGGTCTACAACTCGGTCAAAAAGATGCGTGAAGACATGGAGCCATTCGAGATGAAGCCGAAGATTGAAGCCGAACTCACGGATTACAAGGACTGGNCCGGCTATCAGGAAGAACTCGGCAAGCACATCAGCCTGTCGGCACTGGAGGCGGAGCAGGAAGATTTTTGACAGACCGGAAACTGTAAAACCAACGATAAAGGGGATCAGTTGTATCCCCTTTATTCCGTCAAAGTTTTAGTGGGGAATCAAACCTCATACCCCAGCACCGGAGCCAGCCACCGCTCCATCTCCTCCATGCCCATACCCTTGCGTTTGGCATAATCTTCCACCTGGTCGCGCGCAATCCGCCCAATCCCAAAGTAGCGTGAATCCGGGTGGCTGAAGTACCAGCCAGAAACAGACGAAGCCGGGTACATCGCAAACGAGCTGGTCAGCTCCATGCCAATATTGGTTTCCACCGCCAGCAGTTCCCACAGCGTGGCCTTTTCGGTGTGGTCTGGGCAGGCTGGATAGCCGGGGGCAGGGCGGATGCCCTGGTATTTTTCGGCAATCAGTGCGTTGTTATCCAGCGTTTCATCGGTGGCATAGGCNCAGAATTCCTTGCGCACCCGTTCGTGGATGCGTTCCGCCAATGCTTCGGCCAGCCGGTCGCACAAGGCTTCCAGCATAATGGCGCTGAAATCGTCATGTCTGGCGCGGAAAGCCTTCAGATGCGGCTCAATACCAAATCCGGTGCTGACTGCAAACACGCCCATCCAGTCTGCCTTGCCGGAACCTTTTGGCGCGACGAAATCGCCCAGCGAGTAATTCGGCTGTTGGCCATTCCGATCCATCTGCATCCTCAGGTTGTGCAGGGTGGCGCGCGGCTGGGTTCGGGCTTCATCGGCATACAACACAATGTCGTCACCCTCGGCGTTGGCCGGGAAGAAACCCACCAGTGCTTTGGCCTGCACCCACTTTTCCGACACCAGCTTTTCCAGCATGGCCTGTGCATCGGCGTACAGTTGGGTCGCTTCCGTACCCACCACCTCGTCGTCGAGAATCGCTGGGAACCTGCCCGCCAATTCCCAACTACGGAAAAAGGGTGTCCAATCGATGCGCTCCACCAGCTCATTCAACGGGTAATCGTCAAATTTGAGGATGCAACCATCGCCGGAATGCAACAGTTCTGCATTGGCAGGAATGACGCTTTGTGCAATCTGCTGTTGTTTGGCTGCTTTTTGTTCGGCGATTTTCGCCTGCAATTCATGGGCAATACAGCAATAGGTTTTCTTCGCCTCCCTCCCAGCGGGGGTGGGGGAGACAAGCGTCNNCAGCAAGATCGGCTTCGGCGGGGTGTATGCCTGCCAATCCGCCTTGAACCCATTCGCCCGTGCATCCGCAATGCTCACCAGCTTGCGCTCGGTCTGGTTGGCGGCGCGCTTCACCCGCACCTGCTCGTATTCGGCACGGATATTGGCCACGTAATCCGGCTTTTGCTCCTTCGACAGCAGCGCACTCGCCACGCCCACCGCCCGCGACGCATCCTGCACATACACCACAATGTCGTTTTGGTACTGCGGCTCAATCTTGACTGCGGTATGAATCTTGGAAGTGGTGGCGCCACCAATCAGCAATGGAACATGAAAACCCTGCCGCTGCATTTCCTTGGCGACATGCACCATTTCATCCAGCGACGGCGTGATCAGGCCGGAAAGGCCAATAATGTCGACCTTTTCCTCGCGGGCGACCTGCAAAATCTTTTCCGCCGGAACCATGACGCCGAGGTCGATGACTTCGTAGCTGTTGCATTGCAACACCACGCCGACGATATTCTTGCCGATGTCATGCACGTCGCCCTTGACTGTCGCCATCAGGATTTTGCCGTTGGCCTGTATATCGCAGCCTTCCTTTTCGGCAGCCATGAACGGGTCGAGGTAGGCCACTGCCTTTTTCATCACACGCGCGGATTTGACCACTTGCGGCAGGAACATTTTGCCTGCGCCGAATAGGTCACCGACCACGTTCATGCCATCCATCAACGGNCCTTCGATGACCAGCAGCGGGCGGCCNAGTTTCACACGGGCTTCCTCGGTGTCTTCGTCCACGTAGGCATCGACACCCTTGACCAGCGCGTGTTCCAGCCGTTTTTCCACCGGCCAGCTACGCCACTCCAGGTCTTCCTTTTTGGTTTCCGTCGTACCGTCGCCCTTGTAGTTAGGGGCAATCTCCAGCAGGCGTTCGGTCGCGCCCGCATCCTTGTTCTGCACCACATCCTCAACCGCGTCGCGCAGTTCAGCAGGAATATCGTCGTAGACCGCCATTTGTGCGGCATTGACGATGCCCATGTTCATTCCGGCCTGGATGGCATGGTAGAGGAATACGCTGTGGATGGCTTCGCGCACTGGGTTATTGCCCCGGAACGAGAACGACACGTTGGAAACGCCGCCGGAAATGCTGGCATACGGCAGGTTCTGTTTGATCCAGCGGGTCGCCTCGATGAAATCAACCGCGTAGTTGTTGTGTTCTTCTATGCCGGTGGCGACCGCGAAAATATTTGGGTCGAAAATAATGTCTTCCGGCGGGAAGCCAACTTGCTCAGTGAGGATCTTGTAGGCGCGGGAACAAATCTCGATCTTGCGTGCCTGCGTGTCGGCCTGCCCAACTTCATCGAAGGCCATCACGATCACGGCAGCACCGTAGCGGCGCACCAGCTTGGCTTGCTGGATGAATTTTTCCTCGCCTTCCTTCATGGAAATCGAGTTGACGATGCCCTTGCCCTGGATACATTTCAGGCTACTNTCGATGACATCCCATTTGGAGGAGTCGACCATCACCGGCACCCGCGCAATGTCGGGTTCGGAGGCAACCAGATTGAGGAAGCGGGTCATTTCTTTCTCCGCATCCAGCAAGCCTTCGTCCATATTCACGTCAATGATTTGCGCGCCGTTTTGCACCTGATCCAGCGCCACTTCCAGTGCTTCGCTGTAACTGCCTTCCTTGATCAGGCGCTTGAATTTGGCGGAACCGGTGACGTTGGTGCGCTCGCCCACATTCACGAACAGGTTGTCCTTGCCGATGTTGAACGGCTCCAAACCGGACAGGCGCATTTCATGCGGCAGGTTGGGAATCTGGCGTGGGGTGCAATCTTTCACCGCATCGGCAATGGCCTTGATGTGCGGCGGGGTAGTGCCGCAGCAACCGCCAACGATGTTCAGGAAGCCACTTTGCGCCCATTCACGGATATGCTTGGCGACTTCNATCCGGCCCATGTCGTATTCGCCCATTTCATTTGGCAACCCGGCATTGGGGTGAGCGGAAACGAAGGTAGCGCTGACGCGGGACATTTCTTCCACATACTGGCGCAGCAAATCCGGCCCNAGCGCACAGTTAAGGCCAAACGACAGCGCATCGGAATGTGCCAACGAGTTGTAGAAGGCTTCGGTGGTCTGGCCGGAAAGCGTGCGCCCGGACTGGTCAGTGATGGTGCCGGAAATCTGGATCGGCAGTTCCACACCGTCTTCATCAAACACCTGCTTGACTGCGAACACGGCGGCTTTGGCATTGAGCGTGTCGAAAATGGTTTCGATCAGGATGGTGTCCGCACCACCGGCAATCAGGCCGCGGGTGGCTTCCCTATAAGCGGCCACCAGTTCATCGAAGGTGACATTGCGGAAACCGGGGTCGTTCACATCCGGNGAAATGCTGCATGTGCGGCTGGTGGGNCCTAGCACACCTGCAACGAAACGCGGTTTGTCAGCGGTGCCGTATTCATCCGCCGCTTCACGCGCCAGTTTCGCCGCCGCCACATTGATTTCATACGCCAGCGCCTGCATGTCGTAATCGGTCATGGAAATGGTGGTGGCGTTGAACGTGTTGGTTTCGATAATGTCCGCGCCCGCCGCCAGATACTGGCCGTGGATTTCCTTGATGATTTGTGGCTGGGTCAGCACCAACAGGTCATTGTTGCCTTTTACGTCGGTATGCCAGTTGGCAAAGCGTTCGCCACGGTAATCGGCCTCTTCCAGCTTGTAGCGCTGGATCATGGTGCCCATGGCACCATCAAGGATCAGGATACGCTGGGAAAGGGCATGCTGGAGTTGGGCTGTACGGTTCATTGGTCAACACTGAAATCTGATCAAAAGGGAGGGTATGGTAGCAGAAACCCACATAGTTCCCTATCCGTAATGGGCAGTTAAGCTTTTTCAGTGATGGTTTATGCTGCGTATTTCAGGATCACTGAGGAGAGAGGGAAGGCATGTCAGCAGAACATCCGATTATCGCCATCACAGGCGCTTCCGGTANNGGTTCCGGCGCAGTTATCAAGGCGTTGGAGCGTATTNTTTATCGTGAGCGCATCAAGGCAGCCTATATCGACGGCAGCGCTTTTCATCTGTATGACCGCAAGACCATGCGTGAAAAGGTGCGGCAGGCCAAGGAAGAAGGGCAGGTGTTGAGCCATTTCAGCCCGGCAGGCAACTGTCTGGACAAGTTGGAATCCTTGTTTTTGNAATATGCGGCGGTAGGCAGGGGCGTTTATCGCCACTACCTGCATACCCAGGAACAGGCTGACCGGCATGGGCAAGAGCCAGGAACGCTGACGCCTTGGCAGCAGATGGATCCCGACACCGACCTGTTGCTCTATCGGGGTTTGCACGGCGCGGCGGTCATCGGGGACATTGACATTGCCCAATACCCAGACCTTGGCATCGGTATGGCACCGAACGCGAACTTGGAGTGGATACGGAAAATCCAGCGCGACAGCAGCATGCGCGGCTATAGCCGAGCCGAAGTGCAGGAATCTATCCTGGAACGCCTACACGACTATGTGCACTACATTACGCCGCAATTTTCCCGCACCCACATCAATTTCCAGATGGTGCCGATCGTGGACACGTCCGACCCGTTTGGCGATGAGGAAGCGCCGGAAGCACAGGAATGTTTCCTGGTGATGCGGTTCACGCCGCCATTTTTGCCGAATTTTGTGCCGCTATTGCGCGATATTCCCGGTGCCTTTATGTCGCGCCGCAACACCTTGGTGGTGCAGGGCAGTAAAATGGGCACAGCCATTGAACTGATCCTGATGCCGATCATTCACGACATGATCACCAAAAGCCGCACATTGCGCGGCATCACCAGTGTTCCGGAAGACCGTGGCGCGGGTGTGCTGGGTTTGGTGGAATAAAAGGCTGCCGTTGGTGTTCGTAAAGCCTTGCTATGGAAGCCATTCCCATTGGTTATTGCAGGCGAATACGGCGGCGACGTAAAGTGAGGCGCTTTATTGCATGTAAATAAAGCGCTGCCATGTCTGAGTTTCTGGGTGTCCTAAGCTTTTCTTTTTCAGTCACCGGCNCGATATTCATCATCCTGCTGCTGGGCGTATGGTTTATGCGCATCGGCATCCTGAATGAAGCGTTCATTGAAACCGGCTCACGGCTGGTGTTTACCGTCGCGTTGCCAGCCCTGTTGTTTGTCAGCATCAGCAAAACGCACTTTTCAGCGGCAGCCAATTTTGGCCTGATTATTTTCGCGGCAGTCACCACCGTCCTGAGCGTGGCGCTACTGGAAGTGGCCGCACATTACCTGATCACACCTGCCGAAGACCGGGGTGTGGTGGTGCAAGGGGCATTCCGCTCCAATATGGGCATCATCGGGCTGGCCTATTGTGTGAACGCCTATGGCGACAATGGGCTGGTGGCCGCCTCGTTGTATCTCGGCTTGATCACCATCCTGTTCAATGTGCTGGCGGTCATCACCCTGAGCCGCTCCCTGCACAAAAGCCAGGGCGTGGGCAAGGTGATCAGGGGCATTGCGACGAATCCCCTCATCATTGGCATTTTGCTGGCTTTGCCGGTGTCGTATGCAGGCATAAAACTGCCGACGGTTTTGCTGGAATCCGGCGAATACTTTTCCAAAATGACCCTGCCGCTGGCTTTGTTGTGCACCGGCGCTTCGCTGGATTTCCATAGTCTGCGGCAGGAAATGGGCAAGACGCTGTTCGCCACTGTCAGCAAACTGGTGTTGACGCCGTTGCTGTTTGTGCTGGGCGGTTTATGGATGGGGTTCCGGGGCGTTGACATGGGCATCCTGCTGCTGATGTCATCAGCACCGACAGCGGCGGCCAGTTACATCATGGTGCGGGCGATGNGGGGCAATGCGTCGCTGGCGGCCAATATCATCGCCTTGACGACGCTCGGGTCGGTCGTCACCACCAGCATCGGCATTACGGTTTTGCGGGGTCTGGGGTTGATGTGAAATTTGCCGCCGCTGGCCGGTACAGGCGCAGCGCATTTTCCCACAGCACCTTGTCAGCATTGCCATCGCCCAATACTTCCGTCACTAGGGTAAAGTCCGTGTCCTGGTAGGGAATCGGCGCACGGGTGGAGGGCAGGTCGGTGCCGAACAGCAAAGCGTCCGGATTGGCCGCGAACAAGGTTGGCAGCGCTTTGCGCACATCAAAATCCACCCGTCCAAAGCCGGTCGCCTTGACGCAAACGCCCCGTTCCACCAGTTTCAGCAGGGTCGGCAAGCCCGCTGCCGACAAGCCCAGGTGGTCGATGCTGACGGCGGGCAACTTAAGCAGGGTTGGAGACAGATCCGGCAATTCACGCGCATCCACATACAGCTCCACATGCCAGCCGACCAGTTCATAAACCCGGCTGGCGAAATGTTCCAAATGGCGGCTATTTTCTGAGCCGCCGCGCTTGAAGTTGAAACGCACGGCGCGCACGCCCGCCGCATCCAGTTCCAGCAATTCCGCATCGCCCACGCTGGCAGGCAATTGGGTGACGCCGACGAACGCCGTAAGCCGCCGCAGCGCCGCCAGCAGGTAAGCCTGGTCAAACGCCTGGAAAGACCCAGACACCACGGCNCCTCCCGCCAATGAATGCCCCTGCATCCGCTGCAAATAATCCTCACAGGTAAAAGCGGGCGGCAGATAGCCATGGTTGGGGATCAACGGAAAGCGTGGGTCAATGATGTGAAAGTGGGCGTCGAACAGTTTCATGTTTTCCATTCGCAGGCAGATGGGCTAAGATTCCGCCCATTTTACACAATAAGCGAACCCCACCGTGATTTATCGCAAGGAAATTGATGGGCTGCGCGCCGTCGCCGTCCTTCCCGTCATCGGCTTTCATGCTGGATTTGCCTGGTTTCCCGGTGGTTATGTAGGGGTGGATGTGTTCTTTGTCATTAGCGGCTATCTGATCACCTCCATCATTCTGGAAGAGCTGGAAGCCGGGCGTTTCACGCTGGCCGGGTTCTACGAGCGCCGCGCCCGCCGCATCCTGCCTGCGCTGTTTTTCATCCTGCTGGCCTGCCTGCCGTTCGCTTGGTGGCTACTGCTGCCGGAGGAACTGGAGGGTTTCGGCAACAGCGTCATGGCGGTGGCGGCATTTGTCTCCAATATCCTGTTCTGGCTGCAAACCGATTATNTTCTACCGGCCGCAGAGCAGATTCCGTTGCTGCATACCTGGAGCCTGGCGGTGGAGGAGCAATATTACCTGCTGTTTCCGCCCTTCATGCTGCTGGCGTGGCGGTTGGGCAAGGGCAGGCTGGCGGGGATGATCGCGGTGGTCGCGTTGTTGAGCCTGNATTTTTCGGAATGGTTGTGGCGGCAATCGCTGGAAGCCAATTTCTATCTGATCCCCAGCCGCGCCTGGGAATTGATGAGTGGGGCGCTGGCGGCGTTTTACCTGCAAAGAAATCCGCCGGGGCAGGGAAGTGCGGCGCAAGCCGCCAGCTTGGCGGGGTTGCTCTTGCTGGGGTATGCCGTACTGTTTTTTGATGCAGGCGTTCCATTCCCCAGCTTGTATGCACTGGTTCCGGTAGCGNGGAGTGTGCTGCTGATCCTGTTTGCGTCAGCCTCCACCTGGGTTGGAAGCTTGTTGGGCAATCGTGCGCTGGTTGGCATTGGGCTGATTTCCTACAGCGCTTATTTGTGGCACCAACCGGTGTTTGTGTTTGCGCGCATGCAAAGTCTGGAGGAGCCGGGAACAGGGGTGATGGTGGGCTTGAGCCTGTTGTCATTGCTGCTGGCTNGGTTCAGCTGGCGCTGGGTGGAAAAACCGTTCCGCGACCGCAGCCGCTTTACCCGCCAGCAGATTTTTACCGGTGCCGTGATCGGCAGTTTGCTGTTCCCGGCGATTGGCGGTTGGCTGGTATGGGCACAGGGTGTCCCTGGCCGGTTTGCCGAATGAGGGAGTGTGGCCGGAAAACCTGTGGGGGTTTGATGCTAGACTTCTGTTTCATCCCCAAACTTGGTGCTTGGTATGCAGCCTGATAACAATCCCTCCCTGCAATGGTTTNTTGCCTGCCCCCAATTCATTGAACCGTTGTTGGCCGATGAACTGACCGGCCTTGGCGCGGAGCAGGTGAAAATCGGCCATGCTGGTGTACAGGCGGCTGGCGACCTGCGTTTCGGCTATAACGCAATGCTATGGAGCCGCCTTGCTTCCCGCGCCACCCTGCAACTGGCGCAAGGTTTTGGCAAGAATCAGGCTGAATTGGGGATTTTGATCCAATCCATCCCTTGGCAGGAGCATGTGCGCCCGGATGGAAGCCTGAAAGTGCGCTTTTTCGGGCGCAATGACGATATCCGCAATACCCAGTTTGGCTCGCAATGGGTCAAAGACCAGATTGTTGACCAATTCCGCCGCAATCATGGTGAACGCCCCAGCGTCAGCGACAATCCCGACATCGTCATTGCGGTCAACTTGCACAAGGGCAACGCCAGCGTTGGCATTGAGCTCAACCAGCAAAGCCTGAGCCAGCATGGTTACCTTGACCCGGATGCGCATCAAAGCCTGCGCGAAAATCTTGCCGCCGCCATCCTGATCCGCGCCGGATGGCCTGTCCTGCTGGCGGGCGGCGCTGAATGCCTCAAGCTGTTTGATCCGCTTTGCAGCGCCAGCACCATCCTGATCGAAGGTGCGCTGATGGCGCTTGACGTTGCCCCAGGGCTGTTGCGCGGCAGGACTGTCGCCAGCCGCTGGGCAGGCCATGACGCCGCTTTGTGGGAAACCCTGCGCACCGCCGCCCGGCAACGGCAGGCGGAGNGGGTCAGCCGCGCCAGCCGCTACGCTTTCAGCGCCACCGGCAACCCCGCCGCCCTCCTGAATCTCCGCACTGACTGGCAGGCGGCGGATTTGCCGATGCAGCTACTGAACACTTTTCCTCCGGAAAACATAGCGTCAGGAACTGGAGGGGAAGATCTCGCCAACAACGGTTTGGCGATCACGCACCTGCCTTACGATGAGACCAGCGCTGTCGTGGCCTTGCAGCCGGTGTACGCCAATTTGGGGAGCNGTTTCGCCAGCTTGCCGACAGGTTTTCGCGGCGCGATCTTTACGGACGCCAAATCGCCAATCGCCCTGACCAATTTGTTCTACAGCAAGGAATACCGCCTGCTGAACGGCGAAACAGAATGCAAAGTTTATACATTTGATAACCTGTTACAGAAAGAACGTACAGCCCATTATTTTTCTGAAGATTTGGCGAACCGGATCNAAAAGAACCTGCGCAAGTTAAAGCCCTTTATCAAACGCGCCGACAGCAACGCTTACCGGGTTTACGACGCCGACATCCCCGAATACGCCATCGCTGTCGACCGTTACGCCGATTGGTTGCACGTACAGGAATATGCACCGCCCAAAACTATCGAGGAAAAAGTGGCGAAACAACGTCTGGAGCAGGCGTTGATGACCTTGCCGGAGGTGCTGGGGACGCCGCCCGGCCATATTGTCCTCAAACAGCGCAAACAGCAGAAAGGCCACAGCCAGTATGAAAAACAGGGCAGGGTGGAGCAATCCCTGGTTGTCACGGAACATGGCGTCAGACTGAAGGTGAACCTGACCGATTATCTTGACACTGGCTTGTTTTTAGACCACCGCCCAATGCGTTACTGGATGCAGCAGCATTCCCTCAGAAAAAGCGTGCTTAATCTGTTTTGCTATACTGGTGCTGTCAGCGCCCATGCAGCGGTTGGTGNNGCCAGGCAGGTCGATAGCGTGGATATGTCGGCCACTTACCTCAAATGGGCGGAAGACAACTTTGCATTGAATGGCTTACGGGCGGAACCCTACAAATACCGTTTCATCCAGGCCGATGCAGTGGAATGGCTGGAGCGTTGCCGGAACCGTTATGACCTGATTTTTCTGGATCCGCCAACGTTCAGCAATTCCAAGCGGATGGAAGATGTGTTGGATGTGCAGCGTGATCATGTCCGCTTGATCCGTCACGCCATGCGCATCCTGGAGCAGGATGGAACCCTGGTGTTTTCCAACAATTTCCGCAAATTCAGGCTTGATCTGTCACTTGAGGCCGATTATCGGGTGCAGGATTACCGGGTGCAGTCATTGCCGGAGGATTTTCAGCGCGACCCGAAAATTCACGGCTGTTGGTTGATCCAGCACAAGTGAAGACCTTTCAAACAACCAGCAGGGGACACAGCTCTTATGGAAATGAAAAACAAACTCGGAACAGTTGCCGTGTGCACAGCGTTATCATTGGCGCTTAACGCTTGTGGCGGTGGCTCCAGTTCGGGCAGCACGGCTTCGGCTGACACGACAACCGGAGGTGCTTCAACTGCTGCGTCGACATCCACCACGACAAACAACAGCACAACCACAACGACGACCACATCCCCACCCGCAACCACGGATACAACGACAACCCCATCAACCCCAACGCCGTCAGCGCGCTACGCCAAGCTGGATGCACAGGGGAATGAACTGCCCGCCACCGCCACTTCCTGGGATTGCGTCAAGGATAAAGACACCGGGTTGGTATGGGAGGAAAAACCAATGACGGCGGCTTGCGCGACAAGGATTGGCGTTACCGGCATTTCCACAACTACGGCGGTTACGCTTCTTCCGTGGATTATAATGGCAATGTCCTGTGCCAAAATCTAGGCTCTTCATCCTGTGACGCCTACACCTATGTGAATGCCTTGAAAGGCGCGGCACCCTGCGGCAGAAACAACTGGCGTTTGCCTTTGATGGAAGAACTGCTGGGGCTGGTGCAGATCAACGCGAACGAACAGCGTCCGAATATTGACCTGACCTATTTTCCGGAAACCGCCAACCTTCCCGGCAAGGCGGCTTATTGTTCCGAAAACATGAACACCTACAGCACCTGCGGGGATGGGTATGTGATTCCGGACGGGGTTAACCCCAACACCCGCACGGAATGCAATTACCAAGGCGTCGATTATGGCCTGGCCATCCGGGCTGATAACCCGCGCGGCGACAGCATGGTGGCTTTGCGCTATTACGGCGAAGTCCAGGATGGCAAACCTGTTTACCCCAATGCCAACTGGATTTGTTATACCCGTTTGGTCAGTGACCCCCAATAAAAAAGGCGGCTATGAAGCCGCCTTTTTAATAGGAGCACGAAGGCAAACCCTTACTTTTGTGCCAGTTGAACCCGGATGCTGAGTTCTCGCAATTGTTTGGGGCTGACTTCCGCAGGCGCATTGGTCAAGGGGCAAGCTGCCGTCTGGGTTTTGGGGAACGCCATGACGTCACGGATGGATTGGCTGCCGGTCATCAACATGATCAAACGGTCAAGGCCAAAGGCCAAGCCGCCATGCGGAGGGCAGCCGTATTTCAGCGCATTCAACAGGAAGCCAAATTTCTCTTGCGCTTCCTCATCAGAAATGCCCAACAGTTTGAATACAGTCTTCTGCATTTCCATATTATGGATACGCACAGAACCGCCGCCGACTTCCGTACCGTTCAACACCATATCATAGGCGATGGAAAGCGCTTCGCCCGGATTGGACAGCAATGCTTCCGGCGAGCCTTTGGGNGAGGTGAACGGGTGGTGCAGGGCTACCCAACGGTTTTCCTTCTCATCCCATTCGAACATCGGGAAGTCAACCACCCACAATGCGGCNCATTCGCCTTGCATCAGGCCTCGATCCTGACCCAGTTTGACACGCAGCGCACCGATCGCGTCGTTGACGATGCGCGCCTTGTCAGCGCCAAAGAAAATCAGGTCGCCAGTTTGAGCACCGGTGCGTTCCATAATGCCCGTAACAGTTTCATCCGGCAGGAATTTCAGGATCGGGGATTGCAAACCTTCGCGGCCTGCAGCAGCGTCATTGACCTTGATATAGGCCAAGCCTTTCGCGCCGTAGCGGCCAACAAACGTGGTGTAATCATCAATTTCTTTGCGGGACAGCTCACTGCCGTTAGGCAGGCGCATGGCCACCACACGGCCTTGCGGGTCTTTGGCCGAGCCGGAGAAAACCTTGAATTCAACGTCCTGCATCAGGTCGGAAACTTCGATGAACTCCAGCGGAATGCGCAAATCCGGTTTGTCAGAACCAAAACGGCGCATGGCTTCGGAGTAGGGCATGCGTGGGAGCGGATCAGGCAATTCAACCCCGAGCGTTTCCTTGAACGTGGCGCGCATCATGGCCTCCATCAGGTTCATGATGGCGTTGTCATCCATAAAGGATGTCTCAATATCGAGCTGGGTGAATTCCGGCTGACGGTCAGCACGCAAATCTTCATCCCGGAAACAGCGGGCAAACTGGTAGTAACGGTGCATGCCGGACATCATCAGCAACTGTTTGAAGAGTTGCGGCGACTGGGGCAGGGCGAAGAAAGAGCCTGGATAGGTGCGGCTAGGCACCAAATAGTCGCGGGCACCTTCCGGTGTCGCTTTGGTCAGCATCGGCGTTTCAATGTCGAGAAAGCCATGCTCTTCGAGGAAACGGCGCAAGAAGCCAGTCACTTTGGCGCGGGTTTGCATCCGCTTCTGCATTTCCGGACGGCGCAGGTCGATGTAACGGTAGGTCAGGCGGGTTTCTTCGTTGACGCCTTCTTCGTCCAGCTGGAATGGCGGGGTTTCGGCGGCGTTGAGGACATTCAGTTCCAAGCCGAGGATTTCCACTTGTCCGCTACGCAAATTGGCGTTTTCAGTGCCAACAGGACGGCGGCGCACCTTGCCGACAACTTGCAACACGTATTCATTGCGGACGCGTTCTGCGGTACTGAAAACATCGGCGCGGTCAGGGTCGAAAACCACCTGCACCAAGCCTTCACGGTCACGCAGGTCAATGAAAATGACACCACCGTGGTCACGGCGACGGTTTACCCATCCACACAAAGTAACTTGCTGATCCAGCAGGGCTTCGTCCACCTGCCCGCAATAATGGCTACGCATTGTTGATTAGTTCCTGAAAATCCGGTTGCTTATTCTGTAAAGGCGGAGATGTTAAGCCCTGACAGCATTATACGCAAGCCGGATTCAGGAGGGTGTGCTTAACGTCACAAAGTCGAAAATGTAGCGCCAGCGGAATACATGTTGGCATCCAAGTCGCCGCCGACATGTTCATATTCGCCACGCACCTGCCAGTTGCCATTCAGTTTGTATCCTACCCCTACGCCGGTGAGGACATCAGTCCCGTCCATGGCAGAAGTCCTCTTGCCAGCGAGGTCAGCTTCCGCCTTCCAAGCCATCAGGCCGACTTTGCCGGTCAGAGCGGTGGTATCGTTAATGGAATAAGAGCCTATTGTCGACATTGCAATACCGGTGCTTTTCACCACGGCTTCTTTTCCTGTGGTTGCATCCGTCCCATCATTGTTAAATATGTTGTAATAACCACCTTCGACGGCGATGTTGTCAGTGAACTTGTAGCCGCCCAGCAATTTCCAGCCGCTGCTGTCGCATTCCACGCCTTGGAAGTTACATCCAGCTTCGGATTTAAGCAGGCTATAGCCCGCATAAAACTGTCCGGGTTCTTCCTGATCGGAAGCAAACAAATCCTCGGCCAGCACAATGTGGGGGTTATCGCCAGACTGAGCAAACCTAACAGGAGTGATCGTTTCATTGGGGGTATCCTCTATTTATGCCCCCTTTGACCAGATGGAAAGGGGGTGGATGCGGGATTCCAGGGTTTAGAAAGTTGAGAAGGTTGCGCCAACAGAGTACAGGTTGGCATTCAGGCCATCGAAGTGTTCAACTTCACCACGAACACCCCAGTTATCATTGATTTTGTATTCAGCGCCTGCCCCGAGTGAAAGATCAACGCCATCTGTGCTGGATTCTTGGGTAACTGTCGCATTTTTGACGCCAACCTGCTGGACGGTGGCAGTCGTGTCCTTATTCCATGCCATTAGACCCGCTTTGCCGAACAGGCTGATTTCATCAGTGGCGGCAGTGCTGGCAACGCCAGATACGTTAAAACCCGTTGCTTGCGTGGAAATTGAAGCCCCATTGGCGACATTATTGACGCCTGCAATGACTGGAATGATTCCGCTTGAGCCGCCATCGCCAAAATCGACATAAGAGCCTTCCACAGCCAAGTTTGGCGTAACCTTGTAACCACCAAAAACTTTCCAGCCGCTAGGGGTAGGGCAATCAATATTGCCTAATAACGCGCCCGCTTCGTCCTTTACGGAATTGCAGGTGCCGTCGCTGGTTTTGCCAATACTGGCACCACCATACATTGTGCCTGCGCCCTCTTCGCTAGAACCCCCAAACAGTGAACCACCACCAGCAAACACGGAAGAACTTGTGAAAGCAGCCAGCATGGCTGCAAATAGAATGGATTTTTTCATAATGCTCGTGACCTTTTATTGTTGTAATTAAGCAACCACGATTATTTTATTCTGGTCGATATGAAAGACGCAATCAACGCCTTGTTTTTTCCGATGAGTGGCCGGAAAGGGGCATGCCGGGCAAAAACCCGGCAAAACAGGTAAGGTTATTCGGCTTTGCAGGCAGGGCAGGCTCCTGTTCCGCAAGCCGGTGATGGCGCATCATTGGTGGCAAGATTTTTNTTATCTCCGCTTTTAAAATCTGTTTCATACCAACCGCCCCCACCGAGGCGAAACGCCGCAGCTGTCACCTTTTTNGTCAGTGATGCTGCATTGCAGGATGGGCAGTCAGTCAGAGGCGCATCTGACATTTTCTGCAGAGCTTCCAATTCGTGGCCACATGAGAGGCATTGATAAGCATAGATAGGCATATTTTTATCCCATTACTGTATATTAGAACATGGTAATAATAGAGGTGGCATTGCTTGAATTCAATGAATCACGTTACATTCCTCCCTTCAATAGGCAAGGATTAAAGGAAACATGCGTAACGTACTGATTACCGGCTGTTCCAGCGGCATCGGCTATTGCGTGGCGAAAGGCTTGCGCGAGCGCGGTTACCAGGTTTTTGCCTCTGCCCGCCAAGAGAAAGATGTTGAGCGTTTGGAAGGGGAGGGTTTTAAAACCCTACAATTGGATCTTGCTGATCCGGAAAGCGTGCAGGATGCGGTTTATGAGTTGATGTTGCGCACCAACAGCGAACTGTATGCTGTATTCCATAATGGGGCTTACGGTCAGGCGGGCGCGCTGGAAGACATTTCCCGTGAAGCCTTGGAAAAGCAGTTTGCTGTCAATGTGTTTGGTTGGCATCAGTTGACGAACATGCTGATGCCAATCCTGCGTCAGCGTAATGAAGGGCGCATTATTTACAATAGCTCTATATTGGGCTACATCGCACTTCCGTTTCGCGGTGCCTACAACGCCAGTAAATATGCGATTGAAGGCATAGCGGATACTTTGCGCTTGGAATTGGCGGATACCGACATCAAGGTTTGCCTGATTGAACCGNGCNCTATCGAAAGTTCTTTCCGCATCAATGCATTGCAGTCCCTGAAAGAACACGTCAATATCGACCAGAGCGTACACCGGCTCAAGTATCAGGGTGCTATTCGCCGTTTGGAAAAGANNGGCGCAGCGCCGTTCACTTTGCCGCCGGAAGCCGTGTTGAAAAAGGTGATTTGCGCATTGGAAAGTCCAAATCCTAAAGCGCGTTACCCGGTAACCATGCCTGCACATTTATTTTGGGCATTACGGCGATTTTTGCCTGAGCGGTGGATGGATAAAATATTGCTACAGGTTGCAAACAGTGAAAATCAATAGGTTATAACATAATATGAATGATATGTTGGAATATCTTNTTNTTACCCATAAGGTCGCTGACAAATTTATCCAGGTATTGCGTGAGCACAACCTTGACTACGAACAAGACATTGAGCCTGTGCAGGAAGCCATAATCCTGAAAATTTCCGAGGGCGTTGATGATGGGCTTTGGGATGAATTGGACGCACTCTACGATGAGTTAAGCACAGAGGATCAAGCTATGTTGGAAGCAGGGCTTGAAGATGAAAGCTCANAAAGCGCCGCAGGTATTTACCTGCAATTATCCGGAGGGAAACAAACCCTCGCACAGGTCAGCCCCGATGTGATGAACCGTATCCTCAGCGTCATTAGTATGGACGAACTTAACGCGTTCGTGGACACAATCGTACGGAGTGTGGAAAACCCCGACGATTCCCCGATTTGCGAACGTTTTTGCAAAACCTAGTTTGCCCAGAATTGGGTTTTACATTGCCGACAAAAATAAAGCTTCTTATGGGTAAATAGTTTGCGGAAGCGGGGAAGGCGGCTTTTGACCAATGCAGTGGCGCTTGAACAGACCGGGCAGGATAGGGTGTCGTGTTTATGAAACGGTTTGCTTTGATGGTGCGCCTGATGCTGATATGTAACGAAACAACCTGACAATTCCATATTGAAAGTTTCTCCATTCATTGGGGCAACACCACTTAGCTTTGACTAGACCCTTTACAGTATAGACCATGTTAAGGTGAACGCCCCATGCAAACTATTTAGACAAGATCATTTCATCTCAGTTCATAACATACATATTATGTTTATTTAACATAATACACATTATGCGAAATTGGATACTGCCAAAACATTGGAAAGGCTGGGGTTAGTAAGATGGATTAGCTGCCGGTTGCTTGGCAAGGTCACCAAGGATTTCTTCAATAAACTGTTTGACGCGTAAGCGCTGCTCACCCGTAAATTGCAAACCAACGCCAGGGCTGGTGCCACGATGCCCAACCCCAGGAGAAATCCAAACGACACGCCCCGGAATCAAGAGCTTCTTGCCATCTTCAACCAAACGTAAATGCAAGATAACTTCATCATGCAAGGTAAATTTTTCAGTGGTAGGCACAAAAACGCCCCCATCCTTGATGAATGGCATATAACAAGCATGTAAGGCTGATTTTTCGGCAATAGCCATGGAAAGACTGGCTGGCTTACCCTCCTCTTTGCTTTTATGTTGTACCCCAGCCGTGTTGTTCATCAACGCTCTCTAGCCATTCTGAATGTTATATGCCCCACAATATTAGCATGGATTCAATATATGAACGGGAATTGAGAGGATGAGTGGCAAATTTTTTAAGCTCCATCAAGCTGTCATGAATTTGGAACACCCTATTCTCCTTAACAACCAGGGACAATGGTTTCAATTCATCAGGAATNGGTTGTTTTTCTCTTATAACATAATGTTTTATCAGAAAAAANATCCACTCAAGCTGCCAATCCAACAGTCGTATTCTGTCATATTTTTCCCAATATACGGAAATATCCGTGATGTTGCCATTTCCTTGAGCCAACTGGGTCAAGTGCCCCAACCATTGCTGACGTTCTGCAAGAATGCCTGTGGTGTCCAAGTTCAGNGCCTCCAAAGGCCTTCCTCTAGCAATATCCAGGAGGCGGTCGGGCGGATTTTGCAATTCCTGCGTTTGCAACCGTGCCAATGCAATTTGGTGGGGCGGCGGCGGCAAGCGGATTTCCTGGCAACGGCTACGGATAGTCGGCAACAGCACCGCTGGTTGCGCTGTCAGCAGCAGGAGATGGGTATCCGCCGCAGGTTCTTCCAGTGATTTCAGCAGACTATTGGCGGCGTTGATGTTCATGCGTTCCGCCGGGGTGATAATGGCGACACGGCGGGGGCTATAACTGCGGCTAAGACCCAGGAAGTAATTCAGTTCGCGGATCTGTTCAATCAGGATGCTCTGCTTATCTTCCAGCAGGGAAATGAATATGAAATCAGGGTGCGCTTGCGCAGCAAANACCTGACAACTGCGACACTGATTGCAGGCGACCCCATCAGTGGCAGGATGTTGGCAAAGCAGGCTTTGCGCTAAGGAGCGGATGAAAGCTTCGTTCCCACAACCCTCTTCCCCAGTGGCCAGCAAGGCATGATGCAGATGGTTGCCTGCTATCGCCCGTTGCACGGTTGCCCAGGCACCGGCTTGCCAAGGGTATATCACCCTGCGTCCCTAGCCAGGATCTGCTCCAGAACCTGCTGCAATTGTCCCCTGACCTGCTCCAAGGGTTGGGAGGCGTCAATGATCGGGTAGCGTTCTGGCGCTTGCCCTGCCCGTTGCTGATACCCTTCCCGGACGCGTTCAAAAAAGCGTGCNTGCTCCTGCTCGAAACGGTCAGCGCGGCCGCGCGCCTGCGCCCTCGCCATGCCGGTATTCACATCAAGGTCAAACAGGATGACATGATCAGGCCGTAAGTTACCTTGAACCCAATCTTCCAGGGCGGCGATACGGGATAATGGAATGCCGCGTCCATAACCCTGATAAGCATAGGTGGCGTCGGTAAAGCGGTCGCAGATAACCCATGTCCCCTGCTCCAATGCAGGCAGGATTTTTTGTTGCAAGTGTTCATTCCGGGCGGCAAACATCAGCAGCAACTCAGTGTCTGGATTCATTGCGGGCAAATCAGGCGACAGCAAGACTGCACGGATAGCTTCGGCCACTTCCGTCCCGCCTGGTTCGCGCGTCACCAGGACAGTTTTGCCCTTATCCCGCAGATAATTGGCTATCCACGCAACATTGGTGCTCTTGCCTGCCCCTTCCCCACCTTCCAGCGTTATGAATTTTCCTGACTGCATCTTATTGAACCGCTTCCTTATTTTTGTCAGTGTCGGCGTTAGTCGTCGGCTTGAAGCCGGTCTAGGATATACTTCCTGACCGCCTGCTGGTGCTCATCGTAGGTGGCAGAAAAATAGGAANNGGCGCCTGGCACAGTCGCCACGAAATACAGGACATCGCTTGCCGCCGGATGCATGACCGCATCAATGGCGGCCTTGCTTGGTGTGGCGATTGGCGTAGGCGGCAAGCCAGCACGGGTGTAGGTGTTGTAGGGNGTGTCCGTTTGCAAGTCAACCTTGCGGATATTGCCGTCGTAACGGTCACCAATGCCGTAAATGACGCTGGGGTCTGTTTGCAGCAACATGCCCTTCGCCAACCGGTTCAGGAAAACGCGGGCAATAAGCGGGCGCTCTTCTGGCAAGCCGGTTTCCTTTTCAACGATAGAGGCCAGGATCAGTGCTTCATATGGCGTTCTAATCTGTGGATTCTGCTCACGCCCATCCCAAGCTTTNTGCAGATAGGCCTGCATTTCCTTATAGCTGCGCTGCAAAAACTCCAAGTCTGTGGTTTTGCGCGGGAAAGAATAGGTGTCGGGGAAAAACCAACCCTCCGGTTGCATGCCTGCGGGTGCACCCAGTTTTTGCATGATGGACTTGTAGTCGTCCTCTGTCAGGGTTTGCACTATTTGTGGCTGTTTGCGAATGGATGCCGCAATATCCTTGAACATCTGGCCTTCAATGATGCCAAGCTGATATTGCAAAACTTGGCCAGACACAAACTTCTTCAGTAAATCGTCAGGCTTCATCCCAGGTTCCAGCCTGTATTCACCGGCCTTGAGCTTGTGGGCTGAATCCACCAGCCGCGCATGGGCAAANAACAACTCACTGTGTGATATGATGCCTTTTGCTTCCAGTTGGGCGGCGACTGTCCTGATGCTGCTGCCTGGTTTGATTTCGAAGATGGCATTTTCCCCGCTGACGTTTACCGGCGCATCCAAAAAGCTATCATATTGATACCATAGCAANAATCCTACCGTCACCAGTAGTGTGACAAGCAACAAACCCAGTAATTTGAATATTAGTTTCATGACAGTGCTTTTACATCCATCTGCAACTTCCTGATTAATGATGGTATGCCATAGTATTGGCCGGAGAATTCACGGACAGGCCATATACCAATCAGCGAGTTGGTTATAAATAACGCTTGAGCCTGCTCAATATCCTTCAACTCCAAGGTACAAATGTGGCGCCGAATGCCGTATTTCTCAAGGACATGGATAATAAATCGGCGCATTATGCCAGCAATGCCGCATTGGCTCAGATCTGGTGTGCAGATTTCACCAGCCGCATTGATGATGAACAGGTTGCTCATCACCCCTTCAACAACATTTCCCGCATAATCACACATCAAGCCTTCCTGATAGTCATTGCCGAATTCTGCCCTTGCCAGCACCTGCTCCAAACGGTTCAGGTGCTTGAATCCGGCCAGCAATGGCTGCCGAGCCAGGCGGGTTTGGCAAAGGCCAGACGGACGCCTTGCCCTGCATATTCTGGCGGATATTCAGGCCAAGGGGAAAGTTGCAGGATGCGGGTTGGTGGCTGGCCAGTCGCTGGATTGTAGCCGCGCTGCCCGGCTCCCCGGGTGACAATCACTTTCAGGACGGCGCGTTCCTGCCCTTGGCAAACGGTGAGGATTTCTTGCTGAAACCTCAGCCAATCAGGCTGGGGGATACGCAGGGCATGCAAGCCTGCCTGTAATCGCTCCAGGTGCCATTCCAGCAACTGCGCCCTGCCCTGGCTCACGCCGATGGTTTCCCACACACCATCGCCGTATAAGAGGCCACGATCAGTGGCAGGCAAGCAATCCGTTTCCGCGCCGTTAACCCATATCATGCCCGATGGCTNNGAGCAGCCCACGCGCCTTGTGGCGGGTTTCTTTCAGCTCATTGAGGGGAACTGAATCCATGACGATGCCCGCACCGGTGCGGAAGCTCAGGCTATCGCCCTGCAAGGCCATGGTGCGGATCAGAATGTTCATATCCATATCCCCGTTATGGTTCAGATAGCCGACGGAACCAGTGTAGGTGCCCCTGCCCGCCTGCTCCAGTTCGGCAACAATTTCCATGCAGCGGACTTTTGGGCAACCGGTAATGGTGCCGCCGGGAAAGACGGCGCGGATCACCTGCCCCGGCGTTGTGCCAGCCTTCAGCCTGCCACGCACATTGGAGACGATGTGGTGCACATGTTGGTAACTTTCCACCACCATCAATTCATTGACGGCCACAGTCCCGTATTCACAAATGCGGCCAAGATCATTGCGCTCCAGATCAATCAGCATGATGTGTTCAGCGCGTTCTTTGGGGTGGCCGATAAGTTCGTGCAGCAATTCCTGATCACGNGCCGGATTGTCACCGCGTGGACGGGTACCGGCAATGGGGCGGGTTTCGAC
This sequence comes from Candidatus Thiothrix singaporensis, assembly GCA_013693955.1. GTDB lineage: Bacteria > Pseudomonadota > Gammaproteobacteria > Thiotrichales > Thiotrichaceae > Thiothrix > Thiothrix singaporensis. Next base: position 1,346,213 of record CP059265.1, on the reverse strand, counting down.
GACGCCATCATTTACCCTGACAAGGCGCTCCGGAGAGGAGCTGATGATGGCGAAACTCCCGAAATCAGCAAGGCAGGCAAACGGCGCTGGGTTGGCTGCGCGCAGGTTGCGGTAGACGTTGGCAGGTTTTTGTTCCGTAGCAAGCCTTGCCCGCCACGCACGCGAAAGGTTGACCTGAAAGACATCGCCAGCGGCAATGTAGCGACGGATGCGCCCTACCCCATTGGTGAATTGCTCCGGCGGTTCCTCCCATAAGGTAACGCATCCAAGATCGCCGATTCCAACAGATGGGGAGCCGCGAGACTTCAGGAAATCCTCAACAATACATTCGAATTCAGCTTTACAATCTTCTTCTGCAAGCAAAACCGTTTCATGATGATGATGGTCTACGATGATGGCCGCTGGAATTCTAACTGCGATGGCGATGGGTAAATGGCCTTGTTCTTCCGGCAGTTGCAGGGTTGGCTCCAGTTGTCCAGCCAATTCGTATCCAAGATACAAAAACCAGCCGCCCTGAAATGGCAACCCAGTGGCAATGGCGGGTTGCAAGGCTGTTCCCGCCGCCAACCATGCTGTATCCATGCGCTTGCAAAAATTTTCCTCATCCAGTTTGCCCAGGCGCAGGCTTTCCTGTGGAAAAGCAAACAGCAAACTGTAACGCGCATGTGAGGAGGTGGAAACGCTTTCCAGCAGGAAAGGATAACGGGCGGGGTTTTGTTCGTGTAAGGCGAGCAGGTCATGCCCGCCTTTGAAAACTTTCGTGAGCAATCAGATTTTCTTGAAAATCAGGGTGCCATTGGTGCCGCCAAAGCCGAAGGAGTTGCTCATCGCAACATTGATCTTGGCTTCACGCGCAATGTTGGGCACGTAGTCCAGATCACAGGCCGGATCCTGATTTTGCAGATTGATGGTGGGCGGCAGCACTTGGTCGCGGATCGCCAATACGCTGAACACCGCCTCAATACCGCCAGCAGCGCCCAACAGGTGGCCTGTCATGGATTTGGTGGAGCTGACTGCAACCTTGTAGGCGTGATCTCCCAATGCGCGTTTGGCCGCCATGGTTTCGGCCTTGTCACCTGCCGGAGTGGACGTGCCATGGGCATTGATGTAGTCGATATCGGCGGCATTCAAACCGGCGTCACGCATCGCGTTGACCATGCAACGGGCGGCCCTTCGCCACCTTCAGATGGGGAGGTCATGTGGTAGGCGTCACTGCTCATGCCATAACCGGAAAGTTCGCAGTAAATGCGCGCGCCGCGCTTTTTGGCGAACTCATATTCCTCCAGCACCAGAACACCGGCACCATCGCCCAAAACGAAACCGTCACGGTCGATGTCCCACGGACGGCTGGCGGCTTCCGGATCGTCATTGCGGGTTGAGAGCGCGCGGGCGGCTGCGAAACCACCAATACCCAAAGGGGTGGAACCCATTTCAGCGCCGCCAGCAATCATCACATCCGCATCGCCATAAACGATCATGCGCGCTGCGTCGCCAATACTGTGCGTCGCCGTGGCGCAGGCGGAGACGATGGACATATTGGGCCTTTCAGGCCATACATGATGGAAAGGTTGCCCGCCACCATATTGATAATGCTTGCAGGCACAAAAATGGGGAAATTTTGCGGGATATGCATTCAAGTAAGCTGTGTAGTTACGCTCAATGGTTTCCAAGCCGCCAATCCCGGAACCCATCAGTACACCAATACGTTCGGCATTTTCTTCAGTGATTTCCAAACCGGCGTCACGAATGGCGTCAACACCTGCGCCGATGCCGTAATGGATGAACGTATCCATTTTTTCTGTTCTTTCGGCTTGATGTAATCGTCGGCGTTAAAGTCTTTGACATTACCCGCTATTTGTACGCTGAAAGCACTGGCGTCAAATAATTCGGGGCTAATGCGATTGATCCCGCTACAGCCAGCTTTGATGTTGCCCCATGCTGTTTCCAGCTTGGAACCCACGGGAGAAACAATACCCAAACCTGTTACTACTACACGTCGCTTAGACAAACCTGTAACCCTATCTTTGCTTGAAAAACGAGAAAACCGCAATCCGTCCCCTCTTTAGAGGCGAACTGCGGTTTGCAGACAGAAATCAACCCTGCTGGGCTTTGATATAATCGATGGCAGCCTGGACAGTAGTTATTTTCTCTGCTTCTTCGTCAGGGATTTCAGCGCCGAATTCTTCTTCCAGCGCCATGACCAGTTCGACGGTGTCCAGAGAATCCGCGCCGAGATCATCGATGAAAGAGGATTCGTTCTTCACTTCGCTTTCATCAACACCAGTTGTTCAACAACGATTTTCTTGACGCGCTCTTCAATATCGCTCATGGTTTCGAGTTCCTCGTAGATAAAAAATGTTCGTAGCGGTAGCGTATTGTATTTAAAACCCATTCATCATACCAGCAGGTTTAAGTCATATACATACCACCATTGACGTGAATTGTCTCACCCGTCACATAGGCTCCAAGGGGCGACGCCGGGAACAAAACAGCGCCTGCAATTTCATCAGGTTGGCCAGACGCGCTAATGGAATGTTTTGCAATAAGCCGTTGCGTTGCTCTTCGGACAGCTCACGGGTCATGTCGGTGTCAATGAAGCCCGGCGCGACCACATTCACCGTGACGCCACGGGAGCCGATTTCCCGCGCCAGTGATTTGGAAAAGCCAACCAGACCAGCTTTAGCCGCTGCGTAGTTGGTTTGTCCTGGATTGCCCGAAGCCCCCACCACGGAAGAAATCGAAATGATGCGGCCTTTTTAGCCTTGGTCATGCCGCGCAAACATGCCTTGCTCATGCGGTAGATGGAGGTCAGATTGGTGGCGATGATGTCATCCCATTCCTCATCTTTCATTCGCATCAGCAAATTGTCACGGGTGATGCCCGCATTATTGACCAGCACAGTCACCGCGCCAAATTCATTCGTCACGGCTTTGATTACACTGTCGATGGAAGTTTTATCCGCGACATCCAACACCATTCCCTTGCCAGGGACGCCTGCTTCAGACAAGTAGGCGGAAATGGCTGTAGCCCCTTTTTCACTGGTGGCGGTTCCTACCACGGTGGCGCCTGCTTTCCCCAACATTTCCGCAATACTACGCCCGATGCCACGGCTGGCACCGGTCACCAGGGCAATTTCGCCCTGCAAACTGATGATTGAGTCCATTAAGCTCCTGCCTCCTCACACAATTTCAGCGCTTCTTCCAGAGTTTTGCTGTCCAGGATGCAGACTGCGTTCAGTTTGCGGTCAATTCGCTTATTTAGGGTCGTAAGCACTTTGCCTGGTAAATTCAATGGCCGCTGTTGCACCATATTCCTTCTGCAAACGTTGAATGGTGTCAGTCCAGCGTACCGGCCGATAAAGCTGCTGCTCCAGTGCGGTGCGGGCACCTTCGGCATTGGTGCGCGCTGCTGCATCTACATTATGCAGCACAGGCATCTGTGCGGGATTAAACGTGGTGGCAGCCAAGCGGATAGCGAGTTTTTCTGCCGCTGGTTTCATTAGGGCGCAATGCGAAGGCACACTGACAGAAAGTTTGACGGCCTTTTTGCCCCCATCTCCGTTGCGGCCTGAATGGCGCGGTCAACCGCCTCAGCGTTACCGGCGATCACCACTTGCCCTGGGGAGTTGAAATTGACGGCCTCCACCACCGCGCCTTGTCCCGCTTGGGCGCAGGCGGCAATAATCTGCGCATCATCCAAACCCAGAATAGCGGCCATGGCCCTCACCCTCAGCAACCGCTGACTGCATCAGGCTGGCGCGTTCAGCCACCAACGCCACTGCATCAGTAAAATTCAGCACACCCGCCGCCACTAATGCAGAATATTCCCCAAGACTGTGTCCTGCGACTGCGGCCGGTCTGCAACCACCTTGCTTAAGCCAAACCCGCCAAACGGCAACCCCGGCGATCAGCATCAAGGGTTGGGTGTTTTCGGTGCTGTTCAAGGCAGAGTCGGGCCTTCCTGCGCCAACCGCCACAAATCACGATTGAGGATTGCAGCCGCCTCCTGAAAGGTTTCGCCCACTTCGGCAAAATCTGCGCCCAGCGCCGACAACATTCCCAATGATTGGGAGCCTTGTCCCGGAAAAATACCAGCTATTGTCATCTTGTTTATTGCTCCAGCATCAAAATGGGCTATCTGTATGCCCTTGCAAAGTAAAATCTGCCTATCCTAATCAAATATTAATGCCATGAAAACCGGCAGCAAGGGAATTCCAGCGCTTTGTCTGCCAAATATGCGTGCAGCAAGGAAAAAGAGCTTGTCATCCTGCGTGTGGCAAGGATAATACGCCGTTTATTGTTTCCAAGCGTTGAAGGCACTATGGCCAAAGAAGATTATATTGAAATGGAAGGCACGGTAGTTGAAACCCTGCCTAATACCACTTTTCGCGTAGAGCTGGATAATGGACATATTGTAAATGCCCATATTTCCGGTCGTATGCGCAAGAACTATATCCGCATTTTGACTGGCGACCGTGTGACGGTACAACTTACACCTTATGACCTGACCAAAGGCCGCATCAGCTACCGTAACAAATAAAAATGCGCCCATAGGGCGCATTTGCATCATAAATTTCTGATCAAAATCAAGCTGGCACTGCCTCCGTGCCGTGCATCTCGATAACAAGCCCATCATCGTCCGCTGACACTTCCACTCTACCGCCTTGACTTAATTCACCGAACAGAATTGCGTCAGCCAGAGGCTTTNNGATGTGTTCCTGAATGACCCGCTCCATTGGCCGCGCACCCATCAGCCGGTCGTAGCCTCTTTCAGCTAACCAATGGCGCGCGACTTCATCCACTACCAGAATGACCTTCTTGGGCTCCAATTGGGCTTCCAGCTTGATGATGAATTTATCGACTACGGAAGCGACCACCTCAGGCGTCAGCGGATTGAACTGAATGATGGCGTCCAAACGATTGCGAAATTCCGGTGTAAAGGTGCGGTTGACTGCCTCAGTGGCATCCAGCGTATGGTCTTGAACCCGGAAGCCAAGTGATTTCCGGGTGATGTTCTCTGCACCAGCATTACTGGTCATGATCAGAATCACGTTGCGGAAGTCAATCTTGCGCCCGTTGGCATCAGTCAACGTGCCATGATCCATGACTTGCAACAGGATATTGAAGACATCCGGATGAGCCTTCTCAATTTCATCCAGTAACAGCACCGCATGTGGATGCTTATTGACGGCATCGGTCAGTAGGCCGCCTTCATCATAGCCCACATAGCCGGGAGGTGCCCCAATCAGGCGTGAAACCGTATGGCGTTCCATGTATTCGGACATATCGAAGCGCAACAGTTCAATGCCAAGGCGTTGTGCCAGCTGTCTGGACACTTCTGTTTTGCCTACACCAGTCGGNCCTGCAAACAGGAATGAACCGATGGGTTTGGTGTCGTCACGCAAACCAGACCGCGCCATTTTGATGGCGGTGGTCAACTGGCCAATTGCTGAATCCTGGCCGAAGATGACCATTTTCAAATCACGCTCCAGCGTGCGCAGAATTTGCATATCGGAGGAAGAAACCGATTTTGGTGGAATGCGCGCAATCTTGGCCACTATATCTTCAATGTCATGCACGCTAATGGTCTTTTTCCGGGATGCCGCCGGTTGCAACTGACGGTTGGCTCCGGCTTCATCGATGACGTCAATGGCCTTGTCCGGCAGATGGCGGTCATTGATGTACTTGGCCGCCAATTCCGCCGCCGCCTTAAGCGCCGGGAAGGTATAACGAACATTATGATGCACTTCAAAGCGGGTTTTCAGCCCTTTGAGAATATCAATGGTTTCTTCCACCGTAGGCTCATTGACATCGATTTTCTGGAAACGGCGGGCAAGGGCGCGGTCTTTNTCAAAGATGCCATGATATTCCTGAAAAGTGGTGGAACCGATGCACTTGAGTTCACCTGTCGACAATACTGGTTTGATCAGGTTGGAGGCGTCCATGGTGCCTCCAGAGGTCGCCCCTGCCCCAATAATGGTGTGAATTTCATCAATAAACAGCACTGCATGCGGTTCGTTCTTGATCTGCTTCAACACTGCTTTAAGGCGTTTCTCGAAATCGCCGCGGTATTTGGTGCCAGCCAACAACGTACCCATATCCAGTGAATAGATGACTGCATCCGCCAGAATTTCCGGCACTTCACCGTCGACGATACGTTTGGCAAGCCCTTCGGCAATGGCAGTTTTACCTACGCCTGCCTCACCCACCAGCAAAGGATTGTTCTTGCGGCGGCGGCATAGCACTTGAATGGTGCGCTCAATTTCCAGGTCACGTCCAATCAATGGGTCAATTTTGCCTTCCAACGCCAGTTCATTCAGATTGGTGGCGTATTTCTCCAATGGCTTGCCGTTTTCATTACCTTCTGTTTCAGCATCCTGCTGGCTAGAAGGCGACTGCTGGGCATCATCGTCGTGCCCCATTCCCATTGGCGGTTCGGATTGGCGATCCCTGCGGATGCCATGGGAAATGAAATTGATGATGTCTAGGCGTGAAATCCGATGGCGGGACAGAAAATATACCGCGTGCGAATCAGGTTCACCAAAAATGGCCACTAGAATGGCGTCGCCGGTCACTTCCCCNTTACGGGAAGACTGGGCGCTATAGACCGCACGATGAATGACACGCTGAAACCCCAGGGTCGGCTGTACGTCCCTGTGATCACTTTCTGGGATCAACGGGGTGTTTTCGTCGACAAAGGCTTCCAGCTCTCGGCGCAGTTGGGGGATATCGACAGTACAGGCGCGCAACGCTTCGGCTGCGCTAGGGTTGTCCAGCATGATGAGCAACAGATGTTCAACTGTTACAAACTCATAACGCCGTTTACGGGCGTCACTGTACAGGGTGTTGATTGAATACTCTACTTCAGCGCTCAACATAAGACTTATGCCTCTTCCATTGTACACAGCAAAGGATGTTGATGTTCCCGCGCAAACCGGCTGACCTGGGCGACCTTGGTTTCCGCTATATCACGAGTATAGACGCCGCACACACCTTTGCCCTTGGTGTGCACATGCAGCATAACGCGAGTGGCGTTCTCGCGATCCATACCGAAAAATGTTTGCAGCACTTCCACCACAAAATCCATCGGCGTGAAATCATCGTTTAAAAGTATAACTTTAAAGCGCGGTGGTTCTTTCACCTCCGGGCGGGATTCCTGCACCGCTACGCCGGAATCCTGGTCGCCACCATGATCTTCTTTATGTTTTTGCGCCATTCCTGATTACCTTGCCCCAAGCTTGCGGGTTGACATGCATATGTTATAAACGGTTTGACAGCCTGCTGTCACTATTTCTGAAATAGATTGGTGCATCTTCTGCAAATACAATGGTAGCCCTGAAAAATACAGGCGACACAAGGCCGCCTGTTTCAGCATCAAAAAATGACGTTCGCCATTACATGTGTGCGATGACATTATCGCCAAATTCAGCGCAGCCAATTTCCTCAGCGTCATCAATCATGTCAGCGAAGTCGAAAGTGACGCGTTTGGAGGCAATTGCTCCCGCAGTGCCTTTGTTGATCAGGTCAGCAGCCTCGATCCAACCCATGTGGCGCAACATCATTTCGGCGGACAACACGATTGAACTTGGGTTAACCCGATCTAAGCCTGCGAACTTAGGCGCAGTGCCATGGGTAGCCTCAAACATGGCGACAGTGTCGGAAAGGTTTGCGCCCGGCGCAATGCCAATCCCGCCGACCTGTGCAGCCAGAGCATCAGAGATATAGTCGCCGTTCAGGTTCAGGGTTGCGATAACAGAATAGTCTTCCGGGCGCAGCAGAATCTGTTGCAGGAAATTGTCCGCAATCACATCCTTGATAATGATAGGCGCACCAGTTCCCGGATTTTGGAAGGAGCACCATAGNCCACCATCCATTTCCATTGCGCCGAATTCTTCTTTCGCCAACTCGTAGCCCCAGTTCTTGAAACCGCCTTCCGTGAACTTCATGATGTTGCCTTTGTGCACCAGAGTCACGGAACTGCGGTCATTATCGATGGCGTATTGGATGGCCTTGCGCACCAGACGCTTGGTGCCTTCTGCGGACACAGGCTTGACACCAATGCCGGAGGTTTCCGGAAAGCGGATTTTGGTCACGCCCATTTCATTCAACAGGAAGTCGATGACTTTCTTCACTTCCGGTGAACCGGCGGCNCATTCAACGCCCGCGTAAATGTCTTCAGAGTTTTCCCGGAAAATAACCATATCGATTTTTTCCGGCGCTTTGACTGGGCTGGGAACGCCATCGTAATAGCGGATTGGGCGCAAGCAGACGTATAAGTCAAGATCCTGGCGCAGTTTTACGTTTAGGGAACGGATGCCGCCGCCAACCGGCGTGGTGAGGGGCTTTNNGATGGATACGACGAATTCCTTGACGGCATCAACTGTTTCATCCGGCAACCATACATCTTCACCGTAAATCTGGGTGGCCTTTTCACCTGCGTAAACTTCCATCCAGGAAATCTTGCGCTCGCCGCCATAGGCTTTTTCCACTGCAGCGTCAACCACATTGATCATAACAGGGCTGATGTCGACGCCGATGCCATCACCTTCGATATAAGGGATGATCGGGGTGTTTGGCACATTTAAGGAGTAATCGGTATTTGTGGTGATTTTCTCGCCAGATGCGGGAATTTTGATATGTTTATACATTTAAACAACTCTCTCCATTTGAAGTTTGTTTCTCAGCGCGTGTACGATGGATTATAAACAAAAGCCATTTACTTGGCATACACTATGCAAATTACACGCCATTTCAGGTGTGACCCTAGGCAAAAGACTTGAAGTATGAGTATAAAAATACATGAAACTCGCCACGTTTAACCTGTATCAGTTTGCCGCCAGCGGCTGTTACTGGCACGAACACAAAGAAAGCAACACTTACACCGCCAGCGAATGGGAACAGAAACAGCATTGGGTGCTTGCCCGCCTGCAGGAAATGGATGCAGATGTTGTCGGCTTTCAGGAAGTTTTCAGCGTTCCGGAACTCAAGCAACTGTGCGCCCAAGCGGGTTACCCTTATTTTGTTACGGTTGACGAACCAGGTTATCGGGAAGATGACCCGGCTGTTTGTGTCAAGTCGGTGGTGGCGCTGGCCTCACGCTTGCCGGTGCAGGAGATTCGTCCGGTGGAGGCATCGGCGGCGATCCGTGCTGACCTACCGATCCCGGTCAATTTCCGTTTTAGCCGGAAACCCATTTGTGCAGACATAGAAGCGCCCGGGCTGGGCATTGTGAGCGTTTATGTCGCGCATCTAAAATCCAAACGTCCCAACACGCTGGACATGCACTACGATGATGCCACGGAGTGGCGTTTCAGGGTTGGCGACACTCTGCAACGCCTTTCGCGTGGTACGGTTGCATCCCTAACGCAACGCGGCCTGGAGGCCACCCTACTCTATCATGACGTGAGTTCGCGTCTGGCTATGGATGCCACCCAACCCATTGTGGTGATGGGTGACATGAATGACAGCCAGGACTCCATTCCCCTCGCGGCGTTGACCATGCAGGAGCATGTCTACAACATCGGGNGGCTGGAGCCGACGCAATGGCCAGAAAATACGCTGACTTGGCTGCACGACTACCGGCTGGCGGATGCCTTTCGGCTTGCCCCTAACATGCGCCATAGTGTGCGCCCTTTCACCAAAATCCACCGTGGGGCAGGCGGTGTGCTGGATTATATCTTGGTTTCCAATGCGCTTAACCCCAAANACCCGGCGGCCNGTGCGGAGGTTTCCCAATACACAGTCTGGAACCGCCATTTGGATGCTGACGGCATCGAAGACCGCTTGCAATCCGACCATGGGCAGGTCTGCGTGGAGTTGCTCCCATGCGCGTATCAGCCGGAATACGCCGCCCGCATTAACCAACATCCGGCGCATACGCTGCGTGCGCCAGCGGAGATCCACACCCGGCAGGATTTCGTGGAATACGCGGGTGGCGTTTTTCAGTCCGCCAAACACTTCCGGCAATGGAGCAGCGAAGACAAATGGAAAAATTTCTGGTCTTTTTTCTTTGACACTGAATACGGTTGGGTAACCTCCATCTATGGTTCGGTTCCGGTCAGCGAGCTATACCAGAAACAGCGCCATAGCATAGAACATGTCATTCCGCGCGACTTCCTCGACCGCTATTTGGCGCACAAAGGGGCTCCCCGCAATATCCGCAATGGTGCCACTGTCAACCCGTTCAACTTTGCGCCATCAGAACGCGGCCTCAACGCCAAGCGCTCCAATTTCAATTTCGATCTGGAAAATGACCGGATTGTGCGTCCCTTCCATCTGGAATTGCATCCAGAAAGTTTTTCTGGAACCGGATTTGACGCTGACCATGAATGGGTCATCCCTTCCCGCAACCGGNGGGATATCGCCCGTGCAATCCTCTATATGCTGCTGGTGTACGAAATTGATGAACTCTATAATCGCCACATCAATACCCTGGCGCATTGGTNNAAACTTGACAGCCCCAGTCCCTGGGAGATTGCCTATAACAACTGGGTTTTTACGCGCCAGGGTATCCGCAACCCCTTTATTGATAGTCCGGAAAATGCCTTGCTGCTGCTGGACAATCGCGACCTGTTATCCTCGATTGAATACCGGAAGTAAGGTGATGCTGTGGTAGGATGTGAAGCTGTTGAATTGCCCGCTTTTGAGGAAAGTGATCATATGACTATACATAAAACGGTGTTGAAATTGGCTATGTTTGGCATTTGCGCTGCCCTGCCACTCGCCCAGGCTGCCGACATCATTCAGGTGGAGTCCACCGGAGCCCGTTCACAGTCGGTGTTGGGCAGCACGGTAGTGCCTTATAAGGAAGTGACGTTGAGCGCACAGATTCCGGGCGTGGTCAAATACGTCGCCGGGTCGGTGGGTGCCAACCTGGCACAGGGCGCTGTTGTGTTCCGGNTCGACGACTCCCAGTTGCGTGCCAAACGCGCCGAAGTCGTCGCACAGATCACCATGGCGCAGAGCGGCTATCAAAACTCCCAATCCCAGTATTACCGTGAATTGACATCGCCGCGCAGCAAAGACATTGGCGCGATGCCTGGTTTCGGCCTTCCCGCCATGTTTGACCGTTTCGCTGTGCGCCCATTCGCCAATTCATTCATGGGAAATTATGATTCTGACACCATCCGCCAGGCTGACCTGAACAACGCCATGGCGGGCGTATCCCAGGCGCAAAGCCAGGTGCAGCAAGCCATGTCCCAATTGCAGGCAATCGACGCATCCCTGCGTGACGCCAGCGCCTATGCGCCATTTGAAGGCATTATTATGGAANAAATGGTGGAGGTGGGCGACACCGTGCAACCGGGGCAGCCACTGGTCAAATTCGGCTATGTCAAATACAAGCGTTTGCAGGCGGATGTTCCCTCCGGCCTGGTTGGTAACTTAAGCAAAGATATGTTGTTGCCTGCCCGTATTGACGGCAGCACCAACACCACTGTGCGCGTTGCGGAAATCTACCCGGTTGCGGATGCCAGCCGCCATACGGTTACGGTCAAATTCGACATTCCGATGGAAATCACCACGGCACCTGGCATGTATGCGGAAATTTATGTGCCGGAAAATAAGAACGGCAGTCAGGTCATTGTCATTCCCAAATCAGCCTTATTGAAAGGCAGCAGCCTGCCCAGTGTGCTGGTGGCCAAAGATGACAATAGCTCGGAATTGCGCATGATCCGCGTCGGGGCTGATCAGAATGGCGGCAGCAAAGTCGCTGTGGTTTCCGGCCTGAAAGAAGGTGAGCGGATTATCAATGACCCGCCTGCGGGCGTATCATCTGGTTGGATGCCTGAAGGCGCAAAAGCCCCCGTGCCTGCCAAAGCTGCCCCTGTTACGGAAAGCCCCCTAAAACACCCGTTGCACCTGCGGCTGAGGCCTCCGCCCAGACAACCGCCACCGCAGCAAAATAGCGGCAACTGTCCGCTGCCGCCAACGATCGTGGCGCAGCGTATGATTCAAAAATGATGGAATAACATAATGGTCTGGAAGCCCCGCGTCACCGTCGCCAGCGTCATCGAACATGAAGGCCGTTTCCTCATGGTGGAGGAACTGCAACATGGACAGCTCACCATCAACCAGCCTGCGGGTCATATGGAGCATGGCGAAAGCCTACTGGAGGCAGTACGCCGTGAAACTTTGGAAGAGACCGGCTGGAATTTTGAGCCTACCGCCCTGCTGGGGATTTTCCACATGCAACGTGCTGACCCTGGGCGTGTCTATTTGCGTTTCACCTTTACCGGCCAACTGCTGGGGCAAGAGCCGGGGTATCAGCTAGACCCAGACATACTTGCTGTCCACTGGCTGACGGCGGAAGAAATCCGCAACCAGCAGCCGCGTGCTGGCGTAGCGCCTTGGTAGGGCAATCTTTGGACGCCTACACAGCTGGCTTACGCTACCCCCTTGACAGCCTGCGGTATTTCATCTCCCATGACTGACCAAGGTTCCGGGCGCGTCATTGTCGGCATGTCCGGTGGGGTGGACTCCTCCGTCGCCGCCCTGCTCCTGCTTCGGCAAGGCTACCAAGTCGAAGGGCTGTTCATGAAAAACTGGGAGGAAGACGACACGGAAGACTACTGCTCCGCAGCGGTCGACCTCGCCGATGCACAGGCTGTCGCCGACCAATTGGGCATCCCCCTGCATACCCGCAATTTCGCCAGCGAATACTGGGATCAAGTGTTCACCTATTTCCTGGACGAATACCGCGCCGGGCGCACCCCCAACCCTGACATCATGTGCAACAAGGAGATCAAGTTCAAAGCTTTCCTGGAGTTGGCGATGGACTTGGGGGCGGATTACATCGCCACCGGACATTACGCCCGCATTGCCCGCCACCCGGATGGCNCGGCACAGATGCTCAAGGGCAAGGACAACAACAAAGACCAGACCTATTTCCTCTACACCTTGCAACAGCACCAGTTGCAACGCAGCCTGTTTCCGGTTGGCGAACTGGAAAAGAGCCAGGTGCGGGCTATCGCGGAAGAAGCTGGCTTTACCACGGNNCGCAAAAAAGACAGCACCGGCATTTGCTTTATTGGCGAACGCAAGTTCCGCGATTTCCTGCAACGTTTCCTGCCTGCCCAGCCGGGTGATATGGTCACACCACAAGGGNAGGTCATCGGCAAACATCATGGCTTAATGTATTACACCCTCGGCCAGCGGCAGGGGCTTGGCATTGGCGGACGTAAGGATTCAACGGAAGAACCCTGGTTCGTGGCCGATAAGGATATGCAGGCCAATCGCCTGATCGTGACCCAAGGGCATCAGCATGAATTGCTGATGAAACATTTCCTGCGCGCTTCGCAACTGCATTGGGTTGCGGGCGAGCCACCGGCAGGCATATTTGAATGCAAGGCCAAAATCCGTTACCGTCAGCTTGAGGAAGATTGTCAGGTGTGGATGCTCCCGGATGGCAGTTGCGAAGTCTGCTTTCCCCAGCCCCAACGCGCCATCACGCNNCCTGGCCAGTCTGTCGTGTTCTATCAGGGTGATGTCTGTTTGGGTGGCGGCGTCATTAACGCCATGGAAACAAAATGTCGCCGGATGCAAGGGACAACTTGAATTGCCGCCTTTACACCTTACCCTTGATTTTCAGCCAATAACCCCGAACCGGTAAAAATCCGTGGAAGCCAACACCCGTAACCGAACCATTGCCCTTGCCGCCCTATTCCAGTGCGTTGAAGGCGTCACCCAGATTGCCTCTCGTGGAAGAGTTGATGCCGAATTATTCGATGCCTGCATCAATAGTGTACTGACTGAAGACACCCATTCGGCGGAAGCGATTTATGGCGGCATTGAAAAACTGAAAACCGGCTTCAAGGTGCTCATGTACCAGCTAGGCACTGGCGGCATGACGCCGGATGGCCGCCCCAAGGACATTGAAGCCACCCGTTATGCGGTTAATTTGCTGTATCTGGAGAAGAAACTGGCGAATGATCCGGATATGTTCNAGGCACTGCTGAAAAACATCGAAAACGCCCAGCAACAGCTGGATTTCTTTGCGATGACCCATCCCAATATGATTGCGCGTCTGGCGGAAATTTACAGCAACACCATCAGCAAAATTGGCNTACGCATTATGATCAAAGGCGACCAAAACCATCTTGCCAACCCTGAAAACGCCGCCCGAATCCGCGCCCTGTTGCTGGCTGGCGTGCGTGCTGCCCTGCTCTGGCGCCAGGCGGGCGGCAACCGTTGGAAGCTGATCTTTTCCCGTGGAACCATGCAAAAGGAAGCGCAACGGTTATTGAATGAGGATTATCGGCGCTAGGCGTTTCCCCGCCTTCTCGCTCAATTCTGATCCAAGTCCCGATTGATTTGGGCAATCACGACAGCAGGGTCAGTAGCTTGTGTGATCGGCCTGCCCACCACCACATAACTGACGCCAGCCTCCCGTGCCTGCGCTGGCGTCATTACCCGTGACTGGTCGCCATGATCACTGCCCGCCGGGCGGATGCCGGGCGTCACCAGCAAAAANTCATTCCCCAGCATTCGCCGCAGCATGGCCGCCTCTTGCGCTGAACAGACCACCCCATCCAGCCCATTTGCCGCCGTCAGTTGCGCCAAATGTTTAACCTGTTCCATGGGTTCAGCCATGATGCCCGCGCCTTCCAACTGCGCCTTGTCCATCGAGGTCAGGACTGTCACAGCGATCAGTTTTGGCGGATTGCTGAATCCCTGTAAGGCTTCACGCGCCGCCATCATCATCTTGGCTCCGCCAGAAGCGTGGATATTAACCATCCATACGCCGAGAGCGGCGGCGGCTTTGCAAGCACCAGCCACAGTATTGGGAATATCATGGAATTTCAGATCCAGAAATACGTCGAACCCNCTGCCCGTCAGTTGGCGTATAAANATCGGNTATGCCGCCACAAACAATTCAAAGCCTACCTTGAGCTTGCATTCGGATGGATCAAGCGGGGCAACGAATGCCAACGCCTGTTCCGCAGAAGGAAAATCAAGAGCGATAATCAAACGACTGGACATGCCAAGATTCCTGAAACATTAAACATTGCCGACGGTGTCCCACTGATGACAGGCCGGACAGCGCCATAGATAGCCATGCATTTTATACCCACAATGGCTGCACTGGAAATCAGGCTGGCTGGCCGCCAAACGTTGCAGGGCAATTTGGATTTGGGAAATTTCACAGGTCTTTTCTTCCTGCCACAAGGACACCAGCACCTGCGTGGAATTGCTCAATGTGTTAAGGGTGGGCTTGCCTTTGGTGAGATGCTCTTCAACTTCAGCACGCATATCCTTGGTTTTGCCGAGTTTATGCGCCAGTTGCAACAGATAACCGAACAATTTGGCGTCCTGGGTTTTGGAAAAAGTCTGTTGAATGAAGCCATACAGACGCTCAAGTTCGCCTGGTTGATTAAAGTTATTGACTAACTGTTTGAACAGCATGCCTAACAGACGGGTATCCTGGTTGATGGACTGCTGGTAAATGTCCATGGCTTCAGCCCGTTGGGAGCGGGCGTAGGCAAGGTCGCCTTTCAGCACCAGCACGCGGGCGGAAGCGGGATAGGCCTTTGCCGCCTTCTTGATGGTTTCTTCAGCTTTGAACAAATTTTGCTTCTGCAACTCTTGTATCGCCAGTTCGCAATAATAATGGGCAATCAAACGGCTGTGATCGACTTTAGAACGTTGCTGGGCACATTGGGCAATTTCGATTGCCTTATCCCATTCATGCAGTTGCTCATAAATGTCGCGCAATGGTTCACAAGCCTCACCATGCTTAGGGTCGTCCTTGAGCAATTCACTGAATACGCTCTCGGCNCTGTCCAGCATGCCAGCTGCGAAAAANTCCTCTCCCAGCGCCAGCATCGCGGACATGCGTTGTGTTTTGCTCAGATCAGAGCGAGCCACCAGATTCTGGTGGATGCGTAAAGCCCGATTGATTTCCCCTCGGTTACGAAACAAGTTGCCAAGCAACAGGAAGGTGTTGGCGGTGTATTCGTCAATTTCCGGGTAGTTGAGAAATACGTCCAGCGCCTTGTCTGGCTCCTCACTCAACAGATAGTTAATGCCACGCACAAAACGCACGGAAATTTCCTTGCGTTTTTCCTGGCGTTCCCTGTAGCGCCGCCGGGCGGCCTGCCAACCGGAGTAGAAAGCGATCGGCAGTAATAAAAANAGAATTTCTTGCATGGGCTATTAGATATGAAAAAGGAGGCTTGGTGCCTCCCTTTGTGTATTCGTGTGCGAAAATAATGTATTCAGTCCTGGATGGGGTACTGGCTACGTGATTCGTTGACCCGCTCCCGCAACTCCTTTCCAGGCTTGAAATGCGGGACATGTTTGGGCGGCAAAGAAACTTGATCCCCTGTTTTAGGGTTTCGGCCNTTACGTGCTGCACGATGATGCAGGGAAAAACTGCCAAAACCACGAACCTCAATACGCCCGCCGTCCGCCAATGATTCGCTCATTTTGTCCAACAGCAATTTGACAGACAGCTCTACGTCGCGGCTACTTAGATGGCTTTGCTTGCGCGCAAGAATATCAATGATTTCAGATTTGGTCATCCTTTCCACTCCTGAACAGCAAAGGGGTGTTTGCTGGGCGTTGTTGATGTTTTCCAGCTTTTGGGGAACAATGCGGCATTCAATTCACGCCGCATTGCTGGAACTATAGGTCATCCTTGACCTGTGTATCTCGTCCTGATGGCGATTTTATTCGCCCATCTGTTCCTTGAAGATGTCGCCCAACGAAGTGGAGGCTCCACTGGAACGGCCAGTGTATTCACGCATAACCCGGGCTTCATCGTCATCATCCTTGGCCTTGATGGACAGGTTGATGGAACGGGTTTTACGGTCGACGCCCATGAACTTGGCTTCGATAGCGTCGCCTTCCTTCAATACACTACGGGCATCTTCCACGCGGTCGCGGGACAGTTCGGAAGCGCGCAGGATGCCTTCAATGCCGTCGCCCAAGTCCACTTTCGCGGATTTCGGGGTGACTTCAATGACAGTGCCCTTGACTACGCTGCCTTTGGCGTGAGCCGCAACAAAGTTGGAGAATGGATCCTGCTCCAACTGCTTGATGCCGAGAGAGATGCGTTCGCGCTCAGGATCAACCGCCAGCACCACGGCTTCGACTTCATCGCCCTTCTTGTAGCTGCGGACAGCTTCTTCGCCCGGCATATTCCAGGAAATGTCGGACAGATGGACTAAGCCGTCAATGCCGCCTTCCAGACCGATAAAGATACCGAAGTCAGTGATGGACTTGATCTTGCCGGAAACGCGGTCGCCTTTGTTGTGGGAAGCAGCAAACTCATCCCAAGGGTTCGGCTGGCATTGCTTCATGCCCAGGGAAATGCGGCGGCGCTCGGCGTCGATGTCGAGGATCATGACTTCCACTTCATCGCCCAGCGTCACCACTTTCGCAGGGTTGACGTTCTTGTTGGTCAGNTCCATTTCGGACACATGCACCAAGCCTTCGACACCGTCTTCGATTTCAACGAAGCAGCCGTAGTCAGTCAGATTGCTGACTTTGCCAAAGATGCGGGTGCCGGATGGGTAACGACGCACCAGATCCTGCCACGGGTCTTCGCCCAGCTGTTTGAGGCCGAGGGAGACACGGTTTTTGTCACGGTCGAACTTGAGCACCTTGACTTCGATTTCGTCGCCAATGCTGACCACTTCGGATGGATGCTTGACGCGCTTCCAAGCCATGTCGGTGATGTGCAACAGGCCGTCGATGCCACCCAGGTCGAGGAATGCGCCGTAGTCGGTGAGGTTCTTGACGATACCTTTGACAACCTGGCCTTCCTGCAGATTTTCCATCAGCGCTTCGCGTTCTGCGCTGTACTCTTCTTCAACGACAGCACGGCGGGAAACAACCACGTTGTTGCGCTTCTGATCCAGCTTGATCAGTTTGAATTCCAGTTCTTTGTTTTCCAGATAGGAAGTGTCGCGGACTGGGCGCACATCCACCAACGAGCCGGGCAGGAATGCGCGGATATCGCTGAGTTCAACCACGAAACCGCCTTTGACCTTGCCGGTGATGATGCCGGTAACGATTTCGTCGTTATTGAATGCTTCTTCCAGAACTTCCCAAGCACGCAGGCGGCGAGCCTTTTCACGGGAGAGGCGGGTTTCACCGAAACCGTCTTCCACGGTGTCCAGCGCCACTTCCACCAAATCGCCGACTTTGACGGTGATTTCGCCACGTTCATTTTTGAACTGCTCGGCAGGGATGACGCCTTCAGATTTCAGACCTGCGCTAACGATAATAAAATCAGGGCGTACTTCAAGAACTGTTGCATTCAGCAGAGCGCCTGGCTGCATTTGGGTGTAAGAAAGGCTCTCTTCAAACAGTTCGGCAAAACTTTCAGTCATGAATAAAAATACCTGTTAAACAATGGTTATCGCCAACGCATCCNNTTGCATGACGGGTTAAAACGTAAAAGCCCGGACTTCCTGTCAGGGCTGGCTCGAAACTAAATCTGTCCAATCAAATGGTTATGCAATATGATGCAAAACGGCCGCAAACACTTCGTCCCGATCCAACGAACCAGTGTCGATCAAAACTGCGTCATCAGCAGGTTTTAATGGGGCTACTGGACGGTTGGCGTCGCGCTCATCGCGGGCATTGATGTCCTGAATTAGGTCGCATAGTTTAGCACTAAGCCCTTGTTCACTCAACTGTTTCAGGCGGCGTTCGGCGCGGATTTCGGCGCTGGCTGTCAAGTAAAACTTATGGTTCGCCCCAGGAAAAACTACAGTGCCCATATCGCGCCCATCTGCAATCAACCCAGGGGCNTGCCGGAAACTGCGCTGCAACTCAAGCAAGGCGGCGCGCACTGCTGGCAAGGCGGCGATTTGTGACGTGGCGCTGGCGCACGTTTCGTTGCGGATTTCGCTGCTGACAGCTTTACCATCCAGCCAGGCGTCGCCGTCACGGAACTCAATTTGCAAGGAAGGGGTCATGGCGGCGACACTGGGTTCATCCTGCAAATCCAGATTACGCTGCAAGGCAGCCAACGCCGCCACGCGATAAATGGCCCCGCTGTCGAGCAGGTGCCAGCCCAACTTGTCAGCGAGCATGCAGGCGATGGTGCCCTTGCCTGCCCCAGCCGGTNNATCAATAGTGATGACAGGAACGGTGTTGCTCATGCGGTTTTAATCCTTGCGCCTGCCCGCGCCGCCAAATCCACAAAGCCTGGGAAAGAGGTGTTCACATTCGCACAGTCGTTGATGATGACAGGCTGCGTAGCGCGCAAGGCGGCCATGGTAAACGCCATGGCGATACGATGGTCGCCGTGGCTGTCGATCACACCGCCGCTAAAATTGCCAGGGTTGATGATAATGCCATCTGCCGTCGGCTGGGCATCCACGCCGCAGGCAAGCAAGCCATCCGCCATGACCTGGATGCGGTCGCTTTCCTTGACCCGCAACTCTTCTGCCCCTGTCAGCACGGTTCGCCCTTCAGCAAAGGCTGCGGCGACAAACAGCACCGGAAATTCATCAATCGCCAAAGGCACCAGCGCTTCAGGAATTTGCACGCCTTTGAGCTTGGCGGAACGCACGCGGATATCGGCAACAGGCTCCCCGCCGACCTCACGTTCGTTCAGCAGCTCAAGGTCAGCCCCNATCAGACGCAAAATGTCGATCACGCCGGTGCGCGTCGGGTTGATGCCGACGTGTTCCAACACCAGTTCCGAGTTTTCGGCAATACTGGCACCAACCATGAAAAATGCGGCGGAGGAAATGTCCGCTGGCACATCAATGCTGGTCGCCGTGAGCCTGCCGCCACCTTGCAGGCTGATACGGTTGCCTGCCGTTTTCACTGCATAACCAAAACCGCGCAGCATGCGTTCGGTATGGTCGCGGGTGGGCGCAGGCTCAGTGACCGAAGTTTCGCCGTCGGCATACAAGCCCGCCAACAGGATTGAGGATTTCACCTGTGCGCTGGCCATCGGCATGTCGTAATGCATGCCTTTGAGCTTGCATCCGCCATGCACCAGCAGCGGTGGCGTGCCATTGGGTGTGGCATCAATGACAGCGCCCATCTCCGCCAACGGCGCAGTCACCCGTTTCATCGGCCGTTTGGAAAGTGAGGCATCGCCCGTCATCCGCACATCAAACGCCTGCCCGCTCATCAGGCCGGACATCAAGCGCATGGACGTGCCGGAGTTGCCCATATCCAGCTCATGGGAAGCCTGCAAGCCGTGCAGGCCGACACCGTGGATGGTCACCCTGCCATCTTCCGTGGGGCCTTCAATCGCCACGCCCATCGCACGGAACGCCTTCAGGGTGCAAAGGCAATCTTCGCCCTGCAGGAAGCCGCTGACATGGGTGTCACCCTCCGCCAGCGAACCCAGCATGATGGAGCGGTGTGAAATGGATTTGTCCCCNGGCACACGCACGTTGCCGCGCAGGCTGCCTCCGGGCTGGACAATGAACTGAAGATTGGTGCTGGAATGGCTCACACGGATTTCCTTGGGGCTAATGCATAAAATCAGGCAGGCATTCAACCATACCCGGCGGGGTTTGCCAAATACTGCGAAGCAATCGGCCTATCGGGCGGAAGCCGGATAAATCCACCCGGAAACCAAACCGCCAACCGGGTTGTTGACCTTGTCACTGGCCACATCCTCAAGGTGGTAACGCCCGCCTATGTTGAACAGCCGCAACTGGCGCGCATATTGATTGGGTTTTGTCCACGGCAGGTTATTGTAGTTCTGTTCGGCGACATTCACCAAGCCGTGTTGCAGGTCAACGCCCACCACCACGGCGACATGCCCATGCCGCCATTTGGGGTCATCCGGATTAGGGTAATAAACCAACAGGTCGCCAAATTTGGGCGGGCGCGTCGCTGTGCCATTGAGTGAACGAGCCAACGGAAACTTGGCGTTGGTTTGAATGTTTTCACCCTCTGTGAGGTAAAGGATTTCATGCGCGCTGTCGACATCACCGAAGGTGACGCCAAGGTTGGTCATCCACCAACGCCGGGCGTACTCCACGCATTGGTAGGTGAGGCCGACGTAATGCAATTGCTTGTCAGCAGGCGGCTTTTCATGCAGGGAAATGGCTTTGTTGTGCAAGTCCATGAAAGAAAAATCAGAACGGGCACAGGTGGATTGGCAATTGGAATACGCGGGCACCTGGTTCGCCACCCCAAGCAATTTGCCCGCTGGTGTCGCACAACCCGTATCGCAGGATTGCTTGGCTTGCGCATAAGCCTGCTTACGCACTGTTTCGGGCAAGGGCGCAGGTTTCGCCAGCAAACCATAACCATCCGTATTGGGCAAAGCCGCCGCCAAACCGGCGGGATAATGGCCGCCTGTGCCTGTATCCGCCGTGATTGCGCAACCACCAACCAATACAGCCGTACTGAACGCCAATGCTTTAAACAGTTGTGGCAACTTACTGATCATCCTGTGTTTCCTGCACACTTGCCTTGTGGTTTTCCAGATAGGCGATGTAACTGTCACGCGCCTGCTTGGCTCGTGACATGCGCGTATACAATCCTTCGCCGTCTTGCCGCTCAACCAATGTGGCGAATTCGCTTAAATCCGCCTGCAATTTACCGATCATTTCCACTATTGAGTCTTTATTGGCCAAACAAATGTCGCGCCACATGACTGGGTCGCTGGAGGCAATGCGCGTGAAATCCCGGAAGCCGCCCGCCGCGTACCGGAAAATGTCTTCCCGCATCGGCAGGTTCAGCAAAGTGTCGACCAGCGAAAACGCCAGCACATGCGGCAGGTGGCTGGTCGCCGCCAGGACGCTGTCATGCAGCGCCACCGGCATGCTTTCCAGCACTGCGCCCGTCATCCGCCACATATCTTCAACAGCGCGCAAGGCGGTAGGGTCGGTATGCGGCAAAGGCGTGAGGATGACGCGCCGGTTGATGTAAAGGTCAGGGATGGCGGCCTCCACCCCACTCTTTTCACGCCCGGCGATCGGATGCCCCGGGACAAAGCGGGTGAAGCCCTTACCGAACACCTGCTCAACTTCGGCGACAATGCTGCCCTTGGTGCTGCCTGCGTCCGTCAGCACCGCATCGGCAGGCAAGGCTGGCTTGATCTGCTCCAACAACCGCCCCATAGCCCCCATCGGCACAGCCAGCAACACCATGTCGGCGTCTTGCACCGCTGCCTGTGGGTCAAGGGTAAAACTATCGATAACACCCAGATCAATCGCCTTTTGCAGGTGAGCTGCGTTACGGCTGCAACCAACAACAGTCTGGCAGTAGTTTGCCCCGCGCAACGCCAGCGCTAGTGAGCCGCCAATCAGACCGACGCCAAAGATGACAAGCTTCCTGATCACNGCCGCAAGAACCTTTTTCAATGTATTGATACAACGGGTGTTTTGGGATTCCGTGCCGATGGTGATGCGCAAATGCTGCGGCAGCCCGTAGCCGCCGAGCGGGCGCACAATGACACCTTCGCGCAACAGGGCGTTGTAAACAGGGGCAGCGGGACGCTTGCAATCCACTGTGATGAAATTACCCACTGTTGGCATGTGTTCCCAGCCATTCTCGGCACAGGCGTCAAACCACTGTTTGAGTCCGGCGGCGTTGGTCAGCACGCTTTGTTGCAGGAAAGCGTCATCGTCCAGCGCCGCCATGGCACCAGCCAACGCCAGCGAGTTGACGTTGAATGGCTGCCTTACCCGGTTGAGGATGTCGGCGATCGCCGGGTTGGACGCCGCATACCCTACCCGCAATCCGGCCAGGCCATAAATCTTCGAAAAGGTGCGGGTGACGATCAGGTTGGGGAATTCATCCAGCCACTCCAGCGCATTGGGGAAATCGGGCTGCTGCACGTACTCGGTATAGGCTTCGTCGATCACTACGATGACATCCGCCGGAACCCGTTGCAGGAAGCCGCGCAACGTTTCCCGATCCAGCCANGTGCCGGTAGGGTTGTTGGGGTTGGCGATGAACACCACCCGGGTTTTATCATCAATTTTCGCAGCGATATTGGGCAGGTTGTGGCCATACGGCATGCTGTGATGATCGGGCGGGTTGGCCTTGGCGATACGCAATTCTGCGCCTACCGCCTGGATTTCGATAGGATAAACGGCAAAGGCATATTCTGCGCACACGGCGGCGCGGTCACTGTCGAGGTAGGCGCGCAATAATGTCCAGCACATCGTTGGAGCCATTGCCAAGGGTAATTTGCGAACTGTGCAGGCCAATCTTGCGGGCAATGGCTTCCTTGAGTTGGTAGCCGCTGCCATCCGGGTACAGCTCCAGGGAACCCAGCGCCTGGGTCAGCGCCGCCAGCGCTTTGGGACTGGTTCCCAATGGATTTTCGTTGGAGGCGAGTTTGAGGATGTCACTGACACCCAGCTCACGCTCCAGTTCTTCTATCGGTTTGCCGGGCTGATAAGGTTGCAACGCTTGTACGCCGCTAACGGCAAGTTGCCTGTAATCAATGCCTGATTGCATGGTTGGCCTGAAATAAAAATCAAGCGGGCATTCAATCACACACGGGCAATTCTGCCAAGGGCTGGAAAACAATAATGAAATCCCGCTTATATGATGGCGACCGGATAAGCCCCCAAAACCCTGACCAGCTCCGTTTCCTCCCGCAGGGCGACCAATGCCTTGCTGATGGCTTCATCCTGCTCATGCCCAAGCACATCCAGGAAGAAAAAGTATTCCCAGTTGGTGGCACGGGAGGGGCGGGATTCAATCCGGGTCATGTCCACCCCATTTTCTGCCAGCGGCTTGAGCAGCTTGAACAGGGAACCCGGTTGGTTGCGGGTGGAAACCAACAGCGAAGTGCGGTCATTGCCGCTGGGCGCGACCACCTGATCGCCGATCACCAGGAAACGGGTGGTGTTATTGGGGCTGTCCTCAATGTTTTCATGCACGATTTGCAGGCCGTAAATAGGTGCCGCCTGGATGCCACCAATGGCGGCGACGGCATCATCCAGCGAAGCCAGCCGCGCGGCTTCGGCATTGCTGCTGACCGGGATGCGCTCCACATGGGGCAAGTGCTTGTCCAGCCAGTAACGGCATTGCGCCAGCGACTGTGCATGGGAGTAAACTTTTTGCACGCTTTGCCAATTGCTGTGGCGGCACATCAGGTTTTGATGGATGCGCAGGGAAATCTCCCCACAAATCCGCAGTTGTGATTGCACGAACATGTCCAACGTGTGGGTGATCACGCCTTCGGTGGAGTTTTCAATTGGCACCACGCCATAGCGCACCCTGCCTGCTTCCACCTCGCGGAAAACCTGCGGAATGGATTCTACCGGCAAGGTGGCGACCGACTGCCCAAAATGCTTGAAGGTGGCTTCCTGCGCAAACGTCCCGGCCGGTCCCGGTAGGCAATGCGCATGGATTCCTCCAGTGCCAGGCAGGAGGAAATGATTTCGCGGTACAAATGTGTAATCTGCTCATTGCGCAACGAGCCACTGTTGAGTGACTGCATCCGGGTGAGTATCTGCGCTTCTCGCTCCGGGCGGTAGAACTTGGCGTTCGGGTCTTCCGCCAGCTTGGTATGGTACTTCCTCGGCGCAACGGGCGCGTTCGTTCAGCAGCCCCAGGATTTGGGTGTCGAGCGAGTCAATACGCTCACGCAGGGCAGCTAGCCCTGCCTTGATGTTCTCAGAATTATCAGTCTTATTGCTCAAAGCAGCCGTACCTTAAGGACTCCAGGAATGGATTTTAGCGTAGCCAGGGTTTCAGCACTGACACTGGAATCCACATCCATCAATGTATACGCCATGTTGCCTTTGGAATCGTTCAACATGTGCGCAATGTTAACGCCGGACTGCCCCAATACATGAGAAATCTTGCCCAGCATGTCGGGGTTATTCTGGTTGACCAGGGAAATCCGTGCAAGACCTGTGCGCGGTAATTTCACATTGGGCAGATTGACCGAGTTGCTGATATTGCCATTCTCCAGATAATCACGGATCTGGTCAGCAATCATAATGGCGCAGTTGTCTTCCGCCTCGATGGTCGAAGCGCCCAAATGCGGCAGTGCAATCACCCGTGGATTGGTGCGCAGCGCATTGCTGGGAAAATCGCAGACATACGTATACACCTTGCCGCTTTCCAAGCCTGCCAGCACCGCACTTTCATCCACGATGCCATTACGGGCGAAATTGAGCAGCACCACATTGTCTTTCAGTTTTGCCAGACTGGTGGCGTTGATCAAATTGCGGGTGCTGTCGACCAGAGGCACATGGAAGGTTATAAAATCGGATTGCGCCAGCAGCATATCGATATTGGCTGCCGCTTCCACTTCGGCATTCAGTTGCCAAGCACGCTCGATGGTGATGGTTGGGTCGTAGCCGATGACATTCATCCCCAAAGAACGGGCGGTGTTGGCAATACGCACGCCGATAGCGCCAAGGCCGACGACCCCCAAGGTTTTGCCCGGCAGTTCAAAACCGCGAAACCGCTTCTTGCCGGTTTCAGCCGCCACCCGCATTTCTTCATCAGAACCTTGCAAACCGTTCACAAAATCAATGGCTGGNCCAATGTTGCGGCACCCCATCAACATACCGGCAATCACCAATTCCTTGACGGCATTGGAATTGGCTCCCGGCGCATTGAACACAACCACGCCGCACCCTGACAGTTTTTCAACAGGCACATTATTCGTACCGGAACCTGCCCGGCCTACCGCCAGCAAATTGTCAGAAAACGGATAATCGTGCAGTTTGTAAGAACGCAGGATGATGGCGTCAGCATCAGGCGCGCTGTCTGAAATGGAATAACGATCGCGGGGAAGACGCTCAAGTCCTTTGGGNGAGATGGCATTGAAGGTTTGGATGGTGTACATGGGGCTTTCCTGTNNGGTGTTGCGCCCCTCCCCTCCCCCTTTCCCTCGCAGGGAGAGGGGTTGGGAAGAAGGGCTTGTTTGAGATTTCTGTATTTGTGCTGGGGATGGGGGTCATCCGTTCTTTTGTGCAAAATCCTGCATAAAGCTGACCAGCGCGTCCACACCTGCTTCCGGCATGGCGTTGTAGATGCTGGCGCGCATTCCGCCGACAGAGCGGTGGCCTTTCAGCGTAGTCAAGCCTGCCTGTGCTGCCTCAGCCAGGAATGGCTTGTCCAGTTCAGCATTTGCCAAGGTGAACGGAACGTTCATCCAGGAACGGCAGTTGGCGGCTACCGGGCTGTTGTAGAAGCCGCCGGAGGCTTCAATCGCCGCATACAACTTTTCTGCCTTGCGTTGATTGATTGCGGCCATACCCGCCAACCCGCCTTGCTGTTTGACC
The DNA here is from genome assembly GCA_013693955.1 of Candidatus Thiothrix singaporensis. Taxonomy (GTDB): domain Bacteria; phylum Pseudomonadota; class Gammaproteobacteria; order Thiotrichales; family Thiotrichaceae; genus Thiothrix; species Thiothrix singaporensis. The sequence goes on along the minus strand of CP059265.1, from coordinate 1,320,025 downwards.
CACTGGAACACTAGCCCGGCCAGATACCATGCGTAAGTTGGCGGGGTGTTATACATGGAATCATTGTCCGCATGGATTTTGTAATCGAACATGGCTGGCGTGCCTACGACGGTTTCACCCAGCAGGTCTTCGCGCACAATCACCAGGGTCAGGCCAGCCAGNCCAATGTTTTTCTGCGCACCTGCGTAGATCAGGGCATATTTGCTGACATCCACCGGACGGGAGAGAATGGTGGAAGACAGGTCAGCCACCAGCGGCACATCACCCGTTGCCGGAACCCACGGGAATTCAACGCCACGGATGGTTTCGTTCGGGGTGTAATGCAGGTAAGCCGCATCCGCACTGCACTGCCAGGTTTCGAATGCCGGGACGCTGGTGTAATTGCCTTCCTTGGTGGATGCAACCACATTGACCTCAGCAAAGCGCCGGGCTTCCTTGATGGCCTTGGCTGACCAATCGCCAGTGTCGACATAATCGGCGGTGGTTTTGCCGCGCAGCAGGTTCATCGGAATCATCGCAAACTGGCTGCTGGCNCCACCCTGCAGGAACAGCACTTTGTAATTGGCCGGAATAGCCATAATTTCACGCAGATCAGCTTCAGCCTGNGCCGCAATGGACATGAACTCCTTGCCGCGATGGCTCATTTCCATCACCGACATGCCGCTGCCATTCCAGTCGAGCATTTCGGCCTGGGCTTGTTCAAGAACGGCCTGCGGCAACATGGCCAGNCCTGCGCTGAAATTGAATACACGTTTCATCATGATTTATTCCTGCTCTTCGGTTGTATCTGTGGTGTCATCTTCAATATTCTCGTTGCTGTCCGTCAATATCGGAGCAATCTGCACCAGCTTTTCACCTTCATTGAGACGGATCAGGGTCACACCCTGNGTGTTGCGCCCGACAATGGAAACATCCGCCACTGGCGTGCGCACCAGCGTGCCACCATCGGTGATCAGCATGATCTGGCAGTCGTCCTTGACCTGCACCGCGCCGATCGCATCGCCATTACGCTCGGAAGTCTGGATGGCGATGACGCCCTGCCCTCCGCGGCTCTGGGTGGAGAATTCATCGACCCGGGTGCGTTTGCCGTAGCCGTTTTCTGTCGCAATCAGCAGTTCACCCTCGCCAACGATGATCAGCGCATTGACTTCCTGCCCATCTTCCAGACGGATGCCGCGCACCCCGGCAGCAGTGCGGCCNATCGCACGCACGTCAGCTTCATGGAAACGGATCGCCTTGCCGGAGGTGCTGAACAGCATCACGTCATTGCCGCCATCAGTCAGTGCCACATCCACCAGTTTGTCGCCATCGCGCAAGTCCACCGCAATAATGCCTGCCGTGCGGGGGCGTGAAAATTCGGTCAGCGGCGTTTTNTTGACCGTACCATTGGAGGTCGCCATGAAGATGTATTTGTCGGCGGCATATTCACGGATTGGTAATACTGCGTTGATACGTTCGCCCTCCTCCAGCGGCAGCAGATTCACCATCGGCTTGCCGCGCGCGCCGCGCCCGCCCACCGGCAACTGGTAAACCTTGAGCCAGTACATACGGCCACGACTGGAGAAGCACAGAATGGTGTCGTGGGTGCTGGCGACAAACAGCTTTTCGATGAAGTCTTCATCCTTCATGGACGTCGCTGCCTTGCCCCGTCCACCACGTTTCTGTGCACGGTAAGTGTCAAGGGTTTGCGCCTTGGCGTAACCTGCATGGGAAAGCGTGACCATGACCTCCTCATCGGCAATCAGGTCTTCCATGCTCAGGTCTTCGCCGACCACATTGATTTCTGTGCGGCGTTCATCACCGTAGGCATCCCGCACTGCCAACAGCTCTTCACGGATGACCTGGATCAGGCGATCAGGGTTGGCGAGGATTTCCAGCAAATCAGCAATTTTATCCAGCAATTCGCGGTATTCAGCGAGGATTTTGTCCTTNTCCAAGCCGGTCAGTCGATGCAGGCGCAGGTCGAGGATGGCTTGCGCCTGCACCTCAGACAACCAATAACCGCCAGGGTGAACGCCATATTGGGCGGGCAAGTCGTCCGGACGGCAAGTGTCCGCGCCAGCGCGGGTCAGCATGTCGGTGACAATGCCCGGATTCCAGGCNCGCGCCAACAAACCCGCTTTGGCTTCCGCCGGGCTGGGGGCGGCCTTGATCAGTTCAATGATTGCGTCGATGTTGGAAAGCGCGATTGCCAAGCCTTCGAGGATGTGGGCACGCTCACGCGCCTTGCGCACTTCGAAAATGGTGCGGCGGGTCACAATCTCACGGCGATGGCGCAGGAAAGCTTCCAGCACTTCCTTGAGGTTCAGCAGGCGTGGTTGGCCATCCACCAAGGCGACCATATTGATGCCGAACACGCTCTGCATCTGGGTTTGCTTGTAGAGGTTGTTCAGCACCACCTCACCAGATTCCCCACGCTTGAGCTCGACGACCATGCGCATGCCATCCTTGTCGGATTCGTCGCGCAACTCGGAAATGCCTTCGAGCTTTTTGTCCTTGACCAGTTCGGCGATTTTTTCCAGCAAACGCGCCTTGTTCACCTGATACGGCAGCTCGGTCACGATGATGGTTTCGCGGCTGGTGCGTTCATCCACTTCCACTTCGCTGCGCGCGCGCACATAAATGCGGCCTTTGCCGGTGTGGTAAGCCTCGCGGATACCACGCGCACCGTTAATGATGCCAGCGGTGGGGAAATCAGGNCCTGGCAGGTATTCCATCAGGTCACCGATATCCATATCCGGATCGGCAAGCAACGCCAAGCAAGCGTTGACGGTTTCAGTCAGATTGTGTGGCGGAATATTGGTCGCCATGCCGACAGCAATGCCGGATGAACCATTCACCAACAGGTTAGGAATCCGTGTCGGGAACACGGATGGCTCTTTNTCATTGCCATCGTAGTTGGGGACGAAATCTACTGTTTCCTTGTCGATGTCGAGTTGCAGCTCATGGGCAATCTTCGACATGCGGACTTCGGTGTAACGCATCGCGGCAGACGCATCGCCATCCACGGAGCCGAAGTTACCCTGCCCGTCCACCAGCATGTAGCGCAGCGAGAACGGCTGNGCCATCCGCACAACAGTATCGTAAACAGCGGTGTCGCCATGCGGGTGGTATTTACCGATGACATCACCGACTACACGGGCGGATTTTTTGTAGGGTTTATTCCAGTCATTGCCCAGTTCACTCATGGCGAACAGCACACGCCGGTGAACGGGTTTCAAACCATCCCGAACGTCAGGCAAGGCGCGCCCGACAATGACGCTCATTGAGTAGGCCAGATAGGACTGGCGCATTTCATCTTCGAGATTTACAGGGAGAATTTCCTTGGCGAATGTAGCCATATTATTGTTCGATCACCTAAATCATGAAGAGGGGGATTATATCAGAAAATATAAGGTTGTGTGTGCCCGTTGTCTGGCTATCCCTGTTGCCACACAGGATTAAGGTGGATTATCAGAAGTCTTTTTATTTATTATCTGATGCCAGATAAACTGGTTTTGTTAATGCAGTTCCCCCACATAAACCAGCACCATGAACAAGCAGGGTTCCAGCCGTGAAAATCCATTCAGTCAGCCTCAGCGTTTTACTTTCCATCCTTTGCGCCGCTTGCGGCGATAGCACAACAACCACGGTTTCAGGCGTATCTACCCAGGCCGCCAAAGAAGCTTTGGGGCAAAAGCTGTTTTTTGACACTAACCTTTCTTCGCCTCCCGGGCAGGCGTGCGCCAGCTGCCATGATCCGGCTTATGGCTTTACCGACCCGGACAAGGGACTTCCCACGTCTGCTGGTGCCAATCCTGCCCTGTTCGATGACCGGCATGCGCCGACAGCGGCTTATGCCCTCTATAGCCCGGAATTTCACTTTGATAAAAATCTGGGTGAATATATTGGTGGACAATTCTGGGACGGACGCGCTACAGATCTTTCCACACAGGCTAAAACCCCGTTTCTGGAGCCAGTGGAAATGGCGAATCCCGACCTCGCTGTAGTTGTCAGCAAGGTGCAGGCCTCAGCCTACGCCAGCTTAATGACGCAGGTTTACGGGGAAAGCATATTCTCCGACAACGTCGCCGCCTACCAAAGCATTGCTGACGCCATCGCCGCGTTTGAGCGCACTCGCCTGTTCCATCCGTTCAATTCCAAGTACGACCAGTATTTGGCAGGCAAAGCAGAATTGACGGCGCAGGAAGCCTATGGCCTACAACTGTTCAATGACCCCGGCAAAGGCAATTGCGCCGCCTGCCACTCCTCCACGCCAGCGGCGGATGGGACGCCACCGCTGTTCACCAATTTTGCCTACGCCAATATCGGGCTGCCGCTAAACCCAGATGTTCAGGCGGGGGTGGATTTCGACGTCATGGATTTCAGGGATTACGGGCTGGGCGGCAGGATCGATATCCCGCCATCTGAACGCGGCAAATTCAAAATCCCAACCTTGCGCAATATCGCCATCACCGCGCCGTATGGTCACAACGGCATATTCAGTGACCTGGAGGAAATGATCGCCTACCACAATGCGCGGGATGCGGCGACTGGCCGTTGGGAACTGCCGGAAGTGCCGGAAAATCTGGATGTGCGGGTTGGCAATCTGGCCNTGACGGATGATGAAATAAATGCCATTGCCGCCTTCTTGACAACGCTGACTGACGGATACGTTGTGGCAGGCGGCTAAGACGGGTTTACAGCAATAACTGTTGGTAGTCTTGGGCGTAAGCGGCGGCTTCGGCGATCACATATTCCTTGAAGGCTTGCGCGGCTGGGGATAGCCATTTGCCATCACGGGTGACGATATGCCAATAACGCTGGATGGGGAAACCCTGCACATCCAGCACCGCCAACGAACGTGTTTCCAGCTCCAGCTTGATGCTGTGCAGNGAGACAATGCCCAGCCCTAACCCTGCGATTACGGAGTATTTGATGGACTCATTGCTGCTCATTTCCAGCGTGCTGGAAAAAGTGTGCCCGTACTCAGCGAAGAATCGCTCGATAGCGGCGCGTGTACCGGAACCAGGTTCCCGCACCACAAATTTTTCCCCGGCTATGTCAGCGATCGGAATCTCTTTTTTACCGGCCAAGGGATGGTCGGCAGGCGCAATCAACACCAGCGGGTTGCACATCAGCCGTTGTGAGTGCAGATCCAGGTTGGAAGGTGGCTCCCCCATCACCACCAGATCCGCTTCGTAGTGCTGCAACTGCTCCACCAAGGCTTTACGGTTGGTAATGTCCAGCGAAACGGTGATGCCTTCGTGCATTTTGGAAAAGCTCGCCAACATCCGGGTGATGAAATAAATCGACGTGGTCGCCGCCGATACCTTGATATAGCCCTGATGCACATTCTTCAATTCTTTAAGCGTCTCCACCATGCCTTGGTATTGCGCCAGAAGTTCGCAACCATAAGCATGCATCGCCTTCCCTGCCGCCGTCATCACGATGCGTTTGCCTTGGCGCTCGAACAAGGAAAGCCCCACGTTATCTTCCAGTTGCTTGACCTGCATCGAGATGGCGGGCTGGGTCATATGCAGTAATTCAGCCGCACGGGTAAAGTTTTCAGTTTGGGCGACAGCCTGAAAAATCTGTATCTGGCGAAATGAGATGTGCATATTAAATACTCATGAAAATGGGCTTCCTGTCAAGAGATTAACATAACAAAGCATTATGTTTAAATCAGGATAAATGTGTTTTACTTATCTTAGCATTCCCTTATAATCGCGGCGTTCGTGAGGTTTTTACAGTAATTTTTACTCGCAGTTTGAGGAGAGAGACATGGCGCTTGACCAATCCAGCCGCTATTCAGACCTAAGCCTAAAAGAAGCCGATCTGATGGCAGGGGGCAAACATATCTTGGTTGCCTATAAGATGAAGCCTAAAGCAGGCCACGGTTATCTGGAAGCCGCCGCCCACTTTGCAGCGGAATCATCCACCGGCACCAACGTTGAAGTTTCCACCACTGACGATTTCACCAAAGGTGTTGACGCGCTGGTTTACTACATCGACGAAGCCACGGAAGATATGCGCATCGCCTACCCGATTGAGTTGTTTGATCGCAACATCACGGATGGACGCATGATGATCGTGTCTTTCCTGACGCTGGTTATCGGCAACAACCAGGGTATGGGCGACATCGAACACGGTCAAATGATCGACTTTTACATGCCTGAGCGTGCCATCCAGCTGTTCGACGGCTCTTCCAAGGATATCTCCGATATGTGGCGTATTTTAGGGCGCCCGATCAAGGATGGTGGCTATATTGCGGGCACCATTATCAAACCTAAACTGGGTCTTCGCCCTGAGCCGTTTGCCAACGCTGCCTACCAGTTCTGGCTTGGCGGTGACTTTATCAAGAACGATGAACCTCAGGGTAACCAGGTATTCTGCCCGGCCAAANAAGTTTATCCACTGGTTTACGATGCCATGAAACGTGCGCAGGACGAAACCGGCCAGNCCAAACTGTTCTCCGCCAATATTACGGCTGATGACCATTATGAAATGTGCGCCCGTGCCGATTTCATCCTCGAAACATTCGGCNCGGATGCTGACAAGGTTGCATTCCTGGTTGACGGTTTTGTCGGTGGCNCTGGCATGATCACCACCGCACGTCGTCAGTACCCTAACCAGTACCTGCATTATCATCGTGCTGGTCACGGCATGATTACTTCACCATCTTCCAAACGTGGTTACACAGCTTTCGTACTGGCTAAAATTTCTCGTTTGCAAGGTGCTTCCGGTATTCATGTCGGCACCATGGGTTACGGTAAAATGGAAGGTGATAACAGTGACAAGATTATCGCTTACATGATTGAACGCGACGAATGCCAGNGCNCTGTCTATTTCCAGAAATGGTATGGCATGAAACCCACCACACCAATCATCTCTGGTGGTATGAATGCATTGCGTCTGCCAGGCTTCTTTGAAAACCTGGGTCACGGCAACGTGATTAATACCTCTGGTGGTGGTTCCTACGGCCATATTGACAGCCCGGCGGCAGGTGCCATTTCCCTGCGTCAATCTTATGAGTGCTGGAAATCCGGTGCTGACCCGATCGAATTTGCGAAAGAACACAAAGAATTTGCCCGCGCTTTCGAATCCTTCCCTGGTGACGCCGATAAAATCTACCCAGGCTGGCGCGAAAAGCTGGGCGTTCACAAGTAAGCCGCAAGTACCATAGTTAGATTGCACCGCATACCTTATCCCTTCCCCACCGGGGAAGAGGGCAAAAAGAGGATGCGGGGAAAATGCAAGGCGGGTGGCGCATACGCAATACCCGCCATTTTCAATCTCTCAGGAATCCTGCCATGACCGATACCAGCCAGTACCTCATTCAGCAAGAACCTTTCTACCAGGCCACCGGGCACGAAGTGGAACTGTATCAGGCCGCCTACCGTTCACGCCTGCCGGTTATGGTGAAAGGCNTGACCGGTTGCGGCAAATCGCGTTTCATCGAACACATGGCCTGGAAACTGGGCAAACCGCTGATTACCGTAGCTTGCAATGAGGATATGACCGCATCCGATCTGGTTGGTCGCTATCTATTGGAAGCCAATGGCACCCGCTGGCTGGATANNCCGCTGACCACTGCCGCCCGTATCGGCGCAATCTGTTACCTCGATGAAATTGTCGAAGCGCGCCAAGACACTACCGTCGTCATCCACCCGCTGACCGATCACCGCCGCACCCTGCCATTGGATAAGAAAGGCGAGCTGGTGCAGGCGCACCCCGATTTTCAACTGGTGATTTCTTACAATCCCGGTTACCAAAGCTTGATGAAAGACCTCAAGCAATCCACCAAACAACGTTTTGTGGCTTTTGATTTCGATTACCCGATGGCTGAAGCTGAAGGCAGCATCCTGCAAGCCGAAACCGGCATCAGCGCCGATGTGGCTGGCAAGCTGGTCAAAATTGCCCACACCGCGCGTAACCTGAAAGGCCATGGTTTGGACGAAGGCATTTCTACCCGTTTGCTGGTATATGCAGCCAACCTGATCAAGGATGGCATCGCAGCAGGTGACGCCTGCCGTATANCTCTGGTCAGCCCGATTACCGATGACAGCGACATTCGCAGCACCCTGAACCATAGTATTGACGCCATCTTTGGGTAAACCGTCATGGATGAAGTCACTGCCCGTTACCGCGCCAAACTAAGTTGTAATTTCAAACAACTGGATGAAGCTTTCGCCGCCTGCATGCAGGATGCCCTCGCCCTGTTGAGCGAGGAAGGCATTGACGACTACCTGGATGGCGCGTCGTTGGTATGCAAGATCGGGCGCGGTTTTGACCCGGTGCTGACCTATCTGGAGGAAATGCCCGCCATTGCCTACAAGCTGGGCGAAGGCATGCTCACGCGGGTCAGTCAGACTGTCTGGAAGATGTCGCGCACGCCTAACGGGCGTTCCATACCAGTCTTTCTGCAAGTGTTGCCGGAAGTGTGCCACCGCCTTGAAAGTGAGGAACTGGTTGGCAATTATATCGCGCTGATTTTCGATATGATGGAACGTACCACGGGTTCCATCCACGGTTTCCATTCCACCATCCCCAGCCCGGGTTTGCCCAAACTGTTGGAGCAGATGCCTTATCTGATCAACCAACTGGCTTTGGGTGGCCTGAAAAACTGGATCGAATACGGCATCCGCAATTACGGCAAGCATCCAGAACGGCAGGAAGAATATTTCAGCCTGCAATCCGCTGACAGCAAGGCGATGTTGCAGCACGAACGTCACGGCACCCTGTTCACCCACCACGAACGCAAGTTGAACCTGTACCTGCAAGCCTGCTGGGAAGAAAGCGAACATCTGGTGCCATATTCCATCGATTTCCGCGACCTACGCGCGCAGCAGCCGTATTTTGATGAATACGGTATGCGTATCCCGGATGTGTTCGACGATGCCAACGGCATCAGCGGGCTGGATCGCTACCGGGCGGTGCTGGCGCACATGGCGGCGCATCGGCGCTGGTCAGGCAAGGTTATCGTGGATAATTTCAGCCCGCAGCAACGCATCGCCATCGAACGCTTTGAAGATAGCCGCGTCGAGTGGCTGGCGATGCAGGAATACCCAGGTTTGCGGCGGATTTTCATGGCCTTGCATCCGGTTCCTGCTGAAGGTGAATGCAATGTGCAAACGGAATCCTGCCTGCGTCACCGTTTGGCGATGTTGTCCTATGCCATCCTCAACCCGCAGCATGGTTATCAGCATCCGCAGGTGAATGAATTTTCCCAACGTTTTCATACCAGGATGATGGAAGGCAACGCCACGACAGCGGATATGGTGCAACTGGCGATTTCCTTCGTGGCCAAAACGCGTTTGCAATCCGACCAGTTACCGCGCGTGTATTTCAACAATACTGCGATTCCTTACCGCGATGACAACCGGCATTTGTGGCAGTTCATTGAAGAAAGTGACGACGAAGAGTTCTTCGACGAGCAGCGCCAATCTTCGGAAAGTCAGGAAGTCGAGGGATTGCCACCGCGCCATTACCCTGAATGGGATTACAGCACTCAGACTTACCGGCTTGACTGGNCCAGTGTGTATGAAAGCTTACATCCATCCGGTGATGCCGGGCAGATTGACCAACTGTTGCAGAAACATGCAGTGCTGGCGAAAAAGCTCAAACAGATTGTTGATTTGCTCAAGCCACAAAATTACACGCGAGTACGTTATCAGGAAGAGGGCAGCGAACTCGATCTGGATGTGGCGATCCGTTCCCTGATCGATTTCAAGGGCGGGGCGAACCCTGACCCACGCATCAATATGAGCCACAAGCATGACGGGCGTAATATCGCGGTGATGTTGCTGCTGGATTTATCGGCTTCCATCAGTGAAGTGCCGGAAGGTTGCAGCCAGAGCATCCTTGAACTCAGTCAAGAGGCGGTGTCGTTGCTGTCCTGGGCGATTGAAGCGCTGGGCGACCCGTTTGCGATTGCCGGGTTTGCATCCAATACCCGCCATGAAGTGCGTTACCAACATATCAAGGGTTTCAAGGAACATTGGGGTGATGCGGTCAAGGCACGGTTGGCGGCGATGGATGCGGGCTATTCCACCCGGATGGGAGCCGCAGTGCGCCATGCTGCCCACTATCTGGAAAACCAGCAGGCTGACAAGAAGCTGCTGCTGGTTCTCACCGATGGCGAACCGTCCGACATTGATGTGGACGATCCGCAATGGCTGACGCAGGATACCCGGCAGGCGGTGAAAGAGCTCGACCAGCAAGGCATTTACACTTACTGCATCAGTCTTGATCCCCGAGCGGATGAGTATGTGCGGGATATTTTCGGCAAGCGCTTTACCGTGATTGACAATGTGCAACGATTGCCGGAAAAACTACCACAAGTGTTTATGGCCTTGACACGGTGATCCAACCCAATAACCCAGGCGATCACTTATCAGTTTGCCTGCACCCGCACCAGTTCAGGAGCCGCCGCAAACTGGGGTATGGCCTCAGCAGCAAGGCGGGCGGCTTCAATTGCGGCCTTGGCCTCATCCGCCTTCCTGTCAACCAGCCAATCGGTCACGCCTGCACCCAGCCACATACAGAACAGTGCAACCCACGCCGTAATGACCAATATGGATCCACCCGTCACGCCTGCGCCGACCGCACAACCACCCGCCAGCATACCGCCAAACCCCATGAAAGCCGCGCCAATGAAGAAACGGGTAAAACCACTATCTTCAGTAAAGCGTTGCCACTTGAACTCACGGGTAACCAACGCCGCCAGCAGGGAGCCAAGGAAAACCCCNGGCACCAGACCGACATCAAAATTCAACGGCAACTTTGGTTGATTGATCAACCCCATCAGGGTATCCGCAGAAGGNCCAGTGAAACTGACGCTTTTAATTGGCACAATATCGAAAGAATTGGCCGCATGCCAACTGGTCAGCAACCAGCCCAATGCAACCGTCAAACCGGTAATAATGGCGGCGACGCCCCACCATTTGCTGAGTTCATGGCGTCTGGCGAACCACAACGCAAACACCAGAATCACAACGCCCAATATGAGGCCACCGTGCTGCGGCAGCCATGGAGCAAAGCTGCGGGAATTGGCATCGACCAACCACCAGGAAGAAATTTCTTCCCGCAACGGCGACAATCCGCCCCGCAATGAAGCCTGAGCGACGACGGTGACGACCAGCCCGGCCACCATCGTGCGCATATTGCCGGTAGCAGACAACACCAGCAAACGGCTGGCGCAGCCNCCGGCCAACACCATGCCGGAACCAAACAACAAACCGCCGATAATGGCGCCGGACATGGAGCCAACGTTATTCAACTGCCGGATTTTTCCGGTATCAATCGCGCCGATTTCAATGAAATATTGAGCGCCGATCATGGCCGCCCCAAAAGCCAGCAGCCAAATAGCAAACTTCTTGCCTGCCTGCCCACGCCAGAACTCTACACAAGCCGCCCGCAAACAAAAACGGCTTTGTTGGGCAAAAATACCAAAAGAAAGCCCCACCGCCAGACCGATCATGGCGGCAATCGCCCGNGTGCTGAATCCTTCAAATAAGGTGTCGAAACTCATATGCTCTCCCTTCCCTACGCTAAAAACGCAAAGAAGACACTTGAAATGCAAAGGAGAGCATTATATTAAGTATATAAGCAAATACTAATGATGTATATCAAGACGCAGCCACTTTACCCAGCCAACCAGCGGATTCCGAAATATACACAGATATAAATCAGCCCGAATAAAGCCACACCCCGCCATGCGGGGCTGAACGCCAGCCCAGTAGGTTGTGGTCGCCCGACCGGCCAGTCCGCCTTGCCCACAACCATCGCCTTGATCAAATTGGTCTGCTTGAATAAGCGGTAAAAGATCACAGCCACGATATGTACGGCCGCCAACAGCAAAATGACATTAAATACCAAATGGTGGATATTATTCAGGATATCCGCCAGTTTCCCGTTCACCAAGCCGCGTAGTAGNCCATCGGTCGCAATATCGTCCGTCGCAAACAGCCCGCTCCCAGCTTGCAGCAATACCACCGCCAACAGCGCCAGCACCATCCACCCACCCAGAGGATTATGCCCTGCATGAAATGCAGCTTCCCGCTGAACCTTCATTTCCCGCCAGTGCTGTAAAGCCTTNGCCGGTGAGGCCACAAATTGCGAAAACCGGGAAGTGTCACTGCCCATGAAGCCCCATACGAGCCGGAACAGTATCAGCGCCAGCAGGAATACGCCTATCCGTTCGTGCCACTCGATCCAGTTGCCACCCAACTCGGCGGATAACCATGCAACGCCAATGCCTAAAACCAGCAGCCAGTGGAACAGGCGGGTTGGCAAATCCCAAATACGAACAGGTGTCGTCTGCATCATTTCAGACCCAACACATCCTGCATATCAAACAGGCCAGCGGATTTGTCCTGCAACCAAGCCGCAGCACGCACCGCACCTTTGGCGAAGGTCATGCGACTGGAAGCCTTATGGGTAATTTCCACCCGCTCGCCGACATCGGCAAACATCACGGTATGTTCGCCTACGATATCGCCTGCCCGGATGGTTTCAAAACCGATGGTCTTGCGGTCACGCTCACCGGTCACACCTTCACGGCCATAAACCGCACAGTCTTTCAGGTCGCGCCCCAATGCGCTGGCAACCACTTCCCCCATACGCAGGGCGGTGCCGGAAGGCGCATCCACTTTGTGCCGATGGTGGGCTTCAATGATTTCGATGTCGACCGAATCACCCAACACCCGCGTCGCCATATCCAACAGCTTCAGGCATAAGTTGACGCCAATGCTCATGTTGGGGGCGAACACCACCGGAATCTGCTCCGCCGCCTTGGCGATTGCCGCCTTGCCTGCTTCGTCAAAACCCGTGGTGCCGATAACGGCCTTCTTATCGTTGGCCACGCACCATGCCAAATGCTCCAGGCAGGGCTCCGGACGGGTGAAATCAATCAGCACGTCAAAATCATTCCCCGCCGCCTCCAGCGATGGCGCAATCAGGACGCCATTGCCGCCGACGCCCGCCACAGCGCCTGCATCCGCTCCGACAAGGGGATTGGAGGGATGTTCCGTCGCCACAGTAAGCTCCAGACCTTCAGTGTGGGCGCAGGCTTCAATCAGCGCCTTGCCCATGCGCCCACTGGCGCCGACAACAGCAATCCTGGTCATTATTTCTCCCCTTCAAACAGGTCTTTGACAAAATCCTTGGCCTTATCCAGCCAGCCATGTTCCTGTGGGCTATGCTTNTTGCCCCCAGCATGCATCGAGACGTCCAGCTCCTCCAACAATTCACGCTGCCGTTTGGTCAGGTTGACTGGGGTTTCCACTTCCACCTTGCAGATCAGGTCGCCGACCGTTGCGCTGCGCACCGATTTCACTCCCTTGCTGCGCAGACGGAATTGCTTGCCGGTCTGGGTCTCCGCCGGAATCTTGAGGCTGATCTTGTTGCCATCCAAAGTTGGGACTTCCAGTTCCCCGCCCAGCGCGGCGGTGGTGAAACGGATCGGCACTTCGCAATACAGGTTGTCGCCGTCACGTTGGAACAATGCATGCGCCTTGACAAAAACCTGCACATACAGGTCTCCCGCCGGCNNGCCATTGACGCCAGCTTCGCCCTCGCCCGCCAACCGCACACGGTCGCCGTTGTCGACGCCCGCCGGAATCCGCACAGACAGGGTTTTCTGTTTTTCCTTGCGGCCTTGCCCATGGCAATCCGGACACGGGTCGGAAATGATCTTGCCTGTGCCATGGCAATGCGGGCAGGTCTGCTGGATGGCGAAGAAACCCTGCTGGATGCGCACCTGACCATTGCCATGGCAGGTCGGGCAGGTTTGTGGATGTGTGCCGGGTTTCGCCCCGCTGCCGTTGCATGTGTCGCAGGTCTGCATGGAAGGGACGCGGATGTCAGTCGTCGTGCCGAACACCGCCTCTTCCAGCGTCAGTTCAAGATTGTATTGCAGGTCGCTGCCGCGATAGGCGCGGTTAGCCCCGCCACTGCCCCTGCCGCCACGGGCACCGCCAAAGATATCACCGAAAATATCTTCAAAAATGTCACCGAAACCGCCCTGCGCCCCACCGCCCCGACTGAAGCCACCGGAGGAAGGGTCTACGCCTGCATGGCCGAACTGGTCATACGCAGCGCGCTTTTGCGGGTCGTTGAGGATTTCGTAAGCTTCCTTGGCCTCCTTAAATTTGGCCTCGGCTTCCGCGTTGTCAGGGTTGCGGTCAGGGTGGTATTTCATCGCCAACCGGCGGAAGGATTTNTTCAGGTCAGCTTCACTGGCGTTCTTCTGCACGCCCAGGATTTCGTAATAATCCCGCTTGGACATAGGTTCGGTTCCTGTTCAGACGAAATCAGGCACAGCAGGAAAATCCCACTGTGCCTGTACGGGTAAAAGGCGGTTAGCTTACTTCTTACCGTCGACTTCTTCAAATTCAGCGTCAACTATATCGTCATCACCGGACTTGCCGCCAGCCTGCTGCTGTGCTCCCGCACCAGCGGCCGCCCCTGCGCCACCTTCGGCCGGCCACCCGCCATCGCTTGCATCAACNTTGCCGGAAGCTTCCATCAGGGCTTCAGACTTGCGCTGGATGACATCCTTGTTGTCGCCTTTCACCGCATCACGCAGTTCGCTGATCAGGGACTCAAGGTTGGCGCGGTCGGCACCGGGTGCCTTCTCACCGTATTCTTTCAACGACTTTTCGGTCGCATGGATCATGGCGTCGGCCTGATTGCGGACATCAACCAGTTCACGCTGCCGCTTGTCTTCTTCAGCATGTGCTTCCGCGTCCTTGACCATCTGCTCGACTTCCGCATCAGACAGGCCGGAAGAAGCCTTGATGACGATATTCTGCTGCTTGCCAGTCGCCTTGTCTTTCGCCGTCACATTCAGGATGCCATTAGCATCGATGTCGAAGATGACTTCAATCTGTGGCATGCCACGCGGTGCCGGTGGGATGTCTTGCAGGTCAAAACGGCCNAGTGACTTGTTGTCACGCGCCATTTCACGTTCACCTTGCAGGACATGTACGGTAACCGCCGTCTGGTTGTCATCCGCCGTTGAGAACACTTGGGATGCTTTGGTTGGGATAGTGGTGTTTTTCTGGATCAGCTTGGTAGAAACACCGCCCAGGGTTTCGATCCCCAGTGACAGCGGGGTAACGTCCAGCAGCAGGATGTCTTTCACGCCGCCACTCAATACACCACCCTGGATGGCCGCACCAACTGCAACCGCTTCATCCGGGTTGACGTCTTTGCGCGGCTCCTTGCCGAAGAAGTTTTTCACCGCTTCCTGCACTTTCGGCATACGGGTCTGGCCACCAACCAAGATCACATCGTTGATCTGGGAAGCAGACAGCCCTGCGTCTTTCAGCGCAATCTTGCACGGCTCGATGGTGCGGCTGATCAGGTCATCCACCAGCGCTTCCAGCTTGGCGCGGGTCACTTTGAGGTTCAGGTGTTTCGGNCCGGTTGCGTCAGCCGTGATGTAGGGCAGGTTGACATCCGTCTGTTGGCTGGAAGACAGCTCAATCTTGGCTTTTTCCGCCGCGTCCTTGAGGCGCTGCATCGCCAGCGGGTCGCCTTTCAGGTCAATGCCATTGGTTTTACGGAACTCATCAGCCAGATAGTCGATCATGCGCATGTCGAAGTCTTCACCACCCAGGAAGGTGTCGCCGTTGGTGGAAAGCACTTCAAACTGCATTTCACCGTCAACGTCAGCAATCTCGATGATGGAGATGTCAAACGTGCCGCCGCCCAGGTCGTAGACCGCGATTTTGCTGTCGCCTTTGGATTTGTCCATCCCATAAGCCAGCGCGGCGGCGGTTGGCTCATTGATGATGCGTTTGACTTCCAGACCGGCGATTTTGCCTGCGTCCTTGGTTGCCTGTCGCTGGGAGTCATTGAAATAGGCCGGAACCGTGATGACCGCTTCCGTGACCGGCTCACCCAAATAGTCTTCGGCGGTNTTNTTCATTTTCATCAGGACGCGGGCAGAAATTTCCGGCGGNGCCATTTTCTTGCCGCGCACGTCCACCCATGCGTCGCCGTTGTCAGCCTTGACGATTTTGTAAGGCACCAGCTTGATGTCTTTCTGTACGGCATCTTCCTGGAAACGGCGGCCAATCAGGCGCTTGATGGCGTACAGGGTATTTTCCGGGTTGGTGACGGCCTGGCGCTTGGCAGTCTGGCCGACCAGCACTTCGTCATCGGTGAAGGCGATGATGGAAGGCGTGGTGCGGTCGCCTTCAGAGTTTTCAATGACCCGTGGTTTGTCGCCGTCCATGATGGCGACGCAGGAGTTGGTGGTGCCAAGGTCAATGCCGATAATTTTTCCCATGATGTGTTTCTCCAGAATTCTTGGTGTAAGCGCAATTCAATTGGCTTGTTAATGTGGGGTTATTCGCCCGTTTTCAAGAGCCCGTGCAACAGATTCTTCATTTTTGCTGATCATGACCATGGCAGGGCGCACTACCCGACCATTCAACAGATAGCCTTTCTGCATGACCATGGAAACGGTGTTGTTGTCAAACTCGGGATGCGGCTGCATCGACATAGCCTGATGGTGTTCAGGGTTGAAGACGTCACCCGGTTTGCCGACCACTTCGATGTTGAATTTTTCCATGACGGATTCGAATTGTTTCAGGGTCAGCTTGATCCCTTCGCGGATTTGGTCAATGTCGCCTTCCGCCTGCACGCCCATTTCAAGGCTGTCGACAACAGGGATCAGGGCTTCGACAAATTTCTGCACCGCATATTTGTGCGCATCTTCCACCTGCTTATCGGTACGGCGACGCTGATTAGCGATTTCCGCCTGTGTGCGCAAAAACTGATCGTAATTGTTGGCGGCTTCAGCTTTGGCCTTTTCCAGCTCAGATTGCAACTGCTCGACATTCAGCGGCTCAACATCAACCACTTCCGCTGCTTCGGCAACCGCCTCTTCCGCACCGTTGGCAGCCACGTCCTGCAAGTTCATCTCTTTGGGATCATTCATTGTTCTACTCCACAGCGATAAAAGTCATTTCGCCAGGGAAAGTAGGGTTGGATTGCGGGATTTCAAGGGAACAGAAGACAAATTTGTTGCATAGGCAGGAAGGAAAGCGGGCGGATATTGCCCGCCTTCCCCTTGGCAAGAGAGATTATTCCAGTTCGATGACCAGATCACCTTGCTCGACCAGTTCGCCTTCGTGCAGGTGAATTTTCTTGACCTTGCCTGCGCCCGGCGCGGTGATGGTGGTCTCCATCTTCATCGCCTCAATCACGAACAGCGGCGTGTTCTGGTCAACCTCATCCCCTGCCTTGACCAGGATGGTGGAAAGTTTGCCTTGCAGTGAGGTGCCAATTTCATTGGTGTCCACCGCCTTGCGGTTGCTGGCCTTGGTCGGCTTCACGGACAGGTCGCGAACCTGAACGGCACGAATCTGCCCATTGAAATTGAACGTGACCGAGCACATGCCGTTCTCGTCGGTCGGCGAACGGTAGAGCATGCGGATAATCAGCATCTTGCCTTTGCCCAGCGCGACATCCACTTCCTCATTCAGCTTGACGCCGTAGAAGAACAGCGGGGTTGGCAGATGGCTGACGTCACCGTATTCCTGCTGATGTTTGTAGAACTCGCGGAACACTGCCGGGTACATCTTGAATGACAGGAAATCCAGGAAAGTCTGCTCAGGATCAAACTCCTGCTGGAAGGCTTCGAATTCAGCGTCCAGATCGACGGGTTTGAGGTGATCATTCGGGCGGCCAGTGTATGGCTTTTCACCCTTGAGGATAATGTCGCTCAATTTCTTCGGGAAACCGCCCGGCACTTGCCCCAGACCACCCTTGAACAAATCGATAACGGAATCCGGGAAGGCCAGAGCGGCACCACGCTCCATCACATCCTGCTCGGTCAGGCCGTTGGATGTCATGTAGATCGCCATGTCGCCCACCACCTTGGAGGATGGGGTGACCTTGACAATGTCGCCGAACATGCGGTTGACGACAGCGTAGTTTTCCTTCACTTCCTCAAACTTGTGCTCCAGACCCAATGCAATGGCCTGCGGACGCAGGTTGGAATACTGGCCGCCTGGAATTTCGTGGTTGTACACTTCCGCCGTACCTGCTTTGAGGCCGGATTCGAACGGGTAGTACATTTCACGCACATCTTCCCAGTAATTGGCGTAGTCGTTGAGGGAGCGCAGGTTGAACGGCTGTTCACGCGGCTGGCCTTCCATGGCGGCGATCAGCGAGTTCAGGTTGACCTGAGAGGTCAGGCCGGACATCGAACTCATGCAGCCATCGACCACATCCACGCCGGATTCAATCGCTTTCAGCAAAGTGGCGGACTGGATGGAGGCGGTGTCATGGGTGTGCAGGTGGATCGGGATACTGACCGCTTCCTTCAGGGCAGGAATCAATTCCGCCGCTGCGTATGGTTTCAGCAGGCCTGCCATGTCTTTAACCGCCAGCATGTGGGAACCGGCGTCTTCCAGTTGGCGGGCAAGGTCAAGGTAGTATTGCAGGTTGTACTTGTTGGATGGGTCTTTGTTCAGCACATTGCCGGTGTAGCAAATGGTGCCTTCGGCAATCCCGCCGGTGCGCTCACGCACGCACTGGATGGATTTGCGCATGCCTTCGATCCAGTTGAGGGAGTCGAAGATGCGGAAGACGTCGATACCGTTTTCCCAGGATTTTTCGATGAAAGCTTCCACCACGTTGTCCGGATAGGCGGTGTAACCCACGGCGTTGGAGCCACGGAACAGCATCTGGAACAGGATATTGGGGATGGCTTCGCGCAGTTGTCTGAGGCGATCCCACGGGCATTCATGCAGGAAGCGCATGGCCACGTCGAAAGTCGCGCCGCCCCACAGCTCCAGTGAGAACATCTGCGAATGGTTTTTGGCGAAACCTTCCGCGACTTTCAGCATGTCCTCAGTACGCACCCGGGTGGCCAGCAGCGACTGGTGGGCATCGCGCATGGTGGTGTCGGTGTACATGATGTGCGGCTGTTCCTTGACCCATTGGCAGAACTTTTCCGCACCCAATTCATCCAGCAGGTTNTTGGTGCCTTTGGGGTATGCGCCGACCTTGTCAAACTCGGGGACGATCGGTTTGCGGAAATGCTTGTTCGGATCGGTGTATTTCACATCCGGGTTGCCGTTGACGACCACGTTGCCAATGAACTTCAGCGTTTTGGTGCCACGGTCAAAGCGTTGCGGCGTGTGGAACAGTTCCGAATGGTTATCAATGAAGGTGACGGTGCACTTGCCGCCGGTGAACACCGGATGCTGCAACACATTTTCCAGGAAGCCGATATTGGTTTTCACCCCGCGGATACGGAACTCCTGCAATGCGCGCAGGTTGCGGTTGGCCGCACCTTCCAGCGAACGGCCGGTGGTGACCTTGACCAGCATGGAGTCGAAAAATGGCGAAACCTTGGCACCAGGGTAGGCCGCACCCGCATCCAGGCGCACACCAAAGCCGCCGCTGCTGCGGTAGGCGATGATGGTGCCGTAGTCGGGCTTGAAGCCGTTTTCCGGGTCTTCCGTGGTGATGCGGCACTGCACGGCGTAACCGTTGCATTCGACCGCCGCTTGTGAAGGGATGCCGATTTCCGGGTCATCCAGCCTTGCCCCACCCGCAATCAGGATCTGGCTGCGCACGATGTCGATGCCGGTCACTTCCTCAGTGATGGTGTGCTCCACNTGGACACGCGGGTTGACCTCGATGAAATAGATGTTTTCATCCTTGTCGACCAGAAACTCAACCGTGCCTGCGCAGGAATAATTGACGTGGCGGGTAATGGCCAGTGCGTATTTGTACAGGTTTTCGCGGGTTTCATCCTTCAGGCCGGTGCTGGGNGCGACTTCCACCACCTTCTGGAAACGGCGCTGCACCGAACAGTCACGTTCGAACAGGTGGACGATATTGCCGTGGGTGTCGCCAAGAATCTGCACTTCGAGATGCTTGGGCGAATCGATGTATTTTTCCAGGAAAACCGTATTGTCGCCGAACGCCTTCAACGCTTCATTGCGGGCGTCATTGTATGCCTGCTCCAGCTGCGCCGGTTCACGCAGCACGCGCATGCCGCGCCCACCACCGCCTGCCGCTGCTTTCAGCATCAATGGGTAACCGATGCGATCAGCTTCCCGGCGGGCAATTTCCAGGGTGGTCAGTGACTCTTTGCTGTCTTCAATGACCGGCAAACCAGCAGTGATGGCGTTTTCCTTGGCCGCCACCTTGTCGCCAAGCCGCTCCATCGCTTCCGGGGTCGGNTAGACGAAAATGATGCCTTCCTCACGACAACGGCGGGCGAAGGTGACGTTTTCGGACAGGAAGCCATAGCCGGGGTGGATGGCGTCAACATGGTTGCGCTTGGCTACCTGGATAATGGCTTCGATATCGAGGTAGGGCTTGAGAGGCTCATCATCCTTGCCGATCTGGTAAGCCTCATCAGCCTTGTAGCGGTGCGGCGAGAAGCGATCCTCATAGGTGTAGATGGAAACCGTACACAGCTTGAGTTCGGACGCTGCCCGCAGGATACGGACTGCAATTTCGCCACGGTTGGCGACCAGAAGTTTCTTGATTTGCCGGGACATTGCACTACCTTCGTGATGGTTGGATCGGGTTGCTGCGACTGTGGACGGTGCGCGGCTGTTTGCCGCACTTTTATTGTTTCCGATAGTTTGCGTGAGTGGCGGGCTGCTGTAAAGCTGCGCGGCACCTTCAGACCGCTACTGGCGCTTTTATGTGCGGATGATGCCGATAGCCCACCAATTCAAAATCTTCGTAAGTAAAATCAAATAGATTGGAGATTGCTGGGTTCAACTTCATCTGTGGTGGTGGATAAGGTTCACGACTGAGTTGCAACTCCACCTGCTCCAAATGGTTGGAATACAGGTGCGCATCGCCCAACGTATGGATGAACTCGCCCGGCTGCAATCCGGTCACTTGCGCCATCATCAAGGTCAACAGCGCATAGGAGGCGATATTGAACGGTACGCCGAGGAAAATATCAGCGCTGCGCTGATACAACTGGCAAGACAGCCTGCCTTCCGCCACATAAAACTGGAACAACGCATGGCAGGGTGGGAGAGCCATGTTGTCCACATCCGCCACATTCCAGGCGCTGACAATGATGCGGCGCGAATCTGGATTGTGCTGTAACTGCTCAATCACCTGGGAAATCTGGTCGATATGCCGCCCATCCGGCGTTGGCCAATTACGCCACTGGTAACCGTAGACTGGNGTAAGGTCGCCATTCCCATCCGCCCATTCATCCCAAATGCTGACACCTTGTTCCTTCAGGTAGCGGATATTGGTGTCGCCTTGCAGGAACCACAGCAATTCATGGACGATGGAGCGCAAGTGCAGTTTCTTGGTGGTGACAAGCGGAAAACCTTCACGCAAGTCAAAGCGCATCTGATGGCCAAAGACGGATACCGTCCCAGTACCAGTGCGGTCATTTTTCTCACGCCATGATCGCGTACATGGCGCATCAGGTCGAGATACTGTTTCACAGTTTGGCCGCCTTGGCCTTNNGTATGCCCACCACATGAACAACAGGCTACAANNCAACACCATCGGCAAGCTTAACAATTGCCCTTGCGTGACCCAGTTCCAGGCGACATAACCAAGCTGTTTGTCCGGCTCACGTACAAACTCCACCAGAATGCGGGCGAACCCATACCCCACCAGAAATAGTCCGGAAATGGCCGCGACAGGTGGCGAACGCTTCCGGAACCAGTTCAACACCAGAAACAACACCAAGCCCTCCAAAAACGCCTGGTAGAGCTGGGAAGGATGGCGTGGCAGGTTGTCAACCGCCGGAAACACCATGCCCCATGGCACATCAGTGGCCCCNCACAACTCGCCATTGATGAAATTCCCGATCCGCCCGGCACCCAAGCCAATAGGCACCAACGGCGCGACAAAATCACTGACNCGGAAGAAACTCAGTTTCCAGCGCTGCGCCAGCAGGAACATTGCCAGGATGACGCCCAACAGGCCGCCATGAAAGCTCATACCGCCATCCCATACGTAGAAAATGGAAACAGGATCAGACAGGAAACCTTTCAGGTTATAAAACAACATGTAGCCGATGCGACCGCCCGCCACTACACCGATTGCCCCCAGNAACATCATGTCATCCACCCGGTCTGGAGTCATGACGCTGTTGGGTTCTTTTGAGCGCATCTTGCCGATAATCAGAAAGCCGAGAAAGCCGACCACATACATCAACCCATACCAGTGGATTTTCAATGGTAGATGGACAGGGCTATTGGGTCAAATTGTGGATGTACCAACATGGCTCATATGCTCGTTTGCCGGAAAAACAGATTTCTCAGTTCCACTCCGGGATCCTGCGCCCGCATAAAGGCTTCCCCAACCAGGAAGGCATGGACGCCGTGTGTGCGCATCAACTGAATATCAGTCTGGGTATGAATGCCGCTTTCCGTAACCAGCAAAGCGTCGGACGGAATCTGGGGCAACAAATCAAGAGTGGTTTGCAGGCTGGTGGTGAAAGTACGGAGGTTGCGGTTATTGACGCCGATCAGTGGGGCATTGAGACGCACGGTACGTTCGAGTTCATCCTGATCATGCACCTCTATCAGAACATCCATCTCCAATTCGGCAGCAAGCTGGTACAGTTCCATCATTTGTGCGTCAGTCAATGCCGCCACGATCAGCAGGATGCAGTCTGCGCCAATCGCCCGCGCTTCGTAAACCTGATACGGATCAACGATGAAATCTTTACGGATAACCGGCAGGTTGCAGGCTGCCCGCGCTGCTTGCAGATAGGTTTCATGCCCCTGAAAGTATTGCGCGTCGGTCAGCACCGACAAACAGGCTGCCCCGCCCTGTTCATAACTTTGCGCAATCGCCACCGGATCAAAATCCGCCCGAATCACGCCTTTACTGGGAGACGCCTTCTTGATTTCGGCAATGATTGCCGGATCACCCGCCATTAGCCGTCTGCGCATGGATTGCAGGAAACCACGCACTGGCGAAGCCGCCGCCGCTTCCTCCTTTAGCTGCGCCAGTGGATGGTGCATAGACCGGAAGGCGATTTCCTCCTGCTTGNNGTGCGCAGGATTTTTGCAGGATATCTGAAGTGCTCATCAGGCTTTGAAACTGTTAGTCAGATCAATCAGTTGTTGCAGGCATCCAGCAGCAGCGCCGGAATCAATCGCTTGCTGTGCTTTGGCGACGCCTTCCGCATGGTTGGCGGCCAAACCGGCGACGTAAATGGCGGCACCCGCATTCAGGCACACGATGTCGCGCGCGACGCCAACTTCACCCGCCAACACTTGCCGGATCAGACCCAAGCTGGCGTCTGGCGCATCCACCCGGATGCTGTCGAGGCTGGCGACGCCCAAGCCAAAATCTTCTGGACGGATGTCATATTCACTCACCACCCCATCCCTCAGTTCGGCCACATGGGTTGGGCTGGCAATGCTGATTTCATCCAGCCCATCTTCAGCATGCACCACCATAACATGGCGACTGCCCAACGTTTGCAGCACTTCCGCCATCGGACGCACCCATTGCTTGGCAAACACCCCCAACACCTGATTGGGCGCATTGGCAGGATTGGACATGGGTCCNAGCAGGTTAAAAATAGTGCGAACCCCTAGCTCCTTACGCGGAGCACTGGCATGACCCATCGCGGCGTGATGGCGTTGGGCGAACAGGAAGCCGACGCCCAATTCATCGATGCATGCGGCGACCTGTTCAGGCAGCAGGTTGAGGTTTACACCAGCAGCTTCCAGCACATCAGCGCTGCCGGACTTGCTGGAAATGGAGCGGTTGCCATGCTTGGCGACCCGCGCACCCGCCGCCGCCGCCACAAACGCGCTGGCGGTGGAAATATTGAAGGTGCCGGAGGCATCGCCGCCTGTCCCACAGGTATCAACCAAATGTTCAGGGGCAACCTTTACCTTGGTGGAAAGCTCGCGCATGACGCTGGCGGCTGCGCTGATTTCGGTGACGGTTTCACCCCGCATCCGCAAGCCAATCAGGAAACCACCGATCTGGGCGGGAGTTGCCCGCCCGGTCATAATGGCGCGCATGGCATCGGTCATTTCTTCAGCAGAAAGTGAACCGTTTTCAGTAATCTTGCGTATAACAGTTTGCAATTCCATGAATTCTGCTTGGGTCTTGCTAATATTTTAGGGTATGGATGCTACCATGAATTTGTGTTTTTGTGTTCACTACTAAAACGAGGTGTCTTATGGAAAAGAATGTTGGCAGTATGGACAGGAACATTCGCCTGGGTGCGGGCGCTGTTTTGCTGCTGCTGAGCCTGCTCGGCGTCATTCATCCACGTTGGCTGTTCCTGATCATCGGTGTGGTGCTGTTGGCGACGGGCTTCCTGAATTTTTGCCCAGCTTACAAACTGATTGGCACAAACACCAATAAGTAACTGTTTGATTGCTCAGGTTGGCTGCTGTCAAGTGACCAGTAGCCAACCGGATCTATAGATCAGGGTTGGGTGGGTTCCATCCGCATCTGCCCTGCATCGCTTTCCACCGCCACAATGACGCCGCGCAACGAGTTGGGCAACGCTTCGGTAATGCGCAAATCCACGAACCTGCCGATCAGGCGCGGATGGCCGTCGAAATTCACCACCCGGTTGTTTTCAGTGCGTCCCGCCAGTTGCGCNCGGGTCTTTTTGGAAGGGCGCTCCACCAACACGCGCTGCACGCTTCCCACCATCGCCTGGCTGATGGCGTTGGCCTGTTCGAGGATACGGGCTTGCAGGCCTTGCAGGCGGGCTTTCTTGGTCTCCAGCGGCGTATCATCCGGCAAGCTGGCGGCAGGTGTGCCGGGGCGGGCGCTGTAGATAAAACTGAAGCTATGGTCAAAACCGATGTCGCCAATCAGTTTCATGGTGTCAGCGAAATCCTGCTCAGTTTCGCCGGGGAAACCTACAATGAAATCAGACGACAAGCTGAGATTGGGGCGAATATTGCGCAACTTGCGGATTTTGGCCTTGTATTCCAGCGCCATGTGATTGCGCTTCATCGCCGCCAGAATCCGGTCGGAGCCGCTTTGCACCGGCAGATGCAGGTGGTTGACCAATTCTGGCGTTTCGGCGTAGACCTGAATCAGGCTATCGCTGAACTCATTCGGATGCGAAGTGGTGTAACGGATGCGGTCGATGCCGTCCACCGCCGCCACGTAAGTGATCAGTGTGGCGAGGTCGGCGATGGAGCCGTCATGCATCCTGCCGCGATAGGCATTGACGTTCTGGCCNAGCAGATTGACTTCACGCACGCCCTGCGCCGCCAGTTGCGCCACTTCGGCGACCACATCGTCGAACGGGCGGGAAATCTCCTCGCCCCGGGTGTAGGGCACCACGCAGAAAGTGCAGTATTTGCTGCACCCTTCCATGACGGAAACGAAAGCGGTCAGNCCTTCGGCACGCGGCTCCGGCAGGTTGTCGAACTTTTCAATTTCCGGGAAAGAAATATCCACCACCGGCGTATGCTCAGTACGCACCTGGCGGATCATGTCGGGCAGGCGATGCAAGGTCTGCGGTNNGAACACCACATCCACCACCGGCGCGCGTTCACGTAGGGCTGCGCCTTCCTGACTGGCCACACAACCGCCAACACCGATGACGATACCGGGCTTGCGCTGTTTAATTTCTTTCCAACGCCCCAATTGGGAGAACACTTTTTCCTGCGCTTTTTCACGGATCGAACAGGTGTTCAGCAGCAATACGTCGGCCTGTTCCGGGTCATCGGTCAGCTCCAGCCCCTGGGCGTGATGCAACACGTCCAGCATCTTGGCCGAGTCGTATTCATTCATCTGGCAGCCGTGGGTTTCAATAAAAATTTTGCCTGTCATCGTATCCGTCATTCCGTCGCATGAGCGTCATCAAACCGGCTATTATCCCCGCTCTCCCCAGCGCAGACAACCCAACAGATGGTGAGGAGATGGAGCGGCAATTTAGCCGCCGTCAACCCGTTTACAGAAAAACGGACTAAAATCCTGTGTGTACTGTCCATTACAGGCAATAAACGCATTGGAATCAGGAGATTTGGCATGAGAAAACCTTCCTTTGTAATAGCTGCCGCCCTCACCGGCGCATTGCTAACGTCCATGGCCGCCTCCCTCCCCTTACTCGCAGCCGAGCCCGAAGTGTTCGCCGTGACCGGCGTCAGAACAGGTGATTTTCTCAATATGCGTTCCGGCGGCACCAGCAGCGCCATTACCGGCAGGATTCCTGCGAATGGGCAAGGTGTGGTGGCAACCGGCGAAGAACAGAAAATCAGCGGCACGATTTGGGCGAAGGTTTATTGGGCAGGTGTAGGTGGTTGGGTAAACAAGCAGTATCTGCTACCGGAAGCGCAGGCGAGCGCCGTTCCCTCAACTCCCACGCCGCCATCCCAGACACCGCCTGCCGCCAGTGACGTCCAACCGGAACTGGTTCTGAACTGTGCTGGCACAGAACCTTTCTGGCGTATAGACATCAGCGCCAGCCAGTTGAAAGTCAATATGAATGACGGCGNNCAATACAACGTGCCGGTCACGTTCCGCCAGACTTCGGCGAACAACACCAGCATTGCCGTGATCGCCGGGGCAAAAGGAACCGATGAAACCCAGGCGTTCATGCAAAAGGTTGAAAGTTGCAGCGACGGCATGTCGGATGTGAGCTACCCCTATGCAATCACAGCGGTGTTGAACAACCGGCAGGTGATTTCGGGATGTTGCAAAGTACAATGACAACCTGAAGGGAGAAAAGTGTTCATGGAACAATGCGCAGCTACGTAAAAACACAACAATCCATCACAGAAACACTGAACTCGCAAACTCGGGGGTGGGCAGGTATATTATGAAGGACTCCTATCAATTGAGCAGGCGGCTGGCGTCAACCAAGAAGCCGGTGAGATCGGTGCCAAATGAGCATAATAGTTTGAAATTCAAGGAAAAAGAGGTAACTCCATATGCGTGGTGTGAATAAGGTCATTGTGGTTGGCACACTGNGTAGTGATCCGGAAGTGAAATACATGCCCAGCGGCGGCGCCATCACCAACGTCAGCGTGGCCACCAGCGAGCAGTGGAAAGACAAACAAACCGGCGAAAAGAAGGAAACCACCGAATGGCACCGGGTTGTCTTCTTTAACCGGCTAGCGGAAATTGCCGGGGAATACCTGCGCAAAGGTCAACAAGTTTATATCGAAGGCAGCCTGCGCACCCGCAAATGGCAAGGACAGGACGGGCAAGACCGCTACACCACGGAAATTGTCGCCAGTGATATGCAAATGCTGGGCGGGCGCCCTGGTGGCGGCATGGGAGCAGGCAGTTACGATGATAGCGCGCCAGCGCGCAGCGGTGGCTCGAACAATTCCTACGCTGGCAATGGCAATACAGGCGGTGGTGCTGATCGTGGCTTTGAAGATTTTGACGATGATATTCCGTTCTGATGGAACTTAGGGAATACCCTTGCATAGACTGCCTTATTCCCGGCAGAGAAAGGCTGTTCTGTTCAGCGCCAATTCCCTATAATCCCCGCGTGCTTGTACTGGAGAACGCGCATAGACGCACAGCTAGGAGGAAATACAAGCACTTTTCCAACGTTGTGACAACGTAACCATTAAAACTTATCTTAAAATAGAGAAAAAAAGCTGTTCAGGGGCTGCCATTGCGGCGGCCTTTTTCTTTTTGCCACATGCCCTTAGCTATCAAAACCTTGTCCGATCCAGGCGGTCAGCGTTTCATGGAATAACAGATCCTCCAACTCTTCTTCAATGGCCGCCTCAATATCGTCTGCATCATACTCCTGCCCTTCCCCGCTTTTGGCGGCTTCCTGCATCTCGCCACGCACCTGCTTGAGATAGGCCAGAATGTCTTCGGCTTCACTATGTTCGATTGGCAACATGCCAAAGCTGAACACATGGTTATCACCCGGCAAAGCCAGCACGCGTGAAGCAATGCAGATATTGGCTGGAATTTTGCCCGCATCCAGAGCCACCCTCACCACAACAGGTTCCTCTGCCCCCATTTGACGCACGTCTACAAATTTTCCGGCCTTGCCCACCACTTCCCACAGCCCCAGTTTTGACTGGTTAAGCGCCTCNAAATACTGGCAGGCAAAAGACTGCTCCTCCTGCTGCACCCGTGCGCGCATGAACTCCTGCAACGCACTTTCACCATCCTCATTGGTTTCTGTGGTCACGAAATGCTCAAACACATGGGAATGCGCCATCTGCCCTTGGGGCTCTTCTTCAAGATAGTCCAGCACTTCATCGCCTGACAGCTCCAGCATTTCGGCGGCGTAGGCAATGGCGTCGGAAAAGACCTCCACCATCCATTCTTCCCAAGGTGGTTTGGCGATATAAGCACTCAGCAGCTCCATGGTTCCGCTGACCTGTTTTTCCTGTTCCGCTGTAATCACGGCTAAGTCCTTTTGGTGGTGAGAAAAATTATTGGCGATATTCACGCATGGTAGCACGTCCGTCATTTTTGCTCATCCATTACAACAAGCCCCTTTCAGCAAAGGACACTACATGATCCCCTATCACAAAATGATCCAGCACCCTGACATCAATCAGGCACAGGGCATCCTGCAATTTCCGGGTGATGCGTTCATCCGCTTGACTGGGCTCTGCCACCCCGGAGGGGTGGTTATGCGCAAAAATAACCGCCGCCGCATTGTGATGCAAAGCCCGCCGCACCACTTCACGTGGGTGGACACTGGCTCCGTCAATGGTGCCGCGGAACAACTCCTCATACTGGATCACCCGGTGGCGGTTATCCAGAAACAGACAGGCAAACACCTCGAAACGGTAGTCGCGCAACCGGGCGGTCAGGTAGAAACGCACGGCATCCGGATCAGACAACGGGTCGCCCCGCTGCATTTTTTCCGCCAGATAACGGCGCGACATTTCCAGCACCGCCTGAAGCTGGACATACTTGGCTTCGCCCATACCTTGCACTGCACAAAAATTTTGTGCGTCTGCATCAAACAATTGTCGTAAACTACCGAAGCCTTGCAGCAAGTCGCGTGCGAGATCGACGGCGGTTTTTCCGCGCACGCCTACACGCAGGAAAATAGCCAGCAGTTCGGCGTCAGACAGGGATTGAGCGCCGCGTGACAACAATTTTTCGCGTGGACGTTCATCGACCGGCCAGTCAGTGATTGCCATAGTTCATGCTTTTTATTCATTGGGTCAGAGGGCAAATCTTATGTCATTCCTCCCTGGCAAAAACATTCTTTTAGGGATAAGTGGCGGCATCGCAGCCTATAAATCCGCCGAGCTGGTGCGCTTGCTCATCAAGCAGGGCGCAAACGTGCGTGTCTGCATGACGAAATCCGCACAGCAATTCATCACACCGCTGACCATGCAGGCGCTGTCAGGCAATCCCGTGCATACCGAATTGCTTGACCCTGAAGCCGAGATGGGCATGGGGCATATTGAGCTGGCGCGCTGGGCGGATTACATCCTGATTGCGCCAGCGACAGCCAACACGCTGGCGAAACTGGCCTGGGGATTGGCGGACGAGTTGCTGACCACCATTTGCCTGGCATCANAAGCCCCGCTTGCCGTGGCACCAGCGGCAAACCAACAAATGTGGAAAAATCCCGCCACCCAGCACAATATCCACATCCTGAAGGAGCGCGGCGTTTATGTTTTCGGCNCAGCTGAAGGCGAGCAGGCATGCGGTGACACTGGCCAGNGCCGGATGCTGGAACCTGCCGAGCTGGTGCGCGCGTTGGAAGGATGCTGCGCCGTCAGCACCTTGTTTCAAGGAGTGCGCGTGTTGGTGACTGCCAGCNCTACCCGTGAAGCCATCGACCCAGTACGGTTTCTCACCAACCGCAGCTCCGGCAAAATGGGCTATGCGGTTGCACAGGCAGCGGCAAAGATGGGCGCAAAGGTGATGCTGGTGTCAGGCCATGTGTCGCTGGACTGCNCCCCCGGCGTGCAACGCATTATCACCGAATCCGCCGCCGACATGCTCAAGGCGACCTGCGAACAAGCCCGGCAGACTGACTTATTTATTGCCACCGCCGCCGTTGCCGATTACACCCCGGTCGCCGTCGCCAACCACAAGATCAAAAACGCCGACACGCTGCATCTTGAAATGAAACGCACAGCGGATATTTTGGCCACCATTACGCAGGAATACCCGCACTTGTTCACTGTTGGCTTTGCGGCGGAAACCCACAACCTGATGGAATACGCCCGCAGCAAATTGGAGCGCAAGGGGATCGATATGATCGCCGCCAATTCCGTTGCTGACGGCAAAGCCTTCGACCAGCCCACCAATGCGCTGGAGGTCGTGTGGAAAGACGGCCACCGCTCCTTGCCGGAAATGGACAAACAGCAACTGGCGGAAGCCTTGATGGAACTGGTGGCGGAACAGTACCACAAACGGAAAACAACACCCTGATGACCACGATTGAATATAGGATTCTCGACCCACGCATAGGCGACGAATTCCCCTTGCCCGCATACGCCACCAACGGCTCTGCTGGCATGGATTTACGCGCCTGCCTGGATGAAGCCGTCACCCTATTGCCTGGCGACACCTACTTGATCCCCACTGGCCTCGCCATCCATATCGGCGACCCTGGCTTGGCGGCTGTCATCCTGCCCCGCTCTGGGCTTGGCCATAAGCATGGTATTGTGTTAGGCAATTTGGTGGGGCTGATTGATTCCGACTACCAGGGGCAGTTGTTCATTTCCTGCTGGAACCGTGGCCAAGAGCCGTTCACTATCCATCCCGGCGAACGCATCGCCCAACTGGTGTTCGTGCCGGTGGTGCAGGTTGCGCTTCAACAGGTGGATGATTTCGGGTCTTCCCAGCGCGGTGAGGGTGGCTTTGGCCATTCCGGACGCCATTGAGTTGTACCCATGACGCTGCCCTATACCCTATCCTGTGACTACGGAAATGTTGCCGTTTTAACCTTGCACCCTATCCCCCACCCCAAGGATTTGCCAAATGAGTAAGAAAAAAGACGTCAGCCCGCAAGACAATGACCAGAAATTCTGGGATTTGGCCGAACAATTCATAGAACAGGCGAACAACGGGCTGGAAAACAGCGAACCCGGCAAAATCGGCGCAGCCATGCTTTACGCCGCCGCCCGTTTCAACGCTTTTGTGGTCGCTTCGTCATCCGTTGACCGCAAGGAATATATTGCTGACATGGACGAAGCCATGGAATACCTCAGCAAGCAGTTCCGCCACATGCTTGGCGACAACCTGCGCGATTTCAAGGAAAACTATAAGCACTACATCAAGCCTGATGAGTCTGGCCAATAGAGTACGGAACACAGACAAACCACCTTACCAGACAAGTTGGTAAGGTGGGCTGCTATTACGGGGCAGTCAATTACAGACGTTCGAAGATAGTCGCAATGCCCTGGCCGCCACCGATACACATGGTCACCAGCGCATAACGGCCATTGATGCGCTCCAACTCATACAACGCCTTGGTGGCGATGAATGCGCCGGAACAGCCAACCGGATGACCCAACGCGATGGCACCACCATTCGGGTTAGTGCGGGACATGTCCAGATCCAGCCCCTTGGCGACAGCCAATGCCTGTGCCGCAAACGCTTCATTGGACTCAATGACATCCATCTGATCCAGTGTCATGCCAGCCTTTTTCAAAGCCAGTTTTGACGACGGGATAGGCTCTTCGCCCATCAGGTCATTCGGCACACCCGCCACCGCATACGACACCAGACGCGCCATTGGTTTATAGCCCGCTTTCTCAGCAACATCGCCTGCGGCCAGCACAAAGAAAGCCGCACCATCATTAATGCCGGAGGCATTCCCNGCAGTGACTGTCCCATCCTTTTTGAAAGCCGGACGCATTTTAGCCAAGGTTTCCATGGTTGTATTCGCACGCGGGTGTTCATCGGTATCGAACACCACATCACCCTTACGGGTNTTNTTCACGATTGGGACAATCTGTGATTTGAAACGGCCTTCCGCAATCGCAACCGCCGCCCGCCGCTGGGATTCCAGGGCAAAAGCATCCTGCTCTTCCCGGCTGATATTCCATTTGGCCGCCAGATTCTCAGCCGTTATGCCCATGTGCCCAGCGCCAAACGGGTCAGTCAGGACAGCCACCATGCTATCAATGGCGCTGGTGTCGCCCATACGGGCACCGCTACGCAGGGCAGGCATCATGTAAGTGCCTTTGGACATGACTTCCACCCCACCGCCGATGCCGTAATCAGCGTCGCCCAGCATGATGTTCTGNGTAGTGGTGACAATGGCCTGCAAACCGGATGAACACAAGCGGTTGAGCTGCATGGCTATGGACTCCATCGGCAGCCCCGCCTGGATGGAAGCCACCCGTGAAACATAGGCATAGCGGGAATCTGTCGGAATGCAGTTGCCGACTGTGACATAACTGATTGCCTGCGGATCAACACCTGAACGGCTGACCGCTTCTTTCATCACAATGCCACCCAACTCACTGGACTCCATCTCCGCCAGCGAACCGCCAAACGCGCCAATGGCGGAACGGACAGCACTCAGGACAACAACGTCTCTACTCATTATGATTTCTCCTCCAATTCGTGGTTCCTCTACGCGCACTTCTGAGCATACAACAAAAGAAGGATATTTGGCTGTTAAACTGAAAGCAAAATGCCCACATATTTAGGCTATAATTTCTGCCCTTGCAAACCAACAAAACTTGAACCCATGAGCAACAAACCCAGTGACACCGCCGCCATACTGATGGAGGCGCTCCCTTATATTCAGAAATACTCTGGCAAAACCCTTGTGGTCAAATACGGCGGCAACGCCATGACAGACCCTGCCTTGCAANAAAGCTTCGCCAGCGACATCGTGTTGCTGAAACAGGTGGGCATCAATCCGGTCGTTGTCCACGGCGGCGGCGNNCAAATCGGCAATCTCCTGAAACAGATTGGCAAGGAAAGTTATTTCGTTGACGGCATGCGCGTGACCGATGCTGAAACCATGGATGTGGTGCAAATGGTGCTGGGCGGGCTTGTCAACAAGCAGATTGTAAATATGATCAACCAAGCGGGTGGGCGTGCCATCGGCCTGACCGGCAAGGATGGCAATATGATCATTGCCAAGAAGATGGTGCTGGAGCGTAAGGCCACCGGCAACCAACCTTCCGAAATCATTGACCTCGGCCATGTCGGCGAAGTCACTGAAATTGATGCTAGCGTGGTGCGGATGCTGGAAGAAGACCGTTTTATTCCGGTTATTGCCCCGATCGGGGTAGGACGGGATGGCACCAGTTACAATATCAACGCCGATATCGTGGCGGGCAAGATGGCGGAAGTGCTGAACGCCGAACGCTTGCTGTTACTGACCAATACGCCCGGTGTCTTGGATAAACAGGGTTGCCTGATCGAAAAACTCAGCCAGCAAGATATTCAGAAATTGGTCGAGGATGGCACCATCCAAGGCGGCATGTTGCCCAAACTGGCCTGCGCGATGGACGCCATTGCTGGCGGCGCAAACAACGCCAGCATCATTGATGGTCGAGTGCCACACGCAGTGTTGCTGGAGCTTTTGACGGATCAGGGCGTTGGGACGATGGTGACCCGCTAAGTAAGACGCTCAAGCGGGCGCGGTCTTTTTCGTAGTGCTGGCGCAGACGATCCTGTTCGGTCTGATTTTCCTGAATGGCATAATCATAACTGGCTAGTGTTTGCTCTGCTTCATGGACATACGCCTGTAGCGTGTCGCGTTCGTCCACGCTATCCAGCTTGGCCGCTTGCGCCTTGACTGCATCCACACGGTTTGCCAGCGTGTCACGGCGCTCTGTTATCGAACGGGTGTTCTTATCTAGAACCGCCAGCTTACTGTTGAAAACAGCATCCAGTTCTGTCACATCAGCATAATTCGCCAGCAGGTAGTTATCCTGTTCCTGCTGTTTGTTGTCCAGGGCATTACGTAATTTGGCCAGCGTTTCCTGACGTTCGCGCGCAGCGATTTCCTCCGCTGTCGGTGCCGCCGGAAAGGTTTTGATGGTCATCCCCTGCTCATTGAGTTCACTACGCTCCTGCTTGGTTGCGCTTTGCGGAACTACGTCCGAATAGTGAACTTCACCCTGTTCATCCACCCAGCGATACAAACCGGCTTGCGCAGGAACTGCAAACAACGCCCAAAACAGCAGTGGAAAATAAGGCAACACTTTGGTGACAAACATATGTAATAAATTCCATATATTTTATATATGGGTATTTTTACCAGCTATTGACTGGAAAGTCCTGAAGCAAACGGAGGAACGGAAGCAAACGTTATATGAATGTTCAATGCCCCCTTTGAAAGGGGGCATTGTGGAGATGAATGGCGATTAACGGACGGTGTAAAANGCGTCTGGGATACTGGAACGGATACGGCTCAAACTGGCCTTAGCCTCGCTTTCACTACTGAACGGCACTCGCACTTTATAATAGCCGCCAACCTGGTCAACCACCGCATTGAAGCCCATAGACTGCATCTGGCTTGCCATAGCATCAGCCGTACCCCGATTAGGGCTAGCGACTACCTGCACTGCATATGANGCCGCCTGCCGAATTGGAGGCGGAGCCACCACCTGCAGATGCGGTGTAATCATAATAAGTGGAACCGGAGGAAGTGGAACCGCCAGTGCCATAACTGTTGCTATTCCCGGAAGAATAGTCATAAGAGGGTGTCCCTCCCCCGCGGTATTGCCGCCAGAACCGTAATCGTAATAAGAGGCGTTGGTATTGGTTCCCGTCGAACCGTAACCATAGTTGTTTGAGGCCGTAGTCCCATATGAATTGTAATCGCCTGTCGCCCCTGCTTGCGGAGTGGTTCCCGGGACAGGAGCACAACCAGAAACCAACGCTGCCAGCGTTAAAACGGCAGCCCCCATTTTCATTCTGTTTTCCATGTGTTTAAGCCCTAATGTGATTGTTGTTTCGGTAGACAATCGTATATTTGCAAAGGTTCCCAAACAAGATGCCATGCTCAAGAAAAATGCTCATAACCGCTCCGTTTATCATGAAAAGCGTAATCTACTGAAAGCCCTGATTGAGTGGCGTCAATTTCCCCGAGAACTGTCACACGATTGCCCTGCCTCTGTGCAAAATCCTGCACCTCGCTTAAATGAATTTCTGGCAGAGTAAACAATAGCTCGTAATCATCCCCTCCCCGCAACGCGAAGTCTAGTCTTTGCACAAGCGTCAGCTGCCCCAATACAGGNGAAAGCGGAACCAACGCATGATAAAGGCGTGCGCCAACACCCGACGCATGTAAAATATGACCAAGATCAGCCAGCAAACCATCAGAAATATCCATGCAGGCTGTCGCCCTGCCCCTTAGGCTTGCCGCCAATTGCAGACGCGGGGATGGGTAATTTAGCCGCCGGATGCAGAATTCCGCTGCGTCCGCCGACAATTGCAAGCGTTGCTGCATGACCGCCAACCCTGCCGCCGCATCACCCAGCGTGCCGGAAACACAGATCAGGTCGCCGTCCTGCGCCCCACTGCGCAACAACGCCCTGCCCGGTTCCACCCAGCCCATTACCTGGATAGTGATGCTTAATACTCGGGTGGTGTCACCGCCGATCAGGAAAATATTGTGCTGTTCCGCCAACTCCCGCATGCCCTGGGTAAATTCGCGCACCCATACCCGATCAGCCGACGGCATGGAAAGCGCCAAGGTAAACCAAGCCGGTTCAGCCCCCATTGCGGCAAGATCACTCAGGTTAACAGCCAAAGCTTTATAGCCAACCGCATGCGGCGGCGTATCCAGTGGGAAATGAATTCCAGCATTAGAAGTGTCAACTGAAACAACCAGCTCCCGCCCTGGAAACATACGCAAAACCGCCGCGTCATCCCCCACGCCGACGCGTACGGAATCTGGTATGTTTCGCCAAAANAAGTGTTCGCGGATTAGATCAAATTCCGACATACTAGCGCCCGTTAATCGTCAATTTTTAAACTCTGGCAGATTTTTGCAAACCCAGCCAGATAAATTATGCTAAATGCTTACTATGCGAGGACTAAGACCCAGGATGGTCGTATATTTTTGCTGGAGCATAAATGGACACAAACTCAGAACATAAAATAGGGTGTTTACATGTCGCGGGGCTGATTCTGCTGACTGTTTTTCTTTCTGTAAGCGTCACATTATGGGTGGCGCAGTATTTCCTTTTTCCCAAGCCTTTCACGCCGGTAAAACTCAATCAGCAGGAAGAAACCACGCTGGAGCATAAACTCCAGCAAATTGGCTTGCCCGCCCTCATTGGCGCAAACCCGCAACAACCTGAAGATTTAACCCCGGAACCTTATAGCGAAACAAATGCAAAACGTGAAGTGTCCCTCAGCGAAAAGGAATTGAACGCATTATTGGCGAAAAACACCGAGCTGGGGGAAAAGGCTGTCATCGACCTGTCGGAGAATCTCGCCAGCGCCAAAATCCTGCTCCCGCTCGACCCTGATTTCCCCTTCATTGGCGGCAAAACCCTGAAAGTCAACACAGGCTTGGAGCTTGCCTACGCCAATGGCCGCCCGGTGGTGAAACTCAAGGGCGTCAGCGTATGGGGAGTCCCACTGCCTAATGCTTGGCTCGGCAACTTAAAGAATGTTGATCTGGTCAGCGAATTCGGCGGCAATGAAGGCTTCTGGAAATCGTTTGCGGATGGCGTGGAAGACATTCATGTGGAAGAAGGCCATTTGCTCATCAAGCTAAAAGAATAACGCCACGCCTGCTATTGGCCGCTACGTAACCTGGCGAGTTTTTCCCGAATTTTCAACTCCAGCCCCCGCTCCACCGGTTCGTAATAGCGCCGCCCTTTCAGCGCCTCCGGAAAATATGTCTCCCCGCAGCATAGGCATCCTTTTCATCGTGCGCATAGCGATAACCCTTGCCGTAATCCAGCGCCTTCATCAATTGGGTGGGCGCATTGCGCAAGTGCATGGGCACGTCCAGCGAGCCGGACTGGCGTGCATCCGCCAGCGCCAGTCCGTAGGCGACATAAACCGCATTGCTTTTGGGCGCACAGGCCAGATACGCCACCGCCTGCGCAATCATCAGTTCGCCTTCCGGGCTGCCCAGCCGCTCATAGGCATCCCACGCATTCAGGGCAAGCTGCAAACCACGCGGATCGGCGTTGCCGATATCCTCGCTGGCCATCCGCACCACCCGGCGGGCGATGTACAACGGATCGCAGCCGCCATCCAGCATCCGGCACAGCCAGTACAACGCCGCATCCGGATCAGTGCCGCGCACCGACTTGTGCAAGGCGGAAATCTGCTCATAAAACAGATCGCCACCTTTATCAAAGCGGCGCAGGGACTCCGTCGCCACTTCCCTGACCGTAGCTTCCGTAATTTGTGGCCGCTTGGCGTTTCTTCCGCCAGATCCGCAGCGATCTCCAGCCAGTTGAGCGCCCGCCGCGCATCGCCGTCAGCCGCCGCCGCCAGCGTATCCAGCACGGCATCGCCTGCCTGTAGGCGCATTTCCCCAGGCCATTGTCCACATCCTGCAAAGCGCGTTGCAGCACCGCCTTGACATCCGCCTGCGTCAATGAACGCAGCACATAAGTGCGCACCCGCGACAACAAGGCATTGTTCAGTTCAAATGAAGGGTTTTCGGTGGTCGCGCCAATGAACAGCAGCGTTCCATCCTCGATATGCGGTAAAAACGCATCCTGCTGCGCTTTGTTGAAACGGTGGACTTCATCCACGAACAGTACAGTCTTGCGTCCGAATTGCTCACGGTTCTGACGGGCGACTTCGACGGCGGCGCGGATTTCCTTCACTCCCGCCAAAACGGCTGACAAGGTGAGGAATTCAGCACTCCAGTAATGGGTAATCAGCCGCGCCAGCGTAGTCTTGCCGGTTCCGGGCGGCCCAGAACAACATCGAATGCGGCCGGGATTCTTCAATGGCGCGCCGCAGCGGTTTGCCGGGCGCGAGGAGGTGAAGCTGTCCAGCGTACTCGTCCAGAGTAGCCGGGCGCATCCGTTCAGCCAGCGGAGCAAAGCTCCCTTCCCCACCTGCGGGGAAGGGTTGGGGATGAGGGGAAAGTGTGAATCCCCATCGCTCAGGAAGGTTTGCCAACCACATCCACGCCCTTGGGCGGGGTGAAGCTGAAAAGCTTGCTGTCGAGATTGACGTTGGTGCGCATGCCCTGGAACTTGATATAAGTCTGCTGACCAAACTTATCGCCCAGGATCATTTCCTCAATCCCATTGTTGCTGACGCCCAGATCCATGGTGGTGAAATCGGAGTCCTGCTTTTTCGGCGTCAGGCGGAACCATTCCAGCGTGCTGTTATCCGCTTCCATGTCCTGCACGTCGAATTGCTTTTCGACCGGCTGCTTCTGCAACAGCATGGCAACCGGGGCGGAAGACAGCGCCTTGTCCATCGGTTTGACCGTCACTTGGTCAAGCTCCACATCGTACACCCAGACATTTTTGCCATCAGCGACGATTTCGTGCTTGTCGGGTGCGGCGTATTCCCAACGGAACTTGCCGAGCCGCGACAGGAACACGTTGCCGCTGGATGACTGGCGCAACGCCCCTTTGTCATCCAGCACTTGCTGGCTGAAAGCCGCTTGCATGGTGTCAACCTGGGTGAAAAAATTACTCAGGTTTTCACGTCCGCCCGCCCATGCGGAACTGGTCATCAAACCAGCCGCCAACATGACCGCCAGCATTTTCGCAAACATTGTTTTCATCAATTAACCTCTGAATCCTGTTTCAATCGCGCGCAGGCGGGGGCGACGCCAGCACCTCACGCGTGCCATTGCTCAACACCGGGCTGACCACGCCTGCGCTTTCCATGTCTTCTATCATCCGTGCCGCCCGGTTATAACCAACCTTGAGACGACGTTGCAGATAAGAGATTGATGCGCGCCGGGATTCGGTGACGACTGCCACTGCTTCATCAAACAGCGGGTCTGACTCGCCTTCCCGTTCGGCCAACGGCTCCAGCCCCGGTATGGCGTCGGATGGAGACGTTGTATCCGCTAAGACATCCTCAATGTAGTCAGGTTCCCCGTGTTCCCTCAGGTGGTTGGCCACATCCTCGACTTCGCGGTCTGTCACCAGCGCGCCATGCACCCTTAACGGCAGGGAGGTGCCGGGCGGCATGTATAACATATCGCCATAACCGAGCAACTGCTCCGCCCCACCTTGGTCGAGAATGGTGCGCGAGTCTATCTTGGTGGAAACCTGGAAAGCAATCCGGGTTGGAATATTGGCCTTGATCAGGCCAGTGATGACATCCACCGACGGCCGTTGGGTCGCCAGAATCAGGTGGATGCCGGAAGCGCGCGCCTTCTGCGCCAGCCGGGCGATCAATTCCTCCACCTTCTTGCCGACCACCATCATCATGTCGGCGAACTCATCCACGATCACCACAATGTAAGGCAATGGCTTAAGCGGTTGCGGATGGCCATCCACCGCCGTCAGCGGATCGAACAGCGGATCCATGATCACATCACCGCGCTCCTGCGCCTCGCGGATTTTNTCATTGAAACCGGCGATATTGCGCACCTTCAGCTTGGACATCAGCAAGTAGCGCCGCTCCATTTCCGCCACACACCAGCGCAAGGCGTTGGCGGCGTGCTTCATGTCGGTCACGACCGGCGCGAGCAGGTGCGGAATATCCTCGTAACTGCTCAACTCCAGCATTTTCGGGTCAATCATGATCATGCGCACGTCTTCCGGCGTGGCTTTGTACAGCAGGCTCATCAGCACCGCATTGACGAACACTGACTTGCCGGAGCCGGTGGTGCCCGCCACCAGCAGGTGCGGCATCCGCCCGAGGTCAGCGACCACCGGGTTGCCTGCTATGTCCTTACCCAGCACCAGCGTCAGGGGGAATGGNCTTTTCTTGTAAACCGGAGCCGCCAGCATTTCGCTGATCGTCACCACATCCCGGCGGTCATTGGGGATTTCGATGCCGATGGTNGGCCGACCTGGAATCACCTCCACCACCCGCACGCTGGCCACGCACATGTTGCGTGCCAGATCGGAGGCAAGCCCGGAAATTTTGGAAGCCTTGGTGCCATCCGGCAGCTCCAGTTCAAACCGGGTGATGACAGGCGGATCCCGTGCGACCACCTTGACATCAGGGACGCCATAATGCCCCAACGCCTCCACCAGCTTGTCCGCCAGTTCGTTGAGGCGTTCCTTGGACTGGGTGGCGCGTTCCCGTGGCGGTGGATTCAGCATGCTCAGAGGCGGCAGCAAGCGCAAGTGACCACCTTTCTTACCCGCTTTGGGGCGTAACTCCTTGGCGAGGTCACGAACCCCGGCACCNTCCGCAACATCACTCGTCCGCTCGCCGCTGTCAGCTGAAGCGCTGGTTTTTGCAGATGCTTCCTGTCTGTCCTGGTGCATGGCAGAAAAATCCGGCAAATCCAACCTTGGCTCCTGGCGGTCTGGGGCATGCAAATCAGTCAGGTCGACGCCCCTACCCAATTCCGGCTCCGGCGTCTTATCCGTCAGCCGTTCCCCGACGGTTTTGTTCACCCATTCACCCGCCTTGCCCAACGCCCCGCCGCCGCCTTGCAAACCCCGATTAAGGACATCCGAAAAGCGCCCGAAAACCCCACCAGGCTTCCCTTCCGCCATCGGTTCCTGACCGCTATTGCTTTGCGTGGCCTGTAACTTGTCGAACAGCTTCAGCATCCAGTCGCCAACCTTTTCCGTCACTTGCGCCCAGGAAATATCCCCNACCACCGTGATGCTGCCGAGAAACAGGGAAAGCAAAAACACCACCGAGCCGAAATACCCCAGGAAGGTGCGGGTAAAGAAATTACCGACTGTTTGCCCCAACATGCCGCCGCCAATGCCGTGCGGATACGGCTCAAACAGCAGATGTGCCAGCCCTGCCCCTGACAGCAGGGTGAACAACGCCCCGACGCTGGTGATCACGTCATTGATGCCACCCACCGGGTTATTGGGGTTTTTCATGTAAGGCCCNATCCGGAACGCCGTCAGCCCCATCACCACCAGCACGATCGGCAGCAGATATGCCAGATAGCCCAGCAGGCCGATCAGAAAATCCGCCAACCAAGCACCTTTACAGCCCGCCATATTTGCACATCGCCCGATAGGGTCGCTGTTGGGGTGGNNAACGCCCGGATCAAGCTCGCTGTAGGAAAGCAGCGCCAGCATGATGACCGCAGCAATGCCGAGAAAGATGATGACGCTGGCCTGTTGCAAACCCAGGCGCTTTTTCTGATTGAGAATAACCTTAGCCAAACCAATATCCCTGTCTGTTTAATCCCGATATTATAAAGACTGTTTTTCCGATTACTACTTTACCCGGCTGCATGTCACATAGCATTACCCGATTCGGAATGAGCGGGGTGCTACGCTTCCCCGTGACGTAAGGAGAATTATACATGAACACGACGAAACATTGCCGCTTACTCATCCTTGGCTCCGGCNCGGCAGGTTACACCGCTGCGGTCTACGCCGCCCGCGCCAACCTCAACCCCGTGCTGATCACTGGCCTGCAACAGGGTGGCCAGCTAATGACCACAACCGAAGTGGACAATTGGCCGGGTGATGACGCCGGGGTGNATGGGCCGCAACTGATGGAACGCATGCAAAAACACGCGGAACGTTTCGACACCGAAATCATTTTCGACCACATAAATAGCGTAGACCTGCAAACCCGTCCATTTACGCTGAACGGCGACAGCGGCGTCTACACCTGCGACGCGTTGATTATCTCCACTGGCGCATCTGCCATGTATTTGGGGCTGGAGTCCGAAGAGAAGTTCAAGGGCAAGGGTGTCTCCGCCTGCGCCACTTGCGACGGTNTTTTCTACCGCAACCAGAAAGTCGCGGTGATCGGTGGCGGCAACACCGCCGTGGAAGAAGCCTTGTATCTGGCCAATATTGCTTCCGAAGTGGTGCTGGTGCACCGCCGCGATGAATTGCGTTCGGAANAAATCCTGCAAAAACACCTGTTCGAAAAAGCCGCAGAAGGCAAGGTCAAACTGATGTGGAACCATGTGCTGGATGAAGTGCTGGGTGACAACACCGGCGTCACCGGCATGCGCGTCAAACACGTCCAGACCGGCGAAACCCAGGACATCCCGCTGATGGGCGTGTTTGTCGCTATCGGCCATAAGCCGAACACCGACCTGTTTACCGGCCAGTTGGAAATGGAAGGCGGCTACCTTAAGGTGCAGGGTGGTTCCAACGGCAACGCCACCCAAACCAGCGTGGAGGGCATCTTCGCCGCCGGTGATGTGATGGATCATGTTTACCGTCAGGCGATCACGTCAGCAGGAACTGGCTGCATGGCGGCGTTGGACGCCGAANAAATACCTCGATCAATTGGCCAAAGCCAAATAGCGGGGCGCTGATTGTTACCACGCTCCCTCAGTTTGACGCTGCTCAACGCCGACTGGCCGGACGAGCCCTTTCCGCCGGTTGAACTGGCGTGGGAAGAGCCCAACGGCCTGCTGGCGGTGGGCGGGGATCTGAGCATGAAACGCCTGCAAAATGCCTATCGGGTCGGCGTGTTCCCCTGGTTTNGGCCCCGTGAGCCGATCTACTGGTGGTCGCCCGACCCGCGCACGGTGCTGTTTCCGCACAAGATCCGCATCACCCGCAGCCTGCGCAAATCGTTGCGCAACAAAGGCTACCGCATCACCTTCGACACCTGTTTCGCCGAAGTGGTCGACGCCTGCGCCGCGCCGCGCGCCTACACCGCCGAAACCTGGATCACCCACGAAATGCACACCGCCTATTGCCGGTTGCATGCGGCGGACATCGCCCATTCGGTGGAAGTGTGGAACCCGGCGGGCGAACTGGTCGGAGGCCTGTACGGCGTGGCGACCGGCGGCGTCTTCAGCGGTGAATCCATGTTCAGCCGCGAACCGGACACCTCCAAAATCGCCATGGTGGCGCTGGCCTGGCACGTGCAGCACTGGGGCTTCAAGCTGATCGACTGCCAGATCGAAAACCCGCACCTGTTGAGCATGGGCGCGGAAAACATTTCCCGCGCCGCTTACCTCCGCATTTTGCAGGCCAACCTGCACTTGCCCCCACCGCCACGCTGGGAGACAGACCCGGTTGCCAACCTTTCACACTGGAACCCCAGCCAGACGACCTAAACCAAACGACGACAAGGGCTAAACCATGTTTGACGAAGACGTGCAGAAACCGCCATTCAGCGCCGAAGAAATCCGCATCCTCGGCTGCCTGCTGGAAAAGCAGCTCACCACGCCCAACAACTACCCGCTGACCCTCAACGCCCTGATGCAGGCCTGCAACCAGAAAAGCAGCCGTGAACCGATCATGAACCTGAACGAGGGCAAGGTCAGCCATATCGCCAAAACTCTGGTGGAAGACGGCTGGTATCATCCAGAACAGCGAGCGCGCCCAACGGGTGGAACACAAGGCCAGCCGCCGCCTTAACCTGAACCCAAAACAGCAGGCCGTGCTTGCAGTCCTGCTGCTGCGCCGCCCGCAAACCCTCAACGAAATCAAAACCCGTACCGAACGCATGGCGGATTTTGCCAGCACGGATGAAATCCAGCGCATCCTTGACGCCTGGATCAGCGCCGACAACCCGCTGGCCATCCGCCTGCCTGCAGGCTCAGGCCGCCGTGAAGACCGCTATTTCCACACATTGGGCACGGAAAAACGGGAAGATTTGCAGGAAGAACCGGCCTCCCATCCAACCACGCCGAGCGCCAGCGCCAACCGCCAGCAGGATTGCTGCGCCC
Source organism: Candidatus Thiothrix singaporensis (assembly GCA_013693955.1). Classification (GTDB taxonomy): domain Bacteria; phylum Pseudomonadota; class Gammaproteobacteria; order Thiotrichales; family Thiotrichaceae; genus Thiothrix; species Thiothrix singaporensis. Next base: position 1,276,413 of record CP059265.1, on the reverse strand, counting down.
ACCTGGAAGCCCGCATCGCCGAGTTGGAACAGCGCCTGAGCACCCTGGAAAACCTGTTGCACTGAAGCGATCAGCCGGGCGACAACGGCACGCCCTTTAACTCATGGCCTAAAGCTTGCTACAGTAAGGCAATACATTTTCCGGTGGCAACAAGGTTTCCATGACCCCAGAACAGCTGACAGGACAACTGCACATTCGCCTGCACTGGCGGCAAGGGAAAGTGACGGCGGTGAATATCCGCTCCAGCCGCTTGCGCCTCNACCCCCATTTCTTTACCGGAAAACCGGTGGCGGCAGCCCCTGAACTGGTGGGCATGTTGTTCACCCTGTGTGGCACTGCGCAGGAGGTCGCCTCCGCCCGCGCTTGCGAACAGGCATCAGGCCAAGTGCCATCCCCTGCAACTGAGCTACAGCGCGCTTTTCAGGTCAGAACCGAGACCCTGTTTGAACACCTATTACGCCTTTCCCAAGACTGGNCTACCGTTCTGGGGTGTGAGCCGATGGCCGCCACAGAACTGCAATCCCTGTTCAAACTCAAGCGCGAACTGTTGCGTGCGGAAACGCCTGAAACGGTAACGGACGAAATCCGCCAATGGTGTGAGACCCGTCTGCTGGGGTTGCCAATACAACGCTGGCTGGATTACTGCGCCCGCGGGGATGCAAAGAAACTTTCCATTCGCGGCAAAATCGGCAACCTGATGTCCAGGTTGTGCCGTTACGATTGGGAGCCGGTTGGCAGGATCGCCCTGCATCCCCTGCCAGAATTCGCCATCCGCTGGTGGGACGAAAAACTGACCTCAACAGGGGCGGAATGCTTCTGCGCCGAACCGGATGTTGGCGGCCTCCCCTGCGAAACCTCCAGCCTCACCCGGCAATGGGAAAACCCGGCCTTGCGCGTATGGCGTGAACGTTACGGCAGCGGCCTGATGACGCGCTTGATGGCGCGTGTCCTGGATACGCTGGTCTGCTTGGAAAATGCCGAACCAAAGGGGACGGCGGGTAAAGGAATCGCCATTTTACACACCGCCCGTGGCCTGCTGGTTCACCGGGTCACCCAGCAAAACGGCCTGATCCAGACCTACCAGATTGTGGCGCCGACCGAATGGAACTTTCACCCGCGCGGCTCACTGCATCACATGTTGGGCAGCCTGTTTGCGCGGACGGAAGAAGAGTTGCGCGCCCAGGCCTGCACACTGATTACCGCCCTCGACCCGTGCGTGGACTATCAACTGGAGATTATCCCCGATGCATGAAATGTCCCTGTGCGAAGGCGTGCTGCAAGTGCTGGAAGACGAATCCCGCCGCCAGCAGTTCCACAAGGTCAAAACCGTGTGGCTGGAAATCGGCACCATGTCCGGGGTGGAAGTCGAAGCGATGCGCTTCTGTTTTGACGTAGTGGCACGCAACACACTGGCGGATGGCGCTACACTGGAAATTATCGAAGTCCCCGCCGAAGCGTGGTGTCTGAATTGCGCACAAACCGTGACAGTGAAGCAGCGCTACGATGCCTGCCCCCACTGCGGCAGTTATCAGTTGCAGGTCACGCGCGGGGAAGAAATGCGGATCAAGGAACTGGAGGTAGAGTAATGTGTACGGTATGTGGCTGCGGTGAAGGTGAGCTGAAAATCGAAGGTCAGGTTCAACCCCACACCCACGCAGCGATTCAAGGGCAACATCATCACCATCATGACCACGCACATCCACACGACCACGGCCATGATCACCAGCACGATGGGCATACGCATGATTATGGGCAAGGCGCTGCCCGCGCCCATGCGCCGGGCATGTCGCAAGCACGCATGGTGCAGATCGAGCAGGACATTCTCGGCAAAAACAACCAATACGCTGCGCGCAACCGCCAGTATTTTGCGCAACATGCCATTCTCGCGCTTAACCTTGTTTCCAGCCCTGGCTCCGGCAAAACCACGCTGCTGACAGAAACCCTGACCCGATTGCAGGGCAAGTTGCCGATGGCGGTGGTGGAAGGCGACCAGCAAACCAGCAACGACGCTGACCGCATCCGCGCAACCGGCGTGCCTGCCTTGCAAATCAACACCGGCAAAGGCTGCCATTTGGATGCGCACATGGTCGGCCATGCACTGGAATCATTGCCCCTGGAAGACGGCGGCATCCTGTTCATCGAAAATGTGGGCAACCTGGTGTGCCCGGCGGCCTTCGACCTGGGCGAAGCGCACAAGGTTGCGATCCTCTCCGTCACTGAGGGCGAAGACAAACCGATCAAATACCCCGACATGTTCCACGCTGCTGACCTGATGATCCTCAACAAGGTCGATTTGCTGCCCTATCTCAAATTCGATGTCGCCAAATGTGAGGAATACGCCCGCCGGGTGAATCCGGACATCCAAATCCTGCACGTTTCCGCCACCAGCGGCGCAGGCATGGAAGGCTGGTTGGCCTGGCTGCAACAGCAACGCAAAGGCATCGTTGAGCAGCACATGCAGGCGCTGGAAGCCAGGATGCAGGCCTGCGCAGTTCACTTTCCGCATAACGGCGGCAGATGAACACGCCCCGCCCCGCAGTTCTGCTGGTAGACGACGAAATCCGTTCCGTCGAAAGCATGGCGCGGATACTCAGCGAAGAATTCGACGTACACATGGCCTACAGCGCCGCTACCGCGTTGGCGCTACTGGAACACGAGCCAGTGCAGGCCATTCTCGCCGACCAACGCATGCCGGAAATGACCGGGGTGGAATTCCTCACCCGGGTGCGCCGTGATTACCCTGACATCGTGCGCATGATCATCTCCGGCTACACCGATGCGGAAGACATCATCCAGNGGGTGAATGCGGCGGGTATCTACCAGTACATTTCANAGCCCTGGCACCCGGACAACCTGCTGCTGACCGTGCGTAATGCCATCCACCTGCATCAGCTTCAGCACGAAAACGAACTGCTCTCGCTGGAACTTCGGTACAGTGCGCACAGTTTGCAGGAACATGCCCGCCAACAACGCCAGCGTTTGCAACAAACCTTCCGCACCGACAATATCGTCCGCGCCCCAGACAGCCCACTCAACCATGCCCTGCAACTGGTGGAAAAGGTCGCCCCACACGATGTGTCAGTGCTGCTGACGGGCGAATCCGGCACCGGCAAGGAACTGTTCGCCCGTGCCCTGCACTACAACAGCCGCCGCGCCGACAAGCCTTTCATTATCGAAAATTGCGGCGCGCTGCCGGATGCCTTGCTGGAAAGCGAGCTGTTCGGCCACAAGCGCGGCGCGTTCACCGGCGCGGTTGCCGACCACTCCGGCCTGTTCGAGCAGGCGCACGAAGGCGCCATTNTTTTGGATGAAATCGGCGAAACCAGCCCTGCTTTCCAGGTCAAGCTGCTGCGGGTCTTGCAGGATGGCAGCTTCCGTCCGGTTGGCGGCAGCCAGCGCCGCCATGTCAATGTGCGCGTGATTGCCGCCACCAACCGCAACTTGTTTGAAGAAGTGCAGGCAGGCCGTTTCCGCGAAGACTTGTATTACCGGCTGGCGGGCATGACCATCGACTTGCCGCCACTGCGTGAACGCCGCATGGACATCNCCCCACTGGCCAGCTGGCTGCTGCAACAGCACAGCCACCGCATGGGCAAGCTGGTGGAAGGTTTCAGCAGCGAGGCCATGCAGGCGTTGCAAGCTTACGATTGGNCTGGCAACGTGCGTGAACTGCATAACGAAGTGCAGCGCATGCTGGTCATGGCTCAGGGGCGCTTGCTGGATGCCTCCACATTCAGCCCGCATATCAGCGGCATGATGCAGCACAATGGTTTCCACCCCAAACAGGGCAGTTTCACGCCGCCCTTGGACAACTTGGCCGGAACCCTCAAAGACCAGGTGGAATGGCTGGAAACACACATCATCCGTGCTGCAATCAGTCGCCATCACGGCAACAAGAGCCGCGCGGCGGAAGAGCTGGGTTTGTCGCGGGTGGGTTTACGCAATAAACTGACTGTTATGGGATTGCGGAATGAACATTGCTATGATTATTCCTGATCAGCACGATAGGAGAATCAGCCATGTATACTCTGTATAAACTCAATCCGGCTGACTTGAATGAAAATTTTCTGGAATCCCTCAAACTGCTGTTTGCCGGAAAAGTGATTGAAATCTCAGTGCGGGAAGTAGAACCGACCAATCAGGAAAATGGTATTTGGCAGGCTATCCAGCGGTTTCGCCAGCACATGAAGCCTGAGGATTTTTCTGAAGAGGAAGACCTCTTTGCCAATGTCCGTGACCGCTCAACGGGGCGTGAGGTGGTATTTTGAGTCTGGTTTACCTGCTGGACACCAATATTTTGTCAGAGCCCGCCAAGCTGAAACCTGACGAGCAGGTAATGCATAAACTACAACAACACTGCACAAGCATCGCAACCGCAAGTATTGTCTGGCACGAGTTGATGTTTGGATGCCAGCGCTTGCCTATCTCGCACAAACGTTCCCAGCTAGAACATTATTTTCAGGATTTACTGCACTCCGGGTTGCCGGTGCTGGCTTATACGCAGACGGCGGCCATCTGGCATGCAGAGGAACGTGCCCGCTTGACCAATATGGGAAAAACGCCTGCATTTGCTGATGGGATGATTGCTGCCATCGCCCATTCTCACGAGCTTACCCTGGTAACGCGAAATATCTCTGATTTTGAATGTTTTTCCGGCCTTCGTCTGGACAACTGGTTTTCTAGCTAAGGGAAGCCTGTGCCATCGGCTATAGGAATGCCACCGTGAAATCATCTGTTTCCATAAATGATGACGACAGTTTCAGCCTCTCTGCACCGCAGGAGCAGGCATGGATCGAGGTCATCCAGAAGATGGATGAGACCTACACCGACCTGTTGCATCACCAGGTCGAACTCGAACGCAAGAACACTGAACTCGAAGAAGCCCAGCAATTCATCACCAGCATTGAAGTTGCCATGACTGATGTGTTGATCGTGTCCGATTTCCAGGGGCGCATCCAACGGGTCAATGCCGCACTGGAACAGATTGTCGGCAAAACCTCCGCTGAGTTGCTCAACCAGCCATTTCAGTCGCTGTTTACCGAGGAATGCCGTCCGCTGGTGGATGGTTTCCAGCAGAAGATTCGTGAAAGCGCCATCCATGATTGTGAAATCACCCTGAAGGGCATCCACGAACCAGTGCCGCTGGCGATGAACTGCACTTCGCGTATCGACGTGCGCGGGCGTATCGAAGGCATGGTGTTGATTGGCCGCCCAGTCGGTGAGTTGCGCAAGGCGTTCGACGCGCTGCATCAGGCGCACCAGGAACTGCAACGTACCCAGCAGCAACTGGTTAACTCCGAAAAAATGGCGGCACTCGGGCGGCTGGTGGCTGGGGTGGCGCATGAGCTCAATAACCCGATCAGTTTCGTCTACGCCAATATGCATGCCATGCAGCGTTATAGCACACGTATTCGTGATTATTTGGCATGCATCCACAGCGGGCAGCCGGAGGAAACATGTCAGGCGATGCGTGCAAAGTTGCGCATCGATCATTTGTTGCAGGATCTGGATTCTCTGGTCGGCGGCACTCTGGAAGGTGCGGAACGGGTTAGCGATATTGTGCGTGACCTGCGTAGTNTTTCCTCCGGCCAGACCGACAAAATGGTGCGTTTCGACCTGCTGCATACGCTGGAAACCTCGGTACGTTGGGTGGTGAAAGGCAGCCGTCTGGAAGTCGATATTGTCTACGGCGATTTGCCTGAAGTGTTATTGGTGGAAGGCATTCCGGGGCAAATCCAGCAGGTCATTATCAATCTGGTACAGAATGCGTTGGATGCGATGCAGCAGGTATCCAAACCGCGCCTGTCGATTTCGGTAGTACAAACCACTAGCGAAGTGTTACTCAGTTTGCATGACAATGGTANNGGGATTGTGCCGCAGAATCTGGTGCGGGTATTCGACCCGTTTTTCACTACCAAACCGATCGGGCAGGGAACCGGGCTGGGGTTGTCGATCAGCTACGGGATTGCAGCCAATCATGGTGGCAAGCTGCTGGTGCGGAATCATGCGGACGGTGGGGCGGAGTTTACGCTGCGTTTACCAAAAAGTGGGGCTAATGTATGAATGTGCTGTGGCTACAATCCGGTGGCTGCGGCGGTTGCACCATGTCGTTGTTGTGCGCAGAAAGCCCCAACGTGTTGGATACGCTGGCGACTGCCGGAATCGAATTCCTGTGGCATCCATCCTTGAGCGAGGCCAGCGGTGCAGAAGTGATTAGCTTGCTGGAACACTTGGTAACAGGCGAGCAAGTACTGGATATCTTGTGTGTGGAAGGCTCGATTCTGCGTGGCTCANATGGCACCGGCGCATTCCACAAGCTGGCGGGAACTGATACTGCCATGCTGCACTGGATTCAACGGCTGGCAGTGCAAGCCCAATACACATTGGCGATTGGCACATGCGCGGCTTTCGGTGGCATGACAGCTGCTGGAAGCAACCCAACGGATGCTTGCGGCCTGCAATACGACGGGCATCTGCCGGGTGGAGCCTTGGGGGCGGATTATCGTAGCAGAGCCGGGCTGCCGGTAATCAATGTTGCCGGTTGCCCCACACATCCGGGTTGGGTGACGGAAACCCTGCTGCTGCTGGCGATGCAGGGAATGCAGGCGGATGAACTCGATCATTTTGCCCGCCCGCGTTTTTACAGCGATCATTTGGCACATCATGGTTGCTCACGCAATGAGTATTACGAATACAAGGCCAGTGCGGAAAAGCCGTCCGATCTCGGCTGCATGATGGAGCATATGGGTTGCCTGGGCACGCAGGCGCACGCCGATTGCAACCTGCGGCTGTGGAACGGGCAAGGTTCCTGCACCCGTGCTGGTTACGCCTGCATCAACTGCACCGCACCGGAGTTTGAGGAGCCGGGGCATCCATTCTTGCATACGCCGAACATTGCGGGGATTCCGATTGGCCTGCCGACCGATATGCCGAAAGCGTGGTTCGTGGCGCTGGCCTCGCTGTCGAAAGCGGCGACACCCAAGCGGGTCAGGGAAAACTCACAGTCAGACCACATCACTGTGCAGCCGGGCGTGAAAAAACGTAATGGTTTCATCGCCTGCCAAACATTGTTTCAACCGGCTGATTTCAGGATAATCAGGCACGGCTTTCCTGTTTTTGGAATGTCCTTAAATTTCATCCGTTTAAATACACACTAAAGAAGGAGAATGGATTATGGCGGAATGGCGTAAAGTGGCCAAAGGCTTTGTTCTGGGCGATGGGCATATCAGCATCAAGGAAGTCGACCTGTTGCGGGAGTTGGTTTTAAAAGATGGTGAAGTCAGCAAGAGCGAGCTGGATTTTCTGAAAGAGATCAAGGCGGAAGCCAAAACCGCCGTCCAGGTGCTGGATGACCTGATCGCAGAATGCGAACAGATGATCAGCAAGTAAGGGGCAGAACCCTTCTTGGCCCTTCAACCGTGTCGAAGGCGACCTTGAGGTTCAACTCAATATAGAAAGTGGCCGTGTGCTCAAAGCCTGGGTGCGCGCGCCGCTCTACCGCGGTTTTGAACAGATCATGCAGGGCAAGACGCCCGATGACGCCTTGGTCATCACACCGCGAATCTGTGGCATTTGTTCCGTCTCACAATCGGTTGCCGCCGCCTACGCGCTGGCTGATATGGCGGATGTCACTGCCCCACCCAACGGCCAACACTGCCTCAACCTGCTGTTGGCGTGCGAAAACCTTGCTGACCATTTGACGCATTTCTACCTGTTTTTCATGCCGGATTTCGCCCGCAAGATCTATGCGGGGAACACTNGGCATGCCGCTGCCGCCAACCGCTTCACCGCCTTCAAAGGGACGGCGGCACGTGAAGCCCTGCCAGCCCGCGCCGCCTTCATGCACCTGATGGGCACGCTGGGCGGGCATTGGCCGCATACCCTCAACCTGCAACCCGGCGGGGTGAACAAGGGCGTTGATAGCGGTGAGAAAATCCGCTTGTTAACGATTGTGCAGCAGTTCCGCCGTTTCCTGGAAACCACGCTGTTTGGCGATGAGTTGGAAACTGTGGGGGCGCTCGGTTCCATCGCCGCATTGGAAAACTGGCTGGACAATGGCGATCCGGTTGGTAGTGATTTCCGCCATTTCCTGCACCTTGCCCGTAAGCTGGAACTCGACAAGCTGGGGCGGGCGACTGACCGCTTTATGAGCTACGGTGCCTACCGGCAGGTAGGGAATGAGGGTGCGCACCTGTTTGCGCAAGGCGTATGGCAGCCGGACACAGGCCGTGTGCAGGCCATCCCTTTTGGGGAAATCCGCGAAGATTTGTATGCCAGCTGGATGAATGGCGGCACCGAACCGCAGCACCCCAGCNCGGGGGTGACGCTGCCCGATTATGACAAAGTGGCCTATAGCTGGAACAAGGCACCGCGCCTAGCCGGGCAGGTTGCCGAAACCGGTGCACTGGCGCGGCAGATGGTGGACGGGCATCCACTGATCCGCACTCTCGTTGCCCAGTCCGGCGGCAATGTGCAAAACCGGGTGGTTGCCCGTTTACTGGAGCTGGCTCTGGTTGTGCCGCAGATGGAAAGCTGGATTAGAAGCATCCAGCCTGGCGAACGGTTTTATCAACCAGCCAGGATACCAGCGGACGCCAGCGGTGCTGGGCTGGTGGAGGCTGCGCGCGGCAGCCTGGGGCATTGGGTAACCGTGCGCAACCAATACATCCTCAACTACCAGATCATTGCACCGACCAGCTGGAACTTTTCCCCGCGTGACCGCACCGGCACACCCGGTGCGTTGGAGCAGGCGCTGGTGAATGCGCCTGTCCGTTCTGGTGAAAGCGAGCCGGTCAGTGTGCAGCATATCGTGCGTTCGTTTGACCCTTGCATGGTTTGTACCGCACATTGATCTGGCGCGCATTATTCGGTAAAAAATCAGGCCGCCACCTTGACCTTACGGTCAATATCCAACAGCAGGCTGACCAGTTGGCCAGACACCTTGTGCATTTCCGTCATGGCGCGATAGCAGTTGACCGTATCGCCCACCTGATGTTTGGCCAACACCTCATTGCTGACCGAATGGAAGTATTCATGGCGTTCAACCAACCGTTCAAACAAACCCTCAGCATGCGGCGCATGGGCGACAACATCCTCCCTGCCACTACTGTCTATCCATTTGCCTAGCTTGCAGGAATGGCAGTCCGTCCCATGAAAATCATCCTTGTCCGCCAATGTCTTGGTGACCCGGCTAAGGTATTGAATGTGATCATTCAAGCGCTGCATAAAAAAGCACTGTTGTTGCCCATATATCAGAATCCCTATTTTTAAGAAAAATACCTACCCAAATGAAGATAATTTGAACAGTATAAAAGTATATCCATTAACTAAAAAGCAAAGGTTTGACAATTCTCAACCAATGAAGAAAAATTATCCAGCCTTTTAATTTCTGTATTTTTTACTGACATTTTTCCCAGGCACTAAGATTGATATGTAGTTCATATTAGACATCTGGGTAAGGTGGCGGATAAGCCGTGTGTTTTTCCCGAAATACGCAGATGTATTATACTTTCGGCAATCCACCCATACTGAAAAGGCGTCCCATGCAAACATCACTGGTACTGACTGTCCTCGGCNCTGACCGCGCCGGGCTGGTCAAATCCATTTCCGAGGCGGTCAAAGCGCATCATGGCAACTGGCAGGAAAGCCGCATGGTGCGTCTGGCCGGACAATTCGCCGGGCTGGCACACGTCGTCATCGCTGAAGAACAGCTTGGCGCATTGCTGCAGGCGCTCGACGCGCTGCAAACCGACGGCCTGCGCATCCTGGCGCAGCAAAGCGAAGCGGAACCCCAGGAATCCCGCACGCCGCTGACGCTGGAGCTGCTGNGCCACGACCGCCCCGGCATCATCCACGACATCACCCGCCAGTTGGCCGCCCTCAACATCAATATCGAGGAACTGGAAAGCGAACAGCGCGCCGCGCCGATGTCCAGCGAACTGCTGTTTTACGCCAACCTGCGGCTGGCTCTGCCAGCGGGCGTCACGCCGGAAGACGTGCAAGGCGCGTTCGAAAACCTCNCTGACCCGCTCATGGTCGACCTGACCTTCAACGCTTCATGAACAAGGCCGTCATCCTGCTCAGTGGCGGGCTGGACTCCACCACCGTCCTTGCCATCGCCAAAGCGCAAGGCTTCGCCCCCTACGCGCTGTCCTTCCGCTACGGCCAGCGCCACAGCATCGAACTGGAATCCGCCCGACAGGTCGCCCAGGCCATGCAGGTCGAGGAACACGTCATCGCCGACATCAACCTGCGCGCTTTCGGCGGCTCGGCGCTGACCGCTGATATTGCAGTGCCCAAAGGCCGGGACGCCGCCACCATGGAGCACAGCATCCCTGTGACCTATGTGCCAGCCCGCAACACCATCTTCCTTTCCTTTGCGCTCGGTTGGGCGGAAGTGCTGGAGGCGCAGCACATTTTCATCGGCGTCAATGCGCTTGATTACTCCGGCTACCCCGATTGCCGCCCGGAATTCATCGCCGCCTTCGAAAACATGGCCAATCTCGCCACCAAAACCGGCGTGGAAGGCCACACACTCAGCATCCACACGCCACTGATCCACTTGAGCAAGGCCGACATCATCCGTCAGGGGCTGGCGTTGGGGGTGGATTACAGCCTCACCAGCAGTTGCTATGACCCGGACGGAAACGGCAAGCCGTGCGGGCAATGCGACTCCTGCCTGTTGCGGGCGAAAGGCTTCCTGGAGGCTGGCGCGCCTGACCCGCTGTTGGCCAGGTTCGGCGTGCAGGCATGAACGAAACCCTGTTTTACACCGCCGCCGCCCCGTTCGAGGCCGCCTGCCGGATTGAAAACCCGCAAGGCTCGCCGCTGCCGGTTGGCCATTGCGCCCGCCGTCTGCACGGGCACAGCTTCCTCGCCAAAATGCGCGTGCAAAACGCCGCATCCGTGGAAGCCCTGCGCCGCCAGTTGGGCGAATGCGTCGCGCCGCTGGATTACAACGACCTCAACCAGTTCCTGCCAATGCCGACGGATGAAAACTTGGCCNGTTGGGTGCGCGCCCGCATGGCGTTGCCCGGTGTCGCTTCCGTCGGCGTGCAAAGCACCCGCCATCAGGGCGCTGACCTGGATTTGCAGGACAACGCCCATATCTGGCGGCGTTTCCGCTTCGAGGCCGCCCACCGCCTGCCGCAGGTGCCGTCGGGGCATCAGTGCGGGCGCATGCACGGCCACGGCTTTGAAGTCATCCTGCACGCCAACCAAAATGTGCAGGCGCAGGACATGGGAGTGGATTTCGACCGCCTGGAAGCCGTCTGGNCTCCCCTGCATGCGCAGCTTCACCACCACTGCCTGAACGACATTCCAGGGTTGGAAAACCCCACCAGTGAAATGCTGGCCGCTTGGCTGTGGGCGCGCCTCAAACCAGAGCTGGACGCGTTGTCCTGGGTGAGCGTGTACGAAACTGTCACCGCTGGCTGCCACTACGACGGCCAACGTTACCGCATCTGGAAAGACCAGCGTTTTGAAAGCGCCTTGCACGGAACGCGCCACCCCGACGCCGGGGCGCGCCGCCTGCACGGGCACAGCTACCTGCTGCGCCTGCACCTGACCTCGCCGCTGGATGCGGTCATGGGCTGGACAGTCGATTATGGCGATGTGAAACAGCTGTTCACCCCGCTGTACCAGCAGTTGNACCACCATTGCCTGAACGAGCTGCCGGGGCTGGATGAGCCTGACCCGCCCAGCCTCGCCCGCTGGATACGCGCCCAGGCCAGCCCTGGCCTGCCGCAGCTTGACCGCATCGACTTGTACGAAACGCCGGGCTGCGGCGTGGTGCTGTCGTGGGGCGAACACGAGCCGGGGCTGCCGGTGTGACCTACTCCGTCAAGGAACTCTTTACACCCTGCAAGGCGAAGGCTTCCACACGGCCGCCCTGCCCTGTTCTGCCGCTTTGCGGGCTGCAACCTGTGGTCGGGGCGTGAGCAAGACCGGCGCACCGCCGTGTGCGATTTCTGCGATACCGATTTCGTCGGCATCAATGGGGAAAACGGCGGCAAATTCCACAGCGCCGACGCACTCGCGGAACGGATCGAACGTCTGTGGCAGGCGGGGCGCAACAGGATACCAACCGCTTCGTGGTGTTCACCGGCGGCGAACCGTTGCTGCAACTGGATGCCGCGCTGACCGGTGCCATGCATGCGCGCGGCTTCGAAATCGCGGTGGAAACCAACGGCACCCAGCCTGTCCCACCCGGCATCGACTGGCTGTGCGTCAGCCCCAAGGCCGCTGCGCCGCTGACAGCGACGCAGGGCGATGAATTGAAACTGGTCTACCCGCAGCCATTGGCACCGCCGGAGCGGTTCACCGGCTTGGCTTTCCGGCATTTCTACCTGCAGGCGTTGGACGCCGCAGCAGGTACGGCATCTGCAAGCGGCGGTCGCCTATTGCTTGCAACATCCACAGTGGAAACTGAGCATACAGACGCACAAGCTGCTGGGCATTCCATAACCCTTCAACCCATCCATCCGCCAGGGTTTGCTGGACGGCAATGCTGTTGCCACCCGCAAGCAACCAACTGCAAATGAACTTTCCACCCGCACACCAGAAATCACAAATAAAACCATTAAAAACAATCATGTAAAAAATGGCACGACGCTTGCTTTAATTACACGGATTACCTTGCTGGTAATAGCGAACCGTTGGTTGGAGGAGCCACATGCCAGAACTAGAAACCTTTTACGAGGTGATGCGCCGTCAGGGCATCACCCGTCGCAGCTTCCTGAAATTTTGCAGCTTGACAGCCGCCGCCTTGGGGCTGGNNGGCGCATTTGCGCCCAAAATCGCCGAAGCCATGGAAACCAAACCGCGCACGCCCGTTTTGTGGCTGCATGGGCTGGAATGCACCTGTTGTTCGGAATCCTTTATCCGTTCCGCGCACCCGCTGGCCAAGGATGTGGTGCTGTCGATGATTTCCCTGGATTACGACGACACGCTGATGGCGTCCGCCGGGCATCAGGCGGAAGCCATCCTTGATGAGATCATTGAGAAATACAAAGGCAATTACATCCTCGCAGTCGAGGGCAATCCGCCACTCAACGAGGACGGCATGTTCTGCATCCAGTCCGGCAAGCCATTCGTGGAAAAGCTGCGCCGCGTCGCCAAGGATTGCAAAGCGATCATCTCCTGGGGCTCCTGCGCTTCCTGGGGTTGCGTGCAGGCCGCCGCGCCGAACCCGACCCGCGCCACTCCGGTGCACAAAGTCATTACCGACAAGCCGATCATCAAAGTGCCGGGTTGCCCGCCGATTGCGGAAGTCATGACCGGGGTGGTGGCTTATATGCTCACCTTCGACCGTATTCCTGAGCTTGACCGCCAGNGCCGCCCGAAAATGTTCTACGGCCAGCGTATCCATGACAAATGCTATCGCCGCCCGCACTTCGACGCTGGGCAGTTTGTGGAGGCGTGGGATGACGAATCCGCCCGCAAAGGTTATTGCCTGTACAAAGTCGGCTGCAAAGGCNTGACCACCTACAACGCCTGCTCCACCACCNCGCTGGAATGGCGGCGTGNNTCATTCCCGATCCAATCTGGCCATGGCTGTATTGGCTGTTCCGAAGATGGTTTTTGGGACAAAGGCAGCTTCTACAACCGCCTGACCAATATCAAACAGTTCGGCATCGAAGCCAACGCCGATGAAGTCGGCATGGGTGTGGCTGGCGTGGTGGGTGCCGCCATCGCCGCACACGCCGCCATCAGCGCCGTCAAACATGCGCAACGCAAAGACAAGGGAGGTGACNCAATAATGGGCGCAATCAATACACCCAACGGTTTCAATCTGGACAATAGTGGTCGCCGAGTGGTCGTCGACCCGGTCACGCGCATCGAAGGCCACATGCGCTGCGAAGTGAACCTGGATGACAACAATATGATCCGCAACGCCGTTTCCACCGGCACCATGTGGCGCGGGCTGGAAGTGATCCTGCGTGGCCGCGACCCGCGTGACGCCTGGGCGTTTACTGAGCGGATATGCGGGGTTTGCACCGGCACCCACGCGCTGACCTCCGTGCGGGCGGTGGAAGACGCGCTGGGCATCCAGATTCCGGAAAACGCCAACTCCATCCGCAACATCATGCAGCTGACCTTGCAGGCGCATGACCATCTGGTGCATTTCTACCACCTGCACGCGCTCGATTGGGTGGATGTGGTGTCGGCGCTGAAGGCTGACCCGAAAGCGACTTCCGAGCTGATGCAGAGCATTTCCAGCTGGCCGAAGTCTTCACCCGGGTATTTCCGTGATGTGCAGAACCGGATCAAGAAGTTCGTTGAATCCGGCCAGTTGGCGTTCATGAATGGCTACTGGGGCAACCCGGCCTACAAGCTGCCGCCGGAAGCCAACCTGATGGCGGTGACCCACTACCTGGAGGCGCTGGATTTCCAGAAGGAAATCGTCAAGATCCACACCATCTACGGCGGCAAAAACCCGCATCCGAACTGGCTGGTTGGTGGTATGCCTTGCGCGATCAATGTTCACGATACCGGCGCGGTGGGCGCGGTCAATATCGAGCGCTTGAACTTGGTTTCCAGCATTATCGATCAGACGATTGAATTCATTGACAAGGTTTACATCCCAGACCTGATTGCGATTGCCTCCTTCTATAAGGGCTGGCTGTATGGCGGCGGCTTGTCGTCCACTTCGGTCATGTCTTACGGCGACATTCCCGACAAGGCCAACGACTATTCCCCCAACAACCTGCTGTTGCCGCATGGTGCCATCATCAACGGCAAATTGCAGGAAATCCATCCGGTCGACCTGCGTAACCCGGATGAAATCCAAGAATTCGTCACCCATTCCTGGTACCAGTACCCGGATGNNAAAAAAGGCCTGCACCCCTGGGATGGCGTCACCGAACCGAATTTCGCCTTAGGCGCCAACACCAAAGGCACACGCACCAATATCGAATCCCTCGACGAAGCCGCCAAATATTCCTGGATCAAGGCACCGCGCTGGAAAGGCCATGCGATGGAAGTCACCACTGGCGCGNTTACATCATCGGTTATGTGCAGGNGCAATCCGGAATTCAAGGAGCCAACCGAGCGGCTGCTGTCCGTCCTCAAACTGCCGCTGGAGGCGCTGTTCTCCACCNTGNGCCGCACCGCCGCGCGCGGGCTGGAGGCTTCCTGGGCGGCGCACAAGATGCGTTACTTCCAAGACAAACTGATGGCCAACATCAAGGCGGGCGACCTTGCCACCGCCAATATCGACAAGTGGGATCCGGCAAGCTGGCCGAAATCCGCCAAGGGCGTGGGCTTCACCGAAGCGCCGCGCGGCGCGCTGGGGCATTGGGTTGTCATTGAGCAAGGCAAGATCAAGAACTACCAGTGCGTGGTGCCAACCACCGGANACGGTTCGCCACGCGACCCGGCTGGCAACATCGGCGCGTTTGAAGCCTCCNTGATGAACACCAAGGTGGAAGTGGCCGACCAGCCGCTGGAAATCCTGCGCACCCTGCACAGTTTCGACCCGTGCCTGGCGTGTTCCACCCATGTGATGAGTCCGGACGGCCAGGAAATGGCCAACATCAAAATACGCTAAGGAGGAGAACCATCATGCTGAAACCGAACAGCAACCGCCTTGTCCTGCTTGCGCTCCTGCCGCTGGCGGATGAGGTGCTGGCACACCCGGCTTCACGCCAACCTGGGCGGTTGGGGATTGTTGGAACATTTTTCTCCAGCCCAGTCCACTTTGGCACCGTAGCGGCAGTCGCCCTGCTGCTGGCAGTGGGTGCCGTCTGGGGCGTCAAACGCGGGAGGTGAGTCATGGCGACAACGCAACAAGCCGTTTATGTCTATGAAGCCCCAGTGCGCTTGTGGCACTGGATCAATGCTTTCGCCATTCTCGTTCTGGCGGTGACGGGCTACCTGATCGGCAGCCCGCTGCCAACCATGCCAGGCGAGGCGAGCGCCAATTTCCTGATGGGTTATATCCGTTTCGCCCATTTTTCGGCGGCATTTGTGTTCGCCATCGGTTTCCTGGCGCGTTTCTATTGGTCATTCGTGGGCAACCACCACGCCAAACAGCTGTTCCGCCTACCGATTTTCAATAAGGCCTTCTGGAAAGAAGCCTGGTTTGAATTGCGCTGGTACTTGTTTCTGGAAAAAGAACCGCACAAGTACGTCGGCCACAACCCGCTGGCGCAACTTGGCATGTTCCTGATGCCAACGCTGACCAGCTTGTTCATGATCATCACCGGCTTTGCGCTGTACAGCGAAGGGGCAGGAAAAGGCAGCTGGTTCGACTTTTTCTTCGGCTGGGTATTCTGCTGTTCGNGCCAAAGCCAGGATGTGCATACTTGGCACCACTTGGGCATGTGGTTCATCGTCGTGTTTGTCATATTCNATGTGTATGTGGCGATCCGCGAAGACATCATGTCCCGCCAGAGCCTGGTCAGCACCATGATCAGCGGCTGGCGCATGTTCAAGGATGACCGCNCCATGAGCACGCCTAGGGTCTTGGTTCTGGGTATCGGCAACCTGCTGTGGGCGGATGAGGGTTTTGGCGTGCGCACGGTCGAACACCTGCACACGCACTACCGCTTCCCGCCCAATGTGCAGTTGCTGGATGGTGGCACCCAAGGCATTTACTTGGTGCAGCACGTCGAGGAGGCTGACATCCTGCTGGTGTTCGATGCCATTGATTACGGCNTGGAACCCGGCACGCTCAAGCTGGTGGAAGACGCTGACGTGCCCAGTTTCATGGGGGCGAAANAGATGAGCCTGCACCAGACGGGCTTCCAGGAAGTGCTGGCGATGGCGCAATTGCTGGATCGTTACCCCAAACACCTGCTGCTGGTCGGCGTACAGCCGGTGGAATTGGACGATTTCGGCGGTAGCCTGCGCCCGGCAGTGAAAGCGCAGATCGAACCTGCGATCCAGGCCGCGCTCGATTGGCTGGGCAGGCTGGGCGTGCACGCATCACCGCGTACAGAACCGTTGGCTACGGATCAGTCCGGCCACAGCGCCTTGCATATCCACGATTACGAAGCCAATCGCCCCACTGAAAGCGATGCCTGCCGTATTGGTGACGAACGCTTCTTAACCCGGTTGGTAGGCTGATGTGTATCGGCATTCCCATGCAGATTAGGGCGATTGATGACCGGGTAGCGCTATGTGGCGAAAAAGAGCACCAGGAAATTGTCGATATTTCTCTGTTAGGTGATCTCAGGGAGGGCGATTGGGTGCTAGTCTATAAGGGTGCGGCGCGCGAACACCTGCCAGCCGAACGTGCAGGGCAAATCCTGCAAGCGTTGCAGGCATTGGCAGCCATCCGCGAGGGACAGGGCTTTGAACATTTTTTCGCAGACCTGATTGAGCGTGAACCGCAATTACCGGAACATTTGAGGACCCCCAAATGAGCAATCTGCTTGACCGTTTGACCACTGATCTTGGCTACCCCCTGCTGACTGGGCAGGATAGCCTGATGGCATTCGCCAAACCGCTGAAAAACAGCGTCGNNTTTTTTGGCGGCCAACCCCAGCATTACCCAGAAACCCTGGATGTGGCGATTGTATTGCCGGAATTCATGAAAATTTTCCAAGGCCGTCTACGCGCATCGGTGGCGGATATGGAGTTTGCCAAAACACTGGCGGCGAAATATGGCATCAGCGAATGGCCAGTCTTGCTGTTTTTCCGTCATGGCGAATACNCCGGCCATATTGCGCGGATGCGTGATTGGGATGTCTACCTGAGCAAAATCAATTCTTTGTTGAACGCCCCTTCGCCTGCCAAAGCGCCCGGCTTCGGCATCCCCATCATTGGCGCGCAGATGTCGGCGAGTTGCTATTGAGGAACGTGTGAAATGAGCACTATGCATTTACTGGGCATTCCTGTCATCGGGGTGGGTTCCCAGCCTGCTGAAAGCGAAGCGCTGGACTACCTCCCCATGCCCAAGGACATGCATGTCTTCCATCAGGCCGTGCTGCCGGAAAGTGAGGATTTACGCCCACCCCCATGTGTACTCNTGTTGCAGCAATTGCAGGAGTTGCTGGATCGGCGCGTGGCGGGTGGCGCGGGTACGGAACGTTTCCTGCCGCTGGAAGATGTGGCCGCCGCCGACAAGAAATTGCTGGCGCAAATCCTAGCGGAAGGTGAAGTCAGTGTCCTGTTCGATAGCGGCGGTGGCGGGCATATTGAAATCCAGGAATGCAGCCTGCCCGGCGTATGGTGGCACCGTGTGCTGGGCGTGGATAAAACCTGCCACAGCGAAACGCTGGAAGTAGGCATGATTCCGCAACGGGTGCGTGAAAGCACGTTTGACGATGCCTTGATGGATGTGCCCATGCCAGAGGCGGCCAGCCTGCCGGAAACCGTCATCAATGCCCCATGGCTGTTGGCCGAATTGCAGGAGCAAGTGCATCAGCAGAATTTCGGCCATGTGCTTAATCTGACCTTGTTGCCATTGACGGAAGACGATCTTGGTTTGCTGAACCGGCAGCTTGGCATGGGGAAAACCGCCATCCTGTCGCGCGGCTATGGCAATTGCCGGATTACCGCCAGCAATGTCGAGGATGTTTGGTGGGTGCAATATTTCAATTCCACCGACACGCTGATCCTGAATACGCTGGAAGTGGTGGAAGTTCCGCTGGTTGCCTGCGCTTCGCCGGAAGATTTGGAAGACAGCGCCGGACGTTTGCGTGAAATCCGTGAGGCGCTGCAATGAGTAGGCTGCTGGATACATTTGAGGGCTCCTACCTCGGCCACGCTGACCGGATTCCGGCGGATGCGCGCATGGAATGCAAAATCTGCTGGCATGTTTATGATCCGGCGGCAGGGGATGACTACTGGCAGATCCCTGCCGGGACGCCATTCGCCGCCTTGCCGGATCACTGGCGTTGCCCGGAATGCGATGGCGACAAGCAGCAGTTCATGGTCGTGCAGGNNATGCTGCCTGACCCACGCATTGCTGCACTGGAAGCGCATTTCCGCGAGGTGCAAAGCACGCGGATGCAGGATGTGCCGATTCTGAACCCGCGTTTGTGGGTCGAAGCGGTTGGGTTTCAGCCGTTTGAGCATGGTTTGTTGGGCGTATTGATCAGCCCGTGGTTTATGAATCTGGTGTGTTTGCCTTCTGCGGAACAGGAGGGTGTTGTGGTGGATGCATTAGTGCTGGAGTTGCCTGCTGGAGACTATGAGTTTTGCCCCAATCATGCGCCCGCGGTGGGAGACTTTACANCCTGCTCGTTGTTTTCACCGGTGTTGCAGTTTGAAGACCAGGCAGCAGCCGTGCTGACCGCCCAACATGTGGTGCTTGCGCTCATGGACGCACGGATGCAGGCGGCCAAACCCGAAGCAGTACCGCCGCCACCCGGAAGGGGAAACGCTTGCTCACGCCGGGATTTCCTGAGAGGAAAATTTGCCTAGCCTGCGTGCAGGGCTTTGGCGTGCCAGGCGATGTGTTCGCCAATAAAAGTGGCGATAAAATGGTAGCTGTGATCGTAACCCTCCTGCAAATGCAGGCTGAGTGGGACATCGGCCTGATGGCAAGCTTCCACCAGACTTTCCGGCAGCAATTGGCCTGCGTCAAGAAACTCGTCGGCTGTACCCTGATCAACCAGAATTTCCGGCATGGCGGCACCCGCCTTGATCAGGCAGGTGGCATCATAGGCTTCCCACTGGGATTTGTCTTCGCCCAGATAGGCGGAAAAACAGCCTTGCCCCCAGCCACATTCCATCGGATGGCAAATAGGGGCGAATGCGGAAACCGAGCGGTACATGCCTGGGTTTTTCAGCGCACAGACCAAGGCGCCATGCCCGCCCATGGAATGCCCACTGATGGCGCGCAGGCCGGGAATCAGCGGTAGGTACTTTTCCACCAAGGCAGGCAGTTCGGCAACCACATAGTCATACATGTGGTAATGCGTTGACCATGGCTCCTGGGTGGCGTTGACGTAGAAACCGGCACCCTGACCAAGGTCGTAACGTTCCGGCATATCCGGCACATCAATGCCACGCGGGCTGGTGTCGGGGATGACCAAGGCAATGCCGTGTTCGGCGGCGTAACGTTGAGCACCTGCTTTGACGCGGAAATTGTCGTCGGTGCAGGTCAGGCCGGAAAGCCAATACAAGGCCGGAACCTTGCCCCCGGCAGCCTGCGGCGGCAGGTAGACGGAGAACGTCATGCCGCAGTTGCAAGCGGATGACGCATGCGTGTAANNCGGTTCAGAAACCCACCGGATTCCTTGATGCTTTCAAGCAATTTCATACAGCAACCCTTAGAAAATGATCACGGAGCGGATACTTTCGCCCGCATGCATCAGGTCGAAGGCGCGGTTGATGTCTTCCAGCGGCATGGTGTGGGTGACCATGCTGTCCAGCTCGATCTGGCCGTGCAGGTAACGTTCGACGTAGCCGGGCAGCTCGGTACGGCCTTTAACGCCACCGAATGCAGTGCCTTTCCAGGTACGGCCAGTGACCAGTTGGAAAGGACGGGTGGAAATTTCCTGGCCTGCGCCCGCCACACCGATAATGGTGGAAACGCCCCAGCCCATGTGGGTGCATTCCAGCGCATCACGCATGACGTGGACATTGCCGATGCATTCGAACGAGTAGTCGACCCCGCCATTGGTCAGATCCTTGATGTATTCGACCACCGAGCCATCCACATCTTTCGGGCTGACGAAATCGGTGGCACCCAGCGCTTTGGCCATTTCCCATTTGCCGGGGTTGATGTCGACGGCGATGATGCGTCCGGCCTGCGCCATGACCGCACCTTGAATCACCGACAAGCCGATGCCGCCGAGGCCGAACACCGCCACGGTGGAGCCGGGTTCCACATCCGCTGTGTTCAGCACCGCACCAATGCCAGTGGTGACGCCGCAGCCGAGCAGACAGACTTTATCCAGCGGCGCCGCAGGGTTGATCTTGGCCAGGGCGATTTCGGGCACCACGGTGTATTCGGAGAAAGTGGAGCAACCCATGTAGTGGAAAATCGGTTGCCCCTTGCAAGTGAAACGGCGGGTACGGTCAGGCATGTAGCCAGTCCAGACGGTGGCGGCAATCGACTGGCACAGGTTGGTTTTGCTGGAGCGGCAGTATTCACATTCGCCGCATTCAGGAATGTACAGCGGAATTACGTGATCGCCCGGTTTGAGGCCTTTCACACCCGAGCCGCATTCTTCAACGATGCAGCCGCCTTCGTGGCCGAGGATGCAGGGGAATGCGCCTTCCGGGTCATCGCCCGACAAGGTGAAAGCATCCGTGTGGCATACACCGGAGGCCACGACCTTGAGCAGGACTTCACCTTCGCGTGGCTTTTCGACTTCGATCTCTTCAATTTCCAGGGGCTTGTTCGGCTCCCAGGCAACGGCGGCACGGCATTTCATGATTCCCTCCATTCATTTTCTATGCTGTACTGCAAAACTAGAGGCAATGTTACAGGCTGTCAATTGCCTCTGCCTAGCGTATTGGATAGGCTGGAAGCAACCCTACCAGGAGAAAACTTATGTGCCTCGGCATTCCCGGCCAGATTACTGAAATCATTGACGCTGATAACCTGACCGCCAAAGTGGATGTGGGCGGCGTGAAACGCGAAGTCAATATCGCCTGCATCGTTGATGACGAGCACCCGGCGGAAAGTTGTGTCGGCGACTGGGTGCTGGTGCACGTTGGCTTTGCCATGAGCCGTCTGGATGAGGAAGAAGCCGCCCGCACCCTGGCCTTGCTGGAGGAGCTTGGCGATATGCAGGCCGAACTCGACACCATGCGGCAAATGGAAGGGCAGGTATGAAATACATCGACGAATTCCGCGACCCCATCAAAGCGAAGAAGCTGGTGGACGAAATCCACAAACTGGCCACCTCCGCAGCGCTGGCTGAACACAGCCGAAGCCAACCTCTACAGATCATGGAGTTCTGCGGCGGGCATACCCACACTTTGTTCAAATACGGCATCGAATCCATGCTGCCGGACACCATTGAAATGGTGCACTACNCCGGCTGCCCGGTATGCGTGCTACCGATGGCGCGGGTGGATGATTGCGTGGCGATTGCCGAACAGCCTGGAGTGATTTTCACCACTTTCGGTGACGCCATGCGCGTGCCCGGAACCCGCAAAAGCCTATTGCAGGCCAAGGCTGACGGTTGTGATGTGCGGATGGTGTATTCACCGATGGATGCGCTGGCGCTACNNCGCAAGCACCCTGACCGTGAAGTGGTGTTTNTTGCGCTGGGTTTCGAAACCACCATGCCCAGCACCGCTTTGACCTTGTTGCAAGCGCAGCGCGAAGGGCTGAAGAATTTTTCCCTGTTCTGTAACCACATCACCACGCCTGCCACCATGCGGGCGATCCTGACTGACCCGGATTTGCGCTTGGATGGGTTCCTGGCACCCGGCCATGTCAGCATGGTGATCGGCGTGCAGCCGTATGGCTTTGTGGCGCACGATTACCATAAGCCGTTGGTAATCACCGGCTTTGAACCACTGGATATTTTGCAGGCACTGTGGATGCTGGTGAAACAGCTTGCCGAAGGCCGTTGTGAAGTGGAAAACCAATACGCACGTATCGTCCCAGAGACAGGCAATACTGCTGGTTTACACGCCATCCACGCCGTCTACGAAACCCGTGAGCGCAGCGAATTCCGTGGGCTGGGGAATATCGGCGATGCCGGTGTGCAAATCCGTGCAGCTTATGCCGCCTATGATGCTGAGAAANAATTCAACGTGCAGGCGGCCAGCAGTTCCCACGACCCCGCCCACCTCAAATGCGCCGATGTGTTGCGCGGGGTGATGAAACCGTGGGAATGCCTGGCGTTTGGTGCGGGTTGCAACCCACAGACACCGCTGGGGGCGCTGATGGTGTCACCGGAAGGTTCCTGCGCGGCGTATTACGCTTACGGCAAACTGGCGAAACGCAGCGCCTAAACCTGAAAACACCATCGCCGCATCAGCCTCTTATACAAAAATTACAGCTGTGCGCATTCAGGCAGTTGACGGCAACAAGTGCACTACCGTCGGGGTGGACGGCTCTGGCTGCCGCACATTGTGCATTCCCAACATCAGGCCGGTATAGGTGAACATCACCGAATACACCAGCCCAAAATCCAGCAGCAGGGTCGTGGAAATATCCACCACATCCACGCCGATAGGCATCACCAGATTGAACCGCTGGCGGCTGGTGAAACATTCCGCCAACTCCAGAACCCTAAACAAAGGAAGCAAATCCGCACCCGGCAGCAGGACACAGGGGAACCCTTCCACCCGCAACGCCCCCTTGCGCTGGATCACCGGCAGGTTCGCCGCCTGCATGGCCGCCGCATCCGTTTCGCCGTCACCGATGTAACAGACCGTTTTCTCCGCTGACTGCCACTGGCGAATCTGCTCCGCCCTATTTTCCATGTCGGTGTTGAACCAACCATCCGCATCCAGCGGCGGTCTGGCCGTTTCATCCTCCGCATCAAACACATAGACGGCGTACTGCCGCTGACGCAACGCCTGCACAAGTCCGGCAGCCTGCGCGTTGCGCAATACGCGCCCGTCAAACGCCAGCGTGTCCACCCTCACCGCCTGATCCAGCAATTGCGGATGGGTCAGCACGATCCCCTCCTCCAGCGCCTGGCGCATGAATTCACGGGCGGTGTAATTTNNCAGCTTGCGCAGATGCGCACCGAAAAANGTGGTTAGAAAAGCGGCTGAATGGTTGATCCCCAATACCGGCGTGCTCAACACAAAGGTCGCCAGCATCAACGGCGCCGCCCGCCTGCCGAGACGTTCGCCCTGTTGCTGGATAACGGTTGGCGACTGGGAAGCCTGTTCCAGCCAAGCCGTCAGCGCTTGCCCATCCGCCCCCAGATGTTGCTGCAAACTCCGCCGCCAGTCCGCTTCATTACGGACTTGCATCCGGTGCGTCAATGCATGCAAACCGGCGTCCAGTGCCGCAATGAACGTGTATCCCATCACCGAACACACCGCCAGCCGGGTGGTGGTCAGCACCTGATCATTGATGCGGCGTTGCTTGCCCAGAACCTGCCCTGCTTCGCGGATGACTGGCACCAGCAGGAACACCGTCACCGGAAAGCTCGCCCAGCCAAGCAACGGCAGTTGCAGCAANTCCCCCGCCGCCGCCACGCCCAGGGACGCCACCGACAGCGCCAGCTCACGGTCAGCNTTGCTGCAATTCCGGTTGGGAACCCCCGCCGGTTTGCGCCCAAACCACGGCGGTTTGCCGCAACGCCGCAACGCCTTGCCGCCTGCATACACAGCGCCGCCCGCCACCAGGACTGGCAACCAGATCATGCGGCCTGCCCCGCATGGCGGCGAGAATGGAAACTGAATTTTGTCTTCATAAAATGGCCGCGCTTGGATGGTAAAATGATTGGCTTATTATGCCGCATCAATAGCCCGCCCGGCGCAGATGCGTCAAACAAAGAAATGTTAAGAAATGTTGCAGGCGCTACAGACATCCCCGTTGGGGGTGGGATAGACTCGCGCACCCGAATGCTTGATTGTGGAGGAAGCTTATGTCCCTGGGCCGGTCATGCTGGATCTGGCAGGCGTCGTCCTGACTGCCGAAGATCGCGAACTGTTGCAACACCCTGCGGTTGGCGGCGTCATCCTGTTCGCCCGCAATTACACCGACCCGCAACAATTGGCCGCCTTGACAACGGCGATCCGCGCCGTGCGCGAACCACGCCTGCTGGTGGCGGTTGACCAGNAAGGCGGGCGGGTGCAGCGTTTCCGCACCGGCTTCCGCCGTTTGCCGCCAGCGGCGGCGTTTGGGAATTACCGCCGCGAATCCTTGCAGGCCGGGTTGCGCGCCGCCCAATTGGCCGCCTGGCTGATGGCATCCGAGTTGCAGGCCGTTGGGGTGGACTTCAGCTTTGCGCCAGTGCTGGATGTGGATCGAGGCTTGTGCCGGNCCATCGGCGACCGTGCTTTCGCCCAAGAACCAGCGGCCATCGCAGCGCTGGCGACGGCCTGGATGCAGNGCGCGCGCCGGGCAGGTATGGCTTCGGTCGGCAAACATTTCCCCGGACATGGCGGGNTGGAAGCCGACTCCCACCTCGCGCTGCCGTGTGACGGACGCAGCTTCGACACCCTGTGGCGGGAAGACCTGATGCCGTTCCGCCAATTGGTTGGGCAAGGCCTGGAAGCCGTCATGCCCAGCCATGTCGTTTATCCGGCGGTGGATTCCCAACCAGCGGGGTTTTCCTCCCGCTGGCTACGGGAAATCCTGCGCGACCGTATGGGGTTCCAGGGAGCTGTCATCAGCGACGCGTTGGACATGGCGGCGGCAGAAACGGCGGGCGGATTCGTGGAGCGTTCCCAGGCAGCCCTCAACGCCGGTTGCGACCTGCTGCTGCTGTGCAATAACCGTCCCGCCGCCATCCAGGTGCTGGAAGCCTTGGCGGATCACCACTCCNCTGAAGCCCAAGCGCGGTTGGCGCGCTTGTACAGCCGCCATTTCACCCCGCATGAACAGATGCAACAACACCCTTATTGGCGGGAAGCCAACGCCATGCTGGAACAGCTGGCGGCGGGCGCGAATACCGACCTGTCGTTTGACCCGACCACCCGGGGCGGCTCGGTTGTGTGAGTCAAGTTCAGCCCTGAACAGGCCGAATTTAGTGGGTGATGAATTGTTAAGAATTGTAAAAGCTGATTCAAAAACAGCCATGATCATGCCATCATTCCCCGTTTACAAACCCCGCCCTCTACTTCCCATGCTGATTGAACTCACGGTTGCTGGCGGCAGCCTTGCGCTTTGGCGCAAGCTACGCAAAAAAGCGCCAAAACATTGCCGTCCGCACCTGCACAACAACCGGCGGGCAATAAACCCGGCAAACTTCAACAAACCACCCAGGTTTTTCAGGATCTTAAAAGTGCCCTGATTGGCAATGAACGCCAGGAATTGCAGGACAACCTTGACCCCAACCTGCAAGGCATGGACGAAGTCCAAAACGGCGGGATGGCCGCAATATGTTGTTCTCCATTGGTGCGGTAGGTTTGGCTGTGTTAGGACCACTTCGCCTGCCTTCTATCTGTTGGGCAGCGCTGCGGTCATCTATTTGGGGCGACATGTTTACCAGCAAGTTTGGCGTGATGTTAAACAGAGCCACCTTGTCAGTGTGTATCTGGTCTCCTCCATCCTGGTGTTGGGCATGATTGCGACCGGGCAACTGATTTATTCAGCGTTGGCTGCGGTGCTAAGTGGCGCGATGGTGCGCTTGATCAAGAAAGCGGAAGATAACTCACAGAAACAATTGATCAATATTNTTTCAGGACACCCCAAACAAGTCTGGNTGGAGAAAGACGGTGCAGAGCTGGAAGTGGCGTTCGACGCTGTCCGTAAAGGCGACGTTGTCATCGTTCAGGCGGGCGAAGTAATCCCGGTTGATGGGGTGATCCAGGCAGGTTCAGCCAATATTGACCAGCATATCCTGACTGGCGAAAGCCAGCCGGCACCGAGGGNNGTTGGGGAATCCGTATTTGCCGCCACCCTGGTGTTGGCAGGCCGCATCAGCATTTTGGTGGAGACGGCGGGCGATGAGACTGTCGCCGCCAATATCGGCAATGTATTGAACAATACGAAAGCCTACAAAGACCACTTGATGCTGCGCGGCAAANAGATTGCTGACAGTATGTTGCCGCTGGAGCTGACCGCCAGCGCCATCACCTTGGGGCTCGNNCCACTGCCCGCCATCGCCGTGCTCTGGTCTGGGCTGGGTTACCGCATGATCATGCTCTACNCANTCAGCGTGTTGAATTACCTGCAAATCCTGTCGCGGCGTGGAATCCTGATCAAGGATGGGCGGGTGCTGGAATCCCTGCACAATGTCAATACGGTCGTGTTCGACAAAACCGGCACGCTGACCGAAGAACAGCCCACCATTGGCGCTGTGCATCTGCTGGCGGATTACGATGAAAGCCAGGTGCTGCATTTCGCCGCCAGCGCAGAACATCGCCAGACCCACCCCGTCGCCCGCGCCATCATTGGCAAGGCACAGAGCTTGGGTGTGGCACCATCCGTACCGGACGACGCCAGCTACGAAGTCGGCTACGGCATCAAGGTGCATCTGGGGCAACAGACCGTGCGTGTGGGCAGCATCCGCTTCATGCAGCGGGAAGGCCTGCCGCTGCCGGAACAACTGGAAGGGTTGCAGCAACAGGCGGAAGAGCAGGGATATTCCTTGATTTACATCGGTGTCGACAATGTGCTGGCGGGCGTTCTGGAAATGCAGCCAAGCATCCGCCCCGAAGCCTACCAGCTCATCCAGAACCTGAAAAAACGTGGCGTCAGCACTTACATCATTTCCGGCGACCACGAANAACCTACCCGGACGATTGCCCAAAAATTGNGGGTTGACCATTACTTTGCCGAAACCCTGCCGGAAAACAAGGCTGAATTGGTCAAGCAACTGCGTGATGAAGGCAAATTCGTCTGCTTTATCGGTGACGGCATCAATGATGCGATTGCGCTGAAATCGGCGCATATATCCATCTCGCTCAAGNGGGCGTCCAGCGCAGCGACCGATACGGCGCAAATCATTTTCATGGATGGGACACTGGCTCCGCTAGAGCGCCTGTTTGCGTTCACGGATGAGTTTGAACGCACCATGAGCCGTAATATGATCATTAGCTTGGCACCTGGCATCATCAATATTGGCGGCATCTACCTGCTGCATTTTGGCGTCGCCGCCAGTATANGCCTGTTCTATGGCGGCACCACGGTGGGCTTGGCCAACGCCATTCATCCACTGGTCAAGCATCAGGATAAAGGTGCTGCAACAACGAAAGGCCAAATTGAAAATAATAAAAACTGAATGGTTCAACAGCCATGCTTGAAACGGACATTCTGACGGCGCTCTTTGCTTTGTNNGCCGCTTTGGCGTGGGGAAGCGGCGACTTTAGCGGGNGGCTGGCTTCACGGCGGCATAATGTTTACAGCGTGTTGCTGACTGCGCAACTGGTCAGCATTGCACCCTTGCTGGTATTGGCGCTGGTGTTTGAGCAGGCACCGCCGCGCGCCAGTGATTTGTTGGCGGGGGCGGTTGGCGGCGTTTTCGGCGTGATTGGGCTGGTCAGTTTGTATACCGGCTTGGCACGGGGACGGATGGGGGTTGTGGCTCCATTGACGGCCATTATCGCCAGCATTATCCCCGTGTGCATCAGCATGATGACGGAGGGTGCCCCTACCCTTTGGCAAACTGCTGGTTTCGCCATCGCATTAGTCGCCATCTGGTTATTGTCCAGTGATGGGCGCAGGTTGGAAGCGACGCCGGTGGAGCTGCGTTTTGCCTTGCTTGCTGGGGTTGGGTTTGCCGCGTTTTACCTGGCGCTGGACAGTTTCAGTGGTGAAACGGCGCTGTGGCCAGTGTTCGCCGCCCGCCTGGCCTCCATGAGCTTATTGGCGCTGTATGTGTCCAAACGCCGTGAATGGAGCATGCCTCCGCGCCCACTGCTGCCTTTGGTCGCCCTGACGGGTTTGCTCGACACCGCCGGTAATNTTTTCTTCGTGCTGGCGACCCAAGCAGGACGGCTGGATGTCGCTACGGTAGTGTCTTCCNTGTACCCGGCCATTACCGTTTTGTTTGCTTGGCTGATCCTGAAAGAACATTTGAAATTCAAACAGCGCATCGGGGTGCTGACTGCCTTAGCCGCTATCACCATGATTGCTTTATAAAAGAAAAAGCTGCCTTAGTTGAAACAGTGGTGAAATGGGCATAAGGTAATTCCGAACACAGCAAAGGAAACCGTATGAACCTCACCGGCTCCATCACCCTCGCCCACGGCAGCGGCGGACGCGCCATGCACCAACTGGTCGACGACCTGATCCGCCAGACCTTCAGCAACCCACTACTGGCAGAAGGCGAAGACCAAGCCCGGATTCCTCTGACTGACCTCACCGCCAATGGCGACCGGCTGGCCTTCACCACCGACTCTTACGTGGTCACGCCGCTGGAATTCNCCGGCGGCAATATCGGCACGCTCGCCATCAACGGTACGGTCAACGATCTGGCGGTTGGCGGTGCCAAGCCGCTGTACCTGAGCTGTGGTTTCATCATCGAGGAAGGGCTGGCGCTGGCAACGTTCGCCCGCATCCTGCAAGCCATGAAGCTGGCGGCGGACGAAGCCGGGGTGCAGGTTGTCACCGGCGACACCAAGGTGGTGCAACGCGGCGGGGCGGACAAGCTGTTCATCAACACCGCAGGCGTGNGGGTGATCCCGGCAGGCCGCAACCCCTCAGCAGGGCGTGCACAACCCGGCGACGCCATTATCGTCAACGGTTGGTTGGGCGACCATGGCGCTGCGATCCTCAATGCGCGCGGCGACTTGGCGCTGGACGCCGACATCGAAACCGATTGCGCCCCGCTCAACCGGCTGGTGGAAACGATGTTCGCCGCCTGCCCCGACATCCACTGCCTGCGGGACGCCACCCGGGGCGGGCTGGCGACCGTGCTCAACGAGTTCGCCGAACGTTCGTGCACCGATTTCATGCTGAAGGAAGAACACCTGCCAATCCGCACGCCGGTGCGCGGCATGTGTGAAATCCTCGGCCTTGACCCGCTCTACCTCGCCAACGAAGGCAAGCTGGTGGCGGTGGTTCCGGCGGATGCGACGCAGGCCGTGCTGGATGCGATGCGGCGCATTCCGGAAGGCCGCGACGCCTGCATCATCGGCGCAGTGGTGGCAGGCGACGGGCATGTCATCCTGCAAACCGCGTTCGGCGGCGAACGGATTGTGGACATGCTGCCCGGCGAGCAGTTGCCGCGCATCTGCTGACGCCCTGCGACCTGGATTCTATTGGTAAAAATTACCCAGCATTTTCATCATGTTTGCACAATCGGAGCATAATTGTTGCGTGATTGGGGCATAGAGTGACTCCTGTCGAAAGGCAAAACCAACATTGCAGAATCTACAAGGAGTAACAGCATGAAAACCTCATCTATTTTTTCCGGCGTACTGGTTGCTGGCGTATTGTTCGCCTCCACCGCAGCCCTGGCAGCCCCGCAACCTTTCCATAACCGCGTGGACGTCAATATTCCCCAACTGGAAATGCGCATTGACGCAGGCATCAAAGTGGCAAGCTGACGCCAACCGAAGCACACCAATTGCGCACCGAACTGCGCCAACTGGGCACCTCGGTCAAAACTGCGATGAAAGACCGCAAAATCACCAAATGGGAACGCACCAGCCTGGAAAGCAAGGAAGCGGCGTTGAACCGGCATATCACCAAGCTGTCCAACAACAAGAGCGTTGTCTCCAAACATCCGGTAAAACCAGGCTTCGACCACAGAATGCCTTTCAAACCGGATCAAGGCCGTAATTGGCGTTAAGCCAAACAGACCAACGATTATTACAAGCAAGAGTTTAAGGGGCTAACTTGAAATAAAAGGGCTAATTTGAAATAGGGTTAGGGGCAACCCGCCAATGGCAGGTTGCTCTTTTTGCGTTTCCCCCAACCATGCGGCAAATAACAGCAGACCGGCTCCCTAGTTGCGGTAGCCTGTAAAGCTTGTGACGCAACCACAAAGGGGGAATCATGCCGGAAGAAGCACGCCGTATCCGCATTACCGGCTTGGTGCAGGGGGTAGGTTTCCGCCCCAATGTCTGGCGGCTGGCGCAGGCGGGTGGTGTTTGCGGCACGGTGTGCAATGACAGTGCAGGCGTGCTGATCGAAGCCTGGGGAGAAGCTTCCGCACTGGCGATATTCCAGCAGCAACTGCTTACTGATGCCCCGCCATTGGCGCGGATTGACGCACTGCAAGCCAGCGGGCTGGACAGCCCCCGTCCACACGACGATTTCCGGATCATCGCCAGCGCAGGCGGCGAAATCCATACCAGCGTCGCGCCGGATGCCGCGATGTGCCCCGCCTGCCGCGCCGACATTTTCGCCCCGCACAACCGCCGCCACCGTTACCCGTTCACCAACTGCACCCATTGCGGCNCACGACTCAGCATTGTGCGTGGCATTCCCTACGACCGCGCCAACACCAGCATGGCGGGCTTCGGCCTCTGCCCCGCTTGCCGGGCGGAATACGCCGACCCCACTGACCGCCGCTTCCACGCCCAACCCAACGCCTGCCCGGAATGCGGCTCAACACTCTGGCTGGAAGACATGGCGGGACAACCCATCCCCACCACCGCCGGGGAACGCGACTGCATTGACGCCGCCAGCCGTTTGCTGCGCTCGGGGCGCATCCTTGCCCTAATGGGGTTGGGAGGCGTGCATCTGGCCTGTGACGCCAGCAATGAAACTGCCGTCGCCGAACTGCGCCGCCGCAAGCGCCGTCACCAGAAACCGCTGGCGATGATGGCGCGCGACCTGGATGTCATCCGGCAGTATTGCCACTTGGACGAAACCGAAACCGCTGTATTGCAGAGCAAACATGCGCCCATCGTGTTGCTGGAGAAAAAGGCGCAAACCACCCCTGCCCTCACCGAATCCATTGCCCCGCATCAGCGCACGCTCGGCTTCATGCTTCCCTACACCCCGTTGCACGCCCTGCTGCTGGCGGACTGGGACAGCCCGTTGGTGATGACCAGCGCCAACCTCAGCGAAGAACCGCAATGCATCAGCGTGGAAGAAACCCGTCAACGCATGCAAGGCGTCGCCGACTGCCTGCTGCTGCACAACCGCCCCATCGTCAACCGTGTCGACGACTCCGTTGTCCGCATCCTTGCTGGCAAACCCCGCCTCCTGCGCCGCGCCCGTGGTTACGCCCCCGACCCTATCCAACTACCCGCCGGATTCGCAGCAGCCCCGCCCCTGCTCGCCATGGGCGGCGAACTCAAAAACACCTTCGCCCTCGTCCGTGATGGTCAGGCCATCCTGTCCCAACACCTTGGCGACCTTGAAGACGCCCGCACCTGGAAAGAATACGAACACACCCTGCAACTCTACCAACAGCTCTTCAATCACCCTCTCCAAGCAGGTAGGGGTGGGGCTTTCTCGGAACCGCCGTGCTGTCTGAGCACCGCGAGTTTCACAAGGTTCTGGAGAAAGCCCCACCCCTGCCTGCCACGGAACACAGCGAATTCCACCAATCCTTAGAATCTTCCCCCACCCCTCCGTCCCNCCACGATCGTCGTCGACCAACACCCCGGCTACCGCTCCACGCAATTAGGCCAACAGCTGGCGAAAACCCATGGCCTGCCGTTACTGGAAGTCCAGCACCACCAT
Source organism: Candidatus Thiothrix singaporensis (assembly GCA_013693955.1). Classification (GTDB taxonomy): domain Bacteria; phylum Pseudomonadota; class Gammaproteobacteria; order Thiotrichales; family Thiotrichaceae; genus Thiothrix; species Thiothrix singaporensis. Next base: position 1,244,282 of record CP059265.1, on the reverse strand, counting down.
GCCCACATTGCTGCCTGTCTGGCTGAAAACGGCTGGCNNCCCGATGGCGGCAAAGTCCTCGGCATCGTCCTCGACGGCCTCGGCCACGGTGATGACGGCACCCTGTGGGGCGGCGAATTCCTCCTCGCAGATTATCTTGGCTACCAGCGCCTGGGCTGCTTCAAACCCACGCCTATGCCCGGCGGAACCCAGGCCATCCTGCAACCTTGGCGCAATACCTGGGCGCACCTGCACAACCTGGGCTGGGCAGCCGTTGAAACCGTTTTTGCCGACCTGGAAATCATCCAATACCTGCAACAACAGCCACTCGCAACCCTGAACGCCATGCTGGAGCGCCAGCTCAACGCCCCGCTGACCAGTTCCTGCGGACGCCTGTTCGACGCCGTCGCCGCCGCCCTCGGCTTCTGCCGCGGCAGCATCCGTTACGAAGGGCAAGCCGCCATCGAACTGGAAGCCGCCACCCCCGCCTGCCTGCTGGCCGTTGTCCCGCCCTACCCGTTCCTGCTGGCGCAACAAGCCGACGGCAGGTGGGAAATCGACCCCGCCCCCATGTGGTGCTCGCTGTTGAGGGATTTGCAAACCGGCTACCACCACACCGCAGTGTCGGCGCAGTTTCATCAAGGATTGGTCAGTGTGATTAGTGAGCTTGCGGAAAAGCTCTGTGAGGAAAGGCATGAAATTCAGGCAATCGCCCTGTCGGGCGGCGTTTTCCAGAACACCCTGCTATTTAAGGGGCTGCTGGCGAAATTGGAAGGAATGGGAATGCCGGTTCTGACCCACAGCGTCGTCCCCACCAACGACGGCGGCCTGTCACTGGGACAGGCCGCTATCGGCGCTGCAAGGCAGCTTACTTCTTCCCGGTCTTAGGGACAGCGGCCTCACCCACAGCAGGGGTCGCTTCAATTTTCACTTTCTCGGCAGGNCCGTCACAGTAACTCCAGATAGCCTCCCAACGTGACGGGAAGCCCTTGTCCAGGAACTTGATCTGAAAACGTCCCCAGTATCGGGTCATCTTGCCATAGATGCCAGGGCGCTCGCTCTTGCATTCAACCTTGGACTTGTTCTTCGCCCAGTAACCATCATAAACATCACGGTTCTGGTAAACCTTGGCCAGCCCCAGGAGATAAACCACGCCTGGATCTTCCNNTGCGCCATAAGCGAATACGGCGGTTGGNTAGATTTCATCCGCATAGATGATGCGGCCTACATTGCTGTTCCAGACTTCATCAGCTCCGGCGGAATTGGCACCCACCGCCAGCAATGCCGCCAACCCCAGTGATTTCAACAGTCTGTTTTTCATTACGCTTGCACTCCCTTCATTAAATGTGGCCGAGGCATTATACCAAACTCTTGCTGACGATTTCGTACACATCCGCCGACAAACCGCTGTGCGCCCGAATCCGCTCCAATTGCGCTTTCATCAGGGCGCGGCGGGCAGGCTCATAATGCCGCCAGTTCATCAGTGGCCGCACCATGCGCGAAGCGATCTGCGGGTTCATCGCATCCAGCTCCAGCACATTGTCGGCCAGGAATGCGTAACCCTCGCCATCCGGGGCATGGAAATGCAGCGGGTTACGCAGGGCGAAACTGCCAATCAGGGCGCGCACCTTGTTGGGGTTGCGCAGGTCGAACAGCGCATGCCGCATCAATTGCTGCACTTGCTGCAAGGTTCCCGGCAACGGTGCGGACGCCTGCAACGCAAACCATTTGTCCATCACCAGCGAATCCTGTTGCCAGCGGTCATGGAAATGCTGCAAGGCCGCCTCCCGCTGCGGGCAGTCGATGCGGCTGAGTACGGACAGCGCCGCCATCGCGTCCGTCATATTGCCTGCCTGCTGGTATTGCTGGAAGCACAGTTCATGGAGACCTTCATCCGGAATGCGCCCCAGATAGGCCAAACAGACATTTTTCAGGCTGCGGCGGCCAATGCTGGCGGCGTCCGGGGAATAGTCGCCCTGCTCATGCAATTCAGCGTACCAACGCTCGAAATCCAGCCGCAATGCCTTCGCCAGCGTGGCATGGATGAATTCGCGCACCTCATAAATCGCCGCCGGATCGGCTGGCTGCGCCACTTCTGCAATATCCGCTTCGGAAGGCAGTTGCAGCGCTTCGGCGCGCAAGGCGTGATCCAGCGAACCATCATTCAGCACCGCACGGAACGCACTGATGAATTCATGCCCCAGCCCGAACGCTTCCTGCCGCTGATGCGCTTGCAGCAGCTCAAGGCTAGTCCCCATCGCCAGCCGTTGCCCGGCGTCCCAACGGTTGAAGGCGTCGCTGTCATGTTTCATCAGGAACGCCAGTTCAGCCTCGCTGTAGGGGTATTCCAGCTTCACCGGCGCAGAAAAACCACGCAGCAGGGAAAGCACCGGTGGTTCCGGCACCTTTTCAAACCGGAAAGACTGCTCCGCCGCGCCCAAGCGCAGCACCTGCGTGCCGATGATGTCCCGCCCCTGGCTGTCCAGCAGGCCGACCGCGACCGGAATCAGGAATGGCAGCTTTTCAGCGGCCTCCGGCGTCGGCGGGCAACGCTGGGTGAAATGCAAAACGCAAGCCTGCGCGGCAGCGTCATATTCCATCTGCACGCTCACCTGCGGTGTGCCCGCCTGGTCGTACCAGCGCTGGAACTGGCTGAGGTCGGTGGCATTCGCATCAGCCATCGCCGCCAGGAAATCCTCGGTCGCCACCGCCTGCCCGTCATGACGCTGGAAATACAAATCCATGCCCTTGCGGAAACCGTCGCGCCCCAGCAGGGTCTGGTACATGCGCACCACTTCCGAGCCTTTCTCATACACGGTCACGGTGTAGAAATTGTTGATCTCCATATAGGAAGCCGGGCGGATCGGATGTGCCATCGGGCTAGCGTCTTCGGCGAACTGGAAGGTGCGCAACGCCCGCACATCCCCGATGCGTTTGACCGGGCGCGAATGCAGGTCGGAGGTGAACTCCTGGTCACGGAACACCGTCAAGCCTTCCTTGAGCGACAGCTGGAACCAGTCGCGGCAGGTCACACGGTTGCCAGTCCAGTTGTGGAAATATTCATGGCCGATGACGGATTCGATGCTGACGTAATCCATGTCGGTGGCCGTCGCCGGGCTGGCGAACACCAATTTGGAATTGAAGACGTTCAGCCCCTTGTTTTCCATCGCCCCCATATTGAAGTCGTCCACGGCGACCACCATGTAGATGTCGAGGTCATATTCCAGCCCGAAGCGTTCTTCATCCCAGCGCATCGCCCGTTGCAGCGATTGCATGGCGTGGTCACACTTGTCGATATTGTGCGCTTCGGTATAGATCCGCAGGGTCACGTCACGGCCGGAAGCGGTGATGAAATGGTCTTCCACATGTTGCAGGTCGCCCGCCACCAGCGCAAACAGGTAGGCAGGCTTACGGAACGGGTCTTCCCAGCGCGCCCAATGGCGCCCATCGGGCAGCTCCCCGCTCCCGGTCAGGTTGCCGTTGGACAGCAGCACCGGGTATTTCTGCTTGTCGGCCAGGATCTGGGTGGTGAACACCGTCATGACGTCTGGCCGGTCGGGGTAATAGGTAATCTTGCGGAAACCCTGCGCCTCGCATTGGGTGCAGAAATTGCCGCTGGACTGGTACAGCCCCTCCAACGACGTGTTTTTCTGCGGATAAATGCGGGTGACCACCTCCAGCGTGCACAACGCGGACACATTGGGGATGCTGAGGCCTTCATCTGTCAGGGTGTAATCGCCCTCGTTGAGCGGCAGCCCGTTGAGGCGCAGTTGCAGCAGTTCCAGCGCCTCNCCGTACAGCTCCAGTGGCGCATCCGCCGGTGTTTCCGGGTTGCGCCGGTAATTGGCGACGCTGGTGACGCGGGTGGAGTCTTCGCCCAGTTCAAACACCAGNGAAAGCGCGTCAACGTTGTAAGCTGGCGCAGCATAATCCCGCAAATAAATGGTTTTAGGTTGTCCGTGTCTCATTGTTTAGCTCTTTTGTATGACCAACGTTGTATAGGCCATTGAGGATAGCAGCATATTCAGGATGTTGCGGTGTAATCAGCCCCATCCGCAGCAACAGGTCAATATTGACCAGATTGCAATTGTCCTTGAATTCCTCAGTCGCTTCAGTCAGGTAGGCGACCTCAGCCAGCGGCAGCAGCTCAAAGCCGATCACCTCGCCATCGGTATTTTCCGGCGTAAAATCTTCTGGCAGCCACAAGTCATAGACATGGATGGTGGAATTGTCCAGCCCGCGCCAGCCTTCCTGCCGGTAATCGAGGGTTCCCGCCGCCTGCGCCTGCCGCGCCAGTTGCGCCGAAATGTTCGCCTCTTCCTGAGCCTCCTTGATGACGTTTTCCAGCAAACCCAGCCCCACTGGCTGGCCACCCGCCACCATCTGGTCAAGCTTGCCNGGCCAGAAGGGCTTGTCCAAGGAACGGGTCCCGACCCATACGTGGACACCATCCGCCTTTTTCACCAAGCCATTCAGATGCACGCCGAAGGTTTTCACGCCCAGGAACTGGGTGGCGGCGCGTTCAATTTCCAGCTCCGCGTGACCGCCAAAACTGAGCGTGACCGGGTAGGCTTCCTCCACCCAAGTATCAATGACACCGTCTTCATAGAGGGCGCGGAACACCGGGGCAACCGCCTCAGTGCGTAAGGCGTAATCAGCCAACCGGGCGTCCAAGGCCACATGCGCCGCTGTTACGGTGAACACCTCCGGCCAGTTGGCGAGCCGCTCGGCGAACGTCGGATGCACTTGGCCGTATGCCTTGCCGCCAATCAGCAAAGTCCGGTAATGGGTGGGGTCGAAATTATTGCAAGCCTGGATGCGTTCAAGGTAACTCATGGTGTATCAGCGGTTGTTCCTGGGAAAACTTGTTGAAACTGGCGTACATGGACCAGCCCAGCCAGAGTAGCGTCAGCAGGCTGAGGACTGCAAGCACCCGCCAGGCCTTATGGGAAAGCAGACCCAAGCGCTCGCGCTTCCGCATGTTGGCGTAGATTTCCCGGTGGATATAGCCCTGCGCCTGGTTGAAGCCGGTAAAATCGATCGTGAAGGTGTCGCCTTCATAATGCCGCAGCAACTCCTCCACTAACGGCGCTTCACGCACGTAGATGGAATGTGCCGATTCAATCGCCCCGTTCCTGTCAGGTCGGTAACCCCGCTGACTTTGCGCACACGGCCATCAGCCTTGTCCTGCAATTGCCAAGTGATGGAGCCTTTCCCCGGAGAAACGGCGGTGTGCGCCACAGTCTGGATGGTGTAGGTTTTTGTCATTGTTATAAACCAGAAAGCCGAAAAACTGCCGCCATTTTAGCATGGGAAAGCGGACTTTACGCCAGATTGCGATGAATTGCGCAGCAGAATGGGCGTATCCAATCCCCACTATAGCTTGGCCTCATGATGGGAATGAATCTGTCCGGCAGTTTTGACGGCGCCAGCTTTGGTGCCCAGGCATGGCCATACACCACTTCATAGGTCGCGGGATAATGGCCATCCTCCAGACGGAAAGCGTCGTAAGCCTGCAAGAATGCCTGCAAACGCGCCTTGCCAGTCAGTCCGTGGTTACGCCCGGAGGTGGCGTTGCTGGCACCGATGCCCTTGAGGTCGCGCAGCAGCCCGCGCACATCGGCGTAAGTCAGGGTGACCATTTCCATATCCATCACCGGGTCGCGGAAACCGGCCTGCAACAGCGCGTCGCCAACATCATGCATGTCGGCGAAACGGCTGGCATGGGTAAAGCCGTCCACCTGCCCCCAGCTTGCGCGCAATTCCTTCAGCGTGTCGGGNTAGAAAGTGGAAAACATCAGCAGCCCGTCCGGCTTCAGCACCTGCACGAATTCACTGAACACGGCGGGCAGGTCATTGCACCATTGCAGCATCAGGTTGGACACCAACATGTCGGCACTTTGCGGCCGGAATGGCAGATGCGCGGCGTCGGCGCACACTGCCTGCGGCTTGCGGAACCAGCCGCCACGTTTGCGGGTTTTCTGCGCCATGCCCAAGGAAAGGTCAACACCGACAACACGNGCCTGCTTGTAACGCCGGAGCAGGTGTTCCGTCACGAAGCCGGTGCCGCAGCCCAGATCCAGCACGGTTTCTGGCTGCATGCGCACCAGATCCAGCCGCTCGGTCAGGCGTCCGCCGATTTCGCGCTGCAACACCGCGTTGGCGTCATAGGTGGAAGCCGCACGCTCGAAACCGCTGCGAGTTTTGCGCTTGTCCAGCTGATAGGGGCTGTTGTGATCAATGCTCATCCAAAAAGCCCTGACATGTTCCATGAAAAGCTCCGGGTGGGTGACGAAGGGGACGTGCGCCGCGCTGTTCAGCAGCGCGATGTGCTTATACCCCATTTCCGGCAGCGCGTCAGCCAGCGAAGCCGGAATCAGCTTGTCGAGACGCCCCAGCATCCACAGGCTGGGTTGCCTGACCGGCATCCGCAAGAAATCAGCCGTGCCCAGGATATTGAGGCCGTCCTCCAGCGCCGCCAGCGTGGCGGGATGCTCCATAATGGTTTCACGCAAGGTGTTGACCACACGGGAGTCAATTTTGGTGCTGAGAAATTGCAGGGCGAAAAAGCGCCTGACCGTCCCCAGATAATCGCTTTGCAGGCTCCTGCCGAAACTGCCGAGCAATTCGGCCGTCACCCCGTGCGGCCAGCCGCCAGCCGCCACAAATTTCGGCGTGCTGCCGATCAGGATCAACCCCGCAATCCGCTCCGGCAAGGCGTGCGCCAGCCCCTGCGCGATCAGGCCACCCAACGACCAACCCATGATGACCGCGCCCGGCGGGATATGGTCGGCCAGATGGTCGATGGCGGTTTCCAAAATGCCAAGCGGCAGTTTGTGGCTGTGGCCGTGACCGGGCAGGTCGATGCAGGTCACCCGGGCGGACTGCACCAGCACCGGCAGGACAGGCTGCCAAATACGGCTGTTCATACCCCAGCCATGGAGGAGGACGACAGGCCTGCCCTGCCCGGTAGTGTTGGTATACAATGCTTTCACGTTTCAACCTGAATAATAAATGGATGCGTCATGGCTTACCTGCTGATTGTACTCGCCTACCTGCTCGGTTCAATTTCAACCGCCATCATCACCTGCCGACTGATGCAACTGCCTGACCCACGCACGGTTGGCTCCAACAATCCGGGTGCGACCAATGTGTTGCGGCATGGCGGCAAAAGGCGGCGGGCATCACCCTGCTGGGGATTTGCTCAAAGGGCTGGTTCCGGTGCTGCTGGCACGTTTTGCGTTTGGGGTCACCGATTATGGCTGGCTGATCCTGATCGGCATGGCGGCGTTTCTGGGGCATCTGTACCCGGTGTACTACGGGTTCAAGGGTGGCAAAGGGGTGGCGACCGCCATCGGCGTCTTCCTGGGCGTGAATGTGTGGGGCGGGCTGGCGTTCGTCGCGACTGGCTGCTGATGGCGAAAGGCTTCAAGATCTCCTCGCTGGCGGCGCTGATCGCCACTGCGCTTTCCCCGCTGTATTTCTGGTTGCTCACCGGCCACGGCGGGCTGACCGCAGGCGTGGCGTTCATGGCTGTGCTGATTTTCTGGCGGCATCAATCCAATATCCGCAACCTGCTGTGTGGCAAGGAAGACAGGATTCAGTCGCGGGAAGGTGCCGAAGCCGACAACGCCGCAGGGGAAGAATAAGGGGCAGCCCCCGCAACNAGGCGTTCCTGCAATTGGGAGGCGGGCGGTGTCGCCTGCCGCAGCGCCCGGCACAGGGTGGCGCGGCTGGCGAGGATGTGGATGCCCTGTTTCGCCCGCGTCACCGCTGTATACAGCAGTTCGCGCCCCAGCAGCGGCGAATCTTCAACCTCCGGCAAAATCAGCAACACGCGGGAAAATTCCGACCCCTGGCTTTTATGGATAGTCATCGCCCAGGCCGTTTCATGTGCAGGCAGACGCACCGGCGCAACCGCCCGGTACTGCCCCGCTTCCCCCGCCGGAAACCATACCCGCAACCCCGCGTCGGCGTCTGGCAAGGCGATGCCGATGTCGCCATTGAACAGGTTTAGCCGGTAATCGTTCTGGGTGACCATGACCGGCCTGCCGACATACCAGGGCTTTTGCGCCGCGTCATGGGCGGGCAGGCGGCGCTGCATCACGCCGTCCACCCAGGCATTCAGCGCCTCCACGCCCAACCGCCCCTTGCGCAACGGCGTCAGGATGCGCAGGGCGTTGAAGGCACGGAACACCGCCTCCTTATCCCCCGCCCTGACCGCAGCCACGTAATCCCGCCAATTGTGTTGCAGCCAGCCCGCATCCAGGCCAGCCTCTGCGTCGTCCAGGGTCACCTCACCGTAAGCGGGTGAATCCAGCACTTCCAACAAACGCCCTTCATCCGCCTCACGGATAGCCTGCGCCAGTTGGCCGATGCCATCCCCGATGGCAAAACGGTAACTGGTCTGTAACGCCAGTATCTGCCCGGACAACGCCTCGCCACTGCACAGGTCGCGGAAAATCGAGCCGGTCTCCACTGACGCCAGCTGGTCTTTGTCACCCAGCAGGATCAGCCTGGCTTCCGGCGGCGTCGCCTCAAACACATGTGTCATCAGGGAAATGTCGATCATGGAGGCTTCATCCACAATCACCACATCCGCAGGCAGCGGGTTGTCGGCATGATGGCGGAACCCATTCCGGTTGGGAATGTAGCCCAGCATCCGGTGCAGGGTGCTGGCCGGTCGGGGATACGGNCTGGCGATTGCTTCCGGCAGAGCCAGCCGCTGGCGGGTTTCACGGATGGATTCCTGCATGCGCATCGCTGCCTTGCCGGTAGGTGCCGCCAGCAGGATGCGGGCGGGGTCGGCNCCACCTTCAATCAGGTGGGCGAGAATCCTGGTGACGGTGGTGGTTTTGCCGGTTCCCGGCNNGCCTGCAATGATCAGGAAGCGGTTGCGCCAGGCCAGTTCGACGGCGCGTTGCTGCAAATCGGCGGCTACGTCATCCGTATCATCATGCGCCTTGCCCATCCTCGCCCGGATACAGCCCGCCAAGCGCTCCTCATACAGCCAGTAGCGGTATAGCCAGACGTGTGATCCGCCCACAATCAGCGGCTTGCACTCCCCNTCGCCACCCACCACTGGCGAGCCGCGCAAAGCGTCCACGTCCGCGACCGGCGCATCCGCCAGCGGCGCGGCGATCACGCCGTCACGGGTGCGCGCGCTGACATACCGGCCAGCGCCTGCAAGCNNTGCGCGCCTCCACATGCCCCCATCCAGCCGGGACAATAACCCGGCCAGATGTTCGTCAAGCGGATGCGGCGGCGACTGGCTCACAGCGTTTTCACATGCTCTTTCAGGAAGGCGTTGAAACGTGCGCCGATTTCAGGGTGGCGGGAGGCATATTCGATATTGGCGCGCATGTAACCCATTTTGGAGCCACAGTCATGGCTCTTGCCGGTCAAGTGGAAAGCGTTGACCTGGTATTCACGCATCAGCAAACCGATGGTGTCGGTCAACTGGATTTCATCGCCAGCGCCCAGTGGGGTGCGTTTCAGCCAGCCCCAAGTGTGCGGCGACAGCACGTAGCGCCCCACCACCGCCAGATTGGACGGCGCTTCGTTCACCCGGGGTTTTTCCACAATGGCGCTCATCGCCACCGACTCGCCTGGTTCCAGCGCGTAGCCGTTGATGTCGACCACCCCATAGGAAGACACCTTTTCCATCGGCACCGGCTCGACCATGATCTGGCTGAAGCCGGTTTCATCATACAGCTCCAGCATCGCGGCCAGATTGTCCTTGGTCAGGTCGCTGGCGGCGTCGTCAATGATCACGTCAGGCAGCACCACCGCCACCGGCTCATTGCCGACAATCGGGTGGGCGCACATGATGGCATGCCCCAGGCCTTTGGCCTGCCCTTGCCGCACATGCATGATGGTGACGTCGACCGGGCAGATGGAACGCACTTCATCCAGCAACTGCCGTTTGACGCGCTTTTCCAGCATAGTTTCCAGCTCGAAGCTGGTGTCGAAATGGTTTTCGATGGAATTTTTACTGGAATGCGTCACCAGCACGATTTCCTTGATGCCTGCGGCGACGCACTCGTTGACCACATATTGGATCAGCGGTTTGTCCACGATCGGCAACATTTCTTTAGGGATGGCTTTGGTCGCGGGNAGCATGCGCGTCCCCAGGCCTGCAACCGGGATGACGGCTTTACGGACTTTATGTTTATTCATGAATAATACTCTCTGGCTTTTCCGAAACGATTGGCGGAGCATCATTTTAACATTGTTCTTCCCCTATAATGCCAAAACTTCCCCCGAACGGTTATCGTGGGCAAAACGTCTGACCAGCCCCTGTTTTGTCTACAAAACAAAAGAAAAGCTTCATTTTTCCTGCAAAAACTGTATACTTAAGCTAGAGATTGTCAACAATCCACATGAGACCCTACAATGTTAACACCACACACAATAGCAGAAGGCACCTTGGCGGATGTAGCTTCCACCAAACTGACGCAAGCCATCATTACAGGGGAACTGCTCCAAGGCCAAAAACTCAACGAATCTGATCTGGCGGAACGTTATGGCATCGGTCGCGGCCCTTGCGCGAAGCCTTGCGGCAGCTGGAAGGCATGCGTCTGGTAAGGCGCATTCCCCATGCCGGAGCCCGCGTCGTGATACTCGACCGGGAAATGATGGCGGATTTGTACGCTGTGCGTGAGGCGCTGGAAGGCATGGCCTGCCGCACCGCCGCGCTGCGTATGACAGACGCCGAAATCGCCCACCTGCAAAGCCTGTTGGACAAACACGCCGAGCAGATCGAAGCGGCTGAAGGGCAGATTTATTTCCAGAATGAAGGTGATTTCGACTTTCACTACCAGATCGCACTGGGCAGCCGCAACCAGATGCTGATCGACCTGCTGGCAGGCGAGTTATACCAGCTGCTGCGCATGTGCCGTTACCGCACCAGTCGGCTGGCGAAACGCACCCGCCCTGCCTTGCAACAACATCGCCAAATCGTTGAGGCGATCGCCGATCGTGACAGCGAACTGGCTGAAATGCTCATGCGCCGCCATATTAGCGGGGCATGGCGAAGTATTAGTGACATGATGGACAAGGAATATGACAGCAACACACTCTCTTACCCCCGGTCAAAAATTGCGTCAGGCAGTTGAAGACAATATCCCCCTGCAAGTTGTCGGCCGTAACCNNGCCAACAGTGCCATCCTGGCCGAAAAGGTTGGCCACAAGGCGCTGTACCTGTCGGGCGGTGGCGTGGCCGCTTCCTCGCTGGGCATCCCGGATCTTGGCATCACCACCCTGCATGATGTGGTGGAGGACGTGAAGCGCATCACCGGCGTCACTTCCACACCACTGCTGGTTGACATCGACACCGGCTGGGGCGGTGCTTTCAACATCGCCCGCGCCACCCGTGAAGTATCCCAAGCCGGTGCCGCCGGTTTCCACATTGAAGACCAGGTCATGCAAAAACGCTGTGGCCACCGCCCCAACAAGGCCATCGTCAGCCTGGAAGAGATGGTTGACCGCGTCAAGGCCGCTGTTGATGCCCGTACTGATGGCAGCTTCGTCATTATGGCACGCACCGATGCACTCGCGGTGGAAGGCATGCAATCCGCCATCGACCGCGCCATGGCATNNGTGGAGGCCGGTGCCGACATGATTTTCCCGGAAGCGATGAACAAACTGGAGCAGTACGCCGAATTCACCAAAGCTGTGAATGTGCCGGTGCTGGCCAACATCACCGAATTCGGCGCCACCCCGTTGTACACCACCACCGAGCTGGCAGGCGTTGGCGTCAAACTGGTGCTGTACCCACTGAGCGCCTTCCGCGCCATGTGCAAGGCGGCTGAAAATGTTTACCGTCATCTGCTGGAAGAAGGCACGCAGAAAAATGTGCTCGACACCATGCAGACCCGGATGGAACTGTACGACACCATTGGGTACCACGCGTATGAACAAAAGCTGGATGCGCTTTTCGCTAAACAAGGTGCTGAATAAGGGATCACAGAGGAGAGAAAACATGNNACAGAGCAAGTTTTACCCAAGCCCAAGAAATCCGTCGCCTTGTCCGGTACTGCTGCTGGCAACACCGCCATCTGCACTGTTGGCCGCACCGGCAACGACCTGCACTATCGTGGCTACGACATCCTTGAGTTTGCTGAACACGCTGAGTTTGAGGAAATCGCTTTCCTGATCGTGCACGGCCATCTGCCCAACAAAGCTGAATTAAGAAGCTATAAAACCAAGCTCAAGTCCTTGCGCGGCCTGCCAATGCCGGTCAGGCAAGCGCTGGAAGCACTGCCACCCTCCACTCACCCGATGGATGTCATGCGTACTGGCTGCTCCGTCATGGGCGCTTGCCTGCCGGAAAAGGAAAGCCACCCGGAAGCCGAAGCCCGCAATATTATTGACCGCCTGATTGCCAGCTTTGGTTCCATGCTGCTGTACTGGCATCACTACGCCATGAACGGCAAGCGCATTGAGGTGGAAACCGATGACGAAACTGTTGGCGGGCATTTCCTGCACCTGCTGCATGGCACCAAACCCAAGGAAGAATGGGTACGCGCCATGCACACCTCGCTGATCCTGTATGCCGAGCATGAGTTCAACGCTTCCACCTTCACCGCCCGCGTGATTGCAGGCACCAATTCCGATATGTATTCCTGCGTTACCGGAGCCATCGGTGCCTTGCGCGGTTCGAAACACGGCGGTGCCAACGAAGAAGCCCATCGCATCCAGACCCGTTACCACAGTGCAGATGAAGCGGAAACGGATATCCGTGAGCGGGTAGCCCGCAAGGAAATCGTCATTGGCTTTGGCCACCCGGTTTACACCATTTCTGACCCACGTAACGTCGTCATCAAGCGTGTCGCCAAGCACCTCTCGGTCGGCAACCGCAATATGCAGATGTATGACATCGCTGACCGTCTGGAATCCGTCATGTGGGAACTGAAGAAAATGTTCCCCAACCTGGACTGGTTCTCGGCTGTTTCCTACGGCCAGATGGGCATTCCAACCGACATGTTCACGCCGATATTCATTATCGCCCGTGTCACCGGCTGGGGCGCACATGTCATTGAACAACGTCAGGATGGCAAGATCATCCGGCCTTCCGCCAATTACACCGAGTAGGAAAACCTGACTTTTGTGCCCTTGGAAGACCGGGCACAAAACTGATGCCACCTGCGCCACCCGCCAAATGTCCTGCTTGGCAGGATAGCGCGGGTGGTGCTCGTCGTTCTGATCTTCAAAGCCAATTAATTAGCCAATGCCCCTGTAAGGCAATCATCGCCATACAGACCCTAGGTGGACAAATAAATGAATACTGAATACCGCAAACCATTATCCGGAACTTCGCTGGACTATTTCGACACACGTGCAGCGGTCGAAGCCATTCAGCCCGGTTCCTATGACAAACTGCCTTACACCTCCAAGGTGTTGGCAGAGCAACTGGTACGCCGTTGCGAACCGGAAGCACTCACCGACTCCCTCAAACAGCTGATCGAGCGCAAACGCGATCTGGATTTTCCTNGGTATCCAGCGCGCGTGGTCTGCCACGACATCCTCGGTCAGACCGCACTGGTCGACTTGGCCGGTCTGCGCGATGCGATTGCTGACAAAGGCGGTGAGCCTTCCCTGGTCAACCCGGTCGTGCCCACCCAGCTGATTGTTGACCATTCACTGGCGGTGGAAGCCCCTGGTTTCGACCCGGATGCCTTCCGCAAAAACCGTGAAATCGAAGACCGCCGCAACGAAGACCGTTTCCACTTCATCGAGTGGACCAAAACCGCTTTCAAAAACGTCGACGTGATCCCCGCCGGTAACGGCATCATGCACCAGATCAACCTGGAAAAGATGTCTCCGGTGATTCAAGCGCGTGAAGGCGTTGCTTTCCCTGACACCTGTGTCGGTACCGACTCCCACACCCCGCACATCGACTCGCTGGGTGTTATCGCCATTGGCGTAGGCGGTCTGGAAGCAGAAACCGTCATGCTCGGCCACCCTTCCATGATGCGCCTGCCGGACATCGTGGGTGTGAAGCTGGTTGGCAAGCGCCAGCCGGGCATTACCGCCACCGACATCGTGCTGGCTATCACCGAATTCCTGCGTAAGGAACGTGTGGTTGGTGCGTATGTGGAATTCTTCGGTGAAGGTGCTGACAGCCTCACCATCGGTGACCGTGCCACCATCTCCAATATGTGCCCGGAATTCGGTGCCACTGCCGCCATGTTCTACATCGATGGCCAAACCATTGATTACCTGAAACTGACTGGCCGTGAACCTGAGCAGGTCGCACTGGTAGAAAACTACGCCAAGACATCCGGCCTGTGGGCTGACCAGATGACAGGTGCTGAATACGAACGCGTACTGGAATTCGACCTTTCCAGCGTGGTACGCAATATGGCTGGCNCTTCCAACCCGCATCGTCGTCTGCCAACTTCTGCCCTGCATGAGCGCGGTATTGCCGATGAGGCCAAACTGGAAGCGTGCAAAGCGGAAGAAGCTGAAGGCAAAATGCCGGATGGTGCTGTCATCATCGCAGCGATTACCTCCTGTACCAATACCTCCAACCCACGCAATGTGGTGGCTGCCGGTTTGCTGGCGAAANAAGCCAATGAACTGGGTCTGGTACGCAAACCGTGGGTGAAATCCTCTTTCGCTCCGGGTTCCAAGGTTGCCGAGCTCTATCTGAAAGAAGCCAACCTGCTGTCAGAACTGGAAAAGCTGGGCTTTGGTATCGTCGCCTTCGCCTGCACCACCTGTAACGGTATGTCAGGCGCGCTCGACCCGAAAATCCAGCAGGAAATCATCGACCGCGACCTGTATGCAACTGCGGTGCTGTCCGGCAACCGTAACTTCGACGGCCGTATCCACCCGTATGCGAAACAGGCGTTCNTGGCTTCGCCGCCGCTGGTCGTTGCTTACGCCATTGCTGGCACCATGCGCTTCGATATCGAAAACGACACGCTGGGCACCGACAAGAACGGCAACCCGATTACCCTGAAAGACATCTGGCCATCTGACGAAGAAATCGATGCGATCGTGGCGGCTTCCGTCAAACCGGAACAGTTCAAGCAGATCTACATCCCCATGTTCGACCTGGGCGAAGTGGAAGCCGCCAAGAGCCCGCTGTACGACTGGCGCCCCATGTCCACCTACATCCGCCGCCCACCTTACTGGGAAGGCGCTCTGGCCGGTGAACGCACCTTGAAAGGCATGCGTCCGCTGGCAGTGCTGCCAGATAACATCACCACTGACCACCTGTCGCCTTCCAATGCGATTCTGATGAACAGTGCGGCAGGTGAATACCTGCACAAAATGNGCCTGCCGGAAGAGGATTTCAACTCTTACGCCACCCACCGTGGTGACCACCTGACCGCACAACGTGCCACCTTCGCCAACCCGAAACTGATCAATGAAATGGCAGTGGTCGATGGCGCAGTGAAACAGGGTTCCCTGGCGCGTGTTGAGCCGGATGGCAACGTCATGCGCATGTGGGAAGCCATTGAAACCTACATGGATCGTAAGCAGAACCTGATCATCGTTGCTGGTGCTGACTACGGCCAGGGTTCTTCGCGCGACTGGGCGGCCAAAGGCGTGCGTCTGGCAGGTGTGGAAGCGATTGTGGCGGAAGGTTTCGAGCGTATCCACCGCACCAACCTGGTCGGTATGGGCGTGCTGCCGCTGGAGTTCAAGGCTGGCGATACCCGCAAGACCTACGCTATCGACGGTACTGAAACCTATGATGTGGAAGGCGAAATTGCGCCACGTGCTGATCTGACGGTGGTGATGCACCGCAAGAACGGCGAAACCGTGCGCATTCCGGTCACCTGCCGTCTGGACACCGCTGCTGAAGTGCGCGTCTACAAGGCTGGTGGTGTGCTGCAACGCTTTGCGCAGGACTTCTGGAAGGAGCAGCGTAATGTCCCAAGTTCCGCAAATCAAAGTCCCCGCCACGTATATCCGTGGCGGCACATCGAAAGGTGTGTTCTTCCGGCTGGAAGACCTGCCGGAAGTGGCGCAGGTTCCGGGCAAAGCCCGTGACCGCCTGTTTCAGCGTGTGATTGGCAGCCCCGACCCTTATGCTGCCCATATCGACGGCATGGGCGGCGCGACTTCCAGTACCAGCAAGTGCGTGATTTTGTCGAAAAGCTCACGCCCTGATCATGATGTGGATTACCTCTACGGCCAGATTGCCATCGACAAGGATTTCGTGGACTGGAGCGGCAACTGCGGCAACCTGTCCACCGCTGCTGGCGCTTTCGCAATTCATGCCGGGTATATTGATGCCGAGCGCCTGGCGCAGGATGGCGTCTGCACCGTGCGTATCTGGCAGGCCAATATCAGCAAGACCATTATCGCGCATGTGCAGGTTCGCAATGGTCAGGTGCAGGAAACTGGCGATTTCGAGCTGGATGGTGTGACCTTCCCGGCGGCGGAAATCATTCTGGAGTTCCTTGATCCGTCTGATGACAGTGAAGACGGCGGCAGCCTGTTCCCGACTGGCAATCTGGTCGATGAGCTGGAGGTTCCCGGTGTCGGCAGCTTCCCTGCCACCATGATCACAGCCGGTATTCCAACCGTGTTTGTGAATGCGGCGGATATTGGTTACACCGGCACTGAACTGCGTGAGGCGATCAATACCGACCCGGCAGCACTGGAGCGTTTCGAGAAAATCCGCGTGGCAGGCGCTTTGCGCATGGGTTTGATCAAGACCNCCGAAGAGGCCTTAACCCGTCAGCACACACCGAAAATTGCGTTTGTTGCGCCACCGACCGACTATGTGGCCTCCAGTGGCAAGACCATCAGCGCCTCTGAAATCGACTTGCTGGTGCGCGCCTTGTCCATGGGCAAGCTGCATCACGCCATGATGGGCACTGCAGCAGTTGCCATTGGCACCGCCGCCGCCGTACCGGGCACGCTGGTGAATTTGGCTGCCGGTGGTGGTGAACGCAATGCGGTACGCTTCGGGCATCCATCCGGCACACTACGCGTCGGCGCGGAAGCGCAGCAGGTCAATGGTGAGTGGNCCGTCACGAAGGCGATCATGAGCCGCAGTGCGCGTATTTTGATGGAAGGCTGGGTGCGCATCCCCGGCGATAGTTTCTAAATAAAGTAATTTTACGGTTACTTAAAATTCCGGCCTCGTCTTCTGCTAGAAAGGCGAGGCCGAAGATTAAACCCGATGGAGGAGTTGACGATGAGTTATAAAGCCGAATATCAGCGGTCGATGGATGACCCGGAAGGTNTTTGGAAAGAAAAAGCCGGAGCCCTGAGCTGGTTTAAATTCCCTGAGAAGATCCTGTCCCAAGATGAGCATGGCATTTACCACTGGTTCGCTGATGGTGAAATGAACACTGCCTACATGGCGTTGGATTATCATGTCGAAAACGGTCGTGGTGACAATATCGCCATGATCTATGATTCACCGGTTACCGACACCAAGACCCAGTACACCTTTACCCAATTGCGTGACGAGGTTGCCAAAACTGCCGGTATGCTGGCTGCGTTGGGCGTGGAANAAGGTGACCGCGTCATCATCTACATGCCCATGATTCCGGAAGCGGTCATCGGCATGCTGGCCACTGCCCGCATTGGTGCCATCCACTCCGTCGTATTCGGCGGCTTTGCCCCGCCAGAATTGGCAGTCCGCTTGGAAGACGCCCAGCCAAAGGTCATCCTGTCCGCTTCCTGCGGCGTCGAAATCAAGCGTGTGATTGAGTACAAACCGCTGCTCGACAAAGCGATTGCGCTCTCTTCCCACAAACCCAGCAGTTGCGTCATGTTCCAGCGTCCGCAGGCGACCGCCACCTTGGTGGAAGGCCGTGACTACGACTGGAAAGCCTTGCTGGAAACCGCCACACCTGCTGAGTGCACACCAGTCAAAGGCACTGACCCGCTGTACATCCTGTACACTTCCGGCACCACCGGCAAACCGAAAGGCGTCGTGCGTGAAAACGGTGGCCATGCTGTCGCCATGAACTACAGCATGGAAGCCATCTACAACATGCAACCCGGCGATGTGTTCTGGGCGGCATCCGACGTGGGCTGGGTGGTAGGCCACTCCTATATCGTATACGCCCTGCCGCTGCGCGGCTGCACCACGATCGTGTACGAAGGCAAACCGGTCATGACCCCAGATGCAGGCGCGTTCTGGCGCATCACCGAAGAGTACGGCGTCAAAGGCCTGTTTTCCGCACCAACGGCATTCCGCGCCATCAAGAAAGATGACCCGAATGCTGACATGGTAGGCAAATACGACATCAGCACGCTGGAGTATATCTTCTCCGCGGGTGAGCGCCTCGACCCGCCCACCCAGGAATGGATGATGGAANAANCCGGCAAGCCGGTCATCGACCACTGGTGGCAGACTGAAACCGGCTGGGGCATCACCGCCAACCTGCAAGGTATTGAGCCAATGCCGATCAAGCTAGGTTCCTCCACGGTGCCGACCNCCGGTTTCAATGTGCAGATCCTGGATGAAAACGGCCACCATCTGGGCAAGAACGAACAGGGTTACATCGCCCTCAAACTGCCGCTGCCGCCCAGCTGCCTGGCATCCATCTGGGGCAATGTCGAGAAGTTTAAGGAAAGCTACCTGAACAGCTTCGAAGGTTACTACGCCAGTGGTGACGGCGGCTACATCGATGACGACGGCTACGTCTTCGTCATGGGTCGTGTTGACGATGTCATGAACGTTGCAGGCCACCGCCTGTCCACCGGCGAAATGGAAGAAGTCGTGGGCGGCCATCCATCCGTTGCCGAATGTGCGGTCATCGCGCGTGATGACGACCTGAAAGGCCAGATTCCAATCGGTCTGGTTGTCCTCAAAACCGGCGTCGACGTTGACGAGGAAACCCTGTCCAAGGAACTGGTGCAGATGATCCGCAGCAGCATCGGTGCGATTGCCTGCTACAAGGACACCTACATCGTCAAACGCCTGCCGAAAACACGTTCCGGCAAAATCCTGCGTAAGAGCATGCGCCAGATGGTGAATGGCCAACCGTATGCGGTGCCTTCCACCATTGATGACGTGGCGATCATGCCGGAAATTGAAGCGCAGTTGCGTGAAAAAGGCGTGATTAGCTAAACAGAACCAGGTTCGGCCACCTCCTGAACAAGGGGTGGCCGAAGATCAGAGGTGCAGTGAAAAACCTCCCCAAAAAGGGGAGGCGTGAGTGTTGGTCAGTCTTCTTTGTATTCTTTGTGGCAGGCCTTGCAGGATTCGCCAACTTTGCCGAATTGTGGCTTGATTGCCGCCATATCGCCGCCTTTGGCGACTTCAGCCAGGGATGCGGCTTCTATCTGGAAGGTTTCCATTTTNTTCTTGAAGTCGTCCATGTTGTCCCAGATTTTGGATTTGGCTTCGGTTTTGCCCATATCACTGCCGGGGATGAAACCGTTGATAGGGAACTTGCTCAGGGTGGCGACAGCCTCAGCATTTTTCAGGAACTCCTCAGCGTTGAATTCCTTGTCCCCCTTGACCATACCCGCCATCAGNCCAAAATGATACTTGATCATGTGAAAAGCATTCTGACGGTAGGCAATCGCCATTTCTTCCGGTGATTTCGCTTCGTCTTCATGCGCCATGACGCTGGAAACAAAACCAATGCTGATGGCCGCGATAGTGATTGCTGCTGTTTTCTGAAACAGGTTCATGTTAGCTTCTTCCATTGTTGATTTAAGGGTAGTCCAAATGATTTGGAGCCATTATTTTCGCAGTTTCTGCCGCATTTGTTCAATAAATGCGTATGCTGGCGAATAATGGTTGTAGATTGGCGTCAGTTTCCCATTGAAGGTGCGCTTGAAGCGGTTGATGCCCTGCATGACCGGGTCACTGGCATCCACCACATATCCGCCCCAGTCGTAGGTGTGGAAACCTGCCGCCTTGAAATGCCGCATCCCTTGCCAGTGCAGGCAGCGGTTGGCGAATCCCAACGCGCGGCGCAGATCGGCATTATCGCTGTAATTTTGATGGCCTGCCGATATCAGCAGATTGACCACGCCGGATGAAGGCGACAACAAGTAAAAATGGCAAATGGCCGGTTGCCCCTGATGATCCACGCTGAAGATGCAGTAATTCTCCCTACCGATAGCACTGGCGTCTTCTTCCGCAAAACCGGATAGCCCCCGCCGCTGCGCAAAGGCGTTATACAACGGCATAAACAATTCCAGTTGGGTGGCCAGATTGAGCGTGAACAGCTGTTCCTGTTCGCAGCGCCGGATCTGGCTGCGGGTGTCCTTAGGGAAGTTCTGGAAAATGGCCTCCTCTGACGGGGTAAGGTCGGTCAGCAGGGTATGCCGGTGCTCTGTGCGGAAACAGCGGGGCTTGGTTTCCGAATAGCAGTCCATGTAGGCGGTAGGCAGCAAATGCTCTGCCCAGTTGGAATGGCTGGCAGAGGCGAAATAATGTTTCCGGATCGGAACGCCAAATTTTGTTTGTTCTACAAGCATAATTATTGTTTGAATAGTCGTTGAAATACATTGGATTTTTGTATTTGATCAGCCACCAGCTTATGCCCATTTCCGTTCCAATGCCAGTCCAATGGGATGAAGTCGACAGCTTGCCCATCCTGTTGCGCCTGATAAAAAATTGGGTGCATATCCAGCACTTCATAGCCATGCTCCCTGGCTGTTTGCGCAAAATACTGGCGCATCAGGCCGAAATAGCTGCTGTCCGCCGCCTGCTGCATGGCCGGGTTGCGGACTTCACGCATGCCGTCCAGNACGAACAGGATTTTATCCGGCGGCAAACCACTCTTTTGGGGCAGGTATTGGAAAAACAGGTCAATCACCTGTCTGGAATCCGCCAGCTTTTCCGCATCCACAACGGCGTCCACACCACCAAAGCGCACAGGAGCCGCCTGGGCTTTGCTGGTCAGCTTTTTCAATATGCCATCAGGGCTTAACTGCATCGTCAGATACAGGTAGCGCACCAGCGCGGAACGCCGCAGCAAGTCGCGCAGCGCCCCACGGCTGCCGCCGTATTCCAGCAATTGGAGACGGGCACCGCTATTGGCGCTGGTGAAAAGGTGCATGCCAGGGCTGGACAGTTTGCGGTATTTCAGCAGGCTTTCATCGAAATCATTGGCGATAATAACAAACGCCATGGCTTTGGGCTGAAACTCCTGGCGGGCAAAATCGGCGAAGGCGAGGTATTGGGAAAGCGGGGCGCTCTGAATGCCAATACCATAAAATCTGCCGCGCTTGCCCAATTGCTGCTGGATCAGCGCCTGTGCGGTGGCGGTGTTGGCGACTTGCTGGGCTTCAACGAAACTGTCGCCGATCAGCGTCATCAACGGCTTGCTGGTCGGCGCGTAATCCTGATCGCTGAGGAAGCCGTAATTGTTGGCGTGTTTGTCCTGCACAATCTGGAAATTCCAGCCTGCGCTGTAGCGGATGGTGGAATTGGGTGGGTAATGGATAATGGGATTGGCGGCATTGACCGGCAACGCCATGAAGGAATCCCGAACCGGCAGGAAATGCATGGCTGATTCCAGGCTTGCCAGTGCAAGCGCCAGCCCGATCAATATGGACAACAGCCGAAAAAGCCATTCTTTTTCCGTAATTTTCCGTTATGCATGGATTCCATTCCTGTTGTGCATGGTTGACCGCACAGTCTAAGCGGTGGAAGTAAAATCCCTCCGTCATCAACATGATGGGTGGTGGCAAGAAGAGGATGAGACCAGTTTTAATGCATAGGATCACCACCCTTGCACACGACTATTTTTATAGGGCAGAGAGCTTGCACTCATTCCTTATTTGAATACGCACGACCTGGGTTTTACAAAACTTAACATTTCTTTCCTTGAACGAAAACTGAACGCAGACCGATAATGCCTCGTGTCATTTTTGACCTATGTCATAAATTTATTTGAGGAGTTTGCAATGCAAGCAACAAGCGTTGACGCAGCAGCCAACATGGAAGTGGCCGACATTATTGACAAAAAATCAGGTATTTATTGACGCCAACAAGGCGCGTTTGGCCAACCTGAGCCAATACTCCACCGAAGCGTTGGAATGGCTGATGATGGAGCACTATCAATTTTCCTTTGCCAATGTTCACTTCCTCACCGACGCGTCAGAAAAGACCGCTGCGTTTGATACGGACGCCGTCGCCAATGAACTGGTCNGTAACTGCGCCGAAGAAAACGGCCACGCCGCCATGTACCGCGCCGCGTTGAAANAAGTGGATTGCGATGTGGAGCAACGCGAAGACTTCGCGCCCACCACCCGTTTCCTGGCCACCATTGACAAACTTTCCAATGGTGAACCCTCTGCTGTGCTGGGCACAATGTTCGCCACTGAAACCGCCGCCATTTTCGAACATGAAGTCTTCCGCGACATTTCCAAGGAAGTCATCAAGCGCCGTAACTGGGGTGTTGTCGGTGACGACTTGGTTTGGTTCCATGATATGCACCTGGGCGGCGTTGAACAGAGCCACCGCGAAGAACTGGGTGTATTCCTGCGCGGCATCACTCCGGCTCAAGGCATTGCGGCGAAAGACGGCGAGCGCCCCACCATTGACACCCTGCAAGCCCTGGCAGGTGCTGAAAAGGCGATTGAAACCATGAAAGCCTGGTGGGTCGAGCTGCTGGCCGAAGCCACCGCCATCAGCCAGTCACGCGCCCGCGCGGTCGCCTAACCCTGCCGTCAATGGAGGCAGGCTATCCGTCATGAAGCCACCCGTTGATCAGACTGTGCTTCAAAAACAGCTCTCCGCCTCGACAGGCGGGAGAGCCTGTCGTTGTCGTTGGGGCTGGAGCCGCTGGGCTGGGCTGCGCATTGGCGACTGCTGCCCGCGGCGTCGAAGTTGTGTTGGTGGAAAGCAGCGCCAGTGCGGGTGGCACGGTCAGCCAGGCATTGCTGCACACAATTGGCGGACTGTTTGACGACCAAGGCGGATTGCTCAACCACGGTTTGTCCGCCGAACTGGTCGGGCGGCTTGTCCAGGCCAGCCCGCAGACCAAAAAGCGCCGCATCGGCAAAACCTGGGTGCTGGACGTTGATCCGGCCATTTATGCCCAAACGGTGACAGACTGGGTCGCAGAAACACCTGCCATCAAAGTGTTTTACCAGTCCAACATCAACAGTATCAGCATTGCTGACGGCTGCATCAGCCAAGTCAGCATCCGCAGCGACAGCCACGTTTTTACCCTTCATCCGCGCGCCTTGCTCGACGCCACCGGCAATGCCGACATCGTGCGCCGCATTGACCCCAGCTTGGTCAGTGAAGGTATGGCGTTGGCGGGTTACATCCTGCAAATANCGGGAGTGTCGCCCAATGCGCTCCAGTTTCCCCAAAGCATTGCGGTGCTGCGGGAAATCCGCAAAGCGGCGGCAGCCGGACAATTGCCGGAAGCGTGCGCAACCGTCTGGCTGGATACGNGGGTTTACCCGGATGAAATCTACGCCAAGTTCAATCTCAGCGCATCCGCCCGGCGGCCAGAGCAGATGCAACAGGCGTCGGCGCAACTGCTGGCATTCCTGCGCACCTTCCCAGCCTTCGCAAGCGCCGCCGTTCACGCCCAGGGGCAGTTGGGCATCCGCGACGGCGGGCGCATCCAGGGCGAATACTGCCTGACGGAAACCGATGTCGTCACCGGCAGGCAATTTGAGGATGCCGCCTGCCGGNCCGCCTGGCCGATTGAACACTGGCATCCGGACAAAGGCGTCACCCTGGAATACCTGCCTGCTGGGCAGTCCTACGCCATCCCGCTGCGATGCCTGCAAGTTGCCGGTTTCAGCAACCTGTGGGCGGCTGGCAAATGCCTTTCCGCCGAACCGCGCGCGCAAGCTTCAGCACGGGTGGTCGGCAGTTGCTGGGCGATGGGCGAAGCCGTTGGCAAACACCTTGTTGGGAGTCCCGAATGAACTTGAATCTGGCCGAACATTTCTTTCATAAGGCGGAAACGCAACCGGATCACNCCCTGATCCTAGGTCAGGAAACAGGTGACATCACCAGCTATGCAGGATTCCGGGCTGGGATTCAGGCGCTGGCGGAACAATTGCGCAGCGCAGGCATCCGACGGGGTGACAATATTGGCCTGCAATACCCCAGTGGTGGCCATTACATCGCCTTCGTCTACGCCGTCTGGACGTGTGGCGCTTGTGTCACCCCATTGCCATTGGAACTGACCGCCGCTGAAAAACAGCAGGTGTTCGAACATGTGCACATGGATGCGGTGATTTCCCACAGCCGCCTGCTGGCGCAGGTAAAAGCCAGCACGCAGNGGGAAGCAACGCCGCTCATGCACCAGGCCGTTTTCGTCCAGGCAANNTCCAACTGCGTCGCGCCGCCTGAACTGGTTGGGGTGAACGCTGCGTTTATCCGCTTCACCTCCGGCACTACTGGCAACGCCAAGGGTGTGGTGCTGTCGCATGAGGCCATCTACGAGCGTATCCACGCCGCCAACAAGGTGCTGAAAATCAATGAGCAGGACAGAATCCTGTGGTTGTTGTCGATGGACTACCATTTCGCTGTCTCCATCGTGGCTTACCTCAGCTTTGGTGCCAGCATTATCCTGCCCAAAAACAGCTTTGGCATTACCTTGTTGAACGCCGCCAGCAACCACAACGCCACCTTTATTTACGGCTCCCCCACCCACTACATGCTGATGGTGCAGGATGACAGTGGAGCCGTGTTGCCATCTGCCTTGCGGTTGGCGATTGTCACCACCACCGCCTTGCGCGCTGAAGCTGCCGACGCCTTTTACGGACGCTTCGGGCGGGTGCTGAATGAAACCTACGGCATCATCGAACTGGGGCTGCCCGCCATCAACACCAGCCAGTCGCGGGACAAGCAGGGTTCCGTCGGCCAGATCACCNCCGATTACGAACTGCGCCTGGAATGTCAGGATGGGCAGGAACACGGTGAAATCACCGTCAGAAGCAAAGGCATGCTGGACGCTTACTATTCGCCCTGGCGTCCCCGCGCCGAGATTCTGGCGGAACAGGGCGGCTGGTTCCATACCGGCGACCGGNGCAAGCTGGATGAGGATGGCTTCCTCTACATCGTTGGCCGCAGCAAGGAAATGATCAGCGTCGGCGGGATGAAGTTTTTCCCGGAAGAAGTCGAGGCAGTGCTGGAAAAGCACCCTGCCATTCAGGCAGCCTGCGTGTTTGGCGTCAAGAACCACCAATGGGGTGAACCGGCCTGGGCGCACCTGGTGCTAACCGAAGGTGAAACCGCACCGGATAACGATGCCCTGCGTGCTTACTGCCGACAATTCCTGACTAGCCATAAGATTCCTGGCCGGTTCCAGTGGGTCACACAACTGGCCTATACCGCCAGCGGCAAANAGATCCGCAACCCCGACAAATTAAACCTTTCCCAATGAGACTGACCATGGATATACAGGAAACCCTACGCCATTACATTATCAATGAAGCGCTGAATGGCCAGGAGCCAGCAGGCTTTGATGATGATTACGATCTGATTGACTCAGGCACCATTGATTCGCTGTTCATGATGAACTTAGTGGCCTATCTGGAACAGGAGCACCAGGTTGAATTCGGCATGAATGACATGGTGCCCAAGCATTTCAAGTCAGTGAAGGCATTGGCCGAATTTGTGAAAAGCAAGACACATTGAGGGCGTGACATATGCAACCTGCTCATTATGATGTGGTCATTTGCGGTGCTGGCCTGGCCGGTTTGACCCTGGCGCTGCAACTGCGCAAACGGCTGCCGGAAAGCAGCATCCTGGTGCTGGAAAGGACGGCGGAGCCACTGCCTGCGGGCATCCACAAGGTGGGCGAATCCACCACGGAAGGCGGCACTTACCTGCTGCGCGAACTGGCTGGCCTGAAGGAATACGTCGAATCCACCCACATCAAGAAACTGGGTTTGCGCTTCTTTGGCTCCGGCCACCGCCATGACGGTTTTGCCAAGCGTTTTGAGATTGGCGACACCCTGTTTGCCCGCAATACCTCGTATCAGTTCGATCGGGGCATTCTGGAAAATGACCTGCGCGTTTTTTGCCGTGATGCAGGCGTGCATATTGAAGAAGGTGTGACGGTCAAGGACATCCAGTTTGGCACCGATCAACATACCGTCAGCTTTGTGAAGCCGGGACAGGAGCCTCTGGCAAGCGTCACCTGCCGCTGGCTGGTGGATGCGACCGGCAGGCGCCGTTTGCTTCAGTCCAAACTGGGCACGGCCAAGCCGCTGGCGCACAAGGCCAGTTCCACCGGTNGGCGCTTGCAGGGTGATTTTGATGTCGCCGCCATGGCACCCAAGGACGACACTGCCTGGCATGAGCGCGTGGTTCCCCGCCGCTGGTATTCCACCAACCACCTGTTTGGCNCCGGCTACTTTATCTGGATCATCCCGCTGTGCTCGAACATGACCAGCATCGGCATTGTCGCGGATGAGGACATGCACCCGGTGCGCGACCGCCACACCATGGAAAAATCCCTGGCGTGGCTGGCCGAATACGAGCCGGATCTGCACAACTTCATCAAGGATGAAACGCCGCTGGATTTCCGCATGATGAAGGATTTCGCCTACACCACCACCCAGGCGTTCTCGGCAGGCCGTTGGAGCTGCATTGGCGAAGCGGCGGCGTTCACCGACCCGCTTTACAGCATGGGGACTGACCTGATCGCCGTGGGCAACCGCATCACCGCCCGCCTGATCGAGCTGGACGCGGCAGGCCAGTTGGATGAGGCCATCGCCGCGCAATACAACGCCTTCTACCTATACGTGGTGGATACGGCGGCGGAACTGTTTACCAATATGTACCCGGCGTTTGACAGCGATGAAGTGGTGATCCTCAAGATCATGTGGGACATCGGCTGTTACTGGGGATATTTCTCGCAGCTCAGTATCCAGGACTTTCTCTACCAGCCGGAATTGCTGCCGCAACTGCTGGCGCTGGCCACACGCCTGCGCCGCCAACGCCAAGGTGCAACAGGCATTCCGCCAGACAGCGGATGCGTCACGCAACCGGGAAGATACTGCCAAGTCAGGCTTTTACAATTTTGGCGGCGTCTCGGGGATCACCGATATGCGCGCCAAAGTGACAGACCGGAAAAGCATCCAGGACATCGCCAACAATATCGCTTTCATGGAGCAGTTTGCCGTCACTTTGTGCCGCTTGCTGGAAACCGGCGAGGGTGAAAGCCCGCTGCCAGCCGCCAACGATGCAGGCAAAGCCGAAGATGCCGAAGAGCTGGAAATGCTGCTGGGCAAGCTGGCCACCTACCTGACGCCGGTTGGCCAGGTAAGCTTGCTGCCGGGCAGAGGCTAAACCTGTTGATACTGAAAGCACCATCCTTGGTGATTTCCAAGGCTGAATGCTTGGGGTTGGTTTGTTCACAACCCCGTTTTATACAGAAAGTAGGTTAGTTAAATGTTAGTTTCTGAGAGTAAAGCAACCAAAGCGCAGTACAGGGAAGCTCATTCGGCGCAAGAAATATTGCTGGCTGCCGGAGAATCTTTGCAAATAGCTAACAGCGCCTTTGCTGCAACGGTGACTGAGGGCTTCCAGCCAAGCATGTTGGCAGGTATTGCCGATGGAAAAATCCCTGCGCTGCATATGCAAAACGCAGTCGACCCGGCATGGTGTGATCAGGTGGCGGAGCAGTTCAAGCAACACCCTGCCACCAAANAAGAGNGGGTGACCCCGCCCATTTATTCGTTGGGGACGCACCTGTATTCCTGCCCGAAAGGGGAAGAGGCGGCTTGTTACTTTCAGGGTCTCGAGCAGAGGAATGAGGCAATTGCCAGTGTGTTGCCGGGTGGCTACGATCCGATCGTCTCCTTCCTGCAAGACGCTTGCATATCAAATGGCATCCAGTTTGAATATTTGTCCCATAACGGCGTCAGTGTGCGTCACGGCGCTTTGCGGATGTGGNGGGAAGGTTCACAAGTGTCAACGGATAACCGCTGTTACTTTGCCGTTCCGCACGAGGATTATGAAGAAACCAACGCCGACCACCCCTTGCCACAGATTCATGACGCCAACAATGTCTACAGCATCATCCTATGCATTGATGCTGTGCCTGACAGGGAGCCGGAAACCGTCGTATGGAACCGGCGTATGACCCTGGAGGAGATCCGCACACCCCATAACAAACATGCCTGGGCTTCTTACGGCTACAATGAATCCCTGGTCGAAGGGGTGGATTCCATCTTGTTTCGGCTGAAAAAAGGCGATGCCGCAATTATTCCCGCCCACAACATACATGCCGTCATTGGTTACCCCGGTTTTCGCCGCTGCACTTACATGGCATTTTTCCACTTCATCAAAACAGCGCCAGCCGGATTCAGCAAAATGGTCTTTCGAACCTGATGTTCCCGTGTTGTAAACTAATCGTCCAAACCCCTTTTTTACAGCAGTGAACAATCCTTACATGATGAATACACATTTGAAGTATCTGGAAGACACCTATGCCGATACAGGCACAGGTGTTGTCGTGCGTGTTGGACGCGATGAACGTGGCGCTTACCTTGTCCTGGATCAGACGGTCTTTTACCCCCAGGGTGGCGGCCAACCTACCGACACCGGCAGCATCCAGTCAGCGCAGTCTGCAATGGAGGTTAGCTTCGTCGGCTTCAGCGAAGGCGAAGTGCTCCACTACCTCGCATCAGAACCTGCGGATTTTGAGGCGTTGGTTGGCCAGCCCTGCGAGCTGCGCGTGGATCAGGCGCAACGCTTGCAACACGCGAAACTGCACACGGGCGGCCACCTGATTGCCGCCATTATCGATGCGCAACGCGGCTCGTTGCGGGCAGTCAAGGGTTTCCATTTTGCGGATGGCNCTNATGTCGAGTTCGAAGGCAAGCCGGAGGGCGAACCCGAACCCTTGCTGACGGCGTTACAGGCGCAAATTGATGCGCTCATCCAGGAAGGTGCGCCAGTGACAGCGGAGATGGTGACTTACGACGAACTGAAGCAACGCTGCTGGAGCATCNCTCCTNATCTGCCCGAGGACAAACCCCTGCGGGTCGTCACCATTGGGCAGATGGACGCGGTTCCCTGTGGCGGCACGCATGTGGCCAATTTGGCCGAATTGGGCAGCCTCTCCGTGCTGAAAATGAAAAGCAAAAAGGGCAACACCAAGATCAGCTACCGGGTGGGCGGCGAAGCTTAAGCCTGCTGTTGGCACCAAGCCAATCGATTATTGAAAAACTTAGTGAGAGCAATATGTTAGACAAGATACTGGCGGTGTGGGGAACTCCACGCACCCGTTCCACCGCTNTTTTATGGATGATGAAACAGCGCGGTGATTTCCATACCTTTCATGAGCCTTTCGGGCAGTCCTACTATCTCAGTGAAGACCGGAAAAGCGACCGGGCAGCTGATCAGCCCCGGCAAGCCAACCTGAACTATCAGGCGATCCTGAGCATGCTCGAATCCCACAATGGCTTGGAGGGGCGTTCGGTCTTCATCAAGGATCTGTCCTACCACATGAAAGGTGTGTTTGACACGGCCTTCATGTCCCACTTTCATAACGCGTTCCTGATCCGTGATCCGGCAAAAACACTGCCGTCGCTGTATTCCTTGCTGCCGGACTTCACCGATGAAGAAGTCGGCTATGACACGCAATACCAGATGTACGAACAGGTGCTTGCCGCCAACCCCGACTCGCCTCCCGCCATTATCGACGCGGATGACTTGGTGGCCAACCCGGAAGGGATTGTACGGNCCTTTNGCGACAGCATTGGCATCCCCTTTATCGAAAAATCCTTACAGTGGGACAATATCNCCCCTTCGACCAAGCTGACCTGGTGGATCGGCGGCGACAGCCATCACGACAACCTGAAAACCAGTACCGGTTTCAAGACCGAGCGTTTCAAAAGTNACCCTGACATCTCCGAAGTGCCCAAGCTGGCGCAGGCCTATGACAAGTGCTTTCCCTACTTTGAAAAGCTCCATGCCAACCGTCTGAAGCCATGATCCTGATCCCCAAGACAGCCAAGGAAACAACCCATGCACCATTTTGAAGTCCAATCCACTCTGGATCATCTGTGTAGACCTTCGCTGGTTCAACTCCAGCCAAACCATTTTGCGGCGAAATTTGATCTGATGAAGATCGTTCCGGCGCGTTACATTGTTGAGCAAGCGCTGAAAAGTGGCGAATTGAAACCGGATGGTCTGGTGGTGGAAAGCAGTTCTGGTACTTTCGCGCTGGGTTTGGCACAGACCTGTGCGACCCTGGGGCTCAAGCTTGAGCTTAAAACCGGCGTGTTAGAACCCATTGTGAGATGGCGCTTGAGCCACCTGGGTGCAAAGATTCATACCATTGAGAACGCTGCCGGAAACCTTCGGGAAATTCAGGAGCAACGCTTCGAACTGGTGGAGCAAACCTTGCGAGACGTTCCCGGATCGTTTTGGACAAGGCAGCATGACAATCCTCAGCATCCGCAGGCTTATGAACCCATTGCACGTGATATGGGCGAAACCCTGGGCAAGGTTGATTTCCTAGTGGCGACAATCGGCAGTGGTGGCTCCCTATGCGGGTTCGCCCGGCCATTGCGCGAAGCCAACCCTGATCTGAAAGTGANNATGCACAATATGTCTGCTATTTTCGGCTTGACGACCGAACAGGTTTACCCGCTTTGTGAGGAAAACTGGTTGTCGATGCTGGGCATGGGGTCGGATATCATTTTCCCCAACGTCTGCCATGCTGCGTGTGACGAAGTGCACTGGGTGCCGATTGCGCAGATGATCAATACCGTGCATGAACTGCATCGGACAACTGGTTTGTTTGTAGNNCCGACTTCCGGGGCTGCACTGTCCGTAGCGAACTGGATTGCCCGCAATCATCCGGATAGCCGGATACTGACCGTATTGCCGGATCACGGCATCCGCTACATGGACACGATCTTTAACCCGGTTTGGCTGAACGACAATGCTGCAGAACTGCAACGGACTTGGCCTGAGCCTGTGCTGTGCCAGTCACCTACCGAAGTGGCGGGTGAATGCACCCGGTTCCCGTGGGGACGCCGCACCTATGAGGAAGTCTTCGGCTATCCGCCAGCCCACCGGGAACGCCGCACAAGCGAGGACACGGCGGCATGAGCAAGCAGCGGACATCCAGGATGAGGGTTCCGCGTGAACTGGAAGTCGTTTTGAATGGCCGATTACCACAGCGGTTGCACGACGACACCATTATCATTGATGAGGATGGCTGGTACCGTACCCTCACGCCTTCGGCTGCTTTCTCCGCTGTCAACGACATCATCTTCTGCAACCTTGACACACAAGACCCTGACCGGCACATCGACGCAATCATCGCTGAGTATCATCAGCGTGGTTTGCCGTTCACCTGGTGCGTCTACCCATGGACGCAGCCAGAGAATCTGGACGCACGACTTCAGGCGCGTGGCGCAACCGGCATCAAAGTCCGGGCGTATCTGGCGAGCACATCTCTACCGCTTGAAGCT
The DNA here is from genome assembly GCA_013693955.1 of Candidatus Thiothrix singaporensis. Lineage (GTDB taxonomy): Bacteria > Pseudomonadota > Gammaproteobacteria > Thiotrichales > Thiotrichaceae > Thiothrix > Thiothrix singaporensis. Next base: position 1,212,944 of record CP059265.1, on the reverse strand, counting down.
GTTGAAGGCGTAGAGGTTGAGCGTGTAGACCCCGCATCAGCAGCAGGAATTGATGCTTATCTTGAGATACTGTCGTCAGGATATACACTGCCTGCCGACGAAGAAGCGTTTCGGCGTCAACGTTACCATCAATTGTGTTCCGGTTCCGATCCGGTGATGCACCTGTTCATTGCCCGTTGCAGTGGCGTTATCGCGGGTTGTTCAGGCATGGTCATCAAGGCGGATTCAGATTCCGCGCATTTAACCACTGCCAGTGTACTGCCAAAGTTTCAGNGCTGGGGCGTTTTCCAGTCGTTGGTCGCTACCTCCCTGATGTCATTACGTGACATGGGCATATCACTTGCCACCGGTCACTCCAATGAAAAATCAGCGTTCTGGGTCGAGCGATTCGGTTTCAAGCGCATTTTCGAATACAACCTGTACGAGCTGGAACCAGGGCAAACCTCGATTTAATCAACCTATTATTGAATTTAACCCTATCCATTTAAGCAAGGAGTGATTTGTGGAAAAACAGAGTGTCTATACAAGGGAATCCCCTTCCTTTGAGCTGGAATTACGCATCAAGAATGATGATTTCCTGCCAACCCTGCAAGATTTCCAGCAAGACTGGCTGGTGAACAAGCTCATGAACGAAGCCGCCCGTGACTGGAGCAGACTTCCGCATTGTCACGCCGGTTTGTGCATGGCACCAAACGCCCTGCCATGCCGGAAGACTGGGCGCAGCAGGAAGTCGCGTATGACGACAAGCAACTGATGCTCAAAGGCCATCAGGTCATGCAAGCCTGGGAAGACCGTATTATGAAAGCCATGGCGGAAAACATTACGGAAACCCATGGCGACATCCTCGAAATCGGTTTTGGCATGGGTATTTCGGCTACCCATATCCTAGAACAGGGTGTCCGTTCCTATACCGTGGTGGAACCTAATGTCAATGTTAAGAAAGCCTTTGAAAACTGGCGGGAAAAATACGCATCAACCCCGGTAAACCTGCTACAGGGTAACTGGCAGGATGTCAGCGGGCAGTTCACGGAATACGACGGTGTATTTTTTGACCCGTATTTTGTCGCTGACCCAGGCTCTGTAGAAGTGGAATCCAGCACGGCGGTGGGCAGCTTCTTGCCGCTGGTAGTGCCACATATCCGGGAAGGCGGCGTGATGACTTATTTCACCCGTGAGATTGATTCTTTCAGCCGCGCCCATCAACGTATGCTGTTCAAGTATTTCCGTTCGGTGGAAATCAGGAAAATTGCGGATTTGGTGCCGCCGGATGATTGCAATTACTGGTGGGCAGACTCCATGATGGTGGTGAAAGCCGTCAAGTAGTTTTGTTGCATTTTATGCCTGAGGTAGTGTGGACACTTCCATAATCCAATTGGATCGCCAGCATGTCTGGCATCCTTTTACACAGGAGCAAACCGCCCCTGACCCCATTGAAGTCACCTCCGCCAGCGGTATCCGTTTGCATACGGCGGACGGGCGCGAGTTCCTCGACCTGGTTTCCTCCTGGTGGGTGAACATCCACGGCCACGCGCACCCAGCGATTGCACAGGCGATTGCACAGCAGGCGCAAACCCTGGAGCAGGTGATCTTCGCCGGTTTCACCCATAAGCCTGCCGTGCAACTGGCCAGCGAACTGGTGAAGCGTTTGCCGNGAGGCCTGAGCCGCGTCTTCTTCAGCGACAATGGTTCCACTGCGGTGGAGGTCGGGCTGAAGATGGCGCTGCAATACTGGCGCAATCAGGGCGAAACGCAGCGGTCACGTTTCCTGGCCTTCGAAGGCGGTTATCACGGCGATACCGTGGGGGCGATGTCGGTGGGGCAAGGCTCGGCGTTTTTTGACACCTATGGCAGCTTGCTGTTTGAGGTTGGCTTGCTGCCCTACCCCGCAACCTGGGAGGGCGATGCCGAAGTCGAACACAAGGAACAGGCGGCACTGGCACGGCTGGATACCTACCTGCAAGACTACGGCGAGACCCTGGCGGGGGTGATCATCGAGCCATTGGTGCAAGGTGCCNCGGGCATGCACATGTGCCGCCCTGAATTTCTGCGGCAGCTGGCGGCGAAATTGCAGGCTGCGGGCGTCCTGCTGATTTTCGACGAAGTGATGACTGGCTTCGGGCGCACCGGCAAGCTGTTCGCCAGCCTGAAAGCTGACGTGACGCCGGACATCATCTGCCTGTCGAAAGGGATCACCGCCGGTTTTCTGCCACTATCTGTCACGGTGACGCGGGAAGCCATCTACGCCGCATTTCTGGGGGAAAACTTCGACCGCGCCTTGGTGCATGGCCATTCTTTTACCGCAAACCCCTTGGGTTGCGCGGCGGGCGTCGCCTCGCTGCAAGTGTTCGACAGCGAAAATACCTTGGCGAAGCTGCCACAAATTGAAGCCTGGCACCGGGAGGAATTGCTGCCGCTGGCGGCACATCCGCTGGTGCGGCGCGCACGGGTGACGGGCACGATTGCGGCGTTCAATGTGGAAACGACGGATGCCGGTTATTCGTCCTCGGTTGGCNCGCGCCTGAAGCAGTTTTTCCATGAACGCGGCTTGTTGCTACGTCCGTTGGGCAATGTGTTGTACCTGTTGCCCCCGTATTGCATTACAGAAGACGAACTGCGGCATGCTTACGCAGTCATCCGCATGGCGCTGGATGATTTGGCTGCGGGCTAATCCGCTTCCTGCATGATGTAGCGGGCGATGGCTTCACAATGGCATTGGAGTGAATCAACGAGTGGGATAGGGCTGGAAACACCTTGCAGCAGCAACGGCAGTTCAGTGCACCCCAGAATGACGGCTTCCGCCCCTTGTTTTGCAAGCGAGTCAATCATCTCAAGGCAGAATGCCCGGGTGCTGGCGTTAAAAGCACCAACAACCAGTTCGTTGTAGATACGCTCCTGCATTTCCTGTTGTTCGTGGGCGTCAGGAACCAGCGTTTGCAGCTGATGCTGCGCCAACAACCTGCCTTTGATGAAATCCTGGGACATGGTGAAGCGTGTGCCCAGCAGCCCGACCTTATGCAAGCCTGCCTGTGCCAGTGGCGCACCAATGGCGTCCGCGATATGGATGATGGGGCAAGCAACCGCACGGCTTAACGGCTCAAAAACCTTGTGTGGCGTATTGGCGCATAAGGCCATGCCTTCCACCCCAAGCGCTTGGAGTTCGCGGGCAGCCTCGATAAGGATGTCGGCAATGGCGTCCCAGTCATCGGCGCGCTGCAAATCATGAATCTGTTTCTGGTTGAGGCTGACAAGCCGCAGGGGCGGGTTGGTGTTATCGCCATAACGTTCATTGACCCGCTGGTTGAGGGTGGTGTAGTACCCAACCGTCGAATGCCATGACAGCCCNCCGATCAGCCCGAACCTCCTCACCGCACTGCCCCGCTTACGCTGCTTGCAGTTGGTGGAGGACGCGGCTGATACGGGCAAAGGCTTCTTCCAGCACAGCCTTATCCTGCCCGAAGGCAACCCGCAGGTAATGATCCATCCCAAAGGCGTCGCCTGCGCCCACAAACACGCCTGTTTCCCGGCAGAGCTGTTCCATCAGCTGGGTGGAATTGATGTCCAGATGGTAGCGGATGAACGTGATCGCCGATGCCTGCGGTGGCGTGTAACTGAACAAGCCCGCCTGTTCCTGCATCCAGGCTTCCAGCACCGGGAAACCGCGCCGGACATAATCGCGGGTGCGCCGGATCAGTTGTGGGCGTACTGCCGGAGATAGCGCCAGCGCCGCCAATTTGTTGCTGAGGATGGTGGTGGAAACCGTGGTGTATTCGTGCCGCCGCCACAGCGCCTCAATAGTGTCCACCGAGCCGGTGATCCAGCCGATGCGCAGCCCCGGCAGGCCATAGGCTTTGCTCAGGCTGCCCAGGCAGAGCACCTTGTCATAACGGCCATAGAAAGAAGGCGTTTCGTCTTCCCGTAGGCGTTCTGCACCCCGGTACACTTCATCTGCGACAATCCAAGCACCCACCCGGTCGGCGGCTTCGACCACGGCGTCCATTTCGGCTTCGGTCATGATGTGGCCGGTGGGGTTATTGGGGTTGCAGACCGCAATGATTTTGGTGTGGCTGGACAGGCCGTTATTCAGGGCTTCCAGATCGAGCGCCCACCCGGCATCCGCCTGCAACCCAAAGGTTTTGACGGTGTGGCCAGTGTTCAGCGCCATCCCCCACAATTGCATATAGGTCGGCGTCTGGGTCAACAACTCATCACCAGGCTCCATCAGCGTCTGCATAATGATGTTGTTGGCCTCGGAAGCGCCAACGGTGACCAACACATTGTCAATATCAGCGGCGGCTCCGCTGGTGACGGGGTAAAGGCGGGCGATGTTTTCCCGCAAGGCTGGAATCCCGTTGACATGCGGATAGTTGAGTTCAGTGGCCAGCAATGCCCCCACCTCCAGTTCGCTGCCAGGAAACCCCAGCAACTCCTCCAGACGCAATGGATGGACGCCGCTTTCAACCAGATTGAATTCAACCCGTTGCTCCCACTTTGACTGGATGACTTCAATGTCAAACGGTGTAAAAGACATGTTTGCCCTCAGCTAATAAGATTATGCCAACTGCCATTTGCGCCGCCATCAGATCGCCTGGGTGACAATGCCACGGATACGCGCCAGCTTCGGCGCCACCATCGGCACGGTCAGCATGGTGCTGGCGACCGCCATCAATAACAAGGCGGTGAAGGTGTCGGTCGTGATAATGCCTTTATCCAACAGAATGCTGGAGAAAATGATCATGATCAGCGCCTTGGTCTGCAACAGCCAGCCAATGATCGACGCTTCGCCAGGCTGCCAGTTGAGGATTCTCCCGGCAATATGCACGCCAAGCAATTTGCCCGCCACCGCCGCACACAGCAGCGCCGCCGCCGCCACGAACACCGCTTCCCCACCTACCGACCAGTTGGTGCGCAGCCCCGTGCTCAGGAAGAACACCGGCATGATCACCAGCAGGACATGCTGGCGCAACATATCCATCCGTTTCTGGTCGAACCAGTCGCCATCCACCACCGCCCCGGCCAGNAACGCCCCCACCATGAAATGCAACCCAGCCCAATCGGCAGCGCACACGGCCAACCAGATCAACCCCACAAACCAGCGGTCACTCTCTGGCAGCCTGACCATCAGCTTGCGGAACCCGTAGCTGCAAAGGGCGAAAACCAACAGGAACGCGCCTTGCCTGCCGACCCGCTCCCAATCCATCAGGATCAGNGCCAGCACTCCCCAAATGGCGATATCGTCCAGGCTGCCGTAGCGCAGGATGCGTTGCCCGATCGGCTGGCGCAGGATTTCCAGCTTTTCCATCAGCAGGATCAGGATCGGCAAAGCCGTGACCGCGCAAGCCATGCCCACACCGAATATGAACTGCCATTTCATCCCGTTAGAGCCTATCCAGCCATCGGACGCCAGCATGCCAGCCGCGACGGCGCTGCATAACAGGAGCGGCGTGATCAGGGCGAACCCGGCGGTGATGCTGCTTTCCCGGCGATACGCCCAGGCATGTTTCAAGTCCAGTTCAATCCCGGCAATCCAGACAAACAGCATGACCGCCCACCAAGCGATGCCGTTCAGCAGCTGGATAACCGATGGGGTAAAAACGAACTGGTAATAATCCGGGAAAACATTTCCCAGCACCCCCGGNCCNAGCAAAATGCCGGTGATGATTTGCACAACCACCAGGGGNGCATAATAATCGGTCTTGCCCACCCGCCAGATTAGGTACGGGACGGTGAAAATGATCCCCAGCGCAATCAGGAACAACTCCGATGTGCTTATCGTATGCATGGATGACAAAATCCTTTAGTCAAGCGAACAAATTCAAGGGCAAGCGCGTTTATAGGAGAGCACTCCGTTATGCAACCGCCGGTTGGCGTTGCACGGCATTCAGGCAAATTTTGCAATAATCAATGACGACCTGTCCGACCACCACTTTGGCTTCAGGCGTGACGCTAGGCTCCGGCGTGAACAGCCATTCCAGCTCCATGTCCATTTCCACGCAGAATTCAGCCAGCTTTTTCACCAGAGCCTGTAAGCCTTCATCAGGCAAAGTTGTCAGCCATGCCTGCAACTGCGGTTCCTGCCCCAAGGAGGTCTCCGCCCACGCTTTAAACGGAGCCGCCAAATCTTTCCGGGGCGAAGGGAATGATGCTGTAATTTCCGGCCAAACCGCCTGTAGCTTCTCCTTCGACCGGTTTACTGGCCGGATCGCCAGGCCGATGATCACAACCAACGCGACAATGGCGATAAGAATATGCATCTGGACGGTTCCATCTATCAAAAATTAGTCTTGACTGGAATCTAACATCAATCTGAATGCAGCCTGAAGACAGCTGCAACATTTCTTAACAATTTTATTGAGGGGTATGAGGCAGCCCATCAGGGCTGTTTTGAATTCAACGCAACACTTAACAACCTAGCAGTGATGTCCACCACCGGAATCACCCGCTCGTATGGCATCCGCTTCGGNCCGATGACGCCGAGCACGCCCAGCTGTTCGCCATCCACCATGTACGGCGCGGTCACCAGACTGCAATCATCAAACACCGTCTGACCAGATTCACGCCCAATGAAAATTTTCACGCCATCCGCTTGCAGGCATTTGTCCAGCAGGCTGAGGATGTCGCGCTTGCGGGTAAAGGCGGCGAACAGTTCGCGCAGTTTATGGATGTCGGACAAGTCGTCGTAACCCATCAGGTTGGTTTCACCAGCAATGACGCAGCCTTCGTCCGGCTTTTCACCCAGGTCGGCGACTGCCTTTTCACCCAGCTCAATCGCCGACAGCATCATCCGGCTCATGTCTTCACTGTGCTGGCGCATTTCCTCCAGCAAGGCGGCGCGGGCTTGTTGCAAATCCTTGCCGATCAGGCGTTCGTTAAGGAAATTGGCCGCCTGCTGCAATTCACCGGAGCTGACGGCACCATCCAACTGGATGATGCGGTTCTGCACTTCATTACGGTTCATGACCAAGATCGCCAGCACTTGCCGCTCCGACAGGCGCAGGAATTCGATCTGGCGGATGGCGGAAGGGTTGCGGCGCGGCATACTCACCACCCCGGTCAGGCGGGTGATGCCGGACAACAGGCTGGAAGCGGACTGGATCAGCGCGCCCGGATCACGCTCCGCCTTCAACTGGCCTTCCAGGATGTGCAGNGCCTGTTGCTCCAGCGGCTTGATGCTGACCAGCGCATCGACGAACAACCGGTAACCCTGCGAAGTCGGCACCCGCCCCGCTGAGGTATGCGGCGCGCGGATATAGCCCATTTCCTCCAGGTCAGCCATCACGTTGCGGATGGTGGCGGCACTCAAGTCCAGCCCGCTGGCGCGGGCAAGATTGCGTGAACCGACGGGTTGCCCATCCTGGATGTAGCTTTCCACCAGCACCTTGAGGACATGCCGGGCGCGCTCGTTCAATTCTGGAGGTTGTTTCATTGTCATGCTTTCATTTATAGGGGCAAACCTGCACAGGCACAAGTCTGTTTCACTTGCATTTTACGCGCGCCTTTGCCAGCCTTGCAGCTTTAAATCAGGTCAGAAACCGGTTATGAGTCCGTTTTCCTACATTGGCATTTTCACCAAGCCCAATGATGTCCGGGTGGACAATACGCTGCGGCAATTGCATGAGTTCCTGTTGCAGCGCGGCCACCATGTGTTCTGTGACCAGAACGCCGGGCTGATCCTGGGTTTGCCGTCCATGCCTGCGGAGGAGCTCGCCCGCCGCATTGACCTCGCCATCGTGGTGGGCGGCGACGGCACCCTGCTGACGTCCGGGCGCTTGCTGGCGTTGCATGAGGCCNCCATCGTCGGCGTCAACCTTGGACGGTTGGGGTTTCTGGTGGATGTTTCGCCCGATGAAATGCACACGCAACTGGAGCAGATCCTGCAAGGCCATTACCAGGAGGAACCACGTTTCGTCCTGCACGCTGAAGTCAGCCGCGACGGGGAAACCATTGGTGGCGACGATGCGCTGAATGATGTGGTGCTGCATGTGCGCAATGAAATCCGCATGATCGAATTCACCACCTGGGTGGACGGGACGTTCGTCAATACCCAGCGGGCGGATGGCCTGATCATCTCCACGCCGACCGGCTCCACCGCCTATGCGCTGTCCAGCGGTGGTAGANTTATGCATCCCAGCCTGCAGGCGATTGTGTTGGCGCCAATTTGCCCGCATACCCTCAGTGACCGCCCATTGGTCATCAGCAGCCAGAGCGTGATCGAAATCCAGCTCCGTGAACAGCGCGACATTCCGGCGCGGCTGTCATTTGATGGGCACAACAATATCGAAATGGAGTCCGGCGACCGGGTGCGCATCCATACCCGCCCGGAAAAAGTGCGCCTGCTGCACCCGCAAAACTACGATTACTACCATATCCTGCGCGCCAAGCTGCATTGGGGAGTCCAGCCTTGACATGCTGACACATATCCATATCCGCGATTTCGCCATCATTGAAGCACTTGACCTGGAACTGCTCCCTGGCATGACCGCCCTGACCGGGGAAACGGGGGCAGGCAAATCCATCCTGCTCGACGCCATCGGGCTGGTGTTGGGCGACAAAGCCGACAGCAGCAGCGTGCGTCATGGTGCCGACCGGGCTGAAATCACCCTAAGCGTGGACATCACCCAGACGCCTTCCGCCCGCATCTGGCTGGAATCACAGGAGATGGATGGTGGGGATGAAAGTTGCATCCTGCGCCGCGTCATTGCCGCCAACGGCAAATCACGCGCCTGGATCAACGGCTCCNCCGCCAACCTCACCCAGTTACGTGAACTTGGGGAACAATTGGTCGACATTCACGGCCAGCACGAACACCAATCGCTGATGAAAAAGGACGCCCAGCGCAGCATGCTGGACGCTTTCGCCGGTAACGACGCCCTGCTGGCCAACACCCGTGACGCCTGGAAACAGTGGAAGGCACTGCATGAACGCATCAACCTGCTATCCAGCCAGCATCAGCAATATCAGGAACGGCTTGATTTGCTACGCTTTCAGGCACAGGAACTGGGCGCACTGCAATTGCACGCCGCCGAGCCTGCACAACTTGATGAAGAGCTCAACCGGCTGGCCAATGCCGAACAGTTGCGCGCCACCGCCGCACACGGCTATGACCAGCTTTACGACAGCGAACCTTCGTTGTATTCCATCCTTGGCCGCCTGATCCACGAACTGGAAGCCCAATTGGGCGTTGACGCTCGTCTGCAAACACCTCACGAACTGCTGACCAGCGCGCAGATCCAGGTGCAGGAAGCCGCCATCGGACTGCGTGATTACGCCGACGGCCTGGATCTGGATCCGGAACGTCTGCAATGGGTGGAAAACCGCATCGCCGACATCCGCAACCTTGCCCGCAAGTACCGCATTGAACCGCACGAATTGCCGGAGCGCCTCGCCCGGATCGAGGCCGAACTGGCACAGTTGGGAAGCGACGACTACGACATGGAAGCGCTGGAAAGGCAAGTGCAGGAAGCCGCCACCACTTACCGCCAACAGGCCGACGCACTCAGCACCGCGCGTAGCCAAGCCGCCAAGCAACTTTCCGACAGCGTTTCCAACGCCATGCAGGAACTTGGCATGCAAGGCGGCAAATTCGCCATTGTCGTAACCCAAGATTCTGACGCCAGCTTCCAGGCAATGGGGTTGGACAACATCGAGTTCACGGTCAGCGCCAACCCTGGCCAGCCGCCCAAGCCACTGGTGAAAGTGGCGTCCGGCGGCGAACTGTCGCGTATCAGCCTCGCCATCCAGATGATCGCGGCGCAGAAAGTCACCCTGCCCGCCCTGATCTTCGACGAAGTGGATACCGGCATTGGCGGTGGCATTGCCGAGGTAGTCGGCAAACAACTCCGGACGTTGGGTGAAAACCGACAGGTATTGTGCGTCACCCATTTGCCCCAGGTTGCCTCACAAGCGCATCAGCAATACAAAGTCACCAAACTTAAGGGTAAGACGCATACCAGCACCGGCATTCAGCATCTGACACAGGAACAGCGGGTGGCGGAAATCGCCCGGATGATCGGTGGCATTGAAATCACCCCGACAACGCGCGCTGGCGGAAGAAATGCTGGGGAGCTTTTCAAGACAGGATATTAAACTGGGGCAATAGGGGATGAAGCAGATAACTGGAGGCTGAACTCAGAATCGAACTGAGGTCTACGGATTTGCAATCCGCTGCATTACCACTATGCTATTCAGCCTGAGTGTAGCAAAAACTACTTGCAGAAAAATTGGAGCGGGAAACGAGGCTCGAACTCGCGACCCCAACCTTGGCAAGGTTGTGCTCTACCACTGAGCTATTCCCGCATTAGACCTGAACAAAAGAGCAGTAAAAGTGGATACTCTTTTGTAAAAATTGGAGCGGGAAACGAGGCTCGAACTCGCGACCCCAACCTTGGCAAGGTTGTGCTCTACCACTGAGCTATTCCCGCTGAACAGGCTGCGAATATTAAATATAGCAGCCGACAGTGTCAACCAGTGAAGCTATTTTTTTAACCGCCGCGTCACGAATGGCCAAGCAAAGCAGATAACCCGTCTTCACCTATCACGTCCACCCCAAAACTTTGCGCCTTGTCGAGTTTAGAGCCTGCATTTTCGCCTGCAATCAGCGCTGTAGTCTTTTTGGAAACACTGCCTGCCACTTTTGCCCCTAAAGCTTCCAAGTCAGCTTTGATATCGTCGCGCGAACGGCTGAGTGTGCCGGTAATGACATAGGTTTTACCCGCCAGTGGCAAAGCCTCCAGCGGCTTGGCTTCATAATCCTGCCAGTGCACGCCAAGTTCACGCAGATGCTGGATAGTATCGCGGTTATGTGCTTCCTGGAAAAATTGCGCAATATTGGCAGCAACCACCGGNTAGACATCAGGAACCAGTTTCAGGGTTTCCTCATTGGCCGCCTGCAAGGCTTCCAGAGAACCAAAATGCCGAGCCAGAGCTTTGGCGGTGGCCTCGCCAACTTCACGAATACCGAGGCCGAAAATAAAGCGCTCCAGAGTGGTGGATTTGCTTTTCTCCAGTGCATTGACCAGATTCACAACGGACTTTTCGCCCATACGTTCCAAAGCAGCAATCTGCTCCTGCTTCTCAGCCAGGCGGTATAAGTCGTCAACATGGCGAATCAGTCCCTGCTCGAAAAACTGCTCCACCAATTTATCGCCCAGGCCGTCGATGTTCATGGCTTTGCGCGAGGCAAAATGCTTGATGGCTTCTTTGACCTGAGCCGGGCAATACAAACCGCCGGTACAGCGAAATACAGCTTCACCTTCCGGGCGTTGCACATCCGAACCACACACCGGACAGTGCGTCGGCATTTCAATCAGGCGAGCATCAGGCGGGCGGCGTTCCAGAATGACACGAGCAACTTCAGGAATCACATCCCCTGCCCGCCGGACAATAACGGAGTCGCCAATACGCACATCCTTGCGTTCGATTTCATCCATATTGTGCAAAGTGGCATTACTGACCGTAACACCGCCGACAAATACCGGTTTAAGACGGGCAACCGGGGTCAGCGCGCCTGTGCGCCCTACNCGGAACTCCACATCTTCCAGCACGGTGATTTCTTCCTGAGCCGGAAACTTGTGGGCAGTCGCCCAGCGCGGTGCCCGACTGACAAAGCCGAGTTCCTGTTGCAAAGCAATGGAATTGACCTTGTACACCACTCCATCGATGTCATAAGGCAGACTTTCCCGCCGAGCACCCGTATTACGGTAGTATTCCAGGCAGCCTTGCGCTCCCTGCACCAGACGGATGTCAGGGCAGACACGAAATCCCCACACCGCCAGTTGTTGCAACATGGCGTAATGGGTATCCGGCATTGTTCCNCCTTCCACCAGGCCAACCGCATAACAGAAGATCGTCAGCGGGCGCTGCGCCGTAATACGTGCATCCAACTGGCGTAAACTGCCAGCAGCTGCGTTACGTGGGTTGACGAAGGTTTTNCGCCCCTCATTGCGCAAGCGTTCATTCAGGGCATTGAAACCGGCCTTGGGCATGTAGATTTCGCCACGGACTTCCAACACCTGTGGCCAGCCTTCCCCCATCAGGCGCAGGGGAATCGCTTCAATGGTACGCACGTTTTGCGTCACATCTTCACCGGTTTCACCATCACCACGGGTAGCCGCACGGGTAAATACACCGTTTTCGTACAGCAGACTGATGGCCAGTCCATCCAGCTTGGGTTCGGCAGCGAACTCGATTTCAGCATCTGATTTCAGACGATCGTGAATGCGCTTGTCGAAGGCCAATAATTCTTCGTCACTGAACACATTGCCCAGTGAAAGCATAGGAATCGCGTGGCGGACTTCGCCAAATTCACTGAGAGGCGTGCCACCAACTCGCTGGGTGGGGGAATCGGGTGTGACCAGTTCCGGGTGTTCCGCTTCCAACGCTTGTAACTCACGAAACAAACGGTCGTATTCGGCATCCGGGATTTCCGGGTCGTCCAGCACATAATAGCGATGGTTGTGATAACGCAGCTGCTCTCTAAGCTTTTCAATTTGTTGTTGCGGCTCTTTCATGTCATTTCTCGAAAACAGCAATCGATTCCACATGTGAGGTATGCGGGAACATATCCATCACTCCCGCCCCTAACAGCCGGTAGCCGTGGGTATGCACCAGTTCGCCTGCATCCCGTGCCAGGGTCGCCGGGTCGCAGGAAACATAGACAATGCGTTTGGCCTTGAGCTTGCCGATGTGGACAATAACCTCCCTAGCTCCGGCGCGCGGCGGATCAAGCAGGATTTTGTCATAACTACGCTTCAACCACGGCTCATGTTTGAGCGCATCTTCGTCCATCAGATTGCAGGCGAAATAGTCAGTGTTGTGGATGTCGTTGGCTTCGGCAGCAGCACGGGCGCGTTGCACCATCACCGCCTCACCCTCCACGCCAATCACCTGGGCAGCATTGCGCGCCAGCGGTAGGGTGAAATTACCGAGGCCACAGAACAGATCCAGTACGGTTTCAGTCGCGTCAGGCGCTAACAATTCCAGTGCCCGCGCGACCATTTTACGATTCAGCTCCTGATTGACCTGTACGAAATCCAGCGGTGCAAAAGTAACCCGTGTATTGAACTGCGGGTGTTCGTAGTACAGTTCTGCGCCTTCCGGCCATACACAGTGCACCGTATCCGGNCTACCCGGTTGCAGGTAAAGCTGGTAGTTGAATTCGCGGGCAAAGTTCAGCAGCTTAGTGAAATCACTTGCAGAAAGCGGCTCCATGTGCCTAAAAACCAAAGCTGTTGCATTGTCACCCACTGCGGCTTCAATTTGTGGGATCGAATCTTTTGCCTCCAAGCTGCCAATCAGTTGCTGGAAGTCTGCCAGACGTTCGCCCAAGGTGGGATGCAGGATTTCACAACGTTCCAGTTCAGCCAGGAAACCGCCGTTCTTTTCGCGGAAACCAACCAGGGCTTTGTCTTTNTTGCGCACCCAGCGGGCACCCAAACGCGCCTTACGGCGATACGCCCAGCCATCAGCCGTCAGTGGGTCGAACACCGTTTCCGGCTCGACTTTGCCAATCCGCTTTAACTGGTCAAGCATGGCCTGTTGTTTATGCTGGATTTGTGCATCCAGCGCAATGTGTTGCCAGCTACAACCACCGCAAACACCGAAATGGGCACATTTGGGTTCGACCCGCTCTGGCGAGGGTGTGAGCACCGTTTCCACCTTGCCCTCATCATGCTTCTGCTTGTGTGATGTGTAGCGGAAAGTGACCTGTTCACCGGGCAATGCGCCGTCGATGAACACCGTCTTGCCATCCACCCTGGCGACACCCTGGCCATCAAGCGTCAGGGACTCGATGGCGGCCTCCATCAAAGGGCTGTTTTGTACACCGCGAGGCTTGCGTTTGCGGCTCATGCACCCTGCTCCCAGGCTGATTCAAAAGCTTGCAGGTGTTCCTTGCCGGAATGTTGGAGGTGTTTGCGCACCAGAGCACATTCCAGCTCGTACTTTTCGTGGGTGATATGGCCACGCATGAGCTGGAAACGCAGGTACACCAGCCAGGTATTGAGCACATCGGTTTCGCAGTAATTACGGATATCGGCGATACGGCCTGCCTGATAGGCATCCCACACTTTGGAGCCATCCATGCCCATTTTGCCGGGAAACCGAACAGGGTGGCCAACTCATCCAGCGGCGCATTGGCACGCCCGGTATACATGGCGAGCAAATCCATCAGGTCGGTATGACGCGTGTGGTAACGGCTGATGTAGTTGTTCCACTTGAAACTCTGGTCATCTTCGCCCATGTCCCAGTAACGCGGCGCGGAAACCTTGTGCAACATGGCGCGGTAATGGATCACAGGCAGGTCGAAGCCCCCGTTCCACGACACGATCGTCGGCGTATAACGGTCAATACCGTCGAAGAAACGCTGGATGATTTCCTTTTCATCCGCATTTTCATCGCCCAGCGACCAGACCTTGAACTCGTCGCCGCGGCCACGGAATGTGACTGAAATGGCGGCAACCCGATGCAAATGATGAGCCAAGAATTCTGAGCCAGTTTTCTGAAAACGCAGGTGGAACATAGCCTTGGCGATGCCGTCTGCATCCAGGTCGCCAAGGTTGTAAAGTTTGCGCCCACCCTCAATATCCGGGATGGTTTCAATATCGAAAACCAATGTATTCACGAATTTCTTCCCGCGTAAAAGGGTAATTATACCGATACCCACCCCGAAAAGGAGAGCATTGCAAACCAACCATTCCCCCTTGTAGCGTGCTTCCCCTGGCCTGGCAATCAGGCTCCTGATTGTAAAATAACGCCCAGGAGCCAACCAAATATTTTGTGCACCGCAACAAAATTCATGGAAACCTCATGAACTTTTCGCTAAATTGGGAAGTCGCAGCATATATGCATACTGCATATTTAGATGTTTACGAGGTTAAATCATGAAAAATTACGTCATTATCGGCCACTTATGGTTACGTGCCATTGAATTCATCAATGAAGAAAAGGCAGACACCTATATCACCAAGAACTGCAACGCAGAGACGGAGTGCGGAAAATATACACAGGAAGAGTTTTACGCTGAGTTCCAGGAGTTTTACCTGGAATCCCATGAATACGGGGTCAACGAATATGGTGCATTGCGCTTGATTATCATCCGTGAGCCTTGACACACCCGCCAGATCCACCATCCATTCCCCTCCCCATCCTCCCGATCAGGCAGGAAAGACTCCGGTAGAAATGTAACGGTCTCCGCGGTCGCAAATGATAGCGACTATCGTGGCGTTTCTGAGTTCTTTCGATAGGCGCAAAGCAGCCGCTACCGCNCCNCCGGATGACACGCCGCAGAAAATGCCTTCTTCGGCGGCAAGACGGCGCATGGTGACTTCTGCTTCTTGCTGGGTCATGTCCATTTCACGGTCGATTTCGTTACGGTGAAAGATTTCCGGCAAATATTCAGGNGTCCAACGGCGGATGCCGGGAATCTGGTCGGATTGGGTGGCGGGCTGTACGCCGATGATCTGGATGTCAGGATTTTGGGCTTTCAGGAAACGCCCCGTGCCCATGATGGTGCCGGTTGTACCCATGCTGCTGACGAAGTGTGTGACCGCGCCATGGGTGTCGCGCCAGATTTCCGTANNGGTGCCTTCGGTGTGCGCGCGCGGGTTATCGGGGTTGGCGAACTGGTTCAACACCTTGCCCTTGCCGTCACGCTCCATTTGCAGGGCAAGATCGCGTGCGCCTTCCATGCCTTCCGCCTTGGTGACCAACACCAGTTCAGCCCCATAGGCTTTCATGGAAGCGCGCCGTTCAGCGCTCATGGTTTCCGGCATGATCAGCACCATTTTGTAGCCTTTGATAGCGGCGGCCATTGCCAGCGCAATGCCGGTGTTGCCACTGGTGGCTTCGATCAGGGTGTCACCGGGCTTGATTTCACCCCGCTCTTCCGCATGCTGGATCATAGAAAGCGCTGGGCGGTCTTTTACGGAGCCTGCTGGGTTATTGCCTTCCAGCTTGACCAAAAGGGTGTTGGTGGTTTCGCCCGGCAGGCGTTGCAGGCGCACTAGCGGGGTGTTGCCGATAAAGTCTTCGATGGTGGGGTAATGCATGTTCGTCGCTCTTGAAGTGGTTTCAAGCTAAAAGCTTACCTGCCGTCTTGTTGCAGCACAATCCTTGTTTCACCCCTACCTAATAACCGATTTGGCTTGACCTTGTCGTGCATTAGTGACAGTTTAAGTTGGACAAATCACAACAATAAACGAGAAAGTCTGTGAATCCTGCAACCACACCTTTGCATGATGAACCACACCACAATGCTGACGCTCCCCCTGTCCGTTGGGTAGGCCGGATTCCGGTTTCTGCCGCCATGCATGCGCAAAGCGAACTGGATCTGAGCCGTCGTTCGGTCAGCGGCGTGTTTGTCTATGTATTCGGCTGGCTTATTTTGGTGTTGGGGACAGACATCATCCAATTACAACCTGCGTTTGTTTATAGCATGGGCATAACCTTGCTTACGCTTGGCCTGTTGAGGGTTCTGTTGATGCGGCGCTTTCCAACACTCTATCAGGAGAAACCTGGGGCATGGCGCTCGTTATTCGTGTTCGGATTGCTGTCCGCCTCCGGCTCATGGTCGCTGTTCACCGCCTGGGGATTGGTGAGCTTGGGCTTGACCGCCCAAGGCAGCATCATGCTGCTGCCGATGCTGATGCTCAGTGTCGGAGGCTCCGCCAGCACTGCCCCCAACCGCTTGCTGCTTACCATTTATACCAATCTCTTGCTGATGCCGCAGATCGTCGTGTTGCTGGCGATGGGGATAAGCGCTGCCTACACGGCGGCGATGGCAATGCTCATCTTCGGCATTTTCACCCTGATATTCGGCAACAGCATTCACCGCGATTATTACCAGTTGCTATACAAGAACGACCTGTTGGAACAGCAAGCCGCCAAACTGGCGAAAGCCAAGGAAACCGCTGAAGTCGCCAATCAGGCCAAGAGCCGCTTTCTGGCCAATATGAGCCATGAGCTGCGCACACCCATGAATGGCATTTTGGGCGCCAGCGAATTACTGATCCCATTAGCTTCAACAGAGGATCAGAAGCGATACATTTCCATGATCCACCGTAGCGGCAAAACGTTGCTGTCGCTGCTGAACGACCTACTCGATTTTTCCAAAATTGAGGCAGGAAAAATGGATGTGGAAGCAATCCCCTACGATTTCAGGGAAATGGTCAGCCACTTGCAGCATTTGCTGGCTATTCGCGCCCAGGAAAAAGGGCTCGCATTCACCGTCAACATTGACAAGGCCATCGCCCGACGCATCATGGGCGATGAAACCCGCACCCAGCAAATACTTCTCAACCTGCTGGGCAACGCCATTAAATTCACCGAAAAGGGTGAAGTTTCACTCAGCATTTCTTTGCACAACGCCAACCAGCAGCTACGTTTTGAAATCCGGGATAGCGGTATCGGCATTCCGGAGGAAAAACAACCATTGCTGTTCCACAGTTTCCAGCAGATGGAAACCTCCACGGCGCGCAAATACGGCGGCACCGGGTTGNGCCTGGCGATCTCCCGGCAACTGGTAAAACTCATGGCTGGCGACATCGGCGTGGACAGCAAGGTGGGGGAAGGCTCCTGTTTCTGGTTTGAAATACCCTATTTGGCGGCGGCGAACACGCCTGAAAAAACCGCAGCACCTGCAACCCCGCTGGATGTCCCGCTGCACCCCGCCCATCGCATCTTACTGGCGGAAGATAACTTCATCAATCAGGCCATCGTCAAGGCCATGTTGGAAAGCCTGGGGCTAAGAAGCATTGACACCGTTGAAAATGGCGAACAGGCCNTGCAGAAACTGGCTGAAAAAGATTACGACCTAGTGCTGATGGATGTGCAAATGCCCGAATGTGATGGCCTGGAAGCCAGCCGCCATATCCGCGGAATGCAGTTCAGGGCAGGAATGACCCCAGTCCGTAACCCGGACATTCCGGTTATTGCCCTGACCGCCAACATTATGNCCGGGGACATCAGGAAATGCCTGCAAGCGGGCATGAACAGCCATTTGGGCAAGCCGCTAGAGACGCAAGCCCTGGCGCTGGAACTGCGCAGATGGTTACGGGGCGATGGCTTGCCTGCCTGTCCCAAGCAACATAACAAAGGCGACAGCGTAGCGGCGCTCATCAGCGACTGACAGCTCCATTGCCTCCACCCCCAGCGCCGCAGCTGTCCCCTGAGTGACGCCATGCAGATGCAGCCAGGGTTTGCCGCGCGCATCATGGGCAGTTTCAATTTCATGCCAACGCGCTTCCTTGCCGAAACCGGTGCCTAGCGCCTTGACAACCGCTTCCTTGGTGGCAAAACGCTTCGCCAGCCAGGCCGCCTGTTTGTTCATCGACAAAAACTGTTCCAGTTCGGTGGGGTGAAGGATGCGTTCGGCAAAGCGTTGGGGATGGCGCTCCAGCATCTGTTCAATACGCCCGATTTCCACAATGTCAGTGCCGATCCCAATGATATTCATGAAGCTGCGCGCGCGTGCCGCATCAGTTCCAGCATTTCCGCCGTCGCCTGGCGGATGCCGACAAAAATGGCGCGCNNCACCATGGAATGGCCAATGTTAAGTTCACGGATTTGAGGGATGGCGGCGATAGCCTGAGTGTTGTGGTAATCCAGCCCATGCCCGGCATTCACCTGGATGCCAAGACTGTCGGCAAACTCGGCGGCTTTGCGAATACGGGCGAGTTCATGCTGCCGGGCTACGCCTGTGGCGTTGGCGTAAGCGCCGGTGTGCAGCTCAATCACCGGCGCGCCTATATCCGGGACTCGCCGGATGTGCTCAGGCTCCGGTTCGATGAACAACGACACGCGGATACCAGCGCTGCCCAACTGTTGGGCGGCGTTACGGATACGCTCAAACTGGCCGATGATGTCCAGCCCGCCTTCGGTCGTCAATTCCTCACGCTTTTCCGGCACGATGCAACAGTCATTGGGCAAGACATCACAGGCAATATCCACCATTCCAGCAGTGGCGGCCAGCTCCAGATTCAGGCGGGCGCGGCACAGCTTGCGGATGGCGTAGGCGTCAGCGTCCTGAATGTGGCGGCGGTCTTCCCGCAGGTGGATGGTGATTGCCTGCGCACCCGCATCCTCCACCAGACGGACAGCTTCCAGCAGATCAGGATAGGGAGTGCCGCGTGCCTGGCGGATCGTGGCGATATGGTCGATATTGACACCGAGTTCGATCTTATTCATTGAGCAATTGTCTCGCATTCAAGGTTTTGCCGTTCAGCAGCATCTGGATCAGGTGGTCAAGCAGCTGACGTAATTCCCTGCATTGGCCAGCATCCATGGTTTCCGGCTCGCGCAAGGCAATCAACAAACTGCCGGGAACCGGAACGCCCTTGCTTTCCCTGCATCCGGATACAGGCCGTGGTCAGGGCGAAAACGGTAACGCACCAGCGGCACAATATCATGCCCCTCTGCATCGTCATGCCACAGGTTCAGAACATAGCCCGCAGCTGCCAATACGTCCAGTTCAAACAAGGGTAACGCCAGCAAATCTGCCGGAACCAGCAGGCGCGTCAGGGTGCGCTGATACTGGTCAAACAGCTCAGGTTGCGGCTGATCCCGCCAAAGTGCGCGCAATAACAGCTCATTCGCGTAAATGGCACGGATCAAACCTATGCCTTTCAGCGCATAACGACGGGTTTCGTCAGCATGAAACAGGGTAAACACCTCTCCCCTGCCAATCCAATTGGCTTCAAGCAGACGGAATGGCTCCAGCATTCCCCTGGTGCGGGTTCCCTTGCCCTTGGTGAATTTGGCCACACATGTGATTTTGCCCGCCTCGCGGGTGAACATATCCAATAACAGGCTGGTGTCGCGGTAAGCATTGCGCCGCAGGATGAAGGCAGGGGAAAGCTCGGTCGGTGCAGCCATAACAACAAACCTAACGTGGGGTCACATCAATGCTGCTGGTCGCCAGCTGAATTTCATACAGAAAGCACAACAAGGCGCTCACCAACGCAAACATGGCAAGAATAAACAAGATGGAAATCACGTTCGACAAATCCACCCCGATCATCGCACTTAAAAACAGTGTGGCGATGACCACGCAAATCAGCAAGGCGCAACCGGTGGAAAGGCCTATAGCCCAATGGATCAGGCGTGCCCGTTGTGACAATACCGACATTTCCTTATGGATGAAAGCTGTCGTCAGTTCTAGGGCTGTCGGCAACTGGTTATCAAGGACGCGGAAGCGGTCAACAACCCGCGCCAAACGGTTGACCAGCACGGATAGCAGNGAACCCACCCCGGTCAACAAAAAGACGGGAGCCACCGCCAGTTGGATGACATGTGCGACATTGGCGATGACATCAACTTCCTGCATCAATGAGCCCATGGAATACCTTTTCCAGCACAAATACAGCCGTCAGGATGAAATGCCAAGGCTATGCAGGTGGCGCGGGCTGTTTTCCCAGTTTTCCTCCACCCGCACCCACAGCTTGAGCATGACCTTGCGCTCAAGGAAACCTTCCAGCGCGATGCGGGCGGAACTGCCGATGCGCTTGAGGGTTTCCCCTTTATGGCCAATCACGATGCCTTTCTGGTTGTCGCGGCTCACCCAAATGGCGGCATCGATTTCGGTAAGCTTGGGGCTTTCCTTGAAAGCCTCGATTTCAACGGCGGTGGCGTAAGGCATTTCCTGGTGCAGGTACTGCATCAACTGTTCGCGGATCAGTTCGCTGCAAATGAAACGGGTGGACTGGTCGGTAAGGTCATCTTCTTCATAAAGCCATTCCTGCGCAGGCATGACCTTGACCAAGGCGGCCTTGAGCTGCTCCGTATTGACGCCTTTAACAGCTGACAGCGGGAAAACCTCCTGGAATGGGTGCCTCGCCAGCACTTCCGGCAACCAGCCCAGCAACCGCTGCTTTTCCTTTACCCTATCAACTTTGTTGGCCGCCAAGAAAACCGGGCGATTGGTATGGGCGAGGCGCTGCAACACCAGTGAGTCTTCGTCAGTCCATTTCATGGCTTCCACAATCATCACGACGGCATCCACGCCCTCAATCGCCGCCACAGCCTCCATATTGATGGTCTTATTAAGCAAACTTTTGGAGACGCGGTGAATGCCGGGAGTATCAACGAATATGACCTGGTCTTCGCCTTCAGTCAGGATGCCGCGGATGCTGTGCCGGGTGGTTTGCGGCTTGTTGGCGATCGCGGAAACCTTGAAACCGATCAGGTGGTTCATCAGGGTGGATTTACCAACGTTGGGTCGCCCGATGATGGCAACATGACCACAGCGCTTCATNGGCGACACCTGCTCGAAGGCAAATCTGGCAGCCGCCTGTTCTGCCTTGCGGCGGCTGCTGGCGGTTCCTTGGGTGCGGATACCCATATCTAAAATGACGCACTCCGCCGTGAACGTCTGCCGATGAGCCTCNCCTTCCACATCCAACAGATTGTATTCTGGCAGGGCATGGCCACGTGACTGAAGAAACTCCTGCAAGCGGCTTTTGGGATCCTTAAGGGTATCTTCGGAAGGCAGTTTTTCCAGTTGCTCACCGTAAACCGCTAAAATAAAGACTTTCGCAGCTTCCAGCCCCTGTTCCAGATAAATACAACCGATTAGCGCCTCAAGCGCATCAGCAAGGATGGATTTACGCCGAAAACCGCCGCTTTTTAATTCTCCNTGGCCCAAACGCAGAAAATCGCCAATGGAAAGTTCAGCCGCAATGCTGGCCAAGGCATTTTCGTTGACAAGCGAGGCGCGTAACCGGCTGAGGTAGCCTTCGCTGGCACGGGGAATGCGCTTATAAAGCTCCGTGGTGATAATTAGACCGAGCACGCTATCACCAAGAAACTCCATCCGCTCATTATGTTTGCCATCTGCGCTGCGATGGGTAATGGCGCGGATGAAAGTGTCCGTCGCCATCAATTCCCTGCCCAGCAATCTAGTCAGTTTATTCAAGTATCTCCANGCCTTTCCCAACTCTTTCGAATATTCAAATGTAGTCAAAAAATCAATATTGGCAATCCAATGTTTACGCACTTCGTAACTGACTGCAAGCGCGTGGACATTCTCTTTTCCCTCGACCTGCACTACTGAAAAATTCTCCGGTTTGAGGCCGTATATGCCATTGATATCAAGATAATCAGAAACTTTTCCCCGAATGTGTTGCGTTGATGCATTTCGTAGGGAGGAGTCCATTGCAATCTTATCCATAAATGAATGCACAGCATAAAACTCAATGTAGNNAGGGGCGCTAGTTTGACGATTGTTATAAAAGCAAAAATTACAACACCAAGACCCGCCACCCATGAAATGAAAGTGGCGCCTTTTGTTTATGCATAATGAATACCTTTATTGTTATTAATTAATTTTTAGACAAAAATCCTACAGGATCAATTTATCGCCTTGCCAATCCGTGAAAATTTGAAGCCATCCCCCCATATTCAGGTGCATCCAGACATAAGTTGCTTTACCAACAATATTGGCTTCAGGCACCAATCCCCAAAAACGGCTGTCATTGCTCATATCCCGGTTGTCGCCCATCATGAAGTAATGACCCGCTGGAACCACAATGGAGCCGGTTCTTCCCGGTGTGTTAGGGATTATCAGAATATCATGAGCCACCCCCAACAAGTCTTCCACTTGACGGGCGGTATCACGTTTATCGTTATGCTGGTCAAGTGCCATATAGCCGCCCGCATCAGTATGCTGCAATTCCACGCCATTGACCCGAAGGGATTTATTGCTCCACTCCAGCACATCACCNGGAATGCCGATAACACGTTTGATGTAATCCACTTTCGGATTTTCGGGATAACGGAACACCATCACATCACCACGCTGAGGCTCCCCCAAATTTAGGATTTTGGTATGCAAAACCGGTAGGCGCAAACCATAGGCAAACTTGTTCACCAGAATAAAATCGCCAATTTCCAGCGTAGGCAACATGGAGCCTGAAGGTATACGGAAGGGTTCAGCCACAAACGACCGCAGCAGCAACACAATCAACAATACCGGGAAAAATGAACGTGCATACTCCACCAACACAGGCTCTGTGTCACCCGATCGCTTTCCGGCAAGCACAACGTACAACAGCCAGATGATACCGGTCACTGCGGTGGCCGCAACCAGCCAGAATTCCAGATCAAAATCCATCTCTCGTCCTTATCAGTCGTTATTTGTCGCCTACTTTCAAAACGGCGAGGAAAGCTTCCTGCGGAATTTCCACACTGCCCACCTGTTTCATACGCTTTTTGCCTTCTTTCTGTTTTTCCAGCAATTTGCGCTTACGGCTCACGTCGCCGCCATAACACTTCGCCAGCACATCCTTGCGCATCGCCTTGACCGTGCTGCGGGCAATAATATTGCTGCCAATGGCGGCCTGGATCGCAACTTCGTACATCTGGCGCGGAATCAGATCCTTCATTTTTTCCACCAGCTGACGGCCACGCGACTGGGCGAAATCACGGTGGAGCATCAACGCCAAAGCATCCACTTTTTCACCATTGACCAGAATATCGACGCGCACCATTGGCGCAGGCTCAAACCGATCCATCGCATAATCAAAGGAGGCATAACCACGGCTAACGGATTTAAGGCGGTCAAAGAAATCCATCACCACTTCCGCCAGCGGCAATTCAAAGGTCAGGGACACCTGATTGCCCATGTATTGCATGTTTTTCTGTACGCCGCGTTTTTCAATGCACAGGGTAATGATGTTGCCCACATATTCCTGCGGGGTAAGAATGGAGCCACGGATGATCGGCTCACGAATTTCCTTGATCTTGTTCACCAGCGGCATTTCTGCCGGGCTATGGATCATCGTGGTTTCGCCGTTGGTCTGCTCCACTTCATAAACAACGGTTGGCGCGGTTGTGATCAGGTTGAGGTTGTACTCACGCTCCAGCCGCTCCTGCACAATTTCCATGTGCAACATGCCAAGAAAGCCACAGCGGAACCCAAACCCCAGTGCCTGCGAAGTTTCCGGCTCGTAGAACAGCGCGGAATCATTCAGCTTGAGCTTGGACAAGGCTTCACGCAGGTTTTCGTATTGGTCGGACTCAACCGGAAAAATGCCTGCAAANACCCGTGGCTGGATTTCCTTGAATCCCGCCAAAGGCGTTTCCGCCGGTTTTTGCGCCTCGGTAATCGTGTCGCCGACTTTCGCCGCCGAAATTTCCTTGATGCCTGCGATCATGAAACCCACGTCGCCTGCCCGCAGCACATCCAGATCCTTGGTTTTCGGCGTGTAAACACCGACCCGCTCCACCTGGAAGTCACGCCCGCTGGACATGAAGCGAATTTTCATTTTCTTGCGGATTTCACCGTCGACCACCCGCACCAGCACCACCACACCGAGGTAGTTGTCAAACCATGAATCAATAATCAGGGCTTTCAGCGGCGCATCCGGATCTCCCTGGGGCGGCGGAATGCGCTCCACCAGTTGCTCCAGCAGGTCTTCGATGCCAATGCCGGTCTTGGCACTGACCCGCACGGCGTCAGAAGCATCAATGCCAATAATTTCTTCGATTTCTTGGCAAACTCGCTCCGGGTCAGCAGCGGGCAAATCAATCTTGTTGAGCACCGGCACCACTTCCAGGTTCAGGTCAATGGCGGTGTAACAGTTGGCAACGCTTTGCGCCTCCACGCCTTGGGAGGCATCCACAACCAGCAAAGCCCCGTCACAAGCCGCCAGCGAACGGGAAACTTCATAGGAAAAATCCACATGACCCGGCGTATCGATGAAGTTCAAATGGTAGGTTTCGCCATTGCGCGCCTTATAATCCAACGAAACGCTCTGCGCTTTGATGGTGATGCCGCGTTCACGCTCCAGATCCATCGAATCCAGCACCTGCGCTTCCATCTCACGATCCTCCAGGCCGCCGCAATGCTGGATGAAACGGTCGGACAAAGTCGACTTCCCGTGGTCAATGTGCGCAATGATCGAGAAGTTGCGGATGTTCTTGTTCGCTTCACCCATGCTGTAATGCTTGCCTCAAAATCGCTTCGTCGAAGAAATGCCGGAACAGGATCCGATCCGCCAACGCCACTACGGGAACATCCGCATTAAAGCGTTGCCGTAACACAGGGTCTGCGTCGATATCCACCAGCACAAAGCCAAAATTCAGTTCTTCTTGAAATTCAGCTAAAAGGGCTGTCATCTCGTCACACAGATGACAGCCCTGGCGATAATACACGGTCAGATGGAGTTTTGCTTCACTCTGTTGCATTTGCCTCAATCTTCATGGCCAGAAAACGTGCGGAGCCGACACGTTGTACCAGCACTGCGACTGTTTTTCCAGTTTTCAAGGCATTGGCGATTTTTGTANNATTGCTCAGGGAGTTAATTGTCTGGCCATCCAGTTGGGTCATTATATCCCCNTCCATTACCCCCGCTTTACGGGCTGGTTCGCCAATTACAGCGTCAACCCTGACGCCTTCATGATTTTCAATGCCCAATGCTTGGCGGCTCGCTTCATCAAGGGCTGACACCTGCATGCCAAGGATGCCAGTGACTGGGGCAGGCTGTGTGGATGCCTTTTCCGGCTCGGCCTGCGTTTGCGCCTCTCTGTCTGTCGGCAATTCAGCGACTGTCAGGGAAACATTTTCCCGTTGGCCTTTGCGCAGGACTTCAATCCAAACTGACTGGCCTAATGCCNNCGCAACAATCGGCGGCAAAGCCGCAGCATTTTCAACCGGCTTGCCATTAAAGCGCAAGATGACATCACCCTGATGCAAAACGCGCNNCGCAGGCTCGTCCATGAGCACTTGGGCGACCAACGCCCCCTCTGGCTTGGCCATCTTGAAAGATTCTGCCAAGTTAGCGTCAACTTCCTGCACATAAACACCAATCCAACCGCGCGAAACCGAGCCTTTCCGTTTCAACTGGTCAATGACGCCGCGGGCGACATCAATGGGAATCGCGAAGGAAACCCCCATGAACCCACCTGAACGGCTATAAATTTGCGAATTGATGCCGACCACTTCACCATCCAGGTTGAACAATGGNCCGCCAGAGTTACCAGGGTTGATCGCCACATCGGTCTGGATAAAGGGCACATAGTTTTCATCGGGCAAGCTGCGGCCTTTGGCGCTGACAATCCCTGCTGTTGCGCTATGGTCGAAACCAAAAGGCGAACCAATGGCCAATACCCATTCACCAACCTCAAGGTTTCGGGATGTACCTATTTTCAGCACCGGCAGATGATCGGCATCGATCTTCAGTAGCGCAATGTCGGAGCGCGTATCGCTGCCGACAATGCGCGCTGGCAATTCCCGCCCATCGCTTAACTTGACTTTGACTTCAGTTGCGTTATCAACCACATGTTGATTGGTGACGATATAACCATCAGCGGAATAAATAAAACCCGAACCCCGTGAATTGCTGTCAAAATTAAACGGGGCTCCNCCACCATTGCCATGATCAAGAAAACGCTGCATCAGCTCGTCAAACAGCTCTTCAGCTTCTGGGGTTTGCAGCTCCTCAGGCAACATTTTNTTCGGGGAAAACGACTGGCGCGTACTGATGTTGACAACTGCCGGACTATTTTTCTTCACTAAGCCAGTAAACTTAGGCAAATCCCGCGCTTGCGCCACTCCGCCCACCAACAAAACCCACACACACATTGCCGCTTGCAGCACCCGCATCAACATGCAAGCCCCTCTCCATTAAAACGGTGGAACACTATGCCATTACCCCAAGAAGCAATGATGAATATTATGCAAGCGGAAGTATTTGTGTGTAACCGGGCTGTCTGGCCAAACGCAGAATAACCGGCTGGGAAACACTGGAGCGAAAAGAACAGGAAACCACAAAATTGGCCAGCCGCAATCCTCCCAACAACCCGGCCACACCACCCAAGATGGAACCAGGTTCGGCTCCCACCCCAGCCACNGCGAAAGCCGCTTGCCCGATGATCGCCGCCAAAATCAAGCCCACCAACGGCAGCAAATAAGCCAATAAGGAATAAATAACCAGGGCTTGCCCCTGAACGCCGACTATCACGCTATCGCCTGGACGCGCATAGACAGGATTCAGGACACGCATCTTTTGCGGCTCCCGATGCAAAAACGCAAAAGGTGATGAAGATGAACAGGATGCTTTTCCAGAACAAGCTGCACACCCGCTAGCTTCTGCGCCTCCTTGTTGCGGAATTACCCATGCTTGCCCCGATTCAACACTAACTACCAACGCTGTTTGTTCGATCATCCCTGTATCCCCTTTTGCTATTTTACCGGCATCATAACCTGGGGAGCTTGACTTAAACTTAACCATTCCGAAATTGCCATCACTGGACATGCCGTAGCCCTTCGCCAATAGTCTTCAATGTGGCCACAGGCACTTCACCCACCAATGCCACGCTATATTTATCCACCTCAGTCGTATAAATGTTCGTAGCGCCTGCCGAAAACTCCAGGCTCTCCAAAACACCAGGAGCACCCGGCGGCGCAACGAATACCGATACTGAGGTCATGCCATCGGAAAGGATCAGCTGCCTTAAAGGCGTTTGCCCATTACTGGAACTTTGGCGCAAATCCTGCACCAGTTGAAAACCGGCAGGAAGCGTTCCAAATACCCAGTCAGTGCTGGAAATCGCGGTCGGCGCACTTCCTGATGGACGCGCATCCGCCCGGAACTGAACTGGATCCCCAACGGTTGGCGCAATGTCCAAGGACGTGAACATCAACTGTTCGACAGACTGGTGGGAACGGTCAATCAAAGAATATTTCAACAGCATGCCACTGGCGGGGTCAATGCAGTAACGTTGCAGGTAACGCATCTTGTCACGGGGGCGGGCAACCACTATCTGGCAGTTGCGGTTGGCAACAAACTCCTGCCCGCCCATGTCCAGTGAATAGACCTGTTCCATTTGCGGCTGCACCTGCTGGAGCTTGGCCAGTGAAAAGCTTTCCACCTCTTCAGAAACAGAATCCTTCCCTTGCGCAAGGCGGACTACGCTTTCCCTTTCCGCCCCATTTTCAAGTTTATGGCTGATCTGATAGGTGGAAAGCTCATTCCCNTGAGCATACACCAATGTGCCCGAATAATTGAGGGAGTGGACAGCGCTACGCATTTGCGCCAGCAAATCCATCGCCTCATCCGCCATGCCAGCCGCTGACCATGCCAACGCACCCGCCAACACCGCAAAAGACAAGGGGTTCTTAACGTTCATTGGCATAGGAAATCGCTCTGATCGAAGGCGCAATCACTGTGGTGGAAGCATATTTCACATGCTGCGCCACATATTGTTTCAGGATGTCGCGTGTTTGCGGGTTGATCCGCCCAAGCTGCTGGATACGCGCATCGGTTGCCGCTGAGTCAGCAACCTGTGTCGGTGTCGCCGCTGCCGGAGCAGATGGGGAGGCGTCTGCGCAACGGCCACTGATGGGGCAGGATTGCTCATCGCTGTCTGGACTTGCGGTTCCGGAGGCTTGAGGAACAGCANNTCCCGCCCACTGCAACCGCCGCCACCGTTGCCGCCATCCCCATACCGACCCATTGCCACGGCCGCACNNCACTGGTGCTGGAGGCGCTTGCTGCTGAACCGGCATTTGCACAACAGATTGCTCATAAGCGGGTTCATCCGCCAGTTCATCCTGAATACGGGACAACAGGGAAGTTCCTGTGCTCATGCGCTGGCCNTTGCCTGTGCGCATGGCTTCGCCAATCAAGGCGTAACGGGAAAAAGTCTGGGCTAGCTCCCCATCCTTCCCCAATTCATCCAGCAAACGGCGGCGCTCAAATTCGCCAGCCTCGTCGTCAAGGAATGCCGACAAGAACTCTTCTTTACTTGTGTTCATATCACTTTCACCTGCACCTGAGACACTACTCTCGGGGTACTTAGCCTAGTAGTGGCCTCAATACTTTATCAATCGACTCACGCGCCCGGAAAATCCGAGAACGTACAGTACCTATTGGACATTCCATTGTCACTGCGATTTCTTCATAACTCATGCCTTCCAGCTCACGTAAAATGATGGCGGTGCGCAAATCTTCCGGCAGTCCATCAATCGCTTGGGTGATGACTTCCTGAATTTCCGCCGTCAACATTTCACGCTCGGGCGTGGCATATTCCTTTAGAGCGGATTCACCGCTAAATTGTTCCGCCTCATCTGCATCAATATCGATGTCAGGTAAACGGCGGCTTTGCGACACCAGATGATTTTTAGCGGTGTTGATCGCAATCCGGTAAAGCCAGGTATAGAATGCGCTTTCCCCTCGGAAGTTTTTCAACCCNCGGTACGCTTTGATGAAAGCTTCCTGCGCCACATCCTCAGCAGTATCATGGTCATGGACATACCGCAGCACCAGATTGATGACCTTGTGCTGATATTTTATGACTAGAATATCGAATGATTTNTTATCCCCCGACTGTACCCGCTGCACCAGTTCGAGGTCAGTTAGACTAGCGCCCATCAGGGCTTTTCTCCTTGGTTATTATCTCACAAGGATTATATGCTACATGCCATAGTGCGGCATTAGAATAGTTAGGCCTGTTGAATTCCACTCCAGAAGCGAGAGATAACAATGTACGATGTACTGATCATCGGCAGTGGCGCTGCCGGTCTGACCCTGGCGTTAAGCCTGCCAGAAAGCTGCCGGATCGCCGTGTTAAGCAAGGATGTCATTACCGAAGGCAGCACAGTTTACGCGCAAGGGNGGATTTCTGCGGTGCTGGACGCCACTGACAGTGTGACCTCCCATATCGAAGACACGCTCAACGCAGGCGCGGGTCTGTGTGACGCCAAGGCTGTCCGTTTTACCGTGGAAAATGGCGCTGAATCCATCAATTGGCTGCTGGATGCCGGAGTTCCGTTCACCCGCGAAGAACATGACGCCAGCCGTCTGCACCTGACCCGTGAAGGCGGCCACAGCCATC
Source organism: Candidatus Thiothrix singaporensis (assembly GCA_013693955.1). Classification (GTDB taxonomy): domain Bacteria; phylum Pseudomonadota; class Gammaproteobacteria; order Thiotrichales; family Thiotrichaceae; genus Thiothrix; species Thiothrix singaporensis. The sequence continues at coordinate 1,183,118 of CP059265.1, read as the reverse complement.
GCCGCATCGCCCACGCCGCCGACGCCAGTGGCGCTGCGATTGAAAACACCTTGGTTGCACAAGTGCGCCAGTGCGCCAACATCACCGTTTTAGAACACCATATCGCTGTCGACCTGATCACCTCGCGCAAACTCGGCCACCGTAGCAACCGTTGCATCGGCGCTTATGTGCTCAATCGCAAAAGCAAGCGCATCAACACCTTACAGGCTCGTTTCACTGTGCTGGCGACAGGCGGGGCTAGCAAGGTTTATTTGTACACCAGCAACCCTGATGGCCNNAGCGGCGACGGCATCGCCATGGCCGGCNGGGCGGGCTGCCGGGTCGCCAATATGGAATTCATGCAATTCCACCCGACCTGCCTGTATCATCCGCACGCCAAATCCAGCCTGATCACCGAAGCCGTGCGCGGCGAAGGCGGACGCCTGCTGTTGCCGGATGGAACCCGTTTCATGCCGACATTCGACCCTCGCGCCGAACTGGCGCCCCGCGACATTGTGGCGCGCGCCATTGACCACGAAATGAAGCGGTTGGGGTTGGAATGCGTCTACCTCGACATCAGCCATAAACCGAAGGATTTTATCCTCAGCCATTTCCCCAATGTTTACGCCACCTGTGAAAAATTTGGCTACGACATGAGCAAGCAGCCAGTGCCGGTCGTTCCCGCCGCCCACTATACCTGCGGCGGCGTCATGGTCGACCAGGATGGGCGCACGGATGTGGACGCCCTCTATTGCATCGGCGAGGCTTCCTGCACTGGCCTGCACGGCGCCAACCGCATGGCCAGCAACTCTTTGCTGGAATGTGTTGTGTACGGCAAATCCAGCGCCCAGGACATCAGCACACGGCTGGACGAACCGGCGCTTGACCTGCCCATCCCGCATTGGGATGAAAGCCGTGTCACAGACTCGGATGAACGGGTTGTCATCACCCACAACTGGGACGAAATCCGCCGTTTCATGTGGGACTACGTGGGCATTGTCCGCACCACCAAACGCCTGCAACGCGCCCTTAACCGTATGGAGTTGCTGCTGCGGGAAATCGATGAGTATTACGCCAACTTTCGCGTCACCAGCGACCTGATCGAATTGCGCAACCTGGCGCTGGTTGCCTGGCTGATCATCCGTTCCGCACTGAACCGGCCAGAAAGCCGGNGGCTGCACTACACACTGGACTACCCCAAATTGGATCACAAGCTGGATAGCGTCCCTACCGTTCTGGACCCGATTACCACCTACCATCCTTATTGATTTACTGTAAACTCTCGTGTTTCACCCCTCGAGCTCCTTTTTCCCCAAGAGAGGAGCGAAGGAATGACTGTCAAGCTTTGTATCAGGATACGGCATGGAACTTTCTGCACTGACCGCACTTTCCNCCACTGACGGGCGCTACGCCAGCAAAACTGCGGCGTTACGCCCCTGGTTCAGCGAATACGGGCTCATTTACCATCGCGTGCTCGTGGAAATCCGCTGGTTGCAAATGCTGGCAACCCATCCGCAGATTGCCGAAGTCNCCCCGTTTTCTGCTAAAGCCAATGCTTTTCTGGAGGGTATCCTCAGCAACTTTGCCGAAGCCGACGCCTTGCGGGTCAAGACCATTGAACGCACCACCAACCATGACGTCAAAGCGGTCGAATACTACCTGAAGGAAAAAATCGCCGGTCAGACGGAACTTGAGGCGGTCAGCGAATTCATCCACTTTGCTTGCACCTCCGAAGACATCAATAACCTTGCCTACGCCCTGATGCTGAAAGGCGGCATGGCGCAGGTCATCCAGCCGGAAATGGCCGCTGTCATCAACGCCATCCGCGCCATGGCGCATGCCTACGCCGCAACCCCGCTGCTGTCGCGCACCCACGGCCAGCCAGCCTCCNCCACCACCTTGGGCAAGGAAATGGCGAATGTGGCTTACCGCTTGCAACGCCAGCAAAAACAAATCCTTGCAACGGAATATTTAGGCAAGATCAACGGCGCAGTCGGTAACTACAACGCCCATCTGAGCGCCTACCCGGATATTGACTGGCAGGCGGTCGCCGAACAATTTGTCACCTCGCTGNGCCTGAACTGGAACCCGTACACCATCCAGATCGAACCCCACGACTATATCGCGGAAACCTTCGACGCTGTGGCGCGTTTCAACACCATCCTGATCGACTTTTGCCGTGATGTGTGGAGCTATATCTCGTTGGGGCATTTCAAACAGAAAGTGGTCGCAGGCGAAGTCGGCTCCTCCACCATGCCGCACAAGGTCAACCCCATTGATTTCGAGAATGCGGAAGGCAATCTCGGCATCGCCAACGCCCTGATGACGCATCTGGCGCAGAAACTGCCGATTTCCCGCTGGCAACGCGACCTGACTGACTCGACCGTGTTGCGCACCCTCGGCGTTGGCCTGGGCCATTCGCTGATCGCCTACCAATCCGCCCTGAAAGGTATTGGCAAGCTGGAAGTGAACACTGCCAGCATTGCGGCTGACCTTGACGCCAATTGGGAGGTGCTGGCCGAACCGATCCAGACCGTCATGCGCCGTTATGGCGTCGAACAACCTTACGAAAAACTCAAGGCGCTGACCCGTGGGCAACGCATTACGCCGGAAGCGCTGCGCGAATTCGTCAACACGCTGGCAATACCGCAGGACGCCAGGGATGCGCTGATCGCAATGACGCCTGCCAGCTATATCGGCAATGCCATTGAACAGGCCAAGGCAATCCGGTGATGGCGGGAATGTTTGGCGAGATTTCCGTTGAAGAGTTCCTGCGGGATTACTGGCAANAAAAGCCGTTGCTGGTGCGGCAGGCGTTCCCTGGCTTCCAGTCGCCGATCACGCCGGATGAGTTGGCGGGGCTGGCCTGTGAAACCGACACCGCCCGCATTGTCATCGAAAGAGGCGGCAAGCATCCATGGGAAGTCCGCCACGGCTNNTTCGATGACAATGACTTCGCCCACCTCCCAGCGACACATTGGACGCTGCTGGTCAATGACACCGACCAGCACCTGCCGGAACTGAAAGCGGTGATGGAGCCGTTTCGCTTCATCCCTGACTGGCGCATTGATGATCTGATGATCAGTTTTGCGGTGGAAGGCGGCTCAGTTGGCGNNCATGTGGATGAATACGATGTCTTCCTGATGCAAGCGCAAGGGCAACGGCGCTGGCAGGTCAGCACCCGCCCCACCCCTCCGGATAATTTCCTGCCTGATCTGGAGTTGCGCATTATGCGCGAATTCCAAGCTGAACAGGAATGGGTCGTCAACCCCGGCGATATGCTGTATCTGCCGCCCAATATGCCGCACTACGGCATGGCGCTGAATGAGTGCATGACCTACTCCGTCGGTTTTCGGGCTCCTTCCCAAAAGGACATGCTGGAAAACCTGATGGAGGATCTGTTGGAAGAACCGCGGCTCAAGCAGCGATTCAGTGATGCAGGGCGCCAACTTCAAGGCAACCCCGGCGAACTGGTGCCCGCAGATATAGAACGGCTAATTGATTTTGTGGTTGATGCGCTTCCACAGGATGAACATTCACTCCAGCAGTGGCTGGGAAAATACCTGACTGCGCCAAAAACCNAAAGCATATTACCCGAATCCATTCCCATCAGCCGCACTGAATTAAGCAAACTGTTAGGGCAGAAAAAGAAGTTCGAGAAAACATTGGACTCCAGACTTCTCTATTTCCTAACGGATGATACTGTATATTTATTTGTCAATGGCAATAGCTATAGCCTTTCAAGCATCCATATTCAATTTGTTCAATATCTATGCAATTCCGCAAAACTCCTGCATAGGGAGTACCATCAATTCTTTGCGGACAAGGATTGTTTAAACCTTTTTCATGATTTGCTCTCTAACGAGGTTTTTATCGTCCTGAAATAATGAAAAGATATAATTATACGCGCGATTAATTTTTATTATCCATGCTCAAGGTTAAAACCACCGGCTTTAGCCGGTCAGCTTTAGCTCAAGTCGCTCTTTTAAGGAAGTTAAGATGTTGCAGTGGTATTTTCGTGAGCGACTCTTAAAAGCGCGGGGAGCGTATCGGGTGGACTTTCAGTCCTCTGCGACCCGCGCTGAACCCTTCAGCTTTAGCTGATGGTCGTTTAGATTTATCATTATGATAAAACTTGATGATGATAAATATTCATCGAACATTCAGTTTTGAGTGATTAATATGCAGACTATAATTTTTCGTCTCTCAATTAGAGACAGCTTCTAGTTTTTATGTAACAGGGGAAAACTTATGGATTTCAAAAGATCCATATTTGCTGCTTTGTGCAGCATTATGATAGCGGGCATAGGTAATATCATCTTGCCTAGTACAGCAAAAGCTGAAGACAGTGAAAGGAAAATTTCCTTGCAGCGTTCCAATCCATCGGAACCGATAGGGCGGGATGCAGTTCTTTCCAAAGTCAAGTCTGAATATAAGGGGCGGGTACTATCAGTCCAGGAAAAGCCGCTGCCTGGTTACCCAGATTGCCATGTGGTGCGGATGTTATCACTGAATGGTGAATACTTGACCATTAAAGTGGCTTGTAGTGACTAAGTGACCATCACTGACCCATCGAAGAGCGGTCGAAATTTTTGCTTGAAAACCTGGAGGTTCGCAGAGGGCTTCCAGGTATTTTTTTATAAATTTTATTAATATTTCGTATTGATTGTTTTTTATTCCTGCGAAGCTGGTGTATCATTGCGTCTCAGGCTTGCTGGGACAGATGGGGCACACATAGCGCCACACCCAAGTAAGCGATTGAATAACAGGAAAATTTTATCATGCGCGTACTAATAATAGAAGACGAAAATATTCTTCGCGAACAAGTGGCTGAAGATTTANAANAAAGTGGCTTTACTGTTGACGTGGCCGCGGACGGCTCCCAAGGGTTATATGTTGCGTTGGAGTATCCCATTGATGTTGCGGTCATTGACCTTGGCCTGCCAAGCTCAAAAGGAACCCCTGTCAACAACGAACTCGGGTTGGATATTATCCGCACCATCCGTGCCAAGGGTTTGGATTATCCCATCATTATCCTGACAGCCCGTGACCGTTGGCAGAACAAAGTGGAAGGCTTGGAAGCGGGTGCCGATGACTACGTCACTAAACCTTTCCACACCCCAGAGCTCATTGCCCGACTGCGCGTCCAATTGAGGCGTACAGGCCGTTGGACACAGGCGGAATTCAGTTGTGGCNCTATCCGCCTGAACACTTCCGAACAGCGTGTGTATGTAAATGAGCAGGAAATAACCCTGACAGCCTATGAATACCGAGTGCTTGAGCACCTGATGTTGCATGCAGGTGAAGTCATTTCCAAAACGCGCCTGACGGATAGCCTGTACGAAGAAGACGCGGATCGCGACAGCAATGTGATTGAGGTGTTTATCCGCCGTCTGCGCATCAAGCTAGACCCGGATGACACCCTCAAGCCAATAGAAACGCTGCGCGGCCGCGGCTACCGCTTTACGCTTGCGCGCAACTGACGCATCACCAAATCATGGCATAGCTTATGCTCAGTTCATTACGCAGTCGTCAGCTTATCAGCGGTTTTGGCGTCATTATGGTCGGCATCCTCATGCTGGGCAGTATGCTGCACTGGTTTTCCTACCGCTATAAGATTGATCAGGAAAAAGCGNAGCTCACTGAAATTTCCTATAACATCCTGGGCTTTTTAAGTTTTGAAGACGGCAAGTTCGACGTCCTTAAAGACAGCGATATGCAAGAAAAAGCCAAGCAGATGATTGAGGACTATGACCTGAATGATGTTGAGCAAAATCGCTTTGCTTATGTCATTGACACGGCAACTTCAAATATTATCTGGAGCGCTTCCAGCTTCGGCAAGCCCAGCAATTTGGTTGACCCGGATTACTACCTCTATTTCAACCTGGTAGTGACCAGGAAGNCCAGTTTCAAACCCNTTTTTGCCCAATTGAAACCGCGGGCACCACAAGATCCTTCCATTTTGGATTCTGATCCGACCATTAAGCAGAAATACAACCAGGAATACCTGCTGGCCGCCCAGAATNTTTTCCAAGACCCTTACGGGCATTTCCAGTTCATCGTTGGCGAATCCATCGCCGATATTGACAAGGAAATGCAGGACATGCGGCAGAAATTCGCCATTCTGCTATTTTTATCAGCAGTCCTAGTGTTAATCGCCCAATTGGCGCTGAGTTTCTGGGTAGTCGCCCCAATCAAGGAATTTGAAAATGAAGTCAAATCCATTGAAGCCGGGGAACGGGAAAGCATCGATGACCATTATCCGGAAGAATTGATCCCGGTCAAAAACGCCCTGAATGGCCTGTTAAGCTATGAAAAAGGCCAAAAACAGCGCTACAAGGATTCATTGGACGATCTGGCGCATAGCTTGAAAACACCTCTGGCCGCCATGCAAAACCAGCTTGACCTGTTGGCGCGTGAATTTATCGACGAAAGCCCGGCCAGCACCAGCATCAAGGTGTTCGATGCCCAGATTGCACGCATGCGGGAAATCATTTCCCACCAGCTACGCCGTGCCATGGTCACCAATCAGGGTGCAATGATCCTCTCCCAGCCGTTGCGTCCGGTATTGTTCCGGCTACGTGACACTCTGCAAAAAGTTTACCGCGACAAACCGTTCGAATTCCGCATCAACGTGGATGAATACGCCAAATGCCGCATGGACGCAGAAGACATGATGGAATTGCTGGGCAATCTGGTAAACAACGCCTGCCGCTTTTGCCAGGATATCGTAGAAATTTCCGCCTACCATGAAGGAAATATGTTGGTGGTGGACATTGATGACGACGGTATGGGGTTCCCTTCTGATAATCCTGCCAAGTTGCTGCAACGCGGTATCCGCGAAGACAGCAAAAGTGAAGGGCAAGGCATCGGCATGGCGGTCAGCACCGAAATCGTGTCGGCCATCGGCGGCAAGATTGAGTTGCTGGTTTCCCCTTATGTGGGCGCACGGGTGCGGCTGCATTTGCCGGTGTGAAGAACGCAAATCAATAAATGCCCACTACTGGCTAACAACCCGGATTGGCAGTTTGTCCACAGCACCGGCGGCATCAAACACCGTCAAGTCATAATCCCCTGCGTGCGTGAAGGTATAACGTAAACCGCTGCGTTCCCGATCAACACCCGCCGGTTCGCCATTGACCAGCCAGAAATACTGCCCCTCCCCACCCTGCGCCTGCAAATCCACCGTCACGCCTTTGCCTTGCCCCTTGCCAAGTTCCTTGGGCAAATACAGGCGGGTGCTGGCGTCCAGATTACGGATGGCCAACCCCACTCCCCCNGCATATCGCTGGGCAAGCGGGCAAGTGGGATCAAAACCGGGCAACTGCATCTTTTCCAGCACACTGCTGGGCAACCACGGCCATAGCTCCAGCGGCCATATCGCCACTTGGCGGGAAACCCTGTCAGGTGCCGGACACGCCGATGTCACCCGCAGACCCGTCGCCGGATTCACCCAGTACGTCTGTAACCCGGCAGACCAAGAGCGCTGCTGCAAGTTCGGCAAGGTGGGTGGAACCCGTTCATCCAGTAGCCACGCCTGTTGGCGCATATGGCAATTTTCCGGAGCAGTGGCATCGGCACGCNNGCCCCTAGGCCAGCAAATGTCTGCACGGATGACATTCGCCGGACGGCGGCGGACGTTGTCGCTTGCCCGTTCAGGCAACGCACGAAAAATATCAAACAGAATCGGNCCGGCGGCGTATGCACCAAAACTGCCCGGCAACGGCGTGCCATCGGGGCGTCCTGTCCACACGCCAACGGTATAGGCGTCGCTTGCCCCTACCGCCCAAGCATCGCGGAAACCGTAACTGGTGCCTGTTTTCCAAGCAACACTGGAGTGGTTGACGCTGCCTTCCGGCGGGGGAACCTCGCGTAAAATATCCTGAATAATCCACGCTGCCCCAGCCGACAACATCCGCCGCTCCACCATCGGATCCTGNTGGCAAAAACGCGGCTTGATGCTGACGCCTGCGCGAGCAAATGCGGTGAAGCCACGCACCAGATCTTCCAGGCTGGTTCCTGCCCCTCCCAGAATGACGCTCAGGTTGGGTTCTGTCTGTTCAGGAAAGGTGATGGTGACCCCGCCATTGCGTAACCGATCCACAAAAACGGCAGGCTTAACCCACTGCAAAACCTCAACTGCCGGAATGTTCAGGGATTGCTGCAACGCCTGCGCCATACTGACTGCCCCGGAAAAATGCCGGAAAAAGTTCTGCGGCGCATAACCATTCAACTTCACTGGCGCATCGCTCAATAGGCTGGCGGAATCCAGCAGACCGTCATCCAGCGCCATGCCATACAAAAACGGCTTCAGGGTGGAGCCGGGCGACCTTAGCGCCTGCACCATATCCACATGCCCAAACCGATCTGCATCGAAAAAGTTAGCTGATCCGGCATAACCACGCACATATCCCGTTTGGTTCTCCACAACCAGCACGCCAGCGGAAGCCTTGGCAGGCAAACTCCCAGTGCGGGCGCGCAACACATTTTCCACCGCCCACTGGATGTTGGCGTCCAAAGCGGTCTGCAGGCGCGCTTGACTACCTGCGAGCGCCTGTTCTTTCATCCGCCGGGCAAATAACGGAGCCATCATCGGCTGGCGAAACCGCGAGCGCACAACAGGCTCATGCATGGCGTCTTCCACGATTTCCTGTGCCCAGACGCCCTGACTGGCCATACGCCGCAACACTTTGTCACGATAGCGCTGNGCCACCTCCGGATAACGGTCTGGGCGCAGCCGGGAAGGGGCTTGCGGCAGCACCGCCAGCAGCGCAGCTTCCGCATAACTCAATTCGGAAGCCGGTTTGTGCAACCAGGCAAAACTGGCCGTTTGCACACCCTCAATNCTACCGCCAAAAGGCGCAAGGTTAAGATAAAAAGTGAGGATTTCATTTTTGCTGTAGCGCCATTCCAACTGCAAAGCGCGGAATGCCTGCCATAGTTTGCCACCAAGATTACGTTCATGTGGCTCCAGGACACGCGCCACCTGCATGGTCAGGGTCGAGCCGCCGGAAACAATTCTGCCGCCTGTCAGCCACTGCCACCCTGCCCGCCCCAACGCNCAGGGATTGACGCCAGGGTGCCAGTAAAACCAGCGGTCTTCATACTCCAACAATGCTTCGACATACCGGGGAGACACCTCATCCAGTGTCACCGGGTAGCGCCAGACTCCNTGGTCATCGGCAAACGCCCGCAAGGGAGTGCGGTCTTCCGCCAAGACCAACACACTGCGCATCCTGTCCGGATCAGGCAACGGCCACAGACGATCCGCCAGCAGAAACAACAGCAGGCAAACCACGCCTATCGCCATCAGGCGTAAGACATGACGGCCTACATGTCGCCACATCACAATTCCGGAATCAACAGCTTGTCAGGTGTGGCACCTACCCCATTCAGTTCAGGGCGGTACATATCCTCGGCATAAGGCGGCGGAACCACGAAATCACCCGCTGACACAACCCTCACCATATAAAACAAATGGTGGCGCGTTTTCGCCTCCAACGGCAATGCAGCCAAGTAACGGTCATCGCGGAACTCCTGGGTACGGGGCGAGCTGCTGTTCAACAACTCCGTGACGGGCTTATCCGTCCCTGTCAGTTGCAGACCTTCCAAGCCCTCATTGCTCTGCAAATTGGTGTTTTCAATCTCGAAACCCGCTGGCAACAAGTCAACGACAAGCGCGTCATGAATGTCCACCGCGCTTTCTATAGCCAAATGGATCAGCAGCAACGCACCAGGCTTGACATCTTGGGGCTGCAAGAGTTTTCCGTCCATGGTGTGCCAACTGCGCTGAACCTCAATCGGGTCACTGTCTGGTGCCGGGGCGACAATAGGATAGCCATTCACCATCAAAGCGGCGTACAAGGGCTCCTGCCCTTTAGCCATCACACTGATGCCTTTCTGGAAATCTTCTGCCGTCAAGGCGCTGTAGTGGACGCCTTTACCGGACAAGTCAACCGTGCTATCGCCAATTTTCAGGCCAGCCTGCCAGCCGGATTTCAGCTTCGCCTCCACCTTCAAGCCAGCCAGCAGTGTGAACAATTGCTCTTGGGTGCTGAAATAGCTGCGGTTATGCAACAAGTCCGCCAGTTTGTTGATATGGGCAGCCTGCTGGGGAATTTCCACCTTATAACGCAACAACAGGTAAAGCATTGCAGCCTGGTCACGCAAACTGCTGCCGTAATCGCCCAGATATTTCTGCTCATCACGCGCCATGTCCAGCCCGCGTTTGATGGCGTCATCTCCGCGTTTGCCATCGCCTATCGCCCGCAAAGCCAGCCCCAGGTGCACCAACGGCAAACCGGAAGCAGCTTTGCCCGCATCCTTTTCATACATGACTTTCAGCGTTCCGGGCGACACCCGTTTCACACGGGAAAGCACATACGCCGCATAGGCTCGTGTCGCCAAGTCAAGGTGGTTCGGCACATCCGAAAATGCATAACGGCTTTCCGCATCGCGTTCCCCNTCTTGCATACGCTCTTCCAGGTTTTGCAAGGCACGCTGCAACAGCCATTCGGGCACCGCAAACCCCTGCTCTTTNGCATCCAACAGGAAGTCCGTCACATACGGCGTAAGCCAATATTCCTCTTCACCATAATTTCCCCATAACGTAAAACCGCCATCTGACAATTGCATGCCGGTCAGGCGCAGTAAGGCGGCATTGACCCGATCATTGCGGGTTTTCATCTCCATCGGCTCCAGCCCCAATTGCTCTGTGACGCTGGCGTCCAGNAACAAATACGGCCAGGCGCTGCTGGTGGTTTGCTCCAAACAGCCATAAGGATATTGCAGCAAACCTTGTAACGCGCTGCGCAGAGGCAAGGGCGGCGTGGCGGCAAGGCTCAGGTTGGCGTTCAATCCGGCAGGCAGGAACCCCTGGATGGTGGAACTGTCCAGCACCAGCGTTTCNCCAGGCCCCAATTCCCGGTTCAGGTTGAGATGCCCGGCAGGATAGGCAGGGCGTACTGCAAACTGGAGTTGGCGACGGGAGGTGAAATCCTTGCCAGCAAGCTCCAGACTGACACTCGCCGTTCCAAACGATTGCCGGGCGGACAACGGTAAGCGCAAGGTTTCCCGCTTGCCCGCCGCCAGGGTGAATTCACGTTCCAAATCCAGATTGTCCAGCAAGGGATTGGCGCTGATTTTCAGTTTTACCGGCTGCGGTTCCGTAGTGGTGTTATTCATCTCCACCGTCAGGAAACTGCTATCGCCACCAGCCAGGAAGCGGGGCGCAGCCAGCGTGGCCACCACAGGGGAAGCGACCGTCATTTCCCGTTCCGCGCTGCCAAAACGGTTGGCAGACACAGCCACCGCCATTAACCGCAATGACCCGTCAAAACCCGGCAAAGACAGATCAATTTTCGCTTTTCCATCAGCGTCGAACGCCACCGCCCCGCTGTACAGGGAAACAATCCTCACATCCGCCTGCGCCTGCGGGTCGCCCTGCCGCCCCATGGCGTCGCCGCCAAAACGTTGCCGCAACGGCGCGCCCTCAACGCCCTCAATAATTTTGCCGTAATCATCATACAAATTGACTTCATACTTGTGCTGCGAGAAATAGAAGGCAAACGGGTCTGGTGTCTTGAAATCCGTCATGTTCAGCACCCCTGCGTCAACCGCAGCAAGGGTCACCAACGCATTTTCACCTTTGAGATTGTCAGAACTTACCGTCACGCTGACGGTTTGTTCCGGCAGAACCTTTTCCGGCGCATCGATGCTCAGGCTCAAACGCCTATCCTCCCTGTCCAAGGGCAGGAAAATGACACCCAACGCCCGATTCGGGGCAATCTTCTGCTGGCTGCTGGCTGGCCGGAAAGAGGTCACCGTAGCGTACAGGTCATGCCGGTTCCAGGCTTTATCTAATGGAATCTCGACGGTGGTGCCTTCAGCAGGCAGGCTGATCCGTTGCGACCACAGCATCGACTCCCCTTCCACCGCAACAATGGCTTCGCCAGCCGCGGGCGGGGTAATTTTCAGTTTCACGGTATCGCCAGCCTGGTACATGGGTTTGTCGAGCGCCAGCTCAATCTGGTCGGGGCGGGCGGAAGTATTGGCTGCCTGTTCCCAATCCCAACCGGCGTGAAAGGGATAGACCGTTTTTAAACCAGTGTCCGTATCCTCCACTTCCAGCCGGTAATAGCCGTCCTGTACGGAAAACACCGCCTTGCCATGCGCCTGGGCATCCAACGTGACTTTNTGCTGCACAACCGGATATTCACTGGAATTTTCCTTGCGTTGCCAACCTTCGCCATCGTTGTATTCCCAGAAATACTCNCCATCCTCCCGCACCAACGTGACGGCCAGCGGCTGTCCAGCCGGTGCTGGTTGCCCATCCGCATTCACCCGGACAAGCTCGAAAGCTGCGTCGCCATGGTCTGCGACGGTATCCTTACCAAACAAGGGGCGTAGCCCCACCAGGTTTTGGGTTGGCCAAAACGGCACATCCACCTTGCGTACAACGCCCCGTCCGCCTGCTTCATGCAATTCGCCGATGATGCTTACGGTCAATGGGGAGTTGATCTTGCCCTCCAACGGCGGAGCCTCAATGAAACCAGCGCCCGTTTCATTCAGCACCAGTTCCGGCAGGTTCTCCCTGCTAATCAATTTACCATCAGCTGGGTCGCCAAAATAATATTCCTTGAACGCGTCCAGCGGATGGCGGTTGATGCTGACTGCGCGCGCTGCTGTCAGCTTGTTGCCACTGGCAGGCGCGCCGTACAGATAATCCCCNTGTGCCGCCACAATCAGTTTTTCACCACTGCTCAGTAACTTGTCTTCAGCCTTGAGGGAGAGCTGCATGCGTTCAGGCATGAACTCTTCCACATGGAAGGTAAAACTGCTGACCGGCGCATCATCCTTGGCGTTGATGCGGACTTCCGCCTTCCAGCTTCCGGTTGGCGCATCCGCCGGAATGGGCAACTGCCAGGAAAANAACCCNAGCCCAGGATTTGCAGCGGCGAGATTTTCTTCCAACAGCAATTTGGTGTCAGGCCGTACAATCCGCAAGTTCAAGCTTTGCCCCGGAACAATCTCCCCATCCCGATTGCGCAGCAAGATGGACAAGTCCAAGGTTTCACCAGANCGAAACAAATCCCTTGTGCTGTAAATGAACGGCGCTATCGGTTTATCAGGCAAACCTTCCACCGGGTATTCCGAAAGATCCAGCGCCGCTTCCCGCAAATCCAGAAACGCAAATTGCCCATCCAAGTTCGCGGTCAGCAGCAAATCCCCTTGTGGCCTGTGCGCAAAGTTAACGTGCCCACTGTTATCCGTTTCCAGCGTCAGGGTTTCCTTTTCGCCGTGCAACTTCAGCTGCACATCCGCCAATGGCTTGCCGGTGTCAAGCGCATTGGCAAACACTTCCACACTTCTGGGATAAAGCCGTACATGCAAGCCGACATTGGTGACTACGAACTGGGTAATCCGGTAAGCATCATCACTGAAACGCCCTGGTTCCCGCATCACCGCAAAATACAGGCTCGGCGTTTTCAGTTCTGGTATGTTTTCGACCGGAATCAACAATGAGGTGCGCGCATTCGGTTTAGCACCTGTCACATAACGCTGGGAATGGACACTTTGCGTCGCCTCATGGATATCCTCCAGTTGCCACTGGGAAAGGCGCTCTCCCAGCGAAACTGTTTTCAGCATCTCCGGCAACTTGTCCGGCTGCACCCGCAGAAACTCAATGTCCAATTCCGGAACATTGACAACCCTAATGGGCAAACCACCTGTCAACCGGGCAGGCAAGATGCTGCCACTGGTGGCGAAATCAAATGCAGGCTTGATGTCGCGGGTTTTAACCGTGTAGTCCACCGGTTTTTGCAGTTTCAACTCATTCCGGCTGCTGATCCCTGGCCTGATCTGTATCCGGTATTCGGTTTGTGGTTTGATATTACTGAAAAACAGCCGCCGGGTTTCACCTGTCATGATCCAGTTCCCTTCCACCATCTTGCCGCTGCTGGTCAGGGTGATGAAGGCATTATAATCCCCAATTGGGTCAATATCCTGAGAAAAGGTAATGGCGAGGGCTGGACTGTTATCAAGAGAACGCTCTGACACATCAACCACCAGCATTTGCGTCAGCAGCTCTTCATTGGTGTAATGCAGACCCACCGCCGGCGCGGAATCTTTCGTAGCTGTGTTGGAAACTTCCACCGATGACGTGGGCTCATCCGCCCTGACCAGCATAACCTGCCACAAACATGCCAATAGCATGGCAAACCAGAAAACAGGAAATATCCGGCGAAGGTGATTACCCATTATTATTCTCCATCCCTATACAAGAAAATACCTAACCGATCGACAAACGCAGGCTTTCACGGTAAGGGAAAGCAATGCCTAATACAAGGGGAATACAACGGGGAAACAAGTGGAAGGAGTGGCGACCCTACGGGGATTCGAACCCCGGTTACAACCGTGAAAGGGTCGTGTCCTAGGCCTCTAGACGATAGGGTCGCTGATGTAAAACCTATATAAACTGTGCAAGTGCTTGAAAGTGGCGACCCTACGGGGATTCGAACCCCGGTTACAACCGTGAAAGGGTCGTGTCCTAGGCCTCTAGACGATAGGGTCGCTGATATAAACTTCCAAACTCACTTATTATCACTGTCTCTTGGGGAGAACAGGACTATGGTGGACAATCCGGCAAAAAGAAGTAAAAACCGAATGGCACCGCCATCAAAAATATTTTCGCCAATTCATCGCTGTCTGCAAACATAAAGCCAAATCCAAATACCAATCCAGCTATCGTAATTGCCAATCCAGCTATAAAACTGTAACGACCAATGCGATCCATACTAAACCTCTCGCAGCGGCCAAAATTGGTGGAGCTAATCGGGATCGAACCGATGACCTCTACAATGCCATTGTAGCGCTCTCCCAGCTGAGCTATAGCCCCACGGCGAAAGAGAGGCGAATTCTGATGGAATCCGCTGATGCTGTCAAGAGCCTTTTAACGAATTTGCAAAGATCGCCTTGTGCACATCCCCCAAACTGATGATACCCATCAGTTTGTTTCCCTGCACTACCGGAATACGGCGAATTTTCTGTACACACATGATGGAAACAGCCTTCATCACGGGCATATCCGGGCTGGCGGAAGCCACCAATTTACTCATGATGTCGCCTGTTTTCAGTGTCAAGGCATCACTGTAATCTTTTTCCATTTTTCGAAATCAGGCCGCCCCTCCTCACGCGCAACCTCAGAAATGTCAGGAAACATTTTACGTAATACGTCTTTTCAGAGACCACGCCCACCACGTTATTGCTGTCATCCACCACTGGCAAACCGCTGATTTTGTTAAAGCACATAACCTCGACAATATCCCGTACTGGAGTGTCCGCCTTGGCTGTTTTAACATTTGTTGTCATAATCTCTTTAACTTTCATGCATCCTCCTCATATAAAAGATTAAGCTTTATACCCATGCTGCCTTTTCCCTGACAGCCGGAGAATGATGAACATAGCATGAAATAATGTTGCCCCATACTGGCCTTTAGGGGGATTCAATCCGCCATCATCGTACTGCCGATAAAGCTAATGGCGTGGCAAATACGTTCCAAAGTGCGTTCACGCCCAATTAGTTCCAGGGTGATTTCCAACGATGGGGAAGAGGCTCCACCAGTGGTTGCAATACGCAGCGGCGGNCCNACCTTGCCAAGCTTCACACCCAATTTTTCACAAGCTGAGTGGATAGCGGCATGGATAGGCTCNCCTTTCCATTCGACAATGCCCACCAGTTCGTCATGCACAACCTGAAGATGAGCGGCGGTATCAGCCTTGAACTGTTTTTTTGCCGCCTGTTCGTCATAGCTGTCGAAATCTTCATAGAAATAACGGCTGATGGCGACCATTTCAACCAGAGTTTTGGCGCGTTCGCGTTGGGCGTTGATCACATCCGCCAAGGCAGAGCGCCGACGNACGGATAGATTCTGCGCCTGCAAATGCCATTGCAGCTGCCTTTCCAGTTCCTCCACCGGCAAAGTTTTAATGTAGTGTTGATTCAACCATAGCAGCTTGTCAGCATTGAACGCAGAAGGAGACCGATTAATGCCCTCCAGCGAAAACAGCGAAACCATTTCCTCGCGAGAGAAAATTTCCTGATCACCATTAGACCAACCCAGGCGCACCAGATAATTAAGCAACGCCTGCGGCGTGTAGCCATCATCACGGTACTGCATGACGCTGACCGCCCCATGCCGTTTGGAGAGACGTTGGCCATCNGCCCCCAAGATCATCGGCACATGGGCAAATTTAGGCGGATCAAAACCCAGCGCCCTCATGATATTGATCTGGCGGGGCGTGTTATTGATATGGTCATCGCCCCGAATGACATGGGTCACGTTCATGTCGATGTCATCCACCACCACCGTCAGGTTGTAGGTAGGCGTACCATCGGAGCGGGCAATGATCAGGTCATCCAGCTCCTTGTTGCTGACCGTGATTTTGCCGCGCACCAGATCATCAAACTCCACCGCCCCATCCTGTGGGTTGCGGAAACGGATGACCGGCTCAACACCTTCCGGCGCATCTTCACGCCCGAAACAGCGCCCGTCATAACGCGGCTTTTCCTTGCGCGCCATCTGCGCCTCCCGCATCTGCTCCAGTTCCTCCCTGCTGCAATAGCAGCGGTAAGCATGGCCGCTGTCCAACAACTGCTGGATCACCTCCTTGTAACGGTCGAAACGGTGCGTCTGGTAGAACGGNCCTTCATCGTGCTCCAGCCCTAGCCAATCCATTCCCTGCAAAATGGCGTCGACGGATTCCTGAGTGGAGCGTTCACGGTCAGTATCTTCGATCCGCAAAATAAAAACCCCGCCCGTCTTGCGGGCGTACAACCAAGAAAACAGCGCTGTACGCGCACCGCCAATATGCAGGTAACCAGTTGGACTAGGGGCAAAACGGGTTCTGACGTTCATGACATTCCATGTAGTGTTTTTGACAAGATTGGAGAGCTTAACAGTTCATTAGCCCGAAACAAACCTTAAGAATAACTGAATGAAAAACAAGCATTTTATTCAGTTCCAATTCAGTGCCACCCTTGCATACTGCTTCACGTCCAAGGGCTAAAGGGGCTGTAAAGGGCTAAAGGCCAAGATAATAATAACAGGGGCTGCAACCCCTCCTTTTCTTTTGCCTTAAACCGAAGCGCCCAATAGTAATAACAAGCTTCAGATAATAAAAATATACATCCTAAAAAGCCTTCCCAATGGAAGGCTTTTTAGCGTCTTACCCTGCAAACTGCCACGCCAACAATTGCAAGACCAGAAAAGCGTAAATCCCTGCCAGAATATCATCCAGCATAATGCCCAAGCCCCCTGANAGATCACGGTCTATAACCCTGATCGGCCAAGGCTTCCAAACATCGAATAGGCGAAACAGGAAGAAACCCACCACAACCCAAACCCAACCGGCAGGAGCGGCGGTCATAGTCAGCAGAAAACCGGCAAATTCATCCCAGACAATCCCGCCGTAATCGTGCACGCCCAATCGGCGGGAAGACTCCCCACAAATCCAGACGCCCACTACCGATACCGCCAGGGCTGCCAGCAAATAACCCCATAGCGGCAATGGAGCCAATAATAGATATAACGGAATCGCGGCTAGCGTTCCCGCAGTGCCGGGCGCAAACGGCGACAAGCCACTGCCAAACCCAAATGCCAGAAAATGCACCGGGGAAGAAAANACCGTCTTTGCCTGCACTACCTTTTGCATCACAGCCTATCCAAGTAACAAAATTTGTAAAAACCAAGCCCACTCACTGTGCTTAATCAACGCTCGCGGGCAATCGGAGCCGCAACGCCATTGCACAGTGCCAGCAAATCTGCCGGGGCAAGCTCTATATCCAGCCCTCGCCGACCACCACTGACAAAAATATTGGCGAACTGCAAGGCGGAATCGTCCAGCACAGTCGGCAACAGCCTTTTGCCCAAGAGGGCTGATGCCCCCACAATATAACCGGTGCTACGTTCAGCATCCTTCGGATTGGCCATATCCACCGTTTTTACGCCCAAAGCTGCGGCCATTTGCTTAAGGTTAAGGAATAGCTCAACAGGGACAATACCCACCGCCAGTTTCTTCCGGTCGCCATTCAATGTCACCAGCAAGGTCTTGAACACCTGAGCCGGATCCAGCCCTAGCGCCTGTGCAGCTTCCAAGCCATACGCCTCGGTACGCGGGTCGTGTGCGTATTCATGAACATGAAAAGGGATTTTTGCCCTTTTCGCTTGCTGGATCGCCGGAGTCATATCTGCTTGTCCTCGGTGTTTTTTGCCCAAGTATAATTTTATCCTGATGATGGTGCCGTTATAATTGCGCCATTTCACGGAGGCACATCATGCCGGATTACACATTCATTTTCGACATTCATGGCATCGCCGACTTTGAAGGGCGCGTCCTCAATGCATCCCGCNAAAATCCAGTCATGGTAGATTTCTGGGCTGACTGGTGTGGCNTATGCCTGTTTCTCGACCCTGTCCTGAAATCTGTCATCCCTGAATTTCATGGCAAGGTTTTGCTGGCCAAACTTGATACCGACGAAGATGAAAACATGAAACTGGCGGGACGCTACCAAGTGCGCGGTTTCCCAACCGTTTTATTGATTGAAAACGGTGAAGAAACAGCCCGTTTCACTAGTGCCCAAAGCAAGTCTTTTGTACGGGAATTTATTGGTGCCAATAGCAGGTTACTGACAACAATAAACATTGCCCAACCCTAGAGCTGGCACCTTGTTATAGGTCGTGGCATCATCCCAAAGCAACAAACCTATAAATATAACCTTGTGAAGGACACCGCAATCATGAAAGTTGATACGCTTTCTTACACGATTGAAAATGGTTTTTCAGCAAGCTTGCCTGAAATTAATACCCCAACGCTGCTTATTTTGGTATTCGGAGATTCCAGTTTTCTGGATCATCCGCAGCCATTTGTCCTGCTCTCAGAAAAATACCCTCAAGCCCAACTGATGGGATGCTCCAGTGCGGGTGAGATCCGGGGCGGGTCAATTCAAGATCACAGCCTGGTCATTGCTTTAGTGCAATTCGAATCCACTTCCCTGTGCATGACCTGCACCAGCATTAATGATCCACTGGAGTCCCGTAATGTTGGCCGCCTGCTTGCCGACAGGCTAAACAGTGAAGACCTGCAAGGAATTTTCGTGCTATCTGATGGATTATGTGTCAATGGTAGCGAACTGGCCTATGGCTTCAATGACATCACCAACACAAACACTATCGTCACCGGCGGCTTGGCTGGCGATGGGGAGCGCTTCAAAACGACCTGGGTGCTACAGGACGGCAAACCGGCAGGTGGCGTGGTGGCAGCGCTTGGCCTTTACGGTAATGCCCACATCCATCATGGCTCGAATGGCGGCTGGAAACCGTTTGGCTCTGCCCGTAAAGTCACCCGCGCTGAACACAATATCCTGTACGAACTGTCGGGAAAGCCTGCTTTAGCACTTTACAAAACCTATCTGGGTGAGCTGGCGGAAGGCTTACCCGCCACCGGCCTGCGTTTCCCATTGGCGCTTAGTCAGNCTGGCGAAACAACAGAAGTGGTTCGCACCATTCTGGCGGTTGATGAAGCCAACCAATCCCTTATTTTCGCTGGCGACATTCCGGAAGGCGCACAAGCCCAGCTGATGCGCGCCAATCTCGACCAATTGGTTGAAGGGGCGGAAAATGCGGCACTTATGAGCGCCACAGACACCGATAAAGAAGTGCTCTGTATCGCCATCAGCTGCGTTGGCCGCCGCATGGTGCTGGGCACAGACGCCGAAGAAGAGGCTGAAGCAGTGCTCGCCAACTTGCCAAAGAACACTTTCCAGCTTGGTTTTTATTCTTATGGGGAACTGTCCCCTTTCTCCACAGGCGAGTGCAGCTTGCATAACCAAACCATGACAATCACCACTATTTATGAGTAAATTTCCTACTGTAAACGCTTGTATTGTTGTTCATCCTGTGTTGTTTTAGCTGATCTATATTGGCATTGGTTAAAACAGATAAATTTATTTTCATGAAAATCATGTAAACCTTATCTGAAAAGCTGCGTTAATAGGATATTTTAATAATAGCTAAATGCATAAACAGGGGTCTAACATGAAAAATACAACTCAATTGCCAATTCTCGCTTCCTTACTGGTGTTCACCCTGCTGGGTATGGAAATATCCGTTGCACAACCTGCAATTGACCCCGATTTCGCCGCACTCGACACCAATGGCGATGGCCTGATTTCTTGGCCAGAATACGCCGCCAAACACCCGGTTTCAGGCAGGCTCAACCCCGCTTGATTTTTGACAATGTGGATCGCAACCGGGATGGCTACATAGACCCAGACGAATTCACCGCCATGAAAAAGCGCCGCCGCAGGTAAAAGCCCCTATCCCGCATGGAATCTGGCGTTTATTTATTTCGGCCAACAGGTAGAATGTAATCATTGGAACCAATAATGAGGACGATCCCAATGAGTGCATTACAGCGTATTGATCAAGCGGTTAAAGATAATCCGGTCATTATTTTCATGAAAGGCACGCCGCAAATGCCGCAATGCGGCTTTTCCAGCCGTGCAGCGCAGGCATTGATGGCTTGCGGCGAACAATTCGCCTACGTGAATGTGTTGCAGGATGCGGAAATTTTTCAAGATCTGCCGCAATACGCCAACTGGCCGACATTTCCTCAGGTTTACATCAACGGCGAACTGATTGGTGGCTGCGACATTACACTGGAAATGTACCAAAACGGCGAGCTGCAACAGATGGTCAAGGCCGCAATGCAAGGAAAGGCTAGCGAAAATGCCTGACTTATGGAAAGGCATACTCATAAGCGCCACATTGTTGGGCATCGGCAATGCAATGGGGAGGAAGCTGACGCCGCAAAACCTGCCAATGCGGTGACGGTCAAACAAATCTCAATGGAACTGGCGTTGGATATTGCCCGCGAGGCAGTGTTGGCTTGCCGGGCGAAAGGCTACAACGTCGCCGCCGTGGTGGTTGATCGCAGCGCCAATGTCCAGGCGCTGCTGCGGGACACCATGGCGAACCGTTTTACCTTAGAGATTGCAGAAANNAAAGCCAATGCAGTGATCCTCTCCGGCGTCAACTCCAGCGAATTCCGCGCCAACCGCGCTGACATCAAGGATGAAATGAATGAAGTCGATGGCGTGATGGTGTTGGATGGCGGTTTGAAAATTGAGGCGGCGGGTTCACTGTTGGGAGCTATCGGCGTCAGTGGCGCGCCGNGTGGTGACAAAGACGCTGAATGCGCTCAATCAGCACTAGATAAACTGACGGAGCAGCTTGAATTCACTGAGTGAAGCTGAAGCCTTAAACAATGTCAGGCAACCAAGCCGAGAACTTTGCTCGGCTTGGTTGTTTCAGGCCGCATCTTTATCAGTCTTTTGAACTTGGCTGTTATGCAGTGCTTCATTAATCGCATAGCCGTAAGCGCAATCTACCTCTATACGGACTCTCATCAACCCCTCGTCACGCTCATCTAACATTACCGCTAAGGGCGTGCGACGTTGGAAACGGCGATGTGGTTTGCGTAGCCACAACACCCGCATCTGGCTGCTGAACGGGAACGTAGTGCGCAGTGCGTCTGCTATCCCCACAATATGATCAATCCTATCCATCATCTCAGGCGTTTGCGGAAACACTTTGCCACCATTCCTGTACATGGCGAGATGACGGGAGCGAACATCACCTTCCAGCCCCAAAATTGCGAGCATTTCATCGCCACTGATGCTCCACTCATCCATGTGACGGATAACCGCCTGGGTCAGCGCGCTCATTTCTTCCGTTGAATATTGTTGCATGGTTAATCCTTGCTTCTTAGCCCTTGAATCGGGACAACATTGGCAGTGCGAGGCTCATCAGTGAAATGTGGACGGTCGCGGATGTCAATACCTGCCGCTTGGGCAAGCTCACGTTCACGCGCGGAAATCAGGTCAAAACATTTNTTCACATCTTCGACCGTATCATCCGATAACGGATAACGCAGCGCCGCATCAGAAGGCGTCAGATCACGGACAATCTTTGCCAATGTTTTGCGCATCGCCATCAGGATACGTTTTTCTTGTGAAAAGTGTTCTTCCGACATGATTCTATGGCCTTTAAAACCTGAAAACCGCTACGGTATCCTATCACCGGCGGCAATTCCATACCACCAAGGTGGGGATTCAGAGAAGAACTTGCTCAAGCGCTTAACGCTGCCGCAAATAAACCAACAGTTTCCAACAACACGATAACCCCGCCAATTGCATCCCAAGTAAGGCCATTGCAAGCTTGCATCATACGGAGACGAACCAACAGCAACGTGATGAACATGACTAGCATGGGGATGCCCGCCACCAAAGCAATCGGCACCGCCATCAGCAGCCAAATAAATAGGGCAATGTAAGGAAATTCAATGCGAAACTCATANATCAACGTCTCACGCGAGGCAATAGGGGTAAATCCAATCAGGGCAACCACCAGCAAACGCGCCGCTACTGGAGCCATCATGATATAAGCCCACACTTTGTATTCGATCAAAACCGCAAGAGCCGAAAATTTAATCATCATGATCAGTGCCATCACCCCCATCACGCCCAAATGAGGGGAAGGANNGGACGAAAATCACCTTCGGCCACTTCATCCGGCATCCAGCTTCCCCAAAAACCAGGAGCTAATGCTACGTGCGAGCGCATCCAAATGATGAAGTTCACTGGTAAACATCCAGACCGTCAATATAATGACAGACGCCAGCATTGGCTCAAGCGTTTCCAGCTTCCAGGCAATCGCTGCCAACACCAGCCCCATCAACAGGCCGATAATAGGAAACCAAATCAGGCCACGGCCTTTTTCTTCAGCAGAAAAACTATTAACGGAAGGAACAGGCAATAATGTCAAGACTGACAAAGCAACCAGTAAAGAACGGAGAAATGCTTTAACCATGCCCGTCAGCGCCTGCATAAAATAATGATCGAAAATATACCAGCCACGTCTACTTTTCTATAAGCCGTCGACTAGAAGTCCAGCGCGCCATCACACAGAACCAGAAACACCCTCAACAGCCGTGGGCAAGCAAACTCGCCCACTCACCGCTACGGTCACGCAAGACGCGCAAGCGCGTCAATGCACCATATTCGATATTGAGCGCCAACAGACGCTCATCCGGCATNTGCAGCACATACGCCAGAATCACCCGGATCACCCCAGCATGAGTCACGGCCAGCACCCTCTCACCCCGATAGGCATTCGCCAGTTCAGCCCAGACATCCAACACCCTAGCGCGAAATTCGCCGAAATTTTCGCCTCCCATCGGGGCTGATTGGGCTGGGTTCAACCACCATTGCGCCAATTGTTCCGGATGGACAGCCATCACCTGCTGAGGGGAACACCCTTCCCAGGCNCCAAAATGGATTTCGCGCAAACGTTCGTCACGCACCAGGGGCAGATCATATTTCTGGGCGAACCACTCGGCAAAGGCGGCGCACTGCATCCTAGGNGAGGTAATGACAGCATCCCATTCAGCAGCACCACGCCCAAATGCCTGCTTGAGTTGCTTCCAACCCGCTTTGCTCAAGGGCGTGTCCAGTTCACCGCAGAACACATTCCCAGCATCAACTTGGCCATGCTGTAANAGGCCGATGTGGGTCGTGTTATTGGCCACTATTGGTAGCTGACTTCGATGATTTCATATTCACGGACACCGCCTGGTGCCTGCACCACAGCGACATCGCCCTCTTCCTTGCCAATCATGGCGCGGGCGATGGGGGAAGAAATCGCCACCCGGTTCTGCTTGATGTCAGCCTCAATGTCGCCCACGATTTGATAGGTGATGCTTTCGCCGGACTCAACCTCCTCCAGTTCGACCGTGGCACCGAATACAACTTTGCCGGGATTGGTCTTGCCTACCGCGATAACATCAATGACTTGAGCCAGTGACAAAATGCTTTCCAGCTCCTTGATGCGCCCTTCACAGAAACTCTGCTGTTCGCGGGCGGCGTGGTATTCCGCATTTTCTTTCAGGTCGCCATGCTCACGCGCTTCAGCGATCGCCTGAATAATACGTGGCCGCTCTTCGGTTTTCAGGCGTTGCAACTCAACTTTCAAACGCTCCGCGCCTTGGGCGGTAATGGGTGGTCTCGTACTCATCTCAATTCCTTATTGTGCTATTGCCCGATGCAAGTCCTGCAGGCAGTAAACCTGTTCGCTGTCTGTATAAGCCATGGCTTTGCACAAAGCGCGCGCACCCTCGATGGTGGTGGTGTAAGTGATCTTGTGCTGCAAAGCCTCACGCCGGATCTCAAAGGAGTCATGGGTGGATTGCTCGCCTTCAGTCGTGTTCACAATCAGGTCGATTTCCTCATTCTTGATCATGTCGACGATATTGGGGCGGCCTTCACGCATTTTGTTGACAACTTCACAAGCAATACCCGCATTTTGCAGTTCACGCGCAGTGCCACGGGTCGCAACTATGTTGAAGCCTTGCGCATGCAACAAACCGCCCACTTCCTTCAAGTGCCTGCGGTCAGCCTCACGCACGCTGACAAAGGCAACCCCGGAAGTCGGGTAATTTTCCCCGGCAGCGTGCTGTGCCTTGCCAAATGCCTCCGCAAAACTCTTGCCAACCCCCATGACCTCGCCGGTGGACTTCATTTCCGGGCTGAGAATCGGGTCAACGCCCGGGAACTTGATGAACGGGAACACCGCTTCCTTGACAGAGTAGTAAGACGGAATGATTTCATCCAATGCTTTTTGATCCGCGAGTGTCTGGNNCGCCATGCAACGGGCGGCGACTTTCGCCAGCGGACGGCCAATCGCCTTGGAAACGAACGGCACGGTACGGGAGGCGCGCGGATTGACCTCCAACACATAGACTTCGTCGTTCTTGATCGCAAACTGGGTATTCATCAGGCCGATAACGTTCAGCGCCTTGGCCATACGCACCACCTGCTCACGCAGTTCATCCTGTACGGACGCCTTCAGCGAGTAAGGCGGCAATGAACAGGCGGAATCGCCGGAGTGGATGCCCGCCTGTTCAATATGCTGCATGATGCCGCCAATCAGGACGTTTTCGCCGTCGCAAATGGCATCCACATCAATTTCCACCGCATCGTCCAGATAGCGGTCGAGCAGCACCGGAGAGTCATTGGAAACCGACACCGCAGTGTTCATGTAACGGCGCAGTTCGTTTTCGTGGTAGACGATCTCCATCGCGCGACCACCCAGCACGTAGGACGGGCGCACCACCAGTGGGTAGCCGATTTCATCCGCCAGGCGCACTGCCTCATCCAAGCTTTTCGCCGTGCGGTTGGGCGGCTGCTTGAGGCCGAGCTTGTTGATCAGCTGTTGGAAGCGTTCACGGTCTTCCGCCAAGTCGATGGAATCTGGGCTGGTGCCGATGATCGGCGCGCCCAAAGCCTCCAGGTCACGCGCCAGCTTCAGTGGCGTCTGTCCACCGTACTGCACAATGACGCCCAACGGCTTTTCCAACTCGACGATTTCCATCACGTCTTCAAGCGTCAGCGGCTCGAAATACAAACGGTCGGACGTGTCGTAATCGGTGGAGACTGTTTCCGGATTGCAGTTGACCATGATGGTTTCGTAGCCATCCTCACGCATCGCCAGGGCGGCGTGCACACAGCAGTAGTCAAACTCGATGCCCTGCCCAATCCGGTTNCCGCCACCCAACACCATGATTTTCTTGCGGTCAGTTGGAGCGGCTTCGCATTCTTCCTCGTAAGTGGAATACATGTAGGCCGTATTGGTGGCGAATTCCGCCGCACAGGTGTCCACGCGCTTGTAGACCGGGCGCACCTCCAGACGCTGACGCGCCGCACGCACCGATTTCTCGGTTTCGTGGGTCAGCGTCGCCAGACGGCGGTCGGAAAAACCCTTGCGCTTGAGCATCCGCATTTCATCGGCGGACATGTCATTGAGAATGCGTTCTTTCAGGCCATTTTCCAGATCGACCAACTCCTTGATCTGCACCAAGAACCACATATCAATGCTGGTCAGTTCAAACACATCCTCCACGGACATGCCGTTGCGGAAAGCATCACCCACATACAGGATGCGTTCGGCGCTGGCTTCGGTCAGCTGACGGCGCAGGATGTCCGTCACATCCGGATCTTGCGGGTCGACGCGCTCGTCCAGGCCGTCGATGCCGATTTCCAGGCCACGCAGGGCTTTCTGGAAGGATTCCTGGAAGGTGCGGCCAATCGCCATCACTTCGCCCACGGATTTCATCTGCGTGGTCAGGCGCGCATCCGCCTGCGGGAATTTTTCGAACGTAAAACGTGGAATCTTGGTGACCACATAGTCGATGGACGGCTCAAAAGAAGCTGGCGTAATGCCGCCGGTAATATCGTTGCGCAATTCGTCCAGCGTATAGCCTACCGCCAGTTTCGCCGCCACCTTCGCAATCGGGAAGCCGGTCGCCTTGGAAGCCAGCGCAGATGACCGCGATACGCGTGGGTTCATTTCAATGACGATAATGCGCCCGTCGTTCGGATTGACCGAGAACTGCACATTGGAACCGCCAGTATCCACCCCAATCTTGCGCAACACCGCCAACGAGGCGTTACGCAGCAATTGGTATTCCTTGTCGGTCAGGGTCTGCGCGGGCGCCACGGTAATGGAATCGCCCGTGTGGATGCC
Organism: Candidatus Thiothrix singaporensis; assembly: GCA_013693955.1. Taxonomy (GTDB): domain Bacteria; phylum Pseudomonadota; class Gammaproteobacteria; order Thiotrichales; family Thiotrichaceae; genus Thiothrix; species Thiothrix singaporensis. The sequence continues at coordinate 1,156,500 of CP059265.1, read as the reverse complement.
CATCGGGTCNAGGTTTTCGATTGAGCAGACAATGATGCAGTTGTCGTTGCGGTCGCGCACAACCTCCATTTCATACTCTTTCCAACCGAGCAGGGATTCTTCCAGCAGCACCTCAGTGGTCGGGGACATGTCCAGACCGCGCGCCACAATGGTTTCAAACTCCTGTTTGTTGTAGGCGATGCCGCCGCCGGTTCCGCCCAGCGTAAAAGATGGGCGGATAATAATCGGAAAACCGATTTCCGCCTGCACCACCCGTGCATCTTCCATGGAATGGGCGACGCCGGAACGGGCGGACTCCAAGCCGATGTCATCCATCGCTTCACGGAATTTNTGCCGGTCTTCCGCCATTTCAATGGCTTGTTCATTGGCGCCAATCATTTCCACGCCAAAGGTTTCCAGCACGCCATGGCGGGAAAGATCCAACGCGCAGTTCAGCGCAGTCTGGCCGCCCATGGTTGGCAACAACGCATCCGGGCGTTCTTTCTCGATAATCTTCGCCACCGTTTCCCAACGGATCGGCTCAATGTAAATGGCGTCGGCGGTTTCCGGGTCAGTCATGATGGTCGCAGGGTTGGAGTTGACCAGAATGACGCGGTAGCCTTCCTCACGCAGGGCTTTACATGCCTGCGCGCCGGAATAGTCGAATTCGCACGCCTGACCGATAATAATCAGNTATGCGCCAATAATCAGGATACTTTTAATGTCTGTCCGTTTAGGCATNGATCTCTCACCAGTCAGTTCNTTGGCGGCGCGCATCATCTCAATGAAGCGGTCAAATACAGGCGCTACGTCGTGTGGTNNAGGGCTGGCCTCCGGGTGNGCCTGGAAGCTGATGGCCGGGCAATCGGTGCGCGCAACACCCTGCAAAGTCCCGTCGAACAAAGAGCGGTGGGTCGCGCGCAGGTTGGCGGGCAAGCTGGCTTCATCAACGGCAAAACCATGATTCTGGCTGCTGATCATAACGTGCCCGCTATCCAAATCCTGCACCGGGTGGTTGGCACCGTGATGGCCGAATTTCATCTTGATGGTGCGGGCACCGCTGGCCAACCCCAACAACTGGTGGCCGGGNCAAATGCCGAAGGTTGGCACTTTCTTTTCCAGTATCTGGCGGATAGCGGCAACCGCGTAATCACACGGCTCAGGGTCGCCGGGNCCATTGGAGAGGAACACGCCATCCGGATGCATGGCCAGCACTTCCGCCGCCGACGTCTGCGCAGGCACGACCGTCACGCGGCAACCGCGGTCNACCAGCATGCGCAGGATATTTTTTNNCACGCCATAATCATAAGCGACCACATGAAATCCGGCTTGTTCGGCAGTGGAAGCACGCGGCGTCTTGGGATCAAGCCGCCAAGACCCTTGAGTCCAAACATAACGTTCGCTGACGGTGACTTCTTTCGCCAAATCCATGCCTTGCAGACCGGGGAATGCGCGGGCGGCCTCCAGCGCAATGCTTTCATCCAGATTTTCACCGGCCAGAATGCAACCGCGCTGTGCGCCCTTTTCACGCAAAATACGGGTTAGGCGGCGGGTGTCAATATCGGCAATCGCCACAATCTTGCTGCGGACAAGGTAGGCAGGCAGGGATTCTTGCGCCCGCCAATTGCTGTAAACTGCTGGCACATCACGCACAATCAGGCCAGCCGCATGTATCTGGGCTGATTCGGTATCCTCCTGATTCACGCCGACATTACCGATATGGGGGTATGTCAGGGTAACGATTTGGCGTGAGTAAGACGGGTCGGTGAGAATTTCCTGATAACCTGTCAAAGCTGTATTGAAAACCACTTCACCCGTGGTCTGGCCATCGCAGCCAATAGAACGCCCGCGGAAGACACTCCCGTCCTCCAGCACCAGTAGCGCTTGCTTGTTCAAACGAACCTCCGAAGTCTACATACGAAACGGGATGAGGCGTGCTCATCCCGTGAAATTAGTAGGAGGGCATTTTACTCCCTGCCTGCCGGAGTGTCCATGCGCGGATTCCGCGAAACTTAATACCTCCGGAACAATCTATTGATTGGAAGGCATGATTTATGTTTATGCAAGTTACACAACTATCATACAAATTATATTTATTTATGTATAATTAGGAAAACCTGGGCTAAATAGGGAAAAGAGGTAATTGCCATGCAAAAGATGTTGCCTGACCGGCAAATTCATCTATCGCAGGAATGGGGGTTCGTCCATGTGCCATCTTTTGACACAGACACATCCTTTATCGAAGAACTCCATAAATTTCGGGTTATTTTTAGGCGTCGGGAAAAACCATTCTCAGCGTTTACCTGCTCGTGTTTCTGCTCAGCCTGTTTTTTACAGAGGCTATCAACCCCAATCTGACCAGAAACTTCACGTTGAGCTTCATATTGGGGATTTGTCTTGGCCTTATTTCTGGCTTCATCCGGGAAGGGACTGACGCCACCATCAAAAACCGCGACATGCTGGCGCGGGTATTGCCGCTGCCACTTCTGGGCATTGCCCCCGCCATCAACAGAAAAGCTGGCAATTATGCCTTCCAAACTGCTGACCATTCCGACTCCATGGTGGCGCATGCTTTTCGTTCACTGCGCAATAACCTGATGGTGGTCACCCAGCAAAAGCCACTTAAAGTTCTCAATGTGACCAGCACCGACGCCAGCGAAGGCAAAAGCAGCACCACCATCAACCTGGCGACGGCCTTCACCCAAGCTGGCAAAAAGGTTTTGCTGATTGACGCTGACCTGCGCCGCCCCACCTTGCACAAACATTTTGGACTGGACAACACCAAAGGGCTGGGAAACTATCTCGCTGGCATGGATAAGCTGGAGCCTTTGATCCGCCCGACCCGCATTCCCGGCCTTCAGGTCATTACATCCGGCCGATTACGCCGCACGCAGTTGAACTGTTGTCCAGTGACTATTTGAAACAGCTAGTTGACCATGCTGAACAGGGAGGCGTCGATTTCGACCTGGTCATGATTGATTCGCCGCCGGTTCTGGGGCTGGCGGATGCACTGCTGATCGGCAACCGGACACACGCCACCCTGTTTGTGGTCGCCTGCAATGAAACGCGCCGTAGCCCGTTGCGGGCGCGTATGAGCGCTTGCTACAGGCAAGAAGCAATATCGTTGGTGTCGTCATGACCAAAGTGCGTTAAAACAGCAAGGCGACGTTTTCCTTGCCCAACATCTGCCGCAATTGGCGCAAGCCCGCATCATCCAGGGGCAGTGACCAGTTTCCAGGCAGGCGCACTTCCGCCTGCGCCTTCTGGTTACGGAACTCGATGGCGATCGGAAAAGTGGCTGCTGACGCCGGGCGGAGCACTTTACGCAACTTACCCAGCATATTGTCCTGCGCTTGCACGGCATCCACCTTCAGCACCAATTTGCGCAGGAAATTCTCCCGCACCGACTGCATGCCGTGGATTTTNTCCACCCGCAGACGGGTCTTGCCAGTGCGCTGGTCGGTGTCGAGCATGCCTTCCAGCACAATGCAGGCATCCTTTTCCAGCAAATGGCCGTACTGGCCGAAAACATCCGTAAAAACCAGCACTTCGTAATAAGCGGTGTTATCGTCCAGTTGCACAAACGCACGCTTGCCATTGTCAGTATGCTGGGTGCGCACGCTGGCAACCAACCCCGCCAGCATCACAGGCTCGCGGCGGTATTGGGTGCCGCCGTCTTCGGCAATGTCGGCCAGCTTNTTGCGGTTGCCCAGACCAGCAATTTCCTCCGTGTATTCGTCCAATGGGTGCCCAGTGAGGAACAAGCCCAAGGCCTCCTTTTCCAGCTTCAGGCGTTCCTTTTCCGCAAATTCCGGCAACGCGGGCATGATGGATTCGGCGGTGCCTTCCTTGACCCCTCCAAACATGCCACCAAACAAGTCGGTCTGCCCCGCGCCCTGATCACGGTGATGCTGTTCCGCCATCCGCAAGGCTTCGGGCAGGAATTCGAGCATGGCGCGGCGGGTTCCGCCCATGGAATCGAATACACCGGATTTGATCAGGGTTTCCAGCACTCGCCGGTTGACCTTCTGTGAACTGCAACGCTTGCACAAATCGGCCAGGGATTTGAACNNGGTATGCTGATTACGCTCCTCGACCATCACGCTCAACGCCGCCTCCCCTGCNCCTTTGACGGCACCAAGACCGTAGATAATGCGGTCTTGGTCATCGACAGTGAACATAAAATCGGAACGGTTAATGTCCGGCGGCAACACCATCAGTTTGAACTGGCGGCAATCATCCAGCAGGGTCACCACTTTGTCAGTGTTGTCCATATCCGCCGACAGGACTGCCGCCATGAAAGCCGCCGGGTAATGTGCCTTGAGCCAGGCGGTCTGGAACGCCACCAGCGCGTAGGCGGCGGAATGCGATTTGTTGAAACCGTATTCCGCAAACTTTTCCATCAAATCGAAAATGAAACCGGCCTGATTTTCGTCGATGCTGTTGGCGCGCGCGCCATCCATGAAAATGCCGCGCTGCTTGGCCATTTCCTCCGGTTTCTTCTTGCCCATCGCACGGCGCAGCATGTCAGCACCACCCAACGTGTAGTTCGCCAGTATCTGCGCGATCTGCATGACCTGTTCCTGATAGACAATGACCCCGTAAGTCGGCTTGAGCGCCTGCTCCAAACTGGGATGCGGGTATTCGACCTTGGCGATGCCTTTNTTACGGTTGATGAAATCGTCCACCATCCCTGACTGCAACGGNTAGGGGCGGAACAGCGCCACCAAGGCGATGACATCTTCAAAGACGTCAGGCTGCAAGCGGCGGATCAGGTCTTTCATCCCGCGTGATTCAAGCTGGAACACCGCAGTGGTTTTNTGCGCCTTGAGCAGGTCGAAGGACGCCTTGTCATCCAACGGGATGCGGTTGATGTCGACCGGAGGCAACCCTTTGGCTTCCTGCTTGCGGTTGATGGTCTGCAAGGCNCAGTCGATGATGGTGAGGTTGCGCAGCCCCAGAAAGTCGAACTTGACCAGCCCCACGCCTTCCACATCATCCTTATCAAACTGGGACACAACCCCACCGCCATCTTCGTCACACGCAATCGGGGTGAAATCGGTCAGGTCGGAGGGTGAAATCAGCACCCCGCCCGCATGCTTGCCGGTGTTGCGGGTCAGCCCTTCCAGGGAAATCGCCATATCCAGCAGNGCCTTGACTTCCTCATCCTTGTCATAAAGCTCGATCAGGTCNGGNGAAACACGTTCCGGATCTTTCTTGGCCTTTTCGGTGCGGCCNAGCGCATCCTCCAGCGAAATGCCCAGCACAAACGGGATCAGTTTCGCCACCCGGTCGACAAACCCATACGGATGCCCCAGCACCCTTCCCACATCGCGCACCACCGCTTTCGCCGCCATCGAACCAAAAGTGACGATCTGCGACACCTGATTGCGCCCGTAAGTGCGCGCGACATAATCGATCACCTTGTCGCGGTTATCCATGCAGAAATCGATGTCGAAGTCAGGCATGGAAACACGTTCCGGATTGAGGAAACGTTCAAACAGCAGGTCGTAAGCCAGTGGGTCAAGGTCGGTGATCTTGAGCGCATACGCCACCAGCGAGCCTGCGCCGGAACCCCGCCCCCCCACCGGAATGCCATTATCCTTCGCCCACTGGATGAAGTCCGCAACGATCAGGAAGTAGCCGGGAAAGCCCATCTTGTTGATCACGTCCAGCTCCACCCGCAAGCGTTCGTCATAGGGTTTGCGCTTTTCGGCGAATGCGGGCGTGCCGCGCGGAAATTCGNNGCCAAACAGGAAATCAAGCCGCTGCTCCAGCCCTGCCTCGCTCACCTTGCAGAAATATTCCGCTTCGGTCATGCCTTCCGGAATCGGGAACAGCGGCAGGTAGTTCTTGCCCAACGTCAGCGAAACATTGCAGCGCTTGGCGATCTCCACCGTATTGTCGATGGCGGAAGGAATATCGGCGAACAATTCCGCCATTTCCTCCGGACTACGCAAATATTGCTGCGGACTGTAGGATTTGGGGCGCTTGGGGTCGGCCAGCACATGGCCACTGTTGATGCACACACGAGCCTCGTGCGAACCAAAGTCGCTTGCCGCGATGAAGCGCACGTCATTCGTGGCCACCACCGGCAAATCATGTGCCAGCGCCAGCTCCACCGCCGCATGGATATAATCTTCCTCACCCTCGCGCCCGGTGCGTTGCAGCTCAAGGTAATAACGGTCTGGAAAAGCAGCTTTCCATTCATGCAGACGTTTTGCCGCCAGTTCAGCATTGCCCGCCAGCAACGCCTGCCCCACATCGCCATCGCGCCCACCCGACAGCATGAGCACGCCCTCACTGAATTCCACAATCCAGCTACGCTGCACACGCGGCACACCCAACACCTGCCCCTGTTGCCAAGCGCGGGAAATCAGCCGGGTCAGGTTGCGGTAGCCGGTATTGTTCTGGCACAGCAGGATCAGGTGGAACAGCGCATCGCCGCCCGCCTCATCAGCCAGCAGCACGTCCAGCCCAAACAACGGTTTGACGCCTGCCCCCATCGCCACTTTGTAGAATTTCACCAAGCCGAAGAAATTGTTCTGATCGGTAATGGCGATGGCGGGCATCCCGGCCTTTTCGACCGCTTTCATCAACGGCTTGATGCGGACAGTGCTGTCGATCAGGGAATATTCCGTGTGCAGGCGCAGATGGACAAACTGGGTCATTCGTTTTCCCCTAATTCGGTGTATTTCTGGCGGAGCCTTTGGACAACGCCACCGGGTATTTTTGGCGGTTTTGCTCCATCTTGCTGCGCACCGCCTGCTCCAGATCAATGTCCAAATCCCGGCATAGATAGGTCAGGTAGACCGCCACATCGGCGATTTCATCCCGCAAACGCGGCAACACTTCCTGCATCGCCTCGCCACGCGGATCGCGCCACTGGAACAGCTCCAGCACTTCGCTGGCTTCCAGCGACAGGGAAATGGCGAGGTTGCGCGGGGTGTGGAACTGCTCCCAGTCGCGTTCGGCGCGGAAGCGCATCAATTCATCAATCAGCTCAGTGGGCAGCATGGCATTATCCAGTTAAAACCAGAAACCATTATAATGCCTGCAACACGCACTGACAGAATAGAAGGAAACGAACCGTGCTGAAGTTTTTACCTGGCATTTTGCTGCTGCAAACCCTCACCGTGGCGCTGGTGCTGCTGGCACCCGAAGACATCCAAACCTGGGGCTGGCTGCGGCTGGCGACACCCATCATCATTATCGGCGTGGTGACGGCGGCGGTTTGGCGGCATCGCCGCCAACCACCACAAGGACACCATCAGCCGTTTGCAGGAAAACCACGCCCGCGAACGCGAGAACCTGCGCGTCAACGCCGAGCGCGCCAAAACCCGGCTGGTCAAACAGGCGCACAAGGACACCATCCAGGAAGTCCGCCGTACCTCCACCCAGGCCAACATCAAGGTGGGGATGGCGTTTGCAGGTGTGGCGGTCTTGGGTGGCATGTTGCTACTGACGCAGTTCCTGACCTTGGGGCTGCTGACGCTGGCGACCGCAGGCGGGGCAGTAGGTGGCTACATCTTGCGCATCCGCCAGGAGAAAGGCAAACCGCTGCTGCCCCGCAACGAAACCGCCCCACCACGGATGCTTAATTCGACGGTAGCCAAGGCCAAATGATCAGCGGCCACTGAACAGGATGACGCCCCACTGGCTGGGGTCATCAGGCGCATTTTTGTCCTGTGCCATCCAGGCAATCCGGCCATCACGGGCACCGCCATCATCGTCATCATTAATGACGACATTGGCGCTGACCCGGTCGGCGATTTTCGGCTGCATCCCCAACGCCCGCCACGGAATCCAGGCTTCCAGCCAATAACCGTCGTACACTGCCCGCATGTCGAAACGGATGCTTCGCAGGGCTTGAACCGATAGGGGNGCGGAATGTTCCCCCAGCGTGACCTGATCACGGTCGCAGGCAAATATCAGTTGGTAGTCATTCTTCCCGTCCAAATGTGGCAGACGGCTATTGTCCGCATCAATCATGAACATGACGGAATCATCGTCCTGCGGATTTTCCGAATCCCATACCCGTTTGCTGTCGTAAACCCGTACCGTCAGGAACAGGGAATCCTGATCCCATTTCCCCTGCCATTTGCCGAACAGGTTGCGTTTGTCCCAGATCTTGCCCTCCAACAGCAAATCCAGGGTGCGGGGATTTTCCAGGAAAAACACCCGCTCCGGATCGGCAGCAGGCCGCCAGACAATCACCGGATCTTCCGGATTGCGCGGCGCTGCGGACAGCGGATTATTGGCGGGCTTGAAGGGCGTTTGTACCACCCGCCATTGCCGCTGCTGGGCGATGTAATCCAACACAGCGGCGTATTTGNNTGCCTGTTCACGCGGCTGGCGGACAGATTCCTTCAGCCCCCAGCAACCGAACCACTGGCAAGGGCGCGGGGCGGAAAACAGCATCAGCAGCTTGCCGCCCGCCTGCCCCCAGCCATCCAGGAATTCGGTATACAGCTCGCCCATGCGCGGGTCGCGGTTGGCGGCGAACAGCAACGGGTTGGGATGCTGGTCTGGCTTGCGGGTCGCCCAATCCACCAGCCCCTGGCCGCCTTCATAACCCAGCAGATCCACGCCGAATTCCCGCGCCAGCGCCGCATGTTTACGCACCNNCTCCAGCACTTCGGGCAATGAGCGGTAGGAATCTGGCTCCGTGGTCAGGCGAAAAATGTCGTCCACTGTTTCGGCATCACGGAACCCCTTGATATTGCCGCCGAAATACGGCGCAATCGCCAGCGCGTCCACATCCTTGTAAGTGTCGTCGTAACTGAGCACCTTTTCCGCAAAATCCGGGCGCGTATCCCAGCCGCCCAGCACCCGCACGAAACGCTCCAAGCCGCCGAACGCCTGTTCCCAAATAGCGAAAATCTGTCGGGCGCGGATGGTGTAATACTCGTAACCGACTTCAGCGGCATTCAACCCCAACCCCAGCTCAATCCCCTTTTTNTGCATGTATTCGCCATGCGTGAACGTGGCGTTCCAAATTTCGTTGGAGTATTCCAGATAGATGCGCAAGTCCGGGTCAAGATGGTCACGCACGTAGGTGGCATATTCACGCACATACTCGTCATCGGCGGCGTGGGGAATATTGAACCAGACGTCCTTGTGCAAGCGGTTGGCCAGCTCCACCATGATTTCCAGCGGCGCGCCCCGGGAGCCATAGGTTCCGCCCCAGGTTGCTTTGTCCAGGTGCTGCCGGTCTGCCCAATGCGCCACCGGATTGCGGGTGACCCCGGACATGGGCATGAAGCGGATCGCCCGGAAATCCTTCATGAAACCCAAATAATCGGGGTTGAACAGGATACTGGCGTAGTTATCTGCAAACGGCAGGTATGCGCCATCCGCCGCCGTACAGCCGCTGGCACTATCCACCCGTTTGAACGGATTGTGCTGGCAAATGCCACCCGGTGGCAGGATTCGGATATTGCGCAGATAATTGTCAGGGTTGCTGCGGGTAATGACCAGACTGGCGTCCAACCGGCCATTCACCCCTGCATCCAGCTTAATAATGTCGCGCCCCGGCGAACGGCTGACCAGTACGGCGTCATTGCCATAGCGCAGTTCGCCATCGCCGTCGTACAGCACGGTGTATTCGCCCACTGGAATGGTGTCGGACGGAAGTTCGCCCAGAAAGCGNGTCCCCACCTCACCGCCATTGAGGTTGGTTGGCCAACCCTTGGCGTCATAAGCCACCTTGTCCGCCTTCAGGTGCAAGATATTTTCTTGGAATGGGCTGGCAGCGCGGAACAGGTCAACAAATGGGGCGCTGCCGTCATTGTAACTGATTTCATTGGTGTTGATGCCGAGCAGGGTTTCCTGCCGGGATGCGGCTGATTGTGTCTGGCCGGTTGGCGACGGCTGGAGCGGTTGCAGCTTGCGCCATTCGTGGTAGAGATAGAGTCCCGCTTGCAGCAGGAATAGCAACAGGGCAAAGATCAACAGAATGTTAAGAATTTTGCGCGGCATCCCTCATTCCAGATCATTTTGCGGGGTCGGGCGACACCTGCCTGACCGGGGCAAAACTGCGCCGATGGATCGGCGTCGCCCCATGCTCCCGCAACGCCGCCAGATGTTTGGCGGTGCCGTATCCTTTGTGGCTGGCGAAACCGTACTGCGGATACAGCGCATCCAGCGCCACCAGCTCCGCATCCCGCGCCACTTTCGCCAGAATGGAGGCCGCGCTGATTTCCGCCACTGTAGCGTCCCCGCCGACAATCGCTTCCATCTTATAAGGCAGCTTCGGGCAACGGTTGCCGTCAATCTTCACCAAGTCGGGCTGGATGCTTAACCCTTCCAGCGCCCGCTGCATGGCGAGAAACGTGGCTTGCAGGATGTTGATCCGGTCGATTTCCTCCACTTCCGCCTGCCCCAGGCTCCAAGCCAATGCTTTGGCACGGATTTCCAGCGCCAGTTGTTCACGGCGTCTGGCGGTCAGTTTNTTGGAATCGTTCAGGCCGCTGATGGGGTTCGCCGGGTCGAGGATGACGGCGGCGGCCACCACCGCGCCCGCCAGCGCTCGNCGCCCGACCTCATCCACCCCGGCGACCCGCATCAGGCCTTCCTTAACACGAACACCGACGCAGGCGGAATGTTCATCAACACAGTCCCCACCCGCTCAATCCGGAAGCCTTCCTTCTGCAAGCGCTCAAACAAGCGCACCTGACGCACAAATGGCGTATAGCTCATCTGCACGATGGTGGAGCCGCTATTGAGCGCCCCACGAAATTGCTCGACCAGCCGCTCGGAATAAAACNNTACGGTCACCGGCATGCAGGACACGACCAGACACTCTGCCAAACCGCTATTGCTGTCATCCAGCGGCAGGGTGAAGAAATCCTTCGGCAGCAGCGGGACATGAGCGCCGAAACGTTCATGGAACTGGCGCACAAACGCCGGATGCTTTTCTATAAACACAAATGGGATGCTGGCCTGGATGAAGTACTGCGCCACCACGCCACTGCCGGTGCCGACAAAAACACCACGCCCGTAGTCCTGGAAAAAGCCCGCCGCTACGGTGAACATTTTCGCCCCGAACTGGTTGCTGGAACTGATCACGGAACCCGTGTGTTTAAGCTTGGTAAGATAAGCCATGGCGTTTTAGTCTTGCTCCTGCGTCTGTAACTGAAAGTGCCTAAGGATAACACTGGCCGCGCAGTGGCTCGCATCCTTGCGCAGTTCCCCGTGTAATTCACGAAAGCGTTGCAATATGTACGTGCGGCGCTGTTCCGGCAGGGTAAACAACTGCTCCAGCGCCTGAGCCAGATTGTCCGGCGTAATCGCCTCCTGTAGGAACTCGGGCACGAGTGTCTCATCCGCCAGATTGTTCGGCAAGGTGACAAAGCGGACTTTCAGCAGCCTAAAGGTGCGGATAATCCAAGCTGTCAACGGTGCGACCCGGTAAGCCGCCACCATCAGTCTCCCTGCCAACATGCCTTCCAGCACCGCAGTGCCGGACGCCATCAGGATGTAATCCGCCGCCTGCATCAGCAGGCGCGACTGGCCATCCAGCACGGTCAAAGGCAAATCCGGTGCCACCTGCCGCTGGATGTTCTCCAGTTCGGCACGCAACGCCGGATTGATGGCTGGCGTGACGAACAGCAAATCCGCGTGCCGCTGCCGCAATTGCCCGGCGGCCTGCAAAAANTCGGCAGCCAAACGGCGGACTTCCCCNGANCGGCTGCCAGGCAGAATAGCAAGAATGCGCTTGTCCTGCGGAAGGCCAAGCTGTTCCCGCGCTGAATTCCGGCTGGCGTCGAATTTCACCTCATCCGCCAGCGGATGTCCAACAAATTCGGCAGTAATCCCATGCTGACGGTAGAAAGCGACCTCAAACGGAAACAAGGTCAACATCAGGTCAATATTGCCCTGCATCTTGCGCACACGCTTTGCCCGCCATGCCCATACGGACGGGCTGACATAATGTGCGGTCGGAATCCCGGCGGCATGCAGTTTCGCCGCCAACGGCAGGTTGAAGTCAGGCGCATCCACGCCAATAAACAGGTCGGGCGGATCAAGCCGCCAGCGTTCAAACAAGTGTTTGCGGATGGAAAGCAGTTCCGGCAGATGGGACAGCACCTCCACCAGCCCCATGACCGAGAGCTTGTCCATGGGAAACAGGCTGTGGCAGCCTGCGGCTTGCATCTCGGGNCCTGCGATGCCTTCAAAGCGGAGGTTGGGGCATTGTGCACGCAAAGCCAGGAGCAGGCGCGCCGCCAGCAAATCTCCCGACGCTTCTCCGGCAATGATGGCAATCCGCTGCATGTGTTAACGGATTAGCCCCCGTTGGCTGTTCCGGCAAAAATCCAGCAACAACTGAATGTCGGCATGTCCGCCATAGTCGTGCTCAATTTTGGCCAGCGCTTCTTGTGTGGTCAGGTTTTGACGGTAGAGGACACGATGGGCATCCTTGATGCGATGGATGGCATCAGACGCAAAGCCACGCCTTTTCAAGCCTTCCAGATTGATGCTATGCGGTTCGGCGGGCACGCCCGCCACCATGGTGTATGGAGGCACATCCTTGCTGATGGCGGAACCCATGCCAGTAAAGGCATGTTCACCGATCACGCAGAACTGGTGCACCAAGGTGAAGCCACCCAGGATAACCCAGTCACGGATTTCCACATGCCCCGCCAGTGTTGCGCTATTGGCGAAAATGGTGTTGTCACCGATGATGCAGTCATGGGCGATATGCACGTAGGCCATGATCCAGTTGTCATCGCCGATGACCGTTTTGCCCTTGTCCTGCACCGTGCCGCGATTAATGGTGCAGCATTCACGAATGACATTGCGGTCACCAATGACCAGCTCAGTAGGTTCCCCATGATATTTCTTGTCTTGCGGCGCAGCGCCAACGGAGGCGAACTGGTAAATCTGGTTGCCTTCNCCTATCCGGGTTGGNCCGTCGATGACCACATGTGAACCAATCCGTGAGCCTTTACCGATCGAGACATCCGCCCCGATTATGCTGAAAGCGCCAACTTCAACCCCTTCGGCCAATTGCGCCGCAGGATGGATGACCGCCGTTGGATGAATCAGGTTATTCAAACAACATCCTCTTTTTGCCGCACACATGAGTTCGGCTGACACTGCCAGCTTGCCGTCCACCCGCGCCTCAGCGTTGAACACCCACATAATGCCCTTGCGCTTGACCAACTCCACATGCATTTCCAGTTGGTCGCCGGGCACAACTGCCTGCTTGAAACGNGCCTTATCCACTGCCACCAGCAAATACAGCGTATCCCTCTGCGGCTCTTCGCCCATGGTGCGGAAACCCAGCAAACCCGTGGCCTGCGCCATTGCCTCGATAATCAGCACACCCGGCATGATCGGCTGGTTGGGGAAATGCCCGTTGAAAAACGGTTCGTTGGTCGTAACATTCTTGATCGCCTTCAGATACTTGCCAGCTTCAAACTCCAGCACACGATCCACCAACAGGAACGGGTAACGGTGTGGAAGATAGTTTTTGATGTCGTTAACGTTCATCATGCCCATAGCGGCTTAATTACTCCCTTTGTCTTGCAAAACCGCCAGTTGCCTTTCCAGCTCCTGCAGGCGGCGCGCTAGTTTATCTAACTGGTTAAAACGCACGGCGTTCTTACGCCAGACAGCATTGTCCACCACAGTGGTGCCGGAAGAATATACCCCNGGCTTGGTAAGCGAGTGGGAAACCAAACTGGTGCCCGTCACCACCACATTATCAGTAATGTCCAAATGCCCAGCAATCGCCGACATGCCGCCAATCTGGCAATAACGGCCAATCCGGACGCTGCCTGCCACGGCGGTGCAAGCCGCCATTGCAGTATGTTCGCCAATTTGCACGTTATGGGCGATTTGCAGCAAATTGTCCAGCTTGACGCCATCGCCAATAATGGTTGAACCCATTGCAGCGCGGTCAATGCAGGTGTTGGAGCCAATTTCAACGTCATTGCCCACCACAACATTGCCAACTTGGGGAATTTTGAACCAGGACTTGCCATCAGGGGCGAAGCCGAAACCATCCGCGCCCAACACTGCCCCAGCATGGATAATGCAGCGCTTGCCAATTTCCGTACCAGGATACAGCGTCACATTGGGATACAAACGGCTGTTTTCGCCAATCCGGCAATCCCGGCCAATGACGCAGCCAGCCTCAATGATGACGCCGGAGGCAATCCGCGTTCCCGATTCAATTACGACATGGGCACCAATGCTGCACAAGTCTGCCACTTCGGCATCTTCAGCAATCACAGCGGAGGGGTGTATCCCGGCATTTGGAGGCGGCGATGAATGCAGCAAGGTGACAGCTTTGGCGTAGGCAAGGTAAGGGTTCTGGCTGACCAGGCAATCACCCCGATAAGTTTCCGCCAGATCGGGNGGCAGAATCAGCGCGCTGGCTTGTGAAGTTTCAAGGAAATGGCGGTATTTGGCGTTACGGACATAACTAAGCTCGCCAGCCTGCGCCTTCTCGATCGAAACCACGGCGTACAGGCGCAACGCCGCATTGCCTTGCAGGCGGGAGCCTGTGTAATCAGCCAACGCCTGTAGGGAATAACCTTCATCCATGTTTTTATTCCTTTTTCTCGGCGTCCGTAGGAACAGTGGCCGACTGCTGCTGGAATTTTGCTTCCAGATGCTGCATTACCTTCGCGGTGATATCGATCCTGATGCTGGCAACAATATAGTTGGTTTCACGCAAGACGATGTCAATCTGTTCACGTTCACGCACTTCGCCGATCGCCTGGACAATTGTGTTTTGCAGGTCATCCAATGCCTGATCACGGGCGGCGCGGACTTCCTCCCGATAATCTTCCATTTCACGCGAATATTTGCGTTGGCGGTCGCGCAATTCGCGTTCACGCTTTACCCGTTCCTCTTCCGAGACCGTATCGGACAGGGATTTCAATTCTTCTTCCAANCTGCACAATGGTTTTTCTTCGGTTTTGAGCTTTTCATCACGTGGCACAAAATCCGCTTTCAGCTTGGCGGTGGCGGCTTTCGATTGGGGTGATTCACTCATCAAGGTAGAAAAATTAACCACCGCAATCCGCACTGGAGCCGTTGCGTCATCCGCAACCGCAGGCCCAACATGACCAGCAGCAACATGCCCATTGCAGGCCATCGGCCGCAACATCTGATCAAGCTGAAAATTCGTTTCATCATGAAGTTAGAAGGATGCGCCGATACTGAATTGCACCTTTTGCTCCTTGTCACCATCTTTGGCGTTCAGGGGTTTGGCGTAACTGATTTCAAACGGNCCGATCGGCGACAANCCGGTGGCTCCAACCCCTGCCGAATAACGCATATCATCCGCCTTGAAATCCCCGCTATTCTTGAAGACATTGCCGCCATCCACAAATGCGCTCATTTTCAGGTTCTTGGCATCATCCATGAACGGTGCTGGGAACTGGAATTCTGCCGTGCCGGTGACGGTGAAATCCCCCGATTGGGTCGTCCTTTCATCGCGTGCGCCCAAACTGTTCTGCTCGAAACCACGCACGCTATTGATGCCGCCTGCATAGTATTTGTCAAAGAATGGCACTTCATCCAACTTGCCAGAAGCATTGCCGCCGCCTACCCTGCCCTTGACCGCAAACGTAATGTCATCATTCACTGGCGTGTAAATGGCACCGTCATAGCTCAGTTTCTGGTATTGCAAATCGCTGCCAGGGGCGTTGGCCTGCAAAGAAACACGATGGCGCTGGCCTTCGGTTGGGAAAATCGTGCGGTTCCGGGTGTCATGCACATAACTGACGGTGACCGGCACCTGTGTGTACTGGTCGCCATTGGTGGCGACAAAATCCTTGATCCGTTGCGCCGGGTCAGAACCCATCACCACCTCACGTTTTTCCGCACCCACACTGGCGTAAATGGAGTCGTGTTCGCTGATCGGCACTGTGTAGTTAACGTTACCGCCATAACGGTTGGTGGCATAGTTGGCAATGTCTTCTGGCTGNGCGTCATATTTCTTGTAATAGGTGCTGAAGCCACGGCTGATGCCATCCGGGGTGTAATACGGGTTGGTGTAGCTGATGCTGTAATCTTTGTTCACCTTGCTGTTGTCGACATTGACATCCAGCTGCTTGCCTGTCCCCATGAAGTTATCCTGGTTCAGGTTGATGTTGAACAACACGCCTTGGGACTGGGAATAACCTGCACCAACCCGGAATTGGTTGGAAGAACGCTCCTTGACCGTCACAATCAGGTCAATTTGGTCATCGGTGCCCGCGACCGGTTCGGCTTCAATGCTGGCGTCCTCAACATAAGGCAAGCGTTCAAGTCGGGTCTTGGAACGCTCCACTTGCTCCTTGGAAAACCAGGAACTTTCCATCTGGCGCAGTTCACGACGGTACACTTCGTCCCGGGTGCGGTTGTTGCCGCGAATATCGATACGGCGCACATAGGTGCGTTTGCCTTGGTCAACGCCCAAAGTGATGCCAACCTGCTTGTTGGCTTCATCGAATTCCGGGGTTGCGGTGATCTTGGTGAAGGCATAACCTTGCGCGCCCAGTTTGCTGGCCAGATTTTTACGGGTTTCCTCCAGCGCCTTTTGTGAGAAAACATCGCCTTTGTGGATCTTGACTGCCCGGCCNAACTGCGGCTGCGACAGGCCGGGGTTGCCCGCCACACTGACATTGCCGATACGGTATTGCTCGCCTTCATGCACACCGACAGTGAGGTAGATGTCCTTNTTGTCCGGCGTCATCGACACATCCGCCGAGGTGATTTCAAAATTGATGTAGCCACGGTCACGGTAGAAGGAGGTCAGTGAATCCAGATCACCAATCAGCTTTTCGCGTGAATACTTGTCGTTACTGCTGAAAAACGGGATTGAAAACGCGCCACTTAGNCCAGATTCAAGCTGTTTCAGCAGAACTGCTTCAGGGAATGCCTGATTGCCGACGATCCTGACTTTNTGGATTCGTGCAACATTGCCTTCGTTGATGGTGATATTGACGGCAACCCGGCTGCGTGGAAGGGTGTCAACGGTGGTTTTGATGTCAACCGCGTAATACCCCATGCCCTGATATTGTTCCTGCAATTCCTTTTGGATAGTGACCAGCGCCGCCTTGTCCAGCGTATCACCCTTGCTGATATTGCGCAGCTTCAGGACTTCCAGCAATTTATCAGTCGGAATTTTATGGTTGCCCTTGATATTGATTTCACCAATGGCAGGACGCTCAACCACCGTCACCACCAACACATCACCACGGCGGCCAAGTTGCACATCATCAAACAATCCGGTCTGGAACAAAGCGCGGATGGCCTCAGCTGATTGCCGGTCATCAAACGGTTCGCCAACACGGGCAGGCAGGTAATTCAGCACCGTACCGGCGGCGACCCGCTCCAAGCCATTCACCTCAATATCGCGCACCACAAACGCAGCCGCCAACACAGTATGGGAAACAGCCAGCAAGCAGCCCAGAGCAGAAAGTCCAAGTATGTGTTTTTTCATAATTAATTTAATAACCGTGTGAAATCGTTATACAAGGCAAGCATCATCAATCCGGCAATGATCGCCATCCCTACGCGGAAGCCGACAGCTTCCGTTTCTGCTGAAACAGGGCTGCCCTTTATTAGTTCAATCAAGTAATACAGCAAATGCCCNCCATCCAGCATAGGGATGGGCAAAAGGTTCAATACGCCGAGGCTGACGCTGACGATCGCCAAAAACCCCAGGTAATAGGTCAGGCCAATGGAGGCTGACAAACCGGCAAATTGGGCAATCGTCACNCTACCGCTGATATTTTTCAAATTAACTTCGCCGGTGAGCATACGCCCCATCAGTTTTAAAGTCACCACCGACATCTGCCAGGTTTTGGCCGCGCCACGCCAGATGGATTCTGCCGGNCCAAACGACTCGGTAAAGTAGACTTTGTCCAGCAAGGCTTTTGGCGGACTTTCCAGCTGTGCACCAATGGTGGCGGTTTTGGCACCTGTTTGCGGATTGATGCTTGGCGTCACGGTTATCGCCAGCTGCTTGCCCGCCCGCTCAATTTGCAGGGTGATGGCTTCGTTGGCATGGGACTGGATATACGTAATAAAATCACGGCCACCAGCCGGTTTGACATCATTCATGCGCAGAATTTTATCTTTCGCCTGCAACCCTGCCTGCGCTGCGGGTGTATCCGGCAAAACGCCATGCACCACCACATCATAAGGCGGCAGCCAAGGATTAATGCCGACTTTGTCCAACGTGCCTGCTTCCTCCTTGAACAGGAGCACGTTTTGCAAATCCAAATGACGCTGAATTTGTGCGCCATCCGGTGTGTTGACATTGAACAGCAATTGCGGGGATTTCAGATATTCCTCCACCAGCAACATGCGCATGTCTTCCCAGGAAGGGGTTTCAACACCATTGATGGCGGTCACCAGATCGCCAGGCTGGAAACCGGCCTGGGCAGCAGGCGAACCATTGCTGACATCAACATAGGGGCGCATGGCGTCTTGGCCAATCATAAACACCAGCGCATAAACCACCACCGCCAACAGAAAATTGGCGACAGGCCCAGCCACCACTATCGCCGCCCGCTTCCACAACGGCTGCCGGTTGAATGCGCGTGGCAACTCCTCAGCGGGAATGACATAGCCCTCTTCACATTCGCGCTCGTCCAGCATCTTGACGTAACCGCCGAAAGGCAGAGCCGACAATACATATTCCACCTTGTCGGCGTCATGGGAGACGCGCCGCAGCAAAGGTTTGCCGAAACCAATGGAAAAACGCAGCACTTTGACGCCGAGCCTGCGGGCGACCCAGAAATGGCCGAATTCATGCACTGTCACCAGCACACCTATCGCCACCAAAAATGCAGGAATGATAATCAGCAAGTTCATGTCAGTGTATTTTCTTGTTTTTTATCCAGAATAGTGAACGCGCTCGGCTTTCCTCATCCTGAACAAGTATGTCATCAAGCGTCATTGGCGTGCCTGCCGAAGCTTGCCGCATAACGTCGCTTACCAGCAAGGGAATGTCAGTAAAACCGATCTCCCTTCCCAAGAATGCCTTGACCGCCTCTTCATTGGCAGCGTTCAATGCAATCGTGGCGTAACCGCCGCGCCCATGTGCCTCGTAGGCCAATGGCAAGCATGGAAAACGCCCCACATCCGGGCGCTCAAAATCCAGGCGCGCGGTAGCGAAAAANTCCAGAGGCACCACTCCGGAAACCAGCCGTTCAGGCCAACCAAGCGCGTAAGCAATCGGNGTGCGCATGTCCGGATTGCCCAATTGNGCCAATACCGAACCATCATTATAGGACACCATGGAATGGATAGTGCTTTGCGGATGCACCACCACTTCTACCCGCTCCGCTGGCAACCCAAACAACCAGCAGGCTTCGATCACCTCCAGCCCTTTGTTCATCAAAGTGGCGGAATCAACAGAAATTTTTTGCCCCATCGACCAGTTCGGATGCGCCACCGCCTGTTCAGGGGTCACGCCCACCAGATCGCTGGCCGACCAGTTGCGGAAAGGCNNGCCAGAGGCTGTCAGTAAAATTTTNTCCACACCATTTTTGCTGTCCGCAGGCAAGCATTGGAAAACAGCGTTGTGTTCACTGTCAATTGGCAGCAGCTCCGCGCCATGTTCATGCACGGCATCAATGAACAATTGCCCGGACATGACCAGAGCTTCCTTGTTCGCCAGCATGACCCGCTTGCCCGCCCGCGCCGCCGCTAATGTTGGCACCAAACCAGCCGCCCCGACAATCGCCGCCATGACGTAATCGGCTTCTGGGCAACCAGCGACCGTTTCCAGTGCTTCCGCACCCGCCAACACGGCAACCTCGCTCCCTGCCGCCCGTAAGCGCTTCGCCAGCGTTTCCGCCGCCGCCGCGTCAACCATGACCGCATAACGTGGCTGGAACTTCAGGCACTGTGCATATAAGCGTTCGACATTATGATTGGCGGTTAGTGCGACAACATGAAAACGTTCCGGATGACGCGCCAGCACATCCAGCGTACTGACGCCGATGCTGCCGGTTGCGCCCAGAATGGCGACACCCTTGGAAGTCATAGATGCCCCAACCCCAGCAACCCCAGCGCAAACAGNGGTGCCGCAGCCAGCAGCCCATCAACACGGTCAAGAATGCCGCCATGCCCCGGCAGGATCTGCCCGCTATCCTTCACCCCTGCCTCACGCTTCAGCAAGCTTTCAAACAGGTCACCTGCCACGGACATCAACACCACAAACATGGACAGCACGACAAACCACACCTCTTTACCTGCGGGAAGGTTTAGCCAGAATAATCCCAGCACAGCCCATACCGCTGTCGCCAACACCGCGCCCGATACACCCTCTTTGGTTTTCCCCGGACTTAAATCTGGTGCCAGCTTGTGCCTGCCGAACCTGCGTCCGGCAAAGAACGCCGCCGTATCGGCAATGGCGACCAACATAATCAAATAAATGACATAGGAATAATGCATGACGTGCAATTGCATCAGGGCATACCAAGCAGGCAACAGCACGAAAATGCCGGAAAGGCGCATGGCGAGAGCGTGCTTCTTGTAAAACCCGGCATTATGAGGATAAATTTTCAGCGCAACCAACACCGCCAGCCATACGGGGACACTAACAGCCAGCACCAGTACAGGCACAGGTTTAATGAACACCAACGGAACGGAAGCCAGCAAGATCATCATGGCTCCCGCCATGCGTTTTTCCGGCAGATAACAACCTGTCAGCCCNCACTCCCAAGCACCCAGCCCCACGATAAAAACCAGGGAAAACAGCCCAAACAAATCGGTGGGCAGGAACCGGATGCCAGCAAACACCAGCAAGATCAGCACCAGCCCTGTAATAATCCGCTGTTTAAGCATGTTGCCCTCCCGCTATCTGTTCACCGGTCATACCGAAACGCCGTTGCCGTTGGGCAAAATCCCTAAAGGCTTCGTGCAGGCATTTTTCATCGAATTCCGGCCATAATACATCCGTGAAATACAATTCCGCATACGCCAATTGCCACATCAGAAAATTACTGATGCGCTTTTCCCCACCCGTGCGGATAAACAGGTCTGGATCAGGCAACCCTCCTGTGACCAGCAAGCGGCCAAACGCATCCTCGTCCAACATATCCGCCGCCATGCCATCCGCCGTAACGTTCCTAATGGCTTTGCGCACTGCCTGAAGGACATCCCAACGTCCGCCATAATTGGCGGCAATCAGCAAAGTCATGCCATTGCACATGGCTGTCATGGCCTCAACCTGCTGGATTTTTCCTGTAAACTGGTAGGGAACCCACTAGTGTCGCCAATAAAACGCATCCTGACGTTGTGCCGAAATAAGGCGACGGATTCGCGCTCTAGCGCAGACATAAACAGCGACATCAGGCCGCTGACTTCATCCTCAGGGCGCTTCCAGTTTTCGCTGCTGAAAGCAAATAAGGTCAGGCATTCCACACCGGCATTACTGCACGCACGAATCACCTTGCGGGCAGACTCCACACCCCGGTGATGCCCCATCAGACGGGGCAGGAAACGGGCTTTCGCCCAACGTCCATTCCCGTCCATTACAATGGCGACATGCCGGGGCACAGCGTCATCTTGTGTTGTCGTTGTCATTCGAAGCCCCATCCATTGCCACGGCTGCCCCCGATGGGACGCCGCAGCCATCATACTTCCATCAGTTCCTTTTCTTTCTTTTCCAGCACCCCTTCAACTTCCTTGATATAGCGGTCAGTCAGTTTCTGAATATCTTCCTCCGCACGACGCGCCTCATCTTCGGAGATTTCCTTATCTTTCAACAAAGACTTGAAGTCGGAGTTGGCGTCACGGCGGATATTGCGGATGGCGACCCGCGCGCTTTCCGCCTCACCCTTGACCACCTTAACAAAATCACGGCGCCGCTCCTCCGTCAACGCTGGCAACGGCACCCGGAGAATGTTGCCGTCATTGGTTGGGTTCAAGCCAAGATTGGAGGTGAGAATAGCCTTTTCGATCTTGTTGAGCATTGGCTTCTCCCAAGGCGTCACTTTCAAGGTGCGGGCATCTTCCACGCCGACATTGGCGACNCGGCCGATAGGCGTTTCCGTACCGTAATAATCAACCGTCACCTGATCCAACAGGCTGGGATGCGCCCGCCCTGTGCGGACTTTTGCCAAATCGTGTTTCAGGGCTTCGATGCTTTTNTGCATCCGTTGATCTGCATCTTGTTTGATTTCTTCAATCATCGACTAAACCTCAACCAAAGTTCCAACAGGCTCACCGCAAACAATCGCAGCAAGCGCTCCCGGCGCAAACATGTCAAAAACACCGAGAGGAAGTTTGTTATCGCGGCACATGACCATGGCCGTCAGATCCATCACACCCAGCTGACGCTGGATCGCGTCATCGAAGGATAACCGATCGAAGCGCTTCGCCGCAGGATTTTTNTTCGGATCAGCATCATAAATGCCATCCACCTTGGTCGCCTTCAACAACAAATCGCATTGCAATTCCACTGCGCGCAAACTCGCGGCGGTATCAGTGGTGAAAAACGGGTTGCCTGTGCCCGCCGCACAAATGACCACATTGCCGGACTCCAGATACCGGCGNGCCTGATGGGCGGAATAACGTTCGCCGACTTGGTCAATGCCCAACGCAGTCAACACCGGCAGGAGCCCCAGTTTTTCAAGCGCATCCTGCATGGCAAGGGAATTCATCACGGTGGCCAGCATACCCATCTGGTCGCCGCGCACCCGATCCATGCCCTTTTCCGCCAACCCCGCACCACGGAACAGGTTGCCGCCGCCAATGACAATGGCGACCTCCACACCGGAACGCTGCACCTCCAGCGCCTCGCCCGCCACACGGTAAAGAATCTCAGGATCAATGCCGGAATCCTGGCTGCCCAACAAAGCTTCACCACTCAGCTTGAGAAGGATGCGGCGGAAACGGATTGCAGAAGGGATATTGGTTGTCATATATGCGCCTGCCAGTCAATAAAATCGATGCATTTATACAGGGGACAGAAAAAGGGGCAACCTGTGCCCCTCTTTTCGCAAAAGACCCTAAAGCCTTATTCAATTGCCTGCCGCAGCCGCCTGTGCAGCCACTTCGTCGGCAAAGTTTTCCTGTTTCTTTTCGATGCCTTCGCCCACTTCCAGCCGCACGAACTGGCTGACCGCAGCGCTTTTGGACGCCAGCAGGTCACCAACGGTCTGATCCGGATTCATGATAAACGGCTGGCCAACCAAGGTGATCTCACCCAGGAATTTTTTCATGCGCCCCGCCACCATTTTTTCTGCGATCTCACGCGGCTTGCCGCTTTGCATGGCGATGTCGATCTGGATCTCGCGCTCACGCTCAACCACTTCAGCCGGTACGCCGGACTCATCCACGCACACCGGACGGCTGGCGGCGATATGCATGGCCACATGTTTGCCAGTTTCGCCCTCACCACCGTTCATGCAGACGACAACGCCAATCTTGGCACCGTGCTGGTAAACGGAAATCTGCCCATCGCCCGCATCCACCAATTCAAAACGGCGCACCTGGATGTTTTCACCAATTTTTGCGATCAGGGCTGTGCGGCTTTCTTCCACTGTCTGGCCGTTCGCCAGCTTCAGCACGGACAGGGCGGCGACGTCCGCTGGCTGGTTGGCCAAGGCGGCTTCGCCAACCGCATTGGCAAATTCGACAAAATTACTGTCGTTGGCCACGAAGTCGGTTTCACTGTTGATTTCAACAATTGCAGCTTTNTGCGCACTAGCGGAAATGGCGACGACCACACGGCCTTCCGCCGCAATACGGCCAGCTTTNTTATCGGCTTTGGCGGCACCGGATTTGCGCATCAGGTCGATAGCGGCTTCCATGTCACCATTGGTTTCAGTCAGGGCTTTCTTACACTCCATCATGCCTGCGCCCGTGCGTTCGCGCAGTTCTTTAACCATTGCAGCACTAATTGCCATTAGAATAACTCCTTGGAATCTTTACTCAGGCCTTGGCTTATTCGCCAGCCTCGTCAGTGGTTGACTCTTCTACAGCAGCAGCTTCATCTTCAGCTGCTACGGCGATTTCAGCTTCTGGTGAAATCGCCGCCGCCACATGGCCTTCATTAACGGCGTCAGACGCGGCTGAAACGTACAGTTGGATGGCGCGGATGGCGTCATCGTTGCCTGGAATCACGTAATCAATGCCATCCAGGGAATTGTTGGTGTCAACGACGCCAATGACCGGAATGCCCAGTTTGTTTGCTTCCTGGACGGCGATTTTTTCATAGCCGACATCAATCACGAAAACCGCGTCAGGCAGGCCGCGCATATCCTTGATGCCGCCCAAGCTGCGCTCCAGCTTTTCGGTTTCACGGGTCAGCATCAGGACTTCTTTCTTGTTGAGTTTCTGGAAAGTGCCGTCTTCAGCCATTTTNTCCAGATCCTTCAAACGGCGGATGGATTGCTTGACCGTCTTGAAGTTGGTCAGCATCCCACCCAACCAGCGATGGTTGACATAAGGCATTTTGCAGCCAGCTGCCGCATCCTGCACGGCTTCACGCGCAGAACGCTTGGTGCCGACAAACAGGATTTTGCCGCCTTTCGCCGCCAGCTTGCCAATGAAATTGGTTGCGTCATTAAACATCGGCAGCGTCTGCTCGAGGTTAATGATGTGAATTTTGTTGCGCTCACCAAAAATGAACTGACCCATTTTAGGGTTCCAGTAACGGGTTTGGTGGCCGAAATGAACGCCTGCTTCCAGCATCTGGCGCATGGTGACTTTAGGCATGGTATGCTCCTGTATCGGGTTATGCCTCCATACATCCCGCCTGCGCAACCTGTTTTTCGGTCAGGCACCCTGCGCGACGTGTCGATGTATGTGTGGATTTAAAAATGTAAAACTATTTGCGGAAAACGCGGGCGCTTTATACCATGAAACGCTTTTGAGTGCTACCGGGAAGGGCGAATAATGGCAAAAGCAGAAAGAGAGCAGAGCATAACAATCAAAACGGCGGAAGAAATCGCCAAAATGCGGGTAGCGGGCAAACTGGCGGCGGAAGTTTTGGAAATGATCGCCCCCACGTAAAGCCGGGCATCACCACTGGCGAACTGGATCAGATTTGCCACGATTATATTGTCAATGTGCAACAGGCCATTCCTGCACCATTGCATTATGGTGAGCCACCGTTTCCCAAATCCATCTGCACCTCCGTCAATCATGTCATTTGCCACGGCATTCCGGGCGACAAGAAGCTCAAGGAAGGCGACGCCCTCAATATTGACATCACGGTCATCAAGGATGGCTACCACGGCGACACCAGCAAAATGTTCCATGTTGGGGAACCGACCGTGGCGGGCAAACGCCTGAGCACCATCACCCAACAGTGCCTGTACCTCGGCATCCTGGAAGTACGCCCCGGCGCGCCGCTGGGCAACATCGGTAAAGTCATCCAGAAATACGCCCATGCCAACCGCTACACGGTAGTGGAAGAGTTCTGTGGGCACGGCGTCGGCAGCCGTTTCCATGAAGCGCCGCAAATCCTGCATTATTACAGCAAGGACAGCGACAAAATCCTGATGCAGCCGGGCATGATTTTCACCATCGAACCCATGATCAACCAAGGCAAACGCCACCTGAAAATCCTCCCACCAGTGGACGGCCGTCACCACACCACAAGCTGTCGGCGCAGTGGGAACACACCATCCTGGTGACGGATGACGGTTTTGAAATCCTTACCCTGCGCGCCGAAGAAGCAGGCTGGCGCTCCACCATATGATACCGAACAATCCCCTACTGGAAGTTTACAACGACCTGCTCGAGCGCAACGACCTGCAGATTGCAGACTATTCCCAGGCCATCCGCGAGGCGCGCAAGCGGCTGGGCGCGGAATTCCATGCCGGGCAAGACATCCGCACCCTGCTTTACCAACATACCCAGTTCATTGACGCCCTGTTGCAACATTTGTGGAACCTCAATGACATATCCCGCCAGCAACGGGCGACCCTGGTCGCGGTCGGCGGTTATGGCAGGCAGGAATTGCACCCGGCTTCCGACATCGACGTGATGATCCTGCTGACCACCGCGCCCAGCGAAACCTGCCGCGAACATCTGTCCGCTTTCATCACCTTGTTGTGGGATATTGGCCTGGATGTCGGCCACAGCGTGCGTACGCTGGAAGAATGCGTGGAAACCGCCAACGGCGATCTCACCGTCATCACCAACCTGATCGAAGCCCGCTTTCTGGGCGGGAACGAAACCCTGTTCTTCGCCCTGCGCAACGCCACCAACCCGGCCAGCATGTGGAACAGCCGCGAGTACTTCCAGGCCAAACTGGAGGAATTGCAGAAGCGCCACCAAAAATACGGCGACACCTCCCACCGCGTCGAACCCAACCTGAAGGATGGGCGTGGCGGCCTACGCGACATCCAGACCATCAGCTGGGTCACGCAACGCGAATACGGCACCTTTTCCCTACAGGAGCTGTACGAAAACCACCTGTTGGAGCACGACGAATATGAAACCCTGCGTGAAGGCCGCCTGTTCCTGTGGCGCATCCGTTTCGTCCTGCACGAACTGGCCGGACGCAAGGAAGACCGCCTGCTGTTTGACTACCAACGCAGCCTGGCGCACACCTTCGGCTACACCGACGACACCCATAATGTGGGCGTGGAAGCCTTCATGCAGCGCTACTACCGCACCATCACCGAACTGGAACGCCTCACCGACATGCTGATGGGGATTTTCCGTGAGCGCATCCTGACCCTGCACCCGCCGCCGCCGGAAATGCTGGGCGAGTGGTACCAGAAACGCGGCAACCTGATTTCAGTGCTTTCGCCGGATGTGTTCGTGCTGTACCCGACCGCGCTGCTGGAAATCTTCCTGCTGCTGCAAATGACGCCGGGCGTCAACGGGCTGACCTCCGGCACCATCCGCCTGATCCGCCGCAACCTGCACCGCATCGACGCCAGCTTCCGGCAGCAGGNNCGCCACCGGCAACTGTTCATGCAGATCCTGCGCCAGCCCAAAGGCATCACCTTTGTCATGCGTCTGATGAACCGTTACGGCATTCTGGCGGCGTATATTCCAGTCTTCGCCAATATCGTCGGGCGCATGCAATATGACCTGTTCCACATGTACACGGTGGACGAGCACACCCTGTACGTGGTGCGCAACCTGCGCCGTTACAGCACCTCCCTTGGCGCACAGGAGCTGCCGCTATGCGCCGAAGTGTTCAAGACCTTGCGCAACCCGGAATTGTTGTATCTGGCTGGGCTGTTCCACGACATCGCCAAAGGGCGGCGCGGCGACCACTCCGAACTTGGGGCTGCTGACGCCTACAGTTTCTGCCGTGAACACAGCCTCAACCTGCATGACGCTTCACTGGTCAGCTGGCTGGTGCGCAACCACCTGCTGATGAGCATGACCGCGCAGCGCAAGGACATCAGCGACCCGGATGTCATCTTCGAATTTGCCGGGCATGTGGCCTCGCAAAGCCGTCTCGACTGCCTGTTCCTGCTGACGGTGGCGGATATTCGTGGCACCAACCCCAAACTGTGGAACGGCTGGAAACAGGCGTTGCTGCACGAGCTTTACCATTCCACCCGCCGGGTCTTGCAGAACCGCACCTTGCACTCACGCGAAAGCGCCTTGCTGATCGAGGAAAAACGCCGCGCCGCGCTGGAGCAACTGGTGCAGGAAGACTTCACGGAAGCGGAATGCCTCAGCCTGTGGNGCCAGTTCGGGACTGACTACCACCTTCAGCACTCCGTGGAAACGGTGCTTTGGCATACCCGCCACATCCTCACCGAAGCGCCGCGCAAACCGACCCTGATCCATATCCGCCACACCGTTTCGCGCAGCAGCAATGTGCTGTTCGTCTACACCAAGGATCGGGATGACTTGTTCTCACGGGTGGTTTCCTCCNTGGAGCAGCTCAACCTCAATGTCGTGCAGGCGCGCATCGTGTCCTCCACCACTGGCTTCAACCTGTACACCTTGCATATTCTGGAGCCGGACAACCAGCTCATCATCAGCGACATCGACCAGCAGCACATCATCGACACGCTGACGGAAAATCTCGCCAGGGAAAAGCCGCGTCACGCCGTCCACCGCACACCGCGCATCCTGCGCAATTTTGATGTGCCAACACGCGTTTCCTTCAATCAGCAGCCGGAGAAAAACCTGACATTGTTGGAAATTAATGCTGGCGACATGCCGGGGCTATTGTCACGGATGGGGAACGCGATGGACAAGCTCGGCGTCCGGGTGCATAACGCCCGCATCAACACACTGGGGGAACAGGCGCAGGATATTNTTTATGTCACAACGCGCGACGGCACCATGATTACCCAGGAAGCGCAGCAAAAGCACATCCGGAAAGTGCTGGAGCAGGCGTTGAAAGGGGATAAGGCAAAAAAGCCAGCTTCGATTGACCTATAAGAAATCACCGAAGCTGGCTCCCTTGCCCATTTGGCTTACCGGAAAGCATCCATCACCCCGCCAGCCGCACCTGCTGGTAATCATCGCCCTGCATCTCGTTCAGGCGGCTCAACGCCCGCTGGAACTCAAACTTCAGCTTGTGCCCCTGATACAGGTTTTCCAACGCAATGGTGGTGGAGAAAATGAACTGGACATTGCGGTCATACAGCTCATCAATCAGATTGAGGAAGCGTCGTGCTGCCTCCTCATGCTCTTCGGTCAGCACATGCAAACCAGACAGCATAATGTAGTTAAAGCGTTCCGCCAGCTCAATGTAGTCGCGGGTGGAACGCGCTGTTTCGCATAAGGAACTGAAATCAAACCAGACAATATTTTCCGACAGGCGATGGGTCGGCAGGTTGCGGCCNTGAACTTCGATGTCNTGGCCGACTTCCACCGCGCCGGTCGCCAGCTCCGCGAAGCATTTTTCCAGCTCGTGCTCCACCAGGATGGCCTCATCGTCTTCCAGAAAGCTGTCATGGCTGATTTTNTTCAGCATGCGGTAATCGATCTTGTTGTCCAGTTCGACCACATGAGTATGTTTNTTCAGCAGCGCAATGGCAGGCAGAAAACGTTCACGCTGCAGGCCATTCAGGTACAGGTCGTCCGGAATCCGGTTGGAGGTCGTCACCAGGGTGACGCCATTTTTGAACATGGCATCCAGCAATCCGTGCAGCAGCATGGCATCGACAATATCCATCACATGGAATTCGTCGATGCAGAGCAGGCGCACTTCCCGGCTCAATTGCGCCGCCAGCGTATCCAGCGGGTTCCTGTGATTGGCCAGCTTTTTCAGTTCTTCATGGATGAAGAACATGAAATGGTGATAATGCATGCGCCGTTTTTCCGCCAGCGGGATGCGCGAATAGAACATGTCCATCAACCAAGTCTTGCCGCGCCCGACGCCTCCCCACAGGTAGGCGCCGCGCACCGGCTCAATGACATCACGCCGTTTGGAAAACACGCCCAGAAGCCCGCGGGAAGGGGGTGCTTCACGCGGTTTGAGCAACTCATTCCAGACTTCCTGCAAAACCTTGATGCCTGCCAGTTGGGCGGGATCCTGCTTGATCTCACCTTCCCGCACGGCATCCTGATAATGCTTCATTAACGGCATAACGTTTCCTTACCTCAGGATTTAACACCCAGCGCCGCATTCACCAGCGCCTGCTGTTGAGCCACGTGAACCTTGGAACTGCCTACCGCTGGCGAAGCGGAAGCCGGACGGCTGGCCACCTCCAAATGCGCCATGGAACCCAGCACCGCCCGTAGCGATGGCTGGATGCTCAACCATGCACCCTGATTCAGTGGCTCTTCNCGGCACCAAACATGCTCCTCAGCATTTGGATAGTGTCTAAGAATCGTGCACATATCCACTTCCGGGAAGGGGTACAGCTGCTCAACCCGCACAATGGCGACATGTTCCAAAGCAGCCTTACGGCGCGCCTCCAGCAGGTCGTAATAAACCTTGCCGCTGCACATGACCAGACGGGTCACTTTTTCCGGCTCAAGCGGATCGATTTCACTAATGATATTCTGGAAACCGCGCTCGGTCAGATCTGCAGTTGTATTCACCGCCATAGGGTGGCGCAACAGGCTTTTCGGCGTCATCACGATCAGCGGCGTGCGGTAATCACGCAACATCTGCCGACGCAGCATGTGGAATGCCTGGGCTGGCGTGCTGGGCACACACACCTGCATGTTGTTCTGGGCGCAAAGCTGCAAATACCGTTCCAAACGCGCAGAAGAGTGTTCCGCCTGCCCTTCAAAACCGTGTGGCAGCAACATGACCAAGCCGCACAGACGGCCNCATTTCTGTTCGCCTGAGCTGATGAACTGGTCAATGACGACCTGCGCGCAGTTGGCGAAGTCGCCGAATTGCGCTTCCCAAATGGTCATGGTGTTGGCTTCCGTGGTGGCATAGCCGTATTCGAACCCCAACACCGCCTCTTCGGACAGCAGTGAGTCGATGACCACAAACGGCAGTTGAGCCGGGGACAGGTTTTTCAGCGGCACATAGGTTTCGCCCGTTTCCTGTTCATGGAAAACCGCATGGCGATGGAAGAAGGTGCCACGGCCGCAATCCTCACCAGACAAGCGTATTGGGAAACCTTCTTCAATCAAGGTGGCGTAAGCCAGATTTTCACAGAAACCCCAGTCCATCGGCTGCTCACCGGCAGCCATTTTCTTCCGGTCAGCAACAATACGGGCGACACGGGAGTTGAGCTTGAAGCCTTCTGGCGCAATAGTGAGTTTCTCACCCAGGCGTTGAATGGTTTCTTCATCAATCGTGGTGTCGGCTGGCATATCCCAAGAGCCATCAACATAACGTTTCCAATTGACTGGATGCGGGTTCTGGACTTCGTCCTTACCCAACAGATGGGGAACGGTTGGGATGCCGTCCGTCAATTGCTGACGGCAACGCTGCACCAGGCTTTTGGCGTCATCTTCCGTAACCACCCCTTCCGCCACCAGCTTTTGCGCATAACGTTCGCGGGTGGTTGGCAATGAGCGGATCTTGCGGTACATGACCGGCTGGGTTGCGGACGGTTCATCAGCCTCATTGTGGCCATGACGGCGGTAGCAGACNCGGTCGATGACCACGTCTTTCTTGAAGTGGTTGCGATAATCCAGCGCCAGTTGCGTCACCATCACCACGGCCTCCGGATCGTCGCCATTGACGTGGAAAACCGGGGAGTCGACCATCTTGGCGATGTCGGTGCAGTAGTAGGTGGAGCGCGCATCAATCGAGGCGCTGGTGGTGAAGCCCACCTGGTTGTTGATGACAATGTGCATGGTGCCGTGGGTGCGGTAACCACGGGTGTCAGCCATCTGCATCATTTCCATATTGACGCCCTGACCAGCGAAAGCGGCGTCGCCGTGCAGCACCACAGGCACGATTTTTCGTNNAACCGTTTTCGGCCAGCGATCCTGACGGGCGCGCACGGCACCTTCCACCACCGAGTAGACGATTTCCAGATGCGACGGGTTGAACGCCATCGCCACATGCACCAGNCCACCATCCGTTTTTAGGTCGGAAGCGTAACCCATGTGGTATTTGACGTCGCCCGTGCGGCCAGTGTCGGCGTACTTGCCCTCGAACTCGCTGAACAGCATGGCTGGCGACTTGCCCAGGATGTTGACCAGCACGTTCAGACGGCCACGGTGCGCCATCCCGATAACCATTTCCACCGCACCTTTNTTACCGGCGTGCAGGATCATGGAGTTCAGCATCGGAATCAGGCTTTCACCGCCTTCCAACGAGAAACGCTTCTGCCCGACATAGTTGGTGTGCAGGTAGCGCTCNAGGCCTTCCGCCACCGTCAGACGATCCAGGATGTCAATTTTTTCTTCCTTGTTGAAGGAAGGCGTGGCGCGAATGGATTCCAGGCGCTGCTGAATCCAGCGCTTCTGCTCGGTGCTGGTGGTATGCATGTATTGCGCGCCAATTGAACCACAGTAGGTGGCCTCCAGCAGGGAAATGATGTCACGCAGCTTCATCTGGTCAGCGGTGAACAAGGAGCCTGTATTAAAAGCAGTATCCAAATCTTGTTCGGTCAAAGAGTGATATTCGAGCGTCAACTCTTTAACAAANGCGGGGGCATTTTCGTCCAGCGGGTTGGTGCGGGCATGGAAATGCCCTTGGACGCGGTAGGCGTTAATCAACTGCAACACTTTGACCTGTTTGCGCTCATGCTCCAAATCTACGGAGCCGCCTGAACTTGCCGCCACAAATGCCTGGGGCTTTGCCGCGTAAGCGCGAAAATAGTCTTTAACCTGCGAATGGCGGGCATCACGTCCATGGCCATTGACCTGTGGCAGCTCATCGAAATATTGCTGCCAGCTTGCCGGAACGGAATCTGGTTCCTCTAGGTAACGCTCGTACATCTCCTCCAAATAGATAACGCTGTTACCGTCAAGTTGTGTGTCCGCATTCAGNGCCGCTGCCTGACCGTCTCCTTTATTCATGTCTCCAACCTGCATTGATGGTAAATATCCAATATTCAGACTTGACGCAGCGCAACAAAATGGTGCATTGTCGACACTTTGGCGTCAGGCAGTGCATTACAAGCTGTCA
Source organism: Candidatus Thiothrix singaporensis (assembly GCA_013693955.1). Taxonomy (GTDB): domain Bacteria; phylum Pseudomonadota; class Gammaproteobacteria; order Thiotrichales; family Thiotrichaceae; genus Thiothrix; species Thiothrix singaporensis. The sequence continues at coordinate 1,124,072 of CP059265.1, read as the reverse complement.
ACTGGGTCAAACCCCGTCATTTTTCCATTATAGTGTCGACATTATAACTCCAAAGTGTCAACAATGTCAGGATGTTTTACTTGAAAAAACGCTCTTTCGCGGTATTATTGTCAACATAAACTACAAGATGTCGACAAAACGAGGAGCACCATGGCCTTTTCTAGTGCATGCAAACTACAGGATCCGGTGACGATCGCGGACAAGTTGTTCCTTGATTTACGGCGCGCCATTTTGGTGGGTGAAATTCCTGCCGGAAAGAAGATCAGCGAGCCAGAATTGGCCGCTTCCTATGGCGTCAGCAGGGGTTCCTTGCGGGAAGCCATCGGCAAACTGGAAAATTGTAATTTGGTGACGCGCAAGCCCAATATTGGAGCGCGGATTATTGGCTTCTCCACACCACAGTTGATAGAGATTTATCAGATTCGCGAGGCGATGGAAGGCATGGCCGCACGATTGGCGGCTGAAAACATGTCCGAGGAAGAAATCGACCGCCTCAATGCTATTCTGGAGCGCCACAAGCTGGAAATTGAACAACATCAAGGCTATTCCCAGGAAGATGTTGACCTTGATTTCCACTTCAGCATTATCCAGGGCAGCAAGAACATACGTCTGATCCGCATGCTGTGTCAGGACTTGTACGATTTGGTGCGGTTTTACCGCTTCCGCCTCAAGTCCGGCTTCCATCGCAGCGAACAGGCGTTTCACGAGCACAACCTGGTCGTGTCGGCCATTGAGCGGCGCGACGGGGAAATGGCGGAGACCTTGATGCGTCACCATATCCGTGCTTCGCGGGATTACGCCCGCAAGATGCTGGAAGCGACCGTGGCGCAAAATGAAGGCTGAACCGGAACCAGGAATTGTCCACCAATAGGGAGCATCCATGAAGAACGCGAGCAACCGACCACTCTCACCGCATTTGCAGATATACAAATTACCGCTAACCGGCATCCTATCGATCACGCATCGCGCCACTGGTGTTGTGTTGGCGATCGGCACCTTGCTGGTAACGTATTGGTTGGCGGCCATTGCAGGAGGCGAGGAGTCATTCAACAGCGCCAACGCCATTCTTGGCTCTTGGTTTGGCAAACTGGTGCTGTTTGGTTGGACTTGGGCGCTGTTCTATCACCTGTCCAACGGTGTCCGCCATTTGTTATGGGACATCGGCTTTGGTTTCGACATCCCAACTGCCAACCTGACCAGCAAGATTGTCGTAGGCGCTTCATTCGTCCTGACCATCCTGTTATGGATTATTGCCTGATCCCCTGCCTGAGGAATTTGCACGACATGAGTATACTGACACCTTTCAAACGAGCCAGCGGCCTCGGCAGCACCAGTGATGGCGTCAAACACTGGTGGATGCAGCGCATGACCGCTGTCGCACTAGTTCCCCTATCATTATGGGTAGCCTTCGCAATTGCTTCCCATGCAGGTGAAGATTACACCACTGTGGCCGCTTGGTTCGCACAGCCCTTCACCACCACCATGCTGATCCTGTTTGTGTTCACCGCTTTCCTGCATGCCAGCCAGGGGTTAACCGTGGTGATCGAGGATTACGTTCACCATGATGGCGTCAAGGTTACCGCCTTGGTTGGCGTGAAGCTGGTTCTGGTATTGCTGGACCAGCAGCGCCTTGAGCATTTTACATACCGCATTTGCAGGCTGATTGAGGGAGCAAACAACCAATGTCCGACTATAAAATCGAACACCATACCTATGACGTGGTTGTCGTAGGTGCTGGCGGCGCGGGCTTGCGCGCCACTTTCGGCATGGCCGTCAAAGGCCTGTCCACAGCCTGCATCACCAAAGTGTTCCCTACCCGCAGCCATACAGTGGCAGCGCAAGGCGGTATGTCCGCCGCCCTCGGCAACATGNGTACGNACAAATGGCAATGGCACATGTATGACACTGTCAAGGGTTCTGACTGGCTGGGCGACCAGGACGCGATCGAATACATGTGCCGTGAAGCGATTCCTGCGGTGATTGAACTGGAACATCAGGGCGTGCCGTTTTCCCGCACAGACGATGGCCGCATTTACCAACGCCCATTTGGCGGCATGACCACCGAATTCGGCAAGGGCATCGCCCAACGCACTTGCGCAGCCGCTGACCGCACGGGGCACGCGATCCTGCACACCCTGTACCAGCAGTCGCTGCGTCACAATGCAGTATTTTTCATCGAACATTTCGCCACTGACCTGATCATGGATGAGGACGGCGTTTGCCGTGGCGTCATGGCGTGGGATCTGGCGAATGGCGTACTGCGCCTGTTCCGTGCCCAGCAAGTGGTGCTGGCGACCGGCGGTTATGGACGCGCCTATTTCTCCGCGACATCCGCCCATACCTGCACCGGCGACGGCAATGGCATGGTGGCACGCGCCGGGCTGCCCTTGCAGGATATGGAATTCACCCAATTCCACCCGACCGGCATCTACGGCTCAGGCTGCCTGATTACCGAAGGGGTTCGCGGCGAAGGCGGCTACCTGACCAACTCGCAGGGCGAGCGCTTCATGGAGCGTTATGCGCCAAACGCCAAGGATCTGGCTTCGCGTGACGTGGTAAGCCGCGCCATGACAGTGGAAATCAACGAAGGCCGTGGGGTTGGCGCAGAAANNGACCATATCCACATCCATTTGGAACATTTGGGCGCAGAAGTGATACATGAACGTCTGCCAGGCATTGCCGAAAGTGCGAAAATTTTCGCTGGTGTCGACGTCACCAAGGAACCGATTCCCGTATTGCCAACCGTCCACTACAACATGGGCGGCATCCCGACCAATTATCATGGTGAAGTTGTCACCCTGAAAAACGGCGACCCTGACAGCGTGGTTCCGGGTCTGATGGCGATTGGCGAATGCGCATGCGTTTCCGTCCACGCCAATCGCTTGGGTTCCAACTCCCTGCTCGACATCGTGGTGTTTGGCCGTGCGGCCGCCAACCGTTGCGCCGAAACCCTGACGCCGAACGCAGTGCAGCGCAGCCTGCCGGAGTCCGGCGTACAAAAAGCGCTGGATCGCTTCAAACGCATCCATCAGGCCAACGGCGGCCAGAGCACGGCGCAAATCCGCGACGATATGCAGCGCACGATGCAGAAACACGCAGCGGTATTCCGCACTGGTGACTCCATGAAAGAAGGCGTAGAGAAAATGAACAGCATTTATGCCAGCTTCCAGGATGTCAACGTCAGCGACCGTGGTTTGATATGGAACTCCGATTTGATGGAAACCTTCGAGCTGGCCAATCTGCTGGATTGCGCCCAAACCTCCATCAACTGTGCGCTGAACCGTGAAGAAAGCCGTGGTGCCCACGCCCGCGAAGACTTCCCTGATCGCAACGATGAAACTTGGATGAAGCACTCTGTTGCGTGGCTGGATGAAAGCGGCAAGGTCACTATCGATTACCGCCCTGTCCACACCTACACGCTGACGGATGAAGTTGAATACATCGCACCGAAGAAACGTGTTTATTAAGGAGCTCGCATAGCCATGGCTGAATTTAAGTTACCTGCCAACTCTGTCATCAAGGAAGGTAAAACCTGGCCTGCGCCTGCGGGCGCCACCCGAGTCAAGAACTTCCGAATCTACCGTTACGACCCGGACAACGGTGAAAACCCACGCTGGGACACGTACCAGATAGACCTTGGCCAATGCGGCTCAATGGTGCTGGATGCGCTGCTGAAAATCAAAAACGAGATTGACCCATCCCTGACTTTCCGCCGCTCTTGCCGGGAAGGGATTTGCGGCTCCTGCGCCATGAACATTGGCGGTGCCAACACCCTGGCGTGCATCAAGGCGATTGACGCATTCGATGGCGACATCCAGATCAGCCCGCTGCCACATATGGCCGTGGTCAAGGATCTGGTGCCTGACCTGACCCATTTCTATGCACAATACGCCTCCATCAAACCGTGGATGCAAACCAAAACCCCTGCCCCACCTGACCGTGAACAACTGCAATCGCCGGAAGACCGCAAANAACTGGACGGACTGTACGAGTGCATCCTGTGCGCCAGTTGCTCCACTTCCTGCCCCAGTTATTGGTGGAACAGCGACCGTTACCTTGGCTCTGCCGTGCTGTTGCAGGCCTACCGCTGGGTGGTTGACAGCCGTGATGAGGCCACAGGCGAACGTCTCGATAACCTCGAAGACCCATTCCGCCTATACCGTTGCCACACCATCATGAACTGCACCAACACTTGCCCGAAAGGCCTGAACCCCGCGAAGGCCATTGCAGAACTGAAGANNAAAATGATCGAAAGGCGCTAAGGCCGAACAGGAAGGAGAGTATGACAACCACCACGCTCTCCTTTCCGCTTAGAAAAATGGACACACAGCACCATGAGCGAACTCTCCCGTTTAAAAATGCGTTGCAGACGCGGCATGAAGGAATTGGATGTAGTATTCCAACATTATCTGGAGGCTTACTACCCTAGCGCCAGCCAAGATGATATCCAACGGCTGGATGAACTGCTGGATATGCAGGATCCATTACTGTTTGGGATGGTGTTGGGGCTTGACCCTGTGCCAGACAGATACCTCAGCTTAGTTGAAAAACTGAGACGGACGCATGACTGAGCAGATGGAGAAAGAGCGGATGGTGCGCCTGCGCTGGGCTTGCCGCCGCACCTTGCAAGTGCTGGATCGGCCATTGGGCGATTTTCTGCGTGATTGTTACCATGAGCTTAGTATGGGAGAGCAGTTTGCGTTCGAACGCCTCCTGAACTCCAGGGATCAAGAAATCCTCGACTGGTTAATCGGCAACCGGGAGCCGCAGGACACTGGAATTTGCAGTATCATTGTCAAAATACGCAACCACAATGACAAGACCAGTAGAGGAGCCAACCATGCCTGACCTACACGACCTTTCTCCCAAACAGGCCTATGCTCTCTTGCAGGAAACGCCATGCAGCATCCTGATCGACATCCGTTCCTCCATGGAATTCCTGTTCGTCGGCCACCCGGTTGGAGCATCGCATATCGCCTGGATCGATGAGCCGGACTGGACTGAAAACCCTGAGTTTGTTCCCGAGACGCAGCGCTTGCTGGAAGCCCGCTTCAAGGAATGCGATCCCCGCCAAGACGCCACGGTAGTGCTCATCTGCCGTAGCGGCAAACGTTCACGCGAAGCCGCCGCCGCCCTGTTGCAAGCTGGCTTCCAAAATGTCATGCACATCGACGAAGGCTTTGAAGGCGAACGGGATGAACACCACCACCGTGGCACACTGGGCGGATGGCGTTTCCACGGCTTGCCTTGGGAACAGTGCTAAAAGCACCTTCACTAAACCAACCTATTTTTTCATTACACTGATTTAATATTTCAATTATCGGGAAGTCCACACCACCCATGCTATTTTTAGCTTGTTATGATCAGATTGTAATTCATGGTGTCCCATACTATAAAAAGTATGTTTCATGAATTACCCAACACTGACTCAAAAAGGAGTTTCCCCTCACATGAAAACAAAATCATTATTGGTGCTGCTGCTGGCTGGCATCTGGGGTGTCGGCAGCTGGTGGTGGTATACATGCAAGGTTAAAGGTTTTTGTGGCGCAGAAACCAACGCTACGCAAGCCGCAGCAGGCGCTGCAGGCGGCGCCGCCCTTTCCAGCTCAGGAACAGTTATCGACAGTAATGGCGATAATGGCGGCAAAAATTCCCTGGATCAAGCGGGGACGCCATCCTCATCCGGCATGACTGACGCCGATAAAGCGGCTGCTGAACAACAGGCCAAAGCTGACGCTGAACAACAGGCCAAGGCTGATGCCGACAAGGCCGCCGCTGAACAACAGGCCAAGGCTGATGCCGACAAGGCCGCCGCTGAACAACAGGCCAAGGCTGATGCCGACAAGGCCGCCGCTGAACAACAAGCCAAGGCTGACGCTGACAAAGCCGCTGCTGAACAACAGGCCAAGGCTGACGCTGAACAACAAGCCAAGGCTGATGCCGACAAGGCCGCCGCTGAACAACAGGCCAAAGCTGATGCTGACAAGGCCGCCGCTGAACAACAGGCCAAAGCTGATGCTGACAAGGCCGCTGCTGAACAACAGGCCAAAGCTGACGCCGACAAGGTCACCATTGAAACCAGCAGCAACACTGGGAATGACGACATTGGCNCAGCGACACTGCACTTTCCGACCGGATCCAGCAACCCGGAATTGGCTGACGACACCAAGACCTACTTTGAAAAAGCAGCCAAATTTCTCCAGGACAACAGCAGCGCTAAAATAAGCATTGTTGGGCATACCGACAATAAAGGTGATGCTGCCAAAAACAAGATATTGGGGCAGAAACGCGCCGATATCCTACGTGACATGCTGGTTAAATTGGGAGCCCCAAAAGATCGTGTCAACACTTCATCCGAAGGCTCTAATAGACCCATTGCAGATAACAACACCGAAGCTGGGCGCCAGAAAAACCGCCGTGTTGAAATCACACCAACCAAGTAACCGATTGGAGTTGTATGCATGTTTAAAGACATTACAAGCCGTTCTGACATGACCAGCGCCAGTCTGGATGTCATTATTATGCTAGGAATTGCTTTTCTTCTGGGATTTCTGTTCTGTTATTTCCGCAACCGTTCCGGTCATGAGGAGTAAGCAATGAACCAAACCAACCCTGACTACACCTTTGGCATCGCCAGTTTCGAAATCATTCTGTTGCTGTTGGCCTCCTTCCTGCTGGGCATGTTGCTATGCTGGCTGTTGCGCAAGATGGGCTTGTGCTGCACAGCCCGAATAGCGAATGGCAGGGACTCCTCCCCCACCACGTTGGAAGGCGGGCGCAGACCGCGTGAATTCCCGGCGGAAGCACTGGCGNGAGGCTACACTGCGGATATCAACACCTTGTTGCGTCATCGGGAAGGCTCTGTTGAACCGCCGCCTCACCAACAACCTGCGACTACTGGCGCTTCAGCCGAAGTCGCAGCCGCCACTGCGTCTATCGCATCCATTGCCAGTATTGGCGGCGGACGCAAAGACGACCTAAAAAAGCTGGAAGGAGTTGGCNCGAAAATTGAACAAGTGCTAAACGCCGTTGGTATCCAGAACTTTGCACAATTAGCGGCAATGACGCCTGAACAGATCAAACCCATTCTGGACACCGCTGGAGGTCAGTTTAAAATGCACGACCCCAAAAGCTGGCTCTATCAGGCAGAGCTGGCGTCCAAAGGCGATTGGGAAAGACTGCGCGAATACCAGAATCTGTTGATAAGCGGCAAGGAATAATAATTCCCGACCACAAAAAACCGGCACATTGCCGGTTTTTGTGCATGTCTGGCATCACTCAGGCTCAAATGCACTGCGCAGGTACTGAATCATGGAGATCAGCGTCAAAAGTGTCGCTATCGCCAGGGCTGCCACGCCCAATTCCCTCATCGGCAGCACACCGAACAAATCCTGATTATAAAGTAAAAAGATCAGTGCAATGATCTGTGCCGTAGTTTTCAGCTTACCGATAAACGCCACCGCCACTTTGGAGCGCGTACCGGATTCTGCCATCCATTCGCGCAAGGCGGAAATCACTATTTCCCGGCCAATAATGATGGCGGCCGCCAGCGTCATCCAGATGCTGGCTTCACGCTCCACCAGTAGGATCAGGGCAACCGCCACGATCAGCTTGTCGGCGACCGGATCAAGGAATGCGCCGAAACGGGATTCCTGCCGCCATAGGCGCGCCAGATAGCCATCCGCCCAATCGGTCAGCCCAGCCAACCCGAACACGGTGGCCGCCGCCAGCGGTGCCCATGCCCTGTCCAGATAGAATAGGAACACCAGCAACGGAATGAATGCAATCCGTAACCATGTCAGCAATACCGGCAGGTTGAACACCATATCAACTCTCTTCCCCGTTAAAGAAATCATAAATCCTGCGCGCCAGCGTCAGGCTAACGCCAGGCGCTTTGGCCAGTTCTTCGGCGCTGGCGCGTTCAATAGCCTTGAGACCACCAAATTGCTTCAACAATACCTGCCTCCGTTTGGCACCCAACCCTTCGATCTGTTCCAGCGGAGACTGGGTGCGCGCTTTCTGACGCCGGGCGCGATGCCCAGTAATGGCGAAACGATGGGCTTCATCACGGATTTGCTGGATCAGATGTAACGCAGCGGAATATTCCGGCAGCGCCAGACGGCCAGCCCCTTGTTCAATAATGAGTGTCTCCAAACCCGGCTTGCGACCCTCGCCTTTAGCGACCCCAACAACTTCCACACCCGTAACCTGCAATTCGCGCAGCACATCCAATGCCTGCGCCACCTGCCCTTTGCCACCATCGATAAAGAGAATATCAGGTAGCTTGCCATCCTGCCCGACCGCGCGACGAAACCGGCGGGTCAACGCCTGATGCATGGCCGCATAATCATCACCCGGCTGGATGCCTTCGATATTATAGCGGCGATATTCAGATTTGAGNCTACCATTCATATCGAATACAACGCAAGACGCGACGGTCGCTTCCCCNATCGTGTGGCTGATGTCGAAGCATTCCATCCGACCCGGCGGTTCATCCAACCCCAGCTCATCCTGCAACGCGAACAGACGCTGCTGCATCCCGGATTTGGACAGCAACTGCATCTGCAACGCCTGCTCCGCATTACGCTGCGCCAACTCCACCCATTTGCTGCGCTCGCCACGTTGCGGCTGGCGGATCACTACCTTGCGCCCTTGTTTAAGGGTAAGCATATCGGCCAGCACATCTACATCATCCGGCGTTTCCGACACCAGGATTTCGCACGGCGCATCGTGGTTGAGGTAATACTGTGCAAGAAAAGACCCCAGAATTTCCGCCGGATTCACATCCCCGTCCGGCAGGCTGGGAAAGAAATTGCGGTTGCCGAGATTATTGCCATTGCGCACGGTGAAGACCTGCACACTGGCGACGCCGGATTTCACCGCCACCGCCGCCACATCCACATTGCCGTTACCGCCGCTAACGTATTGTTGCTGGGAAATCTGCCGCAGGCTTTCAATCAGGTCACGGTATTCAGCAGCTTTTTCGAAATTGAGCACGGCAGATGCGGCTTCCATTTTCTGCACCAGTTCATCGATCACCTCCTGGGTGCGGCCTTGCAGGAACTGGATTGCATGGCGGACGCTTTGCGCATAGTCCTCCTTGCTGACCAAGCCGACGCAGGCCNNGCTGCAACGCTTGATCTGGTATTCTAGGCAGGGGCGTGAACGATTGGCGAAATAACTGTCCTCACACTGCCGCACCTTGAACAGCTTTTTCATCAAATGCAAAGTCTGCCGCACCGCGCCAACACTGGGATANCTACCAAAATACTGCCCCGGCGGCTTGCGCGACCCACGGTAAAACTGGATGCGCGGAGACTCTTGCTGGGTGGAAATATGGATATAGGGGTAACCCTTGCCGTCTTTCAGCAAGATGTTGTAGCGGGGNGAATAGCGCTTGATCAAGTTGCTTTCCAGCAACAAGGCTTCGGCTTCCGTGTTGGTGATGGCGATCTCCACATTNGCGACCTGCCGCACCATGGCGAAGATACGCGAATTGGCGACCGTGCCACGAAAATAGCTGGAAAGCCGGTTTTTCAAATCCTTGGCCTTGCCCACATACAGGACTTTGCCATCTCCACCCAGCATGCGGTACACGCCCGGCTTGTGCGGAACGGTCTTGAGAAAATCCTTGGGGTCAAAGCTGGGCTGGTCGTCTTGCATATGCGGCTATTTTGCCACACTACATCCGTGCTTGCCTGACCTGCGGAAAAAACCGATGGCCTGCATAAAAATTATCGGCATGGCTCGCACGCCAAGCCTATAGTAAAAATAGCAAAAGAAGCTGTTACTCACCATTCACACTATTGGGGCAAAAACATGAACACGGAAAAATACATCATCTTGCGCAGCCGGGAAATTTCAGCACCTAACCCTGGCAATATCGGCATGCGGNGGGCAGGCGTCACCACCTTCGGCCAGCCCAAACCGGAAATCAAACTGGAAGAAGCCGACCTCACCAAGNGGGAGCGCAATGACCTGCGCCGCGACCCTCGCACCCGCGCCATCGCCATGCCGATGCCGTTGCGGCTGATCACACCCGTCAGCGCCAGTGCAGTCCCAACCGATGCCGCACCTACGCCGGAAACCTGGNGGGTCAAGGCCGTGCGCGCCNCCGAATCACCCTTCGACGGCTCCGGCGTCACTGTTGCGGTGTTGGACACCGGCATTGACCCTAATCATCCGGCATTCGCCAACGTCAAATTGACGCAGCAAAACTTCACGACGGAAGACCCCAACGACCTGCATGGCCACGGCACCCACTGCGCAGGCACCATTTTCGGCGCGGATATCAACGGAACCCGCATCGGCATCGCCCGCAAGATCGACCGCGCCCTGATCGGCAAGGTGTTGGGCGAAGGCGGCGGCAGTTCTGCCACACTGGCCAAAGCCATCCAATGGNCCTTACAAGAGGGTGCGCATGTCATTTCCATGTCGCTGGGCATTGACTTCCCCGGCTATGTTGACTGGCTGGTGAAGCAAAACGGCATGGACGTCAATCCCGCCACCTCCATGGCGCTGGAGGAATACCGCGCCAACGTCAACCTGTTTACCGAACTGGCAGGTTATGTCAAAGCGTTCGGCGCTCTTGGGCAGNGGNCCATCATCGTCGCCGCTTCTGGCAATGAGAGCAAACGCCCCACCTACGAAATTTCCGTTGCCCCACCAGCCGCTGGCACTGGCATTATTGCCGTCGGCGCGCTGGGTCAGTCCGACACGGGGCTGGTGGTCGCCAGCTTTTCCAATAATCAGGCGGATATCGCCGCTCCGNGCATCGATATCCAATCAGCCGAAGCAGGCAATACCGGTCTAGTCAGCATGAGCGGCACCAGCATGGCGACCCCGCACGCCACCGGGGTCGCCGCACTGTGGGCGCAGCGCCAGTTGCAAATGACTGGGCGGGTGGAAAACCAAAGCCTGATGGCGCAACTGGTCGCCAGCGGCACCTATTCCACACTCGTGGCTGGCAGCGAGGAAGATGATGTCGGCACCGGCATCGTACAAGCGCCGCTAAACTAACCCAGGCCAACTGAGTCGGCGCATGGGTGGCCATCGTGGGTCGTGGGCTTTCATCTTGCGCTGGAATCAGGCAAACTCGAGCTGAGAGTTGTTACAGTAAGCTAGGCTTGATCACTACCGCTGCTCCCTGTCTTCGGAGAGAAGGCTGTGGAGCTTTCCCCCAATACTATTTCTAACAGGGTGACACTGCATGACTACCAAATGGGTATTCTCCTATCACGAAGGCGACGGCAAAAACAAACAATTACTGGGCGGCAAAGGTGCGAACCTGTGCGAAATCACCCAGATTGGCCTCAATGTTCCCCCAGGTTTCGTCATTACCACCGAAGCCTGCCTGCGCTATCTCGACCAACCGGAAGGCAAACTGCCCGACGGCGTCATGCAACAGGTGCACGAACAGATGGCCGCCTTGGAACAGGCTACCGGCAAACAGTTCGGCAGCGCCAGCAACNCCCTGCTGGTGTCGGTGCGTTCCGGTTCCGCCATGTCCATGCCAGGGATGATGGACACCATCCTCAACCTCGGCCTCAATGCCCAAACATTGGAAGGGCTGGTCACCCAAACCCGCAATGAGCGTTTCGGCTATGACTCCTTCCGCCGCTTCATCCAACTGTTCGGCAAAGTCGCGCTAGGCGTGCCGGACGAACTGTTCGATGTGCAGTTTGAAGCGGTGAAGAAAGACATGGGCGTGGAAGCCGACATTGGCCTGCAAGCCGCCGACCTCAAGGAAATCAGCCAGCGCTTCCTCAGCGTGGTGCGCAATTACACCGGCAAACCATTCCCCGAAGACCCCTACGAGCAGCTTGAAATCGCCATCAAGGCGGTGTTCAACAGCTGGATGGGCAAACGCGCGGTCGACTACCGGCGCGAATTCCAGATCACCCCGGAAATGGCCAACGGCACCGCCGTCAACGTCGTCACCATGGTGTTCGGCAACATGGGCAACGACTGCGCCACCGGCGTCGGCTTCACCCGCAACCCCGGCACCGGCGAAAACCTGCTGTATGGCGAATACCTGACCAATGCGCAAGGCGAAGACGTGGTGGCGGGCATCCGTACCCCCAAGCCTTTGCAGGACATGGCGCAGGAAATGCCTACGCTGCACACCCAACTGCTGGATTTGCGCAGCCGCTTGGAGCGCCATTACCGTGAAGTCCAGGATTTCGAATTCACCATCGAAAAAGGCGTGCTCTACTGCCTGCAAACCCGCAACGGCAAAATGAACGCCAGCGCCATGGTGCGCACCTCGGTGGAAATGGTGCGTGAACACCTGATCAGCGAGGAAGAAGCCTTGCTGCGCATCAACCCACAACATTTGGAGCAGATGCTGTACCCACGGCTTGACCCATCCTTCAAAGGCGAAGCGCTGGCCGCTGGCCTACCGGCCTCCCCTGGTGCCGCCAGTGGGCAGGCGGTGTTTGATGCAGACCGCGCCGAACAGCTCGGCAAGCAAGGCATCAAAGTCATCCTGGTGCGGGAGGAAACCAAACCGGAAGACATCCACGGTTTCTTCGCCTCGCAAGGCATCCTCACCAGCCGGGGTGGCAAGACCTCGCACGCTGCCGTGGTCGCACGCGGCATGGGCAAACCCTGCGTGGCGGGCGCGGAAGGCATCAATGTTGACGTGCAGCTGCGCAAAGCCTTTGTCGGCGGCACCGTCATCAAGGAAGGCGACGTCATTACCCTCGACGGCACCCGTGGCAATATCTACCTCGGCGCCGTGCCCAAGGTCGAAGCCGATTTCTCCGACGAACTCGTCACCCTGCTGGGCTGGGCGGACAAGGCGGCGCGCCTCAAAGTCATGGCCAACGCCGATACGCCGAACGACGCCGCGCGCGCCCTCAAATACGGCGCAATGGGCATCGGCCTGTGCCGCACCGAACGCATGTTCAACGCCGTGGAGCGCCTGCCGATCGTGATCGACATGATCGTGGCCGACACTGCCGACCAACGTCAGGCCGCGCTCGACAAACTGCTGCCGATCCAGCGCGCCGATTTCAAGGATTTGTTCAAAACCATGTCGCCGCGCCCGGTCACCGTGCGCCTGCTGGACCCGCCGATTCACGAGTTCCTGCCCTCCGAACAACAACTGGTCGACGAATTGGAGCAATTGCGCCACCTGCGCCTGTCCGTGCAAGGCATGGAAGTGTTGGTGGAAACCGCCAAGCTGCTGGCAGGCAGCAAAGGTGAGCCCCTACCCTCCAGCGTACATGAGATGGGCGACACCCGACTGGTTGACACCGTCATCACCCGCAAGGAACAGATCCTGAAAAAGGTGCGGGCGCTGCGCGAAGTCAACCCGATGCTGGGGCACCGCGGCGTGCGTCTGGGCATCACCTTCCCGGAAATCTACACCATGCAGATTCGCGCCGTGCTGGAAGCCGCCGCCGATTGCGTCAAGGCAGGCATCCCGGTTGCGCCGGAAATCATGGTGCCGCAGGTCTGCACCGTGCAGGAACTCAAGCATGTCAGACGCTTGGTGCAATCCGTCCATCAGCAGGTCGAAGCCACTTTCGACGTCAAGGTCAACTACCAGTTTGGCAGCATGATGGAAGTGGTGCGCGCTTGCATGCGCCNNGAAAGCCTGGCGGAAGAGGCGCAATTCTTCTCCTTCGGCACCAATGACCTGACCCAGGCCAGCTTCTCGTTCTCCCGCGAAGACGCCGAAAACAAGTTCCTGCCGATGTACAACGATCGCGGCATCTTGCAGGACAACCCATTCGAAGTGTTGGATGTGAAAGGCGTCGGGCGTTTGATGAAGCTGGCGGTGGAATGGGGGCGCAGCGATCATCCGAACCTCAAGGTCGGCATTTGCGGCGAACATGGCGGGCATCCGGCCTCCATCCGCTTCTGCGACGAAATTGGCCTGAACTACGTGTCCTGCTCCGNNCCACGGGTGCCGATTGCGCGGCTGGCAGCGGCGCATGCGCAGATACTGCTGGGGAAAAAGGCAATGCAAAAGGATAAAGCGGCGTAACCCGGCAAAACCAGAGGGCAGGCATTAAAACCTGCCCTCAACCGGTTCAGTAAATCAGTGAGAACATCTTGTTTCGGTATTTCTTCACCAGTGGATTTTTCACCCCGATCAATTCAAAGGCGTTGAACAAACCTTTCTTGCCCGCCCCTTCCTGAAAGTTGCTGTCTTTNTTATGGACGGTGAAATACAGCTCCAATCCGCCTTCAATGTCGTCCGTGGCGATTTTGATCTTCGCCAGCTCCAGCATCGCGTCCAAATCGTCAGGGTTGGCCGCCAACCGCTGTTCGAGCGCAGAGGTGTCCACCCCGCTGACCTGCGCCTGCAATTTGGCTTTNTTGGCTTCGGCCAGCAACTGGCTGAGGATTTCGTCCTCAACCGCATCCGGCGGCACCTTTTGCAGTAGGGTTTCGGCCTCTTCTGCCCGGTTCTGTTGGATCAGCATCCCCGCCAGTTCAATCACCGCCTCATAAAAATCAGGCTCATGCTGCACCACCTGCTCCATCAGCTGGGTGGCGCCTTCCAAATCGCCTGTTTCGTACATCTGCAAGGCTTGCTGGCGGTACGGCTCGGTCTTGCGCACCCGGTGGCGGTCGATGATCTTGCGGATGGCGCTTTCCGGCTGCACGCCCATGAATTCATCCACAATGCGCCCGCCCTTGATCACTTTGATGGTCGGCAGGTTACGCACGCCGAACTGCGCCGCCAACTGCTGGTGCTGGTCGGTATTGATCTTGACCAGGATGAAGCCGCCCTGGTATTCGTCAGCCAGTTTCGCCAGGATCGGCGTCAGTGTCTTGCATGGCTGGCACCAATCAGCCCAAAAGTCCACCAGCACCGGAACCCTGTAGGAGTTTTCCAGCACCAGTTGTTGAAAATTCTGCGGGTTCGCTTCAAAGATGTAGGGNGAGTCGGCCATTTTTCGAGTCCTTCGTCGATTACGTTTTATGTGCAACACAATAAGGGCGCAATGCCAAAATGCAAGCTCAAGACACCAAGGCGGCCATCAGATAGCCGCCTCGGGTGATTCTTGAGGGGAAGCCTACTTCTTCTTCGCCTCCGGCGTTTTGTCCGCTGGGGCGTCCTGCGTAGGCTCCTCCCCTTCTGGCATCTTGCCGTCCTGCACGTCTTGCTGGATCTGCTGCAATTGCTTGAGCATTTCGACCGTTTCGCGTGGCACGTCGTCGCTCTCTTCCAGTAACTGGATCACTTCTGGCGTCAACCCTTCCTGATTGATTTTCTGCATCAGGTCTTCCGGGATGCCCATATTGGGGTCACCGCCTTCCATGCCACCAGCCGCCCCTTGCGGAATGACCAGTTTCGCCAGTTCGGTGAAACTCATCTGCTTCCCGTTGAGCGTGGCCTTGTCACCCGCCAGCTCCAGATCGCTCTTAAGTTTGTCGCCTTCCACCTTGACCAACCCCTGCTGTTCATAAGGCGTCACCAGCATGTCGAAACCTGCTGGCAGCATNGCTTTGTCAGCGTCCAAGGTAATCTTGCCCTTCAGCATTTTCCCCCATTCTTCAGGNCCGAAACTGGCCAGCTCCATCAGCTTTGGCGTGCCCTGCCCGGCGTAGATCAGGTCAACACCAGCATTCAGCTTGCCTTTGGCGCTTTCCGCCAGCAGCGTGCTGCGCAACTGGCTCTTGCCGGTTTTCAGCACCTTGCCGAACGCGACCTCCATCATCTGCTCCGCTGTTTGGTTGACCTTGTCCATCAACTCTTGTTGCTTCTGTTGGCCTTCCGGGGTTTCCATCGCATCGGCGTTCCAGTTCATCTGGCTTTGATGGCTTTCCATATCAGCCTGTAGCTTGCCCACTTCTTCCAACCCGGCGACATCCAGCCCCTGCACGTCCAGGGTATAGTCCAATTTGTTGAGCGCACCTTCCACACCCTGGATATTGCCGACCTGCGCCGCAACTTTGCCCGCCAGTTCATTGTCCTTCACGTCACTGCTGGTCTGCATGGCCAGATCAAAGCTGGTTGGCACTGTCGTGCCTTCCGCCAGGATGGAAACGCCCGGCATCTTGATGTCAAAATTGCCCAGTGCCTGCCCGCCAACCATGCCGGTGATGTCGCCATCCAGTTGTATGGACGGGAAACTGACATGGGAGGCATTGTCCTTGATTTCCACTTTGCCACCCCGGATTGCGATATTCCCGGTCAATTCTGGCGTCATGGAACCGTGCAGGTTAATGGCGTCTGTCGTGATGGTCGAGCCGTTATCCACCTTGATGGGGTTGATGGTGAAGTCGTAACCGGTATTGCCGCCGAAACCGATGACCGTATGCCCTTCCAGTGGCTGTTTGCCTTCAAAAGCGGTCATCAACCACTGGCGCTTTTCCTGGTCNAGCGAATCCATGTCCAGGCGGGTGTCGATCCGGGCGGAGCCAAACTGCGCCAGACTGCCGCCGCCGAAAAATACCCTACCATTCTGAATGTCGTTGATGAATTTCACTTCACCAATCATTTCATTTAACGGCGGCGTATCAAACGTCACTTTGGTGACGGCTTTGGAACTTAACAAGCCTTTTTCATAACTGACCAGTTCCTGATGCGCGCCGTTGTGGGCGGTGGCCTGATTTTGCTGGTCAATAAATTGCTTGAGAGAGGTTTCCGTCTGCTGGCCGACATACCAAGCAATCCCACCCCATGCCGCCAGCAATACGACAGGGATGGACAGTAATAATTTGTTCATGAGGAGAAACTCCTGAATGGTTTCATGCCAATGTTATTTTGAAAATAAGCGCCAAGGTGAGGCAGTGTAACAGAAATCAGCACTTTAACGCCCCAGCATTTGTTTAAATGACATCCCCGTCAAACGTAACGTGGCGAAATAACTGCCCAGCGCCAGCACGATCAGGCCAACCAACCACAGGACTTTTTCCCAGACCAGCGAAGTCCGCCACCAATCGTCCGCAGGCGATGCCAACCACAACAATGAACCCATGACGGCGCACGCCAGGACAATCTGCATCAGAAATTTTCGCCAACCCTGTTCCGGGTCAAAAATCTGCTGTTTGTGCAAGTGGTGAAACAGCAGTCCCGCATTCACATAACCCGCCAACGCCGTCGCCAGCGCCAGCCCCGCATGCGCCCCNGGCAGGCCGGACAGGTACCACGGCAACACGATCAGCACATTCAGCGCCATATTGGAAAAGATCGAAATGACGCCGATCTTAACCGGCGTTTTGGTGTCCTGCCGCGAATAAAAGCCGGGAGCCAACACTTTCACCAGAATGAACCCGCTCAAACCAAACGAATAAGTCGTGAGGCTCAGAGCCGACATCTGCACATCCCGCCACTCATATGCCCCATGCATCATCACCGCCGCCAGAATCGGCTTCGCCAGCAGCATCAGGCCAAGNGTGGCGGGAATGGAAACCAGCAACCCCAGCCGCAGCGCCCAGTCCATGGTCTGGCGGAACTGCGCCGCATCCGCTTTCGCATGGTCGCTGGACAGTTTGGGCAGGATCACGGTTCCCAGCGCCACGCCAACAATCGCCAGCGGCAGCTCCACGAAACGGTCGGAATAATACAGCCAGGTAATGCTGCCCACCGCCAGAAAAGACGCCAGCAAGGTATTGATCAGCAGGTTCAGTTGCGCAATCGAGGAGCCGAACAAGGTCGGTGCCATCAGCCGCATAATACGGCTGACGCCCTGATGCCCGCGGCGGATGCGGAAACGCGGCAGTAACCCCAGCCGCGCCAGCGTCGGCAACTGGAACAGCAGTTGCGCCACCCCAGCGAAAAACACCCCNCAGGCCAGCGCCAGGATCGGCTGTCCGAAATACGGCGCGCCCCAGATGGCCGCAGCGATCATCACTACGTTCAGCAAAGCGGGTGTCAGCGCCGGGATGGCGAACTTGTGGAAGGTGTTGAGAATCCCGCTGACAAACGCCGTCAGTGAAATGAACAGGATATAGGGAAAAGTGATGCGCAGCATTTCCACCGCCAATTCCGGGCGCGCGTCCGGCTTGGCGTCAAACCCCGGCGCAAANATCCACATCACCACCGGTGCCGCCACCACGCCGACCACCGTGATCACCAGCAACACCAGCCCCAGGTAGCCCGCAACATGATCCAGCAAATCCTTGAGGGTTTCCCGATCCTGCTGTTCCTTGTATTCCGACAGCACCGGCACGAACGCCAGCGAAAACGCCCCNTCAGCGAACAGGCGGCGCAACAGGTTGGGAATGCGGAAAGCGACATAAAAGGCATCGGTAGCCCCATCCACCGGGAAATAGCGGGCGACGATCATGTCGCGCAGCAAGCCCAGCACACGGGAAATCATGGTCATGGCGCTGATGGTCGCGCCGGAACGCAGCAAGCGGCTCATACAATTGGCTTTTCACCTTTGGTTCAAAGCCGCAGATTCTGCATGAATCAGGTGCAAAGGTCATGCAGGAAATCAGGATTTACCCTCACATTTTACCCAGTGAAGAATGCTCGAACAGCACCTTGCCGACGTAGCGCGCCCCGCCTTTGGTCAAATGCCTGCCGTCATAGGAAATCAGTTGCAGATCGCTGGTGAACAATGGGCAACTGGCGTCATCCCCGCACAGCAGCGCATGAGGGTCAATGAATTCGGTCGCCGTGCCAGCCAATTGCTGCGCCAATGCGGCGTTGAGGGTTTTGGCTTCCGCAACGTTGACTTCGTTTTCCAATGTTTTCAGCTCGCTGTCCGGCATCCGCAAGTATTGCCGTAGCGAAATTTTGCCGAAAAATTTATTGCCGACCACCACGGCCTTCTGTTGCGGCTTCAAGCCCAGCCGGGCGATCGTCCCGGGCAGCGCCTGCGCGACTTCTGGCTTCCAGCGCGACGCAAAGATAATGACATCCGCCTGCCGTATCTGCGCTTGAGCCTGTTCCAGGCTGTCGGCNTGTCCAGAATCGGCGCAAAACGCCTTGTCCCTGGCGGCAATCAGCCCAGCGCCACCTTCCCCNATGATGGTCTGGCAGGCATAGGGTATGTAACGCAACCGCACCTGGTAGTTTTGCAGGTAGGCGTTTTCATCCACCGCATTGAGGAAATCACAGGCATAACTGTCGCCGATGATCAGCACCTTTTTCTGCTGGCCGGTGCCGTCAAAAGGCTTGCCCTTCAAGTCACGGCAGCGGGAAAACGCATAGTCACCTCCGGTTCTGGCCTCCGCCAGCAATTGCGCGCGCCCTGCCGGAGTGGCGGACACAATGTTTGCGGCTGACATGAAAAGCAGTGTGACAAGCCCTATCAGAGTATGGCGAAGCATGGCGGGTTCCTTATTGTTAACCAAAAGTTGCACAGGCGCGCCTGCATACTAACTATAGGACAGGTTCAACCGTTAGGGCATTCAAACCTTGCTGGCTGTATAGATCAAACGTATTAGTCAAGGCAACACCCCTACGCAACAATGGCCAATCATGCAAATCCTGCTCTACAACGAACTTGATCCCGACAGCATCAATGGATTCGCCAAATGGCGCAGTTTCATGGAGGCCGATGACCTCAAATCCGCGGATGTCAAAAAGATCGGCGACAACCTCTACCGCGCCCGCCTCAACCGCAGCGACCGGCTGTTGCTGTCGTTCTACCGTCATGACGGCGAACGCTACGCCCTGGTGCTGGAATACCTGAAAAACCATGACTACGCCGGTTCACGCTTCCTGCGTCACGGCGTGACCGTGGATGAAGACAAAATTCCAGCACTGGAGGAAGCACCGGAAGACCTGCCCACCCTGGCCTATGTCAATGCGGAACACGGGCGTTTCAACCTGCTGGACAAAGTGATTTCCTTTGACGAAAACCAGCAGGCCGTCTTTGCGCTGCAGCCGCCATTGGTGATCATTGGCTCGGCAGGCAGCGGCAAAACTGCCCTGACCCTGGAAAAGCTCAAAGCCTGCCGCGGTGACGTGCTGTATGTGACGTTGTCATCTTATCTGGTGAACAATTCCCGCGACCTGTATTACGCCCATCAATACGAAAACCCGCATCAGCAAGTGGATTTCCTGTCGTTCGAGGAATTTCTGGAAAGCATCCAGGCACCAAACGGCAGACCCGTCAGTTTCCGTGACTTCGCCAACTGGTTTGGCCGCTTGCCACACCTAGCCATCAAGGATGCGCATAAACTGTTCGAAGAATTCCACGGGGTGCTGACCGGCTCGTCGGTCGAGGCCGCCTACCTGCAACGGGAGGAATACCTCAACCTCGGCGTCCGGCAGTCGATATTCCCGGCGGAAGAGCGCCCGCTGGTGTATGACATCTTCACCCGCTATCTGGCTTTCCTGCAGGAGCAACGCCTGTATGACAGCAATATCCTCAGCCATCAGTACCTGAAGAAACTCAGCCCACGTTATGATTTCGTGGTGGTGGACGAAGTGCAGGATTTCACCAATATCCAGCTCTACCTGATCCTGCAAGCGCTGCGGAACCCCAGCGGCTTTGTGCTGTGCGGCGACTCCAACCAAATCGTCCACCCCAATTTCTTTTCCTGGAGCAAACTCAAAAGCCTGTTCTTTACCCATGGCGAATTGCAAGCGGACACCGGCCTGATCTGCATCCTGCACACCAACTACCGCAATTCGCCACCGGTGACGGCGCTTGCCAACCGCATACTGTTGCTGAAAAACGCCCGCTTCGGCTCCATCGACCGTGAAAGCAATTATCTGGTGCGCAGCAACGGCCATGTGCAGGGCGAAGTGCTGTTTCTACAAGACCGCGACACGATCCGCCGCGAACTCGACGCCAAAACCCGCGCCTCCACCCGCTTCGCCGTGGTGGTCATGCACGCGGAACAAAAGTCCGCTGCCCGACGGCATTTCAACACCCCGTTGGTGTTTTCAATCCAGGAAGCCAAGGGGCTGGAATACGACAATATCATCCTCTACAACTTCCTCAGCGATGAAGAGCGGCGTTTCCGTGAGATCAGCACCGGCGTCAGCCATGAAAACCTGCAACAAGGGCTACGCTATGCGCGCGCCAAGGACAAAACCGACAGGTCGCTGGAAATCTACAAGTTCTACATCAACGCGCTGTACGTCGCCCTGACCCGCGCGGTGCGCAACTTGTACTGGATTGAAACGAACCCCAAACAGCGCCTGCTGGATTTGCTTGACCTGCGCGACCCATTGGATACGCTCAATCTCGACAGCCAGGCTTCCAGCCGGNAGGAATGGCGGCTGGAAGCCCACAGGCTTGAGTTGCAGGGCAAACAGGAACAGGCAGAACGTATCCGCCAGGAAATCCTGCAACAGCAAACCCCGGACTGGCTCGTCTATAGTGGCGCTGCCCTTGACCAACTGCACCAGCAGGCCATCCTGCAAGGCGACAAANAAGCCCGCCTCACCCTGTTCGAGTACGCACTGGCATACGAAGACCACCACTTCCTGCGTGAACTGCTGCTGGCCGGATTCAAGCCTGCGCGTCATCCCGCCAACGGCTTCAAGCAACTTCAGCAAAAATACCACCTGCCCTACATGGCCAAAAACCCGTTGGCTTTGCGCCATCAAATCAACCATTTCGGCGTGGATTTCCGCAACCCGTTCAACCAGACGCCACTGATGGTGGCGGCCTGGCTGGGCAACGTCCCACTGGTGGCAGAACTGACAGAACACGCCGCCAATACCCGGTTGGTGGACAATAACGGTTTCAACGCTTTCCAGATCGCCCTGCGGCAAGCCAGCAAGGATGAGAAATACGCCCGCCAGCACCTCGCCGGGCTCTACCAACACCTGGAGCCGGACAGCCTCAGCATCCAGATCGATGGCAGGCTGCAAAAGCTGGACAACCGCCATATGGAGTTTTTCCTCCTCAACCTGATGATTGCGCTGTTCTACCGGTGCTGCCAATGAAGGTGGTGGAGCAAGGCCTATTCCAGCCAAGACATTGCCGACGCCATCGCCCACTTCCCCGCAGAAGCGCTGCCGCCGCAACGCAAACAGCGCGCGTATATTTCCAGCGCCTTGGCCAGAAACGAGATGTACGGACGTGACCCCTACAACCGCAGACTGTTCTACCGCCTCAAGCACGGGCACTACCTGTTCAACCCGACCCTGATGCTGCGGGTGGAAGGCGAATGGGTGAATATCTACGACCTGTTGCGCCTCGACAAACTGGTTTACCAACCTGCCAACACCCACGACTGGCAGGACAGCCACGCGCAGGAAACCTGGGGGCGTTGGCTGGATGCAGGCCGCCGCCACATCAACCAGCAGTTGCAGCAGGTGCGCGGTGCACTGCTGAACGATGCGCTGGCGCTGCTGAAAACCCTTTGTGAACAGGAATTGCGCAAGATTCAGGATGGAAACCAATCCTGATAAAACTACTAGGCCTTCTGGCCTGCCATTTTCCGTAGTATTATTCCTGGCTTGCCGACATAAAGAGAATCTAACCACATGACTGCAAAATCATTTCATCCGCCTGTCCGTACCCTGATGGGTAGCNCTTCCGATGTCAGCCCGCGTGTGCTGGAAGCTATGGCGCGCCCCACTATTGGCCACCTTGACCCAGCGTTCGTCAGCATGATGGACGAACTCAAGGCCATGCTGCAATACGCCTTCCAAACCCGCAATGAGCTGACCATGCCAGTTTCCGCACCAGGTTCGGCAGGAATGGAAACCTGTTTTGTCAATCTGGTGGAGCCGGGCGACAAGGTCATCGTCTGTCAGAACGGCGTATTCGGCGGGCGCATGAAGGAAAACGTCGAACGCTGTGGCGCCACGCCGGTTATGGTGATGGATGACTGGGGCAAACCGGTCGACCCCAACAAACTGGAAGATGCCCTCATCACCCACCCTGACGCCAGAATCGTGGCCTTCGTACAGGCGGAAACCTCCACCGGCACGCAATCCGACGCGCAAACGCTGGTCAAACTGGCGCATGAGCATGATTGCCTGACCATCGTTGATGCGGTCACATCGCTGGGCGGCTCTCCGCTCAAGGTTGACGCATGGGAAATCGACGCGGTTTATTCCGGCTCCCAGAAATGCCTGTCCTGCGTCCCTGGCATCGCGCCGGTCAGTNTTCCGCGCGCGGTCGAACGCATTCAAAACCGCAACAGCAAGGTGCAAAGCTGGTTTATGGACATGAGCCTGGTGATGGGCTACTGGAACGGTNGGGCCAAACGCGCTTACCATCATACTGCCCCCATCAACACCCTGTATGCGTTCCACGAGGCGCTGCTGATGTTGCAGGAAGAAGGCCTGGAAAATGCCTGGGCGCGCCACGCCCACAACCATTTGGCGCTANAGGCCGGGATTGAGGCCATGGGCTTGCAGTTTGTGGTGGAGGAACCTTACCGCCTGCCGCAGCTCAACGCCATTGCCGTACCAGCAGGCGTGGATGAAGCGGCCGTGCGCGCCGAGCTGCTGAAACGCTATAACCTTGAAATCGGCTCAGGCCTGGGCGCGTTGGCAGGGAAAATCTGGCGTATCGGCCTGATGGGTTCCGCCAGCAACCAGACCAACGTCCTCAACTGCTTGGGCGCGCTGGAAGCCGTGTTGTCTGATATGCAGGCACCGATCCAATCCGGCGTCGCCCTCGCTGCCGCCAAGAGCGTGTTTGACGCGAAATAACCCCACCAATGGATGCAAGTTGACGGGGATCACTCCCCGTCAATGCCCCATTCCGCCAGCAGGAGCCAGGTTGGCGGCAGGGGCAACGGACGGTTTGGGCAGTGAATTCGTCTGCACCTCCTGCCGTAGCACATCCAGGTATTCCAATGTCGCAAAGCCATCCGCCGGAAAACCGGCGTCCAGCTGCCACCGGCGCAACGCGGAACGGGTGTTGGGNCCGATCCTGCCATCCACGCCTTCCGTGCTATAACCCGCGACCGTCAATAATTCTTGCAGCTCCGATTTCTGGGTGAGGCTTAATGGCTGTTCGTCATGCGGCCAGGAAGCCAGCAGTACCCGCCCCCGGATACGGTCGCCCAAATGCCCGACTGCCAACGCATAATTTTCAGCATTGTTGTATTTCAGGATCACGCTGAAATTGTGGAACGCCAGAAACGCCAGNCCACGATACCCCGCTGGCAGGAAAATGTAGGCAGGATCAGGATCCGTTACCGGTGAACCATCCGCCCCTGTCACCCACGCATCCTGTCCCCATGCGTTGGCGGGCAGCCAGAAATCAGGATCAGCACGCGACCAGTCGAAGCCGGTGGGCAGACGCACTTCCCTGCCCCAAAGCTTGCCGCGCTCCCAGCCAGAATGCGCCAGATAATTGGCGGTGGAGGCCAACGCATCAGGAATGCTGCCGACCAGATCACGTTTGCCGTCGCCATCAAAATCGACCGCAAATTCCTCAAAAGTGGTGGGGATGAATTGGGTATGGCCGATCGCACCTACNCACGAACCTTGCATTGACACCAGCGACATATCGCCTTCGTCCAGAATCCGCAGCGCTGACAACAATTGCGCCTGCCAGAAATTACGCCGGTCTTCGCTACCGGCATAGGCCAAGGTCGCCAGTGACTGGATGATGTTGTAGCCGCCGGTATTCTTGCCGTAATTGCTCTCCACGCCCCATACCGCCAACAAATATTCAGGCTGGACGCCAAATTGCTGGTAAATGCGTTCCAGCAACGGTGCCTGTTCGTTCAGCAGCTTTTGGCCGGTTGCAATGCGCCCATCCGAAACGGCGGTTTCCAGGTATTCCCATATCGGCTTGGTGAACTCAGGCTGGTGCGCTTCCAGACGCAACACCTTTTTGTCCGGCGACAGGCCACGCAAGGCNCTCGCGGCGGTTTCCGCGCTAATTCCCTGAGTTACTGCAAGATGGCTGAAGCGATCCTTCCATGCCTCAAACTCCCGATCCGGCACCAGCGTATAGCCAAACAGAACCGCCGCCAGCAGGATACTGATCAGGAGCCAATGCAACCACCTGCGGTTCATTCGCCGTTCCACACTCTATAAATCATCGGGATATAATAGCAGAGTTATTAAAAAGCACCTCATAGACAAGCCTCTTGTCAGTCATTATTAAAAAGGATGCCTCATGAACAAAGCGGTATTTCTTGACCTGGACAGCACCAGCCGTGGTGATCTCGACCTCAGCCGCCTGCAAACCGTTTGTGGCGAATTGCGCGCCTGCGGCCATACCCGCCCCGGTGAACGCTTACGCAATATCGGCGATGCCGACATCGTGATCAGCAATAAGGTGGTGCTGGATGCGCCACTGCTGCGCGCACTGGCCGGGCAGCTCAAACTAGTGTGCATCGCGGCGACCGGCTCCAACAATGTCGACCTGGATACAGCCAAAGCGCTTGGCATTCCTGTCACCAATATCCGCGATTACGCCAGCCAGTCGGTTGCAGAGCATGTCATGGCGCTGATTTTCGCCCTACGCCGCCAGCTGCCAGCCTGGCGGACTGCCCTGCAACACGGTGATTGGAGCCGCAGCCAACATTTTTGCCTGCTGGATTACCCAATGGCGGAAATCGCTGGCAGCAACCTGACCCTCATCGGCCACGGCATCTTAGGCAAGGCGGTCGCGCAGATGGCGCAAGCTGTTGGCATGCACATCATCATTGCCGAACACCCGAGCCAACCGCCCCGGGAAGGACGCACCCCGTTTGCAGAAGCGCTGGCGCAGGCCGACGTCCTCAGCCTGCATTGCCCGCTGACACCAGACACCCGCAACCTGATCAATGCCGAACGCCTGCAATGGCTAAAGCCAGAATGCCTCCTGATCAACACCGCCCGAGGCGGCATTGTGGATGAAACCGCCCTGTTGGAAGCGTTACAGGCTGGCAGGTTGGGCGGTGCGGGGATTGACGTATTGGCGCAGGAGCCACCCAACGAGGATTCCCCGCTGCTGCGCGCCGCCCTGCCCAACCTGATCGTCACGCCCCACGTTGCCTGGNCCAGCCGCACAGCCCGGCAAACACTGGTCAACCAGCTTGCGGAAGTCATCACAAGCTGGCGGCAGGGGGAAACCATGAACAGGCTGGTCTAATCTTTTTCTTGGCCGGGCGCGCAAATGGGCTGACGTTGCCGGCNGCGCCGCCGTTTTCGAGGGAATGGATCTTGCTGACGCCGGGATGCTCCACTTCGTCAATGCGGATCACCGAATGGATGGGGATAAAACTGCGTTTGACCGACTCGAATTCGTTCTTGAGGCGCTCCTCGCCCGGGTCAATCACCACGGTGCTTTGGGTGCCGAAAACCAGTTCTTCCACCACGACAAAACCATACAGGTCGGACTCGTAGACCTGCTTGGCGAAAATTTCGTAGACCTTATCCTGATTGACAAAGGAAATGCGGTAGATACGGTCGCTGCTCAAAGGTTGTNNAGCCTCANNGAAAAATTGGCTAGTTGTAGCAAAAACAAGAATGAAGTCACTGACTGGCGAAGAGATCGCCCCAAGGAGTAAGCCCCCGCAATGGCTGCGTCCCTGAAAAGGGCGCGGCCAGCGCGCCTTATAATGTTTCAAGCGTTATGGGTACGGGCGTCGATGATCTTNTTCCACTGCGCCAGNCCGGTGGTATGGACGGATTCACCTTGGCTGTCGACAGCGACCGTCACCGGCATGTCCTTGACCTCGAATTCGTAGACCGCCTCCATGCCCAGTTCCGGGAACGCCAGCACTTGCGCATGGGTGATCGCCTTGGACACCAGATAAGCCGCGCCGCCCACCGCCATCAGGTAGACCGCACCGAACTCCTTGATGGCCTCAATCGCCGTCAGNCCGCGCTCGGATTTGCCGATCATGCCCAGCAGGCCGGTTTCAGCCAGAATCTGGCGGGTGAATTTGTCCATGCGGGTGGACGTGGTCGAGCCTGCNGGACCTACCACCTCATCACGCACCGGATCAACCGGNCCGACGTAGTAGATGAAGCGCCCTTTCAGGTCGACCGGCAATTTTTCGCCCTTGTTGAGCATGTCGACCATGCGCTTGTGGGCAGCGTCGCGCCCGGTCAGCATTTTGCCGGACAGCAACACAGTTTCACCCGGCTTGAGCTTGCGCACCTCTTCCGGCGTGATCGTGTCGAGATTGATGCGGGTGGCTTGCGCGCCGCCCGCCAGCGAAATTTCTGGCCAGTTGGCGATGTCCGGCGGGGTTTGCAGCGCCGGNCCAGAGCCATCCAGCACAAAGTGCGTATGGCGGGTCGCAGCGCAGTTGGGGATCATGCAGACCGGCAACGAGGCGGCGTGGGTGGGGTAATCCTTGATCTTCACATCCAGCACCGTGGTGAGGCCGCCCAGACCTTGCGCGCCCAACCCCAGGTTATTGACCTTTTCGTACAGCTCCAGCCGCAGTTCCTCAATACGGTTCTGCNNGCCGCGCGCCATCAGCTCCTGGATGTCGACCGGCTCCATCAGCACTTCCTTGGCCAACACCGCGGCTTTTTCCGCCGTGCCACCAATACCAATGCCGAGCATGCCCGGTGGGCACCAGCCAGCACCCATGGTGGGGACGGTTTTCAACACCCAGTCGACGATGCTGTCAGAAGGGTTCAGCATGACCATCTTGGACTTGTTTTCGGAGCCGCCACCTTTGGCCGCCACATCGAAGCTCACCTTGTCGCCGGGAACGATTTCATAGTGGATAACCGCCGGGGTGTTGTCACGGGTGTTTTTGCGCGCACCCGCGGGGTCGGCGAGGATGGAGGCGCGCAACACATTGTCCGGCTGCAGATAGGCGCGGCGCACGCCTTCGTTGATCATGTCGGTCAGGCTCATGTCGCCTTCCCACTGCACATTCATGCCGACCTTGACGAACACGGTGACGATGCCGGTGTCCTGACAAATCGGGCGGTGACCTTCGGCGCACATGCGCGAGTTCACCAGAATCTGCGCGATGGAGTCTTTCGCCGCCGGAGACTCCTCCCGTTGCCACGCCTTGTGCATGGCCTCAATGAAGTCGACCGGATGGTAATAGGATATGAATTGCAGCGCATCGGCTACGCTGGCGATCAGGTCATCCTGCTTGATGATGCTCATGGACTTCTACTCCCTTGGTGGTGTACTCAACTGTGTGCGGAGTATGTTCTGGTTGTGGCGCATCATCGTATGTGAAATCGGGAGTGGAATCCAGCGCCAATCTAGTGGCTGTGCTGGAGGTAGGCTTTGGCAAAGCGTTTGCCCAGTTCGATCTGGCCAGCGGCGTTGAAGTGGATGCCGTCATTCAGTTTGCCAAGCCCATCGGTGTCCACCATCACAGCTTTAGGCAGTTGGGATTGCGCGGCCTGCTGCTGATCCCGCACTGATGCAATGGAGTCCGTGTGTTGCGGGTGCTCCAGGCTGATCTGGCCGTAGATGAACAGGCTGTCGGGGGACTGCAAATCCTTGCGCAAGCCAGTCACCAAGGTGTTGAAACGGCTTCCATACTGGTTGGCAACATTGGCGCTGCTTTGCGCGTCGCTTTCACCCTGCATCCACAAGATCGCATCCACTTTCCCGGCGTTTTCCTCTTGGGTGGCGAAACCAACCTGCCGCAACAACGCGTTGTACAAACCCTGCCCCGGTTGCCATTGCTGGATCAGGCTACCGGACGCCGCCTGTTTGACCAGAATGAAATGGTCGTTGGGGAACGCGCGCGCCACCTCATGGGCGAAACTGACTTCNGAGCCAAACCAAGCAAATTTCGCCAGCGGGTGTTCGCGGCCNTGATAGAAAAATGTGACGTTGGCCGGGGTGCTTTTATACTCCGCAGGCAATTCATGCACCTTGCCGCGCCCCATCATGTTGGACTGTCCGGCCAGAATGATCAGCCGGTCTTTNGCCCAAATTGCAGGCGTCTGCAATAACAGCAGAAGAGCCGTTAACCGAATCAGGAATAGGCGCATGTTCAATATCCAGCTTGTTTTGTCAGGGTGGGACTCTAGCATATATACTGCCGTTCATCCTGTTTACCCCAGACCAACCTGAGAAGATCATGCGCGTTCTTGGAATTGAAACGTCCTGCGACGAAACCGGCGTAGCCATTTATGACACCGCACACGGGCTATTGGCGCACCGCCTGTTCAGCCAGATAGCGATGCACGCCGAATACGGTGGCGTAGTGCCGGAACTGGCTTCGCGCGACCATATCCGCCGCGTGTTGCCGCTGCTGCGCGAAACGCTGGCAGACGCCGCCTTGAGCCTGTCCGCGATTGACGGCATTGCCTACACCGCCNGAGTAGGGCTGATCGGGGCACTGATGACAGGCGCGTCGATTGCGCGCTCCCTGGCGTGGNGGCTGAACATTCCGGCAGTCGGTGTGCATCACATGGAAGGGCACTTGCTGGCACCAATGCTGGAGGAAAACCCGCCGCAACTCCCGTTCGTGGCGCTGCTGGTGTCGGGTGGGCACACCCTGCTGGTGGATGTGCCAAGAATCGGCGAATACCGCATCCTGGGCGAAAGCGTGGATGACGCCGCTGGGGAAGCGTTTGACAAGACCGCCAAGCTGATGGGGCTGGGCTACCCCGGCGGTAGTNTGCTGGCGAAGCTGGCGGAACAGGGGCGTGCGGGCGCTTACAAGTTCCCGCGCCCGATGGTGGATCGCCCAGGCTGTGATTTCAGTTTCAGCGGACTGAAAACGTTTTCCCTGACCACCTGGCAGAATTCCAACCAGACGGAGCAGGACAAAGCGGATATTGCGCGGGCATTTGAAGAAGCGGTGGTGGACACGCTGTTCATCAAGTGCCGACGGGCGCTGGAACAGGCCGGACGCCAGCGGCTAGTGGTCGCAGGCGGTGTCGGCGCGAACCGACGGCTGCGGGAACGGCTGGCAGAGCTGGATGCGGACGTATTTNTCCCACGGCTGGCGTTTTGCACCGACAACGGCGCGATGATTGCATATACGGGCGCACTGCGTTTGCAGGCCGGGGCACAGGAAGCCGCAGTCATCACTGCGCGCCCGCGCTGGCCACTGACGGAGCTGGAGGCGCTGGGGCATCCTGCTGGCTGGCCTCATAAAAGTGGACACTGACTTGCGCGCCCTGCAACTCCCCAAGAACCACAGACTACCAAGCAGACAGGAAACACCCCATCAGATGGATCGTCCTGCCTGCACTCCCAACCACACCGCCAACAAGCACAACCCCACATTCAACCCGGCATTCAGCACCGCTCCCCAGAGCCGCCCTTCCTGGAGCAGGTCGAACGTATCCAGTGAAAAGGTGGAAAACGTGGTGAATGCGCCCAGCATCCCCACAATCAGCCCCCGGCTCAGGACGGATGTCAGCAATTCCCGTTCCACAAAGTAGATCGTCAACAATCCGATGAAAAATGAGCCAACAACATTCACTGCCAACGTCCCGAAAGGGAATGAACGCCCCAGCCATTGGTACACGCCATTCGCCACCAAAAACCGCAACAATGCGCCTATTGCCCCACCCAGCAATATCCCACCTATCTGATACATCCCATTTCCTCAATGATTAAACTAAAATTTAAAAATCCTGTTGGAAACACGCTACATTACCTCCACTTTACAACAAGGCAAGGATATTAGTGAAAACATCCCCGATCAGAAACAGCAGTTGCTCCAGCACCTCGCGGACATTCTGCCCCCAAACGCCATCCTGACCGCCCGGGAAGATTTACGTCCGTATGAATGCGATGGCCTGACCGCCTACCGGCATGTGCCGCTGGCCGTCGTGCTGCCGACCACCATTGAACAGGTGCAGCTGACCGTCAAAATCTGCAACCGCCTCAAAATCCCCGTCGTCGCACGGNGGGCGGGAACCGGGCTTTCCGGCGGCGCGCTACCCCATGAGGACGGCATCATCCTCAGCCTCGCCCGCTTCAACCAGATTCTGGCAATTGATACGGACAACCTGACCGCCCGTGTCCAACCCGGTGTGCGCAACCTTGCCATCAGCCAGGCGGTTGACCATCTTGGGCTGTTCTACGCGCCAGACCCTTCCTCCCAAATCGCCTGTTCGATTGGCGGCAACGTGGCGGAAAACTCCGGTGGCGTCCATTGCCTAAAGTACGGCCTGACCGTGCATAACGTGCTGGAAATCAAGCTGATCACCATCGATGGCGAACTGATGACCATTGGCAGTGACCGCCTGGACACCCCTGGTTATGACCTGATGGCATTGCTGACCGGATCTGAAGGCATGCTGGGCATTGTGGTCGAGGTTCTGGTAAGGCTGACGGTCAAGCCGGAAACGGTGCAGGTGCTGATGGCAGCCTTTGACAAGGTGAACGATGCAGGCGATGCCGTGGCCGCCATCATCAGCCGGGGCATCATCCCCGCCGGGCTGGAAATGATGGACAACCCCGCCATCCGCGCTGCTGAGGATTTCATTCACGCAGGCTACCCGTTGGAAGCTGGGNCCATTTTGCTGTGTGAACTCGACGGCGGCGAGGATGAAGTCAGCGAGCAGACAGCCAAGGTCACGGCCATCCTGAAAAAACATCATGCCGGTAATGTCCATGTCGCCAAAACCGCCACTGAACGGCGTCTGTGGGCAGGCCGCAAGTCCGCCTTTCCTGCGGTAGGACGTATTTCCNCCGATTACTACTGCATGGATGGCACCATCCCACGCAAACATTTGGCGGAGGTTTTGCAANAAATCAATGAATTTTCCCAGCAATACGCGCTTGGTGTCGCCAATGTCTTCCACGCTGGCGACGGTAACCTGCACCCACTGATCCTGTATGACGCCAACCGCCCCGGCGAGCTGGAAAAAGCCGAACGTTTTGGCGCAGATATCCTGGCGTTATGTGTTAAAGTTGGCGGCTCCATTACGGGTGAACACGGGGTTGGCCATGAAAAACTGGATTCCATGTGCGTACAATTTGGCGAGGCGGAGCTGGAAGTTTTTCACGCCGTCAAACGCGCATTCGACCCTGATGAATTGCTGAACCCTGGCAAGGCTGTCCCTACCCTACACCGCTGTGCGGAGCTTGGTGCCATGCATGTGCATCATGGGCAGCTTTCCCATCCGGAACTTCCAAGATACTGACCCGGACTTGACATGATCGCAGACAACGACATAACCCCAATATTGCAAGAACAGGTCGCAGCAGGCATTGCTGCACAAGAGTCCCTCAACATTGTGGGCGGCGGCAGCAAAGCTTTTATGGCAACCCCGCCAACGGCAAACTGTTAAGCACGGCGTCACACACTGGCGTCATCGCCTATGAACCTTCTGAGCTGTGCATCACCGCCCGCTCAGGCACGCGATTGCAAGACATTGAAGCGCTGCTGGCTGCCAACGGGCAGATGCTGGCATTTGAGCCGCCCTGTTTCGGCCGGAATCCACCATCGGCGGCGTAGTCGCAGCTGGCCTGTCTGGCCCGGACGCGCTTGGCGCGGTGCCACCCGTGACCATGTGCTGGGTGCCAGGATTGTGACCGGCTACGGCAAGACCGCCGCTTTCGGTGGGCAAGTCATGAAAAATGTCGCCGGATACGACATTTCCCGCCTGCTGTCCGGCTCCATGGGAACGCTTGGCCTGATCCTGGAAGTTTCCCTGAAAGTCCTGCCGCGCCCAGCCACAGAACTGACCCTGACGCTGGAAATGCCTGACCAGGAAGCCTATGAGCTGACCACGACCATGCGCCGCTCCACCTTCCCATTGAGCGCCACTTGCTATTTCGACGGCTGCCTGTACCTGCGCCTAAGTGGCGAACCCAGCCACGTTTTCGCCTCCCACCGCAAGATCGGCGGTGACCCGCTCAACAATCCTGACCAGTTCTGGATGGCGTTGCGCAACCAGACCCACGAATTTTTCCAGCAATACGACCGCCCGTTATGGCGGCTCTCCTTCCCGCCCGCCACCAGCGTCGTCAGTCGGCTGGAAGGGAATTCACTCATTGAATGGGGAGGCTCCCAGCGCTGGATTTACACCAACATCCCAACCAACCTGATCCGCAACATTGCGCAAAAGGCAATGGCCACGCCACCCTGTACCGGGGCAGCCTGCCTGGCGTCAACCCGTTTCATCCGCTGCCCGGCAACCTGCTGGCCGTCCAGCAACGGTTGAAACGGGCAATGGATCCACATGGGATTTTCAACCCAGGCCGCATGTACAAGGATTGGTAATGCAAACCCGGATACTTAGCTCACTACGGCAAACTGCGGAGGGCAAAACAGCGGAGGCAATCCTGCGCCGCTGCGTCCATTGTGGTTTCTGCAACGCCACCTGCCCCACCTACCAATTGCTGGGTGATGAGAACGATGGCNCTCGTGGGCGCATCTACCTGATCAAGCAATTGATGGAAGGCCAGTTGGAAAATGCACCGGACAGCGGCCGCAAAACTTTGCAACATCTTGACCGCTGCCTGTTATGCCGTAGTTGTGAAACCACCTGCCCGTCCGGAGTGGAATACAGCAAACTGCTCGATATAGGCCGCCATTTGGCCGAAGAACATACTGGCCGCGACCGTGCCGACCAATCCATGCGCAAACGGCTGCGCAAATACCTGCCAAAATCTGGCTTGTTCAACCTTGGCCTGAAACTGGGGCGTGCTTTCAAGCCTATGTTGCCGGACACTGTGGCAGGCAAAATCACTGCATCGCGTCCGGCGGGTGAGTGGCCAAAAAGCCATCATGGCCGTCGGATGCTGGTGTTGGAAGGCTGCGTCCAGCCCTCCCTTTCCCCTGACATCAATGCCGCCACCGCCCGGGTGCTGGATAAGCTCGGCATCAGTTTGATCACTGCCCCCAAAGCTGGCTGCTGCGGCGCTGTCAGCCAGCATCTGGGCGCGCCCGAGGAAGCGCTGGATTACATGCGGCGCAACATCGACGCCTGGTGGCCTTACATTGCCAATGGCGCGGAAGCCATCATCACCACCGCCAGCGGCTGTGGTGTCATGGTCAAAGAATACAAGTATCACCTGCGCGGCGACCTGGAATATTCCATTAAAGCCGAACGTATCTCCAACTTGTGCAGGGACATCGCCGAAGTCATCGCACAGGAAAAATACCAGCGGCTCGCTTCCGCCCAACCTGAACGCATTGCTTGGCATCCGCCCTGCACGCTCCAGCATGGCCAGAAAATCCGTGGCGTGGTGGAAAACATCCTGACCGATTGTGGCTACGTGCTGGTTCCGGTGGCTGATGAGCACTTGTGTTGCGGCTCTGCAGGCACTTACTCCATCCTGCAACCGGAAATTTCCCGGCAATTGCGTAGCAACAAACTAGCCAACTTGACTCAGCATCAGCCGGAAATGATTGTCACCGCCAATATCGGCTGCCAGACCCATTTGCAGGAAACCAGTAAAATACCGGTTGTCCACTGGATTCACCTTCTTGATAAGAAAAATTAATAAAACTAAATTAGCTCTCATAACGACTCTTTTATACTTGAGAATAGCCGCCAAAGAGAGGTAAGCTTCTCAGCTGAGTCGGTGAGATGGCAGCAGCGCTAAAAGCGCTGGCTCCATCAGGAAGGGGAGCCCCGCGCAAGCGGGGTTTTTCATTTCAGGCAACCAGAAAAACTCCGCCAACGCCAGGTCAGCGGGACGGGTAATCTTGATATTGCGGGCGTCGCCTTCCACCAGCAGCGGATGCAACCCTGACTGCTCCAGTGCGGATGCTTCATCGGTAATNGATGACCCCTTGCGCAAGGCGTCTGTCAAGGCGGTGCGCAATACGCCTAGCCGCGCCATCTGCGGCGTCAATGCATGCCACAAACCCTCACGGTTTTCTGTATGGGAAATATGTGGGGAAAAGTTNGTTCCCGCGCGTTTCATTGTATCCCGTACTGGAATCGCCAGGATTGCTCCCGCGCTTTCATCCGCGCCAGCCGCCAGTAGTCTGTCAAGGTCATCACGGCTCAGGCAGGGTCGGGCGGCGTCATGCACCAGCACATTCACGCTCTCTGCTGCCTGCAATTGTTCGGTGAGATAATTCAACCCATTCAGCACCGAGTCTGCCCGCTCTTTCCCACCAATTGCGGTAAATATGGGCATTTCTTTGACTGGCAATTGTGGCCAAAACGGGTCTTGTGCGCTGACCACCACGACAATGCCCGCTATGGCAGGATGCCCGGCAAAACAAGCCAGTGTATGCTCAATCACTGTTTTGCCCGCCAGGGGCAAATATTGTTTNGGCCTATCCGCCTGCATCCGCGCGCCGACGCCTGCCGCGGGAATGACAACCCAAACCTTACTCAACATGTGGTAGCCATCCTTGACGGGGGCGTCAATCCGGGCATCGGGGTGGGATCCGATTTCAAAATGACCTGATAAAATGTTTCCCCCTGCCGGATCATACCCAATTCGCTACGGGCATGCTCTTCAACCGACGCATCACCTTTGCTTAGGCTGACGACATCACTTTGCAATTTGCGTTTAAGCTCCGCCTGCTCATCATTGGCGGCGTTCTGCTGGTCAATTTTCTGTTCCAGGTTCTGTATGTCGGAATAACTGCCCGACCCAACCCACAGGCGTACAAACAACCCTAGCGCCACCAACCCCAAGACCAGAAATAATATGCGTGTCATGCTCATGTTCAGGTTTTTCAGAAATAAATATGGCGGGACAAGCCCGCCATAAGAGGATAGCATATCTACCTGGAAAGGTTATCAGGCCAGTTGTTTGAACGCTGATTTCCCTGCGTAAACGCCTTTACCGCCCAGCATTTCCGCAATGCGCAGCAATTGGTTGTACTTGGCGATACGGTCAGAACGCGACAGGGAACCCGTCTTGATCTGGCCTGCGCTGGTCGCAACCGCCAGATCGGCGATGGTGGCATCTTCCGTTTCACCGGAACGGTGGGAAATCACGGAAGTATAGCCTGCCTGGTGCGCCATATTGATCGCTGCCAATGTCTCGGTCAGGGTGCCGATCTGGTTGACTTTGATCAGGATGGAATTGGCGATGCCCTTGTCGATGCCTTCCTGCAAAATTTTGGTGTTGGTGACAAACAAATCATCGCCCACCAACTGGATACGCTTGCCCAGCACGCTGGTCAAGTGCGCCCACCCAGCCCAGTCGCCTTCCGCCATCGCGTCTTCGATGGTCAGGATCGGATACTGGTTGACCCAGTTTTCCAGATAGGAAGTGAACTCTTCAGCGGAAAAGCTTTTGCCTTCGGATTCCAGCAGGTATTTGCCGTCCTGGTAGAACTCGGAACTGGCCACGTCCAGACCCAGCCAGATGTCCTGCCCGGCCTTGAAGCCAGCCTTGTCAATGGCCTCCAGGATGACCTCGATTGCTTGCTCATTGGAAGACAAGTCAGGGGCAAAACCACCTTCATCACCGACAGCCGTATTCAGGCCGCGTTTNTTCAGGACGGACTTCAGATTGTGGAAAACTTCCGCGCCATAACGGACAGCATCCGCCATGCTGGCGGCACCCACCGGCAGGATCATAAATTCCTGCATATCCACACTGTTGTCAGCATGCGCGCCACCATTGATGATGTTCATCATCGGCACCGGCAGCTTGTAGGCATCAGCATTGCCTAGATACTGGTACAACGGCACCCCTTGCTCGTTGGCGGCAGCATGGGCAGTCGCCATCGACACCGCCAGCAGCGCATTGGCACCCAGACGNGCCTTATTGTCAGTCCCATCCAGTTCGATCATGGCGCGGTCAACGCCAGCTTGGTCGGCCGCATCCTTGCCAATGACCACCTTGGCAATTTCACCGTTGACGTTGGCGACTGCATTCAGCACGCCCTTACCCAAATAACGTGCACCACCATCCCGCAATTCAATGGCCTCGCGGGAGCCGGTGGAAGCGCCGGAAGGTACGGCAGCGCGTCCCATTGCCCCACTAGCGAGGATGACATCCGCTTCCACGGTCGGGTTGCCGCGTGAATCAACGATTTCACGCGCTTTTACTGCTTTGATTTCAGACATTTCAATTTTCCCGGTAAACTTACAAGGTGTTCTCTAGCAACTTTTGCGCCTTGACGACCTGATCCAGCGCCAGCAAGGTTTCCAACAACTCTTCCAACCGATCCAGCGGCCAGGAATTCGGNCTGTCACTCAGGGCGTTGGCAGGGTCAGGGTGCGACTCAATAAACAACCCGGCGACACCCACCGCCACCGCCGCACGCGCCAGCACTGGCACATGTTCACGTTGTCCGCCGGAGCAACTGCCCTGCCCGCCCGGCAACTGCACCGAGTGGGTGGCGTCAAACACCACCGGGCAGCCGGTTTCACGCATGATCGCCAGTCCGCGCATATCGGAGACAAGATTATTGTAGCCGAAAGTGTAGCCACGTTCACACACCATGATCTGCTGATTGCCGACGGCGCGCGCTTTTTCCACCACGTTACCCATGTCCCACGGTGCCAGGAACTGGCCTTTCTTGATATTCACCGGCTTGCCCGCCCGCGCCACGTTTTGGATGAAGTTGGTCTGGCGGCACAANAAGGCGGGTGTCTGCAAGACGTCCACCACACTGGCGACTTCATCCATCGGCGTGTCTTCGTGCACATCGGTCAATACCGGCACACCGATTTCATGCCTGACCTTTTCGAGGATGCGCAGGCCAGCTTCCAAGCCGACGCCGCGCGCACTGGCGTGCGAGGAGCGGTTAGCCTTGTCGAATGACGATTTGTAGATGAAAGGGATACCCAACCTGCTGGTAATGCCTTTCAATTGCGCTGCTGTTTCCATCGCCAGTTTTTCCGTCTCGATGGCGCAGCCACAGATCAGGAAAAACGGCTGCTCCAGCCCCGCTTCAAATCCGCACAACTGCATGTTCAACCTCCGGTTTTCACANTCATGGTAACGGCGCGCCGCCCGGATGAAGCCGCTGAACAGCGGATGCCCCTGCCGTGGGCGCGACGTAAATTCCGGATGGAACTGGCAAGCCAAAAACCACGGATGGTCTTTCAGCTCCACCATTTCCACCAGATTGCCATCGATGGAGGAGCCTGACAACACCAATCCATGCTGGCTGAGAATCTCGCGGTAATGGTTGTTGAACTCGTAGCGGTGACGGTGACGCTCGATAATTTGCTCGGAACCGTAGGTCGCGCGCGCCAGTGACCCCGCTTGCAGCAGGCAAGGTTGCCCACCAAGGCGCATGGTGCCGCCCAAATCGGAATTCTGTGAGCGCTTTTCGATCTTGCCGTCTTCGGTCTGCCATTCGGTAATCAGGCCGATCACCGGGTCTGGCGTGCCGGGGAAAAACTCGGTGCTGTGCGCATTCGCCAGCCCGGCGCAATGGCGGGCGAATTCGATCACCGCCACCTGCATACCCAGGCAAATGCCGAGATAGGGAATCCGGTTTTCACGCGCATACTGCACGGCGCGGACTTTGCCTTCCACCCCACGCTTGCCGAAGCCGCCCGGCACCAGGACGGCATCAGCGGTATGCAGCGCCTCCAGCGCCAGTTCATCAGCCGATTCCAGTTTTTCCGAGTCAATGTAACGGATTCTGACCTTGGTGTGGGTCTGGATACCCGCGTGGGTCAACGCTTCGTTCAGTGATTTGTAGGATTCGGTCAGGTCGACATATTTGCCTACCATGGCGACCGTGATTTCCGCTTCCGGGAACTCCATGGCGCTGACGACATTTTTCCAGTCGGACAGGTCGGCTTCCGGCAGGTCGGCCAAGCCAAGCTTTTCCGCGACAATGCGGTCAAGCTTCTGTGCATGCAGCCACAATGGCACCTTGTAAATATTGTCGACGTCCAGCACCGAAATGACTGCGCGTTCATCCACATTGGTGAACAGGGCGATTTTCTTGCGCTCATTTTCCGGCAATTGGCGTTCGCTGCGGCATAGCAGGATGTCAGGCTGGACGCCGATGGAGCGCAATTCCTTGACCGAGTGCTGGGTCGGCTTGGTCTTGAGCTCGCCCGCCGCCGCCACATAGGGCAGCAAGGTCAGATGGATGAACAGGGTGTTCTGCCTGCCATCCTCCACCCCCATCTGGCGGATGGCCTCCAAAAACGGCATCGCCTCGATGTCGCCGACCGTGCCGCCGATTTCGACCATGGCGATGTCAGCGCCAGCCGCACCAGCGCGCACACAGCGTTTGATTTCATCGGTAATGTGCGGGATCACCTGCACGGTGGCTCCCAAGTATTCGCCTTTGCGTTCCTTGCGGATGACGTTTTCATAAATCCGCCCGGTCGTGAAATTGTTCAGCCGGGTAGCCTTGAAGCCGACGAAACGTTCGTAATGCCCCAGGTCAAGGTCAGTTTCCGCACCGTCTTCCGTCACGAAGACTTCGCCGTGCTGGAAGGGGCTCATGGTGCCGGGGTCGACGTTGATGTAGGGGTCNAGTTTCATCATGGTGACCTTGAGGCCGCGCGCTTCGAGGATAGCGCCGAGNGAGGCGGCGGCGATGCCTTTTCCGAGGGAGGAAACCACACCGCCAGTGATAAAGACATATCGTGCCATATGAGGAGAATTTGCATCCTTGTGAGTCACAATCATGCGGGCGCATCCTAGCACAGAGCGGCAGTTTTTGCGAAAGCAGAAACCAATCGCATGCCCTTGCCGCATGGCCGAGAGGTGAGCCGGACTCCCAAGCCGTTATACTGCCCCCATGAACAAACATATCCTTTTGACCTTGTGTCTCGCCACCCTGCTGTCCACCGCTGCACTCGCAGCACCACAAGATGTGCGCGTCATCGCCACCAACAATCCGCAGCAACCCTTCGAAATGGCGGCCAAACTGCAATGGAACNCCCACAACAGGCAGTGGGACAAAGTGCTGGTGCTGTACAATGGCAACCCCGAACCACCTGCCAACCATCCGGTCTGGACTTACCTGAACAACCTCAAGGCTCCGGGAAACCCGCCCGCCCAGGCAGGTGAAAACCTTTATTACCAGGCTTTTCACCTGAACGCCTATTGCACCGGCGCCACCCCGCTCACCTCTGGCAAACCCATCCGTATCAGCTTTGACCATGNNACCAGCCCTACCTACCGCGAAAAGGATTATTTCCACGACTGGAACTGCCCCGGCTGGAGCATGNGCCTGAACAATGTCGCCGTCGTCAACGGCACGGAAGCCCGCAACGGCCAGGGCGGTTCCCTGCGCATCAGGCTTCCCAAAGGCGCGTCCGGCTGCAATGATGAGAAAACTTGCGCCAACTGGAAGCCGCATATCGGCGCACAACTCGACAGCCTGTACTACGCCTACTGGTTCAAGTTTCCGGCGAACTTTGATTTCGTGCAGGGCGGCAAATTGCCCGGCATCGGCAGCTTCAATCCCCG
Organism: Candidatus Thiothrix singaporensis; assembly: GCA_013693955.1. Lineage (GTDB taxonomy): Bacteria > Pseudomonadota > Gammaproteobacteria > Thiotrichales > Thiotrichaceae > Thiothrix > Thiothrix singaporensis. The sequence continues at coordinate 1,084,020 of CP059265.1, read as the reverse complement.
CACCGGCGGCGGCAAACCTGACGGCCATGATGGCTGGAGCGTGCGGGCAATGTGGGTGAAAGGCGGCAAGGCGGGGCAATATGTTTACCATATGGATCAACCCGGCAATTATGGCGATTTTTTCGCATGGGACGNNCCCCCATTGGCAAAAGACCAGTGGCATCAGGTCAAAACCTTCGTGCGCCTCAATACCCCTGGCAAACGCGACGGCATGATCACCACCTGGCTGGATGGCAAGGAGGCGCTGCATAAAGACGGCCTGCGCTTCCGGCTGGGCAACGGCCTCAAGATCGAGCGTTTCCTGTTCTCAGTTTTCTTTGGCGGCGAAGAGCCGGGATGGGCTCCTGGGCGCGACATGCTCCTGTACCGGNACGATTTCACGCTCTCGGCCAAGAGGATGTGAAGCATGGATTTGATGCGGAACAAAGCCCTCTTTGACGGGTGCCTATTGCATACTTTCCTGCTGCTGGCTTGCCTGGCAACACCGTTGCTGGCGGCGGCAGATGACTTTTCTGCGGAAGCCTTGGACAGCCTGGACACACAACTGGACGCCGTGGACAAAACCTTCCAGCAGCCGGGGTTGGACATGACCCGCCTGGACAGCCTGACACCCACCATGACGAGCCTGGGGCAAACCGCCCAAGCCTGCGTCAGCCAGTACGAACAAAAGCAAACACAGACCCAGCAAGCCATTGACAGTTTGGGGAAAGCGGCTCCCGAAGAAGATGCGGATGTCAAACGCAAGCGTGGGGAACTGGCAACCCAACAACAACAGAACGACAAGACTTTGTCCCAATGCCGCCTGCTCAGTTTGCAGGCCACCACCTTGCTGGATTCGGCGCGCAAAACCCGCCAGGAATTGCTGAGACAGCAATTGTTTGCCCGTGCGACCCCATTGTGGGAATACATCCGCGTGATCCTGCTGGAGCCGGGCATCTGGAAAACGGAAATTACGGGCGCATGGCGCATCCTGGGCAACCTGCCGTTCAACTGGCAGCACCTGTGGCTGGCGTTGGGTTACGGTTTCGTCGGGTCACTGGGAGGGCTGTTCTGGAGCGTCCGCAAACGCCGCCAATACCGTTCAGAAATGCCCGCCATCAATGCAACCAGCCCAACATTGGCGGCTGTCTGGTTGAGCATGTTGCGTTTTCTGCCCTACATCCTGTTTACCGGCGCCATGGCATTGTCCTTATACCTTTACCCGGCGGGCATACCCGCAGTGACGCAGCTTATCCTGGCGCTGCTGCTGTTCAGCCTGAGCTATGGCGTATTGCATTCCCTGTTGCGCAGTTCCTTGAATGTGGAAGGCGTGGAGCCTGCTGACCGGCGGGCAGGCCAACGGCTGAAGTTCTGGGCGCAGCTGCTGATTGGCGCAACCTTGGTTGGCACCCTGTTCCATTCCNCCTTGTTCGACTTCGCCACGCCGGAAAGCCCGGAACCCAGCAACCTGATCGGGCTGATCCGCAACCTGTTTGGCGGCGTGACCGGCATCACCCTGACGCGCCTGGTCTGGCTGATGTCGGGGCATGTCCTGTTCATCCGGCACACGCGCCTGCATGTGCTGGCTGCTGGCATGTCGCTGGCCGCCGTGGCCAGTTTGTGGTTGGGGTTCCGCAATTTTTCCGTGTTCCTGTTCACTGGCGTGTTCGGCAGCCTGTTCCTGCTGCTGGCGGCGTGGCTGCTATTGAAAATCNCAGGGGAAATCTTCGATGGCCTGGATGAAGGCCGCGCGCCTTGGCAACAACGTTTGCGGCGGCAATTGGACTTAAAAAGTAATCAAGTGTTGCCCGGCCTGTTATGGCTGCGCCTCACCAACACACTGGTGGTGGGCGGAGTGCTGTTGGTGCTGGCGTTACGCTTGTGGGGGATGCCGGAACAGAACTTCCTGTTCCTGCTGGAAAAGCTGGCCAATGGCGTCCAGATCGCCGGTTTCACCCTGGAACCGCTACGGATCATCAGCGGCCTGCTGGCGCTGGCGNTTCTGGTCAGCCTGACGCATGTGTTCAAGAAGCATCTGGCGGAAAGCTGGCTGCGCCGCACAGCCCTGAGCCGGGGCGCACGCGAGGCCATCACTACCATCGCCGGTTATAGCGGCATCTTGCTGGCGATCCTGCTGNGCCTGGCGGTGGCGGGCATCCAATTCAAGAATCTGGCGGTCATCGCCGGAGCACTATCGGTCGGCATTGGTTTTGGCCTGCAAAACATCGTCAACAATTTTGTGTCCGGCCTGATCTTGCTGTTCGAACGCCCTATCCGCCGTGGCGATTGGATCAAGGTTGGCGACGCGGAAGGCTATGTGCGCGACATCAGCATCCGTTCGACCACCATCCAAACCTTTGACCGCTCGGACATTATCGTGCCCAACTCGGAAATCATCTCCAAGCAGGTCACCAACATGATGCTGAACGACAATTTCAGCCGGGTCATTATCCCGATAGGCGTCGCTTACGGCTCGGACACGGAAAAAGTGATGGAAATCCTGCGCACCGCCGCCAACGCGCACCCGCAGGTGCTGAAAGAGCGCAGCGACATGAAAGTGTCGGTGTTGTTCCGGGGCTTTGGCGACAATGCGCTGAATTTTGAACTGCGTTGTTTCATCCGTGATGTGGAAACGAAACTGGGCGTCACCAGCGATTTGAACCTGGCGATTGACAAGGCGTTCCGCCAGGGCAGCATTGATGTGCCATTCCCGCAGCGCACCATACATGTGGTCAGGGACGACTCGGCCACGCCGCCCAGTGGCGCAGAAACTCCTGCCAAACCTGCCAATTTAGGCTAGAATGTGCACTCTCCGGATTGGCCCATAGTTTAATGGATAAAACGGCCCTCCTAAGGGGCAGCTACAGGTTCGATTCCTGTTGGGGCTGCCAATAAAATCAAGCACTTACGGAAACCGTCCTGAGCAAAAAAACACCAACTTAGACGAAAGTCAGACGAAAATAGGGATTGGTGTCCGGCAACGGCATCAGGAAGGGCAGTTATTAGTCAAAACGCCCGCATCCGCGCCAAATGCCGGGTTAATGGAAACCCCAATGCGCTGGATAACTGGAAAGCCGTTTCCTTCATTTCACTGTTGGTGTGCCAGCTCGGCGTTTTGCCCGCCAAAATCACCCAGTTGCGGCTGCTGGTGAGAACCGTCCGGATGTCGCTGAAACACGCCTGCAACGCCTTGCGCAGGATGGCGTCTTCACGATGCTCATTCCAGCAATTCAGCACCAGCCAGCCATCCTGTTTGAGGATTGCGGCGCAACGGGCGATGAAATCCGCCTTCAACTGCACGTCATCCACCCCGCAACTGTGGTATAGGTCAGCGAACACCACATCCTGCTTGTGCGCCTGCTCTGCACATACATAAGCATCCGCATTGCCGCACACCACCTGCACCCGTTTGCCGCGTGGCATCTGGAAATAGCGGTAAGCCAAGTCAATCACACTCTGGCGCAATTCCACCGCAGTGATGCGGACACCGGGAACACAATGATGCAAGGCGCTCACCAGACTGCCGCCGCCCAACCCCAGGACCAACACCCGCCGAGGCTGCTGGAACAGCAACACCAGCAACATCGCCTGTGTGTACTCGAATTGCAGCACATGCGGTGCCGCCTTTAGGCAGCAACTTTGTTCATCGTTGGCGGCAAACGACAAAATCCGGCATTGCCCATCATCGGTGACAGTGATGGGNCCAAACTCGTCTGCGTTGTCGTACAAAGTCTGGATTTCTGGCATGGGCGGGAATATAGCAGATCAAGACTGGCCTGTTGCGTAAACTGGTCGGCCGATGGTTGACATCTCATCGTTGGGTCTTCATTCTGGTCGCCGAAAAATATACAAATCAACCACTCAAAAGGGTTTCAACAGGTCTGCATGAGACTGGACACGATCTACACCGTCAATACGCCTGAAGGCATCGCCTTGCAGCTTTCCCCCGCCGGTAGGNTTCCCCGCCTGTTGGCGTGGATGGTGGATTTGTTGCTGCGCTCCATCATCAGCATCCTGCTGTTCATGGTGCTGGCGATGCTGGGCAAAATGGGCATTGGCCTCGCCCTGATCCTCACCTTCCTGCTGGAATGGTTTTACCCGGTGTATTTTGAACTGAGCCGCCAGGGACAAACGCCGGGCAAGAAAATGCTCGACCTCTATGTCGCCCAGGAAGACGCCAGCCCAGTGACGCCATCCGCCTCCATCGTGCGCAACCTGTTGCGGGTGGTGGATTTCCTGCCGCTATTCTACGGCTTTGGCTTCGCCAGCATGCTGCTGAACCGCCGGTTTCAGCGCCTTGGCGATCTGGCCGCCAATACGGTGGTGCTGCACAAACCCCGCCGCAATGGCCATAACCCTGTGATCAACGCGGAACCTATGCGCCCAGAAATCACCCTCACCCTGCCCGAACAACAGGCCATCATGCTGTTTTCCCAACGCAGCCACACATTGACCCCAGCGCGATTGGAAGAGCTCGCCCGCATGACCTACTCGCTGACGGCGAAACAGGAAAATGCGGCACAGTGGCTGTATGGCGTCGCCAGTTGGCTGGCCGGAGGTGGCAAGGCATGAAACAGGAACAGTTCATCCGCCACTACCAGCCGTTGTGGGATCAGCTTGAGCTTTGGCTGGATTATCAGCAAATCCCCAACAAGCAGCGGGAACGGGACGGCCTGACAGAGCCGGAACTGGATTTCCCGCGCGCCTACCGCCAGCTCTGCCACCATCTGGCATTGGCGCAATCGCGGATGTACAGCCCCTGCTGATCGAGCAGCTCAACCAGTTGGTGATGCGCGGGCACAATAAGCTGTACGCCTCACGGCTGCACTTTGCGCACCGGTTCATCACGTTCTACCTGCGTGACCTGCCCCGGTTGGCGCGGCGGGAATGGGTCGCCATACTGCTGTCCAGCCTGCTGTTTTTTGGCAGTTTCTTCGCCATTCTGGTCGCCATCCAGTTTGAGCCGGAATTGGTGTACTCGGTGATCGACGGCTCGCAGGTGGCGGGCATGGAAGACATGTACAACCCGGAGCGCGCCTCCCGCCTGGGGCGTGAACGTGAAGCCGACAGCGATGTGCTGATGTTCGGCTTTTACATCAAAAACAACACCGGCATCGGCTTTCAGGTCTTCGCGGGCGGCTTGCTGTACGGGCTGGGCAGCCTGTTTTTCCTGCTCTACAACGGGCTGACGATTGGCGCGGTGGCCGGGCACCTGACCCAGATCGGTTATATCGAAACCTTCTGGGGATTTGTGGCCGGGCACAGCGCCTTCGAACTGACCGCAATCATGCTGTCGGGCGCGGCGGGCTTCAAGCTGGCGCAGGCGCTGATCATGCCAAAGCGCAAATCGCGCCTGCTGGCCTTGCGCGACAATGCGCAGGAAGCCATCGGCATCGTGTACGGTGCGGCCACGCTGTTCATCATGGCGGCGTTCGTGGAAGCCTTCTGGTCATCGCAGACCTGGATTCCTGTCACGCTCAAATACGCCGTCGGCATCGGCTTGTGGCTGCTGGTGATCGGCTATTTCACCTTGTTGGGACGAGGCGAGGCGACGGATGAAGCTTGACGAAATCGCCGCCAATATCCGTCTGCGCTCGGCATGGGAAGCCGTTGACCTTGGCTTCGCGCTAGTCCAGCACAACGCCCGCTGGCTCTTTCCGGCCTGGACGCTGCTGCTGTTCAGCGCCGCGTTGCTGACGTGGCTGCTGCTGCCGGTGGAATACCTCCATTTCGCCCCACTGACCCTTTGGTGGTTCAAACCGTTGTATGACCGGGTGCTGCTGCATATGTTCAGCCACCAAATGTTCAACCAACGCTTGTCAACGGCAGAGGTGTTTAGTGCGCTGCCTGGGCTGGCGCGCAATACCGGGCTGTTGGGTGGGCTGACCGGCNGGCGTTTCTCCTTGTCGCGGGGTTTCAACTTGCCGATCTGGCAGCTGGAGCAATTGCGCGGCAAACCCCGTAAGGAACGGCAGGATTTGCTGCATCTGCAAACCCATGCGCAGGCGGTATGGCTGCTGGTCGCCTGCATTCACCTTGAATACGTGCTGGTTTTCAGCCTGTATGCGCTGATCGTTATCCTTGACCCCACTGACGGCGCGTGGAATTACCTGTTCAACGGTTTTACCGACACCCTGGACACCGACGCCCAGTATTGGGGCAACCTCATTTTCCTAGTGCTGTACACGCTTACGGTCTGGATTGTGGAGCCGCTATACCTCGCGGCCAGTTTCAGCCTCTACCTGAACCGCCGCACCCAGTTGGAAGCCTGGGACATCGAACTCGCCTTCCGCAACCTCGGGGAGCGCTTAAGCAAGCTTGCGCAAACGCCGCTGGCTCTATTGTTGGCCGCCGTCCTATTGGCTGGCGTTTGCCTGCCGCTGGTGCCGGTGATGGCGGATGAAGCCGCCACCGAATACCTGGCGCCTGAACGCCTGCCTCCTGCAGAATCTGCCCAACAGATCAAAACCGTCATGCAGGCGGAAGAACTGAACAGCATACGCGCCTACAAAATCTGGGTTCCCCGCCAGCACGATAAAACGGATAAGGATGACCCCGCCNGAATGGCCAAATCCCTGCAAATGCTGTTCGCCGGTTTCATGAAAGGCGCATTGTGGATCGCGGTTGTCGTGCTGGCGGTGATCGCCTTCGTCTACCGCAAACGTATTGCGGCGCTGCTGAAACCTGTCCGGCGCAAGGCGGTGGAGCACCCGCCCGACATCCTGTTTGGCATGGACATCCGCCCCGAATCCCTGCCCGCCGATATCGCCGCCGCCTGCCGCCAGTTATGGCCGACGNGCCAATTGCGCGAAGCCCTCAGCCTGCTGTACCGGGGAACTTTGATGCGCCTGACCCGCCATGACCATTTGCCGGTGCAGCCCAGCCATACCGAAGGCGACATCCTGCAATTGGCGCGGGGGCATCTGAGCAGCGAACGGCTGGCCTGGCTGACGGCGGTCACCCGTGCCGGCNAGGAAATCGCTTACGCCCACCGTCCACCTGCCGCCGCCCTGGCGGAGACGTTGTTCAATGGCTGGGCGCAGCATTTCGCTGTGGAACCCACCCGGGTTGAGGTGGCGGCATGAAACTCCAGCACATTCTCATCAGCATTTTCGCCATCCTGGCAATGACGGTGCTGACGCTGTGGTTCCTGCAAGCTTTCGAACTGAAGGAAATCGACGAATACACTGGCTTTCATGGCGAAGCCCGAACCAATCAGCTCTTCGCCGCCCGACTGTTCCTCAAGCGCATGGGAATCCCCGCCGAGCGCAAGGACGGCCTGCGGGACTTGCCTGATGATACAGACACCATCCTGGTGATCGACACCGAGCGTTACACCCTGTCGCCACAGAAAATCGACGCCATCCTCGACTGGGTGAAGCGCGGCGGCCACCTGATCACCCGCGCCCGCACCCCCAATAACGACACCCTGTATGACGACACAGGGGATGAAGGGGACGAAGATGAAACCGCCGACGCCCGTGCGGAACCCGTCAATGACCGCCTGCAAACCGCCCTCGGCGTCACCCTCGGCAAGCATGTCATTCCGGAAGAAGACGATCTGCCCATACAGGNNCAATTGTCTGGCATGAACCATCCGCTGAAAGTGGATCCGNGATTTTTCTACGCGCTGGAAACCCGTGACGGGCAAGGCCATCCCTTACGCTACAAGAACGCAACTTGGCTGCTGGAGCTGGAACATGGCGCAGGGCTGGTGACGTTGGCCGCCAACCTCGACTTCATCGAAAACCACGCGCTGGAGGACTACGACCACGCCGAATTCTTCTGGCGGATGGCGCACAGCCTGTACGATGAACCGCATGCCGTCTGGCTGGTGCATATGGACGACATGCCACCGCTGTGGAAACTGATCTGGGAGCGCGCCTGGGCGCTGGTGCTGACGCTGGCGGCCTTCATTCCGCTGACCCTGCTCGCCTTCAGCCCACGCTTCGGCNCGCTGATCCCCACGCCACCCGCCGGACGCCGCCGCATTCTGGAGCACATTCACGCCAGCGGCCTGTTCATGTGGCGGCGTAAGCGTAAACACGGCGACACGCAATACGACGCTTTCACCACTGCCGTCGAACAACTCTACCCAAGCACAAGGAAACAACGCAATGACAACCCCAAACCTGACGCTTGAACAGGCCAGCCACCGGCTGACGGCATCCGCATGGAGATCGGCAAGGCGCTGATCGGGCAGCAACAGGTGGTGAATGAAACCCTGATTGCCCTGCTGGCGGGCGGGCATGTGTTGATCGAGGGCGTGCCCGGCCTTGGCAAAACCCTGCTGGTGCGGGCGCTGGCGAAAACCATTGCCGGACAATTCGCGCGCATCCAGTTCACGCCAGACCTGATGCCCGCCGACATCAGCGGCCATGTCTTGTTCGACATGCAGAACCAAAGCTTCAATGTGCGCAAAGGCCGGTGTTCACCCATCTGCTGCTGGCGGACGAAATCAACCGCGCCCCGGCCAAAACCCAGTCCGCCCTGCTGGAAGTCATGCAGGAACAACAGGTCACCATCGAAGGCAAATCCTTCCCGGTTCCCCTGCCTTTCATGGCGCTGGCGACCCAGAACCCGCTGGAGCAGGAAGGCACCTACCCGCTGCCCGAGGCGCAGCTTGACCGCTTCCTGCTGAAAATTTTCATCGGTTATCCGGCGCTGGCGGAAGAGGCGGAAATGGTTGCAGCCGTCACCGACAAGCAGGTGGGCGACCGCTTCAATCTCGACAACCTGCAAACCCTGGCATCGCCGCAACAGGTGCTGGACATGCAGCAGGCCGCCGCCACTATCGCCGTGGATACAACCGTTATGGATTACGCCGTGCGCATCACCCGCGCCACCCGGCAATGGCAAGGCCTGCGCTTCGGCGCGGCCACGCGGCGGCATTGCCCTGGTGCGCGCCGCCCGCGCCAATGCGCTGCTGGCCGGGCGCGATTTCGTCCATCCGGATGACATCAAGCAAGTCGCCCTACCGGTATTGCGCCACCGCGTTTCGCTGACGCCGGAAATGGAGCTGGAAGGCTACACCGCCGACCACCTGCTGGCTGGTGTGTTGGAAAAGACCGAAGCGCCGCGCACATGATCCTGCCCGCCCGCCGCAGTTTCCAGTTGGCCGGGGTGAACGCCGCCATCGCGCTGTTGGTCAGCCTGTTCCCTGATTTGATCAGCATGTGGTATGTCACGGCGGGAGCAAGCCTGCTGCTGGCAGGTGCCGACCTGTTGCGGGCGGTGGGGGAACCTACCCCGCGCGCCGAACGTTTCGCGCCACATTCTTTGCCGCTGNGGGTGAAACGGATAGTGCGGCTGAAGCTGCACAATGACGGTAAGCGTCCGTTGCCGCTACTGGTGTTTGACCATTTCCCGTCAGCGCTGGCGGTCAACGGCTTCCCGCTGCACCTGACGTTGGAGCCGGGCAAATTCGCCGAGCCCCTGTATGAGGCGACCGCCACCGAACGCGGCAGGCTGCATTTCCCGTGCCTGCAAGTGCGAGTGTTGTCGCCGCTACGACTGTGGTGGCGGGATGTGAAGCTGCCGGTGGAATCCGAAACCCGCGTCTACCCCAATTTCGCCGCCGTCGCCCAGTATGCGCTGATGGCGACCGACCACCACCTCAGCCACATGGGGATACTANAANAACGCCGCCGGGGCGAGGGGCAGGATTTCCACCAGTTGCGTGAATACCGCGAGGGCGACAGCCTGCGCCAGATCGACTGGAAAGCCACCGCCCGGATGCACAAACCGATTTCCCGCGAATACCAGGATGAACGCGACCAGGAAATCATTTTCCTGCTGGATTGCGGCCATCGCATGCTGGCGAAAGACGATACGCTGTCCCATTTTGACCATACCCTGAATGCAATGCTGCTGCTGACCTATGTGGCGTTGCGGCAGGGCGATGCGGTCGGTATGGGCAGTTTTGCCGGGNAAAACCGCTGGCTGCCTGCGCACAAGNGCCAACATAACGTCCAGCACATGCTGAATGCGTTGTATGACCTGCAACCGACACCGCAAGCGCCGGATTACGCACAGGCCGCCACCGAACTGCTGGTGCGGCAGAAAAAACGTGCGCTGGTCATCCTGCTGACCAACCTGCGTGACGAGGATCTCGACGACCTGCTGCCCGCCCTGCACCTGCTGCGCAAGCGCCATCTGGTGTTGCTGGCCAGCATGCGGGAGCAAGCCATCGACCGTGCACTGGAAGAGCCGGTGGACAATCTGGAGGATGCGCTGCACAAGGCGGCAGTCCAGCATTACCTGCAAACACGGGAAACAACCCTGGAGCGGATCAGGGCGGCGGGCGTCCGTTGCCTGGATGCAACCCCGCCTGACCTGTCGGTCAACCTCATCAACCATTACCTCGACATCAAGCGCAGCGGCGCGCTTTGAAGCGGAGAATTCGCCTGCCCCGATAGTGGCTGGAAAGGGAACCGGCGTCGAGCCTATACTCTGTCAGTCCTTCCAACCAATTGAGGTTCAGAAGATGCCCAGCCGCCGCCAATTCCTGCTGGATTCACTGGTCATAGCCGCCAGTATTCCCGCCTTTTTCCATTATGTCCCGGCCAGCGCCGACAGCAACGCCCCGGTTTCCAGCAACAATGTCCGCTTCCTGCAACGCAACGACGCCGAATACGCCAAGCACCGGCAGATTTTCAACAAACGCATCACCGCCATGCCCAAACTCATCGCCGTCTGCGCCAATGAAAAAGGCGTGCAGGAAGCGGTCACCTACGCCCGCAAGGCTGGCCTTCCGGTCACCATCAAAAGCGGCGGGCACAGTTTCGAAGGCTTCTCCGTCACGGAAGGCAGCCTGATGGTGGATATGTCCGGCATGGACAAGCCGGTTTACGACAAGGCCAGCAAACGCCTGACCATCCAGCCAGGAGCCAAGCTGGGTGGCGTGTATGCGTACCTCAACCAGTTCGGGCGCCTGCTTCCGGCAGGCTCCTGCGCCGGGGTCGGGGTGGCCGGGCTGACGCTGGGCGGCGGCTATGGCTTTNTCGCCCGCCAGTTCGGCCTGACCTGTGACAGCCTGCAACGGGTACGGATGGTGGATGGCAAAGGGCAAATACGGGATTCCCGCGATGAACCCGAGCTGTTGTGGGCGTGCAAGGGCGGCGGCAACGGCAATTTCGGCATTGTGACCGAACTGGAGTTCCAGACCCACCCCGCACCACAATTTTTCAGCAGCTACCGCTACAAGTACCGCAACCTGACGCCGGAAAGCGCCGTCAAGTTGGCGGAGCGCTGGTTTGGCCTGATGCGGGACTTGCCCCGCACCGCCTACTCTTCATGGGTGCTGAACGGCAAAACCCTGACCATCCTGGTGACCGACGCCAGCGGCGCGCCCAGCACCGCCCTGAAAACCATTCTCGCCAAACTGAAAACCGGCGCGACAGAAGCGATGGCTCCGCGCAAGGATCCTTTCCTGACCGGCGTCCAACGCTACCGGGGAACCACCGAGCCGATTTATTTCAAAAATGTCTCCGCCGGTTATTACAGCGGCTTCAACGATTTGAAAACCATACTGCCGGGCATTTGCAAANAAATCGCCACCGCCAAAGTCAACACGATCCTGCAAATCAACACCCTGGGTGGGGAAATCAGCAACCCCGCGCTGGAGACAACCGCAGCTTACCCGCATCGCGCGCTGGGGTACCTCGGCGAACTCNAGACCTATTATGACAAGCCGACACAAACCGGAGCCGCCGAGCAAATTGTCAGGGAAATTCAGGGCATACTGGCCAATGGCGGCGTCCAGGCACATTACCGCAATTACCCGGATGTCGGCATTTCCAACTGGGAGACAGCCTATTACGGCAAGAACTACACACGTTTACAGGCGCTCAAGCGCAAATACGATCCGGACAATGTCATCCGTCACCCGCAGAGTGTACGGGCATAGGTCAGAGCGGTCAGACCTTGAGAATGTCGGCAAGCTGCCAGATGCAGGCGTCAGCATTGCGTTGCTGGATTTCCAACCGCAAACCGGATTCCTGCGCCACCAGCAGTTCTTCCAGCAGCCGAATGTGGCGCACCCGTAACCGCAACAGCGCGAGGCTTTGCGCCATGGGNGAAAGCAACTCTTCAGCTTGGCTGGCGTTGTCGTACACACTGCGCCGCACCTGTTCCGCATAAGCGATGATGCTGCCACAGTCGTCATGCTGCACGGCGACCTTACTGGTATGCAGGTCATGGCTGCCAGTGTCATCTTCCAAGCGCGGTTCGCGCTTGACTTCGGTGGAAAGGTCGCGGATATCTTGGCGAACCTCCGCCAGTTCGCGGCGCTTGTCACCGATGGCTTGCCGGTTGGCTTCCAGTTGCGCCACCAGTTGCTGATAGGTTTCCAACGCAGACGACAACACCACGCGATTGGAGGAAACAGTTGGCTTTTCTTCCCGGACAACAGCGGCATCCCCAAGCGCAACCTCCATTCCCTTAGCGTAGGGGTCAGCAGCGCCAAGTTCCGGCGGAGCAGGGGCATCCCCTGTTGAAACAGGGGCGGCACCAGCTGTTCCGTTGATTAAGTCTCCGGCCTGGAGCATATACAGTGCGGCATTATCTGACATGTCTGACATCGAGGAGTCCTCTTAAAATAATGATCCCATCATGTTGCAAAGCTACTCCAGCTTTGTCCCCTGCCCGCTTCATAATCTCCCATAATCTTCAGATAACCGGCACGCACATAAAAAACCCCGTCATCGTGCGTATCCGCTGACGGGGCAAAGTGCTTGGAGTGTGCCAAGAAAATGTGTTGTATCTGTTACTTAGTGACCGCCAGGAAGCGCATACGTTCCCCTTGCATAACAAGCATGGCCAGTGGCTTGCCCTCCGGAGCAGACTGCACTGCGGTCTTGAGATCCGCCGGAGACTTGATGGCTTGGCTGTTGACAGAGACGATCACATCACCAGCTTCCAAGCCCGCTTTTTCCGCTGGGCTGTCCGCCAGCACTTCCTGCACCAGCACGCCATTGTCCAGCTTGCGCTCCTTGAGCTCGTCGGCGGATAAGGTGCTCACCGCTAGCCCCAACATACCTTTTTCCTTTTGGTCAGAAGCGGCCTTGGGGTTTTCCTGATCCTTGTTGTCCAGTTTGGCGATGGTCACATCCAACGTTTTCTCCGCACCGGAACGCCTAATTTTGATCGGCACTTGGGAGCCAATTGGCGTATTGCCCACCAGCAACGGCAAATCTGAAGCGGACGTTACCTTGCCGTCGCCAAAGCCGACAATAATGTCGCCAGTTTGGATGCCTGCCTTTTCCGCAGGGCTGTTTGGCTGCACACCAGCGACCAACGCACCATCCGGCTGNGCCAAATTAAAGGAACTCGCCAGCCCTTGGTGCATATCCTGGATCTCCACCCCCAACCAGCCACGGCTAACCTGCCCGTTGGTCTTGAGCTGCTCAATCACGTTTTTGACCACATTGACCGGAATCGCGAAGGAAATCCCCATATAGCCACCGCTACGGCTATAGATTTGCGAGTTCACCCCGACAACCCGCCCACCAAGATCAAACAGNGGNCCGCCGGAATTGCCCGGGTTCACCGCCACATCCGTCTGGATGAATGGCACATAAGTCCCATCTGGCAGGCTGCGGGACAAGGCGCTGACGATGCCTTGGGTGGCGCTGTGGTTCAGGCCGAACGGCGCACCGAGCGCGACCACCCATTGCCCAACCTCCAACTTGTCGGAATCGCCCAATTGCACAACCGGCAAGTTGTCGGCCTTGATTTTCAGCAGGGCAATATCACTGAGTTTGTCGACCCCGATAATTTCAGCAGGCAATTCGCGCTTGTCACTGAGCCCGACGGTCACGGACTTGGCACANTCCACCACATGCGCATTGGTGATGATGTAGCCATCCGGCGACACAACAAAACCGGAACCCATCGCCCGGGTGTCGTGCTCCTGCATGTCCGGAAGGCCACGGAAAAAGCGCTTCAGCTCCGGCGGCAGGCCTTCTGGCAGGTCGTCATCCGCAGCACCACCACTTTTGCCTTCCATGCTGACATTCACAACCGCCGCGCTGTTCTGCTTGATCAAGGTCGTCAGCTCAGGCAAAGAGCCAGCCGTTACAGCGGGGGCAGGCGTGCTTGCCGACGCAACCGGCGCAGGGGGAGGTGGCGTCGGCACGTCCGCCATTGCCACCAAACTGCCCAGGATCAGGGTGGAGCACATCAGCAAGCCAGCCGCCACTGCCAGTTTCTTTTGACGCATCGGAAATCTCCTGTGAAAAAGTTTGTTCATGTTTTGCATTCTGCCAGCAGCAACCTTACAGGGGGTTGCAAAAAGATTACATAGTATTCATGTTATGGGCGAGCATTCCAACATTAACAATCCGTCATTTCCCAAATTTACAGACTGGATTATGCTTATAAACCATGAATATCCTGATCATTGAAGACGACCGCCAAACCGCCAGTTTCATTCAGAAAGGCCTGATTGAAAGTGGCCATGTTGTTGACCACGCCGCTGATGGCGAGAGCGGCCTGCACCGGCTCAAGGCGGCAATTATGACGTCCTGATTGTTGACCGCATGCTGCCTGGACGCGACGGTTTGTCCATCATCCAGACACTGCGTGCACAAGGCATGCAGACGCCGGTGCTGATCCTCAGCGCGTTGGGCGATGTTGACAGCCGGGTGGAAGGCTTGCGCGCCGGTGGGGATGATTATCTGGTGAAACCTTACGCCTTCAGTGAATTGCTGGCGCGTTTGCAGGCATTGCTGCGCCGCTCCCAGCCGACCCAGGAACAGACCATCCTCAAACTGCGCGACCTGGAAATGGATCTGCTCAAACGCCGCGTCACCCGTGGGGGTGTCAGCATTCCCCTGCAACCGCGCGAGTTCAACCTGCTGGAATATCTGATGCGCCATGCAGGCCGGTTGTCACCCGCACCATGCTGCTGGAAAAGGTCTGGGATTACCATTTCGATCCGCAAACCAATGTCATCGACGTGCACGTCAGCCGCCTGCGCAGCAAGATCGACAAGGATTTCGATACGCCACTGCTGCACACCATCCGTGGTGCCGGGTATCTGTTGCATGACCCGGAAGCTGTTTAACACCTCAGTTTTCCGTCTGTCGCTGGTATACGCCCTGATTTTCAGCATCGTGGCCGCCGGGGCGTTGGGCTTCATCTATCGGATGGCCAAAGGGCAGATGCAACAGCAGACCGACGCCCGCCTGCAACTGGAAACCGACGCCCTGCTCAACCTCTACCAGAATGTCGCGGTGGAAGGGCTGATCGAAGCCATCGGCGTGCGCAACAGCGAAAACGGGTCACGCTACCTGATTTCCAGGCTGGTGCACCGCAGCCAGCAGGATTTGACCAAGGATATTGAATTTGAAAGCATCCATCAGAACCCTACCCAAGGCGTCGCCACCCTGCCCCTCAGTCAGATCACTGGCGCAAAAGGCCGCGATGAACCTGCCCGGCTGATGCTGACCATCTTGCCCGGCGGCTATCAATTGCTGGTCGTGACCGACCTCAAGGAGCAACACACCCTGCTGGATCGCCTGCTGCAAACCGTGTTGGCCGCCATCGCCATCATTTTCACCCTGGCGCTGGCAGGCGGCAGTTTCATGGGGCACAACGTGCAACGCCGCATCCAAGCCGTCAGCCAGACCGCCAAGGACATCATCAGCGGCGACCTGTCGCAACGGATGTCCGTCACCGGGCGCAATGACGAATTCGACAAACTCAGCCGGGTGCTCAACAGCATGCTGGNNCGCATCGAACAACTGATGCAAAGCATGCGGGAGGTGACCGACAACCTCGCCCACGACCTGCGCAACNCCCTTAACCGCCTGCGTAACCGGCTGGAGGCCACCCAATACCATCCCCCAGAACAGAACGATTATCCGCAACTGGTGCAGGACACCATCGTGGAAGTGGATGACCTGATCAAGACCTTCAACGCCTTACTCAGCATTGCGCAAATCGAGTCCTCCCAACTGCATAAGGACTGGGCGGAAGTCGACTTAGGGGCATTGACCGAAGAACTTGCCGACCTGTACACCGCAGTGGCGGAAGAACAGGGCAGCAGTCTGAGCTGGCGCACCGAACCCGGGCTGCACATCCATGGGAACCGCCAGTTGCTTGCCCAAGCCATTACCAACCTGCTGGACAATGCGGTGAAATACACGCCTCCTGGCGGCCACATTGAATTGGAGGCAAGCGCATTGAATGGGCATATCCTCATCAGCGTGGCCGATAATGGCNCAGGAATTCCGGAAGACAAATACGAACAGGTGCTCAAACGCTTTACCCGTCTGGACAACGCCCGCAGCACGCCCGGCAATGGCTTGGGATTGAGCCTGGTGAAAGCGGTGGCCGACCTGCACGCAGCCAAAGTGCTGTTGCAGGACAATCACCCCGGCCTGAAAGCCAGCATCACTTTTGCCCGTTGATTTTCTGCAAGGCTTCTGGCCAATGGCTTTGGCGGTATCGGCGGTTGCACGGTTCACCGCCTGCACCAAGTCGTTGCTGGGGATCGGCTGGCCATTGACCAGCATCTGGGATGGGGTATTGGCGTATTCACCCATGGCATTGCGGTAATCCATATCTTGGCTGCTCAGGCCATAGATGCAGACCGCTTTGGAAACTTCACCTTGCGGCTGCCCCGCCAATGAGAAATCCAAGGTCACCTGCAAGTGGACGCCTTTTTGCTCAGTCTGCTGTTCACCTTGCCAGATGACAGCCTTATCGCCCGCCAACACTGCCGTGACCGCCTTGCAGGTTTTAATCGGTGAATCCAAATTATGCCCGCCGGAACAACCCGCCAAAATGCCCGCCACCGTCACTGCCAACAATTTACGCATCCACTTCCTCCCTTGCGCTTCACCATGCCGGAAGCCCGGCAATGCGCTATGATAAATCCTTTACAAGCAGCCAATGAGAACAGAAAACATGTACGAAGAAAAGTATAAACACTTAAAAGAACTGGAAAAAGTGTTGGTGTCACGGCTAGCTGGCGTGAGCAGCGACCTTTCCAGCGAGCATAGCGCCGACTCTGCCGAACAGGTGACGGAACGTGAAAATGAGGATGTATTAAGGAACCTGAAGGAAGAAACCCACCTCGAACTTAAACAGGTGCGCGCCGCCCTCAAGCGGATCGAAACGGATGAATACGGTATTTGCGCCAAATGCGGTGAAGAAATCAGCGCCGCACGCCTGGATGCGCTGCCTTATGCTACCCTTTGCATTCGTTGCGCCAGTTGAACCAATTAACGGAGACAAATATGAAACTGACTGCGGGCTTTGTCATGGCCACTGCTTTGCTGCTGNGGGCTTG
This sequence comes from Candidatus Thiothrix singaporensis, assembly GCA_013693955.1. Classification (GTDB taxonomy): domain Bacteria; phylum Pseudomonadota; class Gammaproteobacteria; order Thiotrichales; family Thiotrichaceae; genus Thiothrix; species Thiothrix singaporensis. The sequence continues at coordinate 1,066,742 of CP059265.1, read as the reverse complement.
CGCCAGCACGTCGAAATCACCGATGACGCTTGACCCCAACGCCAACCGCGCCGCCAGTCCAGCATCCCTGAATTGCATCCAAAATAACGGCAGGCTAGAAGTCCGCCAGACCCCTGATGGGGAAAAGGCCGACTGCGTGCTACCCAGCGGCAAACGTTGTGATGAATGGGAAATGTTCCGTGGCAACTGCCCTGTCCGCACTGTTAACGCCAATATGAAAGTTTTTGGCTTTTAAGACACGAGGCCTGCGTCCCGCAGCATTTTATCAATCAAGGTTTCCTTATCGACCCATAGGTTACTGATTTCAGAGGCATCGTATTCTGACAGCCGCGCCTGCATCCCACTCAGTGCGGCCTGGATCTTCGTTGCCCCCACCTGGGTAATATCGCGGCTGGTTATGACATTATGATCCACCAGCGCCTGTACAGCGTCATAGGCAACAGCACCTTTGGTTTCCAGTAAAGCCTTATCAGCCGTGCCAGCGGCATTGATCAGTGAACCCATGATCTGCAACAGGTTGGTATGGCCTTGTTCCAACTCACCAGTCCAGTAAGCCTTCCCGCCAGCATCAGCTGCCCGGCCAAAAATGTTTTCATACAAATTGTCAAGCAATTTGCCATAGAGGCTGTACTGGGTAGGGCTGTCCAAGGTGCGGATATAATTTTCAACCTCCTGCCCAGTTTTCAGGGAGGCGAGATCCTCCCCGTTACCCAAGGCGGTTTTGAGCATCCCTACATATTCAGGCGATTCATTGATCACGGGGAGCAATAGGTTGGTAGGATCCGTTGTGCCTGCATGCAGCATGTTCAGCGTCCAATAGGCCAACCCTTCCGGATCGCCCAAGCGGCCAAATGCATTCATGTATAATTTCTGCAACGCTTCAACCTGAGTTGGGTACACATCCAGGATAGCCGCAACAAAGCCATCCCGGTCAGTTTCAGGCATGTTGGCNCAACCACTGCTTAGTAACCATTCGGTATTTTGCGGGGAATCATCAAAACCATAGACAATGCCTAAATAAGGATCCGCAACGGGGTTGCGCTGTGCAAGGACTTGCGTGTCCGTGCTTTCCAGTGTGGAAAAAGATGCATCGTCCACCCAGGAATCAACATTATCTAACGGCATTGGAAAAAACAGATCTTCCATCGCTTAAGCCCTTTAAAAAATTTAACCATTAATTGGCGATTAATATGCCAAAGTAAATATTATACTAAAGTATTTTTATTAAACAATAATTAAGTCTATCAACTTTTATTCTAATAAAAATTACTAATAAATAATTTAATTTTATCTATCATCAATGCAAAAATACCCAGCTGCTGCACGCTCGAACCTAGCGCTTCGAAAATGGTATCTGAAAACGTCATAGCATTTTTTTATTCCAGAAAAATCAGCACTCTGTAGGACAGCTAATTCGTTGACCCCATCATGATCTTGGTCTAGCAGACGAAAAATGCTGATTGATAGGCGGAATAGAGCCCTAAATCAATGCCTGTCAGGCGTTGCGGCGGCCTTCCTTGTACTTGGACAATAGCTTCCCCGCCGTTTGCTGATGACATGTATACCTGTGCATGCACGGCTGGATTGCGGCTAATCGTCAGGGGAACCGCTGTTGCTGGCAGCGATAAATTGCTTGAAAATTGATCTATTGCTGAATTATTCGCACAACTCGAGACACATAAAGCGATAAAAACTACTATAGTGGGAATTTTCATCCATAATCCTTTTCTAAACATGACTTGACAAGAAAACGACAGGGGCAACTCATAATGACTGAGATTAAAATTCCTATAATACAATATGTTAAACCTCATCAGTTTGCTCCCACCCGGATAGGCGGGTGGTTGGCTGTCATGCTCGCATCATTTTTGACAGGCTGCGGGGAGGAAGCGTCGACAATTCGCAAACCGGAAACAACAATTCTGGCACCCCTGCCACAAACAGCGCAGGCCGCCTGCTATTGCTTGACCCAACCCGCAATAACGCTGAAACAGCCATTGCCGGTTTGCAATATGATTCCACCGGCAAGTTGAGCGCAGCGGATGGCGGCTTTACCTACCCCTCCGGCGGCGGGTTGCTCCTCTATCTGGGTGCCGCCCAAGTCGCCATTCCGGGCAAGGCAGCCATCAACCAGCAGGATATCGCCGCTGCCATTTGCACTAGTAACGCAGACCCGGCCGCCTGCGCCTACAACACCGGCAAGAATCTGGAACGCTTCTTCCTCAGCATGGACAGCGACCGCAATGCAGCCAATGGCGTCCAGCTTGCTTCCACCGCCAGCAGCCTGGACTTGCAATGGACGGCATCCNCCGACCAGTTTGAAAATGCTTTGGCCGCGCAGCTGACGGCTTACGGCCAGACGCCCGCCAAGCTGTTCCAGCCCTCTCTCGGCATCAACACTGAAGCGCCGCAATCCGAACAGAACGACATCGTCCTGCCCATGCCGTTTGCGGATATTTTCCGCACTGCGCGCCCCTTTGCAGAATATTCTTGCAAGGATGTGACCTATGACGGACACGGCTGGCCAAATGCGCTGCCCGCCAGTTGCAATGGGCAAAACCCCAGCGTAATCCGAACATTCCTGCTCGACAGCGTGGTGAACGGCATGCTCCCCAGTGGGCAATATGTCGTGCTGTACGAAGGCTCAGGTACACTCGCCTATTCCGGCTACGCATCGCTGGCCAGCCACGAAGCTGGGCGCGACGTCATCAACCTCAATCTGCCAGCTACGTTGAGCAGCAATGTGGCGGCCAACCGCATGGTGTTGCAGGTGGCTTCCGGCACGGTGAAANATATCCGGGTCGTCATGCCCGGCGGCATTTGCGAAGGCAACCCGTTTGTGCGGGTGGCGAATGCGGGCGCTTGCCCGGCTGGCCAGTTCCGCAGTTTCGAAGACACCCTACGCAATGACCGCAATGCGATCGTCTTCAACCCCGATTACCTGAACTTCCTGAAAGACTTCCGCACCATCCGCATGATGAACCTGATGGAGGCCAGCCCCAGCTACCTCGCCTGCTCCGCCCTGAGCGGCGACGCTTATACCAACTGCCTGTTGCAGGATTTCAATTGGGACCAACGCAGCAAGATGGATGATGCCGTTTGGGGAGGCTCCGGCGTCACCAACCGCCTCCAGCGTTACGGCNGCGGCGCGCCGCTTGAAGTGCAGGTGGAGCTGGCCAACCAGTTGAATGCGCACCCATGGTTCAATATTGTGCATAACGCCAGCGACGACTACATGCGCAATTTCGCCGATTATGTGCGCGACCACCTCAAACCCGGTCTGAAAGCCCATATCGAATACACCAATGAAGCCTGGAACGGCAATTTCTGGGCATCCTTATATGTGCGTGAAAAAGGCAAAGGCTTATACACCGCTGCCAGCAACCCGTTTTGGGATGGCGCGTATTATTACGCCAAGCGTGCCAGCGAAATGTTCCGGATTTGGGAAAATGAATTCGGCGGAACCGGCCGCCTGGTCAGAATCCTCGGCACATACCAGAGCAATCCCGACCTGACCCGCAATATGCTGAATTATGGAGACACCAAACAGTACGTGGACGCCGTGGCGATGGGCGCATACTTTTACGCCTGCTGGAACCGCAGCACCCATACGGCCTGCCAGGATACTGCCAAAATCCCCAAAACCTTGTCGGAAGCCACCTCGTTGGATGATGTTTTCGCCGCCATCGACAATGACAATGACCCTTACGGCCTGAATGCGCTGAAAAACCAAATTATCCTGCAATCCGCCGTCGCCAAAAGTTTCGGCAAGGCGTTATACGCCTATGAAGGCGGCCAGCATCTGGTGGTCAATTGGGGGACAGCAACGTTGACGATGNACCACAAAAATCACCTGCTGGATTTCTTCAAGGCCGCCAACCGTGACCCGCGCATGCGCGAACGCTACCGCAGCCTGCTGGACGCCTGGAAATCCACCGGCGGGCAATTGTTCATGCTGTTCAGCGTGCCGCAGACCTTCAACCGTTACGGCAACTTCGGCATCAAGGAATACCTCACCCAACCGCGCAGCAGTGCGCCCAAATACGATGGGGCGATGAAATTCCAGGAAAGCGTGGGAAAATGCTGGTGGAATGGTTGCTGAACCTCCCCGCCGGGTTTCCTGTTAACGGGGAAACCCGGCGGGGAAGCATCCGCCCTCATTCAGGTGGGGCTTTCCCAGTCGCCAGCTCCCCGGCGGGCGGGCGCTTGGATGCCAGCTTCGTCACCAGCACATAGAACAACGGCACGAANAAGACCGCCAGAAAGGTTGCGGCCAAAACCCCGCCCGTGACCGCCGTGCCAATCGCCTGGCGGCTGCCCGCCCCAGCACCGGTGCTGATCACCAACGGCAGCACGCCGAACACGAACGCCAGCGAGGTCATGATGATNGGCCGGATACGCATACGCGCCGCTTGCAGGGTGGCTTCCAGCACATCCACGCCATCATCCACCATGGACTTGGCGAACTCCACGATCAGGATCGCGTTCTTGGCCGACAGCCCGATGGTTGCCAACAGGCCTACCTGGAAATACACGTCATTGCTGAAGCCACGTAGCGAAGTGAACGCCAACGCCCCCAAAACCCCTAGCGGCACCACCAGCATGACGGCAAACGGAACCGACCAACTTTCATACAAGGCGGCCAGCGAGAGGAACACCACCAGCAGGGAAAGCGCATACAGCAAGGGTGCCTGCTCCCCACTGGAACGTTCCTGATAAGACATCCCAGACCACGCCAACCCGTAGCCAGAAGGCAATTTGCCCGCCAGTTCCTGCATGATGTTCATCGCCGCACCCGAACTGACATTTGCCGCGCCCTGCCCTTGCAGGTTCACCGAAGGCACGCCATTGAAACGCTCCAGACGCGGTGAGCCAAACTCCCAAAANTTACGGGTAAACACACTGAAAGGCACCATTTTCCCTTCCGTGTTGCGGACATACCAATTGTTCACGTCTTCCGGTGCCATGCGGTAGGGTGCGTCGCCTTGCACGTAGACTTTCTTGATCCTGCCTGCGTCGATGAAATCATTGACGTAAGCAGAACCCCAGGCAGCGCTCAACGTGCGGTTGACATCGCTGATGCTCAACCCCAGCGCACTGGCCTTTTCCTCATCGACATTGAGGTGAAAAACGGCGACATCCTCCATCCCGTTGGGGCGCACCCCAGTCAGGCGTGAGTCTTGCGCCGCCATGCCCAGCAACTGGTTCCTGGCCTGCACCAGCTTGTCATGCCCCTGATTGGCGTAATCCATCAGCATCACGTCAAAACCGGAGGCGGTGCCCAATTCACTGATCGGCGGCAGGTTGATCGGGAAAATCTGGGCGTCACGAATCTGGCTCAACGCGCCAAACGCCTTGCCCACCACCGCGCTGGCGCTTTGCGACGGCAGCGGGCGCTCATCCCAATCCTTGAGCTTGACAAACGCGATGCCCATGTTCTGCCCCTGCCCGGCAAAGCTGAAGCCCGCCACGGTGAACACCGCATCCACGGCATCCTGCTGATGGAAATAGGCGTCGATCTGTTTCAACACTTCCTTGGTGCGTTCCTGGGTGGCACCCGCAGGCAATTGCACCAGCGTCAAAATGACGCCCTGGTCTTCCGTCGGCAAAAACGAACTGGGCAAACGTTGGTACAGGAAGCCCAGCCCAGCCAGCAGGACGACGTAAATGAGCAACAAGCGCACCGGACGCTTGAGCACGCCACCCACCCCGCTGACATAACCGCCGGTGGCGCGCTTGAACATGCGGTTGAACCAGCCGAAAAACCCTTTGGACTCGCCATGCTTGGGCGGCTTGAGGATGGTGGCGCACAAGGCGGGGGACAGCACCACCGCCACCACCACCGACAGCAGCATGGCCGAGACGATGGTAATGGAGAACTGCCGGTAAATGGCGGTTGAACCGCCGAAAAACGCCATCGGCACAAACACCGCCGACAGCACCATGGCAATCCCGACCAAGGCGAAAATGATCTGCCCCATCGACTTGCGGGTCGCTTCGCGCGGCGGCAGGCCATCCTCCTCCATCACCCTTTCCACGTTTTCCACCACCACAATGGCGTCATCCACCAGCAGGCCGATCGCCAGCACCATGCCAAACATGGTCAAGGTGTTGATGCTGAAACCGAACGCCGCCAGGATGCCGAACGTCCCCAACAGCACCACCGGCACCGCGATGGTCGGGATCAGGGTGGCGCGCAGGTTGCCCAGGAACAGGTACATCACCGGGAACACCAGCACCACCGCCTCCACCAACGTCTGCACCACCTCCTCGATGGAGATGCGCACAAAGGGCGTGGTGTCATAAGGGTAGACAACCTCGATTCCCTTGGGGAAAAACTGCTCCAACTCACCCATCTTTTCCTTGACGGCCTTGGCTGTGTCCAACGCATTGGCACCGGTCGCCAACTGTATCGCCATCCCGGAGGCGGGACGCCCATTGAAAAAGCCTTCGGAGCCGTAGGTTTCCGCCCCCAGCTCCACCCGTGCCACATCCTTCAGCCGCACCTGCGAACCATCCTGCTTGACCTTGAGCAGGATATTTTCAAATTGCGCGACATTTTCAAACCGGGTCTTGGCGATGATGGTGGCGTTGATCTGCTGGCCTTTCACCGCTGGCAAGCCACCCAGTTGCCCGGCCGCCACCTGGGTGTTCTGGTTGGATACCGCATTCAGCACATCCACCGGCGTCAGGCCGGTCGCGGTCAGCTTTTCCGGGTTCATCCAGATGCGCATGGCCATCTGCGAACCAAAAATACGCAGATTGCCGACGCCGTTCACCCGCGACAGCGGTTCTTTCAAATGGCTGTAGGCGTAATCGGCCAGCGCATTGCGGTGCATGCTGCCATCGCTGGAAACCAGCCCAACCACCAGCAAAAANGAACGGGAGGACTTGGTGACATTCACCCCTTGCTGCTTGACGGCGTCAGGCAGCAGGGATTCCGCCGTTTTCAACTTGTTTTGCACCTGCACCTGCGCAATGTCCGGGTCGATATCAGCCCCAAACGTCAGGTTGACCGTGGCGTTGCCATTGCTGTCGCTTTGGGACGCCATGTACAACAGGTCATCCAACCCGGTCATGCTTTGCTCAATCACCTGCGTCACACTGTCCTCCACCGCCTTGGAGGAAGCGCCCGGATAATAGGCAGTGACCGCAATGGTCGGCGGCGCAATGGAAGGATATTGCTGTATCGGCAGTTGGAAAACGGACAGCACCCCGGCCACCATGATCAGGATGGCGATCACCCAGGCAAAAACCGGGCGGTCAACAAAGAAATTCGCCATAAGCTACTCCTGTTTCTGCTGCGGGGCGGTTGCAGGCTTGCCTGCATCAGCGGGCTTGCCGTCCTCCAACGGCTGAACCAGCGCGCCGGGCTTGATTTTCTGCAGACCGGAATAAATCACCCGGTCGCCCGCCGCCAGACCTGAGCTGACCAACCATTGGTCGCCAATGGTTTGCGACACCGCCACTTCGCGGTTTTCCACCTTGTTGTCGGCGTTGACCACCAATGCAGACGCGCCGCCATTGGGAATCCGGGTAACGCCCTGTTGGGGAGCCAGCAAGCCGTCCTTGATCACGCCGGTCACCAACGTGGCGCGCACAAACATGCCCGGCAGCAACAGCCCTTCCTTGTTTTCAAACACGGCGCGGGCGTTCAGCGTCCCGGTTGATTCATCAACGCTGGCGCTGTTGAACTTCAGGACGCCGGTTTCAGGGAAAGGCGTCCCATCCTCCAGGGTCAGCGCCACATTCTGCTCCCGCACCGGCTCGCTGGATTTGGCGACCGCCAACGCATTACGCTGAATATCGACATAAACCGGGGACAACTGGCGGATAGTCACCAGCGACGCAGCCTGTTGCGCCGAGACCAAGGCACCCTCGGTCACGCTGGAGCGGCCTGTCACCCCGCTGATCGGCGCGGTAATGCGGGTGTAGCCCAGATTGATTTGCGCGCCCCTGATGGCAGCCTTGGCAACCTTGACCTGCGCTTCAGCCTGTTTCCAAGCGGCGGCGGCGTCATCCCTGTCCTGTTTGCTGACTGCTGACTGGCTGGCGAGGCTTTGGTAACGCTCCGCCTTGTTGCGGGTGCTGTCGACATTGGCTTCCGCAACCGCCAGGGACGCTTGCGCGCTTTCCAGCGCCGCCTGATAAGGAGCCGGATCCACCTGATACAGCAAATCCCCTGTNTTGACGACGCCGCCCTCCACAAACAGGCGCTTTTGGATGATGCCGTTCACCTGCGGGCGGACTTCCGCCTCACGGAACGCGCTCACCCGCCCGGAACTGGTTTCTTTCAGCTCAATCTGTTGGGGGCGTAGGGTCTTGACATCCACCTTAGGCGGCGGCCCCTCCCGCAGCAGGTTTGCCTGCGGCGTCCTTGTCCGGCTGGCAACCCGCCAGGCCAGAAACAGCAAAGCGCCTGTCAACGCAGGCGCAATCTGCATGCGCCGCCCCTTCCAACGTGTTCCGGTTTGCAACTTCATGCTGACCTCATTGATATGATAAGCAGTAAACAGCCATCTCATTGACCCGCCTCGAAATAAGGGGTCAAAATCTGTAACACCAATTCCACCACGGCAGCAGCGGGGCGCTCTTCAGCCTGTTCCTGATGCGCCCGCACCGGGCGGACTGAGTAATGCTGCCCGGCCATGCAGAAAATCATTTCGGAAAGCAGCAGCGCATCACACCCCGGCTTCAGCTTTTCCAGCAGCGCCATCAGCGGTTGCCGCACTTTGCCGAAAATCGAGCTTTCCAGAAACGCCAGCCGCCCCGCGTCAGCATCCAGCAGTTCGCGCTGCATCAGACGATGAAAATGCAGGTCATCCTGTATCCCAGCGGTCAGGGCTTCCAAAAATTGCCGCAAGCATTGCAGGTGGTCCTCGCACTCCGACAAGGCTGCGATCAGGCGTGCGGACTTTTCNTCGAAAGCCGCCATCACCGCCGCCCGGTAAAGGGTTTCCTTGCTGTCAAAATGGTTATAGAGGGCGGGTGGCGAGATACCGACCTCGCCAGCCACATCGCGCATGGAGACGCCGTTATATCCCCGGTTGGAAAACAAGGCGATGGCGACTTCCAGAATCCTGGGTTTGGTATCGCAGACACATTTCATGGCACAGGCAACAACAGTTAATTAACGTTCGTTAATAATAACCACAAAACACTGCCTGATGTAAAGATACCCATCAACGCTTCCGGCAATGATCGGGCAGCACCCAATCCAATCTACTACCTGAGGGTTATTGGCTTGCGGGTTTCCTGCGCCGATAATTCTTAGCAGTTATCTGGGAAAATGGATTTGACGCCTTGCAGCTTTCCAACGAAGACAATCTGCGCCTGAATGTATTGCTTGCCCAGCCGTTGCAGGCGGTGCGCATCAATGAAGCCACCATGACCGTCCACGCCCTGACGGAANAAGGGGAAGCCAAGGTGCGCCTGAATCCCACGGCGCGCGACGACCTATATCTGAAATGGGTGCGCGAGCTGTTTTCCACCAAAGTGACGGGCTCTCCCGGCGGCTACCCGATATTCCTGAAGCGTTGGACACGCATGNGTNATGCCCGCAATAACCTTGAACAAATGCTGCTGCTAGGTGAGCCGGAAGCCATAGCCGCCGTCGTCCACGCCCCCAGCCTGACCCATGAAACCGGGCGGCGCGCCGGTNGGGCCAGCCCCAGCGCCCACAATGCCCGCCGCCTGCTGGAAAAGCCCGCAGTCGCCGTCGGCTCGCTGGGCAAGGAACTCGCCGCCTACCTGTTGGAGTTCCTGCCTTTCGAGGAAGTGCAACTGGATGTGGTCGACACCGTGCGCTTATGCCTGCAAGGCGAGCTAGTTTCCNCGGAAGAGCGGGAAAAGCTATGGAGCCGCGCCAAACGCAAAAATCCGTTCTACGTCGGCTTCCTACATGCCGACCCGGCGCTGATCCCATTGCCCGCCAAAGCCAGCCTACACCATCCCACAGTCAGCGCTTGCCTGGCGGAACCCGTGGCGGCAGGCAATCCATGGGCGCAAGCCTTCTGCGACGTGCTCTCTGCTCTTGGTCAAAATTGGCTGCGCGCCCTGCAATTGGCGCTGGACAAGCCTGTTGATCAGGATGTGGTCATTTCCTTGTTCATTGCGCTAGGGGCACGCTTCGGGCTGCCGTTTCCTGAAGCCCGTGGCGTGCGCGATCTTGCTACCGCATTGCAGCGGGCAGACCAGTTTTGCGCCGATGACNGGCCGCCTGACGTACAAGCCGTCGTGGGCAGGTTGGATGGCGAGACCCTGCCCCTATTTAAGTCCATGCTAATATTGGCGCAAATGGGAGAAGACTCCTTGATCCCGTATTTTGGCGGCAATGATGCCGTCGGCTCGGTGATGCGCAAGCGCCTGGAGCCGTTGACCNGCCCCTTGCTGACCCAGACAAAGCTTTTATTGAAATAGGTAAACCCCATGCCCTACTACGTTTTCCGCATCACACAACCTACCCGGCTGCTCAAGAACCTGGAGTTGCAGGATACCTGCGAAACCTACAAGGAAGCCCGCGAAATCGCCCGCAACTTCCGCATGCGGCAGGAGCCGGGCGACCGGCCGAGTATAAACTGATCCATGCCGCCAGCCAGCTCGAAGCGGAAGAGCGTTTGCAGGAACACCGTGAAAAACCCATCCTGATGGAATGGGAAAAATAAGCCAGCCGCTTATGGATGAAGATCAGTTCCGCGCGGTCTATCACGAAATCAACGAGAACCGTTGCGTATTTGAAAAAGCCATCAACAACCGCCGCTGCGATTGCAGCCGCNAAAACCGCTTCCTGTTGGCCACCAGGGAGGGCGTTGGCTGCCGTTCCCCGGCCAGCCTCGCCAATTGCAGCGTTTTCCTTGACACCCTGCGGCAAAACTCACGCTTCGCCCTGCACGAAACCTTCATCGATGGCNCGTTGCCACACAACAAGGAATTGAAGGTGCAGGCAGGTGGTGCCTTGGCGTTGCAACTGGAGCTGTTTCCAGCGCTGGCGGGCGAAAAGACGGTGCAGGACATTTATGAATTGATCAACATCGGCCTGTCAAAATACAGTAACATTGCCGACTTCCCGTATGGCGAGCTGGTCAGGGGCGTCGTCCACTACGAAAGCCGCCCGAAACGCGGCAAATAACTACTCAGGTGATTAATGGATCGTTTTCCCATCTTCCTCAATCTGCATGGCCGCCGCTGCCTGGTCGTGGGTGGCGGAAAAGTCGCCGAGCGTAAGGTCGACAGCCTGTTGAAGGCGGGCGCGCATGTCACCCTGGTTTCCNCGGAAATCACGGCTGAAATGCGCCTCACCATCGGCCAACAGAATGTCGACTGGTTAGCACGCGAATTTACGGACAACGATGCCGAAAACCCTTTCCTGATCATCGCCGCCACCAATAACGACAAGGTGAATGCACATATCGCCGCCTTGGCGGACAGGCGCAATATCCCGGTCAATGTCGTGGATGACCAATCGCTGTGCAGTTTCACCGTGCCTTCGATCGTTGACCGTTCACCGGTCATGGTGGCCGTCTCCACCGGCGGCGCCTCGCCGGTGCTGGCGCGGCAATTGCGGATGCGGCTGGAAACCATGATTTCCTCCAGCTGCGGCCAACTGGCTGGCATCACGGAAGAATACCGCGACATCGTGAAAAAGCGCCTGCCAGAAGAGCAACGCAAAAGTTTCTGGGAACAAGCATTGAAAGGCNTGTTCGCCGAACTGGTGTACGCAGGCCACGAAGAGGACGCCCGCCGCCTGCTGGAAAACATGCTTGACCAGTACCCGTCCGGCCACAGCATTGGCGAAGTTTATCTGGTCGGCGCAGGCNCGNGCGACCCGGATTTGCTCACCTTCAAGGCATTGCGCCTGATGCAGCAGGCGGACGTGATGGTGTATGACCGGCTGGTTTCCAAGTCGATCCTGGACATGGCCAACCAGAACGCTGAACGCATCTACGTCGGCAAGGAAAAAGCCAACCATGCGGTTCCACAGAACAAAATCAATGATTTGCTGGTAAATCTCGCCAAACAGGGCAAGCGCGTCCTGCGCCTCAAGGGCGGCGACCCGTTCATTTTCGGGCGTGGCGGCGAGGAAATCGAAACGCTGGCGGAAAACGGCGTTCCGTTCCGGNTAGTGCCGGGCATTACGGCGGCGTCCGGCTGTTCGTCCTACGCGGGCATTCCGCTGACCCACCGTGATTACGCGCAATCCTGCACCTTCGCCACTGGCCACTTGAAGGATGGCACCATCGACCTGAACTGGACACAACTTGCCCAGCCCAATCAGACCGTGGTGTTTTACATGGGTCTGACCGGCATCGAAGTGATCAGCCAGAAATTGCAGGAATATGGCCGTTCCGGCGACACACCCGCCGCGCTGGTCGAACAGGGCACCACCCGCAACCAGCGTGTGCATATCGGCACCCTCGCCACCTTGCCACAACTGGTACGGGACAGCGGGGTGCGCGCCCCTACCCTGACCATTGTCGGCGAAGTCGTGAACCTGCATGAGAAACTCCACTGGTATGAACCGCAGCGCCATGTCATCGCCAGTGAATTCAGCCGCAACACGCCTGTGGAGGCTTAAAACATGACAGAAACCCGCATCAGCATTGAAACTTTCAAACAAAACCTGCAACCGGACTTTCGGCATGGCGGCGGCATGGGCGAACTTGGCAGTTGCGCCGAAGCCGAGCCTTTCGCCCTGCAAGTCACCGACGACAGCATGGAGCCGGAATTCGCCAAGGGCTGCATCATCCTCATCGACCCGACCGGCATCGCGCGTGACGGCGCTTATGTGTTCGCCGTGGATCATCAGGGCGAATACATCTTCCGCCAATTGCGCATCTTTGATGGCAGGCACATTCTGGCTGCGCTTAACGAAAACTACCCCTTCATCGAAATCAGCGGCCTGGATCGCGTTGAAGGCGTCATCACCCAGCGTGCCGGGAAACGCCGCTCCTACCACAAACGGTATGACCAATGACCATTTTGTACGGCATCAGCAACTGCGACACGGTGAAANAAGCCCGCGCCTGGCTGGAAGAGCGTGACATCGCCTACACCTTCCACGACTTCCGCAAGGATGGCCTCAACCCGGTATGGCTGCGCGAATGGACAGCGGAATTTGGCTGGGAAACACTGGTCAACAAACGCGGCTCCACCTGGCGCAACCTGCCGGAAGAAACCCGCGAGAACATGGACGAAACCTTGGCGCTGGTTGTGATGGAAGAAACCCCATCCATTATCAAACGCCCGTTACTGGATCTGGGGACGCGGCATGTTGTCGGCTTCTCACCAGACGCCTACCGCCAATTGTTCCAGAATTAAACCCCAGCGGATTCACGCCCACTATGTCTGCGACCCTCAAGCTTGCTATCGACCTGATTTCCCGCCCTTCCGTCACGCCCCTGGATGAAGGCTGCCAACAGCTACTGGCCGAGCGCCTGGCACCCNTCGGCTTTGTGGCCGAGCACATGCGCTTTGGGGAAGTGGACAACCTGTGGCTGCGGCGCGGCACAACATCCCCGGTATTTTGCTTCGCAGGCCATACCGATGTGGTGCCGACCGGCNCGCTGGACGCCTGGGGCAGCCCTCCGTTCCAACCGGAAATCCGTGACGGGATGTTGTACGGGCGCGGCGCGGCGGACATGAAAGGCAGCATCGCGGCCTTTGTGGTCGCCGCCGAAACCNTTGTGCGTGAACACCCGCACCACCAAGGCTCTATTGCATTCCTGATCACCAGCGATGAGGAAGGCNCTNCCATCAATGGCACTGTCAAGGTGGTGGAGGCGCTGGAAAAACGCAATGAAAAAATCGACTGGTGCTTGGTTGGCGAACCTTCCAGCACTTGCTGTGTCGGCGATGTTGTCAAAAACGGGCGGCGAGGCTCCCTTAACGGTGTCCTGACCGTAATCGGCCAGCAAGGGCACGTCGCTTACCCGCATCTGGCGGACAATCCCATCCACCGCTCCGCCCCGGCCTTGGCGGAACTGGCCAACATTGAATGGGATAAAGGCAACGAATTTNTTCCCNCCACCAGTTTCCAAATATCCAACATCCATGGCGGGACGGGGGCGAACAATGTCATCCCCGGCACAGTGACCGCGGAATTTAACTTTCGCTTTTCAACCGAACAGACGGAAACGGGTTTGCGTGAGCAGGTGGAGGCGATTCTCCAACAGCACAACTTGCGCTATGAACTGGCTTGGACACTTTCCGGCAACCCCTTCCTCACAACACGCGGGGCGCTGGTGGACGCAGGCATTGAAGCCATTGGCAGCGTCAACGGGCAGGAAACGGAACTGTCAACCTCAGGCGGCACCTCAGACGGACGCTTCATTGCGCCGACCGGTGCCCAAGTTATGGAACTTGGTAGGNTCAACAAAACTATCCACAAAGTGAATGAATGCGTTTCAGTGATGGATCTCGAGGCACTGACAATTATTTACCGAAAAATCCTAGAACGCCTGCTCTGAGGTGTATCAGGCAGAAATACCCACGCCTCATGATAAACCTGAATATAGATAAACTTATTTGAAAGTCTTACGCGGACGGCCACGCTTCCGTTGGGTGATCTGGCCTTCCTCAAGTTCTGCATTCGCCCATTCTGTCAGGCTTTTATGGATATGCTCCGCAACGATTTGCAGGCGGTCTTCCAATGCAGCGCGGTAAAAGGCTTCCCGCTGCTCACTCATGCGCAAAGATTCACGCAACTCACGCACATCTTCTTTGTATTTGTTGTCGAGCTCATCCAATTGATGCCGCAACAGATTGACCTTGTTACTGAGCTCATCCCTGATTTTACGCTTTTCCTCGGCCGCCTGCGCCCTGACCTCGGCTAGCGTACTGGACGTCGCGCCTTTGGTAGACCTCGCCCACGTTTGTTACCTATTTCCTCTGGCTGCATGGGTTTATATCCTATTTCGTTGTTCTGGCTTTTGGCCTCCAACCCCATCATGTTGGACATTCCATTTGAATATTCAGCAGTTCTCACTGTTTCTCCCTTCCAAGAACACACCTGGTTGTTGCCTGGTACCGACCTTAAATAAATATTATCTGAGTAAATATTCTACATTTCAATATGATATTTCAAATTTATGGAAAAATAAATAATTTTATCTATATTTCCAACATGAAATTATCTTAATCACATGGAATAGCCAGTATTTTTCTTGACCATCCCTCACAAGTGAGGCTAGGTTACACTTTTCTGTGTTACGGTTTCAATGAAAAATGCATTCCTGTAAAGGATATTTTCGATTGAGTCTGCTTGAGGAGTATGCGATGTTAGCGTCCTTTAAATGCTGCACGGAAAGCATGAGAACCCGATTACAACAACATTTCATTCACTGTGTATTAATAAGCCTGTCGTGCAGCNCCCTGGTCGTATTCGCCCAAACTGAATGGATGACATGCCCGGCGACAGAAGCTCCCCTTGCTGAAGTTCAGCGCCCCTCCAGCCTCNCCNCACAAGCCGTTTATATTGAAGCCGACACAGCGTTGTTCCGTGCCCAAGGCGTCTCGACCATGACGGGTAACGTGCAGATATCCCAAGCGGGCAAGGCTCTCCGAGCCGACACCGCCAGTTATGAGCAACCGGCAGGCATTGTCAGCGGCAGCGGCAATGTCAACTTCAACAGCGACAAAATGCGCGCGCAAAGCAGCGAACTCCATTACAACCTGCTGCAAGATACTGGCGAAATGCAAAATGCCGAGTACCAGTTAAATCAGGCGGATGGGCGCGGCTTCAGCAAGCATGTCGTGCAGGAAACGCCAGACCTGACCCGGCTGGAAAACTCCACTTATACGACATGTCCGACAGGCAGCCAAGACTNNGAATTGAACGCCTCATCCATCAAGCTGAACCATAAGCAGGAACAGGGCACGGNNCGCAACGCCACGCTGAAAATCCGCAATGTCCCCGTGTTGTACTTGCCATATTTTTCCTTTCCGTTGACCGATGCGCGCAAGTCCGGCTTCCTGTGGCCAACCATCGGCACGAATGAGCGCTCCGGCCTGCAATTGAGCACACCGTATTATTTCAACCTGGCGCCCAATTACGATTTGACTTTGACGCCGACCCTATTAGGACGGCGCGGCCTGCAATTGGGCGGTGAATTCCGTTACCTGACGGAAAAACGCAAGGGCTCAATATCCTACGTGCTGCTGCCAAATGACCGCACCAGTGACAAGAGCAACCGCTATTATTTCAAGGTGCAAAACGACACCCGCCTGGGCGAGCTCTCCAGCCTGTCGTGGCAAGCTGAAGGGGTGTCAGACGACCAGTATTTCGTCGACCTTGGCAACTCCCTGGAAGCAACCAGTGTCGTTAACCTGGAACGGCGTCTGGAATACCGGACTGCGGGTGAAAACTGGTCATTTTCCGGCCTAATGCAAAACTATCAGGTGCTGGATGGGGGCGTTGCGCCCCATGCGCGGCTACCGCAATTGCTGCTGCGCTACCGCCCGCCACAANAAGGCAATGGCCTGAACCTAAGCGCCGAAACCGAATTCACCAACTTTTCTGGCAGCAACACCGAAACCAACGGCACCCGCTTGGACTTCACCACCCGTGCCAGCAAANAATTCTCCACCAACGCCGCCTATATCAAGCCATCCCTCACCTTGCACCATACCGAATATGAGCTGGATGACGCCGCCGAAACCCACATCACCCGCACCTTGCCCACCGCCAGTTTGGATACGNGCCTGTTCTTTGAACGCAATATAAAGGATGGGCGTTATGTCCAGACGCTGGAACCGCGCCTGTTTTATACCTACACGCCTTATCGTGACCAAAGCAATATCCCAGTGTTCGACTCCTCCGAGCGCAGCTTGAATTACGACCGCCTGTTTGCTGAAAACCGCTTCACAGGCAAAGACCGCATTGGCGACGCCAACCGCTTGTCTGCCTCCCTCACCAGCCGCGTGCAATCACCAGAGGATGGGCGTGAACTATTCCGCGCCAGTATTGGGCAAATGTATTATTTTGATGACCGCAAGGTCACTTTGCCTGGGGAATCGCCATCATTGGGCGACCGTTCAGAGATCGTCATGGAGGCCGCCGGTGAAATCAACCCACGCACCCGCCTAAGCAGCACGGCCTATTGGGACAGCGACACCAAAACCTTTAATGCTGGCGAAGCGCACATCCATTATAAGGACGCCAAACAACGCATCCTCAACGTCGGCTACGCCCAACGCAAGAATGACTTCAAGTCGGCCAGCCTGTCATTTTCGGTTCCGGTCAACCCGCGCTGGAAAGCGATCGGCGCTTGGGAACATGACCTGCAAAATAACCGTGACCTGGAAACGGTGATCGGTGCAGAATATGAAAGCTGCTGCTGGAAAACCCGTGTCGCCAGCCGTAACTACCTGCTTCCTGACAACACCACCCGTGACAACGCCGTGTTTGTCGAACTGGAACTGAAAGGGCTGGGCAACTTTGGCAGCGGANCCCGTGACCTGCTGCAAGACCGCGTTTACGGATATGAATAAAGCAAACTTTCACCCACTCATGTACACAACACTTCTGGCCTTGCGCTCGCCATCCAGCCTGTGCGTGCTGACAACGGCGTTCCGCTTGACCAGATCGCCGCCATCGTCAACAGCGACGCCGTCATGTTGAGCGAAGCCCGTCAGCGGGCGGCGGTGCTGCGCGCCTCCAGCCAAGCGGCGGCAAGCCTTGCCCCACAGGCGCTGCTGAAACTGGCGGTTGACAACCTGATCATGGAACGCCTGCAAATGCAGAAAGCGGAAACCGCTGGCATCCAGATTGATGACGTCACCCTCAATAAAGCGATTGAAACCATCGCCCAGCAGAACAAGCTGAGCATGCCCGCCTTCCAACAGGCCTTGCAGAAGGAAGGCATCAATTATGCTGAATTCCGCGAGCAAACCCGCCACAAACTGATGGCGGATGCGCTGCGTAAGCGTGAATTGCGTAACCGGGTAAAAGCAGCCGATGGGGAGAATGAGGCGCTGGTCGAGCAGCAGTACCAATCATGGTTGCTGGAGTTGCGCAATGACGCCTATATCGAATACCGCATCCCGGTTGAAACCAACAACAGCCTAAGGTTGCGCTGACCCATGGCCAAACGCCAACGGATCGCCATCACGGCAGGTGAGCCTGCCGGTATCGGCNCTGACATCATCCTGCAATTATTGCAAGGGCGGCAATGGCCGACAGATTTGGTGGTCATCGCCGACCCCGCTGTCCTGCGCGAGCGCGCCGACCAGCTAAAACTCAGCATCCGGTTGCGTCCCTATTCCCCCGACGACGAGCCGCGGGCACCCTGTGAAGCGNGGGAATGCTTTGTTTTGCCAATCGCCTGCGCCGAACCCGTTGAAGCAGGCGTGTTGAATCCGGCGAATGCGGAATATGTCCTGCAAACCCTGCGGCGGGCGGCGGCGGGCTGCATGAGCGGTGAGTTTGCCGCGATGGTGACTGCACCGCTGCACAAAGGCGTCATCAATGAAGCAGGCATCCCCTTTACCGGCCACACGGAATTTCTTGCGGAACTGACCGGCGCGCCGTTGCCGGTGATGATGCTGACGGCAGACAAACTGCGGGTGGCGCTGGCCACCACGCACACGCCCTTGCAGCGGGTCAGCAGCCTGATAACCCAGGAACTGCTAGAACAAGTGCTGGGAATCCTTCATCAAGACTTGCAANAAAAATTCGCCATTCCCAACCCGCACATCCTGGTATGCGGCCTGAACCCACATGCAGGCGAAGGCGGCCATCTGGGCACTGAAGAGTTGGACGTCATCATTCCCGTCATTCAAAGCCTGCAACAACGAGGCATGAACCTGACCGGCNCTTTGCCTGCCGACACCCTGTTTACCNCCCGCAACTTGCAGAATGCCGATGCGGTGTTGGCCATGTACCATGACCAAGGGCTACCGGTGCTCAAACATGTTGGCTTCGGCAAGGCCATCAATATCACGTTGGGCTTACCCATTATCCGGACTTCAGTCGATCATGGTACGGCGCTGGACTTGGCGGGGACTGGCGGGGCAGAAACCGGCAGTTTGCGGGAAGCTATTGAGTTGGCGGTGCAGCTTGGCAAGAATCAGGCATAAAAAGGGCGTCCCGGAGGACGCCCAACCGCTAGGAGGGTATAGCCAGCACCTTTCACTCGTACTGGCTGCACCTTCCTGGCAAGACAGACGGCCTCTTGGTCGCTATCAAAATAATCTTGGTTCAAGATTATCTTATCTGTGTTAGAATATAATTAAATGCTAATTCATATTTTGGAACAAAGCAAGCAACTTGCTGAAGGTTTATGTCATGTCCAACAAACAACAATTTCTAGTCGTTCTGGCTCTGGTTGCAGGTCTTGCCTTGATCTGGTTCCTCAAACAGGATCCCGCCATCAACCAGTTGAATGGTGTGTTAAAAACGGATGTGGAATTGCAGGCTTACCCTTATCAGTTTCATGCCTTGAAAGTGGAAAATGGCATCGCCACCCTGAGCAGCCCACGCTCGCCTGAAGTCTCCGTCCTGCATTTCTTCAACATCGCCAAACCCAACCTGGACACCAATAACCCTGACAGTCCGGCAATGATCGCCGCCCAGAAAGAACTGGCGCATGTGCAGGAAAAAGCCGGTAAGCTGGCGAAAGCACAACCCGGTATCCAGGAAGTGCGCTGGGAAATCGACCGTAGCTGGTATGCCAGCCATGGCCTCATTGTGGAGTGATAACCGGATGTCCAGCCAAAAGCAGCGCCAGCTCCAACATTTCATCCCATAGCCTTTGTGGGTGGCGGTAGACCGCCTGCCCCACGCCCTTACTGTGCCGGTCAAGCTGCGCCGCCTGTGCAAACAAGCTCGGCCAGTCCGCTGCCATCATCCGCCGCAAAGCGTTCTGGAACATCGCCTGACGAGGCTTCGGCATCCGCACCAACAAGGGCTGAATGGACAAATTATTGCGTATATTGCCACACGCGGCATAAAGCTGGCGCAACAAGTCGGCAAGCGTCCAAACCAGCAGCGCCGCCGTATCCTCCTCCTGCAAAACCAGCATCACATGGCGAATACGGCGCACATCCTGCGACAGGATGGCATCAGCAAGATCAAATGCACTGAAGCGGGAACTGTCCGCCACCACCGCCATGATGCTTTCCGCTGTCAGCGGCTGGCTGCCATAAAGCAATACAAGCTTGCCAATTTCCTGCACCGCTGCCAGCAAATTGCCCTCCACCCGTTCAGCCAGGTAACGCACCGCCTCATTGTCGGGCTGTAAGCCAGCCGCACGCATCCGCCGCGCTATCCATGCCTGGGTTTGCGCAGGGGACAAATCCCATACCTGCACCAATACGCCTTGCTGTTCAATCTTCTTTACCCAAGCAGAACTTTTACAGGCTTTATCCAGCCGCCCGGATTGGATCAGCAATAACTTGTCAACAGGCATAAAATCCAGGTAATGTTGCATAGCCTTGACACCGGATTGACCTGCTTTACAGGTCGGCATCCGTACATCCAGCAACTTCCGGTCAGCGAACAGGGACAATGCACCAGCAGCGTCATACAGCACGCCCCAGTCAAACTGGGCGTCGGCGTTCAGCACCTCCCGCTCACTAAAGCCTTGTTGCTGCGCGGCTTTGCGGATGGCGTCCGCCGTTTCCATGACCTGAAGCGGCTCATCGCCTGCAATCAGATAAACCGGCGCAAGGGAGAGACGTAAATGTTCTTCTATCTGTTCGGCGCGAACTTGCATAGGCGATGACAGCTATCAAAAGGAAAATACTAACATACTGGTTTTTTAAGTTGCTTTTGTTTAGAATCCGCCCCTTAATAACATCATCCTGCGGCTACTCACAAATAAACTATGAGAATTATCCAGCTTTACCCCAAAGCACAGATTACAGCTCTGTTATTATTGCTGACTGTTGCCCTGTTCATTTCCACCGCCCAGGCTGAAACCAGCAAGGCGGACAGTTTCTGCCAAGTGCAGGTGCTTGCTCCAGCCAGTTACCGCACCAGCGCCCAGCCCGTCACCGTCACTGAACCCAGCGCTTCGTATATCACGACGCCCGTACAGATGGGCGCTGGCGAACGCAAGGTGAAAGTGGCGGACGCCTACGTGGAATATGAAATTATCCCCCGTANNTTCAATGAACTTACTGAAACTATTGAAGTGGAGCGTGAACGCGTCGAAGTCGAAACATTACCCGCCACCTACCGCACTGAAACCAAGCGCATTAAGATCAAGGAAGCCACCCAACGCTGGAACCCTGCCTGCCCGCAGGTGCTGGCTGGCGGCGACAACCAGGTTCCTTCCAATTGCCTGATTAATGTCCCAGCCGAATACACGGAAATCAGCTGCCAGGTTGTCGACATGCCTGCCCGCACCGTCAAANAAATCATTCCCGCCCGGACGGAAACCGTAACCCGCAAAGTATTGGCGGAGCCTGCCAAAATAGTGCGCAAGGAAATTCCCGCCGAATATGCCAGCATCAAACTGGCGCGTGNNGAACAACCCGCCAAGCTCACAGCCGAACAACAACCAGCGGAAACCCAAAGCATCCCGACCTTGCAGAAAATACGCCCAGAACGCATCGTGCAAATGCCTGCATTATGCGAGGCCACCCTCAGTCCGGGAAAAATCCTGCAATTGCAGACCAGCCTGCAACAGCAAGGCTATTACCGAGCAGCGCTTGACGGCTTGCTGNGCNCGGAAACCCGCGCCGCCCTGACCCACTACCAGGAAGACAACCAGCTCGCCGTTGGGNCCATCACCCTGGAAACCTTACAAAAACTACAGCTTCAATAGAGACCTACCACGTTTCCTGCTACACTCTTGCCACCTGAAAAATATTAGAAACCAAAGGAGTCACAACTATGTCAGAGCAGACCGGCATTCTGATCGGCAAGGGTGAAGAGAAAGTTTTCCTCAATCCGCGCTTCGCCAACCGTCATGGCCTGATTGCAGGCGCTACTGGCACTGGCAAAACCATTTCCCTGCAAATTCTGGCGGAAGGTTTTTCACGCATTGGCGTACCGGTCTTCATGGCCGACATCAAGNGGGATCTGACCGGCATCGCCGCACCCGGAACCGCCAACCCCAAAGTTGATGAGCGCGTGNCAAAAATAGGCATCGACGGTTTCAAATTCGAAAGCTGCCCAACCATCATTTGGGATTTGTCCGGCGAACGCGGCCATCCGGTGCGCGCCACCATTTCTGATATGCCGGTGCTGCTTGCCCGCCTGCTGGATTTGAACGACACCCAGGAAGGCGTGCTCAATATCGCTTTCAAATTTGCTGATGACCAGGGCATGTTATTGCTGNACCTCAAGGATTTGCGCTCGATCCTCCAGTACNTTGGGGAGAACAGCAGGGAGTTCAGCAACACCTATGGCAATGTCAGCTCCGCCTCCGTTGGTGCGATCCAACGGCAATTGCTAGTGCTGGAACAGCAAGGCGCAGACAAGTTCTTTGGCGAACCCGCGCTGGATTTGTGGGACTTCATCCGCACCGGTGCTGGCGGCTATGGCAATGTCAACATCCTTGCCGCTGACCGGCTGATCAATACGCCACGGTTGTACTCCACTTTCCTGCTATGGCTGCTGGCGGAATTGTTTGAAGACCTGCCCGAAGTCGGCGACCTTGACAAACCACGCCTAGTGTTTTTCTTTGATGAAGCCCACCTGCTGTTCGACGACGCCCCCAAGGCGTTGGTTGACAAAGTGGAGCAGGTCGTCAAGCTGATCCGCTCCAAAGGTGTGGGCATCTATTTCATCACCCAAAACCCGCTGGACATACCGGACTCCGTGCTTGGCCAACTTGGCAACCGCATCCAGCATGCGCTGCGTGCCTTTACGCCACGCGACCAGAAAGCTGTGCGGACGGCGGCGGACACCTTCCGCCAAAACCCGAACCTGAATACAGCTGAAACCATCATGCAGATGNGAAGTGGGGAGGCACTGGTTTCAGTGCTGGAAGACAAGGGCATCCCCAGCATGGTGCAGCGCGTCCTGGTGNCGCCCCCAGAATCCCGGATTGGCNCACTCACGGAGGCGGAGCGCGCTGACCTGCTGCGTGCCAGCCCATTTGCAGGCCGTTATGACGCCATGGTTGACCGTGAATCCGCCTATGAATTGCTGCAANAACGCGCTGCTGCTGCGGCTGAGGAAGCTGCGGCAATGAAAGCGCAGGCGGAAGCCGATAAAGAAGCCCGGCGCGCCGCCAGCAGCCGTCCGCGCGAACCGGACAGCCTGTTGGGCAGTATTGGCGAAACCATGCTCAAGAATGCGGTCAAAGCGGCAACCTCCAGCGCTGGACGCCGGATCGGCACCCAGCTCGTGCGCGGCATTCTCGGCTCATTGTTCAAGGGGCGCTAAACAAACCCCTATCCCCAATTTTCGCGCCGAATTGCTGCATATCGCCGCAGTTCGGTGTAGAATGCC
Organism: Candidatus Thiothrix singaporensis; assembly: GCA_013693955.1. Taxonomy (GTDB): domain Bacteria; phylum Pseudomonadota; class Gammaproteobacteria; order Thiotrichales; family Thiotrichaceae; genus Thiothrix; species Thiothrix singaporensis. Next base: position 1,043,341 of record CP059265.1, on the reverse strand, counting down.
GTCCTTTTCTGGGTATTTTGAAACAAAAGGCGGATTTCAATGGCAACCATGCTTTTGCTCAACGGCCAAACCTGAACCTGCTGGGAAAACGCGAACCTGGCCATTACGGCAGCCTCACCCTCGCAGAAATCGAAGCCCGCCTGACCGCAGCGGCGAACCAGCAGCAACACACCCTGCTATGTTTTCAGAGTAACTCAGAAGGCGCATTGGTTGACCGCATCCACCGTGCCATGGACGAGCAGGTCGATTACATCCTGATCAATCCAGGCGCTTATACCCACACCAGCATTGCCTTGCGTGATGCCTTGTTGGGAGTCGCCATACCTTTCATCGAAATACACCTGTCCAATGTGCACCGGCGGGAGGCTTTCCGCCATCACTCATACTTTTCCGATGTCGCCGATGGCGTGATCCTGGGATTTGGCGCATTGGGCTATGAACTCGCACTGTATGCCGCTATACAGAAACTCAGTAAACACGACCGAGCATTAACCCATGATGGACGTCCGTAAAATACAAAAACTGATCAGCCTGCTGGAAGGCAGCGATGTCGCAGAAATCGAAATCAAGGAAGGGGAAGATTCCGTCCGAATCAGCCGGATCAATTCCGGCATGATGATGGCGGCTCCAGCGCCACAGCAGTTTTTGCGCCAACGATGGCGGCCGTCCCTATGGCTGCAACCGCCCCCACCCCAACGGCTGCGCCTATCGAGGCCGCCGCCGCTCCAATTGCCGGGCATACAGTCGAATCCCCGATGGTGGGTACGTTCTACCGCGCATCCTCCCCTACCGCCAAGCCGTTCGTTGAGATTGGCCAGAGTGTCAAAGTTGGCGATACGCTATGCATTATAGAAGCGATGAAAATGCTCAACCAAATCCAGTCTGACAAGGCTGGCGTCATCAAGGCGATCCTGGTTGAAAATGAACAGCCGGTCGAATTTGGCCAGCCGCTGTTTATCATTGAGTAAAGTTCGTGACTGGGTAAAACACCCTGTAGGTGAGGAAATGTTAACAAAAGTACTGATCGCAAACCGGGGTGAAATTGCCCTACGCATTTTGCGCGCCTGCCGCGAACTCGGCATCAAGACTGTCGCTGTCCACTCCACCGCCGACCGTGAACTGAAGCATGTGCGGCTGGCGGACGAATCGGTTTGCATCGAGCCGCCACGCTCCATTGACAGTTACCTGAATATTCCCGCCATCATCAGCGCTGCGGAAGTGACCGGAGCCGATGCCATCCACCCTGGCTACGGCTTTTTGTCAGAAAATGCCGATTTCGCCGAACGGGTGGAATCCAGCGGCTTCATTTTCATCTACNCGCGTGCAGAAACCATCCGCCTGATGGGTGACAAGATTTCCGCCAAGGAAGCAATGCTGGCAGCGGGCGTGCCTTGCGTGCCTGGTTCCGAGNGGGGCACGCCAGATGAGCCGGAAGAAATCCTGAAAATGGGCGCGCGCATTGGTTATCCACTGATTGTCAAGGCGACTGGCGGCGGTGGCGGGCGCGGCATGCGCGTCGTCTACAGCCCCGACGAGCTGGTGGGTGCGGTCGCCATGACCCAGNCCGAAGCCAAGACCGCTTTTGGCAATGATGTGGTGTTCATGGAAAAATTCCTCCAGCATCCACGCCATATTGAATTACAGGTGTTGGCGGATTCCTACGGCAACGCCATCCACCTGTGCGAACGCGACTGCTCCATGCAACGGCGCAACCAGAAAGTGGTGGAAGAGGCTCCGGCTCCCGGCATTACCCCGGAACAGCGCGCCCATATCGGCCAACAGGTCACGGAAGCCTGCCGCCGTATCGGCTACCGTGGTGCTGGCACATTTGAGTTCCTTTATGAGAACGGTGAATTCTACTTCATCGAAATGAACACCCGTTTACAGGTGGAGCACCCGGTCACAGAACTGATCACTGGCGTGGACTTGGTCAAACAGCAACTGTTGATCGCCGCTGGCGAANAACTGATGCTCAAACAAGCAGACATCATGCCTCATGGCCACGCCATCGAATGCCGCATCAATGCGGAAGATCCCCAAACCTTCGCGCCGTCGCCAGGAAAAATTACCCGCTATCACGCACCAGGCGGACTGGGTGTGCGGGTCGATTCACACATTTACACCGATTACAGCGTCCCGCCTTACTACGACTCCATGATCGGCAAGCTGATTGTGCACGGCGAAAACCGCGCCACCGCTATCAGCCGCATGCACGGCGCTCTCAGCGAAATGCTGGTGGAAGGCATCAAGACCAATATTCCATTGCAAACCCGCATCATGGAAGACCCGGCGTTTCAGGCGGGCGGCGCAGACATCCATTACCTCGAANAAATGCTGGGCATGAAATGAGTTGGCGACAACTGGTCTGCCACACTGCATCCCGTTTCCAGGATGAGATCGTGGAGCATATGGAAGCCGCCGACGCGGTTTCCATCACTTGGCAGGATGCGGAAGACGACCCGATATTGGAGCCGCGCCCCGGTGAAATGCGGCTGTGGGACAATCTGGTCATTACCGCACTATATGAGGAAGACGCCGATCTTGACNCCCTGCTATTGACGCTGGAGGTTCACAAGACGGATTGGCGGATAACGTCCTTGACGGTGGAAACGGTCGAAGATCAGCCGTGGGAACGCGCCTGGATGGACAGTTTCCAGCCAATGTGCTTCGGCAAACGTTTGTGGATTTATCCAAGCTGGCATGAACTGCCGGACGACAACAGCATAAAGCTCCTGCTTGACCCCGGCCTTGCTTTCGGCACTGGCACCCATCCGACGACAGCCTTGTGCCTGGAATGGTTGGATGGGCAGGAATTGGTTGGCAAANAAGTGCTGGATTACGGTTGTGGTTCCGGCATCCTAGCCATTGCCGCCCTTAAACTGGGGGCGAACTTGGCGGTCGGCGTGGATATTGACCCTCAGGCGCTACAGGCCACCCAAGACAATGCTGGACGCAATGGCGTCCAGCCCGCCTTGCTGCCAGTCTACTTCCCGCAGGACTTGCCCGACCGGCAATATGACGTCGTCATGGCGAATATTCTGGCCGACCCATTACAGGAACTAGCCCCTGCCCTGCTGGCCGCCTTGCGACCTGGTGGACATTTGGTCTTATCCGGCATTCTGGCGGAACAGGCGGACGGCATCCGTAATACCTATCAGGCAGTGTTAAACAATTTTGCCATCGTACAGAAAGAAGGTTGGATCAGGGTAACGGGCACTCGCCGTTAGTGCGCCCGTTAATCTGCCTTTTTGCATGCAAATATTTGTCGATGTTATTTTCTACACCATCAAATGTGAATTCCTACAATATAACAACTAGAATAAAGTGATCACACAGATGGCGTGGAGTCATGTATACACAGTGTAACCACTGCAACGCGATTTTTCGCGTCACAATGAAGGAACTGACCGCTGCACAAGGCCTATTGCGTTGCGGTGAATGTGACACCATTTTTGACGCCATGAAAACTTTAAGCCCTACACTTCCTGAAGAGCGCCGCTTTGCGCCATTGGGGGTTGCGACACCAGCGCCATTACCCCTCCCATCAGAAGAAGAACCCAGCGTAAAATTTTCTTTGCCGCGATTCAATTGGCGATTTTTATCGGGCAAACAGAAAAGCTTTCCCAAGAAAGCAAAAACTTCCACCGCCTCCCAATCCACCCATTCACCATCAAACTCACGCAATTTCCTGTATATTGGAATTGTCGCCTTGAGTTTGCTCCTGTTGTTGCAACTCCTGTATACCAGCCGGGATTGGCTTACCNAACAGCCCATAACATCAGCATTCGCCCATCAAGCTTGCGCCATGCTGGGTTGCGACATCACCATTCCACGCGATATCCGCAAGATCAACCTTTTAAGCCGGAATGTCTATTCACACCCGAACACCCCTAATGTCCTGACCGTTAGCGCATCCATTCAAAATGACGCGGCTTTTCCCCAAATCTACNCCCTGATTGAAATCAGTTTCCTGGACAAACAAGATAAAGTTCTCGCCCTGCGTCGTTTTCCGCCCACCGAATATATCCACGAATACGCAGGCCAACTGATGCCAGTTGGCGTTCCTAAAGAGCTGTTGCTGAACATTTCAGACCCTGGTGATGAAGCTGTTCGCTTCCGGTTCCGTTTCATGTAAATAAAAAGAGGGAGAATCGGTATAAATTTGACGATAGATCTGCAAATGATCGAGGAAAATTATGTGTATTCTGAGCAATTCTGCTAAAATGCGCCGCGCAAATTATTGGTCAGTATCACAAAAGACAAGTTGTCAATAACGAACAACATTGACCATCGCCACTTAACTTGTTGGAGACAAAATGGCAACCGACAATGTCGCCTATCTGAGAAGAAAATCTGCACTGCCTGTCGAAGGTATTGAGCCTTACATCCCCGAACCCGGTGAAGAATACATGAACGAAAAGCAACTTGAGCATTTTCGTAACATTCTGGTCGCCTGGAAAAATNCCCTGATGGAAGAAGTCGACCGCACCGTTGACCATATGAAGGAAGATGCAACGAACTTTTCTGATCCGGCGGATCGTGCAACTCAAGAAGAAGAATTTGCACTGGAACTGCGCGCCCGTGACCGTGAACGCAAACTGATCCGCAAGATTGAANAAACCATCACCCGGCTGGATGAGGGTGACTACGGTTACTGCGATGCTTGCGGTATTGAAATCGGCCTACAACGGTTGGAAGTCCGCCCAACGGCTGAACTTTGCATTGATTGCAAGACCACCCAAGAAATCAAAGAAAAGCAGATGGCGGTCTGACCATCCCGAAGCCTTTGCNATATTGTTGGCAGATTCGCGCCTTCCCCCACTGGCCNNCTGCACTTTGGTTCATTAGTCGCAGCAACCGCCAGTTATCTGGCGGCGCGACAAGCAAAAGGGGAATGGCTACTCCGCATTGAAGACATTGACAAACCGCGCGAGCAGCCGGGCGCAGCCGATAAGATCATCCGGACACTAAGCGCTTACGGCTTTGAATGGGACAGGGAAATTCTGTATCAAAGCCACCGTTTGCACGCCTACCACGAAGCGATTTCCCACCTGCATCAACATACCTACGCCTGTGCCTGCTCCCGGAAGGACATCCAGATACACGGACGTATGGGCGCATTTGGGATCATTTATCCTGGCTCCTGCCGTCACCGACCCTCGACGCACCTTCCCCAGCAGCATTCCATCCGTTTACGCACCCATAATGAACTTATCTGCTTTATCGATGGAATCCAGGGAGAATATTGCCAGCGGCTGGAAAGCGAAGTTGGGGATTTTGTCATTTTGAGGNTAGATGGCCTGTTTGCCTACCAGCTTGCGGTGGTTGTGGATGACGCTTTCCAGGGTGTCAACCAGATCGTGCGTGGAGCCGACCTGTTGGACAATACGCCCCGGCAAATCTGGCTACAGCAATTGCTGGGCTTCCCGCAACCTAATTATGCGCATACACCGCTGGTACTGAATGAACTAGGCCAGAAACTGAGCAAGCAAAACCTTGCTCCCGCCATTGAGCCAGAAAACTGCTTACAACGGCTGGTTGCGAGCCTGCGCTTTTTGAAGCAACCTTGCCCAGACCCCAGCGAATTCAGCAACCTGACAGAATTATGGGGCTGGGCGATAGCACACTGGGACATGACAACCATTAGCAAGGCGCAAACATGAGCATAACAGGAAACAATTGGCGTATTTTTCCTCGCTGGATGATGGAGGAACATGAAATCGATATCCGTTTCAATGCCCTGTTATCGACTGGGCGGGCGGCAGAAGTCACCGAACGGGTTCGGCGAGAACCGGCGACCATGCAAGTTCTGCTGGCTCTATTGGGGGACGAACGGACAGCGTTAAGCGTCCGCATCGGGATTGGGGTGGTGATGGAAGATCTGGCGGGGTCAGACCTACTGCAACAGCAAGTGGAGATGCTAGGTAAACTCAGCCAGCACAAGGATCATCGGGTTCGTGCGGACGCTTGCCATTACCTGGGGATGACGCACAATGCAAGGGCGCTTCCCTTCCTGCAAAGCGCTTTACAAGACCCCGCCGCTGAAGTTCGGGAAGTGGCGGAGGAAGCATTAGGAATCGCGCAAGGTTGACGCGTCAGGGTGGGGAGGTTTCTCTGCGAACCGCCGCGCTGTCTGAGCGTAGCGAGTTTCGCAAGGTTCGCAGGAAACTTCCCGCCCTGACCTGCCGAATGCTTACGTGGGATAACCAGCCAAATGGTTGATGGCCTCAGCGAGATTGATGTCTTTCTGTGTAATGCCGCCCGCATCATGAGTGGTGAGGCTGATGGCCACGGTTTTGTAGACATTGCACCATTCGGGATGGTGGTTCATGCGTTCGGCGACCAACGCAACTTGGGACATAAAGCCGAAAGCTTCCACAAAATCGTTAAAGTTGAGAACCCTATGCAGCTTGCCTTCACGCAACACCCATCCGGGCAAGCCTTCAAGGATAACGGCGAGCGCGTCGTCGGTAAGTTTTTCAATCATGTACTGCTCCCAGTAATACGACCGCATGAGCGGCAATGCCTTCTTTACGGCTCGAGAAGCCCAGCTTTTCCGTGGTGGTGGCCTTGACGTTCACCTGCCCGATATGGCACCCGAGATCAGTGGCGATATGGGCACGCATAGCCGGGATATGCGGCATCATTTTCGGTGCCTCAGCGATTATGGTGCTATCAAGATTGATGACGCCATAGCCCTTGCTTTTCACCAAACCATAAACATGACGCAGCAAAATACGGCTATCAATACCTTCATATTCGGCTGAGGTGTCAGGAAAGTGCTGCCCGATGTCACCCAACGCCAGTGCACCCAACAAGGCATCGCAAATGGCGTGCAACAAGACATCACCATCAGAGTGCGCCTTGAAGGCGTGGGTATGNGGAATGCTGACGCCGCCCAGCACAACATGATCGCCCTGCGTAAACGCGTGCACGTCGTAGCCATGACCGATACGCATCATGAGGAGGTTTCCTTGGCCTGCTTACCCAAGACCTTGGCACTCATGAAACTGCCCAGATAAAGGGCTGCGCTCAACGCCAGCATGAGGTAACCATAAAGCTGTTCAAGCGGGCTTGCGGCATACCAGACGCCCAGGGTGGCGTATATCAGTGAAATCAGGATGGCATGGACACTGCTGGAAATACGCCCGTGCAGGATACCACGCACCAAATACAACAATGGGGCAAGCAAGATCAACAGCTCCAGCCAACGCGGCATGTGCTGAATTGGCGTCAGCCAGCCATTCCAGAGAATAATCCAGGCAATCAGCCCGAGCAGGCCACCAACCGACAGCGTGCGCCAAAGGAGTAACAGTTTCATAGTTTATGCGCCAATTGAGCCAAACGTTTGCCAAGTGCGCTGCACAGGCGCCTTTCTTCATCCGTCAGCGGGCGGGAATTGTCGCTGCCCGCAACATGCGAAGCTATAGGAGTGCCGCCGCTTTGGGTGCTGATCAGGTCGGCTTCTGCATAAGGCAGGCCAGTAATGAGCATGCCATGGTGCAGAAGTGGCAGCATCATTGACAGCAATGTGCTTTCCTGCCCGCCGTGCAAGCTGGAAGTGGAGGTGAACACACCGGCAGGTTTCCCCACCAAGCTACCGGACAGCCACAGGCTGCTGGTCTTTTCCAGGAAATGCTTGAGCGGGGCGGCCATATTGCCGAAGCGGCCAGGGCTGCCCAGCGCCAATGCGTCACAGGCTTTCAAGTCTTCCAGCGTCACATAAGGGGCACCATTGTCAGGTATGCTGTCGGCGACCGCTTCACAGATTTCGGAAACTTCCGGGACGGTGCGCAATATGGCGACGCTGTCCGGCACACTTTCCACGCCGCGTGCAAGCTGCTGCGCCATCTTCGCAACAGAGCCATGACGGCTGTAATACAGGATCAAAACCGTTTTCATAGGAGGTCGAGCACCTTCTCAGGCGGACGTCCCAAGACGGCTCTGCCATCCTTGACCACAATTGGGCGCTCAATCAGACGCGGATGCTCCGCCATTGCCTGGATCAGCTGCTCGCGGGTCAGCGCTGGATTATCCAGCTGGAGCGTGCTGTATTCCGCTTCCGCTGTGCGCATCAACTGGCGCGGCTGCAACCCAAGCATGTCAAGCAAACTGCCCAGGGTGGCCGCATCAGGCGGGGTTTCAAGATATTTCACGATAGTGGGTATAACGCCCTCACTTTCCAACAATTCCAGTGTTTGACGGGATTTGGAGCAGCGCGGATTGTGGTAGATAGTGACCGAATCGCTCATAAATGTCTCCTTGGTTTGCCGTGCAATCTAACGGGATGTTCACCGGCACGCAAGTGGCGGAAAAAGTTTTAGTACAGGCCAAAGACAATCAAATAAATATATGGTATATAAATAATGAATGCGTCACAGTAAGAACGAAATGAAAACAATAAGGGAGTGTCGTTCATGAATCCCAATGGCCTATGACCTATGACAGGGGAAAGACAATCTGTCGCAGCAACAGAATACAGGCATTAACCTGTGATTCATCAAGATTATTCAAATAATATACGAATCATATAAATTAGCTGAAATTATCAGAAATACACTGTGGGCAAACTAATAAATTATGAATAATCATAATGATAAAGGAATAACAGTCATGAAGACCCATGCACCCGCCAAGCTCCACACCAGGGGCGGTTTGCACGACTTCGGCCTCGCATTGCAAATCTTGTTGGCAATCGCCTTGATGCTCACATTCACCAACAACAGCTATGCGGCGGCTTCGTGCCCAACCAATGTGTCCGCCATCAGCCAGTCAGGTTACGCCAATTCGGCCAGCAGCAGTGGCTCGGTCAATAACGCCAGTTTGGCGGCAGGTGCCCTGACCAGCAGTGGTTCAACAGCCTCCACCGCCAACTCGGCAAAACTGAGCAGCAGCGGCGGAACCCTTATCCTTGACTTGGGGGATACCGTTCCAGGCGGCATCAGCGTCACATTGTCACTGGCCAGAACCTCTTCCTCATCCCGCGCCATTATCAGCACATCCCTTGATAACGCCAGCTATTCAGCCACTACGACCCTGAGCAGCACAGCAGGCAATAACACCCTAGCTTACATCTCCTATACGATTCCCAGTGGTGGGCGTTATATCCGCGGTATACAACGGANNGCCGCCATGTGGATTGATGGCGTATCCTATTCACAAATTTGCCCACCTGCTGATTTCGGCGATGCACCAGACACTGGCAGTTCAACCTCAACAGGCAATTACCAGACCAAAAGCACCGACAACGGCTCTAGCCACCGTATCATTGCCGGTTTATCACTCGGCACAAAAGTGGACGCTGACAATGGTTCCCTGCAAAACGCCAACGCAGATGCGGATGACACAACCGGGGAAGGCGACGAAGATGGCCTGATCAATCCCNCCATCGTACCGACAACAGCCAACCAGCCCTATACCCTGACTGCATACGTCACCAATAACACCAATGAAGCGGCGTATCTGACAACCTATATTGACTTTAACCGTGACGGGGATTTCCTGGATGCAGGGGAAAAAGCCGATACTCAATACATTTACTCAAACGGTTATTATTATCCCACCTTTACCCTTCCATCCGGTCTGACAGCGGGAACAACCTATGCCCGCTTGCGCCTTAGCCAGACACAAAGCGAAGCAGAATCCCCGAATGGCNCTTCCAGTAGCGGGGAAGTGGAAGATTACAAACTGACCATCTCGTCCAGCCCTTACTATGACTTTGGCGATGCGCCTGCCAGTTACGGCGCAGCCCGCCATACCATCAGCAACAACTTACGTCTTGGCGATAATCCGGCAGATGCCGAAACCGCCAGCTACTATAGCTTCAACGCCAACGGTGATAATTACGATGAAGATGGGGCGCCCCATCAATCCCGGAACCCAAGGATTGCGTTGTTCCCAATCCTGAAAACGACCACCACTTCCTATAGTGTGGATATCAAAGCCACCAATACGACCGGTTCCACCGCCAAACTGTATGGATGGATAGACTTCGACCAAAACGGCGCATTCCAGGCCGATGAAGCAGCATCAGCCAGTGTCCCCAACAATACCGACGGTACTGTCACCCTCACCGGANACAGCATCCCAACGGACATAAAATTGGGAACCACCTTCATCCGGCTACGCCTGACCACCGACGCCAGCGTCACAACCAGCACCCCGACCGGCAACGCCAGCAACGGGGAAGTGGAGGATTACCCCATTGCGGTCGCCATAGATATCCCGCCGAATAGCCCGAATGTGACCATTGTGCGCGGCGAAACAGCAGCCTGTAGCAGCACCGTATTTACAGACAACTTCGATGATTTGCCCGCCGAACAGTACTTTGGAGAAAATACCTCCACCACACCATACGTCATCCGTAACTGGACGGCGACCGGCGGCGGCAATGACACGTATGCCCGCACAGTGACCACAATGTTTACCTCCCAGGGCACTTCGGTCTATTTCGGCAACGGCTTTATGCGCCGGATTTATCCAGATATTGGCATCAGCCCGACATTCGACGGCAACGGCAAGTTATTGGCACCGCCGACCGCCATCGAACTGCGTGACGACCCGGACGATACGACGCCGGGCGTACACTCCGGCGAAGCTGACNTGCCTAATCCTGTCAAGCTGTCACGCACTTTTGCCACTATCGCCGGACAGAAATACCGTTTGTATTTTGCGGCCATCCCTGAAGACGCAGGCAATGATTACTATGGCNCTGGCATCATGCGGGTTGATACACCCAGTGGCTCCATTCACTTCAAGGCGCCCGGCGGAACGGAGGGGCTCCAACACTACCAGATTGAATTTACCGCAACGGGTTCCTCTTCAACCATTAGCTTTGTGAACTATGGCCATATCGGTACGGATGACCACTTGTGTGACCCCAATTCGGTCATCACCGGCGCATGGTGCACGGTTGGCGGTGCCCCTATCAGTAGAAACGGCAATGAGCTGATCATCGACGATGTCACCGTAGCCCTGGCTTCGGCTTGCCCTAGCAGCAATATCCGTGGCTTCGTTTACGTTGACAAAAACACCAACGATACTTTCGATGCGTCCACAGACAGTAGCCTGGGCAACATTACCGTCAACCTGTATGACAACAATGGCACCACCAACACCACCACGGATGACAACATCGTCGCCAGCACCAGCACAGCCGCCGACGGCTCCTATAGCTTCAACAATGTCAGTTCCATCCTGCATTATCGGATAGAAGTGGACACCAACGACACCGACCTGCCAGCTAGAGCCAGCATCGGCACCACCAACCCGCTAGCGGATGTGACGGTAAGCTCCAATAGCACGCTCGCCAACCAGAACTTTGGCTTTGATATTTCCCCACTGGCTTGCANNCACCCCTTCCCCCACCACCACCGGGGCGAATTCCAGCATTACCTGGAACCATAACCCTTACACGCCCATCAGCCGGTGCTGGGCGGACATCCAGTTCCGGCCATCCTTAACACGAGCCTGATTGCTTCGGCAGCGAATGAAGTCGCCTCCAACCTGACGGTCGGCCAACAGACTGGGAGGAATACACAGAAACAAGCACCCTTCCAACGACACTGGCACAGGCCATCAGCGGCAACAAATATTTCCAATACAGCTTTACTACCCAGTCATCGCTGGCCAACGACCACATCCTATATGGCGTGGCCATGTCAACGCTTTACCCGCTCAATACCTGGAACCACAGCGGAAAATATAAGATACAGATTCAGTTTGACGACAATGCAGCCTTTAGCTCACCGACCGTCATTAAAAATCTGATCCAGATCGATGAAGATAACCCAACCACTGGCGGGAATGTCAGTGAAGAGCCGCTTTATGGCAGCGATTACTACATCAGCCATTACGNACTTGGATACGCCGGTCAACTTGGCGGCCAACAAAACTTATTATATCCGTTTCTATCTTTACGGCGTCTCCAAAACCGGCGTCGCCAATAGCGTCAGTAACCGGATCATCATGGATGACCTGCTCCTGAAAACCTATGATTGCGGAGCAGCGCCGGACACCTACCTCAATGTCGGCGATGCCGTTGTGACGGAAGGCGACAGCGGCCTGACCTACCTGAACTTCCCCGTACAATTGAGCGCAGCGGCTCCTGCTGGCGGCGTCAGTTTTGACTATGCCACGGCGGACGATACCGCGACCACCGCCGATAGCGACTACCGGNCCAAAGCGGGCAATGTGACCATCCCTGTAGGGGCGAATGGCAGCGTCATTTCCATCCCGGTTGTGGGCGACACCAAGGTCGAGCCGAATGAAAAACTGAGCCTGAACATTAGCAATGTCACCAACGCACAGTTCTTCAGTTACCCCAAACCACCCCGTGGCACCATTATCGACGATGATGCGGAGAAAGCCTGCAACGCTGCCAGTGGGCAGTTTGGCGGCATCATCTTCCAGGACTATAACCAGAACGGGCTTCATGAAAGTGGGGAAATCGGCCTTGCGGGTGTCACCGTCACCGCCTACAACAGCAGCAATGCCACCGCCGCCACCGCCACAACAGATGCAAACGGCTGGTATGTCTTGACTGGATTGACCAATGGCTCCCAATACCGCCTGGAATTCAGCAATTTGCCAGCTGGCGTCGAATCAGGTGCCACTGGCGTAAATTCAGGCTCCAATGTGCAATTCATCACCGCCAGCGCCACCTGTGACGCCGACATGGGGATTTACAACCCAGTCGACTACTGTCAAGTTGAGCCGAAACTGCTGACCTCCCGCTATGTGAACGGCGACACTTCCATCAGCACGGCCAACATGGCAGGCACATTTGGCGCGTTGCTCTCTTATGACTACAGCGCTTCCGGCATTGCCCCCAGCGTCAGCCAGGATGCGCTGGGTTCACAGGTTGGCGGTATCTGGGGATTAGCCTATAACCGCACCACCAAAAAGCGTTTGCATCCGCCGTGGTCAGGCGGCACATGGGCATGTGCCGCTAGGTATTGGCGGGATTTATGTGGTTGATTATTCTGCTGCGACACCAACCGTCAGCAACTTCCTGAATGTGGATGGGCTGGCAGGCATTGACGTTGGCNNTCCATCAACAGCAATACAGCCCGTGGACTGGCTGGCGACCCATTCCTGCCCAGCCATGACCCGACCGTATTTGACAAGGTGGGCAAAGAAGGCTTGGGCGATCTTGAACTGTCGGATGATGGCAATACGCTGTATGCCGCCAATCTGTTCTCCCGCAAAATCATCAAGATTGATCTGACCACCTATAACAGCAACGGGACTGTTCCGAGCACGGCCAGCGAGATCAGTCTGCCCGCAATATCCTGCAACAACGGCGTTGCGCGTCCATTCGGGCTGAAATATTACCGGGGCAAACTGTATGCAGGCATTACCTGCACCGGGGAGAATGGCGGCTCCAGCGCTGACCTGAAAGCCTATGTGGNNAAGCTTACGACGGCTCAAGCTGGGTGGAAAAACTGCAAATTCCGCTCAACTATTCGAACTGGCATGCCGACCATATGCGGGCGTCAGAATACCTGCGCAACAACATTCCGTGGGTCAGCAATTTCTCCAACCTCAAGTTTGGTGATCACGGTTCCGTCCAGTGGGCGGATGACTCACAACTGTTGTTGAGCGNGCATCGAGTTTGACGCCAATGGCGACATGCTGCTGGGCTTCATTGACCGCACCGGCTTGCAATTCGGACAAGTCAATTACAGCCCGGATGTCAACTCCACTGCGTTCTATGGCGTGTTCTCCAACGGCGAACTGTTGAAAGCCCCCTACAACGCCTCCACTGGCAGCTATACCCTGGAAAACGCTGGCGTCGCCAACGGCATTGCCGGTGAAGGGGCAAAGACCGGCGCAGATCCTGCCTNNGGCCGTATGGTGGCATTGGTGGCGGTGAGTTCTACGGCGGCGACAAATTCCTGGGGCATACCGAGAACTCCTTCGGCGCGCTTGCCGTCANTTCCCGGCAGACAGGAGCTGGCCTTGAACGCCATGAATCCGTTCAATGTTGAATCGGGAGGAACCCTCTGGCTAAACAACAATACCGGCACACGCACTCGCGGCGCACAACTGTATGCCCAGGACAACCGTTACTTCGGCAAGGCTGTCGGCCTGGGTGATATTGAGGCACTTTGCGATACTGCCCCCATCGAAGTGGGCAACCGCGTCTGGCTGGATAGCGACAAAGACGGCATTCAGGATGCAAACGAATCTGGCATCAACAATGTCACTGTGACGCTCGCCTGCGGTGCGGCTTCCGCGACCACCACCACCAATGCTGCGGGGAATATTACTTCTCCAATAAAACCGGCGGTANACGCCAGCTTTATGAAAGCGGGCGCAAGCTGCACATTGAAGGTCAACAGCAGTCAAGCCAGCCTGAGCAGCTACGCGCTGACCACCCAAAATGCTGATGGCAAAACGGACAACAACCGCTTTACCGACATCCGCGACTCGGACGCAGTGGACAACGCTGGCACAGCGGAAATCAGCTTTACGGTTGGCGGCGTTGGCCAGAATAACCATAGTCTGGACTTCGGCTATCACCCAATATCCAGTACCCTGGCTGCCACAACCACCTGTGATAAAAGCGAAATTTCTATTGATATAAGTCACTTGTCCTCTAGCGAGAAAGTGCTAATCAACCTTGCACAAGGTGCTGCTGGGACACAGAGCTGGATAAAAACAGCTGACACCAGCGGTACAGTAACATTCAAGACACCTCGTACCAGCAACGGCAGCTACACCGCTTTACTGAAAGCAAACACAGCCGACAAAACTGCCGAAGCATCTGCGGACTGCCCTGCAATTGCCAGCAATGGCGATATCACGGGTGTGGCCTTCCTTGACCTCAACGCCAATGGCGTATTGGATAATGGCACCGTTTTCAATGAAGTGGGTGTAGCCGACATTACTGTCAAAGCATTCGATGCAGATGATCCTGCCAATGCACCCAGTGCAACTGCCACAACTGACGCCAGCGGCAACTATTCACTTGCTGGCTTGACTGATGGCACTACTTACCGGATTGAGTTCAGTAACCTGCAACCGGTCACTACCCAACTCGCGCACCCTCCANATAATATTCAGTTCCATGCCAGCCCAGCCTCCAATGTCAATTTTGGTATCATTTCTGCCAAGTCTTATTATCGAAACACTCCTGCTGATGGCAGCAGCAATTCCGAAATATTGACCAGTATCATGACCAATGGTGATCAATCCACCGGTACAGAAAGAACATTGGTCAGCATTCCATACAATGCCAGCGCTCCATGGCAAGGGGATGTCAGTGCCCAGGCAATGGATACTGNNACACCGGAAGTATCTACGGCATCGCTTACCAACCACAGACTGACCGAATCTTCTCTGGAGCGTATTTAAAGCGCCATTCCGGATTGGGGCGCGGGGCTGGATGCCATTTACGTGACCCAGCGCGGCACCAACTCAACATCGGTTTTCGTCGAACTGCAGGATGACCTGGGGATTAACGTCGGCAGCATCGGCAGCAATGCCAGCCGTGGTCTTGGCAACAAAAATGTGCCCAGCCATGACGTGGATGCATTCAACCTCACCGGTACCATTGGCATTGGGGATGTCGATATTTCCGAAGATGGTAAAACACTGTATGTCACCAACCTGTTCGACAAGACCCTATATGCCATCAAGATTGACTCAGACGGCAATCCGGCGACACGCCCAACCCCGGCAGATGTGACCGCCTACCCGATTCCGGCACCAGCCTTGTGCAGTGTATCGACGGCCTATACAAATATGCGTATCAATATGGGAGGAGAGCGCTACGAAGCAGCAGATGCCGAAATCTGGATGCGTTCCTCCTTCCACCTTGACGGTCAATATGGCTCTGTCAGCAATGCTGTTGATGTTTCCGCCCCTGGAGCTGCAGAAGAAAGTATTTACCAGACATTCATGGATTATGTCTCCAAAATCGAAGTCCCCCTGCCAAATGGTGCCTATACCATCAAGCTGCACTACGCTGATTTCTGGGGTAGTCCTACCGGGCGCAATTTCGATATCAATTTCGAAAATGGGCAACTCATAGATCCGGCATTCAATATCTATAATGCTGCTGGTGGCAACGGCAAGGCTGTTGTCAAAAGCTACGAAGTCACTGTCAATGACGGCATGCTGAATATTGATTTCACCGCCAACAAGCAAAGTGTGCTGATTTCCGGCATGGAAATCATTGGCCATACCAAAGTAGCAGCTGGCAACTGGCGGCCTTTTGCCATCGGTGTCGAAGGTGAGTCTGTCTTTGTAGGTGGTGTCTGTGATGCAGCCACCTCACAAAACCCGATGTACTTGCAGGCCACTGTTTACAAACTGGATAACAATACCAGCACTTTCCAACAGGTTCTCAGTACATCACTGGATTACAACCGAGGCATCGGATACTCCACCTGCAATGGCCAGCATGGCTGGTTTGGCTGGCTGCCAGCCAACAGCTTCCCTTCCAACTGTGACTACACTGGCCATGTTGCCGTTTACCCACAGCCTATACTGAGCGACATCGAATTTGCCGCGGATCGGTCTATGCTGTTAGGCTTCCGTGACCGCTTTGGTGACCAAGTAGGGCAAGATAATTACAGACTGAGCGGAACCACTACCATGACCGGCTCTGCTTCAGGGGACATTCTACGCGCTGGCTGGTCAGGCGGCAGCTATCATCTGGAGAAAAACGCATCGGTGGCCGGGCTGATCAGTGCAGGCACTGACAATATGCAAGAGCCTGGCGGAGGTGAATTTTACTACCAGGATAATTTCGGTGATGGGCACGCGGAAACCAGTATGGGTGGCCTAGCTTCATACAAAGGCTTCAATCAACTGCTATACAGCAGAATCAACCCTGAAGACACGGTCAGAACCGCAGGTATCGGTTGGCTGGACAACAACACGGGTGAACAGGAACGCGGCTATATGCTGTATAACCAATCGGCTCAATTCCTGGGCAAGGCAGCCGGTCTGGGCGATGTGGAAGTCGTGCTGGAACTCGCACCGATTGAAGTTGGTGATCGTGTCTGGCTGGACTCTGACAGTGACGGCATCCAGGACGCAGGCGAAACCGGCATCAGCAATGTCAGCGTCAAACTGACCTGCGGAAGTGATTCTGCAACCACTACCACCAATACGGACGGTGCGTACTACTTTTCCAATGCAGCCAACGGCAATGCAGTATTCATGAACCCAGGCGAAAGCTGCTTCCTGAGTGTTGATGGCAGCCAGGCAAGCGTCAGCAGTTACTTCTTGAGCACACAAAACGCTGACGGGCAAACAGATAATAATGCTGGCAGCGACATACGTGATTCAGATGCAGTCACCAGTGGCAGCCATGCCATCATCAATTTCACCGCCGGTAACTCAGGCCAGAGCAATTATGGGCTGGATTTTGGTTACCAGACAAAGCCTGCCCTCAATGCCACCATTTATTCCCCGCCCTCTTACAGCGTGTGCAAGTCCACCAGCGTGGAACAGCTGGACGCCTTCCAGTATGCAACGGCCACCGGCAGCGGCGCGGCTGGCACTCCCAGCCTGACCTACACTGCGCCCGCAGGCTCCAACCGCTTCATGGCTGTCCTGCTCAGTGTGGAGCGCGACCACACGCCGGTCAGCAATGGCCGTGGCGACAACTTTGAGTCCAACCCGGGCGTCACCTTCCCAACCGTCACCTATGGCGGCGTCGCCCTGTCGAAGCTGGCTACTCAGNTGGACGCGTCCGGCACATCCAACAACTTCACGGACGCGGAGTTCTCCCGCAGCTATTACCTGTACGGGCTGTTCGACCTCAGCATCCCCAGCGGTGCCAACAGCCTGCAGGTCAGCGGCATCAATGCGCCCGCCAACGCCGGGGATGACGCCATCCTGGCTGTCGCCACCTTCGCCAACGTCGCCAGCGTCAACCCGATTTCCAGCGTCGTCAGCGAATACAGCCAGACTGTCCGGACAGCACCGTTCAGCTTGTCGCTGCCTGCCTCACCCGCAGCACCCACGGCCGCAGACCAGCCGCCCGGCACCAGCGCCGCCGACAACATGTTGCTGGCGTTTGGTGCCTCCACCAAGCCGGAAACCCTGACCATCGGCGCTGGCTGGAACAAGCTGGCTGAAATCCCCGTCACCAACCCGAACGGCACGTTTGCGGCGGACAGCGGCCGCGCCAGCGCCATTCTCGGAAAACGACGGCCACACGCTGCTGGTGCAGGCGATCAAGGGCGTGTCCGGCNNAACCAGACGGCGGCCATGGGCAGTGCCTCCACCAACCTGTCCAGCCTGGGCATGCAGGTGTTCCGCTTCGTGGCGCACGGCTGCGATTACGGTGACGCGCCCGCCTCCTATGGCGACGCCTTCCATTCCCAAAGCTGGAGCCGCCGGATCGGCGCGCAACGGGGTGATGCGGAAACGGCCACCCCCACCGCCGCCAACGCCAGCGGTGATGACAATGACAAGCTGGATGACGAGGACGGCGTCACCATCCCGGCCTTGACCAACGGGCAATCCGCAACCATCAGCGTCAATGTGGCGGGTTCCGCCTACCTGAGCGCCTGGATTGACTGGAACGGCGATGGCGACTTTGCCGACGCCGGTGAAAAAATTGCTACCGACCTGCAAGATTCCGNNATGCGGACGGCACCATCCAGATACCGGTCAGCGTCCCGGCGACGGCGACAACCAGCCAGACCTACGCCCGCTTCCGCTGGTCGATCAACACAGGGGCTGGCCACCGGCTGGGCTTCCTATGGGGAGGTGGAAGACCATTCATTGACCATAGCGCCCAATGCCTGCCAAGCCCCTACCGCCAGCAATGCATGGAGTGATGAACTGGTGGAATGGATGCATAACGCTGGCACACCGCCAGGAGCCGCCGCCGATACGGTGAAACCGTATATACGCCAACCGGCGTATGCCGCTTCAGCTGGTAATGAAACATTCAACAATCTGAGCATTATGGTTAAGGACACGGTGGGTTATGTCACGCCCAGCAGCGTTCCATCCACTGTCAACACCAGCAAATACATTGCATACAGTTTTACCACACCGGCGTTTACCGGCGTTGCGACCCTGTACGGGGTTGGCTTAGGACACTATGACCAATTGTCGGGTGCGTACAAGCTAAAAGTGCAGATTGACACGGATCCTGCGTTTGGTTCGCCAACCACACTGATCAATTCCATCGGCATTGACGACACCCAACATAGCCTGGATGCCGATGCGCCCACCAGTTCGACGCTGCTGCCTATCGGTTGGTACTACTTCAACCATTATCAGGCCGACNCGGCAGAAGTGTTGACCCCCAACACAACCTATTATGTGCGTGTTTACCCTTACAATTTGACCCGCTCCCGCTATTACTCCGCCTTAGGCCAAAACTACGCCATCTATGATGACTTCGTGCTCAAAGTAAAGGTTGCGGAACCGGCACCATCAACGGCTCGGTCTACCTCGNACAGCAATGGCAATAACAGCTATGACTCTGCGACAGAGTCCGGCATTGGCTCCATCACGGTCAACCTGTTGAGCGATGTGGACGGGTCAACCATCGCCACCAGCAATACCCAGGCGGATGGCTCCTATGAATTCAGCGGCCTGAGCCCTAGCCTAATTTACCGCGTGTCTGTCAATACGACAGACACCGACCTGCCAGCCGGAGCGACTATCGGCACTGCCAATCCGCTGACAGGCGTTACGGTCACAGCTGGCGGCACGACCAGCAAAAAGACTTTGGATTTGATCCACCCGTTGGCANAGAACCTAACCGGCAAGGTGTTCGATGACGTGAACTATGGCGGCGGCGCAGGCCGGGCGTGGGGCACGGCGGGAACAACTGGAGTCAGTGGTGCCAAGGTCGAACTGTATGGCTCCAGCGGCACCCTTATCAGCAGCACGGCCACGGCGAGCGATGGTTCCTACACGTTCAAAACGTTGGCGGCTGGCAAATACTACGTGCGTGTGGTCAATGATACGGTCAAATCCACCCGCTCCGGCTCTGACGGTACGGAACGGGGCATCCAAACGTATCGGACTGATGGCTCCACGGCCATCACCAAGGAAGTGGGCGGACGCAAACCAAACAGTGTGGATACGGCGGCCAACACTACCGGCCAAACCCTGGATACGACCACATTCCAGCTCTCCGGCGGCGGGCAGGCACAATCCGTCCAGCCCATCACGATGGCGAGCAGTGACATCAGCGGAGTCAATTTCGGTTTCAACTTCAGCACGGTCGTCAACACCAATGACAGCGGGCAAGGTTCGCTACGCCAAGGCATCCTCAACATCAACCTGCTGGCCAACACCGGCCTGGCTCAAACTGGCCAGGACAACACCTATGGGCTTGACGTCAGCGTCATCAAGGAAGTGTTGCTGTTTAACATCCCCGCCTCAGGGGATCCTTTGGGGCGCGCCGACATCTGCGGCGGATCCGTCTGCAAAATCACAGTCAACAGCCAGTTGCCAGCAGTCGCCAAACAGCCTGCCATCATCGACGCCACCACCCAGCCGGGGTATGTGGCTGGGATGCCTGGCGCGCCGATCATCCAAATTGCCCCTGTGACAGGCCTGGATGCTACCGGCTTCGTCATGGATTACGATGCGCCTGACAGCACCTTCCGCGGTTTCGCCATCACAGGTTTCCAGGCTAAAAACACCAATCGCGGCCTGACCATCAACAGTGAGCGCACCTTGGTGGAATCGAATTACATCGGTGTCACCCCAACGGGAACAGCGGACGGCAACAGCAACGGCATTGAACTGCAATGGACACAAACTGCGGTCATTGGCGGGAGTAGCGCCGCCAAACGCAATATCGTTTCCGCCAACAAAGCGCTGGGGATCTTCTTCAATACCGGCGCATCCGGCAGCCTTATCCAGAACAACTACATCGGCGTCGACCCGACCGGGGCTGTTGCGATGGGCAACGGCACTACCGGCATCGATACCGAGGGTGGTTCCGGAACCAAAATTCTGAACAACATTATTGCCGGGAACCAAAATAATGGCATTGAATTAGGCTTCACCAGCGGTAGCCTGGGCTGGCCAACGCTATCATTCAGGGCAACCGGATCGGAGTTGGCGTCAACGGGGAAGCCATCGGCAACGGCGTTGGCATCATGGATTATGGCGTATCGGGCGGACATGCCATTGGTGGCGCAGGGCCGGAGCAGGCAATATCATCGCCTACAACACGGCTGCTGGCGTCAGCCTGGCGAACAACAGCGTCGCCAGTGTCGTCATCAGCGCCAACAGCATCTACGCCAACGGTGGCCTCGGGATTGATTTGGGCAACAATGGCGTGACGGTCAATGACGCCAATGATGCTGACAGCGGTGCCAACACATTGCTCAATTTCCCGGTATTGCAACAAATCACCTTGTCAAATGGCAATATCATTGCCCGCGGTTGCGCGCCTGCTGGTGCCGTCGTCGAATTCTTTAAAGCTGATGTCAGCCCTGGCGGTGCAGCCACACCGGTGCCAACCGCTTTGGCCTTTCCACTGACTATGGCGAAGGCCAGACCTATGTGGGCAGCTTGGTTGAAGGCAGTGCGGCTGATTCCGATGCGGGCAGTTGTTCTATTCCAAGCGTTGACGGCAACAACCATACTGGTATGCAGGCGTTCCAGTTCTCCGTCCCTGTCCCTGCCAACCTTGCCGAAGGCGACTACCTCACAGCGACAGCAACATTGGCGGCGGCAGGCACATCCGAGTTTGGCCAACAACGGCCATCATCGGCGGCCTCCACCTGTTGGTTCAGGCAGCTGTGCGGCAACCGGCGGTTCCGACATCCTGTTCATTGTGGACAACTCCGGGTCTATCACAACCTCCGAGTATGCGGACTTTTCAGCAACCATCAAAACCGTCGGTTCACAATTGCTGGCGGACAACCCGGCCAACCGCATCGCCACTGCACACTTTGGCGGCCACCATACTCACTGGTCAGCGGCGGACAATATGTTTATATCGAGCGCGATTTTTCGAATACCGCCATGAGCACGCCTGTACGCCGATTCGGTGTCGGCGGGGCTTATAACAGCGCATGGAGCGCGGATCATCTGGCTGGAGCCTTGCAACAGATACGTTACGCTTTGGATGGCAAGGCCTCCACCGCATCCAACTATATTGTCAGCCCACTCAAAGAAATGTCCCACAATACGTCCACACCCCTGCAGATTGTCCTGATGACGGACGCTGTCCGCTATGGTGACGGAACCCCATCCGACATTTCCATGCTGATCGACCCAGTCGGCTCTGGCGCTGAACCGAACGACGGCTCGAACTTCACCATCTACAATCAGCTGAAAGCGGAAGGCGTTTCTTTCTCAGTAGCCAGTTTCAATCCTAATCCGACGGATATCGCCGCCTCCGCCGCCATTGCATCGGTAGGTGGAGCTTATACCGGCAAAATCGAGGCTAACCCGAAAGATCCCGAAGGTTCACAAGCAACACCGCGCCGCTTTATTTCAGTCACGGCTGGCTTCAAGCTGACGGCAGCGCAAATTGATGAGTTGGTGGAAGGCACCGCCATTTGCAGCAGCACTATCTCCGGGGTCGTGTTTGATGACGTGAACTATGGCGGCGGCAATGGCCGGGCGCTTGGCACAACGGGAACTGCTGGCATTGCGGGCGCAACCGTCGAAGTATATGACAGCACTGGTGCTTATGTGGCCAACACCACCACGAGCGCGGATGGCTCGTACAAACTGCCCAATCTGCCAGACGCCGATTATTTCGTGCGCGTGGTGAGTGATACGGTCAACTCCAGCCGCGCCAATGCCAATGGATCCGAACTGGGGGTTATGACCTACCGCAGCAATGGCACAACTGCTGTGCTGAATGAAGTCGGCGGACGTAAACCTGCCAACGCTGACGGCGGCGCCAACTCGGGTTCCTCCACACTGAACACCTCAACCTTTGTGTTCAGCGGCGGCGCACTGGCTGGCAAACCGGCCAAGTGCTGCAAAAAATCTCCCTGACTGGCTCTAGTGTCAAAAATGTGGACTTCGGCTTTAACTTTGATACGGTCGTTAACGCCAATGATTCCGGCCAGGGTTCGCTACGCCAATTCCTGTTGAACGCCAACCTGTTGGGAGGGGACGCAACCCTAGCCCAGAGCGGGCGCACTGCGGGCGTTGAAAACGCCATCTTGCTGCTGTCCACCAGCGACCCGAACTACAATAGTACAGGGAACTATTGGAATATCGCCCTGAAAAGCCAGTTGCCCGTCATTACCAGCAAACTGACGCTGGACGGTTCTACCCAAAGTGGCTTTGTCGGCACACCGGTTCTACGCCTGAATGGCTCCGCCGCTGGATCAGTCAATGGCCTGACCCTGACCACCGGCAGCGACCATAGCCTGGTCAAGGCGCTTGCCATCCAACAGTTTGGTGGGACTGGCATTTTGCTCAATGACTCGGCAGGCAATACGATTGGCGGTAAATAACGGCGATGGCAATGTCATCACCGGCAATGGTGGCAGCGGCGTGGCGGTTACCGGCAACGCTGCCCTGGACAACTCGATCCTGGGCAATTCCATTTACGCCAATGGCGGCCTGGGCATCGATCTCGCCAATGACGGGGTCACCGCCAATGACAGCGGCGATGCGGACAACGGCCGAACAGCCTGCTCAACTATCCGGAAACCCCGATCAATGCTTTCGGCACCAACGGAACCCGAGTCATCACCTATGACCTTACCCTGGACGTTCCGGCAGGCAGCTATCGGCTGGAATTCTTCACCAGCGCCGCCAAAGATCCGTCTGGCAATGGCGAGGGTCAGACCTTCCTCGGCTCCAAGGACATCACCCATTCCGGAACGGGTGCCCAGAACTTCAAAGGCGTATTCAACGCCAACCAATCGGTGGCCTCAGGAGCGTTCATTGCCGCTACCTTGACCCGCAAGGGCAACGACCCGGGCGGCTGGCCCACCTCTGAGTTTTCTGGCGTCCGCAATAGCGCCGCCACCGCCGTCTGCACGGAGCTCACCAGCGGCTCAGGAGCCGACATGGTTGTTGATGAAAATTACCCCACAATTACCCTATTGAAGGCGAAAGACAGCAACGGCAACCCTATCAACTATGTTGTCAGTGGCGGTGCGGACAAGGCCATGTTCACCATCACCGCCCCGGTCGTCGGTGCCACGCTGGATTGCGCGACGGTCAAATTCATTGAATACAACATCATCATCACTAGAGACGCCCCACTGGAAGCGGAAACCCGCGCCATTGTGCTACCGGACTCTCAGCCTAATCCAGGCGACTATGAGTTGCCGCAGGACAGTGATAAAAACAATGTTTACCAGTTCCAGATCACGGCGACTTATGCCGATGGCCAGCACTATACCCGCGATTTCAGCGTGCAGGTCTCGAATGTCAATGAGGCACCCACCATCACCTCCGCAGCAGCGGTTTCCTTCAATGAGGATTCTTCCGCAGCAGTGTTGGACATTGCTTCACAAGATCCAGATGCCGGTACTGTGGAGGGCAATGGCCTGACCTACAGCATCACCGGCGGCGCAGACGCTAGATTGTTGTCGGTTGAGCCTGCCAGCGGTATCCTCAAGTTCCGCGCGCCACCGGATTATGACGCGCCGACCGACACCAACCGCGACAATGTCTATGAGGCGCAGGTCACCGTGACGGACAGCGGTGGCCTGAGCAACAGCAAACTGTTCCAGATTACGGTGGTGAACAACCCTGCGGATGATGGCGCGTTGCTCAATGTCAAGACCTTGCTGCAAGGGGCGTATGACAGCAACAGCGGCCTGATGTCTGGCGACCTGAACGCACTAGGGCTATTGCCGCCCAAACAGCCTTACACAGCGGCACCGTTCAACTACTCAGGAACCGAAACCCTCAGCAGTCTAGTGCAGGAAGCCACCGGCAATAGCGCCATTGTGGACTGGGTGCTGGTGGATCTGCGCACCAGCCCCACCAGTATTGCCGCCACCCGCGCCCTGATGCTGCGGCGTGATGGCCGGTGGTGGATGCCCAGACCGGCTCGCCCGACCTGCACTTCGCCAATGTGAAAGCAGGCAATTACTACGTCAGCGTGCGTCACCGCAACCATTTGGGCGTGATCACGGCTAGCCCACTCAGCCTGGATCACAGCGTCAGGATGGTCAACTTTGCCTCCAGCTCCACTGTTGTCAGGGGTGATGAAGCCCGTCTGCTTTCTGGCAAAACCGCCATGCTGTGGGCGGGTGATGTCAATGGCAGCAACACCCTGACCGCCAATGGTAGGGCAATGATGTAACCTCGTTACTGAGCGGCGTTATTACTGCCATGGATAATCTGCAAGGCAACACCAACCACATCATGAAAGGCTACCTGCTGACAGACCTGAATTTGGATGGCAAAACCCTGTTTACAGAGCCAGGCAATGACACCAGCCTGCTGATGGGCAATATCATCCTGCATCCCCTCAACCCCAACTTTGCCGCCAACTACATTGTGCGGGGAGGGTTATCCCAATAGGGCATAAAAAATGGGGCGGCCTATAAAACATAGGCCGCCCCACAAGGAACTACCGGGATGTCAGATTCAGCTGTTTACCGGCTGCTGACTAAACGGGTATAACAAATCCAGTTGGCGCTCGGCCACAAGGGCTTGCCATCTTGCACCTCCCCATAAAAGCGTAGAGGCACCAAAATGCTCATTTCCAGATTACTTTGGGTTTGGATTCCATTCTGAAGTGGAAGGCCAAAATCCACACCTTGGTAATTGCATTCTATGCGGCCGTCAGAATTATAATGCACCTCTGTGCCAGCCGCGTAGCCACATTCTGCCGGATCCTAATCATGTTTTCGGTACAGTAGGCAGCCTCGTAGGGCTTATTGACCACATCTGGAAATACCGATTGGTCAATATGTGGAGGAACACCGCCACTATTGATCTTGGCGATGGTGCCAAATTCGCTTTTTACCGGCAAACGCCACGAGGTGCGTCCGCACAGTGCCTGCCCCTGAACCGCACTGATGTAGGTGTAAGGGTCACAGAACCCTAACCCCTTGCACATAACCTTACCGTTATAATCCACCGTGCCAGCATAACCTCCAGAGTTATGCAGATGCCGGTAACGCCAATTTTGTCCCTGAGACCACCATCATTGGTCTTTTCTTCCCACACCAATCCGGTGTTGTTGTCTTTTACACAAGACCAGGAAGTGGCGGTCATGGGCAACGCATTTCCGTTGGCGTCCAGTTTGGTATAGCGTCTGGTCGCCTGGGCAGCGGCCACGTCGGCAGCAACTTTTGGGCTGCCGTTTGGGTGGATTGCAATGCCTTTTCCGCAGCCAGACGCGCTGTCTTCGCACTGTCCGCGGCACTTTTGGCTTTTTGCCGCTGCTTGGATCACCGCAAGATCTTGGGAATCTTGTGCATTCGTCTCGGCCGATTCCGCAATTGCTTTCTGCTCTGCCGCACTATTGGCAGCTTGGGATGCCTGTAACGCAGCTTCCTTTGTCGTTGCCAGCGACGTAGCGGCTTCAGGGTATGAAGAAGCCTGCTGTTCAGCCTGTTTCGCCACACTTTGGGCGGTGGAACTGGCCGTCTGAGCTGACTGGGTTTCTTTGCCAGCGGCGATCACCGCATCACTGATTACCTGACGCGCTGCGGTAATCGCTGCTGCCTTGTCTGCTGCTGCTTGAGCGGCGGCAGCTTGAGCGGCGGCAGCCTGCTCGGCGGCGGCTTGTGCAGCAGCAGCTTGTGCAGCGGCAGCTTGAGCGGCAGCGGCTTGGGCGGCGGCGGCTTGTGCAGCCAGCTCTTCAGCAGAAGAGCCACCACCGCCCCCACAAGCAGTCAATATTGATGATGTCAGGAGGCCAGCCACCAGCCAGCCACTATTTTTCAAGCCCTGAAGTTTGTTGGAGCTGTTAATTTCCATTAAGTTATGTTCCTTTTCCGTTAGCGGGTGCTGACCAATCGGGAATAGCAAATCCAGTTGGAAGCCTGACCAGGATTGTTTACCAAACCGTCCTGAATTTCCCCATAGAACCTGAGAGGCACCAGGATGCTGACACCCAGAACATTGGCAGGGGCTTCGTTCGGATATTTGTCATAAAGGATAGGCAAACCAAAATCAACGCCTTGGTAATTATGTTCCGCGCCATCAACGTTCTCGGTACAGTATGCACCTTTGGTTGGAATGTTGATTGTTTCTGGGAAATAATTCAGATCAATATGCGGTGGAACTGAACCTGAATTAATTTGGGCGATGGTGCCGAACTCCTTCGGCAGCGGCAAACGCCAGGTATTCCTACCGCATAAGCCCGTACCGTTGACGGCATTCACATAAGTGTAAGCGTCACAAACACCATTCAGCCCTTCACACAACACCTTGCCGTTAGTGTCCTTATAGTTGCCGTAACCACCGTAGTTATGCATGTGCCGATAACGCCAGTCCTTATCCCGCAGGCCGTTGTCATTGGTTTTTTCCTCCCATACCAAACCGGTATTCTTGTCTTTCACACACGACCAAGAAGTAGCTGACGATGACAATTCATTACCGCCTGCATCCAGTTTGATGTAGTGGGACGCCAATGCTGCCTGGACAGCCGCCGCCACCTGTTTTGCTGCTGTTTGGGTGTTTGCCAGGGCTTGCTCGGCAGTTTTGCGCGCATCCTGGGCAGCCTTTGCCGCTGCCTGAGCTTTTTTAACTGCTTGCGTCGCCACATCCACATCCTGTGCGTTCTTTGCATCCTGCTCTGCTTGAGAAGCAATTTTTGCTGGTTCACCGCCAGTTGCGCGGCATCGCTAGCTTGTGACGCATATGTTTGCACTTGACTTAATGACTGGCTGGCTTCCTGGTACGCCGCACCCTGCTTCACT
This sequence comes from Candidatus Thiothrix singaporensis, assembly GCA_013693955.1. Lineage (GTDB taxonomy): Bacteria > Pseudomonadota > Gammaproteobacteria > Thiotrichales > Thiotrichaceae > Thiothrix > Thiothrix singaporensis. Next base: position 1,015,532 of record CP059265.1, on the reverse strand, counting down.
GCTTGCTGTGCCGCTGATGCAGCCGTATCACTGGCAGTTTGCGCTGCTTTTGCATCAGCCGCCGCCTGAGTGGCTGCCGTATTTGCGTCCTGCCGTGCTGCTTCCAAAGCCGCCGCTTTTTCAGCCGCCGCCTGGGCTGCCGCTTGAGCCGCCGCAGCAGCCGCTGCTTGGGCTGCCGCTGCCTGTGCCGCCGCTTGCGCAGCGGCTTGAGCCGCCGCCGTTGATGATTGGGAAGCATCAGCAGATGAACTACCGCCGCCACAGGCAGTCAGTAGTGATGAAGCCAAAAGACTGGCCACCAGCCAGCTCCCGCACTTCAAGCCCTGAGATTTGTCGAAGCTGTTAACGCTGATTGGGTTCATGTTCATTGCTTTGTCCTTGATGAGATGAACAGTTGGGGTTATAGAATGATCACCAAGTATAGAATAAAAATAAAAACCGATAAAAATAATTATCCAGTTAATGCTAGATTCATTACATGTATTGGATTAAGGGGCATTCTATAGTCATACCTATCTTATCAAAGCATTTGTAATATTAATGGTAATTTTGGGCTGGCATACGGCATCTCTCCAGCAGTGGCGCCAGCCCACACAACCTGATACCTTATCATGCTCCATAAGGATAATCAGACCCAAGCAATGAAGCCAAGAAGAATTCTCATCACCAGCGCCCTGCCCTATGCCAACTACNCAATCCACCTCGGCCATATGGTTGAATACATCCAGACCGACATTTGGGCAAGATTCCAACGCTTACATGGCAATGAGTGCCATTATGTATGTGCTGATGACACCCATGGAACACCAATCATGTTGCGCTCCCAACTGGAAGGGATCACGCCAGAACAATTGATTGCCCGCATCGGTGAAGAACACAAACGCGATTTTGCCGGGTTCAAGATTGGCTTCGACAACTATTACAGTACGCATTCCGAAGAAAACCGCTATTTTTCCGAATACATCTATAAAGCAGCACGTGATGGCGGCCATATTGAACGGCGCATCATCCGCCAAGCTTATGATGAACAGGCAGGAATGTTTTTACCGGACAGGTTCATCAAAGGCGAATGCCCCCGTTGTGGCGCTGCTGACCAGTACGGTGACAACTGCGAAGTGTGTGGTGCCACCTATTCCCCAACCGACTTGAAGAATGCGGTTTCCGTAATCTCCGGTTCCAAACCGGTGGAAAAAGAAACCGAGCACTATTTCTTCAAATTGGGGCATTTCGAAGCTTTCCTACGCGATTTTTTGTCCAGCGGCGCAGTGCAAAAGGAAATCGCCAACAAGCAGATGGAATGGTTCGAATCCGACAACGGCCTAAGCGACTGGGATGTGTCCCGCGACGCGCCCTACTGGGGCTTTAAAATTCCCGACACCGAAGACAAATATTTCTATGTCTGGCTGGATGCCCCCATCGGATACTTGGCCAGCTTCAAANACCTGTGCGAGCGCACAGGCATTGACTTCGATTCGTTCTGGCAAAAGGATTCCGATGCTGAGGTGTATCATTTCATCGGCAAAGATATCGCCTATTTCCACACCCTATTCTGGCCTGCGCTGCTGCATGGGGCAGGATTCCGCACACCAACTGCGGTCAACTGCCATGGTTTCCTGACCGTTAATGGCGCANAAATGTCCAAATCGCGCGGCACCTTCATCCAGGCAGAAAGCTACCTCAAGCACCTCAACCCAGAATGGCTGCGTTACTACTTCGCCAGCAAGCTCAGTAATGGCGTGGACGACATTGACCTCAACCTTGAAGACTTCAGCGCGCGGGTGAACAGCGACCTCGTTGGCAAGGTGGTTAATATCGCATCCCGTTGCGCCGGATTCATCAACAAGCGTTTTGACAACAAACTGTCAGATGCGCTACCGGACACCGCCTTGTATCAAGAGTTTATTGATGCGTCCGGACATATCGCCGAACTTTACGAAAGCCGCCGTTATAACCAGGCCATGCGTGAAATCATGGCGTTGGCTGACAAAGCCAACCAATATGTTGATGAACAAAAGCCATGGGTATTGGCAAAGGATGAACATAAACTGGCGCAGGTGCAGGATGTCTGCACCCAGGGCATCAACATGTTCCGCGCCATTGTCACTTACCTCAAGCCGGTGTTGCCACAATTGGCAGCAGATGTGGAAAGCTTCCTAAACGCTGGTGAGTTGACCTGGGCGACTGTCACGACACCATTGACCCATCATGAAATCAACAAATTTACCGCGCTCATGACCCGTGTGGAAACAACGATGGTGGAATCCATGCTCGAAGACAATAAGCAGGCCACACCGCCCACCGTAACAGAAACTGCCAAGCCCGCCTCCCCACTGAGCGATGACCCGATCAGCCCTGGCATTGAATACGATGATTTCGCCAAAATTGACTTGCGCGTAGCCAGAATTGTTAAGGCCGAACCTGTCAAGGGAGCCGACAAACTGGTGCAACTGAGCCTTGATCTTGGCGGGGAAATGCGCAATGTATTCGCAGGCATCAAATCAGCGTATGATCCAGCGGATCTGGAGNGCCGTCTGACAATCATGGTCGCCAACCTTGCCCCGCGCAAGATGCGTTTTGGCGTGTCGGAAGGTATGGTGCTGGCGGCGNGGCCAGGCGGTAAGGACTTGTTTATTCTGGAGCCGGACAGTGGCGCAACACCTGGAATGCGAGTCAAGTGAACTTCACTAGCCCGATAAAGCGATAATAAGCGTAGTGCAATGTTAGGGAATTTTTCAAACCAAAATGGCAGCATGCCGATGAAAAAGTGCGTATCCAAGCGCTGGATTCGCTGGCGGGCGACAGTATCGAACTGATCCGGCTGGCACAGACTGATCCGCATAGCGCTGTCCGCATGAAAGCCGTGGAGAAGCTGACCCACCTGCCAACGCTGGTGCAGNCCGGCCATGCGCCAGGCTCCATCGGGNAACGCGCCAAGCAGCGCCTTGTTGGACTGGCCGCCACTGATCGCCACCATGACAATTTACTGGCGGACATATTCCAGTGGCTGCAAACCCCTGACTTGCTGAAAAGCATTGCCAACGACCCTGGCCGTGGCGCAAAACTGCGGCATCAGGCCATCAGCGTCATCGATGACCAGGAGTTGCTGTTCACTATCGCCAGCAATGACCCTTCCCGCGAAATCCAATATATCGCTGCAAAGCACCTCCAGGATTTTGAGAAACTGAAAACCCTGGAAAAAACGCATGCCAAANGCAATAAACGCCTGCGCCAACTGATTAAAGAACGGCTTGACGACGAGCAGCAACATCAGCAGCAACTGACAGAAATTGAGGATCTATGCGCAGAAGCTGAAAACTTAGGCAGCAATGGCTCCTGGGAACAAGACAAGACCCGCTTGAAAGTCTTGCAGCAAAGCTGGCGCAAACTGGCCTGCAAGGCTACTGCGACACAGCAGCAACGGTTCCTCACTGCGGAAGAAACCTTCATACAGCGCCTGAACGCACATGAAACGCAGGAAACAAACCTGCGCCCCATCCGCGAAAGCCGCCAACAACTGCTATCTGCCGCTACAGAATTGCTACACCAACTACAGACACGCCCCGAGCTTCTGAATCTCAGCACGCTTGATGCTAATATTGCCTCACTGGCGCAGGGCTGGGAGCAGCAAGAAAATCTGCCGAACGAAGAACAGACAAAACTGGAAACGGCATGGCGTCAGCAACGCCAGCAAATGATAGGGCTGCGCAACGCCATAGCCGATGACTTGCAGGCGCTGGAAACGCTCGTCAAGCTGGATGAAAAAGCCAATGGCCTGAAAGGACGGGAACGCCCCATTCACAGCAAGGACATCCTCAGCCTGCAAACTGAATGGGCTAACAGCAAACGTCCCCGCACCATGCGCAGCCGGTTGTCAGAACTGGAACAGCACTTCAACCGTTCCATGGCTGCCCTGAACAACCGGCTGGAAAAGCAACAGCAACAGCAAGAAAACACCCTACAAGCACTGCGCGAATCCCTGGCAAAACTGGAAAGCCATCTGGAAAACGAACAATACGGGGAAGCCATTGAAATCCACAAAGCGCTGACTTTTGATTTGAAGGCAACCGATTTACCCGGCAAAGATATCGCCTTTGTTCACCGTCGCCTCCAGATGCTCGCGCCCTTCCTGCGGGAAATTCAGGACTGGCGGCGCTGGGGCACTGATCAGGCACGCAAACAGCTGATTGAAAGTGCAGAACATTTGCGCGAAGAGAATGATGTCGACCCGCAAGACCGCGCCCAGAAAATCCAGACACTGCGTGAAGAATGGCGCAAGCTTGCGCACATGGAGCCTGGCCAACAACGGGCGTTATGGAAGGAGTTTGATTCCACCGTCACCGCCGCTTATGAACCCAGCAAGCAATACTTCGCCAAACAAGCCCAGCAACGGGAATCCAATCTTGAACAGCGCCAAACTATCTGCGCCCAGCTTGAAGCGCTGAACAGCGCAACAGACTGGNCCAGCGTTGACTGGCGCGACCTGCAAACCCAGCTCAACCAACTGCGTAAGCAATGGAAAGACATTGGAGCGGTCAGTCATCGGGACTGGAAGGCAATCAATGGGCGTTTCAACGCCGCCATGGATGCGCTGGAAATACATTTCAAAGCCGAACGCGCCCGCAACTGGCAGGAACGCGAACAGCTCGTTGCCCAAGCCAAAGCATTACTGGACACAACAGACACCACCCAGGCCATTGAACAAGCTAAACGGCTGCAAACCGCTTGGCATATCACTTTGGCCTCCCGTTCATCTGACGAACAGCGCCTGTGGAAACAGTTCCGCGAGCCAATGGACATGCTGTTTGCCCGCGCCCGTGAAGAACGCCAACAGCAACAACAGGAACACAAAACCCAGCTTGAAGAAAACGCCAAGCAAGCGGCCGAGCAGCGTCAGCGGGAACTCGAACGCCAGCAGCAACAACTGGCGGAACTGGATACCCTCGCCGAAGCATCCTCCCACCACAAGCAAGCGGAAACCAGCGCTGACCAACAGATTGCCAACCGATCCACAGGGGAACTATTGTGCCTGCAACTGGAAGTTTTGTTGGGCGTGGAAACGCCTGTGGAGTTTCAGCAGGCGCGGATGAAATATCAGGTTTCCCAACTGTCGGAGGCCATGCTCAGCCGCAAGGAAACCAGTAACCCCTCAGCGCGCGCCCTGCCTCTCTTGAAACAGTGGTATGCGCTGGATGGCATGCCTGCACTCGCGCTGGCAAGCCAGACAGCACGGATCGAGAAAATCAGGCAGGCTCTTCTGCCCTAAAACACCGCATCAGATCCGCCAACAGACGGGTGACCTCACCCGTCATCAGGCTGAATTCAATGTCCAGCTTTTCGGCATGCGTTTGAGGGTCAGCATCCTTGAGGCTATCCTCCAGCACATCCAGAAAGCGCACCCGGCGGATGGCCAGATCGTCACTGAGCATGAAACTGATCTTTTCATCCCACACCAGCCCCAGTTTGGATACAACCTTGCCATTGGCGAGGTTGGTCTGCACTTCCTCAGTCGTCAACTCGTGACGCTTGAACACCGCCACCCGTTGTTCATCGCCCTGGCTGCGCAGTTCGCAATCTTCACCTAGCATAAACGGCGCAGGCAGACTGCCCTCCTCCGCCAGCCATTGGGTCATCAGGGTTGCAGGATTCAGGTCTGTTTTCGGAGGGGTTGCTGGCAAACTTCCCAAGCTGCTACGCAATAAATGCGTCAGGCGCTCACCCTGAGTGGAAGAGGATGTATTCAGCACCATCCAGCCATGCTGCGGGTCGAGCCACGCATCCAGCTTNTTGGTGCGGGTAAAAGCTTGCGGCAACAGTTCAAATTCGATTTCATCCCGCAAGTCTTGCTTTTCGCGTTTGCCGACTTTGCGGCCTTCCTTTTCTTCAATTTCCGCCACGGTTGCCTCCAGCTCCTCACGGATGACTGATGCAGGCAACATTTTNTCCTGGTGCGCCAACGTAATCAGCATATAGCCATTGGCGACATGCACCAGTTGTTCGCTGTTGCGCCCTAATGGGGAAACCCAGCCGCTGGCTTCGCGCTGCTCCTTGCCACAACCGAGAAAAGGCTTGCCTTCAAGGGCGGTGTGCAATTCTTCCGGAGTCAGGGTGAAATCATGATTCAATTGAAGCAGGTAGAGGTTTTTAAACCACATGGGAACGCCTTTTCTGTTACTTGCAGGAAGGCGATTATGCCGGAACAGCCCCCAAACTTAAACAAACGGCAACACACCAAACTGTTCCCATGGATGCCGCTGCCCCAGCCAGTTTTTCGCCACCGTGCCATACACTTTGCGGAAATCGACGGTATATTGCAGGTTGCCATCCCCATCCAGCTGTTTCAGGTCTGACCGGTCACCATAAATCCCTCCGCGCACCTTGCCGCCCATGACCAACTGCACCGAAGCAGCGCCATGGTCGGTGCCCTTGCCATGGTTTTCCTGCACCCGCCGCCCGAACTCAGAATAAGTCATCAGCATGACATCATTCCAGCGCCCGCCCCGCTGCATCGCCTGGGCAAAGGAATCCAACGCGCCCGCCAGATGGTTCAGCAGGTTGCTTTGGACATTGGCACGGTTGGTGTGGGTATCAAAACCATCCAGCGTCACCATGTACACCGTGGCGTCCACACCGCTGAGGATCATTTTGGCCACCGCTTCAAGGTCGCGGCCAATTTCACTGGTGGAAAAATTCATCCCCAAAGCGACAGGCCGCTGTAACTTTGTACTCAACTGTTCACCCGCCGCATACAGCTGATGTTGCACATTGGTCAGATGTGCAAGCACGGGGTTTTTACCAGCGGGAGGCATGTCCTCCAATAACCTGATTTGGCTCAAGAAGGTCTGCGGGCTTTCCATCGCAATGGTATGGCAATTTTTCCCCAACAACGGNCCGCTGTTCTCACCAATGACAATCCCATGCAAGCCAGGTTTGCAACCCGGCAAGAGCGTCCCCAGCCAGCCGCTATCGGCATAACTGCCGGAGTCGACAGCCGTCTCCCAAATATCGATGGAGCGGAAATGGGAAAGATCCGGATGCGGGTAGCCCACCCCNTGTACCCAAGCCAGATTGCCTTTGCCCCACCACGGTTGAAGCGCCTTGAGGTAAGGGTTCAGGCCATAATTTTGCCCAATGTCCAGCACTTGATGCTTGGGAATGCCGATGGTTGGACGGTACTGGTAATACAACGGGTCGGTGTAGGGAACCAGGGTGTTAAGCCCGTCATTACCGCCCGCCAACTTGACCAGCACCAGGATGCGTTGGTTGCCCCTGGCCTCCCCTGGCACCGCCAATGCCTGGATAGGCAAAGAACCCAACAATGGCAGCAAGGCCGCCATGCCCAAAAATTCTCGACGATTCATTCAGAACATATCCGCATCATGTTTCAGGAGACCTGGAAAGCAGGGTCAAGCAGCAACGAACGCACCAAACGCCGTGCCCCCGGTATTGTCGGCAATGGCTTGAGCGGCTTTACCGGCAACATCCAGTCGACTAATTGTTCATCGGGCGCTGCAGGCAGTTTAAGATTTGTTGCAACATTTTCATTCAGATTGCCACGCGACAATTTCGCCAGATAAGCATTACGCACCAGCAAGGTCTGGGTATTGATCCAGTTATCGCCGCCAACCCAACCTTTGACATTGGGAGGGTCAAACAGCTCCTGCCCCAACAAGCGGCAGAGATTCAGCATTTCCGGGGTGGATTCGCGCGGATACGGGATCATCCGCACAGTGCCAATGACCAATTCCACCGGCGATTTGACCAAGGTGCCACGGTTCTGTTCAGCCCAGAAATCATCACTGTTCAACACAGCGCGCATCAATGTTTTGATGTCATAGCCAGACTGGCGGAATTGCTGCGCCCAAGTGCTGACAACCGCAGGTTTCGGCTGATTGCTGACAAATGCCAGCCAGAACTTTTCCGTGATGCGCTCGGCGGTACGCGGATGNGCCAGCAAAATATTGATGATGTCATCACCGGAAAAACTACCGGTTTTGCCTAAAAATGCCGAACCGCCACCATCATGATGGGCAGTGCGCATCATAAACTTACCGGTATTGTTATCCACCCCNCAACCCGTAAACGCTTTCGCAGCGGCCTTGACGTCAGATTGCCGATACTGGCCACGCCCAACTGTGAACAGCTCCAGCAATTCGCGCGCAAAGTTTTCATTCGGCTGGTCTTTGGTGTTCTGGTAACAATCCAGATACACCAACATCGCCGGATCCCGCGCAATGGCATGCAATAAATCACCAAAGTTTCCCAGGGCATGTTTGCGCAACAACAGGTTTTGCTGGTAAAGCAGGCTGGGCTGCAGGGTTTTCTGGATGGAGGAGGTGAAATGGTTGTGCCAGAACAAGGTCATACGTTCCACAAAGGGCGTTTTGGTTGTGAGCATCTGCTCAACCCACCAAGCCTGCAAACGTTTGCCTTCATTTTGTGCGATCGACCACGCGGAATTGCGGCTTTTCATATCATTTAGGCGCATCGGCTCAAGTTTGAACCAAGGCGTCATCGCCGGTGCAGGCTTCAAAGGGGCAGCAGGCGTCAGTAAAACACGCTCCACAGCATTCTGCCGTTCTCGCCCCTCCAATTGTTTGATGCTGTCCCACTCCGCGCCCAGCCCTGTACGCGATATGAGATGGGCAGCATCCCTAAAAGCAAGTACTCCCATGACCTTACTGCGCTAAAAATAATATTAATAATAACGTAATTAGTGTGCGAATTTAGGTCAAAATTCCATCGAATTGGTGGATTATCGTAATAAGTTTTTCGATTGAATACCGCCAAGCGATACCAAAAANGCGATAAACGATAACACCGTGGCCGAAATGCTTACCAAAAGTTCAGTGGATTTGCGCAATATCCGCACAGTACCTATCGCGCTTTTACCGAGAACCTTCAAGATGCCTTTGGTTTCAGAGCCATACTTGAAACTAAGCTTTTCCAAACGAGCCAGTTCTTCACCATTATCAACATATTTCAACATGTGTAAAGCATCAGCAATGGAACTTGTCCGGCGAATACTGTTGACCTGCTCCGCCGTTTGCTTGATCGCGCGGGCGGCTTGCGGGTGGTAGGCTTTGAGTGCCGCAGCGCCAATGCCATCCAGATTTTTNTCCGCACGCGCCGTTTGCATGAACATTTTGTAATCAAAAACTTCTTTGCCCTGGTGTAACAGAAACTTCTGGAACCTCGGTGTCAACCTGCCAGCCCGTGCGGCTAGCTTGGTTGTGGAAACCCCGCCTTTGGCTGGCGTCGCCGCACCCGCGCTCATCACGCTTGCCGCTGTCAGGCCAACACCAACACCAGCCAAGGTGACAATCAGCTCATTGACCGGCTCACCTTTGCTGTAAAGTTGGTATTGCTCCCACAAATCCCGCGCATCCCCCACCACCGTGAAATCAGAAGTCACTGCCCCGGCAACGCTGGCGGCGGATTCCCCCTGCCCATCCAGGAATCCGGCGGCAAAGTCATTGACCGTGCGGCGGGCGCTGTTCAATGGCGATTCCAGACGTTGCAACTCAGGTTCATAGGCAGCAGGGTCAATCGCATAGCCGAAGGTCTTCGCCAGCCGCAGATACATGCGCGCATCCGCAGGATTGTCATTACTGATGGCATCCTGCACCTGCTGGCGTATTTCATCGGCACTGACCTGATGCAGCATCATCTGCGCCACATCCGCCGCCACTTCATCGTATTGCCAATAACCCAGCAAAGCCTTGGCGCTGCCCAACAACAGCAAAACGGAAATGATCAGCAAACCAACATTCCAAAATTTCATTTCCAGGCACTTAACTCTCTTGACCGGCGCAGGCCNAACGGGTCGTCCGGATCAATCCCGTCCATAAAGGGCTTGCGGCGGTCGTTATTGGTCAATTGGTAAACCTTGCCAATCCAATTGCTGTAAAACACTTTAGCCGTATCACGCCAGGTGTTGTGCAACATCGTCAGCAGTAGCTTCTCCGGAAAAGCTGGCAACGGTTTGCCCAAGCGTTTGGCGCTTTCCTGCGCCATCCGGTATTCATTGAGGATCGCCTTGGCCTTGGGGCGCAAATAATTCTGCGGAAACGGCGGATAATCTGCGCGCACGCCATCAAACCAGCGGGTGACTTCGCGCCGGTATTCCTTCAGCAGGCTAACCGCATCGTATTCCGGATGCCCCTGCAGAAACACCATGCGGAACAGGTCGGAGCTGACCGCCATGTGCACACCGGCCTCATCGCTTTCCACCAACACCTGCACACCGACAGCCTCCAACGGTTCGCGGTCGATCTGGTTGAAGCGGGAATGCGGCACATCGAACCGGGTGTTGAGGTCATTCACCAACGGATGTTCCGGCATGGTGACGGCATGGCTGTATACGCCCCAGCGCTTGAAGCCGAGCGGGCGGCGGCGGATGTCCCACAGGCGCTGCACCAGCGCATGGCTGGCAAGGCAGGAACACAACGTGGAGGTGACATTTTGTTGCGCCCATGCCACCACTTCGCACAAACCCTCCCAAAATGGCTCATCTTCCAAATGCGCCGCCAGCGGGTTCGCGCCGGTAATGATCAGCGCATCCAGCCCCTGATCCTGAAGGTTCCCAAAGGTGTCGTAATACTGGCTGATGTGCGCCTGCGCCTTGTCACCACGCGGCAAGCCTTCCAGCGTGAAAGGATGGATATGAAACTGCGCAATCAGGTTGGATTCACCCACCAGCCGGAAGAATTGCCGTTCGGTCGCCTCCAGTGCCGCATCTGGCATCATGTTGAGGAAACCGATATGCAGTTCGCGGATGTCCTGATTGAAAGCGTAATCTTCGCTCAGGACAGTCTGCCCTTCCTGCCTAAGCCGTTCGAAAGTCGGCAGCTTGGTGTGTGCAACTAATGGCATTTGTTTCCCTTCACCTCTTCGTCATGGCTGGTGGCGGCTGATGGCAAGCTCGACCAACGCATTGAAATCACGTTCATTCCGCACTTGGGCGACCTCCTCCGACGTCACCGTATAGCCATAGTCACGGGCAATCGCCTCATAGCGGGGAATGCGCGAGTGGAACAGGCGAGGGAAAACCCAGCGGGTAAATTCATCCGGTTCCATTTCAGCCGCGAACTGCAAGGCCTGTTCCTGCAAATACACCGCCATGTTTTCACGCAGGAAAGTGGGGCGGTAATACAAGGGCTTCGGGTCGCTGCGGGCGCGCTCAATCAGCTTTTGCTCCTCATCCTTGGTCGTCACCTTGATATAAAGGATCAGGGTATGCTCCGCCAACGTCTCAAAAACGGAAGGTTCTTCCAGTTCGCACAGGCTGCCGCCAGCATCATTGACGAAATGGGAATAGCCGTAAATGAGCTGCGCCTTACGGATAAATTCCGGCACATCGTGCATCGCCGCAATTTCCGCGTCACGGTATTGCGCCTGGCGTTTCATAAAATCATCCAGCGGCACGCCACCCTGTTCCGGGTTGCCGAGCTTGCCAACAAAGGACAGCACCGGCCCNAGGTCATTGACGCGGATGTTGTTGCGGATATAAATCCAGTCGTTTTTCAGCAGTTCGCGCAGGAACGGGACTTTCATCGCCTGTTCCTTGATGAGATCCATAATGTCCTCATCCAGGTAGCGCGTGCCGATGCGGTAATCGCCGGAATAATGGAACCAGCCATGACTGCGCAACATGCTGGAAATGTAGGTTTTGCCCACGCCGGACATGCCCAGCAAAGTAATCCGTTTGTGATCCCAATTTCGGTATTGTTCTACGTTCAAACGCACAATGATTCTCCGTGCAGGTGGTTGCCTTGATGGCGGAATACTTTAGCATAACGCTGCTATTTTGCTGTGGTAAACTGCGCGCCCATGAAAATCTACCTTACACTTGACAACCCGCTCATTGTTGCCCCAATGGCGNGGGTGACTGACCGGCCATTCCGAATGCTGTGCAAGCACTTCGGCGCAGGCCATGCCGTCAGTGAAATGATGACGGTTGAAACCACCTTGTACGCCCGGCAAAAGTCCCTCCACCGCGCCAACTTCGAAGGGGAGCTTGCCCCCATTTCCGCACAGATCGCCGGTTCTGAGCCGGAAGCTTTGGCAGAGGCCGCCCGTTATCAGGTCGCCAATGGCGCGCAAATTGTCGACATCAATATGGGTTGCCCTGCANAAAAGGTCTGCCGCAAGCTGGCTGGCTCCGCACTGCTGAAAGATGAAGATTTGGTCAAACGCATTCTGGACACGGTAGTTTCCGCCGTGGATGCGCCGGTCACACTGAAAACCAGGCTTGGCTACGCGAACGGTGAAGAAAACATTTTGCGGGTGGCGGAAATGGCGGAACAGGCGGGCATCGCCGCGCTGGCGATCCACGGGCGCACCCGCGAGCAACTGTACACCGGGCAAGCGCGTTATGAGCTGATACGGGAAGTGAAGCGCAAGGCCAGGATTCCGATAATCGCCAACGGCGACATCAACAGCCCGCAAAAAGCCCAACAAGTGCTCACACTGACTGGCGCGGATGCCATCATGATTGGCCGTGCCGCGCAAGGCCGGCCGTGGATATTCCGGGAAACCAAGCATTACCTGCAAACTGGGGAGCTCCTTCCCCCACCACTGGTTGAAGAAATCCGCACAGTGCTGCTAGGGCATCTGGAAGAACTTTATCGTTTTTACGGTGAATATTCCGGCTGCCGCATCGCACGCAAGCATATCGCCTGGTATACGCACGGGCTGCATGACGGCAATGCTTTCCGGCAACAGATGTACGCCCAGGAAAACACCGCCGCGCAAGCCCATATGGTGGACGCCTATTTCCAGATGCTGCTGGCGCGTGGCGAGCGTCTGAGCTACGTCGCCACCGCAGAAACAGAAAAAGGTTAACCCTCCTCCAGCCCCAGCGCTTCCCGCACCAGCGCCTGTTGCTGCCGCTGGTGCATATACAGTGAGCCGACCGCTGGTGCCGCCATCGCCGGACGGCTGACGCACACCACTTCTGTATAATCGTAGGCTTCGAAACGGTGCTTGATGCCGTTCCAGGCTCTNTGATTGACCGGCTCTTCCTGGCACCAGATGACGCTTTCAACGCTTGGGTAGTGTTCCATCACATCAACCAGTTCCTGCGCCGGGAATGGATAGAGCTGCTCCAAGCGGACAATGGCAATGTCAGCCAACCCGTTTTTGCGGCGCTCTTCCAACAGGTCGTAATAGACCTTGCCGCTGCACATAATGACCCGCTTGACCTTTTCCTTGCCGCCCATGACAGCAAGATCCACATCGTCCAGCACCACTTCAAACTTGCCATTGGTGAACTCCTCCAACTGGCTGACCGCCAGCGGATGGCGCAACAGGCTTTTCGGCGTGAACACCACCAGCGGCTTGCGGTACTTGCGGATCATCTGCCGCCGCAACATGTGGAATACCTGCGCCGGGGTGGAAGGGATACAGATCTGCATGTTTTCCTGCGCCGCCAGTTGCACGAAGCGCTCCAGGCGCGCGGAGGAATGTTCCGGNCCNTGCCCTTCCAAACCATGCGGCAGGAACATGACCAAGCCGCACAAACGTTGCCACTTCTGCTCGCCTGAGCTGATAAACTGGTCAATCACCACCTGTGCGCCATTCACGAAGTCGCCAAACTGGGCTTCCCAGATCACCAGCGTTTCCGGCTCGGCGGTGGAATAACCGTATTCAAACGCCAGCACCGCCTCTTCCGACAGCACCGAGTCAATCACCGTAAACCTAGCTTGGAAATCCGCCACATGTTGGAGCGGAACCCACTGTTCGCGGCGCTTCTGGTGATGCAGCACCGAATGGCGGTGCGAGAACGTGCCGCGTCCGCAATCCTGCCCAGACAGGCGCACATCAAAGCCCTCCTCCAACAAGGAGGCGTAAGCCAGCGTCTCGCCAAACCCCCAGTCGGCAGGCTGCTTGCCCTGCCCCATCGCCACCCGCGCTTCCAGCACCTTGAGCACCCGCGGATGCACCACAAAATCCGCTGGGATCTGGCTGACCCAACGCTCAGTCAAGGCGTGGATGCGTTCAGCGCTGCAAGCCGTATCAATGGGCTGGCGCCAAGGCTGGTCGAGATACGCTTTCCAGTTGGTCTGCAACTCAGGCGGCAAGGAGGAGCGGGTCTTGCTGTTGCAGCAAGTCACGCCGCCATTCGCCAACTTGGTGCGGTAGGCGTCCACCAGGCCTTTGNNGCCACTGGCGCTGACTACGCCTTCCTCGGCCAGCTTCATGGCGTATTTGGCGCGGGTGGTCGGCAAACTGCGGATGATGTCGTACATGACCGGCTGGGTCATGGTCGGCTCATCGGCTTCGTTATGCCCCAGCCGACGGTAGCAGACCAGATCAATCACCACGTCCTTTTGGAACGTCTGGCGGTACTCCAACGCCACCTGCGCCACATAGACCACAGCTTCCGGATCGTCGCCATTGACGTGGAAAATGGGCGCATTGATCATNTTCGCCACATCGGTCGGATAGTAGGTCGAACGGCTGTCGGAAACCGTGCTGGTGGTGAAACCAACNCGGTTGTTGACCACGATGTGAATGGTGCCCCGGGTGCGGTAACCGCGCGTTTCCGCCATATTGAAGGTTTCCATCACCACGCCCTGTCCGGCGAACGCCGCATCACCGTGAATGGAAATGCCCAGCACTTGGTCGCCATCCTGATCATGACGGCGATCNTGGCGCGCCCGCACCGAGCCTTCCATGACCGGGCTGACGATTTCCAAATGCGAAGGGTTGAACGCCAGCACCAGATGCATTAGNCCTCCCGGCGTGCTGATGTCGGAGGAATAGCCTTTGTGGTATTTGACGTCGCCGGTGTAGCCTTCCTCCATTTTGCCTTCGAAATCGCTGAACAGTTCACCGGCTGGCTTGCACAACACATTGGTCAGCACATTCAGGCGGCCACGGTGCGCCATGCCGATGACGACTTCCTGCAAACCTTGCTCACCGCCTTCGTGGATAATGGATTGCAACAATGGGATCAGGCTTTCGCCGCCCTCCAAGCCAAAACGCTTCTGGCCGACATAACGGCGATGCAGGTATTGTTCGAAACCTTCCGCAGACGTCAGGTTCTCCAGCAATTTGCGGCGCTGGGGATGGCTGAGTTTGGTNCTGCCCATATCCAGCTCAATGCGCTTTTGTATCCAGCGCTTTTCCTGGATGTCGAGGATATGCATGTACTCAAAGCCGATGGCGCGGATATAGGTTTCCCGCAAGGCGTGCAGAATGTTGCCCAGCGTCGGCTTCGCCGCGATATTGAAGGAACCAGGGTCAAACACCGTATCCAACGGCACGTTGTGCAATTCGTGATGCTCCAGCATCAATTGCGGCACTTTGACCTTGTAGGCATAGTCGCCGAGCGGATTGGTGTCCGCCTCCAGATGCCCCAGATAACGGTAGGCGTTGATCAGGCGGGAAACATGCAGCTGTTCACTGCGTTGCTCCATCACCTTGCCATTGGAAACGTTGCTGATCGGGCTGGCGTCCAAGCGCTGGAAATATGTCAGCCATTGTGGATCCATGCCGTCCGGATCCTGTTGGTACTGGCTGTAAAGTTGCTCAAGGAAAATTGCGTGTTCGCCATCGAGAAAAGATTCATCGATACCCTGTTGGTTGCTCATGCGTATTATTCTCCAGCCTGTTGGGAAATGTGTCGTTCTAACCGCCGCGCCTAGATGCCTGTTTCTTGTGTGAGTGGCATTATAGCCCACTGTTGCGGGATTGGTAGCAAGGAAACCCGCATTCAACTTACCCGAAAAAGATTACACATACCTGATGGTCGCGCTCACGGCGCATCTGCTTGAAAGGCTGGAAAAACGCCATTCCTGTTGGCGGGAAAGGCGCTGTTGGTGTTTGTCAGTGAAGGCGCATGACCAATGCCCCTCCCCAGTTCTGCCTTCTGGGAGGGGGTGTTGCTTCAGCAAGTCTTATTGCCTTGGAGAAAAAGCCCCTATCAATATTCCTGCCGCGCAAACAATTGCTCCAGACGATGACGCCAGCGCCACATGCGCTCTTCATGGGTCATTTGCGGCGCACGTTTCAAAGGGCGATGAACCCTGGCTCCCTGCCGGAACAGCGAAGGAAATTTATCATCATACTTGATCGCCTCAATTATCGGATTCATATCAATCACACTCCTGTTTATTTAACTATTGGATGCCCATGAAAAGCATACCGTGCAGATGTGCAGAATGTGTGTAGAGCCGATGGAAGGTTTTATGCGCAGCGGGCAGCGCAACCCCGCAACAAAGCGCTATTTGCGGTTTCTGGCGACTTCAGGCGCGCGGGTGCTGGCGGCAACTTTGTCGAGAACGCCATTGACAAATTTATGCGCCTGATCCGCCCCAAACTTTTTCGCCAGGTTGACGTATTCGTTAACCACCACTTTATAAGGGGTTTCCAAGTGATTCAGCAATTCGCAAGTCGCCACCCGCAAAACCGCATGCTCAATCGGGTCGACTTGTGACAACTTACGGTCAAGATGCGGCGCGATATGGCTTTCCAGACCTTCGCCGCCTTCCATTGCGCAGCGCAACAGTTTATGGAAAAACGCCGCATCGGATTTGCGGAATTCCTCCGCCAATTCAGGCTCTTCCTGAAAATACAGGTAAACTTCCTGGAATTCGTTGCCGGTGATCAGCCACTGATAGACGCCCTGCATAGCCAGCCGCCGCGCGACACGGCGACGGGCGATCAGTTGCTGCGAATCCGTGAGAGGTTTGTGTCCCGCCATATTGTGCTTACTTCCTGATCTTTCGCAGCAAAGAAACCATTTCGATGGCGGAAAGGCCGCTTCTGCGCCTTTATTACCCGCTTTCGTACCGGCGCGTTCAATGGCCTGCTCAATGGTGTCCGTTGTCAGGACGCCGAAAATGACCGGCAATTCATGGCTCAAGCTGACTTGCGCCAGCCCTTTGGAGGCTTCGCCTGCAACATAATCAAAATGCGGGGTGCTGCCACGGATAACCGCCCCCAGCGCGATAATGGCGTCATAATCACCGTTGGCGGCCATCGCCTGCGCCACCAGCGGCAGCTCGTAGGCACCCGGCACGCGCACCACATCGATGTCCTGCCCTTTCACGCCGCCGTGGCGATTAAGGGCGTCAACGGCACCCTGAAGCAGGCTTTCCACAATAAAACTATTGAACCGCGCAACCACAATGCCGTATTTGGCTTCCTGTGATGCGAAATCACCTTCGATAACATTGAAGCTCATTACAAATCCCAATTCAGTTTTTAAAGAATGGCTTAAGCAGAAGTGAAGGGGTTATTCACTTAACCCTGAATATAATCCACAATTTCCAGCCCAAAACCCGCAATCCCGTGGAAACGCTTCGGCGCACTCATCACCCGCATCCGGCGGACGCCGAGATCGGAAAGGATTTGTGCGCCAATGCCGTAGGTTTTCAATTCAGCCGGTGAAGAGGAGGCATTGTCCTGCACTTCGAAGCGGGATTCAAACCCTTTCAACTGATCCAACACATTCTGCGGCTGGATTTGTTCACGCAGAATGACAATGACGCCCTTGCCTTCCTCATGGATGCGCCGCATTGCACTGCGCAANGGCCAACCGCAACCCGGCTCCCGCAAAGCCAGCAGGTCACACAGTTCATTTTCCAGATGCACGCGCACCATGACGTCTTCGTCAGCGGTGACCTCGCCTTTGACCAGCGCCAGATGGATGCTGTTCCTGGCCAATTCCTGGTAGGCGACCAGATGGAAACGGCCTTGTTCGGTCTGCACATCTTTCTCGAAAATGCGTTCGACCGTTTTCTCATTCTGCACCCGGTAACGGATCAGATCCTCGATAGTGCCAATTTTCAGGCCATGTTTTTCAGCGAACACCTCCAAATCCGGGCGCCGCGCCATGGTGCCGTCCTCATTGAGGATTTCCACAATGGTGGCGGCGGGTTCGAATCCGGCCAGACGCGCCAGGTCACAGCCCGCCTCGGTATGGCCAGCCCGGGTCAGCACGCCGCCCGGCTGCGCCATCAGCGGAAAAATATGGCCAGGTTGTTCGATGTCAGACGGCTGTGCGTTCAAAGCCACGGCGGTGCGGATGGTATGTGCACGGTCGTAGGCAGAAATGCCGGTGGTGACGCCTTCCGCCGCTTCAATGGAAATGGTGAAATTGGTGCGGTGCGTCTTGTCGGTTGCGGAAATCATCAGCGGCAAGTTCAACTGCTTGCAACGCTCACGAGCCAGCGTCAGGCATACCAACCCGCGCCCTTCCTTGACCATAAAATTGATGTCTTCTGGCCGGGTCAGGGAAGCGACCATCAGCAGGTCACCTTCATTTTCGCGGTCTTCATCATCGACGATGACAACCATCTTGCCGTTGGCAAGATCTTCAAGAATTTCTTCTGTGGTGTTGAATTGCATGGTTTCTCACTTGATAAAGCCGTTGTCGGCAAGGAATGCTTCAGTAATGCCGCCTGCTGTTGGCCGCGCCGCTTGTTCACCCAACAGCAGGCGTTCGAGGTAACGGGCAACAACATCCACCTCCAGATTGACCCTGGAGCCGCTGCGGTAAGCGGCGATGATGGTTTCCTGCAAGGTATGGGGCACGATATTGAGCTCGAACGCAGCGCCGTCAACCTTGTTGACGGTCAGGCTGACCCCATCCACCGTGATCGAGCCTTTGGCGGCGATGTATTTGGCGAGGTGATCCGGCGCACGGATGCTGAAGCGTACCGAACGCGCATCATCATGCCGGTCAGTGACTTCACCCAAACCATCCACATGCCCGCTGACCAGATGCCCACCGAGGCGGGTTTGCAGGGTAAGCGCCTTTTCCAGGTTCACTTTCGAACCCCGGCTGAGGTTGCCGAGGCTGGTCAGGGAAAGGGTCTCGCGGGAAACGTCAGCACTGAAACTGCTGCTGTCGAATGCGATGGCGGTCAGGCATACGCCATTGACGGCAATGCTGTCGCCTAGCGCCACATCGCCCATCTCCAGCTTGCCGACAGCAATGGTCAGGCGCAGGTCACCACCTTTAGGCTGCATGTCGCGGATGGAGCCGACCGCTTCAATGATTCCGGTAAACATTGGGGTTTGTCTCTGTTCAGGTCAGGCTGGCAATAATACGCCAATCNGCCCCCACTGCGCGAATATCCCGAATGGTCAGGGGCACCCGTTCCTGCATCCTGGCAATGTGCGGAAGGTTGAACAGGGGAGCNGCGCTGGAGCCCATCAGGTGCGGTGCCATGTAGATCACCAGCTCATCCGCCAACCCCTGTCCCACCAGCGCACCCGCCAGGGTTGCGCCGGTTTCGGCATGGACTTCAGCCACACCGTCCGCCGCCAGTGCGGCCATGACGTCCGGCAACTGCAAGCGTTCGCCTTCGAAACATCGGATGACCGCGCCAGCCTGTTCNCGGCGGGCGATGTTGTCCGCTCCATGATTGCAGGTATAAATGCAGGTCTGGCCAGGAAGCGCCAACAGTTTTGCGGTCAGCGGGAAACGCAGTTTCGAATCCAGCACAACCCGCAACGGTTGGCGCACTTCGCCCGCAATGCCAAGCTCCGCCGCTGTCAGGCGCACGTTGAGGGACGGGTCGTCATACAGCACGGTATCAATCCCCGCCAGGATCGCGCCCGCCTGCGCCCGCAGGAACTGCACATCGCGTCGCGCCGCCGCGCCCGTAATCCACACGCTTTCGCCAGACGCCATGGCGGTGCGGCCATCCAGGCTCATGGCCATTTTCAGGCGGACGAAGGGGCGGCGGCGCTCCATCAGGGCAATGAAACCAGGGTTGAGCGCACGGGCTTCCTGTTCCAGCAGGCCAGAAATGGTTTCGATCCCAGCTTCCCGCAACAATTGCAAACCTTTGCCTGCCACCAGCGCATTGGGGTCAACCATCGCCACCACGACCCGCTTCACCCCCGCCTGCGCCAGCGCGTTGGCACAAGGCGGCGTGCGCCCGTAATGGGAACAAGGCTCCAGCGTGACGTAAACCGTAGCACCGCTTGCCGCAGCGCCCGTCATCCGCAAGGCATGGACTTCGGCGTGCGGCTCCCCTGCCCGCTCATGCCAACCTTCGCCGACAATCCGGCCATCACGCACGATGACGCAACCGACACGAGGATTGGGCTGGGTGGTGTACAGGCCGCGCCGCGCCAGTTGCAGCGCCCGCGCCATATAACGATGGTCATCAGCGGTAAAGCTCATGACTTGCCGGGAATGCGTGGCAACAGGTCAATCTGCCGCTTGCGCTGCTCAGGGCTGGGATCGCTTTCCAGCCGTTCGATCATGTTGCGGAACTCTTCGATGTCGTTGAAGCGGCGGTAGACGGAAGCGAAACGCACATAGGCCACTTCATCCAACTGGCGCAATTCATCCATCACCAATTCGCCGATCACGGCGGACATGACTTCGCGCTCACCGCTGATAAGGATTTCCTTGCGGATATGGCCAAGCGCAGCTTCGATCTTTTCAATCGAAACCGGACGCTTTTCCAGGGCGCGCATAATGCCGCTGCGCAGCTTGTCGTCATTGAACGGCTCACGCGCATTATTGGACTTGATGACCCTAGGCATGGTCAGTTCCGCCGCCTCATAAGTGGTGAAGCGTTCATCACACGCCACACACCGGCGACGGCGGCGCACNTGGTCGCCTTCATTGGCGAGCCGTGAATCCACGACCCGCGTATCATCGGCTCCGCAAAAGGGNCAACGCATCCGCTTAGGCCGGATAATCGCCGAAGGAAGTGGAGCCGTAAACCGGGAAACGGGCGCAGATATTCAGCACCTGCGCTTTCACACGCTCAATGGTGGCTGCGTCCCCGATATTGTCGAGCACATCCGCCATCCAGTTGGCCAGTTGCTCACACTCAGCTTCCTTGAAACCACGGGTGGTGATGGCGGGCGTGCCAACACGGATGCCGCTGGTCACGAACGGCGACTGTGGGTCATTTGGCACTGAGTTTTTGTTGACCGTGATATTGGCCGCGCCCAGCGCCGCATCCGCCGCCTTGCCGGTAATGCCCTTATCGATCAGGTCGACCAGCATCAGATGATTGTCGGTGCCGCCGGAAACAATGTTATAGCCACGGGCGACCAGGGTCGCTGCCATGGCTTTTGCATTGCTCGCGACCTGCTGCTGGTAGGTCTTGAATTCAGGCTCCAACGCTTCCTTGAAGGCCACCGCCTTGGCGGCGATGACATGCATCAGCGGCNNGCCCTGAATGCCAGGGAACACCAGCGAGTTGAATTTCTTTTCCAGATCCGGATTGGCCTTGGCGAGGATGAGTCCGCCACGCNNGCCACGCAAGGTCTTATGGGTGGTGGAGGTGGTCACATCGGCAATCTGCACCGGGCTGGGGTAAACGCCCACCGCAACCAACCCGGCGACATGCGCCATGTCAACCATCAGATAAGCGCCCACCTTGTCGGCGATGTCCCGGAATTTGCCCCAGTCAATCACCCGTGAGTAGGCGGAAAAACCAGCCACGATCATTTTCGGCTGGTGTTCAACCGCCAAGCGCTCGACTTCCGCATAATCAATGTAGCCTTCATCCGTCACGCCATACTGGACAGCGTTATAAATCTTGCCAGAGAAATTGACCTTGGCACCGTGGGTCAGATGCCCACCGTGGGCGAGGCTCATGCCCAACACCGTGTCGCCGGGGTTTAACAGCGCCATGTAAACAGCCGCATTGGCTTGGGAGCCAGAATGCGGCTGCACATTGGCGTAGTCCGCGCCAAACAGCTCCTTGGCGCGGTCAATGGCGAGTTGCTCGGCCTTGTCGACATATTCGCAACCGCCGTAGTAACGCTTGGCAGGATAGCCTTCCGCATACTTGTTGGTCAGCACGGAGCCTTGCGCCTCCATCACACGCGGGCTGGCGTAGTTTTCGGAGGCGATCAGTTCAATGTGTTCTTCCTGACGGCGCACCTCGGACTGGATGGCACCCCACAGTTCGTCGTCATAACCTGCAATTTTCATCTGGCTGGAAAACATGCCGCATTTCTCCTGCGCGTTTGAAGCTAAAAAAGCGTTGTATCATACCACCCTTTTAGCCTCAACATATGGTGTATTACGGCCTTGCCAACAACACGATTTGGTAAAAAGCTTATGACGGCGACTATGGGCGCACCCTACCACTGTCTTACTGGGACTTGCCGGGCGCTCCGGATTCAGGCTTGCCTTCAGCTGACGGCGTTGCCGCCTCGGTCTCTGCGGAGCCATCGCCATATTTCTTCGCAAAGATGACAGACGGCTCGCCGCTGCGGTTATAGAAATGCAGGGTGTTGCCTTCCTGTTGCACACTGCCCGCCCGTTGCAGGGTGCGGATATAGCTGCCCTCCCAATCACCAACGTTGATGGTGGGTTGTCCAGGCCAGTCGCTTTGATCGGGCAACCTCCACGACCTTTATCGATCTTATTGATTTTGAAACCCGTATGGCCGACCCGCTGGAAATTGGCGTCATAGGTGTTGCAGCCAGCAAAGCCTTTCAGGTCGTTTTCCCCGACTTCCATGGTAATTTCAAGCGCCGCAGGGGTCTCAGTCCCATACACTGACAGCAAGCGCCAGCGGGAACCCAACAAGGAAGGCCACCGCTATTGAGGGGACAGGCACCAGAAGGCAAAGACGCGACATCGGCACTACCCGCAGGCGGCGCACTGGGATCTGCGGTTTCTGCAAATGCCTGAAAACTTAACAATGCGGCGGGCAGCAGCAAAGTCCGGCAAGCCTGAACAAATAAACCAGATTTTGGACGATTCATATTCATTGGGTTCCCTCGATGGTTGGCTGTGGTTGTGGGGGATGCGTTAACACAGCGGTCAATTTATACAACCTACTCGTGCCGTTTGTAGCGTGTATATCACATCCCCAGTATAGAAATAATGACAGCCTTTCACCATTTTGAATATTTTCTAGGCTCTCCTGTTGGTTTTATGCAACATGCCTACAACACAATCTGGATTCCCTTCATCGCATCTTGTTGCAAGGAAAAAAACGCCGCATAAGACAAGCTGATCCGCTGTTGGCTAGTCATCGGGGCACCCAGCACATGGCTCAGGATCGCCCGCATGGTGCCTGCATGGGAAACCAGCAAAATATGTTGGCCTGTGTATTTTTCCATCACGCATTCCCATGCCTGCGTCACCCGGTTAGTAAAGGCCGCCAGCGGCTCCGCGCCGGGTGGGCGGCAGTTCAGGGGNTCTGCGTACAAGGCCGANTAGGCTTCCGGCTCGGTGGCGCTAATTTCTTCCGGCGCGCGCCCTTCCCATGCCCCGTAACCGGCTTCCCGCAGGTCGCGCACAACTTCCAGCGGCAGCCCACGGCTGCCTGCCAGCGTTTCAGCGAACGCCTGGCAGCGGATCATCGGCGAAGTCACCACCGCATCCCAACCGGGCTTGCCTTCCACCGCCGCCCACATTTGCCGCCAGCCCAGCGCACTGAGCGGATGGTCAGTGCCACAGCCGCGATACCGGTTGCCTCCCTCCGGCTCGCCGTGGCGAAGAAAATCAATTCTGGTCATNAAAGCAGGTAATTCCACATTAAAAGTATCACTTAAACGTCCCCAATCAAAAAACGGNCCTGGGTCTGTCTTACGGCCGGGGGCAATGTGCTCATGCCCGGTCACATCCCGCAGGCTCAACGATGGATAGGCCGCCGCCAACGCGGGCAACAGGGCTTCCAATTGTTGGTATTGCGCTTCCGTAAAAGGCGCAAAATCAGAACCTTCAATTTCCACGCCAACCGAGAAATCGTTGCANACGGCTCCTCCCCGGTAACTGGACACACCCGCATGAAAAGCGCGCTTGTGGAACGGCACGTATTGAACCAGTTCGCCATCCCGCCGGATCAGCAGATGGCTTGCCACCCGCAAGTGACAGATTTCCCTGAAAAAGGGNTGTGCGTCCGGATCCAGCTGATTGGTGAACAGCTGGTCAATCAGCGCGCCAAATTCATACGGCGGCAGGCTGATGTTGTGCAGCACGATCAACTCCGGTGCACAATTTTCCGGACGTTCATCATAATTGGGCGAAGGTTGCTGCCGGGCGACATCCAACAGGCCGGTTGCGGCATCGATTTTCATGGCTCTTCCTCGGCTGGCAGATGTTGCCCTTGCCGGATAGCTTCGGCAATTTTACCAGGCAATGGCTCACATTTCAGTTCACGGTGGTATTGCCCATCCCGATAAATGAAGGTGGCGGGCAGATGGAAAATGTCCAGCGCATTGACCAACCCGCCATTGTGCACGGCGTCCACCTCGAACACAGGCACCGACCCGCCCTCCCGGAGAAACGTTTCCAGCGCCCGTTTGAGGCTGCGGCACGCGCCACAGTGCGGCGCGGTGAAAACACCAGCGCAATCCCCCGCGTTTCCGCCAGCACATGGTGGAAATTGAGGTCGTCAAGACTTGCGATTTTTGTCATGGCGGGAAAGGCCGGGACGAAGCTTGGTACGTCTCCATCGATTTGATTATGTATTTTCATCCCTTTTTTGATTATATCGAGAGTTTCTCGCATCAAAACCACATTCCCTACATAAGCAGCACAGCAATGAATACCAAATTCGGTGAAACACACCAAGTGTGGTATATCATATTCGTCGATTTTGATAAGCATTGTATACCCCAAATCCCCTTGAGCCGAAGCAGTTACAACTACCCAATTCCCGAATACAACAACTTGGTATGACTCAAGACTGTCATATATATTGTTTAAAAAGTCGTCCTCTTGCCTTTCTACAATTTGATATAAAACAGATCGAAAGGAAATCACCTCTACAATTTCAACTTTCGCCCAAGCTCTAAAGTTTGTAATTTCCATTAACTCAATAATTTTGCACTGCACAAAAGCAGATTTTTCGATCTCATCTGGATGCACATCCCAACCATCGGCGTAAGATAATGGAGGCATATACAGTGACCAAAACTTGGTCTCTGAATCCTCCGTGAACGGACATGTCAGCTCTACAATTTTTTGCTCACCTTTAGCTGGGCAAGATTCCAGCCTCATGTACGATCCATTTTCTAAAGGTTGAGGTATCGAGTTTACTGCATCAACCCAAAATACAACTCCATCATCGTAACCCTCGTAACAAAACTCCGAGAGTGAGCGATGCAGCTTTTCTCTTACATCCCGACAAACAGAACAATGAAATTTAATATCCATGCTATACCTCACGACAAATAACAGTGGATTTCTGCAAACGAAGTATCAAAAAAGGCACAAGTTAAGAACAATTAAATTATGTGATTAACCGAAGCATGGTTTCCTCTAATGCCAGTCAGTTCTTCCAGTGCTATGATCACCTGCCGTTGGCTAGTAACCCCCGCACCGTAATCTCATATGCAAGGACTCAACCCCCAACAACAAGAGGCTGTCACCCACCTCGGCACACCGCTATTGGTGCTGGCAGGCGCTGGCAGTGGCAAAACCCGCGTCATCACCCAGAAAATCGCCTGGATGATCCGCAAGGGTGTGCATTCCGCCGACCAGATCGCCGCGATCACCTTCACCAACAAGGCCGCCCGCGAAATGCGCGAACGCGCCAGCAAGCTGTTGAGCAAGGAAGAAGCCCGTGGCCTGACCGTTTCCACCTTCCACACCCTTGGCCTCAATATCATCAAGCGCGAAGCCAAACGGCTGGGTTACAAAAGCAACTTCAGCATCCTGGATGCGCAGGACAGCGGAGCCATCCTCAAGGAACTCGCCCACAAAGAGGAGGTCGAGGAAGCGGACGGGATGCGCTGGATCATTTCCCGCTGGAAAAACGATTTCATTTCCNCCGAACAAGCCGCGCAGCAAGCCAATACGCCAGATGAAAAACTGGCCGCCATCCTCTACGAAAAATACCAGCGGCAGATCAAAGCCTATAACGCGGTCGATTTCGATGACCTGATCGTATTGCCGGTGAAGCTGTTCGAACAACACCCGGATGCCCTGCAACACTGGCAAAACAAGCTGCGTTACCTGCTGGTCGACGAATACCAGGACACCAACGCCTGCCAATACCGCCTGATCCGCCTGCTGTCCGGGATGCGCGGCGCACTCACTGCCGTAGGCGATGACGACCAGTCGATCTACGCCTGGCGCGGCGCCCGCCCGGAAAACATCATCCAGCTCCAGCGTGACTACCCAATGCTCAAAGTCGTGATGCTGGAACAGAATTACCGTTCCACCAGCCGTATTCTCCACAGCGCCAACCAACTGATCGGCAACAATCCGCACCTGTTTGCCAAANACTTGTGGAGCACGCTCGGCGAAGGCGACCCGATCCGCATCATGCCTTGCCGCACGCCGGACAACGAGGCCGACAAGGTCGTCGGGGAAATCCTCAAGAAACGTTTCCGCGACCGCGCCGCTTACAAGGATTTCGCCATCCTTTACCGCAGCAACCACCAAAGCCGCCTGTTTGAAAAGGCCNTGCGCGAGAACAACATCCCCTACAAGCTCACTGGCGGCACGGCGTTTTTCGAGCGCTCCGAAGTCAAGGACATCCTCGCCTACCTGCGCCTGATCGCCAACCCGGACGATGACGCCGCTTTCCTGCGCATCATCAACACCNCCAAACGCGAAATTGGCACCTCCACCCTGGAAAAGCTCGGTGAATACGCCCACGAACGCCATTCCAGCCTGTTCGCCGCCGCGCAGGAGCTTGGCTTTGCCCAGCGCATTTCCGCCAAAGCCCAACAACGGGTGGAAACGTTCAGCTTCTGGCTGCATGAAATGGTGGGTGCCGCTGAGGGCGCTGACCCCACTAAAATCGTCCGTCAGGTGATCACTGACATTGCTTACGAAGACTGGCAGAAAAACACCTGCAACACCCCGAAGCAAGCCGAAGCCCGCATGAAAAACGTGTGGGAAATCGTCGAATGGGTGCGCAAGCTGCACGACGACGGCGCAGGCAAGGAAAGCTTGTCCGACATCATCGCCCACATGAGCCTGGTCGACATGCTGGAGCGCAATAGCGAGGAACAGGAGCAGGACGCCGTGGCGCTGATGACCCTGCACGCCGCCAAAGGGCTGGAATTTCCCAACGTCTTCCTGGTCGGCATGGAGGAGGAACTGCTGCCCCACGCCAACAGCCTCGACGAGCACGGCATCCAGGAAGAACGGCGACTGGCCTACGTCGGCATTACCCGCGCACAGAAACACCTCGTCATCAGCTACGCCAAAGTGCGTTCACGTTACGGGGAATCCTCCACCGTCGAGCCCAGCCGTTTCCTCGACGAACTCCCGGCACAACATCTGGAGTGGGACAACAAAAAGGTGGTGTCAGATGAAGAGCGGCAGGCGACCGCACAAGCCTATATTGCCAACCTGAAAGACCTGCTGGGATAACGCGCAAGATGGCAACAGCGGCATTCATTGACTGGAGCGACAGCAGTGTCTGGCTGCTACTGCTGCCCACCCTGCATGTGCTGATGGTGCTGGCGGGCGTCGCCCATGTGCTGATGCAAAAGCCCAAAGTGGGGATCGCATTCGCCTGGATCATCCTGATCATCGCATTCCCAGTCGCGGGCATTACGTTGTACCTGCTGGTCGGGGAACGCCGCATCAGCCTGCGGCGGCGCAAAAGCTGGAACAGGCGCGGCGGCATGTTCCGTTGCCACCAGCGCAACCCGGGCGGCGGCACCCACTGCCTGCCGGTTCCCTGAACCGCACGCCCTGGTCTCGCTGTTGCAGACAGGTGTCTGTGGCCGCTGACCAGCGCCAGCCGTATCCAGCTTCACGCCAATACACATGAAGTGCTGCGCCAACTGGCGGCGGAAATCGATCAGGCGCAAACCAGCATCTGGATGGCATTTTACATCTGGCATCCCGGCGGCGACGCTGATGTGGTGCTGGCCGCCCTGGAACGAGCCGCCGGACGTGGTGTGCAATGCCATCTGTTGCTGGATGATATTGGTAGCGCCCATTGGTGGAAAAGCGGCCAGCCCGAACGTTTGCGCCGAGCCGGAGCCAGCGTGCGCCGCGCCCTGCCCACCGGCCTGTTCCGCACGTTGGTGGGGCGCACCGACCTGCGCCTGCACCGGAAAATCGTAGTGCTGGATGAGCGCATCGCCTGGACTGGCAGCATGAACCTGGTCGACCCCTGCCATTTCAAACAGGATGCAGGCGTGGGCGAATGGGTGGACGCCATGGTCAGGATCGAAGGCAAGGCGGTCTTGTCCCTGTTGGCCGTCGTTATCGGTGACTGGCGGCTGGAAAGCCGCCGCGACCCTGCACACGCCCCGCCACTTGCGGCAACAGCGGAATGCAACGCGGAACCCGGCAATGGGCACCGCCTGCAAGTCATGGCGTCGCCTGGGCAGTCCGGGGATGAACTGCTGCTGCTGTTGCTGGAGCTGCTCTACTCCGCCCGCCGGGAACTGGTGATCACCACGCCCTATTTCGTGCCGGATGACGCGCTGGTGCTGGCCNTGCGCAGTGCGGCCTGCNGCGGCGTGCGGGTCATCGTGCTCGCGCCGGAAAAACNNGATTCCCTGCTGGTGCGCTACGCCGCCGAATCTTACTACGCCGAGCTGCTGCAAGCCGGGGTGGAAATCCGCCTGTTTCGGGGCGGGCTGCTGCACACCAAATCCATTACCGTGGACGGCCAGTTGTCCCTGTTCGGCACGGTCAACCTGGACATGCGCAGCATCTGGATCAACTACGAAGTTTCCCTGGTGGTGTACGACGCGCCTTTCACACAGCAGTTGCGGCGCTTGCAGCAGTCCTACTTGGCGCAGGCACGGCTGCTCGACCGGGCGGCATGGCGGCGGCTCCCCTTCCGGCGGCAATTGTTACAAAACGGCATGCGGCTGCTGGCCGCTCCTGTAGGGAAAGCTGGATCAACGGCTTGAGCAATTGGCTCACCCACGCCTGGAAAACACGGATGCGCGCAGGCAAATTACGGCGTTTGGCGTAAAGGAAGGAAAGCTGCATGGCGGGCGGCTGGAGTTCCGGCAAAACCTGCGCCAATTCGCCAGCATCCAGCAGATGCTGCACGTCAAAGCTGGGAACCTGGATAATCCCCAGCCCGGCCAATGCGCTGGCGATATAGGCTTCCGCATTATCCACACAGACCAGGCTTTTCATCGGCATTGACTGGAGGAGGCCGCGCCGATCCAGGTATTCCAGCCCTGCGCCTGCCAGCAAGGAGCCTGCATCATGCGAATAACCCACCATGACATGCCTGCTGAGATCCGCCAGTGTTTTAGGCACGCCATAATGGGCAAGGTAAAGCGGGCTGACACAATTGACCAGTTCCAACTCCCCCAATTTGCCACAGACCAATTGCGGGTCACCTGGATTGCCGACCCGGATCAGGCAGTCGATCCCTTCCGGGATCATATCGGCAATCCGATCCCGGGTGCTGATTTCCAACTCCAGTTCCGGGTGCGCCTGCAACAGNGCCGGCAGGGCGGGAATAATGAACCGCCTGCCGATCCGGCTGGGCATGTCAACGCGCAAACGTCCGCTGACCTGCCCGGAACCTTGCCGGAACATCATCTCCGCCGCTTCAAATGCATCCACAATTTCACGCGCAGTTTCCAGATAATTCAGGCCATCATGCGTCGGCATCACGCGCCGGGTCGTGCGTTGGAACAGCTGGGCATGCAAACGGTCTTCCAACGATTGGATAACCGTGGAAATAGTTGAACGGGGCAAACTCATTGCTTCCGCCGCCTTGCTAAAACTTCTGCTTTCCATCACCTGGATGAAAACCTGCATTTGCCGGATTCTGTCCATCCTTCACCATTGTTCGCTAATTTCGACGGGTCATTTCAAAATACACGGTTTATCCAGCCTGTATCCGCAACATATGCTAACCGGAACACTACTGCAAAGCGTAGTGGCCATGAACAAGACGGACTAAAGGAGCAGAGCATGTCCAGAAACAGCATTACGGGCAAAACCGTCCTGATTGCAGGCGGAGCCAAANATCTTGGCGGCCTGTTGGCACGGGATTTCGCCGAGCACGGCGCAAAAGCGGTCGCCATCCATTACAACAGTGACGCCACCCAGGCGGCAGCGGAAGAAACCGTGGCCGCCATCAAAGCCGCTGGCGCAGAAGCGGTGGCGTTCCAAGCGGATTTGACCCGTGCGGCCGCGATGGAAAAATTGTTCGCCGACACCATTGCGGCAGTCGGCCACCCGGATATCGCCATCAATACCGTCGGCATGGTGCTGAAANAACCCATGTCGGACATTACCGAGGCAGAATTTGACCAAATGAGCGCAGTCAACGCCAAATCCGCCTTTTTCTTTCTCAAGGAAGCGGGCAAGGCGGTG
The DNA here is from genome assembly GCA_013693955.1 of Candidatus Thiothrix singaporensis. Classification (GTDB taxonomy): domain Bacteria; phylum Pseudomonadota; class Gammaproteobacteria; order Thiotrichales; family Thiotrichaceae; genus Thiothrix; species Thiothrix singaporensis. Next base: position 985,318 of record CP059265.1, on the reverse strand, counting down.
AATGACAACGGCAAAATCTGCACCTTGGTGACCTCATTGCTGGGAGCCTACACGCCTTTTTATGCGGCTTATGAAGGCATGAAAGCGCCAGTGGAACATTTCACCCGTGCGGCCTCCAAAGAACTGGGCGCACGCGGGATTTCCGTCACAGCGATTTNNGGCTTACCGATGGATACGCCGTTCTTCTATCCGGCGGAAGAAGCCGAAGCGCAGGCGTACCATAAGAATGCGGCAGCCCTGTCGCCGTTCACCAAAACTGGCCTGACGGACATTAACGATATCGTGCCCTGGATCCGTTTCCTGGTGTCGGATGGCTGGTGGATGACAGGCCAGACCATTCTGGTCAATGGCGGCTACACCACCAAGTGACCCTGCCTGCCCATCACTGATGGCCTTCCATTTTGGCAAGCCCCATGCCCCCGATATGGGGTTTGCCTGCCTAAATTCATCTAAGAAAAATATTTCGGTGCAAGCCGTTGCCTATTTTTCGCAATATTGTCTACAATCCAATTCGCATTGAGGAGGTGCACAAAAGTTCGACGCCCAATCGTGAAGGAGAGCGAAGGGAGGCGAACCCCAAACCCTAGGAGGAAAATTTCCAATGAAAAGACTGACATCTGTTCTGGGCGCAGCCCTGGTCGCGTTTAGCCTGAATGTGTTCGCCGCAGACGCCCCTGAAATGGGCACCGAAGCGGAAGCGCAGACCATGAGCGAATCCGCCGCCACCCTGGTCAATGAAAAAGGCGAAGCTGCCTTTACAACGTTCGCTGACGCAAAAGGTGACTTCCAGAAAAAGGATCTGTACGTGTTCTGTATGGATATGGAAGGCAAAATGCTGTCCCACCCCAAGAAACCGGAACTGGTTGGCCAGAACCTGCGCGATTTCAACAAATACGGCGACAAGCTGTTTGACAACATGATCAAGCTCGCCGAAACCGACGGCAAAGGCTGGGTTGAATACAAATGGCTCTACCCTGGCACAGAAGACCTGAAGGCGAAANAAAGCTACATCATCAAGAATGACAAAGGTTTCTTCTGCGGCGTTGGCGCCTATGTGGCTGACGCGCCAGCAGACGAAAAACCGGCGGATAAAAAATAAGCATTCTACCCAGACTGCTTGACCTAATGAAAGGCTGCTTAACGCAGCCTTTCGCATTTATGGGTGCCGTAAGCCTGTGCCACCCCATACCTTCACGTATAATGCCCGCTTTCGCCACCCGTAAGGATCGCCCCATGTCCCAATACCCCGCCAGCACCCAAAGCCTGATTGACGAAGCCGCCCAAGTCAGCGGCCACGGTTTTGACATCGTTTTTGACGCCAGCCTGCCGGTGGCCTCCAGTGTGCGGATAGCAGGCCGGGAAGGCCGTGACCGCCACGAGATCGTGCTGCGCCTGCCGGGTATTGAAAACAACTACCTGATCGCCTGGCAGGCGGCTTTCGTCCTGCACCAATACAATACGCCAGAAACCGAGCGCGCCAACCTGCAACCGAATGCGGCCTACCTCGCCAGCGTCAAAAATGAACTGCTGACGATGCACCCCGGCATCCCGCCCGCGCAACGTGAACACTTCACTGACCATGTGATCGGTGGTATCCTGACGCAATTACGCTCAACGCCGGTCGGCATGCTGATCGACATCCACCTGCACCGCAGCTACCCCGAACTGCACACCTTGCAACAGGAATCTTTAGTCCAACAGGTGGTGGAGCATATTGCCTGCCTGCAACTGACGCCGGAGATGTTCNCCCGCACACTGGTGCGCGCCAATCAGGTCATGAATGCGGCGCAGGCGCTGATGACAGCGACACTGTTCGACATGCCGGGCATTTTCGACCCCTACCGCACGGTCGGCATGGAAGCGGCGGCGGCCATCTTGTTGGAGCCTTGCCTGCACCAAGTGTTCGACGGGACGAAAGACCGTGAACTGATTGATTCCTGGGGCAGAAACCTCGGCATCGAAACTTGGTACCGCTGGGCGTAAAGCGCTCAGGCTGGCCGTTTCAGCGTCAGCGTTTCCCAAAACGCACGTATTCATCCGCCCCCAGCCTCCCCAGCGGCTGGAGCGCCGCCGCATCGACCCGGAACCTGCCTTTNTTATCGCGGCCAGTGATGCTGTCATCGGCATACAACGCCGTGATCCTGCCCAGCAGCAGGGAATAGGCCGCATTGCCCAACGGCACTTCGGCATACAGCTCACAGGCGAACGCCACCCGGCAATCCTTCAGGCGCGGCAGGCTGAAACCTGCAAACGGCACAGTTTCCAACCCCAGCATCTCGACTTCGGACTCTCCGGCAGGCAGGGGCTGCGCACTCGCATTCAAAGCTTCCAACATTTCGGTATGGGCGATGTGCACGACAAAATGCTTGCGCTGCACAATATTGGCGCGGGTATCTTTCAGGGAGCCATCCGGCTTGCTGCCCACTGACACGCTCAGCAATGGCGGGTCGCTGTTGACTGCGCTGAAATAGGAAAATGGTGCCAAGTTCAGGCCGCCATCCGCATTTTCCGACAGCACCCAGGCAATCGGGCGCGGCACCAGCGTCTGGGTCATGGCGAAATAAATTTCGGCGGGAAGCATCTGGGTAAAGTCAAGGTACATGGCGGTCAATCCGGTTGTTTTGCGCATTGCGCCCACTGTAGGCAAGTGGGAACATAAAGCGCATGATTCACAGAGCAATGGAGGGAGTTCATGAGCACAAAAATATACCTGCCTGAAGCGGAAATGCCTACCCACTGGTATAACATCGTCGCCGACATGCCCAACAAGCCTGCCCCGTACCTCAGCNCGGACGGCAAGCCGGTGCCTCCGGAAGCCATGCTCGCCATTTTCCCCGAAACCCTGGTCATGCAGGAAGTCAGCAGCGAGCGCTGGATTCCCATCCCTGAGCCGGTGCGCGAAGCCCTGACTATGTGGCGGCCTTCCCCGCTCTACCGCGCCCACCGGCTGGAAAAGCTGCTCAATACCCCAGCCAAAATCTATTACAAGAACGAAGCCGTCAGTCCGGCAGGCTCGCACAAACCCAACACGGCGGTAGCGCAGGCCTATTACAACAGGGAAGCGGGCATCAAACGCCTCGCCACCGAAACCGGCGCGCNNCAATGGGGCAGTTCACTGGCGTTGGCGGGGCAAATGTTCGGTCTGGATGTGCGCGTCTACATGGTGAAAGTCAGCTATCAGCAAAAGCCCTACCGCCGTTCCATGATGCAGACCTGGGGAGCTGAAGTCTTCGCCAGCCCGACCGACATGACCCATTCAGGCCGCGCCATCCTCGCTGCCCATCCCGATTCCGAAGGCTCGCTCGGCATCGCCATTTCCGAAGCGGTGGAAGAAGCCGCCAGCCGCGCCGACACCAACTACGCGCTGGGTTCCGTCCTTAATCACGTGCTGCTGCACCAGACCATTATCGGCCAGGAAGCCCGCAAGCAACTGGCAATGGTCGGCGACTACCCCGACATGATTTTCGCTCCGTGTGGCGGCGGCTCCAACTTCGGCGGCATCGCCTTCCCCTTCTTCGCTGACAAGGCCGCAGGCAAGGAGGTGAAACTGGTCGCAGTCGAGCCGACTTCCTGCCCAACCCTGACCAAAGGCGTGTTTGCCTATGACTACGGCGACGTGGCGGGCTATACCNCCTTGATGAAAATGTTCACCCTCGGCCACGACTTCATGCCGCCGGGCATCCATGCAGGCGGTTTGCGTTACCACGGCGACTCCACCCTGGTCAGCCAGTTGCACAAGGACGGGCTGGTCGACGCGCTGGCGGTGCCACAACTGGAAACCTTTGCCGCTGGTATCTTGTTCTCCAAAAGCGAAGGCATCATCCCTGCGCCGGAATCCTGCCACGCCATCGCCGCCGTCATCCGTGCCGCCAAGGAATGCGCCCAAAGCGGTGAAAGCAAAACCTTGCTGTTCAACCTTTCCGGCCATGGCCATTTCGACATGAGCGCCTATGACCGCTATCTCAAAGGCGAGCTGACGGATTTCGACTATCCGGAAGAAGCCATCCGGGAATCGCTGGCGCATCTCCCGAAAATCGGCTGACCCTTATTCGCTGGAAGCCTTTGGGGCGGGCGCATCCTCCGCTTCAAAGGCGCTTCCCTCCAGCCATTTTTCCACCAGCTTTTTCCCTTTGAAACGGATCAGGAACCATTCCGAACCATCCTCGTTTTCCTTGTAATCCAGCAGCGTCGGCAGATCCCCNTTGACCAGGTACATGCCGGTTTTGGCACCACTGTCCGGCTTGTCATACAACTGCGCTTTGCCCACCGCAACCTTCCGCAGCGCCGGGGCGGTTTTCTCATCAATGCTGGAAGGGTCTTGGGTTTTCGCCACCAGCTTCTTCAGCAGTTTCCCCTCCGGGCTGTAGAGCCGGGCGAAATACAGGTCGCCTTCCGAGCCAACCATGGCAGTGTCCAGGCAAACATAGGGCTTGTTTTTGCGGAAGCGGTAATCCGTCGTGTACCAGCGCGGNCCGGAACGCTGGCCGGTGCTCAGGGTTTTGGTTTCCCGGGTCAGGGTGGGGTTGCTGATGGTTTCCTGGAACGCCTGGAAACGCTTGGCGGCTTTGTCCCATTGGTAGAGCCGGTAGAACAGGTTCACCCCGCCATAGCCCACCCCATCCAACACGGCGACATCGCCCTGCCCGTCGAAGTTGAAATCATCCTGCAACAACAGGCCATCAATTTCCTGGCTGCCTTCCGGCACATCCGGCATTTCCCCCAATGCCTGCATTTTGCCGCCTGGCAATTTGGCGATGATGTCATTCTGCTTTTGCTCGATGAGGACTTTGACGCCAGGAACAGGCGAATAGGCAAACGGCAGTTTGGCGTAACCTTTCGGCGTGGTGAACGCCGCCGCCTCCAGCGCCCACAGGCCAAACCCGCCAGGATAACGCCACCCCAAGATATGCTGCGCATGTTATTGTCACCTCGTTGAATGATGCAGACTTGCACTGGGTTAGACCCCGGAATTCCGGATCGTTCAACCGCGCTCAGATGACGGCGAGCAGCACCAGCGGCAATGTCAACATGCCGAACACAGTTTCGCCGGTGATCAGCACCGCCATCATGGCGGCGTTTCCNCCNAACTGACGAGCCAGGATATAAGCTGAAGACGCAGTTGGCAGCGCCGCAAACGTCACCAGCACCGCCCGTTCCAGTTCCCCCACCTGCATCCAGACGCACAGCCCATACATCAACGCAGGCAACAACAACAACTTGACAGCGGACACCCAGAACAGCGGTGCGCCGGACGCCTTCAATGCTTGCAGGCGCAAACCTACCACTGCCAGCAAACCCAGTGGCAAGGCCATCTGCCCCAGCTTTTCCAGCACTTTCAGCACCACATCCGGCATGGCGAACGGCAGCAAATTCAGCACCATGCCCAACAAACAAGCCATTATCAGCGGATTTTTCAGGATGGAAAGCAGCAACGACGACAAGCGCATCCGCCCATGCGTGAACCAGGCAAACACGCCGATGCACAACACGTTGACCAATGGGATCATCACCCCCACCACCAGCGCCGCCAGCGTCAGGGCGGAAGCAGGCAAGGTCGCCGCCACCAGCGCCAGCCCGATATACGTGTTGAAGCGGACGCCGCCCTGGTAAAAGGATGTGAAATCACCCNNATTGAGGCGCAGCAGCGGCGCAAACAGAAAAGTCAGCACCGACGCCAGCAACGGCATCAACACCGCCAGCGCCAGCAGCCCGCCAGCCGTGCTGAAGTCCATTTTCGCCGTCGCCAACTGTTCGACCAGCAAGGCGGGAAACAGGATGTAGTAAGTGCCTTTTTCCACCTCCCGCCAGAAATCTTCCCGCAANAAGCCGGTGCGCCGCGCCACATTGCCCAGCAACAACAAAGCAAAAACCGGCAGGATGGCGCTGAGGACAACGCCCATTTAATCAGGATACAAGTCAGCNCGGCCAGCATCCTTACGCTGCACCTGACCGGCAGGTTTGAAATGTTGGATGGCAGTCCACAGCCCCGCGCCTTTCCAACCCGCACCGCCGCGCCCATACAAGGCGGCGTTCAAGGCATCGATTTCCGTCTGCAAGGCTGGCTCCGCCCGCGCCCGCAGNGAAGCAATCAATGCGGGCTGGATATTCAGCCCCACGCCCACCCATTGCACCAACGCATCCTGCGCGGCCTGCGGCTGGTTTTGGCGGCAAGCCTGCTCCAGACTGCGCCAGACGGCTTTCGCATCCGGTTTGCGGGTGGTGGAAAGCAGCGCCGCCGCCTGCGCCTTTTCCTTCAGGACGCCGCCAGGCTTGCGCCACCAACGCCAGGCCAACCACCCGATGGACAACAGCGCCCCCATCAGCAACAAAGCGGCAGCGTACCAAGCCCAGGAAAACCCGCTGGAAACGGCGACAGCGGCGGCAGCCTGCGGATTGGTCTGGGCAGGCGTCTGCGGTTGGGCTACTGGCGGTGGCGTGGCGACACCAGCTGGCGCTGCTTGCCCGCCGGTCACCACCATTTTCACCGCATCAACCTTGGCAGTTTCCTGCTTGCCGGTCGTGGTGTTCCACCACGTCACCGCCAAGCCGGGCAATGCATACGTCCCATTGTAAGGGGCGACCACCACCCATTTTTCCTGCCGCACACCGACGACGCCGGAACTTCCGGCTTCATTGCGCAGTTCCGGTTGGTCGGTATACGCCTTGACGCCAGCGGGGACTTGCACCTCCAATTTCGGCAATTGCTCCGCCGCCAACCCATCCGCCACAATCGCCAACGTCAGGGTGACCGGCTCCCCCGCCTTGAGTTTGTCGGGCGGCGTCTGCCAGTGGGCGTTCAGGGTGACGCTACGGGCGGGCAACCATTGCTTGCCGGTGTAACTGGCGGGCTGCTCCCGCACCTGCAAGGCCAATGGCTGGGAAAACCGGCGGATAGGTTTGCCACTAAGGCCGAACGGGTCAAACCTGCCTCCCGGCTCCGCCAGAATGCCTTCAAACGTGGTGCGCCCCAACGTCAACGAGCCGCTTTGTTGCGGAATCAGGGCGTAACGGCGCTCAATCACCTGGTAGTTGCGGCCATTGCGCATCGCCGTGGTGTTGACGGTGTTGCCAATTTGCTGGATGTCACCCTTGCCACTCTCAACTGACGGATGCGTCAGGCTGGCTTGCGGCTGCAACTGGACAATATGGTACATCCGTTGGGTGATGATGGTTTCCTGCTGCACATAAGGCTGTTTCGGCTCTGCCGCCAGCTCAATGAAAATATCAGGCGCATTGCCAGCGGCTGGCGCAGGCTGGTCAGCNACCTGCAAATCCAACGCCTGGCTCTTGTCACTGCCGAATTGGATGGAAGGAATGTGCACCGTGCCGGTCTTGAGCGGATACAAATGCAGCTCCCATTCGGTATGGACGCGGCTAACACCATTGACCATGTTGAAACTGTTGCTCTGCGACTGGCCTCTCAGCTCAAAATCCTGGTGCAGGGGNGTGAAATCAGGATCGCCCGAAACAATACCGTCCGCCGTAAACGTCAGCACCACCGGGTCGCCCAATGCCACCGGGTTACGGTCGAGCTGCGCAACAACAGCGGCCGCTTGCGCCCACAACGGTGTCAGCCACAACATTGCGATCAAGAGCAACCTTACCATTCGTCACCTCGAGCCTGTCCGCCCCGCTGCTGATATTGATACTGGAATTTGCGCCGCCACAAGCCGGACGGGTCATCCGGGATACGCCGCAGCCACTGTTCAGTCGCCTGCTGCTGTTCGCGCTGCTGCGGGTCTTCCCCATCTTCCTGCTGGTTCTGGGACTGCTTGTCCTGACTGTTTTGCTTACTCTGTTGCTTTTGTTGCTCCGCCTGCTGTTGCGCCTGTTGCCCCTGCTTGTCCTTGCCTTGCTGTTGGCCAGATTGCGGACTGTCCTGTTGCTGTTCCTGACCCGTTTGCGGTTTTTTTGCTGTTGCCCTTGCGGATTGTCCTGCTGCTGTGAATCTTTTCCCTGCTGGCCTTGCTGCTGCTGTTGGTTATCGCCTGTTTGGGGTTGCTGCTGTTGGCCGGCTGGTTCTGCTGTTTGTCCTGCTGTTTGTCCTGCTGTTGGTTAGGCGATTGGTTTTGCTGGCCTTGTTGTTGTTTCAATGCCTTTTCAACCACTTCCAGGTTGTAGCGGGCGTCTTCATTGTTTGGGTCGGTTTCCAACACACGCTTGTACGTGGCTGCGGCCTCCTCCAGCTTGCCCTGTCTGGCCTGCGCATTGCCATAATTGTACTGGCCGTTGAGGCTTTGCTGGCTGGCGTATTCCTTTGCCGCCGCCGCATAGTCCCCGCTTTTATAGGCGGCAGCACCTTTCCAGGCAGGCTCCTGGAACAGTTGCGCCGCACGCTCGGGCTGACCGTTATCCAGCGCCTGCTGCGCCTGCTGGTCAGGCGTCAGCCACAAGTCATCCCAACCGAACGCATACGAAGCGTCGGGTTGCGGCAACAGCACGCACGCCAGCGCCATCCCCAGCCATCCCCGCCGGAAAGCCAGCACCGCCAGCGGCAACAGCAACAACACCAGCCAGTAGCCTTCATTGACCCAGGCGTCCGTTTGCCGCCCTTGGGCATCGCTCAACTTGCCCGTCGCCGTAGCCTGCCAATGCGCATTCAGGGCGGCAAGGTCAGCATCCCCCAGTGCGGCATGCGCAAACACCCCGCCGCCCGCATTGGCGATTTTTTGCAAGTCATCCAGATTAACCTTGGCGGTCACCGTTTTGCCGAAACTGTCGAGCAAAAAGCCGCCATTTGGACGGGGAACCGGCGCGCCATCCGCCGTACCGACCGCCAGCACCGACACGCTGTAACCGTTTCCCCGTGCCTCATCCGCTGCTGACACCGCAGCATCCGGGTCGGAAGCGCCATCAGTAATCAACAAAATGTCGCCTTTTTCACGCCCGCTTGCTGCAACAGTTCCACCGACCGCTGGATGGCCGGGGTCAGCAGGCTGCCGGGGCAGGCATGATTTCAGGTGTCAGGTTTTTCACCTGTTCCGCAATGGTGTCGGCATCATCGGTCAGCGGCGTCACGCCGAAGGCGTCACCAGCGAACACCACCAGGGCGTTTTGCGCATCCTGACGGGCGTTGAGGATATCCAGCAGCTTGAAGCGCGCCAGGGTCAGGCGGTTTGGTTTTTCATCTTCGGCGTACATGGAAGTGGAAAATCCATCGCCGCCACCAGCGCCTGCTGGCTGCGGAACACCGGCACTTCACGCTTTTCCCAGGCAGCCCGCCATCGCCAGCACCGCCGCCAGCAAAGCCAGGGACAGCACGGCCAGCGGCAGCCACCCTAGCCTGCCTGCCTTGCCACTGAGCACGAACGGCATCAGGTGCTTGTCGACAATGCGCTCCCAATCCCCCGCCGCCGGGAACTTAGCCAACGCATGCCCCACACCGCCGGAACCGCCAGCAGCAGCCACAACCATTCAGGATGCAGGAAATGCAGGTTGCCCACTTCTTACTCCTGTTCAAGCCGCAATACAGCGGTCAGCAAGGTCAACACAAAAGCCGCCAGCAATGGCCAGCGGAACAGCTCCTGTTGCGGGCGCCAATGTTCCGCCTCCTTTTCGACGGGTTCCAGCCGGTCAAGCTCGGCGTAAATCTTCTGGAACTCTTCGGTGTCGCGGGCGCGGAAATATTCGCCTTTCGTTTTATCCGCAATCGACTTGAGGGTGCGTTCATCCAGATCGGCGCTCGGGTTCATCAATTGAAAACCAAACATGCTGCGCATCTGGTCGCTTTCCGAACCAATACCCACAGTATAGATTTTCAAACCAGCCGCCGCCGCCATATCCGCCGCTTCCAGCGGACTGACGCTGCCAGCGGTGTTGNNGCCGTCGGTCATTAAAATCAACACCCGGTTCTTNTCCGGGCTGCCCTGCAAACGCTTGAGGGCAAGGCCGATGGCGTCACCAATGGCGGTGCGCTCCCCNGCCAACCCGATCGCCGACTCATTCAGCAATTGCAGCACCGTCTGGCGGTCGAAGGTCAACGGCGCTTGCAAATACGCCTGATCGCCGAACAGCACCAGCCCAATGCGGTCACCGGAACGTTTGCGGATGAAATCCCCCGCCACCGCCTTGACGGCCGTCAGCCGGTCAACCACNCGGCCGTTGAGGATGAAATCCTGCTCTTGCATACTGCCGGACAAGTCGACCGCCAGCATCAGGTCGCGCCCGGAAACCGGCACCGCCACGGTATCGCCGACCCAGACCGGACGCGCCGCCGCCGCCACCAGCAGCACCCACGCCACAATGCCCAGCAGCAGCGCCAACAAACCCTGCCAAGAGCGCCCCAACAACTTGCCGCCTTGCTGGAAATCCTCCAANAACGGCACGTTCAGCGCGACGCCCGCAACCATCTGCCGAGCCGGGCGCAACAACCAACGTGCCAACAACGGCGCTGGCAGCAGCAGGAACACCCACCACCAGAGAAACTCATACATGGCTGGCTCCCCGCTGCAATTTGAGCCACAGACGCACTGCCTGTAGCAACGCGGCGGTTTCCGCCTGGGACTCCGGGCGATACGGCAATTCCGTCAGCAAGTGCGCAAACTTGTCGCCAAACAGCGTCCGCGCTTTTTCATCCAGAAAGCGTACCCAAGCGGCACCAGTGAGGCCGGAAACCCGTTCCCGCCCGTATTGGCTGATGGCGGCGCGGCGCAACAGTACGGACAACTCACGCAACAAATCCTTGCTGTTCGCGCCATATTGCCCCTGCAAACGCTCCAGTTCATGCATAGCCAGATCCAGCGCCAGCTCATCATGCTGTTGCCGCCGCCAGCGCCAAACCAGAAAACCGACCACAACCAGCATCAGCACAGCCAGCAACCACCAACCCGGCGCTGGCGGCCACCAATCGACCGGCATGGGCAAATGGATGTCGCGCAGCGGCAAGTCTTCCGGGTTCATCGCAACCCCGCGACAGTTTCAGCAAGCGTTCGTTGTCATTGTCGGCGGTGGAAACCTGCACCAGTGGGATACGGTGGCTGCGGGTGAAGTCCTGCAAGGCTTTGGCCGCCTGCGTCACCCGTTGCGTATAGCGGTCTCGCCAGAGTTTTTGCCCCAGATTGAGCAACAGGCTGCGTTTGCCGTCCGTCAGGCGCAGATTGCCCTGCTGCGGCAGTTTTTCCTCAAACGGGTCATGGATGGAGAACAGTGCCAGTTGGGAATGACGTGCAACCATCGCCAACTGGCGCAGGGCAGCGGGTGTGACCTGACGGAAATCGCTCAACACGAACACCTGGCTGCCCGGCTGGGCAACCCGGCGCAAGCGNGTCCAACTGGCCTGCAAATCCTCATTTTTACGGGCTACGCCGTTTTTGCCCAGCGGCTGGGTGCGGGTCATGTCGCTCAACTGGCGCAGGAAATGCAAAGCGGCGGAACGGCTGCGGGAAGGCTTCAGCTCCACATGCTCGCCATTTTGCAGGATGCCACCGATCCGGTCGCCGTCCTTGAGGGTTTTCCACAGCAGCAAAGCGGCGATTTCCGCTGCCACCACCGATTTGAAGCGGCCACGGGTGGCGAAGAACATCGACGGGCGCAGATCCAGCCACAGCAGCACCGGCTTTTCGCGCTCCTCCTCAAACACCTTGGTGTGGACGCGCCCGCTACGCGCCGTCACCCGCCAGTCGATGGTGCGGATGTCGTCGCCGGGCTGGTATATGCGCGATTCGGCGAAATCCATCCCCCGCCCCTTGTAAACCGAGCGGTGCGCGCCGGTATGGCGGGCGCGGATATGCTTCTTCGCCAGATACAGGGTGCTGACCTGCCCCTGCAAACGCAGCAGGGATTGCAGGGAGCTGAAGACAATGCCCTCCCCATCCTTACCCCCACTATGCTTTCCCTGGGTCTGGCGTCCGGAAAACGGCTGACCATCAGGGAACCGCCACCAGTGCCAGCAATTCATCAATGATATGGTTGGCGGTCATGCCGTCAGCTTCTGCTTCAAATGTCAGCAATAGGCGATGCCGCAACACATCGTGGGCAACAGCCTGCACATCTTCGGGGCTGACGAAATCCCGTCCGGCCAGCCAAGCGTAGGCGCGGGAGCAGCGGTCAAGCGCCAGCGTGGCGCGCGGGCTGCCACCGTAAGCAATGCTGCCGGTCAACGACCGGCCATAGCGCTCCGGATTGCGGGTCGCCAACACCAGTTGCAACAGATAGGTTTCCACTTTTTCCGTCATATAAACGTTGAGCACATCCTGACGCGCCAAACGGACATCTTCACGACTGACCAGCGGTGCCACGGTTTCCTGTTCGCGCCGCACCTGTTGCATGGCCTCCTTCCGCCCCAAGTGCAGGATGACTTTNTCCTCTGAGGGAGTCGGGTAATCGACCACCACATGCATGAGGAAACGGTCAAGCTGGGCTTCCGGCAAATGGTAGGTGCCTTCCTGCTCAATCGGGTTCTGGGTCGCCATGACCAAAAATGGCTCTGGTAGACGCCAAGTTCTGCCCGCCACCGTGATCTGGCGTTCGGCCATCGCCTCCAACAAGGCGGACTGCACCTTGGCAGGCGCGCGGTTGATTTCGTCAGCCAGGATCAGGTTGTGGAACAACGGCTCTTGCTGGAAATGAAAGGCACCGTCATTGGGGTGGAAGACTTCCGTGCCGGTAATATCCGCTGGCAACAGATCCGGGGTAAACTGCACCCGATGAAAATCCCCNTCAATGCCCTGCCCCAGCACCTGGATGGCGCGGGTTTTGGCCAAGCCCGGCGCTCCCTCCACCAGCAAATGCCCATCCGCCAGCAAAGCAATCATCAAACGGTTAACCAGCGATTTCTGCCCGATAATTTTGCTCTGCAAATATTGGGACAACTTGTCAAAGTTTTGTTTTTGGTTCATGTTCTCGGATAGTTTTACGTGGATGTAGGGCGAAATATACGCGTCCTGTTCCGGTCGTTTCAAGTTAATCATCGTTAATCACCAGCCCGTCCAGAGCCGTACCCAATGAATATGCAAACGCAGATTGAACAGAAAATTCAGCAAGCCATGCAACCGGATTTCCTCGAAGTCGTCAACGAAAGCCACATGCACAATGTGCCGCCCGGCTCCGAATCGCATTTCAAGGTGACCATTGTCAGTGAGCAGTTCAATGGAAAGATGCTGATTGCGCGCCACCGGCAGATCAATGGCATTCTGGCGGAAGAACTCAGCAACAGGATTCATGCCCTGGCGTTGCACACGCTGACGCCGGAAGAATATTTCCAGAAAGCAGGCAAGGTAGCGGATTCACCCTTGTGCATGGGCGGTGGAAAAGGATAAAAAAGCGGGATTGCTGGCTCAAGGCAATCCCGCCGAGGATGCCGCCCGGAGGAGTCGTGGACGGCATTGAGAGCAACTTATTCTAAAGTCTACATCGCCATTTGAGCGGCAAATGCAGGTTTTGGTTCACGTGCGGGGAACATTCTGGCAATCATGCTGGCAGTTTCCCCNATTTTGAAGGTCTTGCGCGGCAGCTCATACCCTTCCAGCAGGCTTTCCAGGGTAATGTCCTCCATGAAGCGGTAAAACTGCTTGCTGAGGTCTACNCACATCGCTTGCACCAAATCCTGTTCCGGCATATTGGCAGGTCTGCGGCGTTGCTCAATCGCCGGTTCATCTTCCACTGCCAACACTATGTCTGCCAGGGTAATTTCGTCAGCATGGCGGCTCAAACGGTAACCACCGCCNCTACCACGAATGCCCTCCACTAACCCGCCATTACGCAGCCGGGCGAAAACCTGCTCCAGATAGGACAGTGAAATCCTCTGCTTTTCAGCCAGATCGCCCAGACGCACGGCACCTTCATCTTCGTGAACAGCCAACGCCAGCATCCCCATGATGGCATGTTGGCCTTGTGTGGATAGTTTCATGTCTGTCTCCTGAAATTCATCTCATGAATCATTGACAACCACTATACGACTCCACAATGATAAGAAAAAGTCGAATTTTTAGATTAAAAACTCGAAAAATCGAATAATTAAAAACAAGGGATCGTCAGGAAGCCATTGCCACAAAGCCTCAATATCGGCGACTTTGTGTGCATCAACGAAGTATCAATCGTGCAGAAACAGCGGAAATTAGTTGTTACGCAGCATATCCAAATTACGTTGCGCATCCGCATTGCCCTGGCTGGCGGAGTCTGTGAACAGCTTGGCAGCGCGCTTGGGGTCTTTTTCACCCCGTTCCCCAGCACAAACAATACCCCAAGGTTATTTTGTGCCTCGCTGAAACCTGCCTTGGCCGCCTTGTCATACCAGTAGGCCGCTTGCTTGAAATTTTGCGTCACGCCACGGCCATCTTCATACAGCAGGCCTAGGTTGTACTGGGCTTTCGGGTAATCCTGCCAGCCGCCTGTTCATACCAGTAAGCCGCCTCGCGCAAGTCAGATGGCAGGCCGCCGACGCCGTCTTCGTACATCGTCCCCAGCATCAGTTGCGCCTGTTTGTCGCCAGCCTCCGCCGACTGGCGCAACACGGCGGGTTCAATACCGGTCATGTCCATATTGCTGGAAGCCCCAGCATTACTTGGCGTTTGCAGGGAGGCAGTCATCGCCACGGGTTCCGGACGGCTGGCCGGGGCAACGGTCGGCGCAAATTTCGGCGTCAGGCTCGGGAGTCCGGCAGGCGCAGCAGGCTGTGGTTCTGCTTCCAGTTGTAATGCAGCGAGCTTTTCCGTATCCGGGCTTGCAGGTGGGGAACATTCTCTGGTGGCGCGGGCGTAGGCGTAGGCGCGGGGGCGCTCGCCAGTTGTTCCTCTGCTGCGGCATTGCGTAAGCGCCCGGAAGATGCGATCGCCAAAGCTGGCGCACCATTATTCAGCGACAACATGGCCAAGCGCGCCGCCACATAGCCCTGATCAGCGGCTTTCTGGAACCATTCGCGCGCTTTGTTGCTGTCGGAAGCAACATACTGGCCATTGGCGTATAACAGTCCCAGCCCATATTGCGCTTCAGCATTGCCAGCCTCAGCGGCGCTTTGCTGCCACTTGATGGACTGTGCGATATTGGCTTGAGGATTGTCGCTACTGCGCAATAACATCGCCAACCGGTATTGGGCGTTGGCGTCTCCGCCTGAGCGGCGGCCTGTAAGTTGCCCAGTTGGTCGGTTGGCTTTTCCATGGAACGGCGGCGGTTACGGTACCAGCTTTCCACTCCACCGGAAGCCGGAGCAGCCGCACTTGCAGTTGGCGGCAGGCCTGTTGATGCCGCCGCTTCCGCACCAGGCAGACCAGGGCGGTGGCGCTTCATTCATACTGACAGGTATTGCCTGGGCAATGTCGTTACTGGCGGCCACTGCGTGCGTGGACAACAGGGAACAGGCGACGCCCAACAACAATGTTGGGGAAGGGAATAGCGAAAAGATCCAACGCTTTACTGTTGTTTTTGTCATGGCGGCCGCTCTACGATAAAACTCTATGACTGTAGTTTTTCAATGGTTATCAGCAATTATTGAGGCAGGTTATACGCACAAACGGCCTAACCAGGGATGAACAATTGAGGCTTTTCCGATGAATTACAAAAATTTCCGCCGTCGACCAAACTCGCCTAGACTAGGACGCATGAATGATGAACTCCTACTCCGTTACAGCCGCCAGATTTTATTGCCCGAGATTGACATTGCCGGTCAGGAACGCTTGCTGGCATCCAAAGCGCTGATTATCGGTGTCGGCGGTTTGGGGGCACCCGTCACGTTCTACTTGGCCGCGGCGGGTGTTGGACATTTGACCCTGGTTGACTTCGATACGGTGGATTTGACCAACCTGCAACGCCAGATCATCCACAGCACCGCCAACATTGGCCAACTCAAAACAGAATCGGCGGCGCAGGCGGCAAGAGGCCTGAACCCGGCTGTGCAAGTCCACACCATTAATGAAAAATTATCGTATGGCCAATTGCTTGCGGTTGCCTCTTCGCACGATGTCATCATTGATTGCAGCGATAATTTCCCAACCCGCTTTACACTAAACCGTGCCTGTAAAAACCTTGGCAAGCCATTGGTTTCTGGGGCAGTCATCCGTATGGAAGGGCAAGCCACCACGTTCGATTTCCGCCAACCGGAAACAGCCTGTTACCGCTGCCTGTACGATGAGGAAGGCGAAACGGAAGACACTTGCAGCACCACCGGCGTCCTGGCACCGGTAGCGGGCATTATCGGCAGCATCCAAGCGGCTGAAGCCCTCAAAGCACTGCTGAACCTCCCCACCCTGAGTGGGCGGCTGCTGCTGCTGGATGCCAAAACCATGCGCTGGCGGGAAATGCAATTGCGGCCAGATCAAGCATGCCCTGTCTGCCATAACGCCAGCGCCCCTGCGGCAAACCCTCAAGCCTAACTGGCCGCCATAATTTCCACACAAAGGATCAGACCTCCATTTTACGGTCATATCTTGCCGTGACAAACCCGCCTTATCGTTGCAAAATGTTCCCCGAATAAAATCCAGTCTGGTAAACAACCGAACGAAATGCACCTTAAAACAAAATACATCGACCTTCTTGCTGACAATAACCTCCCTCAGAATGTCCTGTTCAATGTTTTCGACACCGCCACCATCCAGTATGGCATTGAGTATTTTGAGGCCGGAAAAGTCGACAGTTTCAGGGCTGAANAAAGCAGCAACGGCAATGTTTCGATCAGCGCCAAGGTACAGGGCAGCAACCAGAACCCTTATGCAACCATTGTCAACTACAATGAGTTGTCTCCCNACTGGATTACCGGCGTATGCACCTGTTCCGTCACCATGGCCTGCAAACACGCCGTCGCCGCCCTGCTTGAATACCTTGAACATGCGCGCAAACAGAAGGCGCGGGAGCCACAGCGCAAAACCGTGCCCGCGTTTCTGGCCGCCACCATGCCGACCGCCGCCGCCAAAGCGGTCGCCCGCTCGCCCGTTGAATTATGGCTGCAATCATTGGGCGTGGCTGAAAAGCCGCAATCCCCATTTGCCGAGCCGGAGGGGATGGAAGAAGCGCATTCCCATCTGCTCTACTTCCTCGGTTCTGACCCACACCATCCTGAACTGCCGACCTTGAGCCTCTACCGGGCGACCGTCTTGAAANAAGGCGGTTACGGCAAACCGGCACAAGTGCAACTGGAAACCCTGCTGACGCCCTACCGCACCCGCAACTACTACTATGAACCACAGGATCTGATGATTGCCCAATTGCTGGCCNTGCCCGGCATGCGCTTCCTGCATCATTGGAACAAGGGAACCCTGACGGGCAGCGCAGGCGAACAGGCTTTGCGTGCCGTCCTGCAAACCGGGCGCGCTTTCANNGCCAGCATCGAAACCTGGCGACGTGACAACGACCCCTTACACCCCGGCAAACCGATCAGTTTCCAGTTCCAGTGGCGACAAAATGAAAAGGGTGAATACACGGTCGCCCTGGAGCCGGACACCCCGATTGACAAGCATTTCTGGCTGAATGGCAAACTTTGGTACATCGACAACCTCAATCTCGCCTGCGGTTTGCTGGAACACCCTGACCTCACGCCTGCACAGGTGGAAAAATTCCTGGGCGCGCCGCCGATCCCCGCCGAACAAGCGGAGTCCGTCAGCGAACGTCTGCTGGAAGTCTTGCCGGATGCGGATATCCCACCACCCGCCCCGAACATCCTGCAACAGACCGAAGACCTACACACTGAACTGATCCCCGACCTATATCTGCGCAGCGCCAGCTTGCCGGAAGCCAACCACAACCCCCGANTCGCCAGCCTGCGCTTCAATTACGGCGGGCATCTGCTGCAACCCGAGCCGAACAAATCTGTCTCGCTGCGAAAAGACCAGGGCAAACGCTACCGCATCCACCGCGATACAGCCGGTGAACAACAGGCGCTTGACCTGTTGTCCGACTACGGTTTTGAACCTGCTGCCAACCGTTTCGCCAACCTCAACCGGCTGGAGCTGTTAATGCATCCTGACACCCCCAGCCTGACGGCGCTGCGCTGGCATGATTTTCTCGACCACGGTGTCAATGCGCTGCGGCAAGATGGCTGGAATGTCACCCTGGATGACAATTTCGACCTGCAATTTGACGTTGTGGGCGACCTCGATGCCGTTTGGGAAGAAAGCGAACCCGGCAGCGACTGGTTTGAAATCAGCCTCGGTTTCGAGATCGAAGGCCAACGCATCAACCTGTTGCCGATCCTGGTGGACATGCTCCAGCAGATGGAAAGCCCGCAAGCGCTGCGGGAACTGCTGCAACGCCAACCGTTCATGTTCGTGCCCCTGTCCGGCAACCGTTGGNCCAAACTGGAATCAGTGCGCCTCAGCGGCATCCTCGACACCCTAGTGGAGCTGTATGACCAGCAGCCGCTGAATGCTGACGGCAACCTGGAATTGAGCAAATATCAGNGGGCGGCGCTCGCTGAACTGCTCAACGCCCCCGGCATGAAGTGGAAAGGCGCTGAAGAACTGCTCTCCCTTACCCAGAAATTGCATGATTTCAACGGCATCCAGGCGGTGACGCTGCCACAGAGCCTGAACGCCGAGTTGCGCCCCTACCAGCACGAAGGCCTGAACTGGCTGCAATTCCTGCGTGAATACCAGTTCAACGGCATCCTGGCCGATGACATGGGGCTGGGCAAAACCCTGCAAACCCTCGCCCACTTATTGCTGGAAAAACAATCCGGACGTATGCAGGAGCCTGCCTTGGTCATCGCCCCCACCAGCCTGATGGGCAACTGGCGGCGGGAAGCGGCGCGCTTTACCCCAGACCTGCGCGTACAGGTTGTCCATGGCGTTGACCGGCATCAATATTTCGACAGTTTCGGCGACTACGACCTGATCCTCACCACCTACCCGCTGATGGTGCGTGACGAAGAGCAATACCTGCGCCACACCTTCCACTACCTGATTTTGGATGAGGCGCAAGCGATCAAAAACGCAGCCGCCCGCACCACCCAGATCATTTACACCCTCAAGGCCNACAACCGTTTGTGCCTGACCGGCACGCCGCTGGAAAACCATCTGGGCGAACTGTGGTCAATGTTCCACTTCCTGATGCCCGGTTTCCTGGGGCAGCACGACAAATTCACCCGCTTGTTCCGCACGCCGATCGAAAAACAGGGTGATGGTGAACGCCAATGGCAACTGCGCAAGCGCTTGCAGCCATTCATGCTGCGCCGCACCAAGGAACTGGTCGCCCATGAATTGCCGCCCAAGAGCGAAATTATCCGCAGCGCCACGCTGGAGGGCAAACAGCGCGACCTGTACGAAACCGTGCGTCTGGCGATGGACAAGAAAGTGCAGGAAGAAATCAGCCGCAAGGGTTTCGCCCGCAGCCAGATCGCCATCCTCGACGCCCTGCTCAAGTTGCGGCAAGTCTGCTGCGACCCGCGTCTGGTCAAACTGGAAAAGGCGCAGAAAGTCAAACAGTCAGCCAAACTGGAGCTGCTGATGACCATGCTGCCGGAAATGCTGGAAGAAGGCCGCAAAGTGCTGTTGTTTTCGCAGTTCACCTCCATGCTCGCGCTGATCGAGGAGGAACTGGACAAGGCCGACATCACTTACAGCAAGCTGACCGGCCAGACCAAAAACCGCGATGAAGCCATCGCCGCCTTTCAGGAAGGCGACGCCCGGGTATTCCTGATCAGCCTGAAAGCTGGCGGCACCGGCCTGAACCTGACAGCAGCCGACACCGTGATCCACTACGACCCGTGGTGGAACCCGGCGGTGGAGCAGCAGGCCACCGACCGCCCACCGCATCGGCCAGACAAACCCGTCTTCGTCTACAAACTGATTACCGAAGACACGGTGGAAGAANAAATTCTCAAGCTTCAGGAANAAAAGCAGGCGTTGGCGGATAGCCTGTACTCGGACAGTGAAACAGCGGAGGGTGTGCGTTTCAGCTCCAACGACCTGATGGATTTGTTGAAACCCTTGGAGCAATGACATTGCACAGAATGGGAAACGTTCGGCGGCTGCCTGATGAAGCGCTGGCGCGACGCCTATAAAAGCATCGCGCCAGCGTGTGCAAGAATGGGGAGAAGGAGGCAAAACCTCCGTTCCACTTATTCCCCTTCCTGAATCGCCTTCGCACTCAGGCGCAGACGGCCNTGACGGTCAATCTCGATCACCTTGACACGCACGGTGTCACCCACGTTCAGGTGATCGGTGACATTTTCAACACGTTCGTTGCTGATCTGGGAAATGTGCAGCAAGCCGTCCTTGCCCGGCAGGATGGTGACGAATGCGCCAAAATCCATAATGCGGGCAACTTTGCCGGTATAAATCTTGTTCAGCTCCACTTCGGCGGTGATGGCTTCGATCATGCTGCGCGCTTCATAAGCCGCTTTCGCGTCAACCGCGGCGATCTTGATGAAACCTTCATCATTGATGTCGATGCTGCAACCTGTTTTCTCGGTAATGCCACGGATGGTTTCGCCGCCCTTGCCAATGACTTCGCGGATTTTTTCCGGGTTGATCTTCATGGTGACGTAACGCGGCGCGTACTGGGAAATCTCATCGCGTGGCGCTTCGATGCCCTTGGCCATTTCGCCGAGGATATACAGACGGCCNGCTTTCGCNCGGACTAACGCCTGCTGCATGATTTCCTTGGTGATGCCGTTGATCTTGATGTCCATTTGCAGCGCAGTGACGCCATTGGCGGAACCCGCCACCTTGAAGTCCATATCGCCGAGGTGGTCTTCGTCGCCGAGAATATCGCTCAGGACGGCAAAGCGGTCTTCCTCTTTGATCAATCCCATGGCGATGCCAGCAACCGGCGCTTTCAACGGGACGCCAGCATCCATCATCGCCAGTGAACTGCCGCACACGCTCGCCATGGAGCTGGAACCGTTGGATTCGGTGATTTCTGACACGCAACGGATGACATACGGGAAATCATCGATGTTGGGCAACATGGATTTCACGCCGCGTTTGGCCAAGCGGCCATGGCCGATTTCACGGCGTTTGGGTGCGCCGAAACGACCCACTTCGCCAACGGAATACGGCGGGAAGTTGTAGTTGAACAGGAATGGGTCTTTGTATTCGCCCGTGATGGCGTCAATAATCTGCGCATCGCGCTCGGTGCCCAGTGTGGTGACAACCAGCGCCTGGGTTTCGCCACGGGTAAACAAGGCGGAGCCGTGGGCGCGCGGCAGCACACCCAGACGCACGCTGATCGGGCGCACGGTTTGCAGGTCGCGCCCGTCAATGCGCGGCTTGCCGTCAAGGATATTGCCACGCACCACTTTCTTTTCGACGTTCTTGAATTCGCCCTTGATCTGCTCAGGGTTGAAGCCGCCTTCCTCGCCCTCCTTCGCCGCCAGTTTTTCCAGCGCGGCCTGGAGGATTTCGTCTATGCGGGCATAACGTTTCTGCTTCTCGGTGATCTGGAACGCTTCACGCAAGTCGGCCTCACATGCACCCGCCACCGCCGCCTGCAAGGCCGCGTCAGGNGTTGGCGCTTGCCAGTCCCATGCAACAGCCCCCGCTTCCGCCGCCATTTCATTGATCGCCTTGATGGCGACCTGCATCTGTTCGTGGCCGAACATGACCGCACCCAGCATCACCTCTTCACTCAGCTCGCGGGCTTCCGATTCAACCATCAGCACGGCGCTTTCAGTGCCTGCGATCACCAGNTCAAGGTTGGACGTTTTCAGGTCTTCCGCTGAAGGGTTCAGCAGGTATTGGCCTTCACGGTAGCCGACACGCGCAGCACCAATCGGCTGGAACGGCATGCCGGACAACGCCAGTGCGGCGGATGCGCCGATCATGGCAGGGATGTCAGCCGGAACGGCAGGGTTCATGGACACCACCAGAGCGATGATCTGCACTTCGTTGGTGAAGCCATCCGGGAATAATGGACGCAGTGGGCGGTCGATCAGGCGCGCAATCAGGGTTTCCTCTTCGGTGGCGCGGGCTTCACGCTTGAAGAAACCGCCCGGAATGCGTCCGGCGGCGTAGAATTTTTCCTGATAATCAACCGTCAGTGGAAAGAAATCACGGGCGACTTCAACAGTGCGCTGCCCCACGACCGACACCAGCACACAGGTGTCATCCATATTGACCATGACGGCGGCGGTCGCCTGCTTGGCGATTTCGCCGTGTTCAAGTGTGACGGTGTTGGAGCCGTATTGGAAAGTTTTGCTAATTTTAGCCATTACGTTCAATGTCCTTGTAAGGATTATGCATGGTGGGAATGTCACGGGCAGGCTGTTGAGAAAGGCTTTCGGCGGCAGATGAAGGCAAAACCTTTTTCAACAACCTTCCTGCGTGACAGCTATATCATTAAGAGTTAAATAGGCGGATAACAAAACACCGCACGAAGGCGGTGTTTTGTCTGGCTTGCGTCGGGTTAGCGACGCAGGCCGAGGCTGCTGATCAGAGCCTGGTAACGGCCNAAATCCTTGCGCTTGAGGTAATCCAGCAGCTTGCGGCGCTGGTTTACCATGGCCAACATGCCACGGCGGGAATGATGGTCATGTTTGTGGTTTGCAAAATGGTCNGTCAGATGCTTGATACGCGCTGTCAGCAGCGCAACCTGCACCTCCGGACCCNNGGTATCTGTATCTGATTGGCGGTATTGCGCGACAACACCCGCCTTTTCTTCTGCACTCAGAGACATTCGCCAAAGCTCCAGATTCAAGGGTTGCTAAAAGGCGGGCATTATACACCCCTGATGAGCGTTAACACAATACAAACAGAATGTTAACTCAGGGCTATCTTAACCCAGCAACTCCAGTTGCAGCTTGTCCATATCCAGCGCCTTCACCGCCGCCAGACTTGGCAGATCATCCAGTGACTTGAGATTGAAGTAATCCAGGAAATGCCGGGTGGTGCCGAGCATTTCCGGCCTGCCGGGCAGTTCCTTGTGGCCGATCACCCGCACCCAGTCCCGCTCCAGCAGGGTTTTGATAATGTTGGCATTAACCGCAACACCGCGGATTTCCTCGATTTCCGCGCGGGTGATCGGCTGCCGCCAAGCAATCAATGCCAGCGTTTCGAGAAAGGCGCGGGAATATTTTTGCGGCTTTTCTTCATGGTGACGTTGCACCCACTGCTGAAATTCCGCCCGGGTTTGCAGACGGAAGCCGCTGGCCGTTTCCTTGAGTTCAAAACTCTGCCCTGCACAAGCCTCCTGCAAATCCTGCAAAGCCGCGCGGATGGCCGTGCGGGCAACCTTTTCTTCCGGTTGGAAATAGGCTTCCAACTGTTCAACCGACAAGGGTTTGTCAGCGGTCAGCAGAATCGCTTGCAGGATGGCCGTCAACCCCATGATCACGCTTCCGCCATTCCGCCTGCCAGATGAACGTACAACGGCGCATAGGGCGCATCCCCTTGCGTCACATCCACCAGGTGCGCTTTGAGCAGCTCCAGCACCGCCATCAGCGTGACCACCGCGCCGCGCCGCCCTTCCTCCAGCCGGAACAAGTTTTCAAACGGCGCAAACCGGCAAGCCTGCAACACTGCCAGCACCTGTGTCATACGTTCACGGATGGACAACTGTTCACGCTGAATCTCGTGATGGCTGAACATCTCGGCGCGTTTCAGCACATTCTGGAATGCCAGCAGCAGTTCCGGCAGGGAAACCTGCGGCTGTGGGCGCGGCGGGCTGGGAAAATCGGCGGCGGTTTGCGCTGCCTGATGCTCGCGCCCCAGGCGTGGCAAGCCATCAAGATCAGCCGCCGCTTGCTTGCATTGCTCATACTCCTGCAACTGGCGCATCAGCCGGGCGCGCGGGTCTTCTTCCTCTTCCGCCCCAACATGACGCGGCAGCAGCAAGCGTGATTTGATCTCCGCCAGCATCGCCGCCATCAGCAGGTATTCCGCCGCCAGATCCAGTTTGAAGTCCTTCATCAGTTCGACATACGCCACGTATTGCTCCGTGATATGCGCAATCGGGATGTCGCAAATGTCGAAATTCTGTCGCCGGATCAGGTACAGCAGCAAATCCAGCGGCNNTTCAAACGCTTCCAGAAAAACTTCCAGGGCATCCGGCGGAATATACAAATCCTCCGGCATGACGACGAATTTCTCGCCCCGCACAACCGCCAGCGGAATTTCCTTCTGGATGGCGGTCATCACAGATGATGCGTAAAGCGCATCGCTTCCATGACATCGTCCAGCGTTTCGCGCGCCACCTGACGGGCAGCCTCGGCTCCTTCACGCAGGATTTCGCGCACCCGCCCCCGGTTGTCCTCGAACTCGGCGGCGCGGCGCTGGATCGGNGCCAGTTCCGCCTGCACGGCGTCAATCACCGGCTGCTTGCATTCGAGACAACCGATGCCCGCGCTACGGCAACCTTCCTGCACCCACTGCCGGGTGGCGTCGCTGGAATAGATTTCGTGGAACTGCCAGACCGGGCAGCGCCCCGGATCGCCAGGATCAGTACGGCGCACACGATTGGTGTCGGTCGGCATGGTGCGGATTTTCTTTTCCACATCTTCCGGCTTTTCGCGCAAGGAAATGGTGTTATGGTAGGATTTGGACATTTTCTGTCCATCCAGCCCCGGCATTTTGGAGTCTTTGGTCAGCGCGGCTTGTGGCTCGGGCAGGATGATCTTGCCAGACCCCTCCAGATAGCCAAACAAGCGTTCACGGTCGCCAAGGGAAAGGTTCTGCTGGGATTCCAGCAAGGCGCGGCCTACCCCNAGCGCTTCACTGTCGCCTTGCTCCTGATACTTGCGGCGCAGCTCACGGTACAGCTTGGCCTGTTTCTTGCCCATTTTATTGGCAGCCTGTTCCGCTTTTTGCTCGAAGTCCGGCTCACGCCCATAGATGTGGTTGAAACGGCGCGCCACTTCGCGGGTCAGCTCAATATGCGCCACCTGATCCTCGCCCACCGGCACCCGGTCAGCCTTGTAGATCAGGATGTCCGCCGACTGCAACAACGGGTAGCCGAGAAAACCGTAGGTTGACAGGTCACGCTCCTTCAACTTTTCCTGCTGATCCTTGTAAGTCGGCACGCGTTCCAGCCAGCCCAGCGGCGTGATCATGGACAGCAGCAGATGCAGTTCGGCGTGCTCCGGCACATGCGACTGGGTGAAGATGGTGGCGGAGCTGGGGCTGATGCCCGCCGCCAGCCAATCGATGGCCATGTCCTCCACATGCTGGGCAATGCCACCCGGCGTTTCATAATGCGTGGTGAGTGCGTGCCAGTCGGCCACAAANAAGAAGCACTCATAATTGAGCTGCATCTCCACCCAGTTTTTCAGGACACCGTGATAATGTCCCAGATGCAACAATCCTGTCGGGCGCATTCCAGAAACAACGCGCTGATTTTGCGAAGGCGAAGTACTCACGCGGGATACCTTGAGTTTGTGTTGGTTTGAATGGGATTCTATAGAAAAATATGCCCAAGTATTTGAGCCAGCATGCTAACCAAGGGCATAACAATCTGATTCAACACCCCAAAATATAGCAAACCCAGCACAATAAATAGGCCATACGGCTCAATTTGGTCAAAATAGCGTGACAATGACAGCGGCAACAGCCCGGACAGCACCCTACCACCATCCAGCGGCGGTATCGGCAGCAGGTTAAACACCAACAGCACCAAGTTGATTTCGACGCCGTGCTGGCTCATCGTCATAAAGCCACGCGCCACATTGTCATCAGGAATGAGGTTGGCGAACATCACCAGCAGCATGATCCACAGCACCGCCATCACCAAGTTGGCACCGGGCNNGGCGGCGGCCACCAAAATCATGTCGCGCCGGTAACTTTTCAGATTGCGGAAATTGACCGGCACCGGTTTCGCCCAACCGAACAGGTACGGGGAACCTATCAGCAGCAACAGGGCGGGCACAGCGACCGTCCCAATCGGGTCTACGTGTTTGATCGGGTTCAGGGACAGGCGCCCGAGCATTTTGGCGGTGCTGTCACCCAACTTGCTGGCGACCCAACCATGCGCAACTTCATGCAAGGTAATGGCGAACAGAACCGGAATTGCCCAGGTAGCCAAACCGTACATAAAAGTGTCGATGTCAAAACTCATGCTTAATGCTCCACCAGCCAATCGATACTGCCTTTGCCCTGCCGCAGAATAACAGGCCGCTCTGCCATCAAATCCACCACAGTCGTAGGCTCATGTCCACAAAAACCGCCATCGATAATCAAATCCACCTGGTGCTCCAGCGACAAACGTATTTGGTAAGGGTCAACCATCGGCAGGTCTTCGCCCGGCAGGATCAGGGTGCTCGACATTAACGGCTCGTTCAATTCCTGTAAAAGCGCCTGGGTGACAATATGGTCAGGAAGCCGGATTCCAATGGTCTTACGCTTGGGGTTTTGCAAACGGCGCGGCACTTCCCGGGTTGCGGGGAAGATAAACGTATACGGNCCTGGCGTCAGCGACTTGAGCAGGCGGTAATTGATGTTGTCCACTTGCGCATACACAGAAATTTCTGACAAATCACGGCAAACCAACGTGAAGTTATGTTTGTTGTCAACCCGGCGGATGCGCTGGATACGTTCCATTGCCGATTTATCCCCCAAATGGCAACCAATGGCGTAGCTGGAGTCCGTCGGAAACACCACCACTCCGCCATCACGGATGATGGTGACAGCTTGGCGGATTAAACGTACTTGAGGGTTTTCAGGGTGAATTTGAAAATACTGACTCATTGTTCAATTATCGTTTAGAATGTTTAACTTTAGCGGATTATACCAATACGTATGAAGTTCCTGTTTGATTTTTTCCCGGTCTTGCTGTTCTTCNTGGTCTACAAGTTTNTTGGCGACCTGCCAGCAAGCTGGATTGACGCCGCCAACCAGCTTCCCNTAATGGCGCTGAACCAAAGCGAACCTCGGGATGCCATCCTGCTGGCGACGCTGGTGATCATCCTGGCGACCCTTGTCCAGAATGCATTATATTTCCTCATGCATCGGCGCTTTGAACGCATGCACCTGATCACGCTGGCTATCTTACTGGTATTTGGCACCTTGACGCTGTTTATGAAAGACCCAATTTTCATCAAGTGGAAAGTCAGCATCATCAACTGGNGGTTTGCCCTCGCCTTCCTGATCAGCCAGTACGTAGGTTCACGCAAAACCCTGACAGAACGCATGATGTCCAACGCCATTCAGGTTCCGGCCAATATCTGGCGGCAAACCAATACAATGTGGGCGNGTATTTTTGCATCCATCGGGGTTATCAACCTGATTGTGGCCTATTCCTTCAGCGAAGAAATATGGGTTGACTTCAAGTTGTTCGGGGTATTGGGATTGACGTTCGCCTTTATCATTGCGCAAGTGGTTTACCTGCAAAAACACACCATTGAAACCACCTGAAACCCTTACACAATAACCAAGGACACGATTGCCATGTTGTACGTCATTATCGGCGAAGATGTTGAAAATAGCCTGGAGCAACGGCTTGCCGCCCGCCCAGCGCATTTGGAGCGCCTACAGGCGCTGCGTGACGCAGGCCGCCTGTTTACAGCAGGCCCCACCCCGCAATTGATGCAGCCGACCCAGGGGAAGCGGGTTTTAGCGGCAGCATTATCATTGCCGAATTCGATTCGCTGGAAACGGCGCAAACCTGGTAGACGCCGACCCTTACCGGGCGGCTGGCGTATACCGGCAAGTTACCGTCAAACCCTTCAAAAGGTGTGGTGATTGCGGGTGGGCATAGCCGAAGCGTTCCCGCAATTGGGCTTGCACAGACCGCAACGGCACCAATAGCGCAGCCAGCAGCATAGAAGAGATAATGAGCAACAACACCTACGACGCTTCCGCCATTGAAGTCCTCACCGGCCTTGACCCGGTGCGCAAACGCCCCGGCATGTACACCGACACCACCCGCCCCAATCATCTGGCGCAGGAAGTGATCGACAACAGCGTGGACGAAGCGCTCGCCGGGCACGCCAGTCAGATCGAAGTCACCTTGTATGCAGATGGCTCACTGTCGGTGGCGGACAACGGGCGCGGCATGCCGGTCGACCTCCACCCCCAGCAGGGCAAGCCGGGCGTGGAAGTGATCCTATGCACCCTGCATGCGGGCGGCAAGTTTTCCGACCAGAATTACCAATTCTCCGGCGGCCTGCACGGTGTCGGCGTCTCCGTCGTCAACGCCCTGTCGCGCAGGCTGGAAGTCAGCATCAAACGCGACGGCCAGGTTTACAATATGGCGTTCGCGGGCGGCGACAAGGCCAGTGAACTGGTGGTCAGCGGCAAAACCAGCAAACGCGACACCGGCACCACCGTGCATTTCTGGCCGGACGCCAAATATTTCGACACGGTGAAATTCGCCGTCAACCGCCTCAAGCACACCCTGCGCGCCAAAGCCGTGCTGTGTCCTGGCTTGCGCATCCGCTTTACCGACGCCTCCGCGTCAGACGCGGACATTACTGAGTGGTATTACGAAAACGGCTTGCGCGACTACCTGCGTGACGCCATCAACGAATACATCACCCTGCCGGAAGAACCATTCACCGGCGCGCTCANNAAGGCGCGTGAAGCCCTCGACTGGGCGCTGGCATGGCTCCCGGAAGGCGGCGAAGCGGTGCAGGAAAGCTACGTCAACCTGATCCCCACCGTGCAGGGCGGCACACATGTCAACGGCCTGCGCACCGGGGTGACCGACGCCCTGCGCGAATACTGCGAATTCCGCAACCTGCTGCCGCGCGGCCTCAAGCTGACGCCGGATGACGTGTGGGAAAACATCGCCTTCGTGCTCTCCTTCAAGATGCAGGAGCCGCAGTTCGCCGGGCAGACCAAGGAACGCCTGTCCTCACGCGAAGCCGCCAGCTTCGTCAGCGGCTCCATCAAGGACGCCTTCAGCCTGTACCTCAACCAGCACACCGCCATCGGCGAACAACTGGCGCAAATGGCGATCAGCAATGCAGGCCGCCGCATGCGCGCCAGCAAANAGGTGGTGCGCAAGAAAGTCACCGCAGGCTCTGCCCTGCCCGGCAAACTGGCGGATTGTTCCTCACAGGACACCGCCCGCACCGAACTGTTCNTGGTGGAAGGCGACTCCGCAGGCGGCTCGGCCAAACAGGCGCGCGACCGCGAATTCCAGGCCATCATGCCGTTGCGCGGCAAAATCCTGAACACCTGGGAAGTCGACCCAGAACAGGTGCTGGCCTCGCAGGAAGTGCACGACATTTCCGTCGCCATCGGCGTGGAGCCAGGCAATGTGGATCTGAGCCAGTTGCGCTACGGCAAAGTCTGCATTCTGGCCGACGCGGATTCGGACGGCGCGCACATCGCCACCCTGTTATGCGCCCTGTTTGTGAAACATTTCCGCCCGCTGGTGGCTGCGGGGCACGTCTTCGTCGCCATGCCGCCGCTGTACCGCATCGACATCGGCAAGGAAGTCTATTACGCGTTGGACGAAGCGGAAAAACAGGCGCGCCTTGACATTATCGTCGCCGAAAAGAAACGCGGCGCGCCGACTGTCACCCGCTTCAAAGGCCTCGGTGAAATGAACNCCCTGCAATTGCGCGAAACCACCATTTCCCCCGACACCCGCCGTCTGGTGCAACTGAGCATCGACGACAGCAACGCCGCCGATGCGGTGATGGACATGCTGCTGGCGAAGAAACGCGCCGCCGACCGCAAGCAATGGCTGGAAACCAAAGGCAATCTGGCGATCGTATGAATATGCTGCCTGCGCCTGATAGCGCCAACCACTTCCTGGAAAACCATCTGCACCTGCTGCACAGCAGCTTCCGCCACTATGTCGGGCGCAATCTGGCGGGTCTGGAATGGGAAGGTGCCGCCACTGCCCAGGCGCTGTGGGAAGCGCCGTTCGTCTTGCTGTCGCACGATACTGCCGCCGACCCCGTCTTTACCTATGGCAACCGGCAGGCATTGGCGCTGTTCGCCCTCGACTGGAACGCCCTGACCTGCCTGCCTTCACGCTATTCCGCCGAACCGCTGGCGCGCGAAGAACGTGAACATTTGCTGCAAACTGTCAACCGCCAGGGCTATATCGGCCATTATTCCGGGGTGCGCGTCTCCAGCACTGGCGAACGCTTCCTGATCCGCAACGCCCTGGTCTGGAACCTCAGGGACGCGGCAGGCAATGACAGTGGGCAGGCGGCCTTTTTCGACAACTGGCAATTTCTGACCTAAACTGCGGGGGCGGGCTATAATCCGCCCAAGAACGATATTTCCCTCAATTAAATTATCCATCCATCAATCTAGGGCACCCCCACCAGGGAACAAGGAGACGTTATATGTCAAACACCATAGAACAACAGATAGATGCTGATCTGGCGGCGTTCGCCGCTGACCCGAAAACCTTCATGGATCGCCAACCGCCANAAAAAGATGCACATGGGAACCCGGCTGAAGGCGTCACCCTGTTTTCACAGGCGGCCATTGATGACAAAAGTTTTATTGATGCCCATGACGAACAACGCCTGCACATCCTGCAACCTGGCGAGGGCGAGCCGGGCGGCGTCTCCACCCGTGCCGCGATTGCCTCCAACGACAAGCCCGCCGACTTGGTGGATACGCTGAAATACACCCGGCTGGACCAAATGGAAAGCGCCAACCTGATGAAGGCATCGCTGGCGGAGTCGCCGTGGTCAGACGATTACTGGGGCATTTACAAGGGCATCTTGGGCGCGCGCTACGCCGACCCGGCCTTCCCAAGCTCCTCTGACTGGAAGGAAAACTCCGACTACATCCGCAGCCATCTCGCCTCCACCGTTCTGGCCAGCGGCAACGCCACCAAAATCAACCAGTTGTCGCCCGCAGAAAAATATGACGCGCTGGTCGGCGACAGCAACTTTTCCCTGACCATGGCCATGTGGCAGGAAGGCAAAGGTTATTACGACAAATACGGTTCGGTGGAAACCTGGATGGGCATCTGCCACGGCTGGTCGCCCGCCGCCTATATGCTGGCGCGCCCGACCAAAAGCGTGACGCTGAAAACGCCGGACAATGTTTCCATCAAGTTTTACCCGTCCGACATCAAGGCGCTGGGGTCGCTGCTGTGGGCGAAAGCACCCAGCCGCTACCGTTTCATCGGCGGCCGCTGCAATGACAAAGCGCCAGCGACCGACCCCACCACCGGCCGCGTCAAATCCAGCCAATGCTTCGACACCAACCCCGGCACCTGGCACTTGGCCATCGTCAACCAGATCGGGGTTTCCAAACGCAGCATGGTGATGGACGTCACCTTCGACTATGAAGTCTGGAACCAGCCGACCCACGCCTACGAATACCACTATTTCAACCCGCAGACCATGACTTACGCCAATTCATTGGCGGCGGCGACCGTCAGCATGGCGGCGTTCACCAGTGACAAATTCCGCTCATTCCGGGGTTCACAGTCCAAATCGGTGGTGGGCGTCCGCATGGATGTTTCCTATGTGGTGGAAACCAGCCCCAGCCAGAATGAAACCGACAGCCCTAGCCGTGACGCCATCCAGCAGGTGACCTACTACTACGACCGGNAGCTGGACGCTTCCAACAACATCGTTGGCGGCGAGTGGTACACCAACAAGCACCCTGATTTCCTGTGGACGCCCGCCAAAGGCTCCAACGCGAAAACCGCCTATGAATCACAGGCGACCGGCTCCTGGCCGCAGGGCGGCGCAGTCCCCAGCGCCTGGCGGGCGGCGGCGAAACTGGCGTCCAGCAAACAGAGCGCGCCGCTGGCGGTGATCGTGGAACAGCTCATCAAATTGTCCAACGGCACACAGACCGCCTTCCCAGCAGCGGCAGTGGATACCGCCGCGCGCGAAGCCACCCCGGCAGCACCTGAACCTGCAACACCGGTTCCACCGCCAGTCGCGGAACCCGCCGTGATGCCAACGCCACAACCAACACCTACGCCTACCCCATCAACCACAGGCGGCAGCACGGCGGCACCATCGGCAACTTCCGGCGCGGCAACGTCCGGCAGCACGGCGGCATCTGGTTCAAGCACCTCCAGCACGACGACACCAACGTCAAGCGCCTCCTGCCCTGGTGGCGGCGCCTGTTGAATGCCCTGTTTGGCGGCTGAGGCAGCGGCGCGCCGTTCGCGGAAAAACGCCTGCAACAACGCGGCGCATTCCGCCTGCAACACTCCNCCTTGCACCGCCGCTACCTTGTGGTAGTGGCGCGGGTCNTGCAGCAGGTCGAAAGCACTGCCCGCCGCGCCGGTTTTCGGGTCATACGCGCCAAACACTACCCGCTCCACCCGCGCATGCAGCATGGCTCCGACGCACATCAGGCAAGGCTCCAGCGTGACATAGAGGATGGCTCCGGGCAGCCGGTAGTTGTCGGCGGCGGCTCCCGCCGCCCGCAACGCCTGCATTTCGGCGTGGGCGGAAGGGTCATGCCGGGTGATTGGCTGGTTCCAGCCTTCACCAAGGACTTGCCCAGCACGCACCACCACCGCCCCGACCGGCACCTCCCCNTGCCTCCAGGCATTTTCCGCCAAAGCAAGGGCATGGCGCATCCAGTCTTCGTCATTCACACCATAATCCCGTCAACAGGCTTCCATACAAGCCCTTAATCATGTTCATGCTGCGCTCCCGCATACTCGTCCGGCACCAAGTGTAGAAGGCCGACAATAATAACCAGCCGCTCCCCCACGTACACCAGCGGCAGGCGTTCCCGCTCCCATGGCGCGACGCCCGCTTCCTGCAACAGTTTTTTCAGGCTGTGATGGCCGCCGCGCTGGCGCAGCCAGACTTTNTCCCCGCCCTGACGGAAACGCACCGTGACGGGTTCCGGGCTGGCCTGCAAATATTCCCGCCATCCATCCAGCAACTCCGGCGACAGGGTGCGTTGCAGCGAGGGAATGAACAGCGGCTGACGCACATCCCACGCCAGCACCTGCGCCGGATCGTGCGGCGGCAGGGGTGCCAGCGCATACAGGCCGTCACGGTAACGGCGGATTTCGCAGCCCTCCCACTGCACGCGGGGCATGGCGTCAGGGGCGCACAGCAGCACGTCATGCAACACCTGCAACAGCCTCCGTTCATCCGGTGCCCGCAAGCCGCGCTCCGCCAGCCATTCGCGCAGCAGCGCCTTCTGCAGGGCGGTTTCCTGCCCCAGCATCCGGCTGATTGACAATGTGCCGGGCTGCCCACCCCGCATTTCCGCCAGCCTGCCTTGCAAAAAATGNGACAGCAGCCCACGGCTTTCGGCTTGCAAACGGGCGGCGCGCGCCAGGGTTTTCTGCGCCGCTGGCCAGCGTTGCTGCAACAGCGGCATGACCTGATGGCGGAGGAAATTGCGGTCGAAACGCTGATCCAAATTGCTGGGGTCGTCGAGGTAATCCAGCCGGTGATGCTCGGCGTAATCCAGCAGTTCCGCCCGCCCGCACGCCAGTAGCGGACGCCCCAGGCCACCCTGCGCCAACGGCCTGAACAACGGCATCGCCGCCAGGCCATCCACGCCGCTGCCACGCAGCAGGTGCAGCAGCAAGGTTTCGGCCTGATCGTGCTGGTGGTGCGCAGTCAGCAGGATTTCCCCAGCTTGCAGATGGCGGCTGAAGGCGGTGTAACGNGCCTCGCGCGCCACCGCCTCCACGCTTTCCCCNGCCGGAACCGCCAGTTGCAGGTGCTCGGTCAGCAGGGGCACGCCCAACTGGTGGCAAACTGCGTGGCAATGCTGCACCCACTGCGCAGCAGCAGGCTGGAGCCCGTGGTCAATGTGCAGGGCGCGGAATGGCAGGTTCGGCAGTTGCGGTTGCAGCCGCGAACAGGCATGCAACAGTACGTGGGAGTCCATCCCACCGCTGTAGCCGATCAGGTAAGCGGGGGCGGGATAGCGCCGGAAAAAGGTCAAAAGATGGTCGGCAAGGGCGTGTTTCATCCGCCCGCCCTTATTCCTCGAACTGGCCGAATCCCATGATGCGCTGGTAACGCTTGTCCAGCAGCTTGTCGATGTTCATCGCATTCAGTTCACGCAGGTTGGCTTCCAGCGCCACGCCGAGGTTATGGGCGGCGGCTTCCATGTCGCGGTGTGCGCCACCCAGCGGTTCGGGGATGATCTGGTCGATCAGGCCGAGGGATTTCAGGCGGTCGGCAGTGATGCCCATGGCGTCAGCGGCGTCCGCTGACTTGTCGGCACTTTTCCACAGGATGGAAGCGCAACCTTCTGGGGAAATGACCGAATAGGTGGCATATTGCAGCATCATCACCCGGTCGCCGACGCCAATCGCCAGCGCGCCGCCAGAGCCACCCTCACCGACCACCGTGCAGATGACGGGNGTGCGCAGNCCAGCCATTTCGTACAGGTTGCGGGCAATGGCTTCGCTCTGGCCGCGCTCTTCGGCACCGATGCCGGGGTAAGCGCCGGGCGTGTCGATGAAGGTGATGACCGGCAGGTGGAATTTCTCCGCCATCCGCATCAGGCGCAACGCCTTGCGGTAGCCTTCCGGGCGCGGCATGCCGAAATTGCGCTTGATGTTTTCGTTGGTGTCGCGGCCTTTCTGGTGGCCGATCACGACCACCGACTGGCCGCGGAAACGCGCCAGCCCACCGACAATGGCCTTGTCATCGGCAAAGGCGCGGTCGCCGTGCAATTCCTGGAAATCGGTGAACAGGTACTTGACCAGATCCAGCGTATACGGGCGTTTGGGGTGGCGGGCAAGCTGGGAAATCTGCCTGGGCGTCAGCTTGGANAAGATCGAGCGGGTCAGCGAATTGGCCTTTTCCTCCAGCTTGCTGATTTCTTCGCTCAGGTTGATTTCGGCGTCGCCGACATAGCGCAGTTCTTCAATTTTCGCCTGTAGCTCGGCGATAGGTTGTTCAAAATCAAGAAAATCCGGGTTCATGCCTGTTGTTTATCCGTCACCCTGTGCCAGTGAAGCGGCTAATTTTACATAGCTTGACCCCAGATTACGACTTTAAAAATACTGCTCCGTCGTGATATGGCCGGGCTTATGGCGCAGATGGCGGCGCATGCCACGCTCCCCCAGCAACGCCTTCATTTCATCCAGCATATTGTGGTTGCCGCAGAGCATGACATGGCTGTTTTCCGGGGCAATACCCACCCCCGCCGTCGCCTCCAGCGCACCGGCCGCAAAGCTGTCGGTGATGCGCCCTTCCAGCCCCTGCGGGTTCGGCTCGCGGGTGACGCAGGAAATGAAGCGGAATTGCGCCGGATAGCGCTCCGCAAACGAACGGATCAGGTCGGCGTAAGCCAGCTCCCGCAGCAACGGCACACCATGCGCCAAGACAATCTTGTCGAAACGCGCCCAGGGCTGCGCCGTTTTAAGGATCGACAGGAAAGGCCCAAGNCCAGTGCCGGTCGCCAACAACCACAGGTTAGGGACGTCCGGCACTTCATCCAGCACAAANAAGCCCTTGGCCGGTTGGGAAATCTCCAGATTATCGCCGGGGCGCAGGCGCGCCAGCGCATTGGAGAGCTTGCCGTTGGGCACGATGTTGTAAAAAATTTCCGGGGTCGGCTCATGCGGCGCATTAATCAGGGAATAGGATTTCGCCACTAGTTCGGTTTCGCCATTCGCCAGCGTCACCGGCAGCCGCAGGGTGACGAACTGTCCGGCCTGGAACGGCATCAGCTCCACCTTGAGGCGCAGGCTGTACAGGCGTTCGCTCCATTGATCATTCTGCAATACTTCTGCGTTGCCCCAACTGCTGCGGACGATGGCTGTCATTCCTGCGCTCCCAAAATACCAAGTTATTTAGTCGGAATAAGTGTAGCGGCTCACCTATCTGGCCGATAATACGCCTACGGAATGCGGGGTTTATAGGCCGCCGCCACCGCTTCAGCAGCACGGACGCCATCCACCCCCGCCGACAGGATGCCGCCCGCGTAGCCTGCGCCTTCCCCTGCCGGATACAGCCCTTGCACATTCAGGCTTTGCAAATCCTGCCCACGGGTGATGCGCAAGGGTGAGGAGGTGCGCGTCTCCACCCCGGTCAGCACAGCGTCATACAGGGAAAAACCCTTGAGCTGGCGATCAAACGCGGGCAACGCTTCACGGATGGCTTCAACCACATAAGCAGGCAGGGCTGCCGACAAGTCCATCAGGCGCACCCCNGGTTGGTAGGACGGCTCAACCGCTCCCAACTGGGTGGAGCGGATGCCCTTGATGAAATCCCCNGCCAATTGCGCGGGCGCGTTGTAGTTTTCACCGCCGAGTTCGAAGGCGCGCGACTCCCACTGGCGCTGGAAGGCGATCCCCGCCAGCGGCNNGCCGGGGTAGTCCTGCGGGCTGACGCCGACCACAATCCCGGCATTGGCATTGCGTTCTGCGCGTGAATACTGGCTCATGCCGTTGGTGACCACCCGCCCCGGCTCCGAAGTCGCCGCCACCACCTGCCCGCCGGGGCACATGCAGAAACTGTACACCGAACGCCCATTGCCAGCATGGTGCACCAGCTTGTAGTCCGCCGCCCCCAGCAGCTTATTGCCCGCATATTGGCCGAAGCGCGCCTGATCGATCAGGGATTGCGGATGTTCAATGCGGAAACCGACCGAAAACGGTTTCGGCTCCATGAACACGCCACGTTCAAACAGCATTTGGAAGGTGTCACGCGCACTATGCCCCAACGCCAGGATCACATGCTCGGTGCGGATTTGTTCGCCATCCGCCAGCACCACGCCGCGCATCTGGCCNTGTTCGACCAGCACATCCACCACCTGCTGCTGGAAACGGATTTCGCCGCCCAACGACTCGATGTCAGCGCGGATGTTCTCCACCATTTTGACTAGCCGGAACGTGCCGATGTGTGGCTTGCTGACGTAGAGGATTTCTTCCGGCGCGCCCGCCTTGACGAATTCGGCCAGCACCTTGCGCCCGTAATGCTTCGGGTCTTTGATCTGGCTGTAGAGCTTGCCATCAGAGAAAGTGCCAGCGCCGCCTTCGCCGAACTGCACATTGGATTCCGGGTTGAGCTGATGCTTACGCCACAAGCCCCAGGTGTCCTTGGTGCGTTCGCGCACTTTNTTGCCACGCTCCAGGATGATGGGGCGGAACCCCATTTGCGCCAGCACCAGCCCGGCCATTATGCCGCAGGGNCCGAAGCCGACCACCACCGGACGCACCGCAGGCGGCTCATGCAACTGGGCAACGAACCTGTAACGGGTATCCGGCGCGGGGTTAACATGCTGATCCTGGCTGAATTTCGCCAGTATTGCGGCCTCATCCGCCACGGTGGCGTCGATGGTATAGACCAGCACAATGGCGTCACGCTTGCGGGCGTCATAACCGCGTTTGAAAATGGTGAAATCCAGCAGTCCGGCAGGCGCAATGCCCAAGCGTTCCGCGATGGCGGCAGGCAGGGCTTCGGCGGCATGCTCCAGCGGCAGGCGCAGTTCGGTGATGCGTATCATGGGGTGTGTGCAAGCGGCAAAAGCGGGATTATACACAGACAGGGGCGCATGCCATACGCCCCGGCCTGGTGTCTTATGTCACTTTACCGGCTGACCCCACATGGAATTCCACCAGTCATCGTCACCGCCGCCACTGGAACCGCCGCCAGTGGTGCCGCCCTGCCCCAAGCCCATTTTGGTGCGGATGCCGTTAACGTCACGGTTGGTCAGGCGCGCCAGCGTTTCCGCCACCTTGCCCTGGCGCTTGGGCAATTCGCGGAAATATTGCTTCCCGGCGTCGCAGGTCGCCTCGCCCTTGAACGGATGGCGGATGATATAGCGCCCCTGGAAGTTTTCGCGGTCGCCCGTGGCCTGGAACATGAGGTCTTCCGGGAAATTGTCGCGGTCATAACGCACATGCAGGCGGGTGACGTACACATCACGCCCCTGCCCTGGCGGCATGATCCCGCGCGTTTGCGGTTGCGTGCCACCATCATCGGCCACCCAGAACACGCCCAGTTCACGCAATTCCTTGTCGGACAGCGGGTCGGCAGCGCACGGGTCGCACCAGTTCATGTCCCAGGCGTATTCGAGGAACACCGCCTTGCCGTTTTCCTTGTCCACGGCGGTGCGGAACATGTCACGGTAGAAACTGGCGAATTCGTCCTTGTCCTTGATGTATTCCGGCACATCCAGATCGCTGGGCAATTTGACGGTGCGGTAATTGGTGGTTTCCACCCGGCTNTGNCGGGTCAGCGCGTAGACGAACAGTTCCTGCTTGCCCTGCGCGTTAACCGTGCCGAGCCGGATCGGCAACATGAAACGGTCGTTGTTGTAGGCGATCTGGATCGGGCGCAACCGGGTAAAGCCAGATTTGCTGTATTCCTGCAAATTGACCTTGGCGACAAAGAATTTCATGTTCTGTTTGAGGTAACTGCCAACCACAGGCTCCGCGCCGGGCGGCAGTTTGTAGCCCTGTTCGGTCAGCCAGGTGATCAGGCCGCCGCTTTCCTTGGCCGACAACAGCAGGATGTCATACTCGGCCACGGTGTATTGCGCTTCGATCTTGACGCCCAGTTCAGTCGCGCGCTGCTGCCCCGCATGGGCNGCGGCCTCCATCATGGCGGGCGCGGCCATCATCTTGTCCATCGTCGGCGCACAAGGATCTTCGTCGAAATACTCCACCAGCCGTGGGGCGGAATAATCATCCAGATGTTTCAATGTGGCATTGTTGGCGACATTGATCTGCTCCCGCTGGAGCACGGTCGGCACCGGCACCACCAGCGCAAAATCCTTCACGTCGCCTTTGAAGTCGCTGGCCATCGTCACCACATTGCGGTTTTCATCGCGCACATACACCACTTGTGAAGACTCGTTGAACAAGCCGGTGTCCGCCTTGGCGACATAAAAGCCGCANAAGGCGGCAGCCTGGGAAGACGCCCCCAGCAGCGCAATCCCCAGCAACCCAAGCACTGTTTTTCTCATGTTTGANCTCCTGACCGGCCAGTGAAACGGCGCACCGGCAAAACGCCCATTGATCAGCAGCACCAGCGGCGATGACGCCGCCAGCGCATACAGAAACGCATTCGGAATGAACAGCCGAAACTGCAACGCCCAACCCAGCACCGCCACCCATACGCCAAACAGGAGACGCCCCGCCGTCGACTGCGGCGTGGTCATCGGGTCTGACAGCATGAAGAATGTGAAGATCAGCAACGCCCCATTCTGCAACTGATGCAGCGGAATCGCCCACGGGTCGCCCAGCCATAGCGCACGACCCGCCAGCAGACAGGCGTAGGCCGCCGGGAACGCCAGACTGGTCAGCATCTGCCGCCAACCCAGCAGCCACACCAGCCCGAAACCGGCCAGCAGCAAACCCAGCCACAGCGCGTGCCCCCACTTGCCATGCGCCACCCAGGCGGAATCTGTCGCCAGCAGCACGGCGGCAATGCCGATATTCGACGGGTTGAACACATGCCGCCCCTGGATGCGGAGCAGGAATTTGCTGGCGATGGCGATACCGGCCGCCAGCGCCAACCAGCCCCAATGCGCGGCGTACAACAGGATAATGATGGAAAAACTGGTGTTGAGCGCGCTCAGTGTTTGCAACGGCAAACCATACCAGCGCAGGAATCCCCATTGGGTCAGCAGAGCCGTCGCCAGCACGGCAACGATATTCGACCCCGGAATCGTGAATTGCAGGGTCAGCATCCCCACCAGCAACAGGCTACATTGCACCGCCAACTGGTAGTAACGTGGGTCGGCACCTTTGGCAAGCCGTAAGAATTGAGTGAAAATGACGCACACCTCATCATCAATAATTTTGTTTTCATCATAACGGATTGATGCCGGTCAAGCCCGGAAAGTTCAAGGGGAAGGCGAAACCCTGCATAAACTGCTAACATCCGCCGTTTTCACCCACAGGAATGCTTATGAGCACGCTCCCCAAATGCCCGCAATGCGCTTCCGAATACACCTACGAAGATGGTGCCCTGTATGTCTGCCCCGAGTGCGGCCACGAATGGGCGCAGACGGCAGCGGCGGCCAGCAGCGACGAACGCATCATCAAGGACGCCAACGGCAACATCCTGCAGGATGGCGACACCGTCACAGTGATCAAGGATCTCAAGGTCAAAGGCTCCTCCCTGGTTGTCAAGGTTGNNGGAAAGGTCAAAAACATCCGCCTGGTTGACGGCGACCATGACATTGATTGCAAGATCGACGGCATCGGTGCCATGAGCCTGAAGTCGGAGTTCGTCAAAAAGCCTGAAACCCGGCGTTTGTCGGGGCACCTGCGCCTGGTCTGGTATTACTGGCGTTCATATCCATCCCTTCCTATAAAGTAAAAGACACAAATCCAGGCATCGGAAGGAAACACATGACGCCAATCAGCGCTGAACTCCAACAATTGCAGGAACGCTCCGTCGAAATGGAGGAGCACCTGCTCAAGCTTCTGCAAGCAAGCCGTATCATCCGGTCAGACCGAGCCGCCTCCAGCCGGATCATGTGCGGCGTTGCTTTCGAACACGCTGAAAGCATCAGGATGCTGATCACGGGCGGGAATTTCACCTCCGCCACCGGTTTGCTCCGTTTGCAGTTCGAAGCGCTGGTGAGGGCGATGTGGCTGCTGCACGCCGCGCCTGACAAGGTCACCGCCCGCCTGATGGGTGAATTCAATCAGGAAACCGCCAAGAAAGCTGACCGCCTCCCCATGATGACCGAAATGCTCAATGAACTGGAAGGCAAGGCACCGCCGGAAGACATGCGCCTGTTGCTCAAGTTCAAAGACCATTCCTGGAAGCCCCTCAGCTCCTATGTGCACGGCGGCATCCATGTCATGCACCGGCACAGCCAGGGTTACCCCACCGCCCTGATCCATCAGGCCATCAAAGCATCCAATTACGTTTCCCTCATGGTTTCCCTGAATCTGGTCNGGCTGCTGGGCAACAACAAACTGGAAGAAGTGATCGTCCAGATCCAACGGGACTACACGGACTGCTTTCTCCCGGCACCCGCACCCAGGGCGGCCAAACGGCAAAAACCAGCCTGGAAAACCCGCCTTCCACTGGATGAAGATACGGTGACGAAAATCCTCTCACTGAAACTTTCATAGACATTTCCTATAATAAAACGAACGATCCGCAGCAGAGAAAGCTTAATGGCACAAATTTTCATCAGCTATGCCCGGGAAGATGAAAAACGTATCCAACCCTTGGTCAGCGCCCTCGAAAAGGAAGGATGGTCTGTATTTTGGGATCAGCACATTCCCAGCGGAAAAACTTGGCGCAGCCATATCGGCAAAGCCCTCAATGATGCGCGCTGCATTATTGTGACTTGGTCACAACGCTCCGCACTGTCAGCTTGGGTGCATGAAGAGGCCGACGAGGGCAAACAACGCGGCATCCTGGTGCCCGTCCTGCTGGATGCGGTGGAACCTCCGGCTGGCTTCCACGACACTCCGGCAGTGGATTTAAGCCGTTGGGACCCAGCAGCTGAATCCGTGGATTTCGGGCAATTAATCAGCAATGTCAGGGAAGTGCTCGCTGCCAATTCCGTCTCAACCACCGACCCACCCATTGCCGAACCGATAACTGTAGCGCCGGATGCTTTCGACCTCAGCGCAT
Source organism: Candidatus Thiothrix singaporensis (assembly GCA_013693955.1). Classification (GTDB taxonomy): domain Bacteria; phylum Pseudomonadota; class Gammaproteobacteria; order Thiotrichales; family Thiotrichaceae; genus Thiothrix; species Thiothrix singaporensis. Next base: position 944,040 of record CP059265.1, on the reverse strand, counting down.
CCGTCGGGACGAAACCGCAACCCTTGCTGCTCCCGTTGGCGCTGGCGGGGCTTGTTTTGGCCATAGTGCTGGGTGGGTATTGGATCGTTCATGTCCGGCCTTCCGGTGCTGGGTCTGCCGGTGATTTTGGGGTGCTGTTCGGCAATGAAAAAAACATCGCGGCTGCACAAGATGACATCAGGCAGGCGGCTGGCAAAGGCGTTTCACCGACAGGACTCTACTTGCGCAAGGGCTATTATGCTGGCATTGCGGTTGTGGACAGCCAAACACTGGCGGACAAATACCTGGAAATCATCAAAACGTTCCGCCCGGACGCCCAGATCCGATCCATGCAGGATTGGTGCCCTTCCCAAAGGCGGCATGATGGTTTTATCGAATGTGTGGAAAATCAATGACCGTATCCCTTCCCTCCGAAATACGGCACGTTTTTGCAGTGCACAAATGCAAATGCTCCTGCCTGCTAATGGCATAACGTTCAGCGGGGAATCACAGTAAAGCCCTTACGCTGTGTTAACATTCGCTGCACTGCAACAAAAAGGGAAAATTCCATGGTAGATTCAGATTTTATCCACTCTTTGAAACAAGCCCGTACCTATGGGTTGGGTGAGTTTCTGGAAATTATTGGCGAACTTTCGCAGGAAAGCACCAAGAAAGGCGTTCTTGACCGTAAACAGAAAGAACTGATCACCTTAGGCATTGCGCTTGCCAAAGACTGCCACCGCTGCATTGACATCCATACCGAAGCGGCTGTCAAGCTGGGAGCCACCGAAACCGAGATGCGTCAAGTCCGGCGGGTGGCGCTCTACTTGCAAGCCAGCCCGGAACATCACACCGGTGAATTGTGGAAAGCCTGGTCAGATTCCTGGCGGGAATTTTCCCTGAGCAAAGGCTGCATCGACCGCCGTTGCCGTGAACTGGTTGGCCTTGGCATCGCCCTGGTGAACCAAAACGCCCATCTGATCAGGATGCATGTCAAGGCGGCGCGTGAATTCGGCTCCACGGCGGAGGAAATTTTCGAGGTCATGCCCATCGCCCTGTTGATGGATGGCGCGCCAGCCCTTTCCCAAATACCCCAACTGGTGCATGCACTGGAAGAAAGCGAACCCGAAGCTTTGCCCGCCTGACCCTAACCCACCTTACTGGCTGGTGACAGGGCTTCATGCTACATTGCAGGCATGGGCTCCCCGGAAAACACCAGCGCATTTACGCCATTGTGCGGCAAATCCNNCCCGGCCATGTCGCCACTTACGGCGATGTGGCCGCCCTTGCTGGCCTGCCCGGCCACGCCCGCCTAGTTGGTTACGCCCTGCACGCCCTGACGGAATTTTCCGATGTGCCATGGCAGCGTGTCATCAACGCCCGGGGTACAATCAGTCTCGGGCGCGCTTATCCCGGCGGTGAACTGCACCAGCGCCGTCTGTTGGAGGCTGAAGGCGTGGAATTTGATGCCAACGCCAAAATCGACCTGAAACGCTTCCGCTGGCGCTCGCATAAGCAACTCTGCGCTATACTCAATCATTACTACTGATACCCATTCGATTCCCTGGCATTGCTGAAAACCACCAAACATAATTGTGAGGAAGACACCCATGACAGATTCCATACGCGCCATCCTATTGGGGGCAGCTGCCCTGTTGGCCGCCTGTGATGACAGCAAGACGGAACAGCCTGCCGCCAGCGCGCCGCCGGACAAGGAGGAAGCCAGTGCGCACACACGCTGCTTTTCCATGCTGGAAGGCAAAGACCTCACCGCCGTCCAGATCCAGCAGGACGGCAACGCCATTTCCGGCTACTACGCGTGGGAGCCATCTGAAAAGATGGCTCCCACGGTGTGCTCAACGGTGAAATCAGCGATGGCCTGATCAAGGCCAGCCACACCTACATGATCGAAGGGACTATCCAGACCGAGGAAACCTACTTCAAACTGGAAAGCGACAGGCTCCTGCAAGGCAGCGGCGAACTGGTTGAAGACAATGGCGTCATGGTGGTCAAAGATCCCGCCAGCCTGCAATTTACCGATGTCTTAAAAGAAACTGACTGCGCCAATATCAAGGATGCGATCGCCAACGCCGAACAAACCTCCAATGACATCGTCGAACAAAGCAACAGCAGCGGTGAGGGTGAAAGTGGCCTCGACCTCTCCATGCTGGGTGAAAACCTGATCGGCGACTGGCAGTCCACCCAAGATCCCAAAGCCCATCTGAGCATTGATGAAAACAGTTACCGCGACATTTATGACGGCAAGCAACTCGACTCCAGCGCCTATGAAGTGCTGGCCTCCTGCCCTGAATCCTGCGGCAAGACGATGGAAGAAACGCCCTGCCTGCAAGTCCAGGGCAAAGACATGCTGTGCTACGCCATCCTGACCGCCGACGGCGAAACCCTGGAGCTGTCCCTGCTGACCGGCACGGGCAATGTCAACCAGTATCAGCGCATCAATTCCGCCACCCAGCAACCACAGTAAACACGGGAGATTCCTATGGCTCCGCAACTGACCACCATGACCCTGGCGCAAGCCAATGACTGGTATGTCCAGCATCCGCAAGAACGTTACGACCGTCCGCTTACCCCATCCCTGTACGACATCAACCCGACGACGGCGCAGGCGTTGTGGAATGACGCCAGCCTCAAGGCCAACCGCAGCCTGGTGACCAAACTGATCGAAGTCGGCGACCAGTGGCAGGAAGTCCCCACCCACATCCGCACCGACAGCGACCTACGCCTGATCGCCTACGACAATGACTGGAAAACCCGCCAGCGCGACCTGTTGCGCTTCATCCTGCCGGGCGAATGGTATATCGGCTCCTCCCACCACAACCCCGGCAACCGGCAGATTGCCCAACCCATCTTTTGGNATGAGGAANAAGGGCTGGAGATGCTCAAGTTCAGCATCACCCATATCCGCAACTATATCGGGGTGGACGATGGCATGGTCGCCACCGACAGCCCGCGCAGCTACGCCAACCAGCATTCGGCGGGGCACGTCAACCCGAAGGATTACCCTGCCCTGCTGTGGCGGGTGAAGTTCCTCGGCGACCNNTCGCCGGGTGAACAGCGCGCTTACATCAACAATATCCGCACCTGGGCGATGTTGCTGCAAAAAGTGACCAAATTCCCGCCCGACTACAACGGCAATGACAACCTGATGACCAACACCTATGCCAAGGTGGTTGAATTCGGCTCTCACGTCATCAACGCCGTGCTGGGTGACCGCAATGCGCTGGCGACGCTGCACAGCCAAGCCGAACAAGTGTATTGCTCCGAGGCGGGCATGCACCTCGCCCTCAATCTCGGCCTGAACGCGCCACTGAACCAGGCGGGCGTCAACGCGCTGTTTGGGGCTGACAAATGGTNNAAGGTCAAGCCGCTGCTCAACGAAGGTGCCGATTTCTGGAAAAACGGCAAACATCTGGACTATTACGGCAATGCTNCTGACGGCTATATGCAAAATTCCGAACAGAACCGGCTGGTGGCGATGGAGCCTGCCCCTGATTGGCTGCAACCGCTCAAAGAACGCCTGCCTGGCAGGCCGCTGACGGGCGGGNGGTTGGCGTTCCGCCCCTGGGACACGGCTGACATGATCGACCATTTCGTCAAAACCGCCATCCCACGCCAAGGGCGTGAAACTTGGGATGTCTCCAATGCACAGGCCGAACTGCTGCTGTGGTTGAGGCCGGGAATTTTCCACTCGCTGGGTTTCAGCCGCAGCAACCCGCCGCCGCCCCAACTGGTGATGTTGTTTGACACATTAGTGGGAAAAATCCGCAAGAATTACCCCACTTACGATGCGTTCCGCGCCGCCATCGCTCCGGAATTACAGGCCGCCCATCAGATCGTGGCACCGAAAGCGCAAGGCGCGGGCGCGTTCGTCCCGCCCCATATGGTCACCACCATCCGTGGCGGCGCCGATGAACTGATTGCGCTGGAACCCGTAGGACAGCTATTCCATGAAAGTGTTTTGAATAAAAATAATCTAGTATAAGCTTTGGTGACAGCCCTTCCCAAACCATGGCAAGGGATTTGCTGCATTGCGTCATAAAAGTGTGCGCAAACGGCGTAATCCTCTATAATCACCCAATTTTGATGACCAGCGGCGGAATCGCGGAGTTTTTGCATTATGCCATTCTCAAACCAGCCCACCTTGGAAACCAGCAGGGCGCAGGATTTGCCTGTCTTGCAGGAACGCTATGCGCTACGCCGCTGCATGGCGGAAACAGCGCTTGGCAAACTGTACTGGGCGCAAGATCTGAAACCCGCCCATGAGGGCGACCAGATCAATGTATTGGTTTTCACCTTGCTGCCCGCACTGGCGCAAAACCCGGTGTTTGAACAAGTGTTCGGCCACATTTTGCCAACTTACCAAAAACCGATGCCCGCCATGCCGCAGGTCACCGATGACGGCAAAACTGCTGATGGTTCCCGCTGGATGGTGATGCGGAATATTGGCGGCATGCTGCTGTCCGAGCGGCTGTCCGAACTGGATGAACGCGGCATGCCGGTGCCGGACGCCATGGAGTTGCTTGACGGCCTTGCCAACGCCATCGCCAGCCAGCGCCCGGAAGGCGTCTACGGTTACCTGGAACCAGGCTCCGTGCTGTTGGGCGGGAAAATCNCCTGCCTGCTGACCGCCCCAGTCGTGGCAGCGTTGCGGGTCGCTTACAACAGCAACCCGACTGACCGTAGCCGCCACACCCTGCATTCCGGCCACATCAGCCCGGAAGTGCTGCTGGGCGACCTGCCAGTGGCGGAAGACGACACCTTTTCCATCGCCTGTATCGCTTACCACCTGTTACAAGGCGAAGCACCATTCGGCAAACAAAGCACATTGGAAGCCACCGTGCGCAACATTACGCCGGTCAGCATCCGCAAACTGCGCCCTGACGCCTGGCAGACGCTGCAACAGGGGCTGAACCTGAAGCGCAGTGCACGGCNNAAAAATCCTGCGGCGCTGCTGCGCACCCTGCAACGCAAGCAAAAGCGCAAACTGCTGCTGCCAATCGCCGCATTGGTTTCCGCCGGGGCTGTCGCCTTCAGCACCTACCACCTGCTATCCAGCCTTACCTCCAACAAGCATGCCGAACAAGCAGTGCCGTTGCAGGAAAGCAATACAGCCACTCCTGACGCGGCAAACACTGCCCCAATCAATACACCAGGGTTGGAACCGNCCCAAGACCAGGCCAGCCTTGTCCAGCACAGCGACAAACCTGCTGCTGAAAGCACCGCGCTAGGACAAACGCTTGATAATGACAATGACCTCAACAGCTTACAGGAAAAAGCAGCGGACGCTATCCGCAAGGGCAAGCTGGCCAGCACCGACCCGAACAGCCCCGCCGCCATTGACTTCCTGCGTAAAGCCGTGATGCTGGAGCCTGACAACATCAAAACCCGCAAGCTGCTGGCGCAAATGGTCAACGACCAGCAAACGGAAGCCGAAAACCAGTTGGCGGTTGGCAAGGCTGAAGAAGCGGGCAAATTGCTGGCTGCCACAAACCGGCTGATCACCGAGTTTGCCCTTAACGACAGCCTGAAACGGCAAGTCAGCCTGGAANCAAACCCAACGCGAGGCGGCGCAAGCCGCCGATAGCGGCACCAACGGCGTAAACAATGTGGATGCGGACAGCGCGGACTACCGGAGCGCGCCCAGCATGCCATTGACCTGGGCAACCTGAACGACAGCGATGAACGTAGCGAAAGCGCCGTCTCTTACCTCAGCACCCTGCTGGACAAATCCCCTAACCAACCGGAAGCGCTTTCATTGATGACGAAAGTCGCCACCTTGCAACAGGAAAAAGCCGTTTCTTCCCTGCAAAAGCGCGACACCGACACTGCCCGCACTNGGTTGAACCACAGCCAGTCCCTCATCAGCAAGTACAAGCTGGAAGGCCTGGTGGAAGAACAGATCGCCCTGGAGAAACGTTTCCGCGACACACTGGCGATGGGCGTTTTCAAATCAGGCTCAGAACCGGAGGAAGATGCAGGCACACCCGCCCGGCAACCGNCCAGCAAACCTGCCCCCACCACCTCAGAGGCCACCTCCAATAGCGTGACCAACCGCGCCCAGGCTCCTGCAGAAACCAGCGCAGAACCCGCCACCAACACGATCAGGCATTCCCCAACAGCAGCGTCGCCAACGCATGAAACTGAAAACCCGGAAGCTGCCGAAGCCGCTGCACAGGCTGCCCCGGTGGAAATTCATGTACCCGCTGACATCCCAGTCCAAAGCGCACGGGAGATTCCGCCAGAACAAGAGTGACCCCGCACCCGTCACGACAGAATTGCCACCGGTGCGGCTCGACACCCCGCCTGCCCCGGCACCCACACCAGCCGCACCCCGAAAACCGTTACCTTTGAAGTGCCTGCCAACGCCAGCGGCAATGGCAACACCTTTACACCGGATGTGCCCAACCTGATCGAGGTGCCGCTGGATGTGATCGACGAAGGGCTTTCGACAAAAGGCAAACAAAACCGCTGACACCCACCGCCTCAAGCGCTGGTGAGCGCCCCCACCACGGCACCGGTGCAACAGGTCGCCAACGTACCGGCGATGATGCTCCTNGCCCCCAACGCCAGCACCTCATCCCGGCGCTCGGGAGCCATGGTGGTCAGGNNCGCAATCATGATGCCAAGACTGCCGAAGTTGGCAAACCCACACAGCGCGTAAGTCATGATCAGGCGCGAACGCAGACTGAGCGTCTCCGGCGGCAACTGCGCCAATTGCAGGTAGGCGATGAGTTCGTTGAGCACGGTCTTGACGCCCATCAGCGCGCCAGCGGTTTGCGCCTCTTGCCATGGCACGCCCATCAGCCAAACCACTGGCGCCATCACATACCCCAGCAGACGCTCCAGGGTAATTGCCGCCCCTCCCACCTCCGGCAGCAAACCCAGCATGCCGTTGGCCAGATGCACCAGCGCCACCAGCACCAACAGCATGGCGATAATGTTGAGGAACAATTGCAGGCCGCTCTGCGCGCCCTGGGTCAGGGCGTCCATGGTGCTGCTGGCAGTTTGGGGNAATGTCAATGTNCCGCCGTATACCATGCCGGTTTCCGGCGTCATCAGGCGCGCCACCACAACCGCAGCAGGCGCGCTGATCAGTGAGGCGATCAACAGATGCCCGACCGCATCCGGCAAAACCTTGCCCAGAATGCTGGCGTACAGCACCAGCACTGTACCGGCGATGGTCGCCATCCCCGCAGTCATGACGATGAACAGCTCGCTGCGGCTCAACCGCCCCAGCCACGGGCGGATAAACAGTGGCGCTTCCACCATGCCGACGAAAATATTGGCCGCCGTGCTCAGGCCGACGCTACCGGAAACGCCGAGCGACCGCTCCAGCAACAGTGAAAACACCTGGATAATACGCGGCAGCACCCGCCAATAGGTCAGGATGGATGTCAGGGCGCTGACCACAATCACCAGCGGCAAGGCGTGAAAGGCCAGAATAAAGCTCGCCCCCGGCTGGGTTTCTTCAAACGGCAGCGGCGCGCCGCCCAGGTAGCCGAACGTGAAGGCGGTCGCCTGTTCCGTCGCAGCCTGCAAAGCCAGCACAGCGTCATTCAGCCCGGACAATAGCTGATGCAGCGCCTGCCATTTCAGCAGCAACGCCGCCAGCGCAAATTGCAGCAGCGAACCGGCCAACAGCAGACGCCAGTCCACCACCCGGCGGTTTTCGCTGAACAGCCACGCGATCAACAATAAAACAAAAATNCCAAGCAGGCTTTGCAGGTTAAGCAATGACATGGCAGACCAATCTCGCTATTGGGTTTAGTGGGTTGACGCCGTTATAGCATGTTCCGCCGCCGCCCGCCCCTTGGCTTGATGCGTAATACTGAGCGCCTGCCCGATTCCGCGCGCGTCAGAGGCGGCGTCCACGGTGCCGCTCTGCTTGTCCAGAATCACCGCCTGCATATTGCCCCAGGCCTCCTGCTTCGGTTCCAACGTATGCCCCATGCCCCGCAAGGCTGACAGGACGCTGCCATCCAGCGCATCCGGCTCATACTGGATGACGTCGGGCAGATACTGATGGTGGAAACGGCTGCGGTTGACGATGCGGCTGGCGTTTTCCCCNTCAGCGAACGCCAGCGTCCCCAGCAGCAGCATGGTGGTGATGCGGCTGCCTCCCGGTGTGCCGAGAATGGCGATGCGCTTGCCGTCTTCGAGGAAGGTGGGCGTCATGCTGGACAGCATCCGCTTGCCCGGCGCAATGGCGTTGGCTTCCGCCCCCACCAGCCCGTAGACATTGGGCGTGCCGGGGCGAATTGAGAAATCATCCATTTCATTGTTCAGCAGCACGCCGGTTCCCGGTGGCATGAAGCCGGAGCCGAACGGATAGTTGATGGACAAGGTGGCGGCCACGCGGTTGCCGTCCTGATCCAGAATCGAAAAGTGGGTGGTGTCCACCCCTTTGCCGGAGGTGGCTTCCACCGCAGGTGGCAAAGCCGCACTGGGGGTGGCGGCGTCATCCTGGATAGTGGCGCGCAGACTGGCGGCGTAATCCTGACTGAGCAGACGCTTGAGCGGTATGGCGACAACATCCGGGTCGCCGAGGTAAAGGGCGCGGTCGCGGTAGGCGCGGCGCATGGCTTCGACTTCCCAGTGCGTGCGCTGCGCCCCTGAAGCTTTTGGCAGGTCGTAGGCGGAGAGGATATTGAGCATTTCCAGCAACACGATTCCGCCGGATGAAGGTGGCGCGGCGCTGGTGACCTTGACGCCGTGGTATTCGCCGCGCACGGGTTCGCGCTCCTTCACCTGATAGCGTTTGAGATCCTCCACTGACCAGACGCCGCCCGCCTGCCTGACCGCAGCAACCATTTGCGCTGCAAATTTGCCGTCATAAAACCCGGCGCGACCTTTGTCCGCCAACAATTCCAGGGTGGCGGCAAGTTCGGGCTGGCGAATAATCTGGCCAGTTTCCGGCAATTTGCCGCCGGGCAGTAGGATACGGCCGGTTTCTGGGTAGCGGCGCAGGAGTGCTTCCCGGAACCTCAGATGACGAAGCATGGGTTCGTCCACCGGAAACCCCTCCCGCGCCAACCGGATGGCGGGAGCCAGCGACTGGCGCAACGGCAGTTTGCCGTAATGGCTGGCGAGGTAATCCAGCGCGGCGGGCACGCCTGGAATCCCGGCGGCCAGCGGNCCTTCCAAAGAAGCGTTGGGGACAGGTTCACCGTTGGCGTCCAGATACATATCGCGGGTCGCGGCAGCGGGTGCGGTTTCACGCCCGTCCAGCATGGTTTCAAAGCCATCTTCAGCGCGATGCAGCAGCCAGAAGCCGCCGCCGCCCAGCCCGGAACCGGATGGTTCAACCACGCTTAAAGCCGCCGCCGCCGCTATCGCCGCATCGAAGGCGTTGCCTCCTGACCGNAGCGTTTCCTTGGCGGCGGCGGTCGCCAGCGGGTGGGCGGTGGCGATGCCAGCATCAGCCGCCCATACTGGCGTCAACGCCGTCGCCCACAGCAGAATGACCGGCAAAAACTTCATCCATTGCAGACACTGCATCATTCAACCCCGCCAACGGCAAATGAAGGCGGAAACCGGACGCCCGTCGGCGAGGATTTCCACTTCGTCCAGCAGGATTTCCGCCCCGGCGAAACGCTCCGCCAGCTCCCCNGGCCTGAGCAGGAAATTGGGGTTGCGTGGACGGCCAACCGCGCTGTGTTCACAACCTTGCATAAAGGTCTGGTAAATCACCACGCCACCCGGCTTGAGCAGGCGTTGCATCCAGGGAAACAGCGGGCGGTGCAGATAGCGGGCGACGCAAACCAAATCAACAGTGGCGGCACCGACATCCGCAAACGGGTCGGCGCCGGTTTCCAGGTCACGGCACTCCGTCCGGATACTGACACCCTGGCTAGCGGCCAACGCCTGGGCGCGCTGCAACGCCTCCGCGCTGGCGTCGATGCCGGTCATTTCCCAACCATGGATGGCCAAGTACGTCATATCGCGGCTCGAACCGCAGCCGATGTCCAGCCCTTTGCCGGGGATGATGCCGTGGGCAGGCGCAATGCCGTTCACGAAACGGGCAATCAACGGCGCTGGCCGCCAGAGACGGGGNGACGCTCCGCCACTTTCCAGCAGCCCTTGCGCTTGCAGGTCAGCAGCCAGTTGCGGCGTCCATTCGGTCTGCCCCGCCACCTGATAGCCTTTGCGGGCAAGAAATTCCCTGGCCGTCCGCAGGCTGGCGGCGTCTCCGCACAAAGCGACCGGCTGGGTGGTTTTGGGCAGTTCGTGCATGCGCCCGGGCATTTCCGCCGCAGGGATGGAGCTTGCCCCCACAAGGTGCCCGCAGCAAAACGCCTCGAAAGTACGGCAATCTATAATCGGCAGTTGTTCAGACATGGGATGGATTCCGGCAATTATCAAACACGCTAGCCGCCCGCCCGTTTGAGCGTAAACGGCGGCTTCGCCCACCAGATCAGCAGTGTCAGCGACAACATCATCAAGCCACTGAGCAACATGGTGTCATTGGTCGCCAGCAGATAAGCCTGCACCTGAATCTGGTTGTTGATCCACAGCAATGCACCCTCGTGAGGCAAGCCGAGACCCGTTAACTTATCCAGTGCCGTCTGCGTCGGCGCGCTGTAATCGGTAATATGTTCCACCAATTGTGACTGGTGCAAGGTAGCGCGATGGCTCCAAAGCGACACCATCACCGCCGTGCCGAAGCTGGAGCCCAGGTTGCGCATGAAACTGGAAAGCCCGGAAGCCGCCGCAATTTGCCGCCCTTCCAGCCCCGACAGATTAATCGTCACCAGCGGCAGGAAAAAGCAGCTGATGCCGATCCCCATGAACAGGCGGGTCAGCGCCACCGACCAGAAATCCACGTCAGGGGTGAAAAACGAACTCCACACCGACACCCCTGCCGCCACCACAAACCCAAAAGTGGCGATCGCCCGCGCATCAACACGGTGGATATTGGCTCACGATCGGCCCATCAGCAACGCCAGCATGCCGCCGAACGCCACCACCTTGCCCGCCCACAGTGGCGTATACCCCTGGAAACTCTGCAACCACAACGGCAGCGTCACCACAATGCCGAAAAACGCCATCGACCCCACCATCAGGCAAACCGCGCCGACCAGAAAATTCCGCCGCGCAAACAGGCGCAAATCCACAATCGGATGTTCCTCGGTCAGCTCCCAGGCGATGAACAATGACAGCGCCACCACCGAAACACAGGCCAGCGCAACGATGAAGGGCGACTCAAACCAGTCCAGCTCATTGCCCTTGTCCAGCACAATCTGCATCGCCCCGACCCCACAAGCCAGCAGCGCCAGCCCGACATAATCCACCGGCAAGGTGCGGCGCGGGCTTTCGTAATCCTTCACCAGAATATTGGCCAGCAGCGCCACGCTCAGGCCGACCGGCAGGTTAACCAGNAACACCCAATGCCAGGATAAATTTTCCGTCAGCCAGCCGCCCGCCAGCCCCACCACCGGCGCCAGCACGGTTGTCATCGACCACATGCCCAGTGCCAACCCGCGTTGGTGCGGCGGGTAAATGGCCGTCAGCAAGGTTTGCGAGAGCGGGATCATGGAAGCGCCGACCATGCCCTGCAACACCCGCGCCGCCACCAGCACTTCGAACGATGGTGCCAAACCGCATAACATGGATGCCAGCGTAAACAGCAGCGTCGCCATCACGAACATCCGCACCTGCCCAAACCGCAACACCAACCAGCCGGTCAGCGGCAGCATGATCGCTTCGGACACCGCATAGGAGGTGATCACCCAGGTGCCCTGCGTATAGCTGACCGCNCGGTCGCCCGCAATCGACGGCACCGACACATTGGCGATCGACAAGTCGAGGATGTTCATGAACGACCCCAGCCCCAACACCAAAGTCGACAGCGCCAGCGTACCGGCACTCATCGGGCGGGGTTGTGGCGGGCTGGCAGCGGCGCTCACTGCACTGCCTTGCCGCTATTGTCTGCAATGACTTGCGCGATCACCGCATCCGCCTGTTGTGCCTGTTGGGCGAACACGTCCGTGCTGCTGAGGGTCGCCTTGTCCTCACCACTGCCGCTGGCGATGACGGGCCGCTGCGGTCATGCGTATCCACCACCACCCGCATGGAAAGCCCAATGCGTAAAGGGTGCTGCCGCACCGCTTCCGGCTCCAGTTCAATGCGCACCGGCACCCGCTGCACAATCTTGATCCAGTTGCCGGAAGCATTCTGCGCAGGCAGCAAAGCGAAGGCGCTGCCAGTTCCGGCGGCGAACCCGGCGACCTTGCCGTGATATTGCACCGCGCCGCCATACAGGTCGGAAGTCAACGTAACCGGCTGGCCGATACGCACGTCATCCAATTGGGTTTCCTTGAAATTGGCGTCCACCCACATTTGTTCGGGCGGGACAATCGCCATCAGCGCCGTGCCGGGAGCCACCCTAGCCCCCACTTGCGCCGAACGTTGCGCCACATCACCGCCAACAGCCAAGATGCGGGTGCGCGCCAATGCCAGATACGCCTGGCGCACCTGGGCGGCGGCGGCCTGCACTTTCGGATGCCCTTCGATAGAAGTGTTTTCGGTCTGCCCGGCGGCACCCGCCTGTTGCGCCTGCGCTTTCTGCAAAGCGGCTTTGGCGGCGTTGACAGCAGACTGGGCGGCGGCAAAGCTGGCGTCAGCGGCCTGCAAGGCGGTTTGCGCCTGATTCAGCGATTCCACCGAGACGAATTTCTGCTTGCGCAAATTGGCGAGGCGGTTGTATTCGTCCTCGGCGTTACGGCGTTGTGCTTCCGTCTGTTCTGCCTGATGGCGGGCGCGGTTGAGGTCGGCGCTGGCCTGCACAATCCCGGCGTCGCTTTGGCTGGTGCTGGCGTAAAGGCCACGGACGCTGCGCACTGCGTCCGCCAACGCCGCTTCCGCAGACTGAAGCGACACCTTCGCGTCCGTTTCATCCAATTGCGCCAGCAACTGGCCTTTGGTGACACGGTCGGTATTATTGACGTTCACCGCCACCACCGTGCCGGTTGTTTGCGGCGTCACCTGCACGACATTGCCGACGACGTAAGCGTTGTCCGTATCTTCCCGCCATTGGGCGATGGCAAACCACCAGATGAACCAAACGACGCCGATGCTGCCAAAAACAGCAACAGCAGGGTCAGCGCCTTGCGCCGCCGACTGCCGGGCTTAGTGGGTGCGGAAGGGGGTTAGACTCCGGTTGGCTCATGATCCTGCCTAGTCCTTGCTGAACGTGAGGCGTGAAGTATCGGCCAATATCCTGCACCATAGCAATTACGAAACAATAAAATTGAGGTAAATGCAAAATATGCGTGACATGCTTCTTTACCTGCTGCTGGTGCCGGGGCTGGCTCTCGCCGCGCCGTCTGAGCGCCCGCTGGAATGGGCACAACCAGTCGCCGCCAGCCATCTGGAGAATTTTTATCAGGTAAGCCCCATGCTGTACCGCTCCGCCCAACCTTTGCCGGAAGATTTCCGCGAACTGCAACAGCGTGGCGTCAGCGAAATCCTGGATTTGCGCCTGTACCACCGGGATGTGCCTGAGGCGGACGCCGCACTGGTTTTACAGCAGGCACCGTTGTCACCGGGCAATATCAATCCCTGGTATCTCACCAAAGCCCTGCAAGTCATCGCCAACGCCAGAGNNCCGGTGCTGGTGCATTGCCTGCATGGCTCCGACCGCACCGGGCTGGTGGTCGCCATGTACCGCATCGTCTGCCAGGGCTGGAGCAAGCAGCAGGCGATCGCGGAAATGGAAAATGGCGGCTATGGGTTCCACGAATTTTTCAGCAACATTCCGGAATTTATTGAAGCAGCGGATGTGGAGTCGCTGCGTAAAACTGTGCGCGGCGCGGCGTGCCCTGCGGCTGGGTGATCATGGAAGACAATGTTTTATGGTTTAAACTTAAACAGTTATGATTTTTATCTGTAATATACTCGATGAAATAGTAGGTTATAGTTTTTCCTAATAGAATGCGGCAACAAGAAACAACGGTGATTATGCAAATGATAAAAATTGGCTTTATATTAGTCATTATCGGTGTGCTTTTATTGTCTCCTCTTTCTGATTTACTACCAGTTGATTTATGGGAGAGGATACAGAACACTTTTCGACCATCCAACACAATTCAATTCTATAAGATAGTCCCAGCACAAAAGCATAATTTCATCGAATACTCTTTAATATCTATTGGCTCAGTTATGATTATCATCGGCTATTATTTGCGCCTAGAAAAATAACAACAAACACGAGCCAAGAATCATTCAATGGGCTGGCTTCATCTACTTTAATCATCACCATACTCGTTAATTCAGGTATTGGCAACACTAGGACAATCTTCCGGTTAAATTATGAATTTAAGAGAATACAACCATATTACACGCTCTCCAGATACATTTCCTCGAAGCACTCTTAAACAACTAAACAACGCACCAGCTAAAGCTGGTGGGTTTGCGAAAGGGACTGAAAGTCCCGGATACACGTCGACTAAACGACGTGTTAGCTGCCCGGTTCCATTCGGAAATTATCATTGGGACTCGGCTCAAAGTGATGTTCCAGATATTCTTTGATCATCTCCTCGGTCATCTGACCCACCGTGACACAAAAATAGCCCCGAGCCCAAAAATGTCGACCCCAATAGCGCTTGTTAATATGGGGATATTCTTCCAACAGGTAGCTCGCTGTCCGTCCTTTGATGCGCCTCATGATCTCACTTGGAGCCAGATGAGGAGGGCAACTGACCAATATGTGGACATGATCCTGGCTTACTGCACCTTTGATGATGCGAATCTCAAACGCTTCGCAAGTCTGACGCACCAGTTCCCGCAAGCGCTCGCCAACCTCACCTGTCAAAACTTTGTAGCGATATTTCGTCACCCAGACAAAATGATACTCAATTTGATAAACCGTATGGCTTCCGTAACGATAATTCATGCCCTACCTCCTCAGCGGTACAGCACATTGTCGCAGCTAAAGCTGACCGGCTGAAGCCGGTGGTTTTAACCTTGGGTATGGAAATAAAAGCAGTTCTTGACGAGATAAACTCCCAATACACAGTACTGGTCGAAACAGTCCTTTTGAAAGGGTATATAACACCACCAGATGGATATAAATGGCATGGCGTATATAGGATATGCCTATCAGATGAAGAAAAACAATCGTATTAAATGAACTGGGAAGGGCAAAAATAGTATTTTCTGACAAAGGTTCAAGCCAAAAGATAGGGATTACCTTGATCAGTTCTATAATTATTGGAAGAGATGCATTGAAGAGGAACCTATTCCTTTCAATGAAGCAATAAAAACACAGCCTTATTACGATCTTCGCTTAATATCACTTGCAGAATTCGAAAAATTAATTTTTGATCATGAAGTGCCAGATGAAAATGATGAAAGTATAAGCTGGTACCATAATAGTGAAATGTGGATTGATTATGATGCCAACTATCTAGCCGGGCTTTATATTGCTTTATTTAAAAACTCACATAAACTGCTCGAAAAATTCAGCCGAACCCAGTTAGAGCAAGGCTTTTGGGCGATTCCTAAACACTGGCTATCTAATTGCTCTATTTATGGCTTAATTTGGTCAGAGCAACTAAATATCGAACTCAAAGAACAATTAATAGCATCAATGTATGATTTGTATGCCAATCTCTTTATGATTGATCCACTCGAAACCGCAAGTTATATGTGGTGGGATTCACTAGCATACGATTTCAATCCAATGAAGCATAGGACTAGAAACAACCCTATTGAAAAAGAANTACAAGATGCAATGTTCTCAACATTGAGTAAAATTCTTGAATTAGACTCAGAAAAGTGCCGGATCTCTGCCTTGCATGGATTGGGACATGTGCATCACCCTAATACTAAAACTGTCATCAACGCTCATTTANGAAAAAACATACATGCAAACGAGGACTATATAAGCTACGCTGAAGCTTGCATTAAAGGTGACATCATGTGATATATCGCATCAGAGGACACCTAGCTCTAAACAGGCATAAACGATTTATGAATACTTTATAAAAATAGCAATGAATCCAGATATTAGGAGAATAAAAATGCCAAGTTCCAAAAGGAATGGAAGCTTGACCCATATGAGATATGGCCACAAATCGAGACCTCGATTGATTGATGTCATTTGTCCTTCTTGTGGGTGCCTAGCTAGGGCAACAAAGCCATCTGAAGAAAATCTAAGCAGCATGATCGTATTTGATTTATCACCATCCTATCATTTAGATGACTGGACAATAAAATGTTTCAGTTGCCCCAAGCGAATGAAGGATGTTCCCTATAAAGAACTGCCTGACTTATTTTTTCAAGAGGCGATCNTTGATGTGTGGGCATGGAACATTGATCATGCAAAATTCATTACGGACTACTTATCCGGGAACGACACTTCAAGCAATCCTTATAATTGGTTTACGACTTATGTACGGGGACTTTGGAAAAAACATCCGGATAAAGCAGTTGCAGAACTACTTGAAATATACAAAAACGCATTAAAGCAGATTAATGGTTAAAGGTAAGGACTATGCAAGTTGGTATCCATGCAAATGTATATGACCAATCCACCTGTAATATAGCGAAAGCTCTTTAGCCCATTTTTCGGGAATTGGGCAGTCAACTGGAATGTGAGTACGGCGGCATGATGGAACACCTTTGGATCGACTTAGAACTTGTCGAATGCTGGTCTAGAGAGGATGAAAATCCCCGTTATCCATTCAGGTTCCAAAAGCGTGTGTCAGGGCGCTCACATTTCAATGAGGGAGCCCGGAATTAGCCAAATCACATAGCCAAAATTCTGTACACATCACCCAGCGCCGTATCCCCGCCCACATTGCCAGGAAANATCACCACTGGCAGGCCAGGAAAGCGTGGATGGTCATCCGGGCAGCGCACCACTGAACACCCCGGGTGAATCTGCCCCAGCACCCGCGCCGTGCGCAGCGCCAACCCNCGGCTTAACGTATCGTTGGAAGTGATCCCGCCCTTGCTGATCAGGAAGCCGATGTCTTCCGGCAGGTTCTGCACGATTCTTACCAGAAAAGCCGCCACCTGCTCGCCGAAGGCCAGCCGCTGCCCCTTGCAGGTGAACCGCCGTTCCCCNCGGCTGGTGAACAACACCGCACCGCGCCCCTGTCCAGCCGCCAGCCTGACTTTCTGCAGGACACCAGCCAGCAAGGCATCTTCATTCTCCAACATACGGTCGAGGTCAATATGCACCGGCAACGCGTTGGTGAATTCCTTCACGTAATGCAACTGCCGGGTCGACTTGTCAACGTGCGACCCCATTAGGATCACGCCCGGTTTGCCATTGCGCACAAAGCGGGACATTTCCTCTGGCGCAACCGGCTGCGGCGGCAGCCCGGCAAACGCCGTCAGCAAGCTGGCGGCGCTGCGGAACAGGAAACGTTTGCCACTTTGCGCCGCCGCCAACACCTGCCGGGTGAAGCCGTCGAGGTCGGACTGCCGTTCAGCGTCCACCACACAGCAGGCGTTCCCCTGCAAGCGCCATAGCCGGTCGCCCATATCCCTGCGCACATCCGTCAGGCTGAAACGCTGGACAGCGCTGGCCGGAATGCGCCCACCGGTCTTTTCCGCCACGTAATCCGGCAAAAANGCCGTGCTGAAACCGAACACCGAATCGTGCGCGAACTCGGTTTCATGCACCGGCACCGGCTTGCCGTCCACCAGCAGGTAGTGCACACCGTCACGGGTGATGCGTCCGCCCTCAAAAAANGCCGGAACCAGGAAATGCGCATCGAANCTACCCAGTTCAGCCGCGATCACATCGGTTTCCACCGGATAATGGCCGCGCAGGGTGGAGTCGGAGCGACTAACGATAACCGGCTGGATATTCAGGCCATCATCGGCGGCTTTCGACAGCGCTTCCCGCAGGTTGACGCAGATTTCCCGCGTAACGGCGGCGGCGCTGGCGGCATCCATCCCGCGCGTATTGCTGAGGATAAANAACAGCGGTGCCTCATCAGACAGCGCCTCCCGCAGGGTGGGGACATCCCAGCGCGTCAGCAACAGGCAGGAATGCACCGTTTGCGAGCCGGTCGGGTCGTCATCAATGGCGATAATCTTGGTGAGGGTCTGGCTGCGCCCTCCTCCGGCGGCATGCGGAAACAGGGCGGAAAACGGCAGGATCATATTGCTCATGGCTAAACTCCTTCAAGCGGCTTCATTCAGTTCTGACGGTTCACTTTCAAGCATCCCCAACGCGCGGGCGGTCAGTTGTTCAGCGGTAATGCCGTTGTAGGCCATGATTTCTGCCGGGCTGGCGGTCGTTTCGCCCCGTTGCCAGCCGAACAGTTCACGGGCGGGCGCACGGCTGCGCAACATGACCGGCTCCAATGCAATGGTGCCGCCACCGCTGACACAGACCAGCGCATCGCCATCGAACAGGCGCTGAAAATCGGCGTCATGCATGAACTTGTCATCAGCTTCGGCGGCATGCCGCCAGGCGACATCGGTCGGGCGGTAAAGCCTGCGTGGGTTGGCAACACAGACGATGCGAACCCGGTAACCAGCGGCTTCCAGCTTATCTTTCGCTGCAAACACCGGTTGGTAGACCATGTCGCCAGTGACGGCGAACACGATGGTTTCCCAGCTGCCATCCCGCGATTCGTACAGCGTGACAGCGCCCTGCTCAATGGCAGCCTTGGCCTGAGCCGGAGTGGTATAAACCGGCAACGCCGACTTGGAGGCGATAATGCTGATGTTCTTGTTGTGCTGCCCGACCGCCCAACCGTAAGCCGCCTGGATCATATTGGCATCCGCCGGATACAGCAGATAAACATTGCCATTGCGCATCTGCCCGCCGATGTAGTTTTCGATTTCAGGGCGCTGATGCGTCCAGCCGTTACGCCCCTGTTCCAACGCACCGGCAGTGAACATGGAAACCATCGCCGGAGTCTTGCGGCGCAGCTCCGCCATTGCCTGCCCGACTGTCTGGATGATCGGCCAGCCGTTGATGGCGAAACTTTCATACGACAACCACAGGGAACGCCCACCGAACAACGCCAGCCCTGCGGCAAAACCGGCGCAGGCGTCTTCGTTGAGCGGCTCGTATACCTGCCCATTGGGACTTTGGTTGTAGAGTGCATCTTCGGTCGGATGGCGGATTTTCAGGACATCATTGATCACTTTCATATTGGAAGCTTCGTTGCCATCTGCATTGGTGACGACGAAAGCCGGGTCGCGCCTGCCCAGTTCCGCGACCATGTGCGCCATGCTGGTGGCAGGCACGGCTTTTTCGCCGACCTGAAAATCCTGTTTGGGTAGCGCGCCAATGTCTGCCACTGGCCGCTCGAATTCGGTAACGACTGTGCGGCTGGCNTGGCCACCGCCTGCACGTTGCATATTGGTGCGCACCAATTCCCAGGCTTGCGGTGCCAGCGCACCGCGTTGCAGCGCCGCCGCAATATTGTCTTTTTGTGGCGTGTCGCCGGGGTAAAGGTTGTGCGATTTCGCCCCCTTGGCATGGACACCTGCGCCCTTGAGTTGCTTGATAATGAGCACGGACATCGTGCCGTTCATGGCGGCATCCGCAGCTTGTTTCGCCCCTTCCAGCACCGCCTGGGTGAAAGCCATCCGCGCTGCAGGGCTGAACAAAGTGCTGTCGACATAAGCGCCATACTGCCCGGCATCGTCAAAATCTTTGGCATCAATCAGCACAATCTTTTCAAAATCATGCGCCTTCCAGTAATCGTGCATCTGCTGGTTGCCCATCAGCGACACCATCGAATGGTGTTCNTGGCTGAAACCGTTCCAGACCAAGACCGGCAGGAAGTTGGTGACATCCGGGTAACTGGTGTGGAAATGTTTGAAAGCGGACAGGATATACGGTTCACCTAATCCACCATCACCGATGGTACACGGGAACAGTTTGTCGCGATTGAGATAAGCACCCGCCATCGCGAAATGCTGCCCCTGCCCCAACGGNCCTGCTGGTGCCAGCAACCCTGGAATCGCGCCGGACAAATGCCCCAGCAAACCATCCCGTTCACGGAAGCGCGCCTGAAGGTCATTCATGGTGAAAATGCCCATGTCTTCCAGCGAACCATCCAGGAACATCGCACTATAGAACCCCGGTGCATGATGCCCGACTTCAGTCACGATATGGGTATGCCCCAGCATCACCAGCGCCGCGTAAGCATCGGCGGAACTGGCGAAACCACCGGGGTGCCCGGATTCCTTGGATGCACACAGCTGCAACGTCGCGTAGCGCAACGCATCGACCATCAAACGGCACTGGAAAACCGCCTTTTCATCGATACTGGCGATGGCTGACTGCCCTTCGCCAATGACCGGGCTGCCACCCAGGCTTTCGAACCCTGGCGGCAACTCGCCGAAATGAAGGATACCTTCACAAAAGGTAGGATAGGTAATGGTGCTGTGGCTCACTGCGGCCATAATGATTCTCCTGCGGTTGGATAGTGTTGACGGGTTTTGAACCGCCGTCCTGCCACAATAGGAGACACACCAAGTTACCGCAATACAGGAAACATTTCACAATATGGTAAATCGTGTCTGATCCACAAAATAATTGCCGACCTTTTCACTAAACTACTGTCTTGCCAACGATTTTTCGTATTGTGAGGTTTTTAGAATTAGTTTTCATATTGTGAAAAGTTTATTGTTATACTGTGATCCATGAAACAAGACACCGACATTTCCCGCATTCAGGTCATTGACAGGGCGGCCACCCTGCTGGACGCCATTGCCCGCTACCCCGAGCCGGTCAGCCTGAAAATCCTCAGCGCCGAAACCGGGCTGCATGCTTCCACGGCGCATCGCATCCTTGCCTCGCTGACCGATAACCGTTTTGTGGAACGCGAGCCAGGAGGCCGCTACAAGCTGGGCATGCGCCTGCTGCAACTGNGGGTGCGCCTGCACCGCAATATTGACCTGCGTTCCATTGCCCTGCCCTTCATGGAAAAACTGCGCGACCAATTGAATGAATCGGTCAACCTGACCATCCGTGAAGGTGACGTGGTGGTTTACATCGAAAAGGCCACCCCCAACCGCATGATGCATGTGCAACAGATCATCGGCAGCCGCGCGCCCTTGCATGTCACCGCAGTCGGCAAACTGATGCTGGGCGCGGGCGGTGAAGACGAAATCCGGGGCTATGCGCAACGCACCAACCTACCCGCCTACACCCGCAACACCTTGTCGAACCTGCCGGATTTGCTGGCGAATTGCCGTGCTGCCTTCACCCAGGGCTATTCGCTGGACAATGAGGAGGCGGAAATCGATGTCGGCTGCATCGGGGTATTGATCTACGGCAGCAATGGCAGTGTGGCGGCAGGATTGTCGGTTTCCGCGCCAATCGAGCGGCGCAAAATGGAATGGGTGAAGGAGGTGCAGGCAGCCGGGAAAGCGATTTCAGCGCAACTGGGCTATCACCCCTCAGATTGAAGCTGCTTTTGTTCTAATACGCTTTCACATCATCGTTGTCAACACGCCGGTACAGTTCTTCGACGCTTAGGCTGGCATTGACCGACTCCAGCATAAACGCCTGCCCCAGGTAGAAAAATTCCGGCTGCCACTGGTTGCAGCGACGTTGGACTTCCACCTCAGCGTATTCCTGCTCGATCAGCACATATTCCTGCACGCTCGGCAAGGCGAGATACTCCGTGCGTTTTTCGGTCTTGTCTTGGCGGCGGGTGCTGCGGGACAGCACTTCCACCACCAGCACAGGTTGCTCTCGGATATAGTCATCGTCAGAGGAATCGCCCTCGCATACCACCATCAAATCGGGATAACGGAATTTGCTTTTGCTGGTCTTCAGCAACATATCATTGGTAAGGGGAAANCAGGCGGCATCACGCAAATGGTTCCACAACAATGCATACATATTGCCTGCAATCAGGTTGTGCCTGACGCTCGCACCTGCCATGGCATATACNCGGCCATCCACATATTCGTGTTTGACCTCGCTGGAACGCTCACCGGCAAGGAAGTCTTCGACGCTGACGTATTCAAGTTTCTCAGCCAGGGAAGGCATGGCATTCTCCATCAATCATGACCATGGATCGATACTAGCACTACTTATGCGAAATGGCAGGCGACCTGACGTCCATCGGTTTCACGCAATACTGGTACTTGTTCCCGACAGATATTATCTGCCTGCGGGCAACGGGTATGAAACACGCAACCGGACGGCGGGTTCAGTGGTGAAGGCAGTTCCCCAGCGCCCACTTTCACTTTCGCCAGCCGCTCCCGCTCCTGCTGAGGGTCAGCCAGCGGCATCGCCGCCAGCAGCATGCGGGTGTAAGGGTGCAAGGGCGTGGCGTACAGGCTTCCCGCATCCGCCACCTCCATAATGCGCCCTAGATACAGCACCAGCACCCGGTCGCTGAGTTCCCGCACCACACCGAGGTCGTGGGAAATGAACAGCAGCGCCAGATGGCGCTCCCGCTGCAAATTCGCCAGCAATTTGACAACCTGCCGTTGGATCGACACATCCAGCGCGCTGACCGGCTCGTCGCACAGGATCAGCTGCGGCTCCACACTGAGGGCGCGGGCAATGCCGATGCGCTGGCACTGGCCGCCGGAAAATTCGTGCGGGTAACGGTTGCGCATCCCGCTTTCCAGCCCGACCGCCTGCAACAGTTCATCGGCGCGCTGGCGGATGACCGCCTTGCCCAATTCCGGACGCAACGCCCGCAACGGCTCCTGGATGCTATGCCCGACCGTCATGCGGGGGTTCAGGGCGTCCAGCGGGTCTTGGAAAATGCATTGGACTGCCCGGCGGAAAGCCTTCATCCCCGCCCGGTCATGCGGGTCAAGCGGCTTGCCCTGCCAGCGGATTTCGCCTTGCGCGGGCGCAACCAATTGCAGGATGGCGCGGGCAAGCGTGGATTTGCCACAGCCGGATTCGCCCACCACCCCCAAGGTTTCNCCTGCCTGCAACGCGAGGGAAACATCCGTCAGCGCCTGCAATGCCTGCCCGGTTTTCAGGCGGAAACGCACACTCAAATTATCGACGGCGAGCAGCGGCGAATCCATCAAGCCATCCAGACCAACGCCGCCATGCGCCCGGTCTGGCCGTCACGGCGGTAGGAAAAAGCGCCCGGCGTCGGCATAGGTGCAGAATTCGCCGCCAAAGATGGCGGTGACACCCGCAGCGTTCAAACGCTGGCGAGCCAGCGCGTAGATGTCAGCTATCCATTTGCCTGCATTTGCCGACGGCTTGAACGCGGCTTCCGCTGCCGGATCGTGCTGCATGAAGGCTGCCCGCACTTCCGCGCCGACTTCAAACGCCTCCGGCCGATCGCATACCCAACCATGCCAACAACTCGGCGGGCGCGCATTGCAGGAAGCCAATGGTGTGTTCCAGCACGCCCGCTTCCAGACCACGCCAGCCCGCATGCGCAGCGGCCACACGGGTTCCGGCCTTGTCGCAGAACAACACGGGCAGGCAATCCGCCGTCATCACCACACACACTTGGCCTTTGCGGAAAGCGGTGGAGGCGTCGCCGGTCGGGTAGCAAGTCCCCACATCCATGCCGCACACATCGGTGCCATGCACCTGTTTGAGCCACAAGGGTTCGCTTGGCAATTGCAGGGCATCGCCGACCATCATACGGTTGCGGGCGACGGCATAAGGGTTGTCGCCAACGTGGTCGCCGAGATTGAAGCTATCGAACGGTGCCTCACTCACGCCGCCATGCCGGGTGGTGAAAACGGCGCGGACATTGGCGGGGCTGGCCAGCCAGAATAATCCAGTTCGGGTTCATGCAACTTCCTTACGTAACAAATCCAGCAACGCCGCCATATCCTCCGGCAGCCGCTCCCATTCCAGGTATTCGCCGCTTTCAGGATGCACCAACCCCAGCCGGGTTGCATGCAATGCTTGGCGCGGAAAGGTTTGCAGCGCCGTGCGCAGCGCCTCGCTGATTCCGGCGGGCACGCGTGGTCGGCCACCATAGGTCTGGTCGCCCACGATCGGCAGATGCTTCCAGCTCAGGTGGACGCGGATCTGGTGGGTGCGCCCGGTTTCCAGTGAGACACGCAGCAAGGTGTGGTGAGGAAAACGCTCTTCCACGCGGTAATGTGTGATGGCTTCCTTGCCGCCGTCAGTGACGGCCTGTTTCTTGCGGTCGACAGGATGGCGGCCGATATTGGCTTCGATGGTGGAGCCTGCCACCACCTGCCCGGAAACCAGCGCCAGATATTCGCGGCTGACATCGCGCTCCTGCAACAGCCCGACCAGCCGGGTATGTGCCTCCAGCGTTTTGGCGACCACCATCAGGCCGGTGGTGTCCTTGTCGAGGCGATGGACAATCCCAGCGCGCGGCAGCATCTCCAGCCCAGGATGGTAATGCAGCAAGGCATTGACCAAGGTGCCAGACCAGTTGCCCGCCGCCGGGTGCGCCACCAGACCGGCAGGCTTGTTGAGCACCAGGATGGCGCTGTCTTCGTAGACGATGTCGAGCGGGATGTCTTCCGGCTCAAATTCGGTCTGCGCCTCCTGCACCGCATTCAGCACAATTTCTTCACCGCCGGTTAAGCGTTCCTTGGGTTTGAGGATTTTATCATCGACACGAATATGCCCGGCCTTGATCCATTTCTGGATTTGGCTGCGGGAAAATTGGGGGTACAAACTGGCGACAGCTTGGTCAAGGCGTTGTCCTTCCATTTCGGGAGGAACCGTGTTAATTATCTGTTGGTTCAGGGGCATTCTTAATCCGGTTGAATACGCTATACTTGCACCTCATTCTATCATCATGTGTTGTTAAGCAATGTCGATAAATACAAAAAGACTTCGCGCCAGCCTGTTGCTGGTTGTTGGCATGGCGCTTTCCGCCGGATTCAGTGGCTGTTCCATCTTTTCCCAGACTGAAAAAGATATGACCGAAGGCTGGTCAGCCAACAAGATTTACACAACAGCCAAGGAGGCGCTGAATTCGGGTGATTACGAACGCGCCATCAGCCTGTATGAATCGCTGGAAGCCCGCTACCCGTTGNGCCGCTTCGCCCAGCAGGCGCAACTGGAAACCGCCTATGCCTACTACAAGTATGACGAGCCGGATTCCGCCCTGGATGCCATTGACCGCTACCTGCGCATGAACCCCACCAGCGAAGACGCTGATTACGCGTGGTATTTGCGCGGGCTGGTCAACTTCAACCGTGGCCACAGCGTTGTCGACCAGATTTTCCCGCGCAGCATCGCCGATCTGGACACGGTGCGGCAGAAAGAATCCTTCCAGGATTTTTCCCACGTCATCACCCGCTACCCCAACAGCAAATACGCGCCGGACGCCAAGGAGCGCATCCAGCACCTGCGCAACAGCCTGGCTGAATCCGAAGTGAATGTGGCGAAATACTACATACAACGGGGCGCATGGCTGGCCGCTTTCAACCGTGCCGAATATGCCATCAAGCATTACGAAGGCTCCCCAGCCATTATCGAAGCGCTGGAAATCAAGGTCAGGGCAGCCCACAACCTGGGCAAGCCTGACNTGGCCGCTGACAATATGCGGGTGCTGGAGCTGAACTTCCCGCAACGCGCCGCAGCGCTGAAAGCAGAGCTGCGCTGACCAAACCCCTTTCATCCAGAGAAAGGGGTGCGTAATTCATGCATGCCTTCCGGTTATCGGTTAATACTGGCAGTTAGTCCCGCCCTCCTTTACAGTCATCAATAATAAAAGCCATCACGAAAATAATTACAAAGGGGCTATCAATCATGACCACTTCCAGAACAGCCATGGCGATTGGATGTTTCCTGTTGTTGCTGACAGGCACTGCACTGGCTGAATCTTCTGCTTCACCTTTCTCCAAGCTCAAACCCATAACGCCAATCGGCGCGTCACAGAATGAAAAAGCGCCCAATTACCTGGGTGCCAGCATAGGCTCCACCACTGCCGGGTTCTGCGATGGGTTGGCCAATTGCGACAATAGTGACAAGAGCTGGAAGGCTTATGCGGGCATACGTATGAACGACAATTTGGTGCTGGAAGGCGGCTATGTCGATTTTGGCAAACAGACCGGCGCTGACACCAATGGCGAAGTTTCCCAGCAAGCGTCGGCATTCACCGCAGCAGGCGTTGCGGGCGTGCCGATCAGCGACCAGATTGAAGTGTTCGGCAAGGCCGGGTTGGCGCGTTGGACAGTGGAGCAAGCCGACAGCACCGGCTCCACCAAAACCAGCAGCGCTGATGTGCTGGTCGGCGTGGGTGCCAGTTACGACTTGGGCGACAACATGGGGGTGCGGGCAGAATGGGAGCGTTTCAAGGATGTGGGCGGCAAAACAGGACGAGGGNGCGATATAGACCTGATGAGTCTTGGACTGACTTTTTCATCGTTATAAATTATCCCGCATAGCGGGAAAACATACATAAAGGGGCTTGTATGAAAACTATTATTTCCTGCTCGTTGGCAGGACTGGCGCTATTGGCGAATGCCGCCAATGCAGGCGGGATGGAANGGTTACGGCATCCCATCCAATGTTTCACTGTACGCCGGGCCAGCGCTGGCATGGCCAATCATGACGGGNCTTGCAGCGCCGCCAATGTTTCCAGCAATTGCGACGATTCCGCCAGTGGCTACAAGGTGTTCGCCGGGCCAAGANTAGCGCCCCAGACGGGCAACTATGTGGTGACGCCGGGTGGCGTGATGCCTTCCGCCGCTTTGCCGACATTGGGGGTGGAAGCCGGGTATATGGATCTTGGCGGTGGCTCCTCTGACGGCAAGGCTGGCCGCGCCAATATCTACGATGCCAAATCCAGCAGCGACCTGTCAGCCAGCTATCTGGCGGGGGTGGGGTATATGCCGGTCGCGCCCCGCACCGAACTGTTGGGCAAGGCGGGCGTGGCGTTCTGGAAACAGAATGGCAAGCGCGAAGTGCCGCAGGACACCGACCTGAACATTGAAACCTCCAACAGCGGGACTGGCTTGCTGCTGGGCGGCGGCGCGCAATACCAGATCAACGAAAACTTGTCGGTGCGCGGGGAATATGAGCATGTCTTCGGCACAGCCAAGGATACCNCCTACGAATCGGATGCGGGGCTTTACAGCTTGGGAGCTGTTTTCTCCACCCTTTGAAACAATGGCGTAACAACATGAACAACAGATTGGCCTTGTGCCTGCTGCTGGGGTTGATGGGGGCGGCGCAGGCGGATGACGCCATGATGATTGGCGGCGACTTCAGCNACTTACCCAAAATGTATGTGGGTGCCAGTGTCGGCAGCTCCAAACAGGGGGACACTTGCAACGACNCCTTTTTCGAGGGTGGTTGCAATAATCAGGATCTCGCCTGGAAAGCGTTTGGCGGCGTCCGTTTCAACCCCATGTTTGGGGCGGAACTGGGTTATTACGACCTGGGCGACAGCAGCCTGAATGGCTCCACCGGCGGTGCCNCCGCCAAATTGGAAACCAGCACGACCGGAACCGCTGTCGCTGGCGTTGGTTATGTGCCGCTGACATCCCAGATTGAGGCGTTCGGCAAAGCGGGTGCCATCGCCTGGGACCAGAAGCACAGCAAGCTTTCCGGAACCACGGCATCCCAATCCGCCGAAAGCGGGACTAGCGCCTTGCTGGGCGGCGGCGCGCAGTACCAGCTCAACAGCAACCTGTTCCTGCGCGGCGAATGGGAGCACATGTTCAATATCGGCTCTGATTCCGCCTATGAAACGGACGCCGACCTTTATTCCGTTGGCGTGAGCTATTCCACGCTCTGAAAACCTATCTCCCCGGAAGGGCTGTATTACCCCAGCCTTTCCGGTAGAGTGGCTTCGGTATCGATGCCACAGTTTTGAGGAGAAAATTAATATGGCGCGTCAAGCTGATTTCATTGCACCATCCATCCTGTCCGCCGACTTTGCCCGCCTGNGGGAAGAAGTCGTCAATGTGCTGACATCCGGCGCGGACATCGTGCACTTCGATGTCATGGACAACCACTATGTCCCCAACCTGACCATCTACNCACTGGTGTGCGAAGCGCTGCGCAAGCATGGCGTGACCGCCCCTATCGACGTACATCTGATGGTCAAACCGGTTGACCGCATCATTCCCGATTTCGCCAAAGCGGGCGCGACTTATATCACTTTCCATCCGGAAGCCTCCGAACACGTTGACCGCACCCTGCAACTGATCCGCAGCGAAGGCTGCAAATCCGGCTTGGTGTTCAACCCGGCCACGCCGCTCACTTATCTGGAATACGTGATGGACAAGGTGGACATGATCCTGCTGATGTCGGTCAACCCCGGATTCGGCGGCCAGAGCTTCATCCCATCCGCACTGGACAAACTGCGGCAAGCGCGCAAGATGATTGATGAATCCGGCCTCGACATCCGCCTGGAAATCGATGGCGGCGTCAAAGCGGGCAATATCCGCGAAATCAAGGAAGCAGGTGCAGACACTTTCGTCGCCGGTTCTGCGATCTTTAGCGCCGCCAAAGCAGCCGACCCGCAACATTACAACAGCATTCTGGCCGAATTCCGCGCACAACTGGNNCGGAAGCCAACGTTTAACGGGGCGGCAATTTGACAACACCAACAGAGACGCGGATATTGCGTCTCTGTGTATTTTCAGGGAATG
This sequence comes from Candidatus Thiothrix singaporensis, assembly GCA_013693955.1. Taxonomy (GTDB): domain Bacteria; phylum Pseudomonadota; class Gammaproteobacteria; order Thiotrichales; family Thiotrichaceae; genus Thiothrix; species Thiothrix singaporensis. The sequence goes on along the minus strand of CP059265.1, from coordinate 915,522 downwards.
ACAACCATGTTTAAGCCTAAAATGGTGCTGATCGACGTGGATGGCACGCTGGTGGACAGCGTTCCTGACCTTGCCTACTGCATTGATGAAATGATGAAGCAACTGGGCATGCCAGTACNNGGGGAAGCCGCCGTGCGCCAATGGGTCGGCAACGGTGTGCAACGGCTGGTGGAGCGCGCATTGGCCGATGATATGGATGCCCACCCGGACGCCGGATTATTTGCCCAGGCCATGCCCATTTTCATGGGCTTGTATGCGGAAAACACTTCCAAACGCAGCCGCCTGTATGATGGCGTGCTGGAAGGGCTGGATTTTCTGCGCAGCTGCAAAGGCCTGAAAGTTGGTTGTGTCACCAACAAAGCGGCGCAATTCACCCACCCGTTGCTGAAAGACTTAGGCATTTTCGACCGTTTTGAAATCATCATCAGCGGCGACACCCTCCNNCCGAAAAAACCGCACCCGCTGCCATTGCTGCATGCCGCCGAAATGCTGGGCGTGGCTCCGGCAGAATCCGTCATGATTGGTGATTCCAAATCGGATGTGAAAGCCGCACGGGCGGCAGGTTTCCAAATTATTTGTATGACCTATGGCTATAATCACGGCGAAGATATTCGTCACTATGAGCCGGATGCTGTGGTAAACTCCATGGCAGAATTTAAACACCTGATTGAGTGCATATGAAAGCTTGGACTCCAAACAAAACTTGGCGATGGCGCAAGCAGTACGGCTGAATTGACTGGACAACTTTTCCGTTGACTTTTTGTTTGGAAATTCTTATGAATCAGGATACTTTCGATACCTATATCGCCCAAGGTTACAACCGCATTCCTGTCCGCCGCACCATTCTGGCGGATCTTGACACCCCGTTAAGCGCTTACCTCAAACTGGCTGATGCGCCCTATTCCTACCTGTTCGAATCCGTGCAGGGTGGGGAGAAATGGNGGCGTTACTCCATGCTCGGCCTACCTGCCAAAACCATCCTCAAGGTGTTTGGCTGCTCGGTGGAATTGCACCGCGCCCACCAGCCGGTTGAAACCTTCGAAGCCGCTGACCCACTGGCCTGGATCACCGGATTCCAGCAGCAATACAAAGTGCCGGATATTGAAGACTTCCCGCGCTTCAATGGTGGTCTGGTCGGCTATTTCGGCTATGAAACCATCCGCTACATCGAGAAAAACTGAGCCAGAGCGCNNGACAAACCAGACCCGATCGGCACACCTGACATTGTGCTGATGGTGTCGGATGAGGTCGTGGTTTTCGACAACCTGCGCGGTGAACTGCACCTGATCGTGCTGGCCGAAGCAGGCGGATACCCGCAGGCGCAGCAACGGCTGGACACACTGGAACGTCAGCTACAGGAAGCCCGCCGCCTATATCGGCCTGCCCCTAAAGCCAAACATGTCGACGAAAGCGATTTTGTTTCCGGCTTCACCGAGCAAGGCTTCAAGGACGCGGTAGTCGCCGCCAAGGAATACATCAAGGCAGGCGACATCATGCAGGTGGTGCTGTCGCAGCGCATGAGCATCCCGTTTGAAGCGCCGCCACTGGATTTGTACCGCGCCCTGCGCCGCCTCAACCCGTCGCCGTACATGTATTTCCTCAATCTGGGCGATTTCCACATCGTCGGTTCCTCGCCGGAAATCCTGGTGCGGCTGGAAGACGATGTGATCACGGTTAGACCCATTGCAGGCACCCGCAAACGCGGCGAAACCGACCAGCGCGATCTGGAGCTGGAAACCGAGCTGCTCAATGACCCGAAGGAAATCGCCGAACACCTGATGCTGATCGACCTTGGCCGCAATGATGCCGGGCGCGTCAGTGAAATCGGCTCAGTCAAACTCACCGACAAGATGATCGTGGAACGTTATTCGCACGTCATGCACATCGTCTCCAACGTCACCGGCAAGCTGCTGCCGGGGCTGGATGCCATGGATGTATTGCGCGCCACCTTCCCCGCCGGTACCGTCAGCGGCGCGCCCAAAATCCGCGCGATGGAAATCATCGACGAATTCGAGCCGGTCAAGCGCGGCGTCTACTCCGGCGCGGTCGGCTATCTGGCCTGGAACGGCAATATGGACACCGCCATCGCCATCCGCACCGCCGTCATCAAAGATGATGTGCTGCACATCCAGGCGGGCGCGGGCATCGTCTACGACTCCGTTCCCGACCTCGAATGGGAGGAAACCATGAACAAGGGGCGTGCGGTCTTCCACGCCGCCAGCGCCGCGCTTTCCGGCCTCAACNGGCAAACACAAGTGAGGAGGTGAACCATGAAAATATTGATGGTCGACAACTACGACAGCTTCACCTACAACCTTGTGCAATACCTGGGTGAGCTGGGCGCAGACGTACAGGTGGTGCGCAACGACGAAATTCCGGTGGAAGCGATCGACGCCATCGCCCCTGACAAAATCGTGCTTTCCCCGGCCTGCACGCCGACGGAAGCAGGCATCTCCATTCCCACCCTGCTGCGCTTTGCGGGCAAAATTCCGATTCTGGGCGTATGCCTTGGGCACCAGTCCATCGGGCAGGCATTCGGCGGCAACATCATCCACGCCAAGGAAATCATGCACGGCAAAACCTCCATGATCCACCACAAAGCTATTGGCGTGTTCAGCGGTTTGCCCAGCCCATTTGAAGCCACCCGTTACCACTCTCTGGTGATCGAACAGGAAACCATCCCGGACTGCCTGGAAATTACCGCCTGGACGGAAACGGCAGATGGCAAGCTGGACGAGATCATGGGTGTGCGCCACAAAACCTTGCCGGTGGAAGGCGTGCAGTTTCACCCTGAATCCATCCTCACCCAGTACGGGCATGACATGCTGCGGAATTTTCTGGAGGGGAAATAGGGTGCTATGCTTGCCTGAAGCATGAATTCGAGCAGCACGATGTCACAGCCACAACCGTTGCATTACATAACCGAAACCGAATACCTCGCTTTTGAAAATGACGGGGAAATCCGGCACGAATACGTAGATGGGCAAATCTATGCAATGGCTGGTGCGGGAGACAGGCATAACCGTGTCACGGGCAACGTGTTTTTCCATTTACGGCGTCAAACCCGGTCTACTGCGTGTGTCACCTATCAAAGCGATATGAAGCTGCGGTTGGAAAACGGGCGGTATTTCTACTATCCCGATGTGATGCTGTGCTGCAATCCTGATGACAATGTGGGAGGATATTTCCGTGAACAGCCCTGCGTCATCGCCGAAGTGTCTTCCCCTTCCACCAACAATACCGACCGGCGCGAGAAACTCATCAATTATCAGCGGGTCGCCAGTCTGCGCTATTACCTGCTGATTTCACCGGAAAAAGTCCAGGTCGAATACTATCGCCGCAATACTGACAACCAGTGGGAATATGCCCTACTGGAAAATACTGAAGTATTGGAAATGGCTTGCGGGGACACTGCGGCGTATCTGACACTGGAAGACATTTACGAAGATACAGGGTTAATTATTTGACTACGCAACACAGTATTGGCATGAGTATTGAAACCGCCTCCCTGCTCCGCCGCCTCGGTGCCATGATCTATGACACCGTGTTGGCAGGCTTCAGCATCGTCATCGTCGCTGGTGTCATCGCTGTCCTGTTCAGCAAAATAACCGGCGTCAAATTGCCTGACCTCTTGATGGTATTGCTTTATCTGGCGTTGGCTTACGGCTTTTTCACCTGGTTCTGGACACATGGCGGGCAAACGCTGGGGATGCGCGCCTGGAAAATCCAGGTCGTGGGCGCGGACAACCAACCCATCAGCCAACAGCAGGCTTCCCTCCGCTTCCTCTGGTCAGCCGTTTGCTGGCTCAGTCTGGGAATCGGCTTTCTGGTTTCCCTGACCGACCGGGATAAGCTGGCCGGAACGACCGCCATTCCGGCACCCGGCTGATCCGGGTGGAAAAGCCGTTAGCCTGGTGGCCGGGGCGTTAGAAACGCCAGGTTGTGCACCGGGAATTCACCGCGCTGGCGGTCGCTGAAAAAACACTCCAGCGTCTTGTACACCGAATGGAAAGCCAGCGCCTCCCAAGGGACTTCGTGCTCATGAAACAGGCGGGTTTCCAGACTTTCCACACCGGGNGAAAAATCATCCGCCTCCAGTTCGCAACGGTAAATCATATAAACCTGACTGACATACGGAATACTGATCACGGTATATAGGTGCAAATCCCGTAACCGGGCGTTGGCCTCTTCATGCGCTTCGCGGGCGGCGGCCTGCTCAGTGGTTTCACCGTTTTCCATGAAACCGGCGGGCAACGTCCAAAGGCCGTAACGCGGCGCAATCGCCCGGCGGCACAGCAACACCTGATCCCCNCACACTGGCAACGCCCCCGCAATGATTTTCGGGTTCTGGTAATGGACTGTGCCACAGGCGTCGCAAACATGGCGCAACCTGTCATCGCCAGGNGGAATTTTCAGCGCCACAGGAGCGCCACATTCGCTGCAATAATTCATGAATTCTCCTCAAATAATGCTATCCTAGCCGCCTTCAAGTGATGCTTTGACCTGATTTATACCATGAAACCCGTTCTGGCACTGATTGGCCGCCCCAACGTCGGCAAATCCACCCTGTTCAACCGTCTGACCCGCTCGCGTGACGCGCTGGTGGCGGATTTCCCCGGCCTGACCCGCGACCGCAAGTATGGCGCAGGCGACCATCATGGGCGCGGCTACATGCTGATCGACACCGGCGGCCTGAGCGGTGAAGAAAGCGGCATTGACGAATACATGGCCAAACAGACCCGCGCCGCCATCGCCGAAGCCGACGCCATCCTGTTCNTGGTCGACGGCAGGCAGGGTTTGACCGCCGCCGATGAACAGATCGCCCGCGACATCCGCCAGACCGGCAAGCCGGTCTTCCTGCTGGTCAACAAAATCGACGGCGTGGATGCGGATCAGGCTTCAGCGGAATTCTACGCCCTCGGCTTTACCGAAGTGTACATGATCGCCGCCTCCCAGGGGCGCGGGGTCACCGCCCTGATCGACAGCATCCTCGACCATCTTGGCGCGGAGTTCCAGGAGGAAGAGGAGGAGGAAGACGGCGGCATCAAGATCGCCTTCATTGGCCGCCCCAATGTCGGCAAATCCACCCTGATCAACCGCATCCTCGGCGAAGAGCGCGTGATCGCCTTTGACCAGCCGGGCACCACCCGTGACAGCATTTTCATCCCATTCGAGCGCGGCGGGCAAGCTTACACCCTGATCGACACCGCCGGGGTGCGCCGCCGTCGCAGCGTCGATGAAGCCGTCGAGAAATTCAGCATCATCAAGACCCTGGACGCCATCCAGCGGGCGCACGTCGTCGTCATGCTGGTGGATGCGCACGATGCCATCACCGACCAGGACGCCCACCTGCTGGGGTTGGCGTTGGAAGCGCNNCGCGCCCTGATCATCGCCGTCAACAAATGGGATGGGCTGGAATCCGACCAGCGCGACTGGATCAAACAACAGGTCGAAGTCAAACTGCCGTTCGTGCTGGATTTCGCCGAGGTGTTCTTCATTTCCGCCCTGCATGGCTCCAATGTCGGCCTGTTATACGCGGCGATAAAACGCGCCTACGAATCCGCCATGCTGAAAGTGGCGACCTCGCGCCTGACCCGGATTCTGGAAATGGCGGTGCAACAGCACCAACCGCCGCTGACCCGTGGCCAACGCATCAAATTGCGCTACGCCCATCAGGGCGGCAGCAACCCGTTCCGCCTGATCATCCACGGCAACCGCACCGAATACGTCCCGGACAGCTACACCCGCTACCTGACCAACTATTTCCGCCAGACGCTGAAGCTGACCGGCACGCAGGTGCGCGTCGAATACAAGGCGGGCGAAAACCCTTACGAGGGCAAGCGCAACACCCTGACGCCACGCCAGGAACACAAGCGCCAGCGGCTGCTCGGCCACGTCATCAAAGAGCGCAAGAAGCGCGACAAAAGAGGTAGGCCAATGTCCGTGTCTTCTGCTGACGACCAGCTGCCGGAAGACGACAGCACCTTGCTGGACATCCCCCGCCCGCCCCACGCTATGCGCGCCTGCGCGTCGCCCTGCCTGACAACGCCGGGCTGACGCTGGCGGAGAAACGCCTGCTGCTCAGTCAGGCCAAACTGTTGCTGGAACATGTTTACGTCCATCTGCACATGAAAAAGGCGCTGTACGGCATTGACCCGGTGCAACGGCTGGCGCTGCTGCAATACCGGCTGGAAAACCCCAAGGATGAAATCGCCACCAGCGAACTGGAGTTCCACAGCGAATTGCTGGGCGTGTTCAACGATGTGCATGATTTGCACACCAACTACATCCTGCCGCAACCCTACCGGAATATGACGGCGTTCCTGCCGTTCCTGCTGGAAGAATGCTTCGACGACCAACGCCAACCCCATTATATCGTCAGCAAATTGTTTGCGGATTTCCACCACCCGGATTTCGTCAAGGGTGTGGAAGTCACCCGCTGGAACGGCCTGCCCCTCGCCGAAGCCATCCGTCTCAATGGCGCGCGTGAAGCAGGCGGCAACCACGCCGCACGCTTCGCCATCGGCCTCAGCGCCCTGACCATCCGCCCACTGGCGACCAGCCTGCCGCCGGATGAGGACATCATCCGCCTTGCCTACCGCGACGCCAATGGGCAGGCCAACAACATCGAATTTGAATGGTGGCTGTTTGAACACATGCCTCCTGCCGATGAAGACGGCCTGCCACCGCTGGAAGCCGAAGCTGAAACGCTGCACGCCGTTTCCCAACTAGGCAACTACCTGAAAATCGGGCGCATCAACCACTACCGCAAAATCCTGTACGCCCCTGACGCTTGGCGGGCGGAACAATTGCAGGACAACACCGAACGTTTCGCCCTGGAAGGCGCGCTGGAAACCATCCTGCCCGCCGTCATCCGCGCCCGGCCGGTGACAACGCCGNCTGGTAGGTTCGCCTACCTGCGCATTTTCAGCTTTGTGGCCGNNCAGCCGGAAATTTTCATTTCGGAAATCATCCGCCTGCTGTACGAATTGCCGCAGGACGGGCTGATCCTGGACGTGCGCGGCAACGCGGGTGGCTACATCAGCATGGCGGAACGCCTGTTGCAACTGCTGACCCCGCACCCGATCGAACCGGAAAAGGCGCAGTTCCGCACTGGCGCTTTCATCCGTGCGCTGTGCCAGTACAATGCGCCGTCAACCGTAGCGCCCGACATCGACCTGACGCCGTGGAAGCCGTCGCTGGATCAGGCACCCGCCAGCGGCTCGCTGTATTCCACCGCCCACAGCCTGACCAGCGTGGAAGAAGCCAACAACCTCGGCCAGGTTTACAGCGGCTCGATCGTGCTGGTCACAGACGCCCTGTGCTACAGCGCCACTGACATGTTCGCCGCCGGGTTCCAAGACCACAATATCGGCAAAATCCTCGGGGTGGATGACAATACCGGCGCGGGCGGCACCAATGTCTGGAGCCATTACCTGTTGCGCAAGCTCGCCTCCGCCATCCCTGCCGACGTCGCCACCGCCGACCTGCCCCGGCTGGAAGCCCTGCCGCGTTACGCCGATTTCCGGGTTTCCGCCCGCCGCATGTTGCGCGCCCAAGGCAACAGCGGGATGCCGCTGGAAGATTTCGGCGTTGAACCTGACGCCCGCCATTACATGACCTGCCACGACCTGCTGGAAAACAACGCCGACCTGATCAACCACGCCGCCACCTTGCTGGCCGGAGCCGTCCGCCACAGCCTGCAAACGCAAATCCACGCCAGCGGCGGACGCTGCAAACTGCTGGTCACCACCGTCAACATCGACCGCCTGGACTGGTATATCGACACCCGCCCGATGGGTTCGCGCGACATTACCGACGGCCATCTTGACATCAGCATTCCCAAAGCCGTGCTTGGCAAAACCGCCCGTCTGGAAGCCTTCGCCAATGGCAGGAAAACCATCAGCCGCATCATCACGCTCAGTTGCCCAGGGCACAACCCCTAATCCAGCAGCAGCTTGAGCGACATCAGCACCGACACCGCCACCAGCACCGGGCGGATCAGGCGCGTCCCGTGCCGGACTGCCATATGCGAGCCGATATAACTGCCGATCATCTGCCCGGCACCCATCGCCAACCCCACCTTCCAGACAATATGCCCGGACAGAGCAAACAGCAGCAGCGCGGCGAAATTGCTGGTGAAGTTCAACAGCTTGGTGTTCCCGGTCGCTTTCGGCAGCCCCAACCCCAACAAAGCCACATAACCCATGGTGAAAAACGTGCCTGTACCGGGNTAGAAAAAGCCGTCATAAAAGCCTACCCCGAACCCGACCGTCAGGGCGAACACCAGCGGCGAAATCAGCTGCTGCCGATCCAGGTCGCTGATCTTCGGCGACAACAGGAAGTACAGCGCAAACAGCATCAGCAGCACCGGAATGGCCTTTTCCAGCAGGCTAGAATCAATCTGCTGCACCATCAGCGCGCCGCCCATGGAACCGAGGAATGTCAGCGCCACCGTTAGCCGCTGGCCTTTCACATCCACCAGCCCGTGGCGGGCGTAATTCAGCGTGGCGGTCGAGGAACCGAAACTGGCCTGCAATTTGTTGGTCGCCAGCGCCTCCAGTGGCGAAAAACCCGCCCACAGCAAGGCGGGAATGCTGATCAGGCCGCCGCCTCCGCCAATGGAGTCGACCCAACCCGCGAGCATGGCGACGGCAAACAAGGTTAACAGCAGCTCCATGCCCCCTACTCCTGCCCAGCTGCATTCAGGAACACCGCCAGCCAGATAGTGTCCTGATCCGTGGCGGTAAAGGCGACGCGGTGCCGTTCATGCGCCCTGATCAGCACATGATCCCCCGCTTGCAGGCAAAGCTCCGCTTCCCGGTCGGCATACGCCAGCCTTGCTTCGCCCTGCAACAGCAGAACCCACTCATCCTGATCCTGGTCGTACCAGTCGCCCGGCGGCGTGACATGCCCACGCGAGACGATGCGTTCAATCCTGACGGCGGCAGACTCCAGCAGGGTTTCAAACCATTCCTCCGGCAGATCGGCGGGAATGGCGGCAAACAGGTTGGGCATGACGGCCTCATGGTTCCGGCGAAACCTGCATCATAAATTATTCCATGGCATACAACATGCATAATGCAGTTCTGATAAACTGCGCCCTGATTCCATAACCCCGTTTTTCCTGACAACCCGCTACCGACAGGAAGTCATATGCTGACCATTGAAAAGCCCTACACCGGCAAATACGCCCTTTCCCATCTCGGTTTCCGCCCGTTTNTCCTGGCCGCCGGGCTGTTCGCCGTTATCGCCATGTTCCTCTGGCTCGGCATTTACCATTTCGGCTGGCCGCTGCTGCCCGCCGCTTACCCGGCGACTTTGTGGCACGCGCATGAAATGGTGTTTGGTTATGCGGTGGCGGTAGGTGCCGGTTTCCTGCTGACTGCGGTGAAAAACNTGACCAATATTCAGACCATCCATGGCCGCCCTCTCCTGTTGCTGGCGCTGGTCTGGCTGCTGGCGAGGTTGCTGCCATTTACCGGCCTGCTGCCATTGGCAGCGCTGGCCGATAGCGTATTCCTATGCTGGCTTACCTATGAAATCGCTCGCCCGGTAATCAGGNCCAAACAGTGGAACCAAAGCGCCATCGGCGGCAAGATCGCCCTGCTGATCCCCGCCAATATCGTGTTCTACCTCGGCCTGCTGGGTTACTGGCCGATAGGTGTCAAGGTTGGCCTGTACGCTGGTTTCTATATCATTTTGGGCTTGGTCTTCACCATGGGGAGGCGGGTGATCCCGTTTTTCATCGAGCGCGGCGTCGGTTGCCCGTTTGAAGCGAAAAATGACGTGTGGGTCGACCGTTTCAGCCTGATCCTGTTCCTGGGTTTTGCGCTGGCGGATGTCATCGCCATCAGCTCAGGCAATGAAATGGCGCAGATGCTGGCCGCCCTGCTGGCGTTGGCGCTGGTGCCGTTCCACGCATTCCGCATGGTTGGCTGGCACCATCCCAATATCTGGGAAAAGCCGTTGCTGTGGGTGTTGTACATGGCTTACGGCTGGCTGGTGGCGGGTTTCCTGTTCAAGTTCCTGTCCGCCGTGGCGGGCGTTTCGCCGTGGATTGGTATCCACGCTTTCGCCGTGGGCGGCATCGGCATGATGACGCTGGGCATGATGGCGCGGGTGGCGTTGGGGCATAGCGGGCGCGATGTGTTTGATCCGCCACAAATCCTGATCGTGGTGTTCNTGGTATTGTTCAGCGCCGCCTTCATCCGGGTCTTGAATATCTGGCTGGTGCCGGAGTTTTATGGGGAATGGATCCTGAGCGCGCAATTACTGTGGATCGCCGCCTTCGGGCTGTTTGTGTGGAGTTACGCGCCAATGCTGGTCAAACCGCGCGTGGACGGGCGCTACGGCTAAAAGACTTCGATCAACAGCATCTCAAGCTATCTTTGCTTACGCAAAGACATGATCTGAGCTATCAGGCCAACGATAAGCATAAGCAAAAGGCCACCCTGAGCCACATGTAGCAATGGCGAGTTCAAATCTGTGACTAAGGGGTGGCCATCCGGTACACGAGTCAGTGTTTCGGTGACAGACGGGAGCATCAATAAAAATACGGTCAGGCTTAAGCAAATGGTTTCTACGTATTTTGTTGCGCGCCCAAGCACTGTGGTATGCCCAACGCCATAGCCAAGCAGCAGTAGGACAAGCGTCAGAACCCCAAATACATAGCTTACCGGCTGGTGCGCCACGAGAAATACTGTCGAGGCACCGATAAGCATGGAGATGAAATACACCAAACCAGAGCCTGACCGGGGCACAATGCGGCCATTACGCGCAAGCATATAGATGGCAGCGGGAATGGCGGGCAAACTGCCGAGTGTATGTACCCAGCCAAGTGGAGATATTCCAAACATATTGATGTCCCTTTCCATGTTAGTTTTAGACAGTTGAAATCTGATTGATTGTTCATATTTTCATTTTTACACTATAAAGGATTCGCCAGCTTTTTCGATTCGCATTCTGGAAGCGCTTATGAGCAAACACGCCAATCCTCAGATTTCTTTAAGAAAAATCNCAAAACAAGCCCGCTCAAACGCGCTCATGGAAGCCGTGTTGGAGGCAGCTGTTCAGGTTTTGGTGAAGGAAGGTGCTGCACGCTTTACGACGGCGCGTGTGGCAGAAAAAGCAGGGGTCAGTGTCGGCTCGCTCTATCAGTATTTTCCAAACAAGGCCGCTATTCTGTTTCGTCTGCAAAGCGATGAATGGAAGCAGACCACCGCAATGTGCCGCGACATTTTAGCCGACACCCACAAACCGCCGCTTGAGCGCCTGCGCATTCTTGTCCACGCATTCATCCAATCGGAATGTGACGAATCCGAAATACGCGGTGCGCTTGACGATGCTACCNCCCTCTATTGGAATACGCCGGAAGCACAGGCAATCATGGCGGAAAGTGACGCGATATTTGAGCAGTTCATGCAGGAAGCCTTGCCCCAGGCTTCCCATCAAACGCGTGAAATGGCAGGCAACCTGATCGTCGAAACCTTGACCGAGGTAGGCAAGAATTTCTCGGAGNCCCCTTATTCCACCAAAGACAGCAAACGTTGCGCCGATGCCATGGCTGATATGTTTTGCGCCTACATCACAATGCTGGCAAACCAAGAAACAGGCGTTAAAACCTGAATAGAGGCTTCCCTTGTCACTGCAACAAGCCCTGCCACTCGCGCACATTCCAACTATTTTCACAATAAAATCTATCACTTATAGCATGATTACATAGCAGTGCGTACACCCAATACAGTAAGCGAATAGCGAATGCGAACCATCCGTCACATACTATTAACGCGACGAATCATTCACATTTAAACCTCGCATCACACGATGCTTAACCTCGTATTGGAGTAATTTCATGAACACAACATTGACGACTGCACCGCTTGCAAATCTGCTGGATCAACTCTTTCAACAAGCTGATGCGACAAACAGCTCGGCCTTTACCAGCATCTCACCCGCCGAACGCGAACGCCTGATGCACAGCAAGACCGAATACCTCGACTTCTACGGGCGGCTGAAAGACCTCTGGCTGCCGGTGTCGCGCGAAACCGGCGCATTGCTGTACATGCTGGCGCGCTCCAGTTGTGCGCAGAACATTGTCGAATTCGGCACCTCGTTTGGCATCTCGACCCTGCATCTGGCCGCCGCGCTGCGTGACAACGGCGGTGGCCGCCTGATTGGCAGTGAATTCGAGCCATCCAAGGTCGCAAAAGCGCGCGNNCATCTGGCCGCAGGTGGTCTGGCGGATTTGGTGGAAATCCGTGAAGGCGACGCCCTCCAGACGCTGGCGGTTGATCTGCCTGCATCCATCGACCTGTTGCTGCTCGACGGTGCCAAGGCGCTCTACCCCGACGTGCTGGCGCTGGTGGAAAGTCGCCTGCGGCCTGGTGCGCTGATCATCGCCGACAATGCGGACTACAGCCCTGATTACCTGGCGCGTATGCGTGCACCTGACAGCGGCTACCTGTCCATACCGTTTGCCGAGGATGTGGAATTGTCGATACGGCTTGGATGAGTCGAAACCCAACCATCGGCATACAGATGCCGGTGCTGGCCACATTATTAGGGCTAATATATAAAGCTAACCCGGAGTGCTAGACTTTTTCATAACTTAATAATTTTATAGTTAATATCGCCGTGGAGGAGACTTTATTATGAAATACGCCCTAGCGCTTGCCTTACTCCTGTTTAGCAGCTTTGTATGGGCGGAGGAGCCGCCCGCCGCTTCACCCGCCAGCCTCGCCCCTGGTATGGTTCACCCTGGCTATGAGGAAAAGCCAGCCTGGTTCAAGGAATCGTTCCTCGACATCCGTGACGACCTCAAAGAGGCAAGCACCGCTGGCAAACGCCTGATCCTGTATTTCTATCAGGACGGCTGCCCGTACTGCGCCAAACTGCTGAAAGAGGATTTCGGCAAGCAGGCGATCGCCGACAAGACCCAACAACATTTCGATGTCATCGCCATCAATATGTGGGGCGACCGGGATGTGACCGACCTGGATGGCAAGGCGGCCACCGAAAAGGGCTTCGCCGCCGCTCTGAAGGTGCAATACACCCCGACCCTGCTGTTCCTGGATGAAACAGGCAAGGTGGCGCTGCGCGTCAATGGCTACTATGCGCCGGACAAGTTTGAGCTGGCGCTGGATTACGTCGCGGGCAAACACGAACGGGAAGGCGGCTTCCGTGAGTATTACGCCAGCCTGCCAGCGTCCAAAAACCGCACAGACTGAACCCNNCGCGTCATCGCCGATAGCCTGCCCTCCNCCTTGAAGCTGAAAGATGGCCGCCAGGATAGCGGGCGTCCGCTGCTGGTCATTTTCGAGCAGGCCGAGTGCGACGCCTGCGACGAATTGCACCGGGATATCCTCACCCGCCCGGAAGTCGGTTATGCCCTCAGCAATCTGGATGTCGCCGTGGCGGACATCAATTCCGGCGACAAGCTGCAAACCCCGGATGGCAAGGACATGCCCGCCAGCGAGTGGGCGAAGGCGCTGGAAATCAAGTACACGCCCAGCCTGGTGTTTTTCGACACCGACGGCAAGGAAGTTTTCCGCACCGAGGCTTACCTGAAAACCTACCACCTGCACGGCGCGATGGATTACGTCATCTCCGGTGCCTACCGCTGGCAGCCGGAGTTCCAGCGTTTCCTGCAACACCGCACCGAAACGCTGCGCGCGCGTGGCTTCGCGGTGAACCTGATGGAGTAGCAAATACCCAGCGTCACTGCAACGCCTTGCCCAGATGGCTGGCGAAGGCTTCCGCAGGCATGAACCCGACCTGCCGGTATTGCTTCAGCTCCTCGCCGCCCTTGCCGAAAAACAGGATGGCGGGCGGNCCGACAATGCCGAAATGACTGAGCAATTCCTTGGCGGCGGCGGAATTCTCGGTGACATCCGCCTTGATGAGGATGACGTTGCGCAAGTGCGCCTGCACGGCGGGGTCAGGAAACGTGTACTTTTCCATTTCCTTGCAGACCACGCACCAGTCGGCGTAGAAATCAACCATAACGGGCTGGCCTTTGCCGCTTTGGATGACCTGTTGCAAATCCGTCAGCGTCGTCACCGTGCGGAACGGCAGTTCCGCCGCCTCCGCGCCCGCCTGCGTCAGCGCCAGACCCCGCAGCGGCTGCCACAGGTCGCCTTTGCCAGTGGCGCTGCCGACCATCAGCAAACTGCCATACAGCAACAGCAGGATTCCCACCCCTTTCCTGAATTTACGCCAGCCGCTGCTGTCTTCCGGCAAATGNGCCAGCGCGCCGAGGAAAATGGCCGAAATCACAAACAGCGCCGCCCACAGCAGCAAGGCGAGCGGTTCCGGCAAAACACGCTCCAGCATCCAAATGGCGACCGCCAGCAGCATGACGCCGAACACCGCCTTGATCGCCTCCATCCACGCACCGGCGCGCGGCAGCCATTGGCCAGCGGATGTGCCAACCAGCAACAACGGAATCCCCATGCCGATGCTCAACGCGAACAACGCCAGCCCGCCCAGCAGCGCATCCCCGGTCTGGCCGATGTAAATCAGCGCTCCAGCCAGCGGTGCGGCCACGCATACTCTNACGATCAGCGCCGACAACGCGCCCATGATGGCGACGCCGATCAGGCTGCCGCCTTCCTGCCGGTTGCTGAGGTTGTTCAGGCGGCTCTGGATGGCGGATGGCATCTGCAACTCATAAAAACCGAACATGGACAGCGCCAGCAGCACGAAAATGGCGCTGAACACCCCCAACACCCACGGGTTCTGGAACATGGCCTGCAAATTCTGCCCAAACAGCCCGGCCAATACCCCCGCCACCGTATAGGTCAGCGCCATCGCCAGCACGTAGGCCAGTGACAGGAAAAACGCCTTGCGTGGGTTCAAGTCCTTTTGCCCGACAATAATGCCGGACAGGATCGGGATCATCGGAAAGACGCACGGCGTGAACGCCAGCAGCAGCCCAAAGCCCAGAAAACCCAGCAGGGTCAGCAAGGTATTGCCGCCCGCGAGCTTGGCGGCGATCTGATCCTGTTCGGAGAGCGCAGCCCCGCCCGGTTGCGTCGCCTCGGCCACCGCTTCGGGAACCTGGGTTTCCACCCATTGCACGCTCGGCTGTTGCCCGGCTTGGGGTGCGGGCAGGCTGACCTTGTATGCCTTCAGCTCTGCCGGATAGCACAGCACGTTTTCCGCGCAACCCTGCCAACCCAGCTCCAGCAGGAAGCTGCCTGCCTTGCCTGCGCTGGCGCGCTTCACCGGCAGGCGGATTTCCGCATAATTGTGGACAGCTTCAATCCGGCCAAAATATTCGTCCTGCTTGACCTCGCCGTCTGGCAGTTGCGGCTCCCCAACCGTGACGCCTTTCGGCTCAAACACCTTGACNCAGAACTTGTCCTTGTACAGGTAGTGGTCAGGCGCAATGACCCAATTCAGCTTCAGCACATCACCTTCCAGGGAGGGCTGGCCAATGGCGAACGCCTGTTCAGAAGTCAGGCTGCCATCGTCGAAATCAAAGTCGCCTCGGCGGCCTTGGCCGGTTCCGGTTCACTCCACACCGGCAGGGCTGCCGCCAACAACAGGCACGCCAACACCATCAACAGCCCATGCCTCAACGGGCTGGATAACTTCTCCACGCTCCTCTCTCCTCCAGCGGACAACAATGCCCCAGTGTAATGGATTCCCCAGCAAATTGTGAGATAAGCCCGCCAGCCCACAACTTTCATGATTCGCAGGCGGCTCATGAAAAAGTTGACCTACATCATTCCTGAGCGCCCTTAACTCACCCATGATGAAAGCTCAACAGCACCCCAGGAGAAGCCCCTCATGCATACCTATGAACACATCCTTGTGCCCGTGGATTTCACCCGGATCACCGACGCCATCATCACCCGCGCCAATGAACTGGCGAATTACTACAGCGCCCGCCTGACACTGCTGAATGTGCTGGAAGACATTTCCCTTGGCAATGTCGCCTTTGGCGGCACGCAAAAACTTGGCATGAGCCAGGAAATGAAGCAAAAGCAGACAGTCATGGCGACGGACAAACTGCGCAAGCTCGCCACGGATCTGGGCGTCCCCATCAACGCGGCGCTGGAAACCATCCACACCAGCGGCAAACCCAGCGAAGCCATCATCCAATTTGTCAAGGACAAAGGCATTGACCGGTTGTCGTCGGCAACAGCGGCAAAAAAGCGTGCTGGGCTTCATGGGCTCCACGGCGGAAGCTACCCTCAAGGGCGTGCCTTGTGATGTAATGGCGATCCGGATTACTGATTAAGCAGGAACCATGACCAAACCCTCCCGTTTGTTGGCGAGCGCGCTGCCCGCCGTGTTTTGTTTGTTCCCCCTCGGCGCGATAGCGGATGAGTGGACAGGCNCAGACAAACAACTGCATTTCGCCGTCTCTGCCGTATTGGGGATCGCCGCCTATTCCCAGACCCATGACCGCGCCCAGGCGTTTGGTTGGGCGCTGGCACCTGGCATCCTCAAGGAAGTGATCGACAGCCAGCAAGACGGCAATGATTTCAGCGGCAAGGATCTGGCATGGGACGCCTTGGGCGCGCTGGCGGGCGCACAGNGTAGCCACTGGACCATCGGCCAAAACCGGGTCAACTGGGTGAAGGAATTCTGAGCCCCCATGCTTGACGCCCCCTGCGCATCCTGGGCATCATTTTCCCAGTGTTCGCCTGCGCCGCGTTGGGTGCCGCCTACGGCTACCGGCACCGCCCGGACATGGCGGTGGTCAACCGGCTGAACATGGATTTCTTCGCCCCGTTCCTGGTGTTCTGGNTGTTGATGGACAAGCCTTTCGACTTCCTGGCCTTCCGCGACCTGGCGGTTGGCGGCGTGGCGGTCATCCTGGGTTCCGGCCTGTTGCTGTGGCCGCTGGCGTGGTTGTTGCGCATCAACCTGAAAACCTTCCTGCCACCGATGATGTTCAATAATTCGGGGAACATGGGCATTCCGCTGGTGCTGTTCGCCTTCGGGGAACAGGCGTTGCAGGCGGCGGTGGTGCTGTTCATTATCGAAATGGCACTGCATTTCACCGTCGGCTTTTACATCCTGGATCACCACACCAAACCGTTGCGCCTGCTGAAAATGCCAATGATCCAGGCCACCCTGCTCGGCCTGTTGTGCAGCAGCCTGCATGTCACGCTGCCGGAGGCGTTGGCGAACACCGTCAAACTGCTGGGGCAGGTGTCGATTCCGCTGCTGTTGTTTTCATTGGGTGTGAGGCTGCTGGATGTCAACCTGCATGACTGGAAACTGGGCACATTCGGCGCGATTGCTGGGCCAGCCGCTGGCGTCGCCTGTGTTTTCCTTATCAGCCCCTTGTTGTCGCTGGAGCCTGCCCAACATGCGCAATTACTGATTNTTGCTGCATTGCCACCGGCGGTGCTGAATGTGCTGGTGGCGGAACAATACCAGCAGGAGCCGCAACGGGTCGCCTCCATCGTCTTGCTGGGCAACCTCGCCAGCCTGCTCATCATCCCCGCCGTGCTGTGGTTTGCGTTGCCCCATTAATTTAACAGCAATAACGTTCCCTGCTTGAATACGCTTGGGTTTACCCCTAGCATACGAAATATAAACGAACGTTCGCAGGCACATAATCTTGAGGAGGATTACAGAGTGTTACGCACGATTTTGCTGACCACGCTCATGGCGTTGAGCATTTCCACGTCCGTCGCTATTGCGGAAGAAAAACCAGCCGAGGCCGACAAAGCCGCCAGCGTCTCCGCAGCCGACAAGCCAGCCGATGACAAATCCAGCACCGATGTGGGCGCAACCGCTGGCGCGGACGCCAAGCCAGCGGACAAAACTGCCGAAGCAGGCGACACAGGCAAGGTTGAAACCCGGGATGTCAGCCTGTTCTTCGACGAAAGCTTCAATGACATGAAGGAAGAGCTGGAAACCGCCAAACAGGACGGCAAGGAAGCGCTGCTGGTCATGTTTGAAATGGAGGAATGCCCGTTCTGCCACCGCATGAAAACCACCGTGCTCAACCGCAGCGACATTCAGGACTACTTCAAGCAACATTTCCGCATTGTGAGCGTGGACATCGAAGGCGATGTGGAGATGACCGACTTCAAAGGCGAAAGCATCACCCAGAAAAATTTCGCCCTGAAGGAATTCCGTGTCCGCGCCACACCCGTCTTCCAGTTCATCGGCCTGGACGGCTCGCCGCTGAAAAATGGGCGCCTGACCGGAGCCACCAAAGACGCCAATGAATTCATGCTGTTTGGCAAATTCATTGCCGACAAGAAAACGAAGACATGCCTTTCATCAAATACAAACACGAAGCGGAAGCGGCACTCAAGGCGGATGATGCCAAGGGTTAAGCGGCTTTGGATAGCAATCCTTGTCGGCAGTCTGGCGTCACCATTGGCGGCGGCGGAAATTCCTGACCCCATCAGCCTTGAGCAGGCATTGAATTACGCGGAGGGGCATCCGCGCACCCAACTTGCGCCGGAGGCCGCCTTGCGCCATCCGGAACCGCAGCCGTTGTACCTGGATTGCCATGACCTTGCCTATAACAACAACACCAGCCCCGACAGCCAACGCGACCGGCTATTGCCGACACTGATCCCGCCGCTGGAAAGCCAACGGCTGGCAATCATGCAGCGCTTCTTTGACGTGCTGCTGGCCGACGCCAGCTCCTCGCGGGACAATGAGAACCAGGCGGTTTACTACATTCCGCTCGACCGTACCCGCACCCGACGGGATTTGAAGGAATTCTCCGACATGGATGTGGCGGAGCTGGACGCCGAATATCAAATCGTCCGCCAGCAAGCCGCCGCCAGTCTGGCCTCATTGCGCTTGACCCGTTCGCTATTGGCACAGGCCATCAACAACCCGCAAAAACTGTCGAATGAGCTGAAACCACCGGATATTGACAACCTCCTGACCGAAACACCCNCGTTGGACAAGCTGATTGAAGCCAGCCAACAAGGCAACAAATGGTTGTCGGAGCGGCGCAGCGACGCCAGTGGCGATGAGCGCTCCGTTATTGACATGGAATTGCGGCAGACCTTCATCGAATTGCTGCTGCGGCTGGATATTTTCAAAGTGGCGGCGCAACGCGCCGAAGCCGAAATCCTCTGGCGCGATTACTATCTGGAACGTAGCCGCACCCTGTACGAACAAGAAGTCAAAGCCGACCTGGGCGACGCCATGACCCAGCAAAGCAAAGCGCGCTTGCAGAAACAACAAATCCAGCTTTGCCAGGCGCTGACGCTGGCTCAATTGAACGCCTTGCAAGGCAAACCTGTCTGGCCATTGCCAAAAGCAGCCAAGAAGCAGGAAGAGGAGAAAGCGGAATGAAGTGGACTTCGCACACCGGCAGACCGAAGCCAGGCTCCCGAAACATGGCCAATGCAGGGCGAGCATCCAAGCCGGTTATGTTCAGCAAACAGGCTCCGGCCTGCCTGCTGTTTCCTTTCATGCTGATGGGCAGCGCCGCCGCACAGGCATTGGAGCTGAAAGGGCGCCTGGAATGGGTGCACAAAGTCGACATGCGGGTGGTGGACAATGGCGTCGTGGAANAAGTCAATGTCACGACAGGCCAGCATGTCAACCAAGGCGAAGTGCTGCTGCAAATGCACCAGCGCAAGCAACGTGCCGACCTGACGGAAGCCAAAGCCCGCATCGCCCGTGCCCAACTGGGCAGTGACGAAGCCGAACGCGACAGAACCCGCGCCCAGGAGCTGTTCGACCGTGGCCTGATCGCCGAGGAGGAACTGAAAGGCAGTGAACTCAAACAGGCTGTTGCCCAATCCGAGATGGAATCCGCCAAAGCGGCGACGGAAGCTGCACAGGTTGACTTCGACCACACCGAACTGAAAGCGCCATTCGCCGGTATCGTGGTCGCCAACAATGTCTGGCAAGGTGCGGTCATCTTCGCCAGCAAGCAGGATCAGCCTCTCATTTCCCTGGCACCGGATGACCAGATGCTACNNCGCGTACTGGTGACGGCGGATGTATTGCGGCGTTACCCGGTTGGCTCGTCCGCCAGCATTCTGGTGAACGGCGCAACCCGCAACGGCAAAGTTTACAGCCAGNGGGTGGAGGCTGTCCGCATTGAGCCGGAAGGTGCCATCTATGAACTCGACATCATTTTCAAACGGGACGCCAAAGAACTGCTGCGGCCATCGGAAACGGTGAAAGTGATCTTGCCCTAATCCAGCTTCTGCAGATACGCCGCCCCACCAATCGAACGCATCTGGCGCAGAATATGGTTCTGGCGAAAACGCACATAACCGGATGGCTTGACCACATTGTAATGTTCAGGGGATGGCAGCACCGCCGCCAGCAAAGCCGCATCCGCTGCACTCAACCGGTTCACCGGCTTTTTCAGCAAGTTTTGCGCCGCCGCCCCGACGCCATAATCCGCTTTGCCGAACTGGGCGCTATTCAGGTAGACCTCCAGAATCCGCTCTTTTGACCAGAAAACTTCGATCAGGCTGGCAAGAACCCACTCCAACCCTTTGCGGACATAGCTGCGGCCTTCCCACAAAAACAGGTTTTTCGCCAACTGTTGGGTGATCGTGCTACCGCCGCCGGTTTTGCGCCCCGCCAGTTCAGCATGGATGGCGGCGGAAGTCGCCTGCATATCGATTCCCCAGTGTTCGGCGAAACGTTGGTCTTCGGAGGCAATGACCGCCAGTTGCATGTGACGCGGAATCTGCTCNCGGCTCACCCAATCGTGCCGGACAAATGGTGTGTCCTTGTCAAAGATGGCGACAATATCCTGCTGTAGCATAAAAGCCGAAGTCGGTACCGGAACCCAGCGGAACACCAGCAAGCAAACCACCAGCAACAATGCGGCTCCCATTGGCAAATACCATAGCCAACGCAACCAAGGCCATTTGGGCAACGACATAAATTAAACACTTCCCCCAACAATCAAAAGCAGCCGCAATTTAGCCAGTTTCCTGTTCCGGCACAACTGCATTGCAGGATTGTTTATTATCAACAGGGGAAAACTTATCAATAACGGGGTATTCGTACACTTCCACCCTGCAATTCCCGCTGATGGAGCAGGCAGTGGTCATGCCCGTATAACGGATGCTGTCGCTGGCCTCACGGTTAATCTCCCGCGCCGTCTGCATCACCTGATTGCTTAATAGAATCTGCTGCTGCAACTGCATGAGCTGCAATTGCGCCTCAAAAGCGGCCTTTTGTTCCGGGGACATGGCAGCTTCCAGAGCCGCTTGTGTCTGGAGCGCCGGAGAGGAAGACGCTTGTTTCGCCGTTTCCCGGGCTTGTCCGAACAAGCAGTCAGCAATGCCAACCCCATCAATGCCCAACATCCTGTCAGTTTCATTTTAGCTGCCTTGTATCCGTGCTAAATGTCCAATCCAACTAACGCCACCAAGCGTTGACCCTCAATATACCCCCAACATACTTTGGCTTCTAGCAACCCTTTCGCACGGTTCGGACAAACTCAGGCATAAAAACCCGCTATGGTGCGGGTTTCAGGATGTTTTGGACTTCCCAGTCCTAATCGATGGCGGAGAGCGAGGGATTCGAACCCCGGAACCTTTCAGTTCAACGGTTTTCAAGACCGCCGCTTTCGACCGCTCAGCCAGCTCTCCGAAGGAGGCATAGAGTAATCAAAACCCCAGCGGATTTCCAGCATTTTTCAGGAGCCTGCCCGCCATTGTGTCTGTCGGCTGAATAGTGGCTATGCTAGAATCCGCCCTTTGTGGCTGCCCAATGAGACAGGCTTAATGGATTCAAGCAAACCCTCCCTTACCTACCGTGACGCAGGCGTTGACATTGACGCTGGCAATACTTTGGTGGAACGCATCAAGCCGCTCGCCCAACGCACCCGGCGCCCTGAAATGCTGGGTGGGCTAGGGNGTNTCGGCGCATTGATGGCGATCCCCTCCCATTACAAGCAACCCATCCTGGTTTCCGGCACCGATGGCGTTGGCACCAAGCTGAAACTGGCGATCGATAGCGGCATTTACGACACTATTGGCATTGACCTGGTGGCCATGTGTGTGAACGACATCGTGGTCAGCGGCGCAGAACCGCTGTTTTTCCTTGACTACTACGCCACCGGCAAACTCAATGTGGATGCCGCCNGAAAAGTCATTGCCGGGATTGCCGAAGGCTGCCTGCAAGCCGGTGCCTGCCTGTCTGGCGGCGAAACTGCGGAAATGCCCGGCATGTACCACGGTGAGGATTTCGATCTGGCCGGGTTCTGCGTAGGCGTCGTCGACCGCGACAATATCGTGGACAACTCCAAAGTGCACCGCCATGACGTCCTGATTGGCCTGGCTTCCACCTACCACTCCAACGGCTACCNNCTGATCCGCAAGATTCTGGAAGTCAGCGGCGCATCACCCGACACCNCCTTTGGCGACAGCACTTTGGGGCGCACCTTGCTGGAGCCTACCCGCATTTACGTCAAAACCATCCTGNGTATGCTGCGCCGCTACGACATCCACGCCATCGCCCACATCACTGGCGGCGGCATTACTGAAAACCTGCCGCGCGTCCTGCCGCCCCGCTCCAAAGCCAAAATTAACCGCAACAGCTGGCAACGCCCCGCCATCTTCAACTGGTTGCAAGAGCAAGGCAGCGTGCCGGAAGACGAGATGCTGCGCACCTTCAATTGCGGCATAGGCATGATCCTGGTTGTGCCAGCGGAACAGATGGAAGACATCATCGCCGCCTGCCGCCTGGAAAATATCAAGGCGTGGCAGATCGGCACCATGGATGCCGCTGACAGCGAAACACCCTTTGTCCAGTATGTCGATTAACGAAAAACAGCGCCGCCAACCCTGGTGGTGCTGATTTCCGGCAACGGCGGCAACCTGCAAGCCATGATCGACGCCATCCGGGCAGGACGTTTGCCTGCCCGCATCGCCGCCGTCATCAGCAACCGCACTGACGCCTACGGCCTGCAACGGGCGGCGGATGCAGGCATTCATGCCGAAACCCTCAGCCACACGACGTTTGACAGCCGGGAAGCTTTCGACCGCGCCTTGCAGCAGCGGGTCGACAGCTTCCAGCCCGACCTGGTGGTGCTGGCGGGTTTCATGCGTATTTTCACAGCGGATTTTGTACGCCATTACGCAGGCCGGATGCTGAATATCCACCCTTCCCTGCTCCCCTTGTACAAAGGTGTCCATACCCACCGGCGGGTGCTGGAAGACGGAGCCAATGAACACGGCGTCAGCGTCCATTTCGTCACACCCGAACTGGATGGCGGCTCGGTCATCATGCAAGCCAAAGTGCCGGTGTTGCCCAGCGATACGGAAGAAACGCTGGCGCAGCGGGTGCATGTGCAAGAACACATCATTTATCCGCGGGTGGTGAAATGGTTTGTGGAAGGCAGGCTAAAGCTGGAAAACGATCAGGTCATGCTGGACGACAATGCCCTTACCCGCCCCGTCCAGCATTTGAGTGAATAAACCATCAAGCGCAATGACTCAGCCAAAGTGGCAGACGTAATGCAAATCTTCAAGCGTTTCAATATCGAAGGACGCATTGCCCGGCACACTAAATGATTGCCCGCCAGCATATTCCGTCCATTCATCACTGCCCGCCTGCCGCACCCGACAACGGCCTTGCAGCAACTCCATGATTTCCGGCGCGCCGGTATTGAACGTCAAGGTGGAAGGCAGGATAACCCCCACGCTTTTGCGCTCGCCATCCGCCAGCGTCACCGTATGGCTGATACATTTACCGCCAAAATAAACATTTGCCGTTTTGCTGACACTGACATTCTCGAACTGGCTCATACGTTTCCTTTGCAAAGTAAAACCAATCCTCCCCGCAAGGGGAGGGGTAGTAGCTAGACAGCAACCTCTGAAATCACTGCCCTGCAATCGTCATTTTGTCGATCAGAATGCACCCGGTGCGGATATTGCCGCGTTCATCCACATCATCCGCAACACCGACAATCCCTTTGAACATGTCTTTGAGATTGCCTGCAATGGTCACCTCCTCGACCGGATGCAGGATCATGCCATCCTCGATCCAGTAACCCACGGCACCGCGTGAGTAGTCGCCGGTAATGCCGTTGATGCCATGACCGATCAGCTCCGTCACCAGCAGGCCGGTTCCCATTTGCTGGAGCAGCCCCACGAAACCTACGCCCGTATCCGCCAACAGCAGGTTGCTGGCACCGCTGGCGTTGCCGGTTGTCTGCATGCCGAGTTTGCGGGCGCTGTAACTGCCGAGGAAATACCCCTGGATGACCCCATCCTTGACAATATCCCGCTTTTGGGTCGCCACCCCTTCGCTGTCATAGAAGCGGCTGCCCAGCCCCTGGCGGATGAACGGGTCTTCATACAAATGCACAAATTCCGGAAACGCCTGCTGCCCGATGGAGTTCAGCAGGAAACTGGCCTTGCGGTACTGCGAACCGCCGCTGATCGCCCCAACCAGATGCCCGACCAAGCCGCGCGCCAATGGCGGTGCGAACAGGACAGGCGCTTCACGGGTGGACAGGGAACGCGCATGCAGACGGCGCAAGGCGCGCTGCGCGGCTTCCGCCCCAACTGTATCCGCCGAATCCAGATGCCCTGGCACCCTGGATACGGTATACCAGTAATCGCGCTGCATGGAGTCACCTTCCTGAGCCACGACTGCGCAGCTCAAGGAATGGCGGGTGGAATGGCGCACGCCCATGAAGTCATGGCTATTGGCGTACAAGCTCAAACCGGCGTGGCTGTCGACGCCAGCACCCTCACTGTTGGTGATGCGGTTGTCATGTTCACGGGCAACCGTTTCTGCCTGCAACGCCATTTCGATCGCCATTTCGGCGTCCAACTCCCACGGATGGTACAAATCCAGCTTGGGAAAGTCGGTCGCCATATGCTCCGGGTCAGCCAGGCCGTTGTATTCATCTTCGGATGTGTAACGGGCGATGCGGCAAGCAGCGTCCAACGTATCGTCCAACGCCTGCCTCGAGAAATCGCCGCTGGAGGCGAAACCCTTGCGATGGCCGAAATAAATAGTCAGGTTGACGCCCTGATCACGGTGATATTGCAGCTTGTCCACCTTGCCCATGCGCACCTCGACCGACAGGCCGGTGCTCTTGTCAATGTCAACTTCCGCCGCAGTCGCGCCTTTGGCTTTGGCAGCTTCCAGCACATGTTCGGCCATCGCCTGGAATTCAGTGGCGATGTCGAAACGGTTTTGCAGTTCAATCATGTTCTTGTCCTTATGCAGTCGCAGTCTTATGCAGTCGCAGTTCCACCTACAGTCAGCCCGTCCACTCGCAAGGTAGGCTGACCAACACCAACCGGCACACTTTGGCCGTCCTTGCCACACACGCCGACACCGCTATCCAGTTGCAGGTCATTGCCGACCATGCTGACGCGGGTCAGCACATCCAGNCCATTGCCGATCAGGGTAGCGTTCTTGATCGGCTTGCCCAGCTTGCCATTTTCGATCAGGTAGGCCTCGGAAGCGGAAAACACAAACTTGCCGGAGGTGATGTCAACCTGCCCGCCGGAGAAGTTGACGGCGTAAATGCCTTTGTCCACCGAAGCGATGATTTCTTCCGGCGCATGCTGACCCGCGCGCATATAGGTATTGGTCATGCGCGGCATCGGCAGGTGTGCGTAGGATTGGCGGCGGCCATTGCCGGTTGATTGCGTATTCATCAGTGCGGCGTTCTGGCGGTCGAACATGTAGCCTTTGAGGACGCCATCTTCGATCAGGGTGGTGCACTGGGTTTGTGTGCCTTCATCGTCCACACTGAGGGAGCCACGGCGTTTTTCCAGGGTGCCATCATCCACCACGGTAATGCCCTTGGCCGCCACCTGCTCGCCAATGCGCCCGGCGAAAGCGGAGGTGCCCTTGCGGTTGAAATCGCCTTCCAGACCATGGCCGATGGCTTCGTGCAGCAAGACGCCCGGCCAGCCATTGCCCAGCACCACGGTCATATTGCCCGCCGGTGCCGCCTCGGCATCCAGGTTGATCAACGCCTTGCGCACCGCTTCTTCGGCGTATTCCTGCGCCTTGCCGCCATCCAGGAAGAAATCCAGGTTGAAACGGCCACCGCCGCCTGCCGTGGCGCTTTCCGTCTGGCCATTGCGCTCGACAATGACGGAAACGTTGGCGCGCACCAANGGCCGGATATCGGCGGTCATGCGCCCACTTTCGTCCACGATCAGGATGATTTCATGCACCGCGACCATATTGGCCATCACCTGCTGCACATACGGGCTGGCGGCGCGAGCCTTATTGTCGATCTCACGCAGGAAGACGATTTTGTCCTCTTCCGTCAGGGAATGGAGCGGATCATCCATCCCATACAGCGCGCGGGAAGGCGCAGCGGTTTTCCACGCCTTGACCGAGCCATTCTGCCCAGCGCGGCTGATGGCGCTGGCGGCNCTGGCGGATTCCAGCAACGCGGGCAAGCTGATTTCACCGCTGTAGGCGAAGCCGGTCTGCTCGCCGCACACGGAACGCACGCCGACGCCCTGCTCAATGCTATAGCTGCCGCTTTTGATGATGCTTTCTTCCAATCCCCAGGATTCGTAGCGGGCGGACTGGAAATACAAATCAGCCAGTGTTGTGTCTTTACTCAGAAGCTGGCTGAACACTTGATCCAGTTGAGATTCGGTCAGGCCNGCCGGTTCCAGAAAGGTCTCGCGGGCGAAGTCGATTGCCTGTTTCATATTTTTCCTTAACGTCTGTTCTCTGATGGGCAACGATGGGAAAGCACCGGGAAAGTCTTGCGCGTTTGCTCCAGCGCTTCCAAATCCAGTTCAGCCAGCACAACGCCAGCGCCCTTGTCACGCTCGCCACGCACCCGTCCCCAGTAGTCAATCACCATACTGTGTCCGTAAGTATCCTGCCGTTGACATGATAGCCACCTTGGCCGGGGGCAATCACATAGCACAGGTTTTCAATGGCACGCGCCCGTAACAGCGGCTCCCAGTGCGCTTTCCCAGTCACATCGGTAAAAGCTGAAGGGATCAACAGAATTTGTGCGCCTTTTTCCGACAAACGGCGGTACAACTCCGGGAAGCGCAGATCATAGCACACTGACATGCCCAATTTGCCAAACGGCGTGTCAACGATGACCGGCGTATGGCCGGGTGTGGTCGTGTCGCTTTCGGTATAAATTTCCTGGCTCTCGCTCAACGTGACGTCAAACAGGTGAATCTTGTCATAGCGGGCAACGGCCTTGCCCTCGGCATCATAAAGGATGGAGGCGGCAAATGGCCGTTCAGGGTTGCCGGACTGGATGGGGATAGTCCCCCCACAATCCAGACACCATATTTTTTGGCCTGCTGGCTGATGAAAGACTGGATTGAGCCGCTGCCATAAGGTTCGGCAATTTTTACCCGGTCTGTTTCATGTACACCCATCATCGCAAAGGTTTCAGGCAGCACCATCAGTTTGGCCCACGCCCCGCTGCCTCCTGAATCAGGCGGGCGGCCTCCATCAAATTGGCCTGCACCTGTGGACCGACGCCATTTGCAGCGCCGCAACCATTGTCATTCCTGTTCTCCCCGTCGTTTTCGCATAAACAACATTTTGTGTTCAATGCGGCAAAACATCAACCTCCGTCTTTTTGGTTGGTGCTTTTAATTCAGTCACCTCCGGCTTATCCCACGAACCTGTCACCCGGTAGCGGAAACCGCCTGACGTTTTCAGTTTGTCGGCCGCAGACTTTTCCGTCACTGAGTTAAACAGCAGCAGCGCCGCACCGCCCCCAAGNCCACCGACAGCGGCACCAACCAACGGCAGGGTAGAACGCAAATTGGGGATGACCGTCACCGTCTGGTCATGCGTCTTGCGCGCCAGATCCGTGCTGCCCTGAATGCCTGCGGTCATGGCGGCGGCGTCGACAATGGTGTCCTTCGTGGCCAGCACCCCGTGATCCATCTGGAAACTGCCACTGATGCCGTCGAACGCCACGCCTTTGCCCGTCATGTCGCGGAAATCCATGCTCAGGCGGGTGGGAAGGCGCTGGATGTCCAACAACCCCAACAGCCGACCAATGCCCGGCTCCACTTCGGTCAGGCTGCCCTTGCCCAGGGTCGCCCTGCCCTCGCCGCTGAGGTTCGCCAGTGAAAAATTGAACGGTGACCCCTCCCAGCGCAATTGCGCAGTGGCGTTCAGCTCACCGCCTTGCAGCCCAGCCTCGNNCTGCCCTGGCGGTAATAATTTACTGGGGTCAGGAATATGAGCGACAGCATTCAATTCTGTGCGCGCCACGCCATCCGGTGCCAGATACCAGCGCCCTTGGGCAGCGGACAGCGCCATCCAGGGGTTGCTGATTTCAAACTTGTCGATTTGCAGATCCTTGCGCGCCTTGTTCATGCTCAGGGTCAACTGCTGGATGGGAAAATCCCCCTTGGAACAATCCCGGCAAGTCAGCCGCATGGAAGGGAAATCCGCAGGTGACAGCCCTTGCCCCTCCCCTGCNTGGGGAATGCTGTTGCTGAGTTTGTCGAGGTCAATATTGTTGAGGTCAATATTGACCCGCCCACGGCTGGCATCCTGCAAGGGCAGGTGCATATTGGCCTGCGCCTTGCTGGAACGCACATGCGCCTGCAACGTGTCCTTGCCCTCCACGCTCAGGATGGCCTTGCCAAGGGACTGTTCGCCCAGCTTGAGGTCGCCAATGCCAAGGCTGGCACTGATCAATGGCCGGGGAGAGGTTCCTTGCCCTTCCCCGGTTTGCCAGCCAAATCCNAACCCTTGCAGCGTGAGGAGATCCACATCCTCCAGTTCGCCCTCAATCCGGACGCCCTGCTCCGGCAGTTTGGCCGGTTTTCCGCCCAGACTGACGCCGACCAACGATTTCTGCGTGCCTTTATGAGGCAGGCTGGACAGCACATTCAGGCGTTTCCCCATGTCCACCCCAACCCGCCAAGGTTTGCTGGAATCAAAAGGCAAATCGACATCCACCTGTAAACCACGTTCCGCCTGCGCCTCCTTCCCCAAAGGCGGTGGCAGGCGGATTTCCACGCCCTGCAACTGGCTGCGCGCGCGGATTTTCAGGCTGGCGGAAGCTTTGTCCGTTTGGGAACGGAATGCAGGCAATTCCAGCTGTGTTTCAATCGCCGCCTTGCCTTGCAACCGGCCACGCAGCATCTCCAGACTCTCCGGCAAGAATAGGCCTGGGTCATTGCGCTGCTGCAAATTGACATGAATGATCCCCTTGGCCTTGTCGGTGCTGGCAGACAATTTGAACGGCTGGTGCCGGTACTCCCCGGTGGCGTCCTTGGCGTCAACGCCGTACTGGTCGAAATGGACATCGCCGTTGAGCCGGGTGAACACNCGGCCATATTCCGGAATGGAAAAGCCGTTGCCATGCAGGTTGACCAGCCCGTCAACCTGCACGCCTTCCTTGTCCATCACCCGTTGCGTTAGTGGCGCATCCAGCTTCAGGCGCAAATCGGACGGNCCGGCAAACTTCGCCACCTGCATGAAATCACGCAGGCTCCTGCCAATCGGGGCGTCCCGCAAATAATTCATATGCGCCTGCAGGTCACCTGTGGTTTTCAGGTCNAGCAGCAGATGCGGGTCATGATCCATATCGGGGATGTCAACGGTTCCGCCCAACACATCCAAACCCATAATTTTGGCGCTTTTGACCTTGGCGCTCATACCGGCGTTGTGGAAGCGCAGCTCACCGCTCACGTCGCGTGCCTCTGGCCACTCCGGCAAATAAGCCAGCACACCTTTTTCAACATCAAACCGGATATCAAATACGCCGGGTTTGTTTTTAAAAGGAAANTCCTCCGGATTGCCGCGCAATGTGAACTCGCCTTTGGGCACATAACCGTAAGCAATGGCGGTTTTCAGCCAATCCTCCGTGTCGTCCGGAACCACGGCGGGAATATAATTGCGCACATTGTCGACCGTGCGCTGGGTGGCGAACGTCAGGTTGAGGTTGACGTCCGGCGGCTTGCCAATCAGCAAATCCAACGTGCCGGAACCGCGCGCCGCCGCATCCCGGTTGTGCGCATCCAAGCTGGCGAGCCGCCAATGCCAACCATTTTCCTGCACCTGCCACTGCAAATCCGCATCCAGCGCCTCCACCCGCAGCGGCTGCTCAAACCATTGAGGGTAACTTAAAGTGCTGTCCTTGACCTTGACCTTGACCTTGCCGCCGTCGTTGTCGGCGACAAACGTGGCGTTGACGCCATTCATGGCGGGGATCGTCCCTGTCCCTTTCCAGCCCAGGTAGGCGATTTCACCTTCACCGCTGACGCGCAAGGGCTTGCCCGTCACGGACTTGATGTCAGCATTCAGTTTCAACGCCCCGGTCGTGACGCCATACCGATACAACAACGGCGAAGGCAGAGCCGCCAGGTTGAAAATCTGGGTGCGTGTGTGCAGGTCACCATCCCAGGTTTGCTTGCCGTCACGGGCAGTGACTTGATGCAGCTCGGCGTTTACCGACAGCGAGTCCCCAATGGAGGGCGGAAACAGGGCGTTCGCCTGCAACTGGATTTTGTCCGGCAACAGCTTGCCGGTAAATTGCAGGTCGGATAGCGTGAGGACGCGGTGGTTGACGGCATCCTGCCAATGGACGTAGCCGCCGTTGATGTCAATCAGGATGGGGGACTGGCGTTCGATATTCAGGACGGTGTTTTTCTGCCCTGGCAGCGGGAACGTCAAGCCTTCCAGGACAGGCAAGCTGCCAGCATCCTGCCGCAGGACGAACTCCACCCCNTCCACTTCGATACGAGCCGGTTGCAGGCGCAGGGTGCGCAGGCTTTCACGCATATCCAGCGTCAGCGCCAGTTTCTGGATGTGGATCGGGGTTTGCCCGGAAGCTTCCGTCAGCCGCAGGTCTTCCATGATCCAGCGCGGGTCTTCGCTGCCCCGATCCACCCGTATCCGCCCGATGCTGATCCGGTTGCCAACAAAATCAGACAGTTCCTTTTCCAGCACGCCCTTGTAATCATCCGCCATCGGCAACCAGAAATTCGCCAACCCCACCATGGCGACCAGAAAAATGGCCAGATGAAAGAATAACGTCAGCAGCAGGTAGGTCAGGCGTATGACAAATCCGCCCTGCCCGCTAGAGAAGTACAACGTCGAAATGCTCCTGGGTATAAAGTGATTCCACCTGCAACCGGATAGGTATCCCCACAAATTGTTGCAGCTCCGCCAGACTGTCGGATTCTTCATCAAGCAGCAAATCTACCACTTCCTGTGAGGCCAGCACCAGCAGTTCACGCGCATCGAACTGGCGCACTGCGCGCAGGATTTCACGGAAAATTTCGTAGCAGACCGTTTCCGCCGTCTTGACAAAACCGTTGCCGCCACAACAGGGACAAGGTTCGCACAGGATATGTTCCAGGCTTTCGCGGGTGCGTTTGCGCGTCATCTCCACCAGCCCCAGTGGGGAAACATCACAAACGTAGGTTTTGGCGTAATCCCGTTCCAGGGATTTTTCCAGCAACTTCAACACTTGCTGACGGTGGTCATGTTGCAGCATGTCGATGAAATCTATGATGATGATGCCGCCCAAGTTACGCAACCGCAGTTGCCGGGCTATTGTCTGCGCCGCCTCCAGGTTGGTGCGGAAAATGGTTTCTTCCAAGTTGCGGCTGCCGACAAACCCGCCGGTGTTCACGTCAATGGTGGTCATGGCTTCGGTCTGGTCGATGATCAGGTAACCGCCGGATTTAAGCGGCACCTTGCGTTGCAGCGCCTTCAGGATTTCCTCCTCGATGCCGTGCAAATCAAAGATCGGCCTTTCACCGGGGTAATGCTCAATCACATCCGCCAAATCGGGAATGTACTTCTGGCTGAACTCAATCACTTTGACAGCGGTTTCGCGGGAGTCGATCTGCACCCGGCTGATCTTTTCCCCCACCATATCGCGCAATACCCGCAACACCAGCGGCAGGTCGGAATACACCAGCGTTGGCGCGGGCGATTCCGTCGCCGTTTTACCTATGTTGTCCCATAATTTGCGCAGGAACCGCATATCACGGCTCAATTCTTCCTCGCTGATGCCATCCGCCGCCGTGCGCACGATATAGCCGTAATCATCCCCGCCTCGTTGCGCAACTGTTCAACCAGTTTACGCAAGCGCTCACGCTCCGCCGCTTCTTCAATCTTGCCGGAAACACCGATATTGTTGTTGTCCGGCATCAGCACCAGAAAACGTGAGGGGATGGTGACATGGGTGGTCAGGCGTGCGCCTTTATCCCAAGCGGATCCTTGATGACCTGCACCAACAGTTTCTTGCCTTCGTACAGCAGTTCGCTGATCTGTACCGTCGGGCGTGGGATGGCATGGCCGTGAAACTCTTCCAGTGAAGGGTGGGTCAGGTCGGAAGCATGCAGGAAAGCGGATTTTTCCAGGCCGATGTCAATGAAGGCGGCCTCCATCCCCGGCAGGACGCGGCAGACTTTGCCCTTGTAAATGTTGCCGACAATGCCCTTGCGGGAGGTGCGCTCAATCAACACTTCCTGCAAGCTGCCGTTTTCAAGCAAGGCGACCCGCGATTCCTGTGGTGTAATGTTGATTAATAATTCCGCACTCATGAATCCGCCTTCACTGTGTTTTTCTAGAATATTATTATACCTGCCGTTCCCAGCAATTGTGCTGTTTCATACAAGGGCAAGCCCATGACGCCTGAGTAAGACCCCTCCAGATGTTCAACGAAAATAGCCCCGTGCCCCTGAATCGCGTAGGAACCGGCCTTATCCTGCGGTTCCCCCGTCCGCCAGTATGCCAGAATTTCCTGGTCGGTTAATACCCGGAATTTCACCCGGTTGCGATTAACCGCCACCCGCGTCCCGCCCGCATCCGTCAGCGCCACCGCCGTCAGGATTTCATGCTGTTGGCCGGACATCTTGCGCAACATTTGCCGCGCATCCTCAAATCCAGTGGGCTTGACCAGCAATTCGCCACTGAGGACGCCCAACGTGTCGGAACCCAGCACCGGCAATGCCGCTGCCTGCATCTGCGCCCGATGTTTCCAGACAGCAACGGACTTTTCCTGCGCCAGCCGCCTGACGAGGGCTTCCGCCGTTTCGCCCGGGCGGGGCGTTTCATCAATGTCCGCCGTCTGCACCAGAAAATCCAACCCGATCTGCGCCAACAGTTCCCGGCGGCGCGGCGAAGCGGAAGCCAACACAAGCTGAGGCTGTTTCATTTAGTCCCCGCGATGGTAAGGATGGTTCGCCAGGATGCTCCAGGCGCGGAATAATTGCTCAGACACGATAATGCGCACCAACGGATGCGGGAAAGTCAGCGGCGACAGCGACCAGCTTTGTTCGGCGCGTTGCAGGCAATCCTGCGACAAGCCTTCCACCGCCCACCAGCAAACTGACATTGCGGCCAGACATCATCCATTTGTCCAGTTGCCGGGCAAGTTCTTCGGTGCACCACTGCCGCCCCTGACATCCAGCGCAATCACCAGGTCGCCGTCGGGAACCGCTGCCAGCAGCTTTTCCCCTCGAGCTGGCGAATACGTTGCAGATCGCTATTTTTGGTGCGTTTCTCGGCGGCGATTTCACGGATCAGCAACGGGCAGTGCGGCGGCATCCGGCTGGCGTATTCCTGTGCGCCTTCGTTGACCCAGCCCGGCATTTTGGAGCCGATGGCCAGCAACTGGATGCGCACTCAGGCGGTTCCGGCGCGCACCTGCGGGATCGCTTCCCCAGCCGCCCACAGTTTCTCCAGATTGTAAAAATCCCGTGTGCTTTGCAGCATGACGTGCAGGATGATGTCGTTCAAATCCAGCAGCACCCATTCACCATCGCGTTCGCCTTCAATCCCAAGCGGCATAATGCCTGCCTCCTTGACGGACATTTCAACGCTTTGGCCAGGGATTTGACGTGACGGGTAGAGTTGCCAGTAACAATAATGAGCATGTCAGTGATGGGAGACTTGCCGCGCACATCAATGCACTTGATGTCTTGCCCTTTCATGTCTTCCAATTTTTCAATGACTAATTGCTGAAATTTTTCAAGTTCCATTAAGTTCCACAATACAGTTGATGTCTTTGAATATAGTCGAAAACCGCATCCGGCAACAAATACCGGGGATTTTTACCCTGTTGCAAACGACGGCGCAAATCGGTGGCGGAAATGTCCAGTGCCGTCACCGCCAGCGGATAAATGCGGCCTGCCGGAACCTGCCGCAAATCCTCTGGGTCGGCGCTCAGGAAAGGCGTATGCCAGCCTGCGGGCGGCAGACTATACCCCGGACGGTGGACGACGGCCAGATGGGCAAGCTGCAAAATCTCCGCCCAGCGATGCCAGCTTTGGAAATGCAGGAAGGCGTCGAAACCGAGGGTGAACAGGAGCGGGCGTCCAGCGCCAACCTCGGCGCGGAGGGAAGCAAGGGTGTCGAAGCTGTAGGAATAGCCCTCACGGCGCAACTCGCGGTCATCGGCTTGCAGGCAGGGTTCGCGGGCGATGGCGGCTTGCAGCATCGCCAGCCGTTGTGCCGGGCTGGCGACAGGCTGCGGGCGGTGTGGCGGCGTCTTGCCCGGGATCAGGCGCATGTCAGGGATGCCGAAATGTTCCGCCACTTCCAGCGCCGTGCGCAGATGGCCGAAATGGATGGGGTCGAAGGTGCCGCCGAGGATGCCGATCATGCCTTCACTGCCGGATGTGCCCATCCCCCAGCACGATGAATTTCTGCGTCGTCAGCCCTTCCAACCCGACCGGCNNGCGCGCATGGATCTTGTCGGTGCTGATGCCGATTTCCGCCCCGAAACCGTATTCAAAACCGTCGGCGAAACGGGTGGAGGCGTTCACCATCACCGAGCTGGAATCCACTTCGCGCAGGAAGACGCGGGCGCGGGTGTAGTTTTCGGTAATGATCGCGTCAGTATGGTGCGAGCCGTAGGTATTGATGTGCGTAATGGCCGCCTCCACATCCGGCACGACACGGATGGCGAGAATCGGCGCCAGGTATTCGGTGCCCCAGTCTTCCTCGGTGGCAGGCTTGCAGGCGGGCAGGATCGCGCGGGTCTTGTCGCAGCCGCGCAACTCCACGCCTTTGGCGGTGTATGCTTCAGCCAGCAATGGCAACACGCTGGCGGCGACGCCTTCCGCCACCAGCAGCGTTTCCATGGCATTGCACACGCCGTAGCGATGGGTTTTGGCGTTGACCGCCACTTTGACCGCTTTGCCAATATCGGCCTGATCATCGATATAGACGTGGCAGATGCCATCCAGGTGCTTGATGACCGGAATGCGGGATTCCGCGCTGACGCGTTCAATCAAGCCTTTGCCGCCGCGTGGCACGATAATGTCCACATATTGCGACATGCGCAGCAGTTCGCCGACAGCCGCCCGGTCAGTGGTTTCCACCACCTGTACGCAGGCGGACGGCAAACCGGCGGCCTCCAGCCCTTCCCTGACGCAGGCGGCGATGGCCTGATTGGAATGGATGGCTTCGGAACCCCCACGCAGGATGGCGGCATTGCCTGATTTCAGGCACAAGGCCGCCGCATCCACGGTGACATTCGGGCGGGACTCAAAAATGATGCCGACCACGCCCAGCGGCACGCGCATTTTGCCGACCTGGATGCCGGATGGCCGGTAATTGAGGTCGGTAATGGTGCCGACCGGGTCGGCCAAGCTCGCCACNCGGCGCACGCCTTCCGCCATACCGGCGATGGTTTTGTCCGTCAAGGCCAGACGATCCAGCATGGCCTCATCCAGCCCCTTTGCGCGGCCTGCGGCCAAATCCTTGGCGTTTTCGCCCTTGAGCCAATCCGCGCGTGCCAGCAGCACCTCGGCGATCCGCAGCAGTGCGTTGTTCTTGATCTGGGTGTCGGTGCTGGCAAGGGTTTGCGCCGCCTGTCTGGCCTGCTGGCCGACACCCAGCATGTAACGGGTAACGTTGTCGATAGTGTCCAAACCAGAATCCTCACAATATGCAATCAGCGGATCATACCACGCTGTGGCGTTTTGCACTGTGTTTACAAGGAGCTGCGCCCAATGGAATAGGGACAAGATATTTCTGACAATTATCATGGGCGCTGGTTTTGCTGTAGGTTATAACACCCACAATGTGGCAGAATGCGCCGCTCAGAATGGATCTGGAACCCGTTAACCCAAGCTTATGAAAGAATACCTGCTCATCATCGTTGGCACCGTCTGGGTCAACAATTTTGTCCTCTCCCATTTCCTCGGCCTATGCCCGTTCATGGGCGTGTCCCGCAGGCTGGAAACGGCCATGGGAATGGGGCTGGCGACCACCTTCGTGCTGACCCTCTCCGCCATCAGCAGCTATCTGGTCAACACCTGGCTGCTGGAACCGCTGGGGCTGGAATACCTGCGCACCATCAGCTTCATCCTGGTCATCGCCACCGTGGTCGGGTTCACGGAAATGGTCATCCGCAAGACCAGCCCGTTGCTCTACAACGTGCTGGGGATTTACCTGCCCCTGATCACCACCAACTGCATTGTGCTGGGGGTGGCGCTGCTGAACGTGCAGGAAGCACACAATTTCATCGAATCCGCCCTCTACGGGTTTGGTGCCGCGCTGGGCTTCACCATGGTGCTGATCCTATTTGCGGGCATCCGGGAACGGATCAACGCAGGCGACGTGCCCCCATCTTTCAGGGCAACGCCATCGGCCTGATCACTGCTGGGCTGATGGCGCTGGCGTTCATGGGCTTTTCGGGACTGGTGAAAGAATAATGTTTGCAGCGCTTCTCGTGCTAGGCGGCATGGCGGCGGCATTTGGCCTGCTGCTGGGTTACGCCGCCATCCGTTTCAAAGTGGAAGGCGACCCGATCGCCGACAAGGTGGACGCCTTGCTGCCCCAGACCCAGTGCGGGCAGTGCGGATTTCCCGGCTGTCGGCCTTATGCGGAAGCCATCGCCAAAGGCGAAGCAGGCGTCAACCGTTGCCCGCCCGGCGGGGAGGCCACCATCAAGGCGCTGGCTGAATTGCTGGGCGTGGAGCCACAACCGCTGGATACCGATGAGGAGCATTCCAACGTCCCGCTGCTGGCGGTGATTGACGAGCAAACCTGCATCGGTTGCACCCTCTGCATCCAGGCATGCCCGGTCGACGCCATTGTCGGCGCCGCCAAACGCATGCATACCGTGATCGAAAAGGAATGCACCGGCTGCAAGCTGTGCCTGCCGCCCTGCCCGGTGGATTGCATCCGCTTAATTCCGGTCAAGGTCGAGCCTGCTTCCTGGAAATGGCCTTACCCTGTGGTTGAAGCCGCTGCCGACCCCGCCAATGACGATGACACCCTGACCAAGGTGAACGCATGATTCAAGCCCTGCGCAAATTGTGGCGCATCCATGGCGGCCTGCACCTGGATTACCACAAGGAAGAATCCACCGCCCAACCCACACGGGGAATTCCGCTGGCGGACGAACTGGTCATCCCGCTCCAGCAACATACCGGCTACAAGCCGACCCTGGAAGTGCAGGCGGGCGACTACGTTTACAAGGGGCAGCAATTGGCTTCCCATACCGGCTTCATGAAAGTGCCGGTGCACGCCAGCACCTCGGGGACTGTCACCGCCATTGAGGAACGCCCGATTCCGCACAGCTCCGGCCTGACCGACCTGTGCGTCATCCTGCAACCGGATGGCAAGGATGACTGGGGCGCCGCCAAGATGCAGCCATACCCCGACTATGCCCAGTTGGATGCGGAAACCCTGCGCCAGCGCATTTGTGCTGCGGGCATTGTCGGCATGGGCGGGGCGGTGTTCCCCGCCGCCATCAAGCTGAATGTGCACGACAACGTGCCGATTGAGGCGCTGCTCATCAACGGCGCGGAATGCGAACCCTACATCACCTGCGACGACCTGCTGATGCAGGAAAAGGCGGATGAAATCATCGGCGGCATCCAGGTCATGATGCACATCATTGACGCACCGCGCTGCCTGATTGGTGTTGAGGACAACAAACCCCACGCCATCACCGCTTTGCAGGCCGCTATCGGAAAAGCCGCCGACCCGCGCATTCAGGTCACGCCTGTCCCCACCTTGTACCCGACCGGCAGCGAAAAGCAGCTCATCCAGATACTCACCGGCAAGGAAGTCCCCAGCGGCGGCAGGCNNGCCAGCATCGGCCTGATCTGCCACAACCCGGCCACCGCCCGCGCCATCTACCGCGCCGTGGTGCTGGGCGAACCGCTGATCAACCGTTACCTGACCGTCACCGGCAAGGGTGTCGCCGCACCCTGCAACCTGGAGGTGCCGCTGGGCACGCCCATCCAGCACATCATCCAGCAGGCGGGCGGCTATACTGACGCTGCCAAGAAGCTGGTGATGGGCGGCNTGATGATGGGCGTTTCCCTGCAAACCGACCAGATTCCGGCGGTCAAGGCCACCAACTGCA
This sequence comes from Candidatus Thiothrix singaporensis, assembly GCA_013693955.1. GTDB lineage: Bacteria > Pseudomonadota > Gammaproteobacteria > Thiotrichales > Thiotrichaceae > Thiothrix > Thiothrix singaporensis. Next base: position 877,271 of record CP059265.1, on the reverse strand, counting down.
TCCTGGTCAGCGATGAAGCGGATAGCNGGCGCACCACCGGCCTGCCCTGCATACGCTGCGGGCGGTGTGCGGAAGCCTGCCCGACCAGCCTGCTGCCGCAACAGCTTTACTGGTATTCCCGTTCGCGCGATTTCGAGAAAACGGAGCAATACCACCTGTTTGACTGCATCGAATGTGGCTGCTGCGCCTACGTTTGCCCCAGCCATATCCGGCTGGTGGATTATTACCGGTTCGCCAAAGCGGAAATCCGCGCCCTGCGTGAATCCNGAGCCAAAGCGGATCTGGCGCCATCGCCACGAATTCCAACAGGAGCGCCGGAACGCGCCAAACGCGAGAAAGCCGAAAAGCTCGCCAAACACAAGCAAGAAGCGCAGGCCAGTACGGATGATGGTAAANAAGCCGCCATCCAAGCCGCACTGGAGCGCGCCCAGCCAAAGGCCAGGCCGCCCAAGCCAATGCCGGGGAGTCAATGGAATGAAATTTATCAAACGCACCTCCNCCTATGTCACCAGCGGCAACGATGTCGGCCAGATCATGCGCCAAGTGGTTTATGCGCTGGTTCCCGGCACGTTGGTGCTGCTCTGGTATTTCGGCTGGNGCCTATTGAGCAACCTGTTTCTCAGCCTATTGTTCGCGGAACTGCTGGAATGGGGCATGCTGAAACTGCGCCAGCGCCCGGTGCAACCCTTCCTCAACGATTACAGCGCCGCCGTGACCGGCTGGCTGCTGGCCGTCGCCATGCCTGCCTTTTCACCGTGGTGGCTGATCCTGGTCGCCATGGTGTTCGCCATTGTTATCGCCAAACACTTGTATGGCGGGCTGGGTTACAACCCGTTCAATCCGGCCATGATTGGCTATACCGCCGTGCTGATTTCCTACCCCGTGCAGATGACCATTTGGCCGACGCCGCTGGATTTCAGTTTCAGCCACATCGGCCGGAACNAGATGCTGCAACAGGTGTTTGGCGGCGGCGCGCAGGGCTGGGACGCCTTCACCGCCGCCACCCCGCTGGATGCGGTCAAAGTCAATTTGAAAATGGGCAAAACCCTGAGTGAATTTCATGGCGGCAATACCAGCCTGTTCAGCGGGCGGCCATGGGAATGGATCAGTGTGGCCTGGATGGCGGGCGGCCTGTGGATGCTGTATCGGCGCGTCATCACCTGGCAAATCCCAACCGCACTGTTGGGGACGTTGACGCTGATGGCCAGCATTTTCTGGCTCATCAACCCGCAGGTTTACAGCACGCCGCTGTTCCACCTGCTGGGCGGCGGTGCCATGCTGGGAGCCTTTTTCATGGCGACCGACCCGGTTTCAGCCAGCACCACCCCCACCGGCAAACTGATTTATGCAGGCGGCATCGGCATCTTCACCTACATTATCCGCACCTGGGGCGGCTATCCTGACGGCGTGGCCTTTTCCATCATCATTATGAACACGGTGGTTCCCCTGATTGATCACTATACCCAGCCACGGGTGTATGGGACTGGACGGGGTTTCCAGGATGAACAACGCCATGCTGAAAGAAATCCTCAAGCCCGGCCTGTTCTGGCCGGATTCGCCTTGCTGGGCACGCTGGCGTTGGCGCTGATCCATGACCTGACCCTGCCGCAGGTGCAGGCGAATGAACGCGCCGCAACGCTCAGGCAACTGAATGCGCTGGTCAGCGCTCAGGAATACGACAATGACCTGCTGGCCAACCCCTGACCTTACCTGCTGCGGCCTTCGGCAGNNCGCGGAGGCCGTCACGNNGTTTACCGCGCCAGCAAACAGGGAAACCCGGTGGCCGCACTGTTCATCGTCACCGCACCAGATGGCTACAGCGGCTCCATCCGCATGGCGGTGGGGGTGCGCGCCAACCAGAGCCTCGCCGGGGTGCGGGTGCTCGCCCACAAGGAAACACCGGGGCTGGGGGACAAGATTGACGCGGACAAAAGCAATTGGATTCAGGGCTTCAGCGGCAAATCCTTGCAGGAACCCGCACCGGCGGCGTGGGCTGTGCGCAAAGATGGCGGCGTATTTGACCAGTTTACCGGCGCAACCATCACCCCGCGGGCGGTTGTGGGTGCCGTCAAGCGCACCTTGCTATGGTCACAACAGCATTTCGCCACACTGTTCACGCAGACAGCCACGCCCATCCCACAGGAGGCAAAACCATGAACCCGACCTACCGTGAACTGACCCTTTCCGGCCTCTGGCATAACAACCCCGGCCTGGTGCAGCNTGCTGGGCTTGTGCCCGCTAATGGCCGTCACCACCAACCTCGTCAACGGCCTGGGGCTGGGTCTGGCGACCATCGTCGCGTTGGTGTCCTCCAACCTGGCAATTTCGCTTGTGCGCAATTACATCCGTGAGGAAATCCGCATCCCGGCTTTCGTCCTGATCATTGCGGGCAATGTCACCCTGATCGAAATGCTGATGAAGGCGTACTTCCACGACCTGTACAATATCCTGGGCATTTTCATCCCCCTGATCGTCACCAACTGCATTGTCATCGGGCGTTCGGAGGCCTACGCCTCCAAGAACCCGCCCGCCTATGCCGGTTATGACAGCCTGATGATGGGTGTTGGTTTCTCCCTTGTGCTGATGGTGCTGGGCGGGCTGCGTGAACTGGCCGCCAACGGCACCCTGTTTGCGCAGGCACACCTGATGTTTGGCGAAGCCGCCAGCGGCCTGACCCTTTCACTGGGCGAACACTACAAGAGCCTGCTGCTGGCCGCCCTGCCCCCAGGTGCCTTCATCGGCCTTGGCTTTCTGGTGGCGCTGAAAAACTGGATCGACAAACGCATGGCGCAACAGGCTGCCNGCCCGTAAACCTGCGGCCGCCATGGGCGGTGAGGCGGCATGAACAAAGCCAAGCGGGAGGAAATTTTCCGCCGCCTGCATGACGCCGACCCCAACCCCACCACTGAACTTGAATATGGCAGCGCATTTGAACTGCTGGTCGCTGTCATCCTGTCGGCGCAGTCCACCGACAAGGGCGTCAACAAGGCCACCGCCAGACTGTTTCCCGCCGCCAATACCCCGGAAACGATTTATGCGCTGGGTGAGGATGGGCTGAAAGATTACATCAAGACCATCGGCCTGTTTAACAGCAAAGCAAAGAACATCATCCAAACCTGCCGCATCCTGGTCGACAAGCACAATTCACAGGTTCCCGCACAACGTGAGGCGCTGGAAGCCCTGCCCGGCGTTGGCCGCAAAACCGCCAATGTCATCCTCAACACGGCATTCCGCCAGCCAACCATGGCGGTGGACACCCATATCTTCCGCGTCGCCAACCGCACCGGCATCGCCCCTGGCAAAAATGTGCTGGAGGTGGAAAAAGCCTTGCTCAAGTATGTTCCCAAACATTACCTGCTGGACGCCCATCACTGGCTGATCCTGCATGGCCGCTACACCTGCGTGGCACGCAACCCGAAATGCAGGCAATGCAGCATTGCCGACCTGTGTGAATTCAAGGAGAAAACCCCTGATGTTTGGCAATGACCGCGACAGCTTGCGCCGTTACTACCTGCAATGCTGGAACAAGTTCCAGCAACAACAACCGCTGGATGCGCTGGAGCAGCAAATCGCCAGCGTGATTGCCGCACATCCGGAATACCATGCCCTGCTGACGCAGGCGGACACCGCTTTGCAGCGCGATTACCTGCCTGAAAACGGTGAGACCAACCCGTTCCTGCACATGCNNCTGCACCTGGGCATTCGTGAACAAGTCGCCACCAACCGCCCAGCGGGAATCAGCGAACTTTACCGCCAGCTTATGATCAAATACGGCGATCACGAAGCCGAACATCGGATGATGGATTGTCTGGCGGAAAGCCTCTGGCTTGCCCAGCGCAACCAGACCATGCCAGATGAAACGGCATACCTTGAATGTCTGCAAAAGCAATGAATGAGGGCAACATTAATGAAATTGGGCTGTTATACAGGAATCCTGCTATTGCCGCTGGCGTTGNGGGCTTGCTCCATCACACCGTCCAGCTCGACCTACACGACCGCGCAAGCTGGCACCATGCAGGAAGTCAAATTCGGCACGGTCATTGGCTTGCGCAATGTCATGATCCGTGAGGACAACGCCGAAACCGGCAAGGTCGCAGGGGGCGTCATTGGCGGCGTCGCGGGCAATGACATTGGTGAAGGCAAAGGGCAGGTCATCGGCAGCGTCGCCGGAGCCGTCATTGGCGGCACTGTGGGCATGGCGCTTGACCGCAGCATCCAGTCAAAACAAGGCGTGGAAATTACCGTGCGTCTTGAAGATAACCGCACTGTCGCTATTGCCCAACTCGCAGATGAACAATTTATAATCGGCGACCAAGTTAAAGTTTTAACCAGCCAAGATGGAAAAGCACGGGTCACGCATTAATAATCTGCATATTATCTGCGCATAAAAACGCCCCGATTGGGGCGTTTTTTAATCCATTGCAATGATCACATTACTGTCACCGACCGTCCGGACATCAAATGTGCGGGAGCGATTAACATTATCCAGCATCGCCTCAGCACGATAAATACCCGGCTCCAATTCAAGACTGGCAGAATGGCGCTTGAATGCCTCCACCAATTTCGATTGGCCATTTTTATCAATGCGATAGAGCTGCCACTTTACTGGACGCATTGCTGCCATTGTTCAAAGTCGCCATAAACAACACTTTCGACAATGGCGTCTGTGCACCTGACAGGGAAACGGCGCTGATAGACGCGGCTTCTGTTGGAATTGCCATCACCACCAACATAACAACTGATATGCCTGTCACCATTCTGCGCAATATTTTTGCAACCATTTTCTATATCCTCTTAAATTCTATTTTATGATTAATTAACGTTCCCCCATAACTATTTAAAGGTTAATAAACTTAACAAAAATACAATTCGATTTTATTTCTGACTTAAAAAAACTGTTGGAACTTTTCCACAAGCGGGTGATAACCGTGCAGAAACCATCAAGCCTGTGCTATTCTGACGCCCCCATTCACCTATCCACTACTGACTGGAGTTTGCTTATGCACCCAATGCTTAGAAAAGCGACTGACGCCGCACGTGAAGCAGGTGAAGCCATACGCCACTACGCCAATAAAGTGCACAAGCTCAATATCCAGAACAAAGACCATAATGATTTTGTCAGCGAAGTTGACCGGCAGGCGGAACAGATCATTGTGCGCCACCTGCAACGCGCCTATCCGGAGCATGCCTTTTTGNGTGAAGAAAACGGCAAACAGGGCGTTGCAAGTGACTATGAATGGATCATTGACCCATTGGATGGCACCACCAATTTTCTTTACGGTATTCCCCAGTATTCCGTGTCCATCGCCCTGAAGCACAAGGGGCGCCTGACCGTCGGCGTGGTCTATGACCCGTTGCGGGATGAAACCTTTGGCGCGGCACGCGGCGAAGGCCNNACGCTGAACGGGCGCCGCATCCGTGTTTCCGAACGCAGCAGCATGCAAAGCGCACTGCTCGGCACCGGCATCCCGTTCCGCGCCAACCAGAACCTTGACCTGTACCTGCAAACCCTGAAAGCCCTGTTGCCTGACACCGCTGGCGTGCGCCGCCCCGGTTCCGCCGCACTGGACTTGGCTTGGGTCGCCTGCGGCCGTTTTGACGGCTTCTGGGAATTCGGGCTGCACGAATGGGACATGGCCGCCGGTGTTTTGCTGGTGCAGGAGGCTGGCGGGCTGATCAGCGATATGCACGGGGACAATAACCACCTGAAAACCGGTGATGTCGTCGCCGCCAACCCCAAGGTCTTCAAGGAAATGATCAAACGCCTGCGCCCGGTCATGACAAACCGTTAAACCTCCGCTTTCCCCTGATGGACTAAACTTCAGGGGATGAAACTAATATTCCCGTCCGTGCCATCTGCTGCCTGTTGCTAAGTTTGTCCGCCGTCTGGCTGACAGCTTGTGAAAAACGCCCGTCCGCGCCAGCCGAAGGCGAGAAGGTCATCATTCCTGAAGCCGACGCGCTGAAGCCGACGCCTGCCGTCCCGCCATCCGCAGACTCAGCGCCAACCGACAACGCCACGGTCACGACGCAGGCGATTGCGCCAGCGCCGCCACCCGCCGCCCAACCGGGAGCCAACATGAGCGCCAGCAAAGAACAGCCCCACAAACTGAAAATTCCCCCGTTTGCCCAGCAAGCCGCGCAGGGCAACGCCTTCCGCCTGCGCTTCCTGGCGACAGGGGAAAGTTTCTACACCGAAATCAAACTGGAAAACGGCATCCTCAGCTACACCTACTTTGAGGACACGGACAACCGTTGCGCCCAATGGATACAGAGTGCGCCCTGCTGGCGCGACAGCGACCTGAAAACCATCAGCATGGCATTGAAGGATGAAGACCGGNACAACCTGTACAGCGTGGCCAAGGACAGCGGCGTCCTGAAACTTTCCCGGNAAGCCTACGGCGGTGCCAGACAAGGCCAGCGCTATTACGCCCAGCGCCTGGAAGTCGGCCTTGACGGCAAACGCAAAACCGTGGTCTACCAGCATTTCCCCGGCCGCCCAAAGCCCGAAGCCTTCGCGCGGCTGGAGACGGCACTTGTCGAATACGCCCGCGACCTGCCACACTAAAACCCTTTTCACCCTGCAAGGAACCCCATGGCTGACGGGCTGCAACTCGACTGGACTGCTTACTTGCTGGCAATGCTGGCGGCGCTGGCGGCTGGAGCCATCAACGCGCTGGCGGGCGGCGGCACGCTGATCACCTTCCCCACCCTGCTGGCTATCGGCATCCCGCCGGTGGCCGCCAACATCACCAGCACCGTGGCGCTGTGCCCCGGCTACTTTGGCGCAACCCTGGCGCAACTGGGCGATATCCGCAACCAGACCCAACGGTTGTGGCTGGTGTTGCCCGCTGCGGTCATCGGCGGCGTGCTGGGCGGCGTGCTGCTGTTGCACACCACCGAAAAACTGTTCCAGTCGCTAGTCCCCTTCCTGATCCTGCTGGCGTCCCTGCTGCTGGCCATCCAGGCACCGGTGCGCGCCTGGCTGAACCAGCGCCTGCAAGCCCACGCCGCGCAGGGGATACCCGCGTTCTGGGTAATTCCGCTGCTGCTGCTGGCGGCGGTCTACGGCGGCTACTTTGGCGCGGGGTTGAGCGTGGTCGTGCTGGCGGCGCTGGCGCTGGTGCTGGACGACTCCTGACCCGGCTGAACGCGCTCAAACAGGCGGTCGCATTTTGCGTGAATGTGGCGGCGGCGGTGTTTTTCCTGTTTTCCGCCAAGGTCGTCTGGCCGGTGGCGCTGGTGATGGCGGTGGGCGCGCTGGCGGGCGGCGTCCTGGGCGGGAAACTGGCGGGCAGCATCAACCCGACCGTATTGCGCTGGCTGGTGGTCAGCATCGGGATCATCATTGCGCTGATTTACTGGATCAAGTGATCCAGCGCTTCCATTAGGGCGGCGTCCGGGCGATGGAACACCGTCCCGGAACCCGCCTCCGCAGGGTTCATGCCGCGCAGGAACAGGTACAGCGCCCCGCCCACATGCTTATCCCAGTCATAACCGGCCAGCCGCTGCCGCAGGTAACGGTGTAGCGCCAGGCAATAAATCAGGTATTGCAGGTAGTAATGGTGCTCCGCCATCGCTTCCTGCATCGCCGCTGGGGTATAGTCCCGCCAGCCTGCCCCCAGCTCATTGGATTTGTAATCCACCACGTAATAGCGCCCGCCAGCCTCAAACACCAGATCGATGAACCCCTTCATGAAGCCGGTCAGTGTGTTGAACTTCAAGCGCCCGACAGCGGCGTGGATGGCTTCCCATTCCGCAGGCAGGAACCGGTGCAACAACGCCTGCAAGGGCTTCAGTTGCAGGCGCGTCACCGGAAAATAAAACTCCAGCTCATCCAGACGGCGCTGCTTCGGCAAGTCGGCGAGGCGGATGGCGGGCGGCAGTTCCGTCTGCAACACATTCTCCAGCAAAGCCTCCGCCGCCGTCCGCCAGCGTTCCGGCAAACCGTGCCGTTGCAGCGCGGGCGACAAGACGGTTTCCCGCTGCCCTGCCAATGGCCGGGTAAAATCCAGTTCCTCCAGCATCTTGTGCAGGCAACTGCCCGCCTTGGCACCGCGAGGGAATGCGGTGCGCGCCGTCTCATGCGCCAGCGGCGACTGCCAGACCAACGTGTCGTAATCCGGGCGTTCGTCTTCCTTACCGGCGGCNCGGCCGCTGAAACTGCCGACCCTGGGCGCTGGCGGCAAGCGATGCCGGTAGCTGCGGACACTGGATTCCACCCGCCCGCTTTCCGGCTGGCAGCGGATCAAGTCCTGCTCCGGCGGCAGCAATTCATGGCTGACCAGCCCCGCCGCCTCCGCCACAATGGCTTGCAGGCGCTGATGCATCAGTCCCTGCCGCTCTGCGGGCTGCATGCCGTCCTTGCGCAACTTGCCGAGGATTTCTTTCCCCTGCTCCAACTGGCCGAACAACAACCAGCCAAGCGCGGAATAGTAATCGAACAGGTTGATGCGTCCGCTGACCAGCGCGATGGTGCAGTGGTATTTGGCGCGGGTCAGCGCCACGTACAACAGGCGCAGGCTCTCGGCCTGCTCCGATGCACGGAACTGGCGCAAGGCTTCATCACTGGCCAGCGCATGGGGCTGCAAACGGGCACCGCCGCCAGCCAGCGAGGCGTCATGCCAGCTGAACCAGCTTCCTGCCCGTGGGTCGCGCTCCAGCCAGAGATACGGGCAGTACACAATGCCGTACTCCAACCCCTTGCTTTTATGGATGGTGGTGATCTGCACCAGGTTTTCATCGCTTTCCAGACGCAGCTCGTGGGTTTCGTCCTGCGCGCCTGCTTCGGCTTGCTGTTGCAGCCAGCGGATCAGCGCATGCATGCCATGGCCGCGCAAACGGCTTTCGGTATGGATCAGTTCGGCCAGATGCAGCAGGTTGGTCAGGCGGCGTTCGCCATCCGCCAGCGCCAGCAGATGGGCGTAACGGTTCCGTTGCAGCATCCACTGGCGGAACATCGGCATGAAACCTTGCGTATGNCCGGTCTGGCGCCAGCCCTGGAACGCCTCCAGTTGCCGTTCCAGCAACTCGGGCTGTTCATCGAGGGCGAACAGGTCACTGGCCGTAAAACCGCACAGTTCCGTCACCAGCGCCTGCCGGAGGGCGGCTTCATCACCCGGTTCGGCGACCGCCCGCAACACGGCGCGCAGCTCACTGGCTTCACGGGTGCAGAAAACATTGTCGCGGGATTGCTGCACACTGGCGACGCCGCGCGCCAGCAGCGCCTGCTTGATGAGCTCGCCCTGCCGGTTTTCACGCACCAGCACGGCAATGTCGCTACTGCGCACTGGCCGCCCACCGATGGCGGCGCGCCCCGCGCGGGCAGCGTTGAGCAGACCGGCGATGTCGTGGGCGACCGCATCAGCAATGCGTTCCTGTACGGCGGGNGTGTTGCAGCCTTCCTCCAGCGAGCTCCAGTCCCACAGGCGGATGGGCGGCAGCGGCGGCTCCACCTGCAAGGCGGCTCGGTCGCGCCCCGCCGCCACCGGCTCGTAACCGATTTCGCTGCGGAAGGGATTGTCGGACTGCGCAAACAGCAGGTTGAGCGCCTGCAACAGATCGGCGCGGGAACGGAAATTCTGCTTCAGGGTATGGCGATGGCTCGCCGCCTGCGCCGCCCGCAGGTAGGTGTGGATGTCCGCCCCNCGGAAACCGTAAATCGCCTGCTTGGGGTCGCCGACGTAGAAGACGCGCTGTTCCGGCCTGTCACGGTAGATGCGCGTAAAAATTTCGTACTGGATCGGGTCGGTATCCTGGAACTCGTCAATCAGCGCCGCCGGGTATTTCGCAGCCAGACGTGGCGCGAATTCCGGATGCTGCTCCAGCGCCGTATGCAAATGCAGCAACAGGTCGTCGAAGGTGAGGATGCCGAGCTGTTGCTTGCGCAACGGCAATTCGCGGCGCAGGTGCAGCAGCAATTGCAGCCGCAGACGCTCCAGCGCGGCCTGTTCGCCTGCACACAAGGCGGAATGGGCGGCCAGCAATGCATCAACCTGGGTGAAAAAATCGTGGACAGGCGTGGCTTTGCCGTTCTTGGTTTTCTCCGCCAACACTTCGCTGGAAAAACGGGCGACCGCATCCGCCGCCGCCTCCATCCCGCTTGCACCCGCAAACAGCGCATCCAGCCTGCCTGCCCAATTGGGCACATTGCGCTTGCTGTAGGAATTGCCATTGAGCGCGCCCGCCAGCAACAGCTCCACGATAGCGCCACGTTCCTGCTTCCAGATGTCCTGGCAAGCATCAAAAGCAGCGTCAAACGCCGTCTGCAAATCCGCAAACGCCGCCGTCAGCGCGGGCATCTCCATCTGCAGGTAGGGTTTGCCGATGAAATGGCGCACATCCGCCAGCAAGCTGTCAGGCGTCAGTTGGTGCTTTTGCAGCAGCCGCAGATGCAGCGGGTCAGGGGCAAGGAAATGTTGGTACCAGAAGGCGTCGGCCAGTTCGGTCAGCAGGCTGTCTTCATTGGCGGCCAGTTCGCTTTCAAACGGCAGGCGGGCTTCAAAGGCGTTTTCACTCAGCACCCGCTTGCAAAAACCGTGGATGGTGAACACCGCGGCCTCATCGAAACTGACCAGCGCCAACCGCAGGCGCTGGATGCAAACCGCCGCCTCCGTTTCCTCCAGCAAGGCACCGTAGGTTTCCTCGCAGGGACGCTGCTCCAGAAACGCCAGCGCATCCGCCAGCCGTTTGCGGATACGGTCGCGCAATTCCGCCGTCGCCGCTTCGGTGTAGGTCACCACCAGCACNTGGTCGGCCTTCAGGCCATAAACGGCGATCAGGCGCAGGTACAGCCAGGACAAGGTCCAGGTCTTGCCGGTTCCGGCGCTGGCTTCGATCAGGTTGGTNCCTTCCAGCGGGACGCGTTGGGCGTCGAGTGTCTGCATGATAAAAATTTAGGAAAAAGTTGTATTTTGTGTCAACCCAGACAGCCGCTGGCCGTTATTACCACCAAGGTTGATCATTGTTTGTAGAAAGTATTGTCAGTCAGAACGGCGGCAAGTGCAAAGCCCAAGAACCCCCAATAGTGCATCATAAAAATTCACAGCCCTTAATGCCTTGAACCCTCCCTGCGCCGGGAGGGTTTTACTTTGGCCGGGCGGAAACGCTGCGCGTCAACCAAACACGTTGGTCAGTTTCCCAACGCCTTCGATGCTGACCTCCACCGTGTCGCCATCCTCCATCCCGCACACGCCAACCGAGGTGCCGCAGGCGATCACGTCGCCCGGCTCCAGCGTCATGTCGTGGGAAATGCGGCTGACAATGTCATACGGGGAAAAGAACATGTCGGATACCGGGTAGTTCTGCTTTTCCACCCCATTCAGCTCCACCCGCACGCGCAATTCCGCCGGATCCAGGCCGGTGGCGATGCAAGGNCCGAACACGCCGAAATTGTCGGAGCCTTTCGCACGGCTCCAGTGGACAAACGCCGGATCCAGTTTCAGGCGGTCACGGGCAGTGACATCGTTGACGCAGGTGTAGCCGAAAATGTGGGCGGGCGCATCTTCCAGCGCCACATTGCGGCAACGTTTGCCGATCACAATGCCCAGCTCGCCTTCAAACACCACCATGCCCGCATAACCAAAGGGGCGCGGCACCGGGTCGCCNTCCCCGGCAAAACTGTTGGCAGGCTTGAGGAAATACAGCGGATGTTCCGGCTTGTGCAATTTTTCCAGCACGGCGCGTTCCTGGAAATTGTTCCACAACCCGATCATCTTGGTGGGCTGGCAAGGCATCAGCAGGCGCACGTCAGCCAAGGCAAACTCACGGCCAATGGCGCTGTTGTCGCCAAACATGTCACCTGTATATTCTGTAACCCCGCCATCCGCCAACACGCCGAAACGGGTTGAACCATCGGCTTCAAAACGCACCCACCGCGCCATACCGCACTCTCCTTTATACAAAAACATGAGCTTACTGTCGCAACGCCGGGAAATCCAGCCACACCATGCCGCGGCAGCAACCAGATTTAATCTCCTTGCAAAATAACTGTCACAGCCCTGTCACGCAGGCTTTTTAAGATTTTCCGATACATTTGAGAGGACTGCATGCATGACTGCCATGATCAAACACGACACACAACAACTGAGGCCACAGGGGACTCCGCTACTACGGGTGGAATTGGCAGCAACACCAGAGGACATTTTCGCCACCCAACGCCTGCGTTACGATATTTTCGCCCGGGAACAGGGTGCGCAACTGGAAAGCGCCCATGAAGGCATCGACCGTGATTACTACGACGAATTCTGTCACCACCTGCTGGTGCGCCGCACCGACACCCACGAAGTGGTCGGCTCCACCCGCATCCTGACCACACCGAACGCACGCCGGGCGGGCAGTTTCTATTCCGAAAACGAATTTGACCTCGGCGGCATGTTCCCCCACCTGCGCGGCAATGCGATCGAAATCGGCCGCACCTGCATCCACCCCGAATTCCGCAACGGCGCGGGCATCGGCATGTTGTGGCTGGGGTTGGCGCAATTCATGGAAATGCACCAGGTCGATTTCATGTTTGGCTGTGCCAGCATCAGCATGAACGACGGCGGCGCACAGGCGGCTGCGGTCATGAACGAAGCCCGCAGCAACAATCTGGCACCGGAAAAATACCGGGTGAGGCCACTGATGCGCCTATTGCCAACCCAGCCCGCTGCCCGGATAAGCATGCCGCCGCTGCTGAAGGCCTACCTGAAACTTGGTGCCTGGGTGGGCGGTGAGCCCTGCCTCGACCCAGATTTCAATGTGGCGGACATTTTTATCCTGTTGGATGTGAACAACCTCAACACCCGTTACCACCGCCATTTCGTGCAGGGCAGCCTGCAAAAACGCCCAGCCAGTGCCGTCAGCCTGTCGCGCGCTGCGTAACCACGCCCCTCACCTGCTGCTCGCAACGGGCAGCCAGCGTCCTGCGATCCATGCCTGCCGTCGCCAAGGGCGGCAGGAAATGGATTTCCGCCCGGATTCCCTCTGCCTCCAACAGGCCTTGCAGGTTTTCCCACAACGATTGCTCGTCAACGTAGGGGACTAATGGGTTAGTCCGACCATTNTTCCCCGGATAACGCAGCGCCACTGGCTGCGCCGGGATGCCTGCATCCAGCGCCGGTGCCAGCAGGCGCGCATGGAACGTGCGCACGTCATCGCCAGTGGTGGTGGTGCCTTCCGGAAACAGCAACACCGCCCTGCCCGCCTGCAACGCCTGCGAAATGGTGGCGGAAGCCTGCGCCGCCGCGCCCGCCTGACCCCGGGTGATGAACAGGGTGCCGGATTTGGCCGCCAGCCAGCCAATCACCGGCCAGTGGCGCACTTCCTGTTTGGAGAGGAAACGTGGCCGGGCATAACCGCCCAGCAAGCAAATGTCCAGCCAGGACACATGATTGGCGACCATCAACACGGCGTCTTCGGCAGGTTTTCCCATCACGGTGACGCGCACACCCAGAATCTGTGCAACCTTGCGCAGCCACCAACTGACCAGGCGTTGGTAGGCGGGTAGGTTGAATGACAACCGCAGGATTCCCCCNAGCAGCGCGGTCAACACCACCCCATTGACAATGTGCAGCGCCAACCGCGCCAGCCGCCCATAACGACGTAATCGCTTCATTTTATGCTCCCTTTTGACCGAGCGCCGAGGGTATTGGGTTCCGCCCGGCGGCGGAAGGCCATAACACTATTTTTCTGTGCTTGTCACAGAACTGTCATATTCGCTGCTTACAGTACGCAAGCATTCAATATTGACATTGAATCCTTACCAAAATACACAAGACTGGAGAATGAATAAATGAAGCAACTTGCCCTGGCGATCACTGCGGGTATCGCGCTGTCTGCAACCGTCGCCCACGCGCGTGACAACATCGAAATCGTTGGTTCATCCACCGTTTATCCGTTCGCCACGACTGTCGCCGAGCAGTTCAGCAAANAAACCGGCAACCCGGCACCCAAGGTTGAATCCACCGGCTCTGGCGGCGGCTTCAAGATGTTCTGCGAAGGTGCCGCCGCCGCCACGCCTGACATCACCAACTCCTCCCGCCGCATGAAAGACAGCGAGCTGGAAACCTGCAAGAAAAACGGCGTCGACGCGGTCACTGAAATCAAGATCGGTTTCGACGGCATCGCCATCGCCAACGCCAAGGCCGCCCCTGAATACGACCTCACCACCAAGGATCTGTTCATGGCGCTGTCCAAGAAAGTCCCCAACGACAAGGGCGAACTGGTCGACAACCCGAACAAAACCTGGAAGGCAGTCAACCCCAAACTGCCCGACAGCAAAATCGAAGTGCTCTACNCGCCGCCCACCTCCGGCACCCGCGACGCATTCGGCGAACTGGTGATGGAAAAAGGCTGTAAAGGCATTGCCGCCATTGACGCGCTGGAAGCGGAAACCAAANAATTGAAGGAAGCAGGCAAGGAAGACGAAGCCAAAGCCAAGGAAAAAGAGCACAAAGCGGCCTGCATGACCATCCGCGAAGACGGCGCTTATGTTGAAGCGGGCGAAAACGACAACCTGATCGTGCAGAAACTGGATGCCAACCCCAACGCGCTGGGCATTTTCGGCTACAGCTTCCTGGAACAGAACATGGACAAGGTCAAAGGCTCCAAAGTTGGTGGCATTGACCCGACCTTCGAAAGCATTGCTGACGGCAGCTACCCAGTTTCCCGCCCGCTGTTCTTCTACGTGAAAAACTCCCACGTTGACCGGNTCAAGGGCATCAAGGAATACATCGCCGAGTTCACCAGCGACGCGGCCTGGGGCGATGACGGCTATCTGGCGGAANAAGGCCTGATCCCGCTGCCGAAAGACCAGCGTGAAGCCGCCGCCAAAAATGCTGCGGACTTGAAACCGCTGACGGCTGATGACCTGAAATGATGTTTCAATAACAACATCCCCTCCGCATGAATAGTTTCAATAACGGAGGCATGAAGGGAGCGCATTGCGCTCCCTTTTTCATTGCAACCTCATGCCCCCACACGTCCACCCTCATCCCGCTGGCGTCTGCCTGCACCTGATGCCAAATTTTTTCATCCCAGCCAATGGCAGGGTCGCGGTTAAAAATGACCAGATGCACCTCATCCGCCCCACACTGGCGGGCATACTCACTGGCCTGCGCCACCCCGTCGGCAATGGTTCTGTCGAGGCTGGCATACAGGACTTTCAATTCGATCACCACCCGCTGCACCTCCCCGGCAAATCCTCTGGCTTCATCCAATGGCCATTCCAGATACAAGTCAGTGCGTTTGCGCCCCAATGCATACTCACGGTGGATACGCCCACCGCCATTGACGATGCGTTGCAGGAAAGCTTGCAGGATCAGGTGCNNGCCAGCCTCGCGGTAAGGCAAGCCTTGCAACCACACATCGGCATTTTCACGGAAAAACTGCTGGAAGTTGCCAAGCAGCTTGCCCATGTCCAGGCGGCGTTGCGGGGTCAGATACCATGCCTGCTGATGGGAAATGGAGACCTGCCATTGCCAAGTCAATTCGCGCGGGATGACTTCCTGATAAATGCGGTTGCTGATGGCGATTTGCGGGCGNGCCGTAATCAGGCCAAGNTCTTCCACGTATTGCAGGTCATCGTCCTGAAGGCTGGCAATCTGGTTGTCACCCGCCAACAACGCCGTGATGACGGCGCTGACCCGAGGTTCGCGCAGTTGCTTGGCCAACTGGTCAAGGTGGGTGGCGCGGGAACGGATCAGGCGGTCACGCGCCTCCTGATACCGCGCCAATGTGATCGGGGTGGAGCGGTCGCGGGCGGCCTTGTCCTCCCAGGTCATTTCGTTGCCCAAGGCATTCACCAGCCACGGTTGCCCATGGGTGTCCTCCCACAAGGCATGGAACACCTCTTCCGCAAACACTTGACCGGTAGCGTCGGTATGCTGCGCGTATAACTGCCTGACCTCATCAGGATCAAAATTCCCCATGCGCAAGGATTTGACCTTGATATTGAAGGCGCTGCCACCGGTAATGGTTTCCTGATGCGGGGTCTGGATACGGTAATCACGCACATCGCGCACGCCGCAGAGGATAATGCTTTGCGGGAAGGCTTGCGGGCGTTGCGCATAACCGGCGCGGATTTGCCGCAGCAGTGAAATCAGGGTGTCGCCGACCAGTGCGTCGACTTCATCCAACATCAGCACGATGGGCTTGGGGCTGAGTTGCGCCCAACGTGACAGCAGTTCAGTGACAGCCGCACCCGGATTGGTGTGCGCCAGAACAGATTGCGCCAGTTCGGGCAGCGTAGGNCCAATCCCATAGTCACGCGCCCGCGCCGCGATGCTCTGGCACACCAGGGTCATGCCCTTGTCCACATCGTTGCGGGCNGACCGGGCGGCTTCGATATTGACGTACAGGGCGCTGTAGTCACCCTCCCGGTTCAGCACCTCCATCATCGCCAGCAGAGTGCTGGTCTTGCCGGTCTGGCGCGGGGCGTGCAGCACGAAATACTGCTGGCGTTCAATCAGGGTCTGGGTTTCCTCCCAATCCAGCCGCCGCATCGGGTCAATGCAGTAATGCAGGGCGGGGACAACCNNGCCGGTGGTGTTGAAAAATTTCTTCATCGCGTTTGCCGGGAACATGCAGATGGGTTGAGTTTAGCATGCGCACCATGAGCGAAGCGTATCACCTGCACAAGCTTACTGAGTTGACGCATTGCCGACCATTCTACTTGTTTCAACAGATGTTTTTATCACCCCTGCCCACTGCGGCTGCCTGCTACAGGCAAAAGATCAAACCAGCAGCGCCGTGCTCCGCGCGATTTCCAGCTCTTCATCAGTCGGGATCACCAGCAACTTGATGGCGGCGTCCGGCTGCTGGAATTCCAGGATTCCGCTGGCGCGCGAATGGTTGCGCTGGGTGTCCGGGAAAATCCCCAGCCCTTCCAGATTGGCGCACACCAGTTCCCGGATGCGCGGCGAGTGTTCGCCAATGCCGCCGGTGAAAATGATGGCGTCCACCTTGCCCAGCACCGCCATGTAGGCACCGACATATTTCTTCACCCGGTAGGCGAACATGGCTTCCGCCAGCTGCGCGGTTTCATCACCGCTCTCGGCGCGCTGCTGGACTTCACGCATGTCGCTGACGCCACAGACCCCTTTCAAACCGCTCTGCTTGTTGAGCAGGGTTTCCAGTTCGGCATTGGAGAGGCCGGTTTCCCGTTGCAGATAGAAATGCAGCGCCGGGTGCACATCGCCGCAACGGGTGCCCATGACCAAGCCTTCCAGCGGCGTGACGCCCATCGAGGTGTCAACGCTTTTGCCGCCCGCAATGGCGGTGGCGCTGCAACCGTTGCCCAAGTGCAGGGTGATCAGGTTCAGGGAAGACAGCTCAACGTGCAGATAATGCGCCGCCTGATGCGCCACATAACGGTGCGAGGTGCCGTGGAAGCCATAACGCCTGACCTTGTGCTTGTGGTACAGGCTTTTCGGCAAGGCGTAGCGGAAGGCAACCGGCGGCATGCTCTGGTGGAACGCCGTATCAAATATGGCCACCTGCGGCACGTCGGGGAACAGCTTTTTGGCGACCTCGATGCCTTCCAGATTGGCCGGGTTATGCAGCGGCCAGCGGAACCATTTCACGGATGGCGGCCATGACATCCGCGTCGATCAACGCCGGTTCATGGAAGCGTTCGCCGCCATGCACCACCCGATGGCCAATCGCGTCAATGCCCTTGCCGTCATGGATGATCTTCTCAGCTTGCAGGTGCTGGATCATCCGCTCCAGCGCCTCGCGGTGGGAAGCGATTTCGCTGCCAGCCTCGCCAATGCGGTCAACCAGCCCTTTGGCCAGCACCCGTTGCTCCTCCATCGCAAACACCTGATATTTGACGGAGGAGCTGCCTGCGTTCAACACCAATATTTTCATGCGACATTCCCCTGTTGCGCCTGGATGGCGGTAATCACCACCGTGTTCACAATGTCGGTCACTGTGCAGCCACGGCTCAGGTCATTGACCGGCTTGTTCAAGCCTTGCAGCACCGGNCCGATCGCCACCGCATTGGCGGAGCGCTGCACCGCCTTGTAGGTGTTGTTGCCGGTGTTCAGATCCGGGAAGATGAACACGGTCGCCTTGCCCGCCACTTCGCTGCCAGGCATTTTGGAACTGGCGACACTGGCATCCACCGCCGCATCGTACTGGATCGGNCCGTCCAGCTTCAGCTCGAGCCGCCGCGCATGGGCAATCTGCACGGCAGTGCGCACCCGCTCCACATCCGCGCCCTTGCCGGACTCGCCGGAGGAATACGACAGCATGGCGGTACGCGGATCAATGCCGAACATACGCGCGGTATCGGAAGACGTCACAGCAATATCGGCCAGTTGTTCCGCATCTGGATTCGGGTTGACCGCACAGTCGCCATACACCAGCACCCGGTCTTCNCGGCACATGAAGAACACGCTGGACACCAGATTGCAGCCCGGCTTGGTCTTGATGACTTCAAATGCAGGGCGGATCGTATGTTGGGTGGTGTTCACCGCGCCTGACACCATACCATCCGCATAACCGAGGTGAACCATCATGGTGCCGAAATAGCTGACATCCACCATGGTGTCCCAGGCCAGCGCCGGGGAGGCGCACTTGTGCTTGCGCAGTTCGTAATAGACATCAGCGAATTCCTTCCGCCATGGTGAAGTGCGCGGATTGACAATGGCGACATCGCGCAATTTCAGGCCGAGTTGCGCCGCTTGCGCCCTGACCTCATTTTCATCACCCAGCAAGGTGACATCCACCACATCGCGCAAGGAAAGGATTTCCGCCGCCCGCAGCACGCGCTCATCCGAGCTTTCCGGCAGCACAATGCGCTTGCGCTGCGACTTGGCGCGCTGGATCAGGTCGTATTCGAACATCAGCGGCGTCATGCGTGAACCCGGATTCTGCATAATCAACTGGCGCAACTGGTGCATGTCGACGCAGGATTCCATCAGACCCAACGCCACTGCGATCTTGCGTTCGTTGGAAGGCAGGATCGTGCCTTCCACCGCGTTGACCTTGAGCGAAGTTTCAAACGTATCCCATGGCGACAGCAGGATCGGCAGGCGCAGCGGGTTCATCCCCTCCAGCAACTTGCTGACATCGGGGGCGGGACGCTGCCCGCCAGTGAGAATCATGCCAGCGATCATTGGGTAGGCACTGGAAATGTCCGCCGCCAGCGTGCCCAGGATAATGTCGGAACGGTCACCCGGCGTAATCACCATGCTGCAATTTTCCAGATGGCCGAGGAAATCCTGCACCTGCATGGCCGCCACTTTGTAGCGGGAAACTTCATGGTTGAACGACTGGGGNGTGCCATACAGGCATTCCAAACGCAATTCGCGGGCGATTTCNCCTACCGTCGGGCGCTCCAACGAGTAACGCTCCGGCAGCACAAANAACGGAAAACGCGAACCCTTCAGGCGCGCATTGAGGTCGTCGACCTGATCCACCGGCACCCGGTTGGCGAACGCCGCCAGCAACTCGCAATGCTGCTCGCCTTCCAGATGTTCCTCCAGGATGCGGACAGCGTCGGCGATTTCCTCGGCGGTGCGCCCATAGCCCTTCACCACCGGCAAAAACAAACAGCCGAAATGGTTGGCCAGGGTGGCGTTGAAATCCAGCTCCAAAGAAGCGTTGATTTCGCTGAAATCCGCCCCCGCGCACACCACGATGTCNATTTTTTCCTGGATCGCCCGGTATTTGGCAAGAATCAGCTTCAGCAATTCTTCGAGCCGCCCTTCCCCCACCATTTTGCGCACGACTTCCCGCGTGCAGCCATACAATTCGCCATTGCCAGCCGTCAGGCCATAACGTTTGGAAATCAGATGGATTAATGGGTCATGCCCGTTGTTTTCCTTGACGACCGGACGAAAGAAACCCACCCTCGGGGTCATCGCCCGCAACATTTCCATCATTCCCAGGACAATAATTGATTTGCCGCTACGGGGTTCAGCCCCGGCTATATAGATACTGTGAAACACGATAATTCCCTGCTGCTAGATACATTACGCACATTGTTGTGATCATTTATATTTCAAACTGAAACCTGCCTTGCGGTTTTGTGCGTTGCAACATTCATGATAAATCAATTGGAACGCCGCTGCCAATGGGATTTTGTGTCAATACCATGAACACGGCACGCTGGGTCTGACGATAAGCTGCACAGATAACACATGCAGGGCATCCCCAGCCCAACAACGGCAATCTGTATTTCCTTTGCTATCGAAAAAAGCATAATCAATTTCAATTTTATCCGTTCCGATAGCTGCCCAATTCCCTATGCTTGAATGTGCAATGCAGCATTTCATGCCGTATTATCCACTGATAACCCAATTTCAAGGAGGTTTTTCATGCACAAGATCATGACCGCCCTGCATCAGGATCATGTCAATCTGGCCAAACTGTTACAGTTACTGAAAGAACAGGTGGATATGCTCGCGGCCGGTGAAGACGCCGATCTTCTGCTGATGAACGATATCGCCGATTACATCCGCCGCTATGCCGACCATGTGCACCATCCGAAGGAAGATATTATCTACCGCATCTTCCGCGCCCAAACGGCTGAAGGTGAGAGCATCGCCGCCTCACTGAGCGATGAACACCAAGAACTGCCCAGTGTCACGCTGGACTTCCAACGTTTGCTGGATGGCTTGGTCAATGACAGCCTGATCCTCAGCCGCCAGGATCTACAGGAGAAGATTACCGCATTCATCCAAGCGCAAACTGAACACCTCAACACGGAAGAGNCCNAATTGTTCCCGCTGATCAACAACACCTTGCAGGATGCAGACTGGGAAAGTGTGGAAAAAGAAATCGAGGAACACGCCGACNCCCTGTTTGGCTCCCATATCCTCGACCGTTACCGCAACCTGCACAAACTGATGAACCGCCAGCGCGCCTGACGGTTGGCCTTATACCGGCGAGCATCGCCATCGCCGGTTTATAAAGGCCACACCCACAGGATGGCGGGGATAGTCACGCACCCGGTAAGGATACTGAGCGGCAACCCCAGCCGCAGGTAGTCACTCAGCCGGTAGCCACCNCTACCATACACCATCAGGTTGGTCTGGTAGCCAATCGGCGTGATGAAACTGGCGGAAGCCGCAAACATAATGGCGATGGCGAACGGCATAAAGTTAGCATCCAGCTGCCCCGCCACTGCCTTGGCGATGGGGAACATCAGCACCGCCGCCGCGTTGTTGGTGATGAATTCGGTGAACATGACAGTCAGCGCATACACCACCACCAACGCCATCAGCGGGCTCAGTTGCCCGCCGAACATCAGCTCTTCTGCCAGAAATTTAGCCGCACCCGTGGAGCCCATCGCCTCCCCCAACGCAAAGGAAGCGCCTATCACCGTCAGCACTGAAAAGTCGATGGAACGCCGCGCCAAACCTGCATTCATGCACCTGGTCACCAACATTACCCCCGCCGCCAGCCACGCCGCCTGTAGGATCGGCACAATCTCGAACGCGCTCAACAGCACCATGGCCGCCAAGATGCCCAGCGCCAGTTGCGCCTTNTGGAAATTGGGCGGGCTGGAATCCTCCAGCGCGCTGACCAGCAGGAAATCCTTGCGGAAACGGTACTGGTTGGCGAATTCCTTGCCTGCCTCCAGCAACAGGGTGTCACCTACCCGCAAGCGCGTCCCCAACCCNCTATCAGGCAAATTGCCGCCGCTGCCACGCGACACCGACAGCACCACCGCCTGATAGGAGCCAAGAAAATCACATTCCGCCAACGTCATGCCCAGAAATGGAAAGTCTGGNCTAATCACCGCCTCCACCAAACGGCGGCGGAAATGCACGATGTCCAGCTTGTGGATGTCTTCATTGGCGGGTTTCAGCCCCTGGATGCTGCGCAGCTCATGCGCGCAACGCGGCGCACCGACAAAGGATAGGCGGTCACCCTGTTGCAAAATAAAATCCCGTTCCGGGTTGTGGATGATCACCNNACCCCTGGTGAGTTCCTGTAGGTAGCCATAACCCAGGTTCGACAAACCCGACGCCGAAATGCACCGCCCCTCCAGCACNCTACCATCCACCAGCATGTCGACNTGGTATTCACGCAGGCTTTCCAAACCTTCGTCCACACCACCACGGTCAGGCAACAGGCGGCTGCCGAACACCAGCAGGAAAGCACCCGCCGCCAGCAACAGCGTCAACCCGACACCGCTGATGTCGAATACGCCCAACCCGGGGTAACCGNNTTTTTGCAGCAGCCCGTTCACCACCAGATTGGTGCTGGTGCCGATCAGGGTGCAAGTCCCGCCCAAAATCGCCGTGAAACTCAGCGGCATCAGCAACTTGGAAGGCGGCAACTTAAGCCGCTGGCACCATTCCTGGATCGCCGGGATCAGCATCGCCACCACCGTGGTGTTATTGAGGNNAAAGCGCTGCGGCGCAGTCGGCAGCAACATGCGGAACTGCGCCGCCCGCACTGTCTTAGGCTGCCCCAGCAGACGGCCGGTAATGCACTGGATGGCACCCGTTTCACGCAAGCCCGCCGCCACGACATACAACGCTGCAATGGTCATCAAGCCGGTATTGCCGAATCCGGCGAAGGCGTCTTCCGGACTGACCACGCCACTGACCAACAGGACAATCAGTGCCGCCATCAAAATCAGATCCGGCGCAATCCTGGAAAATGCCAANAATCCCAATACGCCCAACACCAGGGCAATCGACAAAATACCTTCCCATCCCATATGCGATCTCCTTGCTTCAGGTAATATCCTGGAATGGGAGAAGCACAAAATGATATTATTCGATATGAATATCTTTAAAACAGAAAACGCCACTGAAGCCAACGCCTGCTTTTTGCTATTGCGCCGCCGCATCGGCATCCTGTAACAATGCCCGCACCCGCGTAATGGTTTCCTCCAGATCCTTGCCCCAGGTGATGAAGCCGTCCTGATGCCCCAGCATCACAATCGTGCTGCGTGGCGGTTTTCCTGCCGCCAGCAAAGCCTGCATCGCCTGCGCCATGGCTGGCGTGCCAAACGCAATGTCCGCACCCGTACACGCCAGCCCCAACACCTGCGCCTGCCGCCAGATGGCGGGGCTGTGGCCGTGGACAATGGCGTTGACCGCAGGCGATTGCTGGAAAATGGCCGCATGGGTCATGGCTTCCGAGGAGGGTTTGCAGNNGCCGTCGGCCTGTAGCCAGTTGCGCTGGATGTCATAGTCCAACACCCGCGCGTAGCCGCTGGGGGACAAATGCGGCAAGTGTCCGGTTTGGGTGCCGGTGATGAGGAAAGCGTCCGGGCATTCCGCCGTCGGCATGCGCAGGCTGACGTTGCCATAGCCCAGCCCCAGATAACGGGCGTCATCCTGCCCGATCACACCCAACCGCCACAGCAGGCTGCGGGCTTGGTTGAGCGCGGCGAAACCGGGTAANTGCAGGCGGAAGTTCCCCGCCTGATACGCCAGCGCAAACTTGATGACGCCTTCAATTTCCTGCGTGTCCATGTGCTTTCCCATCCGTAAAGCACAGGATGTTAACGCATTTTCAGGCAGGCAACGCCTGCGGCGCGTGGCTCATGCACTTTTTCGGGCAGACTTTGGCGCAGGCTTGGCAGCCGATGCAGTCCAACGCATCTTTCAGGTTCATGACCATGGTGTTGTCATCATCGTCGTAATCGCTGTCGCTCTCGTCGTCATCGTCCACTTCCAGGTCGAGTTCGTCGCGCTCCACCAACTCAAAGACATCGCGTGGGCAAACCTTGTAGCAGCGTCCGCAGCCAATGCAGCGCCCCTGGTTGATGGCGGTGATGAAAGCGGGCGTCCAGGCGACGCCGCCACGGGTAATGCCGGTAATGGGTTCCATGGTCATGTCCTCAATTGGCGGTGGCTTCTGCGGCTTGCAGTTTGGCGTTGGCTTTACCAGGCAACACAAGCGTCATAGGTGGCTTGTGCAATCGCGGGCAATTCCTGGTAACCGGCAGGCAACTTGTCTTCCACCAGGTCATGCAATTGGCTGGCGTGCTCGGTGGCGATGCGTTTGGCCTTATTGACGGCTTTTGCAGGGTCTTGAGTTCTTCCGGGCTCATGGCGGCCTCCCTTACAGTCCGGCGACGGCGGAATGTTCGCCGACCAGGGTGAGGGCAACGGACAGCAACTTGTCGGCTTCATCCTTCATTTTGGAGAGGGATTCAAAACCGAAGCGGTGCACATCGCGCAGGGTGCGGTCAACCACCACCAGCTTGCCGACAGTGATGATGGCGCGGCCAAAACCTTCGTGGGTCAGGTTGATCATCGGCACCGCCATCAGCTTGCATTCCTTTTCGATCAGCGCGGCGATGGCGTTGTAGAAAGCCTTGACGCGGGCGATGGTGATCTCATCCGGGTCGCCGATGATGGGGATTTCGCGCTTCATCGCCTTGGTCAGGATGAAAGGCTCCAGAATTTTGGCCGGGGCGTAGTTGTCGTAAGTGCCGTAGCTGTCCATCGCGCGCATCTGGCGCAACATTTCGGTGGCGAACTCGGTGCTGAGTACGGGGTCATCCATAGCAATCAAAGTGCTGGTTTCGCTCATGGTTGTTCTCCTTGGAAAGGTTGGAATTCGATCGGGCTGACCGTCAGGGGCGGACTGCCTGGCGTAATAATTGCGGCTGAAAATAGCGTTTCATGCGGTGACTGCCCGTCACAACGCCAGCGCCCAGCAACCCAAGCGCCAAACCGGCCAGCGCGCCCAGGGCGGATTGCGCATCGCCCAGCCCGGCGCTATCAGCGATGATGCCCCCGGCAATCATCAGCACGACCGGCAGGATGTAGGCGGCCAGCGAAGCGGACACCATGACCGGTCTTCCACCCCGATCACGACCTGTTCGCCAATACGCGAGGAAAACGTGTTCGGCAGGCGGATGCGCTGCTGGCGGATGCCGAACAGTTTCGACAGGCTGGAAGTGCTGCAACCGCTTTGCGAGCCGCAGGTGGAACAGGCGCTGCGCCTTGGCCTCCACCCAGATGTAATCGTCGGTGGCGTCGACCACCAAGGCGGTTTCCTCAATCATTCATCCCACCCTTCGGCTTCCATCGCGTCGAAACGGGTGGCGCTAGGNCCTTGCATGCGTTTGATCGCCTGNGCCAGCCACGCGGTCACCTGCCGCAGCTCATCCTGCAAAGCTTCGATCAGAGCGGCAATTTCCGCCCCGGCGCTGACCTTGATGGGCTGGATGCTGGCGGCTTTCAGCTTGGCGACGGCGGAGGCGCCAACGGCCTGTGAATACACCGCCACACAGCCTTCCAGCACCTTGATTTTGGCGTCGAGCTTGTCTTCGTTGCCATCCATGTCCAACTTGCCGAACTGGGTGGCTTCCACCAACTGGCTCNNTTCAGGGTTGATGGCGTAAATGGCAAAGGATTCTGCCGCGCCGAAATGCTGGTCGATATGCGTCATATCGGTGGATGCGAATGCCACCTTGATGGCTGTATCCATAAACGTATCCTCAGTGTCTTGTCCGAGCACCATGAGCCGCCTTGTCAAGGCCATAGCCGCCTACCTCGTCTTCTGCTTCATCATGGCGTATGTCCGCCAGTTTGCAAGGACGTTGCAAGCCATGTGCCATCAGCACAAATCACTGATTATCAAGAATTATTGACAATTGATAGGTTGTAGGAAACACGACAATGGGGAGGGTGGTGAAGGATGTGTGACAAGCGCCCGCAATCCAACGGTCAGGGCAAGTCGCCCTCTTTTTCAATGCGCTCCCGCAGCAATTCATTCAGCAACGGGTAGCTGTCCTTCCATTGCCGACGCAGGCGCTTCAGGACTTTGGACATCGGCATCCCCAGCATGCCCAACGCGTGAGCGGCCAGCATCAGGTTGCTTTCCAGGCTTTTGGGGATGACTTCATTGGCGCCCGCCGCCTTGAACTGCTCCATATGATCCGCTTCACGGGCGTCAACCATGACCGGCACGGTGGGGTTCAGGGCGCGGATATTATGCAAACAACGGAATACCGCATCCGCATCATCAAACGTAATGACGATCAAACGAGCCTGGCTGACACCAACCGCTTCCAGGATGTCATGCTCCGTGGCGTCCCCATAGAAAGACTGCGTACCACGCCAGGGGCATTGGTCAAGCGCATCCGGATTGATGTCCAGCGCAAGGAAAGGGATATTGTCTTCCTGCAAGAAACGCCCAATGGCCTGCCCGCTATGCCCATAACCGCACAAGATCACATGCTGTGCCAGGTTACAGGCGGCGGGCGCGGCGGGGCTATCCGGCACAGGCGCTTGCCGCCGGAACGGCAAGCTGCACACTTGCGCCAACCCGCCATTGTAGCGGATCAGGAAAGGCGAAAAGATCATGGCGAACAAGACAGAAGTGAGCGCAATCTGGCTGGTGCGCGCGTCAATGACACCTTCCGGCAAGGCAATCGCCAGAATAGCGAAGCCAAACTCACCACCGACAGCCAATAACCAGCCGGTGCGCCAGGCGGTGACAAGGTCTTCCTTGGAGAAAAACCGCAAAATCATTGCAACCAGCACCGCCTTGACCACCATCAGCAACGCAGCCCCTGCCAGCGCCAAATGCCAGATCGCGGGAATCTGCGCCGGGTTGATCAGCATGCCGATGGCGATGAAAAACAACCCCAGCAGCACGTCACGGAAAGGCCGGATGGTGGACTCCACCTGATGGCGAAACTCGGTTTCCCCNAGCACCATGCCTGCCAGNAACGCACCGAACGCCAAAGACAAGCCAAACGCTTGGGAAACCCACGCCGCCGTCAGGGAAACAAACAACACCGTCAGGGTAAACAGTTCCGCCGAATGCTGCACTGTGATCAATTGGAAGAGCGGGCGCAACAACCAGCGCCCCAAGCCAAACACCAGCGCAAACGCCAGCAACGCATTGAAAAACGCACTTCCCAAGGCGATGCCCATTGCGCTAAAGCCGGTTGCCGCCGTCGCCAGGACAGGAATGATGACCACGATCGGCACAGCGGTCACATCCTGAAACACCGACATGGCGATGCTGGTACGCCCATACGAAGTATTGTCTTCGTGCTGCTCCGCCAGTTGCTTGCTCAAAATGGTGCTGGATGATTGGGCAAAAACAGCGCCGACAATGAATGCGGCAGCAGGTCCAAGCCCAGTGACNCAGACGATGACCGCAACCACCGCCGTCGTCAACACCACCTGGGCAGTGCCTGCCCCCAGCAGCACATGGCGCAAGGCATACAACTGCGGCAGGGAAAAATTCAACCCAATGGTGAACAACAGAAAAACAATGCCAAATTCCGCCAACGACTTGAGCGGCTCATCGCTAATCACCGGCCCGGCNGTGTAAGCGCCCAATAAAACACCCACCAGCAGATAAGCCAGACTGGAAGGGATGCGCATGCGCTGAAATGCGATAATCACCAACACGGATGTCGACAACAACAACAAGACCTGAGGAAAAAACTGCTCAAGCATCAAGCAACCTATGAGACTAAAGGGGTTTGCACACTGGATGGAAATTCCTGGCAGGCTACCACAAGGAAAAGCCAGCGTGTAGAAAACCCCGCAAGCGATAGCACCCACAAAAATACATTTTGTTAAGTTTTGTTATGCCTGCCTGTTTGCCCCGCACTTCCCATAGTATACTTTTAGACCACTCCGAATTGTAGGAAATGAAGGGTTCTCTCCATGCATGTGAAAGCAGCAGAAGGCACAGGCACCACTTGCAGGATTACTAGTAAGAGTTTTTTTCTTTCCGGCAATTAAATTTTTATGCTTGCGGTAGGAATGCATGGCTTCTTATTGAAAGTGCCCGCTGGTTTACGCAAACCCCAAAAAGAACAGAAAACCTGTTTAGTCTTCAATATTTGCAACCCATAATTTCAGGAGAATGATTCGTGAAAAAGTATGTGTTATTGGAGGTGGCGCATCAGGTTTGACCGCCATCAAACAGTTAACGGATGAAGGACATCAGGTTACCTGTTACGAAAAATCAAATGCTGTGGGTGGAGTCTTCAACTATGGCGGCCAAATGGCAGAAGCATCAAAAGCACTGCTTNTGACCATTTCCAATTATTTGATGGCATTTTCTGATTATCCCGCCAAGGGACACCGTTACTTCTGGAGTCATGAAGAGTATAAGCAATACTTGGCAGACTATGCCAAAGAATTTGGCCTGCTGGGGCGGATTGTATTTGACACGGAAGTTGTCAAACTCAGGAAGCAGGGGAACATTACCGGTAGTCACCAGGCATAACCCGACACAAACGCTGNNAAAACCGAAGAATATGAGGCGGTGGTCATTTGTTCGGGCATACATGAAACCAGGAAAATTCCACAAATACCGGGCATCGAAGCATTCACGGGTGATATTGTCCATACCCAGGATTTTACTGACCCCAACAATGCCTTCAGTGCCCCCTCCGCATTTGCCAACAAGCGGGTATTGTGCGTTGGTATTGGGGAAAGCGCTGTTGACATTATCAGGGACGTCAGCAAAGTTACCGCGAACTGCCTTCTGCTTATGCGTTCCTATCCATTCCTGGTTCCGCGTGTGCTACATAACACCACAGCAGATTGCACCACTACCCGTGCATTCCATGCCACTTATCACCCTTCTGAGAATATCATCTACTATCGGGTAGGTGACTGGATGTTAAGCCACCAATTTTTTGGAAAGTTGTTTGCTAAAAAGAAACAGTTTGATCTCGATGCCTTCAACCATCCACTGGAAAAGAAATCCCTTGATTTTGATACTGAATACAATGAAGAGTCCCTGAAACTGATCAAGGTGTGGAATAAGTTATCGGGAGGAAGAAGATTTTCAACCAAGAACGTATCGTTCGTTCCCCAGGTATTGAATGGCAATATCAATGTCGTTGTTGCATCGTTGGAAAGTATCAGCGGGAGTACGGTAAAACTCAGTGATGGGCGCAGCCTTGAGGTAGACAGCATTATTTTTAATACCGGCTTCCAGCATGACCTGAGCTTTATTGAAGGCTTTGAATTGAAAGACAATAGTGTCAGGAACATGTTCCTGCATACTTTTCACGAAGACTGGCCAAATTGCGCCTTTATTGGTTGGGCGAGACCGACTTCAGGGGGAATCCCCGCCTGTGCAGAAATGGCGTCGCGCTATTTTGCCCTGTTACTGAATGGCAAACGCACCTTGCCAACCGATATTAAGGACAGAATAGAGGCGGACAAAGCATTTTATCAGGAAGCGCTGAGAGACTCCCCGGATATANAAAGCTTGGTTCTATGGAAACGCTATATGGATTCTTACGCCGACCTGATAGGCGTGCGTGTCAGGCTCTGGAAATACCTGCTAAACCCCGGCCTTTTCCTACGATTGCTTTATGGCATCATGTTGCCTGTCCAGTATCGCCTGGAAGGCCCCATGCCTGTCCGGATATCGCCAAACAGACGATTATGGGGCTACCCCTGCTGAACCAATTGCCGTTTAGCTTGAATGACGCCAGAAATGCAATCAAAGCGGCCATGAAGAAAAGTGATCAATACGATGACAGTTTTTTCCAGGTGGATTTCTTTCCCGAATGCCAAATTACAGAAAAAGATATTGAGAAATACCGTTTTGCGGCAAACACGAAATAATTCACCAGGATCAATCATTTATTAAGGAGAATATGGTCATGGATGCAACATCGGAGCAGGCGCAAACATGGCGGGTTATGTATGACAGGTTATGTACCCGTGCAGAAAAGTATAATTGCAAGGATTATACCCAATGTCTCCAACTACTGGATCTGAGCATGGACGTTCCAACGTTGGCTCAGGTCAATAGCAAACTCCAGTCATTAACAGACTGGACAATCATTCCCAACGGCACCAACTTCAGTGAGACTGGGGAATGGTTTGAACATATTCTGAGAAAAGAGTTTCTGGTCACCGAGTACCTCCGCAACTGGGATGAACTGGATTTCACACCAAGACCTGACATGTTCCATGATATTTTTGGTCATGTGATTTATTTGCTTATGCCTGCACATGCGGAGTTGCAGGATATGTTTGCCAAGGCTTATTTCAGCGTCCCGGAAAACAAACGGATTTGTGTAGAACGCTTATATTGGTATTCTGTCGAGTCCGGCCTGATTCGGGAAAATGACGGAATCAGGATTTACGGAGGCGCGTTGGCGTCATCGGAGAAAGAAAGTGCCCATATCATGGCAGGCCATGTACCTATCGAACCTTTTATCGGCGAACAAGTGNATGGAATTGCCGCTACCCTGGATGAACGACCCAGACGACGGCTACGGAAAAACGTTGCCGAAAACAATACTTTGTTTGTCTTTGATTCGCTTGCTGATTTGAAAGCAGAACTGAAGAAGACCTTTAAACTTTTGGAGAAGTCACACCATGATCTTGCCGTTGCATGATGTTAAAAATCACAATACTGATTGCCGGGCGTATACAATTAATCTTTCCCCGTAGTGATTTGGCGCAGTGGCGAAAGGGCTTTGCCCATTGCCGCCGCCACCCCCTCNCATACAACAACAAGGCGNGCGGGCATACCGAAGTGCAATAGAAATACGCCGCCAACCAATACAGCGCCTGGAACATAGGCAATGCGCAGGCTCTGGTCAAGGTTTTTGCTGAAGCTATGAGCAATCCCGAACAGTTCGTCAAGCTGCTGCAGGGACTGGTTCATCAGCACGATCTGGGCGCTGTCGGTGGCGATAGTGGTTGCACCCCGAAGCGATACCGACACATCCGCCTGCTGTAAAGCGATAGCATCATTGATGCCATCACCGACGAAGCAGACGGTGCGGCCTGCTTCCTGCAACTGACGGAGCATATCAGCCTTGCCTTCCGGCAGAACTTCGGCGAAGAAATCGTCAATCCCCAAACGCTGTGCCAGATGCCGGGTAGGTTGTGCGTGATCCCCTGACAGGATGCACAGTTTCAGGCCGCGTTGGTGCAGCTTGTTGACCAGCTCTACCGTTTCAGGGCGTAACTGCGCCTGCATTTCCAGCGCCCCGGCCAGCGCTCCATTCACCCCCACGAAAATCAGTGAGTTGCCACTCTCTTGGCAGAGGGTCTTGATGTCCTCCATGCCGTCAGGAATGGCTATCCCGGACTGTTGCATGAAGCGTTGGCTGCCAACCTGGATGGTGTCGCCCTGATGNCTGACCTGTACCCCAAAACCGAGGCTGTAGGCGGCTGAATCCGGCGCGGCGGTTTCGAGGCCGTGCTGTCCCGCCGCCGCCAGAATGGCTTTGGCGATGGGGTGGCTTTGGCGGTGTTCGGCCAGCGCGGCGAAAGCCAGCACACTGCGTTCTTCCCAGCCCGCACAGCAATGGATTTGCCCAACCTCAGGCTGTTCCAGGGTCAGGGTGCCGGTCTTGTCGAAGACCACCGTGTCCACCTCGTGGAGTTTTTCCAGGGAACGCCCGTCCTTGACCAGAATGCCGTGGTGGGAGGCAATGTTCAGATGACTGAGCATGCTCAGCGGCTCGGAAAAATACAGGGTGGAGCCCACACCGCTGTTCATGATGGCGACAGCCCCCGCAGGNCCAACCGTTACCAGCGCCAAGCTACTGGCAGCCAATAGCGGCAAGGTCAGCTTATCCGCCAGGCGCTCGCTGCGGGCTTCATGTTCCAGCCGGTGGGAAGCCATATTGCTGAGGATATTGCCAATCTGCGCCGCCGCCGTGTCATTGCCAGCCTGCTCAACCCGGACATAAACCTTGCCGGTCAGGATGAGTGTGTTAGCGAATACCTGATCACCCACCGCCTTTTCCACTGGCTGGGCTTCCCCNGTCAGGATGTGCTGATCAATGCTGCCCATGCCGTCAGTAACGCGGCCATCAACAGGGATGGTCTGCCCTGCGGACAGCACAATAATGTCTCCGACCCTGAGATCGGTAAAGGCTATCCGGATCTCAACCCCATCCTGCTGCACCCATACGTCAGCAGGCGGTTGCAAGGCAAAGGTATGCCGGAGATTGGCCTGGGAACTGGCTTCTGTACGCGCCGCCAGCTTGAAGGCGGCAAACAGTACGAGCGCCATCAGGTTGCTAAGAACGTAATACCCGGCAGCCAACCCGCCATAAACCGACAAAATGCCAACCAGTTGGTATTTGAGGCGTTTTTCTTTCCACATGATAACCAGGCTGCGTTTCATCATCGGCCACATGGTGACAATGAGCCCGGCAGCGCTGATCCAGGATAGCGGCGTATATACCAGCGCGCCCAAANNGGCCAGCTGGGAACTTGCCAGCGCATAGCCCAAGCAACGGTTGATCTCGGCTTCTTTCTTGTCATACGCCCCGGCAAACTCCTGCATCTGCTGACCGCGTTGCTTGCTGAGAAACAACGTGTCTATCTTCTCCCGGAAAAATTGTTGGTAATGACCGTCAAGCGCCGCTACATCGATGGCTGGCTCACTTTTGCGGGTTTGGGGAGAATTCACCTTGGCCACNGTTTTTCGGGAAGCCAGCTTGCGGGACAATTTGCTTCCCAACAGAATGCCACTGCCAACCAACACTATCGGCAATAGTGGAATCATGAGCCTGCCTCCACAAACCGCTGCTTCACTTTGCCAAAAAATTTGATGGTGAGTTCCGGATTTGCCTCCCCTTCATCAAATGCGCCCAGGATAATGCCCCGGCGTTGTGATTTGCCCGGCATGTCGCGAATCTGTTGCTCAGATACCGTTGTGCGTTGGCTGAAACGACGGCTCCATTCATTCAAGTGCTGCTCCATTGCCGCCATTGCCGCTACATGCTCCGGTTCGGTGCTTGTCCCCAAATCCTGTAATTCATCCGGGTCATTCTGCAGATCAAACAATAGGGGTCGGAAGCCTCCCGATGCTGCATTGACGTACTTCCAACGTTTGTCCGCGACCATAAACAAACGGGCAGCGCGTGGCGGCACTTTAAGGTAGGCATTGGCGTAACTGACCGAATAATCCAGCTCGCTGATGGCGTACTCGCGCCATTGCATCGGCTGGCCATGCAGATAAGGCAGTAAGGAACGCCCTTCCAGAACATGATCCAGATGATCCTTCAGCACGCCACCGGCAGCTTCCACAAAGGTCGCGGTAATATCAATTGCTTCCACCAGTTCATCACAGACCTGCCCACGAGTCGCGTCGGCTTCGGGTGATGGATCATAGATAATCAAGGGTATCTTCACCGATGGCGCATGAAACAGGTCTTTCTCACCCAGCCAGTGATCCCCCATGTAATCGCCATGGTCGGCGGTAATGGCAATCAAGGTGTCCTCCATGCGTCCGGTTTTTTCCAGATGCCTGAACAAGCGCCCCATCTGATCATCACACTGCTTGATCAGCCCCATATAGGCAGGAACCACCTTTTCCAGGACTTCATCACGCCGGAAAGCCTTGCCCACCATGTTATCCATAAACAGTTGATACAGCGGGTGTGGGTTGGCGCGCTCGCTTTCGGAACGGTTGACCGGCAGACGATGCTCCTGCCCGTACATATTGTGGTAAGGGGCGGGCACGATATAAGGCCAATGGGGTTTGATATAGGATAGGTGGCATAACCAGGGGCTGCTGTCCGGCTGATTCTGCTGGTCGATGAACGCCATGCAGCGCGTGGTCAGGAACGCGGTTTCCGAATCCTCTTCGCGGATATTGGCTGGCTTGTCGGCATGTTTCATAAACCAGCCGGAAGCCATTTCGCCATCATCCTCCACACCTGCATTGGCATGTTCCAGCCAGGGGTTATCGCTGTCATAGCCCTTGTGTTTAAGGTAGCTGTTATAGGGTGAAACACTCTGGTCATAGCAGCCATCCGGCTCTTCCGGCCACAGGCCGTCATCCCGTGCAATGATATCGAAACCGCACTCCGCAACCCGCGCCCCGATAATGCTGTCCGGATTGAGGCCNAGGCGCGCCATGCCTTCCTGATCAGGCGTCATATGGGTTTTGCCCAACAGGTAAGCATCCATCCCCAGCTTGCGCAGATGATCCCCCAGCGTGTATTCACCTACCCGCAGCGGAAACCCGTTCGTGGATGCACCATGACTATCGACATAACGCCCGGTGTAAAAACTCATGCGCGATGGNCCACAGGCCGGGGACTGACAATACACATTGGTAAAGCGCACGCCCTGTTCCGCCAGCCTGTCCATATTCGGTGTATGCAGATGTGGATGACCGTAGCAACTCAGGTAATCAAACCGGAGCTGGTCAAACATAATGAACAGGATGTTTTTGGTTTTGCGGGACATGCCAATGCTCCGGGTAAATGATACCGATCCTCCTCCCCTTGTGAGGGCTAAGGGCTGGGGATGTGAGTGACAAATAGCCTTGCAGTGTACAACAGTTCTTCAGATCTCCTGGACAGTTGCAACATTTCTTAACAAAAACTCCTTTGCCACCCACCTTGAATTTGCCTAATCTACTTTGGCACAAATTTTTACTGGGCTCATTGCATGAAGTGAGCGGCAACATCCAACAAACAAGAGTGCATGCGAAATGATCGAGTGTCTGCAACCCCAGGGAGAGAAGCACCCAATGAGCGATTTGAAGCGGAAACCAAGCTACACGTTGTGTTGCGGCATACGCATCCCCAAGAGTTTCCCGTGTGACTGTTTCGAGTCGGGGCTAGGGTACGAAGCCCAGCCGGGGGACTGTTTTATCGTGACCTATCCGAAATGTGGCACCACCTGGGNNCAGCACATCCTCTGGACACTGAAACACCAGGGGCAAGCGATACCAGCGGGCAAGAACATCAACGAGGATGTGCCGCATTTGGAGGAAGTGGGCGCGGAAGCGGTTGCAGCACTCCCCACTCCCCGATTCATCAAGACCCATCTGCCCCTCTCGCTGACGCCATATCACCCTGACGCCAAGTACATCTACATTGCCCGCAATCCATTCGATTGCGCGGTTTCCTTTNACTACCACACCCAGGGTTTTGCACAGCACTATGATTTTGCCAACGGCACCTTCGCGGATTACTTCGATTGCTTTATCAAAGGCGAGGTGGAC
Source organism: Candidatus Thiothrix singaporensis (assembly GCA_013693955.1). GTDB lineage: Bacteria > Pseudomonadota > Gammaproteobacteria > Thiotrichales > Thiotrichaceae > Thiothrix > Thiothrix singaporensis. The sequence goes on along the minus strand of CP059265.1, from coordinate 842,384 downwards.
TGGGGAGATTATTTCGACCATCTGCTCGATTGGCACACGCGCAGGACGCAGCCAAACCTGCTGTTCCTGACCTACGAAAACATGCTGGCCGACACGGAGGCTGCGGTTAAATCCATTGCCAACTTCCTCGGCTCCNCCTACTCGGAATACGTTCAGGATACTGAGGTGTTGCAACGCATCCTGCACCACGTCAGCTTTGCCGAAATGAGCAAGGAGCAAAGCCGTTGGTCGAGCGAACGCCCAAACGCCACCCCTTTCATACGCAAGGGGCAGGTTGGCGACTGGCAGCGCCACTTTTCCCAGGAGCAGGCAGCGCAATTGCTCACGGTGTTCGAGCGGCGCTCGCAGGACGCGGGGCTTGAGCTGCTTTGGCCTGAGCTGTATCCGGGCTGGCAGGCGGCTGCGCGGCAAACGGGTGCGCCGGAGATCCTCGATCTGCTGCAATCCCAGCTGAATAGCCAATTCGCTGAGGATGTCAGGCAAAGTTTGACCGAAGCAGTACCCCGCATATCACACAAATACGTGTATGACGCCGAAGGTTCCCGCCTGTTCGAGGAACTGACCTGTAGCGATACGTATTACCTGACACGGACTGAAGATGAAATCCTGCGGCGTTACGCCTCGGAGATTGTCAGCCAGCTCAAGGAAGATACCGCACTGGTGGAACTGGGCAGCGGCAGCTCGGCGAAGACCCGCTACCTGATCGATGCCCTGCTCGCCAAGCAAGGTGAACGCACCCTCTATGTGCCGATCGACATTTCCCGCAAGTTCCTCGGTGAGAGCGTGGAGGTACTGGCGCATGATTACCCCAACCTGAAAATTCTGGGCGTCGCCGCAGACTACTATACCGGCCTGNGGGTTCTTTCCGAGCGCATCAAGCAGCCAAAGCTGGTGATCTGGTTGGGGTCGGATATCGGCCACCTGAGCTTTGAGGACGCCGGTCAGTTGTTACGGAACGAAATCCGGCGGCGGCTCTCGCCCGACGACCACCTCCTCATTGGTATCGACCTGAAGAAATCGCCTGATGAACTTCTGGTTGCATACGGCTGCTGCGGGGAGAAAACGGATCTTTACAACGCTTTTGCGCGCAATCTGCTGGTGCGCGTGAACCGTGAACTCGGCGGCAATTTCGACGTGGAAACCTTCCAGCGCCGCTGTTTCTATGATGCGGAGCGTGGTTGTATCGTCGCCTATCTGGAGTGCGGCCGTGCCCAGCGGGTGCGCGTGGAAGCGATTGATGTCGAGCTGGAACTGGCTCCCGGTGATCGCATCCATACGCACACAAGCTTCAAGTATGATCGTGCGGATATTGAACGCCTTGCCGAAGCTGGCGGCTTCCGCCTCGCCCAGCAGTGGGTTGATGATGCCTCAAGCTTTAGCGTGAACCTGTTCTCGCCACAGGAGTCCTGAGCGATGACCGACAATTTCGACAGCTTCATCCAGCGGAATAAGCATGGCCCCGCCTCACCGTCCTGTCCGGGTTTTTCAGGGTGTGACGCGGGAGAGAGCGGGATGCCAGACCGCGATATAGCCGCCGACCGCAGCCTGTTGTTCGGGGACGCGCTCACCGAGCAGTTCTGCGACGAATACGAGCGGCGCATCTGTTCCTTCAGCCGCCACTTTCTGCCCAGCATTCCGTTCATGCTGGAAAACGAATGTCGCCTGGGTGCCGCGCTGATCGAGTTTGGCAAGGCAGTTGCCCCAGCGGGGAACGCCNTGAAGATGTACAACATATCCAATGCCGAGGGCACCTTTGCGCGGACACTGGCTGACTTTCCCGGTAGCCGTTTCAGCACGCTGACAGGAGCCATCGAACCGGCCAACGAAAAAGCCTTCTATCATCTTGGCACGCCTGCCCACGCGCACTTTCTGCTCGGCTCGTTTCTGGATAACACCNCCGAAAGGATCCGGGCGGAAAGCCGACTCGCCGCGTTTCATGATGGTTTCGATATCATCTTTGAACATGAGTGCTTCCAGATGTTCAGCAATGAACGGTCACAGCAATTTGCCTTCGTCCTCAGGATGCTCAAGGAAGACGGCATGCTGATACTGTCAGAGAAGCTCAACCAGNAAGACCCCGCCGAATTCCAACGGCGCGAGGACAAGAAAGACTGGGGTTTCAAAGCGCGCTATTTCTCGCAGCAGGATATCGAGAAANAACGCAGCGGCGTCGTTGACCACATGGTGGCAGGCCAACTCACGATGAAGGAGCTGCAACAGGCGCTGGGGCAGCACTTCGAACATGCCGTGGTCTTCGGCAATAGCACGAATTTCTATCACATCGTAGCCAGCAACAACGAATCGCGCATCAGGCTGTTGCTTGAGCACATGCTCCCGCCCTGCATGGAGCCGGATTTCTGCTTCGAAACCTTGCCGATGGCTCTCCTTGGCATGAACGCCGGGGCACCGCCAACATTCGGTCGGCTCCAAGCCCGCAACGTCTGATTGCTTCGGGACTGCAATGACTTCAGATAACATCACAACAGAGCTGGAACTGCTCCGGAACACGATCCTGGAGCGGAGTGAGACATCGATTGGCACACCCGTCAATCTCGCCGCAGACCACAGCCAGGTCATCAAGCTGCTTGGCGACGTCTTTCTCAACAACGTTGGCGACCCCTTTGTCGAGCGTGCGAACGGCCGGTCTCACACGCTTTCGAACGGGAAGTGCTGCGGTTTTNTCGGCAGCCGTTACGCTCTCGATGAAACGGACTTGTGGGGATACTTCACATCGGGCAGCACCGAGGGCAACCTGTATGGCCTGTGGCTCGCCCGCGAACGGTTTCCGGACGCCGTCCTCTATTACTCAGCTGATAGTCACTACTCGGTGCGGAAAAATGCGCGCATCCTCGGCTTGCAGGCTGTCGAAATCCCCTCCTCCCCACGAGGCGAGATTGATTACGAGGCGCTGGATCAAGCCATTCAGGCGCGAACCCAATGCCCGGTGATCATCAACCTGAACTGTGGCACGACAATGAAGGGGGCAATCGACGATCTGGCGCGCATCGAGTCGATTCTTGAAAAGCACCGGATTGATGATTTTCACATCCATGTTGATGCGGCTCTGTTTGGAGGCTACTTGCCCTTCATCGACGACGCCCTGGAGATCAATTTCAACCGACCCATCGCGAGCCTGGCGATTTCGGGATACAAATTCATCGGCAGCCCCGTTCCCTGCGGGTTCGTGCTGGCGCGCAGAACGTTGAGCACTCAACTGACCTACGAGGCCGAGTACATACAAAGTCCTGACACAACGGTCTCGGGGTCACGGAGTGGCCATGCCCCGCTGGTTTTATGGCACCGAATCCGTTCCGTCGGGGCGGAAGGGCTGGCTCAGGAGGCGCGTGACTGCCTGTCACTGGCGGAATGGTGTTGCGAACAATTGGAGGCTCGCGGATACCCGTGCTTTCGCAACCAGCGCTCGAACATTGTGGTATTACAGAAGCCGCCCCTCGCATTGGTGAACCGCTGGCGTTTGCTGTCGGAAAAGGAGTGGTCACACATCATTTGCATGCAGCATGTCACACAAGCGAAGCTGGAAAAATTCTTAAGCGAGCTTTTTCAGCAATGAGCCGGACACAAAGAACATAAAACCTTATCTCGCCATGCCGTAATGCGTGATTTCATCATCCCGCTTCTGTGCGTAAATCGAGCGGTAGGGGTGAATCTCACCTTTTTCCAGCGACAACAGGATATTGGCCAGATCGAACAGCGTCTGGCGCGTACCGGCATAACCGATCCACTGACGCTGATAGCCGCCGACCAGATCGTATTGCGGGAAGCCAGCACGCAGCAACGGAATGCCCAGGCGCAGCGCGGTTTCCTGCCCGTGTGAGTTGCAGATCAGCACTTCGGCTTCAGCGGTTTCGGCGGCTTTTTCCAGGTCTTCCAGATCGCCGATGTGGACGTGTTCGGTCACAATTTTCTTGAGCGCCGGAGCATTGGCCGGGGCAACAGCCGCCACGGTATACGCGCCGTTTTCCGCCAGCAGATGGGAGAAGCCGTTCAGCATGTCCGGGTCAGTGGCAATCGCAAAACGCGACATGCCCAGCATGAAGTGTGTATCCAGCATCGCATCCTGCAATTGTGCGCGTTGGCGTTGCAGCTTCATTGGCACAGGTTCACCGGAAAGCTGATGCAGAACGTGAATGAACTGGTCGTTGGCTTCCAGCCCCATCAGGTGGTCGAAACGGTAATCCGGCACACCTGTTCTTTCTTTCAGCAAGTCTGCCGCTGCGTTTAGGGAAGTGCCAATCACCAGAGTGGCTTTGGAATCACCCAGCGTGGCCATTTCGGATACGGGCGTGCCGCCAATGGTCAGCGGGCTGAAATCGGTTTCACCCAGATGGCCATCCAGCGAGTCGGACAGGTCAGGGATAACCAGCGGGCGGAAGCCGCACATTTCGATAATGTCCTTGAGCGCTTCCAGGTCGCCAGGGGTCAGCGAAGAATTGACCAGCACGTTCAACTGGCGCGGACGCTTGCCCGGTTGGGTGCCTGCGCTGGCCGCATCTGGCACCAGTACGTTGATGGCACCTTCGACTGCTTTGGCAAAGCCGGTTTCCAGACAGCCGCTGAAATCCGGGGTGGACAGCGGAATGACCGGGATGTGGTTGTATTCGGGGTATTTCTTGCGGAAGTCGCCAACGGCCATGGCAATGTCGCTGCCCTGGGTTTCCGCCAGACCGGTAGTGGGCACGCCAACCAGCGACGGATTGTTTTTGCTGCAAATGGCTTTCAGACCTTCGACCACATTGTCTTCTGAACCCATTACAGCAGCGATCTGATCCATTGCTGTGGTTTGCAAGGGAATCGGTTCACGGAAGTGGCGCACGAAAAACACCTTGCCGAATGCGGTGCAACCTTGCGCACCGTGCAACATCGGCATGGCACGGTGGAAGCCGAGAATGGCGAGTGCCGCACCGATAGTCTGGCTGGCTTTCAGCGGGCTGACCGACAGAGCCTTTTGCGTTTGCTGATCTCAGGCATGGGCGGCCTCCTGGGTGTCCAGCGTGTCTGGTTTTGCTTCGGCAACGGATTCGGTGGCGGGTTCCTGTGCTGTTGGCGTGGTGGATACAGCCCATGGCGCAGGTTTACGCACGGCCTGCCAGATCGGGCTTTCAATCGCCAAAGCCAGTTGCTTGGCCAGTTCCAGCATGCCTTCGTAACCGGCGTAGCCGAATTCGCGTTCNTGGTTGATGTCGAGGAAGGGCACACGCGCTTTGAGGGCGGTGTACATATTGCGTCCGCCTGCGATGAGGATGTCGACCTGGTAGTCACGCACCACGTTGAGCAGCGCGCGCGGGCTGCCGTCGTCAATCATCTTGGTGTCTGCGCCCATGATTTCACGGATACGGGCTTTGTCTTCCTCGGTGGATTTGTTGGTGCCGGTGGCGACCACGGTCATCCCGAGATCTTGTAGGGCGGAAACGATCGACCAGGATTTGACGCCGCCAGTGTAGAGCAGCACGCGTTTGCCGCGCAGACGTTGCCGCCATGGTTCCAGCGCTTTGTGGATGCGGCCTCTTCGTCGNGCGATAAGCTTTTCGGTACGTTTGGTCAAGAACGGGTCATTGATGATGCGGGCGAAATCGCGCAGTGCCTTGGTGGTGTCTTCCACGCCGTAGAAGCTGCCTTCAAACCAGGGCGTGCCGAAGCTGTCTTCCAGTTTGCGCGCAACGTTGAGCATGGCTTTGGAGCAGACCATCATATTGACTTCGGCGCGGTGCATGGTCTGCACTTCACGGTAGCGGGCGTCGCCGGACAAGGTGCACAGCACGCGCAGGCCAAGGTGATCGAGCAGCGGCAGTACGTGCCAGAATTCGCCCGCGATGTTGTATTCGCCGACCAGATTGATGTCGTGCACCTTGAAGTCGCCGCTTTGCGCGCCGCGTGGCAGCGCATCCGGTTCGCGGGTGCCACAGACGTGTTTCACCATGGCGTCACCGGCGATGCGGTTGCCGAGGTTCTTGGTGCCGTAGAAACCGGCGCAGTCGATTGGCACGACCGGGGTTCCCCAACGTTCTTCCGCGGATTTGCAGATGGCTTCGATGTCATCGCCGATCAGGGCAGGGATGCAGGTGTTATAGACGAACACAGCGGCAGGGCTGTAATCATCGATGGCTTGTTTGATGGAGTGGAACAGGCGCTTTTCACCACGCCCCATAATCACATCCTGCTCAGTCAGGTCGGTGGTCATGCCAATCTTGAACAGNGCGTAGCCACTGGAGCGGGTGCCACGGTTATCCCAGGAACTGCCCGCGCAGGAAATGCTGCCGTGGACGATATGGGCTACGTCCGCAATCGGCAACAAGGCGATTTGTGCGCCGTCGAAGGCACAGCCACCGGCAGATGCGCCGGGCTTGGGACGGGCGCAACCCGACTTTTCCTTCTTGTTGTGGGAGCAGGCTGGCTCGTTCAGCAGTTCGGCGATGTCCTTGGACTTCATCATGGGCGTTAGCCTCCAGATACAACAGAGTTGAACCGTCGGCACAACTGACGTTGAGCATAAATGCACTATGTCATAGACCTCGGGTCGATATGAGGGAAGTAAAGCAAGGGATGTGCCAGAATGTAGAATTATGTTTTTGCAGGGATTATTGTGAATTCCTGATTGTAGGGAATACGACAATGATTGAAGAGTAAGGGGATTTGTGACAGGGAAAAGAAGAGGGTTTGTTGGTAAAAAGCTGTGGTTCTGATGAAGTTGCAGCCTAACACGGAAATTCTGTCTTGGTGCTGGCAAGGGTAGGAGCCATTACAACCACTATCCCTTGCTGCAACAGTGCTAACTTGAGAGAGCAAATTCACAACTTGATTAAGCTGTAACGCTCAATTTTTTCTCATAAGCCCTTACCGTAGCTTCCAGCTCTATGATTTTCATCTTCATTTCCGGCAATGTGGACACTTCTTCTCCTCCATTTTAAGCCACTTTCGCAGGGTTGCAGGGGAAGGTGTATTGATTTGTCGACAGTAATCATCAACGCTAAGGTTCGATAGCTTAAATTCTTTAAGAATGATTGATGCTTCAGCAGGTGAATACTTGGGTTTAATGTTTTTGGCTTAATTATTATCACACGGGCAGTATTTTGACTATTTGCCGTTGCAATTTGACTATTGGGAGCTATCGGAGAAGTAGCGGGTTCTACCACTTCTCCATCAATGGTTGGGGAATCCTTGGGTTATTAGTTGCTTGTTGAGTGGCATTATTTTCTTGCTCGTTACCAAATGGAGTCATAGATTCACCTTCTTGTATGATTGTTTGGGGAGTGAAACAAATAGCACAAAGCAGCATGGTTAGTAAGCAGCAACTGACAATTGGTAAGTATGATTAACAAACAATCCTGTTCAGCACACGTCAATGACCTGAAAGTTGGATTTTCTATGCTTCCTGTTTTTGTACGAAACTGCATCATTCCCCAGCAGCTTATCAATGATGGTATTGGCTCGATTTTCTATTGAGTCAGTAGTGTCGGATTTAACTATTTTAACTGGTTGACCAAGCAAACCTTGGAAATGTTCGAGGTACAAATCCTTTAGGGTGTTAATGTCCGGCGCGTTTTTATAATCAATAGAGTCGTAATAAAAGTGGGCGCGATTACGGACTAAACAATTAAGCACCCAATGTTCATGCAATGTGAGTTCTATCATTTGCGCCTTTTGTTGCACTTGTAATCGTCTTCTGTCGGTTTCTGTTCATCGTTCCAGGGGAATCTAACGGTTAACTTTTTCATTGGCATTAATGGGTAACTCTGCTTTCTAATACTTCAATCAGTTTAGGATTGCTTTTGTTGGAGCTTTTAACAAGTTCAATGGCATCCATAACTGAAATTAACTCTATTGGGTTGTAACCATATTCGGTAATGATGCTACTGTTTATGGTTTTAAGATTATCCGGCCTTTTATATTTGAAATGGTCAGCACATCTGAAAGTGACACATAAGGTTCACCCTTTATGCTGATGAATCTTAGTGGTTGTCTGTTGAATGTTATTAAATCATAGTTCATTTGTTTTTCCGGAAGTTGAACCATAGTCTTCTTGCTCTGTTTTTCATCATTTTTTACTCGAACTTTTAGGTTTTAGTTTTATGTCTTGTAAGGAAATGTGGCGCGATTCCCTTATGTTTGCTGGTATTGCTTAAACCACGTTTGTGTATAATCTTATTGCATTCATGCTAAATATCTATATGTGGTATTCGATTAATAAAAAATAACTACATATTGTATTTAGGTCAAGTTTCTTCTTTCCCAAGTAGATTATCCAATACAGCCTTTAACATATCTTCAGGATAAGTTTTTACAGCTCCAGATTTTCTACTTCTGCCAAATAATGCAGTCCTTGAAGTTTCAATGTTATTCAGGCTTGCATACTTGGAGGCTGCTGCTGCAAATGTTAATAGGAATGACCTGTTGTAGTAACTCTTATCCAAAGCTCCAATTGATACTTGTATTGATAGATATTGGCGGCATGTAAACATTATCTCCTCCTATCTTCATCATCATTATTAACTGTCCTGCCGGAATACATACCCACTGCCAAACCTGCTGTAGCTGCTCCAGCACCAATACCGGCTAACCTTTTCCATGACCATTTGGCAAATGCAGCACCTAAAGCAGTTCCCGCATTTGTTTCCCATTTCTTGAATTCCTTTTCGTATCCACCGTTTTTAATTCGCTCGACAAACTCACTCCCCATATGACTTTTCTTTCTACCATCTGCGGTAGCCCTAATCCTTTCCTTTTGTCCTGTTCTCAGTGTTCCTTCTAATGGAGTAGGAAGCATTGGCTCTCTGATGATTTCCCCTGTTGAAGTGTCAACGGTGAATGACCCGATTTTCTTTTCTGACAGGTAAATATCCTTATAAGCTGTCGGCCATAATCTATTCATTCTTTTCAGTGAATTTTCTGCATTGTTTTCGTATACGCGGTCTATGTAACTGTCAAAATGGTGATGATAAACAAATTGCTGTTTATCCATATCGTCAAATAGTCTGCTCATTATTAAATCCCCTTTGGTTCTTCTTTATTTCTCTATCTATTAAGTTAATCGAAACTATTATAGGAGTCAAAAATATATATATTATATTTTGGGAGGCAGCCTTTAAATGTGAACGTCGATTGTAATCTCAGTGCCCCCAGGGTGCTTTAAAACCATAAGACTTTGAACATACTCTGGTGTGATTAACTACCGTATGTGGTTAATAATTGTGCAGGTGTATGTTTAAACATGCCCCCGGTATGCACTTAACGGCTATCAGTTTCCTTGTGAGATTGATGGCCTTTTTTATGTTCAATCAATAGAGGTGTCTGTATGTCTATTACAGGTGAATTGACTTTCTTGGAAGTCTATGAAGAACTGGTTGCTTATTTGAAAGAGAAAGGCAATCAGACAAAGTTTTATGTCGTTAACAAGTACCATCAGGTAAAGGCTTATGTAGTAAATAAAAGCCGGACTGTGGTTAAGAAAGTTAAGGAGGTTTCTGATTATGTGGTTCAGAAAACCAAGGATGCTGTTTGTGCTGGTGGTGTTGTTCTGAAGGAAGGTTATGAGCGTGTCAGGAACTTTTTCATTAATAAAGAAACTGGTGCGTTTGTTTTCAAGGATGAAGCAACTGAGCCGATGAGCGAGGAACGTGAGACTGTTGATGTGTTGGTGTTGCCGCACTTGTCTGATGAGGAACAGGAACAAGTTGGTGAACTGTCATCTGAGGAGAAGATAGCACTGACAATCAATGACTTTGCTGCGGTGGTGGGTGAGTTCAAGTTAACCACTAACATGGTTAAAACGGCATTGAACAGTGGTCAACGTATCCTGCATGGTAAGGAGCTTTCCAGTTACCAGAAGATTGTCAGTGATAAAAATATCAGGAATTCTTGTTGGTTAAAGCCAGTGAGAGAGGTTTTATGTTGAGTCCTTCTGAGGTACAGGAGCTGATTAACCGTATTGTTGTGAATGGGAGATACACCCCTGAATTTATGGCAATGGTCAATACATACAAAACAAAAGGAGATGTGTGATGTTAAATCTATTTGGTGCTTTGAGGGTTTATATGAATAAGCCTTCTGTACGATTCAATAACCGTGTGATTTACCTTGCTTTGATAACGCCATTCTTTATGTCAAAAGTGAATGGTGCTTATAAGTTTTATCAACATCCGTTAAGGGGATTGGTTAGCGCGTTTTTGTTAAATGTGGGTAGTGCATACCTGTTAGCAGTGGGTTCTGTGATTGGAACTGTTGTGCTGTCTGTCCTGTTCTATCTTGGTACATACTTTCTGTTGAGAATTGAATTTATGGATATGTTAAATGCCAAGGGTTTAACTCATTGTCTTGGTTGATATGTGAGGTGTCAAAATGTTAAATGACCTGAATCTGTTAAGCGTCTTTTTCTTAGGCGCTGGCATTCTTCTTAATGGAATGTCGTAAACGTAAGTTTTTACGTCACTATGACTAGACTTATTAATATTCCTGTCTGTTCCTATGGGAATCATTGCGCCGGTTTTCCTTACTTCCAGTTACATGATTGAAATAGGGATAACCTGTTTTGTGGCGTACTCATTAGTGAAAATTACTTTTGGGTTCAGTGCCTTTGTTAATCGTCTAAAAGGAGTATCGTTATGATATACCTGTTATTTGCTGCCGTAGTGATAACTTATGGCTCCTATCAGTCCATGAATCATTTACCCTTTGCTAAATATGTAGCGGGTCATGCTGAACTGTTTAGCTTGTTATTTGAGATAGTGATTCTGGTGAATATGTTATTGGCTGGAACGTCCTTTATAGCGTTTATGGCTAATAGTCTGGCTGCTGTTTTATTTCCTATGGTGCTTATTGCTATCAGGAGGTTTAAAGGCGGTAAACGTATTCGGTGGAGTCTATCCAAGTTAAGAAGTAAAACATTAGGGTTCTGGATAGAAACTATAGAACCTGAAGTGGATGCTGCATCATTTGGTGAGGAACTCAGGAAAGGGATTACTGATTTCTTTGGTGGTGCTGTTAAGTTCATCGGGTCGTTCTTATTTGGAGGAAGAACTAAAGCGGCAGCTTAAATATATCCATAATTCTCATTGTGAGGGCTTCTAAGGCTGTTAATAGCTCTTGGGGTTACTCTGCTATTGGTTGATAGAGTGAAGGCTGTGTGCGAAAGCATACGGCCTTTTTATGCCTATTAAAAATGAAAGGTGATTGTTATGAAATCTCAAACAACTGAAACTGTCAAAAAGTCCAAACCCACTAAAGCTCAAAAGAATGCAGGTATTAAACTGTGGGATTCTGTTAAGGAGGAAGTGTATTTTGTTGGTGAGTTTAGCCTGCAAGGTGAACGTCAAGCTAAAGCAGAAAGGTATCTACATGAATTGAAACGTAGGATATGGCGCATTTCTCTTTCTAAAGGAACCAGGAATGAAGCCTTGGGGGAAGTGTTTAAGTATAACAAGGCCATTAATGATTTATTGGCTGATATATTTGAACCGTGGACAAAAACCAAAAATGATGAACTCATCAAAAGAGCTTCTATTTGGGATTTATTCAAGAGTGCTACTGATGTAAAGATGGATGCGCTTGACCCAATGCACTTGGATATTGGGGATGTGGTGAGTGTTCAGTGGAAGAGTGGCGGCGCTTATTTCAATTATGAAGTCATGCCTGATTGTGAAACATTACATGTCACTTCAAAACCTATTTCTTCCAGTCTTGATAGTTTCTGATTTGTCCTCCTGCTAAAGCAGGAAGACGGAAGAACTACTCCCTTCTTAAATACGGCACAACCTCAGCTTAACGCTCAGGTTGCGCCTCACTGTGCCTAGCATTTAGAGGTCTGACCTTATGAATACTATAGTGAAAACAAACATCGACCCTGTAGAACTGTGGAAGTTACTGATTGATGACGTATTGTTCTATAGCGAATTCAATTTGATGGGTGACAACAAGGATAAAGCCGATAGGCAATTGGCTACTTTAAAACGTAATGTGATGAAGATAGCGAATGGTGGCGGTAACAGAACCGACGCATTACCTATCGTGTACGAATACAACAAGGTGATTACTGATATTGTTGCTAGTGTGAAGCATGAACCTGTTACTGTCAGTGAAAGTATCCCGGCCTTTCTCCATAGATTGAAGGATTATATCCGCGTAAAAACTATTCTTACCAGACAGAACTTACTTACCTTGGTTGGGTGAAGAAATATATCGAGTTTAATGGTAATCAACATCCTGCAAAGTTGAATCATTTGCATATCGAGGCATACTTAAATTATCTGGTGAATCGTAGGGGTGTTGCTTTGTCTACTCAGAAGCAAGCATTTAATAGTGTGATGTTTGTCTACAATCAGTTCTTGAAAATTAAATTAGCACCTATCGATAGTATAAATAAATCTCGTAAGCCTAAAAAGTTGCCGACTGTCTTATCTGTTGAAGAGGTGAAATTGCTATTTACTAAACTGGATGGATTGCATTTACTGATTTCCAAACTTCTCTATGGGACTGGTTTAAGGATTAGTGAGTGTATGAATCTCAGGATTAAGGATATTGATTTCAACAGGAATGAGATATTCGTTTTCAGGGGAAGGGCGCTAAGGATAGATATGTGCCATTACCCAAGTCATTGGTTCCTGCATTGAGACAACAAGTGACCTATGTGGAAAATTTGTACCTTGATGATGTTGATAAAGGCTATGGTGTGATACTTCCTGAAGCACTGAAACGGAAAGCCAGGAACTACCAGTTTGATATGGGCTGGTACTTCTTGTTCAGTTCACCGGTACTGACTGAAGATGTTTATAGTGAAGGAATCATTGGCAGGTTCCACTTGCATGAGTCTGTGGTACAGAGAGCGTTACGACAGGCTGGGAAGGATGCAGGCATTCTGAAACGTGTGTACCCTCACATCTTGAGGCATAGCTTCTCAACTCACTTACTGATGAGTGGGACAGACATTCGTACCTTACAGATGATATTAGGACATTCTGATATACAAACGACTCAGGTATACCTACATCTTGCAGACTTGACTGTTTCCAAGACTGCTTCACCGTTGGATGCTTTGTTGGGTGATTGATTCCGTTCTCGTCCTAACGGACAGAAAGTTCCTTTAGGAAGGATGGGGCGCGATTCTGTTGTTATGGGGTTGCGCTCACTCCGTACATCTTGGTTGGACGCCACTTGTGATGGTGGCCTACTCCGTAATGGTTCTCAGTAGCAAACGTGGTGCAGTGCAAATCTGACTTTAACAGGAATGTATGCCTGTCATCCCTGACGGGATGCAGGCAACAGTAATGGTTAAAGTGCCGTATTCCTGCATAAGGAGGTGGTGATCTTGTGAAGCTGTGGCTTACTTCAGAAGGGCTTGGTTTGTTCTTTTCCTATGTGTCGTTGCTATCCGTCCTCGTGAGGATGGCTAACCGCAGAAGCTGTGATGAAAAATATTCTGTAAAACATTGTCTACTTACTACACACTACCGTTTATCGGCTGTATAATTCTTGTTAATCAGTGGGCAAGGTAGGAAAGCCGCAATGTTTACACAAAGCTATGTTAGGGATCGAGTGTCCGTATATCCAGTAATGTGGCTTTCAAATATTCTGTTATACATGGCTTCCGTCTGACAAACTGTTAACCATATTTCATTTCCTCTCCCTTTATCTCGAATAAAAGACATCAGCAGTAATGAATAGTTTGGATGATCAAATATCCTTAAAAGTTTTTATAAGTTATTCTCACGAAGACTTGAAATACTTACAAGAACTTGAAAAGCATTTGTCTCTCCTANAAAGAACAGAAGTTATTTCAGTTTGGACTGATAGATGCATACCTGCTGGGGGAACTTGGGAGGATAAATTGGATTCACAACTTGAAGATGCAGATGTAATTATTTTCTTGATTACTCCCAGCTTTTTAGCATCTAATTATTGTTACGATAAAGAATTGCAAATAGCAATAAAACAACACAAACATGGAGAAGCTTCACTTTTTCCAATTGTAGTTCGACCTGTTGATTGGGAAAATTCAGTATTTAGCAAATATCAAATTTTACCACGGAATGGAAAACCCATAATAAAATGGAAAAGTCGGGATGATGGGTGGTTAAATATAACCAAAGAGATCAGAGAGTTTCTTGAAAATCATAAAACAAGCCTGCTCAATAAGAAAATTGAAACCTATATAAAAGAGAAATCAAACATCTCAACCAAGGTCTCACCACCATTTTTACTAAATGATTTCAATCCTGTATCATCTATAAAAATAAAACACAATGAAAATAATGCGCCTATTCCATGCAAATTTGAAAAGGATATGCATAGTAATTCAATTCGAATAATATTCAATACTTTAATTAAATATTTTGAGCAGCGTTCTGAAATACTATATCAACATCACCTTGATTTATGGGATAGGTCTGAAGAAAGGGCAGATGGAAGTTCTATATCATATCCAGAAGAAAGATTAGAGCGCTATGAACAACTAAAAAAGAAAATAAAGGATATGTAAAACCACTAATGTTACTAATTTCTGGTGAAACTGGAGCTGGGAAATCCACATTAATTAATGATCTAGCGAATATATTTCATTGTAACATTGTCAACCCGGAGAGTGATATTGATTCATCCATGCTTTTTATAAATTATTTAAAAAGCAAATTACCTAATTCCAAGTCAAAGAAACGCCATCATGAAAAAGAAAAGATAGTTCTCTTTGACGCATTTGAAAAGATTCGCCCCGGCTCCACAAGAAAAGAAATAAAAGAACAAATTAAAACAATTGAGGAAGTTTCAGATGATTATCAATGCGTGATTATTTCAGTAAGATCAAATTTTTATTAAATTATAATGATGAAGGCTTTTCAAAATACAAATTGATAGAGCTTTTACCATTGGAAATTGATTCTGTCAAACAAATAGCAGATAGAATATCTGGAAATGATAAGTTCTATAAATTGATTGACTCATCAGATACGCTAAAAGAAATTTCAAAGAAACCATTGCTATTATCGTTGCTAATTGAGGTTTATAAAGATAACCAAGAATTATCTCTAGTGGATTCCAGACTGGATTTATTTGATTATGTAGTAGATAAATGGCTTGTTCGCGATGAAAACTATTCGCCTATAAATGCTAAATCTAGGTTAATCATAACTAAAAGATTAGCTATCAACTGTCTTAACCTAGGGAAAACAAACTTTTCATATGATGAGATAAATTTAGCGATAAAAGAACAATATTCTGACCTCAGCGAGATTTCTTTAGAAAGATATAATAACGCACTTAGAAACTGTAGTTTTATACGTAAAAATAATTCTGGAAACTTCGAGTTCCAACACGCAGCATTTCTTGAATATTGTATAGCCAGAGCAATAATTGATGATCTCATACTAAATAACTACGATAGTTTTTCATGGGCTGCATTTAATCCAGAAATTATTGAAACAATTCATGACTTATTATCAAAATTCAACTTAAAAAGTACCGTCATAAACTCGATTGAAAAAGCATACATTGATTCTAAAGATAGCAGAAAAAGTACAAACCTCTTAAAATTGGCGAATAAACTAGGCAAAAAAGAATGTCTCTCGATGGGATTAACTTGCAAAATGAAATATTGTATGGAATTGATTTCAGCAATAGAGAGGTTCTTAATGCAACGTTTGAAAATTGCGATTTCGCTGGAGCAAATTTATCTTATTTAACTGCTCGAAATTGGAAAATCAAAGATTGTGTTTTTAAAAAGTGCCAACTTCATAATGTAAAGGTAAATTCTCCTCAAATATATGATTCAATTATTTCTATATCTTCAAATGAGGATATGCATCTGAACTTTGCAGATTGTTCCCAACTTGAATTAAGTATCGACTATACTGGGTTAATTGAGTTTACTGGTGGGAGACTCAATGGAGGTGTGATTGAGACAAAAACTATACACCTGATATAGATATAAGACCTAAAAAAGCTCAATTAAATTCGCAGAATTAGAGCGGGTTTTATTTTCAGAATGTGCTGCCGGATTCTATGTTGGCTTTTGTAGTGTTGATGAGCTAACTCTCTATTCACTATATAATTTAGAAAGAGATTCAAAAGCTTCTCTATCAGAAGATATAGAGCGCTCTTGTGAGCAATGGAAAGGAGGAGGAATAAAAGTTAAAAAGCTAATTTCTCCCTTTGTTCGAGTGGATGACAAACCTGTAAATCCAATAGAGCAATGTTTATCGAAAACTAAAATGAAAAAATATCGCAGAAGAGCCGAAAAAGTGAAAGCAAAAAAGATAATTAATTATTAACCCGGCAATTAAGCATCCGACATCAGAAAAATATCAACCAATTGAAAATTAAGGAATTTTTATTTTTAATAGTCGGACAGAAATTTAGGGGTTAATAAGATAAAATACTTGGGTTAACAAGCCACATCGACGACGGACGCGGTGACAGCTATTAATTTTTAAGAGTTGATGAAAAGTTTTGTAAATTATCCTATAGGAAAGAGGTTGGCGGCGATTCCCTTGTTCTAAAAGAAATGGCACTGATAACCTTTCATCAAGAGCGGTGCAGTATCACTACTGTGTAGCCCAATAACTTAAAGATGACAGGATTGATGTTAACGCACTTCATAAGAATGAAATGCTTGTAGAAGAGCAGCAGACTCTGTGTTAACAGTGTCGTAAGACTAACGCTCCTGCGTCATTTCCATAAGATCGGTTCAGTTCCCTTAACGGGAACACAGCCTACGTTTCCTGATAGGGCAAGGCCAGACTTCTTGCTACTGACATCCGCAGCTACAGGTGAAGAATGGAAGGCTAAAGCTATCCATACTCAGTACTTGCTTCCGGCTACGTTAGTAGTGAGCTTGCTCTCTCTGCTATGATGTCAGGAACCTGCTTCCATTGAGTTACGTTCCTTCCCTACTCGTGGAATAAGCGTCGTAGTTTGTTGCTGAGTAAGTCATCTTTCATGGAAAGAATCACAAAATTTACATTTTAATGTGGTTAAATTACGTTCATTCATTTATAATTAATTTTTCATTTTTAAATAGGGTTTACTATGGATTCCTTAGTTGAATTTGTCTTTGGGGCATTAACTGGAGTTGCAGGAAATACTATCTACGATCAAGTAAAAGGTATTTTAGGAGCTAAGCTCTCTCCCAAGCTAGAAGATGCGGCAAATAGCAATGATAGAGAAAAATTCATTAATGTTTTAGAGGGGGCAATGGATGCCAATGAAAAATGAAATCTCAACTTGAGGAGCTACAGAATGGTAAAGTTACTAATGTAGGCCAAATGAATAATGTTTTTGGTGATAATTTTGTGGGAGATAAAGTTATTAACTTGAAATAAGTGTGGTCTGTATATGGATATGCATAACTCTTTTGGGGATAATATTGCTGGAAATAAGATAATTTACTCTTTATCAGAGAATGAATGTGATCCCGTTGAAATAGCTAACCAATATCCTCGGAATGATAAACTAGCCCCAGACCTACAAGAGTTGTTAACGTCATTAGAAGAAAATAAAATCGTATTTATATCTGGGGGTGTCAGATAAAAAACAGATTGCTAGGCAACTAGCATTGCAATTGAAAGCCTCAAAAGTAAAAATAACTTTTCTGCATTTGAAATATTTAGTGGTTGCGTTGGAAGTATATCTATTACAGATCGTATTTATAAAAAAATTTGACCGGTTGTTTTGTGTTGCAAGGGATGAGACCCGAAAACCTTGTTGATTGTTATGATGATTTTGAATTGCTGAAAAATGAGGATTTGTACTTCATAGTAACAACAGATGAGCCAAAAGCCTTCTGGAGTTTTTCTGATAATTTTAATAATGCGTGGAGAGAAATTAACGACGGAGATATTTACTCAAATGAGCAACTTAAAGATTTTGCATTAGATGAAATAAAAGAACTTGAGCAATCTGAGAGATTAATACTAAGAGGCGTTAATAAGGAAGAAATCAGACAATCTATCTTTGAGAAAGTAAACTCTCTGAATTCTATTGTCAGAAGAAAACAGTTCTTACAGGAGGTTGCAAGGAGAAGTAAAGTATTAGGTGCGGAGAATAACTTTGATTTCTTAGATTCTCTTTGTGAGCAGGCTCATAATGATGTTCAGAGTTTTCAGCTATGGTTTGATTATTCTTTGAATGATGAAGACAGAATGTTGGTTATTGGTCTAAGTGCTTTCTATGGGATGAGTGCTGAGCAAACCTTTGCTATGCTCGACCGAGTTGTCGATGAGGTTTGGAGGCCACGTCGCTCAAACTTACCTTACTATGATTATGGGGATATTCAAAAATCTCAACACATTTTGAGGTAATTGGACATAATATTGAATTAAAAAATGATCGTTTTCCAAATGCAGTTTTTAAATATTGCTGGGAAAAACATCGCAGGCTTCTAACTACACTTCTTCCTGTTGCAGTTAAAGTATCGAAAGAATCATTTGAGGTTCATAAGAAAGAAAATCGTGGGTTATTTGGGACAAAAATAAAAAAGAAAAACTAAGAATAACCATCTCTTTATTTCTTAGCCGAGTTGCCTCTCTGGATTTTGAAGCAATCAAGGAGCATCTGGTAGATTTAATTACTGCTAAAAATGATGGGGCTGTATCTATTGCTGCGCATGTCATTGCATATGTATATCGTGATGGCAACAGCGAGCTTAAAAATGAGATTGATACTTTATTATATGACTGGTTAGATAAGAATGCTATAAATTATAAAATATGATGATGCTCTTAAAAGAAGAGCTTGTTCATAAAGATGATCGTGAAACAATACCTGAGTCACGCTTGCAAGTTCTTTTAGCTTATACACTTATGTATGTTTTTAGACAATATGGCGCAAATACGGTTCCTGAACACTTAAAGCAGTTATTATTTGACTTGATAGATAATTCTTCTGCGGAAGTTCACAAAACATTAGGTGCTACTGTATTGCCCTCGGTTTATTCAGCTCATTTTGATCAATTCTATAATAAGATCGAATGGCTTGCCCATAAAAATACATTACAAGATGCAGTTGCTGCTTTAATGGCAAAGAATTTTGGTAAACATCATGACTCCATATGGCAACTGTTAGAATCTTGGTTTACATCTCCATTAGGAAAGATTAATCAAAGTGATAGTCTTGATAATAAGAAGTTAATATTAACAAGTTTAAAAATCTTAGAAAAGGCATTCAAGCTAGATAGGCAAACTAATAACGTTGATAAAATCAAAATAATTAACCTATTAAATAAAGGTATTCGAGAGGTAAATGATTCGGCAATAAGGATTTCTATATTTGACATGATGCTTGATCTTGCTGAGGATGATTCCACTAATCTTGATATTAGAGTTCAAGAAACAATATCTTATCTTGATGCTGAAAATCGCCAGCAAATGGTTGATATAATATCCAACAAATATATGGCGCAGCGTGAGAGTTTGAGCGGAGGAGATTTAAAGAAAGAAATAAATGGAAAGTACTATCAGCTTTGGCTTTACCCTGAGGTTTCTCCAAGGCCAAGTTTGCCTATAGAAAGGATGGTGGATGGCTGGTTAGAAAACTCTGTTAAAAGAAGTGATTCAGATAGCATATTTATCTCAATCTAACTTTATTAAGATCTTTGAAAAGAAAGAGAAAGAAGTAATTGAGAAGATACTTGAGGAGCGCCAGTTTGGGTTTGACAAAGTAAATAATGGCTCACTTGAACTTCCAGATATTATAAGACATGTTCTGATTGATCTTGATAAAAATGGAGTATCTAATTCATTTTCTTTTAGTGAATGGTATGCGGAAATTATTTCAATACCTTTGCAAATTGCAAAAAAATATCCTTACGAAGAAAAAACAATAAGAGCAATATTGCCGGTTATCTTGAGTCAGGTAGAGGAAGAACGAAACGACATGTTGTATCGGCTTAATATAAATGGGCGATGGGAACTAGCAGATGCAATAAGGGTCGTTATTTATTCTGATAGAAATAAATTTTTGTGATTATGGGGGTCGTAATAATTTTTCTTGTGTTGCTTATTATATTTAATAGCTCAACCTGAAAACTGCTTATATAAAAACAGGCTTCTACCTATTTAACTTAGTAAGGCTGCAAATAACATAAACAGATAAATAAGTAGATAGAGGATAATGCAGCGATTTTCTTGTTCAGAAAAAACTACACTGTACCAGTAAGTTAAGGTGGCAAGATAACTTACCACCATTATGATTGTTACTTTTTTGTTAGAGGATCATTTGTGAATCCAACTAGATTATCTTCCCGCTATACCCATACTCGGTTTTTAGCTGGTGAAGGACTTGGTACAACTGGTTAATCTTTTGGTTCAGGTGTCCATCCGTATCTATCCTTGCTGGTGTTCCTCCTCGTAGATTCAATGATGAAACATTCAGTGCGGTAATTTCATCAATTAGTTCTTTTGCTTTGCCGATAATGACACTAACTGAAACTCTTTGGATTGGTGCTTGGGTTGATCTAAAATAATTGACCATTATTTAAGTTATTCTTTTTTGGGTTCGTAAGCTATTCGGGAGTTATTTTCTTTATAATCCTTTAGGAGAGTAGGTGGGCGCGTTTTCTTGTTAATGTTTTAATGTCACATAAACAATATCCTTAGTAAGACCATAAGAACGCAAAAGCTGGCGCTCTTGCTTGTTTAAGAGCAGCAGCTTACGCTCCTGCGTCATTCCATAAGATCGGCACAGTTCCCTTACGGGAGCACAGCCTACATTCCCTAAATGTGAAAGAACCTACTTCTTACAACTGACATTCTCCACTTTTGAAGTGTCGAGCCTACACTCGCTGGTGTTGGAGGAGGTTGGGCGGCTTGTGCAACGGTAGGATGAGGCTGTTCAGTTCTGAGAGGTGGGGCTTTGGCTAATCGCAGAACATTCCTCGTGAGCTACATAACCAAGACTACCACAGTATGTCCGCTTATCATCCCGCAAAGCTTATTTTGTGGGAATAAGTGATAATCTATGCAGTATCAAAATAAGAAAGGGTGTCAAAATGGCTGCATTAAGAATGTCCAACGATTTTGCCAAGGCAGCACACCATCTCCCCAAAGAGACAAGAGAGAAACTCACAAAAGTATTTTTCTACTAACCAGTGATCCACGTCATCCATCCTTGCAAGTCAAAAAAATCAAGGGTGCGAAAAGGAATGATGTCTACGAATGTCGCATTGATAAGTCATGGCGAATGGTTATGCGTGATATTGGACAGATGCAGTATGACCTGATAGCTATTGGTGAACATGATAAAACTATCAATCTTGGTAAGAGTGTATTAGATGATTCAGCCGCTATAACAAGTGGTTTGGCTGCATTAGGAGGAGGTTCTATTGCTGGTGGTGGTGGTGGAATGGCTGCTGGTCAATCTATTGTAAATACAATTTCTCAACCTTTAGGGGCGTCAGGCTCAATAGGGTGTTGGGCTCAATATTTGGATTATGGAGACGACCAAAGAAACTTCAGGAGAAGTTATCCAATCAGAAAATAGATGCAGAAAATGAAACGTCGAGATTGTCATTGTGGTTAGATGGAGATGATTCTGCAATGGAGTTTTTACCTGTAGATATGAGTGAGTTTACCAACTCTTAGAGTTAACGAATCTGAGATCATAACAATAAAAAGCTAAATTCGTTAATATCTGTGTCAAATATTAACTTCTTCTCAAGATAAAAACTATATGAAAAGTGATAGCTTTAATAACAAAGAAGCGTCAAATATTAATTTGACTGAGGACAAGTTAAAATTATTAGACTGGCAATTATGCAAGGATAAAAATTTAAATTGGAGTGATATTGGAATTGAACATGCAATTAATTTAAGAAGGGAAAAAAATTCAACGAGGCTATAGAAATTTGTGAAAGAATTCTAAAAGACTTCCCATACTTTAGCAAAGCTAAAAAGAATATGGTTGGAATCTATATGGTGAGTTAAAAAAACAAAAAAGATAGAATTGATATAGAGGAAATGGCAACTAAAATTATTTCATTATATGAGCGAATGGAACCTTACACTGCATATACAGAAACATGTTTATTAATGGCTGGTCACTATCTAAATGACATGAAGGAATTTAGTCAAGGAAAGAAATGGCTAAATAAGTTGGATATATCTAGCTTGGAAGTTAAGAAATTTGAATATCACCAATATGGAGAGGTAATGTATTCGTCACAACGTAGAAGGTATGTCGAGCTAAAAGCCAAATACTTTTTGTTATCTGGTAACTTAGAGAAATCCATATGGACATATATTTGTCTTCTTGACCAGTATGATAATTCAAAAACACAAACCAAGTTAATACAAGAAGATATTTGTTTTCAAATAGAAAGGAAGTATGGGGAAGTGATGAAGATCTAATCTGTTCTTTATTAAAGAAGCGTGGCTTTTGGNAAAAGATAGTACTAAAGAATTATTATAATATGCTTCAGCGACGCTTTAGGGTGTATAGTGGCTATGATGAAGCTGAAGAGCAGCCGATCTTTACGCCAGACAATCAAGTAATAGCTATTCGCATCGCTAAGGAAATACTTACTCCTGCTTATAAGAATATTAGGCCAGCCAATAAAAAGTCTAAATTAACCTCAGCCACTGAATTAGCTAATTTTTCTTTCTGTCCCGCAAGCTACGCTATTCAAGCTTCCTATAATCTTAAATCTCCTGTTGTTGCCAATATAGGAACGATGATGCATGATAGGAGAATGCTTGTAATCAATAAAAGAAATGAAACTAAAAATCTTTTTTCTTTTTCAAAAACAAAAGATTACAAAAATATTGATGAAAATATAATTACTCAGAATATTAAACAATCAATTAAACCACTTCTTGATGATGTTGCATCATCTGAGCTTATTTTTCATGGGCATAACACTAACAGAAACAAAGTATTTTACAATAAAGAAAACACCCTGAGTGGTACTCCAGATTATATTTTCAAGAAAAAAGATGGTACTAAGTTTATAGTAGAGGAAAAATTCTCTTTGCAGAAAAAAATACAAAATCACTTGACAAACCTTATGNATAATCATCGTATTCAATTAGGATCATACACAATGCTTCTTGAAGAAATAAAAGCACGTTATGGATATATCTTATATTGGTCTTATGCTTTTAGCGATGGAGGTATGCCTTATGTTAGTAAAGCGCAAGCATTCCGGTTAGAGTCTTCGGCTTTTTTGNAAAATGAAGTTAAAAATGTATTCTACAAGGTTTCCAAATTTAAAAGCGAAGGAATAAGCAAGTTTGAATCAGAGAATGTTAATCCATGGAAATGTGTGAATTGTATTGTGACAGAGTTATGTATGCATAAAACATGTATAAAACAAGATCTACATATTCCATATATAAAAACCAAGAGTATGGATACAGAGATAACCAGAAATTCCTTAACGACAAAGGGACAGTTGCTGCCTCTCTTGTTTCGTGTGTGATGTAAAAGCCTATATAAATTTTATTTTATGGTTATGTTTCGTTTTGACTTGATTTATCAGATTGTATAATTGATGTAACTTTTGCTCTAAGTAAACTATCGTCCCTATAGGACTATACGATTAGTTTTGCACTATGTCTGAAGTTTTCTTTCAAATCTTTAATGACGTAGTAAAGTTCATAAATCTCTGAAGGAATTTCTCTATCGGATGAACGGGAAATATTTCCATTGCCGATGTTTAGTAAACCAATACTTTTTGATGTTAATTTATTGAGGATTACCCTGACTTCTTTTAGTCTGTTATTTAGACCTATTGTTGTATGGGGTTCTACTTTTGGAAATGATACTTCTGGGATTGGTGAACCACATTCCTCTACGATATTTTTCATTAGGTTGTAAAGTTCATTGGTTCTATAATCTAGTTCATTATCAATTAGAATCTTTGCATTTCTGATTGTGTTTAATGATGAAATATTAAGGGATATAATTTCTGGAAGTAGACGATTTAGATTATCTACATAAGCTTTGTTTGGGATTTTGGTAACTACTGAAGGTGCTGGTCTTAAGTAATCAGCCATTTTTTGTTGTTCAGCTCTATGGTTTTGTAATTGTAAGTCTCTGATATTTTGAGATTCTTCTGGTGTTCTGTTTCTATTTTGTTCAAGATTCATTTGTTATTCTCCTTTAGGGAATTGGTTGGCGGCGATTTCTTTATTATCTGTTTTGGCTTCTTCGTAAAAGTTAATCATATCGTGCAAGGTTTCTACTTCTTCTGTTTCAGTTTCGGTAAGTGTTTCCTTGATAGAGAGTTGGGCGATTTCCCTTTCAAAAACTGGATGAAATATTCTGTCCCGACTGAATCAAGGAAAAAGGTAGCATTTCGAAGTGAAGTAGAGTGTTTTTGCCGCGATTGCTTTTCTTTGCTGGTAGATCTGAAGTTTTGGAAACGATAGACAGACCATCCTGAATGATGTTATTACGCATGACTGCCTGCATTAACTTGGCTTTTTTGCCTCTGCTGACCAGATCTTTATTCAGATGTTCGAGTAATGAGATGGCATCGAAGTAATTTTCTTCTATGATTAATGGGAAGCCGTTTACTATTTTGTAGTTTGTTTGGATCATTGTCGTTATTTCCTTTGGTGGGAGAGATAGGGCGCGGTTTGCCCTATCTGCAAGCGTTGTTGTTATTCTTCATCTGTACTGTTGTCGAGATACTCTTGGATTTTCGGAATGATGGATTCATACCAGTGGATTGACTGGACTTGAAAGCTCTTGCGGTTATTGGTGCTTGTATCAGAGTAAACGCCATATTCTTTCCCGGCTTCTGTAAGCTCCCAAGGGCATCTGCTATTTGTCCCTTTGGCAAGGTATCCCATATCCACCAATAGCGGATTTACGGTTCTTACGTTCAGTTCTGGAATGCGTTTGGCTATATCCTTTGCGCCTAGACGGACTTCCTGCTTTGTCGATGTCAGATAGTTCAGATCCAGTTTATCGAGAACATTGATTGTGGTGGTTCTCATAACGGCTTTATTGGCGGCAATGGCAGCAAGATTGCTATCATTTGATATGAGGGAGGCTACCCGATGAGCCGATTCATACAGTTTGAATGATGCATCCATAAGGCTGCTGGTTTCAATGAGGTCTGAACTGACTTGTGAGGAGTAAGAGCCAGTTCTTCTAATAGACGGTAAGACTTCTTCTGTTACCCAATCCTGAAATGCTTCAGCTTCTGGTTTCTGGGACTTCATAATGAGACGGTAGACATCTGATTCAGGAATGATTTTATAAACACGATTGTTTAAAATATTTTCAGGNTGTGAAATCCACACCCCTTTGCAGTGACTTCTAATAGCTTGCTTTGTATCTGTATATCCAAGTACTGTTGCAACTTCCTTACCGATGAACCAGATACTATTATCCCTTTCATCTGTCAAAATGGTGAGGCTGGTATTTTTGAAATTGAATGTTTTGTCATTGATGACTTGTAAAAATGAATTATTCATATGATAATTCTCCCATAGGTGTTTTGGGGTTTTTGTTTGAGAGACACCTAAATAAAACTCTTTTCTGTTTTATGTATTAAAGGCTGCTTGGGGTCAAGTGGCCTTTTTATTAACTGCATACCTTAATGTAACTGATATATTTATACTGTCAAGACTAATGTGAAAATATTTTTGGTGTTTATTTGCGGCGATTTGTTTTTTTCTTGAATGAGGTGTGCTGGTGCTAAATAACCAATGTGCCAATGGATCGCACACAGCTAAAGCTCAGTGCTAGAGTATCCCATTAACCGAAGAGCAGCAGCTAAAGCTCCTGCAAAGAAATAGTGTACGTTATCGTTTTAAAGACCGTGAGTGAGTTCGGAGAAGTTAAGCCTTGGGATGGTATTGGTGTAATGGGAAAGTTGAATGTGGGCGATTCTGAGGGGTTTTTGAAGCAAAAGAAAAGCCCTGAGAGTGAGGTTCTCAAAGGGCTTAAAGGTACAAATAATAATAATGCAGCAAAACAAATAAGTCATAATCAGATTAAGAAATTACCAAGAAAATAAAGCTGATACAGAATATTTACTTCACTGAATTAATGGTAATGTGGATTTTTGAAATTGTCAAAGATTAAATCCTTTAAGGGGTTGGCGGTTTTGTTTATTGATGGCGCGATTTATTTACAAGTATCAATATGCAAAAGAGTTGGCGCGATTTCTTCTATTGTGACTATGAAATGAAAGTTTTTAAAGGAATCGGCGGACTGGTGTTCAACGAACGTCAGTGAGGCGAAAGTCTTCTATTGGATCTAATGAGTAACTAGCAGCAATCATTAGCTTGCCACCTTACAACTCCCGTTCCGGTGTCAAAAGAAAGAAGTTATCACACTCACATCGCCCATCAACTCCCTATCTGTTTCCCAGTAAAAGCAAGAAAAATCGGGGGTATTGTCTTTCCATTAAGATGTAGCTGCCAACTCAGCCGTTGGTGCTACAACAATTTGTAATGACCGTGTGCGTGGTAAACACTTCACTCTTCTCATAAGATTTCATCTTGTTGTTCTATTTCAATTCCAGTCTCAATAACTCCTGTCGTCGTAAACTCCAACAGAATTCATTTCACCTGTAATATGAAGAACACACTAAGATTCATCTTACTCAAAGTCAAACAAATTAGGCTGTATCCATCAAAGTCCAAACAATAGAACCCGCCCTGTTTTCCCTAAAGGATAATTTCTTCGAGAACAGACAGTCTATCTAATGGCTGGGATTGCTATCATATTAAGTGGCATGTCAAGCAACCCAGCTTTCGTAGACGGCCATACGACCTTGACTACGACCCCATCCCAAGCCTGCTGTTCATTGACATTCACGAGCAGACTTACCCTTCCCTATATAGAGGGGGTAAAAAAATTTAAACTTTTTCACTATCCGATTATGGTCACAGGATAGAAAACAATGTCCTTTATACAAAAGAATTGTGAACCTATTTTATCCATCCACTTTACTAAAAAGATTTAACACATTATAATATTCTATATAAAATAAAAAGTCCTAACCGACAACCACATCAGATAGGACTTTACAGCAACACAGCAAGAACATTGCATGGGCATATTATAACATGTTTCAAAACAATAAATCCATCTCATACCAGAAAGAAGATGGAACCATCCATACAGGTCTATACAATGCTGATCTCCTAACGCAGGAAAATAAAACCCTTTATCTGGGTGAAACTCATAATTTCAGCAACCTGATTCGCAGGATATTAAGCGATGAGATTACCGATAATATCTTTCTCATTAAAAGTCCAATGGGTTCGGGTAAATCATATGTAATAGATGCTTTATCAAGAGAATTCTCTAGTGAGGACATTGGTATCATCCAGATGCTTATTTACCGTAAATCACTGGAGGATTATGAAAAGTATTACAACCAGCATTTAATGCAGGATTACATCTATAATGGCGGCACTCCAGATACAGAATTGGTAGGAAAAGTTATTCCTATACTCTCTCATCAAAGAATAAAAGATAACAACAACAGGGCATTCAACAGTAAGATCTTGTTAACCTACACCAAGCCTTTCTATGACGTTTATGCTGAAGGTCTGATTACCGATGGACTTATCAAGAGGACTGAGGAAAACCAAGACTGGACGAACAGGGAACTGGTCATTAACTATATGACAGGTAAAGTTGTCCTTGTTGATGAATGTGATTACATCGTTAATATCATACACGCTTTCGCTGGCAGCCCTGAATTCAAGGACTCCATACTGACTAAGGAAGAAAGGACATCTCTACTGATAGAGGCAGCTAAAGCCTTCTATGAAGACATTTCCCAGTATGCCACAGCACTACTGATGTTCACTGCCACCACGACAGAGGAGTTCCAGGAAATACTTCCTGTAGAGACTATAAAAATTAACCCCTATGACTGGCTACCCGATAGCTATCGCATCAAATCAGTGGGCATTAAACAGATTACATTTGTTCCTTACTACGAAAGAAAAACTCATGGCAATCGTTTGAGCGACACGATCATCCATAAAATCATTCATTCTGATGCGTATGATAAAATCCTGATGTTTTTTCCAAACATTCAAAAGCAGGACTACCAATCATTACCCAGAGATAAGAGGATACTGATCATTGCTCCTGACAGAAAGTTAAAGAATGGTGCATTAGCTGAATTTGAAGAGGGTGAGCTTGAGTATGTTCCTACGGTTCTTTCTATTGTGGACACAGAAGCAGACCTTCAAGAGGGTCAGTCACTGGATGACAATACACCAACTTTGTATACCACGTTAACTGATGAGGCCATTAGGGACTATGACATTATCCTCATTACAGGTTCAAATGCTCGTGCAGCTAACATACTTACTCGTTATGACAAAGTGGCGGTCATTACAGAAGCTCCTTTAAAAGCAGAAGTTATACAGGCAATGGGTCGGTTCAGGAATTCAGATACCTATGTGTATATACTTGAAAGAAAAATCACTAATCATAATGATGCCGATTTCAGAAAGGCAACCACAAAACGTTATGACGATTACTATCTGAATGCCCAAACTGCATTACTCTCGAATGAATATGCTGTAAAGATACGCAATGGCTCCTTAATGAAACGTATCTATGATTTGGAATTTACCATTGATTCTTCAATGACACCTACAAATGTCAATGCCAATATGGATTACTGCTATGATGGATTCAGGTTTTCACTGAAGCAAATTCCAAAGGATATTAAGGTAAGCTACTACAAGAAGAAACTCACGGAAGATAAAATAGAGGGTAAGGTCATCAAGTTTTTGGCTGATAACAAAGGGGTTAAATTCAGTAACGCTTGTCAATTGTGGTCTGAACAAATGCCGGATGAAAAACCACTAACCCGATACTTGTATAACAAATACAGGACGATTGACCTGAAAAGTCATGAGGATGTTCACGTCCTGGATAGGACTAGATAGATAACACGATATACAGGCTTTTATGCATAACCTATACAAAGCCATAGCCTATAGTCTCACAGCCCCACAGAGAGCCTCACAGTGCCTCTGAGAGGGATAGACCTAAGTCTATGTCACTCGTTGACTAGACTTGCAATCCATATCAAGAACCATGTCGAATAATAAATTAAATCTGAATACAACGATAAACGAACAGAAATACATATACACCATCAAAGGTATTAGTCTTGACTCACATTTTCTACTCACAGAAGAACAAGAGAGCGCCATATCAAACATTATAAATAAGCTGATCCATAGTAGGAGCAAGACATTTACCCTTGAGGGGATTGGTGGTTCAGGAAAAACATCAACAATCAGGATGGTGGAGCAATACCTTCAGCATATTGGAAAGAAAGCTATATTTTGCGCCCCTACAAACAAGGCTGTCTTTGTTTTGAAAGAACAGGAACTTCAATCCCGTGTTATGACCTTGCATAAGCTATTAAGAATAAAAGTCTCTGCCGATCTTGATAACTTTGATGCGCGTAATCTTGAATCCATTATTGATAAAAAAGCCAAAAATGAACTTGTTGGTAGTGTCAACTATGTCATTATAGATGAATGTTCGATGGTCAATGATGATCTATATGGTTTTATAAATGATGTTGTCATTAAGAAGTATAAGAAGAAAATAATATGGATGGGTGATTCCAAGCAATTGCGACCTGTTAAAGGGACTGCCATATCCAAGACATTTACAAGCTCTGATAACTCCTGCCTGCTTAAACAGGTCAAGAGAACAGATAAATTGGGCATTCTCAATATCACTAATGCCCTTAGAGAGAAACGGCCATTTGACCTTGAACCATCAGAGGCGCACACCTTCACATCCTCAAATACAGAATTCCTGAAGCTTGGTTTGGAATACTTTAAAGACCTAAACAATAATATCAATTGTTGTCGAGTGTTATGCGGCACTAATGCTGCTGTTGGTAAATATAATCGCCATTTCCATAAATACCTTTTTCCTAATGGACAAGAATATAACCCTGGTGAATTGATCATGTCCTATTGGGGTAATGATGAGGATNTTTGCAATTCAATGGAGGCCGTAGTTGCTGAATCTAAAGAAATTGAGATTGAGCTGACTGACAACCTTAAAGTTAAGGGGCACTCATTGTTACTTGGAAGTGGTTCTGTCATAGATGTTGTCTCAAGAGATAACGATTGGGACTTGATTACATCTGAGATAAAAAGACTAATCACAGAAAAGGATTGGAATACCTACTATGGAATTCAGAAGAGCTACNAGGTTCCCAAAAATCTTTACGACTTTGTGAAAGAAAGGTTTCTGCTGAGTAAGTCTATTGATTATGGATATGCTTTAACAGTGCATAAGAGTCAGGGTTCTACTTATAAGAATGTCTGGTTGNATATTGAATCATTTAGTGATTTTAGGAAGGATAGTGATAACTATCGTGAGCTTTTGTATGTTGCTTTTTCAAGATGTCAGAATAGTTTTATTGGTTTAACGAGTAAAGGTGGAGACAGGATTTCCTTTAGGAGAAATGGTGTGAGAGTCATTCCGCCGATTCTTCAGAGCAAGAAAGAGAAGGCTTTAAGTCTGATGAGTGCCACTGGACAACTGGCACCTAAAGAACTGGTGGTCACTTTCAATGAACAATATCCTGGGGAAAGACTTACACAACGATGAACTTGAAATGTTCTGAGTGAGTTCACGTCCTGACTAGGACTAGACGATCACAACAGCCAAGAAATATTTGGATGGGAGTGCTTGAAAAACGGGATTTTTGGCTGTGATTTTTGAATGCGCTCCTGTTCGTTTTGAGTCTTGTATAGTGATGAAACCTATCTGGATAGCTGGAGTGTTAGGCAATTTCAAGTGTCTGGATAGCTGGAGACTTTGGGTGAAGGGGGAAGAGTTGGGGGAAGTAGCGGGAAGATAGTCTTGCTTGGAGGTAGTGGTTATAACTTCATTTCAGCCTGTCGCTTGGTGTATTTACTTAGACCTGTATTGATTCATGGGTGCAGGACTCTGCGTTAGCAGTGCCAAGCGCGGATAAGCGCGCAGGCTAACATAAAGAGTTATAGACGAACACGGCGGCAGGGCTGTAGTCATCGATGGCCTGTTTGATGGAATGGAACAGACGTTTTTCGCCGCGCCCCATAAT
Source organism: Candidatus Thiothrix singaporensis (assembly GCA_013693955.1). Classification (GTDB taxonomy): domain Bacteria; phylum Pseudomonadota; class Gammaproteobacteria; order Thiotrichales; family Thiotrichaceae; genus Thiothrix; species Thiothrix singaporensis. The sequence continues at coordinate 811,339 of CP059265.1, read as the reverse complement.
CACATCCTGCTCGGTCAGGTCGGTGGTCATGCCAATTTTGAACAAGCGTAGCCACTGGAGCGGGTGCCACGGTTATCCCAGGAACTGCCCGCGCAGGAAATGCTGCCGTGGACGATATGGGCAACGTCCGCAATCGGCAACAGGGCGATTTGTGCGCCGTCGAAGGCACAGCCACCGGCAGATGCACCGGGCTTGGGACGGGCACAACCCGACTTTTCCTTCTTGTTGTGGGAGCAGGCTGGCTCGTTCAGCAGTTCGGCGATGTCCTTGGACTTCATCATGGGCGTTAGCCTCCAGATACAACAGAGTTGAACCGTCGGCACAACTGACGTTGAGCATAAATGCACTACGTCATAGACCTCGGGTCGATATGAGGGAAGTAAAGCAAGGGATGTGCCAGAATGTAGAATTATGTTTTTGCAGGGATTATTGTGAATTCCTGCTTGTAGGGAATGCGACAATGGGTGAAGAATGAGAGGGATTTGTGACAGGGAAGTGAAGAGGGTTTGTTGGTAAAAGGCTGTGGTTCTGATGAAGTTGCAGCCTAACACGGAAATTCTGTCTTGGTGCTGGCAAGGGTAGGAGCCATTACAACCACTATCCCTTGCTGCAACAGTGCTAACTTGAGAGAGCAAATTCACAACTTGATTAAGCTGTAACGCTCAATTTTTCTCATAAGCCCTTACCGTAGCTTCCAGCTCTATGATTTTCATCTTCATTTCCTGGCAATGTGGACACTTCTTCTCCTCCATTTTAAGCCACTTTCGCAGGGTTGCAGGGGAAGGTGTATTGATTTGTCGACAGTAATCATCAACGCTAAGGTTCGATAGCTTAAATTCTTTAAGAATGATTGATGCTTCAGCAGGTGAATACTTGGGTTTAATGTTTTTGGCTTAATTATTATCACACGGGCAGTATTTTGACTATTTGCCGTTGCAATTTGACTATTGGGAGCTATCGGAGAAGTAGCGGGTTCTACCACTTCTCCATCAATGGTTGGGGGAATCCTTGGGTTATTAGTTGCTTGTTGAGTGGCATTATTTTCTTGCTCGTTACCAAATGGAGTCATAGATTCACCTTCTTGTATGATTGTTTGGGAGTGAAACAAATAGCACAAAGCCAGTACGGTTAGTAAGTGGCAACTGACAAGTGGTGAGTATAATTAACAAATTATCCTGTTCAGCATACATCAATGACCTGAAAGTTGGCTTTCCTATGCTTGCTGGTTTTATAGCTATTTGCATCATTCCCAAGCAGTTTATCAATAATGGTGTTTGACCTGTTTTCTATCACATCAGCACTGTCAGCTTTTGCAACTTTGACTGGTTGACCAAGTAAGCTTTGGAAATGTTCAAGATACAAATCCTGTAGGGTGTTAATGTCCGGCGCGTTTTTATAATCAATAGAGTCGTAAAAGAAGTGTGCGCGATTACGGACTAAACAGTTCAATATAAAATGCTCATAGAGGGTCAGTTCAATCATTCTTTAAGTCTCCGACAGGAGTGTCGAAGTCTCGTCCACGAGTGACATAGACTTGCGTCTAGCACTGCTACGCAGACTACCCAGTGTTCGTGAAGGCTCAACTCAATCATTTGCGCCTTTTGTTGCACTTGTAATCGTCTTCTGTAGGCTTTTGTTCATCGTTCCAGGGAATCTAACGGTTAATGTTTTCATTGGCATTAATGGGTAACTCTACTTTCTAAAATTGTAATCAGTTTGGTATTGCTTTTGTTGGAGCTTTTAATAAGTTCAATGGCATCCGTAACTGAAATCAGTTCTATTGGGTTATAACCATATTCGGTAATGATGCTACTGTTTATGGTTGTAAGATTATCCGGCCTTTTAGTGTTTGCAATGGTCAGTACATCTGAGAGTGATACATATGGTTCACCTTTTATGCTGGTGAATCTAAGTGGTTGTCTGTTGAATGTTATTAAATCATAATTCATTTGTTCTTCCTGAAGTTAAACCATATACGTCTTGCTCTGTTTTTCATCATTTTTTTATCCGAACTTTTGGGTTTTAGTTTTATATCCTGTAGGGAAGTATGGCGCGATTCCCTTGTGTTTACTGGTAGTGCTTAAACCACGTTTGTGTATAATCTTATTGCATTTATGCTACAGTGCTATATATAGTATTCAATTAATAAAAATAACTATATGTTGTGGTGGTGTCAATGTATTGAAGGTTCAAACCTCACTGAGAATAGAATCCAGTGCTTTCTGTAAAATAGTTTCCGGGTAAATATTTGAAGACTTGCCATTGAGACTGTTAAAGTGGCGCTTCTTGGTAATATCAACACCTTCACTTGTAGCTACCTGTTTGCATCTGAGTCTGTATTTCTGCATGAAGCTCTTGTCAAAGTAATGGCTCTTATCCAGCTTTCCGAGTTTGACTTGTAATGAAATGTATTGGCGGCATGTAAACATTATCTCCTCCTGTCTTCATCATCATCATTAACTGTCCTACCGGAATATAAACCCACTGCCAAACCTGCTGTAGCGGCTCCAGCACCAATACCGGCTAACCTTTTCCATGACCATTTAGCAAATGCAGCACCTAAAGTAGATCCTGCCCTTGTTCCCCATTTCTTGAATTCCTTTTCATATCCACCATTCTTAAGTCGCTCGGCAAACTCACTCCCCATGTGACGTTTCTTTCTGCCATCTGCGGTAGCCCTGATTCTTTCCTTTTGTCCTGTTCTCAGTGTTCCTGCTATTGGAGTTGGAAGCATTGGCTCCCTAATGATTTCCCCTGTGCCTGCATTAACGGTAAATGACCCGATTTTCCTTTCTGACAGGTAAATATCCTTATAAGCTGTTGGCCATAATCTATTCATTCTTTTCAATGAATTTTCTGCATTGTTTTCGTATACACGGTCTATGTAACTGTCAAAATGGTGGTGATAAACAAATTGCTGTTTATCCATATCGTCAAATAACTTACTCATTATTAAATCCCCTTTGGTTCTTTTCTTTATTTCTCTACATGACGATTGACCTGTAAGGTCATGAGGATGTTCACGTCATGGATAGGACTAGACTTATTAAGTTAATCGAAAATCATATGTAGGTCAAAAAATATATATATTATATTTTGGGAGGCAGCCTTTTGAATTGAATTTGAAAGGTAATCTCAGTGCCCCCAGGGTGCTTTAAAACCATAAGACTTTGAACATTGTCCTGGTGTGATTAACTACCGTATGTGGTTAATAATTGTACGGGTGTATGTTTAAACATGCCCCCTACACCCCAATACAGAGAGACAATCATAAAAGGATTGTCAATCTGTTCACGTCCTCAAGAGGACTAGACGGCTATCAGTTTCCTGGTGAAACGATGGCCTTTTTATGTTCAATCAATAGAGGTAGTTTTATGTCTATTACAGGCGAATGGACTTTCTTGGAAGTCTATGAAGAGCTGGTTGCTTATTTGAAAGAGAAAGGCAATCAGACAAAGTTTTATGTCGTTAACAAGTACCATCAGGTGAAGGCTTATGTAGTAAATAAAAGCCGGACTGTGGTTAAGAAAGTTAAGGAGGTTTCTGATTATGTGGTTCAGAAAACCAAGGATGCTGTTAATGCTGGTGGTTTCGTTCTGAAGGAAGGATATGAACGTGTCAGGAACTTTTTATCAACAAGGAAACTGGTGCGTTTGTTTTCAAGGATGAAGCAACTGAGCCGATGAGCGAAGAAAGTGATACTGCTGATGTGTTGGTGTTGCCGCACTTGTCTGGTGAAGAACAGGAACAAGTTGGTGAACTGTCATCTGAGGAGAAGATAGCACTGACAATCAATGACTTTGCTGCTGTGGTGGGTGAGTTCAAGCTAACCCCTAACATGCTTAAAACGGCTTTGAATCATGACAAATGTATCCTGCACGGCAAGGAGCTTTCCCGTTACCAAGCAATTGCCAGAAGTAAGCAATACCAGGATTTCTTGGTATCGAGAGCCAATGAACGGAGATTTGTTCTGAGCAAGTCTGAACTGCAAGAACTGATTAACCGTATTGTCGTGAGTGGGAGATACACCCCTGAATTTATGGCAATGGTCAATTCATACAAAACAAAAGGAGACGTGTGATGTTAAATCTATTTGGTGCTTTGAGAGTTTATTTAGGTAAGCCCTCTGTGCGATTCAATAACCGTGTGATTTACCTTGCTTTGATAACGCCATTCTTTATGTCAAAAGTGAATGGTGCATACAAGGCTTATCAACATCCGTTAAGGGGATTGGTTAGCGCGTTTTTGTTAAATGTGGGTAGTGCATACCTGTTATCAATGGGTTCTTTAATTGGAACTGTTGTGCTGTCTATCCTGTTTTATCTTGGTACTTACCTTCTGTTGAGTGTTGAATTCACGGATATGTTAAATGCCAAGGGTTTAACGCATTGTCTTGGTTAAAATGTGAGGTATCAAAATGTTAAATGATCTGAATCTGTTAAGCGTCTTTTTCTTGGGCGCTGGCATTCTTCTTAATGGAATGTCTTACTTATTAATGTTCCTGTCTGTTCCTATGGGAATCATTGCGCCGGTTTTCCTTATTTCCAGTTACATGATTGAAATGGGGATAACCTGCTTTGTGCTGTTCTCATTAGTGAAAATTACTTTTGGGTTCAGTGCCTTTGTTAATCGTTTGAAAGGAGTATCGTTATGATATACCTGTTATTTGCTGCTGTAGTGATTACTTATGGCTCCTATCAATCCATGAATCATTTACCCTTTGCTAAATATGTAGCGGGTCATGCCGAACTGTTTAGCTTGTTATTTGAGATAGTGATTCTGGTGAATATGCTATTGGCTGGAACGTCCTTTATAGCGTTTATGGCTAACTCTCTTGCTGCTGTTTTATTTCCTATGGTGCTTATTGCTATCAGGAAGTTTAAAGGCGGTAAACGTATTCGGTGGAGTCTATCCAAATTAAGAAGTAAAACATTAGGGTTCTGGATTGAGACTATAGAACCTGAAGTGGATGCTGCATCATTTGGTGAGGAACTCAGGAAAGGGATTGCTGATTTCTTTGGTGGTGCTGTTAAGTTCATTGGTTCGTTCTTATTTGGAGGAAGAACTAAAGCGGCAGCTTAAATGTATGTCTGATTCTCATTGTGAGGGCTTCTAAGGCGTTTAATAGCTCTTAGGGTTACTCTGCTATTGGTTAATAACGTGAAGGCTGTAGAAGAGATTCTGCGGCCTTTTTATGCCCATTAAAAATGAAAGGTGATTGTTATGAAATCTCAAACAACTGAAACAGTCAAAAAGTCTAAACCCACTAAAGCCCAAAAGAATGCAGGTATTAAACTGTGGGATTCTGTTAAGGAGGAAGTGTACTTTGTTGGTGAGTTTAGCCTGCAAGGTGAACGTCAAGCTAAAGCAGAAAGGTATCTACATGAATTGAAACGTAGGATATGGCGCATTTCTCTTTCTAAAGGAACCAGAATGAAGCCTTGAGAGAGGTGTTTAAGTACAACAAGGCCATTAATGATTTATTGGCTGATATATTTGAACCGTGGACAAAGATTCATAGTGATGAACTTATCAAAAGAGCTTCTATTTGGGATTTGTTTAGAAGTGCTACTGATGTAAAGATGGATGCGCTTGATCCTATGCACCTTTCTACTGGTGATGTGGTGAGTGTTCAGTGGAAGAGTGGCGGCGCTTACTTTAACTATGAAGTCATGCCCGATTGTGAAACATTACACGTCACTTCAAAACCTATTTCTTCCAGTCCTGATAGTTTCTGATTTGTCCTCCTGCTAAAGCAGGAAGACGGAAGAACTATTCCCTTCTTAATACGGCACAACCTCAGCTTAACGCTCAGGTTGCGCCTCACTGTGCCTAGCATTTAGAGGTCTGACATTATGAATACAATCGTGAAAACAAATATCGACCCTGTAGAACTGTGGAAACTGCTGATTGATGACGTGATGTTCTATCGGGAATTTAACCTGATGGGGGACAACAAGGATAAAGCTGATAGGGAATTGGCTGCTTTGAAACGTAATGTGATGAAGATAGCGAATGGTGGTGGTAACAGAACGGATGCTTTACCTATCGTGTATGAATACAACAAGGCGATTACTGACATTGTTGCTGGTGTGAAGCATGAACCTGTTACTGTCAGTGAAAGTATCCCGGCCTTTCTACATCGATTGAAGGAGTATATCCGCGTANAAAACTATTCTTACCAGACAGAACTTACCTACCTTGGTTGGGTGAAGAAGTATATCGAGTTCAATGGTAATCAACATCCTGCAAAGTTGAATCATTTGCATATCGAGGCATACTTAAATTATTTGGTGAATCGTAGGGGTGTTGCTTTATCCACTCAAAAACAAGCGTTTAATAGTGTGATGTTTGTCTACAATCAGTTCTTGAAAATTAAATTAGCACCTATCGATAGCGTTAATAAATCTCGCAAGCCTAAAAAGTTGCCGACTGTCTTATCTGTTGAAGAAGTGAAATTGCTATTTACTAAACTGGATGGATTGCATTTACTGATTTCCAAGCTTCTCTATGGGACTGGTTTAAGGATTAGTGAGTGTATGAATCTCAGGATCAAGGATATTGATTTTAACAGGAATGAGATATTCGTTTTCAGAGGGAAAGGCGCTAAGGATAGATATGTGCCATTACCCAAGTCATTGGTTCCTGCATTGAGACAACAAGTGTCCTTGGTGGAAAATTTGTACCTTGATGATGTTGATAAAGGCTATGGTGTGATACTTCCTGAAGCACTGAAACGGAAAGCCAGGAACTACCAGTTTGATATGGGCTGGTACTTCTTGTTCAGTTCACCGGTACTGACTGAGGATGTCTACAGTTCAGGTACGATTGGCAGGTTTCATATGCATGAGTCTGTGATACAGAGAGCGTTACGACAGGCTGGGAAGGATGCAGGCATTCTGAAACGTGTGTATCCCCATATTTTACGTCATTCCTACTGTACCCATTCTTTAATGAATGGAGTGGATATTAAGACGCTACAAATGATTATGGGACATAGTGACTTAAGCACTACAGAAGTTTACTTACACCTTGCAGATTTGAAAGTAAGTAAGACACCTTCACCGTTAGATATTTTAGGTGATTGATTCCGTTCTCGTCCTAACGGACAGAAAGTTCCTTTAGGAAAGATGGGGCGCGATTCTGTTGTTACAGGGTTGCGTCTCCATCTGGTGCGTTCACTCCGTACATCTTTGTTGGACGCCACTTGTGATGGTGGCCTACTCCGTAATGGTTCCGTTCATATTGCTGGGAGTAGTGCTGACCCTGTTTTAACAGGACAACTCTCTTGTCAGCCTTGCGGCTGCAAGAGGTTAGGATGGTTAAAGTGCCGTGTTCTTGCATAAGGAGGTGATGATGCTGTGAGGCTGATGGTTTCTCGGAAGAGGGATTGTGCTGTTTGCCCTTGCGGGAGTAGTCCGGTTGTATGTGTTGTTGTCAACGAAGTTGTGCGACTGTTTACAAGCGCTATGGCTTACTGTGTCTGTATCAACAGTGGGTTTACCCTCTGCATCAGCAGTGAGTTCATTCTATGGTTAACCGCAGCAACGCCTTTCATTTAGAGAGGTGGCGTAGATTGATATCTTATATGGGTAAGGAAATTTCTATTAACATATGGAAATTAGATTTGTCTTCAGTTAAAGTTCGAACAAGGATTATGCAACTCTATGAAATAGTATGAAGGGAAAGTAGCTTGATGAAAAAATGCTTTATAAAACAAATTATGGAAAGTTACTTGTCGGTGATTCTCTAGAAATAGCAAAAAGCTATCTTAAAAAATATTATAAAAATAAGTTTCAGTTAATTATTACATCTCCGCCATTTCCTCTAAATGAANAAAAGCGTTATGGAAATCTTAATGGAGACGATTATCTTTCATGGTTTGTGAGTCTGGCTCCTGTTTTTAGTGAGCTTCTAACGGATGATGGCTCTTTAATTTTAGAAATTGGGAATGCTTGGGAAGAGCGTCGGCCTGTTCAGTCGCTATTGCATCTTGAATGTTTATTTGGAATGACANAAAACCCAGACTCAGACTTGAGACTTATTCAAGAGTTTATATCTTACAACCCATCAAGATTACCATCTCCTGCTCAATGGGTAACAGTAAATAGATTACGTGCAGTTGATAGCTATACGCATGTTTGGTGGATGTCAAAAACAGATTATCCAAAAGCTGATAATTCAAGGGTTCTAAGGCCGTACAGTAAAAATATGGAGAAGTTGCTTGAAACAAAGACGTTTAACGCTGGCAAGCGACCATCAGAACATCATATTAGCCAGAATGCTTTTGCAAGGAATAATGGGGGTAGTATTGCACATAATTTGTTTGAGCTAGAGCCTATTGATGAAAAAAGAAAAGTACGATTGCCTCATAGTGTTCTAAGTTTTTCAAATACAAACTCTAATGACTATTTCTTCAAAAAGTGCAGAAAAGAAAAATTANCTCCTCACCCTGCCCGAATGCATGGAGGGCTAGTAAGTTTCTTTATGAATTTTTTAACAGATGAAGGAGACTTAATTCTTGACCCATTTGCTGGTAGTAATACTACAGGATATATAGCGGAAAAATTANAAAGAAAATGGATTTCAATTGAAATCAATGAAAGTTATGCATATGACTCAATAATTAGATTTGAAGACCCAGAATTGGAAGCATCTTTGGTAATAAGCCCTGAAAAAGTAAAGGAAAAAGCTAATGTTGGAAACTCATATTAAAGAAATTGCAAGTGTTGATATTTTTTCCAAAGGAAGGAATGTCGCTCTTTTTGTAGGGCGTCCATATTACTTAGATTATGAAAAGGCTCAAATATTAGTGTCTGATGCTTGGAAGCATAAGGTCAAAGGGATACCACAAGGAGCTTTTTTACTTGCATTTTATGATGGTGAGGATGGAGTAGAAGAAGCAATATTGCTTAGGGCTTTAACACCATCAAAGCTACCTACAGATAATGATGTTGTTAGTTCGATGATTGAGTATTACAAAGAAGGTACAGATATTAGCGGTAGGGCTGGAAGTGGCGGTTCTAGTAAGTTAGATGACTTTACAAGATATGAGTTTAGCTTTTCTGGATTAGAATGTCGAGTGCTGGGAGCATTTTATAAGATTAAACAATCAAAAATAGTTGATGGTGAAAATCAGACGGAAGAGCTTGTTGAGTTTGGAGCTGATCTTGAAAACTTTTATGCAGCTAATAACTACACTGTTTATAAAGCAACAGATGATGTATTACATAAAATTGTGAACCAAAGAGACAATGGTTTAATTGCTGGGAATGAAAATGAGTTCAAGATTGGTCATGTGAGATACAGTTCAAGTAGACGCTTTCAATCTGAGCAACCAAATATAAATGTTTTCGTTAGTCCTCAGGATTTTATTGGAAAAAGAACAGCTTTATTTGGTATGACAAGAACTGGTAAGTCGAATACTGTAAAAAAGATTATTGAGGCGACTGCGGAAATATCANAAAAATCACCCTTTAGAGGAATGCGAAGGCAAGACGTTGGCAATGAACCATTTACAAAAAGTGGAGCACCACAATATCCAGTTGGACAAATTATTTTTGATGTAAATGGGGAATATGCAAATCCTAACCTACAAGATAAGGGGACTGCAATCTATGAACTCTATAGTAATGATGTTACACGTTACAGTGTTTTGGAAAAAGCAGGGTTTAAAGTCATGAAGGTCAATTTCTTTGAAGAAATTGAAAATGGGTTTGAGTTAATCAAAAGCTATTTTGATGCAAATAGAATAACTGGTGATTATGTAAACAACTTTGCAGCAGTTGATTTGTCAGAACCAGAAGATAAAGAACCTTTTGGTAGTGCGCGAACACGGTATAATCGTGTTAAAGCGGCTTATTTATGCTGTTTGTTTAAAGCAGGGTTTGCTGTGCCTAAAATCTTTTCAGTAAAATTTTCTGGTAATAAAGAAATAAACGGCGATATTGATCCATCTAAAGGTGTATCCCTCCAACAAGCAACCTCATGGTTTGAAAGAATATGGAAAGCATATAAAGATGATGCTTTCTTTGCTAAATACGAGAAAGATAAGGGGCATGAGTGGGCTGATGATGATCTAAAGTCACTATTGATTNTTTTAACTGGATTTAAACAGCCAGGTGAANAAAATTCTGTTAGTGGATACAAGAAACTTCGTGTGAAAGAACTTCATGACTTGCATACTAACGTAAGTGATAAATCTTTTGAGGAAGAAATTCCAGATTTGTTAAGAAATGGTAAAATTGTAATTGTAGACTTATCCCAAGGCTCTCCAGTAGTGCAGAAGTTGTTTTCTGAGAGAATATGTAGGTCTATATTTAACAATTCGATGGGTAATTTTGTTGGTAATACACCTAATAATTTTATTCAATTTTATTTTGAAGAAGCCCATAATCTTTTTCCAAAGAAAGATGATAAAGATTTGACTGATGTTTACAATCGCTTGGCGAAAGAAGGAGCAAAATTACATCTTGGCATGATATATGCTACCCAGGAAGTAAGCTCGATCAGTTCAAATATTCTTAAAAATACTCAAAATTGGTTTATTGCTCACTTAAATAATGAAGATGAAATGAAAGAACTGAAGAAATATTATGACTTTTCAGATTTTACTTCATCGCTATTAAAATTTAGTTCCGGTAATGACAAAGGTTTTGTAAGAATGAAAACTTATACAAATCCTTTTGTTGTACCTGTTCAAATTGATAGATTCTTAGCTAATAAAGGGTTGTGAAATGGCAACGACCAGTCGAAGTTCTAAACCAAATGAGTGGGCTGCAAAAATTAATCACACACATATCATTAAAGACCCATTCGTACAAGATTTTATTAAAAGTTGCTCTTTTCCAAAAGAGGCAACTGATATTGATGATGTAGACAAAAAACTAATCTACGATTTTGATGAAAGTATANAAAATCCAATTCATCATATTCTTGCGGTTGATGGAGGGTATACTATTGCTGAGGTTAAGAAGAATTTTCCATCTGCTCAAATAGCATTTTTCCAGTTTGGAGCATTGCTTTTCAAGAAAGAGGATCTTGATTCTCTATCTGAAAAGCCGTTTATTTTTCCTGAAGATATGCAAAAGCTACATAATCTCCAGAGAATAAAGCTAGCAATACCGATTAAAAATATAATTTCTGGGNGGCAAACAACACTAACCAAATCAGTTAGAAGGGTTATCTATGACTTTTTCATGAAACCTCGTGATAGTAGTACTTTCATGGAAACACTCAGTTGGTTTATTTTTCAGGATTATAAANAAAATCCTTTAGACAGTTACACATTATCCAATGATCCTAATCTAGGTGTTGGCTCTGGAAATATAGAGTTGATAAAGAGTCAAATGAAAGACGACTTTACTTTTGATTTTGGTAAAGGGGTTGTTTATTTGACAGATGTTTTTCGCTTGGATGAAGCTGTTGATGATGAGCATGGTGCAGGAGGAATACTTGGTTACTTAACTAGGCTGATTGAACAGATAATCACAGTCCATTTTATTCGTACTATATCGAAGCTACAACCAGCATTATTGAGTAAATTTCTATTTATTACTGATGGCNCTCTTAGCTTTTCCGGTCAAACAGCTAATATGCATAAGCCAATGCGGGATTTATGCAATTTCCTTAATAGCGATGATAATGAATATAAATTGTTCTTGGTTGGTTTAGAANAAAGTGGTGCTTTTGTAGATCATGCCCATGAAATTTGTTTACCAAGAGAAGGTAAAGTTGTACTAGAAACAGGAAAATACTTGCTTCTGAGTAATAATTATATTTATAAATATATTATTCCCGGCGACCCGAAAACTATGCATTATGGAAGCACTTCTTACTATGGCGGTAAAGTGATTTTTCATTCCACGGATGGACAGGTGATTGTGTTGTCAGTACCTGTGTCAGGTAAAGATGCAATAAAATATCCAGAACTTAATCTTTACAGTAACTTGCCTGTTATTTTGGCGAACATAGTGAAGCTTAGATGTAATATGTATGATGATTCAATTATACCTGTTGCCTTGGCTAATAAACTGGTTTCTTTGGCGAACCATCCAAGTCAGATATTATTAGAGAAATTTGCCACTTCACATTTAAAGAATGGCTGAATATGATTTTTAAAAAGTCCTTATATGGAAAATATAAGGACTTGAGTTTTTATGGGTTATATTTTAAGAATAAATCTTGCCTGTAAACCCATACTCTTCACGTACCTGCTTCATGAGTATCTTCCCTATGCAATTAGTTTTGCACTATGTCTGAAGTTCTCTTTCAAGTCTTTGATGATGTAGTAAAGTTCATAAATCTCTGAAGGAATTTCTCTATCGGATGAACGGGAAATATTTCCATTGCCGATGTTTAGTAAACCAATACTTTTTGATGTTAACTTGTTCAGGATTACCCTTACTTCTTTTAGTCTGTTATTTAGACCTATTGTTGTATGGGGTTCTACTTTTGGAAATGATACTTCTGGGATTGGTGAACCGCATTCCTCTACAATATTTTTCATCAGGTTGTAAAGCTCATTGATTCTGTAATCCAGTTCATTATCAATTAGAATTTTTGCATTTCTGATTGTGTTTAATGATGAAATATTTAGGGATATGATTTCTGGAAGTAGGCGATTTAGATTATCTACATAAGTTTTGTTTGGGATTTTGGTAACTACTGAAGGTGCTGGTCGTAAATAATCGGCCATTTTTTGTTGTTCTGCTCTATGGTTTTGTAATTGTAAGTCTCTAATTGCTTGTACTTTAGGTGATAAATTACTCATTTGTTATTCTCCTTTAGGGGCTGGGGTGTCATTATCTGTCTTTACTTCTTCATAATCGTTAATCATATCGTGCAAGGTTGCTACTTCTTCAGTTTCATTTTCGGTAAGTGTTTCCTTGATAGAGAGTTGGGCGATTTCCCCTTTCAAGAACTGGATGAAATATTCTGTTCCAACTGAATCAAGGAAAAAGGTAGCATTTCAAAGTGAAGTAGAGTGTTTTTGCCGCGATTACTTTTCTTTGCTGGTAGACCTGTTGTTTTTGAAACGATAGACAGACCATCTTGAACTATATTGTTCCTCATAACAGCTTGCATTACTTTTGCTTTTTGCCTCTGCTGACTAAATCTTTATTCAGATGTTCGAGTAATGAAATGGCATCGAAATAGTTGTCTTCTATGATTAATGGGAAGCCGTTTACTATTTTGTAGTTTGTTTGGATCATGATGTTTATTTCCTTTGGTGGGAGAGATAGGGCGGCGACTGCCCTATCTGTAAGTGTTGTCTTTATAATCAGCGGAAAATTCCGTAGATTGTTATTCTTCATCTGTATCGTTGTTGAGATACTCTTGGATTTTGGAATGATGGATTCATACCAGTGGATTGACTGGACTTGAAAGCTCTTGCGGTTATTGGTGCTTGTATCGGAGTAAACACCATACTCTTTACCGGCTTCTGTCAGCTCCCAAGGGCATCTGCTATTTGTCCCTTTGGCAAGGTATCCCATATCAACCAATAGCGGATTTACGGTTCTTACGTTCAGTTCTGGAATACGTTTGGCTATATCCTTTGCGCCTAGACGGACTTCCTGCTTTGTCGATGTCAGATAGTTCAGATCCAGTTTATCGAGAACATTGATTGTAGTGGTTCTCATAACGGCCTTATTAGCGGCGATGGCAGCAAGATTACTGTCGTTAGAAATAAGGGAAGCGACCCGATGAGCTGATTCATACAGTTTGAACGATGCATCCATAAGGCTGCTGGTTTCAATGCATAAGATTACACACAAGTCCTATACTTCCGTAAGCACATGAGAAACAAGGAAGTAATGCCATGGATTGGGTGGTTGAAGAATTACAAGGAATTGACTTGGGCGATGAACGCCTGAACAAACGAACCTATCGGCTGGTGGGTGACTTCTTCGCCAATGCCAGCCAAAGCATCCCGGCCTCCTGCGGTGGCTGGGCAGAAACGCAAGCGGCTTACCGTTATTTCGCCAATGGGCAGGTTGATTGGCAANAAATTCTCTCCNCCCATTTCAAGCAGACGGAGGGGCGCATCCGCACGCAGGAAGTGGTTTTGTGCATCCAGGACACCACGGAACTGGACTTCAACGGCCGTGCCATTGGCGGGATGGGGCGGTTAAGCCATGACCGCCAGCGCGGCATGTATTTGCACCCGACCCTGGTGGTGACGCCTGACCGTGAAGCCCTGGGCGTCACCGACGCCTGGATGTGGGCGCGTGGCGAGAGCAAGGCGGCAGACCTTGCCAACCCGGCGGTGGCCGAGAGCAGCCGCTGGCTGGAAGGCTACCGGCAAGTGGCGGAGATGGCCAGCCGCTTGCCGGGCACCCGGCTGGTGTACGTGGCAGACCGGGAAGCTGACATTGGCGCACTGATTGGCGGCGCAGACCAGCAGAAAACTCCGGCTGACTGGCTGATCCGTTCCACCCATAACCGCAAGGTGGCCAGTGAAGACGCCAAATTGTGGGACGGGTTCACGCCGGATCATCAAGTGGGCAGCGTTGTTTTCAGCCTGCCCGCCCGAGACAATCAGCCCTGCCGTGAAGTCGAACAGACCCTTTCGGTACGCCGTTGCCAGATCAAAACCAAACAGGGCAATATCCAGGTGACCGCAGTATTGGCGGAGGAAGAAAACCCACCCACGGGTTGTCCACCGGTCGAATGGCGGTTACTCACCAACCGCAGTATCGGCAATGCTGAACAAGTCGCTGAGTTAGTCGACTGGTATCGGGCGCGTTGGGAAATCGAAATGTTTTTCCATGTGCTCAAAACCGGCTGCAAAGTCGAAGCCCTGCAACTGTCCACTATCGACCGGGTGGAGCGCGCCCTCGCCCTGTACATGCTGGTGGCATGGCGGGTGCTGCGCCTGATGCGGCTGGGGCGAACCTGCCCTGACCTCAGTTGCGAACTCTTTTTCAGCCGGGAAGAATGGCAGGCCGCCCATTGGGTCGCCCGCAAACCGTTACCGGCAGAACCACCGGCACTCAACGCCATGATCCGAATGGTCGCAGGTTTTGGCGGCTTTCTCGGGCGTAAGCAGGATGGGGAGCCAGGGGTGAAAACGCTCTGGACAGGATTACAGCGCTTGATGGATTTTGCCGCCGGAATTCAGGCATTCAGGGAGCAACAGACTTGTGTGTAATCCTATGGTTTCAATGAGGTCTGAACTGACTTGTGAGGAGTAAGAGCCAGTCCTTCTAATAGACGGTAAGACTTCTTCTGTTACCCAATCCTGAAATGCTTCAGCTTCTGGTTTCTGGGACTTCATAATGAGACGGTATACATCTGATTCAGGAATGATTTTATAAACGCGATTGTTTAAAATATTTTCAGGTGTGAAATCCACACCCCTTTGCAGTGACTTCTAATAGCTTGCTTTGTATCTGTATATCCAAGTACTGTTGCAACTTCTTTGCCGATGAACCAGATACTATTATCCCTTTCATCTGTCAAAATGGTGAGACTTGTATTTTGAAATTGAATGTTTTGTCATTGATGACTTGTAAAAATGAATTATTCATATGATAATTCTCCCATAGGTGTTTTGGGGTTTTTGTTTGAGAGACACCTAAATAAAACTCTTTTCTGTTTTATGTATTAAAGGCTGCTTGGGGTAAGTGGCCTTTTTATTAACTGCATACTTTAATGTAACTGATATATTTATACTGTCAAGACTAATTTGAAAATATTTTTGGTATTTATTTGCGGCGACTTGTTTGCTTTTGAATGAGGTGTATTGCCACTAAATAACCAGTGTGCCAATTGACCGCACACAGCTAAAGCTCAGTGCTACAGTATCTCACTTACAGAAGAGGCAGCAGCTAAAGCTCCTGCAAAAAAACAGTGTACGTTATCGTTTCAATGACCGTGAGTGAGTTCGGAGAAGTTAAGCCTTGGGTTGGTATTGGTGTAATGAGAAAAAGGAATGTAGGTGATTCTGAGAGGTTTTTGAAGCAAAAGAAAAAGCCCTGAGAGTGAGGTTCTCAAAGGGCTAAAAGGTGCAGATAATAATGAAGCAAAACAAACAATCCATAGCCAGATTAAGAAATTACCAAGAAAATAAAGCTGATACGGAATTATTTACTTCACTGAATTAATGGTAATGTGGATTTTTGAAATTGTCAAAGATTAAATCCTTTAGGGGTTAATGGTTTTGTTTGTTGATGGCGCGATTTTCTTTTAAGTATCAGTGTAAAAGAAAGAATGGCGCGATTTCTTTAATAGATGTGATAACGTGAATTTTGAATTAGTGGGTGGATTATGAAAAAGACAAAAGATATAGTGGGAATAGTGGAAGTATCAGCTTTAAAAGATTGGAAATGATGAGAAACAGAAGGTTAAAAGGATTGGTTTGTAGGGTTTGTACTGTAAAACTCGTGGATGCTACTGTTGAAAAGAGGTAAATGGCGCGATTTCTTCTGTTATGACTGATGAAATAAAAGTTTTAGAGGAATCGGCGGGATGGTGTTCAACGAACGTTAGTGAGGCGAAAGTCTTTATCATTATAAGATATGCAACATGAATGTCTTGAAGTTCGGCAAGTAATTATATTGCCTCCTTCAATGAAGAAAAAAGGCGCGGGGGAACTCTCCTTAAGAGTAAGAAGTCTTCTGACAACACCCTCAAGGGTATCGTCATAACCCTGAAACTATTATGACAAGTCCAAGTGTTGACCCTTGTCCTTCTATTGCTTTTCAGTTTCATCTTGTAGCTCTACATTGATTACGTTCAGGCCATAATGTCTCATCCTGACTAGCAGGATTTAACATCAAGCCCTTCCGCACTCAAAGAGCCACTAAGATTCACTTCAAGCAATGTCATATAGTTTTACTACTACAACTCATCCATTTTTTCCTAAAGGATACCCAGCTTCCGAAACTTACTTTGTAGGTTTTAGAAGCTGCATCGGAAGAAGATAGCAGCAGCTTCTCTTTACGGCGACGGACTTTTTAAACCACCCTGTTTGATATAGAAGTGGGGAAAATATTTAAACTTTTTACTTCCAATAACACAGTTCTGTATTCATTTTACCCGGTGGTTTACTTTATCCTTCATTATTATGGACAAATAACTAAACCGTTTGTTATAATATATGCATATACTAATAAATAACACTCCAAACTAATGGAGTACAAAATAAAAACCCTCAGTGATACCAACACCAAGGGTTCATAATTATTATTAAGTCGAATAACAATATGGAATATAATAATCCCCCACATACTTATATTGCAAGTAGATCTCCCATTAACAATGCAGTACAAAAAGAAACTCCTATGTTCTGTGAAGAATCTATCCAGAATATAAAAATGTAGTCATTCCTGAATGGCTGAACGAGAAGGGCTTTATTTCTAATCCTGTGGATTCCACAGATTTAACCTACCTTTATCTTTCTCAGGTAGTGGATGTAGATACACTCATAAACTCCACACGTCCAGTGGAACAGGATATTCACGGTTCAATGCGTATATACCTTATCAAGAGTCCTATGGGTTCTGGTAAGACCCACATCATTACTGACCTTACTAATAAGTACAATGAGGCAGGACAGCCTGTGGGTCATATGATGGTCTACAAGAAGAATATACAAGACATTATTGAAGAAACTAAAATGGTTGAGTATCTTGAAATCTTTACAGAAAAAGCTATTAAGGAAAACATTTCTGATAGAAATAGATATGCGCATATCCAGACCTACACCAAGCGTTTCTTTGATGTCTTTGCTGAAGGACTGATTGAGCAGAGACTTGAATCTATGCCAGAGGATGGCTTTGACACCTACCAAATT
The DNA here is from genome assembly GCA_013693955.1 of Candidatus Thiothrix singaporensis. GTDB lineage: Bacteria > Pseudomonadota > Gammaproteobacteria > Thiotrichales > Thiotrichaceae > Thiothrix > Thiothrix singaporensis. The sequence continues at coordinate 793,539 of CP059265.1, read as the reverse complement.
ATTGATAATTATTTTACTGACAAGGTTATCTTTGTCGATGAATGTGATTACATCATTAATATGTTAGCGGCTTTTACATCGAGTTTTGAAAGTGTCTCATTGCAAGGAACCAAGATATGGGATGAGAAATACAATCGGTTAAAAGAGGCAGCCAAACAGTTTTATGCTGAAATTGCACAGAAATGTAAGGCACTGGTTCTGTTTACAGCAACGACTACCTCAGAGTTTCTTGAATTACTGCCTGAGTGTACAGAGGTAATTAACCCAACGGACTACCCGGCTGACAACGAACGAATTAGATCTATCTCAATAGCCAGTATTACTTATGTTCCCTTTTTGNAGTGGGACTATGGTAGTCAATATGATAATTTATTGTTGTCCGATAGAATAATTGAGGATATTACCCAGCGTATTAAGTGGGACAAAGCCTTGCAGTTTTCACCTAATATCAGGAAGCGTCATATCCAGCATTACCTTGGTAAGTATAGAACTGGTATTTTAGCGCCACCTCATAAATTGAATGATGCAGCCAAAGGACTATGTTCCCTTACAGATGAATCAAAGCTTCAGGTACGTCTCCATAATTCTGCTCTTGGTAGTAAAAATGCTGTAGCTGGTAAATTAGGAATTAAGAAGGCTGTCCTGATCCATATCAGTGACTTCGATACATCAGACAATGCTCTTGTTAATTTACATACTGTCTTAAATAACGAGTTTGTGGATGATCATGATGTCATACTTATTACAGGTTCCAATGCCNGGGCTGCTAATATTACTACTGAGTATGATGAGGTACTGGTGATTACCGATGCACCTTGGAATGCAGAAATAATACAGGCTATTGGTAGATTCAGGAATGCAAGAATCTATGTTTATATTCTTCATCGAGTAGTCTCTAAAAGGACTTACGATGCAAGAAGGTATGCTATTGATAAAGCTGAGAATGAAATAAGAACCAGTAGTGGTGTTGCTACACGCAAGAAATCAGATAGAGAAAGACACTCACCTACTTGGTGGAGAAGAAACTCCACTGATATTTATAATTATTGGGCTGATAGGGCAGTGCCACTTGATGATCCTTTAGAAGAAATCCAGCGTATTGATTCTCTCATAAATGAGATTGAGGACTTTGATTTTACATTAGGCAATAGTATGTTACCGTTTTCTATACAAGTAGATACTACCTATTGTCATCCAAGCTTTAGTCTAAGCATTAATCGTAAAGCTGAAAAGATTAAATCTTTCCTAATGGCATACACTGACTTATCACGTAGGGATGTTATTGAAAAATGGAAAGAGACTTACCCTGAAGACAAAGTAATTTCATCAGCTACAATTACCAAATATAAAAAGAACTACAACAATAAGGAAGTGCCCCAATGATTAAGAAAAAGATTCTCGATAATGTAAGTAAACAAGTAAAACAGGAAGTAAAAGGACTTGGCCGCTGTAAACAAATAGTTGAACTGGCACATTCCCTACTGGAAAAAGAAGGTATTGAAACAACTATTACAGTTGGTAGTGCTGCCTGGAGAGTAGGTTCTAATGAGTTAGCATTAATTACTTTTACTTCACCAGAGGAAGAACCTGAAGGATCTTACTATGTAGCAAATCCAGTACAAAAGATAGATTTCATTACTGGTTAGTGGATGAAGATGGCCGCATTCTTGATTTTACTACATTTACCTTTAGAAGAATGATTGCTTCACTTGACAAAATTGAAGGTGTTAAGAAGAAGACTGGTGTTACATGGTGCCCTGATTATCTGTACACCAAGAAAGGAGAGTGCTCAAGTCTGTATGCAGTGTCTAATGGAAGAAGAGATAAAATGTTTTACTACAAACCTTATGAAGACCAGAACTATAAACCGTCACTGACAGATGATGACAATCTTGAGGCTCTTGTAGAAGGACTAAAGGCAAGAGGTAATACAGTAAAAGTAATGTCCTATGATGAGTTTTTAAGGTCAGGTTATACATTACATCCTTCATGACTGTAAGAACAGACATTATAGTTCGATTGTTGTTTTAGTCTTATCAGGTCTACAGAGTTTTACCCTTCTACCTATAATCCTATAGCTTATATCCTTATAATCTCTCAGAGATCCATATAGTGCCTCTGAGAGTGGCATTCACAATATAACAATACAACTAATCACATCAAAGGGAATCGCCGCCAACCCTTCTAATGGATTCCATTGGTATCTGCTTTGTTACCTTGGAGTGCTTGAGAAACAGGATTTTTGGCTGTGATTTTTGAAAGCGCTCCCGGTTACTTTGAATAGCTGGAAGTTGGAGTGTTAGGCAATTTCAAGTGTCTGGATAGCTGGAGACTTTGGGTGAAGGGGGAAGAGTCGAGGGAAGTAGCGGGAAGATAGTCTTGCTTGGAGGTAGTGGTTATAACTTCAGTTCAGCCTGTCGCTTGGTGTATTTACTTAGACCTGTATTGCTTCATGGGTGCAGGACTCTGCGTTAGCAGTGCCAAGCGCGGATAAGCGCGCAGGCTAACATAAAGAGTTATACACAAACACGGCGGCAGGGCTGTAATCATCAATGGCTTGCTTGATGGAGTGGAACAGGCGTTTTTCACCACGCCCCATGATCACATCCTGCTCGGTCAGGTCGGTGGTCATGCCAATCTTGAACAGGCGTAGCCACTGGAGCGGGTGCCACGGTTATCCCAGGAACTGCCCGCGCAGGAAATGCTGCCGTGGACGATATAGCCACATCTGCAATCGGCAACAGGGCGATTTGTGCGCCGTCGAAGGCACAGCCACCGGCAGATGCGCCGGGCTTGGGACGGGCACAACCCGACTTTTCCTTCTTGTTGTGGGAGCAGGCTGGCTCGTTCAGCAGTTCGGCGATGTCCTTGGACTTCATCATGGGGCGTTACCTCGGCTCTTGATGGTTCAAAGAGAGGTAAAGCAAAGGTTGTGCCAGGAATGTAACTATTTGTTTCTAGATAATTTGATGACTGGTTGTATTGTTGGAAACGCTACAAAACTTGATTTGTATGGGGAGACTTGTGACAGCTTTCGATCAAGTAAAACAACGGTAGCTGCTAGGTTAAAAACACAAAAATTCCCAAATGTAGAACTTTTTATTGACTATAAATGTTCAGTCTTCCATAATTTCCCAAAATGGGAAGAAGTGATGCTTATGCGACTAATTGGTAAAGAGAAGCTGATGCCATTGCAAAATAGTGATGAAGAAGTCCAACAATGGATATCTACGTGGGTTTCGGAAGTTATATCTGCGAGTTGGGAATATGAGTGTGTACTTCTTCAGCGTTATCCAAATGTAATGGTAAGAGGCAGCAACATGTATTCTTTCAAAGTAGCTTCTTCAAAATTTGAGGTTGGTGTAAAAATTGCCTTTGCACAAGGAATTGTGTTGATTAACTCTCTGAGCAAGACATGATGGAAGTCAAAAAGGTTAAAACTGATAGTCAATATCGACTCTACCTAGAAAGAGTGGATTCATTAATTGAAGAATCACCATTGCCAAATACTCCTGATAGCGATGAACTGGAATTATTGAGTGTACTAATAGAGGATTATGAAAAAGATAGATTTCCAATTAAAGCGCCATCGCCTATTGATGCAATAAAATTCAGAATGATTGAACAAAATCTCAAGCAAGTAGATTTAGTGCCATACTTGGGCACTCCGAGTCGAGTTTCAGAGGTTTTATCTGGAAAGAGGCCTCTTACAGTAGATATGATTAAGAAATTATCAGTTGGACTTGGTATTTCAACCGATACATTGATTGGCATTCATGAGAAACAAATTGATTGGTCTAAATTTCCAATAAAAGAAATGGTTTCTCGTAATTGGATTAAGTCGATTACAACTAAATCATTTGGAAAAGTTGAAAAATTGNTTGAGGATTTTATTACTAGCAATGGATTTGATTTTAGTAAAGTTGCTTTCAAAAGAACACTTCACGGTGATGTTTCAGTAACTACTCAAAATGCAATATATGCTTGGTTGGCAAGGGTTGTTCAGTGTGCTAGAGAAAAGCAACTATCTGGCGAGATCGGTGAATTCAATGAAAATATATTTTCAGAAAATTTTTTAAGGNAGCTTGCTCAGTTAAGCAAATATTTGGATGGCNCACAACGAGCAATACAGTTTTTGGAGAGCAAAGGAATTACTGTTGTTTTTGAAAGGCATATTAAAGGAACTTCTATTGATGGAGCATCCCTTAAAGATACAAATGGTCTTCCAATAATAGGAATGACTTTGCGATATGACCAACTTGATAGTTTCTGGTTTACCTTATTGCATGAGGTTGCGCACATCTGGAAGCATGTCACTATAAATGACGCATTTCTTGATAATAATGACTCAGAGTCTGAAGATAAANAAGAAGCGGAAGCGAATCGTATTGCCCGCGAGGCATTTATTCCTCGTGCAGTTTGGCGCCGTAGTGAGGCATATATGCAGCCTACAAAGGAAAAAATTAATTCGTTTGCAAATCAATTAAATATTCATCCAGCAATCGTGGCAGGCAGAATTCGATATGATAAGAAGAATTATAGCTTGCTTTCTGACATGGTTGGGAGGAATACAGTTAGAGAAATTTTCTTCAAAAATGATTCTAAAGAGAGTGAGTTATGAAGCCCGTCTATATTCCAATGCTAAAAGCAAAACATGGCGAAACCTCTGCTATTGTTAACTTAACACCTTCTGAGAAAAATAGAATAATTCCTNTTTTTGACCTGCCAAAACCATCGGTGAAAGACATGGAAAAGCATGGTGTCAAGGGTGTTGTAGATAAAAGCATTGACGATATATGTTACGCTTTCAGCACTCACGATAAAAATTTATCTTTATTTGCGAATGAGGGCGAGATTTTTATTGATTCATTTTATTTTGACGAAAAAGAAACTATTGGCGGGCTGCATATACTAAACTATGCGGCAAATCGCTTAAGGCAAGCAAATATTGTTGTCAATCCCGTTATAGGCTACGAGAGATGGGGAGAGCAAGAATACAAGGACGCAATAATGGACTTTGCTTTCAAAGAAAAGAACTTTTATTGCTTGCGTTTAGGTGAGGAAGCATTGAGCTTTGATATTCCAAATGAACCAGATTATTTTGAAAGTAATTTAAAGTCGATTTTGAACGCTCTATCATTATCTCCAAATGAGATTTTGGTGATTTTGGACTTCAGCAATATATCCGAAGAAAGTATTTCCGATATGGTTGATGCTGTTGACAAGAGTATCGATTTATTAAGGAGGCTGGGTTTTGAAAATATTTATATTTCCGGCTCTTCTATGCCTGACTCTCTTGGGAAGGTTGTTGCTTCAAATTCGGAGGCAACGCTGAGAAGGAAGGAAATGTCAGTTTGGAAGAGAGTTTATGAGAATAATAAATCTCTAGATATTGGTTTTGCTGATTATGGAATCAGAAATCCCAAAATGGCCGATAATAGTGGTGGCGCAGTTGCAAATGCCAAAATTTGGTATACTATTGGAAGTGCTTATTTTGTAGCAAGAGGCCACTTAATGAGTGAGCCACCTAAAGGGGATCAATTCAAGAAGTTAGCAGGTAAAGTTATTTCTTCTGGTTATTTCTCACATTACTCTGATAACTGGGGTGACTCCATGGTTAGAAAAAGCGCTGTGAAAGCAATTAAAAACTTAACCGATTGGATCAGTATTGGTACAAATCACCATATTCACACAGTATTAAATGAGATTATTGAGTTTAAATACCAAGTGCATTCTACACGACCCGCTACTCAGGTTTCTGAGGAAAAAGCTAAATAGGAGTTCTAAGTTTTTATGCCACTACTTGAGCTTGAGGGATGATGTGCATATCCACATGGATATCAGCATAAGGGCAAACCAGTGCGCCAGCGTCGTTTTTCTCAATCAAGCCCAACTCCAGCAATGCCTGGGTATCTTCGTGTACCCGCTTCACATCACGCCCGACCTGACGGGCAAGTTCACGCACGCCTATCGCCCCGCCTTGCTGCAAGGTATTGATGATCGTCCAACGACGTTCGGTCAGGCGGGAAAAGAATGCGCCGGGTGACTGAAAATTGAGGGTTTCCCCCTGATAGCTGCCCTTTTGTGCAGCTTTTCCGGCAGCACGTAGAGCAGCCTTCCAGTCAGCCTGCAATGTGATGGTCAGTGTGCGCTTTTCCATGTTTCTACCTCCGCCAAAAAATCGCGTGGCTTTCATGTTGGCAATATAGCCAACAATAGAGTGTGAATGCAACTTTGACCGCAAACTGGGTTTGATCTTTCAAGGCGTAGGAGCAGACGTTGCCCTTCATGTTAAACTCAAGCGATACCAACCCGATCATAAAGCGCAAATGCCATGACTGAACGCAAACGCCTGCCTATCGGCATCCAGACTTTCGCCAAAATCCGCGAAAACAACCATTATTACGTCGATAAAACGGACATGATCCTGGGTTTAATCCTGGGTGGGCAACACTACTTCCTCTCGCGCCCGCGCCGCTTTGGCAAAAGCCTGCTGCTGGATACGATCAAGGAACTGTTTGAAGGCAACGAACCATTGTTCCAGGGGCTGGCGATCCACGGTCATTGGGACTGGGCGGAACCTTACCCGGTGATGCGTTTCAGCTTCGGTTCCGGCAACTTCCGGCAGGCTGACTACCTTGAGAAAAACCTGATGGCGCAACTGGATCGGCTGGAGCAGCAGTTCCAGTGCCATTCCAGCTACACGACCAGCCCGGAGCGTTTCCAGTCCTTGCTGATCCATGCCCATCAGCAGACCGGCAAGCCGGTGGTGGTGCTGGTTGACGAGTACGACAAGCCGATCCTGGATGCGCTGGAATACCCGGAGGTGGCCAAAGCCAACCGTGATTTCCTGCGCGGCTTCTACGCCACCATCAAGGATTATGACGCCCACATCCGTTTCAGTTTCCTGACCGGTGTCAGCAAGTTTTCCAAGGTCAGCCTGTTTTCCGGTTTGAATAACCTAGAAGACATTACCCTGATGCCACGTTATTCCAGTCTGTGTGGTTATACCGATGATGACATCGATACGGTATTTGCTGCTGAACTGCCGGGGCTGGATCGGGACGAAATCCGCGACTGGTATAACGGTTATAACTGGCTGGGTACGGGCGTTTACAACCCATTCGATATTCTGCAATTCTTCAGGAACCATACGTTCAAAAGCTACTGGTTTGAAACCGGTACGCCGACCTTTCTGGTGGAGCAATTGCTGANNAACGCCAGATACCCACTCCAACTGGATAATCTGCTCAGCAGCAGCGATATGCTGTCCAGCTTTGATGTGGGGGATATCAGCACTGAAGCTCTGTTGTTCCAGACCGGCTACCTGACGATTAAAAGCTATCGCCGGGTTGGAGGGCAGGATTATTACACCCTGGGCTACCCCAATCAGGAGGTTTACCAAAGCCTGAATGCTGTCCTGTTAAATGCCCTGACACGCAATAAAGAAGCCCAGGCAGTGCAAAGTATCCGCCTGTATGACCTTTTGCTGGCAGATGATNTTCCCAGGTTTGAAGCAACTGTTCCACAGCTTTTCGCCAGCATTCCTCATCAGTGGTACACCAATAATGATATCCAGCATTACGAAGGCTATTACGCCAGCGTGTTCTATTCCTATTTCGCCTCGCTGGGTCTGAATGTCACGCTGGAAGACACCAGCAACCTTGGCCGTATCGACATGACCCTGAAATTTAATGGCAAGGTGTATATCTTCGAATTCAAGGTGGTCGAACTGGTGCCGGAAGGCAAAGCCCTGCAACAAATTAAAGACAAGGCCTACGCCGACAAATACCGCCTAACCAGCCGATTTATTTGTTGGGCGTCGAATTCAGCAAAACTGACCGCAATATCGTGGGTTTTGATTGGGAAACGGCCTGATGCCTACCGACTAGGTTGCGGCGGCGCATTGTCAAAAACGGGTTGTACCCGCAGGCGGCACCTGCCCTGAGACGGAAAGAAGGCGCGTGTCCCGGCTTTTTCTTTGGATATTAGGGGGCAAGCTTTGATTATGCGGCCATGATTGCTATCATCCCACCTCTTTTCTTGCACACTGGCAGAATCATGGAACTCAACCCCACCTATACCAAAATCAAAGACCTCCAGGGGCGCGTGGACGCTCTGAGGGGGTATCTTTGACTACGAAGTCAAAAGCGAACGCCTCGAAGAAGTAAGCCGCGAGCTCGAAGACCCCAACATCTGGAATGACCCCAAACGCGCCCAGGATTTAGGCAAGGAACGTTCCGTGCTGGAAGGCATCGTCGGCGGCATCAACCGCATCACTTCCGGCTTGGCCGACGCCAAAGAGCTGCTCGAACTGGCTGAAATGGAAGACGATGAAGCCAGCGCCAACGCCGTCATCGCGGATGTCGGGGAGATCGAAAAAGAAGTCAAAGTCCTCGAATTCCAGCGCATGTTCTCCGGTGAAATGGACATGAACAACGCCTTCCTTGACATCCAGGCCGGTTCCGGTGGCACCGAAGCGCAGGACTGGGCGGAAATGTTGCTGCGTATGTATTTGCGCTGGGGTGAGGCCAAAGGTTTCAAGACCGAACTGATCGAAGCCACCGCTGGTGATGTGGCGGGCATCAAGGGTGCGACCATCAGCTTTGAAGNNCCATACGCCTTCGGTTGGCTGCGCACCGAAACCGGCGTGCACCGGCTGGTGCGCAAATCGCCGTTCGATTCCGGCAACCGCCGCCACACCTCGTTCACCGGCGTGTTCGTTTCCCCGGAAATCGACGACAACATCGAAATCGACATCAACCCGGCGGATTTGCGCATCGACGTTTACCGCGCCTCCGGTGCGGGCGGCCAGCACGTCAACCGGACGGAATCGGCGGTGCGCATCACCCACCTGCCAACCAACACCGTCGTGCAGTGCCAGAGCGGGCGGTCCCAGCACCAGAACAAGGACACCGCGATGAAACAGTTGCGCGCCAAGTTGTATGAGCTGGAAATCATGAAGCGCAACGCCGAAAAACAGGCGCTGGAAGACAGCAAATCCGACATCGGTTGGGGCAGCCAGATCCGTTCCTACGTCCTCGACCAGTCGCGCATCAAGGATTTGCGCACCGGCGTGGAGACCGCCAATACCCAGGCGGTGCTGGACGGCGACCTCGACAAATTTATTGAAGCAAGTTTAAAAAGCGGACTTTGACCATGAGCGAACAGGAANTTCCCCAAGACCACGCCGACGAAAACAAACTGATCACGCAACGCCGCGAAAAACTGGCGAAGCTGCGTGAGCAGGGCGTCCCGTTCCCCAATGATGTGGTGCGGGCGGACAAGGCCGCTGACCTGCACACGCAGTATGGCGAACAGGACAAGCCGTGGTTTGAGGAAAACGCGGTGGAAGTGACCGTCGCCGGGCGCATGATGCTCAAGCGGCTGATGGGCAAGGCCAGTTTCGCCACCATTTCCGACGTGTCCGGGCGCATCCAGTTGTATTCCCAGAAAAATGTGCTGGGCGACGAAGTGTTTGACGCTTACACGCACTGGGATTTGGGCGACATTGTGNTAGCCAGGGGGACGCTGTTCAGGACCAAGACCGGCGAGCTGTCGGTGAAAGTGCAGGAAATCCGCCTGCTGACCAAATCCTTGCGCCCGTTGCCGGAAAAGTTCCACGGCCTGACCGACCACGAGCAGCGCTACCGCCAGCGCTACCTCGACCTGATCATGAACCAGGAAACGCGCGACGCATTCGTGCTGCGTTCCAAAATCGTCAGTTACATCCGCAATTTCTTCACCCAGCGCGACTTCCTGGAAGTGGAGACGCCAATGTTGCAGGTGATTCCGGGCGGGGCGACGGCGCGGCCTTTCATCACCCACCACAATGCGCTGGATTTGCCGATGTACCTGCGGATTGCGCCGGAGCTGTACCTCAAGCGGCTGGTGGTGGGCGGTTTCGAGCGCGTGTTTGAAATCAACCGCAACTTCCGCAACGAAGGGCTTTCCACCCGCCATAACCCGGAATTCACCATGATCGAATTCTATCAGGCGTATGCGACCTACCACGACCTGATGGATTTGACCGAGGAGCTGATGCGCGGGCTGGCGATGGACGTGATTGGCAGCGCGACGGTCACCTACCAGGGCGAAGCCTTTGACTTCAGCCAGCCGTTTGCGCGCATGAGCGTGCGCGACTCCATTTTGCATTTCAACCCGGCTGTCACGCCTGAGCAGGTTGACACGCTGGATGGGGCGAAAGCCGTCGCCGCCAAATTGGGCATCCCGCTCAAGGGCAGCTACGGGTTGGGCAAGATCCAGATCGAAATCTTTGAGAAAACGGTCGAGCACCGTTTGCTGCAACCGACCTTCATCACCGAATACCCGGCGGAAGTGTCGCCACTGGCGCGCCGCAATGACACCAACCCGTTCATTACCGACCGTTTTGAGTTTTTCGTCGGCGGGCGTGAAATCGGCAACGGCTTCTCCGAGCTGAATGACGCGGAAGACCAGGCCGAACGCTTCCTCAAACAGGTGGAAGAAAAGGACGCAGGCGACGATGAGGCCATGCACTACGACGCTGATTACGTGCGCGCGCTGGAATACGGGATGCCACCGACCGCTGGCCAGGGCATCGGCATCGACCGGCTGGTGATGCTGTTCACCGACGCGCCGTCGATCCGTGATGTGATACTGTTTCCGCACATGCGCCCAGAATAAATCATCAGATATTAATAGTTATGCCACCGAATCGACAGACTTGCCGTAACAGGTTCGGTGGCATCTTGGGCTAAGTGTCAGCATCATGTCTTATTTAGGACAACTTATATAACCTTTTATGACTTCCTGAATCTTTTTGCGGGTGGCCTCAGGTGTTCTGTCGCCGGCCTGTCTTTACAGACATAATCTGACACTGATTCATTGGAATCGTTTTTAATATTTGGATCAGCGCCCGCTTTTAGCAACTCCTGCATGACCTCCGCAGAACTATTAATGGCTGCCCTAATCAATGCTGTTGACCCATCGTCATTTGGGTCTTTGAAGTTTAGGTCTGCACCCGCTGCGATCAATGCCTTAACACCCGGTAAGTTAATACTGGAAGCTGCATCGTAAAGGCAGGCATTTTTAATGTCAGGCGCAACATCGTAAGTCTCCAGTAGCATCCCTGTTGCTTCACGGATGTCACCCCAACAGATAGTAAGCATTTGCTCATCAGTGAGTTCTTTGCCTGCCAACATGTCATTGACAGCTTGGTCATATTGTTTATCGACCATCCAATTTTCTGGATAGTCTTTTAAGGCATAAGCGCTGGAAGAAAGCAATAAGCTGGTTAATAAAAAGAGTTTGATTTTCATTTTCTAGCCCCTTGTTAAATCATATTCAAACGGGCAGGTTAATATTTTTATTAATCAAAGTCAAAAATAGAATTCAAGAGGCCAATATCACTATGCATTATCGCAGCCGACAAACCCAAGTGGGGCGTAAAGTTGGCACAGTTTGTCATGCATTAGCGCATGTTATTTTTATTAGACAAGTTATTAATATCTGTTTTTAAGTTTTTGTATGCCATCATTCAGGTTCACTTGGTTTGATGTTATTAAAGACTCATCATCGTCCGGTTGCTGCCCGTCTTTCCGGCGGTATTTGAGCAGTGGAGCCATGGCCACCGCTGTCGCCACCAGCAATCCGCCCATGCCCAGCGTGGCAGTACCGGCCATGCCGTAACCCAGCAAAAATACGCCGCCGATGTAGCAGATGAATTTGCCTTCCTCCCGCAGACGCTGACCAGCGAGGCTTTTTCTTCGGGTCGGCAGGGTACGGTGGTTTGGCTGGTGGCTTCATGGTTTTTTCATCGGTTCACATCAAAGATACTTGGCTTCGTGTGTCCGGAATAGTCTAACCACATCATGTCCTGCATGGCGGGCTACCGTGGGTAGTGGCGATGAGGGCAGTGTGGCACAGAACCCACTTTGCCAAGTTGCCTTTGGCTGCCCCTATCGCCATCAACCACATCTGGCTACTCGACACCTGACTGCTGGTCATTTAAGATTCACCCCAAACAATTGACCGGCAGTCATTACCGTGAAAAATTCCACCGCGCTTGCTATTTGTTTACTGCTTCTTGCGTCCGTACTGGCAACCCAACCCTCATCGCCGGTACGGGCGGAAGAAGCGCCCACCACAGCACCAGCAAAACCTGCACTGACCGTGACCGTCTCCCCACCCGTAACAGAAAACTGGAACACCGGCATCGCCGCCACCGGCCGCTCGCCCCCTGGCACGAAGCCATCATCGCTTCTGAAATCAGCGGGCTGCGGGTGACGGACGTCTGGTGGACATTGGCGACGAAGTGAAAAAGGCCAGGAGCTGGCGCGCCTTTCACAAGCTTCCGTCAAAGCGGATGTGGCGCAGAAGCAGGCCAGCCTGGAGCAGGCGCAAGCCAATGCGGAACGCGCCCGCCGCCTGAAAAGCAGCGGTGCCCTACCGACCCAGCAGATTGACCAGTACCTGACTGATGAGTCCGTGGCGAAAGCCGCACTGGAAGCCCAGCAGATCCGCCTGACGCAAACCCGCATCCTGGCACCGGACGACGGCGTGATCTCCACCCGCACGGCCACGCTCGGCGCAGTGGTGCAAACCGGCTCCGAACTGTTCCGGCTGGTGCGCCAGAACCGGGTCGAATGGCAGGCCGCCATCCCCAGCCAAGACATGGGGCGCATACATTCCGGCCAACAAGCGCGCCTGACCCTGCCGGACGGCGGCAAGGCGGAAGGCGAAGTGCGCGTGGTTTCCCCACGCTTGACCCCAACACCCGCAACGCCACCGCCTACATCAGCCTGCTGCCGGACAGCCCGGCCAGGGCTGGCATGTTCGCGGAAGGCGAAATCCTCACCGGCGCATCACAGGCGCTGACCGTCCCGCAATCCAGCGTGATCCTGCGCGACGGCAAGAATTATGTGTTCGCCCTAGGCGCAGACAGCAAGGTCAGCCAATTGACCGTCCAGACCGGGCGGCGCGCCGACGGCAAGGTGGAAGTCCTTGACGGCCTGAAACCGGACGCACAAGTGGTTGTCACCGGCGGTGCCTTCCTCAATGACGGCGACACGGTGCAGGTCGTCAGCAAACCCGCCGCCTCCAGCCTTGGGGATAAACCATGAATGTTTCCGCCTGGTCGATCCGCAACCCGGTTCCCGCCATCCTGCTGTTTGCGTTGCTGACCTTCCTCGGCCTCAAGGGTTTCAAGTCGCTCGGCGTACAGAATTTCCCGGACATTGACCTGCCGACCATTATCGTCAGCGCCACCCTGGAAGGCGCAGACCCGGCGCAGCTGGAAAGCGAAGTCGCACGCAAGATCGAAAACCAGCTTGCCACCATCAACGGCGTCAAGCACATCCGCACCACCCTGACCGACAGTTCCGCCAGCATCGCCACCGAATTCGAAATCGAAAAAGACACCGAAGTCGCGTTGAATGAGGTGCGCAACGCGGTCGACACCATCCGCGCCAACCTGCCACAGGAAATGAACGACCCGATCGTCTCCAAAGTCACCACCGCAGGCAGCCCGCTGGTCACTTTCACCGTGGCCTCCNCCGGCATGGACGAGGAAGCCCTGTCATGGTTCGTGGACAATGACATCACCCGCGCGCTGATGTCGATCCAGGGCGTGGGCAAGGTGTCGCGGGTCGGCGGCGTCGACCGCGAAATCCGCATCGACCTCGACCCGGCGCTGATGACCGGCATGGGCGTCACCGCCGCCGATGTCTCCACCCGGCTGNGCCAAATGCAGAAAGATGCGCCGGGCGGGCGCGGCGACATTGGTGGCGGCGTCCAGTCGGTGCGCACGCTGGGGCGCGTGGATACGGCGGCGGAACTGAGCGCCATCGACATCCCGCTGTCCAGCGGGCGGCATGTGCGCCTTGACCAGATCGCCCATATCCGCGACGCCACCGCCGAACGCTCCACCTACGCCCTGCTCAACGGCAAAAATGTGGTCGGTTTCCAGATCACCCGGGTGCGCGGTGCCAGTGAAATCGACGTCGTCAACGGCGTGCGCGCAGCAGTCGCCAAATTTGCCGCCAGCCACCCGCAAGTGCAGATCGCCGAAGCCTATGACACCATCGAGCGCATCCAGGCCAACTACCAAGGCTCCATGCACCTGTTGTACGAAGGGGCGGCGCTCGCCATCCTGGTGGTGTTCCTGTTCCTGCGCAATGTCCGCGCCACGCTGGTGTCCGCCGCCGCCCTGCCGCTGGCGATCATCCCCACCTTCATGGCGATGCAGTATTTCGGCTTCTCGCTCAACATCCTGACCCTGCTGGCGCTGGCGCTGGTGGTCGGGGTGCTGGTGGACGACGCCATCGTGGAGGTGGAAAACATCGAGCGCCACCTGCGCATGGGCAAGACGCCCTATCAGGCGGCGATGGAAGCCGCCGATGAAATTGGCCTGGCGGTCATCGCCACCACCTTCACGCTGGTCGCAGTTTTCCTGCCCACCGCATTCATGGGCGGCGTGCCTGGCAAATTCTTCAAATCGTTTGGGATTACCGCTGCGGTGGCAGTGTTTTTCTCACTGGTGGTGGCGCGCTTGCTCACGCCGATGATGGCGGCCTATTTCCTCAAGCCGCATCCGGAGAGGGAANCAAAAGACGGCTGGATCATGCGCGCCTACATGCGCACAGTCAGCTGGTGCCTGAAGCACCGCATCATCACCCTGATAGCTGCCATTGCCATCTTTGCGGCCTCGCTGATGATCGTGCCGCTGCTGCCGAAAGGGTTCGTGCCGCCCGCCGACACTGCGCTGACCTCCGTATCGCTGGAAATGCAGCCCGGTTCCGCCCTGGAGGACACCTACGCAGTGGCCGAACAGGNNCGCCAGTTACTGGCACCGCTGTCTGATGTGAAANAAGTTTTCACCATCGTCGGTGGCGGCGGCGGCGTCAGCAGCNCCATCGCCATGAGCAGCGGCACCGATTCACGCAAGGCCACCCTGACCCTGCAACTGACCACCCGCGAAGAACGTTCGCGCACCCAGACGGCGGTGGAAAACGACATCCGCAATGCACTCAAGCCATTGCCGGGCGTGCGTTTCACCGTCGGCTCCGGCGGCGCGGGCGACAAGATGCAGGTGGTGCTGGCCAGTGACGACGGCGACCTGCTGATCAAGACGGCACAAGCGGCAGAACGTGACCTGCGCACCTTGCAGGGGATCGGCAACGTGGTGTCTGGTGCCAGCCTGCAACGCCCGGAAATCCACATCAAGCCGGATTATGCCCGTGCCGCCGAACTTGGCATCAGCACCGAAGCCCTGGGGCAGGTGGTGCGGGTCGCCACCAACGGCGACTTTTCCACCCGCCTGCCCAAGCTCAACCTGCCGCAACGGCAGGTGCCGATCCGGGTGCAGTTTGACGAAGCCATGCGCGCCGACNTGGACGCCATCCGCCAGTTGCGGATTCCGGGGCGCAATGGCTCCGTGCCGCTCGCCGCCGTCGCCGACATCCAGCTTGGCAGTANNCCATCCCAGATCGACCGCTACGACCGCAAACGCAATGTCAGCATCGATGTGGAGCTGAACGGCCTGCCGGTCGGGCAGGTCACGGCGATGGTTGACCAATTGCCCGCCCTGAAAACCCTGCCGCCCGGCGTGGAGCGGCAAAGCTCCGGCGACGCCGAACGCATGGCGGAACTGTTCGGCGGCTTCGGCGGGGCAATGCTGATCGGCGTGATGCTGATCTACATCGTGCTGGTGCTGCTGTTCCACGATTTCCTGCAACCGATCACCATCCTGGCGGCGCTGCCGTTATCGGTGGGTGGGGCGCTGGCCGCGCTGTTGGTGACCAGCAGCAGTTTTTCGATGCCTGCGGTCATCGGCCTGCTGATGCTGATGGGGATTGTGACCAAAAACTCGATCCTGCTGGTCGATTATGCGGTGATGGCGCGCGAACGCGACCAGAGCGGGCGTGTCCCGGCGTTGCTGGACGCTTGCCACAAACGGGCAAGGCCAATCGTGATGACCACCATCGCCATGGGCGCAGGCATGATGCCGACCGCGTTGGGGCTGGCGGCCGACCCGAGTTTCCGGCAGCCGATGGCGATTGTAGTGATTGGCGGCNTGGTGGCGTCCACCTTCCTAAGTCTGTTGGTGGTGCCAGCGGTGTTTACGTTTATTGATGATATTCTGGTGGTTTTCAGGAAGGTAAGGGGAAGCTGCATCACGCGCATGGGACAGCATAAGCGGCCACAACATGCGCCTGACGGGACTCACCGTTGCACTGGCACCCCAGCATTCCCGGCTGTATCCGCACTTTGCCCGCCTTCGCTGTGTGGGGCGACGGATGACGCTTGCTGTTGCACCATGCTGGAAAGGAGGCCGAGCACAATAATCAACACAGCAGCCGCAAAGGTATACAGCAGACCCTTGTCCATTGTCCGCTCCGCGCCTTTGGCACCCAGCTTGTCGGAATGGAACAGTTTCAGCAGGCTGGCGAGCACCAGCAGCGCAAAGCCAAACAACACCAGCGGGTGTTTCAGGTATTCAATCCAGGGAACAGCATTTTCCATCGCAGACCTCATCAGTGGAAAGGTGGCACAAACGGGCGAAAGTGTAACAGATAGCGCGTGGCGGACACATCCACAGAACGCAAGCCCCCGCTGCCCCCTCACATCAGGGGCAGTTCCCTGATGCCGTTTCATCCCCGTGATCAGGATGTCGACCATACTCGCGCCAGCCTCCCATTCCNNGGCTTCAGGCGTCAGGTTGGCAACACCCGCAATCGCCCGCAACAGGTCGAAAGGTTCGACCTTAAGTTCAATAGCCTGGCTGGCTACCGCACGCGCCGCGAGCGTTTCAATCGTGCTCCTTAAGGTCACGCCCGAGACGGCGTAAAGCTCCGATACGCCGCAAACCAGCGAAGCCAGCGCATCCGCCATGATCTTCTTGGTCGCCAGATGGTCAACGAACAGCAGCAACCATTGGCGCATGGCCTCGACTGGCGTGTGTGTTTCGCTCAGGCTGTCAGCGGCTTCCGCAAGCTGCTCAATGGCGTTGCGGTACACCGCTTCAACCAGGGCATCGCGCGTCGGGAAATGCCGGTACAAGGTGCCGATGCCCACCCCTGCGGAACGCGCAATCTCATCCAGCGTCGTCGCCGTCCCTGTCTTGGCGAAACATTCCTGTGCGGTTTCGAGCAAACGCTGCCGGTTGCGTCTGGCGTCCGCCCGCGGCTTGCGGTGATGGCGGCTGGATGGGTCATGCATGATACGAATCCTTCTTGACAAACGGAGGATCTCTCCGTATAAAAACGGAGGAGCACTCCTTTTCTCTAATACTGAACCTAACACAGATAGCTCCCAGCCTGAAATACGCTGGGCGATTTTTCCAATACGGAGGCGAACATGGAAAATTCTTTTACCAACATCCACAACGGATGAAGTCCTGGCCGGACACAACCTGAGCGGCAAACGCATCCTAGTCACCGGTGTTTCCGCCGGACTGGGCGTCGAAACCGCGCGGACATTAGCGGCACATGGCGCGCATGTGATTGGCGCGGCGCGCGACCTCGCCAAGGCGGAAACCGCAACCGCAGGCGTGCGGGCGACAAACCCAGGCAGGCTTGAACTCATCCACCTTGATTTGGCTTCCCTCGCCAGCGTGCGGGAATGCGCGGACAAGCTGCTGGATGCAGGCCAGCCCCTTGACCTGATCATCGCGAATGCGGGCGTCATGGCCTGCCCCTTCAGCCATACCAATGATGGCTTTGAAATGCAGTTCGGCACCAACCACNCCGGGCATTTTGTGCTGGTCAACCGCCTTGTGCCCTTGCTGCGCAGTGGCTCAAGAGTCGTGAACCTGTCTTCTTCCGGCCACCGCTTTGCTGATGCCGATCTGGAAGATCCAAACTTTGAACAGACGGCATACGACCCCTGGGTTGCCTATGGACGCTCAAAAACAGCAAATATCCTGTTCGCCGTCGAATTCGACCGCCGTCACCGCGAGCAAGGCATCCGGGCAACCGCTGTTCACCCTGGCGGCATCCAAACGGAACTTGGCCGACATATCGGCATGGAAGGCACCATGGCTCATGTGGCAATCATCAATGAGCAGCGTGCCGCACAAGGCAAACCGCCGTTCCAGTTCAAAAGCATTCCCCAAGGCGCGGCCACCTCAGTCTGGGCTGGCATTGCCGCCAGTGCGGATGAAGTCGGCAGCCGCTACTGCGAAGACTGCCATGTCACCACCCATGTGACCGACGATGACCTTGACCCCATCAGCGGTGGCGTTCGCCCCTATGCGCTGAATCCCGAACACGCTGCTGCGCTCTGGGTCAAAAGCGAGGAGCTGGTGCAGGAACGTTTCTAAGCAGCAAGCGCCCGTTCAGGGCTTTTTCTTCATCCTTTCTTTCAAGTCGGCGAAGGGATTATGGGTGGCTGTTTCCGGNCCNTTAGTCCCCGCCGACCCACCATACGCCGCCTCCAGCAGTTTCTGATGCTCATAATCATGGCAATACAGGCATAGCAATTCCCAATTGCTGCCATCCGGCGGGTTGTAGTCGTGGTCGTGGTTGCGGTGGTGCACGGTCAGTTCACGCAGGTTGGCGTGGGTGAACTCGCGGCCACAGCGCCCGCACACCCATGGATACAGTTTCAGCGCCTGTTCGCGGTAGCCCTTGGCACGCTCCTCAGCGCTTTTGCGCGCCTTGATGACAATGGCTTCTTGATCGGAATTCATTGCATTCCCCCATCGTTGGTTGGCCTATCAGGAAATTGTTTCGCCCAGTATACAACAAACACGGCGATTCCGGGTCAAACTGGACAGCTGACCAAGGGTCATCTAAGCTTTGCCCACAACAACTGACTGGCAGTCACTACCATGCAGAACCTTTCCCTCATGCTTTTCCGCTGGCTTGCCGCTTTGCTCCTGAGCGTTGCTTGCAACCCTCTGACGGCAGCGGACGCCCCCGCAACCACACCGCCCAAGGCGGCGCTGGCGGTGACTGTCGCCACACCGTCGGAGGAAGAGTGGCCGGTGAGCATCACCGCCAACGGCTCGCTGGCCGCGTGGCATGAAGCCGTGATTGCCGCTGAAATCGGCGGCCTGCGCGTCGCCAGCATCAAGGCAGAACTGGGCGACCAGGTCAAACGCGGGCAGGAACTGGCCACGCTGGCGAAAGATTCGGTCGAAGCGGATGTCGCCCGCGCCCAGGCGGGCGTCGCTCAAGCCGAAGCCAGCCTCGCCGAAGCCCGGTTGAACGCTGACCGCGCCCGCCGCCTCAAGACCAGCGGCGCGTTGCCCGCCCAGCAGATCGACCAATATCTCGCCGCTGAGGCCACCGCCAAAGCCAATCTGACGGCGCAGCAAGCCGTCTTGCAAGGCGAACGGATCCGCTTGCGCCAGACCAGCATTGTGGCGGTGGACGACGGCGTGGTCTCATCCCGCACCGCCACCCTCGGCGCGGTGGTGCAGGCCGGGACGGAGCTGTTCCGGCTGGTGCGGCAGAACCGGATCGAATGGAAAGCCGACATCCCCGCGCGTGACGCCGACCAGCTCCAACCGGGGCAGAAAGCCCGCCTGACGCTGCCAACCGGCAAACAGGCAGACGGTGAAATCCGCTTGGTTTCCCCGGTGATCGACCCCAAAACCCGCAATATCAGCGTCTATGTCAGCCTGCCACCGGATAGCCCAGCGCGCGCGGGCATGTTCGCACAAGGGGAAATACTCACCAATTCCGCCAAAGCGTTGAGCGTGCCGCAAAGCGCGGTCGTCTTGCGCGACGGCAACAGTTATGTGTTTGTGGTCGGCGCGGACAACCGCATCGCCCAACGCCTGGTGCAGGTTGGGCGGCATCATCAGGATCAAGTGGAAATCCTCGACGGCGTTTCCGCACAGACCCGCATCGTGGCCAGCGGCGGCGCCTTCCTGAATGACGGCGACACTGTGAAAGTGGTCGACCACCCTTCCCCCTGCGGGGAAGGCCGGGGATGGGGGAACAATACCCCATGAACATTTCCGCTTGGTCAATCCGCAATCCGGTTCCCGCCATCCTGCTGTTCATGCTGCTGACCTTCATTGGCATCGGCAGTTTCCGTGCGCTCGGCATCCAGCTGTTCCCCGACATCGAACTGCCGATCATTACGGTCAGCGTTGGGCTGGAAGGAGCCTCCNCCACCCAGTTGGAAACCGAAGTGGTGCGCAAAATTGAGGATTCCGTCGCATCCTTAAGCAACCTCAAGCACATTTACGCCAACCTGACCGATGGTGCCGCCACCATCAGCGTCGAATTCAACATCGACAAGGACAATGAGGTGGCGCAAAGCGAGGTGCGCAACGCGGTGGACAGCATCCGCGCCGACCTGCCTGCGGCCATGACCGACCCGGTGGTTTCCAAGCTCAGTACGGCGGGCAGCCCGATCATCACCTTCACTGCCGTCTCTGACCGCCTGGATGAAAAGGAATTGTCGTGGTTCATCGACAATGAGATTTCCAAGGCGCTGCTGGCAACCCAAGGTGTGNGGCGTGTGTCGCGGCTGGGCGGTGCCAACCGCGAGGTGCAGGTCGACCTTGACCCAGTGCTGATGGCCGGGTTGGGCGTGACCGCCAACGATGTTTCGGCGCGCCTCAAACAGACACAGCAGGATGCTTCCGGCGGACGTGGCGACGTGGGCGGCGGCGTCCAGTCGATCCGCACGCTGGCGGCGGCGAAAACGGCGGCGGACATTGCCGCGCTCGACATCCCCTTACCCGACGGCAGGCAAGCGCGCCTCGACCAGATCGCCACAGTGCGCGATGGCATTGCGG
Organism: Candidatus Thiothrix singaporensis; assembly: GCA_013693955.1. GTDB lineage: Bacteria > Pseudomonadota > Gammaproteobacteria > Thiotrichales > Thiotrichaceae > Thiothrix > Thiothrix singaporensis. The sequence continues at coordinate 772,802 of CP059265.1, read as the reverse complement.
AACGTTCCACCATCGCCCTGCTGGATGGCAAGCCGGTCATCGGTTTTCAGGTGACGCGCACCAAAGGCTCCAGCGAAGTGGCAGTGGCCGCCGCCACCCGCGCCACGGTCGAGCGCCTGCAACAGGAATACCCGCACGTCAAAATCGAGGAAGCCTACGACATTGTGGCTTCCATCCAGGAAAACTACGACGGCTCAATGGTGCTGCTGTACGAAGGCGCGNTTCTGGCGGTGCTGGTGGTATTGTGGTTCCTGCGCGACTGGCGGGCGACGGTGGTGTCGGCGGCTGCGTTGCCACTGGCGATCATCCCCACCTTTGCCGCCATGCATTATTTCGGCTTCTCGCTCAATGTCCTGACCTTGCTGGCAATGGCGCTGGTGGTCGGGGTGCTGGTGGATGACGCCATCGTGGAGGTGGAAAACATCGAACGCCACCTGCGCATGGGCAAGACCCCGTACCAGGCGGCGATGGAGGCGGCGGATGAAATCGGCCTCGCCGTCATCGCCACCACCTTCACGCTGATAGCGGTCTTCCTGCCCACCGCCTTCATGGGCGGGATCGTCGGCAAATTCTTCGAACCGTTTGGCATCACTGCCGCCGTCGCGGTGTTTTTCTCGCTGGTGGTGGCGCGGCTGCTGACGCCGATGATGGCGGCCTACCTGCTGAAAGCGCCCAAGCGCATCCATGCTGAGGACCCGATCATGTCGCGCTACCTGCGGGCGGTGCAGTGGTGCCTGAAGCATCGCCTCATCACCCTGGTGAGCGCCCTGGCGCTGTTTGCGGCGTCACTGGCCATTGTCCCTTTGTTGCCCACGGGCTTCCTGCCGCCTGATGACAACACCCTTACGGCGGTCAAGCTGGAGCTGTACNCCGGCAGTAGCCTGGATGACGCCCAACGCAGCGCCGAGCAGGCGCGTCATATCCTGCAAGGCATCCCGGAAATCACCCGCATCTTCAGCACGGTCGGTTATGATGCAGGCGATGGCNCCTTTGGCATGGGCATGGGCGTGGATGCCCGCAAGGCCACCCTCAGCATTGTGATCAAGCACCGCAAACAACGCCAGCGCAGCCAGAGCGCGATTGAAACCGACATCCGCGAGCGCCTGCAAAACCTGCCGGGCGCGCGGGTGACGGTGGGGCTGGGCGGCGAGAAGATGCAGATCGTGCTGTCCAGCGAAGACAGCGCCAGCCTGCAACGCGCCGCCAGCGCCGTGGTGCGCGACCTGCGCACCTTGCCGGGGCTGGGCAACATCAACTCCAGCGCCAGCCTGCAACGCCCAGAAATCCAGATTACGCCGGATTTCGCCCGCGCCGCCGATGCTGGCGTGACCGCGCAGGCGTTAAGCAGCACCATCCAGATGGCCACCAGCGGCGACTTTGCCGCCCAATTGCCCAAGCTCAATTTGCCGCAGCGGCAGTTGCCGATCCGGGTGCGGCTGGACAAAAGCTTCCGTGAAGATCTGGCGCAGATACAGCAGCTCAATATTCCGGGCAACGGAGGCATGGTCAGCCTCGCCAGCGTGGCGGACATCCACATGNGGNTGGCGGCGGCGCAGATTGCCCGCTTTGACCGCAGGCAAAATGTCACACTGGAGGTGGAGCTGAATGGACGCAGCCTCGGTGAAGTGATGGCGGCGGCTGACCAACTGCCCGGCCTACAACACTTGCCTGCCGGGGTGAGCCGCCAGAATGTTGGCGACGCGGAAACCATGGGCGAATTGTTCGGCAGCTTCGGCACGGCCATGCTGATCGGGGTGATGTGCATCTACATCGTGCTGGTGCTGCTGTTCCACGATTTCCTGCAACCCCTGACCATCCTGGCGGCGTTGCCGCTGTCGGTAGGCGGTGCCTTGCTGGCGTTGCTGGTGACAGGCAACAGCTTTTCCATGCCGTCGGTCATCGGCCTGCTGATGCTGATGGGGATTGTGACCAAGAACTCGATCCTGCTGGTGGATTACGCCATGCTGGGGCTGCATGAACACGGCCTTGGCCGTTTTGAGGCGCTGGTGGACGCCTGCCACAAGCGCGCGCGCCCCATTGTGATGACATCGATTGCGATGGGCGCGGGCATGTTGCCGACCGCACTGGGGCTGGGCGCAGACCCCAGTTTCCGCGCACCGATGGCGATTGTGCTGATCGGCGGGCTGATCGCCTCAACGTTCCTCAGCCTGCTGGTGGTGCCGGTGGTGTTCACGTTGGTGGATGATGGCTTGAAGAAATTTAAGGGGATGTTCATACACCGCACCCAAACAAGCTGACTGGACAACTGACTGACGGTCACCTAGAATCAATCCAAAACAACTGACCATTGGTCATTTACATGCAAATAAGAGCCACCAACCCCGAAGACAAAGAGCTGCGCCGTGAAGCGCTGCTCGACGCTGCCGAGCAGCTCTGGCTCTCACAGCCGGAACGCCTGTCCAGCGTCGCCGACATCGCCAGCGCCGCCGGAGTCGCCAAAGGCACGGTCTACCTGTATTTCCGCAGCAAGGAAGAGCTGTTCCTCGCCATCCACGGGCGGCACNGTTGATATTTTTTCAGCCGTCTGAAAGCGCGCGCCAACCAACCCAACCAGCCGATGGCGCTGGATGACCTGTTCGCTGTCAACCGTGCGTTCTTGCTGGNNGGTTTCCCTTTCCTGCCGGTGGCAAGCCTATGCCACGGCCTGCTGGAACGGCAGATTCCACTGGAAACCGCTTTTGCCTTCAAGGAACAAACCTACCGCCAGTTGGAGGATCTCGTGCTGGTGTTGCGCCATCACTTCCCGCAGGCGACCCCGGCGCTGATGATGCAAAGCTACGCCCTGTTCCTGGGGCTGTGGCAACTGATGCGCCCTTCCCCACTCAAGGATTTGATGAAGGAACGTGCCCTTGCCCCTGCATGCACGGATGATTACCTGCAAATGCTGGAAGCCGCCCTAAAGTCGCTCTGGAACGGCGCATTAATGACATCGGAGGTTGTTACATGAAGCCCATCGCATTCCTGCCCTTTTGCCTGTTGTTGGCACTGGCCGCCTGCAAGGAACCCGCCACCGAAGCTGATGTCATCCGCCCCGCCCAAGTCTGGACGGTCGACAACCAGCAAGCCGCCGCCAACGTCACCTATTCTGGCGAAATCAAGGCGCGTTATGAGGCTGACCTCTCTTTCCGGGTGGGCGGCAAACTCATCGCCCGCCGGGTTGACCTGGGCGACACCGTCACCGCTGGGCAACCCTTGGCGCAACTCGACACCGCCGACCTCAGCCTCAGCCTCACCAGCGCCAAAGCTGCCGTCGCCGCCGCTGAAGCCGACTACGGCAACGCCAAAGCCGAACTGGCGCGGGTCGCCGAATTACGCCGCAAACAGTTCATCGGCCAATCCTCCCTGGATGCGGCTCAAGCGGCTTATGACNGCAGCCGCCGCACGGCCACCTCCGCCAAAGCCCAGCTCAAACTCAGCGGCAACCAGGCGGGCTATACGGAACTGGCCGCCGACCAGCCGGGTGTCATCACCGCCGTCTACGCCGAAGCCGGGCAAGTGGTGGCCGCCGGGACGCCCATCGTCCATATCGCCTACGAGNGGGAGTGGGAAGCGCAAATCCATGTGGGCGAAAGCACTGCCCAGACGCTCAAGAGCGGAACACTGGTCGACATCAAACCCTGGTCGNGGCCGGATGCCGTCTTTCAGGGCAAGGTGCGTGAGGTTTCCCCATCCGCCGACGCCACCCGCAGTTTCCTGGTCAAGATCAGCCTGTTGAATCCCCCAGGATNNTTACGCTTGGGCGTAACGGCGGATGTCATCTTCACCAGCGCCAATAACGGCGAAACCAGTTGGCTGCCAGCATCCGCCCTGTTCCAACAAGGCAAGCAAACCGCTGTGTGGGTGCTGGGCGCGAACCACCGGNTCAACCTCAAACCCATCAGCGTCATCGCCTTCCACGAAGATGGCGTCACCGTCAGCGGCTTGGCTGCCGGAACCCAGGTCATCGCTGCGGGCGTACATAAACTAAGCGATGGGCAAACCATCAACCCCGTCCCTTATGACGGCGCAGGCGCTGAACGCAACCGCAGCGAGGCAGGTTCATGAGCGGCTTCAACCTGTCGGAATGGGCGCTGCGCCACCGCAACTTTGTCCTCTACCTGATGGTCATGACCCTGGCGTTGGGCGTGTTCGGCTACAACAAGCTGGGGCAATCGGAAGACCCGCCCTTCACCTTCAAGGTCATGCTGGTGCAGGCCTATTGGCCGGGTGCGACCGCCCGGGAAATGGAGACGCAGGTCACCGACCGCATCGAGAAAACCCTGCTGGAAACCGATTATGTCGACACGGTGCGCAGCTTTTCACGCCCCGGAGCCTCCAACATCTTCGTCATTGCCAAAGACAACGCACCCTCCATGGCCATGGATGACATGTTTTACGACATCCGCAAGCGTACTGAAAATATTGAAAACAACCTGCCGCAAGGTGTGCTTTACNCTNTTTTCAACGATGAGTTTGGCGAAACTTACGGCAATATCTTCGCCCTGACCGGCGACGGCTTCAGCTATGCCCAATTGCGGGATGCGGCGGACGACATCCGCAAGGAACTGCTGCGGGTGCCGGATGTGGCCAAGATCCTGATGATCGGCGAACAGGATGAGCGCGTTTACATCCAGCTTTCCAATAGCAAACTGGCCAATCTGGGGTTCAGCGTGCAGCAACTGGTGAATACCCTGCAAGCGCAAAACGCCATCACTGCCGTCGGTGCCTACAACACCAGCGCCGACCGTATCTACGTGCGCCCGGCCGGTGCCTTCAACAACCTGGAAGACATCCGCAACTTGCCGGTCACTATCGGTGACCGCACCATCCGCTTGCGGGAAGTCGCGGAAGTCAAGCGCGGCTATATTGACCCGCCCAACGCCACCTTCCGTTACATGGGGCAAGACGCCTTGGGCATTGGCGTTTCCATGCGCAAGGGTGGCGACATTATTGCACTTGGCAAATCCNTGGATGCCGCGCTGGCGCGCATCGGCAACCAGTTGCCGGTGGGGATGGAGCTGCACCGGGTCAACGACCAACCCACCGCCGTCAAGCGTTCGGTCGGCGAATTCCTGGAGGTGGTGTTCGAAGCCGTGGTGATTGTGCTGGCGGTCAGTNTTTTCAGCCTGGGCATGCGCGCTGGCACGGTGGTGGCGCTGTCCATCCCACTGGTGCTGGCGGCGACATTTTTCAGCATGCACCTGTTCGGCATCGGCCTGCACAAGATTTCCCTGGGGTCGTTGGTGCTGGCGCTGGGCTTGCTGGTGGATGATGCCATTATCGCCATCGAAATGATGGTGGTGAAAATGGAGGAAGGCTGGGAACGTGTGAAAGCAGCCAGCTTCGCCTACACCACCACCGCGTTCCCGATGCTGACCGGGACGCTGGTGACCGCATCCGGTTTCCTGCCGATTGCAACCGCGCAGTCATCGGTGNGGGAATACACCCGTTCGATTTTCGAAGTGGTCACCATTGCCCTGGTGATTTCGTGGTTCGCCGCCGTTATTGTGATCCCGTACCTGGGCTACAAACTGTTGCCGGAACATACGCCACACGATCCGCAGGCCGCGGCGAGCGGGCGCATCGCCCGTTGGCTGAAACCGTTCCTGGACGCCCAGCACCATCTGGCGGAAGGCTTTTACCGTTGGTTCCGCCGCCTGATCAAAACCTGTGTCCAATACNCCCTCACCGTTATCTTGCTGACCATCGCGACCTTTGCCGGGTCGCTGTTCCTGTTCCAGTTCGTCCAGCAACAGTTCTTTCCGGACGCCACCCGGCTGGAGCTGGTTGTGCACCTGAAGCTGCCGGAAGGCTCCTCCCTGCACGCCACCAGCACCGAAGTCAGCAAGCTGGAAAGCTTCCTCAAAACCCAGCAGGAACATATCGACAACTTTGTGGCATACACCGGCGACGGTTCGCCACGTTTCTACCTGCCGCTGNACCAGCAACTGCCCGCCGCCAGCTTTGCGCAGTTCGTCATCACCACCAAAAGCATCCCCGACCGGGAAGCCCTGCGCAGCAAACTGATTGGGCAACTCGACGGCAACCCGGATTTCAGCCNNGCGCGCGGGCGCGTCATCCGCCTGGAAAATGNNCCGCCGGTTGGCTATCCGGTGCAATTCCGCATATCCGGCGACGACTTGTGGAAACTGCGCGCCCTGGCGGAACAGGTCGCCGCCGTCATGCGCGCCAACCCCAACCTGGTCAATGTGCATCTGGACTGGAACGAACGCAGCAAGGCCATCCGCCTCAAACTGGATACGGCGAAAGCGATCAGCCTGGGCGTCACACAATCCGCCTTGGCGCAACTGTTGCAAAGCTCGCTGGACGGTGCCCCCATCGGCCAATACCGCGAACAGGATCAGACCATCCCCATCCTGTTGCGCGGCGATGAAAGCGACCGCGACAAGATTTCCCACTTGGCCGGGCTTAACGTGCCAACCGCCACCGGCAAGACCGTGCCCCTGTCACAGTTGGCCAAAATCGAATATGGGCAGGAAGAAGGCATTATCTGGCACCGTAACCGCACTCCGACCATCACCGTGCGGGGCGATATTTACAGCAAGATTCAGGCACCGACCGTCACCGCGCAAGTGGAGGGGAAGCTGGCGGATATGCGCGCCAGCCTGCCGCTGGGCTATCGCCTGGAAACCGGCGGCGCGGTGGAGGAAAGCGCCAAGGGCAACACCTCCATCGGTGCTGGCTTCCCGTTGTTTATCGTGGCGGTGCTGACCCTGCTGATGATCCAGTTGCAGAGTTTCCAGCGCGTCATCATGGTGGTGCTGACTGCACCGTTCGGTTTGATCGGCGTGACGTTGTTCCTGTTGCTGTTCGACAAGCCGTTTGGTTTCGTGGCAATGCTGGGGACAATCGCACTCTCCGGCATGATCATGCGCAACTCGGTGATCCTGNTTGACCAGATCGAACGCAATATTGCCGAGGGGCATATTCCGCACGAAGCCGTGGTGGAAGCCGCAGTGCGGCGTTTTCGCCCGATCATGCTGACGGCGCTGGCGGCGATCCTGGCGATGATCCCGCTTTCCGAAAGCGTGTTCTTCGNNCCAATGGCGATCGCCATTATGGGCGGGTTGCTGGTGGCGACGCTGCTGACCTTGCTGTTCCTGCCTGCCGTTTACGCCGTCTGGTTCAAACTGGCCAAAGGGCGGGAAGCGTTTGAAAAGATCCCTGCTCAGGCCAATGGATAAAGATCGTCACATGCCAACGCTTGCAGGCAATCCTGCAAACGGCGTCCGTCCGGCAACATCAGCCTGGGTGCCAGTTCCGCCAGCGGCAATGCCACAAATGAACGTTCACAAACACCCGGATGCGGTACGCGCAAATCCGGGGCGGCGATCGTTTCCGCCCCATACAGCAGCAAATCCAGATCCAGCGTGCGGGCCCCAGCGTAAGCTGGGGCTGCGCTCCCGACCATGCGCCCGCTCCACTTCAAACAGGGTTTGCAGCAGCGCATGCGCCTCAAGCGTGGTTTTTACGCATATCACAGCATTCACATAATCGGGCTGATCCTGTGGCCATTGGCTTGCTGACGTAGAAACGGGAAACACCGCGCAATTTAACACCCTCAACAACCGCAATCCGGGCGATGGCCGAGCGCAGGCTAGCGACCGGCTCACCGAGGTTGCCGCCCAGGCCAATGTAACAAATGACAGGCGTCATTCGGCGGATGACCCTCCGGCAGCATTGCCGTTGCTGCTTTTCTTACGCCGTTTGCGCCGCCGCAAACTGCCCTTTTGTTCTGCGCCCCCTTGCAGAGCTCCTGACGCCCTTCAGGCGTGGCTTGCTGGAAATCACCCCACCACTTGGCATCATCCTGCAGCGGTTCGCCCGCTTCAGCCCGCAGGCAGAGGAAATCGTAGGCGGCGCGGAAACGCGCATTTCCCAGCAGGGTGCTGGCGCGGCGCAAATCCCGATGATGGAAACGTGACTGCAAGGCNCATATTTCACGGGTGATATTGCTGTAACGGCGTGGCACGGCGGTGAAATCCACCTGGTCGCGCAATGCGTCGGTCGCTGCCAAATGCAGCGCCTGGATTTCTGGCGTCCCGCCCACTTTCAACGCCAGCGCCGCCATCTGCACCTTGTGCCACAGCAAAACAGCGTACAGGAATGCGGGCATCACCGATTTGCCTTCCGCAATCCGCTGGTCAGTATTGCCCAGCGACAGCTCCACCATGCGGGCGAAATTGCCACTGGCGTCCTCTTCGAGGCTTTCCGCCGTCAACGGCAACAGGTGCTGCAACACGCCATATTCACACAGCAGGCGGTACGTGGCCAAACCATCACCACTGTGCAACAGCTTGATGATTTCATCGAACAGACGGGCGGATGAAACAGCCTCCAGCAGGATTGCCATGGAGGCCATCGGCGCACGGGTATGCTCTTCAATTTCAAAACCAAGCTTGGCAGCAAACCGGATGGCGCGCAGCAGCCGCACCGGATCTTCTCGGAAGCGTTTTTCCGGTTCGCCAATCAGACGGATTTTGCCATGGCGCAAATCATCCAAGCCGTTGACGAAATCCAGCAGATCACCATTACTGGGGTTATAAAACAAAGCGTTGATGGTGAAATCACGCCGCCAGACATCCTCTTCCAGTGTGCCGTAGACGTTGTCGTTAATGATGCGGCCTTCATCATTGACCTTGCCGCCATCCACCCCTTCGTCATGCGGAGCGCGGAAAGTCGCCACCTCCAGATAATCACGCCCGTAATAAATGTGGGCAAGCCGAAACCGCCGACCAATCAGGCGGCAGGAATTGAACAGTTTGCGGATTTCTTCCGGACGGGCGCTGGTGGCGATGTCAAAATCCTTTGGCGTGCGCCCCAATAGCAGGTCGCGTACACAGCCACCGACCAAATAAGCCTCATACCCCGCTTTCTGCAGGCGGCGGATCACATCCTTACTNCGCCCACAGACCTTATCGGCAGGAATGTGATGCACAGCGGACGGCACATGTGCCGCCTCTCCCGTATTCACCAGCCTAACTGGTTCTGCAAATTCCGTTTTACACACAATATGGCAAGTTCTCCCACTCCAAAAGTGGTAATAATACTACTACAATGCGCCAATACCTACCCTGCCTGCAACATTCTTACAACACTGACAATAAGGTTTTCGCCATGACAATGGCGTCCTCACGTCCAAAAGCCGCAGGATAATAAGCTTTGCGCAATCCGATTTCGTTGAAACCGGCGTTCAGATAGAGGCGGATGGCAGGAAAATTGGACTGGCGCACTTCCAGAAAACAGGTTTCAGCTTTGGCCNNACGCGCAATCCGTTCCAGCGTTCTCAGCAAACGGCCGCCTAAACCTTTGCCATGATCATCGGGGCGGATGCAAATATTCAGAAGATGCATTTCATCCAGCACAAACATGACCACAGCATAGCCGATGATCTCCCCATTCTGTTCATAAATCCAGCATGAATGGCCATGCCGGATACAATCGCGGAAAATTCCCGCAGTCCAGGGATAAGGATAAGCACGTTCCTCGACTTGCATCACGGCATCCACGTCCTCAGCGGTCATTGGGCGCAGCGGCAGGAAATCCGGTTTGGGGACAACATTATCAGACATGGCGGCGGTCGGTTATTTCACGGGCGAACAACAAGTCCTGCCATGCCTTGCGCTTGTCGGCAGGCTGACGTAGCAAGTAAGCGGGGTGGTAGGTGACAACCACTGGTGTCCCGGTCAGCGGGGCACGGTGTTCACGTCCACGCAAACGCGCCAATGGGGCGTCGGTTTGCAACAGGTTTTGGGCGGCGATACGCCCCACCACCAGGATCAGCGCCGGATTGACCAACTCAATCTGGCGTTCCAGATAACCCCGGCAATTGCTGACCTCATCCGGCTTAGGGTCACGGTTATTGGGCGGGCGGCACTTAAGGACATTGGCGATGTACACGGTTTCACGCCGCATCCCGATCGCCAGCAGCATATTGGTGAGCAATTGCCCTGCCTTGCCGACGAAAGGCTCGCCCTGACGGTCTTCCTCTGCGCCTGGCGCTTCGCCAATCAGCATCCAGTCGGCTTGCCGGTCGCCAACGCCGAACACTGTGCGGGAGCGGGTCTGGCTGATGGCGCAACGGGTGCAAGCGACAACCGTGGTGCCCAGCGCTTCCCAATCCATCTGGGAACAACTGGGAAGTTGGGCTGGTGCGGCATCCGGCTTGGCTGGAGCAACCTCGCCTCCTCCCATTGTCCCGGGAAGGGCGGACGCTGACCGTATCTTCAGCNNATCCATCCCTAACGGGAACACGGGCGGGGAAGAAAGGTTTTCTGCGGGCAACTCAGGAAGCGGGGAAGCTTTCGGCTTCCACACCGGAATCCCCATCGCCTGCATGTACCTGCCCCGCAATTGCGCATCCACGGGCGCTCACACCCCTGATGATGTTGTGGATGCTCACGCATTGACTGGTTGGCCAGCTTGTTCCAGGCGTCCACGTAAGCCTTGGCGGAAGCAATCACAATGTCTGTGTCCGCGCCGTGGCCATGGATGATGCGCCCGCCCTTTTCCAGCCGCACCGTCACTTCACCCTGGGCGTCGGTGCCGCTGGTGATATTGTTGACGGAATACAGCGCAAGGTTGGCACTTTCGCCGACAATGGCTTCAATCGCCTTGTAGACAGCGTCAACCNNTACGCCGCCGACCGCCGCCGCCGCATGCTCCACGCCTTCCACTTTCAGGGTGACGCGGGCGTTGGGCGCTTCGCCGGTTTCAGAGCAGACATAGGAGGAAACCAGTTCGTACACGGTGCTTTCCTGGGCGGCGCGCGCATCCATCATCAGCACCATCAGATCTTCGTCGTAGATGTCATGTTTACGGTCAGCCAGATCCTTGAAACGGGAGAACGCCGCATTGAGCTCCTCTTCCGACTTCAGCTCGATATGCAATTCCTGCAAACGGGTTTTGAATGCGTTGCGTCCGGAATGCTTGCCGAGCACGATTTTGTTGTCGCTCCAGCCGACATCCTGGGCGCGCATGATTTCGTAGGTTTCACGGTGTTTGAGCACACCGTCCTGATGGATGCCGGATTCATGCGCAAACGCATTCGCGCCGACAATGGCCTTGTTCGGCTGCACCGGGAAGCCGGTCACGCTGGAGACCAAACGCGAGGTCGGCACGATATGGGTGGTGTCGAGACGAGTTTCGACCGGGAACACGTCCGCGCGGGTGCGCACCGCCATGACGACCTCTTCCAGCGAGGCATTGCCCGCGCGTTCCCCNAGACCATTGATGGTGCATTCCACNCGGCGCGCGCCATTCAGGACGGCGGACAGCGAGTTGCCCACCGCCAAGCCAAGGTCATTATGGCAATGCACGGAGAACACGGCTTGGTCGGCGTTCGGAATGGTGCGGATCAGGTCGCCAACCATTGCGCCAAATACGGAGGGAATCTGATAGCCGACCGTATCCGGAATATTGATGGTGCGGGCACCAGCGGCAATCGCCGCTTCGATCACCCGGCAGAGGAATTCGAACTCGGAACGGCCTGCATCCTCGCAGGAAAACTCGACATCATCGGTATAGTTGCGCGCCCGTTTCACGGCAAAGACCGCCTGCTCGACCACTTGGTCTGGCGTCATCCGCAGTTTGTTCTGCATATGGATGGGCGAGGTGGCGATAAAGGTGTGGATACGTCCGGAATTGGCGGGCTTAATGGCATCCGCCGCCCGATCGATGTCTTTTTCTAGGGCGCGTGCCAAACCGCAGACCGTACTGTCTTTTATAATGCCCGCAATGGCCTTGACGGAATCAAAATCACCCGGGCTGGCGATCGGAAATCCCGCTTCAATCACATCCACCCGCATTTTTTCCAGCATCAGGGCGATGCGGATTTTCTCTTCCTGCGTCATGGATGCGCCCGGGCTTTGTTCGCCATCACGCAAAGTGGTGTCAAAAATAATCAAACGCTCTTTAGACATGGTTCTGCTCCAAAACACGGCTGCACGATCATCGAAAAACAAGCAACCGGACTTTATTTTGTAAGGGGATGTAATGATAGCGCGTGTACCCGCCGGGCGTAGGAACTTATGCCGCCCAGCAGGGCAGTCGCAGGAATGGCAGGAGCAGTGTATGGCGATGAATTTTCATGAAGCCAACGCTACAACAAAGCAGACGCGACTTCAAGCCTCCATATCTTTCTTGCGCCGTTGGACACGCCGGTAACGCCGCCACGCCCACAGCACCGGCCCNGACAATGCGTACATCAGGAACACCCCAAACAGCACTTTCGGTGGGTCAATGGTTGTCAAGGCAAATATCAGCAGCACAATGAGCACCGCCACGAACGGCACCCGGTTGCGCAGGTCAAAATCCTTGAAACTGTAAAAACTGATATTGCTGACCATCAACAACCCCACCACCAGCGTCAGCGCCAAAGCGGGCAACTGCACATTCCGCCCGGTGATGTCCAGGTCGTGGAACACCCACACCATGCCCACCATCACCGCCGCCGCCGCAGGGCTGGGCAACCCGATAAANAACCGCTTGTCCACTTTCCCGATCTGGGTATTGAAACGCGCCAGACGCAACGCCGCGCATGCGACATAAACAAAGGCCGCCAGCCAACCAGCCTTTCCNCAGGTCACGCCATACGACTGCAAATGCACCAACGCCCATTGGTACATCACCAAGCCTGGAGCCACGCCAAATGAAATCAGGTCAGCCATGCTGTCGTATTGCGCGCCAAACTCTGACTGCGTATTGGTCATGCGCGCCACCCGCCCATCCAAGCCATCCAGCACCATGGCGACAAAAACAGCAATTGCTGCGGCTTCAAACTTGCCCTGCATGGCCGCCACCACGGCATAAAAACCACCAAACATCGCCCCGGTGGTCAACAAATTAGGCAACAGGTAAATCCCTTTACGGGGAGGAGCCGCCTGGCATTCTGGTTGTTGGTCTTCCACTTTATATTATTTCCTGTTTACAAACGTAACAGCATATTAGCCAGCCTCCTGGCAAAGTGGAATGAATTTTTGCGCCCTGGCTTATTCGCCCGATTTTTTCACAAATACCCAACCCAGATAAACCATCATCACCACCATGAATAGGATGACAATAATGGTCAATATCCCCATCCAGCTTCCAAAGAGTAGTTCCACCATGGTAGCCTATGCTCCTATACTAATAACACGAAACGTGTAAAATTGAAGTTTAGGCGAACCCACTCACAGCACTTTGATTCACATCAAGAAAACGATTACTAAAAGCGATTGGGAAAAATCGTGGAATGGGTTAGGAGATCACCATCCAATCATCCGCACAGCTTGGAATGAGGCATGAAGACAGTTCCTTTACACAGCACCAAGAAAGCCGCCATCGCTTGCCATAATTGCAGCTTGAGCGAGCTATGCCTGCCGCGCGGCCTGACCCGTGAGGAACTGGACTTACTGGAAAACTCAATCAATAAAACCGTCAAGGTCAAGAAANAAGACTACCTTTTCCATCGCGATGACAACCAGCACGCCATCTTTGCCGTCAAGGCGGGCGCAGTCAAAACCTCCCTTTCCACCCCAGATGGCGAAGAACAAATTCTGGGGTTTTACCTGCCTGGCGATTTGCTGGGGTTCGACGCTTTCGCGCGCGACCGGCATACCTGCGACGCGCAGGCGCTGGACGATACCCTGGTGTGTGAACTGAGCATGGAAAACTTCCAAGAATTGTGCGGCAAACTGCCGACCATGCGTGGGCAGATGATGCGCCAGATTGGTACGGAAATCGAACGCGAACAGATGTTGTTGCTGACCTTGGGGCAAATGCGCACTGAAGAACGTTTGGCCACCTTTCTTTCCAGCCTGTCAGAACGCAACCGGGAGCGCGGATTTTCTGCCAACGAATTCAACCTGCCGATGGCACGCCACGACCTCGCCAATTATCTGGGGATGGCGGTCGAAACCCTCAGCCGCATGTTTTCACGGCTACAGGAAGAAAACATCATTTCCGTCCAGCATCGCCTGGTAAAAATTGCCGACATGAGCCGCCTCAAACAACTGGCGCACCATACCTGCCGCCCGGCCAGCGACGTCCTTTAAACAGAAACACTCAAATCACCCGCGAAAAACGCTGCTGCGCGCTTTGCTTGCGCAAGCTCACATCAAACACCATACAGATATTACGAATTAAAAACCGTCCGCGCGGCGTGACTTCCAAACCTGTTGAAGTAAATTGCAACAAGGCATCCTCCGTCATGGTTTGCAGCACTTCCAATTCCCGCTTGAAATAATCTGCAAAATCCAGCGAGAAGAAACGCTCAACCTGCCCAAAGTCCAACCGAAAATGGCAGGCCAGTTGCTGGATAATATAACGGCGCAATATATCGTCCTCATCCAGGGTCAAGCCTTTGATGACAGGCAAATGCCCCGTATCGAGGGTGGCGTAGTATTCTTCCAGTGTCTTGGCGTTTTGGCTGTAACACTCCGCCACACTGCTGATGGAGCTGACCCCCATGCCAATCAAATCGCAATCCGCATGGGTTGTGTACCCTTGAAANTTACGGTGCAGCGTCCCCTGCCGCTGNGCCAACGCGAGCTCATCGTCCGGCTTGGCGAAATGGTGCATGCCAATATACTCATAACCTGCGGCGGTCAGATGCTCAACGGCCAATTGCATGATCTGCAACTTGGTGTCGGGCGACGGCAGGTCAGCTTCATTGATGCGCCGTTGCGGCTTGAACAGGTTCGGCAAGTGCGCGTAGTTGAATACAGAAATACGGTCGGGCGATATGCCAATAATCGTGTCCAGCGTCTGCCGGAAACTGTCGACAGTCTGGAATGGCAACCCATAAATCAAATCCACGCTGATGGACTTGGCACCCTGTGCGCGGCAGGCGTCGATAATGGAAACCGTCTGCCCAATGGGCTGGATGCGGTTGACGGCATCCTGCACCTTTGCGTCCACATCCTGCACCCCGAGGCTGAAACGGTTGAAACCGATTTCACGCAGCACCCCGATGGTCTCCACCGACACGGAACGGGGNTCAATCTCGATGGAGTAATCGCCCTCATCCGTAATGTGCAGGGTGAAATGCTGGCGGGTTTTCTCCATCAACGCCCGCATTTCATCATGGTTCAANAAGGTGGGCGTGCCCCCNCAATGCAGTTGTTCCACCATCCGGTCACGGTCATACAGCTTGGACTGCATTTCGATTTCACGGAACAGGTATTGCAGGTAGGTGGTCGCCTTGGCATGGTCTTTGGTGACAATTTTGTTGCAGGCGCAATAAAAGCACACCGTGTCACAGAAAGGGATATGAAAATACAGCGACAATGGCAACGGAATGGGGTCTTCATTGCTCATGTAAGCATGCGCCTTGTATTCATCTTCCGTAAANGGNCCAAATGCAACTGCCGTTGGATAAGATGTGTAACGTGGNCTCGCTGTATCATAACGGCGGATCAACTCTGCATCGAATTGGACTATGCTCATAATGACCTCTTCTTCCACCCAAACCAAGGCAGTTTATAATACATGCAGCAACCTATATACAATTGCAAGCGCCTGAAATAAAACATCAAAGATAATTGATCTGCATCAAGAAACCAGATTTTGCCGGATTGTAAACCCTATAGAAAATAGGTTTAATGTGCCGTGGAGATTGCTGGTGCCGATGTTCGTTACCTCCTCTGAACCGGCGGTCTTCACAACGCTCTACATACCCTAAAGCACTTAGGCCTCATTTGGAGGCCTTCTTTACACGCATTATCCGCCTGGAAAAAGCATCCCTACAAAGCTGGCTGCAAATCCACCGCCGCGATCGGGCTGGCGGCAGGCAACACGCCCTCCAACCGCCAGCTTTCATCTTGCGGCAACAGATCCACATACCATCGGCCTGCCGCCAAATGCGCCACTTCGCCTGCCCATACACCATTTCCCGCGTTGTGCAACATGACCACTTGGTCATGATCCGCCAGCGTGGCGTGATAGAGCTTTAGCTCCAACTGTTGCAGGGATTGGACGCTGGGATTGTCAAGCAGCAACCGCGCCGCCTGCCCATTCAGGGACAGATTGCCATGCAAGCCCAACGCAGCAGCCTTCCGCCCGCGCTCCAGCGACTGGTTGATCGCCTTGCCTTCAGTGTAATAATCATCCACCACCATCGCGCTGCGGGTGGAAACAGCCAGCGAATAAGTATAAAGGCCAGCAACCACGGCTGTAGCTGGCATCACCATCAGCGCCCATGGCCAAAACTGCTTGTACCATGGCTTGACGTCCTCAACTTGCACATACATGCGGCTATTACTCCTTGATTAATTCGAGCCGAGGAAACGNGCCTTCTGGGTTGCAACCAGAGCCGGGTTATCCGTAGCTTTAATATGGAAGACGACCTCCTGGCTATGGGAAACCATCTTGTCAGGGTTGGCCACTGCCTTGACCGGCACTTCAGCCACCCTACCGGACTGCACCACCACATTTTCTGCGCCGACCAGCTTCATTCCCTCAATGCCGGAAACGCTAATCGCGTAATGGTGCTCTTGCTCATCCATATTGATGACTTTCAGGGTGTAGATGTTTTCAATATTGCCATCCCCACTATCCCGGTACAGGGCGTTGCGGTCACGGATGACGTCCATTTCCAGCGGCACACGATGCAAGACGGAGTACAGCAAGGCCAGCGCGATCGCCGCCAGCAACCCGCCATAAATGAAGGTGCGCGCCCGCATGACATGGGTCACCCCACCTTGCATGACGTGCTCGGTCGTATAGCGCACCAGGCCGCGCGGGTAACCCATCTTATCCATAACGCCGTCGCAAGCGTCGATGCAGGCGGCGCAACCAATGCATTGGTATTGCAGGCCGTCACGGATATCGATGCCGGTCGGGCAAACCTGCACACACAAGGTGCAATCCACGCAATCCCCNATACCCGCAGGCTTGTCCGCCCCGCGCTTGCGGGAACCACGGGACTCGCCGCGCGCCTCATCGTAGGAAATGATCAAGGTGTCCTTGTCGAACATGGCGCTCTGGAAACGCGCATAAGGGCACATGTAAAGGCAAACCTGTTCGCGCAGAAAGCCTGCGTTGCCATAGGTGGCGGCACTGTAGAACAATATCCAGAACAGCGCCCAGCCGCCAATCACACCACTGGCGAGATCAGACCACAGCGTTTCCACCGGCACGAAAAAACCAACGAAGGTAAACCCTGTCCACAGCGAGAAAAATATCCACAATACCTGCTTGAGCGCCTTTTTGCCGATCTTGCCCCGATCCCATGGNCCTTTGTCGAGTTTGATCTGCTGCGGACGGTCGCCTTCCACCCACTGCTCAATCCAGATATAGACCTCGCTCCAAACCGTTTGCGGGCAGGCATAACCACACCAAACACGTCCGGCCAATGCCGTCACAAAAAACAGCAGCAACGCCGCCAGAATCAGCAACACCGCCAGATAGAAGAAATCCTGCGGCCAAAAGGTCATGCCAAAAATGTGAAATTTGCGCGCAGGCAGATCAAACAACACCAGTTGCTGGCCATCCCACTTGAGCCAAGGCAACACGTAGTACAACCCCAACAACCCCCAAACCGAAAACTTGCGCAGGTTAGTGAACAACCCCTTCGTCTTGCGTGGATAGATCTTGTTGTGCTTTTGATAGAAGCTGCCATCATTGCCGTTCCCGGCGACAGTTTTGACAGGATTTTCAGACATTTCACCACCTTCAGCCAGGCCGCTCACAAGGCTTGTAAACTAACACGCAATAGGCCGGGATTATTTGACGAAAAGTGATTTGAAAAACAGTTTGTTGTTTTATAAAGCACTTTTACGACATTTATCAAAAAACAGGCCGCCCACTGACGGCCTGTGGCGATAGGCTTATTTGCCCGCCGGATGGGATAACCCATAGACATAGGCTGCCAACAAATGGACTTTGTCCGCACCGAGGAAATCGGCGTGCGCTGGCATTGTACCGTTACGGCCTTTGGAGATGCTTTCCTTGATAATGTCAAGGGAAGAGCCATACAACCAAGTGGTGTCGGTCAGGTTGGGCGCGCCCATCGCCTGATTGCCTTTTGCATCCACGCCATGGCACGCAATGCAATCCAGGGTCGGATACAGCGACTTGCCCGCCTCAGCCTTGGCCACATCAACACCTTCGGTGCGCCCGCTCAAACTGGCGACGTAATTGGCCACCTTGTCAAGGTCATCGGCACTCAGCGCGGGGTGCGGTGGCATCACGCCTTGACGGCCATTCAGGATGGTCTGTTCAATCTGCTCAGGTGCCCCACCATATAACCAGTCATTATCTGTCAGGTTGGGGAAGCCTTTGGCACCGCCCGCGTCAGAGCCGTGGCACTGCGCGCAGTAACTCAGGAACATGCGGCGACCCATGCCTTTGGCGTCTTCATCCGTTGCGACCTGCTCAATCGGCATAGCCGCAAACTTCTTGAAGACCGGGTCATAAGCTTCCGCCGCCTTCGCCATTTCAGCCTCATACTGGCTTTCGTGGGAACCCCAGCCCAACACGCCCTTGAAAGACCCCAGCCCCGGAAACAGCACCAAGTACACCGGGCCAAACACCAAAGTGATATAGAACAGCCACAACCACCAGCGCGGCAGCGGGTTGTTGTACTCTTCCAGNTCATCCCAGCGATGCCCGGTGACATCGCCCGTCGCCGCCTCACCCGGAGCTTTCTTGGAAGTCCAGCGAACCAGCCAGTAACAGGCAAAAATATTGCCCAATGTGATCAGAATGATCCAACCACTCCAGAATCCACTCATTTGTCTACCTCCTTAACTGACGCATCGTGCATTTTTTCCTCCTGCTCATCGAAAATGGACTTGGCGTCATCTTCAAAGCGCTTTTTGCGCTTGCTGCTGTACGCCCACCAGACGACTGCAAAGAAAGCAATCAGCACCATCAACGTCGTTATTCCACGGAAATCGTTGTAATCCATCATCATTACCGCTTGGTCTTGATGACGGTGCCCAGATTTTGCAGATAAGCAATCAGCGCATCCAACTCGGTTTTGCCTTTCACTTCGTCTGCGCCCTTGGCGATTTCCTCATCCGTATAGGGCACGCCCAGCGTCTGCATGGCCTTCATCTTGGCGGCGGTGTCCGCGCCGTCCAGGGTGTTTTCAGCCAGCCAGGGGAACCCAGGCATATTGGATTCCGGCACGACGTCACGCGGATTTTTCAGGTGCACGCGATGCCAGTCATCACTGTAACGCCCGCCAACACGCGCCAGATCAGGGNNCGTGCGTTTGGAACCCCATTGGAACGGATGATCGTAGACAAATTCACCAGCAACGGAATAGTGGCCATAACGCTCAGTCTCTGCACGGAATGGACGGATCATCTGGGAATGGCAGTTGTAACAACCCTCCCGCAGATAGATGTCGCGCCCTTCCAATTGCAGCGCCGAATACGGTTTCAAACCCTCGACAGGCTCCGTGGTGTCTTTCAGGAAGTACAGCGGCACGATTTCCGCCAGCCCGCCGAAGCTCACCACGATCAGGATCAAGATGGCCATCAGGCTACGNTTTTTCTCAACGACTGCATGTCCAGCACTCATGATTCAATCCTCCTTAGTGGTAGGTGCAGGAATGGCATCATCAACGGCTTGCGCCCCTGCGACAGTCTTCCAGACGTTGTACGCCATGATGAACATCCCGCCCAAAACCAGGACGCCGCCAAGGAAACGTACAAAGTAGAACGGATACACCATTTTCAACGACTCAACGAAGCTGTAGGTCAAGGTGCCATCAGCATTCACTGCCCGCCACATCAGGCCTTCCATGACGCCAGCGATCCACATGGAAGCGATATACAGCACGATGCCAACCGTCGCCACCCAGAAATGGATTTCGATCAGCTTGATGCTGTACATCTTTTCACGGCCAAACAGTTTCGGGATCAGCGCGTACAGGGAGCCAACGGAAACCAGCGCCACCCAACCCAGCGCGCCGGAATGCACATGGCCGATAGTCCAGTCGGTGTAGTGGGAAAGCTCGTTGACCGTCTTGATGGACATCATCGGCTCTTCGAACGTGGACATGCCGTAGAAAGACAGGGAAACGATCAGGAAACGGAGGATCGGGTCTGTGCGCAGTTTGTGCCACGCGCCCGACAACGTCATGATGCCGTTGATCATACCGCCCCAGGAGGGAGCCAACAGGATCAGGGAGAACACCATCCCCAGGGACTGGGTCCAGTCAGGCAGCGCCGTGTAGTGCAGATGATGCNNGCCTGCCCACATATAGGTGGAGATCAGCGCCCAGAAATGCACAACTGACAGGCGATAGGAATAGACCGGGCGGCCAGCCTGCTTGGGGACAAAATAGTACATCATGCCCAGGAATGCCGCTGTCAGGAAGAAGCCCACTGCATTATGACCATACCACCACTGCGTCATCGCATCCATTGCGCCCGGGTAAGCGGAGTAGGACTTCAGCCAACTGCCACCGAAGAAAGCGATCGGCAACTCAGCGCTGTTGACCACATGCAAAACGGCGATCGTGATGATATAGGCACCATAAAACCAGTTCGCCACGTAAATATGCGGCGTTTTGCGCTTCATGATCGTGCCGAAGAACAAAACCGCATACGCAACCCACACCACCGTAATCAGCAAATCAATAGGCCATTCCAGTTCCGCATATTCCTTACCGGAGGTGAACCCCAAGGGCAGGGAAATCGCCGCCAGCAGGATAATCAGTTGCCAACCCCAGAATACAAATGAAGCCAAGCCATCAGAAATCAAACGGGTATGGCAGGTGCGCTGCACCACATACAACGATGTCGCNAAAAGCGCCGAGCCGCCAAAGGCAAAGATAACCGCATTGGTATGCAGGGGGCGTAGACGGCTATACGTGAGCCACGGAACGTCGAAATTCAATTCCGGCCAACGTAACTGTGCAGCAATAAGAACGCCCACCAGCATGCCGACGATCCCCCAGATCACCGTCATGATGGCAAACTGCCGCACGACCTTGTAATTGTAGGTCTGCTGGTTTTGCATAAAGTCCCTCCGAACAGTAAGTTTCAAACTTCGCCACCTAGAACATTCCGTGTGGGAAGGCGCGGAACAACCCATCGAACAAACAGATAGTCCGGCTTATAGAGCATCCATCAGAGAGGACACCCCATGCTTGATTAAAATCAATATCAACTGTAGCGAATTAGAGACAAAACAAAGAAATACAAGTTTATTGATTTATATCAAACAAACTTACAAAAAGAGGTTCAACTATCAATCAGATGACAAATTAACACCAAGCAAAAACGACACTTTTTCGCTAATTTTGGTTACAGGCCACCATTATTTGTGTCTGATAAGCAACAGCATGCATGGACACAAGAGAGTTTTTATCTAGTCTTGACCTATATCAATAACCAGGCCAAGCAATGTTGCGCATCCTGCTGTTGTATTTCATCTGCATCACCTACGCCCATGCGCTGCCGGTATTTCCGGGTGCCGAAGGTTTTGGTTCGCTGACGTCCGGCGGACGCGGGGGCATCGTCTGTAAAGTCACATCCTTGGAAGACGCAGGGGAAGGCAGCTTGCGCAGTTGCGTAGAAAAACCGGCGCGCATCATCGTCTTTGCCACCGGAGGCGTAATCCGGCTGGAAAGCAACCTGACCATCAACCATCCTTACGTGTCCATTTTTGGCCAAACAGCACCGGGCGATGGCGTCATGATCACCGGAGTGCCAGACATCAAACGGGAGCCATTCACGGTTGCAAGCCATGATGTCCTGATCCAGCATGTCCGATTCCGCGCCGGGGCTGCCGACAAGCCCAACTGTTGCCGCGATGCGCTGACGATAGCCGGGGCTGAAGGCAAAACCGATGGCACGCAAACCTACAATGTCGTGCTGNACCACTGCTCTTTCTCTTGGGGAACCGATGAGATCGTGTCCAGTTGGTACGATGCGCATGACATCACCATCAGCAACAGCATCATCGGCTCTAGCCTGTACAATGGCTCCAACGATGAAGGCGCTGGCAGCCGGGGAATCCTGTTGGGGTCGGAAGGCTCCCATTCCATCAGCCTGCACCATAACCTGCTGGTGCACAGTGAAGAGCGCAATCCTGGCATCAAGACCGACACCGGCGTGGTGGATGTCGTCAACAACCTCGTTTACGACTGGGGATACAACGGGGCGGAAATCATGGGCGACATTGGCAATCCGCAAGTCAACCTTGTCCACAACCTTTACATCATGGGTTCCAGTTCCAACCGGAAGATATCCGAAATCGTCGCCCGCAATTCCAGCAAAGGCTATAAACTGTTTCTGGAAGAAAACCTCAGCATCCGCGACCCTGAACAACCTGAACCCTTGCCCATTGACGCCAGCCTCAGCGGGTGGTCAACTGACGCATGGGAATCCGACCTCCGTTTCCCCGCCCCGGCCATCACCACCTACAAAGCGCAGACGCTCCCAGCAAAGCTGCTGCCAACCGTTGGTGCCACGCTGCCCAAACGCGATTCCGTTGACGTCAAGGCCATTCAAGACACCCGCCAATACAGTGGCGATATTCCCCAATGCGTGACCGCAACAGACAAGGGCTGGGGACACGGCTGCAAACGCAATGCAGGCNGGCTGGCCCACTATGCAAAAGGGGTGCCTTATGCGGACGAGGACAATGACGGCATACCTGACGCTTGGGAACGGGAAAACGGGCTAAACCCTGCCAAACCCGATGCAACTGAGGACAAAAACGCCAATGGTTACAGCAATATAGAAGAATGGGTTTTTAGCCTGACACCCGCTGATAAGCCATAAAATCCCGCAACCAAGCAACGGGGCGCTGCAATTTCCGCTTCAGCGCCAATCGGTTCTGCAACCGTATCCTGAACCAGTAACAGATCACTTTTACCATGCAGCAAGTAGCCGCCCAAGGTTTGTGGGGATGTGACACGCCACCTCACCACCCGTTGCTGGGAAGTCCACAACGACTTGTGCGCCCCTCCCCTGCATAAAGTCAACCCGTTGCAAGTGCTGCGCAATGCACTGGCGAATGATGTGGTCAAACAGCAAGCGGCCAGCGCATAAGGCTTATACCGCTCATCCATCAGAATGGCATGATGGTAAATATAGCAACAGCGTCCATCCAGCAGGCTCAAAGCATAGGCTGTGACCACCCCATCCACCAGCAATAGCGTCAATTGCGCCTTATCGACATCCGCCAAATTCGCCGCGCTTCGCAGATGCTCGGCAAACCCATTGTCATCAACCCACCGACATGAGGTATAGCGCTTTTCCCAACGTTGCAAAAACAACCGCCTGGCTCGCGGCAACCACTGCCTCATGCCGGGCGCGTCAGTGACAACCACCCATTCGACAGCCAGCTTCTGCCGCTCCAGCATCCGGTAACGGCGGCGTATTTCCTTCCAAAAACGTTGCGGATACAGCGCCTCAAACGCTGCAAGGTTGTCCGGCAAATCCAGATACGGCGCGGGCATGAAAGGAAGATCCGTACATAAACGGCCATCCGGACGTGGATGCCCCGGCAACACAATCTGGTCGGGCGCATTAAAGTCAGACGGGATATAGGCGTAAAGCGCAGTCATGCCCTTTCCTCCAGGTTGTATGCCCGTGCTTCACGGTTTGGCAGTCCCCATCGGAGAATTTTCCGCCGAGCCGCCGGATAGAACTTCCGCTCCAACCACCAGCTGAACGCCAGCAGGATCGCCAGATAGCCCAGCCATTCCAGATAGGGGTTACCCAGAAAAGACAACCAAGTCGCTTTTTGCATCAAATGGATATGGCTGATATACAAGGCGTAGGAAATCGGCGCAAACGCCACAAATGGCCACACCAGCCAATCAAACCCTATCCAGTCCAATTTTGCCCAGACAATGGCGGCCACCATCAGCAACAAGGCGAAACTGATATGGCGCAACTCCAAAACGGGNTGGAACCCCACCTCCAATGAATTGCCCTGCTTCAGCCAACCCGCCAGATTGATCAGCAAGATCAAGGAAACNGCCCCCAAACCAATCATGGCGGGCAATGCATCCCTGAAGCCAATCCGTTGCTTCACCAACCATGTTTCCGCCAAACATGCGCCAGACCACCAGATAGCGAAATACATCAACAGGCGCAACACATAAACAGGCACCAGCGTATAGGCGATAGCTGCTGCCAACGAGGCACCGAACACCAACAGAGTGCTCCAACCAAAATCCCGCACCCAGGTCACCAGCGGAAAATACAGCATATAAAACCACCACTCATAAGACAGCGACCATAAAGGCAAATTGCCCATATAGGGTTCAACCAACGCGCCNGGCCGGGTGCCATCCCGCAAGTCCTGCAACATCAGCAGGTTCCCCAACAGAGTGGGAAAATCCGGCGAAAGCCATCTGCCCTGGAGCCATGAACTGATCAGCCAAGTCAGCGGCAACACCACCAACAAGGGCGCATACAGGCGGGCAAACCGTTTCAGGAAATAAACCCGGAACCGCTGGTCACTGGAAAGGCTCCACGAATAATGGATGACGAAACCTGACAGCAAGAAAAANGTGATCACCGATTCCTGCCCAAACCGCAGCAAACTCCCAACATTGACACCCCATAACCAGATTTCATGGGGCAACGTATGGTGCAACACCAAATAAAATGCCGCCGCGCCACGCACGGCTTCCAGCCTGTAAAGTTTCATCGCCGTTCCTTAGCGTGAAGATTCGGATTTCAGACAACTTACCCACCGTTCAATCGGAGCGCCCCAGCGGTTCGCGCAGGCGGACGAAAGCAACCGATTAACGCAACGCGTCCTGCATTCATCCGGCAAATGACCGCCTCCATCCAAGCCCCGCTTCATCCTGGAAGCCATCTGTAACAGGATGATTCACAACCTATTTAGAGGAATTGCTTGCATGCAACGCCTGGTCAATATCTTCATCGTCATCTTCATTNTTTCAGTTCCCTGGCAGGACATGGTGAAGCTTCCCGGCATGGGGACACTCTCACGCCTCACCGGTCTGCTGGCGTTCGCTGCTGGCATTGGCGCTATTGTCATGACTAACCGTGTGCGTCCCCTGAAGACGATCCACCTGTGGGCAGGCCTGTTCACCCTATGGGTCAGCATGACTTACTTTTGGTCAGTATGGCCGGAAAAAACGGAAGAGTTTGCGTTCAGCATGTTGCAATTGCTGCTCTTCAACCTGCTGATGTGGCAATTCGTCCGCACCCGCGAAGATATACAAGAAGCGTTACAGTCCTTAGTCCTTGGCGGGTATGTGCTTATTTTCTTTACATTGCAGGCATGGTTAAGCGGCGAACAGCACAGTTACAACCGTTACACTGCCGAAGGTGTCAATGAAAACGAACTGGCGGCCATGTTGGGGCTAGGCGTCCCCATCGCGCTTTACCTGCTGATGGGGAGCCGCCATTGGCTGCTGCGGATCATCAATATCCTCTACATTCCGGCGGCCTTCACCGCCATCACACTAGCGGCGTCACGCACAGGCTTTATCGTCGCCAGCGCCGGTNTTTTGTACGCCATCGTGGTGTTACGGCGCACCCCGCTATTCTGGCGCACAATCAGCATCGCATTCCTGCTGGCTGCCGTCATCNGCGGCCTGCCATTGATCCCACAAACCTCTATCGACCGGCTTGCCACCATCGAACAGGAAGCCTCATCCGGCACCTTGACTGGCCGCACCACCATCTGGAAATACGGGATGNCTGGCTGGCAAGAACACCCAGTCTTGGGTAATGGGCTGGGTTCATTCCGCAAAGTCGTCAACCCGTTTTCCATCTCCGAAAGCGCGCATAACAGCTTCATTTCGCTGCTGGTGGAAACGGGCATAATCGGCTTGCTGATCTTCATCAGCTTCCTGTTGTTCCTGTTCAAGCTGATGCCCCAAGTCCCACAACAGGACAGAAGCTTTCAGATTGCCTTGATGGGTTGTCTCCTGCTGGCGCAAATGTCCACCGAGTGGAGCATGGAAAAAATTGCCTGGTTTACAGCCTGCTAATTAGCCATGCATGGCTGGAGAGCAACCAAACAATCCATTGGCGAATCAAGCCGACGACCAACCTGACCGCAGGAGCAAAAGCAGCCCATGCCTGACACGCCCTTGCCAGCCAACCAGCGTATCGCCATCGTCATCCACAGCCTGACCAAAGGTGGCGCAGAACGGGTGGCTGCGTCATTGTCTGAACATTTCGCCCGCACACATACTGTCGACCTGATTGTGTTTGACGGCAGGCTGACCGCCTACCCCTATGGCGGCGCACTGGTTGACCTGAACTGCCCGGCCACCACCAATATCCTGGGCAAGCTCACCAACCTAGCGCGCCGATTCTGGAAATTGCGCAAACAATTTCGCCAACACCACTATTCGCACATATTTTCTTTCATGGAAAGCGCCAACTTTCCCACCTTGTTGGCCAGCCCTGCGGCGATTGTTTCGGTGCGTAACAATCCACACAAGTTCAGCTCGACTACCCGCTGGATGATGAGTGTTTTATATCCACGCGCACGCAAGGTCGTTGCTGTATCCAATGCAATCGCCGACATCTTGCGCCAAGAATTGNGCCTAAATAATGTACTCAGCATTCCAAACCCACTAAATTTTACTGATATAGACGCCCTGAAACGTCAGCCTGTTGGGCATCCACGCCCCTATCTGTTGGCGATCGGGCGCCTGCATCCACAAAAGGGTTTCGACCTGTTGATCAACGCCTTTGCCCGCAGCAGGGCGTCACAGACCACCGACCTGCTGATCCTTGGCGAAGGGTCGCAACGGGACAGATTGCAACACCAGATTTCAGACCTTGGCCTGACAGAAAAGGTCTGGCTCAAGGGCGCGGCCAACAACCCTTACTGCTATCTGGCCAACGCCCAATTATTTGTTCTTTCAAGCCGTTATGAAGGCTATCCCAATGTATTGGTTGAAGCGTTGGCCTGTCAGTGCCCAGTTGTCGCCACAAACTGCCCGACTGGCNTGAATGAAATTCTCACCCACGGCGTGGATGGTATTCTCGTAGAGAATGAAAATGCCGATGAACTCTCAAAGGCTATTGATTATATGATGGAAAATCCATCCTTGCGAGAATCATTCCGTCAACAGGGCAGAACCGCAATCCAGCACCTAAAGCTCGACGCCATCGCCGGGCAGTGGCTTGAAATTTAAATTGATATAGGGTCATTTCTAATGGATAACACAGCCCGTAAAATCCGTGTGGCGCATGTCATCACCTGCCTGACAACGGGCGGGGCGGAAATGATGTTGTACAAACTGTTGGCGCATACCGACCTCAGCCATTTCGAGCCGGTTGTCATATCATTGCGGGGAGGCGGACTCAGCAGACGAATCAGGTCACACGGGATCAGCGTTTACTCCCTCGATATGAACCTGAACCTTTGGGCAGGCTGGCGCATCCTGAAATTGGTGCGACTGTTGCGCGAGCTTCAACCGGACATCGTGCAAGGCTGGATGTATCACGGCAATCTGGCTGCTTCACTGGCCAACATGGCGCTTGGCGACCACTACCCGTTGCTGTGGAACATTCGCCAAACCCTTTATGATATCCGCCATGAGCCGCTCGCCACCCGTGGGGTAATCCGCATGGGGGCAAAACTCAGCAAGCGCCCCGAATACATCCTTTACAACTCATACCTCAGCGCTGACCAGCATGCGGCGTTCGGCTACCCCGCACAGAAAACCCAGATAGTGCCCAACGGTTTTGACATCCAGCGGTTTTCCCCAACGCCTATTACCGTGAAGACATCCGGGAGAGCCTCGGCATACCGCCTGATGC
The DNA here is from genome assembly GCA_013693955.1 of Candidatus Thiothrix singaporensis. Taxonomy (GTDB): domain Bacteria; phylum Pseudomonadota; class Gammaproteobacteria; order Thiotrichales; family Thiotrichaceae; genus Thiothrix; species Thiothrix singaporensis. Next base: position 745,068 of record CP059265.1, on the reverse strand, counting down.
GCTGGTGATCGGCATGATCGCGCGTTACCACCCGATGAAAAATCACGCGTTGTTTCTGGAAGCCGCCAGCCTATTGATGCAGCACCAGAAAAATGTCCATTTCATTCTGGCTGGCCGGGAGGTGACGGCGGAAAACCCCGAACTTATCCCCTTTCTGCAACGTTTCCCTGACAGGAGCCACCTGCATCTGCTGGGTGAACGCCAGGATGTTTATTGCGTCCTGAACGCCTTGGACATTTTTCCCTGACTTCATCCCGTGGCGAAGGCTTCCCCAACGCCATTGGCGAAGCCATGGCCTGCGGCGTGCCCTGCATCGCCACCGATGTGGGCGACATTCCCCTCATTATCGGCAAAACCGGTCGGGTCTTGCAGGTGCCTGAGGCCACGCCCTCCGCCCTGGCCTTCGCTTGGCTGGAATGGATCAATGCAGGTGAAGTGTGGCGCAAGGAATTGGGGTTGCGCGCACTTCAGCGCATCCACAAACACTACAACATCCAGAACATCACCACACAGTATCAAAATATATACAAGGAGTTAGTGAATCATGTGCGGACTGACGGGCTTCTACTCCTCTNCAATCAGACGAAATTCGACCGACATGCAAAGCAATCTGCGCCGGATGACATCCACCCTCGCACACAGAGTAGNNGATGACGGCGGCCTGTGGCTGGATCATGACGTTGGCATTGCGCTAGGGCACCGGCGGCTTTCGATCCTAGACCTCTCTCCGGAAGGGCATCAGCCGATGGCGTCACAATCAGGGCGCTACACACTGGTTTTCAACGGTGAAATCTATAACCACCAGGAATTACGCAAGCGCCTCGACCAGGAATGCCCCATCCACTGGCGCGGCATGTCCGACACTGAGACCCTGCTGGCTGCGTTTTCAACCTGGGGCATCCGGCGTACCCTGAAAGCCTGCATCGGCATGTTCGCCATTGCCGTGTGGGACAAGACAACCCGTTGCCTTACCCTCGCCCGCGACCGCCTGGGTGAAAAGCCCCTGTATTATGGCTGGGCAGGCCAACATTTCCTGTTCGGTTCCGAATTGAAAGCCTTGCGCGCCCACCCCGAATGGCATGCAGCCATCAACCGTGAGGCCATCGCCTGCCAGTTGCGCCTGAGCTACATCCCTGCGCCCCAAACCATTTACCAAAACGTCTTCAAACTTGAACCGGGACATTTGTTACAGATCACATCACAGACTGCCCCCGGCAGCGCAATGCCAACCGAACCATACTGGTCATTGCCTGCATACATCACCGACCGCCCAAATGCCCCTGCGCTCAAAAATGTGCGTGAACAAACCGATGCGCTGGAGCATTTGCTGACTGATGCAGTCCGTCAACAAATGCTGGCTGACGTGCCGCTAGGCGCATTCCTGTCCGGAGGCGTCGACTCTTCCTTGGTGGTTGCGCTGATGCAAGCCCAGTCCAACCGCCCCGTCAAAACCTTCACGATCGGCTACGAAGAAGAAACCTTCAACGAAGCCAACTACGCCCGCGAAGTTGCGCGCCATTTGGGGACGGAGCATACCGAGTACATTGCAAGCCCTACGGATGCGCTGGACATCATCCCCAGGCTTCCCGTCCTGTTTGATGAGCCATTTTCGGACATGTCGCAGATCCCTACCCTGCTGGTGGCGCAGCTGGCCAGACGCNGGGTCACCGTCAGCCTTTCCGGAGACGGTGCGGACGAACTGTTTGGCGGCTACAACCGCTACTTCTATGCCCAGCAAATCTGGCGGCGCTTGCAACATCTGCCGGGGTTCCTGCGTAGCGGCATCGCAGGGACATTGGGGCACCTGGACGCCCGCCAATGGGACAAACTGCTGACGCCCTTCTCCTCGTCCCTTCCCCAACGGCTACGCTTCAATGAACCGNGGGAGAAACTGCGCAAGGCGACTGAGGCATTGAATGCCCGGACGCCCGAGGACATTTACCGCAGGCTCATTTCCCACTGGAAGACACCAGAAGAGATTGTCCTCGGCCTCCATAGCGCCCCAGACCCTATCCCAACCAACATTCCGGCTGGGCTGAACTTCCCTGAACGGATGATGTACATGGACACGCTTGGCTATCTGCCCGGTGACATTTTGGCCAAAGTCGACCACCNNGCCATGGGCGTCAGCCTGGAAACCCGTGCGCCTTTCCTGGATCACCGGGTCGTCGAGTTTGCCTGGCAATTGCCCTTGCACATGAAAATCCACGACAGCCAGGGCAAGTGGATTCTCCGGCGGATACTGACCNGGTACGTGCCACGCCACCTGATTGAGCGCCCCAAANAAGGCTTCGGTGTCCCCTTGGACAATTGGTTGCGCACCCGCTTACGCGATTGGGCGGAACACTTGCTGGATCCTGTGCGTTTGCGCCAAGAAGGCTTTTTCGACCCTGACCCCATTCAGGAAAAATGGCGGCAACACCTGGCTGGCTCCCATAACTGGCAATACTTGTTGTGGGATGTCCTGATGTTCCGGNCGTGGCATGAGCAACAAAACCCGGTAATCCGGGCAATGGCGGCATAAAGGAGCAGTTAGTGAAAAAATCCTGTTTGTTGGCAACGACGCCGCTNTTTTCCTATCCCATCGCATACCTCTGGCGGAGCATGTCAGCCACCGCGGCTATGATGTGCATGTCGCCATGCCAGAACCAGCCGATAGCCCGGAAGCGCTTGACATTCAGGCTGTGNGGATGTGCTACCACAGCTTCTCCATGACCNGCATGAGCCGCAACCCCTTGCGGGAGCTTGGTGCCATCTGGAGCCTGTACCGGCTGTACAAGCAAGTGCAACCAGACCTGATCCATCACATTGCGGTCAAGGCCATCCTCTATGGCGGCATCGCCGCACTGCTGTCGGGGCACACCCGCTCCATTTACGCCTTCACTGGCCTGGGTTCACTGTTTACCCATCAGGACATTGCCACCAAAACCCTGCGCACCGTCATCACCCCGGTATACANNAGGCGATCTTTTTCCCATCACGCGCCTGCCATCTTCCAGAATCCTGATGACCTCGGCCTGTTCACCCAGGCAGGCATCACCCGCAAGCAACGCTCAGTCCTGATCCGCAGTTCCGGGGTGAATTTGCGGGAATTCCGCTACCGCCCCGAACCCGAAGGCGATCCGGTCGTCCTGCTGGCGGCGCGTATGCTCAAAAGCAAAGGCGTGTGTGAATTCGCCGGAGCCGCCCGCAAAATACATGCAAAGGGCTTATCGGCGCGTTTTGTGCTGGTTGGCGACGTCCCCAACAATCATGACGCCATCCCCTTGGAAGAACTGCGTAAATGGCAACAGGAAGGCTGCGTCGAATGGTGGGGGCACCGCAGCGATATGCCAGATATCCTCCCCCAAGCGCATATCATCTGCCTGCCATCCTATCGGGAAGGCGTGCCCAAGGTGCTGCTGGAAGCCGCCGCCTGCGGACGCNCANTTGTCGCCAGTGATGTGCCAGGCTGCCGTGAAATCACCCTGCACCAGCAAAACGGCCTGCTGGTGGAACCACAAAGCAGCACAGCGCTGGCGGCGGGCATCGAAATCCTGCTGCGTAACCCAGACAAGCGCAAACGGCTCGGGCTTGCTGGGCGACGACTGGTTGAGCAGGAATTCAGCGTCGAACAAGTCGTGCATCAGACGCTCCAGGTTTACCAGAAGTTATTCACATGATTATCCGGCACAGTTTCCTGTACTTGCTGGCACGGGGATTGCCCGGCTTGGTCAATTTCGCCGCCCTGGCCTTGTACACCCGACTACTCAGCCCAAATGAATACGGCCAATACTCCTTGGCGATAGCGACCGTCAGTTTTCTGCAAATGCTGCTGTTTGGCTGGCTGAACCTGGGGATATTGCGGTTCCTGCCGCGCTTCGCCAATCAGCGGGAAATGTTCTTTCCAACCATACTGGCGGCTTACGGCGGCATTGCGGCAACAGGGCTTGGCCTTTGCCTGCTGGCACGGCTGTTTGCGCCCGACCCTACTGTGGCGCAATTGGCCTTGGCTGGCGGGTTATTGCTAGTGGCCTGGGCANTTTTTGAACTTAACCTGCAACTCCAGAACTCACAGCTCAACCCTTACCGCTATGGCGGCATGATGCTGGGCAAAACCCTGCTGGCGCTTGCCATCGGCGGCTGGCTGGCTTGGNGCGGGCTGGGGGCTGAAGGCATTTTATGGGGACTGCTGATTGGCAACCTGTTGCCCGTGCTGCTGTTTTGTCGGGACGAATGGCGATACATCCATTGGAACCAAACAGATACGGGAATCCTGCGGCAAATGCTTATTTACGGGTTGCCATTGACCGCCTCCGCGCTCCTGAATGAAGTGATCAACAGCGCTGACCGCATGCTATTGNGCTGGCTGGATGGCGCGGACAGCGCCGGGCAATATGCAGTCGCTTATGACCTGCCCCGTTTTACGCTGGTCATGCTGATGATGAGCATAAATCTCGCCATCTATCCCATGCTGGTCAACGCCCTGGAAACACAGGGGTCGNAGGCCGCCAAACAGCACAGCCGCCAACACGCACTGTTGCTGTTTGGTATTGGCTTTCCCGCCACTGCCGGATTGGTCTTGATCACCCCCAATCTCGCCAACCTGTTGCTTGGTGCCGAATTCAGGGCAACCGTAGTGGCGCTGACCCNNCTGATTGCGACTGCAATTTTGCTGTCAGGGGCAAAATCTTACTTTTTCGACCTGGCGTTCCAATTGGGAAAGCATACCCAGGGGCAGGTCTGGATCTTGCTGATCGCCGCCGGTCTCAACCTTGCACTGAACCTGTTGCTCATACCGCACTGGGGCATGTATGGGGCTGCCTGGGCGACCCTTGCCGCTTACGCCGCTGGTTTGCTTCTCAGCGCATGGCGGGGAATGCGCTGGTTCCCATTGCAACTTCCCGGCAAGGAACTGTCCGGTGTGGTGCTGGCCACCGTGCTCATGTCGCTGGCGCTATTTCAGCTCCACCATAAAACCGGTGTTGGTTGGTTGGCGATCCAACTGTTGACCGGCTTTCTGGTTTACAGCGCGACGTTGCTGCTGATGGACACTGGCGGCATACGCACACAAGCCAAACGCCATTTTCCATTTATCCAGAGATCACAACAGTTAGAACCCTAGACATCACTCCTGATTCCTGACCCGTTATACAACACCATCATTGACTAACCCTTTCCAGGAACAACCAATAAACATGTCATTGCAGCACGGCGCTTTTGTCATTTCACTTGATTTCGAGCTTTACTGGGGAATGCGCGACGAAACCCGGCTGGATGCCTATAAAGCCAACNTGGTCGGGGTGCGCCAAGCCATTCCGATGATGCTGGAAAACTTTAGCCGCTATGGGATTCACGCCACTTGGGCGATCGTTGGGTTTATTTTTTCAGNNGATACCCATGACCTACTGCAGCATCTTCCCACCCTTAAACCGGACTACCGTGACATACGCCTAGATCCCTATAGGCACCTGCCAGATACTGATAAGAACCCTAGCCTTATACCCTACTACTACGCCCCTGAGTTAGTGAAGATGATTAGGGATTATGCGGGACAGGAAATCGCCTCACATTCTTTTTCACACTATTACCCGGATGAACCTGGCTCCAGCTTGAAAAGCTTTTCCGCAGATTTGGATGCAGCCAAAGAAATTGCCAAGCGCTACTGCATCAACTTTGAAACCTATGTTTTTCCCCGCCAACAGTACACTCCACAATATATTGAAATATTGGCGAAAAATGGCATTCGCTCTTTCCGGNGAGACGCCCGCTCCGGCTTTTATCACTGCCCAGAAAAACATGACATATTCTATACGCTTAAACGTGGTATGCGCCTAATTGATTCGGCTTTCAACCTCACTGGACATCAATCCTTTACCCCGGGATATATAAGACGCNCCAATCATGCATTGATCAACATTCCCGCCAGTCGGTTTTTCTATCCGCACTGTCCATACCCAGCCCTCAACCAGTTACGCCTTGAACGTATCATGCGTGACATGACCCATGCCGCCCAANAAAACGAAGTTTTTCACTTGTGGTGGCATCCACATAATNTTGGTGCCCATACCCAGGAAAACATTCAGCGACTGGAACGGGTGCTCGAGCATTACCACTCCTTGCAAGCGCGCTATGGAATGCAAAGCATGAGCATGCAGGAACTTGCCAAAACCTGCTCCATACCTGTTATCCGTCAAGCCAGTGACGCAACCACAATAAACTGCCCCCAACATACGTGCGAAACAAATTGAACCAGCATATGAAACAAAGCAATGAAATACTCATTCCAGCCAATGAATATCATTACTCATTGCGCCAGGAAATGAAATACCGCTTATTTTAAGCCCAGAACTTGCGACTAGAGCCGCTGAACGCGACCTTTCTCTGCAACATGTCTGGAACATTCTCAAAAAGCACAAATGGCTTATTCTTAGCGCCCTGCTTTTAGGCATATTGCTTGCCTTTCTGGTTACAAAACTAACCCCTCCCAGCTACCAAGCCAATGCCACCATCAAGATTGAACGCGAGCCGACCCGCGTGGTTGAATTCGGCCAAATCCACAATACCGACCAAAAAGACAGCATCGACATCCTGCAGACTGAATATGAACTGTTGAAAAGCCGTGCTTTGGCGGAACGGGTCATCAAACAGATGGGGCTGACGAATGAATTGCTGAACACTGATCACTCCACCTTCAGCTTGTCCGGTTTGTTTAGCAGCAATAACGCTACGGTTACAGACGACGCCAGCAAATTACGTGAAGCAGCCGAAACGTTTTCCAAAAAGCTCTTTGTCCAGCCATTGGAACAATCCAGATTAGTCAAAATCTATTTTGAAGCGCCTACCGCTGCCCAATCCGCCAACATTACCAACACATTGATCAACACCTATGTTGGAATGCGTAACGAGGCCTATACAGAAACTGGCGATTACGCCAAAGGCTATCTGGATCAGCAAATCGAANAAACCCGCAACGACCTCACACAATCTGAACAACGCCTGTTCGACTACNGCCAAAAGAAAAACATCCTGAATATTGATGACACCCAGACTGTCAATGTCGAGAAGCTGACAGACATGAACAAGGCTTTGGCGGACGCTGAACGCCGCCGCATCCAGACGGAAAGCAAATACAACCAACTGAAGGCCACCGGCGGCAATCGGGACGCCCTCGACAACTTGGCCATTCAGAACATGAAAAATACCCTGGCCAATCTTGAAGCCGAATATCAGGAAAAATCCCGCCTATTCAAACCTGACTACCCTGACATGCAACGCCTCAGCAGCCAGATTGCTGACATGCGCAATACCATCAACACTGAAACAGCCAGCGTCACCAGCGCCATCAAGGCGGAATACCTCGCCGCCAAAGAAGAAGAAAATAAGCTGCAAGGGCGGCTGGGCAAACTGAACAATGAACTCATGCAGATTCAGGACAAAAGCATCGAATACAACGCGCTCAAACGTGAAGTGGAAACAAACCGCCAGCTTTATGACGAATTGCTGCAACGGATGCGGGAAGTGAATGTTGCTTCCGGTGCCAATCCCAGCATTGTCCGGATTATTGATGAAGCGCAAACACCGCTGCAACGTTATCGTCCCAACACATCACTTAACCTGTTAATTGGTTTGCTGGGTGGTTTGCTGGGTGGTATTGCCCTGGCATTCCTACGTGAAGGCATGGATGACAACATCCATAGTGACGAAGACATGGAAAAATTCACGGCTCTGCCCGTACTTGGCGCTATTCCTGACGCCAGTAAGCTGCCAGAAACCACTCTTGCCCTAAAAACCCTGAATGAGCCGCGCTCAGAAGTGGCGGAGGCCTACCGTATCGTGGTCACCAATCTGGGTGCATCGTTAAAAAAGGAAAAAGGCAATTCAGTCCTGATCACCAGCATCGAGCCTGGTGAAGGCAAAAGCACCACCGCCATCAACATTGCCTACGCTTATGCACGCATGCGATACAAAGTGTTGCTGGTCGACGCTGATATGCGCTGCCCTACCTTGCATCACAAACTTGGCCTCAATAATAATGTGGGCTTAAGTGACTATCTGGACAACTCCATTGATCTGCCCAATATACACTCTATTGGTTCAGATACCGGCCTACACATCCTTACTGCCGGAACTGAAACCAGCGATCCAGTAGGCCTGCTCTCCTCTAACCACATGCTGGCGTTAATGGGCATCGCTGCGCGCCGTTATCACTACATCATCATTGATGCGCCGCCATTAAAAGGTTTTGCTGATCCGCTGGTGCTGTCGGCAATGAGCACCGCAACGGTACTGTTGGTTAGCCCCAAAACTAGCAATCGGAAAATAATCAATGCCGCCCTTAAGCAGCTGAAACGTGCTGGTGGCAACCTAACGGGCTTTTTACGTATGAAAGTCCGGTGCACAGCCATTGGGCAACACTACTATGACCACTATTACCAACAACGTTCCCGCCAATTGGTTCCGGTCAACAGTTGACCACTATCAGAAATCGTCCGCAAAAGTTTTCATCAAACATTTCGATAAAACGTTTGGCCTGAGGGGTAAAGAACTTGCCCCTCCGGACAATTAGGCCGTAGCTCCTGGCAGGAAAGTAATCATGCAAAGGTATGGCGGTGATTTTNTCATTACCTGTCAAACATACTTCAGTGACAATTGACACTCCCAAACCCATTTCCACGTAACGTTTGACGATTTCCCAACCACCTGCCTCCATCGCCACCGAATATTGCAATTCATGTTGGCGAAATACAGTGTCCACCATCCGNCCGGTGCTCATATTGCGAGGCGGCAAAATAAGCCCGTAGGGTGTAATGTCTTCTAGGGTCACTTTCCGGTTCAGGCTGGCCAAAGGATGGTTTCGCGCTGTTATCAAGATTGAGCCAAATGAAACAAACGGTTTGTAAATGATGCTATCAGGAATTTGCAACAACGGNCCNACTGCCAAATCCACCTGATCATCCAATAGCATTTTCATGCCGCTTTGCCCCGCCACATTGTGCAGGTTGATCCGGATGCCTGGGTATACGCAATTGAAACGTCGGAGGTAGTCTGGCAATACATACAATGCTGTTGACTGCCCTGCAGCAATGTTCAACTCNCCTTTCTCCATTTTACCCAAGCTGGCGGCAAACGTTTCTTTCAGGGAGTCAATTCCCGCCGCAATCGGCTGCACAAGTTGATAGAGAACTTTTCCTTCCGGAGTCAAGCGCACGCTAGGNCCTCGCCGCTCCAGCAACTTCTCCCCNATTTCTCGCTCAAGTGCTTGAATTTGCAAGGAAACAGTGGGTTGGCTAATATGTAGCTGCTCGGCGGCGTGCGTTATATTTTCTTTNTGTGCCACTACGCAAAAAGTCCGCAACAACTTGTAACGTGTCTGCTTATAGTAATGCATCGCCACGATTGGTTCATCCTTCTGAATATTTCATTATTGTGCATTACAATAGTAATAATTGAAACAATTGATTTTTGGCAATCATCAATTTCGGTATCTTATGCGCCAGTTAAACATTCACATATTGGATGTTTATCTCATGCTAACTGTGGTGCTTGCGGCGTCGCCTATGGACGCCGCTCTTTTCTCCTACCTCCCCTATGAAACAATAGCGTGCACCCAATAAAAAGGATTACGCACTTCCAAATTTTTCGATTCAGGAGTATTCACGATGGCAGATTACATTCTTTGGTTTGATCAATTGGGAATGCACGATGTGAACATCGTCGGCGGTAAAAACGCCTCCCTTGGGGAAATGATCAGCAACTTGGCCAATGTCGGCGTCACCGTCCCGAATGGATTTGCCACCACCACCCATGCCTACCAAGATTTTATCCGCGCTGACGGCCTAGCGGATCGCATTAACACATTGTTGAACTCATTAGATGTCGACGACATCCATGCACTAACCAACGCAGGCAAGACCATTCGCGGCTGGGTTATGGAGACACCACTACCGCCGCGCTTGCTGGAAGACGTCACCGCCGCCTATCTAAAACTGTCGGAAGGCTCCGGCGCAACCGCCTCTTTTGCAGTGCGCTCATCCGCAACAGCTGAAGACTTGCCCGATGCATCCTTTGCAGGCCAACAGGAAACCTTCCTCAATGTGCGTGGACTCGATAATGTCATCGCCGCCATCAAGGAAGTGTTCGCCTCCNTGTACAATGACCGCGCCATCGCCTACCGCGTCCACCAGCATTTTGAACATGACAAAGTGTTCCTATCCGCTGGCATCCAGAAAATGGTGCGTAGCGACATTAAAGCCAGTGGCGTCATGTTCACGCTTGACACTGAATCTGGTTTCCGTGATGCCGTATTCGTCACTGGCGCTTATGGCCTGGGCGAAACCGTTGTGCAGGGTGCCGTCAATCCAGATGAATTCTACGTCTACAAACCGAATATTGAAGCAGGCCGCCCGGCTATCCTGTCCCGCCGCTTGGGCGCAAAAGCCATTGAAATGGTGTATGCCGACAGCGCAGGCGAAGCCCACAACAAAGCCACCCTCACCCGTAACGTCGAAGCCGCCCGCAGCATGCGTTTCTGCCTGACAGATGCGCAGGTTGCCTCTCTCGCCCGACAAGCCATCACGATCGAAAAGCACTATGGCCGCCCGATGGACATCGAATGGGCTTTAGATGGTGGCGATGGCAAACTGTATATCGTACAAGCACGCCCAGAAACGGTTGAAAGCCGCGCTTCTGCAACCATCATCGAGCGCTACCAGCTTCAGCAANAAGGCTCCATTATCGCGGAAGGCCGCGCTATCGGGCAAAAAATCGGCCAAGGCNCTGCCCGCATCATCAGCAGCATCAACCAGATGCACGAAGTCAAAGAAGGCGATGTGCTCGTTACCGACATGACCGACCCTGACTGGGAGCCGATCATGAAGCGCGCCTCCGCCATTGTGACCAATCGTGGCGGCCGCACCTGTCACGCCGCCATTATTGCGCGCGAAATGGGCATTCCGGCGGTAGTCGGCTGTGGCGACGCCACCGACCGCATCGAAAACGGAGCGGCGATTACCGTTTCCTGCGCAGAAGGCGACACTGGCTTCATTTACAGTGGCCTGCTGCCGTTTGAAGTGCGCAAAGCCGACACCGGCAACCTGCCTGAATTATCGGTCAAGATCATGATGAACGTGGGCAACCCATCCCGCGCATTCGCCTTTTCCCGCCTTCCCAATGCAGGCATCGGGCTGGCACGCTTGGAGTTCATCATCAACAACACCATCGGCATCCATCCAAAAGCCCTGCTGGAATTCGACAAGCTGCCAGTGGAGCTGATGAACAGAATCGGCAAGAAAATTGCCGGTTACGCCAGCCCAATCGATTTCTATGTGGAAAAACTGGTGGAAGGCATCGCCACATTGGCGGCCGCCTACCATCCGCACAAAGTTATCGTGCGCATGTCCGACTTCAAGTCGAACGAATACGCCAACCTGTTGGCAGGTGACCGTTACGAACCGCATGAAGAAAACCCGATGATCGGCTACCGGGGCGTTTCCCGCTACCTGTCCGAATCCTTCCGCGACTGCTTCGAACTGGAATGCCGCGCCCTGCGCAAGGTCCGTAATGAAATGNGCCTGACCAATGTTGAGGTCATGATTCCGTTCTGCCGCACCTTGGAAGAAGCCCAACAAGTCAGCGAATTGTTGAAAAACCAAGGGCTGAAGCGTGGCGAAAACGACCTACGCCTAATTATGATGTGCGAAATCCCTTCCAACGCGGTGCTGGCGGAAGAATTCCTCGAATATTTTGACGGCTTCTCCATCGGTTCCAACGATATGACGCAATTGTCATTGGGTCTTGACCGCGACTCCGGCCTGATTGCGCATCTGTTTGACGAACGCAACCCGGCAGTGAAAAAACTGCTGAAAATGGCGATTGAAGCCTGCNAAAAACAAGGCAAGTACGTTGGCATTTGCGGTCAAGGCNCATCCGACTACCCAGATTTTGCCGCATGGCTGCATGAACAAGGCATCAGCAGCATCTCACTCAACCCTGATACGGTGGTCGACACCTGGCTGCATTTGGCCAGCCTCGATGCAGCCAACGCATGATCAAGGATTGCAAAAAGCGGCGGACAGTCTTTTATCTGTCCGACCGCACCGGCATCACCGTCGAAACGCTAGGCCATAGCCTGCTAACCCAGTTCGATGGCATCCAATGGCGCAAGGTTAGTATCCCGTTCTTGGATTCAGAGGATAAGGCTAAAGAAACTGCTGAGCAAATCAATATGATGGCCGAACTGGACGGGTGCCGCCCACTGGTTTTCAGCACCTTGGTCAACCCTGAAGTGCGCCAGTATATCGAAAGCGCCGACTGCGCCATTTACGATTTCTTCAACAACTTCATCGACTCAATGGAAAAGGAGCTGGGGCAACCCTCCTCCCACGCCATCGGACGCTCGCACGGCCTGCACAATGACGCCTCTTACTCCAAACGCATTTCCGCCATCAATTTTGCCCAAGCCAGTGATGATGGGATCAGTGCANAAAGCTTCGCCGAAGCCGACATTATCCTGATCGGGGTGTCACGCTCCGGCAAAACGCCAACCTGCCTCTATCTGGCGATGCAATATGGCATTTACGCCGCCAATTACCCGCTGACAGAAGAGGACATGCAGGAAAATAAGCTGCCGGAACTCCTCAAACCATTCCGCCCCAAACTGTTTGGCTTGACCATAGAAGCCGAACAATTGCAGCGCATCCGCCAAGAACGCAAGCCCAACAGCCGTTATGCATCGTTTAACCAATGCGAACAGGAACTGGAATGGCAACAAAACCTGTACCGGCGTGAAAATATCCCCTGCATCAACACTACTGCCATTTCCATTGAAGAAATCGCCACAACCATACTCAACCGTAGCGGCCTGAAACGCCAGTTATACGGGGAATGAGCAGCGCATGACAGATGTCTGGGGAAGTGCGACAATACGCGCTTTTCCTTGCCCGCAGGAAACACCATGACAGCCCAAATCATTGATGGCAAAAAGGTCTCTGCCGAAGTCCGCGCCGAAGTCAAACTGCGTATTGACGAGCGCTTGCAACAGGGCAAACGCCGCCCGGGTTTAGCTGTCATTTTGATCGGCTCCAATCCGGCATCACAGGTGTACGTCAGCCACAAACGCAAAGCTTGCGATGAAGTCGGCGTCATGTCCCGCTCCTATGACCTGCCAGAAGAAACAACCCAGTATGAACTGGTGCAATTGATCAATGAACTCAACCGCGACCCACTGATTGATGGCATATTGGTGCAACTGCCCTTGCCTGCCCACATTGAACCCTCCCTGATTATCGAGCAAATTGACCCACGCAAGGATGTGGATGGTTTCCACCCCGCGAATATTGGCAAACTGACATTGCGCATTCCTGGACTGCGCCCTTGTACACCGTATGGCGTCATGCGGCTGCTGGACAGCACCGCCGAAGTCTACAAAGGCCGTCATGCCGTCATTATCGGTGCCTCCAACATTGTAGGTCGCCCAATGGCGTTGGAATTGCTGTTGGCCGGAGCGACCGTCAGCGTCACGCACCGGTTTAGTGGTGATACCACCGCCGCACTGACGCGCCAAGCCGACATCGTGGTCGCAGCCGTAGGCAAACAAGGGCTAATCAAAGGCGACTGGATCAAACCAGGGGCAACCGTTATCGACGTAGGCATGAACCGCTTGGAAAATGGCAAATTGACGGGAGATGTGGACTTTGCGGCGGCCGCCGAGCGCGCTGCCTGGATCACACCTGTTCTGGCGGCGTCGGCCATGACAGTCGCCATGTTGATGAAAAACACGCTGGAAGCATGCGAAAAGCATTCCTTCTGAACCAACCAGAAGCGCTGGCTTTTGCTTTGCAATGGCCTGATGGGCAGGCACACAACCTGCCCAACGGGCTAAGTGACCCTACTTGTCCTTCTGCTGCCCCATCAACTGCTTGACAGTTTCAGCATCCAATGCACCAGATTCCTGCAAGCGGCGGATGACTGGCGCAGGCAAGCAAACAACCTCGGATGACCGGAAGTCCACTCCGTCAGACACCCCGCCACACATCTGCCGTTTGGCGTCGCCGTCCTTGGTCTTCGCTTCGTCATATTCCAGCTTGCTGTCATCCACCCAACCATTTTGGCCAGCCCAGCGTACCCGCTCCATAGCGAATTTACCTGCTTCGGCGCGCTGGCCNAGCTTAACAATGTTCGTGCCATTATGCGGAATCTCGACCGCTATGGCGTCATCACCATGATCCACATACATCATTAAACTTTCACCCGCAGACAAATCCTTCACCGCATAAACAGGAATAGATTTGAAGATGCCTCCCTTGGCCGCTTCGGGATAACCACAACAGTCTTTNTCCGTGACCGCAGGGTCAGCAAGGCACTGGCGGCGAGCATTGGCGGCGGCGGTCGCGTCCTTGTCTTCCTCCAAAGCATCGGACAAAACCCAACCGGTCTGGTCATCCCAGGAAACCTTTTCCCAAACCTTGTCTTCAGCATTCATCTGTGCATTCCGGCGCGAGATCCAAGTCGCGTTATGAGGGATGTTGACAATGACATCCCTGCCAGGTTCTTTGTACATTTTAAGGACATTACCCGCATCCATATCCTTGACGCGGTAAACCAATGAAGTGTCAGCAGGCATTGGCAAGGCCGACACACCCAGCAAGGGCGCGCCTAACAACACCAATCCGGTCAGCAACGGCAAAGCAGTTTTATTCAGGACACCCTTTTGCATAATTAACCTCCACCACGCTCCCACCGACTGCGGCAGCGCCATCTCACAAGTTGGCAGGCAAACGGACATGGGGCTGTGACCGTCTGCCCGATTATTACCAATCAAAAAATAAACTTTATTAATCAAACAATAAGCACGAACATCCATCGTTTGATTATGATCTTACAGTTGCAGAAAAGTCACAACCTTGACTGACAAAATCACGATTTATTCTGCTTATATGAAATAAACATGGCGTCACCGTAGCTAAANAANCGATATTTCTGATGAACGGCATGCCGATAAGCTTCCATGACGTTTTGATAGCCAGCAAACGCTGATACCAACATCAACAGGGTTGACTCAGGCAGATGGAAATTGGTGATCATCGCATCAACCACATTGAACCTATAACCCGGGGTGATAAACAGTCGCGTATCCCCTTGCAAAGGCCGCAACACCCCACCCTGGGCAGCGCTTTCCAAGCTACGCACTGACGTTGTGCCCACCGCCACCACCTTGCCCCCGTGCTGGCGACAAGCCGCCACAGCGTCGCAGACCTGTTGGGAAACGTCCACGTATTCGGCATGCATGACATGCTGCGACAAATCTTGCACCCGCACAGGCTGGAAAGTGCCAGCGCCAACATGCAGGGTAACCGCTGCAGTATGCACGCCTTTNTGCGCCAATGCGGCCAATATTGCGGCGTCGAAATGCAGGCCAGCCGTTGGCGCAGCGATGGCTCCCGGCTTTTGTGCATACACGGTCTGATAACGCTCACGATCAGCTGCAGTATCTTCCCGCTCAATATAAGGTGGCAATGGAATATGCCCGTAACGCTCCAGTAACGCCAATGGCGAGTCTTCATGCAGAAAGCGCACCTCGAACAAATCGCCCTGCCTCCCAACGACCTCTGCTTCTAGCATATCTTCCAGATACAGGCGCACACCCGACCCGGGTGCTTTACTCGCACGAATATGGGCAAGCACGGCATGTGCGTCGGTGATGCGCTCCACCAACACCTCCACTTTGCCACCCGACGCTTTCCGACCCAACAGGCGTGCGGGGATCACACGGGTATCATTGAACACCAGCAAATCTTCTGGTTGAAGCAACGCCAGCAGGTCGGTAAAACGTCCGTCGCGATATTCACCGGTTGGNCTGTTGAGGACTAACAAGCGGCTGGCGCTCCGCTCCGCCAAGGGTTCAGAAGCAATCAGCTCAGGNGGAAGGCCGTAATGGAAGTCGCTCAGTTGCATCATGGGCGCGAATCATAACAGTTTGTAAAATTTCTTTCGACAAAAGCTAAAAATCAGGTAGAATCTGCAACCTTCACCACGTGCCGGAATGGCGGAATTGGTAGACGCAGCGGATTCAAAATCCGCCGGTGGTGACACTGTGCGAGTTCGAGTCTCGCTTCCGGCACCATTTGTGAACCAGATACCAGACAGACTATCTAAACCCGCAACAGCGGGTTTTTATGCCTGCGAAATAGGTTGAGAATAGACACCAATGCCACACCACGCCAAAGATTTGCTGGCTCTGGCCAAAGCCGTGATCGACACTGAAATTGCCGCCCTCGCCGCCCTGCCCGCACGCCTGGACAATGATTTCCTGCATGCCTGTGAAGCCATCCTTGCCTGCCGGGGACGGGTGATAGTCACCGGCATGGGAAAATCCGGCCATATCGGCAACAAAATTGCCGCCACCTTAGCCAGCACCGGCACCCCGGCTNTTTTCCTGCACCCTGGCGAGGCCAGCCATGGCGACCTCGGCATGATTGTCAGCGGGGACGTCATCATTGCCTTGTCCAACTCCGGCACAAGTGAGGAAATCCTCTCCATCCTGCCAGCTATCCGGCGACTGGATGTGCGTATTATCTCCATGACCGGCAACCCTGGCTCCCCACTGGCGAAAGCCGCCGATTTCCACATCCACACCGGCGTGGACAGGGAAGCCTGCCCATTGGGGCTGGCACCGACCTCCAGCACCACCGCCACCCTGGTGATGGGCGATGCGCTGGCGATTGCACTGCTGGAGGCGCGCGGCTTCACCGCTGAAGACTTCGCCCGCTCCCACCCCGGCGGACGCTTGGGCAAGCGTCTGCTGGTGCATGTACACGACATCATGCATACCGGCGAGGAAATTCCCCAGGTGCGCCCGGATGTCAGCCTGCAACAGGCGATTCTGGAAATGACCCGCAAGAAACTCGGCATGACCGCCATTACCGATACGGCAGGAACATTGCTGGGCATTTTTACCGATGGCGACTTGCGGCGCTCGTTCGAAAAAGGCCGCAACGTGCAGGAACAACCCATCGCCGCGCTGATGACCCACAATTGCCGCAGCATCGACGGCGACAGCTTGGCGGTGGAAGCGCTCAACCGCATGCAAGAACACGCCATCACGGTGCTCCCGGTCGTGCAGGACAACCGCGTTATCGGTATCATCCACATGCATGACCTTTTACGCGCAGGAATCACCTGATGTACCAGTTTGACAAGCTCCCGGCTACGGTTCTGGAGCGCGCCCGCAACACCCGCCTGGTGATTTTCGATATTGACGGCGTGCTGACAGACGGCAGCCTTTTTACGACAATCAAGGGCAGGAATACAAAGCGTTCAATTCCAAGGATGGCCACGGCATCCGCATGCTGCTGGAAAGCGGGCTGGAGATGGCCTGATCACCGGGCGCAAGTCTGAATTGGTGCTGCACCGCGCTGACAACCTGAAAGTGCCGCGCGACCGTATCTGGCAGGGTTACCGGGACAAACGCCCTGCCTTCGACGACCTGCTGGCCAAGACCGGCCTCAAGGCGGAAAACATCGCCTATGTTGGCGATGATGTCGTGGATCTGCCGGTCATGGCACAGGTCGGCTTCGCCATTGCTGTCCAGGACGCCCATTACTTTGTCCGGCAGCATGCCCACTGGGTTACGGAAGCAACCGGCGGGCGCGGCGCAGCCCGTGAGGTGTGCGAGCTCCTGTTGCATACACAAGGCAAGCTCAGGCAAAACTGGAAAGCTATCTGGCATGAAGCGCCTGAGCATCCTGATTATCGTCCTGCTGATGATCTTGCTGATCACGCAGGTTGAGGATTATCTGGGAAAAACCGACCTTGGCCGCCTGACCGTGAACAAAGAGCAGATTGACTACTATTTATCAGACTTTTCCATCATGGCGATCGCCAGCGATGGCAAGGTCAGTTACGAACTGTCCGGACGGCACCTGTCCCACTGGCCAGACAAAAAGCAGAGCCAAATCATTGCGCCGGTGTTGCTGGGCAAGGGGAAGCCGGTAAACGCATCCGAGCCAATGCAACCGAAGGCTGGTTCGACCAAGCCAGCCAATTGGCGAAACTGGCGGGCGATGTGGAGGTCATCAAACCACCGACGACCACCACAGTGCAGGACGNGATTCACCCTGCGTACTGATTATCTGACCTACGATGCACGAAACGATGAAATTTCGACCGATGCCAAGGTATCCATTACCGGCTCTTCTGGTACGATGCAATCCACCGGCCTGACCGCCAGACTTAACCAGGATTTACTGAGATTTGATTCCAATGTCCGCTCAATCTACCACGTTAAATAAATGGCTGTTGTGCCTGCTGCTGGCTGGCATGATCCCCACCGCCCATGCCCTGAAATCGGATGTGGGAGAGCCGGTGCAGATTGAAGCCGACTCGGCGGTCTTTGACAAAATCGCCGGAACCGCCACCTATGACGGCCACGTCAACATCCGGCAGGGCACTTTGCAAATCCTCGCCAGCCATATTGAAATCAATGCCCCGGCAACGAAATCCAGAGCATCATCGCCACCGGCTCCCCAGTCAGCCTCCAGCAAAAAATGGACAATGGCAAACAGGTGCAGGGCAAGGCGCAGGAAGTCCGCTACCGGTCAAGGACAAACGCCTGCTGCTGGATGGCAACGCCGAACTGATGCAGGACAAAGACCGCTTTGTCAGCAACCACATCGAATACCTCCCCGACAGCGGCCAGCTTAAGGCAGGAGGAACCGGCAAGTCAGGGCGGGTTTCCGCTGTTTTCTACCCAACCAACAAAGCCGCCAAATGAACACGCTGGCAGCGCGCAACCTGCAANAAAGCTATAAGAAGCGCCAGATCCTCAGGNGGGTCGACCTTTCCGTCAACAATGCGGAAGTGGTCGGCCTGCTGAAGCCGAACGGGGCTGGCAAAACCACCTGCTTTTACATGATAGTCGGCCTGATTGGGGCAGACTCAGGGCAAGTCCTGCTCAACGGCAAGGACATTACAGCCGCCCCCATGCACGAACGCGCCCGCGAAGGCATTGGCTATCTGGCGCAGGAAGCCAGCATCTTCCGTAAGCTGACGGTGGTGCAAAACATCATGGCGGTGCTGGAAATGCGCAAGGATCTCAACCGCACACAGCGGCAGGACAAGGCTGACAGCCTGTTGGAGGAATTCCAGCTTGCCCATTTGCGCGACAGCCTTGGCGTGAGCCTGTCCGGTGGGGAACGGCGGCGTGCCGAAATCGCCCGCGCCTTGGCCACAGAGCCTGCCTTTATCCTGCTGGATGAGCCGTTCGCCGGGGTCGACCCGATCTCCGTGCTGGAAATCCAANAAATCATCCGCCATTTGGTCGGGCGCAACATTGGCGTCCTCATCACCGACCACAATGTGCGCGAGACTCTCGGCATTTGCCACCGCGCTTACATACTGAGCGAAGGCAAAATTTTGGTCGAAGGGGCACCCGACGACATCCTGAAAAATGAGCAGGCACGGCGCGTTTATCTGGGTGAGAACTTCACCTTGTAAACACTCAGCCGCCATTCATCCTGGCTATCGCATCTTTGCACCGTCAAATGATTGGAGTAGTATGAAAGCCATGAAAGACAGGACATCGGCCATAGGTAAAAGGAATAACAAGAACAATGCTTAAACAGGGATTCGATCTCAAATTAGGTCAAACCTTATCCATGACACCACAGCTACAGCAGGCCATCCGCCTGTTGCAGCTCTCATCACTANAATTGCAAAATGAAATCCAGCAGGCGCTGGAAGAAAACCCGTTGCTGCAACTTACCGATGACGTTGAAGACAATGCAGTTGATTCCAGCAATGACGCCAAAGCCGACCCGGAACCGGAAACCCTGGAGGCCAGCAGCGATAGCCCCTCCCTTGACGAAAACATTCCCAGTGAACTGAGCATCGACGCAGACTGGGAAGATGTCTACGACACCCGCAGCAGCAACAGCGACAACGACGGCGACGCCAACGGCTTCCTGGAAAATCAGTGCGACAGCGGTGGCGAAGGGTTGCAGGAGCATTTGCTGTGGCAAATCCGCATGAGCAACCTCACCAGCATCGACAAGCAAATTGCAGAAGCGCTAATCCGCTCTTTGGATGAAGCTGGCTATTTGTGCGATTCCCTGGAAGAGATTTACGAAGCACTCAGCCAAGAACTGCTGATCGATTTGGAAGATGTGGAAGTTGTCCTCAAATACATCCAGCAGCTTGATCCCATCGGGGTAGGTTCACGCGATCTGCGCGAATGCTTGCTGATCCAACTGCATCACCTACCGGAAAGCCGCATCCAGATCAAGGCACGCCAACTGGTGGACAAGCATCTGGACTTACTGGAGCGGCGCGACTATAAAGAAATCNAAAAAAGGATAAAAATAGAACAGGGCGAACTGGAAGACATCGTCCTGTTATTGCGCAGCTTGCAACCGCGCCCCGGAAGCGCCTATTCCTCCTCTTCCGCAGATTACATCGTGCCTGATGTGTTTGTCCGTAAAATCAAAGACAAGTGGATTGTGGCCNTAAACGCGCAGGTTACCCCCAACCTACAGGTCAACCAGTTCTACGCCGATATGCTGGGGCAAGTCAAAACTGAACACGACGCCAGTTATTTCAAGACCAACCTGCAACAGGCGCGTTGGCTGATCCGCAGCGTGGAAAGCCGCAACTCAACCCTCCTGAACGTCGCCAAAGCAATTGTTGAACGCCAGAGCGCTTTCATGCAATATGGGGAACAGGCGATGAAGCCATTGATACTCCGAGATATTGCAGAAGAACTGGAAATGCACGAATCAACCATCTCCCGTGTCACCACCAACAAATACATGCATACCCCGCGCGGTATCTTTGAATTCAAATATTTCTTCTCCAGTCAGGTTGAAACAGACACGGGGTCAAGCTGTTCATCAACCGCCATCCGGTATGCTCAAAAACTGATTACCGAGGAAGACCAGAACTCACCCCTAAGTGACAACCAATTGACTCACCTGCTCAACCAGCAGGGCATCAATGTGGCGCGCCGAACCGTCGCCAAGTACCGTGAAGCAATGTCGATTCCCTCATCCCATGAACGGAAGGCATTGGTTCCGACTTGAACCACGTTTCCTGTGTTGGCACACCCGACCCGAGAGGAAGAGCGCCAACCACAGGACGTGGCTTCTTCCATGACCTGAAAAAGGAGCTTGCATTATGCAATTAGAAATCACTGGTCATCATCTTGAAGTGACAGACTCCATGAACAATTATGTGCGTGAAAAGGCGGAACGCCTCAAACGCCACTTTGACCAGGTAATGAAGATCCACTTCATTCTGGAGGTCGAAAAACAACGCCACAAGGCGGAAGCGACTTTCCACGCCAATGGCAATCACATGTTTGCAGACGCCTACGCTGATGACATGTATGCGGCCATTGATGCATTGGTTGACAAGTTGGATCGGCAAATTCTCAAGCTCAAGGAAAAGCTGAAAAGCCACCATCGCCAGGAAGCTGCCCAACTGGTAGCGACAACTGAGCCTACGGATTAAAACCCCATGGACATCGCCGCCCTGCTTTCACCCGAACGGATCAGATGCGAAACGGAAGTCTCCAGTAAGAAGCGAGCTTTTGAGCTGCTGTCGGCCTTGCTGGCCACTGGCAGTGAAGGGCTGGACGCAGACGCCATTTTCGACGCGCTGATCAATCGGGAAAAGCTGGGCAGCACAACCATCGGCAACGGCGTGGCAATACCACACGCCTGCTTGCCGATCTCTCAAGCCATTGGAGCCTTGTTGCTATTGGAGGATGGAATCAAAATGGATGCACCGGACAAAAAACCTGTCCAACTATTCCTGGCGATTCTGGCTCCAAGCAACCAGGCTCCTGATTATTCTGATCTTATCACCCACCTAACCAATGCTTTATTACAAAAATCGTTGATTGAACACATTTGCCAATACCGTGATGCCAAGCTCGTGCAGGAATACTTCTGCTCCCTGTTCAACACAGCCAACCACCCGCTTGAGGGTGTAATGGCGGCCTAAACGCATGCATCTGGTTATCATCAGTGGCATGTCGGGCGCAGGTAAAACTTATGCCCTTCACACACTGGAAGACAACGGTTACTACTGCATTGACAACTTGCCATCCCAATTGCTGGAAGCCTTGCTTGGCACCNCCCAAATCGCCAAACAGCCCTACCTTGCCGTCGGCATCGACATCAGGGGCGGACGTGACAGCTTGCTGGACACCCCAGCCATTATCAAACGTATTCGCCAACGCATATCCAACACGCAACTCGTTTACCTATATGCAGAACAGGAAATCTTGCGCAAGCGCTACAATGAGACTCGCCGCCGACACCCACTAACGAGCGAAACCCAAGAACTGGACAAAGCGATCCTGTTGGAATCCACACTACTGGAGCCACTGGCGATTGATGCTGACCTACGACTGGATACGTCACATATCGGTGTTTATGAATTGGGACGGATATTGAAAGCACGCATATGCCAAAGCGAATCCAAGCATTTATCGCTGATGATCCAGTCCTTTGGCTTCAAGCATGGGGCACCTTCCGATTCCGACTTCCTGTTTGATGTACGCTGCTTGCCCAACCCCTACTGGGAACCTGACCTGCGCACCCTAACAGGCCGCGATGCAGGCATCATCAACTGGTTGGAAGAGCATGATGACGTCCAGCGAATGTATGCCGACATTGAAGGGTTTCTCAACCACTGGCTACCTAGCCTGGACGCCAGTTGCCAGCGTGCCTACCTGACCGTATCCATTGGTTGCACCGGAGGGCGTCACCGCTCCGTCTATCTGGCAGAACGCTTATACCAACATTTCCGCCGCAATATGGGTGAAAACGTCATCCTGCGCCACCGCGAACTCAATTATGTCCGTTAACGGACAGGGCGGCTGGTTAGCCGCCCCAACCAATCAACCGCCCCGAACCCTTCCACGCACAGCTTCAGCCAATTGATGCACCGCCATGGCGTAATAGTTGCTGTGATTGTAACGGGTAATGACATAGAAATTCTGGTAACCAATCCATGGCTCCTTGTAACCATCGGGCACAGTGCTCAATGCGAGCAAATACGCAGGNCCGCTTGAACCTTTCCCATAACGCGGAGCGATCCCCTGCTGNGCCAAACTGGCAAGCGAATACTTAACTTTGTACCCATCTGGCATGCTGGCATAGACAGATGACGTCACCGCCGCCGGAACCGCCACTTCACCACCAGCCTGCCAGCCATGCTTGGCAAAGTAGTTGGCGATGCTTCCGATAGCGTCCACCGGGTTCCACAAATCACGCACGCCATCGCCATCAAAGTCTACGGCATACGTATGGAAGCTGCTTGGCATGAATTGGCCATAACCCATGGCACCCGCAAACGACCCCATCGGAGCCAGCGGATCCATCCGTTCAGTTTGGGTCATCGACAAGTAGTACTTCAACTCATCAAAGAAAAACTGGCTGCGACGTTGGTTGGTCAGCGCAGATGTCGTCAATGCGTCAATCACGCGATGCTTGCCGAAAATCCGCCCCCAACGGGTTTCCACCCCCATAATGCCGACAATGTACTCAGCCGGGACGCCATATTGCTGTTCGGCGCGCTGCAACTGCCCAGCATACTGTTGCCAAAACTGGGAGCCACGCTGGATATTGGCCGCATTGACGAAACGGGCACGATAAGCGCTCCAACCAAGCGGACTGCCCGCAGATGGCTTTGCCCACTGCGCCGAGATGTCATCGCGGTTGCGCACTTGAGAAAAGACGCCATACAAATAATTGCGGTCGAACCCCTGGCTTCTCACCATATTGTCAATAAAGGCCAGCAGTTGGGGATTGCCAGCAAAATCCCCCAGGCCAGTGGCCGAATAATTGCCAACGCCTTTGCCGCCGTAATTGACCACCTTGGGAACATCAACCTGTGTTTGTGTTGGCTGTTCCTTGGCAACCTGTTGCGTACTGTTGTCAGTCACATCCTGCTTTTCAGGTGCTGAACTACATGCCCCCAAACCCAGCGCCAATAACGCAACGGCGCTGAGAGCAAAGGAATTCCTTGGCGAATACATGCAAGCCTCCGACATAATCTAATATTATTTTTAACCCAAAGATGAACTGATAGTCTAACACGGCTGCAACAAGATTAAAAAGGCACCATGTGTCCCGCATCATCAAAAGGTATCATCTTGCCCGCCTCATCAGCGAATGGCGGCACTTGGTTGGCAATGGCGTCAGTGACCGTCACAGGATCAGGAGAACTGAATGAGGGGAACCGCCATCCGCCTGGCATCTCCCCCAAATCATAGGGGGCATTGATCATTTGTCCCAAAAGTCATTGGTAAAATCCGTATAAAAATCAGGCCATATGTAGCGGGTGTCACCCCAGGGATGGGTTTCCTTCTCCTTTGGTGTTTGCGGAACCGGCATGTTTTGCGGCACTGGCGGCCTTAAGGCATAAGGCGTCATACGCGGAAGCATGGCGTAGGGGGCATAGGGCTGTGCATAAGGGTTATAATATTGCGCGTAAGGGCTGTAGATTTGCCTCTGCCCATAATACGGGTTGTAAGTTTGCCCATAAGCATAGGGGAATAGCCCGGATAGGCGTAACCGGCGTAAGGGGATGCGGTCTGTTGCGGGAAATATGTTTGGCTGGGGAATTGCCAACCCTGCTGCCCTATCCCCGGATATTGCACTTGATTCCCGACAACCTGCTGGGGTGGGAAAGTCAATGTTTGCTGTGGAGCCCCCTGCTGCCCTTGCGCCATCAGGGTGTTTGCGGCCAAAAGCGTTATCAATAACGCCATTCCTTGTTGTGTTTTCATACGAGCACTACCTGCCAAGTGTAATATCTGGAAGAATACCAGACATACCCTGGAAAATCGCGGCAACGCGTCAAAAGAAAGGATGAAGAAAATGACAGCAAAAGCAGAACTGATTGCCGCCAACAGCACCCTGCACCTGCAAATGCAGGAATGGCGCCGCGACATCCACCAGCATCCGGAAACAGCTTACGAAGAATTACGCACCAGCCAATTGGTGGCGGAACGTTTGCAGGCGCTGGGGTTGGAAACCCACACCCAAATCGGCGGCACAGGCGTGGTCGGCATCCTGCGGGGTAGACAACCAGGCGACAAACATATTGGCCTGCGCGCAGACATGGATGCGCTCCCGTTAACGGAGCTGAACACCTTCGCCCATGCGTCCTGTCACCACGGAAAAATGCATGGCTGCGGGCACGATGGGCACACCACCATGCTGTTGGGTGCCGCCGCCGTTTTGGCCNAGTCCCCGGATTTTGCAGGCACAGTCTATTTCATTTTTCAACCCGCTGAAGAAATGCAGGCAGGTGCCAGACGTATGATTGAAGAGGGTTTGTTCGAGCGTTTCCCGATCGCCGAAGTCTACGGCATGCACAATTGGCCGGGCATCCCTGCGGGACATTTTGCCGTGCACCCGGGCGCGGCCATGGCGTCCACCGACAGTTTCGACATTGAAATTCACGGCCAAGGCGGCCATGCGGCGATGCCCGACATGCTGACCGACCCGGTGCTGGTGGCTGGCCACATCATCACTGCCACACAAAGCATCATTGCCCGCAACCTGAAACCTACCAACAGTGGCGTCATCAGCATTACCCGCATGGTTGGCGGCAGTGCCTACAATGTCGTTCCGGAACACGTCAGCCTGCATGGCACCATCCGCACGCTGGAGGAAAGCCAGCGCCAACTGATCAAGCAACGCCTGCAACAACTGGTGGAACACACCGCCAACGCTTTTGGCGCTTCCGCCAGCATCCGCTTCCACCCTGGCTACCCAGCCACCATCAACCGGCAAGCCAACGCTGAAACCTGTTATCAGGTCGCATCCGAACTGGTCGGCGAGGCCTGTGTGCAATGGAACCCGCCCNCCAGCATGGGCGCGGAAGATTTTTCCTACATGCTGCAACAACGGCCTGGCGCCTATATCTGGATTGGCAACGGCGCTACTGGCGAAAGCCACGCCCTGCATAACCCGCATTACGACTTCAATGACCAGATACTGCCGCTGGGGGCAAACTACTGGGTACGGTTGGCGCAACGTCTGTGTCGCCAAGGCGTTGCGCCGTAGTGGTTATTGGCCGGTGCCGGTATGCAATGCCTGACGTATCGCTTTCATGATTGGCCTTTTTTGACCTGCGGGTTTCTCTGGCTGGTAATCCAGCCGCAAGTGCCAGATCATCAGCCCTCCCAATCCAATTTGTTTAACAAAGTCGACTTTTTCCGCCACTGAACGCGGGTCATTGAATGAAATGAACTTGTCATCAGCAGACCCGGTGTTGTTGATGCTGAGGTAAGGCATCCGTGCGCCTGCATCCCAATGGTAATACTCAGGCTTCGTATAATAGTTCTGCATCAGCTGCGCCACGCTATCCAGAGGCGTCCCGCTTGTCCAGTCCTTGGGTGTTGTCGTCCACGTCTGCATGGGGCCGTCANNCGCCATCTGTGGAGCCTGTCACTTTCCCCCTTGCCAAATGCGGATTTCCAGACTGACCCCAAGCCCCAGTTTGCTGGCAGGAATGCCTGCTGCCAAATATTTTTTAACGTATCCGTCAATGGAGGCGACCTTCCCGCCGGTGGAGGGATAAACCTTGCCGCCGTCATATAAGGCTGAATCATGCCAAGTGACGCCCTCCCAAATGGTGGCNTGGTTGTAAAACATGACATTGAGTTGGTCAATCATNGTCGATGTGCCGAGCCAGCAGCTTGGCGTCCCGGCCATCCGGCCCGCCGCCACCGCCAATAGTGGACGATCCAGTAACGGTGTTTTTGCTCTGATCAGGGTANNTTCCTGCTTCATGCGCGCATGCAGTTCAGTCAGGAACGTTTCGTAGTTGGCATTGACCTCAGACCCATACGGCGTGACCGGCTCAAGGTCCAGATCCAGCCCGTCATAGCCCTCATTCAAAACACCGATCAGTGCATTGATCAGGGTTTGCCGCTTGGCGGCGTCCGCCAGGATCGGGTTATAGGTATCCTGCCAAGAATTGACGCTGAACAGTATCGGTATATTGTGCTGATGGGCAAGGCTGATGGCCTTCGTCCGCTTGGTGGAATCAATCTGCTCAGAGGCGAAATCCAGTGAACCGTCAGACCCAATATGCGCCGCAAAATGCACAATATGCGTAAGCATCGACCAATCGTCTGCATCCATGAAGGACACATTGCCACTAGCATCCTGCTCATAGCCAGGCAAATAACCTGTTACCCATGGTTTGGCAATGTTCCCACACGCGCAAGCCAGTTGGGACCAAAACACAGCTACAGCCAAGACAAATGACGCGGTAAGCTTACCAGTTATCTTTACACCCATGGGTTATCTCCTGATTCTTCAAGCCCTAAAAGCCTGCATATTAACTTAATAATTTTTTTATAGAACAATCGCGTAAAATTTGATCGTAAATTTTTCAAATTACTGCCCTTTCTGCAAATGGCATTTCCGCAAAACCTATGCATAAAATTTTACTGGCATCAACACCCACATCTGTTGGAGAATACCAGTGGGGCATGGAATATTTATCTGCCAAATACAAAAATAATGACAGAGTTCCTGAACCACTCAATCCATTCTCAGTCTAACAAGACACCAGAGCTTAAAAAACCTGGCTAATGCCAATACAAACAGATGCTTACAAGGAGCTAATAGATGAAAACCTTTACTTATTCCTTAAGTGCAATCGCACTGGCTGCTGCATTGAGCGCTTGCGGTACGCCGATGAGCACCACTCAAACCGGTGCCATGACAGGGGCTGTGCTTGGCGGTGTCGTTGGTCACCAGTTTGGTGAAGGCGACGGCAAAACTGCCGCCACTATTGCAGGCACGATGGCAGGCAGCTACATTGGTGGCCAGATGGGTTCACAACAAGGCCGTACTATCAACAACCACAGCCCTACTACAACCGGGGCTACTAAGAAAGTTCCATCCAGGCGGGCGGCGAGGAACAGCCGCCCTCCACTTTAGATACGAGAAAGGAGTGTCCCGATGAACATGTCCATTACCCGTTCCTTAGCGGCCGCAACTCTGGTGTCGTCACTGGCGCTAGCGGGATGTGTAGGCACCGCCCCCATCAATAATGCCCAGACCGGCGCAATGCTTGGCGCGGTTTTAGGTGGTGTGGCAGGTAACNCAGTTCGGCCATGGAGAGGCCAAACGGCCATGACTATCCTTGGCACCATGTTGGGCAGCTACCTCGGCAGCCAATGGGGAGCCCAACTGGATACCCGTGACCAACAATACTTGGGGCAAGCGGTTTACTCTGGCCGCCCAGTCAGTTGGTTCAACACCTCAACTGGCAACCAATACAATGTCACCCCAGGACAGGTTTACCGCGCCAACTACAATAACCAGCAGGCATTGTGCCGACCTGTCACAATTTCCGGCGTGATTGATGGCAGACAGCAAAACATCCAGACCAAAGCCTGTCAGGACAACTATGGCCAGTGGCAATTGGCTCACTAACACCTAATCCGTCATTACACGCCATTTCTTTGACCCATACCCCTTGCTACAGGGGATGGGTTTTTGTATTACAATCCATTCCTTCCCCTGACCATAAGAGCAAGGTATGGATATAGTCTATGTGCACGGCCTAGTTTTGGAAGCCCGGATCGGCATCTACGAATGGGAAAAACGCATTCAGCAAAAGATTCGCATTGACTTGGAAATGGCATGGGACAACCGCATCCCCGCCGCCAGTGACAGCATCCAAGACACCCTCAACTACAAAACCGCCGCCAAGCGGGTCACGCAGCTGGTAAAAGATAGCCATTACGAACTGGTTGAACGCCTAGCAGAAACCATTGCCTCCACCCTAATGCAGGAACTGCGCACACCTTGGGTTCGGGTTACCGTAGGCAAACCGGGCGCAGTTCGCGGCTCTAGTGAAGTGGGTGTGCAGATCGAACGGGGAAACCGGGAATGGCAGGCGTCTACGTAAGTTTGGGCAGCAATATCAATCCAGCCGCCAACATCTGCGCTTGCGCACAACAACTACGGCACGACTTTCCTGATGCGGTGTTTTCCCGCGTATATCAAACACCAGCTGAAGGTTTCAGCGGCGCGCCGTTTCTCAATCTGGCGGCAGGCTTTACAACCAACCTACCGCCCGAAACGCTAAAACAATACCTGCGCAATCTGGAAAGCAAGCAAGGCAGAAACCGTAATGAAAAGAAATTCAGCTCGAGAACGCTGGATGTTGATCTGTTGCTGTATGATGACCTGATTACTCCGGAGCAAAACCTGCCCCATCAGGACATTCTAGCCTATCCTTTCGTACTGTATCCTCTAGCGGAAATCGCTCCTGCACTCCCATATCCAGGGCTATCGGAATCCCTGGCGGAACTGGCCAAACGTTCCACCCTGCCCCAAGAAATTTTGACCGCTGTGGACTTGGACTGCTTCAGGCAGTGAACCTAGCCTTTAACTGTTGGATAAAGTGATCCAGGTTGCGGTCNAGGCCCCCGCCCATACGCGCCTTAATCCGCAACCAAGGAGGGCGGGTTTCCAGCATTTCGGTAAANGTGACACGCGTGCCACCGGGCACTGCGTTCAGGCGCGCTTGCCGGGTGCCTTTGCTGCCGCGCTGGCGCATCTCCAGCAACAGCTCCTTCAAGGGTGTTTCCTTGATTTTACGCAAGGTAATNGGCCGCCATGCGCAGACNTGCTCAACCCAACGCAAGCCTGCATCGTCATCAATCATCTGCATGCTTTTTAAATCGGCGCGCCACTGCGTCTGACGCGGCAAATCGGTCAGCGCGCTCCATACTTCATCCGCCGGAGCCTTGATCAGCTCAACCCGCGTCACCTGCTGATAGGGTGAAATCAGCAGCCCAACCATAACAGGAACCAACAGAAACAAGAGGCTGATTCCCATAATGACCCACATTAAACCGTTTTCCATGGCATTTTCCACAACGCAAAAACCCGGCGACGAGCCGGGCTTTGGAAAGAATCGCAGGAAACCAGTCAGTTACTTGATCTTGGCTTCCTTGAACATTACATGCTTACGCACAACCGGATCGTACTTGCTGAACTCTAACTTGTCAGGCGTAGTACGCTTATTTTTGGTTGTAGTATAGTAAAANCCAGTTCCAGCGGAAGAAACCAGCTTGATTTTATCACGACCACCTTTCTTAGCCATTTGCTGTCGCCTCCGTCAGTTAAATTTTTTCGCCACGGGCGCGAATGTCGGCAAGAATGGTGTCAATACCTTTCTTATCGATAATGCGCATACCCTTTGTAGAAACACGCAGGCTAACCCAACGATCCTCACTCTCAACCCAGAAGCGTTTTGAATGCAGGTTGGGCAGAAAACGGCGTTTGGTCTTGTTGTTGGCGTGCGATACATTGTTACCTGTGATCGGACGCTTACCTGTTACCTGGCATACACGAGACATTGGGATACTCCAAATTCTGCGATTCTTGAACTCTAAAGGCGCGCAAGAATAGCAGAACCCCTGTCGGCAAGCAACCTGAACACCCATTTTTTTACAACAAACTAACCTGCCCCACCGCAGCCGGAAGTGTCGGCAAACTGGCCAAGCCTGGAATCCGCCGTTGCAATTGTGAGTGGAACATGCGTGCCAATTCCGGTGCCAAATGATTGTCAGGGGTATGCAAAAANATGTGCGGACGTTTGCCTTCCGCCAGCCAACGGGCGGTCTGCGCCACCCAGCGATCCAGCCAAGGATGATTGGCTTCCAGCTCAGGATGACCGATGTAGCGCAATACAGGCTGTCCAGCCGTCGAATCCAGCTGCACGGGCAAACGCGGCTTGCGCTCCTGCGCTTCACGGGTGGCCACGTCCAACGGCAGAGCCGCATGCACCGGGCGGCTTTCAAANATCACCCTATTCATCCCCAACTTTTCCAGCAAGGCATTATAGGCGGCGCGCGTACTGACCTGGGTAAAAAANGCCGGATGCCGCACCTCCACCGCATAATGGTAATCTGCAGGCAGGCGGCGCAGGAAAGATTCCAGCAACGGCGTCTCCGCCGGTGAAAAGGAAGCGGGCTGCACCATCAGCCCACTCAGCCGTTGCCCCAGCGGCTCCAAGCGTTGCAGGAACTCCTGCGTTTCCTTCGCCACATGGATCAAATGCTGCTGATGGGTAATGGTGCGGGGAAATTTAAAACTGAAGCGGAAGTTTTCCGGCGTGGCGCTTGCCCAACGCAACACCATTTCCGGCGAGGGAATGGAATAAAACGTGGTGTTCCCCTCCACCGCATTGAACACCTTGGCGTATTGGGCGAGAAACTCCGCAGGCCTTGCGTCCGTGCTGAACAGCATCCCTTTCCAGNNCGCATTTGCCCACAAAGGCAGACCGAGATAATAGGGCAATGGCTGCATACCCTGACTTCCATTATGATAGCTTAATATCAACAAGTTAACATAAAATATCAAATGCTTACAATAATGGGGACAGTAAACGTGCGATATTTTCGGCCAAACGGCGGTTTTTCGGCAAATATTTGCGTTGCTGCACCGTCACTTCCTGCGCATTTTGGCACAACGCCAGGAAATCCTGCTCCAGCTTGCCTGCGATTTCACTGCCATANAAGAACACATTGCCCTCAAAATTGAGGCGGAAACTGCGCTGATTCATGTTCGCCGAACCCAGCGTGGCGAAGTCGCCGTCGATCATGACTGCCTTGGCGTGGGGCATCACCCGGTGCATTTCGAACACCCGCACACCCGCCAGCAGCAGTTCATCCACAAAAGAGCGCCCTGCGTACAACACCAGCGGATGGTCGGAACGCCCCGGCAGCAGCAGGCGCACATCCACGCCACGCAGCGCCGCCGTCTGCAACGTCAGTAGGATCGGGCGGTCAGGGACAAAATACGGGGTTTCAATCCAAATGCGCCCGCTTGCCAGATTCATGGCGGCAAACAGCAGGGTATGGATGGCCTGCCAACGTTCATCGGCANNGCCACTGGCGAGAAACTGTGCGCAAATGTTGCCAGTTTCAGCAATGGCAGGAAAATAGGCTTCGCTGACCAGATTCTCATCCGTAGCGTGGTACCAGTCCTGGCAGAACACCTCCTGCAAGGCACACACGACNCTACCCTGCAAACGGGCGTGCAAATCCTCCCACGGCTCCCCNCGGCCTGCGTACACATCCCCCACATTCATCCCGCCGGTAAACGCCTGCTTGCCATCAATCACTACAACCTTGCGGTGATTACGGTTATTGAGGTTCAGACGGCGGCTGAAAAGNCTCACCTTGAGGAACCGCTCGACCTGCCCGCCTGCCGCCCGCAATGGAGCGAAAAAGCGCCTTCCCGCCTGCCGTGAACCCACATCATCCACCAGCAGCCGGACTTCCACCCCACGTTGCGCCGCCAAGATCAGCGCATCCCGCATGCGCTCACCCGTATAGTCAGGCTCCCAGATGTAGTAAACCAGATGGATATGGTGCGTCGCCGCCGCAAACGCCTGTTCCAGCGCGGCGAACACCGTCCTCCCGTCGCGCATGATGTCGGCGGCGTTGCCCGCCAGCGGNCCAACGTCATCCAACGCCCGCGCCAGCTTCAGCAAGGACGGGGAAATGCCGTTGATCCGGATCTCCCCGCCCGGCACTGCTTGCAGCCGATCCAGCGCCTGCGCCAGTTTTTCCTCCACCTTGCGGCGTTTGCGGCGGCGCAGATGCAGGCGGGCACCCCAGNNCAGCCAGAACGCCAGCAGGCCGATGAACGGCAACAGCACAATCACCAGCACCCACGCCAGCGTCGCCCCGGATTCCCGCCGCTGCTGCACCACTGTCGGCAACAGGACAGCGATGATCAGGATGTCCAACAACAACAGGCCGGTGTTCAGCGCGCCGCCCAGATAGGCAGGCAGAAAATCCGGCACCGTTTTAAGGACGCTTGGCATAGCCGGACGGAACGCCTTGCACAGTTGTGGATCAGAATCCAGCCAAGCGGCCTCAATCAGATCCAGGCAATAAGGGATGGCGGGGAACACCGCCTGCAAACAGTCATCAATCGCCGATGGCTTGCCCGGCAGATTGACAATCAGGCTGCGCCCGCGAATGCCCGCAGTCTGGCGCGACAGGATCGCAGTCGGCACGAATTTCAAGGAAGCCGTGCGCATGAGCTCACCAAAACCCGGCATCATTTTGCCGCACACCGCCTCGGTCGCTTCCGGCGTCACATCCCGCAAGGCAGGCTCGGTGCCGCCGGTCGTGACGATCAGCCCGCACCCTTCCACATCCGCCAGTTCACACAACGCCGCCTCAATCAGCGGTTGCTCATCGGGAATCACCCGCGCCACCGCCTCCCATGGGGTCGTCAGCACCCGGCTGAACCAGGCCTGGATGGCCGAGCCGCCCTTGTCTTCATATTCNCCNCGGCTGGCGCGGTCGGAAACGGTCAAAATGCCAATGCGTGCAACTGCCTGTGTCATAGCGTCCTTCCTGTCAAAGTCATGGCGTTCAAACTAAAAACCCATGGGATGTTACACCGGACTCCCGGCAAGACTAATCGGGAAAACGGCCTGCGGAAAAGGCCATCACCCGTTTTCCTCCTTTTCATATCGACACTACCGATATGAAAGGTTGAAAAAATTCGTTATGTGCGGGTCAAAAGCGCCTGCTAACCTGAGCCCACCCAACACCACGGAGAAACGCCATGCAAACTCAAATGACCTGCCAACGCGACGCCGAAGGTTACCTGGTTTGCCCCGAAGAATGGGACGCCGACATTGCCGCTGAACTGGCTGCTGAGGAAAATATCGAACTGGCGGACGCACACTGGCCAATCCTGACGTTTATGCGCGGCTATTGGGAAGAACACAAAATTACCCCCGATATCCGCCATGTCGCCAGCCACATACNNCAGGCGCAAGGCATCGATAAGAAAACAGCCAAACAGCAACTGTTCCAGTTGTTCCCCTACGGTTATGTGAAACAGACGTGCAAAATCGCGGGCATGCAGCGTCCACGCGCCTGGAGCACCGGCTAAAGCACGGTCATTTCCGCCACCACTTCCCGCAGAATGCCAACCGCCTGCTGATATTCGCCATTGTCGGCGTTGCTGGAATAGATCACATAGGCGGGCAAACGGAACTGCGGGCTGTCCGGCACTTTGCCCAGTTTTCCGGCGGCGGTGATTTCATCCGCCATACGTTGGGGCAGAAAACAGGAGCCGCCGTTTTCCAGCACCAGTTGTATCGCCAGCCAGCCGATATTCGCCAGCAGCGCCGGGCGCTCCAACTCCGGGAAGCTGTTGCTGTGTTGCGCATAGAANGCCCTACCNCAATCCACATACACATAGTTTTCATCCGGCCAGGGTTTGCCGGGGTCAGAGGAAACCAGCACCAGGGTTTCATCGAACAAATGCTCCACCTGCAAGCCTGGGTTGTGCTGCGGGGTATACATCAGGCCAATATCCAGCGTGCCTTCCGTCAAGCGGCGCATCAAATCTTCCTCAAAACCGATTTCACTGCGGATGGAAACATCCGGCATCCGCGTGCGCATCCGCCCCACCCAGCGCGGCAGCAAGGCCGCGTCCCACAAGGCAATCCGCGCACCGACCGTCAGTGTGGCACGGTAACGCCCCGGCAGCCCCACATCGTGGCGCGCCTGCTCCATCGTCAGCAGCAGGGTCTTGGCGTGGCGCAGGAAACGTTTCCCNGCTGGCGTCAGCGTCGCGCCGGAACGGTTGCGCACGAACAGCCGGGTGCGCAGGTAAGCCTCCAGATTCTGGATGCGGGCGCTGACGGTGGACTGGGTGACATACAGGCGGGAAGCCGCCTCCAAAAAGCTGCCATTGGCGGCGACGGCGAGAAAGGTGCGTACCTGATCAATATCCATGAAACGGATTATAGTCAGGCCTGACGCCTGAAGATGGCGGGATAGCGCCGCCAGTGAAACGGATAATTGAACAGGACGGCGATCAGCAAAATGGTGACGGCGTTGAACAGGACTGGCGTCAGCAAATATTGGTAACCAAGCTGATGCACGGCCTCGCCACCGACAACAGCGCTCAACGCCGTACCCNNGCCGGGCGGATGGATGCAGTTCAGGTAATGCATAGCGCCAATGGCGAGCGCGACAGCCAAAGCGGCGGCCAATACCGGGTCTTGCAGGAGCTTTGCGCAGCTTATGCCGATCAGCGCGGAAACCGTATGCCCGCCCAGCAACGGCCAAGGCTGCGACAACAGNCCATGCGGCACGGCGAACAGCAGCACAGCGGAAGCGCCCATGGAAGCGACCAAGGTGGAAGCGCCTTCCAGCCCCAGGCTGGCGTGGCTGATCAGCAGGATGCCGCTCAAACTGACCAGACCGCCCAGCGCCGAAATCCATTTTTCCAGATGCTCGGCGCGTTCCAACGCAAACAGTGACAAGAGTTCCCGCTTCCTCGACATTCAACGCCTCCCGGATTGACCTTTATTGGTGCATTAGCATCATAGCAGTGCAGTCAACGCATTCTATTGAGGCAGACATTGGCCGTATAACGATTTTTATTGCTAACCACTATCGGAGATTCCGATACCTAATCCGTTTTTCGGCTGAGTGGAAACATTCAATCTGGCCAGCCGGTTGGCATTGGTCACCACGGTCACGGATGACAATGCCATCGCCGCCCCCGCAATCATCGGGTTCAGCAGCAGCCCGGTAAACGGATACAGAATCCCCGCCGCGACCGGAATCCCCAGCGAGTTGTAGACGAATGCGCCGAACAGGTTCTGCCAGATCGTGCGGTTGGTTGCTTTGGAAATGCTGATGGCATCGGCAATCCCGCGCAAGGAACTGCCCATCAGGGTAATGTCAGCGGCGGCAATCGCCACATCCGTACCGGCACCGATGGCAACCCCGACGTCGGCCTGCGCCAGCGCGGGGGCGTCATTCACACCATCACCCACCATCGCCACCTTGCGGCTCTGTGCTTGCAGATCGGCCACAACCTGGGATTTATCCGCAGGCAACACTTCAGCGTGCAGGGTCTGAATGCCAACCTGTTGTGCAATGTGTTCCGCCACTTCACGCCGGTCGCCGGTCAGCATAATGACGTCCAGCCCCTGTTCCTGTAAGCGCTGAATGCTTGCCAAGGCATCCGGCTTGATGGCGTCGGCAATTCCGAACAGCGCCAGAATTCGTTGGTTGTCAGCCAGNAAGACCGGGGTCTGGCCTTGCTGGTCGAGTGCCTGCAAATGGGTTTGCCAGCTATCCAGCTCCAGCCCTTGTTGTTGCATCAGGCGGGTATTGCCGACGAAATACGTTTGCCCATCCACGCTAGCTTGTACGCCATGCCCGGCAAGCGCGTTGAAAGCTTTTACCGGCAAATCTGCCAGCCCCTTGTCTTTGGCGGCGGTGCGGATAGTGGCGCCTAACGGATGCTCCGAACCACGTTCCAAACTAGCGGTGATTTGAAGCAAATGATCTGCATCTTGCCCATCAGCCGTGTGGATAGCGTTGAGAGTCGGTTTGCCCAGGGTAATGGTGCCGGTCTTGTCGAGCACAATGGTGTCGAGTTTGGCGGCTTGTTGCAGTGCTTCGCCATTGCGAATCAGGATGCCAGACTGTGCGGCCTTGCCAACTCCGGCAATCACCGCAATCGGCGTGGCCAGCCCCAATGCACACGGGCAGGCAATCACCAGCACGGTCATGGAGGTGACCAGCGCGTAACTTAAGGAGGGTTCCNNACCCAGCCAGTACCACAGCACAAAGGTGAGAATGGCGATGGAAACCACCACCGGCACGAACACGGACGCAACCTTATCCGCCAGCCGCGCAATCTGCGGTTTGGAGCTTTGCGCCTTGCGGATCATGTCGATGATTTGCGCCAGCACAGTATCCGCACCGATGTGGCTGACCTGCATCAGGAAACTGCCGGAACCGTTCATGGAACCGCCGGTCACTGCATCGCCCGGATTCTTGGCAACGGGCACGGATTCGCCCGTGAGCATGGATTCATCCACATGCGACTGGCCTTCCAGCAGCTTGCCATCGAGCGGAATGGTTTCGCCCGCACGCACCCGCAGGGTTTCTTCCAGCCCGACGTCTTCCAGCGGCAAATCCAGCTCCTGCCCGTTGCGGATAACGTGGGCAATCGGTGGTTGCAGCTTCATCAGGCTCTTGATGGCCTCGGAAGTGCGCCCACGCNNGCGCATTTCCAGTGCATTGCCGAAGCTGACCAGCGCAATAATCACCAGCGCCGCCTCGAAATAGGCATGGCGNGCCAGCGAAGGCACTACGTTCGGGAACAGCACCACCAGCATGGAATACAGCCACGCCGTGCCGGTGCCAAGCGCAATCAGCGTATCCATATTGCTGCTGCGGTGCTTGAGCTGCTGCCATGCGCCTTTGTAGAAATGTCCGCCGGAATACACCATCACAGCCAGCGTCACCAGCCCGGCAGCCAGCCAGAACCAGCGGCCAGAGCCTTCCATGCCGGGCAGGATGCCCAGCACCATGTCGCCAATCATCAGGAATGCACCCGGAACCCCGGCCACCCACACACGCTTCCACAATTGCTGGTAATGCGCTTCTTCATGCGCTTCCTTTTCGGCTTCGGCGGCGTCNTGCATGACGGCGGCGGTGTATCCGGCTTCCTTGACCGCTTGCACGACGGCATTGGAATCGAAATCGCCGGTCACCATCGCAGTGCATTCGGCNCGGTTGATATTGGCCTGGTTGACGCCGGTGACGGCTTGCAGTGCGGTTTCAACCGCACTCACACACCCGGCGCACATCATGCCGGTGACGGAAAGGCGGATGGTTTGTTCGGACATGGCGCTGGTTCCTGTCAGTCTTCCTGCAAAGTGGTGGGGTAACCGGCAGCACTGAGGGTGTCGATTACGGTTTGGGCATCCACGCTGCCTGCCACTTCAGCGCTGGCGGATTCCAGCTCAACCTTGGCGCTGGTGACACCTTCGAGAGCCTCCAGTTTGGTTTTGACGTTATTGACGCAACCGCCGCACATCATCTTTTCCACTTTGAATTTCATGTTTCATCTCCTGTTGTGTCGCT
Organism: Candidatus Thiothrix singaporensis; assembly: GCA_013693955.1. Classification (GTDB taxonomy): domain Bacteria; phylum Pseudomonadota; class Gammaproteobacteria; order Thiotrichales; family Thiotrichaceae; genus Thiothrix; species Thiothrix singaporensis. The sequence continues at coordinate 707,111 of CP059265.1, read as the reverse complement.
CATGGATTCGATCAGATGGCAGATACTGGTGCCATCCGGGGTTTTGTCGGGCATGTCCTGCCATTTTTCCAGCGCCTGCTCCATGCGGGTTTGCAGGGCTTGCAATTCCTGGATTTTCTGGCGGTTTTCGACGATATGGCGCTGGATGATTTCGCGCACATCCGCACAGGGCGATTCGCCGACCTTGGCATGCTCCAGAATCTGGCGGATTTCGTTCAGGGTGAAGCCGAGCGTCTTGGCCATGCGGATGAAGCGCAGGCGGGTGACATCCTGCCGGGTGAACAGACGGTAGCTGTTGTCAGCCTGGGCTGCGGGGTTGATCAGCCCTTCCTTGATGTAATAACGGACAGTGTGGGGCTGACGCCGCTTTCCCCGGCCATTTCCGCAACAGTCAACATACACGTCTCCCTGATGAGAATCCTGGGGATCAGTGTACAACCTGAGAGTTGCTCTCAGGTCAAGCCAATATAGAACATCAGAAACCTCAAGAAGGTTCACCCTGAGTTCCGCGTCCGCCCTGCCAGCCTTGCGTAATAACCGGCGGAATAGCTGAAGTAGGCTTTTTCCTTTTCCGTCAGCGGGCGCGCCTGTTTTACCGGGTTGCCGACGTACAGGTAACCGCTTGCCAGCCGTTTGCCGGGGGAACCAGACTGCCCGCGCCAATCATCACCTCATCTTCCACCACCGCGCCGTCCAAGACGATGGCACCCATGCCAACCAGGCAACGGTTGCCGATGGTGCAGGCATGCAGCACCGCCCGGTGGCCGATGGTGACTTCATCGCCGATGGTCAGCGGGCGGCCTTCCGGGGTCGAATATTCGCCGCCGTGGGTGACGTGCAGCACTGCCCCGTCCTGCACATTGGTCAGCCTGCCGATGCGGATGACATTGATGTCGCCGCGCACCACCGCCATCGGCCACACCGAGGAGCCTTCGCCCAGCGTGGTCTGCCCGCTGACATACGCCATCGGGTCGACATAGGCTTCAGGGTGAATGTCGGGCGTGTGCTCTTCAAACGGCTTAACGCTCATAGTGCGGCTCCAGTGGCAAACGTTTCATCAGGTAACAGAGGCAATCCTGGCGGATGATGGTTTCATCCAGGGTCAGCATCGCAGGCATCAGCGGCTGCCGGAGTTCGATGCCGCCATTGTCGCGGGCGAAAAANTACTCGCCAACTTCGACATTTTCATCATCCCAGGCTTGCAGGCCAGCGTCAGGATGNGCCGTGCTGGCGAACACCGTGCCTGCTGGCAATTCCGAAAAGTTGTATTGGTCGAGCGCGGGCGGCAAATGGATGTCGGCGTCCGGGTTGCTGAAGCTGAAGGTGTATTCCGGCGGCAACGTGACGCGCGCCACGGTCTGGTAAACACTGACATCATGCGGTGGCAGCGGATGATCCGGCAACGCCTGCAAATGCAACGCGGCATCGAGGAACTCCAGCACATGTTCCACACCCTGCGCCACGCCCGGCTTGCCGCACTCCACCGTCACGGCGGGGCAATATTGCGCCATCGCCATCGACTGCACGCCACGCGGGGTTTCGAAGAACACCACGATATTGGAAAACAGCCGCGCCAGTTGCAGCGAACGGTTATCCAGCACGTTGATGCAGCCGTAATGCGGATTCTTGCCGGTGTTGTTGTGCACGTCGATGCTGGCGAACAACCCTTTTTCCGCCATGATCTCCGTCACTTGCCGCATCAGTTCGGCTTCATCGCAACCGTCCAGGTCACCGCCCGGCCAGACGCGGTTGTAATCGGGCTGGTCTTCCAGCCGCCGCATCCCGAATGTGGCCGCTTCGACATTGCCGAAAAACACCGTCAGCGAACGCGGCAGCGGCTGGCTCTGATATTTGCGCAGCAATTGCTGGATGGCGAAAAAGCCGGTGTCTTCATTGCCATGCAGCAAAATGGAAACGAACAGGCGCGGCTCCCGCCTGCCTTGCAAGTGCAACAGGGTCGGGTTCGGCATCAGGGTATGCAGTTCGCGGGGACTTTTCAGCCCGAAAAAGCCCGCCGGAATGGTGTCAATTTCAGTCAGTGTCAACATGGTGGTCGTGTTCTCAGCAATCCAGCGTCCAAGTATGGACAGGTGTATGAGTATGCTGCAAACGGGCGTAATCCAGCAACAGGCGGTAGCAATCGCCCTGCGTACGTCGCCAATGGCGCTGCTGCCACACTGCGCCGGTTTGCCCGCTTTCGATACGGGCGGCGAGGAGGCTGAAGTAATGGCGGATGTCATCTTCATCGACCCCCAGTTGCGCCAGCCCTTCCGCCGCGACGGGCAGCAGTTCATCCAGCAGCAGTTCGGTCGCCAGCCATTCCTGGCGGTTCCAGCGCAACGGCGTCTCCAGCCCCAGGCGGGCGGCGTTATAGAAATTTTCCCGTGCTGTGGCGAAGGCCATCGGCAACGGCTCGCCTGCGCACAATTGCGCGCCCAAATGGCGGGTCAGGCCGTAGAACAACGCGGCATTGGCCAGCATGTCCGGCACGCTGCCCNNGGCGGGCAGAATGCGGTGCTCGATGCGGATATGCGGCGCACCATCCGGNCCGAAGCCCACCAGCGGGCGGTTCCAGCGCCAGATCACGCCATTGTGCAGGCGCAGGTGGGCAAAACGCTCGGCGGGCTTGTCCAGCAGCATCGGCAACAGCACCGGATAAATGGCGGCGTTTTCCTCGAAGCATTCCGCAATGCTTTTGTCGGCGAACCCGGAGCCGAAACTGACCCGCGCGGGATGCTCGCGCCCGGCGTCGACCGCCTGCTCAAACAGCGGGATGCGGGTTTCCTGCCACAGCGGGCGGCCAAACAGAAACGGCGAATTGCCCGCCGCCGCCAGCACCGGNCCGGATGCGATAATCGCCGCGTTATAAAANTGGTGCGCCGTCTCCGCCGGAACCTGCAAATGGATCTGGAAAGACGTGGTGGCCGCCTCCAACATTACGCTGTCATGCCGGAGGCGCAAGGATTCGCGCCCGTCGATTTCCAACCGTAGCGGACGGCCATGGCGCGCCTTGAGGATTTCGGCGTTGAGCGCATGGTAACGGTTGGAGTCCGTCATGGTTTCCAGACAGAAATCCCCGGCTCCNGCGCTGGGCAGGATGCCGGTCAGCAANAGCTGCGCGCCCACTTGCTGCGCCGCAGCGTCCGCCTGATCCAGCAAGTGCCGCAAGGCTGGNTCAAATTCACTGAAAACGGCACCAGTCAAACGGCGCGGCTGGGTGTTCAGTTCGATGTTGAATTTCGCCAGTTCGGTGGTCGCCAAAGGCGTGTTCAGAACCTGCAAAAACCGGGCGTTCAACGGGGCGGGTCGGAAATGCTCATCCGCCAGCCAGCCTTCCAGTTCAAAACCGCCCATTTCAGGCTGGCCGGAAAACGCCCCGCCGTCCAGCATTTCCCGCAACAAGCAAGTTTCTGCGTTTAGACGGGCGGCGTACTCGCGCCAATCTTCCGGCTTGAAATGGTCTGTGGCGATTTCCTGGCCATTTGCCGCTCCTGTGCGTTGCCCTCATCCTTGAAGGGTTATGTTTTCCTCGTCGCTAGGTGGCAATTGCAGGAAGAAACCGTTTTCCTGCAACACCCGGCAGACTTCCGCCGCCTCCACCTTCAGCATCAACCTGCGCCCGGCATCCAGCTGAAAATCGAAGGAAAACTCCGGTTCGCCAAANATTTTCAACAACACATCCGGCACCCGCCCGAAGTTGCCCTTTTCCGGCAGAAACAGGTACGAACCGGGCTTGCGGCGGCTGCGGTAAACGTAGCACTGCATGGGCTTACTCCTCTCCCTTGTGGATCATGATGGCGGCGGAACGGATGCCCGACAGCTTAAGCGTCAGCGTGGTGTTGGTCTTGTTCACACGTTCCTCCAATTCAATGGCGTCTGCGGATGCGCTTTGCACCTTGCCTTCCCGCTGATGCCCATCCTGTTGGACAACCCTCACGTACTGGCCTGCGCTGTCGGCCAGCTTGCTCACGGCAATGTCTTGGAACACCACATGGTACAAGGCTGCGGTAGGCAANCTCTTTAGTCACTGGCAAGGGTTTGGCAGGTTCAGGCGGCGGCGCAGGCGGCGTTGGGCCGCTTGCGGGGCAGCCGCCACCGCAGGCTTGGCTTCCTCAGCTGGAAGATCCGGCTTGCTGCGGCCTTTCGCCNNGGAATAGCGATCGTTTGGGTGGCGGGCTCCGCCGGAGGTGCGGGCGCTGCGGGTGTTTCAGCTTGGGGCTGGCGGGTTGGGGGCATGCACAGCAACACCCACGCCCCGAACCTGCGAATACACATGGGTGTCAGCACCAGCGAACCAAGCAATAACCGCCAGCACGGCACCGACAAAAGCGGTGATCACCCAACCCGACACTTTATGCCATAAAGATGGCAGCGCCACGATATTGACACCCGGCATCAGNGCCAGCAGGCCAGTCAATGGGTGGCGCCGGAACCCGGCCACCACGACGGATAACCAGCCAACCAAAAATAGCAGCATCCCCAGAGCAAATGCGCCCACCAGTACATATTCCATGCGTTCCCCATTGTCTTTTTAGGTTAATCTTCCAGGTAAGTATAACCGATCAAACCCGCTTCTATTTCACGCAATAACATTTTNTGCCGCTCCGGATCGTCAACTGCTGCGGCCAGTTTGCGGCGGCATTGCGCCAGCAGATCCTTCGGCTCAAAGTGGATGTAGCGCAGCAGTTCGTCAATGGTGTCGCCGCGCTCCGGCTCGGACAAGGCATAGCCGCCTTCCGGCAGCAACTCCACATTGATGGAATCGGTGTCACCGAACAAATTGTGCAGGTCGCCCAGGATTTCCTGGTACGCGCCGACCATGAAAATGCCCAACAGATAGGGTTCGCCCTTCTTCAGCGCATGCAGCGGCAACGTGCTTTCCAACCGCCCGCTTTCCACATAACGCGCCACCGTGCCGTCGGAGTCGCAGGTCAGATCCTGGATGGTCACACGCCGGTCAGGCTGCTCCTGCAAACGGTGCAGCGGCATGATCGGGAAAATCTGTTCAATCGCCCAAACATCCGGCATCGACTGGAACAGCGAGAAGTTGCAGAAGTATTTGTCCGCCAGCTTGTCCTGCAAGCCCGCCTGGATTTCGGCGTCGAGTTCGGCGAACAACTCCGGCTGGCGCAGCAGTTTCTGGCAGATGGCGCGGTGGAACTCCTCTGCCCGGGCGCGCTGGTTGAGGTCGATGGAGCCGTGCGCATACATGCCGTGCGCTTCGGACAACCAATAGGCGGCGTCGTGGTAGATTTCCGAAGGCGGCAGGCAGCGGCGGTTTGCATACAGGCGGAACAGGTTGTGCAGGATCATCGGCTCCTCATCCTGCGGCTCGAGCAGTGGCGGCTCCACTTCCGGCTGCTCCGGGTCGGTGTCAATCACATTGGTGACCAGCACCGCGTGGTGGGCGGTCATGCCACGCCCAGATTCGCTGACAAAGTCGGGGAACGGCAACTCGTATTCCTCGCACACGTCCTGCACGCTACGCACGATGGTGTTGGCGTATTCCTGCAAGCTGTAATTGATGGAACAGTCATTGCGTGAGCGCGAACCGTCATAATCCACACCCAAGCCCCCGCCCACGTCGACCACGCGGATGTTCGCGCCGAGGCGGTGCAATTCGGCAAAATAGCGGCTGGCTTCGCGCATCCCGCGTTGGATGTCCTGGATATTGGCGATCTGCGAACCCATGTGGAAATGCAGCAGTTGCAGGCAGTCAAGCTTGCCCACCTGTTGCAGCTGTCCGAGCATGTGCAGGGCTTGCGCGGCGGACAGGCCGAATTTGGACTTTTCCCCACCGGTGTTTTGCCATTTGCCCTTGCCGAGCGAATACAGGCGCACACGGATGCCAAGCAGCGGCTCGATGCCGAGCTTTGCCGCCTCCTCCAGCGTTTCCGGCAGTTCGGAAGGCTTTTCCACCACGATGAAAATGCGGTGCCCCATCTGCCGCCCGATCAGGGCAAGGCGCAGGTATTCACGGTCTTTGTAGCCATTGCAGATGATGGTGCTGCCCACGGGCGCGGAACCCAGCACCGCCATCAGCTCTGGTTTACTGCCCGCCTCAAGGCCGACCTGTGCGCCGCCGCCCTTGAGGATTTCCTGCACCACGCTGCGCTGCTGGTTGACCTTGATCGGGTAAATCGCAGTGTAGTGGCTGCTTTGCCCGCAATGGGCGATCGCATTGTTGAACGCGGTTTGCAGCCGCCGCACCCGGTCGTGCAGCACATCGACGAAACGCACCAGCAAGGGAAAGCGCATTCCATCCTCATTGTGGACGCGCATCGCCAGCGCATGCAAATCCACTTGCCGGTCAGCCCGGTCTGGCATGTACATCGAAACATTGCCCGCCAGATTAATGTCAAAATAGCCATCGCCCCAATGCTGGATGCTGTACAAACGGCGGGCGGCGTCAAGGTTCCGGTGGTGTTGTTCATAGTGTTCCTGCTGCGTGTTGGGTGCACGGTTTAAGGTGTGCAGGATACTAGGTATGAGGGTGGTTGAGAATGATCTGCCCAGCGAATATTGAACTGTGCCAAGTGCGGAGGATTGGAAGCCCTGACACCCACAACAGGCCGATTTGCAGCCGGACGGCAAGCCCGCTACACTGCCCAAAATGCCAATCAACCCGGATGTCGCCAACGTGTTTGCATTGCAAATGCAAGGGCTTCGGGCTGCTGGGGGAACGTCGCCCTGGCAGCAAGGTTCCGTCCGGCAGCCGTACAAGGAAAACAACAAAATGAGTATTCGGGAAGGCCTGTGGGATTGCCCTTCATGTGGCAACAAAGGCATTCTGGGGCGCAACCGCTCCTGCCCTTCGTGCAATACCCCGCGTGCAGACGATGTGCATTTCTATCTGCCTAAAGATGCACACGAAATCACCGGCTTCACCCAGATCAGCGACGCCACTGCGGGTGCCGACTGGTATTGTCGGCACTGCAACAGCGGCAACCCCTCCACCGCGACCCACTGCAAAGCTTGTGGCCNNAGCCGGGAAAACAATACGGAACACGAAACCAGGGATTACACGCCGGAAAACATCCCGCACAGCGCGCAAGAAGCTGCCCCCTCCCACAGCACCGCCGCCGCCCCGCAAAAGCNNAACAAAGGCAAAATCATCGCGGGCGGCCTGACGCTCAGCACCGCCTTCGGCGTTTACCTTGCCGTCACCCCCAGCCATATCCCGGTGACTGTCAGCGGCTTTTCCTGGGAACGCAGCATTGTCGTGGAGGAATACAAAACCNCAACGCAAAAAGCCTGGGAGGTTCCGGCAGGCGGGCGCATTGTCAGCCAGACGCAGGCGTTCCACCATAACGAAACCCGTCTTGACCATTACGAACGGCGTACCCAGCGGGTTTGCGAAAACGTGCGGACAGGCACCATCACCTACAACTGCGGCAGCCGCGACCTTGGCAACGGCTATTTCCAGGACAAGAGCTGCACCCGCCCGCAATACTCGCAGGAGTGCCACAACGAATCCTACCAACAACCCGTTTACCGGCAGGAACCCCGTTACGCGACACAATATACCTTTGATATTGAAGAATGGGTTCCGGTCGGCCAGCCGACCCTCTCCCGGGACGACCACACGCCGCAATGGCCGCAGGCCAAACTGGATGGTAAGCAGCGCACTGCCAAGCCGCAGGAGGAATACAGCGTCACCCTGCAAGCCAAGGACGGCAAAACTTACACCTACCCGCTGGATTTCAAACGCTGGGAAACACTGAAACCTGGCCAAGCCTTCACCGCCAGCGTTGGCATGGGTGATGAGGTGCTGGAGCTGGCCGCGCCGGAAAAGCAGTAATGTGCATCAATCTGTTTGGGCGGGAAGGCTCCAAACTCAGCCTGCCGAAGAAATAGAACAAGGTTGTATAGAATGACGACTATTGCGCCAAGGTGTTGTTTACCTGATTATTTATATACAGTCGCCTTGATAATTATGGTTTCAACAAAAGAATTTTCTTATTGATTGATACAATTATTCGGGGCATATTAATATATTCTCTGAATTATTTATTGACACATAAGTTTCACACCAATGATGATGCAAATCTTGTCTTGTTTCACAAAGCTCTCGCGCAGAAAGATAATTCTAGTGGGAAAACCAGATATTGCCCTAACCCCTCAACTAACTTGGGCAGGAGAGGGGCACCTTGATGCCCCGTGAAAGTTTCACACCACTATTCAAGTTGGCAATTAAAAGCGGGCTAATTAAAGCGGTTTCCCCTCTGATCTGCAAATTTACGTCACTTGATTTCAAGGACAACAAGGGACTAACACCACTCATGGTGGCTGCACAACATGGACACTATGAGATATGTGAACTTCTTCTGAAGAGCGGAGCCAACCCTGAATTAGAAGATGATGGTGGTCTAACCGCTATGAAAATAGNNCTGAATCAAACGGCTTCACAAAAATTGTTCAACTTTTGACAACGAACACCATCCNAAGAAACAGTCCCCACATCTACATCACATTATGAGAAAACGCTTGCGCCATTTGTTACTTTACAAATTCACAGCCAGCCGATTCAACACAGCCTCAATTCCGCTTCTCCGACCAAGCTTTCTCAGGAAATAGAAACTTCCGAATACACTACAGAAGAGCTTCTTGGCTGGGAGGCTGAAGAAGAAACACGCATACCATCCAACGATGATACTTGTTTCGACCAAGCAAAGACTGTACAGGCTCATATCTCGTCCCATCGCCCCATAGATCGGGACTCCGACTGGTCAGATATTGATATTGAACTGCCTTCCGCTGTCATATCCGTTGCTTCCAGAAATGATTTACCAACACTAAATAGCCTTGTTATTGCCGGGTTATCTACAGGTGTTCTCTCCTACAAACAGATATATGACGCCATTTATGGCGCCCAANGTTTTGATAAAGCCGAGAATTTTCTGGTTACCCTGTTTAAAAACAACGGCATTGAAGTTAAAGAAAATCTTGAATTGTTTATAGCATCTGAGTCAGAAGAACTTTCTTCCGAACAACAAGAACAGGCTGACGACNATTTTTATTCCCTAGAGATCAGTGAACGCGATCCTCTCTATGGTTATTTTGGCGCAATGCGCCAGTTTGACTTGTTGGACAAAGATCATGAAGAACGCTTTGGGCAAAGAATGGATAGTGCGCTGATGGCTTTGTCCAGACATCTATCAAATCTCCCTGACCATGATTGGCAATTTATATCAGGTTATTCCGTACCTGAAGAATGGCGTGAAGATATTGAAGAAGATAATGAAGAGGCTACAGACGATGAGATCAACGCTATTCCGTTTACGGATGATGATCAGGATGAAGCATTGGCTGACATTGAAATAGATAACGAAAACTTCTGGGCATATGTCAGCAAAATTCGCATTGGAGCAGAAANNTCCCCGATGAAATCCAAATTCCTCGCCCATCCTCAAAAGAACAAGCTGACATTATTGAAAAACTGGNCAGTAGTAAATGAGGAGAATCGTCTGCCAATTGAACGGGCTATTACCGCCTACAAGAAAGTCAGCAATGCATTCGTCACTGCCAACCTCCGCTTGGTTGTCTCAATTGCAAGTCGTTACCGCAATCGTGGACTGGATTACAACGATCTAATTCAGGAGGGCAACATTGGCCTAATGAAGGCTGTGGAAAAATTTGACTACAGGAAGGGATTCAAATTTTCTACCTACGCAACATGGTGGATCAAACAGGCCATTACACGGGCAACCTCTGATCAGGCCAAATTGATTCGCGTACCTGTTCACATGATTGAGTCCATAAATGCAGTCAGTCGTGTCGAACGTGATCTCGCATACAAATATGAAAAGGAAGTCGCCATTGAACATATAGCAGAAGCTGTTGGCAGAACAACAGAACAAATTGGGAAAATTCTCAAAATCCGCACTTCTTCAGATTGTATTCTGTTTGATGACTTACCCGAAAATCCACTGGATTACCTGAGTGATGTCAGCAATGAATTCAAACCTGATCAGATGGCTTCTGATGCTGAGCTGACAAAGCTGATTGGGGAGGCTGTAAATAGTTTAGGTGAAAGGGTTTCAGAAGTAATCCGGTTACGATTTGGCCTTGATGGAGAAGAAATGACTCTTGAAGAAATTGGCCAAATATTCAACGTAACGAGAGAGAGAATTCGTCAGATTGAATCTAAAGGACTCTTAAGATTACAACATCCAACCCGTTGTGAAATCTTGGAACCCTTTGCAAACTCAACACTGTTATCCGAAGACTGAAGCAATCATGACCATGAAAAACTCCCGCCATGCACCACCACGCGCCAGCGCCATGATCGAGGCATTACGGNGGTTGGGATACAACACTGCGACTGCACTGGCTGACATCATTGACAACAGCATTGCCGCCCAGGCANAAACCATTGATCTACGTTTTGTCTGGTCAGGCAAGGAAAGTCGTATAGAAGTCCAAGATGATGGTAATGGAATGAGCGCCGCAGCATTGGACAAGGCCATGAGACTTGGGGAAAAGAACCCGTTGGAACAACGCAGCGCCGATGATCTCGGGCGTTTTGGACTGGGGTTGAAAACTGCATCCTTTTCACAGTGTCGCCGTTTGACAGTTGCATCCATCGGTGCTGACGGTTTGCAGTCACTTTACTGGGATCTGGATGTATTAGCTGCAAGCACTGATGATGGCTGGCACCTGCTTGAAGGAGTGGCTGAAGGTTCTGAACATATTCTGGCTCCGCTGAAAGAAGTGAGAAACGGTACTCTTGTGATCTGGGAACTGCTTGATCGGATTGTGACGGATGGATTCAGTGACCAGGATTTTCTTGACCTGATTGACCGGGTTGAGCGGCACTTGGCGATGGTATTCCACCGCTATCTGGAAAACACCCGTTCATTTATCCTGCGTATAAATGGCAAGTCAGTCAAACCGTGGGATCCTTTTCTGTCTGGTCATCCCGGCAAGCCTTGGCATTCACCAGCAGAAACAAATCCTCTTGCTCCAAGAGTAGAAATTGAGTGCCACGTTCTCCCGCACAAGGACAAGCTGTCACCAGCGGAGTTTGACTCTGCCCAAGGGTCGGATGGCTGGACTGCACAGCAGGGTTTCTATGTCTACCGCAACAAGCGCCTGCTGGTTGCAGGGAGCTGGCTTGGCTTGGGAACTGGACGCTCATGGACAAAGGATGAAGCCCATCGGTTGGCGAGAATCCGGCTGGATATTCCCAACTCGGCTGATACAGAATGGAAAATTGATATTCGCAAATCGACTGCCCGCCCTCCAGTTGCATTGCGAGGCTGGCTGATACGTTTCGCAGAAGAAACCCGCGCCCGTGCAAGAAAAGCCTTTGTTCATCGTGGGCAAATTCCACGCCTGAAAAATGGCTCCAGTGTAATACAGGCCTGGAAAACGGAACATTTCACTGGGGGAATGCGTTACCGTATTGATACGGATCATCCTGCTGTCCGTGCCGTGCTGGAGGATGCAGGGAGCCTGTTGCCGCAGATCAGAGTCATGCTGCGGGTCATTGAAGAAACCGTACCGGTGCAGCGTATCTGGCTGGATACAGCCGAAAACAAGGAGGCTCCACGAACCGGGTTTGCCGAGGAGCCACAGACAGAAGTAGTCAACATACTGGAAATACTTTACAGCAACATGGTTCAGTTGAAAGGCATGTCACCAGCCTTGGCGCGTGAACGCCTGTTGCAGAGCGAACCATTCCAGAATTATCCAGAACTTGTCGCGGCATTGCCTGACACCATTTGAAAAGGGAAATAACAGATGTCATCCATTGGAGAAGCCAACAAACAAAGCGTTGTCAAAATGGTGCAGGAAATGCTGCAACGGAGGCCGGACAAATCTTCGATTACAGCAGATGTTATTGCCCAGAATGTTGAAATGGTTTTGGGCATTATGCCGGAATGTAAAGTTGACCTTGACCACGACGCAGTATCTGATGAACTGATTCGACGTTTCAGCATATGGATTGGTAAGGACAGTCTCCTAAAAAATGATGAAGGTCACAAGGATTGGTTGAGGCCAGAACGTAAAAGAGACTGGCGTTATTGGCAGCGCTATCGGGAATGGCAGGAAGGGCGTTTGGGATGGATAGCAGCAGATAAACTGGATAACGTTACAGACGAAATTCTTGGCCTGTTGGAAGACCCTGAACGACAGGATGCTTGGGATCGGCGTGGCCTTGTTGTGGGACATGTACAGTCAGGCAAGACAGGCAACTATACTGGATTGATTTGCAAAGCAGCGGATGCGGGTTACAAAATCATCATTGTTCTTGCGGGGATGCACAATAACCTGCGATCACAGACTCAGATGCGACTGGATGAGGGCTTCCTCGGTTTTGAAACCAGCCCACTTCGCGAGGAAAAGGTACGGGCTATTGGAGTTGGAACAATCAACCCCAACTTTGATATTCGTCCACAGTATGTCACAGACCGTTCAGAAAAAGGGGACTTTAATACTCGCATAGCTAATCAGTTAGGCGTTTCACCCGAACAAAGACCGTGGTTGTTTGTAGTCAAGAAAAACAAAACTGTTTTGAGTCGCCTCCATAAATGGATAAACGATCATGTTGCTGACAGTATGGATGCTGAATCTGGAAGAAAGGTCGTCACAAGACTCCCTTTACTGATTATTGATGATGAGGCCGACAATGCGTCTGTTGATACTGGANGAAAATGTTGTAAAGAGGATGGAACACCCGATGAAGAGCATCAGCCAACAGCTATCAACAGCCTGATCCGCAAAATACTGTACTCTTTTCAGCGCAAAGCTTATGTGGGCTATACAGCTACGCCATTTGCAAATATTTTCATTCATGAGCGTGGTGCAACTCCAGAAGAAGGTGAAGACCTTTTTCCTTCGGCATTCATTATCAATCTGGCAGCCCCATCAAACTATGTTGATATGNCCCGTGTCTTTGGCCTGAATTCTGCTGACAAAGCCCAAGAAGGCTTACCGTTGGTCAAGGAAGTTAATGATCACTGTACAGATGACTGTAAAACGGGCTGGATGCCGCTCAAGCATCGGAGCAGCCATAAACCTCGCCACCACTCTGAACACGGAATGCCGGAGTCATTACAAGAAGCAATTGATGCTTTCATTCTCGCATGTGCCATCAGGAATTTGAGGGGACAGCAGGATGAACACAGTTCCATGCTGGTACATGTAACCCGTTTTAATGCTGTCCAGAAGGATGTTCATGAGCAGGTTGAAACATATCTTCGTCATATTAAGCAAAGGTTACGCAGAAGGATCAACCATGAATCCGTTTTGCTGAGAATCAAAACATTATGGGAATCTGATTTCCTGTCAACGACAAATAGAATTATCCAGCAATGGCCTGAACTGGTAAAAGCCAAACCTGTTACATGGCAGCAAATAGAAGAACTGTTGCCGGATGTCGTTGGTGAAATCAACGTAAGAATGATCAATGGGACTGCCAAGGATGCGCTGGACTATGCTGATAGTGCAGGTGGCCTCAAAGTTATTGCCATCGGTGGCGACAAACTTGCTCGGGGACTAACGCTGGAAGGTCTGTGTATCAGCTACTTCCTGCGGGCATCACGCATGTATGACACCTTGATGCAGATGGGGCGATGGTTTGGCTACCGTCCGGGTTATCTGGATTTGTGCCGCCTGTATACAACCAGCGACCTGATTGAGTGGTTCCAGCATATTGCTGACGCTTCTGAAGAACTTCGCGAAGAGTTTGACATCATGTCAGCCAGTGGTAGCATTCCAAGAGAATATGGGTTGAAAGTGAAATCCCATCCTGTATTGCTGGTGACATCCCACCTGAAAATGCGCTCAGCCAGAAGTCTTTGGCTGTCATTCAGTGGCTCTATTGTTGAGACCGTTTCCCTTTTCAAAGACAAGGATGTTGTAGAAAAAAACTTTCAGGCACTTAACAGACTAGTTGAACGGATGGGTAAGCCACAGTCAATTCCAGATCAAATGCGTAATGGAAAAAAGACCACTTGGAATGGTGTTTGCTGGCAGAGGGCTTCCCATGTCCATGTAACAGATTTCCTTGAAAACTATAGGACTCACAAGGAAGCATACAAGGTTAATAGTAATTTGCTGGCTGAGTTCATTGCATCGATGGCAAAAGAAAATGAACTTACTGAATGGACTATCGCGGTAATTGGTGGGNGAATGGAGGAGAACCCGTGGCGGATTGGGGAATATTCAGTAAAGAAAATGGTTCGAGCCAGAGAAAGTAATATTACTGACCGTTATGCTATTGGACGCCTGCTATCTCCAAGAGATGAGGCTTTGGATCTGGACGACGAGGCGTGGCAGGCAGCACTCGCTGATACCAGAAAAACTTGGCATGAAGATCCTGGCCGTTTGAAGAACAAGACTGAACCTACTGTTCCCAATGGCATCTCAATTCGCAGGATTCGTGGCTTTGGTGCTGATGGTGTTCCCGCACACCCTGAGCGAGGTTTGTTGCTGTTATACCTGCTTGACCCGGAAAAGTCAGGAATTGATTTTTCTGATGAAATGTCTCCTGTTGTTGCTTTCGGAATAAGTTTTCCCGGTAGCAAATCTGGAACCAAGGTGGAATACAAAGTCAACAACGTACTTTGGGAGCAGGAATATGGTGCTGCCGAGTGATGCTGGAATCCTTGCAGCATGGCGAGCTTTGGAAAGTCTTGTCGAGCCGGAAGGTTGGCGAAGTATTCCCATTTCATTTAATGGCAACTGCAATTTGCAGGCAGGTCGCCATTATCCTGCAAATCTTGAAGCTCTACTCATTGGATTCAGGTCAATAGCCCTACCCACTGTATCTGCCTTGCCACAAGCCAAGGGGTTCGGCGTTGAAAGGATTTCCATCGGAAACTCTGACAGATGGCTTGCTCTAGCCAGACATCCTGAAGCTAGCCAAGAACTCTTCACCCGGATGGTAGTCGATATTGTTGACCTGATAACCAGGAACACAGAAAAGGGAGAACTGGAACTCTACCAGCTTTTTATCGGCAGGCTTCACACATGGCAGGAGTTCATGCAGAAAAACCACGAGGCGTTGAGTTTGTCTGCCGAACTTGGCTTGGCCGGTGAGTTACGTTTTCTGGAAATTCTGCTGAATTCAGGCTTGCCACTGCATACAGTAGTAGATGCATGGAGAGGCNCTGTACATGGTTTACAGGATTTTGAACTTGGTACTGGTGCTGTTGAAGTGAAAAGCACACTGGCATCAAATGGATTTCCTGCACGCATCATGTCACTGGAACAATTGGATGATTCGGTCAGGCATCCCCTGTTTGTCTGTGGTTGCCGCTTTGCAACTGGGATCCATGGTCAGACATTGCCACAGCGTGTTGATGCCCTGCGCCAGAGGCTTTCCCCTGATGCCCATGCACTGAGCCGTTTCAATATGATCTTGTTGTTTGCGGGTTATCTTGATGTTCATGCAGAGCATTATGTACGCCAGTTTGCAGAAGCAGATGAACGCTTCTTACTGGTCGATGAAACTTTTCCGAGGCTTGTTCCGGGCAATGTGCCTGCTGGAATCCATCAGGTACGATACGAAATTGATCTCGACAGATTGGTAAATTATCAGGTCGGGCTTGCCGAAATAATCATGAAAACAGGGGTGGTTCCAGATGGAATTGATTGAGTTCCTTCAACAAACACAACGTGAAATACGTGAGGAAATGGCGAGCCGTGCGGCTGAGCCAGGGGAGCCAATGCCTTTTGCTGAATTGGTGTTTACCGAGATTGTAACCCACCATATGTCCGAGATTGGTATGACCTTTGAACCCCAGATTTGCCACTACTCTGCAAAAGTCGGAAGTGCAAATCTGCGTTTGAGTGGCTACGCCATATCTGAAGACATGGATCAGCTTGATCTGTATGTCAGTCTTTATGGGAACGTCGATCAGATTGAAAACATTCCTGATTCCGAGACAGTCAAAGCAGCGGAGCAATGCGCCCGGTTTCTTGGCATGTGTGTCAATGGCAAACTGGCAAGCAAAATGGATGAATCGAGTGATGCCTACCCCTTGGTATTGACGATCCAGAATACCTATGCCGAGCTTGAGCAAATCCGCATTTATGTACTGACTGATCGCAAGGTCAAAACCAAGTTGTTCAAATCACGTGAAATCCAGGGCAAAACCATCAGACTTGAAGCCATGGACATTGAACGCCTTTTCAATCACTGGCAGGAAGGAAAACCAAGGGACGAGCTTGAAGTCAATTTTGAGGATATTTCAGGTGATGCATTGCCATGTATTTGGGTTCCCAATGAAGTGGACGAATATGATTACGCAATGACAGTAGTTCCCGGTGAAGCACTGCGCTTTCTTTACGAGAAATATGGTCATCGTATCCTTGAGGCCAATGTACGTTCTTTCCTGAGCCAGACAGGTAAAGTCAACAAGGGTATCAGGGATACATTACGGGATCAGCCGGAACGCTTCATGGCGTACAACAATGGAATCGTTGTAATTGCCGATGACATCCGGTTGACCCGCACTGATGATGGTAGTCCGGGCATTGCTTGGCTCAAGGGAATGCAGATTGTGAATGGCGGGCAAACAACAGCATCCATGTTCTTTACCAAANAGAAATATCCTAGCATTGACCTGAAAAAGGTCAGGGTTCCCGCAAAGGTCATTGTCCTGCGCCAGACGGATGATGTGCAGGAAGAAACCCTTATTTCGGATATTTCACGCTATGCAAATAGCCAGAATGCCGTCAAGCAATCAGACCTGTCAGCGAACAAGCCTTTCCATGTGGAACTGGAGAAACTGGCAAACAATACTTTCTGCCCTGATGGAGTCAGCCGCTGGTTTTACGAGCGTGCAGCAGGCAGTTACAAGGTCATGCTGGAACGCGAAGGAAAAACACCTGCGGGCATCCAGCGCCTCAAGACACTGATACCTAACTCCCGCCGGATAACCAAGACTGACCTTGCCAAATTCTTGGGGGCATGGGATCAGGTTCCCGATCTGGTCAGTCTGGGTGGGCAGAAAAACTTCGTAGCATTCATGGAAGTCATTGCAGCAAAGGAAAAAGAAGGAGGGCAATACACTCCTGATGTGACCGAGTACAAACGCATGATTGCAAAAGTCATCCTGTTCAAGTCTGCGCATAAGCTGATCCGCCCGAAATTTCCCGCATTTCAGGCCAACATTACGGCTTATACCGTATCTGTAATGTCCATGCTGATAGGCAAACAGATAGATCTGGACATGATCTGGAAAAACCAGGGGATTTCTGGAAAGCTTAGCGAGCAGATACTTGTCTTGGCGGATGAAGTTCACAAGGAATTGCATTCTTCTGCCATGGAGAAAATGATTTCTGAATGGGCGAAANAGAGAGAGTGCTGGAATATCCTGTCAAAGCGTCAGTATTCCGGCCTCAGATCCAGTAAGATTCCAGAGGTCAGAACAGAAGAGATTATCCCCGTCTAGGAATGGACATCGTTGACCCCGCTACCCGAAGCCGGATGATGTCCGGCATTAGGGGTAAAAATACAAAACCTGAACTCAAGATTCACCGCATGCTTCATGCAGGGTAATCCCCGGTAAACCCGACCTGTTCTACCAAAGTACCAAGTGGCAATCTTGGTTCTGTACACGATAAAAATTCCTGAACGAATGTAAGTCATTTATTTTCAGTTAATGAATTTTACTCACAAGATAGACAAATCAAGCACTTACAGGACTGCGAGAAAAATTATCGTGTACAGAGCAATCTTGGTTCATGGCTGTTTCTAAAATAGGCTCCCAAAACAAACAGTTTTTCAGGCAACAGCACACCCCAATAACTCAGCAACAATTTCGGCTAGTTGTTTTGCCAATAATGGTGGTACAGCATTTCCTACCTGTATATATTGTTGCGTCCGGTTGCCCTCGAAAAANTAATTATCCGGGAATGTTTGTAGCCTAGCGGCTTCCCTAACTGTCAGGCTTCTGCATTGACTTGGTTCATAGTGAATATAATAATGTCCATCCTTGGAAATATGTGAAACTACGGTAGTGGATGACATATGATCGACCTGAACCCTAAAACGGTCTACAAAAGGAACCTCTTTTTCATTGATATTGCGATGTTTTGGAAGTAATAACGGAGGAAACTGTCCTAGTTTGGGAGACAATCCAGTTACACGGGCATAACTTGCCGCAAATAAATAGCGTTGGAGATCACTACCCATATGCGCCCTACTTTCATGTTGAATTACCCCACCAAGCCTTTCATCTTCAAACCACATTCTCAGATATGATGGCATTCCACTAAAATTAGGCAAAACCGGAATAAAGCTGTCACCACCTGACTCATATTGGGACGCATCCCTCACAGCATTTTCCATTACGTGATAAACGCTATCAGCTACCGAATTAGCCCAAAACTGGATAAACGCCTTCGCTTGTTCCAGAGTCGCAAGCCATTTCATGAATGAGTCTTTNTCCCTTGAAAGCTTGCTACGTATTGAAGGCAATCCGGAAATGGTTTGCCTAATATTGGTTGAAGGAGATTGCTGAGAGAGTCTTTTGAATTCTGATATAGCCAAGCCTTTCCTTATGCCAAGCAATATCACCCGATGTCTGGCCTGTGGAATACCATAATTTTCGGAAGCAATGATAAAATCTTTTGGCAACAATGAGTTAGAATATCCCTCATCCATCACGAATGACTTCAATTCATAATCAGCATTGCCACCTGGAGACGAAAGATCAGCTATTATCTTTTCAAAGATCAATGATCCGGAAAGAGTGGAAGAAAGAATGCCTTTGACATTCTCCATGACAAAAATTGTTGGCTGAAACTTCCTGATAATTCTCAAATATTCCCTATAAAGCAAATGACGGTGATCCTGTTCAAACGCGCATGGATCAGCCCCNCTCATTCTGGCGCGTCCAACCAAAGAGTAAGCCTGACAAGGTGGNCCACCAATCAATACCCAGTCTGAAGCACCTCGCAAACCATCCGTTATCCATTTATCTATTTCATCATCAGGAGTCTCTCCTAATGTAGCGCAATGCGCTTCTTGATTTGCAAGGTTTGCAGCATCCCTGATTTCCACTTTATTTTCAAAATCAATACGCGATATATTACCCCTAATGTAATCATAATAACTATCGGGGACTTTTCCTTTCCCAAAACAACGATATATTGTACGCAGGGATAAAGTCCTGTGAGCCACAGAATCTTTTTCAATTGATACCTTGATATTAAAGACAGGTTCACCCGTCGGCTTCTTCAATGAAGAAAAACCTTCGCCTAATCCACCAGGACCGGCGAAGAGGTCAATAATTGGAATTGCTTTTGACACTAAAAAAGATCAGTTATTGTTGGAAAGTAATACCGTAGTTGAAACCACCGAACATGACACCCCACCAAACCCAAGGATTATTGACTATTCTATAATCACAACAAGGTTTTTGTGTCTGATGAACATACTTTCAACTCCGTAGAAAGAAATTCATTATCCGGTATAGCCATAAGAAGCAACTAAAAGCAGCCTGTGCAGTGAAAGAATCTTTCCCTCCAAGAAAGCTCCACCATCCATTCACATATTGTGAAGCTCACTGCCTCCCGTTATAGTTCACATATAGTGAAGCAGGAGCGCAGTCTTGCATCTCATATCCAGAAGACCTTTCAACGAGGCGATCAGAAAGTACCCCAATGACGCAGCGGCAATCGAAGCCGCCTACAAGACACTCCGTAACGGCACTTTCCCGACCCCACTGGATCTGAAAACCGTTTTCCCCAGCCTGGACAACTTCCGCTTCAAGGATAAATGGTGGGTCATCGACATCGGCGGCAACAACCTGCGCTTACTGGCTTTCATTGAGTTCCGCGACAACCGCATGTACGTGAAACACATAGTCACCCATGCTGAATACGACAAGCTTTGCAAAAAGTATGCAAAGGAGACTGATTGATGGATTCGCCACTGTCAAAAGCAAAGCCAAGGCGCTGTTTGAAGAAGCTGGTTTCATCACGGAAATCAGGAATGACGCCGACTATGAAAACGCCCTGGCATTGATGGATGAACTGATCGAAGACTACGACGAACACCGCGCCCTGATTGCCGTGCTCGCCAACAGCATTGAGGAATGGGAAAACACCGCACCGGAATTTGCGGCTTTCAACCAGCAGCTTGCCCAGCTGGATGATGGCGTTGCCGTGCTGCGCACCCTGATCGACCAGTACCAGCTCAAGGCCGATGACCTGAAGGACGAGATCGGCAGCAAAAGCCTGGTTTCCATGATCCTGAACGGCTCCCGCAAGCTGACCCGTGAACACATACAGGCGCTGTCCCTGCGCTTCGGACTGAATCCGGCCATTTTCTTTCAGGCTCCAAAGCATCAACTGCAGGTGGTTGCGTAACCGAGCTTCAAATAAAAACCCCCATCTTGTGGACGGGGGCTAGAGGAGTCGAGACATGGTCAGGCGTTTTATTGTTATTGATGTTTAAGCCTGCTCTCTGCCTCTTGGGGCTTGCTGATAAATTTCTTTTTTAGCTGTTGCGCCGTTCTGACTGGCGAGTTGCAGAATATATTGCAACGCCTGTGCCAAGCCTACCAATAGATCATAACCACATGAAAATTAAGTGAAATATAAAATTTCACACCGATACCTGCCGGAGAGCCTCTGTCAGATTACGACAGGAACAACGTCAGGTGGTGACAGCTTCATCAGCAGTTCAGCCCCAACCTGACAATTGTGACAATCTGGGCGTTGGCCTGACATGGCGGTAAACTCAGACGAACCCTTTTTCACCCGGATACCCCTGCATGACTGACCTGAACCAACCATTCCCTGTCCACACCAGCCTGATCCATCTGAACCATGCGGCGGTCGCCCCCTGGCCACAGGTGACGGTGGACGCCATCCAGGCGTTTGCCGAAGAAAATGCCCGTCAGGGTTCGCTGCGCTACCCGCAATGGCTGGAAGTGGAACAAGTCTTGCGGGAAAAAGCACAACGCCTGTTCAACGCCCCGTCACCCGACGACATTGCACTGGTGAAAAATACATCGGAAGGACTGTCTTTCGTCGCCTACGGGCTGGACTGGCAAGCGGGCGACAATGTGGTCGGCATCCGCCAAGAATTTCCCTCCAACCGTTTTGTCTGGGCGTCATTGGCGAACAAGGGTGTGGAATTCCGCCAGCTCGACCTGACGGCGTGTGAAGGGGAGCCGGAAGACGCGCTGCTGGCGCTGTGCGATGCGCGCACCCGGCTGGTCAGCGTCAGCGCCGTGCAATACGCCAACGGGCTGCGTATGGACTTGGCGAAAATCGGCGGATTTTGCCGTCAGCGCGGCATCCTGTTCTGCATCGACGCCATCCAGCAACTGGGCGTCATCCCCTTCGACGCACAGGCCGTCAACGCCGATTTCGCCGCCGCCGACGGCCACAAGTGGATGCTGNGGCCGGAAGGACTCGGCCTGTTCTACGTGCGCCGCGAAATCCTGGAACAGCTCAGTCTGACCCAGTACGGCTGGCATATGGCGGCGGATATGACGGATTACAGCGTGGAAAGCTGTGTCCCTTTTCCCCACGCGCGGCGCTTCGAATGCGGCAGCCCCAGCATGTTGGGCATCCACGCCCTCAACGCCAGCCTCGGCCTGTTGCTGGAAATCGGCATGGAAACGGTCTGGCGGCAGGTTTCTGCCAAAATCGCGTACTTGGCGGACAACCTGCAAACCTTGCCGGGCATTGAAATCCTCAGTGACTTACGCCCACACCGGCGCTCGGGCATCCTCACTTTCCGACCGGCGGGAGCGGATACGGAAGCGTTGTTCCACCACTTGCAGGCCAACCAGGTATTCTGTGCGCTGCGGGGCGGCGGCGTCCGGCTATCGCCGCATTTCCATACGCCGCTGGAACAATTGGAGGCAGTGCTGCAACTGATCCGGCGTTACCAGGAATCCCATTGACCTCAGGCTGACCGCTTACAGCTTGCGCAATTCCTTCCGCAGTATCTTGCCCACATTGCTTTTCGGCAGCGTATCCACGAACACCACCTGCTTCGGGCATTTGTAGGCGGAAAGCTGTTGGCGGCAGTAATCACGCAGTTCCTCCAGCGTCAGGCTTTCATCCTTCTTGACGATGAAAGCCTTCACCAATTCGCCGGAATGTTCGTCCGCAACGCCAATCACGCCCGCTTCAAGCACCTTGGGATGGGCAGCGAGCACGTCTTCCACTTCATTCGGATACACATTGAAGCCGGACACCAGCACCATGTCCTTGATACGGTCAACCAGCTTGACGAAACCCTGCCCGTCAACCACCGCCACATCGCCGGTGCGCAGCCAGCCATCACCCGGCATCACCCGGGCAGTTTCATCCGGACGCCGCCAGTAACCCTGCATGACCTGNTTTCGCACCCATAATTCGCCCTCGTCCCCTACCCCCAGCTCGTTGCCGTCCGGNTCGCGGATCGAGATTTCCGTGGAGGGGATTGGCAAGCCGATCATGCCGTTGTAATCCTGCAAGGTGACGGGGTTGATGCACACCGCCGGGGAGGTTTCCGTCAGCCCGTAAGCTTCCAGCAGGATCGTACCGGTCAAGGCTTTCCAGCGTTCCGCCACCGACTTTTGCACCGCCATCCCGCCGCCCAGCGCAATCTTCAGGCGGGAAAAATCCACCGCTTTGATTTCTGGCCGGTTCAGCAGCGCGTTGTACAAGGTGTTGACCCCGGTGATGAAGGTGAACGGCTCTTTCTGCAAATCCTTGATGAAGGCGGGCAGATCGCGTGGGTTGGTGATCAGGACATTTTTCGCCCCAACTTCCATCGCAAACAGCGCATTAGCAGTGAGGGCAAACACATGGTAAAGCGGCAAAGCGGTGATGAACACTTCCTTGCCGTGTTCCAGATAGCCTTTATCNCAAGCGTCGGCCTGCAACATATTGGCCAGCAAGTTGCGGTGGGTCAGCGCCGCGCCCTTGGCGATGCCAGTGGTGCCGCCGGTGTATTGCAGGAACGCAATATCCTCATGCCCTGGCTGCGCATCCTGGTAGCTGGAGGCATATTGCTTGCCCAGCCGCAACGCCTGGTTGAAGCTGATGGCTTCCGGCAGACGGTAGGCCGGAACCATTTTNTTCACATGTTTGACAACAGCATTGACCAGCAGCGATTTGGGNAAGCCCAGCAGGTCACCGATTTCAGTGGTGATGACAGTTTTGATGTCCACTTCGTCCATCACCGCTTCCAGCGTGTGGGCGAAATTGGCCAGNATGACGATGGCCTTGGCNCCGGAATCCTTCAGCTGGTGCTCCAGTTCCCGGTCGGTATAGAGCGGGTTGGTGTTGACCACGACCAGCCCGGCGCGCAAAGCGGCGAACAGCACAATCGGGTATTGCAGGAGATTGGGCATCATAATGGCGACCCGGTCACCCGGCTGCAAACCGGCACCGTGAATCAGGTAGGCGGCAAACTGCCGGGTCAACGCATCCACTTCGGCATAACGCAGCACTTTCCCCAGATTGCTGTAAGCGGGGCGGCCATGGTATTTGGCGACGCTGCGGTGAAACAAATCCGCCAGCGAAGCGTACTGTCCGATGTCGATTTCCGCCGGAACTTGTGGCGGGTAATTACGCAGCCATAATTTCTCCATATCCTCCTCCTTTACCCGCTGCGCCGGGTTGTCATGATCCTGACATCTTAATGCCCCGCCCTTCAGCTATCCAGAAACAAATCAGTTACCAAGGTTGAACCGGGGCGGACAGCATACGCTGCAAAATCGGTCACACCCGTTGCCCGCAGCACCTCCTCATCGAGGTGGAAATGGCCAGTATGCTGGCGCGCATCCTGTTTAAGAACCCAGCATGCCGCATCGGCCACAATAGCCGGTTTGCGGCACATCTCCGGCTGCACCCTACCCCCAAGCATCTGGATGGCGGCGGTCAGGATCACGGTGCGCGGCCACAATGCATTGACCGCGACACGCCCGCGAAACTCTTCCGCCATGCCCAACACACACAGGCTCATGCCATATTTCGCCAGGGTATAGGCCAGATGCGGGGCAAACCATTTGGGCTGCATCGCCAGTGGCGGCGACAGCGTGAGGATGTGCGGGTTCGGTGCTTGCAGCAAATGCGGTAGGCAGGCTTGCGACACCAGGAAAGTGCCTCGCGCATTGACCTGCTGCATCAGGTCGTAGCGCTTCATGGAGGTTTCCAGCGTACTGCTCAGGCTGATGGCGCTGGCGTTATTGACCAGGATGTCGATGCCGCCAAACGTTGCGACCGCTTGTTGCACTGCTTCGCGGACTTGCGCCTCATCACGGATGTCGGCCTGCAATGGCAAAGCTTTACCGCCAGCCGCTTCGATTTCGGCGGCGGCGGTGTAGATGGTGCCAGGCAGTTTCGGATTCGCTTCGGCGGTTTTGGCGGCGATGGCAACATTCGCACCTTCACGGGCGGCTTGCAGCGCAATCGCCAGACCGATGCCACGGCTGCCGCCGGTGATGAACAGGGTTTTGCCATGCAAGGTTTCCATCTCAGTTCCTCAGCGGTTTGCCGGTTTCGAGCATGTGCNNTGCACGCGCCAATGTTTCCGGTTTGCGCACCAGTTGGGCAAACTGCGCGAATTCCAGATCCAACAGGTCGTCTTCGCTCAAGGTGTCGGTCATGTCGGCATCACCGCCACTGAGCACCGTTGCCAGTGCATCTGCAATCACTACGTCGTAGTCGGTCGCTTTGCCTTGTGCACGGAAATCACTGACAGCCATTGCCATCGCCACTTTCGCAGTCAGGCCGGGCAAGTGGAAAACAGGAGGTTCCGGCGGCTGGTAGCCATCCACCATCGCCAACGCCCGCATCTTGGCGTCAGCCAGCAGGCGGTCACGGTTCATGCTGATGCCGTCGGTTGGACGCAGGAACAGGTAATCCTTAGCCTCAAACGCGGACTTGGCGACCGTCGCCACACTGATGATTTCGAAGCACTTCAGCACCGCAGGCAAGCCACGCGGGAAGCGGGGGTTGCTGCCCCAGCGGTGCAGCATTTCCTTGCAGCCGCCCCAGCCGGGAATCAGGCCAACACCGGTTTCCACCAGCCCGACGTAGGTTTCCGCATGGGCTTGCAGCGCGTCGCAATGTAGCAGGATTTCGCAAGCGCCGCCCAGCGCCAAACCAAAAGGCGCGCCAATCACGGGAAAAGGCGCATATTTGAGNCTTTTGTAAGCTTGCTGGCCTGCGCGCACGATGCCATCCACTTCATCCCAACCACCCAATTTGGCGGCGAAGACCAGCAGGCCGAGATTACCTGCGGAGAAATTGCTGCCTTCGTTGTAGATGACCAGTGCTTTGTGATGACGTGGAATGAACTCGACCGTTTCCTCAATCATTTCCAAAATTTGTGGGTCAAGGGAATTCAACTTGCTATGGAATTCGAGGCAGGCGACACCATCGCCAATATCCCACAAGCTGGCAGCGTCGTTTTCCAGCAGCGGTTCAGCATGACGTTTGATGTCGGCCAGCAGCAGAACACCAGGGGGACGTTGCAAGGGGATGTAGCTGCCATCGGGTTGCAGGTAGAGGGTTTCGTCCGCTTCATGCTGATAGAAACCATGCTTGCGCGCTTTTTCCAGTAATGGCGGCACACTCATGCCGTCGGCTTGCAGACGTTGGGCGAAAGCTTCCGCTCCCAACTGATCAATCAGCTCAAACGGNCCGTATTTCCAGTTGTAGCCAAGCTTCATCGCAGTGTTGACGGCACAAATGTCGTCGGCAATTTCCGGCACCAACGCAGCGGCGTAGTGCAGGGTTTGCAACAACACTTTCCAAGCGTACTGCCCACCTTTGTCGAGGTGTGAAACCAAGGCCTGCAAACCGCCTTCTTTCGCCGCTTTCACACTTTCCAGTCTGGCAGGCTGCGAAAGGCTGTATTCGCCGGTTTGCAGATTGATGGACTCCTTGACCTTTTGCCCGCCGTCGCGGTTGAGGCGGTAGAAACCGCCCTTGCCTTTGCGCCCGGTATAACCGGTTTCAATCATGTTCTGGATCAGCAACGGCACACTGGCTTTTTCAGCNAGCAGATCGTCCGGCGGCAGGCTGCGGTTCATGCTGCGCATCAAATGCGGCATCAGGTCGATCCCTACCAGATCGGACAGACCGAACACGCCGGTTTTGGGAATGCCCATCGGCCTGCCGACCACGGCGTCCGCTTCCTCCACCGTCAGGCCGAGCGCAATCGCTTCCTGAATCGCGGTTTGTATCCAGAAAATGCCGATGCGGTTGGCGATGAATCCGGGCGTGTCCTTGCATGGCACCACGCCCTTGCCCAGTTTCAGATCAGCGTAAGTGCGGATTTTGTCAGCCGCATCTGGATCGGTTTGCTCGGTAGTGACGACTTCCAGCAGGCGCATATAGCGCGGCGGGTTGAAGAAATGGGTGATCATGAAATGCGCGGCGAAGTCTTCCGGCAGGCCAGCTACCAGTTCGTGCAATGGAATGGAAGAAGTATTGGACGACACGATGGCGTCTGCTTTGCGCACCTGCGCCAGCTTGCGGTACAAATCCTGCTTGATGGCCAGGCGTTCAATCACGGCTTCGATAATCCAGTCGCAATCGCGCAACGCTTCCAGATCGTCTTCGATATTGCCGGGGGTGACGAGGCGGGCATTCTTTTTGTGCATGAATGGCGCGGGGTCAGCCTTGAGCATTTTGCCGATGGCGGATTTGGCAATCTGGCTGCGATCGGTTGCACCTTCCGGCACGATATCGAGCAACAGGACTGGGGTTCCGGCGTTGGCGATGTGGGCGGCAATGCCTGCACCCATTACGCCTGCACCGATGACAGCAACTTTCTGGATATTCATCACACGGCCTCCAGTATGGTTGCGATACCTTGCCCTCCGCCGATGCATTGGGTGGCGAGCGCAAACTGTTTGCCTTCGCGTTTCAGCAAAGCGGCGGCCTTGCCGGTAATGCGTGCGCCAGTGGCACCGAGCGGATGGCCGATGGCGATAGCGCCACCGTCAAGGTTGATCCTGCTTTCGTCCAGCCCGAGGTCGCGGATGCAAGCGATGGATTGGGAAGCAAACGCTTCGTTCAGCTCAATAATGTCGAGGTCGCTGGCACCCAACCCGGCGCGTTGCAGGGCTTTCTGGCTGGAAACGACCGGCCCNAGCCCCATGACTTCAGGCGCACAACCGGAAATAGCGATGCTGCGGATACGGGCAAGTATGGGCAGACCGTGTGCTTTGGCAAATTCCTCACTGCATACCAGGGTCGCGGATGCACCATCGGTAAGTGGGGAAGCGGTGCCTGCCGTAACTGTGCCGTTGGCGTCAAAGGCAGGCTTCAACCCCGCCAGCACGTCAACAGTCGTGCCGGGGCGGATGCAGCCGTCCTGCGTCACCTTGCCAACCGGGATAATTTCATCCGCGAGCCTACCCGCCAGTTGGGCAGCGGCAGCTTTGNNCTGGCTGGCGGCGGCAAAGGCATCCTGCGCTTCACGGGAAATGGCATATCTTTTCGCCACGATTTCGGCGGTTTGCCCCATGCTGATGTAGGCAGTTGGCAGCTTTTCGTACAGCTTGGGGTTGGGCGACGGGTTGAAGCCGGTCATGGGGATACGGGTCATGGATTCTACCCCGGCGCAGATGAAAGCGTTCCCGGCATTCATCTGGATAGCTCCGGCGGCTTGGTGGATCGCCTGCATGGAGGAGCCGCAGAAACGATTGACGGTGACGCCACCGACGGCTTGCGGCAAGCCAGCCATCAGCACGACCAGCCGCGCCATATTGAAACCCTGCTCGCCTTCGGGGAAAGCGCAGCCGAGAATCAGGTCTTCGATTTCGCTTCCATCGACGCCGGTTTTGGCAAGCAGGCCGCTGACCGCTGCGGTCGCCAGATCGTCGGGGCGGACTTTCACGAATTCGCCCTTGTTGGCGAGGGTAAACGGGGTGCGGGCGTACCCGGCAATGACAACGCTTTTCATATCCTCCTCCTAATGGTGTTATTCCATCCCCTCATCCCAACCCTTCCCCGCAAGGGTGAAGGGCTTTTTCTTGTTCCCCCTCGGCTCTTGAGGAAGGGGGTAGGGGTAAGTTCGGAGTGAGTACTTGAAGCTAGTTATTCTCCGGCGTTTGCAGATGCGACAGGCATTCGGTTTCGATACGGGTCAGTTCCTGCAAGGTCTGCTCCAGATCCTGCTGTTGCTGGCGCAATTGCCTGACCTTGGCCTGGATTTTTCCAGCAAGTAGCGCAACTGGCTGCTGTGGGCGGGGTCGCGTTCAGTATGGTAGAGGGCGAGGAATTCACCGATCTCTTCCAGCGAAAAACCCAGCCGCTTGCCACGCAGGATCAGTGTCAGGCGGGCGCGATCCTGATAGTTGTAAACGCGGTTGCTGCCGACCCGCTGGGGCTGGAGTAGCCCCTTGTCTTCGTAGAAACGGATGGTGCGGGTGGTGACGCCACATTCATCTGCCAGTTCGGAGATGCTCCAAAGTTTCTGCTCCATAGTCACTCCTTTCACACCATGCTAGAAGAGGTTAACGTTAACGTCAAATACATGACGTTTTGTGTTGTTTATGTGGAGGGAGTGTACAGCATTTCAATGTGGGAGACGCCTTCTTCCCAATATTCTTCGCCGACGACAGCGAAACCGAGATTTTCGTAGAAGGTTTGCAGGTAGGATTGGGCGCTGATGCGGATGGATTGGCCGGGATAGAGTTCGGCGAGTTTGTCGATGGCGACCTGCATGATGCGTTTGCCGAGGCCAGTGCGGCGATAGGCTTGGGTGGTCAGCACCCTGCCGATGGCGGGTTCGGGGTATTTTTCGCCGGGGTCGACCACGCGCAGGTAGGCGGCGAGTTTGCCATCATGCAACGCGGTCAGGTGCCAGGAATGGATGTCGTGGTCGTCGGCATCCGGGCAGTAGAAATGTTGCTCGCCGATGAAGACGGTCTGGCGAGCAAGCATAATGGCGTGGAACTGGGGTAGNGAGAGGCTTTCCAGTCTGNNGCTACAATGGAAGTGGATGTTGTCCGTCAGCATGTATCCAATCTGCAAACCAAAACCCAAGGATATTGCAACTGGCGACGACAGGAAATCACCGCGTTTGGTATACTGCCGCCATCCTTCCCTCAGCAAGCGGATTCGTTCATGTCACTCAAGGATCAACTACTTAAAGCCGGGCTGATCGACCAGTCCAAAGCCAGCAAAGCGGAGCGCGAACAGCGCAAGCAGGATCACAAAAAACCGCCAAGGCCAAGAAAAAGGCGCAGAAAAGCGGTGAAGTCATGGTCGACGAAGCCAGACTGCTGGCCGACCAGGCCGCCAAGATCAGGCTGAACGCTCCCGCGAGCTTAACCGCCAGCAACGCGAACAGGCCGAACAGAAAGCCATCCAGGCGCAAATCCGCCAATTGATTGAAATGAACCGCATCGACCGCAAACAGGGCAACATCGCCTACCAGTTCGCCGATGGCAACACAATCAAGAAGGTTTACCTCACCGCCAGGCTGCAAGACCAACTGGCTTATGGCGTGATCGCGCTGGTCAAGTCCGGCGACGGCTACGAACTCGTGCCCAAACAGGTCGCGGAAAAAATCGCCCAGCGCGCCGCCGCCTGCATCCTGGTGCAAAATACCGGCAGCAGCCAGCCAGCAACACCAGAAGATGACCCTTACGCCGACTATCAAATTCCAGACGACCTGATGTGGTAGACTGCGGCGCTTTCCCCTGTTTGGCCTGACTGCATGAAACCTTTCACCCGCTTGCTGCGCCTGTGGACAATCAACCGTGTCTTCATCCGTCACGGGCTGGATGAGCTCGTATTCACCATCCCCTTCCTGCGGCCACTGGCGTTCCTGTACCACCTTTCGCCCTGGAACTGGGGCAAACAGGAAACCCGCCCGCGTGGCGAACGCATCCGTTGCGCGCTCGAAGACCTCGGCNCGATCTTCATCAAGTTCGGGCAAATGCTGTCCACCCGCCGCGACCTGCTGCCGGATGACATCGCCGCCGAACTGACCCGCCTGCAAGACCGGGTGCCGCCGTTTTCCAGCCAGCAGTCCCGCCAGATGATCGAAAAGGCTTACGGCAGGCCGGTCACGGAAGTGTTCCGGCATTTTGAAACCGAACCAATGGCGTCCGCCTCCATCGCCCAGGTGCACGCCGCGCAACTGTGGAGTGGCCAGGATGTGGTGGTGAAGGTGCTGCGCCCCGGCATCCGCAAAACCATCCGCCAGGACGTGGAGCTGATGTACATCATCGCCCGGCTGGTGCAGCGTTACTGGAAGGAAGGCCGCCGCCTGCGCCCAGTGGAAGTGGTCGCCGAATACGAAAAGACCATTTTCGATGAACTCGACCTGATGCGCGAAGCGGCCAACGCCAGTCAGTTGCACCGCAATTTCGAGCAATCGCAAATGCTGTACGTGCCGGAAGTCTACTGGGACTACACCCACCCCAATGTGATGGTGATGGAGCGGATTTACGGCATTCCGGTCGGTGACATTCCCCGCCTGCGTGAACTCGGCGTCAACTTCAAACGGTTGGGCGAATTGGGGGTGGAAGTGTTTTTCACCCAAGTGTTCCGCCACAACTTTNTCCACGCCGACATGCACCCGGGCAATATTTTCGTCAATGCCGCCAACCCGCAGGAACCGCAGTACATGGCAGTGGATTTCGGCATCGTCGGCACCCTGGCGCCGGAGGACAAACGCTATCTGGCGGAAAATTTCTATGCGTTCTTCAACCGCGACTACAAGCGGGTGGCGGAACTGCATGTGGAGTCCGGCTGGGTGCCGCCGACCACGCGGGTGGAAGAATTCGAATCCGCCATCCGCACCGTCTGCGAGCCGATTTTCAACCTGCCGATCAAGGACATTTCCTTCGGCCATTTCCTGCTGCGCCTGTTCCAGACCGCGCGCCGCTTCAATATGGAAGTGCAGCCACAACTGGTGCTGCTGCAANAGACCCTGCTGAACATCGAGNGGCTTGGCNGCCAGCTTTACCCTGACCTGGATTTGTGGGCGACCGCCAAACCCTTCATTGAACGCTGGATGGATGAACAATTGGGCGTGCGCGCGCTGTTGCACGGCGCCAAGGAAAACCTGCCCAAACTGCTGGAAAACCTGCCCTACATGCCCAATATGCTGCACGACATCATGAAGCAGGCAACCCTTCACCAGCTCAAGCTGCAATGGGAATCGCAGCAACTGGAACAGTTGCGGCAGGAAATGCACCATGCGCAACGCGGCAACCGGCTGGCGATTGCGNGGGGCAGCCTGCTGATCACCGCCACGCTGACAGCTGGCTCCGCCTTACTGCCAGCCGTGCTGGGCGTGTCGATATTAAGCTGGGGAATGGGCGGCGCAGGCCTGGGCTTGCTGGCGTACAGCTTGCTGCGCCGCTGACAGCGGGAATTGAACCCGCCGCAGCCAGCGCCAAAAGCTCACGCAGTTGGGCTAACCCATTCAGCCGCACCCAGCTTGCTGATTTGCGCCGCATCTATCCGGGAGGCTTTCAGGATGACGCCCGACGTTTTCAACGAATCATCCGGTTTGAACAGACGGTAGGCCACCTGCAATTCGCCAGTCGCGTAGATGCTTTGGCTCTTGTACCATTTTTTCC
Organism: Candidatus Thiothrix singaporensis; assembly: GCA_013693955.1. Lineage (GTDB taxonomy): Bacteria > Pseudomonadota > Gammaproteobacteria > Thiotrichales > Thiotrichaceae > Thiothrix > Thiothrix singaporensis. The sequence goes on along the minus strand of CP059265.1, from coordinate 675,585 downwards.
GTCACCTGCACTGTCTGGGCTTTCAGTTCAACGAACAGGCGTTCCCGGTCGCTCATGGCGTTGGCTAGCGCTTGCCCTTTCACCTGGCTCCAGAATGCGTCGGGCTGGCTGGCGGGGCTCAACGCCGCCAACAAACTGTCAGCGCTTTCCAGCGAGGATTTAAGCAAACCGCCCGCACCCTCTTCCGGCATTGCCTTGCCTGCGGCGGCCAAGCCTTGCAGGACACCAAGTTGTTCCAGCAGGACAAAGGCTTCATCCAGCCATACTTGCCCGCCCACCACAGAATCCGCCACCACAACCTTGCCTTTGGATTCCAGCAAATAGCCCAACAGCGTCAGGGCTTCCACGCCGGAATCAAACACGCCCAGTTCCCGGTCAGTCCGCAACATTTTGGCCAAACCGTTAAGCGTATCCAGCGACAAACCCAGCAGCTGCGCACCGGCAAACACGCCGGAAACCGCCGCAGGTACAACCGACGGTGCCAAGGTGGGCGGCTACCCCGTGTTGCAGACAGATCCGGCGTGGCTCTGGGCGTTGCCCCGGTCAATTTCTTCAACCGGTCATTCAACTCTGTGAGCCTGCGGCTGACAAACCGGGCGGACTGAATGCTCACGTTCCGCCGCCGTCAGCAAAACCGCACCGCCACTGGCGCACAGACCGCTCAACGCTTCTGCGGCCGCATCCAGCAAAACAAACAGCGGTTTTTGCTGCGCAACAGGGCGACGCCTTCCGCGCCAGCCGCAACGGTAATAGTCCCTTCCTGACCCCGCACCGTATTCAATGAGTCCAGGTTTTCTTTGATGTCGCGCACCGTGGAAAACGCGCGTTGGGTTCGCAGGCTTCCCAGCAGATTGCCCAGCCTTGATTTCCTTTCCGCCGCAATCTGCGTCTCCATGCTGTTGATTTCGGAAAGCCTGCCTTTTAATTGTGCCAGCCTGCTGTCCAGGTCTGGTTGCCTGCCACTGCTTAACTGTACTTCCAGTGCAGAAATTTCGCTTTCCAGTTGGTTTTTCATCCGTCAGGCTTGACGCTGACTGATCCAGATCCACTTCACCCGGCATGATGCATCTCCCGCCAACCATAATAGTCGCTTTAGTATATACCTTGCCTTAGCGCCCATTGGCGTGAAACGGTGGATCAGCAAAAACAGAGCCGCAGCGTCACCACTGCGGCTATGTTATGGTTCAGCGCCTGGAATCAATCCGGAGGGCTGTTCGGGTCAGTGTTGGCAGGTGCAATGTCAATCACCACAGTCGCTTGTGTCTGATTGCCATATTTATCCTGCACGGTATAGGTGAAGGCATGGTCAGTACAGTAACCGCTGCGCAAGGTGAACTGGATTGACTTGCCATCCGAACTGATTGTCGCCGTACCGTAGCGCGGGGTGCCGACAGCCACGATTTTCAGATCATCGCCACTATCATTGTCCAGCACGGTCAGCGTCCTGGTTTCCGTATCGTTCAGCTCAATCAGCAGATAATCATCTTCCGCTTTCAGAGGATTGCATGTGGTACAAGCGCCAATATTCAGATCAACTGATGCACTGGCGGATGCGCCTGTGCTATCCGTAACCTGGTAGGTGAAGCTGTCGCCGCCCACATAACCCGTATCTGGCGTATATTCCACATGGTTGCCGACGACTTCCACACTACCGTGTGAAGGGGCAGTGACAATGCTGATGGTCACGCCTTCAGCAGGAACCGTATCATTGGCCAGAATGCCCAGTGAAGTGGCCGAACTGTTGGCTTCAATGGTGTAAGTGTCGTTCGACGCCGACATATTGGCACCAGCCGCCACCTGGACATGCACCGTTCCAGTCGACGTGTTGCCAGCCGGGTCAGTGACGGTGTAGGTGAAGCTGTCGTCCCCGACAAAGCCGTCAGCCGGTGTATACACTAGGTTGTTGCCATCCTGGGTGACCGTGCCATGGCTGCCCTGGCCGAAGGCAGAGATGCTCAACGTATCGCCATTCGGGTCGGTGTCATTGGCCAACACATCCACCGCGACCGGTGTACCGGAAGTCGTGGCAGCGCTGTCGCTGTTGGCGACCGGCGCATTCGGGTTCCCCGCAGGATTCACGATGACTGTCACCGTACCCGTGGCTGTGTGACCAGCCGGGTCAGTCACGGTATACGTGAAGGTGTCTGTGCCGCTGAAATCGGTGGCGGGCGTATACACCAGGTTATTGCCGTTCTGGGTTACTGTGCCGTGGCCGCCTTGGGTGAAGGTGGAAACGCTCAACGTATCGCCATTCGGGTCAGTGTCATTGGCCAGCACATCCACGGTGACCGGCGTGCCGGAAGTCGTGGTGCTGGTGTCGTTGTTGGCGACCGGCGTATTCGATGTGGCCGCATTCACCGTAATGGTGACCGTCGCTGTGCTTTGGTTACCCGCCGGGTCGGTGACAACATAGGTGAAGGTATCCGTGCCTGTGAAACCGGCGACCGGCGTATACACCAGGTTATTGCCGACTTTGGTGACGCTGCCGTTGCTGCCCTGGTTGAAGCTGGCAATAGTCAATACGTCGCCATTCGGGTCAGTGTCATTGGCCAGCACATCCACGGTGACCGGCGCGCCTGTTGTGGTTGTCGCCGCATCATTGTGGGCGGTCGGTGGCTGATTAGTCGCTGTCGAACCGGCGGCAGTCTTGTAGGTGTCAACCGTCTGCTTGTGGTCAGCCACGTTACGCAGCGCTTGACGCACCCACAGTGGCGGTTCAGCAATCAGTTCCTTGCGCCAGACGACTTTCGGATCAGAGCGGGAAGTGCCGCCCTGTTCGATCACTTCATTCTTGTACTCGTTCTGGTAAGTCACATATTCGATGTCGACACGGCGGTTTTTGTGGCGTTCCGCATCCGTATTCGGGTATTTCGGTTGGGTTTCACCCAGCCCTTGTGCCATCAAGTCATTGCCATTGAAGCCGTTCTTGACCATGAAATCGCGCACGGCGTTAGCACGGCGCTCGGAAAGCTTCTGGTTATGCTCCAAGGAGCCGATGTCACAGGTATTGCCGGTAATGCGGATATTGCCTTCATAACCGGAAGCGCGGATTTGCCCAAGAACCGCTTTCATGCGTTCCTGAGCTTCCGGCGTCAGCTTGGCACTGTCAACCTTGAAGAAGGTGTCCGCCTCCAGCTCCATGGTATTTTTGACCAGCTTGCGCTCAACTTTGGGCGCTTGTTTGATTTCCTCGCCAGGAAGCTCCACGCGCACACGGCGATAGCGGTGTTCAGGCTGCCAGATGCCAGCGTCACTGCCAATGTCATAACGGTAGGAAACGCCGCCACGGGTTTCCGTTTTGTTATTGCCGTCCTCGAAACCGCCGGATTTCTTATAGACTTCGACCTCAGCACCTATGCTGTGCGGGGTATCCGGGAAGAACTTTTCAACCCCGCCAGTCAGTGTGGTTTGGGTCGGGCGTTTTTCAGTAGCGGCAAAATCCTTGCCCCATTCATAATCCAACCCGCCTTGGACACGCATCTGNTGGCTGGCCAAATAGGAACCGACCCGACCGCCTACGCCCAAGTCATACGCCTTTTCCGTCACACCCGCAGTGGTGGAGGCACGGCTATCGGAAATGCCTTTGCTCACATGCCCCGACCAGAACAGGTCGGCATTTTCCTGCCCATAACCAACGGTTACTTTTTTATCCTTCTGTTCATTCTGGTCATAGGCACCGAAAATCTTGTTGACATACGTCGCGTTGTCACCGCCTGAAGCCCAATGATGGTTAAGTTTGACGCCAGCGCCAGTCAAGGTTTCTTCACCCATATCCTTGTCCGCGTTTGGGTTGAAGCCGACATAACCTTGTCCGATAGTGGCGCTGCTAGCGCTTTCGTTAAGCACCTGACTGACTTCAGCCTTGCCCTTGAGTTCGGAATCGACGCCAATGCCGATGCGGGTATTGCCGCCCACATAACCAGTATTGAGGGAAGAAGTTTCAGTTGCGTCATCCAGGAAGCCGTCGCTCTCCTGACCCAACGCTTGTGCCTGGCTCATGCTGTCAGGGGCGTTCCGGGCAGGTGGAGGGTTTGCTGGCGCAGGTTCATCTTCTAAAGTTGAGTTTTGGGCAGGAATCTGCCCGAATGAAGCATCAGTACCTCCGTCACCTGCAAGCACCGCTGCGGAGCAGAACAGTAATGGCAGGATAGCCCAGCCGGAGGCAAGATTCTTATTATTATTCATGGTTGTATCTCTCTGCTGTGTGCCTTGTTATTGTATTGGGTCACATGATCACAGCCACTATATTCCTTGTGGCGCGTTTACCACAAACTTATTCCGACGAACGCGACGCCCCATCCTTACGCGACCCAACAGACTGAATCTGTAAGGCTTTGTGTTTTGCGCCTGACTCCGGAAAGCCCTTTGTTTATAATTCAATTCAGACCTGTATACTCTATCCCAAGTCCTGACAACTTCGCCAACACAGCATGGATAAGTGGTGTTGATAAAAATTAACCAAATAGAATTATTGCCTTACAAAACAAAACGGAGAATAAGTGACTTTCATGTTACGCGCCCTACAAATCATCCCATTTTTCGGCATACTCCTGCTGATCTACTGGCTGGGCGTAAAAACCAGCCTGTTTCCTGGTGGACTTAATCATGTGCTGATGCATGTGGGTCTCCCATCCGGCGAATTATGGAAACCGACCTGGGGCGATGTCATGGTGCTGACCGGTGTGGGCTTCTTGTATATTGAGCTGTTCAAATCCACCCGCACATCTGAAACCACCATTGTGNATNACTTGCTGTCCACCTTTGTCCTGATCCTTTACCTGACCGCCTGGCTGATTTACCCGTGGGCAGGCAATTCCGTATTTCTGATCCTGACCGGAATGGCGTTCCTGGATGTCATCGCAGGCTTCACGATCACCATTTCCGCCGCCCGCCGTGACTTGTCCATTGGCGGCAGGTAAACAAACTAAACGCCTTGCGAGAGAATGCCCCATGCAAAAACTGATTGTCAGCCTGACTATGGCTTCAGCCATAACGGCAGCCGCACATGCGGAAACACCACAGTTTCCCGACCCTGCTTCACTGCCGCCTGAAACCTCCAGTTCGACGAAAAAACCATTAGATGAAATGGAAACGCTGACAACCAACAGCATCCCCGCCAGCAGCGTCACCTACACCCAGCCTGCAGTACCACCCGCAGTTGCCGGAACTGCCACAGGTGCAACCGGAACTTACGTTTACCCCCAAACAAATTCACCCACAACAACGGCAACCGCCGCCAGCAACGGCGTCGCCTATGTTTACCCGCAAGTGGACGCAACCGCCGCCAGAACCAGCGCCGCTCCTGCTTACGTTTACAACTACGCCCAACCACAAGCCATGAATGGCTGGAACAGCGCTTACAATTACATGCAACCTTTTCTCGGCGGCATGCAATCTTACAACCCCGGCTATTACTTTCTGCCCAACCCGATGTTGGCACAGCCAACGTCACCACAAATGCCCGCGCCTACCTTACCGGCCACCACTTGGCCTGCCGCAGGCTACCGCAATGGCGTTTACATGCAGCCAGGGGTAGTGCAACCAGCCGCCCCAAGCGCCACCAACACCAACAGATCAATAACCTTACCCAGACCCTTGACAGCTTGCGCCAACAACAATCCGACCTGATGGGCAAAACGCAAGCAGCCCTGACGGCGCAAGAAAAACCATTGCCGACCTAAAACACCAACTGGAAGAAACGAAAAAGGCAAAGGCGACCTGGAAAGCAAAATTACCAACTTACAAGGCGAGCTGGCTGAAAGCGTCAAGAAAGCCGAGTTGGAAAGCTGCAAAGCAGAAAAGATGAATTGGCGGACAAAGCCAACGCTACGGCGGAAATGACCCAGCAATTCACTGAATTACGCCAGAATTACGCTTCCCTGCAAAGCGAAAAGCAACAGCTCGCCACTGCCCTTGAAAACGAAACCAAGGACTCAGATCAGGATGGTGTCGCGGACAAAACCGATAAATGCCCAAGTACCCCCGCCAACGCTGCTGTTGACGCCAATGGTTGTGGACTCCCCAAAGACGCCGACAAAGATGGGGTGCCTGATGACGCAGACAAATGCCCCAACACCCAGCGGACGTCAAGGTCGATGGCAAAGGCTGCGAACTTGACGGTGATGGTGACGGCATCAACGACAGCGGCGACCAATGCCCCGGCACCAAACCCGGCGTCAAAGTGGACGCATTAGGCTGCGACCTGCCACCGCCGGACGCCGACAAAGATGGGGTGCCTGATGACGCAGACAAATGCCCCAACACCAACCCTGATGTTAAGGTCGATGGCAAAGGCTGTGACCTGCCGCCACCGGACGCCGACAAAGATGGGGTGCCCGATGACGCAGACAAATGCCCCAACACCCCAGCGGGCGTCAAGGTCGATGGCAAAGGCTGCGAACTTGACACTGATGGTGACGGCATCAACGACAGCGGCGACCAATGCCCCGGCACCAAACCCGGCTTCAAAGTGGACGCATTAGGCTGCGACCTGCCGCCACCGGACGCCGACAAAGATGGCGTGCCTGATGACACGGACAAATGCCCCAACACCCCAGCGGGCGTCAAGGCCGATGGCAAAGGCTGCGAACTTGACACTGATGGCGACGGCATCAAGGACAGCGGCGACCAATGCCCCGACACCAAACCCGGTGTCAAAGTGGGTGCATTAGGCTGCGACCTGCCGCCACCGGATGCCGACAAAGATGGCGTGCCCGATGACGCGGACAAATGCCCCAACACCCCAGCAGGCGTCAAGGTCGATGGCAAAGGCTGTGAACTTGACGGTGATGGCGACGGCATCAAGGACAGCGGCGACCAATGCCCCGACACCAAACCCGGTGTCAAAGTGGACGCATTAGGCTGCGACCTACCGCCACCGGATGCCGACAAAGATGGCGTACCCGATGACGCGGACAAATGCCCCAACACCCCAGCAGGTGTCAAGGTCGATGGCAAAGGCTGTGAACTTGACGGTGATGGCGACGGCATCAAGGACAGCGGCGACCAATGCCCCGACACCAAACCCGGCGTCAAAGTGGATGCATTAGGCTGCGACCTGCCGCCACCGGATGCCGACAAAGATGGCGTGCCCGATGACGCAGACAAATGCCCCGACACCAAGGATGGCACCAAGGTTGATGACAAAGGTTGTGATGCGCTCCCCGACGCCGACCATGACGGCATCGCCGATGAGGCCGACCTCTGCCCAAACACCGCGACGGACAGCGAAGTCAATACAGCCGGTTGCACAAAAGCTGAAACCATCACACTCAAAGGCGTCAGCTTCGAAAGCGGCTCCTCTGTCCTGACAACTGATTCCCTTCCAGTACTGGACACCACCGCTGCCATGTTGCAAAAACACCCTGACCTGAAATTTGAAGTCGGCGGACATACCGACAATACCGGCAACCAGCAGGCCAATGAGCAACTTTCCCAGAAACGGGCAGAAACCGTCATGAAATACCTGGTCAGCAAAGGCGTAACCGCCAGTTTGTTCAGCGCCAAAGGCTACGGCNCCAGCCAACCGGTTGCCGACAACAGCACAGCGGAAGGCAAAACACAAAACCGCCGGGTTGAATTGAAAATTCTCGGCCAGTAAGACCAACTTCCTAGCCCTCCCTGCCAAGGGAGGGCACTTTAACCCAGCAGACAACCCCATGCCACGCTACGAACATCACGCCAAANAACGTTTCGGCCAGCATTTTCTGCACGACCGCAATATCGTCGACAAAATGTTACGCGCCCTCAGCCTCCAGCCAACCGACCGGGTGGTGGAAATCGGCCNNCCTGGCGCGCTCACCTTCCCGCTGTTAGAAATGCTGCCACGCCTGGATGTGGTCGAAATCGACCGCGACGTCATCGCCTGGTGGCAGGAACAACCACAGGCGCAAGGCAAGCTGCACATCCATGCCCAAGATGCGCTCAAGCTCGACATTCCGGGGCTGCGCGGCGCAGGCGAACCGCTGCGCATCGTCGGCAACCTGCCCTACAACATTTCCACTCCGCTGATCTTCCATTTCCTGCAACACCGCGGACACATCCGCGACATGCTGTTCATGCTGCAAAAGGAAGTGGTCGACCGCATCACCGCAGAACCTGGCGGCAAGGATTACGGACGGCTGTCGGTGATGGTGCAGTATTACTGCGCAACCCATTGCCTGCTGACCATCGGCNCCGGTGCCTTCAGCCCGCCGCCCAAGGTGGATTCCGCCGTGGTCTACCTGAAGCCGTGGCCAGCCCCGCCGCATGCCGCGCAGGATGAAGCACAGTTCGGCAAACTGGTGGCGCAGGCGTTTTCACAACGGCGCAAAACACTGCGCAACACCCTGAAAGACCTGCTCAACTCGGAGCAGATTGAAAGCGTCGGCATCAACCCTACCCAACGGGCGGAAACATTGGGCGTGGAAGATTTCGTCAAGCTGGCGAATCTGGCCAGCCAACAGCCGCCGCCCTGACAAAAGCATCAGGAACCCCAAACGTACATATCCATCGCCAACCCGCCGTAGCAGTATTCAGGCGCAAAGCGGGCAAGCGGCTCATCTTCCCGGCTTGCACCCAGNGCCACAAACAGCGGCAGCAAATGTTCCTCGGTCGGGTGCGCTTCCGCCCCATATGGNGCCTGCCGCCGGTAATCCAGCAAGGCGGGCAAATCGCGCGCCGCCAACCGTTCCCCCAGCCAGTCGCTGAACGCCTGCGCCTGCGGCAGTGGCTCCCGCGTCCGGCTCATCCAGCCGAAATTGTGCGTCACGGAGCCTGACGCCATGATCAGGACATTGTCCTCCCGCAATGGGCGCAACGCCTGCCCCAGCCGCCAGTGCCATTCCGTCCCCGCCTGCGGCTGGATGGAAAGTTGCGCAACCGGCGTATCCGCTTGCGGATACATGCTGCGCAGCGGAATCCAGGCACCATGATCCAACCCGCGTTGTGGATGCCGCGCCAGCGTAAAACCGCCTGCCGCCAGACATTCCCCGACCCGTTCCGCCAGCTCGGGGGCACCCGGGGCTGGGTATTGCATCTGGTACAAGGCGTGTGGAAATCCGCCGAAATCATGGATGGTCTGCGGTTGCGCCGCCGTGCTGATCACCGGCTGCGTGGTTTCCCAATGCGCCGACAGCAACAGGATCGCACGCGGGCGCGGCAAGGTTTCCCCNAAACGCCGCCAGTCCTGCAANGCGCCGTCCTGTAAAGCGACATCGGGTGCGCCGTGGGAAACAAACACTAATGGGCTAAACATAATTTTTCATCCCTTTCAGAAACCGATCCGCACATTGTGGCGTTAAACGTAGAGTTGATAAATACAGAAAAATACACTCACCTTTCGAATTAGGTTGAAAGACAGTTTCATCGGATGTTGCCACCCATTTCCCACCTTTTTCTTGCCATCGAAGTTACACTACAACCAACTATCGACAATACACAAAAATATCGATATTCTTAAGTTAAGCGATAATTATGTGTTTTGTCGAACAAATTGCAAGGTTTCTCACCCCCGCCCAGAACCTGCAAGGTGCTTGATGAAATGCTCACGCCAGTCTTGTTGGTTTCATCAATTAATCATGCCAATGCTATGACAGCAGAGCATAACTAACTGAAATATCAATAATTTTGTGCGTGGCATGGTGATTGCTATGCAGGTAGGGAGGATTTCTGGAGGACTGTCGCCCTACCTGCGCGTTTCAATTCATGATGGAGGAGAGCTAATGAGGAAATTATGGATCGCAGCGGCCATCGCCGCCCTGCCGCTCGGCGCTTATGCTGATGGCCACTATGTCCCCGGCATTGAAGGCGTCAAGGGTGCCAGCGTGCCCNCCGCCGGTAACTACTACATCGGTTATTTCGTCAACTACAACGTTGACTCGCTGAAAGCCNCCGGCTCTGACAACAATATCCCCGGCAGCAATGAAGGCACTGTGACCGCCTTGGCCNACCGCTTTGTACACATGACGGACAAANAAGTGCTGGGCGCGGACTACGGTGTGGAAGCCATTGTGCCGATGGTGNAAAAAGACTTTGACTTCCAGGCGGCCGGTTACAACAAAAGCAAATCCGGCATCGCCGATGTCTATCTCGGCNCGCTGGTGCTCGGCTGGCACGGCGACCGTTGGGACGCGGTTGGTGCTGCCGGTTTCTGGCTGGACAGCGCCAACAGCGATGAACTGGCCTCCNCCGGCAACGGCTACAAAGGCACGATGCTGACCGGCGGCGGCACCGCCTACCTCAACCCCGACAAGAGCGTTTCCGCCTCCGCCTTGCTGCGTTACGAACTCAACGGCAAGAAAGACGGCGGTTTCGAACCCGGCGACCAGCTCACGATGGAATGGGGTCTGGGCAAAAGCTCAACGCCGCCACTGNAAGTCGGTCTGGTCGGCTACGACCAGTGGCAAACCACCAAGGACAAAGGCGTCGGCGCAACCGACGACAAGTTCAGCAAACATGCGGTAGGGCTTGAAGGCAGCTATGCCGTGAAAAGCCTGGGCGGCATCGTCAAGGCGGCCTACTACAACGAATACGACGTGAAGGCAGGCAGCGGCNTGGCACCGAGCGGCAACACCTTCCGCCTCAATTTCGTCAAGCCATTCTAACGGCCTTGCAGCAGAGGGAACCCGTCATGTTCGGATTATCAGCCCACCAGGTCGCCATCCCGGAAACCGGCGAAAGCTTTGCCTGCAAAGACAAAGAAGCGCTGCTGGCCGCCATGGTCAAGCTGGGGCGCAAAGGCATTCCGGTCGGCTGCCTCAATGGCGGTTGCGGCGTATGCAAAGTGCGGGTGCTGCGGGGCGAAGTGCAGCCCACCTACCGATCAGCCGCGCACATGTTTCCGCAGAAGAGGAAGCCACGCACGTCACGCTGGCCTGCCGGGCGACCCCAACCAGCGATGTGTCGCTGGAGATTTTGGGCAAGATGAAAAAATCGTTCCTCGCCCAATGTGGCAAGCCCAAGGCGAACTGACTTCACACATTCACACGTTACTGTAACTCGAGAGAGAGGAGAACCACTCATGGGAGTAATGCGAATCGGCCATATCAGTGTCAAAATCATGGATATGGAAGCCGCCATCAACCACTATGAAAAAGTGCTGGGCATGAAAACCGTCCACACGGACGAAGCAGGCAACAAATACCTGAAATGCTGGGATGAATGGGATCAGTACTCCCTGATCCTGCAAGAAACCGATCAGGCAGGCCTGAACCACGTCGCCTACAAAGTGGAAAAGGAATCCGACCTGGATGAGCTGCAACAGCGCATCGAAGCCTACGGCATCCGCACCGAAATGTTGCCGGAAGGCACCATGCCATTTACTGGCCGCCTGCTGAAATTCAACCTGCCGAGTGGCCACGAAATGCGCCTGTACGCCACCAAGGATTGTGTCGGTACTGACGTTGGCTCTATCAACCCTGACCCATGGCCGGATGACATCCGCGGCTCCGGCGTACACTGGCTGGATCACTGCCTGCTGATGTGCGAAATGGATCCTGAAAAAGGCGTCAACAAGGTTGAAGAATCCACCAAATTCGTCATGGACGTGCTGGAATTCAAACTGGCTGAACAGGTTCTGGTCGGTAGGNAAGGCAATATCCAGGCCGCTACCGGCNTGTTCCGTACCTCCACCCCACATGACATCGCGTTTGTTGCCGGATACNGCATGNGCCTGCACCATTTCGCCTTCTTCCTCAACGGCTGGAGCGACGTGCTGAAATCCGCTGACGTAATGGCGAAAAACAAGGTCAAGATTGACGTAGCACCTACCCGTCACGGCATTACCCGTGGTGAAACCATCTACTTCTTCGACCCATCCGGCAACCGTAACGAAACCTTCGCTGGCCTGGGTTACCTGGCCCAGCCTGACCGCCCGGTTGTCACCTGGNATGAAGACCAGTTGTGGCGCGGAATCTTCTTCCACTCCGGTGAAGAATCCGGTTCATTCACAACGGCTTACACCTGATTGATCATGAGTAATATTAGTGTCACCCAGACCCTGATCAACAGTGACGCTGCTGCTGCCGCCGTTCAGGCGGCGGTGGTAAAAGCGGCTGAAATCGGGGTGAAAATCAACGTAGCAGTAGTCGACCCATCCGGCATCTTAATGGCATTCCTGCGGATGCCGGGCGCACCGCTGCATTCCATCGACATCGCCATCGACAAGGCGTACACCGCTGCCAGTTTCGGCCTGCCTACCCACCTGTGGCAGGATGCGCTCAAGGAACACTCCGTCGGCGTGCAGGACGGTATTCCACGTCGCCCGCGTTTTGTGGCTTTTGGTGGCGGTTTACCGATCATGCATAATGGTGCCTGTATTGGCGCTATTGGCGTCTCCGGGGCGAGCGAAGAGCAGGATCAGCAATGTGCGCAAGCCGGGCTGAACGCTTCAGGGGCAAGCGGCGCTTAACCGTAACAAACGGAGGCTGTGTTGAGGCAACAACAGGCATACCGCATTGCTATTATTGGCGCGGGCGGCATCGGCTGTTATTACGGTGCGCGCCTGCTGCAACAGGGGCATAAGGTCTGGTTTGTGGCGCGTGGTGAACATTTGCGCGCGTTACAGACAGATGGCCTGGATCTTTCCCACCCCGACTTCCGTTTTCAGGACGCTGTGGATGCGTGCAGCCTGGAAACCTTACTGGATAAACACTCACCTGACGATCTGGATGCGTTACTGCTCTGTGTCAAGGCAACGGCAACACAGGCAATAGCCGCTTCCCTGCATGACTGGTTTGCACGCCACGGGCAAAAGACGCCGCTCATTTCCTTGCAAAACGGCATCGATAATGAACCGCAACTGGCCGCAGCTCTGGGGGCAGACTGCGTGATTGGTGGGCTGGCAGTGCGCATTGGTGGACACATTATTCGCCCCGGTGTGGTGGAGGCAACTGGTGTTGCACAAATCATCCTGGGCGCATGGCCACAGGCTGGCAGCGCTGCTGACCAGCGTTTTGGCACGGTGTTGCCAGCGCTGGTGGGAGCTTTCAATCAGGCGGGCATCCCTACCCAGCAGGTCAGCAATATCCGCCGCGAACTGTGGCGCAAGCTGCTGATCAACAATGGCGTCAATCCGCTGTCGGCGCTGACCGGCCTGGATACCGGCACGTTGAGCAACCACCCGCAATTCGGCTCGATTGTGCATCAGCTGATGCTGGAAGCCGCCCAGGTTGCCCGCGCTGATGACGAGCCACTGACCCCCAAAGATGCGGATGAAATGTACGAGCTGATCCGCACCTTCGACCCGATCAAGACGTCGATGCTGGTCGATCTGGAAAAAGGCCGCCAGCTGGAAGTCGACGCCATCAGCGGCGCAGTGATCCGCCGTGCGCAGCAATTGGGCATTGCCGTGCCGCATACCACCACGGTTCATGCCCTGCTCACCCACCAACTGGAAGGAACATAACCATGGATTTGCAATTGCAAGGTAAACGCGCCCTGATTACCGGCTCGACCGCAGGCATTGGTTTTGCCTGTGCGCGTGAACTGGCCGCCGAAGGCCNNAGCGTTATTGTGAATGGCCGCACTTCTGCGCGGGTGGAAGCTGCCCGTGAAAAGATTCTGGCTGAATTCCCCAATGCCAATGTGCAAGGCGTGGCGGCAGATTTATCCACGGCTGATGGCGTGCAATCCCTGCTGCAAGCGGTGCCGGAAGTTGACATCCTGATCAACAACCTCGGCATTTTCGACCCGCGCCCATTCGAGCAGATTGGCGATGACGAATGGCTGCGCTTTTTCGAAGTGAATGTGATGAGCGGGGTGCGCCTATCCCGCCACTACCTGCCGCGCATGAAAGCTGCCGACTGGGGTCGGATCATTTTCATTTCCAGCGAATCAGGCTTGTGCCCGCCAGCGGAAATGGTGCATTACGGCATGACCAAATCAGCGCAACTCTCCATTTCACGCGGTCTGGCAGAAACCTGCGCGGGCACCAATGTGACCGTCAACTCCGTGCTGCCCGGCNTGACCAGCACCGAAGGCGTGGGCGAATTCTTCGGCAAACTCGCCGCGCAGGCTGGACAGACACTGGCCGAAGCTGAAAAAGCGTTTTTCGCCAATGCGCGCCCGACTTCCATCCTCAAACGCTTTATCGAACCTGAAGAAATTGCAGCCATGGTCACCTACCTGTGCAGCCCGCGTTCCGCCGCCACCAATGGTGCCGCCGTGCGTACCGAAGGCGGCATTGTCCGCGCCCTGATGTAAGGTGTCCGGGTGCCAGCACGGCGTATGCGGCACCCCAAACACTGGCTCTTCCGTTGAAAAACACAGCGGGATTGTTGAGACTGCACGGCTTGTCCGTTTACCAGGAAGTTTCCCGCATGTTGCCACGCTTCGTTGCACCGGGCGTCCTCGCCAGTTTCTGCCTGCTGGGGATGGCGTTGGGTAGCATTCTGCACCTGCTGTTTCCGCCTTTGCCGTTGTGGATCAGCGGCTTGTCTGGCTGGGCAGCGCTGGCTTTCCTGCTGCTGGGCAGTCAGTCATTACGGCCTTTCACCCAGTTTTTCCTGCTGGCAGGCACCGGCGTACTGTTGCTGGTGGGGGGCATGATGCGTGGTGCCACGGTTGCCCTGCCTGACATACTGCTGCAAAACAATGGCCTGCTGGTGATGCTGTATTGCGTCGGTTTCCTGCGCTTAATTGCGGCGGATGAGGATGCAGCGAAAGAATCCCTGCCCCACGGCAAACAGGCGTTCCTGCAAACCCTGCTGNGGGTGCATATCCTGGGCGCGGTGATCAACATTTCGATCCTGATCCTGATGGCGGAACGGCTGCGCGCCAGCGACGCGATGGGCAAGCAGGCCATCGTCGTATTGAGCCGGGGATTCTCGATGGCGGCGTTCTGGTCACCGTTTTTTGCCGCAATGGCGGTGGCACTGACCTACGCGCCGGGTGCGCAATTGTATCCGGTGGTGCTGACAGGATTGGGGCTGATGTTGGTGTCGCTGCTGGTCAGCGTATGGGAGCTGGGCGGGCTACGCTTGCAAAAGGTGGCGGATTTTCGCGGTTACCCGCTGCATTTCGCCAGCGTGATCATTCCGTTGCTGCTGGCGCTGACGGTGATGGCGTTGCATGAATGGCTGCCATCCGTACCAGTATTGACCGTCGTCAGCATGACTTCCGTGGTGCTGACCGTCCTGTTCCTCTGGGCAAAACGCCCGCAGACAGCTGGACGGAAACTGGCGGCG
Organism: Candidatus Thiothrix singaporensis; assembly: GCA_013693955.1. Classification (GTDB taxonomy): domain Bacteria; phylum Pseudomonadota; class Gammaproteobacteria; order Thiotrichales; family Thiotrichaceae; genus Thiothrix; species Thiothrix singaporensis. The sequence continues at coordinate 660,421 of CP059265.1, read as the reverse complement.
CATGTGCTGGCCAGCGGCTCCCGCATGGCGCGGGAAGTCTCGCTGTTTCTGGGGGCAGGCTTGTTGAGCGTAGGCGTGCAAACGCTATCCGGCACCTTCGACTGGCAGCCGTTCAGCCACTTCGGGNGTTTGCAGGCCAGTCTGGCGCTGGCGACGGCCATTCTGGTGTCGCTGTCCGGCGTGCATCCGGTGGTCAGCGTGGGCGTGCTGGGTTCCCTGCTCACTTCAATCCACGTTGACCCCAATATGCTGGCGGTGCTGTTCCTGTGCTTCTGGAGCCTAGGCGTGGTCGCCAGCCCGTTTTCCGGTCTGAACACCATCTTGCGCAGCCAGTTCGAGGCATCTGGCATGGATTTGTTCAAGGGCAATATCCGCTACGTCGTGCTGATGTGGCTGGTCGCTTCCCTATTGTTTTTCCTGTGGAACGGGAAAGGAGTTTCGGCATGACGAATCTGGNATGTGACATTTGTACGGGCGCAGTTCCCGTCCCTGCAAGCAAGCGGCAACGCGCCTGCTCCGGCGGGTTTCTTTGAAAACGCGGGTGGCTCGTTTGCGCCGCAAGCCGTAATCGACCGTTGGGTCGACTACATGAAGTATTACAAGGCACAACCCTACGGCNCTNACCCGGCAGCTTTACGTGGTGCGGAATTGATCGAACAGGCCACTATCCGCATGGCGGAATTCATCGGCGCGGATGCGGATGAAGTGGTGCTGGGGCACAGCACCACCCTGAATCTGGCGATGCTGGCGCTGGCGCTGCGCCCCGGTTTGCAGGCCGGTGATGAAATCATCGTTTCGCAGCAGGATCACGAATCCAATGTCAGCCCGTGGCGTAAGCTGGCCGAATTCGGCGTGGTCATCCGTGAATGGCCATTAGACCCGGTAACGAGCCTGCTGTCGCTGGAAACGCTGGCAGAAATGCTCAATGGCAAGACCCGCTGGGTCTGTTTCCCGCACAGCTCGAACATTGTCGGCGCGGTCAATGATGTGGCGGCAGCCGTACAACTTGCCCATGCTGCTGGTGCGCGGGTACTGGTCGATGGTGTGTCGTATGCGCCGCATCATGCAGTAGATGTGAAAGCACTGGGAGTGGATGCGTATGCGTGCAGCCTGTACAAGATTTTCTACNCGCATCTGGGGCTGTTGTATGTGCGCCGTGAACTGCATGATGCGCTGGCCAACCAGTCGCTGGAATTCCTGCCCGCGCTATACCGCAAGTTTACCCAGCCGGGTGCGCCCAATGCACTGCGGGTCAAGCTGAATCCGGGGCTGGTCAATCATGAGGAAGCCGTTGCCGCGCTGGGCATTGCGGATTACTTCGATGCGCTGTACGCCCACCACTTTCAGGCGGAACAGCCTGCCTTTGGGCAACGGGTCAAGGCAGTGTTCGGATTGATTCAACAACATGAAGCGGAACTGTCGCGGGCATGGATGGAATACGTGAATGCGCGCCCACAGTTGGGGCTGATCGGCCGGCCATCCACAATANCCGAGCAACGTTCCCCTACCTGGAGTTTGCGGGTCGAGGGTTACGAACCGTTGGCAGTAGGACGTGCATTAGGCGAGCGTGGTTTCGCCACACAGGCGGGCAGCTTCTATGCATGGCGTTGCTTACAGGCGTTAGGGATTGACCCGGCGCGCGGAGTGTTGCGCATTAGTGCAGCGCATTTCAATACAGTGGAAGAAATCACGGCCTTGGGTACGGCGCTGGATGAGTTATGTGGGACTACCGAGGTATGAAGCTGCGAAAAACCATACCGAAATCCTCCGAATCTCCCCCATCCTAACCTTCCCCGCAAGGGAGGAAGGAACAAGAGGCATTTCCTTTCCTTCTTCTTACTCCCTGCCCCCTTGCGGGGAAGGGTTGGGGATGGGGAGTTCAAAGCACCAAATAGGTATAAGGTTTTCAGGAGATGAGTTTAGGCGGCGAGTTCGAGGATCGCGGCGTTGGCTTTTTCCAGCGCCTGCGTTTTGTGCGCTTCACCCAGTGCCAGACCTTCCGCGTACACAAACTCCACGTCCGTGATACCGATGAAGTTCAGGAACAGCCGCACATAGGAAGTCTGTGTATCCGCCGGTGTCCCCTGGTAATTCCCGCCACGGGTCGCCAGCACGTAAACCTTCTTGCCGGTGAGCAAACCTTTCGGNCCTTCAGCAGTGTATTGGAACGTCACACCCGCGCGGGCAACGTGGTCAAAATAAGCCTTGAGCGTGGAAGGCACACCAAAGTTATACATCGGCAGGCCGAGCACAATGACATCCGCCGCACGCAGCTCATCGATCAGCGCATCGGAGTAAGCCACCACAGCCTGTTGTTCAGGTGTGCGGTCAGCGGCAGGCGTGAGGAAAGCGGTGAAACGTTCCGCCGTCAGATGCGGCACCGGCTCCGTCGCCAAGTCGCGCGTCACCAACTGATCCTGTTCCCCCAGCAATTGCTGCGCCAGCGTGGCGCTCAACTGTGAGGACTGGCTCTGTTGCTGGAACAAGCTGGATTTGATGTTCAATACGGTTTTCATACATACCTCGTTACAATCTTTGTTCAATAGGCGTATTTAAATATTGAAAGCATCGAATGAAAAGCGCATATTTTCGAGTGAAACGTTCGATGGTATCGATATATGAACTACCCACGGATTTCCCTGGAACAATGGCGCACCCTGGTTTGCATTGTCGAGGCAGGCGGTTATGCCCAAGCGGCGGCACAAATTCACAAGAGCCAGTCGACCCTTTCCCACGCCATCCAGCAACTGGAACGCCTGATTGGCGCGAATGTGTTTGAAATTCAGNGCCGTAAAGCCGTCCTGACCCCGACGGGCGAAGTGCTCTACCGGCGCGGCAAAGCCCTGGTGGATGAAGCACTGCAACTGGAGCGCACCGCCCACAAGCTAGCCGCCGGATGGGAACCTGAAATCCGCCTGGCAGTGGAAATCCTGTTTCCCGGCTGGCTGCTGTTACGTTGCCTGGAACTGTTCACCCAGGAACACCCGGACATCCGTCTGGAAATCTACGAATCGGTGTTGAGCGGCACCGACGAAGCCCTCGAACAAGGCAAGGTCGACCTTGCCATCGGCGCATTCATGCCCGAAGGCTTCNTGGCTGACCCGCTGATACAGATACGGATCGTTTGCGCGGCGCACCCTGGCCACCCCTTGCACCAACTGNGCCGCCCATTGACACTGGATGACCTGAACGCCCACCGGCAATTGGTGATCCGTGACAGCGGCTCGCAACGCACCCGCAAAACCGCCTGGATCAGTGAGCAACGCTGGACAGTCAGCCATCAGGCAACGGTGATTCGCGCCGCCGTCATGGGGCTGGGTTATGCCTGGTTTCCCGAAGAAAGCATCCGCGAGGAACTGGATGCAGGCAAGCTCAAGCCACTGCCCTTGCAGGAAGGCGCGGAACAGATCGGCACGCTATACCTGATGTATGCCGACCGCGAAACAGTAGGCNCCGGCGTGCGCCGCCTTGCCGAACTATTGCATCAGGTCAGCGCGTGTGTTGGCAGCCGCTGCAATGGCTGATGCAAGCAAATTTACGTACGGAGACAATACGATGAAACAGACTTTTTCAGACACCGCCCTGAGCGGACGCAAGGCACTGGTATTCGCCGCCTCACAAGGGCTGGGCAAGGCTTCAGCGGAACTGCTGGCGGCCATGGGCGCGGAAGTCGTGATCATGGCGCGCTCGGCGGAACACTTGCAGACAGCCGCACAAGCCATCGAAGCCCGGACTGGCAGACCCGTGCAAACCGAATGCGTGGACATGCTGGATGCTGATGCACTGAACGCCATGCTCGCACGCCATCAGGATACTGACATCCTGGTCACCAACTGCGGCGNNCCGCCAGTCGCGCCATTCGAATCCATAGACATCGCCGCTTGGGATCAGGCTTACCAGATGATTGTGCGTTCCGCCGTGCTGGCCTGCCGGGCGCTGGTTCCGGCCATGGCGCAACGCGGCTGGGGGCGGGTGGTCATGATCACTTCCGGCACCGTGGTCGACCCGCTGCGGCATTTCGTACTCTCCAACGCCTTGCGCAAATCCCTGCTGGGGCTGGCGGAAAGCCTGGCGCAGGAATACGCCGCCAAAGGCATTACCGCCAATCTGGTGTGCCCCGGTTTGACCCGCACAGCACGGATGGAATCATTGGCGGCAACGACCGCCGCCCGCACAGGACAGGATGAACAAACTGTGCGCGCCAATCTGGTGTCTGGCATCCCTACCGGGCGTATGGCGGAGCCGGAGGAACTGGCTTCGGTGGTAGCCTTCCTGTGCTCGGAAGCTGCCGGATTTGTGCAGGCACAGGCGTTGCTGGTGGATGGCGGCGGCCGGGTTGGGTGATTAGCTTGCCCCAGAAAACCGGGGTCAGCGGGTTACGAAGCAGTTGAGCAATTGGTAGTTTACTCACTTTACCAGATGCCCGGAGTTATTGAACCAGACCACATTTGTGCAATATTAGTTGCTCAAAGTCTTTCCCATACCAGCATAAGTGTATGATTCAATTGACATATCGTTCATGATTTCATTACCAAAATAAAAATTTGTAGCGTATTTACCCCCTGTGCACGACGAAAAATTTCGATTCATTGTAACTCATTGATTCAGCATTATTTATGCTGAATCATACAACTAAAAATCAAATACTTAAAGAGTCTAAAAAATTGTCGTGTACAGAGGTATTTACTAGTGCACAAGCGGCTGCTTATGCGTACAGGATAGTGGTTATTTTTCTTATAAATTCGATTTTTACTAAAAATAAATCATGATATTTTAAATAAATTATAAATTATATTCAATTTGCAACCACATACATGCCTTTTAATGTGTCACATCTGATTGACTTACAACTCATTGAAAAGTTAATACATAATTAACTACATATTTTATAAATCCAGTGTCTTCCAAGTTGTATACTTTACCGTATACTGATAATATTTTAATCGCGACGATAATTTTAAATAGAAAGTATTAAAACCAAATTGATTGTCATAGGAAAAATTCCTATGTTAGATGCTTATAGGGTCGATAATGAAATATTTTGGATATTTTGATGCCGGAGACTGGCTATTTTTAAAGTCTGGATACGACGTTGGTGGCCTCTTGGCTTAGGGGCTTAACGTTCTTTTCACAGCCTGTCTATGCCAACCTCAGCGGCACTCTGGCGGCAACCATCTTTATCTCGGGCAATCCGAGTGGGACGGATAATGTTGCCATCAACTTCCCTATGGATCTTCAGGCGATATGTCTGCCAATAGGAAACTGTCTACAGCGGATGGGCGTTTATCGTCAAAGTAATTGATTTATCTGAAATAACTTTCATGCCATGCATTTGTGGAGGTCTTAATGCGATATATAGTGCATCTCGGTATTGGGGGACTGTTGTTGTATTCGAGTATGGCTCTGGCAAATGTCTCCGGGAAAGTCTTCCGTGATTTCAATGCAAATGGTTCATTTGACAGTGGGTCGTCTTTTAATGAAGTCGGGATGGCTGGCGTAACGGTCAAAGCGTTTGACGCCAATGATCCGCCTTCAGCGCCTACGGCAATGGCGACTTCTTCCGCCAATGGCAATTACACCTTGACAGGGTTGCAAACTGGGGCGAAGTACAGACTGGAGTTTTCCTGGGGTGAAAGTTGGCTAAAGCCAGGTGTTGCCGGTGGGACAAGTGTGCAGTTTGTCACGAACGGTGCGACCGGGGTGAATGTGGCGGTGAATGATCCGGCACAGTATTGTCAGGCAAATCCGGAGGTCGGGGTTACCCGCATGGTGCGTAACGGGTTTTCCACCAAGCCGGTGATACAAAGTTTTGACTACAGCAGCAGCGGCGATGACCGGAGCACACTTACCGAGTTTGCCCATGAGTCGGATAAGATCGGTGCACTCTGGGGGACGGCCTACCGTCGTGACACGAAAAAGCTGTATGCATCAGCCTTGTTGCGCCGTCACGCTCCCGAAGGCTCCCTGGGGTTTGGCGGCATTTATGAAATAGACGTCACCAATCCGTCCGCCTACCCTGTCAAATGGTTGACCGTATCAAACGCCGGTTCCTTGTCCAAAGCGCGCGGCATACCGNGTGATGGTGGCAGTTATGACTCGGAGGCTTATCCCTTGACTGGCAAGATTTCCCTGGGAGATATAGATGTTTCTGATGATGGCAAAACATTGTATGCCATGAACCTGAATACCCGTTCCTTGGTGCCGATTGACATTGACACCAAAACAGAAGGCACGCCGATTCCGGTAGGCGATCCGGGATGCGCCAACCCGGACGATGTGCGCCCTTGGGCGGTTGGTGTGCATGAAGGCAATGTATATGTTGGGGTGGTGTGTTCCAATGAAAGCGTGGGCAGCATTGACTCCCACTTCAAGGCGTATGTCAGAAAGCTGACAGGAAGCAGTTTTACGACCGTAGCCAGTATGCCTCTAAATTATGAANAAGACTGGGCAGCTATCGGGCTTTATCCCTCCCCCAAAAACAATTGTAGCGAAGAGGCGGGCTGGTTTCCGTGGGTAACGGCAACTTCACCAACGGACAGCGGCATGACCGGTTGCCGAGGCATAAGTGAGCCCAATACCGCCATACATCCGCAACCGATCCTGAGTGACATCGAATTTGATGTGGATGGCTCCATCATTTTAGGTTTTCTGGATCGCATTGCCCTCCAGGGTGGTGAAGACAATCTGCCGCCGTTCACCGAATATACCGCTCTGTTTAACGTTTACTCTGGTGGTGATATCCGGCGTATCTGTAATGTCAATGGTAGCTATGTTGCCGAAGGTGGCACAGGTTGCGCGTTTAACGGCGGCCAAAATGGGAGCAAAAAGAATGAGTTCTATCAAGGTGATCCCATGATGTTCAGCTACAATGGCCAGCCCGCCAATTTGGAGGCCGCGCACTCTGAAGTTTCATTGGGTTCCCTACCTGCTTCCAGGTAAGGGGAAGTCATGCTGACTGTTTATGATCCAATCTATGATCAGAACGGTACAGGCTCGCGTTGGGCTAGCAATGGCGTGCGCTGGTTGAGCAATACTAACGGCGATTTAGTGAAGTCCTTTGAAATTGTCAGGAAGAAACAGGCGGTGCCTTCAGGTTCAAGCGCCCTTTACGTAGATAAGGCCGACAGTGATTTTGGCAAAACCGCTGGCTTGGGGGATCTGGTGTTATTGTGTGATGAAGCACCGTTGGAGGTCGGTAACCGTGTATGGTTTGACGCCGATGAAGATGGCATCCAGGATGCTGATGAAAGCGGCGTGAATGGTGTTCAGGTCAAATTGACCTGTGGAACTGATGAGGCGACTGTCACCACAGCTAATGGCGGCAACTTCCTGTTTAGTAATGCATCTGGTGGTAATGCGGCATTTATGGCACCCGGAAAATCCTGCCGGATCAGCATTGCCNGGGGACAAACGCCGCTGAATGGTTACAGCCTGACCACAAAAGATGCCGATGGCGTGACAGATAATGACNCCCTGACGGATTTACGCGATTCGGATGCCAGCAATCATGCGGGTACGGCCGAAATCGCGTTTGCTGTGGGCAGCGCGGGGACAAGCAACCATACGCTGGATTTCGGCTACCGGACAACACCTGCTTGCAGCCTGAATATGCCAACGATCAGTGCCACTTGCAATGATAATGGCACCTCCACTGACCCATCTGATGACACCTTCAGCTACACCATTAATACCACTGGCGACAATACGGGGGCGGCTTACAGCATCAGTGGTGATGATGTGCAATCCGGAGTGGCTTATGNNGCAGCGAACAGGGCGTATGGCAGCTTCCCAATCAGTAATGGTGCCCTTAGCCTGACACTGACCGATGTGGACAATGCCACTTGTGGCTTAAGCAATGTCACGGTGGCTGCACCCACGACGTGCTCAACTCAGGTTGACCTGCGTTTGGAAAAATCTGTCAACAAGGCATCGGCACAGCGCGGGGATACGGTTGTTTACACGCTGACAGTGACCAATGACAGTGAAAATCCGGCAACAGGAGTCAAGATTATCGATATTTTGCCGCCCGGCGTGACCCTGGCTGCGACGGCTCCAGTGGCGCAGCAGGGAACCTATACACCGGCCACTGGGATTTGGGCACTGGGCAATTTGGGCGCAGGGCAGGCTGCAACCTTAACTATAACTGTAACCATCAATTAACATCCGTTATATCAGCCAGTCAAAAGTGCCGGAAGAAGCCAGCAAAGAAACGCTGTTGGGTAGATGGAAGAAAGATTGGGCTCCGGCAGGACGTGTTGCCCTACCGGAAAACAGTCAACTACACCGCCCCCATGTTCCAGGCGGACAGGCGAGAATGCTAGCCAAGCTTCTGGTTCAGCTGGGCGAAGCTGGTGGCGCGCAAGGTCGGGGCGATTTCGACGCCCAGTTGGCGGCCTATCTGGGTGATGGAAATGATGCCACGCACCATGGGTTGGCCCGACGGTTTCCACCACCAGCATATGGTGACGCTTGCTATCCTGAACCGCCTTGAGCAGCTGCCCCACCGTGATTCTTTTAATCTGCTCCATCGGTACGGCTTCCAGTTTCTCCAGTGGCGTCATGAGTTGAGAAGCACTCAAGTCCCCGTGAGAACCACCATGAGTGGCAATATACCGCATTGGTTTTTCACCAATAATATCATTCGAAGTCACCAGGCCAGCAACTTTCCCTGGCTATCCAGGACAAACAACAGACGCACGCCACAAGCGATCATCTTGTCGTTGGTTTCACGAATCGATGCATCCGGCGATATGGAAAATGGCTTAACAACATTCAGATCCGTCATCACGCTGATGGCAGGCGAGCTCTCGGTAATGGTTTTATCGGAAGCTTTGTCCGGAGATATCAGAATCACATTTGCCGGAACGGGTTCTGGAATTAGTTTGCCATGATCAATAGTCATAATTGTTTGTCCTCCTAAAAGTTTCTGCCTTTCAATCCTCAGGCTCCGACCTCTTGATTAATAGTGTTAACTGCTTGTCTTTGGAGAAGCCATTAAACCTGAACCTGACTGTGTGGAACCTAAGGCTAGTGTACAACAGGTAGAAACGCTTTAGTCATATAAACAACGGCAAATCAGGACTGAAAAGCACAACACCAGATGCACTTGCAAGCGGTGAAACAGTGCTCAGCTCAACCAATTGCTGCATAGCAGCTAAACCATCGTCTAATATCTGCCTCCCTCCGCTCCTGATAGCATTTTCTCACACACTATCAGGAGGAGGGAAATCGATGGCAGTACTCAATCGAATGGACTGGTATGACCTGGCCNGTTCCACCAATTGGAATCCCACATACGTTAGCGAAGATGAGCTGTTTCCACCGCAGCTTTCCGGCGACTTCCAGTTGCCACTGACGGTTTGGGAAAACTACGACGAACCCTATAAGCAGACTTACCCCGAATACGTCAAAGTCCAGCGCGAANAAGATGCTGGCGCGTATTCCGTCAAGGCCGCACTGGAGCGCAGTCGCATTTTCGAAAACGCCGATCCGGGCTGGAAATCGGTGATGAAGTCGCATTACGGCGCAATTGCCCGCGGTGAATATGCCGCTGCCAGTGCTGAAGCGCGCATGATGCGTTTTTCCAAGGCACCGGGCATGCGTAATATGGCGACGTTGGGCTGCATGGATGAAATCCGCCACGGCCAGATGCAGCTGTATTTTCCACATGAGCATGTCGCCAAAGACCGGCAGATGGACTGGNCCTTCAAGGCTTACGATACCAATGAATGGGCGATGATTGCTGCGCGCCATTTCTTCGATGACATCATGATGACCCGCGATGCGATCAGCGTTTCCATCATGTTGACCTTCAGCTTCGAAACCGGCTTTACCAATATGCAGTTCCTGGGGTTAGCCGCGGATGCCGCCGAGGCAGGTGATCACACCTTCGCCAACCTGATTTCCAGCATCCAGACCGATGAGTCCCGCCACGCACAGATTGGTGGCTCGGCGCTGAAACTCCTGATCGAAAACGGCCACAAGGAAGAAGCCCAGAAGCGGGTGGACATCGCTCTGTGGNGGGCATGGAAATTGTTCTCCGTGCTAACCGGCNCGATCATGGACTACTACACCCCGCTGGAGCACCGCAAACAATCCTTCAAGGAATTCATGGAGGAATGGATCGTCGCCCAGTTCGAGCGCGCCTTGACCGACATGGGGCTGGATCTGCCCTGGTACTGGGACATCTTCCTCAACGACCTGAGCGAAACCCATCATGGCATGCATATGGGTTCCTACTACTGGCGGCCAACCGTATGGTGGAACCCGGCAGCGGGCATAACCCCGCAAGAGCGCGACTGGCTGGAAGAAAAATACCCCGGCTGGAACGATACCTGGCNNCAATGTTGGGACGTCATCATCGACAACGTGGTGGATGGCAATATGGCCAAAGCCTACCCAGAAACCCTGCCTTACGTGTGCAATATGTGTCAGTTGCCGATCCTCGGCACGCCCGGCAAGGGCTGGAACGTCAAGGACTACCCGCTGGAATACAACGGCCGCCTGTATCACTTCGGCTCCGAAGTTGACCGCTGGGTGTTCCAGCAGGAACCGGAGCGTTACGCCGGGCATTTGAGCATCGTTGACCGCTTCCTGGCTGGCATGATTCAGCCGATGAATCTGGAAGGCGCGCTGGCCTACATGAACATCGCCCCCGGCGAATGCGGCGACGATGCCCATAACTATGCCTGGGCTGAAGTCTATCGGGCACTGCATTCTGCGAAAAAGCCAGCTGACACCACATGACACACCCGGCACCACGCTGTGCCGGGTTCGCCAACACTGGAGATTTTACCTATACTCTGTTTCCACTGACCTCCAATTTCGAAGGGGATTTTGTTTTGCAACTGGTGCCGGTCGACACCGGCAACACCATGGATGAAGTCGCGGCGGCTGCCGCTGTCCATTCCGTCGGGCGGCGGGTGCGCGACCGCCCTGGCCATATCCTGCGGGTGCGCCGTCAGGACAGCACGGAATTTCTGCCGCGCACCATGACGGTGGCCGAAGCCGGTTTCATGCCGACCGAAACCGTGGAAATCATCTGGCAGGCCAGCGCCTGAGCACCAGCAACAAGGAGCAACACATGAGCTTTACCCGAGTATGCACACTCGATGACGTGTGGGAAGGCGAAATGGCCGCCTACACCGTCAACGGCCACGAGATCGTGCTGGTCTGCGCCGATGGTGGCGAAATCCGCGCATTCCAGGGCGTTTGCCCACACCAGGACATCGCCTTGTCAGAAGGCAAATTCGACGGCAAGAAACTGATCTGCCGCGCCCATCTGTGGCAGTTCGACGCTGAGACAGGCAAAGGCATCAACCCGGAAGACTGTGCGCTGGCCAATTACCCTGTGCGGGTGGACGGCGAAGACATTTTCGTCAGCACCGAAGGGGTTGAACCACTGTTTGCACACACCTAAGCACCGATTGGAGAGGAGGAAACCCACATGAGCAACACCAAACCGGGGCAAGCTTACCACAACAACCTGGTCTACCCGGTGATGCGGGCAGGCGACCTGGCGCTGGCTGTGATCGAAGCCGCCAAGCTGGACAATCCGGGCAAGGAAATTTTTGTCGACGACAAACGCGCCTACATCCGCATCCATGCCGAGCAGGAAATGATCCTGAATCAGGCCACCATTGAGGAGGAACTGGGGCGGCCTTCCGCATGAACGACCTGGAAATCGACCTGAGTTCGTTTGCCGGGCAGATCGAAAGCCGCGACAACTCGGTGCGCTTTTACTTTGCCAAAACACTTTGAACCGGCCAGCCCGGAGAACCACCACCCACGATGAGAATGACTGGAGGAGGCATTCATGTCGGATATTCAAATCCTGAAACCCCAGAAAACCTGGAGTCACCTGGCCGTTCGCCGCCGTAAGCCGAGCGAATACGAAATCGTCAGCACCAACCTGCATTACAACGACCGCGACCCGGATTCCGCCTACGAGCTGGCTCCGGAACTGTTCATGAACCGCTGGTACAAGCAGAACACCTTCGGCACGCGCTTGCAGCATGCCGATTGGAATGCGTTCCGCGACCCGGATGAAGTCGTCTACCGCACCTACAACCTGATGCAGGACGGGCAGGAAACCTATGTGTTCGGCCTGTTCGACCAGTTCAGCGAGCGCGAGCACGACAAGGCGCTGGACNCGCGCTGGNCCGGGACGCTGGCGCGCCTGTACACCCCGGCGCGCTACCTGTTCCACACCCTGCAAATGGCCTCGGCCTATGTCGGGCAGATGTCCCCCGCCAGCACCATCACCAACTGCAATTACTTCCAGATGGCCGACAGCCTGCGCTGGCTGAGCCATACCGCCTACCGCACCAAAGAACTGTCGCTGACGTTCCCCGACAAGGGTTTTGGCGAGAGTGAGCAACGCTACTGGGAACAGNGGCCGGCCCGGCAGGGTTTCCGCGAACTGATGGAAAAAGTGCTGACCGTATGGGATTGGGGCGAAGCCATTGTCACTCTCAGCCTGGTGGTCAAACCTGCCATCGAAGAAGCCGTGCTGCGCCGTCTGGGCGAAGCTGCACGTCACAATGGCGATACCCTACTGGGACTGCTGACCGACGCGCAACTGATCGACGCTGCCCGCCATCGCCGCTGGACTACCGCATTCGTCAATATGGCGCAGGAAACACCCGGCAACCTGGAACTGATCCGCGAATGGGTAAGCAAATGGGAACCGCTGGCTGACCGGGCTATCGACGCCTACTGTGCAGCCCTGCCGGATGTTCCGGCCGCTGCCGACACTACCCGCCTCGCCACCCGCGAGGTGCGCCGTGGATTCGGCCTTTGAATGATGATCGCTTGGAGAAACACATGAGTGATCCAGTCATTGTCAACGAGCGGGACGGCAGCCACTTTACGCAAGCACCACAGGACACTATCCTGCGCGCCGCCCTGCGCGCCGGGATAGGGCTTGCCTATGAATGCAATTCCGGCGGCTGCGGTGCCTGCAAATTTGAACTGCTGCATGGCGAGATTGAAACCCTGTGGGCGGAAGCGCCCGGGCTGGGCGAACGTGACCGGCGGCGTGGCCGTCATCTGGCCTGCCAGTGCCGCGCACTCAGCNCGGTCAGCCTCAAGGCTGCCAGTGGTGCGGAATATGTGCCGCCACTGCCGCCACAACGCCACTTGGCCGTATTCAGCGGGTTTACGGACATTACCCACGACATCCGCGAATTCCGCTTCACCACTGAAGGCGAAGCCGCCTTCCTGCCGGGGCAATACGCCATGCTGGATTTGCCCGGGGTCAGCTCCTCGCGCGCCTATTCCATGTCCAATACACCCAATGCCCTGGGGCAGTGGCAGTTCCAGATTCGCCGCGTCCCCCATGGCAAAGGCACATCCGTACTGTTCGATGCGTTGAAACCCGGTGCTGAAATCGGGCTGGATGGCNCTTATGGGGTGGCTTTCCTGCGCCCCGATGCGCCGCGCGATATTGTCTGCGTGGCGGGTGGTTCGGGGCTGGCACCGATGCTGTCGATTGCACGCGGAGCCGCCGCCGCTGGCTTGCTGCAAACCCGCCGCCTGCACTTTTTCTACGGCGCACGCACGCCGCGTGATGTCTGCGGCGAAGCCCAACTGGCAACACTGCCGGGCTTCTACCACAAANTTGTCTATCATCCAGTGGTGTCCGAACCGGGAGACAATGGCTGGAGCAGCGCCACCGGCTTTGTCCATACCCAGGTGGCGGCGGTATTGGCGGAAACCTTGCCCGCGCACGAGTTCTATTTTGCCGNNCCGCCGCCCATGACCCAGGCATTGCAGGAAATGTTGATGGTGGATTACCGCGTGCCGTTCGAGCAGATTCATTTCGACCGGTTCTTTTAAGATACTGGCTGATACAAGCGTGCAGGCAGAGGGGCGCAGCAAACAGAGGCCAACATGATTCCTGATGACGGTATGGGCAAGACGGCAAAACAGGTATCGGTACGCGGTGTGCTCATCCGCGATGCTGATGCGCAGGACGTGCGGCAGCAGAAAATGGCGCGGGTCATCCTCGATTCCATGTACCAGTTTCTGGGGTTGTTGGATGTGGATGGTGCCGTGCTGGAAATCAACCAAGCCGCGCTCGACGGTGCCGGGCTGGCACGGGAGGACGTGATCGGCAAGCCCTTCTGGCAAGCGCGCTGGTGGTCTGTCTCGGAAGAAGTCCGCCAGCGGGTGCGCGAGATGATCGCTGAGGCGCGCAGCGGGCGTTTCGTGCGTTGCGATTTCGAAGTATTCGGCGATCTGCACGGCAGCCGCACCATTGTCATCGATTTCTCCCTGACCCCCATTCTGGATGATGCAGGTCAGGTTGCTTTCCTATTGCCGGAAGGGCGTAATATCACCGAAAAAATCACCCGCAATGCCGAGTTGTCGCGCAAGAACGGCGAGTTGCAGACTGCCCTGGAACGGCTGAAGGAACTGGACAGCTACAAAACCCGCTTTNTTGCCAATGTCAGTCACGAACTCCGCACCCCGCTGGCGCTGATCCTCAGCNCGGTGGATCAGCTCATCAAGGACAGCGGCAATCTGGGAGCACGCGAACGTTTCCGTCTCGCCACCATCCAGCGCAATGCCCGTTCCCTGCTCCAGCAAGTCAATAACCTGCTCGACCTGGCGCGCATTGACGCCGACCGCATGCCGATGTCCTGGGTGCATGCCGATGTGGCGGCGCTGGTGCGGGAAGTGATGGCCGGTTTCGAGGCGGCGGCGGAAGACCGGCGGATCACCCTGCTGCTGCGCGGTGAGCGCGAACTCTACGCCGATCTGGATCGGGGCAAATTCGTGCGGGTGATGGGCAACCTGATTTCCAACGCCTTCAAGTTCACCCCGCCGGGCGGGCGCATCGTCTGCATAGTGGAACGCTTGTCGCCGGAACGCCTGTTGCTCAGTGTGCAGGATAACGGCGNNGGCGTGCCCGATGCGCTCAAGCAGCAAATTTTCGACCGGTTTGCCCAGGGCGATGACGGGCTAGGCACCACCGGCAGCGGGCTGGGGCTGAATATTGTGCGCGAATTCGTCGAGCTGCACCGGGGAACGGTGGTGGTGGTGGATGCGCCCGGCGGCGGTGCCTGCTTCCAGGTGGAATTGCCGGTGCTGGCGCCGCAGNGGGCCATTGTGCGCAAGGCCAATGCGCGGGACTTGCCGGAGCTGGAGACGGCAGGGCTGGCGCTGCCGCCGGAACTGACGCCATTGCCCGCGGCCAACGCCACGGTGGACAAACCCCGGGTGCTGGTGGCGGAAGACAACGCCGACCTGCGCCTGTTCCTGCACGATGTGCTGGCCGACGAATACCACGTCACCTTGTGCGGGGATGGGGAAAGCGCCCTTCAGGCCGCGCTGGCCGAACCACCGGATCTGATCATTACCGACCTGATGATGCCGCACTGGGATGGCGAACGCTTTATCCGCACATTGCGCGCCGCACCGGATACGCCGCAGGTTCCGGCGTTGGTGCTGTCGGCGCGCGCCGATGATGCGCTGCGCGAAAAGCTGTTGGAAGAGCTGGTGCAGGATTACCTGATCAAGCCGTTTTCCGCACAGGAATTGCGGGCGCGGGCGCGCAACCTGGTCACGCTGAAACGCAGCGTCGATATTCTGCAAAAGGCGCTGAATTCGCAGGCGTCCGACATTCTGGAGCTTACCGCCAGCCTGATCGGCAGCCGTCAGGATCTGCAACGCAGCCTGACCGCGTTGCAAGCGTCAGACCGCCGCTGGTTGGGGCTGTATGAAAACACCGCCGTCGGCATTGCGCTGGCTGACCGGGACGGGCGCATCCTGCAAGCCAACCCGGCCTTGCAACGGATGCTGGGCTATGGCCGTAACGACATTACCGGGGTTTCGTTGGTCGACATCACCGAAGCCTCCCAGCGCGCCCTGGCTTNNCAGCGCAATGTGCACGGCCTGTTCGACGGCGATTTACCCGGTTACAAGGTGCAAAAGCGTTATGTGAAAAAGGACGGCAGCTATCTCTGGNCCAATGTCTGCGCCTCGCGGATTCCGGCCATTGCGGAAGACTACNCGATGCTGGCGATCATCCTGGAAGACATCACCCTGCGGATGGAGGCGGAACGTTCGCTGGCCGCCACCCGCAATGAGCTGGCGCGGGTGGCGCGCTTCACCGCCATGGGTGAACTGGTCGCCTCCATTGCGCATGAAATCAACCAACCATTGTCGGCGGTGATCACCAACAGCGATGCCGCCTTGCGCTGGCTGGCACACACCTCGCCGAACCTGGATGAAGCCGCCACCGCGCTGCGGCGCGTCAACCGCGACGCCAACCTCGCCGGAGCGGTGATTGCGCGCATCCGCGGTTTCCTGCGCGCCGGGGAAATCCGCCGGGAGCAGGTGGATGTCGGTCACCTGCTGGCGGAACTGCTGCAAATGCTCCAGATCATGCTCACCGAGGCCGAGGTGCGGGTGCAGACCGATTTGCCGCCCGGCGCGGTATCGGTGATGGCAGACCCGGTGCAACTCCAGCAGGTGATCCTGAACCTGCTGGTCAACGCCATCGACGCCATGCGCGACCTGCATGGGCGCGAACGCCTGCTCACCCTCACCGTCAGCGCAGAAAGCGGCGGCGGGTGGGTGTTTGCGGTGCAGGACAATGGCNCCGGCATCGCCCCAGACACGGAAGGCCGCCTGTTTGAAGCGTTCTTTTCCACCAAGTCGGATGGCCTCGGCATGGGGCTGGCGATCAGCCGCAGCATTGTGGAAAACCACGGCGGGCGCTTATGGCTTGACCGCAACAGGCACCCGGGCGCGTGCTTCCTGTTTACCCTGCCGGATGCAGTTTGAGGAGATTGCCGATGCATAGCCATGAACAGGTGTATGTGGTGGACGATGACCTGTCGATGCGGGAAGCCCTCAGCAGCCTGATCCGCTCGGTCGGCCTGGCGGTGGAAACCTTTGCCTCAGCCGCCGAGTTCCTGGCCGCCCCGCGCCATCCCGGAGCCGCCTGCCTGGTGCTGGATGTGCGCATGCCGGGCTTGAACGGGCTGGACTTGCAAGCGCAACTGACCCAGCTGGGCGATGGCATCCCGGTCATTTTCATCACCGGACATGGCGACATCCCCATGGCGGTGTGGGCGATGAAANAAGGCGCGGTGGAATTCCTTTCCAAACCCTTCCGCGACGACGACCTGCTGGACGCTATCCGCAGCGCGCTGGCGCAGGCGCNNACCGCCTGCCAGGAAGCCAGCGAAATCGGCGACATCCGCCGCCGCTATGCCCTGCTCACCGGGCGGGAAAAGGAAGTGATTGCATACATAGTGAAAGGCGCGCTCAACAAGCAGGCGGCGGCGGATTTGGGCGTTTCCGAAATGACGGTCAAGGTGCACCGCCGCAATGTCATGCAAAAGATGCATGCGGCCACCCTGCCGGATCTGGTGCGGATGATGGGGCGGCTTTAGCGGCCAACTACAATGCCGCCCGCAAGATTTCCACAATGTCGGCTTCCGACAGCGGCGGGATGGCGGGCAACTGGCCGTTTTCGTCGTGCATGACGCGCAGGGTGTCACGCGCATACGTTTCCACCAAGCTGCCATCAATGCCCAGGTCGGAGAATCGCGTCGGGCAGCCAATGGCTTTGAGGAACGCTTCAAAACGGTCAATGCCAGCGAGCGCGCATTCCAGATCGTCCGAGCCTTTGCCGGACAAACCAAAGATACGTTCGGCGAATTGCACGAATTTGGCCGGGTTGCGGCGCGCCGCAAAGCGCATCCACGCCGGGTTGAGGATCGCCAGCCCCGCCGCATGCGCGATGTCGTGATAGGCGGAAACGGTATGCTCGACCATATGCACGGGAAAACCAACGCTGCCGCTACCGGATTGGATCCAGCCATTCAAGGCCACTGTCGCCGCCCACTGGATCTGGCTGCGCGCATCCAGGTCATTCCCGTCAGCAATGGCTTTCGGGGCGTATTCCATCGCGGTCAGGATCACACCTTCGGCAAACCTGTCCTGGATCGGCGTATTGCCCGCGCCGTTGAAATAGCCCTCGGTGATGTGGGTGATCAGGTCGCAGACACCGTAGGCGGTCTGGTCTTTGGGGACGCTGACCGTCAGCTCAGGNTCCAGCAGCGCCACCTTGGGATACATGCAGGCCGCTTGCACAAATGACTTTTCCGTGGTGCCTTCGTTGGTGATGACAGCACCGCAATTCATCTCGGAACCAGTGGCCGCCAATGTCGGCACAGTGACCAACGGCAACGCCCGGGTGGGGACATACGGTTCCGGCTGGCCATGGTAGATCATGTCCCATGGGTCGCCATCGTAAAANACGGCGGCCGCCATCACCTTGGCCGCATCCATGACGCTGCCGCCGCCGAGCGCGATGACNCGGTCACACCCTTCNTCACGCGCCAGCGCCGCGCCGCGTTTCACGGTGGACAGCCGTGGGTTGGGTTCCACGCCATCACACACGGACACCGCCACACCGGCATCCGCCAAGCTGGTGAGCGCCCGCTCAAACGTCCCATTGCGTTTGACACTGCCACCGCCCGTCACCAGCAACGCGTGCTTGCCGTAGGCCACCGCCATTTCCCCCAAGCGTGTGAGGGAACCGGCACCAAAAATCAGATGGGTCGGATTTTGATATTCAAATTGCATGGTTCAACTCCTTCGTAAAGGCAATCTTGATTGGCATCCAATGTACTGCCTGGAGCTTGGGGGCAAGTAGAATGATCCTACGGGATTCTTGCCTGATCCTCCAACCCAGGCGGGCTGAAGGCAAAGTGGGATGGTTAGCGGATGGCGATAGGAGGGATGGGGCTGAAGCTTCCGCCGGGAGCCATCGCCCCCGGCGGAAAGCAGGAAGCGGGTCAGTTCCCGCGAATTTGCCGACCAGTCGCCGCGCTGATGGTGCGGGTTTCAACCAGTGAGTTGTCGACGGTCAGGATGTCCACCAGGAAAGTCCCCGCCTGCTCGCCAGGGCGGATATTGCCAACCATCAGGCGTGGGTTGCCTTCATAAATCAGCTTGGCGTCCATCAGGGATTTGACCTTGCTGATGTCCAGCTTCAGGTCGGCGTCACGGCCTTTGCCGCCAAACGGACGGCCAAAACCACCGTCACGGCCTACAGGGCGGCCGTTGCGCCACTGATCTTAAGGGTTTTCACGACGGTGTTGTCCGCCCCCAGGATATTGACATTGAACGTGTTGTTGTCACCGCTGGTGATTTCACCAACTTGCAGGTCAGATTGCCCATGGCGGATCAGGAAAGCGTCCATCAGGGTCTTGACCTTGCTGACATCCAGTTTCAGATCTTGTTGCTGCCCGTCACCCTTGAACGGGTGATTCATCATGCCACCGTGGTGTGGCATGCCGCCCATGAAGCCAGGTTGCATCATGCCACATTGGTGGGGCATACCCCCATGAAACCGGGCTGCATCATCATGCCGCCATGACGGGGCATTCCGCCCATGAAACCGGGAGCCATCATCCCGCCGCCATAAGGCATTCCACCCATGAAACCGGGAGCCATCATCCCGCCGTTGGCCGGTATAATCCCCAAGAAAACCGGAGCCATTATCCCGCCGTCATAAGGCATCCCCCATGAAACCGGGGGTCATCATCCCGCCGTGACGGGGCATTCCGCCCATGAAACCAGGCTGCATCTTGCCGCCTTTATGGGGCATGCCGCCCATGCCATTGCAACTGCCATGCTGGCCTGCGCCCATGCGTTTGCCTGCGCCATCGGGTTTCCCAAACCCCTTGCGTTGTCCAGCAACGGGAGCCGACCCCGCCGCGTCACCCTGCACATCCGCAGCAGCAACGGCGGGCGCGGCTGGGGCGGTGGGTGTTGCAGTGGCAACGGCGGGCGCGGTGGCAGGGGCGGCTGATTGCGCCCCGTATTCTGCCCAGCCGTATCGGCAGGTTCCGCCCATACGCCAGCAGCGCCTACAGCCAGGGTTGCAGCGATCATGGAGGCAAGCATTCGTTTATTCATTTTCATAGTTGGAGTCCTCATCCGTTTGTTCTGAATGAAGCCATTAGAATCCACAATTGTGCAAAAATATGGCAGAAACAAGCAAATTGTCCCGGCGGCAGGTTTTACGGCAAAACCGCCTTGGCGTTCATCTGCTCCAACAGCACCTGGTGCGTGATCTCCGCCGTCCTGCGGATATGCTGTTCGGTTTCCTGGCAAGCCGTTTCCACATCCCGCGCCAACGCCGCATCGTAAATCCGCTGGTGTTCGGCATGCACATCCCGCTTGCCCAGATTGGCGACCAACGAAATATTGCGGTAGCGCTTATGCTGGTCGTAGAGGGTATTATAAAAATGCAGCAACCACTTGGAAGTGCAGGCCGAAATCAGCGCCCAATGGAAATCATGGTTGCGCTGCTCCCAAATCCCAAGATTTTCAAACAGATCCTGCTCTTCCACTTTACCGAGTTGGTAGTAGGTCGACACCACCCGTGATTCCCAGTCATCGCCGCCGTGCAGGATGCTGTTGCGCAGGGCTTTGAGTTCCAACGTGATGCGCAGTTCGGTCACGTCCTCAAGGTCTTCCGGGGAAATCGGCGACACCCGGAAACCGCGCTGCCCTTCCGTCAGCACAAAGCCATCCGAACTCAGGCGGCTCAACGCCTCGCGGATCGGTGTTGCGCCCACATCGTAAGTGTTGCGCAGCAGCTCAATTTTCAGTTTGCTGTCAGGTGCCAGCCGCCCCTGGATGATGTCTTCACGCACTTGGCCATAAACATAGTCTGTCATGGTCTTGGGGGCTTCGGTTTGTTGGAGGCGGTTGCTCATAGCTTGGTTTTATCGTGTCTGGTGGTTACTGAAGGCCATTATATCAAGAACCTTGAATCCTGCTGCGCTGGATAAGGTTGCAGCCATTCTACATGGAATGCCCACAATATCGATAACCCTATAGATCATCGATGGTTCATCAGCAACCATACACCGCTGCTTGCAGTCTCTTTGGGCATGGGCGCAAGCAGCAGGCTGACCGGCAGAGCAAANAACTGCCGTTCGGCCACCCGAAACGGCAGCACCCGCTCCCCACTGTAAAACACCAGCCCGGATTCCAGCCGGTCGCCCACAAACTCCGCCAATTGCGCCAAGCCTTTGAAATCAGCTTCGCCAACGGATGCCGATGCCTTGACTTCGATCCCGATCAGTTTGCCGCCGCTGCGTTCCAGTACAATATCCACTTCGTTCTTGCGGGTGTCGCGGAAGTGGTAAAGCCCGACTTCTTCATCTGCCCAGCCCATGTGCTTAAAGCATTCCATTACGATAAAGCTTTCCAGCAGGTTGCCGAACTGGGCGGAGGTCGACAGTTGCCGTGCGGTAGTGATGCCGAGCAAATGGCAAGCCAGACCAGTGTCGACCATGTGCAGTTTGGGCATGCCTACGGTTTGGCGTTTGGCGCTGTTTTTNACGAAGGGGTAGACACGCTTGACGATGAACATCCATTCCAGCGCCTCGATATACGATTTGACAACCCGGTCGTTTTGCGCCAGATCGTTGGCGACGCTGGCGTATTTCAGCAAATTGCCGCTCAAGCCTGCTAGGTAGGGGATCAGGGCTTGCAACTTAGCGTGATACTCCCCACGAGCTGCGTAGAGCGCCTCAAAATCCTTGAACAGACGCCCCTGTATGTAGGACTTGAACCAGATAGATTTGCCACGCGTGCTTTTGCTTTGCACCTCCGGATAGCCGCCATCCAGCAGGATTTGTGCCAGTTGTTCGCGCCCCAGNTGGGGAAATGCCTGTGGTTGGGCAAAGTCGCCTGCCAGCAGGTAGTTGATCAGGTTGAAACGGCTGTCGCGGATTTCGGTGATTGAGAGCGGCCACAATTCTACCCGCGCCATGTGCCCCGGCAAGGCTTCCTGCGTGCGTGCGGAACTGAAAATATCCGCAGAGCCGGTCAGCAGGAACTTGCCTTTCTGTTCCGGCGACAAGTTGTCGGAGACGCGCTTGATGGCAGGGGTCAGTTCCGGCGCATACTGGAATTCATCCAGCACCACATTCTGCCCAGCAAAGGACTGGATGAAGCCATGCGGGTCACTCCGCGCCGCTGCCAATACGCCTTCATCATCCAGCGACAGGTATTGCATGCCACGCTCGGCGGTAATCGCTTTGGCCAGTGTGGTCTTGCCTGCCTGACGAGGNTAGGTCAGGTACAGAATCCTGAATTCATCCAGTAATTCGAGCAGGAATGGGGTGTTGTTACGCGGATACATGCGGATTTCTCACAGTCTTAATGCGAGAAATACTAGAACTTAATGCGATCTTTGGAAAGTCTTAGCACGAAATTTTGGCTTTGCTTCCCCATCTGCTTCAGCGCGCCTAACGGGGAATCAGGCTTGACTGAGGCCATGTCTATGATCTATCGGAACTTAACACCCTGCTGGGATTCCAATATGGCATCCCTGAAGGCGGCCACGCGCCGGGGCAGGTAGCGGTTACGCGGATAAACCAGGTAAAGCGGCCTCCCCGGTTGGGAATAGTCCGGCAGAATCCTCCGCAACACGCCCCTGCCCTCAACCTCCTGACAGAGCTGGGTTGGCATCAGGCAAACGCCAACCCCGTCAACAGCCGCCTGCAACACAAAGGGGAAATGGTCAGAAACAATACGCTGCTTGATCGGAACACGCTGTTCGCCCTCCTACTCGGTCAGATAAATTTCATCATGCTTGTGCAGGCAGCCCTTCAACAGCACAAAATCCCGACCCGCCAAGTCCGCAACACTCAAGGGCATCCCTTGCTGTGCAAGATAGCTGGGCGCGGCAAACAAGCTGGCATCGCCCACGCCAATCTGACGGGCTATCAAGTCTTCATCCTCTAACGGNCCGCCCCGCAACGCCAGATCAAAACCTTCCCCNACCAGATCCACGACCCGCATGGTGAAAACGGCTTCGACATTGGTGTCAGGATGCTGAGCCAGAAAGCGTGAGACAACCGGCTGGAGCACCTGCATGCCGAGGCCAACCGGTGCCGTTATCCTGATGCGGCCTTTGAGAGCACCGCGCATTTCCGTAACCGCCGCTTCAGACTCACGTAACGCCTCCAGCGCGGGTGCTGCATGGGCATATAGCGCAGCACCTTCATCGGTCAGGCTCACATGCCGGTTGTTGCGCCGCAGCAGCTTTACCCCNAGATCTGCTTCCAGGCGGGCAACCCCTGCACTCACGGCAGACTTGGGAAGCTTCAGCACTTGCGCTGCTGCGGTGAATCCNCCTTCTTTNACGACCTGAGCAAATAGCGATAACTGATGTAAGTTCATGCCGACTAACCTGTGTGTTGTTCACAATATACGAACCAAATGTTCGCCTATCAAACGATGGAACCAGAAAGTGAACATACAACATAATGCGGGCAAGCCTCACGCCTGGGGCAGCAAAAATAAAGGACTCACCGAATGAAGCAGCACTCGCTCTTTATGGCTNCGATGACAACCTGGGGCAGCAACCAGGATTTGAGCGTTTCGGATACCGAATTGGCCTACCTCCGCAGACGAGCCAAAAACGTTGACTATGTGATCACGGCCTGCACGTTCCTCGACAGGCGGCATCAAGGCTTCGCTGGGCAGTTTTATGCCGGGTCTGATGATTACCTTCCATCACTCCAACAGTTATCGGCGGCCATCCACGACGGTGGCGCCCAGGCCATTTTGCAGGTGCATTCCCCAGGGCGGATGATCTCCCCGGATATCCAGCAGCAACCGGGCATTGATCTGGTGTCAGCCAGCCCGGTCAGGCCAGACCGTCCGGGATACGGCACGCCCCGCGCACTGACCATAGATGAAATTTCAGCCATTACCCAGTCCTACCATGCAGTCACCCACCAGNCCATCAAGGCAGGATTCGATGGCCTTGAGATTCACGGCGCGAACACCTGCCTCNCCCAACAATTCGTGTCGCCCCTCACCAACCAGCGCACCGATGCTTACGGCAAAGACCGCTTGCTGTTCGTCAAGGAACTGGTAAGCGCCGTCGAACAAGCCCGGCAGGAGGCGGCACGCCCCGACTTCATGATTGGCTACCGGTTTTCACCCGAAGAACTCGAAACGGGCGGATTGCGGCTTCCCCACACCTTCGCCCTGCTGGATTACCTGTGTTCCACAAGCATTGATTATTTGCACGTATCGCTGGAACGCTATGACCGGCGTTCTTATTTTGATGACACCGTCATCGCCAGCGTGCTGCTTGAGCGGATAGCACAGCGGAAACCACTCATCGGCGTCGGCAAAATCCGGACACAAAGCGATGTCGCCGCCGCCTTCCAGCTGGGCTACGACCACNCGGCGATTGGCACGGCGTTGCTGCTCAACCCTGACTGGGCGGAAATCGAAGAACCTGTGACCGTCATTTCTGAAGCAAACGTGCCCGATGACCTGCCCACGCCCATGAGATCCATATTAATCAATGTATTCGCCAACATGGTTTAAGGACTCATCATGGATGACGCCCAACAACTGACCGGCAGCCACTTTCTGGCATACCCCATTAAAAGCATAGGATTACACACAAGTCCTATACTTCCGTAAGCACATGAGAAACAAGGAAGTAATGCCATGGATTGGGTGGTTGAAGAGTTACAAGGACTTGACCTGGGCGATGAACGCCTGAACAAACGTACATATCAGCTGGTGGGTGACTTCTTTGCCAATGCCAGCCAAAGCATCCCGGCCTCCTGCGGAGGCTGGGCAGAAACGCAAGCGGCTTACCGTTATTTCGCCAATGGCCGGTTGATTGGCAAAAGATCCTCTCCCCCATTTCAGCCAGACGGAAGCGCGCATCGGCCAGCAGGAAGTGGTGCTCTGCATCCAGGACACCACGGAACTGGACTTCAACGGCCGGCCATTGGCGGGATGGGGCGGTTAAGCCATGACCGCCAGCGCGGCATGTATTTGCACCCGACCCTGGTGGTGACGCCTGACCGTGAAGCCCTGGGCGTCACCGACGCCTGGATGTGGGCGCGTGGCGAGAGCAAGGCGGCAGACCTTGCCAACCCGGCGGTGGCCGAGAGCAGCCGCTGGCTGGAAGGCTACCGGCAAGTGGCGGAGATGGCCAGCCGCTTGCCGGGCACCCGGCTGGTGTACGTGGCAGACCGGGAAGCTGACATTGGCGCACTGATTGGCGGCGCAGACCAGCAGAAAACTCCGGCTGACTGGCTGATCCGTTCCACCCATAACCGTAAGGTGGCCAGTGAAGACGCCAAATTGTGGGACGGGTTCACGCCGGATCATCAAGTGGGCAGCGTTGTTTTCAGCCTGCCCGCCCGAGACAATCAGCCCTGCCGTGAAGTCGAACAGACCCTTTCGGTACGCCGTTGCCAGATCAAAACCAAACAGGGCAATATCCAGGTGACCGCAGTATTGGCGGAGGAAGAAAACCCACCCATGGGTTGTCCACCGGTCGAATGGCGGTTGCTGACCAACCGCACGGTTGACAATGCCGGACAAGCCGCTGAACTGGCCGACTGGTATCGGGCGCGTTGGGAAATCGAAATGTTTTTCCATGTGCTCAAAACCGGCTGCAAAGTCGAAGCCCTGCAACTGTCCACTATCGACCGGGTGGAGCGCGCCCTCGCCCTGTACATGCTGGTGGCATGGCGGGTGCTGCGCCTGATGCGGCTGGGGCGAACCTGCCCTGACCTCAGTTGCGAACTCTTTTTCAGCCGGGAAGAATGGCAGGCCGCCCATTGGGTCGCCCGCAAACCGTTACCGGCAGAACCACCGGCACTCAACGCCATGATCCGAATGGTCGCAGGTTTTGGCGGCTTTCTCGGGCGTAAGCAGGATGGGGAGCCAGGGGTGAAAACGCTTTGGACAGGATTACAACGGTTGATGGATTTTGCCGCCGGAATTCAGGCATTCAGGGAGCAACAGACTTGTGTGTAATCCTATGCTTTTAAATCAGGGCGTCGTTCAGAACCGCCTGGATGGCAGGGCTTGACCGCCCTGCCCGTCTTAATCCCTTTTAAATCCATACCCTTATACACAAGTCAAAAAACAGTGAAAAATCAAATGGATAACTATTTTGTTATGTGATTGATTTAACGACTATTTTTCGACTTATGTGTAAAGGTATGCATTCAGTGGGTCTTTGATCATCTCCTCAAGGATTGGGTATTGTGCAAACCGATCACTGGGAAACTCGTACAGGAGTTTTTCTGCATCTGGATCGCTCGGATTGCTGTCGTTTCGCGCACCAAACAAGCTACGCCCTTGCGCGTCTCCGTAGCCTCCTTGGATGGTTGCAAGTCCAGCGTCCTCATTGGGGCGGAATGCGCGATACAGACGGGAAAGCAGACCAAGCTTTTTCTCTGGCCTTTTCTGCTTCTCAGGGTCTAGAGTGAAATCATCAATGGGCATGTAGACCGTCGGCAATTGAAAATTCGGTAAAATTAAACGCCTAGCCCCCTGGAAGAACGCTGATGCTGGATTACCTGCTGACCACGCCTGAATTGGAAACACTCCGCCAAGCCCACCGGAAAATGAAGGACAAGCGTAAAGCCGACCGGCTCAAAGCGGTTTGCCTGTTGGGCAGTGGTTGGAGTGCCGCCAAGGTGGCGGAAGCGCTGCTGGTGGATGAGGACACCGTGCGTAACTGGTTCCACCTTTATGAAACCGGCGGGCAGGCCAAATTGTTGCACTGGAGCGTCGGTGGCAGTGCAGCCTTCCTGGACGCAGAAGAACTGCGGGAACTGAAACAGCACCTGACGGAAACCTTGTATGGGACTTGCCAGGCGGTGAAAACCCATATCCAGCAACGGTTCAAGGTGGGTTACGCCACCCGCAGCGTGTCGGCCTTGTTGGGGCGGCTGGGCTTTTCCCACAAGAAACCCAAGGTCGTACCGGGCAAGGCGGATGCCGCCGCGCAGGGACGGTTCATCACGTATTGGCAGGAACTCAAGGTTGGATTGGGGGCAGAGGACGATGTGTATTTCATGGACGCCACCCACCCCCAACACACCACCCAGGCCGGTTATGGCTGGATACTGAAAGGCCAGGACTGCTGCCTGCCCTCGAACACCGGCGGCAGCGCCTGAACCTGAATGGGGCATTGTCATTCAAACACTTGCACCCGTTGGTGCTGGTGGAGGAAACGGTCAACGCCGAGGCTGCCATCCGCCTGCTGGATGCGCTGGAAGCCAACCAGCCCTGCGGGATTATCCATGTGGTTGCCGACAATGCACGCTATTACCGCTCACGGCTGGTACAGGCATATCTGGACAAACCAGGATGCCGGATACGCATACATTTTCTGCCGCCTTACTCACCCAACCTCAACCTGATTGAACGCCTGTGGGGATTCTTCAAGCGGAAAGTCATTTATGGCATTAGACCTCTTGCGAAAGTCACAAAGTGCGCTGTTGCAGCATCCAATTGACGAACCCCGTAATCAACTGTAGCCGTATCCCAAAGCGCCGTCGGCGATTGCGGTAGCGCTCTTTCAGAATCCGAAAAATCTTCAGCAGCCGGATGCTGTGTTCGACCTTGACCCGAAACCGTGCGAACAGCTGGTTGAAAGCGTCCTGTTCTGGTTCCAGCTCCCGCAGCCTTGGCTTCTTGAAGGGGTCAGGATTCGGCAACCTTCGATCTCCAGCCCTTGGTAGCCCAAATCCCCGAGGCATAAACAACCCGGCGGAAATGCCTCCGGTGTTGGCGAGCCAGCGTGACATCATGTTCGTTGCTGACCGCCTGGGCGACATGCAGGATATGCCCACTGGCCTGTCCAATCACGAGTTGGAACTTTTGCGTGTGCGTGTGTTTTCCCACTGTAAAAGTCGCCTTGTTTTTTTGGGGGCGTTCAATCGGACTTTCGCTGGCGTCCACGACCACCACCGCGTCCGCAGCCAGGCTCTCCGTTGCCGCCAGCCGCACCCGATCCAGCGCATCCGCCGCCAGCAGACGCTGTTCGGTTCGTGTCACGATGCGCTGCGCGGTCGATTCGTGCACGCCGTAGGTCACCCCAGGTGAAACAGCGTGCGGCACTCGCGCCAATAACCCAGCGTCAGCAGGAGCTGGTCGGCCAGGCTCAGGGGACTCGGGCGGCCTGACTTGCGCTTGGTGCGTTCCGCTTGTTCCAGCACCGCCAGCTGTTCCCTGAACAAGTCCGGCGGTATGCCCACCAACCGCTTGAAGGCATCAGGTGGTAAATTTTGTAAACTAAGGTATCTCATGCCGCCAATTATGGTGGCGCGAGCAACTTTCGCAAGAGGTCTAATAGTGAGAGGACTGATGTCTGTTCGCTGGTTGTTGTAGGGAATTTCCATCTGCAATGAATCAATAACCTGAGTGTTCATCGTCTTCAGGTTGCCAGTGAACTCACCCTGTATGTCATCATAGCTGGTAACTACCCATACTTTTTCGTGCCCATACCAGTCAAGGCTGATGACAGCCACCTCGGACGGATCACTTTCGCTAACCAGAAACACTTTCCTTGCGCCAGGCTTTCGCACAAGCCTTCCATCCTTTAATAGCCTTGGCAGCTTTCCAATTGACTCAGGATACTTATCTTCTATATGTGCAATACCAGTCTTTTTATTGCCGTATATCAGGTCTATAGAGCCAATATCTGGACGAGTCCAAACAGACCTTGCGTCTCCTCTTTTCTCTTTCAATAGCCGACTTATAGCGCCTTCAGGGTCGTCTTTGTATTCCATAAATACTGGGGAAATATCGGGAGGAAGCGCATCAAGAACTGGTTAGTCAAAAACCATGCTCCAATGCCCGAAGTATTCGGCAATATCAACCGAATCAAACAAGCCTTTCTGTGCCTTGCCCGCCTTTTCATCCGCTTCAAGATTGCCCTTTTGCTGCGCTATCAATTCCATCGGGTCAGGCTTATGCCCAAACATATCCGCGCCGTCTACGGTATTCATGGCTTGGTCAAGGAACCCATGCAAAGCCTTCGTGATCTTGTCAGCACTGCGCACCCGGCTCATATCGTCACCACGGAACATCAGGCGCAACAGGGATTCAGTGACCGGGTTGGTTTGCCCTGAAAACATGTCGTTTTGGTTGACAAGCTCCGAAATACGCTTGCCCTGCTGTCTGGCTTTGCGGATCAGGGCAATCGCCTCATTCAGTTGCGGGGTAATATCCATGCCATTACTGATTGCACCATCTTTGGCTGCGCTTGCCATTACCGCCCATCGCCCAGCAATATCCTTCAAGACTCCGCCCAGGCTTTTCAGTTCGCTATCCGGGGATTCCATCAGATCGCTCAAAATGGCATTGTCGCCGTAGGCTTTTGCCACCAATGCTCCTTCGATACGCTTGATGCCATCGGCTGAAATCATCCCGTCGGCTGTCTGCATATCACCTGCCGCATCACTCCCGCCCATTGCCCGGATAAATGCCCGCACAAAATCGCGGTTGCCGGATGAATTCACATCTCTGCCCTGGTACTGCATCAATGCTGCATCGTCCAGCTTCTTTGCGTCGGTTTCGGCTTGTTCTGAGGCAGATAAAACCGCGCCTGCTGATACATTTGAGGCTGCGCCAGGGTCATCAAGATGAGAAATGGAAGACTCAGCGAACACCCGCACCAAAACAGGTTCGCTCATGTTCTCAATAGCAGCTCTGGAAATGCCATGGTTCGCCTCATCAGCAATTAGTGCTTTGCGGTAATCTTCGGCGGAACCTTGCTTGTACGCATGCTTTAACGCGGCTGCGCGTCCATTATTCAAGTCCATAATGCCATTAGAGCCTCCGTAACCTTCTGACTTGTTACCGGCTGCATCATGACTAGACAGTACGTCCTTGGCTTCAACAATCGCGTAAACCGATGGGACTTTCAGGCTTCCGCCTTTGCCATCTGACATGGTGATGGTTTCTTGCCGCCCTGAATTGGCAGGGGCGATATGCACATTACGGGAAAATACCATCGGTGCTCCCGTACCCGGGGTTTTGCTAATGCTGATACGGTCATAGTCAGGATTGGCGGCTATTTTATGCATCTGCATCACGTAGGCTTGTCTGGATCGGTCGCGGTTTTGCAATGCCTTCGCATCGAACTGATTTTCTACCGGGACTCCACCAGAAAGAATCATATCCACTTCATCGCTAGGCATTGGTGGGGCTAGTGTTTCATCGCCATCGCCCGTTAATTTCGCCAGTGTGCCGTAAATTGTTTGTTTCAGTTCGCGGCGTTCGCCCAAGCCTAAGCGGTCAAGGATCATGTCGGACATGGGTTACACTCCTTCAACCAGCTTTTTAGGTCTTCGTCACGCGCCTTGTCGATTTCGGTTAAAACCGCTTCGTAGTCCGCCAGCTTGCCCGCGTCTTCGAGTTCAGCTATCAGGGCATCCATTGCGGCTTCGTACTCTTTTAGGGGCATTGTGCGCAGGGCTTCGATTCGATAGGCGTAGGGGTCTAATACGGCAGACGTAGGCAAACCAGGAGGCGGCGGTTCTGGCTGTGTTTCGGTTGCATCTGGAGGCCATCACCTTGCGAAGTGATGTCGTTGTCAGGTTGCTGTATTGACTGCTCGCCATTACTTGAATTTGCTGAAAGTGAAGGCTGATTATTAACCGTTCCGTCAAATTCCAGTGAATCACCTTCTATGAACAGGTTAAAAACCATGCCATTGACAGTTATGCCAGCATCATCCAGAATGGCAATGGGGTTATGCCCTGATGACGGCTCATCAGGGAGTAGGACGGAAAGGCTTGTTTCAATGCTATCGACTGAATCTAATGTCCCGCTACTTCCACCCATAACCCCCGCTTCTTCTGCGTCAATGGCATGGTCATAGGCGAAGGTTCCATCTGATCGCCTGTGAATGATGAATCTGACAGTTAGTTCTTCACCACCAAGCCTTACCATCGACTTCAATACGTAGGCACGATCCACACCGCGTTTCACTGCTTTTTCTGATGCCGCCATTTCTGCTGTTTTGATGCCCGTGGATATTAGACCTCTTGCGAAAGTCACAAACTGCGTTGTTGCAGCATCCAATTGACGAAACCCGTAATCAACTGTAGCCGTATCCCAAAGCGCCGTCGGCGATTGCGGTAACGCTCCTTCAGGATCCGAAACACCTTCAACAGCCGGATGCTGTGTTCGACCTTGACCCGAAACCGTGCGAACACCGGTTGAAAGCAACCTGTTCCGGTTCCAACTCCCGCAGCCGGGGCTTTTTGAAGGGGATCAGGATTCGGCAACCTTCGATCTCCAGCCCTTGGTAGCCCAGATCCCCAAGGCATAAACAACCTGGCGGAAAGGCTTCCGTGTGTTGGCGTGCCAAGGTGACATCGTGTTCGTTGCTGACCGCCTGGGCGACATGCAGGATATGCCCGCTGGCCTGATCAATCACAAGTTGGAACTTTTGCGTGTGCGTGTGTTTTTCCCGCTGTAAAGTCGCCTTGCTTTTTTGGGCGTTCAATCGGGCTTTCGCTGGCGTCCACGACCACCACTGTGTCCGTGGTGCCAACGGGGCCTCTGTTGCCTCCAGCCGCTCCCGGTCCAGCGCCTGCGCCGCCAACAA
This sequence comes from Candidatus Thiothrix singaporensis, assembly GCA_013693955.1. Lineage (GTDB taxonomy): Bacteria > Pseudomonadota > Gammaproteobacteria > Thiotrichales > Thiotrichaceae > Thiothrix > Thiothrix singaporensis. The sequence goes on along the minus strand of CP059265.1, from coordinate 628,977 downwards.
ACGCTGCTCTGTCCGCGTCACGATGCGCTGCGCGGTCGATTCATGCACTCCGTAGGCCACGCCCAGGTGGAACAGCGTGCGGTACTCGCGCCAATAACCCAGCGTCAGCAGGAGCTGGTCGGCCAGGCTCAAGGGACTCGGGCGGCTGGCTTGCGCTTGGCGCGCTCCGCTTGTTCCAACACCGCCAGCTGTTCCCTGAACAAGTCCGGCGGTATGCCCACCAACCGCTTGAAGGCATCAGGTGGTAAATTTTGTAAACTAAGGTATCTCATGCCGCCAATATGGTGGCTCGGGCGACTTTCGCAAGAGGTCTATTATAGTGTCCAGCATGGCCACTAACTTCAGCTTGCGCGTGTCGGCACTGAAGGACTTCACTTTCTTCGCGCCCAATTTATTGAAAGCAACAAGCGCGTCCAGCGATTTATTGAAGACCCCCTGATGCATAGGATTACACACAAGTCCTATACTTCCGTAAGCACATGACAAACAAGGGCATAATGCCATGAATTGGGCGGTTGAAGAGTTACAAGGACTTGACCTGGGCGATGAACGCCTGAACAAACGTACATATCAGCTGGTGGGTGACTTCTTTGCCAATGCCAGCCAGCATCCCGGCCTCCTGCGGAGGCTGGGCAGAAACGCAAGCGGCTTACCGTTATTTCGCCAATGGCCAGGTTGATTGGCAAAAGATCCTCTCCCCCATTTCAGCCAGACGGAAGCGCGCATCGGCCAGCAGGAAGTGGTGCTCTGCATCCAGGACACCACGGAACTGGATTTCAACGGCAGGCCATTGGCGGGATGGGGCGGTTAAGCCATGACCGCCAAGTGGCAATGTTGTTTTCAACCTGCCTGCCCGCAACCACCAGGTAAGCGTTCAGCCCTATGCAGCCATCAATGTTTTTCCAGCCAGCACAGATGTCGTAATCGGCTGCCCGGTCAAGCCCTCCCTTGCTGGCGGCGATGGTCAATTCTTATCAATAGTTGCAACGATTTGACGATTTTCTTGCCCATATGACCGTCAATGCCGCGCCGTTGCACCATTTTCTGAAAATTCCGGATCACATGGGGAATGCAAACTCACCCGCCAAATGAAAACAGCCGCCTTTTTAGACGGCTGTTTCTTCGTTCAACGCTACTAACGAAACAGCTTCGTCGTAGCTTTCAGTCTTGCTTACATAAACTCCCCGCCGGACGCCTCGATGCGCTGGCCTGTCATCCAGTGGGCGTTGTCGTCCAGCAAGGCAGCGACCGCGCCACCAATGTCATCGGGAAGGCCAACCCGTCCCAAAGCTGCATTGGCCGCCAGGAAATCATTGAGCTCCTTGTTGTCACGCACCAGCCCGCCGCCGAAATCGGTTTCGATCGCGCCCGGTGCAAACGCATTGACGCTGATGCCGCGCGGCAGTTCCTTGGCCATGTAGCGGCTTAAGCCTTCNAGGCCGGTTTTCATGGTGGCGTAGGCCGCATAGCCAGGGAGNGTGAAACGCGTCAGGCCGGAAGTGATGTTCAGCACGCGCCCGCCGTCTTTCAGCATTGGCAACAACTTCTGGCTGAGGAAAAACGGNCCTTTGAGGTGGATGTTCATCATCAGGTTGAACTCGTCCTCACTGGTTTCCATGAAGGATTTGTGCACGCCTGTGCCTGCGTTATTGACCAGAAAGTCGAAATCGCTGCGATCCCAGTGTTCCTGTAATACTGAACGGATGGTTCCGGCGAAATCGGCAAAGGTTTCCGACTTGCTGATGTCCAGTTGCAGTGCCACGGCTTTTTGCCCTTTGGCGGCAATCGCCTTGACGACATCTTCGGCTTCATCCTGTTTGCTGTGGTAGGTCAGGATAATATCCCGGNNCTTGGCGGCCAGATTCAGCGCCATGCTTTTGCCCAAGCCACGGCTGCCGCCGGTAATCAGTGCTATCTTGCTCATTTTGGTGTCTCCTTGGTGATTCTGTGATGTGGTTTCTTGGTGAAACCGTGGGATCAAGCATAGGCCAACACCTGCTGCCACGGAATGCACAGAATTCCGTCTTTATTGCCTGAATCTCCAGATCATGAAAAGAGAACTGGGAAGTTTGGTTGGGCGCATATATAGTAACTACATGCAATTAAAGACATTATTTTTCGTATGGATAATCTGCCGCAACAAGAATTGATTGCCCTTATTGACAAAAACTCCAGTATGGATGGGGTCAACCCAACCCCAATCNCGGGTGTCACCTGTTTTCGGGCAAGCTCGACCGACACCCCGATCCCCAGTACGCATGTGTATGAGCCATCCCTGTGCGTGATTGTGCAGGGGCGGAAGCAGTTGATGCTGGAGGAGGAAGTGTACCGCTACGGTGCGGCTGACTATCTGGTCACGACGGTGGATTTGCCGGTGATTGGCAAGGTGGTCGAGGCCTCCCCGGACAAGCCCTATCTCTGCCTGAAGATCGACATCGATCAGCAGCAGCTTTCTGAATTGCTGATCCACACCGGTCAGGTTGCCAGCCCACCCAGCAGCAGCAAACGCGGCGTGTTCGTGGGCAAGACGGATGCGCGCATGGGGGAAAGCGTGCTGCGGCTGGCGCGGCTGCTGGAGACGCCGGAGGACATTCCGGTGCTGGCCAACCAAATGTTGCGCGAGGTGTATTACCGCCTGTTGCGGGGTGAATACGGCGATACGGTCGCCCAGATCAGCCAGCATGGCAGCCATATGCAGCGCATTGCGGCAGCCGTGCAGAAGCTCAAGGATGATTTCCGCCAGCAGATCAGTGTGGAAGCGTTGGCGGAACTGGCGGGGATGAGCCTGTCATCATTCCATACGCATTTCAAGGCGGTGACGGCAATGAGCCCGTTGCAGTTCCAGAAACGCCTGCGCCTGATGGAAGCACGGCGGATTATGCTGGGGGATGCGGCGGATGCTTCCAGTGCGGCTTACCATGTGGGCTACGAAAGCCCGTCGCAGTTCAGCCGCGAATATGCCCGCATGTTTGGCAACCCGCCCCGCCGCGACATCAGCCTGCTGCGGGAGCAGGGTATACGCTGGAGGCTTGAAGCTGGCAGCCAATGCTTATGCCAGCTCCCACTCAAAGCCGACGATATTGCGGTCTGTCTTGCTGAATTCCACGCCGAGCAGGTAAATCGGCTGTTGCAGGGCACGGTACTTGTCGGCGTAAGCACGGTCTTTGATCTGTTGCAGGGCTTTGCCTTCCGGCACCAGTTCCACCACCTTGAATTCAAAGATGTAGACACGCCCCTGGAATTTCAGGGTCATGTCGATCCGGCCAAGGTTGCTAGTGTCCTCCAGGGTGACATCCAGCCCCAGCGAGGCGAAATAGGAATAGAACACGCTGGCGTAATAGCCCTCGTAATGCTGGATGTCATTGTTGGTGTACCACTGGTGCGGGATGCTGGCGAAAAAGCTGTGGAACAGTTGTTTCAACCCTTCCAGATCATTGTTGTTTAACAACCGATATAACTGGCTGGTGTGCACGGCCTGCTGGGAGCGATTCTGCACCAATGTCGAGAGCAGGCTACCATTCAGGCTTTGGTAGACCTCCCGGTTTGGGTAACCCAGCGTATAGAAAAACTGCCCGCCAAGGTTTTCCTCCTGCTTGATGGTCAGGTAACCGGTCTGGAACAACAGGGCTTCTGTGCTGATGTCGCCGATTTCAAAGCTGGAAAGCATTTCGCTGGTGCTGAACATATTGTCCAGTTTTAGGGTGGGAACTTGGCGTTTGAGCAGTTGTTCCACCAGAAAGGTGGGTGTGCCGGTTTCAAACCAGTAGCTTTTGAACAGGCGTTCATCAAACAGTTGCAGGATGTCAAACGGGTTGTAAACACCTTCCCCCAGCCAGTGGTAGCCGTTGTACCAGTTGCGGATTTCCTGCCGATCCAGCCCCGCCAGTTCCGGGGCAAACACCTTGTCGATGTCTCGGTCGGTATAACCGCAAATGGTGCTGTAGCGCTTGTCCAGGGTGATGTCTTTCAGGTTGTTCAGCCCGGAAAACAGGCTGACCTTGGAAAACTTGCTGACCCCGGTGAGAAAGCTGAAGCGGATATGGGCGTCGAAATCCTTAATGGTGGCGTAAAAGCCGCGCAGGAAATCGCGGTTAGCTTTGGCAATGTCTGGCGCTTCCAGTGCATCCAGGATCGGTTTGTCGTATTCGTCAATCAACACCACCACAGACTTGCCGGTCTGTGCCTTGACCGTTTCAAGCATGTCAGCAAAGCGGCTGCCTGCGTCCTCAAACCTGCGCTCCAGATGGAAGCTTTGCTCCAGTTGGGTGAGTTGTTGGTGCAGGGATTCTGCCAGCGCTTGTGGCAACCGGTAGTTNTTGCGCCCGAAGCTGAAGCGCAGCACCGGGTATGATGATGACCAATCCCAATGTTCGTGAATTGACAGCCCCTGAAACAACGGCTTATTGCCTTCAAACAGTTCCTTGATGGTGTCCAGCAGCAGGCTTTTGCCGAAACGGCGTGGGCGCGAGAGGAAGTAGTGTTTGCCGTTGTTGATCAGTTGCTGGATCAAACCGGTTTTGTCCACGTAATAGTGGTTTTCCTCACGGATTTCGCGAAAGGTCTGGATACCGATGGGGAGTCGTTTGCGTTCACGCATGACCATGCTGCCTCGTTTGGCGGGGGTAGTTTGAGTGTAACACGCATTGCGGTATGCACCGGCAGGGCAACCTCAATGCGTCAACTCGGTATTGCTGACGCCCAACATGTGCAAAATCTGCATCTGCGCGGCCTCCAAAATTTGCCGCCGCTCCTCTTCGCGGGGAATGGATTTCGCCACCACCACCGCGCCAACCAGCAGGGACAAAATCACGCGCGCCTTGTCGGCAATGATGTTGCGGTTGTTCTCGTAAGGCAGCAGTTTCAACTTGCTTAACGCCAGCAGGCGGATTTCAAGCATCCTTTTCAGGTTGTTGTAGGACTCTTCAAACAAGGGTTTGACGCAGGTGTTCTGGTTGCCCGCCTCATTGAACAGCACCATTTCAGGCCAGGCCTATTGCTGTTCTCCAGCTCGCGCAGGTTCCAGTAATGGGTCACCAACGCCGTCAGATGCTTTAGGGACAATGGCTTTCACCAGGCGCGAAGTCCGGCTGCCCTTGAGCGTCTCAACAAACGACGCCTTGAACAAGGCTTCCTTGGATTCGAAATGGCTGTAAAATGCGCCATGCGTCATTTTGGCCGCCTGCATGATCTCCGTGATGGAAACATTGTCGAAACCGAACCGGGAAAACAGCTCCGTCGCAGCCGTCAGAATACGCTCTCTGGATTTTGCTTTGTGTTCTCTGGAATAGGGCATACGCTGTCGCCTCTCTCATCTGCATCCACATAATATTATCTTGATCATATTATGCCTGTTGCTATGGTAACCGGTCTTGACACAAGCCGTATGGAGATAGCATGAACTCACCAATTGTCGTTACCGGAATGGGAATCATCAGTCCGTTGGGGTGCGGCGTCAAGGCCGTGTGGCAACGATTGACCGCAGGCCAGTCAGGGGTGGGTTTTATTGACCGTTTTTCAGACGAAGAGTTTCCGGTCAAAGTTGCAGGCCAAGTGCCGGGGATTGACATTGACCCAGAAGCTGGCTTTGACCCGGAACAGGTAGCCGATGTCAAGGAGCGTAAAAAGCTCGACCTGTTCACCCTCTATGCGCTGGCCGCCGCGCAGGAAGCCTTGCAACAGGCCAACTGGTTTCCGGAAACGGACGCGGACAAACAGGCCACCGCAACCATTATCGCCACCGGCATCGGCGGCTTGCCGACCATCACCCAGGCGCAGAACACCCTGATGTCACGCGGCCACCGGCGTCTGTCGCCGTTTACCGCGCCTGCTTTTCTGGCGAATATGGCGGCGGGCAATGTGTCGATCAGGTTCGGCCTGCAAGGCNCACTGGGTTGCCCGGTCACGGCTTGCGCGGCCAGCCTGCAAGCCATCGGCGACGGCATGCGCCTGATCCGCAGCGGCGAGGCGGAAGTGGCACTGGTGGGCGGCACGGAGGCTTGCATTGACCCATTGTCGCTGGGCAGTTTCCATGCGATGAAAGCGCTTTCCCGGGAAGCCGAAAACCCCACGCAAGCATCACGCCCGTTCGATCAGGCGCGCAGCGGCTTTGTCATGGGCGAAGGCGCAGGGCTATTGGTGATCGAAACGCTGGAACATGCGCTGGCGCGCGGCGCCAAGCCTTTGGTGGTGCTCAACGGCTACGGCACCAGTGCGGATGCGTACCACATTACCGCAGGCCGGGAAGATGGCCTGGGAGCCGCCGCCGCCGTCCAGNCGNCCTTGAAAATGGCGCAGCTCAAGCCGACCGACATCCGTTACGTCAATGCACACGCGACTTCCACGCCGGTAGGGGACTTGGCGGAAATCGCCTCCNTGCGCCAAGTGTTTGGCAACAGCCTGCCGGAAACACCCATTTCTTCCACCAAATCTGCCACCGGCCACCTGCTGGGCGCGGCAGGTGGGGTCGAGGCCATATTCACCTGCCTTGCGGTGATGAATGACATGCTGCCGCCCACCCTCAACCTGGACAATGTGGACGAGGCCATGGCCGATCTGGACTTGATTACANACACAGCACGCAGCCAGACTGTCACCCATGCGTTAAGCAACGGCTTCGGGTTCGGCGGCGTGAATGCGGCGTTGATTGTGGGCAAGGCGTGAGGCGCAACCCGCACACCTAAAACAGGGTCAGGATGGGCGGCTTGTTTGCTGCTGGCCAACAAGCTGCTATAAGCCTATGCCATGAAGCATTGGCATCACATCCTGTTCCCTTCCAAACCCCGCTCTTACCCCGGTGACCGCTGGGTGAACATCACCCTGCGCAGCCTCCATCTGCTCGGCATCGCCGGGATTGGCGGCGGGTTCCTGTTTGCCCTGCCCAAAGCGCAATACCTGCCGTTTTGGCATCTCGCCATCGGCAGCGGCGTGGTGATGGCCTTGCTGTACATTTGGGAAAACGGGCGCTGGCTGCTGCAGGTGAAAGGCATCGCCGTCATGTGCAAACTGCTGCTGCTCCTGCTGGCTGGTGTGTCGCCGCAGTGGCGGGCGGAGCTATTTGCGGCGGTCATCCTGATTTCCGGCGTGGTGGCGCATGCGCCGGGCAAGGTGCGCGGCTACAGCCCCGTGTTGAAACAACCCTCCCCGTAAAGCATCCAGTTTTTCCGCCACACACCACCAACCACGCGCTACTGGCGAACGCCCTTCGCGGCTGGAACCGTTGGCACCGCCTGTTCCACTGCGTCGACACGGGCGTGCCACGGCTGCGCGCCCAACGCGGCGTGATACCCAACCTGATACAAATCCCGCATGTAAACCGAGTCGAAAGGCTTGGTCAGCGGCGTCTTGAAATCCTGCGGCACATACGTCAGGCGCAGGTCAAAACCATCCCGTTCCGCCAGCTTTTCCAACTCCACCAGATTGCTGCGCCCCTGGTACTTGATCAGGGATTGGATAGCGCGCTTGGTGATGCTGGCGACCCCAAGACCGACGGCATCGTATTCCGGGTCGACCTTGGTGTTGCGGATCAGCCAGAAGGTCTTGCGCGGATTCAGGCTCAGGCGTTGCTCCAGCACGCGCATATCCAGCGACGGCGGATAAACAAAAATCTGGTTGGTGACGCCACCGTCGACATGCACTTCCTGATGACGCTGGCCATCAATCAACACATTGAAACGGACGGGTGGGAATGCGCCNGGCACGGAAGCCGACGCCAGCATGATGTTGGCAATGAGCTTCGCAGCGTCAGGCCGACCACTTTCAGCGATGCGCCCAATATTCCAAATGACCGGGCGTTCGGCGTCCAGGTCGGTGGTGCCGATCAGCAGCACNCTCCCNTGGCGGCTTTCGGCAGCGATTTCAGCCACCAGCCGGTCATTGACCTCTTCGTGCAACAAGCGTTTCAGCGGTGCCGTGTCGCCAATCGCGGAACCGCCGAACAACACTTTCAACGGCGTCAGGAGAAAAATGTCCCGCCGGGAGGTTGCCGTGTAGAAACGCTGGATGGCATCGTCATATTTCGACCCCAGAAACGCGAACGGCGCAATCAGCGCGCCGGTGGAAACGCCGGTCACCAACGTGAAGCGCGGACGGTCGCCGCGTTTGCTCCAACCCTTGAGGAAGCCTGCGCCATACGCGCCATCCTCCCCGCCGCCGGAAAGGGCGAGGACATCAAAGCGCCGCGCCAATTCCGGGTTGGTTTGCAGGGCGGCACGCTGGCGGGCGAGCAGCCGGTTCATATCGGGCGGCGGCATATCCCCNCAGAAACGGATATGCCGATAGCCTGCGACCTCAGCCTGTTCGTAGTGCTGCGCGGGCGGCGCGGAATAGTCACGCGGAATACTGACGCAGGCATTCAGGGAAAACGCCAGCAGCACTAACGCCAGCCTACGTCCGCCCGCTCTTTTATCGGGAAAATCATCTTTACCCCCTGGACTTGCCTCGGTTTGAGGAGACTGTAGTATCGCTTGATTCCTGTCACCCCACAATTGCCCCGCAGGCACCAAACCTAGCCATAATGTCAACCCGGCCAACCAATGCTGGGTTGTCAACAGAAAAACTGGCGGTCGTGGTGGTTTTTACTACAGCCACTGCCCCGCACTGGCTGAAACCTGCTAGGATTACCGCTGTCTAATTCCCAGCAAGAATCAATAACACCAGGGGACTTGCCATGAGCTATCCGCATCATTTCGTCAGTCTGGACGTCAAAACACACGCCGACTATTTCGCCCAGGCCATCTACCGGGGACTGACCGCANAAGAGAAATCCCTACCGCTTAAATACCTGTATGAAGCCAGTGGCGACGCCCGCCTGTTCGAGCGCCTGACCCACAGCGACCGCTGTTATATGACCCAGGCCGAAGACACATTGCTGACCCGGTTTGCGCCGCGCATTGTCCAGCGCTTGCAGGACAACACCGCGCTGGTCAAACTCGGCAACCGCAACGGCAAGCCCTTGCGCCGCGCGGCGGAAACGCTCGCTCGCCAAGGCGCGGCGCAGTTTGCACCCCTCGACATTACAGGTGATTTCCTTTCCCACAGCATCCAACGCTTGCAGCAGGATTATCCCGACCTCAACCTGTTGGGCGTCATCGCCGATTATCCTGCGGGCATGAAGCTGCTCAACCATACCCGGCTGCACCCGCGCCTGCTGTTGTGGCTAGGCTCGGACATCAGCCATGTGGAATACGCCGAAGCCGCCCGGTTGCTGCGTGAAAACATGGTGGCGGAGTTAAAGCCGGGCGACCGGCTGCTGCTGGGCATCGACCTGAAAAAACCGCTGGAAATGCTGCACGCCGCCTATGGCTGCACTGATCAGGACAGCGCCGTGCGGAAGGTGTCGCTGGCTTTCGCCCGCCATGCCCTGCACCGCATCAACCGGGAATTGCAGGCCGATTTCGCGCCGGAAAATTTCGACTACCACTGCCATTACAACCCAGAACGCGGCTGCATGCAGATCTACCTGCGCAGCACCTGCCCGCAACAGGCGCGCATCACCGATCTGGGGCTATACGTCGGCTTCGCCCAGGATGAACACATCCTCATCCACGAAAGCTACAAATACAGCCTGGAGGACATCCGCACGCTGGTGGACGCCATTGGCCTGAAACTGGAGCAGCAATGGGTGGATGAGGAACGGCTCTACAGCCTCAACCTGCTGGCGGCTGGAGACAACGCGCCTACCCCTGCTGTTCAATCATCCACCTGAAGCGCTGCAACTGTTTCTCGCGTATCTGCGCCATGTCCAGGTGGTAGATGTCATACGGGAACAGGAACGCCATCACCCCGGAATCAAACAGGCGGCGGACTTCATACTCATCGTGCGAAGTGCCGCGCTGGTAACGGTAATTGAGGTAGGTCTGGTTGGTGTGGATGATGAATTCCACCCGCATCCCGCCCATGCGCGCAAAGAATTTCAGCATCTGGGTATTGCCGCTGCTGCCGACCGCGGTGGCGTTGTAACGGTTGCCGCCCAACGTATCGGAAATGTCCTCCAGGATCATGAAGGAGCCTGCCCGCACGGCGGCGCGGGTCAGGTGCCGCACGAAACGTTTCACATGGCTGGGGTTGTCCAGCACCGCCATCAACCCAAGTTCATCGTCCACCGCCACCGCCGGATTTTTCTCGTTCTTGCGCAACAGTTTCAGCACCTTGGCCGCTGAATCTTTCTTGCGCACGGTCACATACACTGGAATGTCCTGCCCATGCTCATGGAACAGGCGGCGCTTCACCAGCGTCAGCTTTTCATTTTCGGCAAACTCGTGCAGGTAATTCGCGGATTCGAAATCAATCACCTCGACCCGGGTGCAACTGAAATCTGCGCCGTTGTGCTGGCTGGCGAGGTAGGCAACTTCCAGCTCACCGATCTTGAGATGCGGGCTCCAGACATACTGGTTGAGGAAATTGAGGAAGGCGGAAAACTTGTTTTCAATGTCGGTTTCNCGCTCCCGCTGGTCGATGGCACCCGCCAACCCCATCAGCACCAGCTTGCGCTTGGCCTCAAACCGGAGCTTCTGGTGGTAACGCCCATCGAAAATGGTCAGCAGCAGCTCGACCGGGTTTTGGCAGGTCTCAATCTCGTTGCTGATCTCGATATGCGAACTGTAGGCTGCCAGCACCTTGCTCTTGAGGTTCCAGATCACGGCGTCGGCGGTGTTCATGTATTCATGAATCTTGCTGCGGACTTCCGACAACCCGCCGCTGATGCCGAACAGGTTGCCCAGCAGCCGGTAGGCACGTTCGGTGCGCTGTTCACGCAACCCCGGGTAGCGGAGCAAGGCCGGAATTTCATCGAAACGCTCAATCTGCAGCAGGTCGAACAATTGGTCGCGCACCACCCGGTACTTGGTCGCCATTTGCCGGTCTTGCCGGAACATGCTTACNCACTGCCGGTTTTGCCGGGAAAACGGGTGGTCAAACGAAATTTGCTCACGGACAGCGAATGGCTCGTCCTGCTTCATGGCGATAAAGATGGATTTCTCGTCTACGATGCTCATGACCCCCTGAGAAGGACTATATGGTTATTGAGTGTAACCATTCAGCAACATCCATGCCATCCCGCTCACCCACTTTCTGGGGAACACGCCCCCAACCCTGTGAGAATGTGCCGAATAGGGTTAGAATGCCGCCCAACCCAAGCCACCTGACCAAGCAAGGAAACCGGCATGCTTAGACTGTTCAGCCTGAATAACGGCCTGATCCGCGAACTCCCCAGCGATGACGGGAAGCTGGACGGGGCGCTTTCCGCCAGCGCCTGGATTGACATGTGTGACCCGGAAGATGCCGAGCACTCTCTGCTGGAATCCCTGTTGCGCACCGACCTGCCTGAATCCGACGATGTGGAGGAAATCGAATTCTCCGCGCGCTTTTTCGTGCACCACTCANGCCTGCATGTGCACTCGCTGTTCATGTTTCAGGATGAAGGCCGCCACAATACAGCGTCGGTGGCGTTCATCCTGCAGGACACGCGTCTGATCACCATCCGCGACGAAAAGCTGCCGGATTTCCGCCTGTTCCGCCTGCGCGCCAAACGCGGCCAGATCACCTGCCACGACGCTGCCGAACTGCTGGTCACCATCCTGGAGCACAAGGTGGAAAACCATGCCGACTACCTGGAAGACATCCACCACGAGCTGGAGGAAGTCAGCCATACGGTGCTGGAGGAGGAAGGCAGCGACCGGNAGGAAGCCATCAGCGAACTGGCGCGGCTGGAAGACAGCAACGGCAAAATCCGCCTGTGCCTGATGGATACCCAGCGCGGCATTTCCTTCCTGCTGCGGCACCTGCGGGACAAGCCCGAACAACTGGAAACCCTGCGTGAAATCATGCGCGACATCGAGGGGCTGATGTCCCACACCACGTTCCTGTTCGACAAGATCAACTTCCTGATGGCCTCCACCCAGGGCTTCATCAATATCCAGCAGAACCAGATCATCAAGATTTTCTCCATCGCCGCCGTGGTGTTCCTGCCGCCAACCCTGGTGGCCAGCATTTACGGGATGAACTTCACACACATGCCAGAACTGCAATGGTTGCTGGGCTACCCGTGGGCAATCGGCCTGATGATCGTTTCGGGCATTGCGCCCTACCTGTTCTTCAAGCACAAGGGCTGGCTGTAAGACAGGCATTCCTGCTTCACCACAGGATCCTCAGCTTTGCGACAGCTGGAGCGAAGATGACAGCATGAGCGACATTGTCATGAATGCGACAAGCCAGTCATTTTTCAAGATATTGAAAAATAAGATATAACCACAATGGCGCGACTTTTGCTTGCCATCAAGCATTGGCGTGAACCGTGTTTTTGCCATGCGTTATGTAGTAGAATGTTATAACGGTGGAGACTCAAGATGTATTTTACTGATGCTGAACTGGACCAACTTATCCATGAAGACGTTCCGTCTGTGGATTTGACGACGCATATCACCGGAATCGGGGCAGAAAAAGGCGTCATCCGTTATAGCGTGCGCGAACCCACCGTCATTTGTTGCACGGAAGAAGCGCTGCGGATATTCCAGAAACTGGGGCTGTTCGTCCTGGACGTGACGCCCTCCGGCAGCTTCGTTCCAGCGGGCGGCGTCGTGCTCGAAGCCCAAGGCAAAGCGCAAGCCATCCACGCCGCCTGGCGGGTCGCCCTCAACCTGCTGGAATACGCCTCCGGCATTGCCACCCGCACCCGGCAGATGGTGGAGCAGGTGCAACAGGCAGCACCTCACGTCACGGTGGCGGCCACCCGCAAAAGCGTGCCGTGGGCGAGGAAAATGATGACCAAGGCCATTCTTTGCGGGNGAGCCTTACCGCACCGCCTGGGCTTGTCCGAGACGGTGCTGGTTTTTGAAGAACATACCCGTTTCATGCCGGATTTTAATGAGTTCACCACCAACATCCGCCATTTGAAAGCAAGACTGGGCGACAAGATGGTGGTGGCGGAAGCCAGCCATTATGACGCTGCGCTCAAACTGGCGCAGGCAGGCGTCGACATGGTGCAGCTGGACAAGCTGGGCATTGAGGAAACCCGGCAGGTGGNNCGGCAGCCCAAAGCCACCTGCCCTGGCCTCAAAGTGGCGGCTGCTGGCGGCGTCAACCCGGAAAATGCCGTAGCCTATGCGGGAACCGGCGTCGACATGCTGGTGACCTCATCCCTGTATTTCGGCAAGCCTGCCGACATCAAGGCCGACATCCAGAAGATCAAGCAGGAGACACTGCCATGAAAATGTCCATGCAAATGCAACAACTGATGACCACGCCACTGCGCCACGGGCGGCGCTGGGACTATCTGGAATTATTGGAGCGGATAGATTCGACCGGCTCCATTTCCGCCGCCGCCAAATCGATGGGCATGAGCTACAAGGCCGCGTGGGAAGCCGTCCTGACCATCAACAACCTGTCGGATGAACTGGTCGTGGAGCGTCAGACCGGCGGACAACATGGCGGCGGCGCCAACCTCACCGCTTATGGGCGGCGCATGGTGATGGTTTACCGCCACATGGAANAGGAACATGCCCGCATCCTCTCGCAACTGAGCAAGGTGGCGGACAACTTTGAACAATACTTTCAACTGATAAGGAGATTCGACATGCAAACCAGCAGCCGTAACCAGTTCCTCGGCACTGTCGCCAAAGTGACCAATGGCTCGATCAATTCCGAGGTGGTGCTGGACATCGGCGGCGGCGATGAACTCGTCGCTGTCATCACCCATAACAGCGTCGACCATCTGGGGCTTGCCCCTGGCGTGCAGGCCTATGCGCTGGTGAAGGCCNCGTGGGTCATCCTCGCCAAGGACGACGGCAAAATCAAAACCAGCGCCCGCAACACCCTGCGCGGCACTATCGTCAGCCTGCAGGAAGGCNCCATCAATTGTGAAGTCATTGTCGAACTGCCGGGCGGCAAGACCGTGACCGCCGTGATCACCCACGAAAGCGCGCAGGACATGGAACTGGCCGTCGGCGTCAAGGTTTGCGCCCTGATCAAGGCGTCGCACATCATCCTTGCCGTTTCCTCCTGAAGCACATTTTTCACTCAACTCGCCAACAAGGAATCAAGCATGAAAGCACTCTCACGCATTAGTCTGGCTATCGTACTGGCGGTCAGCACCGCCAGCGCATGGGCGGAAGACGTACAGGTTGCGGTCGCCGCCAACTTCACCAAGCCCATGGAAAAAATTGCCGCCGACTTTGAAAAGGCCACCGGCAACAAGGTGGTCGCAGCGTTCGGCGCCAGCGGCAAACTGGTTGAACAGATGAAAAACGGCGCACCGTTCGAAATCTTCCTGTCCGCCGACCAGAAAAACCCCATGAAGCTGGAAAAGGAAAACCTGAGTGTGCCGGACAGCCGCTTCACCTACGCCATCGGCAAGCTGGTGCTGTGGTCAGCCAAACCACAGTTCGTGGATGATAAAGGCAGCATCCTGAAAACCGGCAGCGACTTCCAGCATATTTCTATCGCTGACCCCAAAACCGCCCCTTATGGCAAGGCCGCACTGGCTGTCATGGAAAAACTGGGCGTGCTGGACACCCTAAAGCCCAAAATCGTGCAGGGCGACAGCATCGCCCAAGCCAAGGAATTCGTCAGCAGCGGCAACGCGGAACTGGGCTTTGTGGCGTTGTCCCAGGTGATCAAGGACAATACCGGCTCCAGTTGGATGGTGCCGCAGGACTTGTACAAACCTCTGTATCAGGACGCCATCCTGCTCAAAACGGGTGAAAACAGCGCCGCCGCCAAAGCGTTCATGAGCTACCTCGCGTCCGCCCCGGCGCAGGCCGTCATCACTGACTACGGTTATGACCTACCGGGCTGGGCGAAAACTGATGCTAAATGACGAAGACCTCGGCGCTATCCTGCTGACCCTGAAGCTGGCAAGCCTGGTGACCATCATCCTGCTGCTGGTGGGGACGCCCATCGCCTGGTGGCTGGCGCACAGCCGCTGGCGCTGGAAAAGCATTGTCAGCGCCGTGGTCTCCCTGCCGCTGGTGCTGCCGCCAGCAGTGCTGGGTTTCTATCTGTTGGTGCTGATGGCCGCACGGCCTGTCGGCCAATTCACCAAAAGCATCGGGCTGGGAACCCTGCCCTTCACCTTCCAAGGGTTGGTGATCGCCTCCGTGATCTATTCGATGCCGTTCGTGGTGCAGCCGTTGCAGAACGCGTTTGAAGCAATTGGCACCCGTCCGCTGGAAGTCGCCGCAACCTTGCGCGCGNGGTTTTTGGACACCTTCCTGACCGTGGTGATCNCGCTGGCGCGCCCAGGCTTCCTGACCGCAGGCATTTTGGGGTTCGCGCATACCATCGGCGAATTCGGCGTGGTGCTGATGGTGGGCGGCAACATTCCCGACAAGACCCGCGTCATTTCCATGCAGATTTTCAATCATGTCGAAACCGGCGAATACGCCCAGGCGCACTGGCTGTCCGCCGGGATGCTGGTGTTTTCATTCGTGGTGCTGCTGGCGCTCAACACCCTGACGCCGAACCNNCGTGGAGGAAACGCTAATATGGCCAGTATCGAAGCCCGTTTCCAACTGCCCTTCCCCGGCTTTGCGCTGGAGGTGGACTTGCAATTGCCAGGAACTGGCGTCACCGCGCTGTTTGGGCATTCCGGCTCCGGCAAAACCACGTTGCTGCGCTGCATTGCCGGGCTGGAGCGCGCGCCACAAGGCTACCTGCAAGTGGGCGGCGCATTGTGGCAGGATAGCGCGCAAGGTNTTTTCCTGCCGACCCATCGGCGGCCGCTGGGGTATGTGTTTCAGGAAGCCAGCCTGTTCCCACACCTGAATGTGCGCCGGAACCTGGAGTACGGCCAGAAACGCANNTCCCCCGCCGAACGCCGCATCGCGCTGGAACAGGCGCTGGATTTGCTGGGCATTGGCCATCTGCTGGAACGGATGCCGGATCGCCTGTCTGGCGGTGAACGGCAGCGGGTCGCCATCGCCCGGGCGTTGGCGCTCAGTCCGCAGGTGCTGCTGATGGATGAACCGCTGGCGGCGCTGGATTTGCAACGCAAGCAAGAAATCCTGCCCTTCCTGATCCGCCTGCACAACGAGCTGGCAATGCCGATCCTGTACGTGACGCATTCGCCGGAGGAAGTGATCCAACTGGCCGACCACCTGGTGGTGCTGGAAGCTGGCAAGGTGGCGGCGTCCGGCNCGCTGGCAGAGACCCTGACCCAGTTGGATTCCCCGCTGGCGCAGNGGGAACAGGCGTCCAGCATGTTGCAGGCGCAAATCTGCGGGCACGAGCCGGAATTCCACCTTACCCAAGCACAGTTTGCAGGCGGCGTGCTCAACCTGCCCTACCAACAGACAACACCCATCGGTGCCCGCTTGCGGTTGCGGGTCTACGCCCGCGATGTCAGCATCACCTTGCTGCCGCCAACCCAGACCAGCATCCTCAATGTCCTGCCTGCCGCCATTACCGGCATGGCGCATGATGACGAAGGGCGCTCGCTGGTGCGCCTGAGCCTCGGCGGCGCGCCGCTGCTGTCGCACATCACCCAAAAGTCCGCCGTACAGCTGGGGTTGCAGCCCGGCATGCAAGTGTTCGCACAGATCAAGGCGACCGCAATCCTCTAACGGCAGTAAACGCTCCCGCCATTTATTAGCTCAAGTTATTGAACATTGGCAATGATTAATTGATAATATTTCAAGCACAACAGGTCTGGGTCGCCTTTCTGTGCGCATCTCCATTTCCAATCAATATTGAGGGCTTTGCGATGAAAACGTTTATTCAGAACCGTGGCAAAAGGCTATTGGCATCTTTCATATCGATCCTTGCCGTCAGCGCCATTATCAATACTCCGGCGCAGGCCAAATCACCCCCAATATTGTGACCAATATTGCGTGGAGTGCTGGTTATGCTGGGGTCAATGACATCACTGCCGCTTTCAACAACGCCAGACGCGGAGAAGAAGCGCAGCTTGGCCTAGCCGCCAATACCTTGGGCAGCCTCATGCTGCCTGACCAAAGCACCTGGAACGGCATGAGTGATGACGCCAAAGCGCTTTACCTGATCAATTCCGAACGCGCCGCCCGCGCCAATATGCAAGCAGGGGTCATTGGACTGCCCTTGGCTGGCATTGAAAGCCATATTGACACTGTGGCTAAAAACTATGCCCAGTTATTGCATGACACAGACACTACCGGACATTGCCAACCCTCTGGTGACTGCAACATCGACAGCCCCTTTATCCGCATCGCCAACAGTGTCGGATCAACCTGCAAAGAATTCATAACACGCGGGGAAAACCTGTATTACGCGGCGGCATCCAATTCATCCTACGGATCAGCCAGCATCCAACTGCCTGTTGAGTATGCCATTTACACATGGATTTATGCTGACGCTGGCTCTTCCTGGGGGCACCGGGAAGCCGTATTGCTCCAAAACACCGCCTTACCTGACAATGTTGGCGGCTTCAACAACAATTATGGCAGCACCAGCAATGAGGGTTTCCTAGGTTTCCAACGTTTGGGCTCCAGCAATTACGCCCCATTTCCAGGGTATGGTTACGGTGTGGTGGTGGTCATGAACGTCTTCGACCCGGTGAGTGACGCCAAGGCAGCAAACTGCGGTTATAGCCTCACCTTACGGACAGAAGACCTGCCTTCCCCAGGAAACACCACTAACCGTGCGCCCACAGCCAACGCCGACAGCGTGACAACCGCCTTCGGAACAAGTGCTGACATCGCTGTGTTGGACAATGATACAGATCCAGACACAGACACCCTATCCATTACCGCACACACCAACCCTTCCCATGGTTCTGTTGCCGTGAATGGCGGCGTATTCACCTACACCCCCACAACCGGCTTTAGCGGGGTGGACTCCTTCTCCTACACCATTAGCGATGGAAACGGGCACACCGCCACTGCCCTTGTCACCATTACGGTCAGCCCTGCCCCCAGCCCATCCCTGGATGCAGTGGATGATAGCGCCACGACTGAGTTCAACACGCCTATAGAATTCAACGTATTGGCAAATGACCTCAACCCGGCAGGCGGCGTGTTGACCATCAGCGCCAACACAACGCCCCCAGCAGTGCAGGAACCCTTAGCCTGACCAAATCCGGAACTAGCGTTGGCAAAGCCAAATTCACGCCTAAACAGGGATACAGCGGCAAAACTGCATTCACCTACACTATCCGCAACAGTCAAGGCAAAACGGATACAGCCACTGTCAATATCACCGTAAAAGCGGGCGTCCCGCCCACCCCGGCGAATGACTCCGCCACCACGGAATATAACACCCCAGTGACACTCAACCTGCTGGACAATGACGGCAGCCCCAAACCCACCATTGTCAGCAACACCAGCCCCACCGCAGGCGGAAAGGTGACCCTGAACAAAACCACGGGGGTCATGACTTACACGCCAAAATCCGGTTTCAGCGGTGCTGATTCCTTTAGCTACACGGTCAAAAACGCCAGCGGCCTCACCGCCGTCGCCACCGTCACCATCACGGTAAAAGCGGGCGTCCCGCCCACCCCGGCGAATGACGCCGCCACCACGGAATATAACACTCCAGTGACGCTCAACCTGCTGGACAACGACGGCAGCCCCAAACCCACCATTGTCAGCAACACCAGCCCCACCGCAGGCGGGAAGGTGACCCTGAACAAAACCACAGGGGTCATGACCTACACGCCCAAATCCGGTTTCAGCGGCACCGATTCCTTTAACTATACGGTCAAAAATGCCAGCGGCCTCACCGCCCCCGCCACCGTCACCATCACGGTAAAAGCGGGTGTGCCACCCACCCCGGTGGATGACTCCGCCACCACAAAATATAACACCCCGGTGACGCTTAACCTGTTGGACAATGACGGCAGCCCCAAACCCACCATTGTCAGCAACACCACCCCTGTCGCTGGTGGGCGGGTGACCCTGAACAAAACCACGGGAGCCATGACCTACACGCCCAAATCCGGTTTCAGCGGTACTGATTCCTTCAGCTACACGGTCAAAAACGCCAGTGGCCTCACCGCCCCCGCAGCCGTCACCATCACGGTACAAAGCAATGCCGCCCCCACAGCTAACGGGGGATGGTATGAAGTTGGCGTGAACCGCGCCCGTTTAATCAAGCTAGGCGGCAATGACCCTGATGGCGACGCCGTTTCCGTGAAAAGCTACACCACCCCCGCACACGGGAAGGTGAGCAAATCAGGCAGCAATTACTACTACACGCCAAATGCCGGGTATGTGGCCAAGACTCATTTTCCTACACCGTGACAGATCCTTTGGCGCTCAAGGCTCTGCCACCATTTGGCTGAATGTCACCGCGACACCCTCAAGCTGACACTTGACCACAGCAGCCATTCTGCGTTGAATGGCTGCTTTCCCCGCCAAGGCACCCCATGAATATGGACAACAATTATCCCAAGCCACTTCATTTCCCCTATCTTTTTTGTATGTATGCATCACCTGCTTATGCCTGACAAATTCCGGCCACGCAGCGCCAAGCAGCTTCAAACCAACAATCATTGAAGGGAAACCCATGCTGTGCAGTGAACTTTCTGACAAGCTTGAATATTCCTGGTCCCTCCCTGTACGGGCGATTGATCCGTTTTACCACCACATTGTGTTACATCGGTGACATGGAAAATCCTGAAGAAATCCTGTTTGTTGAAACTGACCAAACCGGGCGGGTAACCGATGCAGGCGCTATCCCGTTGGATCCAGCACACTTAATGATGCCAACCAATACGACTGGGATGTGATGCATGCTACAGAGCAACAATCATTGGCGAGCGGAGGAACTTGTCGCCTTGGCTTGCTTGTCCAGCCTTGCATTGCTGCCTNTTTTCATTCCCCTGGAATTCCATGATTCCCAACGTATCCTGACCGTTTTGTTCGCCACCCTCATCGTCATCAGCCGCATCTGGCGAACCTCATGGAATAAAAGCACCTTGACCGTATTGTCAGCGCTCTCCGTGTTGGCTATTACCATCAGCCTTCATTCCCCTGCCCCCTTATGGTCAACGCTGGAATTTTCACTGTTATGGACATTCCTTGTTGCGCCATTTGTTTTGTTCCATTCAGTTGATGAACAGCTGATCCGGCGCCTGGCGTCCATCATGGTGCTGGTTCAGGCCGGGTATATCCTGCGCGACCTGTGGAATTATTATGGCATCCTACTGAATGGTTACCCTTTGCATGCCATCGCCATCATCGACGGTTTCTCGAACATGCGTTTTTACAGCCAGTTCCTTGTCTGGACTATGCCGTTTTGTATTGCCGTGTTGGCAAGCTGCAAACCCCAAACAGCCGTGCGCATTATTTTTGTGGGCATGCTGGCATTGGGTTNNAGTATGATTGGAATTAGCGGCGCACGCAACTTTNTCCCCGCCATGCTGGGCAGCCTGTTGCTGACCGCATGGCTCACACCCTCACAGTGGAAACATTACACACGCTGGGTGTTGGCGACAGCAGCCATCGGCCTGCTTATCTATTGCCTGTTGGCGTTTGTGTTGCCTAATCATTTACATAGCCCCGAACCCGGCACCTTGGCAACCTATTCCATCAACCGCGACCTGACTGACCCTAAAGGCCGCTTTGCCATTTGGACACATGCGCTTCAGCAAGCAGCACAACACCCATGGTTTGGCATCGGCNCCATGATGACGGCTGAANCAGGATTTNTTAAGACAGAAGCCCACNCCCATAACTACCTCATCCAGTTAATGACCGAGTGGGGCATTCCCTTCACGCTCCTGGTCAGCGGCATTGCAGGTTATCAGCTCCTGCGCTGGAAACAGNCCATCCAAGCCAACCCCGCCGAACGGGAAATGCTGGCGCTTCCCGCTGCCGCCGCAATAGGCCNNGCCAGTATCGCAGCGCTGTTTGATGGTTTGCTGGTAATGCCCGTCAGCCTGACCTATATGGCCTTGATTTTGGGTGTTGCCGTAGGCTTACAANAAACAGGGGCAGCCCCGTCCCCACAGATCCCCGCATGGGGGTCAGCCGTGCTGCTTCTGCCACCATTATTCCTGGCCAGCGTAACAGTGCATCAAGCCACGCAAATACTCAGCAAGCCTTATATCCCCGCCAGCACCACCNGTNTTTGGTCTGATGGCGCGATCCATATTACCCGCCCGTTCGCCAAAACTTACGCAATGNGGGGCGCGAGCGACAGTTACGCTTTGGCTACTTTGCGACTTGCCGTTGAACTCTACNCCCAGATCCGCAACAGCCCGTGCCAACTGTACATGGGAGCCAACGGCAAGCATCNNCTCAGGACAAACGCCTGCCCGCCCCACCCGATATGACCATTGATTGCGGGTCACAGCGCGAATACGTCCTCGTCGATTACCAAGGCAAACAAATAGATGTTTACCAAATTGACCCAGCGCCACCGTCATGGGCGGTAAAACACTTCGGGCAACAAGATATGCTGACGCTGCCTCCCCTCTGCATACCCAAATCCCTGTTGGAAAACTGTTCGGGGCAGACGCAATCCTCTAACGGCTTTAGGCTGAAGTTTTGCTTCGCCCTTGGCTATGAGAGCATTACCTTTGGCTTGAAAAGATTTGGTTAAAATTTTACCATTCCGTCCCGCCGCCCAACCAGCAATGGCTGCTGCGCGGCCAGCCATCCCGTTGACACAACAGATCCCCCATAACCAAGGAGAACCGATATGCAAACCAGTAGCCGTAACCAGTTCCTCGGCACCGTCACCAAAGTCACCAATGGCNCCATCAATTCCGAGGTTGTCCTCGACATCGGTGGCGGCAACGAACTTGTCGCCGTCATTACCCACAACAGCGTCGACCTACTGGGGTTGGTGGCGGGTGTGCCAGCCTACGCACTGATCAAAGCGCCGTGGGTGATCCTCGCCAAGGACGATGGCAAGATCAAAACCAGCGCCCGCAACAACCTGCAAGGCACCATCAGCAGCGTGCAGGAAGGTGCCGTCAATAGTGAAGTGATTATTACATTGGCGGGCGGCAGAACAATCACCGCCATCGTCACCAACGAAAGCGCCAAAGAAATGGCGCTCAAAACTGGCGACCTCATCCATGCGCTGATCAAGGCGTCACACATTATCCTGGCCGTTTCCGCCTGAGTGAGGGAACAGGCGATCCCATTCCGCCGACCCTGCCTGATGGGATGGGCAACCACCCGCCAAGCAGGGCTTAACAGCATCAGGCTCCCTGTGCGTATGATGCTTCCGTCGCCGTCACTGCCGGAGTGGACACTTCCCGGTATTCGAGCGCAATCTCCCCTTCGCCCCGCACCACTTCCCCNGTCACCACGCAGCGCGAGACATTTTCTTCCGAAGGCAGGGTAAACATCAGCTTGCGCAGAATCCCTTCCAACACACCGCGCAGGCCACGCGCGCCGGTGCCATGCGCAATCGCTTTCTGCGCAATGGCACGCAGGGCGTCATCGGTGAAATCCAGCTCCACATTGTCCAGCGCAAACAGTTGGCGGTACTGCTTGGTCAAGGCGTTCTGCGGCTCGGTGAGGATGCTGACCAACGCCTCCTCATCCAGGTCATGCAGAGCGGTGATGACCGGGAAGCGGCCAATGAATTCGGGGATCAGACCGAAATGGCGCAGGTCTTCCGGCTGCACTTCGTTGAACAGGCGCAACTTGTCGGCCAGCTTTTCCGCCTCGGTCGGATTGGAATGTGTCGCGTGGAACCCGATGCCTTTGGCACCCGGCTTCATGCGTTTTTCCAGCAGTTTCTCCAGCCCGGCGAACGCGCCGCCGACAATGAACAGGATATTGCGGGTGTCAACGATGACCGGAGCCTGATCCTTGCGGCCTTTGGCGGGCACCTTGACTGGCGTGCCTTCCACCAATTTGAGCAGAGCCTGTTGCACGCCTTCGCCGCCGACATCGCGGGTGCCGTGCGAGTTTTCACCGCTACGTGCCAGCTTGTCGATTTCGTCGATGTACACCACACCCCATTCGGCCAGCTCCTTGTTGCCGTCGGCGCTGTCGAGCAGGCGGGCGATGATGCTTTCCACATCCTCACCCACATAACCGGCCTGGGTCAGGGTGGTGGCGTCGGCGATCACGAACGGCACGCCGACGATGCGCGCCAGCGTGCTGGCCAGCAGGGTCTTGCCGGTGCCGGANGGNTAAAGCAGCAGGATATTGGATTTGTCCAGTTCCACCACCGATTTGTCGGGGTGGGTGCAGATGCGCGGCTGGTCGGTTTCCAGACGCAGGCGCTTGAAATGGTTGTAGACCGCGACCGACAGCGTTTCCTTGGCCAGATCCTGACCGATCACGTAACGGTCGAGGATCGCCTTGATTGCCAGCGGTTTGGGGGAATCTTTGAGCGGTTCGCTCATGCTGCGCTTGCGGCTCCAGGTGCTGATGACCTGATGGGCAAGGCGCACGCAAGCTTCGCAGATATGCCCGTTCATACCGGCAATCAGCGGGATTTGCGGCGTTTGCACTTGTCCGCAAAAAGAGCAGGCTGGGGTTTTGTCGCTCATGTCATACCTCCCGGTTAGCGCCGGTTTCGAGTTGTTTCAACCAAGCTTTCTGGCAATTGCGCTGGGCGCGTTCCTGCAACAAGGTGCGGATTTGCGGTTTGGCCTGGGTAAGGGAAACGGTGTGGGCGGGGAATATCTGTTCACATAGCAACACATGGAAGCCAATTTCAGATTCGATCGGTTCGCTGACCTGCCCGGAGGCCAGGGTGAACAGTACGGCGTCAAGCTGTGGGTAAAGCTGCCCGCGCGGCACGGTGCCGAGCCTGCCGCCTTCCATCGCGGTTGGGCATTCGGAATATTGGCGCGCCAGTTTGGCGAATTGCTTGGCGTTGCCGTGGCTGGTTTGTTTGGCCGCTTGACGGATGCGTTGCAGGGCGTTTTCCCGGCTGTTTTCCGGGTATTCGTCGTTAATGGTAATGAGGATGTGCCGCACCGTGCGGGTTTCCGGCTGGGCGAAGCGCTCCTTGTTCATCTCGTAATAGAGCTGGATGTCGATGTCGTTGATGGTGATGCTGCGCGAAGCAACTTTTTGCAGCACGCCATCGAACAGCAGTTCACGTTGCAGAGCCTGGCGCAGGGCATCGGGGGTAAGGCCGTTTTGCGCCAGATCCTGCACGAAATCTTCGTCATTGGGGTAGCGCTCGGCAATTTCCTGCACCGCCTGATCGACCCGTTCGGGGAGGATGATGGTCTGGCTGGCTTCCGGGGTTTGCAGGGCAAGTGATTCCAGCATGAAGCTGCGGTCGGCGCGTTGTTGCACCCGGTTGAATTCCTTGTCATCCAGTTGCGGCAGGTTTTTCTGGAAGGATTCCAGTGCATTGCGCAACAGGTGGTAGCGGTAAACGGGCGGTTTGCCCAGCACGGTAAAGCTCAGTTCAGTCATCGGCGTCTTCCTCATCCGGGAGGTCAGCAAGGTCAGGCGCATCCGCCGGGGCGGAATCCAGCAGCTTTTCGGGGATTTGCAGGGTGCGGCCAGGGAAGCGGACGTGATAACCGACGCCGCTCGGCAGGTCGCGCAGCACTTTCAGCACCTGCCCGACATCACCGGGGCTGGCGATGAGCTCGCCGTCGATTGCCAGTTTCACTTTCGGCGTGACTTTTTCACGGAACTCGAACTGGCTTGGGTTCCACGGCTCATCCGCGCCAATCAGCTCCTCTTCACGGCAGCCGACCATTTTTTGCTGGTCGAAAAAGTGCACCGAGTAAACGAGCTGGTCTTGCAGGAAGGTGCCGACATCACGCACATAGCCGACACTGCCCCGGCGCACCAGCAGATTGCCGACGTTTGCGCCGGGGAAGGTGCCGTCATCCCGCACATTGCGGGTCACCCGCACCTGGTCGCCGAAGTTAAAACGCGGGCGCATGGCTTACGCCTTCCCGAACAGGGCTTCCAGCGGGACGAAGGTTTCCTGCGGCCCAGCNATCTTGTAAATCTTCAGCGCCTTTTCGGTCTTGGCGTCAGACTCGATGAAGTCATTGTAGGCTTGGGTCAGCAGCCGGGTGTATTGCCCGCGCAGGCCGTCATCATCGGCGGGCTTGGTTTCTTTCGACAGGTAATCGTGGAAGCGTTGCAGGATGTGCAGGCGGTAAACATGCACAACAGTCTGGTCAAACGGAATATCGAAGTAGTTGAAGAAGTCTTCGGCACTGACCAGTTCTTCCAGGTCGAGTTCGAGGTCGGTTTCGCTCATGTCGGGTCTCCTGTTGCTGGATGGGAAATATCAAGCAAAGGCCGTGCCAGAACGATAATTTATTTTATTTTCAGTTGGTTGTGTTTCTTGCGGAAGGGTAATGTAGGGTTTGGTACAGTCAAGCGAAACTATAAATTGTACGAAAGGGGACACGATGTCTGTTTGGTTTACACGTTAGACAAGTTGGTCGTAAAAGCTGGAGGCATGGCAGTGAGGAAGCAGCCCGTAATGGCTGCTATTCAATCCGGTCATGATCTTCTGGTGGCACATCGGGCACTTTATCCAGAATGGACAAGGCATGTTGCCGCGAGCCACGGCTTGCCCGCTCCTGCAAATAGGCTTCTGTCCGCAAGGCAGATATCTTTTCAGCCAACGCATTGATAATGAATTGGTTGATAGAAACATCACCTTTCAGGCTCATGATCTCGTCTTTGTAATAATCCGGTATTCTTAATGCAAAATTCATGTCATTTCTCCTGCTGTAGCCGCCAAAAGTCTCCGGGGGTAATCGGCTGAATAGCAAATGCCTCGGCAACGCCCCTGAAATCACGGATGTTGTGAGTGATAATGTAATCTGCCTGCCCATTAAAAGCTGTTTCCAACACCATGTCATCCTTGGGGTCTGGCAGGTACGGCCGCCATAGATAATAAATGTTCTGATGCCACGAAATGCTACAAATATCATCAATAAACAAACCAATGTCTTGTTTGCTGAGAAGTGGGTAGCGTTGCATGTGCTCAGGTCGGGTCAATACATCTTCAAACTCAATGACCAACGGCGTGGACACGATATTCAATCGCTGAGGATGCTGAAACAA
The DNA here is from genome assembly GCA_013693955.1 of Candidatus Thiothrix singaporensis. Taxonomy (GTDB): domain Bacteria; phylum Pseudomonadota; class Gammaproteobacteria; order Thiotrichales; family Thiotrichaceae; genus Thiothrix; species Thiothrix singaporensis. The sequence continues at coordinate 603,043 of CP059265.1, read as the reverse complement.
CCAGCGCAGCAAGCGATGCGAGGCACCTTTGCTCGAATAAAGGGCAGACAAGATTACATTGGTGTCAATCACAAATCTCATGAACGATATTGTATATGATATCAGTTAGAACGTAAACTTTTTCACTACACAACTTTATTTATGCTTGCAATTGGTCAAGTTGACCAACTTTCTGTGTTGGCGTTAGGATTCATTTATCCCAAACAGCAGTGGTGAACCACCATGATCGTCAATATTGCCGAAGCCAAAGCCAATCTTTCCAAGCTCATTACCTTGGCCGCGCAGNGAGAGCGAATTGTGATTGCCCGCAACAACCGGCCTGTCGCCGATTTGGTGGTTCATCAGGGTAACGGCAAGCGTCAATTGGGTTTGCTGGCGGGAAAATTTACCGTACCGGATGACTTTATGGCCGAAAGTGACGAGATTAACGAGCTGTTCTATGGGGAACACTGAATATGCGCCTCATCATTGATACGCATATCTTTCTGTGGGCATTATCCGAGCCTGAANAAATAGCCCCCAGCCAACGGGCAGCGCTTGAGGACGAAGCCAATATCATTTATGTCAGCGCCATCAGTATTGCCGAGATAATGATCAAGTCATCGATTGGCAAACTGGATGTTGATTTTGACCCGTTGGACATGGCCATCCAAAGCGGTTTTGATTTGTTGGATTTTACTGCGCAGGATGCAGCCCTTTTGAAAACGCTGCCACTGCACCACAAAGACCCTTTTGACAGGATGCTGATAGCTCAAAGTATCAACAACCGTTACCCCATTGTGACGGATGACGGTAAGTTTCCATTGTACGATTGCAAAATCATTTAGCTGGTATGATGAATACCGTTTCTACCCAGACAGGACAAACCATGCCGGATTCAACCGACAATCTGCTCAAGCAAATCACTCTCGGTGAGGATTCCACACTTGAATTGAAGCGGGTTGAGTTCAAGGGCGGGCAGGTCAGCGCACCGCACCGTAATGGTATGGCGGACGAAATGGCGGCGATGGCTAACAGCAATACCAGTATTCTCCGTTACGACGAGCAGGCTGTTCCGCAAGCTTCATTGGATGACCTAAAAGCGCCATTGTGGCGTCGTTTTCGATCGGTGTTGTCACCCAAGGATGATCACGAGTTTCTATCTAAGCTGAAGCTCATTACCCGTGATGAAGATGGCAATTGGTATCCAACCGTCAGCGGGGTGTTAATGGCAACGGATCGTCCGGCGGATTTTATTTCCATACCCAAGGTTAAAACCACCGGCTTCAGCCGGTCAGCTTTAGCTGCGACAATGTGCTGTACCGCTGAGGAGGTAGGGCATGAATTATCGTTACGGAAGCCATACGGTTTATCAAATTGAGTATCATTTTGTCTGGGTGACGAAATATCGCTACAAAGTTTTGACAGGTGAGGTTGGCGAGCGCTTGCGGGAACTGGTGCGTCAGACTTGCGAAGCGTTTGAGATTCGCATCATCAAAGGTGCAGTAAGCCAGGATCATGTCCACATATTGGTCAGTTGCCCTCCTCATCTGGCTCCAAGTGAGATCATGAGGCGCATCAAAGGACGGACAGCGAGCTACCTGTTGGAAGAATATCCCCATATTAACAAGCGCTATTGGGGTCGACATTTTTGGGCTCGGGGCTATTTTTGTGTCACGGTGGGTCAGATGACCGAGGAGATGATCAAAGAATATCTGGAACATCACTTTGAGCCGAGTCCCAATGATAATTTCCGAATGGAACCGGGCAGCTAACACGTCGTTTAGTCGACGTGTATCCGGGACTTTCAGTCCCTTTCGCAAACCCACCAGCTTTAGCTGGTGCGTTGTTTAGTAGCAATGCTTATACTCAGGCGGTGGTGTATCGGGGAACGGAACGTAACGCTGCTTATCAGCTGGATGCCAAAGACATTCATGGCGCTGGATGAGCAAATTCGTGATGCCTGCAAGTTCGTCGAGCGCAATATGCGGGTGTATGCAGTCAAGAAACCCAACCGTATTGAAACACCGCAGTTTTCGCTGAATGCAGTGTTTGAGGCGATCGTGAATGCTGTTGCCCACCGCGATTATTCCATCTATGGCTCTAAAATCCGCTTGCATGTGTTTGCAGACCGTCTGGAGTTGTTTTCACCGGGGCAATCCCCAACACCATGACAGTGGACAGTCTGCCGGAACGCCAATCAGCCAGAATGAACTGCTGTGTTCCCTGTTAGCGAAATGTCCAATGAATGTGGACGCTATCGGTTCACAACGGAATTTCATTATGGATAAACGGGGCGAAGGCGTACCGATCATTCTCTCAGAAAGTGAACATTTGTCAGGCAAGCGTCCGGTTTACCGCTTGATTGATGATGCGGAATTACAGTTGACGATTTTCGCCGCGCCGTCGCCGCATGGGGACTGATTCCCCGCAAAACAGCTTTCACCATTGGCGTAACACCGCCGCCAGTTTCACTTCCGGGTCATCCGCGCGTATGTAATCCACGAATAACGGTACGCAGTAATGCCAGCGGTTGCTGGCGCGACCCAGTACAAACGCCAGTTCCAGCCGCGACAGGGTGCGTTCCAGTTCGGCGGCATCAAATTGCAGATTCTGTGCTTCCAGTTGCTGGATTAGCTCGCCGGTGCTGAAGCTTTCCTTGTCGATGCTGGAATAGACCACCAGCCGGTCGTAGCGCTGTTCTTGTTCGCTGATGCCGACTACCCAACCTTCCAGGCGTTTGCTCATGTCGCGGCTGTCGAGTACGCGGTGGATGTCGCCTGCCTCAATCGTGCGTTGCTGGGCGGGCAGGTTCTGGATCAGCTGGTGGCAGACGTAGGCGATCAGGTTGGCGCGTTGCCCGCACTTTTCGATCATGTCCTGCACGATGGCGTCGCTGGCGTAGCCGAGGTTCATGGTCTGCATCGGCTGGGTGGCAAGCTGGTAACAGGCGTCGCGTTCGAGCGCGCCGATTTCCAGCACTTCGCCGAAATTGCGCAGCGGCGACTGGTAGTCGAGCACGGCGTGTTGGTAGAGCTGCCAGAAACCGGCGAGGATGAAGCTGCAATGCCCCTGTTCGCTGAGGCGGCGGAACACATTAAGGATGGGGTAGCCCTGCGCCTGTTCGTGCTCGATAAAACGGTCGGCTTCGTCGATCAGGAAGATGTAGCGCTGTCCGGTTTCTTGGATGCGTTGCTCCAACGCGGTGGCGAAGGTTTCGGCGTCGTCAGTGCGCGGTAGCTGCAAGGCGCTGGCCAGACGCGGCACCATCACCTCGTTGGACAGTGTGTGGTAATGGCATTGCACCTGCGGGTTGTCGGCGTAGCGGCGTTCCAGTGCCTTGAGCAAGGTGGATTTGCCCATCTGCCGCCCGCCGACCAGCAGGTAGTTGGCGGGGTCGCGGTTGACGATCTGGGCGATGAGTTCACGCCGCCCGAAGAAGATGGTTTCCTTGTTCACGCCGCCGCCGATCTGGTAGGGCGAAATCTGTTTGAGGGAAAGTTGTTCGGACATGATTTTAGCCAAAGCGGTTTCCGCATGGGGGCTGAGTAGCAGTTCAGTCAGTTGGCGGCTTTGCGGGGCGACGACTTTGTTGCTCAGGTCTTGGGTGGTGTTGAGCAGTTTGCGCTGGTAGGCACTGTCCGGNCCGATGATCAGGGTGATGCGGCCTTCGGCCTGGGGGATGGCTTGCAGGTGGGTGAAAGCGTCCTGCGCGGCGGTGGTCGGGAAGTAGAGCAGTACGCGGTCGGCGTTGAGGGGNAAGGTTGTCGGAAGCTTTAAGTTATAAAGANNAACCCTCCCCGACCCTCCCCTTATCAGGGGAGGGAGGAAAAGTTGTGGTGGCACCCTCTTGTTCCTCCCCTGATAAGGGGAGGTTAGGAGGGTTTCTTTTACCGCCATCAACTGTCCGCCCAGCCGCGTTGCCAGCATCTGCGCTTTCTGTTCCGCGCTGGCCTGTTGGAAACCGATGGCTTGTTTGAGCGTATCACCACTGACTTCGGCGTTGTCGAGGACAGTGCTGAGGCGTCTGGTTTGTTGCAGGCGTTGTTGGGCTTCGGGGAGTTGTTCCATCGGCAGGCGCAGCAGGGCTGGCGGATTTGCGCCGAGTTCCAGCACCAGCGGGTGGCGGTAGCGGCGGAAGTAGAAAACGCTGAAACCAAACAACCCCAGTGTCAGGATTGCCAGCAGGATTTGCAGATGCGCGGGCATGGGNGAGATTTCCAGCGGAATATGCCAGCTTGTGTAGAGCGGCGGGCGCATCGGGCGGATGTCCAGTTGCAGGCGTTCACGCTGTTCACGGCTCATGTCTTTGGGCAGGGTGAAGGCCAACGGGGGCGCATCACGCTGGGCGGGGATGCCCTCCAGTGTCTGGCGTGGCAGGTCAAGTTTGATCTCGGGGTCGGTCAGATAGAAATCGGTTTGCGGCAGATCGGCTGTACCCTGGTTTTTGAGCTGGAGACTCAGGGTATTGGTGTCGCTGCTGAATTCATTGCTAGCGAGCATCACATCCGGGGTTTTGAGGTTGACGCGCAAATCGACCTGTTTGTGGGTGCCGCCGGAGACTTCTACCTGGATGGGCAGGGTGTACTGGCCGGAAGTGGCGGGCTTGTCCGTGGTTGGGATGACTCTGCCCGCCAGCTTGATGGTTTGCCCCGGTGGGATCAGGGAAGTGCTGGAGTAGATGGCTTCGGTTTGCGGGTAGCTTGGTTGTGGTTCGTTAGGGATAACCTGCAATATACCTTCAGCATCCGTCGTAGGGAGGATATGTGGGCGATGAACCGGTTGGCTACTGGTATTAGTCAGGGCAAGTGTGAAGGGGGCGGCGTTACCGTCTTTTCCGGCCTGCAAGTCTACTGTGGCAGTGTCCAGTTGCATGTTNCCGGTGGCGGTGCTGCTATTCGGGGCAGCCAGATACTGCCAGCGATAGCTGCTNGTAACCCCCTCTTTGTGCAGTATTTTTCCGGTGGGTTTGCCATCCTTATCCCTTTCCTGCCCTTCATACGGATATTTGCCTTTGTCCAGCAGTGTGCCTGTGCGCAGCAGGCTGCCATTATCCGCCCGCAGCACCTCGCCATCACGGGCAAGGCTTGCCCATACACCGCGAACGCCTGCCAGTAAAACCTTGGCAAGCACGCCTCGATCCGCATCCCACAGCTTGACGGTGCCGTCAATTGATGCAGAGGCGAGTTGCCCCCCCGTCAAACGCCACTGACAAGACGCTGCTTTGCGCTTGCAGGGTCTGTTTGAGGTTGCCGGTTTTGACATCCCACAGCTTGACGGTGCCGTCCTGTGATGCAGAGGCGAGTTGCCCCCCCGTCAAACGCCACGGAATTTACGCGGCTTTGCGCTTGCAGGGTCTGTTTGAGGTTGCCGGTTTTGACATCCCACAGCTTGACGGTGCCGTCCTGTGATGCAGAGGCGAGTTGCCCCCCCGTCAAACGCCACTGACAAGACGCTGCTTTGCGCTTGCAGGGTCTGTTTGAGGTTGCCGGTTTTGACATCCCACAGCTTGACGGTGCCGTCCTGTGATGCAGAGGCGAGTTGCCCCCCCGTCAAACGCCACGGAATTTACGATGCTTTGCGCTTGCAGGGTCTGTTTGAGGTTGCCGGTTTTGGCATCCCACAGCTTGACGGGCCGTCCTGTGATGCAGAGGCGAGTTGCCCCCCCGTCAAACGCCACGGAATTTACTGGGTTATAGCCACTGCTTTGCGCTTGCAGGGTCTGTTTGAGGTTGCCGGTTTTGACATCCCACAGCTTGACGGTGCCGTCATCCGAACCGGAGGCGAGTTGCCCCCCGTCAAACGCCACGGAATTTACTGGGTTATAGCCACTGCTTTGCGCTTGCAGGGTCTGTTTGAGGTTGCCGGTTTTGACATCCCACAGCTTGACGGTGCCGTCAGACGAACCTGAGGCGAGTTGCCCCCATCAAACGCCACGGACAAGACACTGCTTTGCGCTTGCAGGGTCTGTTTGAGGTTGCCGGTTTTGACATCCCACAGCTTGACGGTGCCGTCAGACGAACCGGAGGCGAGCAGCCCTCCCCCGTCAAACGCCGCATAAGACCCCCAGTCAAACGCCACGAAATTTACGCGGCTTGGCGCTTGCAGGGTCTGTTTGAGGTTGCCGGTTTTGACATCCCACAGCTTGACGGTGCCGTCCTGTGATGCAGAGGCGAGTTGCCCCTCCCCGTCAAACGCCACGGAATTTACTGGGTTATAGCCACTGCTTTGCGCTTGCAGGGTCTGTTTGAGGTTGCCGGTTTTGACATCCCACAGCTTGACGGTGCCGTCATCCGAACCGGAGGCGAGTTGCCCCCCGTCAAACGCCACGGAATTTACTGGGTTATAGCCACTGCTTTGCGCTTGCAGGGTCTGTTTGAGGTTGCCGGTTTTGACATCCCACAGCTTGACGGTGCCGTCAGACGAACCTGAGGCGAGTTGCCCCCATCAAACGCCACGGACAAGACACTGCTTTGCGCTTGCAGGGTCTGTTTGAGGTTGCCGGTTTTGACATCCCACAGCTTGACGGTGCCGTCAGACGAACCGGAGGCGAGCAGCCCTCCCCGTCAAACGCCGCATAAGACCCCCAGTCAAACGCCACGAAATTTACGCGGCTTGGCGCTTGCAGGGTCTGTTTGAGGTTGCCGGTTTTGACATCCCACAGCTTGACGGTGCCGTCCTGTGATGCAGAGGCGAGTTGCCCCTCCCCGTCAAACGCCACATAAGTCCCCCCACGCCAAACAGCATATAAGCAAGGTTAACCTCTGAACCACCCGCTTGCAGGGTCTGTTTGAGGTTGCCGGTTTTGGCATCCCACAGCTTGACGGTGCCGTCATCCGAACCGGAGGCGAGTAGTTCCCCTCTGTCAAACGCCACATAAGTAGGGCTAAACCCTGAACCACCCGCTTGCAGGGTCTGTTTGAGGTTGCCGGTTTTGACATCCCACAGCTTGACGGTGCCGTCATCCGAACCGGAGGCGAGTTGCCCCCCGTCAAACGCCACGGAATTTACTGGGTTATAGCCACTGCTTTGCGCTTGCAGGGTCTGTTTGAGGTTGCCGGTTTTGACATCCCACAGCTTGACGGTGCCGTCCTGTGATGCAGAGGCGAGTTGCCCCCCGTCAAACGCCACGGACAAGACGCGGCTTTGCGCTTGCAGGGTCTGTTTGAGGTTGCCGGTTTTGACATCCCACAGCTTGACGGCGCCGTCAGACGAACCGAAGGCAAGTTGCCCCCCGTCAAACGCCACTGACACATGACCAATAATATTTGGTTGATGCACTTGCAGGGTCTGTTTGAGGTTGCCGGTTTTGACATCCCACAGCTTGACGGTGCCGTCCTGTGATGCAGAGGCGAGTTGCCCCCCCGTCAAACGCCACGGACAAGACGCGGCTTTGCGCTTGCAGGGTCTGTTTGAGCAGGTCGTCAGCATCTTGGTAGCCAAGTTCCTTGAGGGTGGTTGGGTAGGCCGGGGCGGCGGGGATGCGCAGCGAGGGGGCATCGAGGATAGGTTTGGGTTTTTCCTGCGGGTTGGGGGTGTCGGCGGCGAAGAGGAAGAGAGGGAACAGCAGAAGGAAGGTCAGAAGAAAAGCCGTGATCCCGCTCCGAATCCCCCATCCTAACCTTCCCCGCAAGGGGGAAGGAACAAGAGGTGTCCCCTTCTTGCGTTTTACTCCCTTCCCTCCTTGCGGGGAAGGGTTGGGGATGGGGGCGTCTTCTTCAACATCCCAGCAACTCCTTGCCAATCCGTGTAATCAGCCCACACCGCCACACCAGCCGCCCGTTATCATTACTGCGCAACAGATTCTGCCAGTACAAGCGCCGCACCAGCTCATCCTGCGGCCGGTGGAATACCAACCCAGTTCCTCCCGCTGAAGATTGGCGCACATCGCCCCCTGTTCCGCCGTCTCGCGAAAACGGGCAAACAACTGGGTCGGAAGGCTGCTCGCCATCACCGCCGCCCGCCAGTCAGCCTGCCCACGCTCCAGCGCCCGCAAACACGCTTCCACCAAACGCGGATGTTGCCCGCTGAACGCCAGCACTTCCTGCAACACCGCGTCGCTGACCGGCAATTCACCCTGCCGCGCCAGATACAACGCCCGCACATCCTCAATGCACACCGACGGCAACGGCACTTCCTCCAGCTTGTTGAGGAACGACACGCGCCATGCTCGTATTTCATCGCCGCCAGCCGCTCGCCACCGATCATCACCAGCCGGAATTCCATCGGGTGCGCTTCGATCAGGCCGCGCAATTCCCCGCCAGATCGCGCCGCGCATCTTCCGCGCCATTCTCGAAACCTGTCACCAGCAGGAACAGTTCATCGCCATCCAGTAGGCGTTGTTCCATCGCTTCCGACCATTCCCAACTGCTGGCGATGGCGGCTTCAAACCCGCACTGCTTGCCCAGCCGCGCAAAATACTGGTCGCTACTGGCCTTGAGGCTGGCGGGCGGGAAAATATGCAGCACATTCTCCTCCCCGTAGCACGCTTCAGCCTTTTCCTTCAGTGCCTGCGCGTAATGCTGAGTGTTGAAACCTTCCTGCGCCAACACCATCACCGGCATCCCGCCATCGACGTAGGTGAAAATGTCTTCCACGAACGAACGCTGTTTCCGTGCCAGTTGCGCGGGAGCAGCAGGCGCGGCGGCTGGCAGTTTCAGCAAACCGTCAAAATGCGGGGAAGGCCGGGAGCAGTTTGCCGCAAGGCGCACAGCAAACGCTGGAATGCCTCGCGGTATTTGGCTTCGGCACTGTCGCCAAAATCCACCGCATGGACAACATCCAGAAACGGAAAATCAGGAAATTTGCCCCACACCACCGGCACAAAGAAAAAGCCTGCGCCTTTTTGCTTGAGGCTGAACATCAGCTCGTATTCATGCTGCACCCAACCGGAATCCGCCGCCTCCGGCGTGGCGATCAGGATGGCGCAACGCGAAGCCTTCAGCGCCTGTTCGATGGCGTGCGTGAAATGCTGCCCGCCGTATAACTCCCAGGCGTCAATAAACACCTTGTAGCCTTGCGCCACCAGATTGTGCGCCAGCACCTCCGCCCAATCATGTTGGGTGAAGCGGTAACTGATAAAGATGTCATACCGAAGGCTAGGCTGGCTCATGTATCTTGCGGCATTCCCATGAAAAACAACGAGTGGCGGGTATGCGGGTCAAGTCACTTTATAGATTTTTTAATGCCGCTTGTCTATTCAAAATCTATTTGAATTGACACATGACAACATTAGAAAGATGGCGATGAAATTGCCAGCCCCCAGCTGTCCTATGCTTTAGGCCAGCACCGACCGCATCGACACCACATTCCCCATCTCGGCATAACGCTGTTCCTGCAAGCGTTCCTGCGCCAGCACCAGCAGGGATTTCACGCTCAGGCGGTCGTTGCTGTCGATGTCCACCAGCGTCTGCAAACGGCCAACTGCATCCGGCAGCTCGCCCAGGCGCATTTCCAGATAGCCCGCACCCTTGTGCGCCATCAGGTAGAAACGGGTCAGGGTCATGGAAACCAGCACGCCCTGCCCCAAATGCAGGCGGGTCAGGTGCCGCCAATCTTCCGGCAGGTTCAGGCGCTTGCCGCTGACGGTGATGGCTTTCTGCGCCACGCGCAACGCATCCGGCAGGCGATGTTGGTAATAAAAATAGCGGTACAGCGCCACCAGCACATTCAGGTCTTCCGGCGCGAGGAAATAGGCGCGCATCAGCAAGGTTTCGGCTTCAGGCTCCGGATAAAGGCTGGCCGCTTCCTCCAACAGCCCGGCCACCTCCGGATCAATGACGGCATTGAAATAAAGGTCTTCGGCTTCAAAATCCTGTATATCCATTGTTATCGTTTCCTGTTTTTTAAAATAAATGGGCTGGACGTCCACCTGTTGCAGCAAGTCGTCATCACACAGGTCACGGGCGTCGCAATGGTTGCACTCGTCGCCCGTCTCCTCCTCAGGAACGTGCAGGCAACCGCGTTTCCCGGCGTTTTCCTCCAGCATGCGGATACGGTCNAACAAGCACTGGATAGCTCCCGCCACCGGGTCGGGAATCAGGTGATGGTTCAGGTCGATGCCTTCCGGGTTGTCGTTGCGGGCGACCTTGCGCTGCACGACCTTAGCGGGAATGCCGACCACTGTTTTGTCCGCCGGAACATTGCGCACGACGACGGAATTACCNACCCGCACGTCACTGCCCAGTTCGATCGGNCCNAGGATTTTGGCACCTGCGCCAACCACCACGCGGTCGCCCAACGTGGGNTGGCGCTTGCCCTTGTTCCAGGACACTCCGCCAAGCGTGACGCCGTGGTAGAGCGTCACATCGTCGCCAATTTCGGCGGTTTCACCTATCACCACGCATGCCCCGTGGTCGATGAAAAANCGCCTACCGATTTTTGCGCCGGGGTGTATATCGATATTAGTCCACCAGCGCGCAAAATAGGAAATAAAGCGTGGAAAATAGCGCCATCCCCGTTTCCATAAGCTATGCGCAACACGTTGCAGGCTGACCGCATGGATGCCGGGGTACAGGGTCGCCACCTCCCAACGGGAACGTGCGGCGGGGTCACGCTGGAAAACGCAGGTGATGTCTTCGCGGATCAGGCCCATAACGACGGGTTGGGGGAATAGTCGGCATCGGCGGCACCGGCAGTGATTTCTAATGACATGCCGGAGTCTCCCGTAACCCGCTTTGTTGCAGGAACCCATACAGCTCGTCGGCACCCGGCGGCTGCTTGTGGCTGGTGGAATAACGCCGCACCAGCGCCAGGATCGCTTCCGCCTGCGCATGTTCCAGCTGTATCCCCAAGGCTGCGTAGNNGCGCAACACCCCATGCGTGCCGGAATGCTTGCCCAGCACCAATTGGTGATGGCGCCCGATTTCCGCCGGGTCAAAACCCTGGTAGTTTTGGGAATCCTTCAACAAGCCATCGACGTGGATGCCGGATTCGTGGGTGAACACGCCTTCGCCAACCAAGCTTTTCTGCCAACCGACCGGGCGGCCNGAAGCTTTTTCCACCAGCAGGGAAAGCTTGCGGAAGCGTTTCAGGTTGATGCCGCAATGCAGGTTGTAGAGGCGGTTGAGGCCGAGGGCGACCTCTTCCAATGGCGCATTCCCGGCGCGTTCGCCGAGGCCGTGGACGGTGGTGTTGACATGCGTGGCACCCGCGCGCGCCGCCGCCAGGGTATTGGCGGTGGCAAGACCCAGGTCATCATGCGCATGCATTTCGATTTCAAGACCAGTATGGGCACACAGCGAGGAAACCCATTCGTGGGTGGAAAACGGCTCCATGATGCCCACGGTGTCAGCGAAGCGGAAACGTTGCGCGCCCGCCGCTTCAGCGGTTTCCAGCACTTGCAGCAGGAAATCGCGGTCAGCGCGGGAAGAGTCCTCCCCCACGCCAACCCCNAGGCCGAGATCGAGCGCAATCTGCACATGCTCGCGGATTTGCTGCAACACCCAGGCGCGGTCACGCTTGAGCTTGTGGGTGATCTGCTGGTCGGAAACGGAAATGGAAATGTCGATCATGTCCACCCCNAGGTCACGGCACAGCAGGATGTCGGCGCGGCGCATCCGGCTCCACACCATCAGGCGGGCGTTGAGGCTGAGGTTGGCGACGGCACGGATGGATTCACGTTCCTCCTCACCCATGGCCGGAATGCCAACTTCCAGCTCCGGCACGCCCAGCGCATCCAGACCGCGGGCAATCGCCAACTTTTCGCTTAGGGAAAAAGCAACCCCGGCGGACTGCTCGCCATCCCGCAAGGTGGTGTCGTTGATGGTGATGAATCGGTCTTGGTTTTGCATACTCATGCCCTCCTGAGCTATGCGAAAACCTAAGCAATGCGTGTGCCAAAGCTGACATAGGATTATTTTTCAAATAGTTAAATGTCAATTACGTGCAATGCTGTAGGCTTTGCCACAGGACATGACGGAATAGGATTGTGGGAAAGGAGACAGCACAATGGACGCAACGCCCCAGTTGCCTGAGAATACGCACACACCAATACCCCATGATTCCCCCAGCCGGAGAAACCGCCCTTGGACAAGCAACCCGCCACCGCCCCGCCAGCCCCCAGCCTCGGCGAGGCGTTTTTCTACTGGCTGAAATTGGGTTTCATCAGCTTCGGCGGCNCTGCCGGGCAACTCGCCATGATGCATCAGGAACTGGTGGAAAGACGCCGCTGGATTTCCGAACAACGTTTCCTGCATGCGCTCAATTACTGCATGCTGCTGCCAGGCNCGGAAGCCACCCAGCTCGCCATCTACCTGAGCTGGCTGCTGCATGGCATCAGCGGCGCGGTGGTCGCTGGCGTCCTGTTCTTCCTACCCGCGTTCCTGCTGCTGTCAACGCTGGCGGCGCTGTATCTGGCATGGGGCGACGTGCCGTTAATACAGAGCCTCTTTTACGGCATCAAACCCGCCGTGGTCGCCATCGTGGCGTTCGCCGCCTGGCGGATTGGCTCCCGCGCCCTGCAAAACCGCGTCTTGTGGGCGATGGCGATACTCGCCTTCATTGCAATATTCGCATTCGGGGTCGGCTTCCCGTGGATTGTGCTGGCTGCCGCCATTATCGGCACCATCGGCGGGCGGCTGGCTCCGGACACATTCAAAGGCAACGGCGGCCACGGTTCATCCCGCAAAACCTATGGGTCCGCGCTGATCGATGACGACACCCCTACCCCGCCGCACGCCCGCTTTTCCCTGCCCAAATTGCTGCTGACGCTGGCGGCGTTCGTGCTGGTCTGGCTGGCGGCGATGCTGGCGGTCAGCGGCCAACCGACACTGACGGATATGGGAAATTTCTTCACCAAAGCCGCCTTCCTGACCATCGGCGGGGCTTATGCTGTCCTGCCCTATGTTTACCAGGGCGGGGTGGAACATTACGGCTGGTTGACTGGCGCGCAGATGATGGATGGGCTGGCACTGGGTGAAACCACGCCCNCGCTGATCATGGTCGTCACCTGGATCGGCTACATGGGCGGTGTTTCCCAGCAAGTGTCCACCAACCCGGTGGTGGCGGGGGTGGCGGGCGCGGCGGTAGCAACCTTTTTCACCTTCCTGCCCTCTTTCCTGTTCATCCTTGCAGGTGGTAGCNTGGTGGAAAGCACCCGCAACGACCTGAAATTCACCGCGCCGCTCGCTGCCATCACAGCGGCAGTGGTGGGTGTCATCCTGAACTTGGCGGTATTCTTCGCTTGGCACACGTTTTGGCCGCAGGGAACAGCGGCTACCCCATTCGCCCAGCCATTCGAGTGGTTTCCGGCCATCCTTGCCATCGGCTCCTTCATCGCCCTCTGGCAATATCAGGCGGACATCATGCGGGTGATCGCTGTCTGCGCGCCATTGGGGCTGGCCTACGCCATGCTGGCCACTGTTTTAGGCAGCCGTTGGATGCCACCCGCAGGATCAAGCACGAAATGTAGTTGTTTTTGACAGCGGCCAAACGTCTCCCTAGTGTACCTGTGGTCAAAACCTGCCTCAGGAGACATGTTATGAAAGAATATGACGTCACCGTTGTCATGCACATTGACGAAAACCTCACCGACTCACAGATCCACCAGCTTGAACACGACTTGGCCTATTCCCCAGGCATCCGCTCTGCGTGCGTCAATGAACGCACCCGCCATCTGATGCTGGTGGACTACGACCCTCAACAAGCCTATGCTTCCGACATCCTGAATACCGTCAAGTATCAGGGCTATCATGCGGAATTAATAGGATTTTAAACAATACTGCCGGGCTGCCCCGCTGTTTCGCGAGGGGCAACCCTATAGCAGGAAAATACCGATTTCAGACAACAACTGTTAAGTTAAAACTCACCGCGCAGGCGGGTGCAATAATAAAAATTTCATTCCCAACTACGAATAGGAGAGTCCAACATGACTATCGGGCATGCAGTGCAAGAAGGCACATTGATTTATGTTTATGACCAGGATGGCAGGCAGATAACGTCTATCTCAGCTCCGGGGCGCTTTCCGGAAGACGGCCTCAAAGGCTACACCGCAAACAGCATCCATGTACGCAAAGGCACACTGATTTATGCCTATGATGAGTCTGGCCATCAGGTAGGCAGGCCATCCCCATCCAACATGGCAATATTGAAAACATCCAGATAGCCAGGCGGCTGCACAACAGGATCGCGGAAACCATGCCCACGCATCAAACACACAACACCCGTGAGGCCATCCCCGCTTGAGACGGACTACAACCGGCCAGACACGTCGTACAGGACGAGGAGGGATGAGGCCGCAGCGACGTGTCGCCAACATGAAAGGATGATACCCGAGCGTCTTTTCATGTTGGCGGTGCGGTTGGAGCCGAAGCTTATGATTTTTCCGGCACCCGCCACAACAACAAAGCCCCCAGCCCAAACAACACCAATACTGACAGCAGCCCCAACCGGGGCGAACCCGTCAGTACGCCACCCCAGCCCACCAGCAGTGGCCCNAGCACAGCGGCGAACTTACCGAGCATATTGTAGAAACCGAAGAATTCCGCCGCCTGATCCTGCGGAATCAGGCTGGCATACAATGAACGGCTCAACGCCTGCACCCCGCCCTGCACCAACCCGACCATTCCGGCCAGCACATAGAATTCCCAGGCTTCCTGCATTTGCACTGCCAACAGCGTGATCACCACATAACCCGCCACACCGAGCAGGATGCCACGTTTCGCCCCCAGCCGGTTGCCCAACCAACCGAACCCCAGAGCCGCCGGAAAAGCGATGAACTGGGTCATCAGCAAGGCGGTGATCAGGCTGTCATCGGCGAACCCCAGCGCTTTGCCGTAATCCACCGACATCAGGATCACCGTATCCACGCCATCGATATAGAGCCAGTAAGCCAACAGGAACAAGCCCACCACCCGCAAGCGGCGGATATGCCGGAAGGTTTCCAGCAACTGCCGGAAAGCGTCCCGCAACAAAACCTGCAACGGCGGACGCACGGTGGACTGCGCTGGCGCACGTTCCTTCACCCATAACCACAACGGCATTGAAAACACCGCCCACCAGACCGCCGTTATGCCAAAGGCNCAGCGCACCGCGACAACCTTGTCCGCCAGACCGAACCACTCCGGCTTCAGGGTCATCAGCACACACAGCACAAACAGCAACCCGCTGCCCAAATAACCGACAGCGAACCCCAGCGCCGACACCCGGTTGAAATCCTTTTCCTCCGCCACATCCACCAGCAGCGAATCGTAGAAAATATTTGCGCCCAGGAACCCCACGATCGCCAGCACGAAGCCTGTCATCGCCCATTGCCACTGGCCTTCCCCTACCTGCGCCAGCCCCAGCGTGGCACCGACGCCCAGCACCACGAAGCTTGCCAACATCGGCTTTTTGATGCCTCCCCGATCCGCCACCGCGCCCAGAAACGGCGCCAACAGCATGATCGACAAGCTGGCGATGGCGTTGGCCGTTCCCAGATGCAGGGTGATTTCCTCAGATGGCAGCCCATGCGCCCAGTACTGGCGGAAGAAAATCGGAAANAACGCCGTCACCACAATCAGGATGAAGGCTGAATTGGCNCAGTCGTANAAGGCTACNGCCCAGTGCTGGCGGCGTGCGGATGGAACAGCAGCGGTCTCGGCCATTGGTTTTCCTTTGCGCATCTGAACGTGATGGATGAAGACCCCATCATACCCCAGACGCCAACAAAGCGCCCAACCCCATCGACGGCAATGTTCAGGATGAAATTTATGCACCCTCCCCGTTCTCCCCGCGTTGTCAGACCACTGCGGCCAACGGTATAGTCAGAAGCACAAACCTATTGATTTGCTAGGAGAGGAAAGATGAATCAATGGAACCCGGCCCAGGGTTGTTGGCGTGTGCCTGCCTGTTGATTGGCGTAACCACACCCGCTTCCGCATTCGACAGCGCCGCCTACAATGGCGTGCACCAACCAGAATCCCGCCCTGACCTTGAAAATCGACGCTGACCATGCCGATATTGCCATCGACGGCAAAACCCAGCCCAAGGTCATGTTGCAATACCTGCAAAGCCAACTGCCCACCGCGCCCTTCCTGTATGTTGACGCCAGCGATGAGCCCGGCAAACAGGACCACCGTTTCTTCCTGATGGTCAACGCCGATGAACAAGACCAGCCGCGCCTCAATGGCTACTACGAGCGGGTGACCCTAGGCACCAACGGGGAAAAACAGCGGATGAACCCATTCCATTAAGCCTTCAGCGGTCGCAGCAGCGCGCTTCCGCCCAGTAAGCCAGGCAATCTCACATGGCGGTGCCACAGCCTCCGCGTCAACTGTCCTGAATGCTGACCGGATCGACTTTCCAGATGTTGCCCGCATACTCCCGGATGGAACGGTCGGAGGAAAACTTGCCCATCCGCGCCACATTGAGGATAGACATGCGCGTCCATAATGTTTGGTCACGGTAACACTCGCTGATGCGGGTCTGGCAATCCACATACGAGCGGTAGTCCGCCAGCACCTTGTAGGGATCGCTGTCCAACAGGTTGTCCACCAATGGGCGGAACAAGGCAGGGTCGCCGTGGGAGAAATACCCACTGGCCAGAAAATCCAGCGCCATTTTCAGCTCCGGATCATTCTGGCAATAATCCTGCGGACGGTAGCCCTGTTGCTGCAAGGCCACCACTTCCGCTTCCGTCATGCCGAACAGGAAGAAATTGTCCGCGCCGACTTCTTGGCGGATTTCAATATTGGCGCCGTCCAGGGTGCCGATGGTGAGCGCACCGCCCATGGCGAATTTCATATTGCCGGTGCCGGACGCCTCCTTGCCCGCCAGCGAAATCTGCTCGGACACATCCGCCCCCGGATAAATGCAATGCGCCGTCTTGACGTTGAAATTGGGGAAAAACACCACCCGCAAACGGCCTTCCATATCCGGATCACGGTTGATGACTTCCGCCACCGAATTGATCGCCTTGATGATCAGTTTGGCCATGAAATAGCCGGGAGCCGCCTTGCCGCCAAACACGAAGGTGCGCGGCGTCACCAGCATCCCCGGGTTATCTTTCAGCCGGTTATACAGCGTAATGATGTGCAGCAGGTTCAGGTGCTGGCGCTTGTATTCGTGGATGCGCTTGGCCTGCACGTCCATCAGCGAGTCCGGGTCAATCTTCTGCCCAGCCGCCATCAGCGCATGGCGCGCCAGCCGCTCCTTATTGCGGCGCTTGACCTGCCGCCATTGCAACTGGAAAGCAGGGTCATCCGCCAATGCCTCCAGCTTGTGCAGCTCGTCCAGATCCGTCACCCAGCCACAGCCGATGTGCTCGCGCAGCAAATGCGCCAGCGGCTGGTTGGACAGCAGCATGAAACGCCTCGGCGTCACGCCATTGGTCACATTGGTGATCTTGTCCGGCCACAGGGCATGGAATTCCGGCAACACATTTTCCCGCAGCAATTCGCTGTGCAGTTCCGCCACCCCATTGACCTTGTAACTGCCGACCACCGCCAGATGCGCCATCCGCACCTGCTGGCGCGCGCCTTCTTCGATGATCGAAAGCTTGCTGATTTGCCCATTCAGGCCATGGATTTTCATCCGCACTTCATCCAGGAAACGCTGGTTGATTTCATAGATGATTTCCAGATGGCGCGGCAACACTTGCCTGAACAGATCCAACGGCCACTTTTCCAGCGCCTCCGGCAGCAGGGTATGATTGGTGTAGGCGAAAGTATTGCGGGTGACATGNCCGGCTGTGTCCCAATCCAGCTTGTTCTGGTCGACCAGCAAGCGCATCAGCTCAGGAATGGCGACCGCCGGATGGGTGTCGTTCAACTGCACGGTATATTTGTGGTGGAAATGCGCCAGCGGCTCGCCGCTTTGCAGATAAATCCGCACCATGTCCTGCAAGGAGCAGGAAACGAAGAAATATTGCTGTTCCAGGCGCAGGCGCTTGCCCGCTTCCGGCTCATCATTCGGGTACAGCACCTTGGTGAGGTTTTCCGAAATGACCTTTTCATTGACCGCGCCATAGTAATCGCCGGTGTTGAACGCCTGGAAATCAAAGGATTCCGCCGCTTCTGACCGCCACAGGCGCAACAAATTGGTGTTGGTCACCCCATACCCCATGACCGGCGTGTCATACGCCACCCCGATGACGCGCCGCTCCGGAACCCATTTCACCCGCAGGCGGCCTGCGCTGTCCTGATGCTGTTCGGTGCGCCCGCCGAAATGCACCTTGAAGCGCAGGCGCGGGCGCAGGATTTCCCACGGGTTGCCAAAGCTCAACCACTTGTCGGTTTTCTCAACTTGCCAGCCATCCTCAATTTTCTGGCGGAAAATGCCGAACTCATAGCGGATGCCGTAGCCAATCGCGGGGATTTTCAGGGTCGCCAGCGAATCCATGTAACAGGCAGCCAGCCGCCCGAGGCCGCCGTTGCCCAGGCTCGGCTCCACTTCCTCTTCCAACAGGCTTTCGAAATCCAGCCCCAGTTGGGCGACAGCGTCCTGCACCTCCTGCCAGATGCCGAGCGCCAGGATATTGTTGGCCAGATGCGTAGGGNNCAGGAATTCCGCCGACAGGTAACAGACCGTGCGGCTTTTGTGCGCCTTGTAGGTTTTCGCCGTCGTCATCATGCGCTCCAGCATACGGTCGCGCACGGCATACGCCAGCGCGTTGTACCAATCGCTGTCGGTGGCGAGGTCGGGAAAACGGCTTTGGGTGTGCACCAGGTGTTCGAGGATGGACTGGCGGATAGCGGCGGCGTCCATACCGACGCGGGTGGACTGGATTCTGCCGATGGTGAGGCTGTCTGTGGTCATGGCTGATTACCCTATCAATTTTGTAAAAATTACCGCCAACACTACCACACAATCAGGCGTCAGCCATGCCGCTGCAACCGGTATCTTCTTTTGTCGTATTTACCATCTACCATTATCATCACAGGTTTCAATGAGCTTAATTTCTCCAGTGCTTTCCCAGTAATCCAGGTCTTGCAGACCAATGTCATAATATGAAAAAGACAGGGATTTGCCCCGGACTTCTATCGTCCAGGGATACCACCATAAGCCATACTCTTCCCAATAGTATTCAAACTCATCACATCCATATTGCTGGCATTGCCTTGTCAGCTCATCCAACAAGGTCTTGATTCTGTCCTCTGCTTTACCGTCCACCCTTTTTGACCCAATATTTTTATGAAGTAATGGCTCATAGCCAGATTCACGGTAAGGCTGTCACCCAAACACCGACATCCAGGCTTGAACCCGACGGCCAAGGAAGGTTCCGGCAATTGGCGGTACGGATTCAGGCATCCGCGCCACCGCCACAGCCGTATAATCCGTACCCACCACCGTGCCGTTAACGCCATTGGTAGGGTCAAACCCCTTCCAGCCAGCCCCGGCAAAAACACCTCCGCCCAGGCATGGGTAGAACCAAAATCGGCGTTGGAGGGAGGGGTATGCAAATAGCCACTGACAAAGCGGGCAGCCAAGCCCAGACAACGGGCGGTTTCCATAAACAAGTAGGCATAATCCCGACAGGAACCCGTACCCTTGAGCAAGGTTTCGGTAGCCGTTTGCACGCTGGTTCCTCCCGCACCTTGTAAGTCAGCGTTTGCTGAATACGCGTCATCAGGCGTTCCAGCAGGGAGTAAGTCTGAATCTGTTCACCCGCTCGCCAGACGCTCGCCACCCAGTTCGACAAAGCAGCCGTAACCGGATGCCCGTTTTGCATGTAGGGCAAGAGCACCACCTGATCTTCCGGCAAATAGGCAAACGGATAAAACGTTGCATAATCCGCCACCAGAAAATCAAGCGGCGCTTCGTTGTATTGCTGAATGATCACCTCGCTCTCCACCAACAACTGTCGGGTGGGCGAGGCAAACGTTGCGATGGCCACGGAATTGTCTTCCACATCCCGATACCAACGCAGGGTTGCGGGCGGGGTAATTTTCAGGGCTGAGGATTCGATGCGTAACTCATGGCCTTCACGCGGGCGCAGCCGCAATGCATGTGCCTCAAGCTGTACGTTTGCCTGAAAGTTGTAGTAAGTGCGATGGAGTATTTTATAGCGTCGCATAGTTCAGTCCCGGAAGCGCATGGTAACTACGAGTATAAGACCAAACGCCGCCCGCAAAGCAATTCAGGTTGCTGTCAGCCCCCTTGTCGATGCTGGTCTAGGCAGTGGTGTTTCCTGCTGCCACCGAACACATCCAAAACCATCCATCTACTGCCACAAAATATCCATCCAGAAACTTACCTTAACAACAGGATTTTTCAGGCTATCCAGCGGAATACAGCATGCTTCAGCCTGCTTCGCCGCCACCGGCACACAACAATCCACGGAGCGGTCAGCCCGGTCGACCCCGAATTCCTGGATTTCCCCATGGTCTGGTAGTGCTCCCAGGCAATGCCCATCGGGTCAACTGTCCAGTGCTTTTCGCTCATGGCATAGCAGCAAGCCGTTTCACCCTGATCCAGCACGGCATCGCCAGCAGCGGCTTCCGCCCGTTGCTTCAGTTCCTGCAATTCCGCCGCATCCTCCGCCTGGAAACCGAAATGGTTTATCCCCACCGCATGGCCACGCGCCGAAACCGCAAAATTCACCCGGGGATCATCCAGCATCCACTTGGCGTAATCGCTACGCGCAACGGTTGGTTCCTGCCCGAACAGTTTGCTGTAAAAACCGATGCTTTGCGCAAGGTCTTCCACCGATAAATGGACGTGAAAACGTTTCATGAAAATCCCTCCATCCCATTAATGCCGAATGCCCGCTTCATACCAGTGGCGGCTGCGGTTGACGATAGCGACCACCGACAGCATCACCGGCACTTCCACCAGCACGCCAACCACCGTCGCCAGCGCCGCACCGGAGTTGAAACCGAACAACACAATCGCGGTGGCCACCGCCAGTTCAAAAAANTTGCTGGCTCGNATCAGGGCGGAAGGCGCGGCCACGCAGTGCGCCACCCCAAACCGCCGGTTCAGCCAGTAAGCCAGCATCGAGTTGAAATACACNCGGATCAGGATAGGGACAGCCAGCAACAGGATAACCAATGGCTGCGCCAACACTTGCCCNCCTTGAAAACCAAACAGCAGCACCAGCGTCGCCAACAGCGCCAGCAACGACCACGGCTGCAAGNNGCGCATGGCGGAATCGAACCTGCCGGATGCCAACAACACCTTCCGCAGCGCCTGACTGACCATCACCGGTATCACGATATAGATCACGACTGACAGGAACAGGGTATCCCAGGGCACGCTGATGGCTGAAATCCCCAGCAGCAGCCCGACTAGCGGTGCGAACGCAACAATCATGATGATATCGTTCAAAGCCACCTGCGACAGGGTGAAATGCGGCTCGCCATCCGACAAGTTGCTCCACACGAACACCATCGCGGTGCAGGGGGCAGCAGCCAGCAGGATCAGCCCGGCGATGTAGCTGTCCAGCTGTTCCGCAGGCAGCCAAGCGGCGAACAGCACCCGGATGAACAGCCAACCCAGCAGCGCCATGGAAAACGGTTTCACCAGCCAGTTGATGAACAGCGTGACGCCAATCCCTTTCCAATGCTGGCCGACTTCATGCAAGGCGCGAAAGTCGATTTTCAACAGCATCGGGATAATCATCAGCCAAATCAAAACCGCCACCGGCAGGTTGACCTGCGCCACTTCCATCCGCCCGATCGCCTGGAACACGGCAGGCAGCAGGCTGCCCAGCGCAATCCCCGCCACTATGCACAGCAGCACCCAGAGCGTCAGGTAGCGCTCAAACAACCCCATCGGCGCACCCGCCGCATGCTTGGCCGTCACGTCACATTGGGCAGACATGGTTATTGCCCCTTGCTGAGTGCAGCCAGCACGGCAGGAGCCAGTCGGCTGCGGATGTCATCCCGGACACGGACAAAACTTTCCAGCGGTTCGCCGTGCGGGTCGTGGAACGGCACATGGATAGTCGGGGCATGATTGGGAAAAATAGGGCAGGCTTCTTTGGCGTTGTCACACACGGTGACAACCAGATCGACTGCCTCATCCAACAGCGCATCCACGTCTTTGGGGTATAACCCTTCGGTTGGCAACCCTGCCAGTTTCAGGGCTTTGATTGCCCCCTCCGCCACTTCAGGCTGGGGTTTGACCCCGGCTGACAAAGCGCGCACCTGACCGGCAAGGTCATGGTTAAGGATGGCTTCCGCCATTTGCGAACGGCAGGAGTTGCCGGTACAAAGGATCAGGACGTTGAACATATGTTTGTCTCGCTACTGTCATTGTCCAGACCATTATATTCACATAGACGAATATATGAAATAACAGATATATACCGTCACGAAAAATTCATCCATTGTCCCTACCTTGACAACGCCTATTGGCCTAACCAGCCTTCGATACTGGATTTGGCCGGAATGCCTCCTGCATGCACCACCTGCCCGTCAATCACCACACCCGGCGTAGACATCACGCCGTAGCCCATAATCGCGGCCATATCGGTCACTTTTTCCAGTGAAATTTTCACGCCTTTGGCAGCAGCGGCTTCCTGAATCAGCTTGGCAGTCGTCTCACAATTGGCGCAGCCGCCACCCAATACCTTGATCTCTTTCATTCCCATTTCCTCTTGGTCATGTTCCATCAGGTCAGCAGGTTGAAAGCCCAGCCAACCAGTGTGAATGCCACTGCCAGTACAGCGGCGTAAATCCCCAGCGCTTTCCAGTGGATCACCTTGCGCAGCATCAACATTTCTGGCAATGACAGCGCGGCGATACTCATCATGAATGCCAGCGTCGTGCCCATCGCCACGCCCTTGCCGAGCATGGCCTCCGCCACCGGAATCACCCCGGTTGCATTGGAATACAGCGGCACACCCAGCAACACGGCCAGCGGCACGGTGTACCAATCATCCCCACCCAGATGGTTGGTCACCCAGCTTTCCGGCACGTAACCATGAAACAGCGCACCAACAGCAATGCCCAGCAGCACCCATTTCCAGATACGCCGCAGGATTTCCTTTACTTCCCCTACGGCGTAACGATGCCGCCCCAGCAAAGACGTATCAGGCTCTGCCATATGCAACTGCCCCATCTGGATTTTCCAGACGTAATCCTCCACCCAGCGTTCCGGCTTGAACCATTCCATCACTACCCCGCCGATGTAGGCCACTGCCAGCCCAGCCAGCACATATAAAGCCGCCAGCTTCCAGCCAAGGATGCCCGCCAGAATCACCACCGCCACTTCATTAATCATCGGGCTGGCGATCAGGAAGGAAAAAGTCACGCCCAGCGGAATACCGACTTCCACAAAGCCAATAAACAAGGGCACCGAAGAACAGGAGCAGAACGGCGTCACCGCGCCCAGCAAAATCGCCAGGGAACGAGCCAGCCATTTGGGCTTGTCGCGCACATAACCACGCACCTTTTCAGGGCTGAGCAAAGCGCGCAGCAAACCCATGAGATAAATGATGACAACCAGCAGGACGAAGATTTTCGCCACATCCATGACGAAAAANTGCAGCGCAGAGCCAAACGGCGAGTCGGCTGACAAACCCAGCAATTGATAAACGAGCAAATTGGCGAAGGTTTCAAACATAGCGCTGGCCGGATCAGGATAATGCGCCAACTATATACGCTATCACGTATATATGAAATAGACGATATTGATTTGGCCGTGCATTCAGTCGCAGGCTGGGCAAGCCGTATCCAGCTTCTCCGCCACCGCCAGCCTCACGCCATCCCCGGCGAACGGTTCCTGCCCACTACTGCCCGCCTGCAAACCAGCCAGGACATCCAAAGCCCACTGCGGCAGCTCTGGGTGCAAACGGTAATACACCCACAACCCCGATTTGCGATCCAGCAACAAACCGGTTTCGCGCAGGATGGCAAGATGGCGGGAAATCTTCGGCTGCGCCAGCTCCAGAGCCTGCGTCAGTTCACACACACAACGCTCATCCCCTCCGCCAACAACAGCAGGATGCGCAAACGGGTCTGGTCGGACAGAGCCTTGGTGAAAGCTTCAAGCAACATATTCATGGGTACGGATAAAGGTAAACATGCCATCAAGGTTACCCCTTCATGGCCTGCGTGCGCCAGCCCCAACCAGCCGCATGGCCAACTTGCGCGCCTCATCCAGCAACAACACGCTGGATGCCGCCAACGCCGCCAGCCCCCAATCCTGCCACAACAAGTCCGTCGTGCCGAAAATGGCCTGNGCCGGAACCCAATGCACCGCCATCACCTGCAATGCCAACACCCCNGCCAGCGCCAGCCACAGCTTGCCGTTACGGAAAAANTTGCGGTTGAAAGCCGTACCAAATTCAGCCCGCGCATTAAACGTATTGAAAAACTGGAACAACACAAAAGTCGTGAACGATAAGGTCAGCGCATAACGCGGGTCTGCCTGTGTCTCCAGGCCATGCCAGAACAGCAGCAGCGTCCCCACCATCATGGTGATGCCATACAGCAACAGCCGCCCGATACGCGGCAATGTCAGAATCTGTGCAGACTGGCGGCGTGGCTGATCCTGCATCACGCCAGGGCGGGCAGGTTCCACCCCNAATGTCATCGCAGGCGGNCCATCCATAATGATATTGATCCACAGCAACTGGATCGCAGTAAACGGTGACGGTAAACCCGCCAAAGTCGCTGCCAACACCGTCAAAATCGCACCAATATTGGTGGAAAGCTGGAAGCGCACAAACTTGACGATATTGTCGTAAATGACGCGGCCTTCCTTGACCGCCTTGACGATTGTGGCGAAATTGTCATCCGTCAGCACCAAGGTTGCCGCTTCCTTGGTCACTGCCGTGCCGGTAATCCCCATCGCCACGCCAATATCGGCAGCCTTCAACGCGGGCGCATCATTCACCCCATCACCGGTCATGGCGGTCACATGCCCATCCTCACGCAGGGTTCGCACAATCCTGACCTTATGNCTCGGGGAAACGCGGGCAAACACGGCGATGGCATCAATCCGCCGTACCAGTTCCTGATCATCAAGGGCGTCCAGCTCTTTGCCGCTGACCGCATCCCCTGCNAAACCCAGTTCACGCCCGATGGCCGCCGCCGTCAACGGATGGTCGCCGGTAATCATCTTGACCTGAATGCCCGCCCTGCGGCAGTCATTGATTGCCACCTTCGCTTCAGGCCGTGGTGGGTCNATCAGGCCGGTCAAGCCCAGGAATTCCCAGTCCTGCGCCCATTTCATCAGTGCTTTATCTGCATCAAATTCAGCGGCGGGAATGGCTTTGCGCGCCACCGCCAGCACCCGCAGNGCCTGCTCCGCCAAATGCCGGTTTTCAGCCTCAACCTGTCCACGGGCAGCTTCGTCCAGCGTGGAGCGCGCCAGCAACACATCCGGCGCACCTTTGACGGCCATTTCCACCATCTCCCCAGCAGCGTGGAAAGTCGCCATGAACTTGTGCTCGGAATCAAACGGGATTTCCGCCAGACGCGGGTAGGCCTGCTGTTCCTGCCCGGGTTCCAAGCCNGCCTTTTGCGCCAACACCCACAACGCGCCTTCGGTCGGGTCACCCATCAACTGGCCGTCCCGTACCCGCGATTCATTGCACAACACCATCGGCAACAGAAATTTGCGCAAGTCGGCATCCGTCGCTGCATCAAAACTGATTTCCCCGTTGGCTTCATAACCTTCGCCACTAACACGGAAACGCTGCCCGGCAAACCAGCCTGCCCGCGCCGTCATCTGATTCAGCGTCAGCGTGCCGGTTTTATCGGTGCAAATCACCGTGGTCGAACCCAGCGTTTCCACCGCCGCCAGTTTNTTCAGGATCGCCCGGTGCTTGGCCATACGCCACATCCCTATGGCCAGCGTCACGGTGACCACCGCTGGCAAACCCTCCGGAATCGCGGCGACCGCCAATGCGACGGAGGTCATCGCCGCCTGAGCCCACTCCAATCCCTGCGAATAATTCAGCCCGAAAATCAGCGCGACAATCACCCCGGCAATGGCTGCCAGCTTCTTGCCCAGCGCATCGAGTTGCTGCTGAAGCGGCGTGCTGGAATCCGGGGTGGCGGCAATCATCCCCGCCAGCTTGCCCATTTCGGTCTTCATGCCGGTGGCGGTCACCAGCAGCTCGGCGCGGCCACGCGTAATGATGGTGTTCATGTACAGCAGGTTGGTGCGGTCGCCCAGTGGCAAATCCGCTTCGGCCAATGCTGCAGTGGTTTTGCTGACCGCCTGCGATTCGCCGGTCAGGGCTGCTTCTTCCACATCCAGGGAATGCGCCGCCAGCAAACGGCCATCGGCAGGCACACGGTCACCGGCTTCCAGCAGCACAATGTCACCGGGAACCAATTGCGCGGCCTCCACTTCCTGCACTTGCCCGGAACGCCGTACCCGCGCATGCGCCGCCAGCATCTGTTTCAGCGCTGCCAGGGTCTGTTCCGCGCGATGTTCCTGGTAAAAGCCCAGCAAGGCATTGAACACAACCACGCCGACAATGACGATGGCGTCTTTCAGGTCGCCGACCGCCCACGCCAGCACCGCCGCCAGCAACAGCAGCAGCACCAGAAAGTTGCGGAATTGGTCAAACAGTTTCAGCCATGGCGAACGCGGTTTGGCTTCGAGCAAGCGGTTTTCACCAAAATCGATCAGGCGTGTTGCCGCTTCGGAAGGCTCCAAGCCCTGTTCACGGCTTTGTTGGCGATGCAAGGCGTCAGTCGGGGCAAGGGTATGCCAAGCAGTGGCGGGTTGGGGTGACGTATCCACCATAAGACCTCCGTATCGGGAATCAACATGGCCTGTACTGACCATGCAACCATGCTACAAAGGCCTAAAAGCATCCACCAGAAACAGTTTGGCGAAAGGTTTTTGCGTGGCGGGACATTCCCAAGACACTTGACAAAAGTTTCCCTGGAAACCAAGATAAGGATAAATGTTTCCAGGGAAACTTAACATGAGCAACACGACCTTAACCCCCGCCAGCCCTCTCGAAACACATATTGGTTTCTGGCTGCGCTTCGTCTCCAACCAAGTTTCCAGCCGTTTCCAAAAGCTGCTGGAAGAACACGGCACAACGGTGACCGAATGGGTGGCCATGCGGACGCTATACGCACGCGAGGATGTCACCCATGCCGAACTGATAAACGCCTTGGGCATGACCAAGGGCGCGGCCTCCAAAATCCTTAGCAAGCTGGAAAGCAAGGCGCTGATAGAACGGCGTTTTGCTGAAAACAGCGCCAAAGTACAGGTGCTGCGGCTCACCGCAAAAGGCAATGCGTTACTGCCTGTATTGGCTGCATTGGCTGATGCCAACGACGCTTTCTTTTCGGCCACCTTGACGAAACCCAGCAACAGACATTGCTGACACTGATGCAGGAACTGGTCAGCCATCACCAACTGCAACAGCTTCCACTTAACTGAACAGATTTACCCGCCACAGGAGCACACCAATGGACAATCAAACCGCAGCCATCATCCATGAAACCGCCAGCCGGTCGAATGCAGGCCAGATTCATTTTGGCCGGTTGTCGGCCAGTTGCTGGCGGCAGGTGTGGAATCTTACAACGTCGATTTCCGCGCTTGCCGTGCCACCTACTACCTGCCGGATGGGGAAACCCTCACACTCGACACGCCTGCGCCCAGCACGGAAATCGCCAGAGAGTTCTCAGGTTCAGCCATTAAAGCGGCGATCACAGGCGCGCAACGCGGTGAAGTGATGTACCCCGAGTTCAAACAGCTTGCCCAGGCAGGCGGTTGTATCGGCTACGTGGTCTGGCTGACGAGCCGTCACGTCACTTACTTTGGGCGCAATGGTGAAACGCATGTCGAGCGCTTCCCGGACTAAGCCCAACAAATCCGGTGGTTCAGATGCCCATGGCCAACCAGTAAGCGGTTACGGGGCGAATCCTCCCCTGCAACCAAAGTCGCCAGCACCTTGTCGATGCGGGTCCCGTCCATGTCCACCACTTCCAGCCGCCAGCCCTCCCATTCGCAATGGTCAGTGACGGCGGGCATGCGCCCCAGCAACAGCATAAGCATCCCGCTCAGGGTGTGGTAGCGGCCTTTTTCCTCATCGGGGACTGTTTTCAGATCCAGCCGGTCTTTCAATTCGGGGACAGGAATCAGGCCGTCCAGCAACCAGCTGCCGTCGTCACGCTGCACCGCCCAGGCATCCTCCTGGCGCTGCGGCCTGAATTCGCCGGTAATGGCCTCCATTAGGTCAAACAGGGTCACGATTCCCTGCACCTCGCCGTATTCGTCGATGACGAACACCATCTGCCCGCCGGATTGCTTGAAGTTTTCCAGCAATTCCATCCCGGTCAGGGATTCCGGCACGAACACCGCCGGTTTGAGGCTATCCGTCAGGCAAGGCGTTTCGCCGCGCAAAACCTGGGTCAACAAACGGCTGGTGCTGACCACACCGAGCACCTCCCGCCAACTGCCACGCACCACCGGAAAATAGGAATAACGGTTGCTCTCGATGAAACTGAGGTTTTCCTCCAGCGACTTGTCCACATTCAGATAAGCGACATCGCTGCGCGGTGCCATCAGGGTGGCGATCTGCCGGTCATCCAGGCGGAACACATTGCGCACCATCTTATGTTCCTGCTCCTCAATGACGCCAGCGCTGGAGCTTTCCCGCAACATCAGATGGATGTCTTCCTCGGTAATGCTGGCGTTAGCATCATCCTTGACCCCNAGCAGGCGCAGCAGCAAACGGGTGGAACCGGACAGCAACAACACGAATGGCCGAGTGACCACCGCCAACCACTGCATGGGGCGCGCCACCAGCCGCGCAATCGTTTCCGGGCTGATCTGGCCGATGCGCTTGGGTGCCAATTCGCCCAGGATAATGGAGAAATAGGTGATGCTGACCACCACCAAGCCGGTTGACAGCGGGTCAGCGATGCTGGCGTCCAGGCCNAACGATTGCAGCCAGGCGCTGAAAGGCGGACTGAGCGCCGCTTCCCCNACAATGCCGTTGAGGATGCCGATGGAGGTGATGCCAATCTGCACCGCCGACAGGAACGATGTCGGGTCTTCGCCCAGTTTCATGGCGGTGGCGGCCGCCTTGTCCCCTTGTTCCGCCAGATTTTGCAGCCGCCCCTTGCGCGCCATGACTAAGGCAATTTCCGACATGGCGAAAAANCCATTCAACAATATCAATCCAAGCAGGATAGCGATATCCACATTCAAGCCTCATGATTACGATGAGGGCAGATTATACCCACCTGCCCGCCAAGCGCAGCAAAACCTCATGGCTTCCGCCGCAACGCCAGCCATTGCAGGGCAATAATCGCCAGCGACGCCTGTATCCGGCCAGCCGCCAGCCATTCCATCGCTTGCGCGCGCGGCACAATGGACACGCGGATGTCTTCGTGCTCGTGCGCCAGCCCCCGGATGCCGGGTTCCGCCACTGACAAGTCCACCGGCGCGTAATACAGCGTAATCAGTTCGCTGGAGCCGCCCGCGCTGGGGTAGAAATCCATGATGTGCTCCAGTTCGCCAACCGTGCAGCCAGCCTCTTCCTGACTTTCGCGACGGGCAACGTCTTCGCGGGTTTCGCCGTCTTCCACAATCCCGGCGACGATTTCCAGCATCCACGCACCTGCCGGATCACGCACCGCAGCGCCGGGGCGGAACTGCTCCACCATCAGCAAAGTGTCCGCCTGCGGGTCGTGCAACAGCACCGCCACCGCATTGCCGCGCTCGAAAATTTCGCGCTTGACCCCATCCACCCAGCCGCCGCCAAACAGTTCGTGGCGGAATTCATATTTCTCGATGCTGAAAAACCTTTCAGGCCAACTCGCGTTTGCTGATTTCGAACTTCATCTCTGCCTTATCCCTCGTATGCTGATATCGCTTGAATGCATGGCGCTCAGTATACGCTCCCGGCCTGCACTCAGCGGAGGGAATGTATCACCCAATCAAAAGTATCGATATACAATACTCAAAGACCAGCCGAATTCAACATCGTGTAATTTTCTGTAACCCATAAACGATTTGATTGATAGTGAAAGCTCCTCGAACAACGCTGACCCAGATCAGGAGCCACTATGCAAAACTCAATCACACGTCTGCTGGGGCGCTTCGCCATTAGCGCAGGCCTGTTTTTCGGCGCAGTATCCGGCGCATCCGCCAGCGGCCTGCTGGTTCCCAAGGACGGCTCTTCCGCCGATATAGAAATCCGCTCGCACGAAGTGAATGTCACCATCGAAAACGGTTACGCCGTCACCCAAATCGACCAGGTATTCTTCAACAAAGGCAATCAGGACAAAGAAGCCACCTACGAATTCCCGGTACCCAAAAACGGTACGGTAGCGGAGTTCTCCCTATGGATTGACGGCAAGCGCGTGATTGGCGAAGTCATTGAGAAAGCAAAAGCCCGCGAACTGTATGAACAGGAAAAAGCCGCTGGCCGCGATGCTGGGCTGACCGAGCAGAAAAGTTTCTACCGCTTTGAAACCCACGTCTCGCCGGTACGCGCGCAGCAGGAAACCAAAACCCGGCTGGTCTACATGCAGCCCGCCGATGTGGAAGGCGGCATAGGCCGTTACGTCTACCCGCTGGAAGAAGGCGGCACTGATGAGGAAAAACTGGCGTTCTGGTCAACCGACAGCAAAGTGAGCGGCAAATTCGGTTTCGACATGAAACTGCGCTCCGGTTATCCGGTGGATGCAGTGCGTGTGCCTGCCAACAAAAGCGCGGTCATATCCAATGCCAACCCACAGGAGTGGCAGGTACAAATCGGGCAAACCGGCAAGGCAAACAAGCCTGTGCCACAAGGCGAACAGACAGCAGCCGTCACAACCGATAGTGATGCGCAGGATATGTCCACCCGCAATGCCGCTTTCGCCGGAACTGCAAGTGCCACAACAAGCAGCGCAACAGAGGGCGAAACCGCCACTGAAACTGCCGCGCCCTCTTCCGCCAACCATCTGAATGAAGACATCGTGGTGTACTGGAAACTGGCTGCCAACCTGCCGGGCGCGATTGACGTGACTGCCTACCGCCAACCTAGTGAGCGCAAGGGAACCTTCATGATGACCGTCACCNCCGGCATTGATCTGGCTCCGCTCAATGCAGGCCGCGACTGGATTTTCCTGTTGGATCGCTCCGGCTCCATGGAAGGCAAATATTCCACCCTGCTGGATGCCACCGAACAGACGCTTGGCAAACTGGGTAACCGTGACCGTTTCCGTATCGTCCTGTTTGACGACCAGGTTGAAGAACTGACCTCCGGTTGGGTTAATGCTGATGCTATTTCTATCCAGAAGGTCAGTGAAGCTTTGCAACAGANNCTGCCACGCGGCGGCACTGCCCTCTACGACGGCCTGACCGCTGCCATGGATCGGCTGGATAGCGACCGCACTTCCGGCATCGTCCTGATTACCGATGGCGTGGCGAATGTCGGCAAGACCGAGCGCAAAGACTTTCTCGACCTGATGAAACAACATGACGTACGCCTGTTCACCGCGATTATGGGCAACGGCGCGGACGAACCTCTGCTGGCCAGCATGGCACAGGTATCACAGGGTTTTGCCGTCAGCGTTTCCAACAGCGATGACATTCTGGGCGTGCTGACCAATGCCCTGAACAAAGTGAACTATCAGGCACTGCATGATATTTCGCTGCAAATCAACGGCGTGAAAACGGCTGATCTGGNNCCTGAGCAACCCACTACCTTGTATCGCGGTCAGCAACTGGTGCTGTTCGGGCATTACTTCGGTGACGATGAAGCGGAAGTGGTGTTGAAAGCCAAAATCGGTGGCGAAGACAAGGAATACCGCACACATTTCCAGTTCCCGGCTACGGCTACCGACAACCCGGAAGTCGAGCGCCTGTGGNCCTTTGCCCATATCGAATCGCTCAAAAACAAGGCGGCCTACTTGGGTGATGCGCTGGATGACTACCGTTCTGCGATTGTCGATACTGCGGTGGAATATGGTCTGGTCACGGATTACACCTCGATGGTGGTCATGCGCGATGAGCAATTCGAACAGCACGGTATTCAGCGTCAGAACAAACAGCGTCGTGAAAACGAGGAACAAAGTGCTGCTATGCGGGCTGCCGCGCCAGCTGCCGACAACCGGGTGGATAGCCAGGCACCTGCGTTTCCTTCCTCACGCCCCAGCTATACCAGTGGTGGTTCCGGCGGTGGTGCGATGGGCTTTGAGCTGCTGATTCCGCTGTTGCTGCTGGTCATTCCAGCCGTGCGTAAGCGCTTCCAGCAGTAAGCCTGAACTCACTGCCATTACTCACCATTACCCAGGCCATGCGGTTGATCCGTGTGGCCTTGCACGTTTCAGGCTTCCAGATTACGCACGAAAGTATACGCGCCAGATTCTTTCCCCATGCGATACAAAGCAGCCGGGCGGCCGCCACTATCCATGCGCTTTTCGCCAGTATCGATCAGCAATTCAGCCTGTTCAATCCGACGGCGGAAGGATTTTTTCTGCAAAGGCTTCCCCAGCAGTGCTTCGTGCAGTTGCTGCAATTCCGGCAGGGTAAATTTCTCCGGCAACGCGTAGGCGGGCACGATCGAATACAAGGCTTTCTGCCGCAGCCGGGCGCGGGCATGTTCGATAATCATGCCATGGTCAAAAGCCAGCGGCAGGTTTACCAGTTGCGTCATGCTTACCCAACGTACATCAGTTACCGTCGCGATATGCGCTTCACATTCCTGATGCGCAATCAGCGCCGTGTAGCACACCGTCACCGACCAACTGCGCTTGTCGCGGGTGGCATTGCCGAAGGTGTGCAACTGTTCCAGATACGGCGGCACCACGCCAGTCTTTTCACGCAGTTTGCGCAGGGCGGTGTCTTCCAGCGTGGCGTCGTGTTGCAGGTCGACAAAACCACCGGGCAGCCCCCACATCTGCTGATCGGGGTGGCTGGAACGCTGCACCAGCAACACTTTCAGTTGTGCTTCATGGTAGGTGAACAGCACCGGGTCGACACTGACCAGCGGCGTGTCATAGGCGGTTTTGTCGTAATGTTGCAGAAAAGCCTGTTCGTCTGTTTGCATCATGTTTCCTTCATCCCCTTCCCGGTAAAAGCGTATCCATCGCGGCCAGTTCTTTTCTTTCAACATAACGAACAAACATTTACCGGAAGATTGCTCCGCCCACAGGTTCCCAATATCACGATCATCCTGAGCGGCTACCCAACGATCTCCTCCTTTGTATTCCACAATCAGGATACGATCATCAGGCAACTTACAGATAAAATCAGGGAAAAANCGGCCAGTGGCTTTTTGCAGAAAGAACGAGCAGCCTTCCTTGTTGACCGGATTACGCACCCAAAACTGTAGTCTTCCTTTTTCAGCTTGTTGATCCAGCCAACAGGCACATTCAAACTCCTCTTTCGAGTCGAAATCACCGACCTGACCGTAGTAGTGTCTGGCAAATTCGTAGTAACCGTACTGACTGCTTTTCGGCTCGTAATAACGGCTGGGTGAGTAAACCTGCGGATTGAAAGTGAAGGTATAACTGTCGTTCACGAAGACCCGCTCCCCTGCGTTATCACCGAACAGGGTTTGTTGGTAAATGCCGGAAACCGCCTGCTTCCTCATGCCATGAATACGCTGTTCCAGCAGCTTACGGAGCTGGAATTTTTGCTGGTTCAGACGGGCAAGGTCGTAACCAGCCAGATCAAGCAAATTTCGTGTCCAGGCAGCGACAAAGGCCAGTTTGCTGGCGTGGGTAGTGCCATCATCCGGCACGTTGTTACACAGCCAGCCACGCAGACGGGTTTCATCCCAGTGTTCCGGCTGGTAGGCCAACCCCAGATCCCGTTGCAGATCCTTGATGAAACGGGTAGTCACTTTGCCATCTTCCGACACGTCGATTTCACCACCTTCGTTGACCTTGAAAGCTAAATCCAGTGCTTGTAGCTCTTCTTTTCTGGGGTGGGCATCATAAACTGACAGATTCCACGGGTAATCAAGCGCTTCCGGGTCATCGAACAGCTGTAATTCGCCCTGAATCATTACCGCCAGTTGCGGCACCGTGAAGCGTTCATCCTTTTCGGCAGGCGTGCGGAAATATTCCAGCGCAGTGGTGCGGCTGATCTCAGCGGCTTGGTCAATTTCGTTTTTGGCAACGAAATCGTCTGTGGCAAGTTTGAGTTCTTCCGCCTCTTCCTCTGAAACCGGCTGGGTGATGGTCAGCGTTCTGGCTTTGTTATCCCATTGCACCTTGTCCTTGACGGTTTTGGAAACACTTGTCAGGTCGGGTTTGGCTGGCAAGGTAATGACGACCGGGTTCATCCGCACCCTACCACCGGATAAGTCCAGCCGTTGCTGATCCGGCTTACCAGCCTGGACAAAATCCTGCACGTTTTTGCGCTCGAAACCTNNACCTTCTACCAGCCGATCACGCAAGGCATTGGCGGTATCGGTAAAGCTGCGCGATACCACGAAAGCGTAGGACTGGTTGAGTGCAGCGTCGGCGCGTTGCTGTGCATCCGGTTGGCGCAGAATCCGCCCCAGCAATTGTTCCACCGCCGTGGAGGAGTGCAGCTCGGCAATGCTCACCAGAATGTAGGCGGAAGGGCAATCCCAGCCTTCGGCCAGCGCTTTCTGGGTAATGATGTATTTGACCGGGCACTTAGGGTTGGCAATGCCCAACGGGTAATCGGCATCGACCTGTTCCAAACCTTTCTCAGAGCCGGTAGCAATCACGATTTCGTCGTCAGGAATATTGTGGTTGCTGATCAGCTCTTGCTGCACGGCATACACATCGCGAGTAGCCACGCCACTGCGTTTGGGTTCGGCCTGAATCAGCACGATCGGGCGCAAGTAGGCTGCACCCTGCCGCTGTTCCTGTTGTGCCAGTGTGTGCAGTTCGCTGCGGCGGGCGATAGCATCAGCCAGACAGCGTTGCCAGTCCGGTTCCGTTTCCAGCCGGATCGGTAGCTTGATCATGTCTTCGGCCTTGAGTTCGGAAGCGGATACCGAGTGCAGCACATTGGAAGGTGTTTTCACCGTATCCGGCGTAGCGGTCAGTTCCATAATGCCACTGGGACGAAACTTGGCGAGGGTATCGAAGCCAAGTTCGGTACGGCTGTTATGTGCTTCATCCACAATCACGAACGGGCGGCGCAAGCGCAGCATGTTAGCCAGTGAGTAAGGTGTCGTACCATCCTGATTGGTCAGCAGTTCGGCTGTTTGTTCTGCGGCCAGCCCGTCGAAGTGGTGCTGCAAGGCTCCATTGGATTCGTACACCTTGCGGCTTTCGGTGTCTTCCACCTGAAATGCCTGCCGGGTGGCAACAATCACGGTGGTGGAGGTGTCGAGCGTGGCGCGGGTGACGCTTTGCGCTTCGTCCAGACTGAGTACATTGACTGCTCCCGCTTCGCGCAAGGCGGCGTGCAACGGGTGGTTACGGTCTTTCAGCCCTTTCAGGGTCTGGTCGCGGATTTGCCGGGAAGGAACCAGCCAGAGGATGACGCTATGTTCGTTGCGTAGCAGGTGTGTGTTGATCATGGCAATACTTTTGGCCGCTAGCCAGGTTTTGCCGCCTCCGGTGGGAATGCGCAGGCAGAAATATGGCATTTCCGCCGGGAAACCACCGAGGCTGTGATAGGCCATACCTTTGCCCCACAGGTTTTCGGTCGTGATGAAAAACGCAGTGGAAGCTTTGCCGATGGTGTGACAGTCCTGAAAGAAGAGGCGGATACTGTCGAGTACCTGCTGCTGGTAGGTTTTGGGTTCAAAATGGCGCATCTCATACCTCCAGCGCGTAAGGCGTTTGTTTGAAGGTGATCTGTTCGCGGCGCGTCCAGCTGGTACCGCGCAGGGCGGCGGCATAGATTACTTTTGACCCCGGNTATTCCGGCAGGTGGCGATACACCGCTTGCGTGAGTACGTTGCCACCGTCCACGG
Source organism: Candidatus Thiothrix singaporensis (assembly GCA_013693955.1). Taxonomy (GTDB): domain Bacteria; phylum Pseudomonadota; class Gammaproteobacteria; order Thiotrichales; family Thiotrichaceae; genus Thiothrix; species Thiothrix singaporensis. Next base: position 567,318 of record CP059265.1, on the reverse strand, counting down.
TTTTGTCCTTGAGAATGCCGTTGTAGAGCAGGTAGATGGCGCGGCCTTCGTGGATGCCCAGCAGCGGGGATGTGGCCTTACCGGTAAAGCCGCTGCCGGTTTCGGCAAACCAGACGAATTCGGCCAGTTGTGCGAAGGTGACATCCTCGCGGATTTGGCCGTCAGCAGTGAATAGCGGGTATTTTGACAGTTGGCAATATTGGAAGCCACCACCCAACCCGGCGTTTTCCTTGCCTTTGCTGGTGTAGCCGCTGATGACGCGGCGGTTGCGTTCGGCGGTGACAGTGCGGGCTATTTGGCTGTCCATTTCCACCAGAATGAACTTACGATTGCCGCCGTCCTCCGCGTTTTGCTTCATCACGGCGTGGGCGGTGGTGCCAGAGCCTGCGAACGAATCCAGCACCAACGAATCCCTGTCGGTCGCAATCTGCAATATCCGCTGAATCAACCGCGTCGGCTTGGGTGTAATGAATACATCTTCGGAAGAGTCAAATTCAACCAACTCAATTAACTCTTTTTTGCTNTCTTGGGTATGTCCGACCTCTTTATAAAACCACATGGTTTGAGGAACTCGGCCATCTTTTACATCGCTTAAAAAGCGTTTGGTTTGTGGGATTGCCGAACCATCCTTTCCCCACCAAATTCTATTATCCTTATCAAGCTCCAAGAAAGTCTCTTTGGAAACTGTCCAGTAGCGTCCTTTGGGTGGGGCTTCAATGACTCTCCCTGCTGGTGAAGTGACTGAGTAAGTACCTTGGCTGTAATAGTTTCGGGCTGATAAATCGCTTGTTTTCCATACTCGTGGATCATTGTCTGGGTTTTTATATGCAGCATTTTGGCTTTCGGTGCGAGGCAACAAATTCGGTTTCCATGAATCTGCTTTCCCCGCATATACCACAATATAATCGTGATCCTCAGACAGGTGCCTTGCTGAGTTCTTGGGGGAATAAACCTTTTGCCAAATTGCTGTTGCGACGAAATTTTTNGCGCCGAAGATTTCGTCTAGGAGCAGGCGTAGGGTGGCAGCTTCGTTGTCGTCGATGGAGATGAAGATTGCTCCGTCGTCGGTGAGGAATTGCTTCAGCAGTACCAGACGCGGGTACATCATGCACAGCCAGCGGTCATGCCGATCCAGCGTTTCNCCNTCCTTGCCGACCACTTCCCCNAGCCAGCGCCGAATCTCCGCGCTGTTCACATTGTCGTTATATACCCAGCCCTCATTCCCGGTGTTGTATGGCGGGTCAATGTAAATGCACTTCACCTTCCCAGCATAACGCGGCAACAAGGCTTTCAACGCGTGCAGGTTATCGCCCTCGACAATCAGGTTGCCAGAGTCGCTTGCACCGCATGACAAATCCGCCAGCGGCTCCAGCAGTCGATAGGGCACGTCTTTATGGTGACGGACAACAGCGTCTTTTCCGATCCAGTTGAGTGTGGGCATGGGGTGTCCTAGCAAAGAAAAACAGGCTTATCCGTGGTTGGCAGCCAATAGCCGAAATCCTGCCTGCTCAAAATGCTTGTCGAACGCCAAGGCTGTGGTGAGCTTCATTTCACGCATAACCACAAATGACAGGCAATCAACCATGCCCCACTCTTTGTCGCGATAGCGTTGATACAGGTCAAAGGCATCCTTGAACAGCAAAGGGTTCATATGGATTAGCGTCACGTCCCCTGCTTCCTGAAAATGCTGGATGATTTCGATGGCTTGTGCTTTAAAACCACGGGAAAGGGCATTACCGGTTTCCAGCAGGACAGCATCAGTTGTCACCAATGGGTGTCCAGCGAAATAGGATTCCAACTGTAAGGCTTCATCATGATGTTGGTCATTGGCATTGATATACGCAAGCACATAGCCCGTATCCACAAACAAGGGTTCAAGCATCGGTTTGCCCCAGCACGTAAGCATCGTGGTTGTCGGACAAATCAGGCGCTGCATTGATTTTTTCAACAGTACGTAAACGCTCCAGCAATGTTTTGGGCTTAGGTGTTGTCGGAGCCACTTCGTCGGCAGGCAACAAGATAACCCTTACGGCCAAACCTTCCCACTGTTGGCGATATATCTCCGGTATCAACAACATACCACCATGAGGGGTGGCATTGAATTCAATGGCTTGCATGGTGTTCTCCTGTTTCTGCGTATAGCGGGATTCTAGCATGGCTGATTGAACTCAACGTATGCACCAAATTAGGTTTTATTGCCAGCTTTCACGCGCAAGACTGAAAGCCAGGAAGAAATGCCCGACAGAACCTCCGCACTTCCCTTCTAGACCATTTTTGTCCAAAAGACTCTTTTGGCTTGATGCATTAGTGTCGTTTAGACATTATTATTTAAGTGACTTAACGACATAAAAGGAGAACAACAATGTTTGGCATCAAATTCTACAAAGCAGATTCTTCTACTTATGTGATCAAGACCGTTAACGGTAAAGTGCGTCAGCAGGGCAAAGGCTTGAGCTTTTTCTACAATGCGGTGAACACCTCGATTGCTGCCATACCCGTCAATGTGCAGGAAGCCCCTTTCATCTTCAATCTGCAAACGGCTGATTTCCAGAGCATTACCGTGCAAGGCCAGTTGAGTTACCAGATTGCTGACCCGGTAAAAACGGTGGAAATGCTCAACTTCACCCTGAAGAAAAACAACAGCGGCTGGCTGTCGGAAGACCCTCTCAAACTGGCAGACCGCGTAATCCGCAGCGTCGGCGCGGTGATTCAGAACCGGGTGGAAAATACCCAGCTACGCGATGCCCTGCGCCTCAGTCAGGAACTCGCGGATAACCTGCGCGAACGCTTCCGTGAAGATGCCGCCTTCGCCGCGATTGGTATTACTCTGCTCGACATCACCATCAGCGCGATCAAACCAAGCCCGGAAACCGCCCGTGCATTGGAGGCAGAAGCCCGCGAAGCCATTTTGCAGGAAGCGGATGACGCTACCTATGCCCGCCGCAAATCCGCCGTCGAGCAAGAACGCATGATCCGCGAAGCCGAGTTGCAGACCGAGCTTTCCGTGCAGCAAAAAGAGCAGGAAATCGCCGAATCACGTCTGAGCAACGAACGCACCCTGCTACGTGCTTCTGCTGAAACCGAGCGCGAGCGCTTGCAAGCCAACATCGAAGCCGAAACCCAACGCCAATCCTTGGTGGAGCTGGAAGTCGCCAACAGCCGTCAGCAGGCGGATGCGGAAGCCTACGCCATCGCCGCCCGCATGAACGCGTTCAAACAATTGCCGGTCGACAACCTCAAGGCCATGGCGCTGGCGAAAATGCAGCCGGAACAACTGATGGCGATGGCGTTTGAATCCCTCGCGCAAAACGCAGGCAAAATCGGCGAACTGAACATCACGCCTGACCTGTTTGGGCAAGCACTGCAAAAGGCGGTACGGCCATGAAAACCAGCAACAGCCAATACCGTTTCGTCCTCGTAACCCGCAAAACCCGTTTGCAGGAACTGGTGGAACGTTTCAACACTTGGCCACAGGCACGTTTTTATCTGGAACATAGCAACACCGACGCACAGGATTATCTGGATGAGCATGACCTCTACCAACAGCATTTGCGGGAGGCGGAACGGNTGCTGCGCAGCCTGGGGCGTTTCCAACAACTGGAGCGCGGTTTGTTGCCCAACTACCAATTTTCCGGCAACGACATTGTGGTGGTGATCGGCCAGGATGGGCTGGTCGCCAATACGCTGAAATACCTGCAAGGCCAGCCGGTGATCGCCATCAACCCTGACCCAACGCGCTGGGATGGCAAGCTGCTGCCCTTCGTGATTGAGGAATTACGCGATGTGGTGACACGCACACTGGCGGGCAAAACCAGCAGCAAAAGCATCACTTTCGCCGAAGCCCGCACCAACGATGGGCAGGTCATGCGCGCAGTCAACGACCTGTTCATCTACTCGAAAAGCCATACTTCGGCACGTTACACCCTGAGTTGGGAAGGCCGCATTGAAACGCAATCTTCCTCCGGCATCATTGTCTCCACCGGGTTTGGCTCGACCGGCTGGTTCCAGTCTGTGCTGGCGGGCGCAATGGGTGTGATGCACACCTGCGGCCACGAACTCAACGACGGTTTCGGTTGGGATGAACAACGCCTGCAATTCAGCGTGCGCGAACCGTTCCCCAGCCGCACCACCGGCGTGGAATTGGTGTTTGGTGCAGTTACCCGACAAGCCCCGCTGCGGCTGGAATCGCAAATGCCGGAGAACGGTGTGATATTCTCCGACGGGATTGAGGCGGATTATCTGGCGTTTAATTCAGGGACGGTGGTGACGGTTGGGGTGGCGGAAATGCAGGGGCAATTAGTTTGTTAACAGGGTTGAAATGACATGAATGGTGAAACAATTACCTTATACCGTCCCACAGGCCGGAAGAGCTACAACTGGTAGAAGCAAGCGGGTTTCGTAAATGGCCGCCCCGGCTTGCTGAACAACCCATTTTCTACCCTGTCACCAATAGACCTCTTGCGAAAGTCGCCCAAGCCACCATATTGGCGAGATGAGATACGTTAGCTTACAAAATTTACCGCCTGATGCCTTCAAACGGTTGGTGGGCATCCCGCCGGACTTGTTCGCGGAACAACTGATGGTGCTGGAACAAGCGGAGCGCGCCAAGCGCAAGCCAGGCCGCCCGAGTCCCCTGAGCCTGGCCGACCAGCTCCTGCTGACGCTGGGTTATTGGCGCGAGTACCGCACGCTGTTCCACCTGGGCGTGGCCTACGGCGTGCACGAATCGACCGCGCAGCGCATCGTGACGCGGACAGAGCAGCGTTTGTTGGCGGCGCAGGCGGACCGGGAGCGGCTGGCGGCAACGGAGAACCTGGCTGCGGACACAGTGGTGGTCGTGGACGCCAGCGAAAGCCCGATTGAACGCCCAAAAAAGCAAGGCGACTTTTACAGCGGGAAAACACACGCACACGCAAAAGTTCCAACTTGTGATTGATCAGGCCAGCGGGCATATCCTGCATGTCGCCCAGGCGGTCAGCAACGAACACGATGTCACCTTGGCACGCCAACACACGGAAGCCTTTCCGCCAGGTTGTTTATGCCTTGGGGATCTGGGCTACCAAGGGCTGGAGATCGAAGGTTGCAGAATCCTGATCCCCTTCAAAAAGCCCCGGCTGCGGGAGTTGGAAGCGGAACAAGTTGCTTTCAACCGGTGTTCGCACGGTTTCGGGTCAAGGTCGAACACAGCATCCGGCTGTTGAAGGTGTTTCGATCCTGAAGGAGCGCTACCGCAATCGCCGACGGCGCTTTGGGATACGGCTACAGTTGATTACGGGTTTCGTCAATTGGATGCTGCAACAACGCAGTTTGTGACTTTCGCAAGAGGTCTAATGAACAATACGCCAGGGAAATCACTACACAATGGAATATCAAGTACAACAATATCGGTTACGTCACACGCTTCGAAGTTAGAAAACCTTTATGAATCGCTATCCTGTCCAGCAGGTTGGTGCCGCTCACCACACCGAATGGTGGATTCCGGCAGAAGACATTGACGAGCTCAACGCAAACATTGTCGGCTTGATCGAAGTGATTGGCGAATACAAACAGATGGATAGTGAGTGATTACCATGGGCATATCAAATCCTGACATGGAACAACTGGCAGAAGAACTGGGCGACTTATCCTACGATTCCTTGGCCGATTTCCTGCATTTGCTTGGAGAGAAAATACTGCGGGCATCCAACACCAATATGCAAAACAATCATCCAGAACTGGCCGGGCACTTGATGGCTTGCTCCAAATATATGGAGCAGGCTTCCAGCGAAATGCTGCGCGCATGGCAAACCAGTTCCGCCCATCCCCATACAACAACCAATAACAACAGGGCAAAAACAATGAGCCAAAATTCCCGCCTGCAACGTACCCAGATTGCCGACGATACGCTGACTATCCTCCAGCAAGGCCATTATCAGGCAAGCACGACGGACAACATTCCAATCCAGCCCCAACTGGATAACTGTGTGCAAAACACCCGGCTGCATACCCCTGAAGCCCTGGCAAACCTGCCAAACCCAACCGTCGCCTACCAAGGCACTGTTATTGAGGTCATCAATGAAACAACCCTACAAGGCGCAAAACACCTGCATGACAGTGGGAAATTCTCACGTATTGCTGTCCTGAACTTTGCGTCTGCCAAAAATGCAGGAGGCGGCTTCCTTGGCGGCAGCCAGNCACAGGAAGAATCACTGGCGCGCAGTAGCGGGCTTTACGCAAGCCTGCAACGTTGTCCGGCTTACTATGACTACCATCGGCAACAGAACAAAACCCTGCTGTATTCCGATCACATGATTTATTCGCCAGCCTGCCCGGTATTCAAACAGGATGATGGCGCAGTGCTGCCAGAACCGTATTACGTCGACTTTATCACCAGTGCCGCACCCAATCGGGGAGCGATTGCCCGTAACGAACCACAGGCACTGACGCAAATTGAAACGGTATTTGCCCAGCGTATCCGCCATGTCCTAAATCTGGCGGCATATCAAGGCTGCGAGGCGCTGGTATTAGGTGCCTGGGGTTGCGGTGTATTTGGCAACCTGCCGACACAGGTGGCGAATTTATTTGCCCGTGAACTCACGGGCGATGGGATGTTTGCCCAGGCATTCCGACATATCCGCTTTTCCATCCCCGCAAACCCCAAAGCATTGGAAAACATACTGGCATTCAGACAAGCGTTCAGCGCAGGCAACGGAATATAAGGCGCACCGTGCAGGGAAAAACCGCATGACCCTGCCTATGCTACTATCCCGTGTAGACCTACGGAACGGACAACCGTCATGACCATGACTGAACGCAAACGCCTGCCTATCGGCATCCAGACTTTCGCCAAAATCCGCGAAAACAACCATTATTACGTCGATAAAACGGACATGATCCTGGGTTTAATCCTGGGTGGGCAACACTACTTCCTCTCGCGCCCGCGCCGCTTCGGCAAAAGCCTGCTGCTGGACACCATCAAGGAACTGTTTGAAGGCAATGAACCACTGTTCCAAGGCTTGCTGGTTCATCGGCGCTGGGACTGGTCAGTGAAATATCCCGTGCTGCGTTTCAGTTTCGGGCGCAAGAATTACCGCCAGCCGGAGGCGCTGGGTGAATCCCTGCACCAACAGCTTACCCAAATGGAACGGGACTTCGCCATCAAGCCCGAGTTTAGCGATGCGGGCAGCCGCTTTGCGGATCTGCTGGAAAGGGTCAAGGCCAAAACCGGGTTGCCCATTGTGGTACTGGTGGACGAGTACGACAAGCCGATCCTGGATGCGCTGGAATACCCGGAGGTGGCCAAAGCCAACCGTGATTTCCTGCGCGGCTTCTACGCCACCATCAAGGATTATGACGCCCATATCCGTTTCAGTTTCCTGACCGGTGTCAGCAAGTTTTCCAAGGTCAGCCTTNTTTCTGGTTTGAACAACCTGAAAGACATTACGCTGGATAAACGCCACAGCACGATTTGCGGCTATACGGATGCGGATATTGATGGCGTGTTTGCAGCGGAATTGCCGGGGTTGAATGGGACGNAAATCCGTGGCTGGTATAACGGTTACAACTGGCTGGGGGAAGGGGTTTATAACCCGTTCGACATCCTGCAACTGTTTGATGAACGCCAGTTCAAAAGCTACTGGTTTGAAACCGGCACACCAACCTTTCTGGTGGAGCAATTGCTGAAGCGCCAGATACCCACTATCCAACTGGACAATCTGCTCAGCAGCAGTGACATGCTGTCCAGCTTTGATGTGGGGGACATATCAACAGAAGCCTTATTGTTCCAGACCGGCTACCTGACCATCAAGCAGGAAGAAAACCTCGGCGGGCAGTTTTTCTATACGTTGGGCTACCCAAACCGGGAAGTCTACCAAAGCCTGAACAACAGTTTGCTTGCGGCGTTGGTGCAGAACAAATCGCAGCAAGTGGTGCATGCCAGCCAGTTATACCGCCTGTTGAGCGCCAATGACATTGCCGGGCTAAAAACGTTGTTCCACAGCTTTTTCGCCAGCATCCCGCACCAGTGGTACACCAATAACGACATCCAGCATTACGAAGGCTATTACGCCAGCGTGTTTTATTCCTATTTCGCCTCGCTGGGGCTGGATGTCACGCTGGAGGACACCAGCAACCTTGGCCGTATCGACATGACCCTGAAATTTAATGGCAAGGTGTATATCTTCGAATTCAAGGTGGTCGAACTGGTGCCGGAAGGCAAAGCCCTGCAACAAATTAAAGGCAAGGCCTATGCTGACAAATACCGTGCCCTTGACCAGCCGATTTATTTGCTGGGCGTCGAATTCAGCAAAACTGACCGCAATATTGTCGGGTTTGATGTGGAGCAAGCCTAATGATGACTGAACGCAAACGCCTGCCGATCGGCATCCAGACCTTCCGCGAAATCCGGGAAGCAGGCCACTATTACGTGGACAAGACCGGCATGATCCAGCAGTTGGTCGAGGGCGGCAAACACTACTTCCTCTCGCGCCCGCGCCGCTTCGGCAAAAGCCTGCTGCTGGACACCATCAAGGAACTGTTTGAAGGCAACGAACCACTGTTCCAAGGCTTGCTGGTTCATGGGCGCTGGGACTGGTCAGTGAAATATCCCGTGCTGCGTTTCAGTTTCGGGCGCAAGAATTACCGCCAGCCGGAGGCGCTGGGTGAATCCCTGCACCAACAGCTTACCCAAATGGAACGGGACTTCGACATCAAGCCCGAGTTTAGCGATGCGGGCAGCCGCTTTGCGGATCTGCTGGAAAGGGTCAAGGCCAAAACCGGGTTGCCCATTGTGGTGCTGGTGGACGAGTACGACAAGCCGATCCTGGATGCGCTGGAATACCCGGAGGTGGCCAAGGCCAACCGTGATTTCTTGCGCGGCTTCTACGCCACCATCAAGGATTATGACGCCCACATCCGTTTCAGTTTCCTGACCGGCGTCAGCAAGTTTTCCAAAGTCAGCCTGTTTTCCGGCTTGAACAATCTGGAAGACATCACCCTGATGCCACGTTATTCCAGCCTGTGTGGTTATACCGATGATGACATCGATACGGTGTTTGCTGTTGAACTGCCGGAGCTGGATCGGGACGAAATCCGCGATTGGTATAACGGTTATAACTGGCTGGGGATAGGTGTTTACAATCCGTTTGATATTCTGCAATTCTTCAGGAACCATACGTTCAAAAGCTACTGGTTTGAAACCGGTACGCCGACGTTTCTGGTCGAGCAATTGCTGAAGCGCCAGATACCCACAATCCAACTGGACAATCTGCTCAGCAGCAGTGACATGCTGTCCAGCTTTGATGTGGGGGACATATCAACAGAAGCCCTGTTGTTCCAGACCGGCTACCTGACCATCAAACAGGAAGAAAACCTCGGCGGGCAGTTTTTCTATACGTTGGGCTACCCAAACCGGGAAGTCTACCAAAGCCTGAACAACAGTTTGCTGGCGGCGTTGGTGCAGAACAAATCGCAGCAAGTGGTGCATGCCAGCCAGTTATACCGCCTGTTGAGCGCCAATGACATTGCCGGGCTTAAAACGTTGTTCCACAGCTTTTTCGCCAGCATCCCACATCAGTGGTACACCAACAATGACATCCAGCATTACGAAGGCTATTACGCCAGCGTGTTTTATTCCTATTTCGCCTCGCTGGGGCTGGATGTCACCCTGGAGGACACCAGCAACCTTGGCCGTATCGACATGACCCTGAAATTTAATGGCAAGGTGTATATCTTCGAATTCAAGGTGGTGGAACTGGTGCCGGAAGGCAAAGCCCTGCAACAAATTAAAGACAAGGCCTACGCCGACAAATACCGCCTTGACCAGCCGATTTATTTGTTGGGCGTCGAATTCAGCAAAACTGACCGCAATATTGTCGGGTTTGATGTGGAGCAAGCCTAATGATGACTGAACGCAAACGCCTGCCTATCGGCATCCAGACTTTCGCCAAAATCCGCGAAAACAACCATTATTACGTCGATAAAACGGACATGATCCTGGGTTTAATCCTGGGTGGGCAACACTACTTCCTCTCGCGCCCGCGCCGCTTCGGCAAAAGCCTGCTGCTGGATACGATCAAGGAACTGTTTGAAGGCAACGAACCATTATTCCAGGGGCTGGCGATCCACGATCATTGGGACTGGGAGGAACCCTTCCCGGTGATGCGTTTCAGCTTCGGTTCCGGCAACTTCCGGCAGGCTGACTACCTTGAGAAAAACCTGATGGCGCAACTGGATCGGCTGGAGCAGCAGTTCCAGTGCCATTCCAGCTACACGACCAGCCCGGAGCGTTTCCAGTCCTTGCTGATCCATGCCCATCAGCAGACCGGCAAGCCGGTGGTGGTGCTGGTTGACGAGTACGACAAGCCGATCCTGGATGCGCTGGAATACCCGGAAGTGGCCAAAGCCAACCGTGATTTCCTGCGCGGCTTCTACGCCACCATCAAGGACTATGACGCCCATATCCGTTTCAGTTTCCTGACCGGCGTCAGCAAGTTTTCCAAGGTCAGCCTGTTTTCCGGATTGAACAACCTGAAAGACATTACGCTGGATAAGCGCCACAGCACCATTTGCGGCTATACGGATGCGGATATTGATGGCGTGTTTGCAGCGGAATTGCCGGGGCTGGATCGGGACGAAATCCGTGGCTGGTATAACGGTTACAACTGGCTGNGGGAAGGGGTTTATAACCCGTTCGACATCCTGCAACTGTTTGATGAACGCCAGTTCAAAAGCTACTGGTTTGAAACCGGCACGCCGACCTTTCTGGTGGAGCAATTGCTGAAGCGCCAGATACCCACAATCCAACTGGACAATCTGCTCAGCAGCAGTGACATGCTGTCCAGCTTTGATGTGGGGGACATATCAACAGAAGCCTTATTGTTCCAAACCGGCTACCTGACCATCAAACAGGAAGAAAACCTCGGCGGGCAGTTTTTCTATACGTTGGGCTACCCAAACCGGGAAGTCTACCAAAGCCTGAACAACAGTTTGCTGGCGGCGCTGGTGCAGAACAAATCGCAGCAAGTGGTGCATGCCAGCCAGTTATACCGCCTGTTGAGCGCCAATGACATTGCCGGGCTTAAAACGTTGTTCCACAGCTTTTTCGCCAGCATCCCACATCAGTGGTACACCAACAATGACATCCAGCATTACGAAGGCTATTACGCCAGCGTGTTCTATTCCTATTTCGCCTCGCTGGGGCTGAATGTCACGCTGGAAGACACCAGCAACCTTGGCCGTATCGACATGACCCTGAAATTTAATGGCAAGGTGTATATCTTCGAATTCAAGGTGGTGGAACTGGTGCCGGAAGGCAAAGCCCTGCAACAAATTAAAGGCAAGGCTTACGCCGACAAATACCGCGCCCTTGACCAGCCGATTTATTTGTTGGGTGTCGAATTCAGCAAAACTGACCGCAATATTGTCGGGTTTGACTGGGAAACGGCCTGATGCCTGCCGGAAATCCCCATACCGCAAACCACATGCACCTTACCCTAATAGTTTAAGCAGCCTCATAACCCCTCATGGGGATTCGTAACCCGTGTAGGAACACGCCGCCAATGCCGCATCGCGGTGCTCATAACCCTCATGGGGATTCGTAACTGTTTATAGGACAACTACCAAACAAATTGAAAACAGCTCATAACCCCTCATGGGGATTCGTAACGTGGATATGGCCTGGATGCAGGAGGTGATGGCTGCTCTCATAACCCCTCATGGGGATTCGTAACTGGCCTTGGCTTTGTCCATCAGCGTCTTTTGCGGCTCTCATAACCCCTCATGGGGATTCGTAACGTGGATATGGCCTGGATGCAGGAGGTGATGGCTGCTCTCATAACCCCTCATGGGGATTCGTAACCGCCGGCCAGCATTGTAGGCCGCCGCCACCTTTCTCTCATAACCCCTCATGGGGATTCGTAACGTATATATCGATGCAGACAGGCATATTGACCGCGTTCTCATAACCCCTCATGGGGATTCGTAACTGGCCTTGGCTTTGTCCATCAGCGTCTTTTGCGGCTCTCATAACCCCTCATGGGGATTCGTAACGTAATTCTTTTCGCAGTGAGTCGCCGGACAATCCGCCTCATAACCCCTCATGGGGATTCGTAACTGCAAACAATGTCAAAGTATGCGGTATTTGTCGGGACTCATAACCCCTCATGGGGATTCGTAACTGACCTTGGCTTTGTCCATCAGCGTCTTTTGCGGCTCTCATAACCCCTCATGGGGATTCGTAACGTAATTCTTTTCGCAGTGAGTCGCCGGACAATCCGCCTCATAACCCCTCATGGGGATTCGTAACTAAACCCTCCGGCAGGGCAAAAGGGCAAGCCGGGCGCTCATAACCCCTCATGGGGATTCGTAACCTGCTGGCAGCGCCAGCTTGTCCGGGTAAACATTCGTCTCATAACCCCTCATGGGGATTCGTAACATCCAGAGCCTCAATGCCGTAGCGGTGTACGAAGGCCTCATAACCCCTCATGGGGATTCGTAACGACATACTTGGGTCGATGGTGTGTGTTCAATAACGGTCTCATAACCCCTCATGGGGATTCGTAACCTTCGCTTTTCATTGAGCAGAATGGAGCAAGAGCAACTCATAACCCCTCATGGGGATTCGTAACGGAAGCCTCTCAGTGCGAGGAATCCAGCAAAGAACATCTCATAACCCCTCATGGGGATTCGTAACAATGTCAGTTATAAAAGAGAAAATAGTTTTTCGTAACTCATAACCCCTCATGGGGATTCGTAACTCATTTAAAAAAGAGCAGTCAGAAATAAATACACACTCATAACCCCTCATGGGGATTCGTAACCGCAATAGACAAAGAAAGTCTCGTCAAAATCATGAATCTCATAACCCCTCATGGGGATTCGTAACACGCCGATGCAATTGAGCTACGTGCTCAAAATTGGATCTCATAACCCCTCATGGGGATTCGTAACTCTATAGTCCACCATTCACCGTTAGGTTTTCTCCCACCTCATAACCCCTCATGGGGATTCGTAACGCCTCCTGTTGTTTTGGGTGCCTGATGTACAGGCTGCTCATAACCCCTCATGGGGATTCGTAACGCCGTTCTCGTTTAGCGCGCTGGCGATGTGTTTGGCCTCATAACCCCTCATGGGGATTCGTAACCCAGTCATACTGCGCGAACGCCTTGACCGGGTCAGCCTCATAACCCCTCATGGGGATTCGTAACGCGAGCCGCTTTTCGCTGGCCAGCTTGGCCAGCTTCTCATAACCCCTCATGGGGATTCGTAACACAATGCTTCCATCCGCTCCACGCGGGAACTGCAAACTCATAACCCCTCATGGGGATTCGTAACTCCGCAGGATAATCAGCTCTTGCAGGATGCTTTCAACTCATAACCCCTCATGGGGATTCGTAACATCCATCAAGGGCTGATTGGGCGGTTTTGTGATGATCCTCATAACCCCTCATGGGGATTCGTAACATTCCGCCGCTTGGGCAAAACCCACCAGATGCCGACCTCATAACCCCTCATGGGGATTCGTAACGAACATATCCGCTGGAGAGCGTTGGGTGAGATTGCGGACTCATAACCCCTCATGGGGATTCGTAACGGCGCAGAACCGCCCGATGTGGCGCCATGACGTCTCATAACCCCTCATGGGGATTCGTAACGTGTAGTCGGTCAGCGCCAGGGTGACGATATCGCCCTCATAACCCCTCATGGGGATTCGTAACCCTATGCTTCGTGGCCGTCTATGAGTTCAGCAAACTCTCATAACCCCTCATGGGGATTCGTAACTTCCGCCATGCCGTTGGTGGCATTGCCAATATCACGCTCATAACCCCTCATGGGGATTCGTAACCACTCGCGGGACTGGCAGTGAGTCAGAGGGAAACCACTCATAACCCCTCATGGGGATTCGTAACCGCCCGCGTATTCCTTTATACTTCGGTGTAATCTCATAACCCCTCATGGGGATTCGTAACCGATAAAGAGGTATTTGTAGTAATTCTTGTTAATGAACTCATAACCCCTCATGGGGATTCGTAACGTGCGATCCGTGCGGCATCAGCTCATGCTGGCGGGTCTCATAACCCCTCATGGGGATTCGTAACAAAGTATCATTCTCGGCATATCCACGTAAAAAGGAGCTCATAACCCCTCATGGGGATTCGTAACACCATGGTCTTTTTCTTGAGGATGCGCTGGCCGCTGCTCATAACCCCTCATGGGGATTCGTAACAATGCGGCTGTTGCGGCCAGTGCACAGAAAACAAAACTCATAACCCCTCATGGGGATTCGTAACGTCACCAACACCGTGTTCATTGCCAGATTCACCAACTCATAACCCCTCATGGGGATTCGTAACTATGAACCCCAGTATTAAAAGGGAAATAGTTAACGCTCATAACCCCTCATGGGGATTCGTAACGATGCCTTTTGCAGGATAGTTGCGTCCGGAATCCGCACTCATAACCCCTCATGGGGATTCGTAACAAGGATGGCACGACAAAAAACAATAGGGAAATTAAGCTCATAACCCCTCATGGGGATTCGTAACGAAATTATCCGACTACTGGCCTTATCCAGTTCGTCCTCATAACCCCTCATGGGGATTCGTAACGGTGTGGCCGCGCCAGTCGTCCACCAATTCCCACGGCTCATAACCCCTCATGGGGATTCGTAACTGGTGGGGTGGTTGCTTTCATGTTGGCGTCCTGTTTCTCATAACCCCTCATGGGGATTCGTAACCATCCACGATGGCCGCATTATCCTCAAGTCGCGCCACTCATAACCCCTCATGGGGATTCGTAACGTTTGATAAACGGTCGTTTTTCGTCCGACAGAAAAACTCATAACCCCTCATGGGGATTCGTAACATGGCACAATCAGCCGAAAACCTCCATCAAATAACAGCTCATAACCCCTCATGGGGATTCGTAACGCTCTTGTCGTTGTCGTGCAGCAGGCGCGCCAGCATCTCATAACCCCTCATGGGGATTCGTAACCTCAGATGCCGCCAACAGCCTATCCGTGCTTTGAATCTCATAACCCCTCATGGGGATTCGTAACCCCGGTCTGCGCCGGTCATGCCGCATTACCGATGCTCTCATAACCCCTCATGGGGATTCGTAACCGTTAAGCCTCACATCGAAGAATTCTGCGGGTCAGAACTCATAACCCCTCATGGGGATTCGTAACCTGCGTTCGCCTCGGCGGGCGGGCTGGCCAAGGATGTCTCATAACCCCTCATGGGGATTCGTAACGATCGGCGACTGGTGGGACGGCAACACCGCCAACGACTCATAACCCCTCATGGGGATTCGTAACTTGGCTTGGCGGCGGAATTCGCTGCCCGTAGCACTCTCATAACCCCTCATGGGGATTCGTAACGTTGTCCAACAGGCTGAGGATCTTGTCGATGGAGTACTCATAACCCCTCATGGGGATTCGTAACATGTCAGGACAGTAGCGCCTCCACGCTGCATATTGTCTCTCATAACCCCTCATGGGGATTCGTAACCTGGTTACAATCCAACCTTTCATGAATTCTCTGATCCCCTCATAACCCCTCATGGGGATTCGTAACATTAGGCCATGCTTGATTATGCAATGTACAGGTTTCTCATAACCCCTCATGGGGATTCGTAACGAAGGCGAGCGCGCCGCTGTTGACCATGTTGCGGATCTCATAACCCCTCATGGGGATTCGTAACCAACTGGCAGACAGCAGCAAGCTGGAACTGACGGCACTCATAACCCCTCATGGGGATTCGTAACGGATGAAGCCAAGCGCAGCCTTTGACAGGGCAACCTCTCATAACCCCTCATGGGGATTCGTAACATTGAAACGTCGGAAGGAGTGACCCGCACATGGCCTCATAACCCCTCATGGGGATTCGTAACAAGCATACTGGCGCTCGTCAACCCAAAGCTAAAGCACTCATAACCCCTCATGGGGATTCGTAACCAATAGGCACCCTCAAACAGCTTGGCTTCCCCAACACTCATAACCCCTCATGGGGATTCGTAACGCGCTTGTCAACACACCAAATTACGTCGTGTCCGGTCTCATAACCCCTCATGGGGATTCGTAACCCTCGCTAATTTGTGCTGCCCCGATGGGTGGGCTGTCTCATAACCCCTCATGGGGATTCGTAACTGGCAACCTCCCGCGTCCATTCAAGGGCTGGTCATACTCATAACCCCTCATGGGGATTCGTAACTTCTTGACTCTGGTGCCGCTCGCTTGGCTTTGGCTTTGCTCATAACCCCTCATGGGGATTCGTAACCGAATGCCTCAACGGGCAGTTCATCAGGCAAGTTACCTCATAACCCCTCATGGGGATTCGTAACGCGGGTAGCGTCCCCGAACAAGTCACCAAATGGCGTACTCATAACCCCTCATGGGGATTCGTAACCCCGATTTCAAGCCAAACCCAGGGGTCAAGCCTGACATCAGGTCTGCTAAAAATAGCATGGATGGAAACAAAATGCTCATCAAAGGTAGGCAGGATTTACTTCAGTCAGGGTCGAAGTCGGCGGCTACAAAACGGTAAAATCGCGGCGATGGTCATTCAGCGGCGTGCGCTTCAGTTCGCCTTTGCCCGCGTCGCTTTTGGCGAGTTGGCAAACCTCAATATTCTGCCGGTTGGCGGCGCGGATTTCCGTCACCCGATCCCCGGGATCATCAACCGGCTCAACTCGCGTTGCAGGCTGATCGCCTGCGCCTCGGTGATGTCGCCGGTAAACACCGAATACTGCTCATGGTTCAGGTAGCGCCGCAGCAGTTTTTGAACTTGTCCGTGCGCTTGGCCTCCACATCATACGTCACCAGCATGAACATCTACACTCTCCGCTTGAAGGATTCATATTCGGCCACACCCAACACCTCACGCTCCAACGCCAGCTCCTCGCGGTAAATCCAGTTGCGGAAACTGCGCCCCTGGCACTCCTCCTCCAGCCGCAGGGAAAACTGCTCCGCCACCTGCCGCCGCCCGGTGTCGCTCAACAGGCACACATTGTCGTGCTGCTCAAACCAGTTGGCGTCGACCATGCGCCGCTGCACCATGCGGAAAATCAGCATGTCGGTCAGCACCGGCTTGAACGGCTCCGCCAGATCCAGGCTCAGGGAAGCACGCCCATACCCCGGCGCATGCAACACACTGAAGGTTTCCTCCAGATGCGTCTTGCTGATTTCATGCCGCGCCACCGTATACACCAGCTGGTTGAGGAACGACAGCAGGCAATTGACCGGATTGTTCGGCGGGCGCCGCACCCGCTTGCCGAAATCCAGNCTCCGCATGGATAGCCCCCACGCCGCGTAGTAATACTGGTGCAANCTGCCCTCGACCCCCATCAGGCTGTTCACATCCGCCGCCTTGGGGATTTTCGCCAGCAACGCCTGCATATCCGCCACCGGCTGCTGCATCGCCTCATTGCCCCGGTACTGGTAGTAACGCAAGTTGGCCTGCATGTTATGCCCCGCCCCCGCNACGATTTCGCGCGCCACCGCCATGCGGCGGGCATCATCCAGCAACAGCTCGGCCTGTTTCAGCTTCACCTTGCCCGCCGGATTTTTATCCGCCGGTTCAAACGCCCCCTTGAAATGCCCGTAATAATCAAACACCGACAAGCGCACGCCGTGTTTCCCGCACAGCCCCAGCAAGCGCGAATTCAGGCGGCTTTCCGCCAGCAGCACCACATGCGCCAGCTTTTCAATCGGCAACGAACGCTGCTGGTCGCCCACCCGGATTTGCAGCGTATTCTCATGCTGGCGCAACTGCGCCTCTTTGGATATGAACAAAGTTTCCATGCATCTTCCCATTCTATTGAAGTAGGCCTCCCTGATAAGGGGAGGCTGGGAGGGGTTTCTTCTCAATCAAACCCGCAAAATGCCGCCTGTGAACAAGTCTGGCACAAGGGCATGCGCTGGGCGGCAGGCATGCTTTCCTGCCCTGCCAGTTGCTCCAGCCGCACCGACGCGTCCCATAACGTTTGCAGGCGTGATGTCATGGCAATACCCCATGATATATACTCTGGTAGCTACCAACCGTTTTACGGAGCTTCATCATGGGTGACATCCACATAGCCAAGGTTTTCCGCAATGGCCGCAGCCAGGCAATCCGGCTGCCCAAAGCCTGCCGCGTTGATGCCGACGAAGTGTACATACAGAAAGTGGGCGACCGCCTGATCCTTTCCCCCGCCCTTTGAGCTGGGATGATTTTTTGACTCCCTGAGCGCCCGACCGAAGACTTCATGCAGGAGCGCGTTGACCTGCCCGCGCAGGAAAGGCGGCTGTTCGAATGAAGCTTTACATGCTGGACACTGACACCAGCAGTTACATCATCCGCCAGCGTCCCGACTCAGTGCGCACCCGTTTCAAAGCACTGCATCTGGAACAAATCTGCATCTCGATCATCACGTATGCAGAATTGCTGTACGGCGTTGAACGCTCCTCGTCGAGCAAAATCAACCGGACTATCGTCGAAAATTTCGCCCGTCACCTGGTGATCCAACCTTGGGATGAAGCCGCTGCCGAACACTACGCCCACATTAGAACCCGGCTTGAAGCCAACGGCACGCCCATCGGCGGCATGGACATGCAGATCGCCGCCCACGCCCGCAGCCTTGCAGCTGTCCGGNTCACCAACAACACCCGGCACTTTGCGCGGGTTGAAGGGCTGGAACTGGAAAATTGGGTATAACATTTCGTATCAAAACCTTATCAAGCAAGGACAAACATCATGAGCCAGGTTTTACTTCAGCAAATTGAAAGCCAGTGGATAACCACCTTGCCCCAGGAAATCATCGACGCCCTGCACCTGCATGCAGGCCAGACACTGGAAATCAAGGTGGAGGCAGGCCGCATTGTGCTGGCACCTCATCAGGCCGGGCAGGCAAACGCCTTGCGCATCCACGAAGAATTGCTGGAGCAATATCACGATGCGTTTCAACGGCTGGCGCAATAAGCCATGCCGGTATTTCTCGATGCCGCCACGGTAAACGCCATCCACACACGCCAGATTGAAATGTTTGGTGGCGCAACAGGTATCCGCAGCCCTGAACTACTGGAATCTGCTGTCGGGCAGGCAAGCATGACTTACGCTTATACAGGAGAAATTTTTCAGGCAGCCGCCCAGTACTGCATTTCCCTGTCAGGCAACCACCCATTTCTGGATGGCAACAAACGTGTCGCAGCGGCCTGTATGCTGGTTTTTCTGCGCCTGAACAAACTTCAGCTCCACCTGACGCCCGATCAGTTGTACGACTGGACAATGCAGGTGGCAAACGGCCAGTTACAACGGGAACAACTGGCGGAGTTGCTGCGGGAGCATTGTGAGTAATATTTTTCATTTACAGTCGATGACGACCTCATAACCCCTCATGGGGATTCGTAACGCCTGTGACGGTCAGGGATGTCAGCCCGGCTGGCAGCTCATAACCCCTCATGGGGATTCGTAACAAACGGGGCTTTCTATTCCTGAAGCTCGTCCGGCGTCTCATAACCCCTCATGGGGATTCGTAACCAGAACAGGATTCATCAGGAAAATCCAGATCGGTAGCTCATAACCCCTCATGGGGATTCGTAACTTCTGTTCGTCTTCTGACATGTCCCAAAAGTAATCACTCATAACCCCTCATGGGGATTCGTAACAACAACCGCCAACATCACTTTATCGGGTGCGCAAACCTCATAACCCCTCATGGGGATTCGTAACAACTTCTTTTTCAGTTCCGCCAGCTCCGCTGCCAGCTCATAACCCCTCATGGGGATTCGTAACAAGCTGCAAGTTGCGCGTGCATGTCCTGGATGCGTTCTCATAACCCCTCATGGGGATTCGTAACGACACCGTTGCGGAATCAGAAAGCAGCGGAAGCGGGCTCATAACCCCTCATGGGGATTCGTAACTGTTTAAAGTCGATGACGGAAGCCGTACATGCAGTGCTCATAACCCCTCATGGGGATTCGTAACCCAGGCTCGTCGTCGTAAGCGGCGACGAACTCATACTCTCATAACCCCTCATGGGGATTCGTAACCGTCGGGATTGGCTTACAACTATGAGGTGGCGAAATCTCATAACCCCTCATGGGGATTCGTAACATGCCAATACCAGCACTGGCGTTTCCACCTTGGGCGTCTCATAACCCCTCATGGGGATTCGTAACCAGGTGTCTAGCATTTGTAGCGACTGCCGGAGCTTCTCATAACCCCTCATGGGGATTCGTAACAGGTTGGGGCGATGAGGCCACATTCGGTGGCTGGATGCTCATAACCCTTCATGGGGATTCGTAACACGGTTAGCTAACCACCGACAGGACTATCCTGCCCTCTCATAACCCCTCATGGGGATTCGTAACGCGGATGCTGACCTGCGGCAGGCGGCGAAGATCACTCTCATAACCCCTCATGGGGATTCGTAACGAACTTTCTACGCTGACCACCACTCATTTTATGCGCCTCATAACCCCTCATGGGGATTCGTAACGAGTGATATTAAAATGGAAGTTTATTTACAAGTTGCCTCATAACCCCTCATGGGGATTCGTAACCATACACAGACTTGATGACTTTAACGGAGTCGGTGTCCTCATAACCCCTCATGGGGATTCGTAACATGGAATTCCTTGCCGCCAATGCGTTGGGTGCTCATCTCATAACCCCTCATGGGGATTCGTAACATGCGTCGATACATGTCCAGACGGTGGATTGTTCAGCTCATAACCCCTCATGGGGATTCGTAACACGTCAGAACGCCAATTAAAGTAGTATGTCGCAGGTCTCATAACCCCTCATGGGGATTCGTAACAGTTCCTTTCAGATCAAAAATAGCGCGGTAAGCGCTCTCATAACCCCTCATGGGGATTCGTAACTTGGACTCCAGTAAGTGACACAACCTTGATACAGCACTCATAACCCCTCATGGGGATTCGTAACACCTCAAAGAACCCCGGAAGGCTGTCGTACTCTTCGCTCATAACCCCTCATGGGGATTCGTAACAGGTGCTAGTTTAGTAACTGGCGGCTATTTAACAAACCTCATAACCCCTCATGGGGATTCGTAACCTGGGCGTGAACCTTTCCACCCGCATCGCGCTGAGTCTCATAACCCCTCATGGGGATTCGTAACGCAGTTCGCCGAAAAGCCCGCCGGTGAGCTGACCTTAAACCTGACTCGGCGCAGGGCGACGCCATCCTCATAACCCCTCATGGGGATTCGTAACTTATGACCGGCACATGCACAAACGGCCGTGCAGATTCTCATAACCCCTCATGGGGATTCGTAACCAGGAAAAATTACGCGACTCACTCTTGACAAGCGTCTCATAACCCCTCATGGGGATTCGTAACATGCCTTAACCAAAAATGTTAAATTGTCTAAAAATCTCATAACCCCTCATGGGGATTCGTAACACTGATGAGGCGCGTTTGCGGGCGCTGTATCAGCACTCATAACCCCTCATGGGGATTCGTAACCGTTTGGAACCCCATTGGAACGGATGATCGTAGACAAACTCATAACCCCTCATGGGGATTCGTAACCTCCAGGTTATGTGGCATGTCATCATAGGCGGCGAGCTCATAACCCCTCATGGGGATTCGTAACCCGCACTGGAAAAAAGGACTTTTATGCCGCCTGCCTCTCATAACCCCTCATGGGGATTCGTAACGTGGATGTTGAGGCCTTGCGTAACCGGTTGATCACTCTCATAACCCCTCATGGGGATTCGTAACACATGCAGCTTGTGCTTTTCATCCTTCATGCCTGGATCTCATAACCCCTCATGGGGATTCGTAACAATGCGCACCGCTTTTTCGTTCTATGCCGGATTGAACTCATAACCCCTCATGGGGATTCGTAACCGCCGCAAGGGGGATAGGTGGAATATGCAATGATTCTCATAACCCCTCATGGGGATTCGTAACTAAATGGAGAGTATATTATAAAAGTATTGCCAAAAACTCATAACCCCTCATGGGGATTCGTAACAACTCTCCAGTTTTTGATAATGAGTATGTTAACACTCTCATAACCCCTCATGGGGATTCGTAACGGCTGCGCCTCCCTGCGCCCTGGCGGTTGCCCTCCGCTCATAACCCCTCATGGGGATTCGTAACCCGGCCATCAAGGAATCCGTGCCTTGGCGTTCCGATCTCATAACCCCTCATGGGGATTCGTAACGCTTAGGGTTGCTACTGAAAGTTTATACTGCCGTCTCATAACCCCTCATGGGGATTCGTAACTCGTGGCTCCCGGCTGCAATGGCCGCTTGACCCAACTCATAACCCCTCATGGGGATTCGTAACGTAAATCCATAATGTTTCACCCTCATAAAAAAGCACTCATAACCCCTCATGGGGATTCGTAACGGGAATTGATATGCCATTAGCTGGATTGGCTCCATTCTCATAACCCCTCATGGGGATTCGTAACTAGCATGGCGATTGAATACCGTGATATTTTCTTGAGACTCATAACCCCTCATGGGGATTCGTAACCAATTTTCCTGCTTTTACCAGATACATTTTCAAGGCCTCATAACCCCTCATGGGGATTCGTAACACGGATTAACCAGCACTGTAGGGATGCTGGGCTTTTCTCATAACCCCTCATGGGGATTCGTAACTTGATGTCCTGCCCTTCATCCAGCACGACCAACGCGCTCATAACCCCTCATGGGGATTCGTAACTTGCCAACCGTTGGCTTGATGCGCATATTGCCCTATCTCATAACCCCTCATGGGGATTCGTAACAACCGTATCGAAGGCGTTATTATGGGTATCGTCGGCCTCATAACCCCTCATGGGGATTCGTAACTTCCATGTACCGCTGGTAGCTGGGCGCGATTATCAGCTCATAACCCCTCATGGGGATTCGTAACGCCTGTTGCAGGCTGACCCAAATTGGACATGGGAGCCCTCATAACCCCTCATGGGGATTCGTAACCAGGACTTGCACGCATTGGGCGTGATGCAGAGCTTACTCATAACCCCTCATGGGGATTCGTAACCAGAGTATACCGGAGAGATTATAGTATTGATTGCATTCTCATAACCCCTCATGGGGATTCGTAACATTTCTCATCCCGGTATTGGCGCTCAATGAATATCTCTCATAACCCCTCATGGGGATTCGTAACGTTTATGCGGCTCAAGGGCGGCTCAACATGGCAGTTCTCATAACCCCTCATGGGGATTCGTAACGTTTATGCGGCTCAAGGGCGGCTCAACATGGCAGTTCTCATAACCCCTCATGGGGATTCGTAACAAAATGAGCCGCTACTGGATTGCCTGCATCGTTGATCTCATAACCCCTCATGGGGATTCGTAACGGACAAGCCAAGCTGCAAAGCATTGTTTGCTTGTAGCTCATAACCCTCATGGGGATTCGTAACAGTAAACTCTCCTGTGTCGATAAACATTTTTAAGCGCTCATAACCCCTCATGGGGATTCGTAACAAAAAAGCGCGGTTAGCGCAGTTAAAAGCAATGTTCTCATAACCCCTCATGGGGATTCGTAACATGCAACCAGCATAAACGCCGCCAAAATCGCTGGCTCTCATAACCCCTCATGGGGATTCGTAACAGCTATGTTGAGTAGTGTACTACGCATGTTGCTAGGCTCATAACCCCTCATGGGGATTCGTAACTGGCAATCGGCGTCACCTGCAATATAGCCAACCAGATCTCATAACCCCTCATGGGGATTCGTAACACCTTACGTTGCCAAATACTACCGCTTGAAGCAGCAACTCATAACCCCTCATGGGGATTCGTAACCAGCCAAATACGGTGCAATTGCTGCACACGTCAAGGCCTCATAACCCCTCATGGGGATTCGTAACGGCAATCGGCGTCGCCAGCAATATAGCCAACCAGATCTCATAACCCCTCATGGGGATTCGTAACCCATTCCTGGGTGCACTGCCCTCCCCTACCTGGGGACTCATAACCCCTCATGGGGATTCGTAACCCGTCCAAATTTCCCAAGTACATGGGCGAAAAGCTGGACTCATAACCCCTCATGGGGATTCGTAACGACCCACGACGGCTTCAATGCGTCGGTCAATGACACTCATAACCCCTCATGGGGATTCGTAACCCCCGATTTCAAGCCAAACCCAGGGGTCAAGCCTGACATCAGGTCTGCTAAAAATAGCATGGATGGAAACAAAATGCTCATCAAAGGTAGGCAGGATTTACTTCAGTCAGGGTCGAAGTCGGCGGCTACAAAACGGTAAAATCGCGGCGATGGTCATTCAGCGGCGTGCGCTTCAGTTCGCCTTTGCCCGCGTCGCTTTTGGCGAGTTGGCAAACCTCAATATTCTGCCGGTTGGCGGCGCGGATTTCCGTCACCCGATCCCCGGGNATCATCAACCGGCTCAACTCGCGTTGCAGGCTGATCGCCTGCGCCTCGGTGATGTCGCCGGTAAACACCGAATACTGCTCATGGTTCAGATAGCGCCGCAGCAGTTTTTTGAACTTGTCCGTGCGCTTGGCCTCCACATCATACGTCACCAGCATGAACATCTACACTCTCCGCTTGAAGGATTCATATTCGGCCACACCCAACACCTCACGCTCCAACGCCAGCGCCTCGCGGTAAATCCAGTTGCGGAAACTGCGCCCCTGGTACTCCTCCTCCAGCCGCAGGGAAAACTGCTCCGCCACCTGCCGCCGCCCGGTGTCGCTCAACAGGCACACATTGTCGTGCTGCTCAAACCAGTTGGCGTCGACCATGCGCCGCTGCACCATGCGGAAAATCAGCATATCGGTCAGCACCGGCTTGAACGGCTCCGCCAGATCCAGGCTCAGGGAAGCGCGCCCATACCCCGGCGCATGCAGCAGGCTGAAGGTTTCCTCCAGATGCGTCTTGCTGATTTCATGCCGCGCCACCGTATAAACCAGTTGGTTGAGGAACGACAGCAGGCAATTGACCGGATTGTTCGGTGGCCGCCGCACCCGCTTGCCGAAATCCAGTTCCGCATGGATAGCCCCCCACGCCGCGTAGTAATACTGGTGCAACTGCCCCTCGACCCCCATCAGGCTGTTCACATCCGCCGCCTTGGGGATTTTCGCCAACAACGCCTGCATATCCGCCACCGGCTGCTTCATCGCCTCATTGCCCCGGTACTGGTGGTAACGCAAGTTGGCCTGCATGTTATGCCCCGCCCCNCGCACGATTTCGCGCGCCACCGCCATGCGGCGGGCATCATCCAGCAACAGCTCGGCCTGTTTCAGCTTCACCTTGCCCGCCGGATTTTTATCCGCCGGTTCAAACGCCCCNTTGAAATGCCCGTAATAATCGAACACCGACAAGCGCACGCCGTGTTTCCCGCACAGCCCCAGCAAGCGCGAATTCAGGCGGCTTTCCGCCAGCAGCACCACATGCGCCAGCTTTTCAATCGGCAACGAACGCTGCTGGTCGCCCACCCGGATTTGCAGCGTATTCTCATGCTGGCGCAACTGCGCCTCTTTGGAAATGAACAAAGTTTCCATCTTTCCCCTAATCAAACCCACAAAACGCCGCCAGCGAACACGTTTGGCATAACCCAATCTGGCGGGCGGGCGGAACACTTTCCTGCCTAGCCAATTGCTCCAGGCGCAGGGACGCATCCCATAAAGCCTGCAAACGTTTGGCGTCCAGCACCACCTCCCGCTTGCGCCGCGTTGTCAGCACATGCGTATAAGCCCGCCAGCACCTGCCGGTGGTGACCGACAGCATCAGCGCATAAAACGCCGTCTGCTCGCTGGCCGCCTCCACCGCCCCGCCGCTGCCCTTGTTCTCAAACACCACGTTGTTGCCCCAATCGATCCGGTCAGGCNNCAGCCCGAACAAACCGCGCACCGACTGGTCNCGCTGGTAACTGGCCGCATGCAACGCCGTGCCGGTCTGCACCCGCGAATGCCACTGCGCAAAATTCACCTTGTGCAAATACATCCACGCCCGCCGTTCACACAACGCCACATGCTGGAAATGCAGCCCATGCAAGTTGAGGCGCTCAACACGCTGGTAAAAGGCTTCCGAGAGTGGCCAGTGAAAAACATCTGCCATGCCGATCACACCACCAGACTGGTCGTTGAGGCCGCCAAATCCACATCGCCGCCCGGAACCAGCCCCGTCAGACTGACCAGCTTTTCAGCCGCCTGCATCGCTTCGGGGTAGTCTTCCCAGGCCGCTTCCGCATCCATATCCCGCTGATCCCTCAGGCGTTGCAGCCATTCCCGCAGCAAACCGTTCCCCGCTTCCAAATCCAACGTGCGGCTGGTATGCGGGAAATACACCGTCAGTTTGCGGCTGACGCGGTTTTTCTGCTCCAGCAACTCATCATCCAGCTCGCCCGGCAACTGGAAATATTCCCGTTCTTGCGCATCCAACTGTGCTGGGTAACGTTGCATCACCGCCGTTTCCCGCTCCAGCCAGACCCGATCCACCTGCAAACGGCGGCCATCGCCCTCAAGCACACTCACCCGCTGGCCAATGTCCCGCAGGTTC
Source organism: Candidatus Thiothrix singaporensis (assembly GCA_013693955.1). Taxonomy (GTDB): domain Bacteria; phylum Pseudomonadota; class Gammaproteobacteria; order Thiotrichales; family Thiotrichaceae; genus Thiothrix; species Thiothrix singaporensis. Next base: position 540,856 of record CP059265.1, on the reverse strand, counting down.
AACGCTTGCGCAAACAGCCGCTCCCGCCACGCCGTCGCTGCCTGCTGGTAGTCGGCATCGGCCTCCAGCGCGGCAAACTGTTGCAGCAACACATACAGGTGCTTGCTGCTGGCGGGCTGATGCGCCAACAAATGCTCACGCCGATGCGCCTTGCTGCTTTTGTGGCGCATCAACACCTGCCAGTACAAACCACTGGCGTACACAGCCTGTTGCGGCAAGGAACCGAAATACAGTGTGTCACCCTCTTCCCGAAAACGCGCTTCGGCACTGTGACTGAGCACCCGGCTCAAGTCCTGGATGGAAACCGTCTGACCGTTGTGCGCATCCATCCAGCCGCACAATTCGCGCAGCCACGGATGCCGCTCCAGCAAACGGCTGTCGGTACGCACCATCACCGCGCCATCCGCCCCNCGCCGCGCAGCCCGCCCGTAGCGTTGCAGGAAATTCATCGGCGCAAACCCAGGCTCCATCAACATCAGGTTGGCGGCGCGAAAGGTCACGCCCATTTCCACACTGGCGGTCGCCACCAACACGCTGAAATCATCCGGGTTCTGCTGGCGGCCAGCATGGTAGCCGTAACCCGACTGGCTATTGCCGCCACTGTCATCGATGCTGTTGACCACCAATACNCGGCGGGCGGGAATCCCCACGCTTTGCAACAAACGGATCAAATCCGGCAACTGCCGTTTCAGGTCAGCCAGCGCATTGTAAATAATCACCACCTGCCGGTTTTGCCCAACCTCCGCCCGCACTTGTTCCAGATGCTGCGCCAACACGGCAGGCATATCCGGCAAGGTTTCCAGCCGCAGCCTGACATCCCCGTGTAAAGGCCGCCCCTCTGCGGTAATGCTTTCGTGCAATTCCACCATCCGGCTTTCCGGCACGCCCAGCTTGATCAGCACCGGCTTAATGTCCAGCGGGGTGGCGGATAACAGGCTGACCTTCGCCACCCCATAACCAATGGAAACATTTTCTGTCCCCTTCCCCCTTGCGGGGAAGGCCGGGATGGGGGATTCAACACTCACCAGTTTGGCAAACAGCGCCGCCAACCCAAAGCCACGCGCTTCAATGGTATGGAATTCGTCGAACACGATATGGTCGAAATCATCCAGCACATCAAACACGCTGAAGCCGGACTGCCCCTTGTCCAAATAAGCCCGGTGCAACAGTTGGCTGACCACTTCCGGTACGGCAACAATCATTTCACCACCGGAACGGGTGCCATCCAGTGCCTGTATCTGCCGCACCCGGTAGCCACGAATGTTTTCCACCCCNTGCTCCCGCAATACGGCAGTCTGGTCGGAACTCCAGATTTGCACCTTGCGTTCGGCTGTGGCTGCTGGCCAGCCGTTTTGCGTCACCAGCTCGTTGATCAAACCAGCGGCAATGTTCTGTGCCAACCGGCGGGTCGGCACAATGAACAGGATGCGCTGATCCCGCAGCAAGGCTTGCTGGAAAGCGTAGGTTTTGCCAGCCCCGGTAGGCGCATCCACAATCCGCACCCGGCAGGGTTCATCCAGCAAGGCCTGTTGCAGGGGCGACAGGCCGTTTTCCCGTTCGGCGACACAATGCCGGGCGACGCTCAGTTCCATTGCTGCACCTCCTGCAAGGCCTGCTTCACCGGCCACTTGGCGGTCAATTGCAGGCCATACAACAGGTAACGTTCCACCGGCAATTCCCGCGCAAACAGGGCGGCGGTCGCGGCATTCAAACGCACCTGTTCGACCCCGCCCTACGCAAACGCAGCATGCCGTTACGGTGCAAACCAATGCGGATCACCAGCTCATCCTCACCGCTGTAAGCAAAGGGGTCAAAACCGAACAACGCCCCTGAAACACCACCCCGGCGGCACTTCCTGGGTGAAGAAATAGGTCTTCAGATTGCCACTGCTGGTCACCGCATACAGGCGTTGCGGCATCCCGCCCTCTTCCTCCAAGTTCAGGCGGCGCGCCACCGGCGGCAACAAACGCGGGGCGTCAGCCGTCAGCACGGAGGCGCGCCAGGGCATCGCCTCCAGGTCACGGCGGTAACCCTTTTCCGGCAGGCACACCGTGTTGCGCATCATGCCCAGACTGGCCGCCAGCCCGAACATCAGCGTCTGGTCACTGACCAGTTCCGGCAAGGTCGCCGTGCCGCCTTGCACCATCAGCGAGTGATAAGCAAACGGCGTGAGTGTTTCCGCCTGAATGCCGGTGATGATGGGTTTCATGACGCGCCCCTTACTGGAACCAGTGGTCAAACAGCCCGGCCACTTTCGGCTGCGCCTGTTTGTACGCCTGTTCCAGCTCACTGCCGGTCTGGTTGAACGCTGCAACCAATTGCTGCTGCCAGGCTTCCACTTCCCCACCCTGAACCGCAGTGGCATGCGCGGCTTGCAGGGATTCATGCAAGGTTGCCTTCACCGCCATCAGGTCGTGGACATCACTGCCCTGCAACACCCGCAGCAATTCGTAAGGCGAGGTCAGNGCCTTTTCGAATTTGTCCGCATACAGGCTNACCACATGGGTGCGGATATTGATGCCGGTGACGGAAGTCTGCCCGCCGTAACTGCCCGCCATGCCCACGCTCAACAGCAGGTGCTTCAGGCCGATTTCCGGCAGCACCTGCCCGCGCGTGCTCAACACCTGCACCATCAGCGTGCCGGGTTTGATGAAATGGCGGGTAAACAGGTTGTCACTGTTTTTCTTGTCTTCAGCATCAAACAGGGTGCCGTCTTCCATGGCGCGGTTATGGAAAGTTTCATCCACGCATTGGTCTTTGGGTTGCAAACTGAGCGCATCGGAATAATTGACCGCCGCCCGCACCGGCAGCACCCGGTTTTCCTGATTGGCGGAATCACCGAACACCACCGTGTTCAAATCAAAAGCGGCGGAAGGCGCTTGCCCCTTGTACAACACCGTCTTGTTTTGCGGCAGTTTGCCGCCCACGCCCAGCGCCCGCAGGATTTGCAGGCCACGCCCGCGCTCAATGTATTTGAACTTGTTGGGCACGGCGCGCACATACAGGTCATCCAGCCACTCAATGTCGGTGATTTCCTGCTCGGCATTGCGGAACACCACCGGTGCCACCGCCTCCCTGATCAGCACCAGGCTGACGCAGCCGAGGTTTTTCAGTTTGGGGTGGATATAGGCATCCGTTTGCTTTTCGCCCGTTTTGGTGGTGGTGGTCAGGCCATCAATCGCAGCCAGGTAAGTTTCCAGACGTTTCATCACAGCGCTCCTTATTCAGATTCAGTCATCGTAGTTGTTGGGTCATTGTCAGCAGCGCTGACCGCTTTCTCGGCTTCGCGGAAGGATTGCAGGAAAGCCATGCGGTACACGCTCCCCAATAAGCGGCGGCTTTTCTGCGCCGGTGGCCTGCCATGAAGCGCGCCAAACCAGACTTCGTTGACGAACTGCTTGGCGAAAGCCATGCAAGCGTCCAGCAAAGCCTGTTCGTCACGTTTGTCCCGCGCCGCTGCTTTGCCCTTGCGCACCAGATTGGTTTCCAGCTCCCCGGCAATGCCGTGGATCAGGGTTGCCGCATCGGCTTGCCCTGCGCCGCGCAGATTCAGTGCGCTTTGCAGGCACAGGTTGAACACCAGCATTTCCTCACTGGTCGATGATTGACCCAGCGGGCGGCGTTGAATGCGGGCTGCCGCTTGCCCCAGGCGCACCAACGCGCCGTCAGCTTCAGACATGGAATGGCTCCTTGGTAAAATTTCATGAAATTCCTGCTCCAACCGTCTCGCCAGTTGCTTCATCGCCCCGGCTTTCTGGTTGTTAGCCTGCTTCAGGGCATCGTGTGCGTAACACCCTGCNCGGCAGACCGCCTGAAAGCGGGTGCGTTGCATGGCATACAGCCCCAGCACGTCGTAGCCCAGCCCCGGCGTGGAGGCTAAGGTTTGCGCCATGTTCAAGTGCCCAATCGCGGTCGGGATCTGCTCNCGGCGCAGTTCCTGATACCCAATCAGTTGCTTCAGCACCGATGGCATGGCGTCGAAATAAAAGAACGCTTTTTGCGGCGTCGGCAAGCCCTTGAACACATGGATAGGGCGGCCAATGCGCAAGCAAGCGGTCAGCAGCAAGCGCAACAAATTGATCTGGTCTTCGGTTTTNTCCGGGATGCGCTCCAACCGCGCCATGCGGTAACGCTGCCGGTAAACTTCCAGCCCACGGTAACTGACCTTGCCTTGCTCCACTTTCTGCCGACTGAGGTCATACACCGACAGGGCGGAAAAGTGCGCTTCATCGTTCAACACCAACGCACCAAACAGGCCGGTGGTGACTGGCGATGAGACCAGTGTCGGCACACCCGACGGTTTGCCGCCCTGGATGCCGTAGACATCTCTGCGCAGTTTGTGCTCGGCCAGGGAAACGTAGCCAATCGGCACTTCACCCCGAGCCGGTGCCGTCACCGAATCCGGCTTGCCTTCCCGCCCGGTAAAGGCCGAAACCTTGACCTCGTGCAAACCCAGATTACCTGCCATCAATGTGCTGCTGGGGGCATCTGTAAACAGGCAGCGGCCACTGGCGCCTTCATCTTCCGGCCTGACCCGTGTCCCCTCCAACAATTGCTGGAAATGCCGCTGGACAGCCTGTTGAATAATAACGCCTTCGCCAGCAAGGAACTGGTTGAAACCTACCGTNTCCTCGGTTCCTTCCAGCCATTGTTGCGACAGCCCCTTTTCACCCCAGATTGCCTGACCTGTTTCAGCCCCATCACCCGCCAGCGAAACCACCCACAAACCCAGCAATACCCGGCGTGACTGATCATCTTCAACAGCCTCCAGCCATTCTGGCAAAGCCTGCCCCAAAGCCGCCAGCAACTGGGTTTCCCGCTCGGCATAATCCGGCAGGCCGTTTTTCTTGTTCACCGGCAACTTCAGGTTCAGCAACAACACCAGATGCGCCGCCCGCAGAAAATGGGGTTCGGCAAAAGCATCCAGCGCCTCCGGGTCAGGGAATGGCGTACTGGTCTGCCCGCTGGCTTTCGGCCAACGTGGCGCCAAACCCAGGGCACGCAAGCAGGCATCCAGATGTGGGGTCACCTGTGCGACCAGATCGTTGCGCACCCTAAACAATTGCCCCAGTGTGCGGCGCTGTGCATCACGCAGAAACTCACCCAGCCCGGCATGATCCGGTTTGCCGTTGAGCAATTCGGGCAAGCCACGGGTGGAAATGCTGATTTCCAGCTTGAACGGCAAATGGGAAACCAAGCGCCGCAAGCCATCCTGTTTGATCGCGTCAGCCTTTTCTTTCGGCAGCAGCATGAACAGGCGACCATCCTGATGCGTTTCCAGCAAAGGCGGAATCCCGGCAAGCCGCTGGCAGGCGAACGACAAGCGCCGTTGCAATTCATCCAGCAGAAATGGATGGTGCGGGTCAAAAATATCCACCGTCCCCCATTGCGCCAGCACAGGTGAGGCCAGGCTCTGCTCCTGTTGCAGGCGTTGGATAATGGCTTCCAGCCCGCCATTGGCACCGTGTTGCTGCCACAGGCCATCCAGCTTGTCGGCCAGTTTGACATAGCGTTCCACCGCGTGTTTCCAGGCGCGGGGCGGCGGTGTGGCCGCCGGATGCCGGTAACGCTGCGAATCTTCCGCCTGTTCGATCAGGAAACGGATTTGCTCATGGCTCAGGGTAATGTTTTCCGCCGCCAGAAAACCGGTGATGCCATAACGATCGACCGCCAGTTGCACATGCGCCAGCGTCAGTTCCGCATCCCGCTTCAGTTGCAGCATCTTGTCCAGATCGTGCAGGAAACCGATGGCGGCGATCACCGTCAAGCGCTGGCGCAGTTCGGTTTCCTCCATTTCCGGGTTATCCAGCAGCCAGTCCAATGCCGCCAGCAGTAGGGCACCACGCACCACCGACAGCAGATGATCCAGCAGGGTAATGTTCTGGTTGTGGCGGTAACGCTCCCATTTCTCCGGGTTGTCATCCCAACCGCCCTTGCCGCTGATGCTCATCAGGTGCAGGGTGCGCACATCGATTTCCTTGCCCGAATCCAACAACTGCCGTTGCTTTTCACTTAAAGGCCGTGGTGATGCACGCTCTTTCAACACATGCGTTTCCACCACCTCCTGTAGAAAACGTTGGTAAACAGCCCCCGCCGCCTGATTGGCGCGTTGCATTGCCGAGCTCATCGCCCTACCCCTCTTCAATCAGCCCCAGGCAGCCGAACCCGCTGCGGGTCTTTTCCCCGATCCCCGCATACCACGCCAGCCGCAAATCGGCCTCGCTGCCTTCCAGCAACAGTGGNGCCTCCATCCCAATCACGAAACTCTTGCTCCCGTCCCGGAAGGTTTTCAGATTGACCAGCACGGAATGCTCCGGGTTGGCGCGCAGGTACAGGGAGTCGGGGTAAATGCGCAACTGCACATCCCGCCCGGCCAAAAACGACAGCTTGCGGTTGATGGCCAAGCTCAGGTTGGCACCCAGGCCATTCAGGCTGCGATGCCATCTTTTGCCTTTGCCGGTGTGGGCGTCATCGTGCAACACCAGCGGCGACAGCATCAGGCAGCCGAGTTGGGTTTGCCCCGGCAGGATCGGGTCAGGCTCCAAGCGCACGCTGGCGGCGGCGAAATTGACGCTGGCGGCATCCCAACGGCGCTTGGCGACTTGCGCCGGATCCAGTCGGGAAAGCGCCCGCGCCAAGCCACTGTCGGCGGTGGCGACCACCAGGCTCTGCGCAAACCCCTGATGCCGCCGGTGCCAGCCAATGGGCGCAAATGTCCAGGCTTTGGCCTGAGGNCTAATCACATCGGCGCTGTCAGCGCCAGCGGCAATCAGGGCGTTGACCAAGGCATCATGCAGGAGGTCATGATGGTCATACTGCTGCAACGGCTCCCCTGGCGGGAGTTGAAGGCGAATTCGTAACATGTGTTTCCCTTTCGGCCAATTTCTATGCAGAATAGTATTGCATAATATTTTCCACCTTATAAAGTTATTGAATGTCATGAAACGTGACTTGTTGCGGCGTTTCGCTTACATCGAAACCTGTCTAAACTGGAGCGGGGGCATGACTGCGGTGCAATTGGGCAACACTTTCGGCATTGCCCGCCAGAATGCGCAAGCCAGCATCGAGGCGTACCGTCAGCAGCATCCGGGCAGCGTGGCTTACAACCCTTCAACCAAACGGCATGAGCCCACCAGCACGTTCCGGCCCNATTACATCAGCCAAGACCCTATGCGTTACCTGGATTACTTGCGGGGCAACTCACTGACCAGCCATTTCTGGGAAGATGAAGAGTGGGGGCATTTGCCCGTGACGGATGTTTACAGCTTTTTCAAACCGCATCTTGACGGGAACATCATCGGCAGGGTCATCACCGCCATCCGGGAGCACCAGGTGCTGGAGATTCATTACCACTCCAAACTGGGTGGCTTCGAAAACCTGGCCATTTCCCCCAACCATTTGGTTTATGCCAGCGGGCGTTACCATGTGCGCCNNTATCATCATGAACGGAACCGCTTTATTGACCTGGTGTTGTCCCGGATGCTGGAGGCGGAAGCCGCTTGCGAAGATTGGGTCTCTGCAGAGGAAGATGCCGAATGGAACACGTTTGATGCCCTGCACTTCATGCCGAACCCAACCTTGCCTGAGAACCTGAAACGCACTTTATTGTTGGATTTTCGCTTGGAAAATGGGGTCTACACGCTCCCCAATGTGCGTGTGGCGTTACAAAACTATGTGCGGCGCGAAATGCTGCGCCCTGATCCGGAGTACGGGATCCCATTATGGGTGCAAGTGGATGCGCAAGGCTCCGCCACCCCGCCGGAGCCTTGAACGCCATGGGGACAACAATCCGCCGTCAGAAGGTCAATGAAATGCCCGCCGTGGTTTTGGTGTTGGCTTCGATGTCATGTTCCTCATGCTCCGGGAACAGTTTCGCGCTCTTGCCCTGCTTCGGCGTACTGCCCAAGGCATAGGTGACGTTGCTGATCACGGCGGTATTGTCCGCCGCCGCATTGGTCTTGTGGTCTTTTTGTAATACGCCGGTTGCCCGTCACCTTGGGCGTAAACTTGTAGCTGCCACCCACCGCCGTCACATTGAAATCCCCGCTCGGGGAATGTTTGTTCTGTTCCCGCGTAATGCCTGCCTGCCAACGCTCCGCCGTGTAACTGAGCGCCGCCGCCGTCCGCTTGTAATCATTCGCGCCGGTTTCGATTTTGGTCACGCCAACCCCCGCTTTCAGCCCCTTGTTGTCATACATGACGCGCCAGGAGGTCGCATCAATCGCCTTGCCATTGCCATCGTTGGTGGTGACCAGGCCGGGAACCGCATAGAAATGGCCGATGGAGGGGTTTTCCACAACAGGAAACCCGGCACGTACAGGGTCTGCGCCGTCAGGTCGCTGCCCTGGTAGTAATTGCCATTGTTCGGGTTATAGACTTCGGTGTTTTCGAAAATGTCCAGATGGCCGTACAAGTCCTTGCGCTGCCCGCTGTAACCACGGCCACCGGCGATCACGCCGTATTTTTGGTCGGGATGGTGACCTGCGCGGTACGCAGCCGCACTTCCTTGTTATCAGATGCCGTTTCCTGCGCGGCGACATCCGAAAACTCAGCTTCCACATCATACAGCGCCTTGAAATTGCCATATTCCAGTACTTGACGCCCACGGAAGCGCGCCCCACCTTAATGCCATCATCCAGCGGCGCCTTGCGCACCTCGTATTGCAGGTTCAGCTTGCCATACACCGTGGCTGCCGCCTGCTCATTTTCCCCGTCACAGCTTCCGCCGCTGACGCAGCGCTTCCCAGCAATGCCAGCGCAACGGCTGACCCTATCCGCATGGATGTCTTCATAAGGTTTCTCCTCCAAGTTTTACCGATGACAACATGAGCGCGCACAAATATGCATTATTATTCGTAACACTCCTCAGTAACTGCATAATAATGCATAACATCATCGGCATCAAGAGAGCAGATGCATTTTATCTCTATGAAAAAACATGAATTTAAAGAAAATAGCGTGATCGGGCACCAAACGCTTAAAAGCCCTGCAAGTTAATGCAGGGAATACAGGACAAGCATAATAATGCATAAATGATAGGTCAGCCCAGCAAGGCTGACCGGCAGGAATGCCTAATCGAAAAAGCGGGTGAAATCCAGCGGCTGTGCGCGGGGCGTGCGGTAATCATTAATCGCCGCCGCCGAATCTTCGTAACCCAGCGCCATGCCGCACACCAGCACCTTGTCTGCGTCGTAACCCAAGAACTCGCGGATCACATCCGAGTAATCGCACAAGGCCGCCTGCGCGCAGGTCGCCAGCCCCTGTTCCACCGCCGCCAGCATCAGCGATTGCAGGAACATGCCGTAATCCAGGTACGAGCCGGTCTGCATCACCTTATCCATGAAAAACAGCAACACTACCGGCGCGTCAAAGGAATGGTAATTGGCAATCCACTGCACCATGCGCCGTTGGGTATCCTCGCGTTTGATATTGAGTGCGCTGTACAACTGCAAACCGCATTCCCTGCGCCGTGCCTGATACGGATTCATCCATTCCAGCGGGTAATAGATGTAGTCCTGCTGGTTGGGCACACCCTTGCGGTAGCTGGCCTCCAGGCGTTGTTGCAGGCGGTTCTTGCGTTCGCCCATCAGCACCGCCACCTGCCACGGCTGGGTATTGCTGCCGGAAGGTGCCCAGCGGGCAGTGTCCAGCAGTTGCATGATCTGCTTGCGGTCAACCGGCTTGTCGAGAAAGGCGCGCACGGAACGGCGGTTACGGATAGCTTCGGATACTTTCATGCTTATCGCTCTACTTCCAGGGTTACGGGGATGGATTTGAATGCAGGGGTATGGCTGCGCGGATCGCGTTCACGCCCGACCAGCACATTGGCCTCCGGGTAATACGCCATCACATTGCCATCCGGCAGGTCGAACGGGAACACTTTCACGCCACGCATTTCGCCATGCACTGACCGCACCGTGACACGCCCATGCGCCTCCAGCCCCAAACGGCGGATGGTGGCCGGACTGAGCAACACTGACCAGCGATCATCGGTTTGCCGGTAGGAATCAGTTTCCTCATACACAATGCTGTTGAACTGGCCTTCGCTGCGCACCGTCATCAGCGTGTACGGGTAGGCACTATCCGCCGCTACCAGCGTGGTCGGGTGGGTAATGAAACGGGCGCGCTGATCCGGGGTAGGGAAAACCTGCGTATGCAAAATCCGCCCACCAATATGAAATTCGCTCTTGCTTTGGTCAATCTCCGCCAATGGCTCCAGCCCCTTGACCACACTGGCCAGTGTGCTGCGAATCTGCCGGTGGTCACGCAAGCTGCTGAAATCCACCCCGCAATCTGGCAATACCCGCTCACCCAGTTCAGCCAGAATGCTGGATTCCGGACGCACATTCGCCAGCCGCCGGATACCGCCATCGCTCAGGCGCACGTAGTTGAACATGGATTCCTGCGTGGTCGGCTGCCATTCCTCATCCCGCGCCGTCACCGGCAGGATCAGCGCCGCGCCCTGTTCCAGCCCGGTCACATGGCCGTGGTTCAGCGTGGTGGTCAAAAACAGCTTGAAACCGATCCGTTCCAGCGCCTGTTCCGCCCAGTGGCTATCCGGCGTGGCGGCGTACAGATTGCCCCCNAGCATCAGGGCGAAATCGACCTCGCCCCGGTGGGCGGCTTCCAACGAGGCCAGCGTATCCATGCCGGGCGCGGCGGGCAGCTTCACCCCGAAATGCTGTTCCAGCCCGTGCAGCAAATAATCTGGCAGTTCCGGCTTCACCCCGACCGTGCCGATACCCTGCACATTGCTGTGCCCGCGCAAGGGCAACAAACCCGCGTATGGCTTGCCGACCATGCCACGCATTAAGGCAAGATTGGCGATGTATTCAATGTTTTCCACCCCATTGACGTGGTGGGTCATGCCCATGCCCCAAGCGAACACGGCGTGCGACGCCTTGGCATACAGCGCGGCAACCCGTTCAATCTCAGCCTGGGCAATACCACAGGCAGCGGCAATGCTGTCCCACGCCGTGTTATGCAGATCAGTGGCGAATGCATCGAAACCTTGCGTGTGGCGGTCAATAAACCCCCAATCCGCCCCTGCGCTTTCCAGCAAGGCTTTGGCCAGCCCCTTGAACAGCCACAAGTCCGTACCGATACGGGGTTGCAAGTATTCACTGGCAATCGCCGAACCGCCCAGCAGCAACGACTTGGGGCTTTTCGGCAAGGCAAATTTCACCAGCCCCGGTTCTTTGGCCGGGTTGATCACCACCACNCGGCCGCCTCGCTCACGCACGGCCTGCAATTTGTGGATGAAACGCGGGTGGTTGGAAGCCGGGTTCGCGCCAATCACAAAGATCAGGTCGCAGCCGGTCAGGTCGTGCAAATCCACCGTCGCCGTGCCGGTTCCCAGGCTGTTGCCCATCGCCACCCCGGTGGCCTGATGGCAGTAATAGGAACAGTTGGTGACATTATTGGTGCCGTACAGCCGCGCCAGCAGTTGCAGCACAAAGCCCGCCTCATTGGAGGAACGCCCGGAGGCATAGAAGAAACTGCGCTGCGGGTCGGTTTGGCGCATGACTTCCGCAGCCTTGCGCAAGGCTGCATCCCAGCCAACCGGGACAAAACGGTCAGACCCTGCCGCCTTGAACAGTGGCGTGCCCAGCCGCCCCAGTTTTTCCAGCTCGCGCCCGGACAATTCCTGGAAATCCTTCAGGCCATGGCGGGCAAACAGTTCCTCCGGGATCGGCGGCTGGATGTCGGTGCTTTGCGCCTGCACACTTTTGTTGCACACGGAAGGGAATTCATCCAGCTCATTGGTCATGCCGCCGCGCTGTCCGCCCATGCCCAGCCCGCAGGCTTTGCAGGCATTGTGCGACGTTAATGCCTTGGCCGATTGCAGCAAGCCAATGCGCTTGAGCGTGCCCAAGGTGTACAGGATTTTNTTGCCGCCGCCAACTACCTGTGGGACTGTGACGTTTTGCATGATGCCTTCCTCCTTTTCGCTTGCCAGGGATGCGTCATACGCCCAGGTAGCCAGCCAGTTCGCTGCTGTGGGCGACCGCATCCGCCTTGCCGTGCAGCACAATCTGCCCTTTTTGCATCACCACCGCCCGGTCGCTGTGTAGCACCTTGTGGTAATTGCGGTCGACGATCAGGGTGGCAATGCCGCTGTCGCGGATCACGCCGATCACCCGCCAGATGTCTTCCACAATCAATGGAGCCAGACCTTCGGTGGCTTCGTCCAGAATCACCAGTTGCGGATGGGTCATTAAGGCGCGGCCAATGGAAAGCATCTGCTGTTCGCCGCCGGACAATTGCCCGCCGAGATGGCTGATGCGTTCCTGCAAACGCGGGAAGGTTTCCAGAATCCGCTCATAGGTCATTCGTAATTGCCATCACGGTTGGGGCGCGCCGCCATGATCAGGTTTTCACGCACCGTCAGGTTGGGAAACACGCCACGCCCTTCCGGGACATAGGCCACGCCGAGGCGGGCGACTTCGTGCGGTTTGGCTTTGGACATATCCTGGCCGAAAAAGGCGATATGCCCGTCGCGTTGCTTCACATGCCCCAGCAGGCTGCGGATCAGGGTGGATTTGCCCATGCCATTGCGCCCCAGCAAGCCAACGGTTTCGCGGCAGCCGATCTGGAAGTCAATGCCATGCAATACATGGCTGGAACCGTACCAGGCGTGCAGGTCGCGGGCGTCAATAATGTGTTCGAATGCGCTCATGCTCAGTGCCCTCCCAGATAGGCGGTTTGCACCTCGGGGTTGGTACGGATGTTGTCCGGCGTATCCGAGGCGATTACCACCCCGTTAACCATGACCGTAATGCAATCAGCAATGCGGAAGACCGCATCCATATCGTGTTCCACCAGCAGGATGGCGTGATCCTGTTTGAGCTGATCCAGCAGGGTAAGCATACGCTCGGTTTCTTCCGCGCCCATGCCTGCCAGCGGTTCATCCAGCAGCAATACCTGCGGGCAGGTGGCCAGACACATGGCGATTTCCAGCTGGCGTTTCTGCCCGTGCGAGAGCAAACCGGCGGGGCGTTCGGCGACGTCTTCCAGACCGGCCTGGGTAATGGCTTTACGTGCGGCGCTGACGCTGTGGCGGCATTTCTGCGCATCATTCCACCACACCCAGGGGCGGTGCACCTGTGCCTGCGCTGCCAGCCGACAGTTCTCGAACACGGTGAAATCGGGAAAGATGGTGTTGCGCTGATAGCTGCGCCCCAGGCCATTGCGGGCGCGGCGTGGCTGCGACCAGCGGGTAATGTCCTTGCCCAGCAACTCGATCTTGCCGCCGGTGGGNGTGATTTCCCCGGAAAGGATATTGATCAGGGTGGATTTGCCCGCGCCATTGGTGCCGATGACGGCGTGCACCGTACCGCGCGCGATTTCGATACTGGCTTCATTGACGGCAACCAGACCGCCCCAACGCTGGAGAATCTTGCTGCCGCGCAGCAACACTTCAGGGTGACTCATACGGCTTCCTCCGTGGCGGTGTTGTCAGGCAGTTTGCTCTTCGCCTTGTCTTGGTCTCGTTTGCTGAAACCAAACAGGCGCTGATGCNAGCATTTCCGGCAACCCCACCAGACCTCTGGGCAGCAAGGCCACGCACGCAATAATGGTCAGGCCNAGCCCCAGATGCCAGTGTTTGGCGAACTCGCCAAAGACTTCATCCGACTTGAAAAACTCCTGCAAAAACACGAATACGAACGCGCCGATCAAGGCNCCGTGCAAATGCCCCAGCCCGCCGAGGATAATCATCACCAGCAAAGCGCCGGAGAGATGCCAGCTCATCATTTCCGGGTTGACGAAACCGTCCTGCACCGCAAACAGAAAGCCCGCCAGCCCCGCGATGCCGCCGGAGGTCACAAACGCCGCCAGCTTGAACGGGTAAGTGGAAAAGCCGGAAGCCTGCATACGTTGCTCATTGATACGGATACCGGCCAACACCCGCCCGAAATGCGAGCGCAACAGAATCGCCAGGAACACAAACGTCCACACCAGAAACACCAGGGTGAAAAAGTACAGGATGTACGGGTTGCCCAAATCCACCGGCGTATCCAGCCCCGGCTTGAAATACAGGTAAATGCCATCGGTGCCGCCGCCCAGCGGGGTGTCATGCACCACGTAATAGGCCATTTGCGCAAACGCCAGCGTCACCATAATGAAATACACGCCTTTGGTGCGCAGCGACAATGCGCCGACAAACAGCGCATACAACGCCGCTGCGGTCACGCTCGCCGGAAGCAACCACCACCAGCCTACCGCCTCGCTTTCCGGCGACAGCAACACCGCCGCATACGCACCAATGCCAAAGAATGCCGCCTGCCCGAAGCACACCAGCCCGGTGCTGCCGACCAGCAATTCCAGACTCAGCGCCAGCATCGCGTAAATCATGATCTTGGTCACCAGATCGATGCCGTAGCTTTCCGCCACCAGCGGGTACAGCGCCAGTGCCAGAAACACCCCGCCGGTAAACAGCAATTTGCCTTTGTCTATGTGTCCCATTTCTTACCCCGCTGCCTTGAACAGGCCGTTCGGTTTCCACAGCAGGATCAGCGCCATCAGCACGTACACCAACACGCCGGAAGCCTGCGGCAACAGCACCTTGCCAAATGTATCCACCAGCCCGATCAGCAGGGCGGCGAAAAACGCCCCACGGATCGAGCCAATGCCACCAATCACCACCACCACAAAGCAGATGATCAGCACCTGATTGCCCATGCCGGGGTAAACCGACGAAATCGGCGCGGCCACCATCCCGGCAAACGCGGCAATGGCGACACCGGCAGCAAACACCACCCGGTACAGAAACTGGATGTCGATCCCCAGCGATTGCACCATTTCACGGTTAACGCTCCCGGCGCGGATCATCATCCCCAGCCGGGTACGGGTGAACACCACATACATCCCCAGCGCCAGCAACAGGCACACTGCCGAGACAAACAGCCGGTACACCGGGTAGGTCATGACATCGCCCAGCGCAATGCTGCCCGCCAGAAAATCCGGCGGCGTCACCCCATACACATCGTCACCCACCAGCAGGCTGCGCAATTCCTCAAACACCAGGATCAGCCCGTAAGTCATCAGCACCTGCTGCAAATGCTCGCGTTCGTACAGGAAGCTGAAAAACGCCCATTCCAGCAAATAGCCGAGCACCGCCGCCAGCGCCACCCCCACCAGCAGGGTGGCAAAGAAATTGCCCCCACCAGCGGCCAGCGCAAACGCCATGTACGCGCCGACCATGTAGAAGCTGCCATGCGCCAGATTGATGACGCCCATAATGCCGAAAATCAGCGTCAGGCCNATCGCCACCAGATACAGCAGCAGGCCGTATTGCAGCGCATTCAGGCACTGGATCAGAAATATGGAAAGATCCATGTGAAGTTCCTCCTCTCTCGTGCAGCCCTCCGTACTTACATCCGGCAGCCTTTTGCCGGGTCAGCCAGGGCTTTGGAAGCCACACTCACCATCGGATTCTTTTCGCCCTTGGCTTCACGCAGGTAAATGTCCTGCACCGGGTTATGCGCTTTGGATAAGGTGAACTTGCCGCGCGGGCTGTCGATTTCAGCAGCTTCCACGGCGGCGGCAATGTCTGCGGTCTTGCTGACATCGCCCTTGACCGCATCCAGGCCGATCTTCAGCACCTGGGCTGCGTCATAACCTTGCACTGCGTACACATCCGGTGGCGTGCTATAGGCTTTGCTGTAGGCTTCGCGGAAAGCCTTGTCCTTGGGCACATCCAGCTCGTCAGCGTAATGCAGGGTAGTCATCAGCCCTTCACCCGCGCCGCCTTGCGCTTTCAGGGTGCCATCGGTGAGGAAACCTGCGCCGTACAAGGGAATGCTGTCCATTAACCCGGCGGCCTTGTAATCCTTGACGAATTTGACCGCGCCAGCCCCGGCGAAGAAGGTGTAAACCGCATCCGGTTTGGTCGCGGCAATTTCAGTCAACAGCGCCTGGAACTCCACATTCGGGAACGGCAAATTAAGTTGTTTCACCACTTCGCCGCCGCTCTTTTCAAACGCCTCCTTGAAACCGTTGACGGACTCATCCCCGGCAGCGTACTTCCAGGTAATGGTGACGACTTTCTTGTAGCCTTTTTCNGCCATCACTTCGCCCATCGCGTAGCCCGGCTGCCAGTTGGTGAACGAAGTGCGGAAGATATTCGGCGCGCACAGCGGNCCGGTAATCGCATCGGCACCGGCATTAGGCACCACCAACAGCGTGCCCGTATCCTTGGCGGTTTTGGCCATGGCGGCGGCCACNCCGGAATGCACCGTGCCGACCAGCACATCCACCTTGTCGCCCTTGATCAGCTTGTTGACATTATCGGTTGCCTTGGCCGGGTCAGACTCATCATCCACCTTGACGTATTCAACCTTGCGGCCACCCAACTGGCCGCCGTTTTCATCCACATACAGCTTGAAGCCATTCTCAATGGCAGTGCCCAGCGTGGCGTAAGTGCCGGTGGCAGGCAGCATCAGCCCCACTTTCAGGGGTTTGTCATCGGCGTGGGCAGATGTTGCGCACAGGACGGCGGCTGCCAGCAAAGTAGCACGGAATAATTTCATAGGGTTCCTCCTCCAGGATAAATTCGGGGTCGCTAGTGTTGATGAATGAAGTCCGCCGTGACCCGGATCAGCTCCTCAGCCTGATCACGGTGCGGNGAATGTCCACAGTTGTTCAGCTCTATCAGTTGGGTTTGCGGGGCGCGTGCGGCAATGCCGTGGATTTGCGCCAGGGTGCCGTATTCGTCATCCAGCCCCTGTATGGCCAGCAATGGGCACTGGATGTGCGCCAGTTCGGCTTCAATCGACCAGTGNCGGAAAGCGGGGTGCAGCCAGATGCCGTTCCAGCCCCAGAAAGCCGAATCCGGCTCCTGATGGTAACGCCCCAGCTTGGCGCGCAGGTCAGTGTTGCGGTAAACCTCGCGGGCTTGCTCAATGCTCTGGATGGTGATGTCTTCCACCTTGATATGCGGNGCCAGCACTATTGCTCCGGCCAGTTGCTGCGGGAAACGCGCGGCATACAGCAGGGCAATCGAAGCACCGTCGCTGTGCCCAAACAGCCACAAGGGTTGTTGGCTGCCATCCACCCCCACGGCTTGCAGGAACGCAGGCAACACTTCATACGCCTGCCGATGCATGAAATCCGGTTGCCAGTGTTCATCCGCCGCGCGCGGNGTGGACTGCCCATAAGCCGGGCGCGAATACACCAGCCCGCGACAACCCAGGGTTTCGCACAGGGTTTCAGGAAACGCACGCCACATGCTGCGCGAACCCAGCCCTTCATGCAGGAACACCAACAGCGGCGTGGCCGGATTATCCACCCCTACCCATTGGTATTCGATGCTGACCGGGCGGCCTGCCCAGTCAATCCCGGCAAACTGCACTGCCCTGCTCATGCCGCCTGCGCCTCCATTTCACGCAACTTGAAGCGCTGGATTTTGCCGGTGGCGGTTTTCGGCAGCTCAGTGACGAATTCCATAAAGCGCGGGTATTTGTAAGGTGCCAGCCGTTCCTTGACGAAGGCTTTCAGCTCGGCTTTCAGCGCGGCCTCGTCAAACTCGCTGTTGTCTTTCAACACAATGAATGCCTTGGTTTTGACCAACCCGTCGGTATCGGTCTTGCCGACCACGGCAGCCTCNAATACCGCCGGATGCTGGATCAGGGTGGCTTCCACCTCGAAGGGCGAGACGTAAATCCCGCTGACCTTCAGCATGTCATCACTGCGCCCGGCATAGGTGTAGGTGCCATCGGGGTTGTGTATGTACTTGTCGCCGCTTTTGGTCCAGCCGCCCTGGAAGGTTTCGCGGGTTTTGGCGCGGTTATTCCAGTACATCAAGGCGGAGCCANNGCCTTTGACATACAGGTCGCCTGCTTCGCCATCGGTGACGGGCAAACCGTCCTCATCCCGCAGGGCGATTTCGTAGCCCTCCACCGGCCATCCAGTCGTGCCGTAACGCACCTGCCCAGGGCGGTTGGAGATATAAATATGCAGCATTTCGGTGGAACCGATGCCGTCGATGATTTCCACCCCGAAACGTTCGGTGAAACGCTCGCCAATTTCGGCAGGCAGGGCTTCACCGGCGGATGACGCCAGCCGTAATGACACCTGCTCACGCGTTGGCAGTTCCGGGTTGGCCAGCATCCCGGCAAACCCGGTGGGCGCGCCAAAGAAGATGCTTGGCTGATGCTCAACCCAGCGGTAAAAAACCGCAGCAGGGGTAGGCCGCACCCCNATCAGCACGGTGGTTGCCCCGACACTCATGGGGAAACTCAGGCCATTGCCCAGCCCGTAGGCAAAGAACAGCTTGGCGGCGGAAAAGCATACATCCTCCTCACGCACACCCAGGGTGCGCTTGCCGTAGAGTTCCGCCGTCCAGTACGGGTTGGCGTGGGTATGCACGGTTCCCTTGGGGCGGCCAGTCGAGCCGGAGGAATACAGCCAGAAACCGGGGTCATCCCCACAGGTGGCGACCGCCTTGAACAGCGGTGAGTGGGCTTGCAGGAAGTTGTTGAACTCCACCTCGGAAGGGTGCAACGGCGTGGCCGGATGCGACACGATCAGCTTTTTCACTTCGTGATCGCTGCGGGTCATGGCGGCGGTCAGGGTGGGCAGTAATTCACCGGAGACCAGCGCGGCCTGTGCGCGGGAATGTTCCAGCATGTAAGCGTAATCGTCCGCTGTCAGCAGGGTATTGACCGCCACCGGCACAAACCCGGCGTACATACTCNNTAAAAAGCTGACAATCCAGTCATTACAATCATGCATCAGCAACAACACNCGTTCTTCGCGGCGCAGGCTGGGGCTNGTCAGACCGGCTGCCAGTTGCTGAACTTTCGCGGCCAGTTCGCCGTAAGTCATCGTGCCTTCATCGTCGATGTAGGCAATTTTGTCGTGCCGTTGCGCATTACATTCCAGCAAATGCTGGGCGAAATTGAATACCTTGCCGGGGACGGCAATCTCCTCAATACTCATCAGGTCATCCTCCTAGATAGCCTTACCGATGTTCGTTTTATGGCCGTTCTTATGGTTTTGGCTGGCGGGAAAAGCGCAAAGGGGTTACAGCTTTTCCAACACGTTAGTACTGGCCTGCACCGCACTGCGACGGTGGTAAAAATTCAGGGCGCGCAATCCGCCCAGTTCCTCACCACCACCGGCGCGACCNGGNCCGCCGTGCAGGGATTGCGGCATCACATTGCCATGCCCGGTGTGGAGCGCGCCGACTTCCGGGGAAATGACGTGTACGCGCCCGTGGCTGTCCGCCAGTTCCACCGCCGTGCTGGCCAGCGCCGCCGGGTCATCGCCGTACAGGGAAACCGCCAGCGAACCCTGCCCGCGCCGCACCCCTTGCAGCGCATGCTCCAGATCTCGGTAAGCAATCAGGGTGGCAACCAGNCCGAACACTTCCACGTCATGCACCAGGGTGGCCTCATCCGCATTGCGCACACCCAGCAGGGTCGGTGCGATACAGCAGGCTGTCGGGCTGGCATCCACCAGTGTCTGTTGTGCGCCGTCATAGAGGGTTTCCGCTTGGGTTTTCAGCAGNGCCAGCCCTTCCTGAATGGAGGCCAGCTGGCTTTGACTGACCACCGCCCCCATGCGCACACCTTCACTGCGCGGATTGCCGACGGTGGTGCGCCCCAGGCGTGCGCTGATACCGGCAGCGGCGGCGTCATACAGGGCTTCGGGCACGAAAATGCGGCGGATCGCGGTGCATTTCTGGCCGGATTTGACCGTCATTTCGCGCACCACCTCTTTCACCAGCAAATCAAAGGCTTCTGGGGAAGCATCCGGCAACAGCAGGGCGGAATTGATGCTGTCGGCTTCGATATTCACCCGCACCGAATGTTTCACCACAGCCGGATGCGAACGGATTTTAGCCGCCGTCGATGCCGAGCCGGTAAACGACACCACATCAAACGGCTGTAACTGATCCAGCAAGCCATCCGGGTTGCCGCAAATAATGGACAGCGCCCCGTTTGGCAGCACNCCTGCTTCCACCACATCCTGCACCATACGCTGGGTCAGCCAGGCCGTGGCGGAGGCGGGTTTGACAATCACCGGCACGCCGGACAACAGCGCCGGAGCCGCCTTTTCCCACAAGCCCCAGGCCGGGAAGTTGAAGGCATTGATAAACAGCGCCACCCCACGGGTCGGGGTCAGAATATGTTGCGACTGGAACAGCGGGTCTTTGCCCAGCCGCGCCAGTTCCCCATCCAGCAGGTAATGGCGCTCGCCCAGGGTGTCACCCATTTTGGCGTATTGCCCCAGGGTGAAAATCGCGCCATCCACATCCACCGCACTGTCGTTCTTGACCGTACCGCTATTGGCGGTGGAAATGTCGAAATACACATCGCGGTTGGCTTGCAACACTTTCACCGCCGCACTGAGCATGGCGGCGCGTTCGCGGTAGCTCATGGCACGCAGNGCCTTGCCACCTTGCTCGCGGGCGAAGGCGAAACCTTCCGCCAAATCCAGCCCGCTGGCGTCGATGCGCACCAGTGGTGTGCCCAACACCGGGTCAGTCAGGGTCGAACCAGCACCTGTGCCAGTTTGCCAGCGGCCGCCGAGGTAGTTTTGAAGCAGTTCAGTCATGGGGTTTACACCTGTTTGGTAAATTCGATACTGCCTTGGGGCAGCAGGTACAGCACCAGCGCGCGGCCTTTGCTGACGGTGGGGAAGTGGGCGCTATCCGGCGGATACACCAGCCAGCCCGCGCCATGAGCATCGAATTCGGCGGCATCATCCAGCGGCATGATCAGGTCGATTTCCCCGTTGGGGTGGCGGTGATGTGGTCCGGCCAGATCGTTCATGTCCACCACATCCACGGAAAAGCCGCTCAAGTCCTCTGCCGGTTTGAAAATGCGCCCATAACGGATACCGGCGGCTTCCCGTTCACACAGCCAACCTTCCGCCACCCCGCTTTGGCAGGATTGGCGCAACTGGCTATAAGTAGGGNCTGCCAACGCCGTGTTCATGGTTGAGCCAGGCTTGCAAGTCTGTGTCCAGCGCCCGCCCGGCGAGCTGATCCGTCAATTGCTTGACCTGTTGGCGAAATTCCGTTGCTGACATGCGCTATCCTCCTTCCGCTATGCATGTGCCGTAACTTGATAATTCAATCGACATGAATTATCTTGCATGTAAGAACAATATCGCTGCTCATGAACTCTGTCAAGCACTATATTGCATGTTTTTAGCGAACTCATTAGGAGTATGCAAATGACTGCACACACTTCCCATACGGCCACCGAGGCAGGCTCCCCCGGAAGCCGAAGACAAACACCCTTTCTGGTCGCCTTGGGCGAACGGATACGCGCCCTGCGCTCGCGGCGTGGCATTACCCGCAAGGCGCTGTCCATCAGTGCGGGCGTGTCGGAACGCCATCTGGCCAACCTGGAATACGGTGAAGGCAACGCTTCCATTATGGTGTTGCTGCAAATTGCCGAAGCCTTGCAAACCAACCTCACCGAACTGGTGGGTGATTTCACCACGGATTCGCCGGAATGCCTGATGATCCGCGCCCTGCTGGAAAACCAGAGCGAAGAAACGCTGCGCGAAATCCGCGTTAAAATCACCGAGTTATTGGGTGAAACCAGCAATGCCAACATCCTCAGCCCACGCATTGCGCTGATCGGCCTGCGCGGCGCGGGCAAATCCACCCTCGGGCGGATGCTGGCGGAAGACCTCGGTTTCCCGTTTGTGGAACTGAGCCGTGAAATCGAAAAATTCGCCGGTTGCAGCATCGCTGAAATCCAGGCGCTGTACGGCATGAACGCTTACCGCCGTTATGAACGCCGCGCCATTGAGGAGGCCATCCAGCTCTACCCGGAAGCGGTCATCTGCACCCCTGGCGGCCTGGTGTCAGACCCTGTCACTTTCAATGAGTTACTCGCACATTGCACCACCGTCTGGTTGCAGGCCACGCCGGAAGACCACATGCAACGGGTGATGGCGCAGGGCGATTTCCGCCCCATGTCCGGCGGCAGCAAGGAAGCGATGGACGACCTGAAACACATCCTTGATGCCCGCAGCACCTTTTATTCCAAGGCGCAATTCAAGCTGGACACCAGCGCGCAGTCCGAAGCGGAAAGCTTCCACAAGCTGCGTGACATGATGCGGGATGCACTGCAAATGCCCCAGTAAACCTTTTAGGCTCCCGTTAATATGCATTTTTATGCATAATCACTATTGACCTCCTGAAAAATACTGCACTATACTGCAAGCCACGAACACATCAATCAATGCAGTATAGTGCTTTCAGGAGGATAATCCGTGACTACCACCACCCGTGTCGATTACCAGACAGACCCTTCCCAATACCAACACTGGTCACTTTCATTCGATGGCTCTGTCGCCACACTCGGCGCTGACTTCAATGAAAACGGCGGCCTGCGCCCCGGCTACAAACTCAAACTCAACAGCTATGACCTCGGCGTTGACATTGAACTCAATGACGCCATTAACCGCATCCGCTTCGAACACCCGGAAGTCCGCACTGTTGTCGTCACCAGCCTGAAAGACCGCGTGTTCTGCTCCGGTGCCAATATTTTCATGCTGGGCGTCAGCAGCCATGCCTGGAAGGTCAACTTCTGTAAATTCACCAATGAAACCCGCAACGGGCTGGAAGACTCCTCCCGCTACAGCGGCCTGAAATTCATTGCCGCCGTGAATGGCGCGTGTGCAGGTGGTGGTTATGAACTGGCCNTGTCCTGCGATGAAATCATTCTGGTCGATGACCATTCCAGCGCGGTCAGCCTGCCGGAAGTGCCATTGCTGGGCGTACTGCCAGGCACCGGCGGCCTCACCCGCGTCACCGACAAGCGCCATGTGCGCCACGATCTGGCAGACATTTTCTGCACCGTCAGCGAAGGCGTGCGCGGCAAGAAAGCCAAGGAATGGCGTTTGGTGGATGACATCGCCAAGCCCGCCGTGTTCCAGCAGGCCGTACAGGCCNGCGCGCTGGAACTGGCCGCACAAAGCGACCGTCCGGCCAGTGCACAAGGCGTCAAACTGACACCGCTGAACCGCGTGATTGCCGAAGATGCGCTGCGTTACACCTATGTCACCGTTGACATTGACCGTTCCGCGCGCACCGCCACTTTCACCATCAAGGCACCGGAAGGCGAACAGCCGACCACAGTCGCAGGCATTGAAGCCGCCGGTTCCAACTGGTATCCGTTGGTGCTGGCGCGTGAGCTGGAAGACGCGATCCTTTCCATGCGCACCAACGAACTCGACATTGGCATCTGGCTGCTCAAAACCCGGGGCGACGCGGCGCAGATACTGGCGATGGACAACACCTTGCTGGCCAACCAGAACCACTGGTTCGTGCGTGAAACCATTGGCCTGTTGCGCCGCACCCTCAGCCGCCTGGATGTGTCGTCCCGCAGCCTGTTTGCGCTGATTGAGGAAGGCTCCTGCTTTGCGGGCACCTTCCTGGAGCTGGCGCTGGCCTGCGACCGCAGCTATCAGCTGATGCTGCCGGATGAACCTGCCAACACCNCCAAAATCACCGTTTCCGAAGCCAACTTCGGCCTGTACCCGATGGCGACTGAGCAAAGCCGCATCGCGCGTCGCTTCTATGAGGAAGAGCCAGCCATCACCGCCGTGCGCGAACAGGCAGGCCGGGCGCTCGACGCTGATGCCGCTTTCGCCCTCGGCCTGATCACCAGCAACCCGGACGACATCGACTGGGCGGACGAAGTGCGCATCGCCATTGAAGAGCGCGTTGCCATGTCCCCCGATGCGCTCACCGGGCTGGAAGCCAACCTGCGCTTCAACGGCACCGAAACCATGTTCACCCGCATCTTTGGCCGCCTGACCGCGTGGCAGAACTGGATCTTCCAGCGCCCCAATGCCGTCGGCGAAAAAGGCGCGCTGAAAGTTTACGGCAAAGGCGACAAGGCCNAGTTCGACTGGAACCGCGTATAAGCAACCCCCTGGAGGAGATCACACCATGTCCACTATCGATTATCAGGAANAAATTCCGAATAACGTCAACCTGAAGGAAGACCGTACCCTGCAACGTGCGCTGGAACGCTGGCAGCCCAGCTACCTCGACTGGTGGCAGGATATGNGGCCGGATGGTTCCACCAACTTTGACGTTTACCTGCGTACCGCCGTCAGTGTTGACCCGCAAGGTTGGGCGCAATTCGGCCACGTAAAAATGCCGGATTACCGTTGGGGCATTTTCCTCAACCCCGCCGAGCAGGATCGTAAAATCCATTTCGGTGATCATCTGGGCGAAGCGGCATGGCAGGATGTTCCTGGCGAATACCGCGCCAACCTGCGCCGTATTATCGTCACCCAGGGCGACACCGAACCGGCTTCCGTGGAACAGCAGCGTCATCTGNGCCTGACCGCGCCCAGCCAGTACGACCTGCGCAACCTGTTCCNNGTGAATGTGGAAGAAGGCCGCCACCTGTGGGCGATGGTCTACCTACTGCACAAATACTTCGGCAAGGATGGCCGTGAAGAAGGCGAAGCCCTGCTGGAACGCCGCAGCGGCCAGACTGACAACCCGCGTATTCTGGAAGCTTTCAATGAAGAAACCCCGGACTGGTTGAGCTTCTTCATGTTCACCTATTTCACCGACCGTGATGGCAAGTTCCAGTTGTGTGCGTTGGCGGAATCCAGCTTTGACCCGTTGGCACGTACCACCAAGTTCATGCTGACCGAGGAAGCGCACCACATGTTCGTGGGCGAATCCGGCATTTCCCGCGTGATCCAGCGTACCTGCCAAATGATGAACGAGCTGAAAACCGATGACTCGGCCAAGCTGCGCGCCGCAGGTGTGATCGATCTGCCAACCATCCAGCGTTACCTGAACTTCCATTTCAGCGTCACTATCGATTTGTTCGGCGCGGATGAATCCAGTAATGCCGCCACCTTCTACACCACCGGCTTGAAAGGCCGTTTCGAAGAAGGCAAACGCACCGACGACCATCAGTTACGCAATGATGCCTACCGGGTGCTGGAATTGCGTGACGGCCAGCTGCGCGAGAAAGAAGTGCCGATGCTCAATGCGCTCAATGAAGTGCTGCGCGACGACTACATCACTGACAGCAAATCCGGCGTGGAACGTTGGAACAAAGTGATTGAAAAAGCAGGCATCCCATTCCGCCTAAACGTTCCGCACAAAGCCTTCCACCGCAATATCGGTGCCCTCAAAGGCGTGAAAGTGAACCCGCAAGGCCAGGTCATCAGCGACAACGAATGGAATGCACGCAACCACGAATGGCTGCCCAGCGAAGCTGACCGCGCCTTCGTCGCCAGTCTGATGGGGCGCGTGGTGGAGCCGGGCAAATTCGCCAACTGGATTGCGCCGCCGGTGATGGGCATCAACCGCCAGCCGGTCAATTTCGAATACGTGCGCTTCAACTGATTAACGTTTGACTCCTCTCCTCAAAGCGGTGCGCGTGGGGGCTTTCTGCCCTCACCCACTGTCTTGATGCATGCAATAACACATAACCTGCTTTAGGAGGCGCAATGGAAACCGCCAGCCCCGAGGTGTTCCAACAACACCTGATAGACCCTGAAATCTGCATCCGCTGCAATACCTGCGAAGCGACCTGCCCGGTGGATGCGATTACCCACGATGCCAGCAATTACGTCGTTGACGCCACCAAGTGCAATTTCTGTCTGGCTTGCGTGCCGCCTTGCCCGACCGGTTCAATCGACAACTGGCGCCATATGCCACGCCAACGTGTTTACAGCCTGGAAGAGCAATTCGGCTGGGATGAATTACCCNCTGAATTGTCTGCCGAACAATTGGCAGAATGGGGTGTGACTGCTGAAGCGGCGCCAGCCACGCCGTCAGCCAGCAGCGCCAGCGTGACATCCGCCGATACCGATACCTTCAACAGCGGGCAATACAACGCCAGCGTACCGCCGTGGTCAGCCGCGCACCCGTATACCAACCTGTTCGGCNCCAAATCCGCGCAGCCGTACATTACCGCCACGGTCGCCGGGAATGTGCGCGTCACCGATGTCGGGCATCAGTACGATACCCACCACATTGTGCTGGATTTCGGCACGCAAACCTTCCCGGTACTGGAAGGGCAATCCATCGGCATTATTCCGCCGGGAACGGATGCCAAAGGCAAGCCGCACCATGCCCGCCAGTATTCCATCGCCAGCCCGCGCAATGGCGAGCGCCCCGGCTACAACAATATTTCCCTGACCATCAAGCGCGTGCTGGAAGACCATGACGGCAAGCCGGTACGCGGGGTGGCTTCCAACTACATGTGCGACCTGAAGGTGGGCGACAAGGTGCAGGTGATCTACNCGTTCGGTTCCACCTTCCTGATGCCCAACCACCCGCATTCCAATATTGTGATGATCTGCACCGGCACCGGCAGCGCCCCGATGCGCGCCATGACCGAATGGCGGCGGCGGCTGCGCAACAGCGGCAAATTTGAAAGCGGCAAGCTGATGCTGTTTTTCGGCGCACGCACCCCGCAGGAACTGCCGTATTTCTACNCGCTGCAAAAATTGCCGAAAGATTTCATCGACATCAATTTCGCTTTCTCACGCATCCCTGAACAGCCGAAACGCTACGTGCAGGATGTGATGCGCGAACGCGCCGCCGACCTTTCCCAACTGTTGCAAGACCCGAATACCAGCATCTTCGTGTGTGGCCTGAAAAGCATGGAAGAAGGCGTGGTCAAGACGCTGCACGACATTGCCAATCATGCCGGGCTGAACTGGGACAAACTCGGTGCCGAGCTGAAACAGCAGNGCCGTCTGCATCTGGAGACGTACTAATGAACAACCGTCACGATTTTCAGACTATTGCCGTCAGCCAACGTGCCCTCGGCGTCATGCAGGTCACCATGTCGCGCCCTTCGGTCTTCAACGCTTTCGACGATGTGATGGTGAAGGAACTGGATCAGGCATTCACCCAACTGGCTGAAGATGACAGCGTGCGCGTCATTATCCTCACCGGTGATGGCAAACATTTCAGCGCCGCCGATTTGCAGTGGATGCAACGCGCCAGCCAGGCTTCATTTGAGTGGAACCTGGAAGACGCGCGCGGTTTTGCGGGCATGTTCGCCTGCATCCAGAGCTCTCCCAAGCCGGTGATTGCACGGGTGCAAGGTGCAGCACTGGGCGGTGGTGCCGGGTTGGTATGTGCCTGTGACATCGCCATTGCCGCTGACAACGCCAGTTTCGCGATCAGCGAAGCCAAGTTCGGCATCCTGCCCGCTGTGATTGGCNCTTACGTGATCAATGCGGTCGGCAAACGGCAGGCGCAACGTCTGGCCATGACCACCACCCGCATTCGCGCTGACGAAGCCTTGCGCCTGGGGCTGGTGCAACAGGTGGTCGAAGCCGAGCAGCTCGATGCAGCGGTGGACGCCACCGTCACCGAACTGCTGGCCAGCGGCGNNAATGCCCTGCGCGAAATCAAGCAGCTCTACGCCCGCCTGCCAGTCGGTGACATCACCGATAGTGAGCTGGAGCTGACCGCGCAAACCATCAGCCGTGTACGTGGTACTGACGAAGCCCGCGAAGGTTTCGCCGCCTTTCTTGAAAAACGCCCTGCCAACTGGATACCTGCCGCATGAATACGCAAAACCTGAATCAAACCCCGGTACTTGTGGTCGGTGCTGGCATTATGGGTGCTGGCATTGTCCAGATCGCAGCCCAGGCCGGGCACCCGGTCATGCTGTTCGACACCCGTGAAAACGCTGCTGCCCAGGCTAGGGAACAACTGGCCACCACCTTCGACAAACTGGTGAACAAAGGCAAGCTCAGCGCCGAAGCCGCCAGTGCCGCGTTGCAACGCATCCAGCCGATTAACGCGCTGGAGCAAGCGGCCAACGCCGGGCTGGTGGTGGAAGCCATCCTCGAAAACCTGGAGATCAAGCGTGGCCTGTTCCAGCAACTGGAGGGCATTGTTTCCNCCGAATGCATTCTGGCGACCAATACCTCCTCGATTTCGGTCACCGCCATTGCCAACGGCCTGCAACGCCCGCAACGGCTGGTCGGGATGCACTTTTTCAACCCGGTGCCACTAATGAAGCTGGTGGAAGTCGTGACCGGCCTGCAAACCGATAAAACAGTGGCGGAAACCACCTTTGTACTCTCCAAAAGCTGGGGCAAAACGCCGGTTTACGCCAAATCCACCNCCGGTTTCATTGTCAACCGCATTGCCCGCCCGTATTACGCCGAAACCCTACTGTTGCAGGAACAGGCTGCCACGCCTGCGGTGCTGGATGCCTGCCTGCGTGCTGCCGGGTTCCGCATGNGGCCGTGCGAACTGATGNACCTGATCGGGCATGACACCAATTTTTCCGTCACCCGTTCGGTGTACGAAGCCAATTTCTACGACAAGCGTTTCGTGCCTTCGCTGGTGCAGAAAGAGCTGGTCGACGGCGGCTTGCTGGGGCGCAAATCCGGGCAGGGTTTCTACGATTACCGCGACGGTGCCGTGAAGCCGGAGCTGCCGCCACATACCCCGGTCGGGCTGCCGGAAATCCCCGCCATTACCCTGTGTGGCACGGGTCGGGTGGCTGAGTTGCTGGCCGAACGCCTGCAACACAGCGGCGCGGCTTACCGTCAGGAAACCGCCAGCCCGTGGGTTGGGCTGCGGCTGGGCAATGCCGCACTGCGGTTGAGCGATGGCCGTACTGCCTCGCAACTGGGCGGGAATGTTGCGGTTTTCGATTTGCCTATCAGCAAGCAAAGTGGCGCAACCCTGGCCTGGGCTGCCTCAAAACACAGCGACGCGGCATGGCAAACGCAAGTGGCGCAATGCCTGCAAGCACTCGGCTTTAGTCCGCTACAGATGGCTGATACGCCAGGGCTGGTCGTGGCGCGCACTATCGCCATGCTGATCAATGAAGCCGCCGATGCAGTGCAGCAAGGTGTGTGCACGCCGGAAGGGGCTGATGCCGCCATGAAACTGGGCGTGAATTACCCCGCAGGCTCGTTCGAATGGCTGGCGGATTGGGATGCCAACGCCGTCATCAACTTGCTGGAAGCACTGGATGAGCATTACCGGGGCGAACGTTACCGGGTCAGCCCATACCTGCGTGCCAGCCGGGTGGTGCAGGAGGAAGCCGCATGAAACTGGAGCTGGCGGACAATTTGTACGTCGACATGGGTGACAACGGCGTGGCGGAAATCGTGCTGNGCNCGGAAGGCGGTATGCCAGTCGCCGATGCCAAAGGCCACGCAGCCCTCGGCACGGTCTGGGCGCAACTGGAAGCCATGCCACAGGTACGCTGCATTCTGGTACGCAGCACCGGGCGCGCGTTCTGCGCGGGCGGCACCATGGATTTGATTGCCGACATGCTCGACAGCGAAACCACCCGTTTGCGGGTGATGCGCGAAGTGCGGGTGATGGTGCAGGCAATGCTGGAATGCGATCTGCCAGTGGTTTCCGCCATCAATGGCGCGGCGGTGGGTGCAGGTGCGGCTCTGGCGCTGCTGGCGGACATTTCCATCGCCGGGCACAAGGCCAAGATCATCGACGGGCATACCAAGCTGGGCGTGGCAGCAGGCGACCATGCGGCGATTATCTGGCCATTGCTGTGCGGCATGGCCAAGGCCAAATACCACCTGTTGCTGTGCAATAGCATCGACGGGCAGGAAGCCGAGCGCATCGGTCTGGTCAGCCTCGCGGTTCCCGATGAGGAATTACTCAGCAAAACGCGGGACATCGCCGCCACCCTCGCCGCAGGCAGCCCAACCGCACTGGCGCATACCAAGCGCAGCCTTAACCACTGGTTGCGTGCCGCCTGGCCTGCTTTTGAACACTCCCTGGCGCTGGAAATGCTCAGCTTCAGTGGAGCCGATGCCCGCGAAGGCTTTGCCGCCTTACGGGAAAAACGCAGCCCGGAGTTCAGCCCGCGATGAAATTCCGTGAGTTTTACGCCGGGCAGGTGATCACCGCCAGCCTTACGCCGTCCATGAACACGAGATTGTGGAATTTGCCACCGCTTACGACCCGCAGTGGTTCCACACCCACAAGGATGCGGCGGATCAGGCCATTCAACGGCCTAATTGCCAGCGGCTGGCATACCTGCGCGATGGCGATGCGCCTGACAGCGGATGCTGCACTGGCCGGGTCGGAATCGTTTGCCTCGCCGGGGCTGGCGTATGTGCGCTGGCCGCATCCGGTACGCCCTGACGATGCGCTCACCCTGACTTTAAGCGTGATCGAAGCCCGCCGCTCGCAAAAGCGCCCTGATCTGGGGCTGCTGCGCTGGCGCTGGCAATTGCACAACCAGGACAACGACGAAGTGCTGGATCTGGAAGCCACCAGCCTGTTTGACCTTTCCCGTGAGGAGGAAACCAACCTATGAAGCAAGCCTTTATCTGTGATGCCATCCGCACCCCGTTCGGACGTTATGGCGGTTCTTTGTCCGGCGTGCGCGCCGATGATCTGGGCGCAGTGCCGCTCAAGGCACTGATGGCGCGCAACCCCAATGTCGATTGGGCTGCTGTCACCGATGTGATTTTCGGCTGTGCGAACCAGGCAGGGGAAGACAACCGCAATGTGGCGCGCATGTCCAGCCTGTTGGCGGGGCTGCCGCTGGAGCTGCCCGGTTCCACTGTCAACCGCCTGTGCGGTTCGGGCATGGATGCGATTGGCACTGCTGCCCGCGCCATTAAGGCCGGGGAAGCCGGGCTGATGATTGCCGGTGGGGTGGAAAGCATGAGCCGCGCGCCCTTCGTCATGCCTAAGGCCGACACCGCATTCAGCCGCAGCAATGCGGTCTACGACACCACCATTGGCTGGCGTTTCGTCAATGAGCTGATGCGCAAGCAATACGGGGTGGATTCGATGCCGGAAACGGCGGAAAACGTGGCGGTGGATTTCCAGATTGAGCGCGAAGCACAAGACCGCATGGCCTTGCGTTCGCAGATGAATGCCGCCCGTGCGCAACGTGACGGCACTTTCGAGCAGGAAATCACCCCGGTGACGATTCCGCAGCGCAAAGGTGACCCGCTGATCGTGAACCGTGATGAGCATCCGCGCGAAACTTCCCTGGCAGCACTGGCGAAACTGCGCGGCGTGGTGCGCCCGGATGGAAGCGTCACCGCAGGCAATGCTTCCGGCGTGAATGATGGCGCATGTGCGCTATTGCTGGCGGATGAAGCCTCCACAGCGCAATACGGCCTGACGCCGCGTGCGCGTATTCTTGGCATGGCAACGGCAGGGGTTCCGCCGCGCATTATGGGCATGGGCGNNGCTCCCGCCACCCGCAAGGTATTGGCGCAAACCGGGCTGAGTCTGGCGCAGATGGATGTGATTGAGCTGAACGAAGCGTTTGCTGCGCAAGGGCTGGCAGTATTGCGTGACCTAGGGCTGGCGGACGATGACGAACGGGTCAATCCGAACGGCGGCGCAATTGCCCTGGGACATCCGTTAGGAGCCAGTGGCGCGCGTTTGGTGACCACCGCCCTGTACCAGTTGCAACGCAGCGGCGGGCGCTATGCGCTGTGCACCATGTGTATCGGTGTTGGCCAGGGCATTGCGATGGTGATTGAGCGGGTGTGATCCCGCCCCTGTTTCGAACAGTCTTCAGGCAGGGTTATGCTTAACCCTGCTGTTTTAGCTGGTAGAACTGCGGCCAGTGCTGCTCGACCACCGGNCCGTCACTGGCCAGCGCGTAACAAGTGTCCAGGATCACCGGCTTTTTCCCCGGTTCGCGGTTGGCTTCCTCGCGGCGATGGTTGTAGAGCGACTGAAATGCGGTGGTCGCCATCTGCGCCAGCATTTCGGTGATGTGCGTACAGCCTTGCGTGCCCCCNAGAAACTCCTTGACCTTGGCGTTCCAGCCAGCCCATCCGACCCCGATCAGCCGCCGGAAGGTCTGGCCGCCCTGGCAATAGTTGAATGGAGCCCATTCCGTCACTGCCTCTGCATCCCGCACCACCATTTCCTTATCGATGGTCAGACGCACCCACATGTCATGCAGGGCATCGCCTGCGGGAATAGCCCCACCCCGATCCACATTGGGAATATCAAACGGCTTGGTGTCGACCAGATGGCCTTCGATGTCGAACAGGCCGTCACCCCGGGCAAAGCCCTGCATGGTCAGGGTGCGGGTATGCAACGGGGAACGTTGTGCAGGGGAAGACAGGGGCATAATCAGCTCAACGGCGAACAATAAAAGGAAGATTATAGTGCTTTGCTGCATTGCAGAAAAGCCGCTGCACAGGCGATGGGGCTTTCACCGTCAAGACGCGGCTGGTTGGCGCCAGCCGGTATTCACGGATGCGCAACCGCAGGATCAGCAAAGTCCCCAGCAACATGACAGCGGCGGCCAGATACAAGCCATCCGCATAACTGCCGCCGNNCTGCGCCGCCAGCACACCGGTAATGGCTGGCGCGGCAATCTGCGCCACCCCATAGGAAAGCGTCATCTTGCCCATCATTTTGGCCGGGCGGGTCGGGTAATAACGTCCGGCCATGGTCAGCACCAAGCTGACAATGCCAATGAAGGTGCCGCCAAACAGCGCCGCCCCAGCGAAAGCAAGCAGCACATTGTGGCTCATCACCGGCAGTAAAATGCCCACAATCTGCAACACGAAAGCCATCAGCAAGGCATTCAGGTCGCCGACCTTGCGGGCGATCAAATCCCAGTTGATGCAGGCAGGTGCCGCCGACAGCCCCAGCACCAAAAAACTGAGCGAACCCCGGCCTTCCAGCCCCGGCAGATGGTCGACAATGGCGACAATGAAGGTGGCGCTGACCACATACCCCACGCCAGCGCAGAAATAAGCGGCCATGAAGGTGTACAGAAAGGTTTTGTCCGGCGGATTATCCACCATCGCAGCGCCACTGCGTGTCATGCCGCTAGTGTCCGGCGGCGGCAGCCAGCGCCAGGCCGGAACCATCAGCAGCACCCCNAGCAGGGTGAACAGCAACCATTGCTGATCCCAGCTCAGGTAATGCCGCATCAGTTCCACCCCAACNGCACACAGGGCGATGCCCAACCCCAAGCCGGTGAAATGGATGCCCAGTTCGCTGCGGAAATCATGCCGTATCAACCAGTTGAGGATCAGCCCAGACCCCAGCAACAAACCAGCGGCACTGCTCAACCCGGCGAAGTAACGCAAGGCGTTTCATACCCAAACGTTTTCGGTCAGCCCCATCCCGGCAGTTGTCACCACCGCCACCACCAGGCCAATGCGGTACAGGCGGTCTTTCAGCACCAGGTCGCTGATCAGNGAGGCAATCAATGCCCCGCTGAAATAACCCAGGTAATTGATCGCCGCCAGCCAGCCGCCAGCGGCGACACCCAGCCCGGCCTGCTGCTGCATGACTGGCAACAAGGGCGTATAGGCGAAACGGGCAATCCCCAGCATCAGGATCAGGCTGAGGATGCCCGCGGTCAGCACCTTCAACCGTTCTGCTTTGATGTTCATACGACCTCCTTCCTATCGGTTTGACAGAATGTATAGCGAATGTCGTATCATTTCTAATGAAAAATAAAGAACCCAACATTCTGTTTTGGAGAAGTATTGTGGAAATTCAGGCATTACGCACCTTTCAGGCCGTGGTGGAGGAAGGCGGCATCCTGTCCGCCGCCCGCAGGCTCAATACCGTGCAGTCCAACGTCACCGCGCGCATCAAGCGGCTGGAGGAAGAGGTCGGCGTGGAGCTGTTTTACCGGCAAGGGCGCGGGCTGGAATTGGCACCGTCCGGGCGGGTGCTGTTGGATTACGCCCGCCAGATCCTGCAACTGGAAAGCCAGGCGACCATGGCGGTGCGGCAGGTTGGCGACAAAACCGGCGAACTGCGCATCGGTGCAATGGAAACTTTCGCCGCCTTACGGTTGCCGCAGGCCNTGAGCAGCCTACGGCAAAGCTACCCGCAACTGGATTTACGGGTGACGACCGACACCTCCGGCGGCTTGCTGGACAAGCTGCTGAAACACCAGTTGGATTGTGCTTTCGTTGGCGGCNCAGTTGAACACCCCGAATTATTGACCACCGAAGTTTTGCACGAAACCCTGGTGCTGGCCTATGCCCGCCAGAGCGATTACCGCCATCTGCCGCTGATTTTGTTCCGGGAAGGCTGTGTTTACCGGGAGCGCGCCCTGCTCTGGCAACGGGAATGCGGCCATCCGTTCAGTGAAGTGATGGAATTCGGCACACTCGACGGCATCCTCGGCTGTGTCGCCATCGGCTTGGGTTGCACATTGGTGCCGCAGTGGGTGGTGGACAACAGCCGCTACCCGCAAGCGCTGGCGGTGGAAGCGCTGCCCCCACGCATCGCCACCGTGCCGACCGTAATGGCAAGGCACCGCCATACCCTGCCGCTTAAAGCCCTGGCCACCTTGGCCAGGGTTGTCGAAACTCAATCAGCACCCATAATATAAATAATATTATTGATAAAATTTTTATATAGAAAATTTTAAGTAACAGGTTATAATATGATCACAACATCAAAACTATAAAGGTTCCCATCATGCTAGAGACGGAGTCATTCCCAATAAAGAGTAGGCCAATCAGTAACTTATCCTTAACGGAGGAACGGGAAAGCTGCCCCAGATGCGGCAGTTTGGTTTGGGAGCAGATACGCCGCACCCGGCTACAGAAATTGTTGCATCCTTTCAAGGGACGTTGCTACTGTCGCGCCTGCCAGCAGGAATTCTGGCGCAACACCCGGAATGACGCCGACTTCGAAACCTCCTCATAACACGGATAGAGGAAACATTGATGAATACCGCAACATTGCTGTGGGGCTTGCTGTTCAGCTCCATCGGGCTGGGTTATTTCATGTATGGCAGGAAACAGCATAGCCCGGTTCCCCTGCTGTGCGGCCTGGGATTGATGGCGTACCCCTACTTTGTTTCTAGCAATCTCCTGATGGTGATCATCGGCGGCGTATTGGCCGCCCTCNCCTATTTCATCCGCTTGTAATGGCAGCGGCACCGTCAGCGTAGTGGCAGGACAACCGTCACCTGCAACCCGCCCAATCCAGGTGCGCATCCAAAGGTCAACGCGCCGCCATACAGTTTGACGATGTCTTTGCAGATGGCGAGCCCCAAGCCGTGGCCTTCCACTGATTCATCCAGACGCACGCCGCGCTCCGCCAGTTGCTGCAACCCAGCTGCGCTTCCTCCCTTGCCATCATCTTCCACCGTAATCCGCAACTGGCCTGCAACATAGGCAAGCTGACAGCGGACGTGTTCCTGCGCCCACTTACAGGCGTTATCCAGCAGATTGCCAATCAGCTCCAGCATATCCTCACGGTCGCCGAAACGGGGGATGTCCGGCGCAATCTCCAACGTGATGCAGCGGGGAGATTTGTGATGAATGCGCGCCAGCACTTCGATCAGGGTCGGCAATTCCGCCTGCGGCTCGAAGCGTCTGGCGGTTCCGCCCTGCCCCGCCAGACGCGCCCGCTTGAGTTCGCGCTCGGTCAATTGGCGGATGCGTTCCGCCTGCTGCCTGGCNCGGCGGTTAACCTCCGTATCTTCCGCCTGATCCAGGTATTGCACCAGCAGGTTGAGCGACCCCTTGAGCGCGTGGGCAAGATTGCCAAGCGCATTGCGGGAACGTTCCAGCCGTTCCTGCATCCGGTTGAGCAGATGGTTGAAGGCAGTCACAATCGGGTGGATTTCGGCGGGCACGGCCTCGTCCAGCTTGCTGACGCCGCCAGCCTCCAGTTGCAGGAGTTCGGCGCGGATATGGTCGAGACGGCTGAAAGTACGGCGGATCACGACCCCNTGGACAATCAGGATCAGCACGATCCCTCCCGCCGCCAGAAAGGGAAACAGCCATTTGAAGCGGTGCTGGCGATGTTGCGCCTGAGGAATGGCGGTAGCGTCGCCAGCCGCTGGCGTGCAGGCATACGCCGGTTCTTCGCTTAAATTCCGTGGCAACTGGCTGCCTACCACCCAGATCAACGCCATCACCAGAATCAGGGTGATGGCCAGATTGACCTGTAACTGACGTTCAAGCGATTTCATACCGGCGGCTCCGGCTTGGCAGGATCAACGAACACATAGCCCTGCCCCCGCCGGGTAAGGATGCGCCATTCCCCCAGCTTGCGGCGCAAATGGCGCACATAGACTTCGATCACATTGCTGTCCAGATCGAAATCCTGTTCGTAAACATGCCCGATCAGACGCGATTTGGTGAGAATTCTGCCCGGGTGCAGCATGAAATAGCGCAGCAGGCGGAATTCGGTGCCGGTCAGCGCAAAGGTCACATTGTCGCCAGTCGTCACCTGCTGGTGTTCCTCATCCAGTTTAAGCCCGCAACACTCCAATATTTGGTTGGCGGCCAGCGCCTGATGGTTCCGGCGAATCAACGCCTGCACCCGCGCCAGCAACTCTTCGAAATGGAACGGCTTGCCGAGGTAATCATCAGCCCCGGCCTTGAAGCCGTCCACCCGTTCGTGCCACGCATCACGCGCCGTCAGGATGATCACCGGCACGCGGTTGCCGCGCAGCCGCCAGTGTTGCAGAACCTCCAGCCCGCTGCGTTGCGGCAGGCCGAGGTCGAGGATGACGGCGTCATAAGGCTCCTCTTCGCCCATGAACTCAGCGTCCACGCCATTGCCCGCGACATCAACGGCAAAGCCTTCGCGCTTCAAACGCTGGTGCAAATCAGCGCTTAACGCCACGTCATCCTCCACCAGTAACAAACGCATCCGGCCTCCTTGCAAGGGATTACAGATCAGGGACGTTGCTGACGATTCTGGCGTTGATGGGCAGCAAACTCTTCGGGGTCTATTTTGCCATCATGATTGGTGTCAATGTCAGCAAAAGAAGCCGCTTTCGCCACATTGCGCATTTGCCGTCCCTCGGCGGCGCGTTCAGTGATGCGTCTGGCGCGGCCTTCATTCAATTCCTGTTCGCTGATGAAACCATCCTGATCCGTATCGAAATCGGCGAAATCTGGCATGTTGGCGTTACCCGTGCGGCGGTTGCCCCATCCGGCGGCAAACTCTTCGGCATTGATGCAGCCATCGCCATCGGTATCGAAATCAGCAAAGGCGGGCGCCCATCATCCTGCCCATGGCGGGAGGAACCGCAGGAGGGGTTGCGGCAGGCTCGGCAGGAAGCTGCCGCGAACCATCTTCCGCCTGTACGGATGAAAACACCATCGCCAGACTGGCGAAGATCAGCAATGTTGTTTTGAGTTTCATGCTCTTTCTCCTATACCTGTTTATTGCCCGCACTGTTCCGCCGCAGTATTCATAATCAGGTCAACCTCGCCCTGTGGCAGCACCTGCGCCTGATAATCCACGCCGGTCAGTTCAATCAGGTTAACGAATGAACGCAAGTGATTGCGGGAACCACACATCAGGTTGGTGTACGCCTGAATAACCGCCAACTGGCTGGTGCCATCCATAGTCTCCTCAATGGCTTCTTTCAGGTCGTTGATGTCGAATTCTTCAATGAATGCGCCAGTCGCCAAGGCTTCGGCATAGGAAGTGAAGCCACGCGCAACCAACTGGCCGTACAGGCCGTCAATAGTGGTATTGGTAAAATCACCCACGGCATCGCTCACCACCGGGTCTGGCAGGCCGAGGCTATCGATCAGCAGTTTCATGGTGTCCATGTGCTGCTGTTCGGAACGTGTGGCGATGTTTTCAAACACCTTCTGCCCCCATTTGTCGTACAGGGTCAGGTAGACATCGCGCGCCATTTTNTCCTCTTCTCGCACAAACAGCAGGGTATCGGTTTCGGCGGCAGTCAGGGGTTGCAAGGTGACGGTGCCAGAGGCAATTCCCGTACCATTTGCGCTACTGGTAGTGCTGATGGCAGCTCCTGTCGACGTACTGGCAGAAGTCTGCACAACATCGGAGGCCGTTGGATTGGCGTCCGCTGCACTGCTGCCGCCACATCCGACCAGTAAGGCAATGGAACAGGCCAGCAACAGGTTCCGTGTGGTCATGGATGCTTTCATTTTCAAACTCCCTTGTTTTGTTAAGCCATGCTCAAACCTTAACTGGGGAAGCTGAAATGAAGCTGAAAAAACTGCAAGGACGCACACAAACCAGGGCAGCGTTCACCACCCTGGATGCAAGCGGATAAAAGATGAATCAGGGCAGCTGTTTCTTGCCGGTAACCATTGCCCGCGCCAGATTTTCGCGGTGCAGACGGCTGCTGACGATGACGCCCAACACATGGATGATGACCAGAGCCAGGGTCAGGTTGGAAGCGGTTTCGTGGATTTCCTTCCAGAAATGCACGTCATCCTGATTGGCGGCCATGCCTGCGGGCTGTTCCTGCCCCTCGTCTTCGTCAGCGTCACGCTCACGATCAGCATGAGCCACGCTGACCAGCGCAGGCGTCTCCAGCTTCGCAAACGGACCTTCGCCTTCCTTCAGCCCCAGCAGTTTCAGGCCGGTCACACCCGTCACCAACACGCCTGCCAGCAATAGCATCACCATCCAGCCACCCGCTGGGTTATGCCCCAGATAATGCTTCGGATGGGTGGTCAGAAGGGATTTCAAGTATTCAATGACCGTTTTCGGNCCATAGAGGAAATCGCTGAAACGCGCATACTGTGAGCCAACGAATCCCCAGACAATACGGAACAGGATCAGACCCACGGCGGCATAGCCAGCAAATTCATGCACCTCCTCCCAATCGTCCCATTCTTCTCCGGTCAGGTAAGCGGCGGCGAACGCCAACACCAATGACCAATGGAAAATCCGCACCAGCGGATCCCACACCTTGACTTGATTACTTTCCATACAAGCACTCCCATGCTTTCAACCAGAACCTGCCGGGAGCTTAAGGAAAGCCGTCGGGGGAAAGATAGTGGACAAACCGCTTATATAACCGATTTGTCTACAATCCAGGGTGCCACAACGCACCAGCAACGCCGCTTTGTCAGGAATAACTAGGCCGACAAGCACCAGGAATACGGCCGAATCCAACCAAGTGATTTTCCCAGTAGCCTTTCAAATCGCTGGTGGTGATCGCCTTGCCGGTGCGGGGCGCATGGACAAAACGGTCTTTGCCCAAATAAATGCCGACATGGCTGACCCGCTTGCCGTGGGTATTGAAGAACACCAAATCGCCCTTCCCCGCCTGTGTCCGTGACACCTTGACCGCAGCGGCATACTGCTCCGCCGCCGTGCGGGGAATCGCTACCTGCGCCCCATTACGGAAGGCGTATTGGGTCAAGCCGCTGCAATCAAAACCGGTGACGGGGCTAGTCCCACCCCAACGGTACATTTTGCCCTGCTGTTTTTGGGCGTTCCAAACGACCTTATCCAGCAGGGTGACTGATTTTGGTTTGGCAGGAATCTGCGCGACTTTCACTTCCGCCAGCTTCTGCGTCTCCTCATTTAAAGAACTGCAACCGACCAACGACAACGCCATCAGGACGGCGAACCCTTGCACTATTCCACGAAACATCCTTCATTCCCTCGACTAACACACACTCACAAACACTAAGGGAATAATAGATCAAAAACTGAATACTTGCTGAATCAATAATTATTGATTGTTGACAAAAAGCAAAAACCTTGTGCCTGCCCTGCCTGGGTGACACGGTGAACCTCAAGCCCGAAGCGGGCAAACCCAGTGTCACNCCGCTTTCCTGCTCCAGGTAAATCATGCCATTGGGCTTGAGCAGCGAACGGGAAAAGAGGCTTTCCAGCACAGGCTCCAGCAGGTTTTGACGGAAAGGCGGGTCAAGGAAGACCAGGTCAAACGCCGCCGTCTCACGTTGCAGGTAACGGAAAGCGTCNGTCATGGATCAGCGTGGCGTGTTGCGCCCCAGCAAAGCGATGTTTTCCCGCAAGACAGCGGCGGCGGCAGGGTGTTTTTCCACCATCACCACGTCCTGCGCCCCACGCGACAGGGCTTCGAAGCCGAGCGCGCCGCTACCTGCAAACAGGTCGAGGCAACGGCTGCCAGGCGTCCGCCCTTGCAGCCAGTTGAACAGGGTTTCACGCACCCGGTCTGGCGTAGGGCGCAGACCGGGGACATCGGCGAATGGCAGGCGGCGGCTGCGCCATTCCCCGCCGATGATGCGCAACAGGTTGTTACCGTGCGGGCGGCTGGGCGGCAGGTGGNNCGGGGCGGCATCGGGCGTGGCTCCAGGCGGCGTGGCGGGTGGCGCAGTGTCGGCGACAGGATCGCTTTCCCCAACAATCACCGTCACCAGCTTGTCCGGCTGCACCCGGCGGGTGAAGGCATCGGCAATTTGCTCGCGGCTCAAGGCGTTGATCTTGCTGGTGAAAGTGTCAAGGTAATCCAATGGCAGGTTATAAAAGCCAATCACCCCCAGATACTCGACAATCTGGCTGTTGCTGGCAGTGCGCAGCGGGAAACCGCCGGTCACATCNCTTTTGGCGGCTTCCAGCTCCTCAGTGGCTGGCTCTTCCTGCTGGAACTTGCCGATGACGTCACGCACGACCTGGAGGGCTTCCTCGGTCTTTTCCCGCCGGGTCTGCAAGCCGACTTCAAACACCCCCATCTCCTTGGATGGGCTGAAATAGCTGTACACATTGTAGGTCAGGCCGCGTGCATCCCGCACTTCCTTCATCAGGCGTGACGTAAAGCCGCTGCCGCCCAGTGTCTGGTTGCCCATGTACAAGGTAAAATAATCGGGGTCGCCGCGTTTGTCGCCCACCTGCCCAATCAGGATATGCGCCTGGGCGGAGGGATAGGGAATCTTCACCACCTTGGATTCTGTCAGCGGCTTGACTTCAGGAATGGGTGGGCCGCTNGCGCCGGTTGGCAAGGCCGCCGCCACCTGTTCAGCCAGCGCTTCCGCCTGCTTGCGGTCGACCGCGCCGACAATCGCCAGCAGGCCGTTTTTGGCGACATAATAATGCTGGTAAAACGCCTTGGCATCGTCCAGCTTGAGGGCGTTGAGGCTGTCTTCCGTGCCGTTCTGCGGCTGCCCATAAGGGTGGTCGCCATACACCGCCTTGTAGAACGCCTTGCTGGCGAGCGCTTCCGGGTCTTGCTTTTCCCCTTGCAGCCCGACCAGCATCAGTTTCTGGATGCGGGCGAACGGCTCTGCCGGGAAATCAGGTTTGGCCAGCAGCGTCAGCCACAGATCCAGCGCCGCTTTTTCCTCCTTTTCCAACGTAATGGTGCGCAATCCTGTCCAGCTCATGTCCAACGACGAACCGGAAGAAAACACCGCGCCGACATCATCAAACTTTTCGGCGATCTGGTCTTCGCTCAAGCCGCCCGCCCCGGTGTCCAGCATGCTGTTGGTAAGGGAGGCCAACCCCGGCTGGATGCCGTCACGGGCGCTGCCAGCGTCAAACATTAGCCGCAAATCGACCATCGGCAGATTGGGTGCGCTGACGTAGTACACCCGCAGGCCGTTGCCGGTTGTCCAGCTTTCAATTNNTTGGGTCCGGCCTGAACCCACGGCGCGAGCAATAGCAAAAACAACGCCAGCGGCGCTGCAAACAGTGTTTTCAGCATGTTGTTATCTCTCAAAGTGTGGCTCGAACTTCGACTTGTTCGGGTCGATCGGCTGTGGTTCCAGTTCGGCGATGGTCAGATGATCCTCAATCAGGTANTTTTTGGCGACCGCCTGCACCTGCTCCGGCGTGACCGCCAGAATATTGCCGACGTATTCATCCGCCAATTGGTAACCCAACCCGACAGACTCCAGCGACCCCAGTTGCTCCGCCTGGCTCTGCTGGGAATCGCGCTGATAAATTTCCCCTGCAATCACACCGGCCTTGACCCGCTCCAGCTCGGCGGCGTTGACCGGCTCGGTTTTGAGCTTTTCCACCTGCGCCAGCAAGGCCGCCTTCAAGGCTTCTATCTTGACACCCTTGCTCGGCGTGCCTGACAGGGAAAACAGGTCGGACATGCGCCCATAGCCGCTGTACCAAGCATTGGCTCCCGCAGCAATTTCCTGGCCGCGCACCAGTTCACGCGCAAACCGGGAGCTGTTGCCGCCATCCAGGATGCCCGCCAGCACTTCCAGCGCATAAGGCTCCCATTTTTCCTTGGCGTTGATCAGCGCTGGCGTTTTGTAGCCCATCAGGAGATAGGGCAACTCCGCCGGAGCCTTGACGACCAAGGTGCGCAAACCTTTCTGCTCCACTTCCACCTGCGGTTTGGGCGGGGCAATGTCTGGCGTCGGCTTGAGCGGNCCGTAATATTGTTTCGCCAGTTCGTACACCTTGTCCGGCTCGACATCACCGACCACCACCAACGTGGCGTTGTTGGGCGCATACCAACGCTCATACCAGGCACGCAGGTCTTCCACCTGCATCGCGTTCAGGTCTGACGGCCAACCGATCACCGGGTTTTTGTAAGGGCTGTTGAGGAAAGCCACCGCACTGAATTGCTCCCGGGTCAGCGCGGGCGGCTTGTCTTCCGTGCGCCAGCGGCGTTCTTCCTTGACGACCTCCAGTTCCTTCTTGAACTCGGCGGGCGGCAGGGTCAGGTTGCGCACCCGGTCGGACTCCAGTTCGAACGCAACTTCCAGGCGGTCGGCGGCGATAATCTGATAATAGGCAGTATAATCATCGCTGGTGAAGGCGTTATCCTCGGCACCATTTTCCGCGATAATGCGGCTGAATTCGCCGGTCGGATGCTTTTGCGTCCCTTTGAACATCATGTGCTCCACCACATGCGAGACGCCGGTCAGGCCATCATGCTCGTAACTTGAGCCGACCTTGTACCACAGCTCCACCACGGCGATCGGCGCGCGATTATCCTGCTTGACCAGGATTTTCAGGCCATTATCCAACTTGTATTCATGCACTGGCGATTTCACATCCAGGCGTTCAATAGCCTGTGCAAACGGCGCAAAAAACCGGTAAACAGCGCAGCAACCGCTAAAATTGTTTTGGTATTACGGTTTTGTCCGGCAAATGGTAGTATCCTTCGCATTCTTTCACCTGACGATCTCAANNAAGCTGGGCGGTCATTGTACGATGTTTGGATTCGGAAAGAAAAAAACCAGGAAGCGGCCGAAGGCATCCCGCCAGNCGCTGCAACCCCAACAGCCAGCCGCACAGCCGGAAGGCCTGTTTGCGCGCCTGAAACGCGGCCTGTCAAAAACCAGCCATACCCTGACCGAGGGCATGAACACCCTGGTGATGGGCAAGAGANAAATCGATGACGAAGTCCTGGAAGAGTTGGAAACTCGCCTGCTGACCGCTGATGTCGGCATTGATGCCACCCGCGCCATCATGGGCGACCTCGCCGAACGGGTGAAACGCGCCGAATTGGCGGATATGGACATGCTGATGCAGGCCTTATACAACAAGATGCACCGCATCCTGCGCCCTGCTGCCCAACCGTTGAAAACCGACACTTCCCACCAACCCTTCGTGCTGCTGATGGTCGGCATTAACGGCGCAGGCAAGACCACCACCATCGGCAAGCTGGCGAAANAATTCCAGCAGGAAGGCAAATCGGTCATGCTGGCGGCGGGCGACACCTTCCGCGCCGCCGCGGTGGAGCAACTGACCATCTGGGGCGAACGCAACAACATCCCGGTGATTGCGCAAGGCAACGCCGATTCCGCCTCCGTCATTTATGACGCCGTGCAAGCCGCCAAGGCACGCAAAATCGACATATTGCTGGCTGACACCGCTGGCCGCCTGCACACCCAGACCAACCTGATGGATGAACTGAAGAAGGTCAAGCGCGTCATCCAGAAATTCGATGCTTCCGCCCCGCATGAGATCATGCTGATCGTGGACGCCAGCATCGGCCAGAATGCATTGGTGCAGGCCAAACAGTTCAATGAAGCGCTGGGGCTGACCGGCATCACCGTCACCAAACTGGACGGCACCGCCAAAGGCGGCATCCTGTTCGCCATCGCCGAACAGCTCAAAATCCCGGTGCGTTTTATCGGCGTCGGCGAGAGCATTGATGATTTGCAGGAATTTGATGCCTATGAGTTCACCAGCGCCCTGTTAGCCGGGGACAATTAAGCGCCATGATTGAATTCAAGCAGGTCAGCAAGAAATACCCAACCGGACAGCTTGCCCTGTACAACGTCAACCTGACGCTGGAAGCCGGTGAAATGGTGTTCATCACCGGGCATTCCGGCGCGGGCAAAAGCACCCTGCTGAAACTGGTCGCTTTGCTGGAACGCCCCAGTTGCGGCGACGTGCTGATTG
Source organism: Candidatus Thiothrix singaporensis (assembly GCA_013693955.1). Taxonomy (GTDB): domain Bacteria; phylum Pseudomonadota; class Gammaproteobacteria; order Thiotrichales; family Thiotrichaceae; genus Thiothrix; species Thiothrix singaporensis. Next base: position 496,837 of record CP059265.1, on the reverse strand, counting down.
GTGGGCGTTCGCTCAACCAGCTAGGCAGAAGCCAAGTTCCCAGCTACCGCCGCCGCATCGGCTTCATTTTCCAAGACCCGCACCTGCTGTACGACCGCAGCGTGTTCGACAATATCGCCCTGCCGCTGAGGATCGCGGGGATGGGGCAAACAGAAACCCGCCGCCGTGTGCAGGCCGCCCTAGACAAGGTGGGGCTGACCGGGCGGGAAAAACCTTCCCGCTGATGCTGTCCGCCGGTGAAAAGCAGCGGGTCGGCATCGCCCGCGCCATGGTCAACAAGCCCACCATCATCCTGGCGGATGAACCGACCGGCAACCTCGACCCGGAACTGGCGCAGGACATTATGTATACATTCGCCCAATTCAATGAGCTCGGTGCCACGGTCATGATCGCCAGCCACGACCACACGCTGGTCGAGCGGATGAAAAAGCGCACCATTGTGCTGCAAAAGGTGGACTGATGACGACCTCGACAAGCAAGAAGGCCGTACCCAAACGCAATGTTCCCTCCAGCTCCAGCCCGTTCATCGCTTGGCTTAACCAGCAGGCAAGCGCGATCCGCTTCAGCATGGAACGGTTGTGGTTCAACCCGGCCTCCACCGGANTCACGCTGGCTGCAATTGCGATTGCGTTGTCCCTGCCCACCAGCCTGCACCTGCTGTTGAAAAACATGCAGACACTGACCGATGACAAGCGCGAAGTGCCCACCATCACCTTGTTCCTGAAGCAGTCCGTTTCCGAACAGCAGGCCAAGGATAGGGCGGAACTGCTGTCCGAACTGCCCGAAATCGACAACGTGCGCGTCATCACCCGCGACGAAGCGCTGGCGGATTTCCGCAAGATCACCGGCTTCGCCCAGACGCTGGACACGCTGGATGACAACNCCCTGCCCCATGTGCTGATCATCACCCCCAAACTGGGGCTGCTGGACAATCTGGACATCGATGTCGACAAGTTTTCCAAANAGCTGAAATCCTATCCCGAAGTGGACGATGTGCAGATCGATGTGGAATGGGTGCAACGGCTGCGCGCCATCCTGCGGATCGCCGAACGCATCGTGCTGGTGGTGTCCATCCTGCTGGGGCTGACCGTGCTGCTGGTGGTGGGCAACACCATCCGGCTCGACATCGAAAACCGCAAGGAAGAAATCCGCGTCACCCGCCTGATCGGCGCGACCAACGCCTACATACGCCGCCCATTCATCTACAACGGTATTTGGCTGGGGCTGTTTGGCGGTATCCTCAGCCTGGTGATCGTGCATGTCGCACTACTGTTCCTGGTGGAGCCGGTCAGCAAACTGGCCAGCCTGTATGGCAGCACCTTCACCCTCAGCGGCGTGGATGTCGGCATGACGTTGGAAATCCTGCTGACCAGCAGCCTCCTTGGCATCATTGGCTCCTGGCTGGCGGTTGGGCGCTACCTGTGGCAAAGCAATGATGCATAAATAAACTCGATAGAAAATTCTGGGCAACAGCAAAAGATTGATTTTTACCCTAAGCTGTATTAGTTTCTATGACTTCTATTGTTTATTGAGTGTCCAAGGGCTTGAGCTTATGATCAGCGCATCCAAATCATTGGTGGCCATCCCATCATCCCGTCCCCTTTCCCAGATACACCATTTTGACTGGCTAAAACACAGCCGTATCGGCTGCCCACACTGCAAAAGCAGCTATGTGATGGCGGTGCGCCGCACCGGCTGGAAAAACTGGTCAGATACCANNGAACAAAAGTTCTGGTGCCAGGATTGCGGCGAGAAATTCTGGAAAAAGACTGAGAACCGCCTAATAGCGGCGCGGGTAAACGCCCGGAGTGGAAGGCGCGCTGGGCATTCCAGTGCCTGCAATGTCAGGTGGTGGGGATGTCAACGTATAGAAAGACATCATCCCGAAACCTGAGTAAGGGTTGGTCGTCGGGGCAAGCGGTATGCTGTAGCTGTAAACCGACCACTGCCCCGGCGCACCTGACAGGCCATTGGGGGCGAAAACACAAACGGATTCCCCATTCCGGACTGCATCGGCATTTGAGGCCAAGGCGAACCCAGCATCGGCATGCCAGACCACGGTGACAGGGAGGAAAACGGCGAAAAACCGTAACTCCACGGTGACAAACCACCGCCCGCCCACGGCATGCCGCCACCCCAGGGGTTCAACATAGGAAAAGGCGAACTGCCAAACCCAAATGGGTTTGGATAAGGGCTCCCGCCCATTCCTGGCAAACCGTTCCACTGCGGGACGGCAGACACAGATGCAGCGGACATCATGCCCGCCATGACTACAACCAGTTTTACCCAGCGCATGCCTCTCTCCTCCATTTTCAATTGCATAACAGCAACCGTTCAGGCCAGCGAATCACACCGTCAGCCTCGGCACAGCGGCCAGCAGCTTCTGCGTATAGGCGTCCTGCGGGTCGCCGCAAACAGCAGCGGTCGCCCCTTGTTCAACAATCCTGCCCTTGTACATGACAACGGTCTGGTCGCTGAGGTATTCCACCACACCAATATTATGGGTAATGAACAGCAATGTCAGGTTATGTTCCGCACGGATTTTTAGCAACAATTGCAGGATTTCGGCCTGCACCGACACATCCAGCGCACTGGTGATTTCATCACACACCATGAACTCGGGATTCAGCACCAACGCCCGCGCCAGACCGATGCGCTGGCGCTGACCGCCGGAAAACTCATGCGGATAACGCCACAGGGCGTCACGCGGCAATTGCATGCCTTCCAAAATCTGTGCGGCACGCTCAATGCGTTCTTCGTGGGTGGCTCCCATGCCGTGCGCCTTGAGCGGCTCAGTCAGGGTGGTTTCCACCAACAGGCGCGGATTGAGGGAGGAATGCGGATCCTGGAACGCAATCTGCATGTGCGGGCGCAGTGGCCGCAATTCGCGCGCGGACAGCCCGACCAGCTCCTGCCCGCGTAACCGGATGCTGCCGGAAGTCGGTTTCTCCAGTTGCAGCACCGCCCGTCCCAACGTGGTTTTCCCACAGCCGGACTCCCCCACCAGCGCCACAATCCGCCCTTTGGGAATGTCCAGCGACACACCGTCCACCGCCCGCACATGATCGACCGTGCGGCGGAAAACGCCTTTCCTGATCGGAAACCAGACGTTGAGATCACGGATGGAAATCAGGTTTCCCCCATCCCCACCCCTTCCCCCGCAGGGGGAAGGNAGAGAGGACTCCATATCCGGAGCGCCTTCTTGTCCCTTCCCCGCGGGGAAGGCTAGGATGGGGGCATGCTTATTGCGCTCCAGATTCTCCGGCACCGCCGCCAACAATTGCTGCGTATAGGCATGCTGCGGCTGGCGCAATATCTGTTCCGTGCGCCCCACCTCCACCAGCCTGCCCTGCTGCATCACCCCGACCTGCTGCGCCATCTGCGCCACCACCCCGAAATCATGGGTGATGAACAGCGTGCTCATGCCAGTATCGTCCTGCAACTGGCGCATCAGCCGCAGGATTTCCGCCTGCACGGTGACATCCAGCGCCGTGGTGGGTTCATCAGCGATCAGCAGTTCCGGCTCACAGGCCAGCGCCATCGCGATCATCACCCGCTGCCGCTGCCCACCGGACAACTGGTGCGGATAGTCGCGGAAACGCTCCCGTGCTTTGGGAATCTGCACCTGCTCCAGCGCCTGGATGGCGCGCTCCGCCGCTTCCTCATCGCCCATCAGCGGATGATGCAGTTGCAGGGCTTCGGTGATCTGTTCGCCAATGCTGAACACCGGGTTCAGCGAGGTCATCGGCTCCTGGAAAATCATTGCAATTTGCGAACCGCGGATGCCCCGCAACGCCGCCTCCGGCAGCGCGAGCATATCCTGTCCATTGAACAGGATTTCCCCGCCGGGATGCGAGGCGATCCCCTCCGGCAACAAACGGATCACCGACAGCGCCGTAATCGACTTGCCGCTGCCAGACTCCCCNACCAGGCAGAAGGTTTCGCCTTTGCCGATGCTGAAACTGACATCCTCCACCGCCTTCACGGTGCGCCCGCCGCTGTTGAGCCAGGTGCGCAGGTTTTTGATTTCCAGCAAGGTATCGCTCATCCGCGCACCCCGCATTGCGCGACAGCTTGGGGTCAATGGCGTCGCGGAAGGCTTCCCCNACCAAGTTGTAGGCGAATACGGTGAGGAAAATGGCACCGCCCGGAAAGGCCGCCATCCACCAGTTGAAAGTGGAGGATTTGATCGCCTGATCCAGCATCTGCCCCCAGGACGGCTCGCCCACCAGCCCCAGGCCGAGGAAGCTCAGGGTCGCCTCTGCCAGAATCGCCGAAGCCACCCCGAAACTGGCCGCCACCAGCAAAGGTGCCACCCCGTTCGGCAACATGTGGCGGAACAAAATCGACGGCAGGGGCAAACCACTCGCCACCGCCGCCTGCACATATTCCTGCTTGCGCAGCTTGAGGAATTCGGCGCGGATGTAGCGGGCGTACCCCGACCAACTGGTGACGCCGATGATCACCATCATCATGTACAGGCTGCGCCCGAAGAACGCGACAAACGTCAGCAACAGGAACAGGGTCGGGATGGATTCAAANATTTCCACCAGGCGCATGCCGATCATGTCGACCACCCCGGAAAAATACCCCATCAACCCGCCCAATATCACCCCGATCACCATGGCGATGCCGGTGGCGATCAGGCCAATGCTCAGGGCGATGCGGGAAGCATGGATCATGCGACTGAACACATCCGCGCCATTTTCCTCCGTCCCCATCAGGTGCACGCGCCCTTGCGCCAGCGCCTTGGCCGCCAGCGGAGCCTCCAGGCCGGTTTCGCCATAATCGCGCAGATAATCGGTGGGTGCATACGGGTCTGGCGGCATAATACGCCAGTCCACATCGGTATAGGCAGGGGTGCGGAAAACATCGTAAATATCCACTTGCGGCGGTTTCACCAGCAGATTCGCCAGCAACGCCGCCAGCGCCGCGCCCACCACAAACAGCAAGAAGCGCTTGCCACCACTGAGCGGTGTNCCGGCCAGAATCACCGCCAGCGCGAACAGCGCCAACACCACCACATCCTCCACGCTCAGGTAAGCCAGCACCGGCGCAGAGATTTCACCGCCCTTGCTCATCAGCAACGGCATGGAATTGGCCAGGAATGGGGCGAACACGCCCATCACCACCAACAGCCCGATCCACGCCAGCCCCAGCTTGACGCCTGCCCCNTGCAAGGTTTTGCGCCAGATACGGCGCGCCATTGACTCCCGGCTGACCGCATGCGTCATCTCAGTCATACGTCACCCTCGGGTCTGCCAATGTGTAACAGAAATCTGCAATCAGGTAGCCGATCAAGGTCAGGAAACCGCTGATCCAGGTAATCGACAGCACCAGCTCACGGTCGCGGCCTTTCACCGCCTCCACCGCCAGTTGCCCCATGCCGTTGATGCTGAAAATGCTTTCCACGATCACCGACCCCGCCAGCAGGCTAGGCAACAGCCCGGCGGACGACGTGATCAAAGGCAGCAGGCCATTGCGGAACACATGCCGCCATAGCACCTCCTTTTCCTCCAGCCCCTTGGCGCGGGCGGTGCGGGCGTAATCGGCGTGGAGATTTTCCAGCACCGAAGAACGGGTCAGCTTCGCCAGCATCGCCGAACCGCCATAGGTCAGGCAAATCACCGGCAGAACCAGATGCCACAGCCGATCCAGCAGATAGCCCGGCACGAACCTATCCCCCAGCATATGCGGCAGGAAAGGCATGTCCTGCGCTTCGCGGCTGCTGATCCCGGCGGTCGGGAACCATTCCAGGTACTGCACATTGGCGAGGAAGCCAATCAGCAACACACCCGCCAGCATGGTGGGGATCGACCACAAGGCCAGCATCGACACATTGGAAAAGACATCGAACCGCCCACCCCGGTCAGTGGCCGCCTTCACCCCCACCATGATCGCCGTCACGTAAATCAGCGGCAACGAAACGAGGTTCAACAGCAACGTGATCGGGATGCGTTCGGCCAGGATGTCGCTGACGGCCGCCCGTACATGAAGCTGGTTCCCAGATCCATGCCCTTGGCGAAGGAAAAGCCGGTGTATTTGCCCTGCTCATCCTGGGTGAAGCCGATGGGGAAACATTGTTCAGCCAGTGCAGGTATTGCAGGGGAGCCGGTTTGTCGAGGCCATAGCGCTTGTTGTAGTAAGCCATCAGCGCCTGCTTTTCCTGCGGCTTCATATTCGCCCCACCGACCAACGTCTGGGCGGTGATGCCACCGGGGACATGGCCATGACAGCGAACACAACCACGGTAATCCCCAGCAAAGTGGGGATCATCAGCAACAAGCGGCGCAGGAGGTAGGTTAGCAAGCGGGTGTTTCCTGACTGGACGGTGGAAGAGTCAGATTACACAACCCTTCCCACCCCGTCCAGTCAGGCTTTCAGCAAGCACGGTGGCTCGGCTTACGGCGCATAGGGCGGGCAGACGCCGCTGACCAGGGCGCGCTGGCCGCCCCAGTACACCTCAGTGGCCGAGGCGGGCACGTCCGCCGCCGCCAGGCAGTTGTGGGACGCCTGCAGATAACTCAGGCTGCCCAGGCGTGGCAGGCTGGCCACCTTCAACCGGCTGCCGTCCACCGACAACTGTGACAGCAGCGGCAAGGGCAGCGCGGCGGGCGCGGCGGGCGACAGCGCCGAGATGTCCAGGATGGCGTTGCCGTCCAGGTTCAGCACCTGCAGGTTGCTGAGGCGCAGCAGCGGCTGGATGCCGGTGAAGCTGTTGTTCCGCAGCACCGGTAGCTCAACCCGGTCAGCCTGGGGCTGCCCGCCGGCCGAACAGCGCCGCCGGTCGGCATCGTCAAGTTGGGCGTTGTCCAGAACAGCATGATCAGGTTGGGCAGGCGGTCGCCCAGCGCCGTCAGGTGCCACGCCCAGCGGGTTGCCGCTCAGGTTCAGGCGGATCAGGTGCGGGAAGTTGGCGGACGTCAGCGCGCTGATGTCCGTCAGGCCGTCATTTTCCAGGATCAGGGTGTCCAGGTTCGGGAAGTAGTGGCCAGCACGTCCAGCGGCACGCCACCCGCCGCCTGGTTGCCGCAGTTGAATGAGGTGGTGGCGGCCAGCGCCGCCTCGCTGGGGATGCTGGAGCCGTAGCAGGCGTCCAGCAGCGGGTGGATGACCCGCAGGGCGACCGTCACCACCTGGGACTTTTCGCCATTGCTGTCGGCCACCGAGAAGGTGAAGCTGCCAGCGCCGCCCAGGTAGCCGCTGTTGGGCTCAAACCGCACGCTGTTGCCGGGCAAGGCGCCGACAGCCGCCGCCGCGCCGCTGGCCGTCTTCAGGCGCCGCCGGTGACCGACAGGCTTTCCAGCCGGAAGGTGAGCGGGTCGCTGTTCGGGTCATAGGCGTCCAGCTGGATGCTGGTGGCGGTGTCCTGGTAGATTTCCGAGGTCTTGCCGGTGGCGACCGGCGCGGTGCCGCCACAGCGGGCGGCGGGGAATTGCCAGGCTTCGCCGGACACCTTGATCTGGCCGGGCAGGGAAACGCTGCCCAGGCAGTTGTCTTCCAGGCTCAGGCTGAAGCTGTTGCCCATGCTGCCCAGCGCGCTGAGGTCGTCATCCAGCAGCAGGTTGTGCCCCAGGCGCAGCTGGCCGGACAGGCCGCCCAGGCTGGGGAGGCCGTTGGTGGTGACCAGCCGGTTGCACGCCAGGTCAGGTTGGCCAGCCAGCCATGCCGGACAGGGCGGCGGCGTTGCCGGGCTGTTGCCTTCCAGCCCCAGCCAGCGCCTTCAGGCTGGCCAGCGGGGCAATGTCGCTGATGTTGTTGGAGCCCAGCTCCAGGGTCGTCAGGTTGGTCGGCGACAGCCCGGACAGCAGGCTGATGTCGGACAGCGCCACCCCGCTGGCTGACTTGTTGCCGCGCAGGTAGAGCTGCTGCAAGGCGGTCTTGCCGGACAATCCGGCGAGGCTGGCCAGGCGGTTGCCGTCCAGCACCAGCACTTGCAGCCCTGTCAAGTTGGCGAGCCCGCTGACTGAGTCCAGGCGGTTGTAGCCCAGCCCCAAATGGGTCAGGCCGGAAGGCAGGGTGGGCAATGCCGCCAGTTGGTTGTCGTCCGGTACAGCTTGGTGAGGGCGGGCTTGTTGTTGAGCGCTGTCCCCAGTGTCGTGACCTGGTTGGCATCCAGGTGCAGCTCCCGCAAGCTGCCCATGTTGGACAGGGCGGTGGCGTCGCTGATTGCATTGAAGCCCAGGTCCAGGGTTTGCAATTAGCCATGCCGGACAGGGCGGCAATATTGCTGATGCTGTTGAACCGCAGGTCCAGGCTGATCAGTTTGGTCAGGCTGGCCGGCCACTGATGTCGGCCAGCTTGGTGTGGGACAAGTCCAGTTCGCGCAAGTTGGGCAGGTTGCCCAGCTGCGCCAGGCTGGCGCTGGAGAGGTCGACGCCGTCGCAGCTGAACGTTGTCAGAGCCCGCAATTCACTATTACTGGGAATGGTTCCTCCAAAACATTGCAACAAAAATGGATCAGTCAACACTACCGCATTAGCATCATAGGCCTTGTAGGTGTAGCTCAACGATTTCCAGCTGCCCGACAGGTACCACAACTGCACGTACACGGTGCTGCCGTCCGTCGGCAGGCCGCTCACCGTCCGGCTGGTGACGGACGCCCCCAGATTGCCCGTGTCCGGTACTGTGTACCGCCCGACGTGCTGCCCACATACAGCCACCACGCCGTCACCGACGTGCCGCCAGCCGACCAGCTGAACGTGGCGCTGCTCCCCGCCAGCGTGCTGTTGTTCGCCGGGCTGACCATCCCCAGCGTCGAGCCACCGCCCGCGCTGTACGCCTTGTAGGTGTAGTCCTGGTAGGACCAGACGCCCCCGATCTGGTAACGCAGCCGCACATATACGGTGCTGCCGTCCGTCGGCAGGCCGCTCACCGTCCGGCTGGTGACGGTGCTGGCCAGCTGGCCGCTGTCCTGGTAGTTGGAGCCGCCCGCGCTGCTTCCCGCCAGCAGCTGCCATGCCGTCACATTGCCCGTTGCCGCCCCAGTTGAACGTGGCGCTGCTCCCCGACAGGGTGGAGCCCGCTGCCGGACTGGTCATCGCCGGCCGCCGCCGGGCTGGCGGCCTTGTAGGTGTAGCTCAACGATTTCCAGCTGCCCGACAGGTACCACAACTGCACGTACACGGTGCTGCCGTCCGTCGGCAGGCCGCTCACCGTCCGGCTGGTGACGGACGCCCCCAGATTGCCCGTGTCCAGGTACTGTGTACCACCCGACGTGCTGCCCACATACAGCCACCACGCCGTCACCGACGTGCCGCCAGCCGACCAGCTGAACGTGGCGCTGCTCCCCGCCAGCGTGCTGTTGTTCGCCGGGCTGACCATCCCCAGCGTCGAGCCACCGCCCGCGCTGTACGCCTTGTAGGTGTAGTCTGGTAGGACCAGACGCCCCCGATCTGGTAACGCAGCCGCACATATACGGTGCTGCCGTCCGTCGGCAGGCCGCTCACCGTCCGGCTGGTGACGGTGCTGGCCAGCTGGCCGCTGTCCTGGTAGTTGGAGCCGCCCGCGCTGCTTCCCGCCAGCAGCTGCCATGCCGTCACACTGGCGTTGCCGCCCCAGTTGAACGTGGCGCTGCTCCCCGACAGGGTGGAGCCCACCGCCGGGCTGGTCATGGCCGGAACCGCCGCCGGGCTGGCGGCCTTGTAGGTGTAGTCTGGTAGGACCAGACGCCCCCGATCTGGTAACGCAGCCGCACATATACGGTGCTGCCGTCCGTCGGCAGGCCGCTCACCGTCCGGCTGGTGACGGTGCTGGCCAGCTGGCCGCTGTCCTGGTAGTTGGAGCCGCCCGCGCTGCTTCCCGCCAGCAGCTGCCATGCCGTCACATGGCCCGTTGCCGCCCCAGTTGAACGTGGCGCTGCTCCCCGCCAGGGTGGAGCCCGCTGCCGGGCTGGTCATCGCCGGAGCCGCCGCCGGGCTGGCGGCCTTGTAGGTGTAGCTCAACGATTTCCAGCTGCCCGACAGGTACCACAACTGCACGTACACGGTGCTGCCGTCCGTCGGCAGGCCGCTCACCGTCCGGCTGGTGACGGACGCCCCCAGATTGCCCGTGTCCAGGTACTGTGTACCACCCAACGTGCTGCCCACATACAGCCACCACGCCGTCACCGACGTGCCGCCAGCCGACCAGCTGAACGTGGCGCTGCTCCCCGCCAGCGTGCTGTTGTTCGCCGGGCTGACCATCCCCAACGTCGAGCCACCGCCCGCGCTGTACGCCTTGTAGGTGTAGTCCTGGGGACCAGACGCCCCCGATCTGGTAACGCAGCCGCACATATACGGTGCTGCCGTCCGTCGGCAGGCCACTCACCGTCCGGCTGGTGACGGTGCTGGCCAGCTGGCCGCTGTCCTGGTAGTTGGAGCCGCCCGCGCTGCTTCCCACCAGCAGCTGCCATGCCGTCACACTGGCCCGTTGCCGCCCCAGTTGAACGTGGCGCTGCTCCCCGACAGGGTGGAGCCCGCTGCCGGGCTGGTCATCGCCGGGCGCCGCCGGGCTGGCGGCCTTGTAGGTGTAGCTCAACGATTTCCAGCTGCCCGACAGGTACCACAACTGCACGTACACGGTGCTGCCGTCCGTCGGCAGGCCGCTCACCGTCCGGCTGGTGACGGACGCCCCCAGATTGCCCGTGTCCAGGTACTGTGTACCGCCCGACGTGCTGCCCACATACAGCCACCACGCCGTCACCGACGTGCCGCCAGCCGACCAGCTGAACGTGGCGCTGCTCCCCGCCAGCGTGCTGTTGTTCGCCGGGCTGACCATCCCCAGCGTCGAGCCACCGCCCGCGCTGTACGCCTTGTAGGTGTAGTCCTGGGACCAGACGCCCCCGATCTGGTAACGCAGCCGCACATATACGGTGCTGCCGTCCGTCGGCAAGCCACTTATCGCCCAACTATTAAGAGAGCTGGTCGCTAATTCATTACTATCGTAATGCTGGCCACCACCGACACTGCTACCTGCCAATAATTGCCAAGCGGTAACGGCGGCTCCATTTGCAGTCCAGTTAAAAATTGCATTATTTCCGCTCAAAGTGGAACCCGCCACCGGGCTGGTCATGGCTGGAACTGCCGCCGGGCTGGCGGCCTTGTAGGTGTAGCTCAACGATTTCCAGCTGCCCGACAGGTACCACAACTGCACGTACACGGTGCTGCCGTCCGTCGGCAGGCCACTCACCGTCCGGCTGGTGACGGATGCCCCCAGGTTGCCTGTGTCCAAGTATTGCGTACCGCCCGACGTGCTGCCCACATACAGCCACCACGCCGTCACCGACGTGCCGCCAGCCGACCAGCTGAACGTGGCGCTGCTCCCCGCCAGCGTGCTGTTGTTCGCCGGGCTGACCATCCCCAAGGTTGTGTCTGCATACCCAGGTTGCTGCCCCAAGCAGCAAACAAGTATCAAAAGCAATAACAACGACACGCCCATTTTGGGTATCATCAGATTATACGCAACCATGAGGTTTCCCCTGTCCTTAAAAACTTGCAGGAAAATTCATTGGCAAAGACCATCTACGTTCCGCAATCAAGCCCCAGACACCCACTGCCCATGAAAACAATAAAACTGATAAACTCTCAACAGTTTTATTAATTAATAGCAAATTATATTAAATAATCTTGATGAGTCTAGTGATAAACGTCACATATGGAGATTATAATTTATACACTTCTTTTATGGATTATTTTTAATTTTGCAAACCAATACGGCTGAAGGAATACTCAACTCCCTCAGCCAAAAAATAATAATTGTTGTTTCTATAATAAAATAACTTTAAATACCTAAATAACCTGAGTTTTTTAAGCCGGCAGGCTTCCGTTCCTGGATGTATGTTTGAGGTTCCTACGCCACCAAACAGCCAAGGGAACAGAAGCCATGGAAGAGTTTGATCCGGCCCAGCCTCTCCGGACACAGCAAGAAGTGAGCACACTACGTACTTGACCTTGAGGTGAACGATGAAAACCGCAAAAACCAACACAAAACCCTATACCCGCCACGCTGCCAGCCATAAGGCAGAAGCCCTGAAACTGACAGAACGGGTGGGTGTCCCTGAGGCAGCCCGGCAGTTAGGCCTGCATGAATCACAATTAACAGCACCAACAGACGGTCAGCCAGCGTGAGCAGGAGCAGGCCACCGAAATCGCCCGCCTACGCCGTGAACTGGCAGTGGCGCAGGAAGAGGTGGCCATCCTAAAAAGGCCAGCGCGTACTTTGCGAAACAGCTCAAGTGAAGTAAGTAACTATCCAAAAGTTATCGTGTATTTTTGCCGAACTCATCCAGTACAGCCAACACCTGCTCCTTCATGTCCTTGTAACTTTTATAGGCATCCAGTGGCAGCCATTCATATTTGATTTTTCGCCAGAGCATTTCGATAGGATTGAGTTCAGGACTATAGGTTGGCAAAAATGTAAGCAANACCCCCGCCAACATCCAGTCATCACGTTTGTCGAGGAAGGTCTTGCTGGTGTGTATCGGGGCGTTGTCCAGAATGACAAGGCAAGGGATTTTCGTTTGGGCAAATGCTTCGGCATAGCGAGCGGCAAACGCATCGAAGGCCGCAATGGCCGCCTGTGAGTCAACACGCCCTTCCACTGTGTGGAACAAACTGCCGTTGCCCAAGCTCATAAAACCCAACACATTCAGGCGCTTGCCATGGGCGGTGGGCAACCTGTGCGCTTCTCCCCGTTTCTGCCAACCATAGGGGACGCAAGGCGTGGTGGTGAAACCTGAGCCATCGAAGTGGTAAATGAGCAATTTGCCCGCAGACTCTTGCTGATGGAGGAATGCCTGAAGTTCCTTTTCGCGCTCAAAGTCCGTGGGGTCACGTTTATCTTTCAATGATTTGCGCATCCATTTCCAAAGATATTGGAATTTTTTTAACAGGCGTTTCAGGGTGCTGGTGCTGGCTGTCTTTTGGGTCATGTCAGCCAGTTTGGCTTGCGCTGTCTTGATTTGGCGCGGCTCTTCGTCCACCAGGGTTTTCAAGAGATTGACTTCCGCCCCGGTGTAAATGCTGGGACGGCCTATCCGGGGACGGTCATAAAGCCCCAGCAGCCCTTCGCTTTCCCAACGGTCGATCCAGCCGCTGATGGCGTCACGCCTCACCTCCAGAATTGACCACAGTTCCGCAATGCTGAAGCCCCGTGCGCTCAACAAAATCGCCTGGGCGCGTTGGCGGCAACGAAACGTCGGGTGGTTCATGTGCATTTCTTGCAAAGTGATGCGGACTTCTTCCGGGATCGGCTGGGCAAACTTCATCGGTGCTGGCATTCCTGAGTGACAAGCCATCAGTTTACATCCGCAGAGAATCGTGCGTGGAAACTTCTGGATAGTTACTTACGCCTTTATCCGGGAACACAACGCCCAATTCAAGCTAAAAACCCAGTGCCGCCTGCTCGGGGTCTCCCGTAGCGGTTACTATGAATGGCTGGGGCAAGTGGGGCGCAACCAACGCCGCCAGCAGCAAAAAGCCAAACTTGATCAGGAGGTTACCCGCTTGTTTGTCCTGCACAAGAGCCGTTATGGGGCAAGGCAATGCCTGTAACCGCAAAACCGTTGCTGCCAGCCTGAACCGGCAGGGGCTGGTCGCCAAGGCTGCCCGCAAGTTCAAGGCCACCACCAACAGCAACCACAACCTGGCGGTGTTTGATAACCTGCTGGGGCAGAACTGATCTGTACCAGTAAAACCGGACACTGAGTTAAGCGAGCTTCAGTTTCTCAAAATTCACCGGGCTAAGATAGCCCAGCGCACTATGTCTGCGGTTACGGTTGTAATCGACTTCACTGTATTCAAACACGGCCTGTCGCATTTGTTCCCGGTTCATCAAGGGTTCGCCATGAATGGCTTCCACCTTGAGTGAATGGAAAAAGCTTTCCACGCAGGCGTTGTCCCAACAGTTGCCTTTGCGGCTCATGCTTTGCTGCAANTTCATGCCAGCCAGCAGGTTACGGTAAGCGGTCGAGCAATACTGGCTGCCCCTGTCGCTGTGGACGATGACCCCAGGCGGAAACTGCCGCCGCCACAAGGCCATTTGTGAGGCATTGCAAACCAGGTCAGCCGTCATCCGCCCCATTGCCCAGCCGATGACACAGCGGGAATACAGGTCGATGATGACGGCNCGGTACAGCCAGCCTTCGCTGGTCAGCAGGTAGGTCATATCACCAGCCCACTTCTGGTTTGGGGCGGTTGCTGAAAAATCCTGTTCCAGCAGGTTGGGCGCTATGGGCAGGTTATGCTGGCTATCCGTCGTGACTTTGAACGGACGGGCTGCCTTGGCGACCAATTCCTGGCGTTTCATGCTGTCGGCGATGGTTTTGACATTGCAGGCATGGCCGCCTTCGGCCAGCGCCACCTGGATACGCCGTGAGCCATCACGCCCCTTGCTTTGCTGGAATGCGTTGCTGACACGTTCATCCCGCTCCTGCCGGACAAGACTACGTGGGCTTGACTTGTCACGTGAACGGAGCCAGCCGTAATGCCCACTTCGCGACACGCCCAACACCGACGCCATACGGCCAAGGGAAAATTCATCCCGGTGCCTGGACATGAACTGGTACCGTCCTACTTTTGGTTTTGTGCGAAGTGGGCTGCCGNNCCTTTTTAAGATGGCCAGCTCCTCAGCCTGTTCGGCCAGTTGGCGTTTCAGGCGGGCATTCTCGGTGGCTAGCGTGGCCTCCCGTTCACTCTGGCTGGCTTTGCGGTTGGCCGCAGCACGCCAGTTGTAGAGTTGCGATTCCTGCAAGCCCAGTTGTTTGGCTGCTGATGGCACGCTGGTTTGGGTTGCCAGTTTCAGAGCTTCTGACTTGAATTCCGGGCTATGATGTCTACGGGTTGTGGCTGTCTTCATGGTTCACCTCGGTTGTGGAGTTTACTCACTTAACCGGGTGTCCGGAATTACTGGGGCAGATCAACCTTTTGAACACCTTGTGGCTGTGGATGCGGCGGTTATGGCACACCGCAATGGAGGTGGCGTCGACAAAGCTGATCCCGGTCTGTGTTCCCCGCCGCCCCATCAGGTAGACGCACAGCGGTATCAGGGTGGTGGGCATCAGGCAAACAAACCGGGAATAACTGGTCAGTTCCGGAAAGGCTGAATGCAGCCACCCCTGGTTATACAGGCAGTAATGCTTGAAACAACGGTAGCTGGAACGGTGGAAATGAACCAGGACTGTCATGCTTTCACCCAGCGTCAACCGTTTTTCCCGGTTACGTTGTCGTTCCCGGCTTTCCAGTTGGCGGCGGTTCCAGTCCGGCACGAACTGTTGGCAAAAATCGTCTATGTCGCAGAGCAATTCCAGTAAACTGTCTTCCATGGCTTCCGTTCCCGTGGCTGTTTGGTTGGTGCAGAACCTCAAACATACTCCAGAAACGGAAGCCTGCCTGCTTAAACGAAACTCAGGTTAAATAATTGCTCCCCCACTACGCAAAACAGGCAGAACATTGCAGCGCCACGTTTCTTCCAACTCATGCAAGCGAGTGCGCATATCATTACCGCCAAGTTCGAACCCATTATGCTTCACTTTCATATCACGAAATTCCAACTCCTTAGCAACATATTCCACCAACGCAGAAGCTGACCCAGATTCACCTATTTCTAATGCCGCATGATAAAACAACATATCTATTATACCCAATATTAGACAACTTCGCCTATTTGGCAAAACTAGTTGTCCATCTCCATGCATTACGAATACTTGTTCAGCAAACACTTTATTCAGTCGAGATGCTGCTTGATTGCGCGCAGTAGTATATTGGATTCCAATCATACCAGCGTGGTACAAAAATAGAACAGCTTGTACCAAGTCTTTCAAAATCATGTCGGTTCTCGCCTGCAATTCTGAAAAAGTTGCGGGTTGAACCTTTAAAAANTCCATAATTGGCTGATATACTTCAACCTTTCCTTCGACCTCACCAGTTGGCAATTTAAACTTAAAAACTGATGAGCCTGCATTGTCAGTTACTTTATTAGTCGTCCACTTCGCATTACTTAACAACTCCAACTGTCTATTTGCATCCAACCGATTACTAATTCCACGCATATAGATATCTTTTCTAAACATGGTATTCAACATTACATCTTTGTAAAGCTCACGACTCCCTTGATCTGGTATTTTTGCTAATAGCTCACGAGCTTTTTGCGGCAATAAGCTATCTGTATAAGAAGCTGCGACAGATGCTGCGCCAACGAAGTCAAGCTTTGCTGATGCCAAATAATGCATAATTTCGGTAAAATAAAATGCCCTCCACCCTTCATTAAAATACTCATGCACCAAATAATTCTTATTCTTAGAGTCCAATATCGACAACCTTTTATTAATTAAATCATTATTAATGGTAAAAAAGCTNGGAGCACATTCTTTCAACTCTCTCAGCAAAGACACCGCTTTATCGAAGCGACTAATGCTATTTCCATTAAACAGCTTTCCTGAAGCCAAAACCAACTGCTGTATAGGCTCACCCATTGACCAACCAGGCTTAGCATTATAACTGTTATAAACAATACCTCCTGATTTAAGATGATTTTTGCATATGTCCAAAATAAACTGCCGATTGCTTTCCGATATCCAAGCAAAGATACCATGAAAAGTTATAAAGTCACACTCAGGCAATAAAGAACGATCTTCTACAATTTCTGCAAAACTTTTNTCTAAAAAAATAATATTATCCAATTCAGCCTGCTCAGCTAATTTGCGAGCACGAGCAATGTGAGATGGATTAAAGTCAACAGCATAAAACTTACCCATTGGATAATTCGCAGCCATAGCTAAGGCGGTAATACCCTGCCCACACCCTAGCTCGCAATAAACAAATCCTCTATCCAAATTGATCGGCTCAACTGCATGAGCAATTGCACATAAATTTAAAAANTCTGGTTCCTGCTCTCGAAAATAACCCGCAGTGTATTCAATATCAGACTCATAACCTTCCATCCAAGCTTGCATGTACTCACCCATTTCTTTACAAAGTTAGCCGAAAAACTCAAACATATTAATCTTCGTTAAAAGCATGATTAACCATACTTGATATTGGTTTCAATAAATAATCCAAGAAAGTACGCTCACCTGATTTTATAGAAGCCTCGGCAGGCATACCTTGGACTAATTTTAGTTTATGTTTAGCTAAATCATCCACGCCTTCTGGATCAAGTTTGATTTTCGCAAGGTAATATTGTTTGCCATGCGTCTCATCAACCAAAGCATCAGCCGATACATAAGTAACTTCACCAAGCGTAGATTTTAGGAAAGATATTGCCGGAAAAGCTGGAAAACGAATATCCGCTGGTAAGCCAACATGGACTTTATCAATATCAGTAATGCTGACTTGCGCCTCCACTTCAAACCCTGACGCATCTGGCACAATTTCCAGAATTTTGCCGCCNGGCGGCACTACACCACCTTTAGTATGGTAAGCCAGACTAACAACTGTTCCCGCCATGGGCGCAGTAACGACAGTACGTTCGAGCTTATCATCCGCCGCATCCAGTCGGTTACGCAAATCGGCAATTTTAGCACGTGTATCACTTAATTTATCAGCAACTTCCTTTTTACGATTATTAGTCTGCAACACAAGCTGCTCTTCAGCCTCCCCAATTTGTACCCCAAGCCCCGCCTTCGTGGACTCCAACTCCGCAATCTTGGTTTTAACAGAAAGATAATTGCGCTCGGCCTCATTCAACTGCAGTTTACTTACTAACTGACGGGCAAATAATCCCTGCAACTCATTCATTTCACGGCTATAGGAAACAGATAATTCGCGCTGTGAATCAATTTGGGCATCAGTCCCTTGTAATTGTTCCCTCAAACGCTGAACCCGTTGTTCAAGGACAGTATCCTCAGCAGCAGCAGCAGCCGTACTTACTTTGAACTGTTGCTGTTCATCCATCATCAAGAACTGAGAACGTTCATGCTTGCTAGTAGTTAATTCAACAGGAAAACTGATTTGTTTAAAACCCTCCAATTGTGCATTTAAACGAGCCTCCAACGCCATGGAACTCAGGAGTTGCTCCATGACAATACCTTTTTCTGCTTTAGCATCCGTAGGACTAATCAGCATTAGTTTCTGCCCCTGAACTACACGGTCTCCATCTGTCACAAAAATTTCCTCAATCACCCCCTCTCGATGTTGAATCACCTGTTTTTCAGCCTGAACCACCACTTTTCCAGAGGCCACTGCATGACTTCCCAATGGAGCAAATGCTGCCCATACTGCAAATATGCCAAAAATTAATACTAAAATCCATAACCCCAAACGCTGATAAACCACATCATCTGTTTGTAATGGAACCACATTATCTTCCACGGGTGTTTTCAACCCCGCAAGTGCTATCGATGGCATTTTTGCTATCTCGATTTTTGCCAGTTGAGCCGCCATTATTTGCCTCCTGCCTCACGCTCACGAGTAGGTAACTGACTAGTTTTTGCTGCTAATTGTGCTAAAACCTGCTGACGCTCTCCAAACATAGTAACCACCCCACCTACCAAAACCAATATTTTATCAACTTGATTCAATACACCNGGTCGATGAGAAATAATGACTACAGTGGAACCTTTTTCTTTAAGCAAGTGCAAAGCTTTATACAAAGCCATTTCTCCAACTTCATCTAAATTGGAGTTAGGTTCATCCAATACAATCAAAACTGGACTTCCATAAAGCGCCCGCGCCAAACCGATACGTTGTCGTTGCCCACCTGATAAAGCGTCACCACTTGANCCAATCAAGGTATCATAAGCATTCGGCAATTGCAGAATTAATTCATGTACACCTGCCATTTGTGCAGCATCCAACACTTTAGTTGCATCAACCTCACCAAATCGAGCAATATTTTCGGCAATAGTACCGTCGAACAACTCTACATCTTGCGGTAAATACCCAATGTAATGCCCTAACTGATCGCGATCCCAATGGCGAATATCAGCGCCATCCAAACGTACCTCACCAGCAACCGCAGGCCACAACCCTAACAATGCCCTCACCAATGAAGACTTTCCTGCGCCACTCGGCCCAATAACCGCGAGAGATTCACCCGCCTTCAACGCAAATACAACATTTCGCAATACTGCATTCTTTCCTCCNGGTGGAACGACGGTTAGATTATGTACTCCCATGTGGCCTTGTGGAGCTGGTAATTCCATCCGAGCTTCTGTTTTAGGATAGCTTGCCAACAATGCATTCAAGCGAATCCAAGATTGTTTCGTAGCTGCAAACTGTTTCCACGCCGCGACTAACTGATCCAACGGTGACAAAGCCCGGCCAAGCAATACTGAACCAGCAATCATCATTCCTGACGACAATTCCATATTAATGACCAAATATGCCCCTAAACCCAAGATAAGAGATTGATTCAACATACGTAGACTTTTTGATATTGTAGATAGCAGAACAGAACGGTCATTGCCGACTTCCTGCCACATTAAAGACTCATTATGACTTGCCTGCCAACGACGAAAAATACCATTTTTCACTCCTAGCGCGGTTGCGACTTCAGCGTTGCGCAAGCTACGATCAATCAATAACCGGGCTTGTACAGTTTTACTATGGGATGCTTTCAACATTGGGGAGGATGCCTTGTCGACCCAAAACGCCAGCCCTAATGTCAAAGCCCCCGCAATAACCGCAAACCAACCGTAGAGAGGGTGGAATATGAACATTATCGCCATATAAAATGGAAACCAAGGCGCATCAAANAANGCAAAGATGCCCGTACCTGACACAAATCCACGGATCGTATTCAAATCTGCCAATGGCTCAGTCGACGCATTGCGAGGATTATGTAGCGCATGACGGAACATGACATCGACCAGCCGCCCTTGCATTGCCACATCCATACGAGTGCTTATGCGCGCCATGATACGGCTGCGAGCGAACTCCAGTGTCGCCATGACGCCATACATCGCTACCACAATCAGAGTAATCATCAACAAAGTGCTAAAACTGCGTGACCCAACCACCCGATCATAAACCTGCATCATGTACAGAGTAGGAGTCAAAAATAACAGATTAATAAAAAANCTAAACAGACCGACATATAGGAACGACTTGCGCGACAATAGCAGTAATTCCTTTAACTCGGACTGAGGGGAGTGATTTAAACCCATGAACGTAAACCCTGTAAGTAGTGATTATGCTTCAGCAAATAGCCTGAACAGCCCTCCAGCTATTTGCTGTAATTTATCACACCCTTTTAATGACTTATGTGACTACTGTCACTCCGAATTATTAAATATTTAATTGCGTAAATATATTTTTCTATAAATAAAAAGGCCGGACAAAAGTCCGGCCTCATCTTTCAAAGATTTACCTAGCAGTACAGTTTAGCCAACACTTGAATCCCAACGAGTGACAACAACGTCAGTGGCGCTCATTGACCAATTCACCGTGCTATCGCTAATTTGAACGATCAGGTCATTGGTAGCGCTATAGTTATTAGCGCTCTGGAATTGAGCCAACGTCTCACCCGCCGTATATGCGGAGAAGGCGTCAATGACCACATATTCCTTACCACCGTATTCAAACTGCGCTCCTGCTGATGTAAAGGTATTATTCGCAGGATTTACACTCAATGCTGCAAATTCAGACAACTCAGCCAACTTGTCCAAAGCCTTGTTGGCGGCGTCTTCCAGACTGGTAGCAGATCCTGTTGACAGATTGCCCAAATCCATGAAGAAAGTTGTATATGCAGCACCATCCGTAGCAGCAGCGCCACCTGTCGCATCGGCTGCATTTGTAATGAAGTTTGCAGTCACATCATAGGTGACACCATTAACAGCAAGCTTACCAGCATCATCTGTTGCAAACCAATTCAGGTACAACTTATCAGAATCTGCTGCAGTAGTGGTGGCACCTGTTTTAGTTGCTTCACTCAGACTCAGGAAGTCCTTGATAATGTCAACTGTACTCTCGGTAGCACCAGAATCACCCGCATCAAAGATGAAATGGTCACGAGTACCTGGCCAGCAGGATCAGTCGCTGTTGCATTCTCAGCAGCAGTACCGCCGCGCAGTACATCCTGACCTTTACCGCCGTACAGGAAGTCTTCGCCAGCATTACCTTCCAACAGGTCGTTGCCAGCACCACCAGCCAAGAAGTCTTGACCAACACCGCCAGACAGGATGTCAAGCCCTTCACCCGCAATCAGGATGTCGTTACCGGCTCCACTTTTCAGAGTGTCATTACCTGTACCACCGATCAATACATCATTACCTGCACCGGATGTAATGACATCATCATCTGCGCCACCATCAGCATAGGCACCCTTACCGTCAAAGGCAGCTGCAAGAGAGATAGCAACTGCAGCACCACCAGCTGATGGGAAGTAAAGATATTCTGTACCGGTACCTGACATCGCAGCAGTCATCAGGTTGCTCACACCAGCAATAGCTGGAGCTAATGCATCAGTATTGTCACCCAGCGCAATGGTATCGTTACCGGCACCACCCAAAACGACTTCATTTGCAGTGTTAGTGCCAAGGAACTGGTCATCGTGCCCACCCAGATCATAGCTCATGCTGACTTGCGCACCTTTCACGATGTCTGAAGCATTAGCGCCGATAAAACGATCTACCAAAGCTTTTGTTGGATCGGTCAAGGTGGCGACACCAGCCGTATTGATAGTTACCGTATCAGCATTAGCAGTGAGGATAGAGCTGAAATCATAGGAACCACCTGTTGCGGCAGTAATGATCTGGCTACTATCAACGTCCAAGCTCTTGAAGTTGCTATCCCACGTAGTGCTGCCATCGATAGTAACGCGACCAATGGTAACAGTGTTGTTAACATTATTACCAAACCCTGCAATATTTTGCAGTGTCTTGCCCTTCAGATCCAACCCACCGGTTGCAGTTTCATAAGTGGTGTCAATAACAGTGCCGTTATCATTCAAATCAGCAAGATCGTTGCCAATGACAGTGCCATCAACCAATTTCGTATCGTCGTCACCGGAAATCTGTTTTACATCCGTCAGATTGGCGTTCATCAACGCTACGGTGCTGACTTCTTCAAAATCCAGACGCTCCACTTTGGTGATGCTGATACCTGTGCGTACACCCGAGGACAGATAAGTCAAGTCCTGATTGAAGTCCTTGCCCCCGTTATTGGTGGTTGGCTTGACGCGCAACAAATCAGAATCATTCTCGGAACCAGTAATCGTACGCAATGCCGTAAGGTCAGCTGCTGTACCTGAACCATATGCGCCAGCAGTATCCTGCACGTTACCAATGGTTACTTCCTTAGCAGTACCAAACTGGATGACCTTGAAGTTAGTGTCGCCATCCGCCAGTGCGCTTAGATCCAAACCAATACCAGATGCTTTCAGGGTGGAGGCAGTGAAACCACCGACAGCAGAAGCAACAGGTGGAACACCGACAGTAGAAGCAACAGCATCAGCAGGAACTCCGCCAAAGCCATCATTTTTATCGCTAGAGGCCAATGAGTTGATCAATGACTGATTAACAATAATAGTGCTGGCAACATCAGCGCCTGCGACCTGCTGCTGGCCTACGCGGTCAATATTGCTAAATGTTGGAGTTGTCAAATCAAAGACATCTCCCGTATTAGCAGCAAGCACTAAATCAGTAGTGCCGTCAGCATTGCCAGTCACTTTGGTAACAGAAGTGAGTGTGTCTTTGCCAATGGTGATCGCGGTGTTAGCAGCCGTTGCTTTCAGCTCTTCAATGCTGGTCAGCTTGATCTTGCTGACATCCAGAGAAAAGCCGGACTGAATTACATCATTGGTTGGGTTGCCCTTTTGTCATAAGAAGTAGTACCCCGCACTTCCTTGAAAGCGCCCAGCAGATTGCCTGCCGCCCCCATGGTAATAGTAGCCGCCGATGGAGAGCCTTCTTCATCATAACCGACCTGCAGAATTTCTACGTCAGATACATTGTTGAACGTATTGGCAAGAACATTGATAGATGTCTGGTCGGTAATTTCCAGAGTATCTTCATTCTGCCCACCATTGATAGTGGATTTGGCTACATCTTCAACACTCTGGAACAGGATACGGTCATCGCCTACACCACCATCGACTATGTCGGTACCACCCATGGCAACCAGGATGTTCTTATCAGAGTTACCAGTCAGAGTGTCATTGCCAGTAGTGCCGCGGATGTTTTCGATCCAGTCGAATTTCATACCATTCAGCCAAGACCAGTAGACAGGTTAACCGTCACACCTGCTGGCGAATAGTCCTGGAAGTCCAGGGTATCGCTGCCTTCCTTACCGTGAATTGTTGCAGACTTGAATGCTTCCACAACAAACACATCACCTTTGTCAGAACCAGTGATGTTATAATCAGTACGGCTGTCATCCAGCACATAGTAAGTGCTTGGCGTTGCGTCTTGAGGCAGGTCGCCGTCAATCCATTGTTTGCAAAGCTCAACAGATTTCTGATCCAGTTTGGTTTCATCGATGACTGCGAAAGCGTCAGGGTTGTTGTCCTGGTTGTGTTCAGCGAAGTAAATACCTACATCGGTTTTGTTTTCCAGCAGGGTTGCGTCAGAGCCTTGAGCGCCGCCGATAACCGCCAGGATAGCCTGATCCTGAGTGATATGGCCTGCATTCAGCTCGCCTACCCAGTAAGAAACACCAGCAGCTTCACCTTCACGACCCAGAACGTTTTCATAGATAGTTTTTACGAAGGTTTCGGTATCGACGCCTGCGTATTTAGCTTGAGTTTCAGGTTGGTCAAAAAAGCTACGGGCAATCTGTTCCGTGCTCAGGCCGGAGTTGTTGACCCAGTAGTTCAGGCCAGCGCCGTCTGGGGCGCGGTCAAAAGTAGCAATGTACAGTTTAGTTACATTGGCATTGGTTGCGACTGTCATTAGAGTGTTACTCCTTAAAAATTGACTTGGTTGAGAACAGTTTTTGGACATCAGTTATTTGTATGTTGTCCATGACGCATAAGTTATCAATATGGACGCCGTTCTTATGTGATTCGAATCACAAAAATAATTTATTTGATGATTTGCACAAAATTTGATTAATAACATCTGTCCAACACCTCTGTTTTTGTCAGGAAAGCGAGGCATACCTACGGATTAAATGATCCGACCCAGTAGAAAAATTCTCTTTTGTAACAATAAATTGACTAATCATGCCCTATAATCTAACACCCAATAGCCTAAATAGTGATCAATTTATTATATGACTGTGCAATCTCTGCGCGGACAACCTAAAACAGACCATGGCTGGCGCATAATGGCGAAATGCGGTATACCATTTCATAATGTTTTACTGGTTTGCATCTGACGGGAACCCCTCTTTAAATTAATGGCGGGCGACCTATAGCCATAAGAATCCCCGTTAGAACGCAAATGAACAAAACTTATCGTACAATCTCGACTATGCTTGGCTTAGGATGTAAAACGACACGCGGCATGGGGTCTATAACACATGATCAAACCTTTACACACCAAATTACTGGCGCAGGTTCCTTTGCTCGCCGGTTTACCTGATGACCTGATGGAATCCCTGGCGAAGGCATGCCGCTTTGAACAAGTCAGCAAAGGCGATTACATCTTTGAAAGAAACGACACCTCCCGTCGCCTCTATTTCCTGTTGAGCGGACAAGTGCGGATGCTGGACATGAACCGGCAAGGCCAGGAAGTCGCGCTGGCAATTATTGACGCCCCCATCCATTTTGGCGAACTGGCGGTTATTGACGGTTACCCCCGTTCGGCGGCGGTGCAGGCCACCGCCCGCAGCGAAGTCGCCTCCATCAGCCCCAAGGATGCGGAAGCCCTGATTTATAACGTACCGATGGTCTCACGCCGGATCATGCAGAACATGGCGGCCATCATCCGCAAAAACAACTGGCATCGGCTGGTTCTTCAGCAACAAAACATCGCCAACCGGCTGGCTGCATACTTGACTGCGCAGGTTCCCNCCGAAGCCAGGCCTGACCAGATTATTTGTATCAGGAACATGCCTGCGCAATACGATTTGGGGATTTTGCTTGGCACGACACGGGAGAGCATTTCCCGCGCACTGGGCATGCTATCAGATGAAGGATTGATCAAGCGTGAAGGTAAAAGCCTCTACCTGACCAATGTGGAGGGATTGCGGCGGATGCTGGATGAGGAATAAAGGGGATTCCTCAGTCCAGTTCCCAACGGACGCCTGCGGTCGCCTCTATGGAGGAAGTTTCAAACAGCTTGATAGAGGAGTCGGCTTTGCGNTAAAAATTGGCTTCATAAGTGATGCGGTTGCCGACAGGCCAAGACCAACCAATATCCAGCACCTGTTGCTCAAGATTGCGTTTTTTCTTCCCAAACGCCGCTGCATAGGATTCGGCGTCACGCTGCTGGCTAATCCCATAACTTGCTGAAATGGCGTGCCTNGGCCAAGGCTCCAACGCCAACCGCAGGCGCACAGAAGTTTCCTGGTAATTGGCCAACCGTTCACTGGATTCTGGCCATTGATAGCCAATGTCCAAACCGGCACCATATTTGCGCCCCGGCTTGTCTGCGGTGAGTGGGACTGAAAGGTTCACCTTATGGAAACGGGAGTCAGTATCCTCAACCGTCTTGTAGTCACTGTCTGTCAATTGATAGCTGAGTTTGACTTTCCGGCCAAATGCTTTCGGCGAAACCTGGGCACCAAGCGCCATATCCTGACGATAAAGCGTCCCGGACAGATAAAAACTGCCACCGGACAAAACAACAGAGGTATCCAGCTTTGCTGGTGACCCTTTCGGTTTCATGCTCAGGCTACCACGCAACGTCCCCACATCATATTCCGCGCCCAGGTGGTTATCGCGCATGCTGGCCGCGCCATCCAACGCTATTGAGGCAGGCAGATCATGGTGGTAGGCGGCCTCCACATCCGTAAAGCTCCCACCATGCGCTTTCGCCTTCTCCGCCAGCACATAAGTGGTGTTATCCGCGCCAAAAGTCAACGTGTCAAAATGCAAGCCGCCATTGACATTGTCACCCACCCCCACCGACGCAGCCACCTGCAACTTCGGGGGCGCTTCNTGCTGCGGTTGAAGCCTTTGCATGGAAGAGCGGAAGTTCACTTCTTTACGCAACTGTGGAATTTTATCCAGATGGCTGTTGATAGTTTCCAATACCCTGGCTGCTTCGGCGGGGTCAGGGATGGTAGTGGCCGCCGCTTTTACTTCCAGCAACAGTTTTTCAGATTCATCAAATTCGCCAAGGCTGAAATGCGTCAGTGCCAAATCCAATTTTCCTGCCATACAAAATGGATCCCGCTGCACCACGCCTTGCAGAACCGGTTTTGCCTCTGCGAAGTAATGCTGGCTACGTAATTGAAGGCCATAAGCATAATCAGGATCCTGTCCGCAGGAAGCAGCAAAACCTAGCGCTGGGTAGGCAACCAACGTGGTGTAAACCCCAATAAACATTTTTGAAGACATCAAGGGCGTCGTCCTTTCATCAGCCCAAAAACAGAAAGACTTTTTATTCCATCCCGCTGCTATTCAAGGCAAAAATCTTGATTTTATGGGTAAGCTTTTTGATTTCTGTGAAACCCAGATCAATACTCATCGAATCCGGCAGACGGCTGGCCGTCTCTTCGCCAAGCAGTATATCACGCTGATAACGCCGCGTAAGCTGTTGAATGGCTGAAGCCGTATTGACCACGGATCCCATGACGGTATACGTGTGACGTAATGAAGAGCCCAGGTTGCCAACCACCATGGTTCCAGTATTGATACCAACCCCCAACCTGATGCTGATTTTCTTTTCCACAAATACAGTTTCATTCAACTGTCTGACCGCCTTTTGCATAGCATCCGCAGCCTTGACAGTATTCAGTGCATGATGCTGGTCTGGTAATGGGGCACCCCAGAACGCCATGACGGCATCCCCNATATACTTATCCACCGTCCCGCCATACCGGTGGATCACTTCCGTCAAACTGGAAAAAAGCTGATAGGTAATATCAGCCACCGCTTCCGGATCCAGGGACTCCGCCATTGAGGTAAAACCATACACGTCAGCAAACAACACTGTCATATCCCGGCGCTCGGCCTTGAGCCAGTCCGTGCCGGTACGGTCACTAGCCAAACGCTGCACCACCACAGCTGGCAAGTAGTAACTGAACATCTTGCGGACATGCTGATGACGGGCATTAATCTCCAGCAAGTCAGCAACAATGCTATAAGTCATAACGGCAAGAATCAGCAAGGCAGGGGGCAAGAAACCAATTGCCAGATTAAACTTTGCCCATAGCAAGTAATTGAACCCACTCCAGACAATAAGCAATAACGGTGCCGCCACCAACATTCCCCACACACCAGAACGCCCCGCCAGCCATAACAAGGCTGTCAACAGCACCAATACCCCAAGCTGTAACCATTTCTCATTGGCAGGTTGAATTTTGAATTGCTGCTGCTGGTCAAGAATCCCACCCAGCAAGGCACTCAGCAAAGCGGCATGCACCTCCACTCCAGGCAACGCTGTTGTCAGCGGCGTGGCAACAGTGTCCGCTTGCCCTGTAGCGGATGTCCCGATCAGGACAAATTTGTCAGCCAACGCATCAAGTGGATACTTTTTCTCCAGTATGTCAGCGGCGGACACGCGGCGGTAGGCACTGAAGCGGTTTCCAGCGCTATACGGGATCAGGACATCGCCATAGATGCTGACAGGCATGTACATGAGTGAATCAGGGGCACCCAAACGCAGCTTGGGAGAATCCAGCCAATTATCCAAGCTGTTATCCCAATACAAGGAAGAAGCGCCAAAATACTGGCGAGCAATCGTCATGGAAAGCGTGTCGTAAAATTGCCCACCCCATTGGAAAATAGGGCTGATGCGCCTGACCTTCCCATCCAGGTCGCGGTTAGGTGAAATATGCCCCACAGCCGATTCGGAACCAAGAAAATCGGCAAGATTGCCGACATAGCCCAATGCTTGCCCCCACCATGCGTGTTCTGGCGAAACGCCCCCAATCCCTTGCAAGTCCACACCTTTGCCAGGCTCACCGCTACGGGATTGGGGTTCCCCCTCTTTGAGTTCGGTTTGTAGCGACAACGCCATAACAGGTGGATATTGGTGGAAAATATCGATTAATCGCTGGTCGTTCGCCTGCCCATTGCAAACTTGATCAACGAACATCACATCCAGCCCCACTTCAGCCACTTGATAATCCAACTTTAGATTGGCTATCAGTTGAGCAAACTTATCCCGTGACCAAGGCCAACGCTCTACCCGCTTCATGCTGTCGTCGTCAATATCGACCACAACAACACGCGGATCATTCACTTCAGGGGAAGTTGAGAATTGCATTCTCAGGTCATAAGCGATGTATTCCAAGCGCTTAAGGATGGACGGGCGGAAAGCTGGTTGCGTAAAGACATACGCAACCAGCATAAGCAGGATGAAAAAATGGAAATTGCACGATACCTAAACAATCAACCGATCCTTTCCACCCCTTCTATTTGACAAAGCTGGCGGCACCAACAATACCAGTGCTTTCCTGGTTAAACAGATAGGCCGCATGGCTGGCTTCATTTGCCACTTTGCCAATAACCGTCATATTGGAGTCGATGATGCCACTCCGCAATGCCCCGGTAGTGGGGTCAAGTGCGCCATTGGCGTTCAGGTGCTCCGAACCATTGGCCAAAGCGTTGGAATTCACATCCAAACTGGTCTTAAAGCTATTTTGGTCAAAGTTGACAGTAAGGGCAGGATTACTCACGCTAGCATCATGCAGATTGCCGCCCTTTAATACATGCGCTTCTGCCTTGTCCATTTTAAAGCTGACTTCTCCAGTCTTTGGCAACGTAGGCGCATTCATCTCAGTGGAAGCCAACAACATGACATCGTTACCACCCAGAATCTGGCCTTTGCTCCGCAGATACTGCATAGTTTGCTCCACGTTCCCCTTTTCTACATAGTCCGACCAACGCCCCCAATAAAATGGCTGTGCTTTGGCTTCGGCAACAGGTGGCGTTGAAACGACAGGGACAGTCGGGGCTGTTTCCGCCGCAGCCTTTTCAACCTCTTTGAGCGTACTGTCTGTAGCTGCTTGGGTAATGACCCGGCTGGCCAATTCAGACGTTACCGATTCTTTCGCCCCAACTTCCGCCGTCACTGGCGCAATGGATGCAACATCAACCGTGGCACCTGCGCTGGTGGTCGCCACATTGGTGGCGCTGACAGCAGAACCTACAGAACCTGTGCTTGCCGTGGATGTGGAGGGCGTTACGAACGTCACCGTTGTCCCACCAGCAGTCGTCACTGTAGTCGCCGCATTGGATGCTGTTGAGCTTGCCGTGGTAGAAGGGGTAGACCCCGTAGCGACAGTTCCGGCGGTAGCCCTGCTGTCGCTGGCTACCGTTGACCCCGTGGATGCAGCCGCAGTACTGCTGGTTTTGCTCTCGTTTGTCGTGGCACCTGTCACTGTCGCGGTAGTAGCCGTCGTGGATTTGCTTTCGCCTGTTGAACTGGCTCCTGCCGTCGAAGTGTTTGCAACTGCCGTTGAGCCTGTGGACGTTTTTGACGAATCACTGCTGGTTGTAGTTGCAGCAGATTTAGTGTCTGTAGTGGAGGACGTCGAGGAAGCGTCTTTCTTTCCATCCGTTGTTTGGCCATTAGCCGTATCGCTTGTGGTTCCAGACGTTTTCACTTCCGCCGCTGGTGCCACACTGATAACGACAGGTGTTTCTTTAGCCTGTTTCAAACTTTGGTCTTCAGCTGGATGCGCAGGCTCAATCTTATCAGGAACGATCACAGCGCTGGCCTTGCTGACGCGGGTCGCTTTCTGACGCGCGGCGCTGACTTCCGCCAACAAGCCTGGATCACGATCCGCCAAGGTGACAGATTGCCCGTCATTACATATTCCCAATGTATAGGGGCTGCAAGTATCGGATAACGGAGTCATTGCGATACCCCCTGACGAAGGTCAACCACGGAAGAAATGGCATCCGTATAAACGATGAAATCAGTGCCCCGGATACCGATGGCGGCAACCGGCGTATTCAGACGAAAAGCCGAATGGTTCTCTTCCCCACCCTTGCCAGTGACAGAACGCACAACCCCATGCTGCACATCGATTCGGATCTTGGTGTTGGCGGGATCATCCAGATCAACCGTATAGAGCGCCACTTTGGCAGATGATGTAGGGCGCAAGCTCAAAAAAGCCCCATCAATCATGCGGATGTGCAGATGCCCCACATTGCCAGTTGATAGTGTCTGGCCAATATAGATGGGTGAGCCTGCCTGCAATTTTATCTGGTCAGCATAGGCGTCGCCTGTTGAAAACAGAACCTTCCCGATCGGCTGGCCTGGGGCATTGGGTTGCGCCATCGCCAGCGCGCCAAACATGACCAGAAAGATAAAAACGATTGCCCGGATCAGTTGCATTGGATACCTCCTGCAAACCATAGAACCACTCCTGTTTAATAGGGTACTATAAGTATAGATACTTATTATGTGATGTTGATCACATAAAACGAACAAATTGCTCTGATAAAAACCCATCATGCTATTCAACTCTTATGCTTTCCTGTTTCACTTTCTTCCTGTGGCACTGACCGGCTTTCTCTTCCTGTTTTATATCAACAGAAAAGAACTGGCCNTAAGCTGGTTGACACTCGCATCCTTGTATTTTTACAGCCAATGGAACCTGTGGAACCTGCCGTTATTGCTGGCGTCCGTAGCCAGCAATTTTTTCATGGGGCGGTTGATCGGCCAGGGAAAACGCTTTGCCTTGCTGCTTGGTGTAGGCTTTAACCTGCTATTGCTGGGCTGGTTCAAGTATGCTGGATTTATGACCAGCATCTTCGGTGGAAGTTCCGTGATGGCAGTTGCCCTACCGCTGGCGATTTCTTTCTTCACCTTTCAGCAGATCGCCTACTTGGTCGACATACACCGCCAAGTCATAAACCCGTTCAGATTTCCCCAATATCTACTGTTTGTCAGCTTCTTCCCGCACCTGATTGCGGGGCCGATCATGCACTACCGTGAAATGATGCCGCAGTTTACACAACTTTCCATTACAAGAACACATTTATGGACAGCTGGCTTGGGAATAAATTTTNTTAGTATCGGCCTGTTCAAGAAAGTGGTGCTGGCTGACCATTTTGCAACCATCAGTGATCCGGCCTTCGCCAATGCTGCGGCCTCCCAACCGCTAGAAACGATAATTGCCTGGCAGGGCATGTTGGCTTACACATTTCAGATTTATTTTGATTTTTCCGGTTATGCGGAAATGGCCATCGGCCTCGGCCTGCTGTTTGGCATTTGGCTGCCCATCAATTTCAACTCGCCCTATAAAGCGGCCAGCATCACCGATTTCTGGCGGCGCTGGCACATTACGCTATCAGGATTCTTGCGTGACTACCTGTATATCCCACTGGGCGGCAATCGTCTTGGAACATGGAGGCAGACATTCAACCTACTGATTACTATGCTATTAGCGGGTTTATGGCATGGTGCTGGCTGGACTTTTGTCCTGTGGGGCGGTCTGCATGGCCTGCTGCTGGTGATCAGCCACCGTATAGCAAAAATAGTTAAATGTCCGTCCTGGAAACTCAGCTCCATCCTGCTGACATTCCTGCTGGTCTCGTTGTTATGGGTGCTGTTCCGGGCGGAAACCCTGCCAACGGCATGGCGTTATTTCAACGCCCTGTGGCAATATCCCGATTTTACCCAGGTAGTGGCGGCACAGAACCTCCCCACACTAGCGTGGTTGCTGGCAGGTTTTATCGTGGTGTGGNGGCTTCCCAGCACCCTGCAATGGCTGCAATATACCCGCTGGCAGGAAAATCCGACGGCCATCCGCTTACACGCAGGGCACGGCTTACTGGCGGGCACCTTATTGTTTGTGAGCCTGAAAATGATGGCCAGCGACCCCTCGCAGAGTTTTATTTATTTTGTTTTCTAGGAACGGCATGCAATTCTGGGCAGCGTTACCGGCAGGCTTCCTTTGGCCGCCTGCGTGTGGCTGGGGCTTGTTTATGGGCAGGTCGGCAACCCCACGCCCTCGTGGGTGTATCACGCCTATCAGCTGAAACAACGGGCGGCGGACGCCATCCACCAACCCAAGATCGTGATTGTCTCCGGCTCCAACGCCCTGTTTGGCCTCAATTCCAGCCTGATCAGCCAAGCTTACCAGCGCCCGGTGATAAACCAGGGAGTGAACGCCGCCATGCTGCTGCCCTATATCCTGTACCGTTCCCAACAGGTGCTGAAACCCGGCGACATCGCCCTGCTGCCGCTGGAATACCCACTGTACCTGTATAACGGGGAAACCAACACACAACTGATCGACCAGATTTTTGCCTGTGACCCTGGTNTTTTCTGGCGGCTGGGCTGGAAGGAACGCTTCAACATCCTGTGGGAAACGCCGTTGGAACGGATCTGGCAAGGCTACCACCCTTCCGACGCCCAACCGCCGGTTACAGCCCTGTATGGCGTACACAATATTGATCCGGCCACCGGCGACCAGNCGCAACACCAGCCAAGCCAGGCTGGTAGGCCAGAACTGCGCGAATGGGAAGGCCACCGCGACATGCCGCCCCATCAATACGGCAAGGACGACAAACCCGACAATCTAGCGTGGCGATACCTGCGGGATTACATCGCCTGGGCGAAACAGCATGATGTCTGCCTGATCTTTGTACCTTCCGTTTTCCATGAACGGGCGTTTTATCATGAAAATCCGGTGGAACGGGCGTTTTATACGGATCTGCCCGGCAAAGTGCGGGCATTGGGCGCGACCTACGTTGGCTCGCCGTTTGACTACCTGTATGGCATGGACGACCTGTTCAACACCGAATACCACCTGACCGACGAAGGCCGCCAGAAACACACCGCCAGACTGATCAGGGATTTGGGCCATCGCTGGAACCGTACTGCGGCAAACCTTCACCACAACACCCAGACGCACAGGCCAACCCAGGCGACAACCGTTAACAGTAACTGCCCATCCGCAAACAGGACATCACTCGGCGATTCGCCCCCTTCCAGCACCTCCACCACATACCAGTAACGGAACAGCCCGAACAGCACCAATGGAATGGTGATGACCATCTCCGGCCGACTGGTCACCACAAACAGGCTGTAGAACACTAGCGCCCCGGTGGCGGACATTTCGGCGTAACGGTTAACCAGCGCCACCGAATATTTTTCCAGCACCGCCCGCCCTTCCGTGCCAGTTTGCAGCAATTCCTGCCTGCGCTTGATCGCTGCCAGATACAGCGCCAGACACAGGCTGGTGATGAACATCCAGTTTGACAGCGGTGCCGCCAGAGCGATCGCCCCAGCGTACACCCGCAACACAAAACCAACGGCAATGACGAAAATATCCACTACCGGCTGCTGCTTCAGCACGAAGGTATACGCGACATTCAACAGCAGGTAGGCGACGGTCACGTAGACCACCGCAGGTGCCAGCCACCAACCGGCGAACAGCAGCCCATACAATCCGCCCAGCAGCAGCAAAGCCGCGCGCGGCGACACAACGCCTGCCGCCAGCGGTCGGCTTTTGCACTTGAGCGGATGCAGGCGGTCGCGTCCAACGTCATGCAAGTCATTGACGATATAGACAGCGGAGGCAGCTATACAGAACAGCGCGGTGGCCAGCGCCGCCTGCCTCACTGCGGCCGGGTCGCGGAACTGTCCGGCGAACACCAGCGGCGCCAGCACGAAAATGTTTTTTACCCACTGTTTCGGGCGCAGCAGCTTGAGCATGCCCTGCCATGTAGTATTATCCATTGCGCATACCTGACTGAAACCACCCTGTATTTTCCCTATGAAACTGGCTGTTGTTTACACGATTCTGACCATTATCGCCACCAGCCTGTTTCTGGGGGTAGCAGGTGCCGAGCTGGTGAGAACCGCATGGATTGCTGATGATGCGGCCATTACGCTCAGGACTGTCCTGAATTTCATCCACGGCTATAGCNCAACCTTTAACCTGGATGAACGGGTGCAGGCGTATACCCATCCCCTGTGGTTCCTGCTGATCAGTTTGGTGTCTTTCGTAACCGGCAATGTTTTCTACGCCGCCTTTGCGCTGTCGATCATCATTTCCCTAACCGTCTACTGGCTGTTGATCAAGCGGATTGCCCTTGACTGGCGCTATGGCATGCTGGTCGCCGCCATCCTGCTGCTTTCCAAAGCCTATGTGGATTTTTCAACTTCGGGGCTGGAAAACCCGCTGGCTCATCTGATGCTGGTTTTGCTGGTGTTGTCCGCCCGGCAATCCATGCAGGCGACCCATCCCGGACGGGGCTTTCAACCCCTGCTATTGTGCGCTTCGCTTTACCTGGTGCGACCCGATCTGACCCTGATCGGTTTGCCGCTGTACGTGTGGCTGGTGCGGCGACNNACTTCCGGGGTATCGGCCACGATCAGGCTGATCCTGTTGTCGGTCGCTCCGATCATGATCTGGACGTTGTTTTCACTGATTTACTATGGCTTCCCTTTCCCGAACACCGCGTATGCCAAACTGGGCGCGGGCATCCCTCTGCTGGAACGGCTGGCGCAGGGGGCTNTTTACCTGCTGGAATCATTTTCCCGCGACCCGGCGACACTGGCCGCCATACTGGCCGGAACCGCCTGGGGCTTTGCAACCGTGGNNCTGGAACGGATGCTGGCGCTAGGCAACCTGCTGTATCTGGCCTACATCATCAGCATCGGCGGCGACTTCATGTCCGGGCGCCTGCTGACGCCGGTATTGCTGATAGCCACCGTACTGCTGGCCGGGCGCAAACTTTCATGGCGCGACATCCCATCCAAGCCCTTGCTGGCCAAGTATAAAACAGCGGCTGGCCAGCCCTGGGGCATTTACCTGCTGCTTGTGCTGGGAGCCACCAACATCAACGCGACCCTGTTCAGCCCGCTATCGTTATTAGATCGAACGATTTCACGCGGCATTGCGGATGAACGTGGCTATTATTTCCAGAAATACGGGTTGCTGAATGCCGCCGCCAACACTTTCCAGACTTCGGAATGGGTTCCCGGCAAACGGAAAGTGATCAGCATTTGTGGCGGGCTTGGGTTTAGCGGCATCCAAGCAGGCTCTAGCGCACACCTGATCGACACTTGCGCCCTGGCTGACCCATTGCTGGCGCGCCTGCCTGCAAAATACAATCCCCACTGGCGGATTGGACATTTCCTACGCACCCTGCCCACCAATTACAAGACATCCGTATCCAGAAACCATAACACCCTGGCTGACCCACTGATCCGGGACTATTACGCCATCATTTACCGCATTACCCATGCCCCGCTGCTGGATAGCGCGCGCCTGCTTGACATTGCCCGCATCAACCTTGGCCTGATCCGGCCTGATTTCAGCTATTACCGTTTCCACCAAGAGGAGAGCGTCCAGTTTACCGTCGACGGGCAGCCACCCAAAGACACCGCCCTCCTGGTCGGAACCGGCGAACTGCATGGCCAAACGGCGGTGGCACAAGTGAACCTGGATGGCGCCGGTTTCCTGACCTATACTCTACCTGAAACTTGCCCCAGGCGCTTACCGGCTGGAGATGACCTACACAAGCAGCGCCTCACCCCAGGAAACCGCTGGCAAGCAGGATATTGCGGCCAACCGTTTCGGGCAGGTGGAGGTGCTTGCAGAAAAACGCTGCAAGGCACAGGCGGGCAACCCGCCACCACCAGCACTATTTTCCATACGCCGCAAGCCGCCGGGACAAGCAATAACCGCTACGAATTCCGCACCTATTGGGACGGGACGGCAGACATGCAGGTATCCGCCATCAGCCTCCACCGCCTGCCGCCTTGAGGAGCCAGAATGCCATACCTACAGGGCTGGGGACGCTACCCCAGCGTTGAAGCGGAAATCATCACACCAGCGTCGCGCGCCGCCTGCCAGACCAACGCGCCGCCAATCGCAGAAAAAGCGTTGGTTCCGCACGGCATGNGCCGCAGCTACGGCGACAGCGCCCTGTGTGAACACGTGATCAGCACCCGCCTGCTGGATCTGCTGCTGGATTTCAATTCGGAAACCGGCGTCCTGCGCTGTGAGGCGGGCGTCACCCTGGCCGACTTGCTGGCGGTATTCGTACCGCGCGGCTGGTTCNCCCCGGTCACTCCAGGCACGAAATTTGTCACGGTCGGAGGTGCCATCGCCAGCGACGTGCATGGCAAANATCACCATCTGCACGGCTGCTTCAGTGAATTCGTGGCGGCAATCGAACTGCGGCTGGCGGATGGCGGTGCCATCACCTGTTCACGGACTACGCATGCCGACCTGTTCCACGCCACCTGCGGCGGCATGGGGCTGACCGGACTGATCACCGCCGCCACCCTGCGCCTGCAACGCATCCACAGCAGCTTTATCGCACAAACCACCTTCAAAGCCCGCCATTTGCAGGAGGCGCTGGAGTTGTTCGCCAGCCATCACGCCGCCACCTATTCCGTGGCCTGGATCGACTGTCTGGCGGGCGGCAAAGCGCTGGGGCGTTCCCTGCTGATGCTGGGCGAACACGCCCCGGCGGGCGGCCTGCACACCGGGTGCCCGACCAGGATCAGCATCCCTGCCGACCTGCCGCACCAATTGCTGAACACATATTCGATCCGCGCTTTCAATGCCCTGTACTACCAGCGTATCCGCCAGACGGAATCCCGCCAACGGACACATTACGAACCGTTTTTCTACCCACTGGATGGCATCCTGCACTGGAACCGGCTGTATGGCAGGAATGGTTTCCTGCAATACCAGTTCGTCATCCCCAAAACCGTGGGCATGGCGGGGCTGCAAGCCATGCTCCAGCGGATCGCCGCCTCCGGGCGCGGCTCATTCNTGGCGGTGCTGAAGGCGTTCGGGGCGGAAAACGCCAATCTGTTGTCTTTTCCGCTGGAAGGTTATACCGTGGCGCTCGATTTCAAGCGAACCCCGGCCTGTTCGCCTTACNTGGACGACCTGGACGCCATGCTGCTGGAATTCGGCGGCAGGCTGTACTTAAGCAAGGACGCCCGCATGAGCGCCGCCACCTTCCGCCGCAGCTATCCGCGCTGGGAACAATTCCAGCAGGTGCGGGCGGACTATGGAGCCATCGGGCGCTTCGCCTCCCTTCAATCACGCCGCCTGGGGCTGGATTAATGCAGAAAACACTCATCATCGGCGCAACCTCCGCCATCGCCAAGGCGACCGCCCGGCGCTTCGCCAGCCGTGGCGACAGACTTTACCTGCTGGCGCGCGACCCGTCCGTGCTGGCGGATCTCGCCAACGACCTGCGCATTCGCGGCGCGGCCAGCGTGGATTACGCAGCATTTGAGGCCAACGCTTTCGCCAGCCATCAGGCGCTGCTGGAGACAGCCATCGCCGCGCTGGGTGGGTTGGACACTGCGCTGGTTGCGCACGGTACGCTGGGTGACCAGCAAGCGTGTGAGCAGGATTTCGCCCTGACCTTGCAGGAGCTGAACACCAACGCCATCAGCGTGATCTCCCTGCTGACCCATCTGGCCAACCAGTTGGAACAACAGNGGAGCGGCTGCATCGCCGTCATCAGTTCAGTCGCCGGGGATCGTGGGCGCCAGTCCAACTATGTGTATGGCGCCGCCAAGGGAGCCGTCACCCTGTTCCTGCAAGGCCTGCGCAACCGCCTGTATAAAAGCGGCGTGCAGGTGCTGACCCTCAAACCAGGGTTTGTCGACACGCCGATGACGGCGGCCTTTCCCAAGGGGGCGCTATGGGCGCAGCCAGACGACATTGCCGCCGGTATCGNNAACGCCATCGCCCGCCGCCGCGATGTGGCCTACCTGCCCGGCTGGTGGCGGCTGATCATGCTGGTCATTCGCGCCATTCCGGAAACGCTGTTCAAACGCTTGTCGCTGTAACGCCATGAAACTGCTGCTGTGGCTGGAACATTTCACCTTCAACACCCCGGCCTGGCGGCTGGTCACGCTGATCCTGCTGGTCATGCTGTTCAAGACCGGCGTCTGGTACATCCCCAATCTGGAAATGTCGCTGGCGCTTGCCCGCAATCCGTTCGCCAACCCGTTTACCGACCCGAACGCGCACTACCTGGCGTGGAACTGGTTCAGCCCGTTTCTGGCATGGCTGCTGGGCATCCAATCATTCCGGGCGTTTTTCCTGTTGCATCTTGGTTTTGCGCTGGCGTTCACGGCGCTGTTCATCCGTCTGGCATGGGTGCGCCTGCCGGAACGGGAAGCGCGGGTCGCCCTGATCCTGTTCGCCTTGCTGCCGGTGTCGGCGACCGCCTATTTCTGGACAGGCNCGGACGCAGTGACGCTGTTCCTGCTGATGCTGGCGCTGGGCATCATGCCGCCTGAAGCCGCTGTCGCAAAGGAAGAAACTGACCCGCAAAGCCCCTTGGCCTCCCCGTCGCCAACGGCGCCAAAGGGGGCGTTGCTCCTGTGCGTCGGCATCCTGCTGGGCATGCAACATTTCGAGCAGGCGCTGTTCGCGGTGGGCGGTTTGCTGTTCGCCCTGCTGCTCGAGAGGAAANCCCTCTTTCACATTCTGGCGCTGCTGTCGGGCGTCATCGCGGGCAAACTGGCGTTGGCCGCCATTTTCGCCCATGCTGGCATGCAGGTGAACAGCGGCAGAAGCTTCTGGTTGCAACAGCACCTCGACCTGCTGCTGGGGTCATTTTTCCTCCACCCGCATTCTATCCTCTGGTCTGTGCTGGGGCTGGGCTGGCTGGCGGCGTTGAAATATGCGGATCAAGGTCGGCGGACGCTGTCCTTTTTCCTGGCGCTGGCGGGTTTGCTGCTGCTGTTGCTGGTGTCGGCGGATCAGACCCGGGTGCTGGCGATTGTCACCTTGCCGCTAGTAGCCATGCATTGGCTGTTCAATACCCCGTTTCTGGCCAGCTTCAGCAACCGGCAGGCGGCCGGGCTGTTGCTGCTGTGGATTGTGATCCCGTGGGGCTGGGTATGGANNTCGGGAGCCGCGCAGCCCGCCCTGCCCTATGACTTCGCCTGGTTGCTGCATACGCTGTTCGGCTGGTTTGAAGTTCCCGCCAACCCCGCGCTATGGCCGTTTGCCGATGAATTTTACAAGTGGTGACAACGAGATGGCAGTCAATCCGCACAACCCGTTCTGGCGGCGACCACTGGTTCTGTTGTTGGCGGCCTATCTTNTTCTGACCCTGTTGACAGTGGGTGTCTGGCAAAGCAAACACTATTACGCAGTAACCGGTGACGAACCACATTATTTGGTCATGGCTGACGGCCTCATCCGGCACGGACAACTGGAACAAACCCTGCCTTACCAGGAGGAGTTCAAAACCCACGCCATCTGCCAACAGGGGTTGGCGGCGGCGGATGCTNTCCCCAGCCCGCACAACACCCATGCCGTGCAAGACCCGCGCGGGCTGTTCAATGTGCACAATATTGGCCTGCCAATCCTGCTGGCCATTCCCTGGCTGCTGGGCGGCGTAACCGGCGCAAAGCTGTCCATGATCCTGGCCAGTGGTCTGGCAGTCGTGATTGCCTGGAAATTATCCGGCCTGTTTTCTGCGGACACAGGCTCCAGATGCCTTGCCGTCACAGCAACCACGATCGCCTTGCCGTTCCTCCCGGCCGCCGGGCATATATTCCCGGACTTGCCAGCGGGAATCCTGTCGCTGACGGGCGTCTATTGGCTGTTCAGCATGGAGAAAAAGCGCTCCGGCTGGATGGAAGTCGCCTTGATGTCCGGCATTGCCTTCCTGCCGTGGCTGCAAATCAAGTTTGCGCCCGCCCGGNCCTTATTGGCTGCTGGCGTCCTTGTCCGCCACTACCAGCAAAACCGCGATGTTGGACACAGCATCCGTCTGGCCAGCATTGCGCTATCTTCAGCCGGATTGCTGGCCGCCTATAATGCTTATGCGTTCGGCAACCTTTTCGGCNCTTACCATCTGCCGCCTTATGCCGGAAAAAGCATCGAATTCAGCACCACTTCGCTGATGGCGCTGACTGGACTATTCCTCGACCAGAACCAAGGGTTCCTGTTGCAAAATCCAGTCTTGTTCGTCGGTATCGCTGCCCTTTGGCCGTTGCTCAAGCAATACCCCTTCATAGGCAGCGTGTGGCTGCTGGTT
The DNA here is from genome assembly GCA_013693955.1 of Candidatus Thiothrix singaporensis. Taxonomy (GTDB): domain Bacteria; phylum Pseudomonadota; class Gammaproteobacteria; order Thiotrichales; family Thiotrichaceae; genus Thiothrix; species Thiothrix singaporensis. The sequence goes on along the minus strand of CP059265.1, from coordinate 456,868 downwards.
NTTTTGTCCCTGATCATACCCAACGGCCTGCATCCCTATTGGTATGGCGGCTATTCCTTTTCCGGCAGGTTCATGTGGGCGTCGGCGCTGGTTTTCAGCGTTTCGGCCNTTATGGGGCTGAACCACTTAGCCAGAACCAATCGCAGGCTGTTCAGGCTCATGACCATCAGCGGCATCCTGTTGCAGCTGTATTTTTACCTGTCCTATACCTTTGGCGGTGAGGACGCGGCGCTATACAACCGCTCCAACTTGTGGGAAGTCAGTTACCCGATTTTCTATGGCCACATCCATGCCTACCTGCCCTCCTTCCATGACAGCGGCAACACCTGGAAAATGGCCATCAATTACAGTTGGATGCTGGTGACACTTGGGTTGCTCTTGAGCGGTGTCATGACAAAAACCGCTGCGGCGCGCCGGGTTACACGTAGAGGGATCGCTATCGCCCTGGGGGTCACACTGGCGGTCATCCTGATTGGCGAACGCCTGACGCCGACCGTTTCCAGCACGGCCTTTGCCGTCGCTGAATTGCCAACCACCACCGGCGCAATCCAGGCAAACCGGCGGGTCGCAACGCCGGGAATTAACCAGCCGGGAGCCGTGACTTTCGGCCTACCTGCCCNNTTGCCAGCAGGCTCCTACACCGCCACGGTCGCCTACCAAAGCAGCCTCCCCGTCGGCGGCCTTGCAGGCAAAGCTGATGTCTACTACAGCCATCCGGACACTGTCCTGCTGGAAACGGCGCTCACCGGAACCGGCGGCAAACCGGCCAGCGTGGCGCTGGCGTTTACGGTTNTCCCCCAACAAGCAGGCAAACGTTATGAAATCAGGAATTTCTGGAACGGCAATGGCGTCCTTTCAATCGAAACGGTCACCCTGTCCAGAACAGGCGTTGATTAACCGCAAAGCATTACCACCGAGTATTGCTTGATATGCGCCATTGAAACCGCACGAAAACGCCCGATTGCCCAAATTACCGGGGGATAAAGGCCAAATCTTCAATTCTGGTGTGTTCGCCATAGTCATCGATAAAAGCTTCCACACTCTTGATTGCGATCAGCTCCTGCGTCTGGCGGTCGCAAATATAAATATCGTAACGTTGATCCTGGAAATATTGCAGGTAATCCCTGCCTGACATCCCTGACACCCGTGACAACATTTCCAGGCTGAACTCCGATGCAACGATAGGACGATGCTTTTCAAGCAAACCTTTCGCGCCACTCACAACCAAGCCTTCTGCGCCTTCCACATCTATTTTGATCACATCGACTTTTTCGGTAATGAGGTTATCCAGCGGGATAATAGGGACGATGGTGCAATTCGGGTTCAATAGCATGGCTTCCGTATCCGCAATCAAACCGCCATTGGAGCCGATATGGGTGGAAAACAGGGCGTAACCTGTCCTATCGCCCAACGCAAAGGGATACAAGGCAATATTCTGGAATTTATTTCTGTGCATGCCCAGCAGGATCAGGCGGCAGTTTTCCGTATTTGGCTCGAAACTGATGACCTTGCCGTCAGCGCCAACCTTGCTGGCCGCGAACATGGAGTAAAACCCGATATTCGCGCCAATATCCATAAAAACCATACCGGGCTTGAGCGTCTGGTTGAAAAACTTAAACAGGTGCTGCTCATACCCGCCGCCAAGCAGCTGCACACTGACCGAAACGTCCTTGTTGTCAAGCGCCACCTCAAACCCGGGAAAAACCATGTACTGCATGTCGTCTTTGGCAAAACGTACAGTAAACGCAGTACCGGATTTCTGATGGTCAAACGCATTGATGGCTGTACGAAACAGACCCAAGTGATCTTGCGGGGACAGACTGCTGCTCCAGCCATTCAGCATATCCAGCTCGGACTGATCCGGTAGACGCCCATAAACCATCTGGAAAACATCTCCTGCATTCACCCCGGCAGCAGTTTCCTGCTGCGGTTGCGGACAGAACCGCGCCTGTAAATAACTTTTCAGAGACATCAGCTTTTCCTCATCATAACAACCCACGTTTGGCTTCCGGGTACGCCACAATATCCATACAAATGGAGCAACCTTCCTGAAAACGCCGGATCACCGCGTCAATATCCCGCCCGCAGAATTCAAGCTCATCCACCCCGCGGATAATCGCCAGTCGCCAGCTGTCGTCCGGCAACAGGGCTTGCAGGTATTCCTGCATGGACACCTTGGAGACACTGCGCAGGAAACCTTCCGACAACTCGCTGATAATAATGGGCTGATCCAGCCGGATCGTGCGTTGCATCCCCTGCAAGGCCAGATATTCCGCTCCCTCAATATCCATCTTGATCAGGTCGACCGGCTTGTCGGCTGCCAGCACCGCATCCAGCCGCACGGCGTACACCAGCACCGCATCCAGCATCGCCTCCAGGCTGTTTCCCAGCGCATACACATTGCCACTGTTGCCCGCACAATCATCGTAATTCAGGAAGCCGGTTTTCTCCGCCAACGCAAACGGCAACACCTCGACATTGCGGCAGCCATTCAACATCAGGTTGAGGTTCAGCAGTTTGAGGTTGTAAGGGTAAGGTTCGATGGCGAACACCTTGCCGCCGTCACCGACCAGCCGCGAGGCCAGCAGGCTGAAATAACCGATGTTTGCGCCAATATCGACGAAGCTCATGCCCGCCGACAGCACCTTTTTGACCACGGCGGTCACGGCGGTTTCATAATCGCGGCTGTCCCGCAAACTGCCGCAGACCTTGTCATGCTCACTGATGCAGATGCGGAAGCCTTCGCGCGCCTCAATAATCTGATGGCCGCTGTCCGCCAGCGAACCGCTGCTCAATTTACGGCTCCTGAATTCATTGCTGTGCAGGAACTTGCTGACAATATCGGCCAGCGGCTCACCGGCGGTCTGGCGATGCCCATGCCACTCCTTTTCCCCNGGATTGCGGTTCAGCAGCAGGCGGAAACAGGCATAGACGTCTTCCTCGCTGGCGATATCAGAAAAGGCCGGGCGTAAGGCTCTGGCGCCGGTGCAGCCTGCTGATCGCCAAACAATTTATTGAACAAATTTTTCATCGCATATCCTGCATCAACATTGCGTCCAACCGTTGCGTCACCTGCTCCCAGGCATGCGCCTGCAACCATTGCTGGTGACGCCGCCGGGTTGACGCCAATCTGGCAGGCCCATGACCAGTTCCAGCAGACCCTCCGCCATCGCCTGCGGCGACACGCCCGGCAGGAAATGCACGATGTCCGCCACATCCCCAAACACATTCATCGGCGTGCAGGCGACCGGACGCCCCGCCGCCAGCCCCATCCGCACCGCCGCGCTGGAGGATTCCCGGCTCTTTTGGTACGGGAACACCACCAGATCGCAGGCCGCCAGCGCCGCCAGCGACTGTTCGTTTTCCTGATAGGCCGTATGCAAACCGATGCTGTCCGCATAGCCGGAATATTCAATCAGCGTCACGCATTTCGTCCGCTCCTGCTCCGACACGCTGCCCGGATACAGCGCATTGAACAGCTCCAGCCGCACCTTCGGGCATGGCTTGCCCGCCGCCGCCAACGCCAACAAGCGCTGCTGCAACAGGGCGAAGGCGCTGATCAGTTCGGGCACGCCCTTGTCCGGCAGCAGAAAGCCATACGACGCAATGCGGAACACCGCCGGATCAGGCTGATGCCGCGCCAGGATGTCCGGCGCATACATGACGCCGTGCGGGATCAGGGTCACATTCCCCACCCGCCCGAAACGCTTCAGCCGGTTGACATCCGCCGTCCCGTGCGCCAACAGCCGGGTGCAATCCGCCAGCGCCCCGCCCAACCCGCGCACCGTGCTGACCAGCCGCCCATCCTGGATCACATCCTGGGTGGCGTGGAAAAACAGGTACACCACCACGCCCCGCTCCCGCAGGGTCTGGATCATTGCCTGCAACGGCTGCACGCCGAAAAAGGCGAAATTGAACTGGATCACCACCGCCCGGAAAGCGCCGTTCAGGATAGTGTGCAACAACCCCGCCAGTGATGGTGTTTCCCGCTTCCCGGCTCGGGTTTCCCAGCAGCGGATCACATTGTCCCCATCCGCCCCGGTCGGAATGCTATCGGCGTTCGCCAGGATCGTGACCGGCAAACGGCTGTGTTCCAGCAGCCATTCGGAATAGCTGGCAATCCCGCAGCGGGTGTTCCGGTGCTGACCCAGGCGACCTTGCCGACTGCGGCGTCCTGCTGCTGCGCCCGCAATTTGGGTGGCAGGAAATTGGCGACCGAAGCGTACAGGCTGTCAATCGCCTCCAGCAACCTCCCGGCCACCTGGCTCCAGCACCAGCCGTTTTCAATCGTGGTTTTGGCCGCCTGCGTGCGCGTGCGGAGGGTTTCCCGCCCGGCTTCATCCTGCGACAGCGCATACAGCTTGCGCATCAGCGCCGTCAGGTGCAGCGTGTCCGGCTCCACCCACAGCGAGTCAAACTGCTCCATGTGGGTCTGCGCCTTGGCGAAGTGGTAGTCAATCAGCCAGCTGGTTTCCGGCGTACAGAAATCGGTATGCCCGCCGTAACCGGTGGTGATCACCGGCACATTCCACAGCATCGCCTCCGCCATCGGCATGCCAAACCCTTCGCCACGCGAAGGGGCGACCAGCGCATCCGCCTGCTGATACAGGCTGTTGATCTGGCCGATGCTTAAATCCTCATCGATCAGGTGAATGGCCGGGCAATCTGGCTTCCGATCCCACAATTCCAGCAATTGCTGTTCAATGGTGCTATGCGGATTGGGGAACGTCTTGATCACCAGCAGCACATCATCCGCCGCCGTAAACGCCGCCGTATAGGCGTCCAGCAGCACGTCCACCCCTTGCGCGGAAAGCAGGACGAAATGTGCAGGAAACAGAAACGCTTGCCCTTGGGCAGGCTGACCGGCTCGACCGGATAGCGCAGGATATGGTCAACGCCCACCCCGACCGGCACCACCGGAACCCGCACGCCATTTTCGACCAGCACCTTGCGCACCCAGGACGACATCACCGTCACCAGTTGCAGATGCTCGTTGAAAGCGGTGGCATATTCTGCCGGGAAGCCGGATTCCTCCCAACCGTAGGTGTTCATCACATGCAACTGGCCGGACATGCCGGTGACACGCGGTGGATACAAGTTGCGCAAGGTCACATCCGGCGGTTTGGCCTGCGGCTGCTGGCTGCGCCGCCACAGCTCCACAATCTGCGGATCATCCCGCAGCCATTCCAGGTTCGGCGCGTAATCCCCTACTTCGGTGGAATGCAAGGCCACGGTGCCGGGGCGCAGGGCTTCCACCGCCCGCGCCATTTCCCGGTTGAGGATGGCCAGGCTGTAGCTGCTGTCAAACGGCCTTCAAACTGGTAACGGATGCCGCTCACGCCGTTGCGCCTCCCCGCGCCTGCCCGCCCAACAGGAACGCCTTGATCTGTTCGGCGCTGTCTTCCCAGGTAATCCAGCGGATGCCGGACGGCTTGGGCTCCTGCCCCTGCCCACGCAGCGCCAGCCAACGCTGGATGGCGTCGGCCAACGCCTGCGGCTCCGTGCCCGCGAAATAGAACGCATGCTCCCCGGCGATTTCGCGGAACACCGGGATATTGCGGGCAATCACCGGCAGGTTGTGCTGGGCGGCCTCAATCAGCGGCAGGCCGAAACCTTCGCCCTCGGACGCCATCAGCAAGGCGGAACAGTTTTCATACAAACCCGCCAGCATCGTGTTGCTGACGAACTTCATCCAATGCAAGCGCTTGCCCAGTTCCGGGTGCTGCTGGATCGCCGCCATCAAAGGTTCGACATTCCAGCCCTGCTTGCCGACCAGCACCAGTTGCGCATCCACGCCCTGTTCCCACAGCCATTCAAACGCCTTGAGCGCCTGCCCATACCCCTTGCGCGGCTCGATGGTGCTGACCATGAGGAAGGTCGGGCGGTGGCGGAACGTTTCCAGCAGGGCGCGTTCCTGCCCATCCAGCAGCGCTTCCGCATCAGCCTGGATGTCCGCCCCCAGCGTGCACACGCCCAGGCGGGGCTGGCCGAACCGTTGCGGCGGATTTTCCCGCATCCACGCCGCCACATCCTCCAACCCCGCCTGCGTGGTCATGATCAAGCCATCCGCCACCCGGCACACCGCTTCCAGCCAGCGCCGGAAATAGGTCAACACGCCCGCGTCGAAGAATTCCTGCGGCAAGCGCATGGGCAGGATGTCATGCACCAGATGGTAAACCTGCACCCCGCAAGCGCGTATTTTCTGCAAGTGTGGTTCCATGTCCGCCACAATGTGCATGCCCAGATCCACATGCAGGAACTTATCCCCCGCACGGAAATCCACCACGCTATCGGACAAATCCAGCCCCTTCACGCCCAGCAACCCAGCCGTCATGCGCCGCGCATAGCGGTANCTACCATGCGCATAAATTGGCTCCACCCGCCAGCCTGCGGGCGGCGCCTTCAGCAAAGCCAACAGGATGCTGCGGGTCGCACGGTGCACGCCCGTTGCGTGGTCGCCCCAGACAAAAATGGACACATCGTAGAACAGCACNCGGCTGCGCAGGCGGCCGGCCAAACGGTTGTCCGCCAGGCTTTGCGCCACCGCCAGCCAATCCGCCGCAACAGCGTCGACCGGCGCCGCCAGCGCTTGTATGCGCCGAGCCACTTGCTGCTCCAACGCCCAGGGATGCTGCGCATGGAACGTTTCCAGCGCCTGCGCGAACTGTTCCCCGACCACATGGCTCACGCCCAGCGCCTGTTCCGCCAACGGTTCCATCGCAAGATGCCGCCAGTAACGCGCGATCTCAGCGCCATAACAGTCCTGAGCCAGCTGTTGCGCATCAGCTTCCAGCGCAATGACCCCCAGCGCCGCCTCCAGCAAAGGCCGGTTGCCGGGATAAGTGGCTTGCGTTTCCCTGCCTTCCGGCAGCAAGGCCGTGTAACCATGCGCCTGATAGCGCATCGCTGGCGACAACCGCCAAGCGTCGGCCTGGAAACGGTGCAACAGCAGGGTTCCCGGCTGTTCCTGCATCAGCGTCAGCAAATCCGGGTCATAGGCGTCCGGGTCAGGCGCATACGCCCGCCGTTGGTAATGGGCGGAGTGGTCGCGCAGCCACTGGCGGCTACGCAGCGGGAAATTGCTGCGCAACCACAGGTCGCCGACCTCAGGCTGGTTGCTGACCAGTTCAATGTCGTAAAANGCCGCCAGCGCCGGTAACAAACGGGCGTTGAAATGCGCCGCCCCGCCGCCGTTTTCCGGAAACTCAGCCACAAACGCCAACCGTGGGCGCTGCGCTTCTGGCAGGCGGATGGCGACCTGAACCCGCCCGGAGGCCTGCTGTTGCCCGTGCAGCGCGGCGAAAGCCTCCAACGCCACCGTTGCGGACGCATCCCAGGAAAAGCGCTGGATATGCTGTTCCGCGTGCGCCTGCAACGCCATGCGGAATCCGGTGTCCGATAGCGCTTGCGCCATTTTCCTACCNATGCTTTCCACGCTCAGGCCGTCGAACAGCGCTTCATCCCACCCGGCCACTTCCGGCAAGCTGGAGTTATTGGCGGCGATTGTCGGGCAGCCACAGGCCATCGCCTCCAATACCGGCAACCCGAAACCTTCGTATAGCGACGGGAACACAAACAACGCGGCCAAATTATACAACTCGACCAGTTCCTCATCGCTGACNCTACCGGTCAGGATGAAATCGGCGGCGGACAAGCCATGCTTGTGCTGCAACGCCAACAGGCGGTCGTGCTCGTAATCCTTGACCTTACCGGCGATCACCAGCGCATGCTGCGCCCGCACCGGCGCGGGCAGGCTGGCATAGGCGGCGACCAGCCGTTCAATATTCTTGCGGTATTCCACCCCGCCCATGTAGAGGATGAACGCGCGCGCCAGGCCAAATTTTGCCCTGACAGCGGCGGCCTGCTCCTGCGTCAAATCCAGGCGGCGAAATTCGGCGGACACCGCATTCGGCGCACACACCACCCGTTGCGGGTCCAGCCCCAGCACTTCAATGCCTTCGCGGCGCGAATACTCGGAAACCGCCAGCAGCAGACCGGTGTTTTTCAACGACTGCAACTTGCGGTAATACCACGCCTGCATCCGGGGTCGCGCNAGGTAATGGTCGGCCTGCATCAACGGGATCAGGTCATGCAGGGTGATGGAAGTTTTCCCACTGAGGGCAGGGTGCCATACGGAGGTCACCACATCGTCATCCACCCCNTCAAACAGGCTACTGATGTGCACGATGTCCGGCTGCAACGCTTGCAGCACGCCTTCCCGCAGCTGTTCCGCCGCCCGGATGCGCCAGNNCCGTTTTCGGGATGCAGGCGCCGCCGGTTGCGGCGCATGAAAGACGTGAATCCGCTGAGGGTCAATCCACTGGCTGAAATCCTCACGGATTTCCAGCCCGTAATGCGGAAACGCCGCGTTGACCAATAAATGGATCTGGTCGCCCGCCTGCCGCGCCATGGCCTGCCCCAGCGCCAGCGCATACCGGCCAATACCGCGATGATGGCTGCCCTGCGACTGGCGNGCCTGCATATCCAGCACAATTTTCATGCGTGACATCAATGAAATCCTGTTTATTGTTGCGGCGGTTGCAGCGCGCGGTAAACCCGGGCGGCCTGCTGGCTCAATTTCCCCTGTTCAGCCTGCACATCGGTTTCAGCTTGCGCCGAGCGGTTCGCCCAGGAGCGCAGCCCCTGGCGCAAGCCGGGAAACGGTCAAGCGTCGCCTGCAGGTAGCGGGCGGTGACGGGGTTGCGCATCAGGCCATCCTTGCCGCGCCGCAAGGCTTGCCCCAGACGTGGCGACAGCCAGCGCTTCAGTTGGCGGGCGGTGCGGCGCGGGCGGCTTTCCGGCGTGAAACGGAGCCATGCGCCGCCGCCTTCCCGGATTTTACGCAACAACGGTTTGCCATGGTCGGCGGCGATGCGCAAGGGTTTGGTGATGCGCCAGGCCATGCCGCCATAAACACCGCGCAACTCATGCTCAATCACGGCTTTATCCTCCAGCACTGCGGCATGCTGGCGTTGCAGTTCCTTGTACTCCTGCCGCCAATGCCGCCGCTCCTGCTCCAGTTGCTGCTGCGTCTGCCGGTTTTCCTGCTCCAGCTCAAAGATGCGCCGCTGATAACCCGCTTCCTGCTGGCGCAGGCGCTCCGCTTCCAGCGCGGTCTGCTTGACCTGAGCCTGCGCTAGGCGCCAGATGGCTTGTTCCGTCCGCTCCTGTTGCTGGCGCACCAGTTTCAGGCCGCGCCGATCTGCAACAGCTTGCCAGCGTCACCATCCGTCCCGCCGTCCGCCCAGGCCAATGGCTCCAGCACGGAAATGTCCAGCGGCTTGAATTCCGGGGCGCTTCCACCCGCCGCTCGGCGTCCAGTTGCGCCTGCAACCGTTCGATGGCCTGCCGGTGCATGACTTCACGGTACTGCATGAAGTCATCCAGCACATTCGGCGGCGCGCTGAACGCGGCCTTCAGGCCAGCGCATTCCTGCGCGGCGTAGAAACGGTTGAGGCCATCGAAATAGACGAAATCATAACGTTTGCCGGTGATCAGCGGCTCCCATTCCGCATAACTGACAGTGGTGGAATTGGGCAGGGTCGCCTCCACCAGAATGACCTGCGGGCGGTAACGGTCGAGGTCGATGCTGCGCAGCACCGAAGCTTCCGCGCCTTCCACATCGATTTTCAGGAACTGGATGACCGCAGGCGCATGGCGGGCGCACACCGCATTGAGGGTGTAGGCCGGAACCTTGCGCTCCAGCACCGTCCGCCCTTCCAGCCGATGGCGTGCGGCGATGGCCGGGTCAGCGGTGGCCAGCCCGGTATCCGGCACGTCATACAAGGTGAGGGAATCGGCGCTATCGGCGATGGCCGCATTCAGGTTGATGTCGTCCGGCCTGACTTCGGCCAGCATCTCGAACCATTGTGACACCGGCTCGATATTGACGCCACGCCAACCGCGCTCATAAAACAGGTAGGTGACGGAATCCCCGACCGGCGCATTCGCCCCCACATCGATGAAAAACCTGTTTCCACCGTGCGGAAAGCCCGCTGCAACATGACATCTTCATAATTCTGGGCATAGGAAACAAACGTCATGGGCGATCAATCTCCAGTGTCGGCAACATCCAGTTGCACCCCTCGAAATAAGCATGGTTCATATTGGCGACCTCAAACACCAGCGCCAGATCCCGCCATTCATAATTGTTGACCAGATGGGTGTCGGTACTGACCAGCGCCGTGGACACGGAATAGCTGCCATGCCCCAGGTTGGCGGGGAAGGTAAACGTATAGGTGACCTGTTCGCCCGCCCGCACCTGCTCCAGCGGCTGTTGCAGCAGGTCGGTGTTGGTGCCGAAAATGGCNCGCCCCAGCCGGTCGCGGATCATGTAGCCCAGCACCAGGCGCGGAATGGCCGTCCGCGCCAGCACCTTGACCCGCAGCCTGACAGCTTCGCCCACCGGCGCCACTTCCAGCACCCTGCCGGACAGGTCAGTCAGGGCGATGTCCGCCACCGTGGCTTCGCCCGTGCCGGACACCGTGCGCACTGGNCCATCTTCCGCCAGTTCCTGACGGATGGTGTCCTGCCCTTCCTTTTCACCGATCATGGCGTTATAGAAATCCACCACCTCGGCGGGCGAGCCGGTTTTCAGCAACCGGNNCTTTTCCAGCAGGATGGCGCGGTCACACACGGTGCGGATGGAATTATGGTCATGCGACACCAACAGCAATGTGGTGCCCTGCTGCTGGAATTCGCGGATACGGTTGAAGCTTTTGTGCTGGAAATAGGCGTCGCCCACCGACAGCGCCTCGTCCACGATCAGGATGTCCGGGCGGAACGCCGTCGCCACCGCAAACGCCACCCGCATCTGCATCCCGCTGGAATAGGTGCGCACCGGCTCATCAAAATACCCGCCGATTTCCGCAAACGCCTCGATGTCCGCCATCCGCGCCAGCACGGCGTCACGGGAAAAGCCCATCAGCCCGGCGGTATGCAGCACATTGTCGCGCCCACTCAAATCCTGGTTGAAGCCCATGCCCAGCTCCAGGATCGCCGACACCCGCCCGTTCACGCTGACGCTGCCGGTGGTGGGGAACTGCGTGCCGGTGATCAGCTTCAGCAAGGTGCTCTTGCCTGCCCCGTTCTGGCCGACAATGCCGATGGCTTCGCCCGCCGCAATGCTGAAACTGATGTCCTGCAACACCCAGTGTTCCGCCACCGGCGCAAACCCGCCGCCGAACCAGTTGAACACCCGCTGCAACTCTGAGCGGTAATGCCGGTAAGCCTTGCCAACCTCACGCACTTCCAGGATGTTCATAACATATCCACCATTTCCGGGCTGGCCTTGCGGAACAGGATCATGGCGAAACCGGACAACAGCAGCGCCAGCGCCCCAACCACGGCGACACCACCCAACGCTGGCGGCTGGTTGAACACCAGCACCTGATGGTAGGCGTCCACCACCACATACATCGGGTTAAACACCAGCCAATGCCGGTATTGTTCGGGGATGATGCTGGACATGTACACCACCGGCGTGAACCAGAACAGGAACTGCAACACGATCGGCGCCACCGGCCAATATCGCGCAAGAACACATTCAGCACCCCGAGGATCAGCCCCAACCCCAGCCCCAGCCCCAGCGTCACCAGCGTCAGCAGTGGCAACCACAGCAATTGCACCCCGGCACATGCCCCAGCAGCAGGAAAATCAGCAGGATCGCCAGCAACAGCAGCACATTGTTCAGCAGCACCCCGCCCGCCAGGATGAGCGGCAGGCTGATGCGCGGGAAAGAAATTTTCTTCAGCAGGTTGCCGTTGTCGATGAACAGGGTCAGCCCCCGCAGCACGACTTCGGAGAACAGGTTCCACGCCAGCGTCCCCGCCATCAGGTAAATGGCGTAGGCGTAGCGGTTGTCGATGCCCGGCAGCTTGCTGGCCAGCACATGCGAGAGGATGAAGGCGAAAATCACCACCTGCATCAGCGGGTGGATAATCCCCACAGCCCCCAGGCGGCTGCGGATAAAGCGGGCGCGGAATTCATTGACAATCGACGACACAATGAAGTGCCGGAACCGCCAGACCGCCAGCAACATGCCGTTCACGCGCTTCCTCCCGCCAGCATCCAGTCCAGCGTCGATTCAAACGGGTAGGGGTGAATGCCGGTCAGGCGNTCCAGGCGGCTGCGGTCGCCCACCTGCACCATGCATTCCCGGCGGATCAGGTCGGTTTTCTGCCGCACCTGCAAGTCATGCCCGCTTTGCTGGCGCAAGTAATCCAGGATGTCGCGGATACTGAGCGCCCGTCCGGAACACAGGTTGACCACGCCTTCGCGCTCGCTGTCCAGCAGGGAGCGGTACACTTGTGCCACCCAGCGCACATCGGAAAAGTCACGGGCGACGTCAATATTGCCCAGCTCGATCTCCGGCAGGCGCTCACGGAAATGGCGCACCAGCTTCGGCACCAGGAAGCGCCCTTCCTGCCCCTGCCCGGAATAATTGAACGGGCGTGTGATCAGCAGCGGCAGGTCGGCGCGGTAGTTTTCCGCCACGCATTCCATCGCAAACTTGCTGATGGCGTAGTGGGTGCGCGGCNNCGGGCGGGTGTTTTCATCCAGCGGGTTGTCGCCATGCTCCAGGCCGTAAATATGGCAGGTGCTGACCAGAATCACTTTTTGCAGGTTCTGACGGATGTCCATGCACGCTTTCAACAGGTTTTCAGTGCCGATCAGGTGCACCTTGTAGATATTGATGTCCTTGCCATCCAGGGTGAAGCTGATGCCCGCCAGATGCACGATGTGGGTCGGGTTGACCGCCTTGACTTCCGCCGTCAGCACATCCAGGTCACGGATGTCCGCCTGCAATGCAAACACCTCATGCCCCACCTGCCTGAGCAAGGCGGACAGGTAACGCCCGGTGAAACCTTGCGCCCCGGTAATCAAAATACGTTTGGTCATGAATTCAGTGTCTCGCATATATCCAGCAAACGCCGGGCAGAATCCTTCCAGTCAAACTGCTGCGCCCGTTTGCGCCCAGCCGCCGCCAGACGTTCCCGCAAAGCCCTGTCCTGCAATAATTGGCGCAAACTATCAGCAATCGCTGATGTGCTCAAGGGGTCTGCCAGCNNAGCCGCGCCGCCCGCCGCTTCCGGCAACGAACTGAGATTGGATGTCAGCACCGGCACGCCATAGCCCATCGCCTCCAGCACCGGCATGCCGAAACCTTCAAACAGCGACACATAGGCGAACACGCCCGCCGCCTGATACAGGCCGGGCATGTCCTCATCCGGGACGAAACCCAGCCAGCGCACNATTCGCTTCCTGTTGCAGGCGGCCGCCAATTCCCCGGTCAGCCAGCCCTGGTCACCCGCCAGCAGCAGCGGCCAGTTGCGTTGCAGTTCCGGCTCCAGCGACTGGAATGCGGCCAGCAGACGGGCGACATTCTTGCGCGGCTCCAAGGTGCCGACAGACAGGATGAACTGCGCAGGCAACTGGTATTTTTCCCTTACTGACTTGGCAGCGCTTCCCCTATCCCCGTCCCTTCCCCCGCAAGAGGAGGAGGGGGCAAAGACGCGNCATGCAGGTGAGACCACAAACACGGGTGGCAGTTTTATGTCCTTGCCCAGATTGGCGTAAATATCCTGCTGCGTGGCTTCCGACACCGCCACGACCGCGTTGGCGCGCCCGATAATGCCGGGCAGGCGGCGTTGCAGGAACTTCACCCGATCCGCCGGATGAAACTCGGGGTAATGCAAATGGGACAAATCATGCACCGTCACCACGCTTTTCAGCCCGCGCAATGGCGGCAGGTAATAATTTCCGCCCCAGAAAACGTAATCGTGGTAACGGCTCCATTCCAGCCGGAGCCGGGCAGCCTGCAACAGACCACGGGCTTCCCGCAACCAAGGCAGACGCCGCAACGATTGTTTCAGCCCGTTACTCCCGCCCGTGGGCGTATCCGCCGCCACCCCAGGCTCGGCAGGAAACAACAACGGCACCAATTCATCCCGCTGCCAGAAACGCAGGCCGTCAACGCCCACCACATCCTCCACCCGCGCATCCTGCACCATTTCCCGCAACAGGTAGAAAATGTAGTTGCCGACCCCTGTCCTGCGGCGCAGCAAAGGGTGTATGTCCACCAGCAGCTTGATCCCCATGGCGCTTGCGCGTTATGGCTGGGTGTATTTCTGCATGGCCGCCGGTACGAAGGTTTCCAGCGGCAAACTGCCCGCATTCAGGCCAAGTTTGGTCATTTGCAGGTTGTGGATGCGCTTGTCAATGAACGTCAGGTTCTGGCGGCGCATCAGGAAGGTGTACGGCTGGTCTTCATACATGATGTGTTCGGCCTGCTGCCACAGCGGCATGCGGGCGGCTTCGTCCACGGTGGCGCGCGCCTGGTCGATCAGCTTGTCCAGCGCTGGATTTTTGTAACTGATGAAGTTGTCGCCATCCGTTTTCGCTTGCGAGCTGTGGAACATCTGGTAAATGTCGGTTTCGATCCCACTGGTTCAACCCAGGGTAATGGCGTCGAAATCCTTTTTGTTGAGGGCTTCCAGCATCACTGGCCATTCCTGCGGGAACGGCTCCATCTTCACCCCAGCGCGCNNGTACAAATCTTTCAGCAGCAGCACCATGCGCTTGGTGTCTTCGTTGTCGCCGAAATAGGTCAGCCGGAAGGTGAACGGCTGGCCATCCTTGCCCTCCAGCACGCCGTCGCCGTTACGGTCTTCGTAACCCGCCGCCTTCAGCAGTTCCTGCGCCTTTTCCAAGTTAAAGTGCCAGGGTTGCAGGGCAGCGTCATGCTGCTTGCTGGTGTTGCTGAACGGGCTGACCGCCGCTTCGGCGTAACCTAGGAAGACATCCTTGATGATGCGGTGCACATCCGTCAGGTAGCTCATGGCCTGACGCACGCGTGGGTCAGCGAAACGGGTCGGTTTGCCGTTGCGTTCCTGGTTCCAGCCGATATAGCTGTAACCCGCCACTGGCGGCATGTATTCGAAATTCTGGCTCTTGCCCATGATCTGCGGGTCATTTTTGAGCTGCTGGTACTCCACCGGCCGCGCCTGATAGTCATCAATGTCGCCATTGCGGTACGTGGTCAGGCGGGCGTTGTCATTCTGGATGATTTTCCACAAGATACGGTTATAGGACGGCTGCACATCCCCNCAGTAACGTTCGTTGCGCACCAGCTCCACATTGCCCTTGTCCGGCGTCCAGCCTTTCGGGTCAGCCAGGCGGTACGGNCCGCTGCCCAGCAGCAGCCCCTTGGATTCGTTGAATTCCTGCGGCTTTTGCAGATAAGGCCGNTAAAAATGTTTGGGCATTATCGGCATGCCGCCCGCCAGTGACAGCGCCTCGAAATACGGCTCCTTGTAGGTGAACACCACCTCGTTTTTGCCGTTCGCCTTCACATCCTTGATCTTTTCGTAATAGGCGCGCTCACGCGGAGCTTGGATGGCCTCCGTCATAATGAACTGGAAGGTGAAGACAACATCGTCCGCGGTCAGTGGCGCGCCATCGGAAAAGGTCACGCCATCGCGCAACTGGAAGGTGATCGTCAGCCCGTCGTCGCTGACCTGCCAGCTTTTGGCGATCAGCCCTTCCCATTCCAGGGTGTCGGGGTTGCGGGCGATCAGGCTTTCCTGAATGTAGCCCTGCACCTCGGAAGCGTAGGCGTCCGTCGACACCAGCGGGGTAATGGTCTTGAGATTGTTGCCAAAGGCGTTCACATTCCAGTCGCCCTGGGCATAATCCGGCAATTGCGTCATGGCGTAAGCGCGTTGGAAAGCGGTGGCGACGCCCCGCCGCNNATCGCCGCCCGCCGTCTGCTGGCGGACTGCGCCACTGGTGATTGCGGTGCGCAAATCACGGATGTCGCGCGCCTGTTCCGACAGGGTGGCCTGCACTTCGGCCAGTTTGATTCACTGCCGGTCAATCTGGTACATGGTCAGCAACACCAGCACAATAACCAGCATCACCAGCAGATACAGCCACCAGCCACCGGCGCTTGATCGTTTTTGCATACGCTTGATTGTTTACTGCATAATTCAGGGGTTTCACAGCATAACACCAACCCCTCCGGGGTGCAGCATTTACACAAATTAGGAGTCCACATGGGTTTTCTCGCTGGCAAACGCGCACTGATCACAGGTGTCGCAAGTGACCGTTCCATCGCCTATGGCATCGCTGAAGCCATGCACCGTGAAGGCGCGGAACTGGCTTTCACCTACCAAAACGACAAGCTGAAAAGCCGGGTGGAANAAACCGCCGCCGCATTCGGCTCCAGCATTGTCATCCCTTGCGATGTGGCGGCTGATGAAAGCATCGAAGCCGCTTTCAAGGAACTGGGTGGGCATTGGGACAGCCTCGACATCGTGGTGCACTCGATCGCCTTTGCGCCCAAGGAGCAGCTGGCGGGCAGCATCGTCGACAACACCACCCGCACCGGCTCACAGATCGCCCACGACATCAGCGCCTACAGTTTCCTCGCCTTGGCACGCTACGCCAAGCCGCTGATGGCGGGGCGCAACGGCTCGCTGCTGGCGTTGAGTTACNTTGGGGCGGTCGCCGCCATCCCCAATTACAACGTGATGGGCATGGCCAAAGCCAGCCTGGAAGCGGCGGTGCGTTTCATGGCCGCTGACCTGCCGCAGGGCATCCGTGTGAATGCGGTTTCCGCCGGCNCGATCCGCACGCTGGCTGCTTCCGGCATCAGCGGCTTCAAGAAAATGCTGGATTATTTCGAGAAATACGCCCCGCTGCGCCGCAATGTGACTATTGAGGAAGTCGGCAACACCGCAGCCTTCCTGTGCTCGGATCTGGCTTCAGGCATCACCGGGGAAATCACCTATGTCGACGGCGGCTGGAATATCCTTGGCATGTCGGGGATGGGGGAAGAGTGAGCCAGCCTGCCCTAGGCTTTCCCC
>CP059265.1:0-437500 GCA_013693955.1 Candidatus Thiothrix singaporensis | reverse complement strand
CCCNTAGCCATAACAGTGCTCTACCCCCAGGAGTGATACACGNAGGCGCTACCTAAATAGCTTTCGAGGAGAACCAGCTATCTCCGGGCTTGATTAGCCTTTCACTCCTATCCACAGCTCATCCCCTACCTTTTCAACGGGAGTGGGTTCGGTCCTCCAGTGTGTGTTACCACACCTTCAACCTGGCCATGGATAGATCGCCCGGTTTCGGGTCTACTCCNNCAGCGACTGAACGCCCTGTTCAGACTCGCTTTCGCTACGCCTCCCNTATCGGTTAAGCTTGCCACTGAAAGTAAGTCGCTGACCCATTATACAAAAGGTACGCAGTCACCCCGTAGGGCTCCCACTGCTTGTACGTATACGGTTTCAGGTTCTATTTCACTCCCTTNNCACCAGGGTTCTTTTCGCCTTTCCCTCACGGTACTGGTTCACTATCGGTCGGTCAGTAGTATTTAGCCTTGGAGGATGGTCCCCATCTTCAGACAGGATTTCACGTGTCCCGCCCTACTTGATATGTCCCTGAAGCGTTTTCGTGTACGGGGCTATCACCCAGTATCGCTGGCCTTTCCAGGCCATTCCACTAACACTAAAAGGTTCGGCTGCTCCCCGTTCGCTCGCCGCTACTGAGGGAATCTCGGTTGATTTCTTTTCCTGCAGGTACTTAGATGTTTCAGTTCCCTGCGTTCGCCNTCCCTTGCGGGATACCACGAAAGTGGTGGGTTTCCCCATTCGGAAATCCCCGGATCAATGCTTGTTTGCAAGCTCCCCGAGGCTTATCGCATGCTACAACGTCCTTCATCGCCTCTGACCGCCAAGGCATCCACCGTATACGCTTAGTCACTTGATCCTATAACCCTAAACAGTCTGCCCCTTTTGTGCTGCAGACTCAGGTTACAGAGTGCCTATTCACTCGTAACGATCATCTTGAGATCTACAATAAAATCAGTATCTCTCGCCTTGATGCTTTTCCGTTTTGTTAAAGAACGACCTTATCCACAAGGTTGTACCGACAAAAGCCAGTGCCAAACAACCTCGACACTTCAGTATCAAAGATATTTGGCGGTGACTTCTTGGTGTCTTGAAGGGTTTACTTACTGTCCCAACCTGTAAGGATGGTGGAGCCAGACGGGATCGAACCGACGACCTCCTGCGTGCAAAGCAGGCGCTCTCCCAGCTGAGCTATACTTTGAGAACCTGTGCTGTGCAAGAGTGGTGGGTCTAGGTGGACTTGAACCACCGGCCTCACCCTTATCAGGGGTGCGCTCTGACCAACTGAGCTATAGACCCATGTCCTGGTGCTAAAGCGCTTGCAGTAAACCTTTGGTCTGCCAGACTACTTGTGAGGAAACTCGTGAGCTGTGCTTCTGCTCTTCTCTTAAAGGAGGTGATCCAGCCGCAGGTTCCCCTACGGCTACCTTGTTACGACTTCACCCCAGTCATCGGCCACACCGTGGCAAGCGCCCTCCCGAAGGTTAGACTACCTGCTTCTGGTGCAACAAACTCCCATGGTGTGACGGGCGGTGTGTACAAGGCCGGGNAACGTATTCACCGCGACATGCTGATTCGCGATTACTAGCGATTCCGACTTCATGGAGTCGAGTTGCAGACTCCAATCCGGACTACGACAAGCTTTCTGGGATTTGCTCCACCTCGCGGCCTTGCTTCCCTCTGTACTTGCCATTGTAGCACGTGTGTAGCCCTGGTCATAAGANGTATGATGACTTGACGTCATCCCCACCTTCCTCCGGTTTGTCACCGGCAGTCTCCCTAGAGTTCCCACCNNATTACGTGCTGGCAACTAGGGACAGGGGTTGCGCTCGTTGCGGGACTTAACCCAACATCTCACGACACGAGCTGACGACAGCCGTGCAGCACCTGTGTCAGTGTTCCCGAAGGCACCAAAACATTTCTGCTAAGTTCACTGCATGTCAAGACCAGGTAAGGTTCTTCGCGTTGCATCGAATTAAACCACATGCTCCACCGCTTGTGCGCCCCGTCAATTCCTTTGAGTTTTACTCTTGCGAGCGTACTCCCCAGGCGGTCAACTTAATACGTTAGCTACACCACCAACCCCTAAAGCGGGACTGACGGCTAGTTGACATCGTTTACGGCGTGGACTACCAGGGTATCTAATCCTGTTTGCTACCCACGCTTTCGCACCTCAGCGTCAATGTTGGTCCAGAGAGCCGCCTTCGCCACTGGTGTTCCTTCCGATCTCTATGCATTTCACCGCTACACCGGAAATTCCACTCTCCTCTCCCACANTTCTAGCCTCCCAGTATCAGGTGCAGTTCCCAGGTTAAGCCCGGGGATTTCACATCTGACTTAAAAGGCCGCCTACGTGCGCTTTACGCCCAGTAATTCCGATTAACGCTTGCACCCTCCGTATTACCGCGGCTGCTGGCACGGAGTTAGCCGGTGCTTCTTCTGTGGGTAACGTCATTANNTCTTCCCCACTGAAAGTGCTTTACAACCCGCAGGCCTTCTTCACACACGCGGTATTGCTGGATCAGGCTTGCGCCCATTGTCCAATATTCCCGACTGCTGCCTCCCGTAGGAGTNCCGGTAGTGTCTCAGTCCCGATGTGGCTGGCCATCCTCTCAGACCAGCTAAAGATCGTCGCCTTGGTGAGCCTTTACCCCACCAACTAGCTAATCTTACGCGGGCTCATCTGTTAGCGCATTGCTGCTTTCCCCGTAGGGCGTATGCGGTATTAATCCAGCTTTCGCTGGGCTGTCCCCCACTAACAGGCAGATTCCCACGTGTTACTCACCCGTCCGCCACTGAAGCCCGAGGNNGCTTCCGTTCGACTTGCATGTCTTAAGCATACCGCCAGCGTTCAATCTGAGCCAGGATCAAACTCTTCAGTTCAATCTTCATAAAGTTTTGAATGAAGCTCCAATCCCGAAATTACGTAAATTCACGCGAACTTTCGAGGTTGCTTGCTTCGTGCGCTTCCACACACCCCACAAGCTTCCACACAAGTTTTCTGGCTTCTCTTTTTAAATAACGCGCTCCGTTCAGCGAAGCGAGGTGCGAATTTTAGAGAGTCTTCAGTCCAGTGTCAAGCACTTTTTCCAGCTCCCGATCCGCCCCAGATTTCCAACCTTCAACCTAAGTATCTGATTTTCCTTCTGTTTCAGCAGCGTTTGCCACCGAAGAAGCTGCGCATTATACAGGGAGCATTCAGGCAGTCAATCACTTTCTGACATTTTTTTCATCAGTTCAACGTAACTCTGGCGAACTTACGTTTCCCCACCTGAAACACAGCGGAAATACCTTTTTCAATCATAAGGCTACGGTCTTCGACCTTGTTTCCGTCAATCTTCACCGCACCCTGTTGGATCATCCGCATGGCGTCAGAAGTACTGCCAACCAACCCGGCTGCTTTCAGCAATGCCGTAACCAACATACCTTCCCCCGCATTGTCCAGGCTGATCTCCGGCATCTCATCCGGCATGGCACCTTTCTGGAAACGCGCAATAAACTCCTCACGAGCGCCAATCGCAGCATTGCGGTTGTGGAAACGCTCAATGATTTCCTCTGCCAGCAGAAACTTGAGGTCGCGCGGATTCATACCCTGCTCGACCTCCTGTTTGAAACGCCTGATTTCAGCAAGCGGACGAAAACTGAGCAATTCAAAGTAGCGCCACATCAATTCATCCGAAATGGACATGATCTTGCCAAACATGTCATTGGGCGCGTCAGTAATGCCTATATAGTTGCCCAAGGATTTGGACATTTTGTTGACCCCGTCCAACCCCTCCAACAATGGCATGGTGATGACAATCTGCTGTTCCTGCCCGTATTGGCGCTGTAGCTCACGCCCTACCAACAGATTAAATTTTTGATCAGTCCCACCCAATTCCACATCAGCTTGCAAAGCGACAGAGTCATACCCNTGCACTAAAGGGTAGAGGAATTCGTGAATGGCTATAGATTGTCCAGATTTATAACGCTTGTTGAAATCATCCCTTTCCAGCATACGCGCAACCGTGTATTTGGCCGCCAGCTGGATAAGGCCAGCACTGCCAAGCTGGTTCATCCACCGGGAATTGAAGGTGATCTCAGTCTTTTGCGGATCCAGAATTTTAAAAATTTGTTCNTGGTAGGTCAGCGCATTCTGCTGCACCTGTTCAGCAGTCAGAGGAGGGCGCGTAGTGGACTTCCCGGTTGGATCACCAATCATCCCAGTAAAATCCCCGATCAGGAATAAAATATGGTGACCGGCCTCCTGAAACTGCCGAAGCTTGTTTATAAGTACTGTATGACCAAGATGAAGATCTGGCGCAGTAGGGTCAAAACCCGCTTTGATGCGTAATGGCCGTCCTTTNTTAAGCTTCCCGACGAATTCGGCCTCGACGAGGACTTCTTCGCTTCCGCGCATCAGCTCCTGCATTTGGTCGGCAATATGATCCATTAATTCATGCTCCAGGATTGACAATTCTTTAGTTTTGATCTACATAGACGCTTAAGTTTAACAGTTTTCTTAGATACCGAAGCAAGCGAGTGATGCAGAGTGTCGTTCATTCTTGGCTGATAAACGTGGTGAGTCAACACCTATTGAATTCAGGAATAATTCAGTACATACTCGCTAACCTCCGTGAACTAACAGGTTTCTGTGGACGTTTTTACACAGAAAATACAATTTGACTTCAGTATGGAGTGCAACCCTTGTTACCTTCCAACAGAAGGCCATTCCCTGAGAAAAAGAAAAAAGTTGGGAAGAGGCCATACGGCATTACAACCTGCCCACTGGCGGCATTGAAATCAATATCCCAGGGGATTACAAACCCAAGCCTGCAAAAGCTTCTTCAAACCCACCCCAACCAACACCAAGCAGGAAAAAAGGCTTCCATCGCCCCACCAGCCTCCCCTCTGCGAAAAAGCCCCTGCGCTACATTGCCACCCGCTCACTTCTTCTGACTTGCGGCTTGGCAACACTAGGCAATATTCCGGTGTACTCCATGATCAGCTCCCCGGAAAAGGACAAAATCCTAAGTTTGAATGAACCTTACCTGGATAAAAACTCTCCCGCCCAAATCATCAAGGATTTAAACCTGCCCGCAGTTGCAGTTGAATCGTTTTCTGGCTATGCGGTTGATGTCCTGCCAGACGCGACCCAAGGCAGTTGGTCGATGCAGACGGTTGCTGATAACGACACTCTGGAATCCATTATGGGGGCTNTGAATTAGCGAAAACATCAAAAGCTATTGGAAGACCCTTCCATCAAACAAGAACTGAAACACCTGAAAACTGACGCTCATATTCTGACCCAAGTAGTGGATGGCAGCCTGCAACAGTTGATTTACGCCAAAGACAAGGATAATGCATATGTTATCTCTGCCACTGACGAAGGCTTTAAGGGGCATTGGGAAAGAGACATTCTTGAAGTCCGCAATTCAAAAATCGCCTTCAGCGTCAAGCACTCCATTCAACGTGATGGAAAAGCTGCAGGACTGGGCAGTTCATTAATGCGCCAGCTTGGCCAGGTTTTCCTCCAGGATGTTGACTTCAAACGCGGCATTAAGGTAGGCGATAGGGTCGGCCTTATTTTTGAAGATTACCGCTACCAAGGCGAGAGCATTTATACAGACAAAATACTGGCTGCCGAATACACTAGCGGCAAAAACACCTATCAGCGCATCCGTTTCACGCTTGAAGATGGGAAAACTGACTACTTCCATCCAGATGGCGACACCGAACTCAAGCGCACCGCATTTGACCGCAAACCATTGGATGGGCGCATGAGCTCAGGTTTTGGGATGCGCCGCCATCCTGTATTTGGGCTGTTCAAAAGCCATACCGGCACGGACTTCGCCGCGCCACGCGGCACGCCTATCCATGCCACCGCCGACGGCAGCGTCAAATTCATGGGGCGGCAAAACGGTTATGGCAACGTGGTGGAATTGCGCCATAATGGGGACATCACTACGCTCTACGGCCATATGTCCGCCTTCAGGGAAGACCTGCAATCAGGCAACAGCGTCAAACGAGGCGATGTTATTGGTTATGTTGGCTCTACCGGAACATCCACCGGCAATCATGTCCACTATGAATTCCGCCTCAATGGCGAACCCCAAAATCCCATGACCGTCGAATTGCCGCAGGAAGGCATCATGACTGCCGAAGAAGTCCGCCAGTTCAAANACCTTGCCGCAGACATGACCCAACAACTCTCTGATTTGCGCAAACTGGCTTCTGCTGACAGCAACAAGCCTGCATCCAACCAGAAAGGGGCTGACCAGCCCTTCTTTCCTTACTCCGCTTCCGCCATCCACGCTAGCTGGATGGCTTCAAGGATTTTCTCGTTGGACTTGTTAGGGTCATCATTAAAACCGTCCAACTCCATCACCCATGCATGCAGGTCAGTGAAACGGAGATAACGCGGATCCACATCCGGGTGCGCATCATATAGCTGAATGGCTATTTCCTGCGTATCCCTCCATTTGAGTTCATCCATGCCTGTGCCTCCCTAGTGGTTTTCGGACACCATATTGATGGTATATTTGGGAATTTCGATCACAAGATCCTCATCGGCCACCTTGGCCTGACAGCTCAGGCGCGAATCCGGATCCACCCCNCATGCCTTGTCGAGGTAATCCTCTTCCTGGTCGGTGGCGTCCTCCAACGAATCGAAACCTTCACGGATATACACATGGCACGTCGTGCAGGCACAGGACTTTTCACAGGCATGTTCGATTTCAATGCCATGTTGCAAGGCAGCGTCACAAATGCTGATGCCCGGTTCGGCGTCAATGACTGCCCCTTCCGGGCAAACTTCTTCATGCGGTAGAAAGATCAGTTTCGGCATTGCTTATCCCTTGAATTCGTCGACCCGATGCCCGGCCATCGCCGCCCGGATACTGGCATTCATGCGGCGCTCAACATACGGTTCAGCGGCTTTTTCCAGCGCCTTGATGCCGCCTTCAATCGCCCGCCAGTCCATACCCTGCCGTAACTCCGCAAGTCTGGCACGAGCCGCCAGCAAGTCCGCCCGCTCGGCATCCGTCAGCAGCACATCCCCATCACTGGCAAGCGCGGCATCCAACGCTTCCATGGAACGGTCGGCCTCCACCTGCTGTTCGCGCAAGCGGCGAGCCTCCATGTCTTCACGCGCATGCAGCATGGAGTCACGCAACATGGTTTCAATTTCATTGTCACTGAGGCCATAGGAAGGTTTGACCTCCACGCCCGCGCTGATGCCAGTCGTCTGCTCCTGCGCCGTCACATTCAGCAAGCCATCGGCGTCCACCTGAAAAGTCACGCGGATACGCGCCGCCCCCGCCACCATTGGCGGAATGTCACGCAACGAAAAACGCGCCAGCGAACGGCAAGCCTCCACCGTATCCCGTTCCCCTTGCAGAACATGGATCGACATGGCGGCCTGCCCGTCCTTGAATGTGGTGAACTCCTGCGCCCGCGCCACGGGAATGGTGGTATTGCGGGGGATGATTTTCTCGACCAGCCCACCCATGGTTTCCAAACCCAATGAAAGCGGGATCACATCCAGCAGCAACATCTCAGAATCCGGCTTGTTGCCCGCCAGCACATCGGCCTGAATAGCTGCGCCAATCGCCACCACCCGATCAGGGTCAATATCCACCAGTGGTGGCTTGCCAAANAATTCAGCCACCTGCTCACGCACCGTCAATACACGGGTGGAGCCGCCAACCATGACAATTTCCTCAATTGCATCCTTATCAAGGTTTGCGTCACGCAAAGTGCGACGACATGCCGTCAAGGTCTTNTTCACCAATGGCGCAATCAGGGCATCCATATGGCTGCGGGTCAGTTCGCCCTGCCATGCGCCCAACGCCACTGGCGCAGATTCCTGCGTGGTCAGCGCTTCCTTGGCATGACGCNNCACCACTAACGCGGTGCGCAGGATTTTCTGTTCGGAGCACCCTTCCAGCCCGGCTGCCTGCAACAGCCACTCCGCAATGGCGTGATCGAAATCATCACCACCAAGAGCGGAATCNCCNCCGGTCGACAGCACTTCAAACACGCCTTTATTCAAACGCAGGATGGAGATATCGAAGGTGCCGCCACCCAAATCATAGACGGCAATCACACCTTCAGCCGCCTTGTCCAACCCATAGGCGACCGCCGCCGCCGTAGGTTCATTCAGCAACCGGTAGACATTCAGGCCAGCCAAGGTCGCCGCATCACGGGTCGCCTGCCGCTGCGCGTCATCGAAATAGGCAGGAACAGTAATGACCACCCCGCTCAGGTCGCCACCCAACGTCTGTTCCGCCCGCTGCTTCAAAGCGCGCAGGATTTCCGCCGACACTTCAACCGCCGCCACAACCCCGCCAGCTGTTTGAATGCGCGGCACGGCGGAAGCCCCAGCCACAAACTGATACGGCAAATGCCCACCGAGCTGTTTCACATCCCTTATCCCGCGCCCCATCAAACGCTTGACGGAAGCAATGGTGTTCAGCGGATCATCGGTAATCGCCGCTTTGGCCTCATCGCCGACAACCGGAGCCACACCTGCCTGATAACGCACCACTGACGGCAGCAAATGCCTGCCCTGCGAGTCGGGAAAGGTGTCGGCNCGGCCGCTGCGCACACTCGCCACCAGCGAGTTGGTCGTGCCAAGATCAATGCCTGCTGCCAACCGGTGCTGGTGGGCAGTCGTGGACATGCCTGGTTCTGAAATTTGTAGTAATGCCATGATAATCCTAGAGACTGTCTTCCAGACGCTCTTCGCGTTGGCGCAAATCTTCCAGCAGACGTTCGTAGAAACGCATTTTGAGCATGATGCTTTTGGCGGCAGGGTAATTCACCGCCGACCATTCCGCCGCGAAACCGTTTTCCAGTTCCTTCAGGGTTTGGCGAATTTCCGCCCCCACCACATCCAGCGCGGCAAACGGATCATCGGCATGTTCAGCGTCTTCCAACGCCTCGCGCATTTCCATTTGCTGCATCAGGAAAGCAGAATCAGCCGTGGTGTCCCGCTCATCGTTGATTTCCACCCCCGCCAGCACCAACAAGTAACGGGCACGCAGACGGGAATGGCGCAGGGTCTCATACGCCTCGTTGAGGAAAGAGGTGATCTGCACCGCCAGACGCCGCTCCTGATCACTGCCGCTGGCAAACCGGTCAGGATGATACTGGGACTGAAGTTCACGAAAACGCCGCACCAATGTGCCGTCATCCACCTCAAACTGCCGGGGCAGGCCAAACAGCGCAAAATAATCCTGCTTCAGTTCCTGCAACATCATCAAACGGTGAAGCTTTCGCCGCAGCCGCAGCGTGCTTTCTCGTTGGGATTGCCGAACGTGAAGCCTTCGTTCAGGCCTTCGCGGGCATAGTCCACTTCTGTGCCATCCAGATACACCAGCGCTTTGGGATCAACAATGACTTTGACGCCATTGCTCTCAAACACGGTGTCGCCATCCTGCAATTCATCCACAAACTCCATGACATAAGCCATGCCGGAACAGCCGCTGGTTTTGACGCCAAGGCGCAAACCCAACCCCTTGCCACGGTTGGCAAGGAATTTGCCCACCCGGTCAGCGGCAGCGTCAGTGAGGGTAATCATCATCAAGCCTCCTGCAAGTTACTGCTGTTGTTTTTTCTGATAATCTTCAATTGCGGAACGGATCGCGTCTTCTGCCAGCACAGAACAATGCACTTTGACCGGCGGCAAATCCAGCTCGGCCGCGATGTCAGTATTCTTGATCTGCTTGGCTTCTTCCAGGGTTTTGCCTTTGACCCACTCGGTCAGCAGGCTGGAAGAGGCAATTGCGGAACCACAACCATAAGTCTTGAACTTGGCGTCTTCGATAACGCCCTGCTCGTTGACCTTGATCTGCAATTTCATTACATCGCCACAAGCTGGCGCGCCCACCATACCCGTGCCGATATTGACATCCGCCTTGTTGAAGCTGCCAACGTTGCGCGGGTTTTCGTAATGGTCAATGACCTTTTCGCTATATGCCATGAATCTATACCTCGTTCAGAATCTCAGTGTGCAACCNCATTCAACCTTGCTCAGGTCAATGCCTTCCTTGAACATTTCCCACAGCGGGGAAAGTTCACGCAGCTTGTCCACCGCTGCGCGGATGCGCCCAATCGCGTAATCAACCTCCTCCACGGTGCTGAAACGCCCCATGGACAAACGCAACGAGCTATGTGCCAGCTCATCAGTCCGCCCCAATGCGCGCAACACGTAGCTTGGTTCCAGGCTGGAGCTGGTGCAGGCGGAGCCGGAAGACATTGCCAGNTCTTTCAACGACATCATCAGGCTTTCGCCCTCCACATAATTGAAGCTGATATTCAAAATACCAGCGACACGCCGTTCCAGGTCACCATTGACATAAGCTTCCTCAATGTCTTTAAGGCCACCGTAAAGGCGGTTGCGCAACATCAGGATACGGTCATTTTCGGCATTCATTTCTTCTTTGGCAATACGGAAAGCTTCGCCCATACCGACAATCTGGTGGGTTGGCAAGGTGCCGGAACGCATCCCGCGCTCATGACCACCACCATGCATCTGCGCTTCAATGCGCACCCGCGGCTTGCGGCGGACATACAAGGCGCCGATGCCCTTGGGCNNGTAAATCTTGTGGGCGGAAAAGCTCATCATGTCCACCTTGAGCTTTTCCACATCAATGGGAACCTTGCCAGCGCTTTGCGCAGCGTCAACGTGGAACACCGTCTTATTGGCGCGGCACAGCTCGCCAATGGCCGCGATGTCCTGAATCACGCCAATTTCATTATTGACATGCATGATGGAAACCACGCTGGTGTCCGGCCGCAATGCCGCCTTGAATTTTTCCAAATCAATCAGGCCATTGGCCTCAGGGTCGAGATAAGTCACCTCAAACCCTTCGCGCTCCAGCTGGCGGCAAGTATCCAACACCGCTTTGTGTTCAGTTTTGCAGGTAATGATGTGTTTGCCACGGCGTTCATTAAAATGCGCCGCGCCCTTGATCGCCAAATTGTCGGACTCGGTTGCGCCACTGGTCCAGACAATCTCCTTAGGGTCGGCGTTGATCAGCGCGGCGACATGGGCGCGGGCTTCTTCCGCCGCTGTTTCCGCCGCCCAACCAAACGCATGGCTTTTGGAGGCAGGGTTGCCGAATACGCCGTCCAGTGTCAGGTATTTCATCATCTTTTCGGCAACACGCGGGTCAACCGGCGTGGTGGCGGCGTAATCGAAATAAATGGGTGTTTTCAATTCACTCATTGGGCTTGTTCCTGCACTGGCATGATTAATGGGAGTGTGAATGGGAGATGAAATCGATGCGCTTGCGGCTCTGGCGATCAGCGGTTTCCCGCACATCCAGCCGGGAAGTCATATCCGCCAGCGTGATCTCGGACAGGAACATGCGGATCTGGTTGCTCAAGTCCATCCACAGGTCATGGGTCAAGCAGCGTTTGTTGTCCTGGCAATCACCCAGCCCACCGCAACGGGTTGCATCCACATGTTCATCAACCGCGCTGATAATATCGGCCACCACAATATTTTCAGGCGATCCATTCAATTGGTAACCACCTCCAGGCTACGCATGCTGACAACCAAACCGGCCTTGCGCAGCTTGGCGAACAGTTGCTCCGGTAGGAAAGTGATATATCCTGCCGCTCTGATATTTCCGCCAGTGATACAGGGTTCTCACCTGTGTGCAACGCCAGATCCAGCATGGCTGTCACCGCATAGCGTCCTTTAGTTGTCAATTTCATCTTAATGCTCTCCATTCAGGCTGCGGGACATCCTAACAATACCTGACAAAACCAGTCAAGTATTAACACTTTTCCTATCCCTTTTGAGAAGAGACCTCGCCGTCCAATGCGGATTTTCCGTTAGCTTACCGTCTTGCAACTGCCTTGAATGGATAGAACATACTTTCCATATGGGATAATATGGCGGCCATAAAGGCTACCCATCAATTGAAAGCATGCAGCAACATAGTGCCAGTTCAGGGCAACAAACAACTGTCACCCATTCACAGCAAAAATCAGGCGAAACATAACCACAAACCGTTCCCGGAGCTTCATGTTCCAGCAACGTTATGCGGTGGAGGTATTGCGGGCGATAGTCTTCCCATCAGTGACGGCGTTCTGCATACTGACCGGCATTGCCTTTTATTTGATACACTCCTGGCCATCGACATTCATGCCATGTCAGCGACCATTACCGACATGAACAAGGAAATCAACAGGCAAATGGGAGCAGTCTCAACACAATTGGACATTAGCCAGCACCACCTGCAAACCATGAGCCGGACAATGGCTTCTCTCCAGGAACACACGACAGATATTGGCATCCATATGCAGGATATGGCGGGCAACGTACAACAAATGGACACCACCACCCAACACCTCGCCGGTTCGGTCTATAACCTGCAATATGGGATCACCCGGATCAACCACATACCTCACCTTCCCTGAAAGCATTGGCTGCATTCATTCGCCCCACTAGACCAGAGCACGATACATCAATACCCTAACCCAACAGTGCGGAAACTAATCACCCGTGCTCCCTGCCAAACCCTTCGGCTTTCAGCATTGGTAGCGGCTTGGTTTCCACCGCCCCACCCAAACGGTGGATTTCTTCGCATAACCGATCCATGCGCTCATCCATCAAATGGATATGATCCAACATCCGGTTAACTGCGTTAGCTACCGGGTCGGGCATATCCTGGGTGGCGCCATACGCATCAAACCCCATTTTTTCGGCCATTTCTTCACGCCGTTTTTCATTCAACTTGCGCGGGGTGACAACCTTGCCCGGAATGCCAATCACGGTGGCACCTTCCGGCACATCCTTGACAACCACAGCGTTGGAACCGACCCGCGCGCCATTGGCCAAGGTGATCGGNCTGAGAATTTTCGCCCCCGCCCCTATCACCACATCATTGCAAAGGGTCGGGTGGCGCTTGCCTTTCTGCCAACTGGTTCCCCCNAACGTCACGCCGTGGTACAAAGTGCAATCATCACCGATCTCCGCCGTCTCACCGATCACGACGCCCATACCATGATCAATGAAGAAACGCCGCCCAATCGTCGCGCCTGGGTGAATTTCAATTCCGGTGAACAGGCGGGCGATGTTCGACAGCACCCTTGCTGGCCATTTAATGCCATTGCCCCACAGCCAGTGGCTGGCGCGATGAATCAAAACAGCATGTAAGCCGGGATAAGTCGTAATAATTTCAAATACATTGCGGGCGGCAGGATCACGGTCAAAAATGCAGTAAATATCTTCACGGATGCGGGCTAACATGCTGCTCCTCAGGGTGTTGCGGAACTCAAGCTGCGTAGTATGCCTGCATCCCCAGGCTTGCGCCAACCACACACAGACCGGAAGGCTTGCCACCTTGGGTAATGCCAAACAAGACTTCGCTGGTTTTCCTTGCGCAATAAATTTGTAAAACGTATCGTGCCAACACATAACAATGATTTCTGAAGGAGGAGAAAGCCCATGCCGCACGCCCTGCGCATCTATGGGTTTATGGTTGTTGTTGCCGCCCTTGTCATTAGCCCCATCCTGCAAACCTGGGTTACAAAGCCAGCCAGTGTGCTGCTGGCGATTCTGCCGTTCGCCCTCCTGAGCCTGTGGCGGCTCCAACAAACTGGCTGCACACGGCAAGACTGGCAGGCGGCGTACCAGCACCATGACTTGTGGCTGACCCTGATGGGCAAGGCCGTGTTCTGGAGCATCATACTGACCCTGCTGGCCATCTTTCCGGCGCCTTGGTTGCTATTGGCGCTGATTGTCCCCGGCTTTCTGCTTGGCATCCAAATCGCCCGCCACCTTTCACGCACCCATATTGAAACCGGGCTGATACCAGTGGGCGCGCTAGGCGTCATGGGCAGCGTTATCCTTCTAGGCTGGCAATTGGCTNCTTCCCTACCCGCAGCGCTGCTACTTTTGTTGGGCATCATGGGGGATTTTGTGGCTCCCTTACAGGCCTTGCTTGGCTACCATGCGCCAGCAGAGCGCCTGCCACAGGCAAGCGCCATTGACCACCTATTGCAAATGGCTGTCACATTGGCGTTTACCGGCGGGTTCGCCCTGCTGGCGTGGCTGGGCGCAGGCGACTTGTTGCTCATGACCCTGCTGGCCGTGGTGACCGCTGTTGGGGCGCTGTACACCATCCACCAAATCCCGCAGTCGTTGTTGCGCTTCATTGTCAGCCGCCTGTTCCATGCCCGTTACCGCCTGAAAGTGGTTGGTTTTGAGCACCTGCCTGCGCGGGGCGGCGTGCTGCTGCTTGGCAACCACATCAGTTTTATCGATTGGGCGTTGGTGCAAATGGCCTCACCGCGTCAGCTGCATTTTGTGATCGAAAAAGGTTACTACGAACGCTGGTACCTGAAAGGCATACTCAAATGGCTGGGGGTAGTGCCTATCAGCGGCACGGCCAGCGCCGACTCCTTGGAAAAAGTCACCGAACTGTTGCAAGCGGGTGAAGCCGTGTGCCTGTTTCCGGAAGGCGCTATCAGCCGCACCGGGCAGCTCGGCGAATTCAAGCGTGGCTATGAAAAGGCTGTANAAAACACCAGCGCGGTGATCGTGCCATTTTACCTGCACGGCTTGTGGGGCAGCCGCTTCTCCCGTTCCAGTGGTNTTTTGCGGCAGAACCGACAATCCGGTTTCAAGCGTGACATCGTGGTGGCGTTCG
The DNA here is from genome assembly GCA_013693955.1 of Candidatus Thiothrix singaporensis. Classification (GTDB taxonomy): domain Bacteria; phylum Pseudomonadota; class Gammaproteobacteria; order Thiotrichales; family Thiotrichaceae; genus Thiothrix; species Thiothrix singaporensis. The sequence continues at coordinate 422,864 of CP059265.1, read as the reverse complement.
GTGCCCCCTTGCCACCGGGCATTCAGGCGTATGAACTGAAGCCGAAAGTGTTCGACCTGTCATTCGCCTCCTGGGAAGCCTATTCCCACATGCTTGACCCGATTCCACTCAGCTGGCTACGCTCGGCCAAGCGCATGAGCTTCCGCATCGCAGCCGCCGATGTGATCGGCGCGCCGATGAGCCATCACCGTTTCATTACCGCCGTATTCCGCTTTGCCGCCGAAATCAAANAACTCAGCCCGGAACAGAATATCGGTTTGCTGCTGCCCACCAGCTCTGGCGGGGCGATCGCCAATATGGCGGCGCTGTCTTTAGGCAAAACCGTGGTCAACCTCAACTACACCGCCAGCAGCGAAGCCATGCAAAGCGCGGTGCAGCAGGCTGGCCTGAAAAGANTTTACACCTCGAAGCGTTTCCTCGACAAACTCAAAGAACGCAATATCGACATCGCCGCCATCCTCCCCGACATGCCGCTGGTGTTCCTTGAAGAGCTAAAGAAGGCATTTCCCAAGNCCAAACTGTTAAGCACACTCTTAATGGCAATGTTGTTGCCAGCCCGTGTGCTGCAATGGCTGTACCTACCGAAATTCGACATGGACGCAACCGCCGCCATCCTGTTTTCCAGCGGCAGCGAAGGTGCCCCCAAAGGCGTTGAACTGACCCACCGCAATCTGGCGGTAAATGCCCGGCAGGTGGCGGATGCTTTCAACACGCTCGACAATGACGCCATTATGGGCACCTTGCCCACCTTCCATGCCTTCGGCCTGCTGGCCACTACGCTGATGCCATTGGCGGAAGGCATTCCGCTGATTTGCCACCCCGACCCTACCGATGCGGTCAATATCGCCAAGGGAATCGCCAAATACGAAGCCACCCTGCTGGTCGGCACCAGCACGTTCCTCCGCCTGTATGCANAAAACTCACGTGTGCACCCACTGATGTTCCAGAGCCTGCGCTACGTGGTGGCCGGTGCGGAAAAGCTGTCGCCAGACGTGCGCCGCCTGTTCCTCGACAAATTCGGCAAANAAATCTTGGAAGGCTATGGTGCCACCGAAACATCGCCGGTCGCCAGCGTCAACCTGCCCGACCAGATTGACACCCATTACTGGAAAGTCCAAATCGCCAACAAGGAAGGCACCGTCGGTTTGCCGTTGGCTGGCACCAGTTTCCGCATCGTCGACCCGACAACGCTGGAAACCTTGCCTACTGGCACTGACGGCCTGATCCTGATCGGTGGCNCACAGGTCATGAAAGGCTATCTGGATGCCCCGGAANAAACCGCCGACGCCATCGCCATACTTGATGGCCAGCGCTGGTACAAGACCGGCGACAAGGGGCATGTGGACGAAGATGGCTTCCTCACCATTGTTGACCGTTATTCCCGCTTCGCCAAACTGNGGGGCGAAATGGTCAGCCTCGGCGCCATCGAGCAGCAGGTACGCAACATTCTCGGCGAACCTGAGTTGGAATTGGTCGCGGTCAACCTGCCGGATGAAAAGAAGGGCGAAAAAGTCATCCTGATGATTGCGGGCGAACGCAATGAAACCGAAATTCGCCGCAAGCTGATGGATGGCGGGATGAATGCGCTGATGATTCCGGCAGTGATCTGCAGTGTGGATGAAGTGCCGAAGCTGGGGAGCGGGAAGACGGATTTTGCGAATGCGCGGAAGCTGGCGTTGAGTGTGGTGTAATCAAGAACTGCACACACCGAGCAATGCCTCACAGCCATTCAGCATCTTGCCCGCCACGCAAGCGCGCGCCGCTATACCAGAAAAACTCTTCCACAAATTTACAAGACGACAAAGATGCATGGAATTATGCATACTATAAAATACAAATATAAGTCATAAAGTTATGTTTTCATTGCATTGCAACATGCCTCAAACTTCTATCTCCCCAGAAGATAGAACCTTTCACCACCTAATAAAAGGTATTTTTGCGGACATAATCTGCACTTAATTCTTTTGTCCGCCATTCAAAACCGCCTATCAACTCCCACAACACTATTTTATCGCCTGCCCATCATACTACCAATTTAAGAGAATATATTTATAGTGAAGCCCCAGGAATCAAACCCCATGAAAAAATTTATTGCAGTCAATGCCGGGATCGCAGCCCTCATGGGTTCCGGCCTCGTGGAGGCAGGTTATTCGCCGTACTATGTTGGCGGAGCCATTGGCAAAACCCACAACAATACCAACGAGACTCAATTTTGCCCAGAGTGTGAAGAGTCGCAGTTTACCGTCAGCAAAACCAATGGAGGGATCTCCAAAGTCCACAAAGTTTATGGCGGCGCCAACTTAACCAGCACTTTCGCAGTAGAAGCTGAATACGCCAATTTAGGCGAAACTTATTCACTTGATATGTACCGACCTGAAAACGGCATTCCGGGAGGGAGGGCTGAGTTTGCCAGCGCCCGGCAGAAAACCCGCGGCATCGGCATCAGTGCAAAAGCCAACCACCGTTTGACCCGAAAAACTTCTGTCTTTGGCAAGGCGGGCGCATTTGTGTGGGAAAATAAAAACAGCATGGATTACATCAATCTTGACAATGTCCATGAAATTTACAAAACCACTGAACATGGCGTCAGCCCAACCTTGGGTATTGGCGTTGAGCAAGAATTAGGTAATAACTGGAGTGTGCGGGTTGGTTGGGACCGTTACTTCAATACCGGTAAAGGCAACCAGTTCCTGCATTTGGATACGAACAAGAACTATGCCGACCTGCGCAGCGTCAAGACCGACACGAACATGATCTACGTCGGCGCAACCTTCAACTTCTAACGCTCACCTTGCAAACAGGCATTTGCCTGCGGATTTGGTAATAGCGGCGACACGTTCAGCGTGCGCCGCCAGTTCTTCTTCAGTAGCGCCAATTACCCGTAACCGGGCAACATCGATTGTGATTCCCTTGGTAGCTGCACTCTCCACGCCCTCGTATCCTGTGCTTTCCTGATCCCCCAGCAACAGGCTCACCTGCCCGCCCGTCATCGCCAGATACACATCTGCCAAAATTTCGGCATCTAACAATGCGCCATGCAGGGTACGGTGAGAATTATTAATTTCGTAGCGTTTGCAGAGCGCATCCAAACTGGCTCGCTGACCGGGGAACATCTGCCGCGCCATCACCAGGGTATCGGTTACGGTACAATAGTTGGTGACCGGCTTGCTGTTTGGGTCATGCAATCGCAATTCATGATTGAGAAAACCAATATCGAATGGCGCGTTATGGATAATCAGTTCAGCCCCATCCAGATACACCAACAGCTTATCAGCGATGTCCTCAAAACGCGGTTTGTCCGCCAAAAACTCATTGGTAATGCCATGCACCTCAATGGCCTCAGCGTCAATCTGACGGTCAGGCTGTAAATATTGGTGAAAATTGTTGCCCGTCATTTGTCGGCCAACCATTTCCACACAACCAATTTCGATGATGCGGTGGCCATCCTTTGGATCCAAGCCGGTAGTTTCGGTATCAAGAATAATCTGGCGGCTCATATTTTCCTCNTCATCGATGGCTTTATTGGCAAGTTGGTCTACCCGTTCATTCTCATCATGGCCGCTATGCCCTTTGACCCAGCGCCATTCAATCTGATGGCGGGCGGCGGCGACGTCCAGACGCTGCCAAAGCTCCTGATTTTTGACTGGCTTGCCAGCAGCGGTCTTCCATCCCTTACGTTTCCAGCCTGCCATCCACTCCGTAATCCCCTGCCGAACGTATTGGGAATCCGTCGTCAACACAACTGCACAAGGGCGGCTAAGAGCTGCCAGCGCCTGAATGGCGGCCATCAGCTCCATCTGGTTGTTGGTTGTATCCGGTTGGTAGCCATAAAGCTCACGTTCATGCCCATCATAACGCAACAAGACTCCCCACCCACCAGGNCCTGGATTGCCCCGGCAAGCTCCATCGGTAAAAATTTCAACTATTTTATGATCTGGCATTATTTCGGCTCTTTACGGGAAAGGCGCCCGGCACCCGGGTTCACAATCATCCCCGGTTTCAGCAACGGCTTGATTTTACGGGTCGGCAACAAAGGCGTCATCTTGGACACTTTNTTCTGTGCATGAATGATATAAACATTGCCTGTCATCAAGCCAAGCCTATCACCCAACTGATCCAGCCAACGGGTTTGCTTGAATAGGTACTTTCCCTAAAGNACTGGGCAGAAACCGATCGAAACAGTTTCAAGCACCTCAAACCCCAATACGCTCAACCAATCACGCACGCGAAAAGTCGAGTAAAAACGGCANGGCCCCCGCCGCGCCCATAGATANTGGTGGAGATTCCCTACACCCTTGAAACTGAAAGGATTAAATCCAATAAGGATACAGTGTCCTTCCGGCACCAAAACCCGCTCGATTTCACGCAACACCTGATGCGGCCAGTGCGTGCAATCCAATACATGACTGGCAATTACCAGATCAATATTGCTGAAGGCAAATGGCAAATATTCTGGCACACCCACAACACTGCCCATCTCGCCTGGTATGGATCCCAACGTAATCTGATGCGCAATGCGTGATTCTTGCAGAAAGGAAGAGTGCCCCGCCAACACTCCCGTTTCCAACGCATGATAGCCAAACACATCGGCTGTCATCCTACCCGCTATAACCTGCAACCGCTCCAAGGTAGACTGCCCTGCCGACGTGGCATACCAATCCCTGCATACATTGATGCCTGTTGGAGGTGATAATGTCTTTAAAGCAACGTTCAGCGTTTTTTCCTTGTCCACAAGTTTTATACGTATTATATTCGCATTAGCTCGACTGATTAAATTAAATTATGGAAAGCACTTTGCTCTCCTGCCATCCAAGCCAGCATTATAGCGGCGAATCGCGGTCGATACTAAAAATAACGGGTCATTGGGGTCTAAAGAATGATAACAATAAGCAAATATGCGTTCATCGCAACATCCGCTGTTGCGGCGCTTACAACTTCGGGCTGTTCCAGCATTTTGGGCAAACCAGACNTCGCAAGCAGAAGGCTCCAGCAAAGTCCAACATGCCCAAACCAAGCAACAAAAGTCGTCCTGCAGAAAGCTTCCTTTCAGCAAAAGGGCACTGACGGCAATATANCAACCAGTCAATTACAGCCAGACACAGAATCAAAAAGCATCANNATTGATGAAGATTTCGACACATGGGAACGTGTCTTTCATGGTTTCCAGTTGAATGGCCATTATAACCAGCATCCAAACGTACAATATTTTGTCGATTACTACGGCCGTAAACCAGCCCAGCTCAGTTTGTTGTCCGAACGTGCAAGTGTATTCCTGCACATGATCGTGTATGAAATTGATCGCCGAGGCATGCCCACCGAAATAGCCCTGCTGCCATTCGTGGAAAGTGCTTTCGATCCAGACATTTTCTCCAGCGCTGGCGCAGCAGGCCTGTGGCAGTTCATTCCCGACACTGGGCGCCGCTATGGCCTGCAACAAGCCAAACATTACGATGCCCGCATGGATCCGTTCGCCGCCACTGGTGCCGCGCTCAGTTACTTACAAGAACTGCACGATGAATTCAACGGCGACTGGCTGTTGGCCTTGGCTGCCTACAACTGCGGGGAAAAACGTGTCCAACGGGAGATCGACAATAATCGGGCGGCAGGCTTACCTGCTGACTTTTGGCATCTTTCCGGCCTGCCAAAGGAAACCCGCGAGTACGTGCCCCGCCTGCTGGCCTTTAAGGAACTGATCCGCAATGCACCGCGTTATGGCGTCAGCCTGGCGGATACGCCCAATCGCGCGCGGCTGGCGCAGGTGCGCGTCAATAAGCCTGTTGACCTGCGCCGGGTTGCCCTCATGGCAGGGCTGAATTCAGAACACTTAATCAACCTGAACCCTTGCTTCCGCACAGGCGTCACAACACCGGAATATTCCAACCGGATCGTATTGCCCCGTAGCCAAGCCCAACAATTGGTTCAGATCATCGAATCCCAACCACCAGCCGCTAGCCGTCAGGTTTACGCCAGCAAATCCTCCTCCGGATATAATCGGCTAGCGACCGTCAAAATCAGTAAAAACCTGTCCAATACGNCCAAAGCAAAATCCAAAAGCCATACCGTTCGCCGCGGGGAAACCTTGCAAACTATCGCCCAAAAGCATGGCATGACCGTAGAGGCTCTAATGAAAACCAACAGCAAACATACCTCCAGAATTCGGGTAGGGGAACGTCTGGACATCATCGCCTAAAACCAAGGGGTCACACCTGAATATGAGCCAACTGATTGTAATGCTGGACAAGCAAATTCTTCGCCGTTTTTCAATCAAGGGAACAAGCGTGACATTCGGGCGCAACGGTAAATCTGACATTGCCTTGCCAGATCGCACCATCAGCAATAATCACGCCCGCATCACCATTGTGCGGGAAGACTGCTTCCTTGAAGATTTACAAAGCACCAATGGCACCTATGTCAACCGGCACATGGTTGACCGTCATTTGCTCGAAGATGGGGATATTATTGGCCTAGGCAAATACCAGATTGTTTTTCGCTCAGACCAAGGATTAGAAGCACAGCTCAAACGTCTAAGCATTCATCCAAAACTGATGGAGGCTGGGCATACTGTTTGGCTACAGGTGTTAAACGGCCGCAAATCAGGTTATATCATCCCTTTGCGCGACGATCGTGTAGTGCTTGGTAAACTGGCTACCGGACAAATCTTGATTGAGCCAGCTCCTCAAGAGCAGTATATAATGCGCCCAGTAGGTATGAACACCCATGCTGTCCGCATACTTGCGCATGGGGATGAAATTAAAGTGGAGGATATTAGCTTCCTATTTTTCCGGAAAAATCAAGATGAAAACAACGTCAGCCCCCACCCTGACTAATCAGCAGTTACGTCTTGCCATCCGCAAACGACGGGCGGCATTGCCACCCCACGAACAAAAGCACCTATCCCACAAAGCCGCCAGCCATCTCAGTAGCCAGACTCTATTCCGCAATGCGCGGTATATTGCCTTATATTTGCCGGTAAAAGGCGAGGCGGATCCAACCTTCCTGCGCAAACTGACCCACCCACGACAGCAACTCTACCTGCCGGTTTTATCACCGTTCGGCGATGCTCGCCTGTGGTTTGTCCTTTGGAATAAACATACCCGCTTTCGTCTCAACCGCTTCCAGATTCCTGAACCTCTCCCACATTGGCGCTATAGCCGCCCAGCACGCTGGATAGATTTGGTCATCACCCCATTGGTAGCTGTTGACAAGCATGGCTCCCGTCTAGGCATGGGAGGCGGTTTTTACGATCGTACCTTTAGCTTCAAACGGATACCGGCAAATAACAGCCGCCGCCCTTACCTATGTGGTTTTGCTTACGCATTCCAGCAGGTAGAGTCGTTACCCCGACAACCATGGGATGTCCCACTGGACGCAGTGGCATCCGACTGCGGTTTTTTCAGTTTAATACTAGATTATATTAGAATATACTGATATAGTTACTAGAAGTTCAGGCTGAACCTGAGATGAAATGACACCGCATAGGAGATCTTCAGATGAAAAAATTACTGGTTGGCTTAAGCCTTCTGGCATTGTCCGCCACTGCAAGCGCAAACTTCTTTGGCAGCAATAATGGCGAATGGAAAATGCGCTACGGCCTTACTGGGATGAAAGCGATTGGCCAGAGTGGACGCCAATGTACTGGATGGAAGAGTTTACTGACAGCTGGGACAACAATGACGACAATGGTGGCTATATGGCATGCCATTCATGGGCGGAGGCTATCCTGGAATGCCATCTTATGGAGCGCCAATGGGCTATGGCTCTCCTATGATGCCCCCTATGGGAGGTTACGGTGCCCCTATGATGGCGGCTCCGCAAATGGGCATGCCGATGATGGCTCCCCAACCAATGCCTATGCCGCAAATGGGCGCGCCGATGATGGCTCCGCTTCCTGTGGCACTGGCGCAACCCCAGAGCCATCCGCCGCACCGGCCTAACAGCAGCACCAGTCCCACCTGCTAACTAATCTTGGCAGAAAGGATTATACTCAACCAGCCGAATTCATTCTACCTGTTTTCGTTTTACATGATTGAAAAGGAAAGGGAGCAGCACCATGAAAAGAATCATTGTCGGCATTGTGATCGCCATAGCCTCAAGCGCCGCCAATTCCAAAGGCTGGAGCTTCGACAGTTTCGACTGGAATTGGAGCCCCAACATGAACTGGAGCAGTGCTGACTACCAGGCAACGGCTTCAACTGGGGAAGTACCAGCATGGGGCGGTGGCCTTCCTGGAACAATACCATCATGGGGTGCTGTACCTTTTGGGGCAATGGCCTGGCGCAACCAATCTGGCTTTCCATTCAACTGGAACAACGGCTTGGAATAATGGCCTGGCATAACGCACCATGGAGCAATAGCCCTTGGAGTAATGGCCTAACTTCCCAGGCATGGGATTTGGCAACAATTATCGCCATTACCCCTACTCGTTTCCCCATATGGCATGAGCAATGGCCTACCGCCTTTTATACTTCCACCCGAACCACCCGTAGCGCCAATTCCACCCATGCTTGGCTCTGATGGAGTTGCTCCGGCGGTTGCGCCCACCACACCTGACACAGCAGCCCCCCGCCACCACTGGCAATGCAACACCAGACGCCACCCTGACACAGTAAACCAACCACCCGGCAGAGACGGACGGGACTTTTCCCTCCGCCTCCAAAGGAGATTTCTTGCTTAGTTACCGCCATGCGTTCCATGCAGGCAACCATGCCGATGTTCTCAAGCACTTGCTGCTGGTATTGACGTTGGATTACTACCGACGCAAAGACAAACCATTTTGGTATATCGATACCCATGCTGGCTGTGGCTTATATCCCCTAAACAGCGCAGAAGCCCAGAAAAACCGTGAATTCGCCCAAGGCGTCCAGGCGTTGTGGAACGTCAGTGATTATCCTGACACCCTATCGCCTTATCTGGAATTGTTGCAACAGCTGAACCCCGACCGACGCTTGCAACAATACCCTGGCTCACCATGGCTGGCGGCGAAACTGTTACGGCCTAAGGATCAGTTGCGCCTATTTGAATTACACCCAGCAGATTTCAACGCCTTGGAGAAGTTGTTGGGTCAGGATAAACGTATCCGCATCAGCAAACAGGATGGGCTGCAAGGCCTGTTAAAGCTGTTGCCTCCCATCGCCCGCCGCGCCGTCATCCTGATAGATCCTTCCTATGAATTGAAAAACGACTACAATGCAACGGTGACGGCGTTAAGGCAAGCATACCAGCGATTCGCCACTGGAACCTATCTGCTATGGTATCCCGTCATAATGCGCCAGAGAGTCAGACAAATGACGCTGGATCTGCAAACAATTGGCATACCCGATATTCTGCAAATCGAATTTTGCCCATATCCGGACAGTAATGGCATGGGCATGACGGGTAGTGGAGTGTTTATTATCAATCCATCTTGGCTACTGGCCGATCAAATGCGCACAATTTTGCCTTGGCTCCAAGCACATATGGGTCATTCCAGTGGGCACTTTACAGTGATGCAGATTACACCCGAACAAAAACCTGAGGCAAACCATGCAATACTGGCTAATGAAATCAGAACCAGATGTCTTTGGTATTGATGACTTGCAGAAAGTAAACGTCGAACCATGGGACGGGGTGCGCAACTACCAAGCGCGCAATATGATGCGGGATCAAATGCAAGTTGGCGACCAAGTGTTTTTCTATCATTCCAACTGTGAAATGCCCGGTATTGTAGGCATTGCCGAAATCGCCCGCGCAGGCTATCCAGATGACTCTGCATTTAATCCGGAAGCAAAATATTTTGACCCGAAAAGCGATCCGCAAAATCCCCGTTGGTATCGTGTGGACGTAAAGTTCATGCGTAAACTGAAACGCACTATCAGCCTCAGTGAATTACGGGAGCAANCCTTCCTAATGAACATGCCACTAGTGCGCAAGGGAAACCGCCTTTCCGTCCTCCCTGTCACTGGACAAGAGTGGAGCTGCATTCTCGCACTGGAATAATGCCATTACTCGTGGCTGTCTTTCCCTGCCGCCCCAGCTTTGCAGGCGGCAGCACCAGAANNGCCAAACAGCGGGCAAAAATCGGCGGGCAAATCAACCTTGGGATTAGCTTCCGTATGTGTAGCTTCAGGCTCTCGATTATCAGCAACAACCTTTTCCGCAGACTCCGTTGTTACTGGCGCAGGAACCACTGCCACTGCCGATTGCACATTGGTTGCCCCGGGTTTCTGGGTATCGTTGTCAAAACGCGCCAAGCGTAAATTATGGAATATCCGTTTCGACTCCCAGTAATCCTGCTGATACCGATGTTGCGCCAGCAACGCCTGCTTATCTTTCACTGCTATGCCCAACCCTTCGACAATGCCATTCATTTCCGACAGTTGTTGCAAAATTGCATTCGCTTTGGCAACCAAAGCCGCATGCTTATCGGATCCTTCGATCTCTTCCCTTTCCTCTTCATCAAATTCATGAATCATTGCTGTCAAACGTTCTTCTTGGCGTTTATAGACCAGCGGCATTTCAACACTGGCTCCCGAAGCGGACGAAACGGCCATATCCGCCTTTTCCGGTTCACGCGCCAAATAGAATGACAAAGCCACCGCAGCGGTCACAAGCAGCAACAGGACTGGCAAAAGAAGACGCAAAATGCTTTCCAGCTTTTCTTCGGCGGAAGGCTCAGGCAAGTCTTGTTTAATGATTAATTTAGGCATGCGGGGATCCTCTTCAGTTAATCAGCCATTCAAAATGAATGGCACCAACATAACATCCCTTTATGTTTATTCCAGTAACTGCCTGACAAAATTGCAGTTTTTGGCTTTATACGGACATCTGCCCTATCTAAACCTGAATTTTGCCTGAATGCAATAGAAATCCAACATGCCATGGACTTAACACAATATTATGCTTATATTTTGAGCTTATATTGACTGTTTGGGTGGCGGGGAAGGTGTTGTCACCGAAGGAGGCTCAGGCGCAACCGCTGGTGGCTTTGCCAGTTCTTTTTCAGCTGATCGACACCCTGTTTTAAATTTTGATTCAGCTTGTTGNACGCTATCAGCCAATGATTGGTCAAGATCCTTCAAGCCGTTATTCATAAATTGGTTCAATTGGTCTACAACTGCACCCATTGCACCACTGACCATGGAACCCATTGTTTTNTGGACATCAACCTGCCATGCATTCTCTTTGTCACGAACCAAGACTGTTCGCACAGGAATCTTCATATCGCCTTTTTCACCGCCATATAGCACCGTCGCCACTTCAGCGGTGGAGCCATCAACCTTGATTTCACCAGTTTCAAAACGCTGTGCTGACACACTTTTACTGCTGAGGAATTGCAGGTATTGCGCACTCTCCCAGGTCGTCAAATCCTTGGCAGCATCCATATCATTGCTTAAGATCGCCTGCCAGAATTTTTCCGCCACTTCGCGTGCCTGTTGAGATTCTGATGAAAAAATACACCCTGACAGCCCTATTATTACCACCAGCAGATAAATGCCAGCCCACCAATGCTTAGTTTGCATAGACTATCCTCCCCTCCAATACACCATCAGTATCCACACCTAACAACTGGGTCTTCGTCACCATGTTGTCAAGATAAATATTCTCTGGCACGGATACCCTGACCTTACAGTAATTAGGAGTATAGCCGGTATAAATGCGCCGCCCATTATCTATGCGCCCGTATTCCCATAAAATTGGGACTAACCCACCAACCTGATGTTGCAGCCACTCCTTCTGCATACGCTCACCAATGGCATGCAGGGCTTGACTGCGTGTNTTNTTGATCGATTCAGCCACTTGCCCAGGCAAGCCAGCAGCTTTGGTGCCTTCACGAACCGAGTAAGTAAAGATATGCATGTGGCCAAAACCGACAGCCTGCACATATTCCAGAGTCTGTTCCCACTCCTCATCCGTTTCTCCGGGGAAGCCGACAATGATATCAGTAGTGACATTGAATCCTGGCACTGCACCACGCACTTGCCCCACCAACCGGGAAAATTCAGCCGTCTTGCAGCGCCGCGCCATCCGCCGCAACACCGAATCCGCCCCACTTTGCAGCGGCAGATGCATATGCGGCATCAAGCGCGGATCATCAAACAGGGTGAAAAAGTTCTCGGGCAAATCCCAAGGCTCGACCGAAGCAAAGCGGACACGGGGCATATCGGTTTCACGCAGGATAGCTTGCACCAGCTCATACAAAGAGCTGCCCGTATCACTGCCATAGCCGCCGACGTGCACTCCAGCCAACACTATTTCCTGGACGCCTTGGGAAGACAATGCATTAATTTCAGAAACAATATCCGCTTGGGTACGGCTACGTTCCTCCCCTCTGGCCAACGTGACAATGCAAAACGTGCAGCGGTAACGGCAACCGTCCTGGATTTTGATGAAGGCGCGCTGACGCCCGCGCAAGAACAGCGGCGTTTCACCGGGTTCGCTCGCCATGGAAGGCATGACCGGTGACACAAAATGCTGCATGACTGTTTGGGGAAGCCGATCCTTGTCGGCATTAGGCACAACCAGATCCACACCCAAGGCCTGTGCAACTTCATCAGTTTGCAGACTGGCGTAACAACCGCTAACGACCAGCTTGGCGGCGGGATTTTCCCGGTAGAGACGATGCATCAGACGCCTGGACTTGCCCGATGCCTCATTGGTAACCGCACAAGTGTTCAAAATCAGTACATCTGCATCTGGAGCGCTAGCGACAATTTCATGGCCACTCTCACGGAACTGCTGCGACCACTGTTCCAACTCCGCCTCATTCAGGCGACATCCCAACGCTTTCAGATGGACTTTCATTTCCCTGTCATAAATTCTCTGGATGGGTAACCACGTCTGCGCTTTCACGCATGCCTTGCAGGAAAGCACCCAACTCCCGAGAGCCAATACCCTGCTCATACGCCGTCTCACCGGCGGCATCCAATTTGGATTCACCAGGTTTGATAGCTTTGAGTGCAATAATGGTGTAGTCACCATTGCTTAATGGCGCGCCCGCCCAAACAGGTTTGTCTTGGGCAGGATGGTTCATGGCGAACGCCTTTTCCAACACTTCTGGCGGCAGCTTGCCATCAGCGCGCCCCACCAAACCAACTTTGTCAACCGTGGCTTCTGCCCCCACACCTGTTTCAGTTAAAGCAGACCAGGATGAAGTTTCACGCAATTTNTTCAGCAACTCTTCGCCCTTCTGGGTTGTCAATTTGCGGGCGTCTTCAGCCAACAAGATATTGCGAATCTCGTCATGCACCTCGGCCAACGGTTTTTGCGCCGCCGCTTCATGGTTGACAACGCGAATGACAACAGCATGGCCATCTTCCAGCTCCAACAAGTCTGAGTTTTTGCCAGACGTCAGCACATCATCACTAAACGCCGCCTCGCGCAGTTTTTGGTTGGTGGCGACGCCTTCGCCTTGCACACGAGTCACCCAGCCAGTTTGCTGCACCGCCAAGCCGGTTTCTTTGGCTGCTGGTGCCAGATCGCCATCTTGTTCATAAGCGACTCGACCAAGCACTTCACCTTTATCCTGGAACTCTTTGTCCGCTTGTTCAGCACGGTAATCCTTATCGACCATTTCACGCGCTTCGGCAAAAGTTTTCTGTTTGGCAGGCTTAATCTCCTGCACCCGGAGAATTTCATAACCGGCCTCCGTTTTGACCGGAGCAGAGATTTCGCCAACCTTTAACGCCGAAACTGCTTTCATAAATTCCNNGGCTCAGTCAGCAGCGACAACCACACCAAGCAAGCCATCTTTTTCCGCAGATATTTTGTCATCTGAATCAGTTCGCGCCACATCTTCAAAAGTGCGNTTTTTCGACTGGATATCGGCATACAATGCATCGATGCGTTTCTTGGCATCCGCATCCTTTGCTGGATCATCGACACTGACCAAAATATGACTGGCAATGCGTTCTTCCGGCTGCACGTAGTGGTCAGCGTTATCATCAAACCATTTCTGCAAGGTCGCGTCATCCACTTTGAGCTTCGCCGCAAGATCATCACGCTTAAGTTCCAGGTAAGCCAACTGGACTTTCTCGTCTGTCATGTAAGAGGTCTTATGCTGCTCATAATATTTGCCAATCTGCTCTTCGGTAATTTGCACTTGCGGCTGAAAAGCAGCCACCTTTAACGTAAAGGTCTCCAGGTCACGTTGTTGCTGCTGCAATGCCTGATATTGTTCGACCTCGGCCTTAGGCAGGAATGCGGTTTCCAGGACAGCACTGCGCAATTGCTGCTGGGAGAGGTCGTGGCGCACCTGCTCTTCGAATGCCGTTGGATCACGCCGCTGCATTTTCAAAAGCCCCTCATACGTCGCCTTATCGAACTTGCCATCCTTCTGAAACACTTCAATGGCGGCAATGGCGTCTGCAACCTCCTGATTACTGGCGCGATAACCATCTTCCTTAATTTTCTGCCGCAACAATGCCTGATTGATGACAGATTCCAAAGCGCTGCCTTTCAAAGCCTCATCCATTCCAGGCGGCAATTGCCCTCCGAACTGCTGTTTCATTTGCAACAGCGCATTCTGAACCTCCTGTGTCGAGATTTCCTCGCCATTAACCACAGCAGCCGCCCGTTTGCCGCCGCCTTCAAAATATTGGTTGATGCCAAACAGGGCGAAGGGAATAGTGATTAAACCTACAACTAGGTAAGCAATCCAGCCTTTGGCTTTATCGTGAATTGATTGCAGCATGGTCTTTTACGTTTTTGTCTAGCGTTGATGGATAAGTAATACGCACGCCCCACGCGCGCAAAGACGCAATCATACAGGAAGAAACGAGGGGATGAAACGAGAAAAGCTGGCGGAGCGGACGGGACTCGAACCCGCGACCCCCGGCGTGACAGGCCGGTATTCTAACCAACTGAACTACCGCTCCGCGACATATCGAAAACNNAATAAAAGGATGTCTATTGAGACATCCTTTCTGAAGAAGCTGGCGGAGCGGACGGGACTCGAACCCGCGACCCCCGGCGTGACAGGCCGGTATTCTAACCAACTGAACTACCGCTCCGCGATATAAACCNTTAAAGCAACGATGGTGGGTAGTGAGGGGCTCGAACCCCCGACATTCGCCTTGTAAGGGCGACGCTCTACCAACTGAGCTAACTACCCGTCGTTGGAAAGGGCGCTAGTTTACTGCATCCTTCAATGCTTTGCCAGCCTTAAATGAAGGAATTTTTGCAGAAGCGATAGAAATTGTTTCACCTGTACGCGGATTACGGCCGGAACGTGCCTGACGTTCACGCACCAAAAAGGTGCCAAAACCGACCAATGCAACCTGATCTCCTTTCGCCAGAGCCTCACTGATGACTTCAACAAAAGCCTTAAATGCCTTATCAACATCTGTCTTTGTTAAATTAGACTTCTCTGATACTGCATCAATCAGTTCTGATTTATTCATAAAAACTTTCCTTATGAATTCATTATAGGGGAAAACCGAAACACTCCTGCCATTGAAAGGCCAGCAGAGCCACCCATGCGGATACGCCCGACAGTTATACCAGCGACATCAGAAATATGTCAACAAAATGACGGACTTCAAACACGCCGCAGCATTTCATCCCCGTGTGGAACATTAATGCGGCCTGGTAGGAGCAACATCCTCATCATCACCCGCTTGGGCAGAAGCCGTTTGTTGATTTTCCCCTTCCTCATCCAAATCTTCATCATCAGCCAATGGTTCAGGAGCACGCTCCAACGCTAAAGCCAACACTTCATCAATCCACTTGACCGGACGGATCTCCAGCCCTTTNTTGACATTATCCGGGACTTCCGCCAAATCCTTCTCATTTTCCCGTGGAATCAGCACCAACTTGATACCGCCACGATGGGCAGCCAACAGCTTCTCCTTCAACCCGCCAATCGGCAGCACTTCGCCGCGCAATGTGATTTCTCCAGTCATGGCGACATCCGCATTAACTGGAATCCGGGTCATCGCCGAAACCATGGCCGTCACCATACCGATCCCAGCACTCGGNCCATCCTTCGGGGTGGCACCCTCCGGCACATGGATATGGACATTATGCTTGCGCAGGAACTTACGGGTAATCCCCAAACTGCGGGCGCGGCTCTTGACCACAGTTTCAGCGGCGTGGATGGATTCCTTCATCACCTCACCCAGGCGCCCGGTGCTCTTGATCATGCCATTACCTGGCAATAGTGCGCTTTCAATGGTCAGCAAATCTCCACCCACAGAAGTCCACGCCAATCCGGTCACCTGCCCAATCTGGTTGGTCTTGTCGGCGCGACCGTAATCGAAACGCTTCACACCCAGATATTTTTCGATGTTGCGCGGCGTAATCGACGTCTTTTTCTTGCTGTTCAGCAGATGGTCTTTGACCGCTTTACGGCATAGCTTGGAAATCTCCCGATCCAGGTTGCGCACCCCAGCCTCCCGCGTGTAATGGCGGATGATATCCAGCACTGCCGTATCACTAATGCTGAGTTCCCCNTTACGCAAACCATTGCTCTTGACCTGTTTGGGAATCAGGTAATTCTTGGCAATACTGAGCTTTTCATCTTCGGTATAGCCCGGAATACGGATAACCTCCATCCTGTCCAGCAGCGGCCCNGGAATGCGCATGCTGTTGGATGTCGCGACGAACATGACGTCCGACAGATCGAAATCCACCTCCAGATAATGGTCGGCAAAAGTATGGTTCTGTTCCGGATCCAACACTTCCAGCAAGGCCGAAGAGGGGTCGCCGCGAAAATCGGTGGACATCTTGTCGATTTCATCCAGCAGGAACAATGGGTTACGGGTTCCCACCTTGGACAGGTTTTGGATGATTTTGCCCGGCAGGGAGCCAATGTAGGTGCGGCGATGACCACGGATTTCCGCTTCATCACGCACACCGCCCAACGCCATACGGGTGAATTTACGGCCGGTGGCGCGGGCGATGGATTGCCCCAAGGAAGTTTTACCTACCCCTGGCNNGCCCACCAGACACAAAATTGGNCCNTTGAGCTTCTTGACCCGCTGCTGCACCGCCAGNAACTCGAGGATGCGCTCCTTGACCTCCTCCAAGCCATAGTGGTCTTCATTCAACACTTTTTCCGCCACAGACAGGTTATTGTTGACCTTGGATTTTTCNTTCCACGGCAGATTGGCCAGCCAATCAATGTAATTGCGCACCACCGTGGCTTCCGCCGACATGGGCGACATCATTTTCAGCTTTTTGAGTTCCGCGTCAGCTTTTTCACGCGCATCCTTGGGCATGCCTGCATTTTCAACCCTGCGGGCAAGCTCTTCCATTTCATTGGGCGCGCCATCATCCATTTCGCCCAATTCTTTCTGGATCGCCTTGATCTGCTCGTTGAGATAATACTCTCGCTGGCTGCGCTCCATCTGCTGCTTGACCCGGCCACGAATCTTCTTCTCAACCTGCAACAGGTCGATCTCGCCTTCAATCAGCTCCATCAGATACTGGATGCGTTCTTCCACCTCCAGCATTTCCAGAATTTTNTGCTTTTCAGTGATTTTCAGGCCAATGTGCGCGGCGATGGTGTCAGCCAAACGGACAGGGTCATCAATGCTGGCAAGGGAGGACAGGATTTCAGGCGGCACTTTCTTGTTCAGCTTGACATACTGCTCAAACAAGTTGATCAGGGAGCGGCTCAACACCTCAACCTTGCGGAAATCCCTNGACTGGGACGCACGGATTTCCACCCTGGCCGCTGAAAAGTCGCCAGCATTGTCAATGGCGATGATCTCTGCGCGCTCCAAGCCTTCCACCAATACTTTCAGTGTGCCATCCGGCAGCTTCAGCAACTGCAAAATGGTGGCAAGGGTTCCCATGGTATGCACATCATCCAGCTCCGGCGCATCAACCTCGGCGCTTTTCTGGGCAACCAGCAGGATTTGCTTGTTGCTGTCCATCGCCATGTCCAGCGCCTGAATGGATTTGTTTCTCCCCACAAACAAAGGGATGACCATATGTGGATAAACCACGACATCACGCAGGGGAAGAACAGGAACAATGATTGATTCAGCCATATTAAAACTCACTCTGGCGGATGGAGGTGGCTGCGCATCCGGCCTTGCAACCGGATGCGGCACAAATGTTATNTCACCAGCAGCCAGTTGCTGCGGTTCGACATTCTCATAGATCAGATAAGGCGTGGATTCGCCATTGACGACGGATTCATCCACCACCACCTTACTGACATTCTGCTCGGATGGCAGGTCGTACATGGTATCCAACAGGATTTTNTCCATAATGGAGCGCAGCCCGCGCGCTCCCGTCTTGCGCTCCATCGCCTTGCGGGCAATGGCGTGCAGGGCATCGTCCCGGAACACCAGTTCCGAACCTTCCATGTCAAACAGCTTGGCGTATTGCTTGGTCAAAGCGTTGCGCGGCTCGGTAAGAATCTGCACCAGCGCCACTTCATCCAATTCCTCAAGTGTCGCCACAACTGGCAACCGCCCGACAAACTCAGGGATCAGCCCATAATGCACCAAGTCTTCGGCCTCGATGTCCTTGATGACTTCGCCGAAGCTGCGGCTTTCATCCGGAGCCTTGACCTTGGCGGAAAAGCCGATGCTGCCTTTTTCAGTGCGGCGGCGGATCACTTTGTCCATACCGGCAAACGCGCCGCCCACAATGAACAGGATATTACGGGTGTCAACCTGCAGGAACTCCTGTTGCGGATGCTTACGCCCACCTTGCGGCGGCACAGAGGCGATGGTGCCTTCGATCAGCTTCAGCAGCGCCTGCTGCACGCCCTCGCCAGACACGTCACGGGTAATTGACGGGTTGTCAGCCTTGCGGGAAATCTTGTCAATTTCATCAATGTAGACAATGCCGGTCTGGGCTTTTTCCACATCGTAATCGCACTTCTGCAACAGTTTCTGGATGATGTTTTCCACATCCTCACCGACATAGCCTGCCTCGGTCAGGGTGGTGGCGTCAGCAATGGTGAACGGCACATTCAGCAAGCGCGCCAATGTTTCCGCCAACAAGGTCTTACCGCTACCAGTTGGNCCAATCAGCAGGATGTTGCTCTTGGCCAGCTCAACATCATCCTTGCCACTTTTCTTATATAGGCGCTTGTAGTGGTTATAGACGGCTACTGACAATACCCGCTTCGCCAATTCCTGACCAATGACATATTCATCAAGGCTGGCCTTGATTTCATGCGGCGTCGGTAGGGAGGATTGTTCATCAGCCCCNTGTACGGCATGCATTTCCTCCTGAATAATGTCGTTACACAGATCGACACATTCGTCACAAATGAATACCGACGAGCCGGCGATCAGCTTGCGCACTTCATGCTGGCTTTTCCCGCAGAAAGAGCAGTACAGCAACTTGCCGCTATCATGATCGCCTCTTCTATCTTTGCTCATCAGAACCTCTATCCTGTGCCAGCCAGTGGCACATCAACACTAATGAAAGGAACTATAGTAATGTCCACATGTATGTTTTCAAGCCATATTATTGTGATAATCCTGCCTTGTGACAAGAATACTCGGCTTTCTGAAGTATTTTACGCTTCTTTACCTGAAAAACACCTGTCCAGACACGAAAACAGCCTGCAATGACAGGCTGTTTTCTGACAAATGGAATATGGAAATGCATAAACCATCAGGAGCGGACAGTAAACACCTCATCAATCAGGCCGTAGGAACGCGCCGCTTCGGCATCCATGAAGTTGTCACGGTCTGTATCTTGCTCAATACGCTCAATCGGCTGCCCCGTATGATTGGCCAACACCGGNTTCAGCTCCTCGCGCATCTTGAGGATTTCACGGGCATGGATCTCAATGTCAGACGCCTGCCCACGGAAACCACCCAATGGCTGATGGATCATGACGCGGGAATGCGGCAGCGCAAACCGCTTGCCCTTTGCCCCACCTGCCAACAATACAGCCCCCATGCTGGCGGCNCGGCCGATACACAACGTGCTCACATCCGGCTTGATGAATTGCATGGTGTCATAAATCGCCATGCCCGCAGTAATAACGCCACCCGGAGAGTTGATATACAGATGGATCTCCTTTTCCGGATTTTCCGACTCCAGGAACAGCAACTGCGCCACAATCAGGTTGGCCATGTAGTCTTCAACTTCACCCACGCAAAAGATCACCCGTTCCCGCAACATACGGGAATAGATGTCAAAAGCGCGTTCGCCGCGTGCAGATTGCTCAATGACCATTGGCACCCCAACGGCGCGCGGTTCAATCGGGTTCTTTCCAAACATTACAACCTACCTTATTAATGTACAGGGACTCAGGCTACAGCCTGCCCCTGTTTATTCGAGTTCATGACGCTGTCAAAGTCACGGCTTTCATCGGTCACTGTCGCCTTTTCCATTGCCCAGTCAACAATCATCTCTTCCATGACCGCCGCTTCAATGGTCTGCATGGCNCGGCGATTGCTGCGGTAATAGTTCTTCAACGCATCCGGATCTTCGTAACTGGCCGCCACCGCCTCCAGCATCGCGTCCACACGGGCGGGGTCACGCTGCAAAGCATTCTGGCGGATAATTTCACCCACGATCAAACCCAGCTTGACACGGCGCTCCGCCTGGGGCGCAAACAGCTCATCCGGCATATTATCCGCCTGGGAACCAGTGTTTTGCGAAAACTCATCACGGATGTAGCGGATTTCATCTTTGATCAGGGCATTTGGAATATCAATTGCGTGCAATTCGGCCAGCCCATCCATGACCTGCTGCTTGAGCTGGGTCTTGATGGCGTTATCCAATTCACGTTGCATGTTCTTTTTGATTTCCGCGCGGAACTCCTCGACGGAACCGCTTTCCACCCCGAATTTNTTAATGAAATCCTCATTGACTTCAGGCATGGCCGGTTCGCGCACCTGTTTCACAACAAGCTTGAACTGTGCAGTCTTGCCTTTCAGGTTGTCGGCGTGGTAGTCCTCCGGAAAAGCCACGTCGATAGTCTTTTCGTCGCCTGCTTTCATGCCCAGCAAACCATCTTCAAAATCCTTCAGCATACGGCCTGCGCCCAATTCGACCGCATAATCTTCAGCTGCCCCACCCTCAAAGGCCTCGCCATCCACCGTACCAGCAAAATCCACCTTCAGCATATCGCCAACAGCTGCGGCGCGATCAACATCCGCCCACTCCTGGTTTTGCTTACGGATGATGTCAATCATTTTATCAAGGTCAGCTTCAGTAATTTCGGCGACCGGACGGGTGATGGCCAAGGTTTCAACGCCTGCAATGACAACTTCCGGGTAAATCTGGAAACTGGCGACATATTCCAAGTCTTTGCCCACCTCCATATTTTTCAAGTCAATTTCCGGCAAGCCTGCGACACGTAGCTTTTCTTGGCTGGCGGCCTCTTGGAAAGTGGCTCCCAACAACTTTTCAACCACTTCAAACCGCACAGAATCACCATAGCGTTTTTTCACCACACTAAAAGGCACTTTGCCAGGGCGGAAGCCATCAATCCGGACACGCCCGACCATACCCTTCAGGCGCTTGTCCACTTCCTTGTCAATTTGCTCGGCAGGAACTGCCACTGTCATTTTGCGGTCGATGTTACCGGTTGTTTCTACTGAAACTTGCATGCAAAAACCTCATCTGCGCCTGCCGTCAGAAAACGCAGGGCGTCTTTTTAACTATTGGTTGGATGGGATGGTGCGAAAGGAGAGACTCGAACTCACGCCTTGCGGCACTGGAACCTAAATCCAGCGCGTCTACCAATTTCGCCACTTTCGCACGTACAGTCATCAGCTCCCGCAGCAAGCCATTGCCAAGAAGCCATAAAGGAGGCGATTATACACAGCAGAAATGCACTTGTATAACATTAAGCAAGCAGGAAGATGGGGTGACTGATGGGACTCGAACCCACGACCACCGGAATCACAATCCAGTGCTCTACCAACTGAGCTACAGTCACCACTGAAAACGTATTCAGACCTGCGGGACTTGGATGGCACGCCCGGCAGGGCTCGAACCTGCAACCTACGGCTTAGAAGGCCGTTGCTCTATCCGATTGAGCTACGGGCGCAGAGTTGTCGATCTAAATATGAATGGTCGGAGTAGAGGGATTTGAACCCCCGACCACCTGTACCCAAAACAGGTGCGCTACCAGGCTGCGCTATACTCCGAATTTAACAGAGGAAGGAAACCGTCTCCGTTCCTCAATCAAGAGCGCGAACTATACGGAGCATCAGGCTCGCCGTCAAGCTCCGTATAGAGTGTTTCCTAAAAATTTTAACTGCGCTCTGTCAACCATGCGCCTATTGCAGGTGGGATGGTTTTNTGCGCTTTGCCACTGACATAGATACCGATATGCCCACCTTTAAAGGACAACTCGGAATAATCACTTGAACTGGTCGCACCATTAAGTACGCGCGAAGCATCTGGCGGAACCAGATGATCCTGCTCAGCAAACACATTAAATATCGGCGCTGTGATGGACTTCAGGTCAACAGCATGCCCACCGATTTGGAGACCACCTTTCAACAGTTTGTTTTGTTGGAAGAAGTCCTTGGTAAACTGCCGGAAAGCCTCGCCCGCTTGGTCAGGACTATCGAAAATCCACTTCTCCATGCGCATGAAGTTTTTCAACGTCTGGCTATCGCCCATGACGTCGACCATCCCCAAATATTTCTGCCCCATCAATTGGTAAGGCTTGAGATTGAGGAAAGTCCAGTTGAGCATTTCGCCCGGAACATTGCCGAGGGTGTCCACCAGCAAATCGATATCCATATTCTGCACCCAATGACTGAGCATATTGTCAGGGGTCTGGAAATCCACCGGCGTCACCATTGTCACCAAATTCTTAACCTTCTCCTGATGCATGGCGGTATAGCACAAGCTGAAAACGCCACCCTGGCAAATCCCCAGCAAGTTGATGGCATCCAAGCCATGGCGCTTCCGGATTTCGTCCACACAATTATCCAAGTAACCATTCAGATAATCATCCAACGTCAGGTAACGGTCAGAAGCGTCGGGATATCCCCAGTCAACCAGATAAACATCCTGCCCAGCATCCAACAGCCCCTTGATAGTAGAGCGGTTTTCTTGGATATCCGTCATATACGGGCGATTCACCAACGCATACACGATCAGCACAGGCATTTTATTGGTCGGCTCTTTCTCGCCAAGATAACGGATCAGTTTGAGCTTATCTTCCTGGTACACCACCTCGAACGGGGTGACGCCACTGGAAATCTCGCCGACCTCCATCAAGTTGGTCATACCCTGCGCGAGTTTCTCATTGAAAGTCTTGACTTCTTTCAGAATTTCATCTGGACGCATTTGAAACGGCATATTCGTTCTCCTTGAATTCAGTCCGGTGATCAGGCGGAAGCAGCAGGTTTCTTGCTGGCGGCGCGAGGAGCTTTTGGTTTAGCTGCCGCCTGGTTGTCGTCAGCATCCGAACCACCATCTGTTACAGAAACTGGCAATTGCTCCGGATCCGTTGACGCCGAAGCAGCGGACAGGGCGTCCACTTTCCGCGCCAGCTCCTGCAACTGCTTGCGCAGGGTGCGGTTTTCACGGCGAATTTCCTGTTGTTTCTGGAAAGCGGCGTTCAGGTCTTTACGGGTCGGCAAATTAGCCGCTTCATAGGCGCTGTCCAGTTCAGCGTTAATCCCCTGCTTCAACGCCATCAGGGCGTTGACCAGATCCCCATAGACCACCCGGTATTCGTCGGTCATGGCGAACTTGCCGTAAACCTCTTCATTGACATCCACCCACAGGTCATAAAGCTCGCGCAGGGTGCTGATTTTCTTGCCACCTTCCCGCAGGCTGGCGACACGGGCGCGCAACGCAGTCACTGATTCAATGCCCTGCTTGGCAAAAGCCTCCAGGTAATCATCCATCGCCTCTTGATAATTGGCTNNCAGCTGCGCCAGATCCTGCAACCGCTCCTGTGACTCACGGTTGAAGCCAACTGCTGGCGCGGCCAACATTTTGCGCAACTGCTCATGCCAGTTTTCGGACAATGGCATGTGGAAACCACCACCCNNCATCTGCTGGAACGCCTGCATGCCCATGCTGTTGAGCACGCGCTGCCAGCTATCCATCGCCGCCTGGCCAATACCAAAACCATGTGCCGTATATTTGCCCGCTTCCAACTGGGTGCAACAAGTGCGGAAACCGGACTCCATTGCGTCCATCCACGCATTCATGGCTTCCGCCCCGGTTGTGCCTGCCTTCTGGACGTTATAGGCATTCTCAGCAAGGTTCATATACACCTTGCCCATATCCACCATACGCTGGAAAGCATCGGTTGATGCGCCCGGCGCGGAATACTGACTAACTGCTTTCCACCATTGGTTCAANTCTTGCGGCCAGGCCGACGCGCCGATATTGGGCATGACCGGTGAGCCAGGCTTTCCCATGTTGGCAAGCTCTGACCAAGCATCCCAATAACGCTTCTGCGCATCAGACCAACTTTTCATCATATTATCTGACCAAGCATCCATCACTATTCCCATCCTCCGCGTTAAAAAAGGTTGATTTTCACAAGCTTAACATGCTAATTTGTGCATCGCAACATTGTTGACAGTTTCGCTCAAAATGGCTTGCAATTACAAGCCCTCTCAGCTTATTGTTGACACGCGTAACATTACACCACACGTATCATACAGAACTTTATCCCCAGGAGAATGTTTTCATGCGCGAAGATATTGTTATCGTGGCCGCAGGCAGAACCGCACTTGGCAATTTTAGCGGTACCCTCTCTTCAATTCCTGCGTCCGAACTCGGCGCTAAAGTCATCAAGGGATTGCTGGAGCGTTCCAGCCTCAAGCCCGAACAGATTAATGAAGTTATCCTGGGTCAGGTGCTGACCGCGGGCACCGGCCAGAACCCAGCCCGTCAAGCGACATTGTCTGCTGGCCTGCCGGTTGAAACCCCTGCCATGACCATCAACAAGGTTTGCGGCAGTGGCCTGAAAGCCGTCCACCTCGCCTACCGTGCCGTTGCCTGCGGCGACGCCGATATCGTAATCGCTGGCGGCCAGGAAACCATGAGCGCATCCNCCCATGTAGTGCCCGGCTCCCGCAACGGCGTCAAGATGGGTGACTGGAAAATGGTTGACACCATGATCAAGGATGGCCTGTGGTGCGCTTTTAACGATTACCACATGGGCATCACAGCAGAAAACATCGCATCCGAATACGGCTTTAGCCGTGATGCCCAAGATGCATTCGCTGCTTCCTCCCAGCAAAAGACCGAAGCCGCGCAAAAATCCGGCGCATTTGCGGATGAAATCATTCCGGTCATCATCCCTCAGCGCAAAGGCGACCCGCTGGTGTTCGATACTGACGAATTCCCACGCGCGGGCACCACTGCTGCCTCCTTGGGCAAACTGAAGCCCGCCTTCAAGAAAGACGGCACAGTCACCGCTGGCAATGCTTCCGGCATCAATGACGGCGCGGCAGCCGTGGTCGTCATGACCGCATCCAAAGCGAAAGAGCTCGGCCTGACCCCGATGGCGCGCATCGTTTCCTTCGCCAGCGCCGGTGTTGACCCCAAAATCATGGGCACCTACNCAATCCCAGCCACCACCAAATGCCTGGAAAAAGCTGGTTGGAGCGTGGCTGACCTTGACCTGATCGAAGCCAACGAAGCTTTCGCCGCACAGGCCATGTCCGTCAATGAAAGCCTCGGCTTTGACCTGAGCAAGGTCAACATCAGCGGCGGTGCCATTGCGCTCGGCCACCCGATCGGCGCATCCGGCGCACGCGTGCTGGTCACGCTGTTGTACGGCATGAAACGCACCGGCGCGAAANAAGGTCTGGCGACGCTGTGCATCGGTGGCGGCCAAGGCGTGGCGATGGCGGTTGAAGCGGTTTAAACCTACCCCTGGGCAGGGGAGCACCCCTGCCCCTGCATTTCCCCGTCCTTTATATACAGGAGCGGGGTTTCTGAAGAAATACATTAAATTATGAGGAGCATTCAGATGAGTAAAGTTGCACTGGTAACTGGCGGTACTGGCGGTATCGGCAATGCAATTTGCAAACAGTTCGCCGCAGACGGCTATAAAGTGGTAACCACGTATTTCGAACCGGAAGAGCAGGCCAAAGCTTGGCAAGCCAAGCAAGACTATGAAGTCGCCATCTACCCTTGCGACGTCAGCAACTATGACGACTGCGTCAAGCTGAAAGAAGCGGTGGAANAAGACTTCGGCCAAGTGGATATTCTGGTCAACTGCGCAGGCATCACCCGCGACGCCACCTTCAAGAAAATCACAGCGGGGCATTGGGCTGCGGTTCTCAAGACCAACCTCGACAGCGTTTTCAATATGAGCCACCAGTTCGCCAACCAAATGGCTGACCGTGGCTTTGGCCGCATCATCAACATTTCCTCCGTTAATGGCCAGAAAGGCCAGTTCGGCCAGACCAACTACAGTGCCGCCAAAGCCGGTGTGCACGGTTTCAGCATGGCACTGGCCNAGGAAGTGGCACGCAAGGGCGTCACCGTCAACACCCTGTCCCCTGGTTACATCGCCACGGAAATGGTCATGGCAATTGCCGAAGATGTGCGCAACAAAATCGTTGCACAAATCCCGGTAGGCCGTCTGGGCACCCCAGAAGAAATGGCCGCGATCGTTTCCTTCCTGGCATCTGACAAAGCTGGTTTTATCACTGGCGCCAACATCTCCGCCAATGGCGGACAATTCATCCATTAAAACAGGGTGGTTCTGGCAGGGGCGCAGTTTTTCGCCCCTGCCTTTCACATTCATGCCCATCATTCACTGCTTTTGTGCATAAAGGCATGGTTTTTGTGTGCATAACAAAACATTAACCTATAGAATCAACTATAGAAGCCGTGCCCAAGGCGGCCGCTTAATTTGATTCATCACAGACCAGCCCTTACGAATGATTTTATGTCTGAAGAACGCATCATCAAANAATACCCCAACCGTCGGTTGTATGACACCAACCAAAGCTGCTACATCACGCTAAACGATGTGCGCGACTTGGTGTTGGCGGAAGCCTCTTTCAAAGTGATTGACCGGCAGTCCGGCGAGGACATCACCCGCAGCATCCTGTTGCAGATCATCATGGAACAGGAGTCCGGCGGGCAGCCGCTGTTCAGCGCCGAGATCCTGGAGCAGTTCATCCGCAATTACAGCGCCACCACCCGCAAAGGCTTCATGGAGTACATGCGGCAGAGCGTCAACCTGTACAACCAGCAGCAGGAAGCCGTGCGTGAACAGATGCACAAAATCCTGGCGGGCACGCCGCTGGATGTCTGGCTGAAAGTGGGCGAGCAGAACATGCAGACTTGGCGGACCATGCAGGAAAGCATCCTTTCCAACCTGCAACCGAAGAAATAGCGCTCCCTTTCACAAGCTTGCCGACGTTTGCCGAAAAAGCATTCCGCAGTAAACTGCGCGGATCGTTTCGACAATGAAGGTTCCGATGCCCGATTTCCGCCTGCCTATCGCCCGCTACCGCTTTGCGTTCCGGGCGCAAACCCCAATCCAGTTCCCTGCTTACGCCGGTTCGACTTGGCGCGGCGCTTTCGGCCATGCGCTGCGGCGCA
This sequence comes from Candidatus Thiothrix singaporensis, assembly GCA_013693955.1. Lineage (GTDB taxonomy): Bacteria > Pseudomonadota > Gammaproteobacteria > Thiotrichales > Thiotrichaceae > Thiothrix > Thiothrix singaporensis. Next base: position 395,411 of record CP059265.1, on the reverse strand, counting down.
CGGTCTGCGTCACCCGCGAGCCGCAGTGCGAACGGTGCCTGTTGTGGCGTTCCTGCGTTTACAGCCAGGTTTTCGAAACGCCTGCCGGACAAGGCNCGTTGCTGGAGAAAATCAACGCCGCGCCGCATCCCTACATCCTGCACCCGCTGGCGACTTCGGGGAAAAGCTATGCGCCGGGTGAGGATTTCCATCTCCGCCTCACCCTGCTGGGCGGGGCGATTACGCACCTGCCGTACCTGATCCACGCGTTGCAGCAGGTGNGGGAGCGCGGCATTGGCAAACATGACGGGCGCTATGCCTTGCTGGCAGTGGAGCAGGAAACCACCGTGGGTGGCGGCGAATGGGTCAGCGCCTACACGCCGGGCAGCGGCCTGCAAGCATTGCCGGGGAGCACGCCAACCGTCCCCGCCTTGCCGGAAGCGGTGCGGCTGCGGCTGCATACGCCCTTCCGCCTGTTGCAGGAGGGGTCGCCGGTGCATGGCGGGCGCTTCACCTTCCAGTTGTTCTTCAATACCCTGATGCGGCGTTTGTCGCTGCTGCATGCGTTCCATGCCGGGGAGGAACTGACGGCGGACTTCAAGGCGTTGAGCCAGCAGGCGGCGGCGCTGNCCCTGCTGGAGCCGCAATTGCGCTGGCATGAGTGGTCACGTTATTCCAACCGGCAACAAACCAAGGTGCAGATGGGCGGCCTGTTGGGCGACTTCGGTTTGCCGGTGGGGCATTTGGCGGAGTTCTGGCCGTGGCTATGGCTGGGGCAGTGGGTGCATGCGGGCAAAGGCGCAGTGATGGGCATGGGCGGGTATGGGCTGGACTGCCATACTGGGGAGCAATAGCCGGGAGGAGACAACAGCGATGCAGTTCCAGTTCAGCCAGCTTACATTCCCACAGGATACCGAAGTTATCATCCACGATGTTTCATGGGAGGAATTCGAACGGTTCATGGATGAGCTGGGCGACAGAAGCAGCTTACGCATCCATTACAATCATGAGGCGATATATTTGCTGGCACCATCGGCAGGACATGAAGTCCCCAAAATCCATATTGGCAGATTCATTGAATATTTGCTGGAACAACAGGGCACCGCTTTTGAATCCCTGGGTTTGGTGACATTGCGCAAACAGGCCGCCAAGAAAGCCGCTGAAGCAGATGAGTGCTTTTACATTGAGCACGAGGCAGCCGTGCGCGGTAAGGACAAAATCAGTCTGGATGTTGACNCCCCACCCGATCTGGCAGTGGAAATCGACATTTATTCACCCACCGACCAGGAGTTGTATGCCGCGTTGGGTGTGCCGGAATTATGGATTTACGACGGTCGACGGCTGGAAATCCTGGTGTTGCGGGATGGCGGCTATCAACCGCTGGAGTATAGCCCGCACTTTCCGGGGCTGGACTTGCGCGGCCATATCCCGGCCTTTATTGCGCTGGGCAAGCGGGATGGGCGCATGGCGGCGATGAAGGCGTTCCGGCAATGGGCGGATGAAAACCCTGTTGCCCGACATGCTGTTGAATAATCCTTCCATCCCCCATTAAATTTCTGTAAAATCAACCTACTAAGCATGGATACCCAAGCCATGCGGCTTGTTTAACAATCTGGCATGTTCGCTTTTTACTCAAGACAACTTTTATACAGCCCATTTCCTGCCAAGGCCTCTGTAACCTACTGATTAAAAAGGCCGAACAGACACGAGCCTTCTGAACGACGCCCTGATTTAAAAGGGATTAAGACCTCCCGTTTTAGCCTTAAACAGGGTTTCCCCAAGTTCTGAACGACGCCCTGATTTAAAAGGGATTAAGACCTGTTCATTTCTACGAACAAGACGCTCATACTTATTCTGAACGACGCCCTGATTTAAAAGGGATTAAGACGGCCCGTGGCGTAAAGCCGGATCGTGACAATTCTGAACGACGCCCTGATTTAAAAGGGATTAAGACCGTCCAACCCCAGACGCAATTCGGCGGAATCCGTTCTGAACGACGCCCTGATTTAAAAGGGATTAAGACTGTTTGAACTTCGCGCAGACTGTTAGAAAAGATTCTGAACGACGCCCTGATTTAAAAGGGATTAAGACTCCCTGAACCATGACAATAATCACATTCTGGGTTTCTGAACGACGCCCTGATTTAAAAGGGATTAAGACTTGCCCTTTATGTTGCACTGGATAATTTGAGGAATTTCTGAACGACGCCCTGATTTAAAAGGGATTAAGACCATTGCGGCATCTCCTTTAACATTGCCGTTTTGATTTCTGAACGACGCCCTGATTTAAAATGGATTAAGACCTTAACCTCCTTTTCGACCAGAACTTCACCCAGTTCTGAACGACGCCCTGATTTAAAATGGATTAAGACCCTTGATCTTGTCAGCATCCATCTCTGATGCAGGTTCTGAACGACGCCCTGATTTAAAAGGGATTAAGACGCCAATTTTTTGCTGACCAGCCAGTCAGCGCGGTTCTGAACGACGCCCTGAGTTAAAAGGGATTAAGACTGTTGTAAGAAAGTGCGTATTTTCAGTTGCAGTTTTCTGAACGACGCCCTGATTTAAAAGGGATTAAGACGCAGCTTTCAGTTCTGACCAATCTTTATCCGTTTCTGAACGACGCCCTGATTTAAAAGGGATTAAGACCTAGCTAATACCTCTTCCCCAGGCCTGTATCCACTTCTGAACGACGCCCTGATTTAAAAGGGATTAAGACTGGGCAGGGCTCGGCCAGCGGCAGGAGCCGGGTTACGAGTCACCCGAGCGTTTCCGCCTTCCAGCCTTCCACCGTTTTGGTTGCGCTGCTGAAGTTGATGCCAACCAGCACCTTTTCCCGCGGATCGGCGCGGTATCGTTCGGCGTAGCCTTTGTCCTTGATCTGCCGCAGCGCCGCTCCGGCGCTTTTGTCCAGCTTGAACTCGATCACATAGATGTGNGTGGGNGTTTTCACCACGCAATCCAACCGCCCGTCACTGGTGTTGACCTCGCTTTCGGTGTACAGCCCCAGATAGAAAAACACCAGATAAATCAGGCTGTGGTAGTAATGCTCCGCATTGGCGATGAAAATCTGCGAGGGGATGCTCTTGAAAATGCTTTTNACCAGCGTGATCACCCGCTCCAGGTCATTGGCCGCAAACGCCTTGTACAAATCCACCACCAACGGCGTGCTGAACGGGGTCTGGGTATGGCGCAGGTCGCTGATGATGTATTCCAGCAGCGCCTCCCGCACTTCGGCATTCGGGTAATCGAGGGTGTATGTGCCCAGCCCGTCTTTGGCCTTGATGGTCAGGTAGCCGGTCTGGAACAGGATCGGCACCACCTGCAAGGATTCGATGTCATAACTGGCGAAGCTGCGCTCGCTGGCTTCCAGGTTGTCCAGCTTGTACAGATGCTGTTCCTTCAGCAGCTTGAGCAAAACAGTCGGCGTGCCAGTCTCAAACCAGAAATTGCGGAAATCGCCCTCACGGAAAAAACACAGGATCGAAAACGGGTTGTAGACGCGGGTGCGCCCGTCCCAACTGTAGCCGTTGTACCAGGCGCGCACCTTTTCCAACAGGGCGGGGCGNGCCATGCCTTGGTATGCCTCCACTTCCGCCATGTAAGGCTCAAAATACTGCTCCAGTTCTGCCTGGGTATAACCCACCAGCGCCGCCGCTTCACGCACGAATGTCAGGTCATACAAATGGTTGAGGTCGGAAAAGATCGACACCTTGCTGAACTTTGACACGCCGGTGATGAGCATGAATTCCAGGTAGGCGTCGCTATCCTTGATCACCGAATAGAAAATTTTCAGGATTTGCTGGTTGGCTTGCGCCTGCGGCAGATCGTCAAGAAAGTCGATCAGCGGTTTGTCGTATTCATCAATCAGCAACACCACCTTGCCGTCACGTTGCGCCAGTTGCCGCAGCAATTCATGGAACTGGCGGTCAATCTTTTGCTCCTGCAAGGCAATGCCCATGCGCTGGCTGATGGAGCGCAATTCGGCTGCGATCGCCGCCTCCAGCCCCAGGGTGCGGTGGCCGATGCTGCTGAACGAAATATGCACCACCGGCTGCGTTTTGCCCCAATCCCACTGCCCTTCCAGCCACAAGCCCTGGAACAGGTCACGCCTGCCCCGGTACAGGTAACTGATGGTGGAAAGGGTCAGCGACTTGCCGAAACGGCGCGGGCGTGACAGGAAATAGTATTTGCCGGAGGTGAGCAGGCGGTGGATATATTGGGTCTTGTCCACATACAGGTAACCGCCGCCGATGACTTCGTTGAAATCCTGTAAGCCGATGGGCAATTTCAGGGGTTTGCTCATATCAATCCTGCCGTCGGGTGCTGATACGCCCAGTATAGCACGGCACGCTTGCCCGCCTTGCCCGCGCACAGCATTGCCGGGGCGGAGCTAGCCAATGGCGCGCCGGTGATCCTGTACCAATACGATTCCAGCCTGGGCGTTTACCAGCGTATCGGTGCCATACAGCCGAGGTATCCGCTATGAGCGAACGCAACCTGTATCTGGCGGCTTACGACGTGGGTGATGACAACCGCTTGCGCGCGGCGTTGCATTGCGTGCGCGCTTACGCCACCGGCGGGCAGCAATCCGTCCACGAGGTGTGGCTGACCGGGGTGAAGTTGCCAGCCGATTTGCGGCAGGAGCTGGATGCGTTGTAGCACCATCCGCTTGCTTGCTTCGGGTGGTGACCAACACTATGATCAAAGTGGCAAGCACAACGGGAGACATAGCGGGTGGCGGCCAAACAAAATGACTACATCAGCGAAACGGAGTATCTGGAAGGTGAAAAGCTTGCCCAGGTGCGGCATGAATATGTCGATGGCAAGGTCTATGCCATGGCTGGAACTTCCCGGCGGCATAACCGAATTGCATTAAACATTGTTGTTGCTCTGCGGCAGGCTCCCAAAGATAAACATTGTGAAATACTCTCATCCGATGTCAAAGTCCGGGCTAACAAACGTAAAACCTATTATTACCCGGATGTCGTGGTCGGCTGTGATCCTGAAGACACCAATCCTTATTATCTGGAAAAGCCTTGCCTGATTGTGGAGGTCACCTCCAAATCCACCGAATGGAAAGACCGTCATGAAAAAGCCGTGGTTTACCAATCGCTGGAATCGCTGCAAGCCTATATGCTCGTATCGCAGGAAAAACCGCATGTCACCCTGTATTACCGGGAAGACGATGACGGCTCTTGGTGGGTAACGGCCTTTGAGGAAGCGGATCAGGTTATCCCGTTAAAATGCCCCGAAATGTCGTTAACCTTGGCGGATATTTACGAAGGTATCGATTTCAGCCAGCCTGCTGAATAATGCTTCCATATCTGCTTAAATCGCAGTAAAATCAATTACTAAACATGGGCAATCGAACCATGTGGCTTGCTTAACAATCCAGTACGTTCATTTTTTGTCCAAGACAACTTTTCATACAGCCCATTTCCTGCCAAGGGTATCCGTAACCAATTGATTCAAAAGGCACAATAGACACGAGCCTTCTGAACGACGCCCTGATTTAAAAGGGATTAAGACATCACCTCAAAACTCACTCCGAACAGACCCTAATTCTGAACGACGCCCTGATTTAAAAGGGATTAAGACCGCCCGCTTTGCGGGAAGAGTCGGTAATGAAGAAGTTCTGAACGACGCCCTGATTTAAAAGGGATTAAGACTGAGCGCCTTTTGCGTCAATTTTAAGATCGTAATGTTCTGAACGACGCCCTGATTTAAAAGGGATTAAGACGCCATACCTTGCGGCATGCCTTGTGGTATATTCTGAACGACGCCCTGATTTAAAAGGGATTAAGACGCCTTTGTGCTTCACGAGGCAATCGCCGTTGCCCATTCTGAACGACGCCCTGATTTAAAAGGGATTAAGACTTCCGCGTCTGTTGGGGTGCTGTCGCCAGCCAGTTCTGAACGACGCCCTGATTTAAAAGCATAGGATTACACACAAGTCTGTTGCTCCCTGAATGCCTGAATTCCGGCGGCAAAATCCATCAAGCGCTGTAATCCTGTCCAGAGCGTTTTCACCCCTGGCTCCCCATCCTGCTTACGCCCGAGAAAGCCGCCAAAACCTGCGACCATTCGGATCATGGCGTTGAGTGCCGGTGGTTCTGCCGGTAACGGTTTGCGGGCGACCCAATGGGCGGCCTGCCATTCTTCCCGGCTGAAAAAGAGTTCGCAACTGAGGTCAGGGCAGGTTCGCCCCAGCCGCATCAGGCGCAGCACCCGCCATGCCACCAGCATGTACAGGGCGAGGGCGCGCTCCACCCGGTCGATAGTGGACAGTTGCAGGGCTTCGACTTTGCAGCCGGTTTTGAGCACATGGAAAAACATTTCGATTTCCCAACGCGCCCGATACCAGTCGACTAACTCAGCGACTTGTTCAGCATTGCCGATACTGCGGTTGGTGAGTAACCGCCATTCGACCGGTGGACAACCCGTGGGTGGGTTTTCTTCCTCCGCCAATACTGCGGTCACCTGGATATTGCCCTGTTTGGTTTTGATCTGGCAACGGCGTACCGAAAGGGTCTGTTCGACTTCACGGCAGGGCTGATTGTCTCGGGCGGGCAGGCTGAAAACAACGCTGCCCACTTGATGATCCGGCGTGAACCCGTCCCACAATTTGGCGTCTTCACTGGCCACCTTGCGGTTATGGGTGGAACGGATCAGCCAGTCAGCCGGAGTTTTCTGCTGGTCTGCGCCGCCAATCAGTGCGCCAATGTCAGCTTCCCGGTCTGCCACGTACACCAGCCGGGTGCCCGGCAAGCGGCTGGCCATCTCCGCCACTTGCCGGTAGCCTTCCAGCCAGCGGCTGCTCTCGGCCACCGCCGGGTTGGCAAGGTCTGCCGCCTTGCTCTCGCCACGCGCCCACATCCAGGCGTCGGTGACGCCCAGGGCTTCACGGTCAGGCGTCACCACCAGGGTCGGGTGCAAATACATGCCGCGCTGGCGGTCATGGCTTAACCGCCCCATCCCGCCAATGGCCGGCCGNTTGAAGTCCAGTTCCGTGGTGTCCTGGATGCACAAAACCACTTCCTGCGTGCGGATGCGCCCCTCCGTCTGCTTGAAATGGGGAGAGAATTTTTGCCAATCAACCTGCCCATTGGCGAAATAACGGTAAGCCGCTTGCGTTTCTGCCCAGCCACCGCAGGAGGCCGGGATGCTTTGGCTGGCATTGGCGAAGAAGTCACCCACCAGCCGATAGGTTCGTTTGTTCAGGCGTTCATCGCCCAAGTCAATTCCTTGTAATTCTTCAACCACCCAATCCATGGCATTACTTCCTTGTTTCTCATGTGCTTACGGAAGTATAGGACTTGTGTGTAATCTTATGGATTTAAAAGGGATTAAGACTTCCCCATCATGTCCGCCCACATGACCTGCAGATTTCTGAACGACGCCCTGATTTAAAAGGGATTAAGACCCTCCCCAGATTCCCATCATTTCCCCGAATCGGTCTTCTGAACGACGCCCTGATTTAAAAGGGATTAAGACGCCCAGCTTGTCAGGCACTCGTCGACGTGATTGTTCTGAACGACGCCCTGATTTAAAAGGGATTAAGACTTTGGTTTGTTCTCTACTAGTTGAAAACTGAGGGATTCTGAACGACGCCCTGATTTAAAAGCATACCTTTACACATAAGTCGAAAAATAGTCGTTAAATCAATCACATAACAAAATAGTTATCCATTTGATTTTTCACTGTTTTTTGACTTGTGTATAAGGGTATGGATTTAAAAGGGATTAAGACGACACAACGGCGCTTGGGTCACGGGGTTTACGGTTCTGAACGACGCCCTGATTTAAAAGGGATTAAGACGGCCTTTGTATTCATGTCCTATACTCTCCTTGTCTTCTGAACGACGCCCTGATTTAAAAGGGATTCAAGCATTCCGGCGAACTCACCGCAGACCTTGGCGACTTCCTGAATATTGTCGATAAAGGTTTACAACCGCTGTTTTTGCATATTATCTACGCATGAACCAGCCTGACCCAACCCTTCCCCATACCTACCCCCGCCGCATCCTGCTGGCGGTCGCGGCCAATTCCNCCCAGATAGTGACGGAAACCGTTTACGCGCTGGCCTGCCAGCACACGCCGCCGTGGGTGCCGACCGAAGCGCATGTGATCACCACCCTGCGCGGGTCGGAGCATGTGCGCAACGCGCTGTGCCCTGACCGGCAGGGCTGGCTGGGGCGGTTGTGCGCGGATTACGCCCTGCCCTGCCCGGCGTTTGCCGACAGCCATATCCACCTGATCACGGATGCGGCAGGCAACCCGCTGGAGGATGTGCGCAGCGGCACGGACAACACCCACGCCGCCGACTGCATCACCCGCACGGTGCGGCAGTTCACCGCCGACCCGGACGCCAGCCTGCACGTCTCACTATCGGGCGGGCGCCGCACCATGACCTATTACATCGGTTACGCGCTGTCGCTGTTTGGCCGTGCGCAAGACCGCCTCAGCCATGTGCTGGTGGAAGAGGAATACTACTTTCACCAGGAGTTTTTCTATCCGCCGCCGCGCCCGCTGTGGGTGGTGCGGCAGGATGGTTCCGGCTTTGACGCCGCACAGGTGGAAATGACGCTGGCGGACATCCCCTTCGTGCGCCTGCGTGAAGGCTTGCCCGCCGGACTGTTGCAGGGCGGAGGCAGTTTCAGCGCCGCCATCGCCGCCGCGCAACGCCGCTTTGATCCCNCCAGTGCGCATCTGGACTGGAAGCGTGCCCACCTGACCTGTGGCGGCATTGACATCACAATGCCACCGGTGCAACTGGCGTTTTATGCCGGANTGTTGCAACGGCGGATGCAGGGTTTGCCGCCAATCCGCTGGGCAGACACAGAAACGCCCTCGCTGGCACAACAATTCCTCACGGTTTACCAGCGCCTGCATGGCCTCACCGGCAGCTACGAGCAAGTGATGAAAGCACTGGCAGGCGAAGGCATGACCAAGGCTTATTTCGAGGAGCGCAAATCAGGCGTGAATGCCTCGCTGAAGAAAGCGCTGGGAACACAAATGGCGGAGGCGTACCTGCTGCATCCGCACGGCAGCAGGCCGGTGACGCGGTTTGGGGTGCGGTTGCCGATGGAGGCTGTGCAGCTTAACGCCTGACAAGCACATTCCGGTAAATGCTAGACTTGATCTATTCCAAGCAATTGCCGTGACCACCATGCAAAAACATTTCAACACCGCAGGCNTGATTATCCCCGCCGATCATTATTGCATTGACCCCATACAGCGCCTGGACTGGGAAGAAATCCGCTACCTGATTGACGCCAAGAAATATTTCGTGCTGCACGCGCCACGCCAGACCGGCAAGACCTCCACCCTGCTGGCGATCATGGATACGCTTAACCAGGAGGGCGACTACCGTGCCCTGTATGTCAATATCGAGGCTGCCCAGGCGGCACGCGGGGATGCTGAAAGTGGTATTGCGATCGTCTGCGAAACTATTGCCAATAGCGCCAGTGTTTACGGGATTGAGCCTCGCCTGACAGAAATGGTGCATGAACTGCTGTCCACCCAACAGGCACGCAGCGCCCTGACCACCTTGCTGTCACGCTGGGCGCAACTGAGCGACAAGCCCATTGTGCTGATGCTGGATGAGGCCGATGCGCTGGTTGGCGACACCCTGATTTCACTGCTGCGGCAAATCCGCGCCGGGTATGCGCAACGCCCGCACGCCTTCCCGCAAAGCATTGTCCTCTGCGGCGTGCGCGATGTGCGCGATTACCGCATGCACACCGCCCACCAGGAAATCATCACCGGCGGCAGCGCCTTCAACATCAAGGCCAAATCGTTGGTCATGGGCAACTTCACAGCCGATGAAGTGCGCCAGCTCTATCAACAGCACACTGATGCGACCGGACAGGTGTTCGCGGAGGGAATCTTCNCCGAACTGTGGGAGGACACCTACGGGCAACCTTGGCTGGTCAATGCGCTCGGTCATGAAATGATCTGGGAAGACAAANGCGCCCGCGACCGCAGCACGCCGATCACGCTGGAACGTTACCGCGCCGCCCGCGAACGCCTGGTCCAGTCACGCGCCACCCACCTCGACCAGCTCACAGACAAGCTGCGCGAACCCCGCGTGCATGGCGTCATCAGCCGCCTGCTGGCCGGTGACACCGGCACTGCCGGGACGACGGAGATTGCCAGCGATGACATCCAGTACGTGGAAGACCTCGGCCTGATCCGCCGTTTCCCGGTCACCCAAATCTCCAACCGCATTTACCGCGAAATCATCCCGCGTGAACTGGTGTACGCCACCCAGTATTCCCTGGCGCAACAGCAAAGCTGGTACCTCACCNCCCAGCGCCGCATCGACATGCCCAAGCTGCTGGCCGCTTTCCAGCAGTTTTTCCGCGAGAACGCCGATGCCTGGATTGAGCGCTTTGACTACAAGGAAGCCGAGCCGCAACTGCTGCTGCAAGCTTTCCTGCAACGCATCATCAACGGCGGCGGGCGCATCAACCGGGAGTACGGCCTGNGCCGCAAGCGCACTGATTTGTTCATTGAGTGGCCGGTGGATGAAGCGCAAGGCTTTTACGGTGAAGTGCAGCGCGTGGTGCTGGAGCTGAAGATCCTCTACAAATCGCTGCAAACCACCCTGAGCGAAGGGCTGGGGCAAACCGCTGGCTATGCGGATCAATGTGGGGCTGATGATGCCCACCTGATCATCTTCGACCGCCGCCCGGACACCGCCTGGGATGACAAAATCTGGCGGCGGCAAGAAACCTGGCAAGGGCGCGCCATCAGCGTGTGGGGGATGTAACCGCCATGCAAAAACACTTCAACACCGCAGGCTGATCGNTTCCTGGCAAACACTATTGTATTGACCCGATACAGCGTCTGGACTGGGAAGAAATCCGCTACCTGATTGATGCCGAAAAATATTTCGTGCTGCACGCGCCACGCCAGACCGGCAAGACCTCCACCCTGCTGGCGATCATGGATACGCTTAACCAAGAGGGCGACTACCGCGCCCTGTATGTCAATATCGAGGCTGCCCAGGCGGCGCGTAAGGACATGGACAAAGGCATCACCACTGTCTGCCAAACGATTGCTGCCCGGGCGCGCGACTACCGTATTAATACCGACCTACCTGAACTGGCCAGCAAATACTCGNCCACCACCACACCCGCCACAGCGCTCACAGAATTGCTGTCACGCTGGGCGCAACTGAGCGACAAGCCCATTGTGCTGATGCTGGATGAGGCCGATGCGCTGGTTGGCGACACCCTGATTTCACTGCTGCGGCAAATCCGCGCCGGGTATGCACAACGCCCGCACGCCTTCCCGCAAAGCATTGTCCTCTGTGGCGTGCGCGATGTGCGCGATTACCGCATGCACACCGCCCACCAGGAAATCATCACGGGTGGCAGCGCCTTCAACATCAAGGCCAAATCGTTGGTCATGGGCAACTTCACAGCCGATGAAGTGCGCCAGCTCTATCAACAGCACACTGATGCGACCGGCCGGNTGTTCGCGGAGGGAATCTTCCCCGAACTGTGGGAGGACACCTACGGGCAACCTTGGCTGGTCAATGCGCTCGGTCATGAAATGATCTGGGAAGACAAAAGCGCCCGCGACCGCAGCACGCCGATCACGCTGGAACGTTACCGCGCCGCCCGCGAACGCCTGGTCCAGTCACGCGCCACCCACCTCGACCAGCTCACCGACAAGCTGCGCGAACCCCGCGTGCATGGCGTCATCAGCCGCCTGCTGGCCGGTGACACCGGCACTGCCGGGACGACGGAGATTGCCAGCGATGACATCCAGTACGTGGAAGACCTCGGCCTGATCCGCCGTTTCCCGGTCACCCAAATCTCCAACCGCATTTACCGCGAAATCATCCCGCGTGAGCTGGTGTACGCCACCCAGTATTCCCTGGCGCAACAGCAAAGCTGGTACCTCACCNCCCAGCGCCGCATCGACATGCCCAAGCTGCTGGCCGCTTTCCAGCAGTTTTTCCGCGAGAACGCCGATGCCTGGATTGAGCGCTTTGACTACAAGGAAGCCGAGCCGCAACTGCTGCTGCAAGCCTTCCTGCAACGTATCATCAACGGCGGCGGGCGCATCAACCGGGAGTACGGCCTGNGCCGCAAGCGCACTGATTTGTTCATTGAATGGCCGGTGGATGAAGCGCAAGGCTTCTACGGCGAAGTGCAGCGCGTGGTGCTGGAGCTGAAGATCCTCTACAAATCGCTGCAAACCACCCTGAGCGAAGGGCTGGGGCAAACCGCTGGCTATGCCGATCAATGTGGGGCTGATGATGCCCACCTGATCATCTTCGACCGCCGCCCGGACACCGCCTGGGATGACAAAATCTGGCGGCGGCAAGAAACCTGGCAAGGGCGCGCCATCAGCGTGTGGGGGATGTAAAGGAAGGCAAAACCACCTTTGACAAGCTTGTCATCCGTGACAAATGGTTTTTACTGGTTAATAATTAGCTCATAAATTCACTGATATTTGCCAAAGGGGCTGTTATGCATAGCAACCAATTGTTGGACGCTTCTTGTCGGGTAGCGCTTACTGCTNTTTTGCATGATCTGGGGAAATTTACTGAGCGGGCACCACTAGCTGCGACTGGCACCGAAATTAGTCCTGCCCCATTGGACAATCACCTTCCAAAATTGGTCAAAGAAAATGCCTTTCCCTTCCTGTCATGGGAAAGCCACGACACGGATGACTCACTAATCAATGCGACAGCCAAACTTCACAGACCAGAAACATTTCTACAATGGGTGATTGCCACTGCAGACCGCGTGGCTTCCGGCTTTGAACCGGAAGAATTCGCCAAATGCAACGCAGCGGAAGAAAACCAGAAAACGGGCAAACAGATTAACCACTACGCAGCCCGTCAATTAACGCTGATGGAACAAATTACGCTGCAAGAGAAACAGCGTAAAACCCGGCATAACCAGCTTGACTATTGCTATACACTGGAACCATTAAGCCCAGACAGCTTATTTCCTACTAAACGCAAAACAGAGGAACAGAACAATAATAAAGTCGCGCAAGATAAATATCATGACCTTTGGGGAAAGTTTGTCAGCGCCCTGAAAGCCATACCTAAGACCCATCGCACAGACCTTGCCTTGTGGCTAGATCACTTCGAAACGCTGTGGGGTACATATGCGCATGCCATTCCCTCTGCCACCGTCGGCAACACCCTACCGGATGTTTCGTTGTATGACCATTCCCGCACCACGGCTGCACTGGCGGTTGCCCTGTGGCGTTATCATGCTGATCAAAAACATGACGAAAACGAAATCCGTGAGCAGCTGCGGGCACAATGGGACACAAAATGGGAACCGCAAGACGACCACAAGGATGCCTGGAGCGAAAACAAATTCCTCCTGATTCAGGGAGATTTTTTCGGCATCCAGAATTTTATTTTCTCAACAGGCAGTGAAACCCAGAAACGCGCCGCCAAACTGCTGCGCGGACGATCGTTTTACATTTCCCTGCTGACAGAATGCGCCGCACTTAAGGTGCTGGATGCACTGGATTTGCCCTCCACCAGTCAGGTAATCAATGCGGCAGGCAAGTTCCTGATCGTGGCTCCAAACACCGTGGAAGTCATCACCAAATTAAAACAGGTACAAGCAGGCCGGAACNAGTGGTTCCTCAATTACAGCTACGGACAATCCGGCGTTGGACTGGCACGGTTACCCGCTTGTTGCAATGACTTCCGCAAGNCAAAAGACGGTGAAAAAGAAGCGCCTTTCCAGACACTGGTTAAACGCCTGTTTGAAACACTGGAATTGCGCAAATACCAGCGGATGCAATTAACCGCTGATGCAGCTTCAGATACAGCCATGGTATTCGAGGGATTTCTGGATGCATTCAACAATGAACAAGGTGTTTGTGCCATTGACGGGCGTTCACCGGCANCGGAAAAGCTGAAAGACACTGAGCGCTTCATTAGCAAACTGGCAAAAGACCAAATGGATATTGGCAGCCATCTCACAAAATACCATCGCCTGCTGATTACCCGTGATACCGAGAAACTGTTTTCAGTCGTAAAACGTACTGAAGTTTTGCAGTTACCCATCTTTGGCTACCGTATTGCCTTTACGTTGCCTGAAGATGAAACCGGACGTTTCAAACCACTGGTAGATGAGAAAACCCTGTTACGGGCATTTGATTTTTCCCTACCGCAATCGGCAACTGATCCGCTCTGGAATGGCTATGCGCGTCGTTATATCAATGCCTATGTACCCAAAATGACGCACACAGATGTTGTTGAACAAGAGTATGGCAAATATGCAAAAGTCAGCGAAAAGGTAGAATTTGCCGATATAAAAACCCTGAACCACATTGCCCTGGATGACCGGAAACAGATTGATGCTGGCAAGTGGCAGGGTCAGGCTGCGTTGATGACCCTGAAAGGTGATGTCGACAATCTCGGCATGATTTTTCAACAAGGGTTAGGAGCCCCCACTTTCACCAAAATGGCAGCCCTCTCCCGACAGATGAATGCCTTCTTCGCCATTTACCTACCGTGGCTGTGCAGCCAACAATTCCCGAATGTGTATACCGTGTTTGCTGGTGGCGATGACTTCTTCCTAATCGGCNCATGGCATTCCACCATGCAACTGGCTTCACAGATGCAACAGGATTTCCAACGTTATGCAGCCAACAATGATGAAGTGCATTTCTCATCTGGCCTCAGCATGAGCAAACCTGGCCTGCCAATACGCTATCTTGCANAACAAGGGGAGGAAGCTTTGGAAAAAGCCAAAGCCCACACCGACAAGCAAACCAAAAACNCTAAGAATGCCGTTAGTTGTTTTTCCCAGGTAATGTCATGGAATGATTTTAAAGACCTGATGACGCGTGGTGAAAAGCTGGGACAACAGCGGGAGGAACTCACACTCAGCTCCGGCTATCTCTATGGCCTGCTCAATCTGGTCGACATGCGCGAAGAGTTGGAGCAGGGCAAGCCGGAAAGGGCTTTGTGGCGCTCGTATTTTTCTNACCGCACCTACCGGATGCTGGAGCGCAAGCGTGGCCTGAAAGAGCAGGAACGCAAGAGCCTTCATGCAAAACTCGCCCAAGACATTGCCGAAAACGGCATCGAAAAGCACAAAGGCAACTACCGGGTTGCTCTATTTACCCATTTATATCAGCAGCGGGATTAAGACAATGAGCCAACAAAGAAACCAACATGGCGGGCACAACAACCCCGTCAAGAGCTACCTGACCTGGATACCTCCTCCATTCGTTTCGATAAAGTGGAGGCAGACCTGTTCAGCAAAATCGCGGAGAACACGGCCAAAACCATTGCAGCTAATCGTGGCAGTAATAAGCCGACTCAGCTTCGCCGTTTCTATGACGAAATCGTGATGTGGGACAATAAACTGGCACAAGTTCAGGGAGAAAACCTTGAAGACCGGAAAGAGAAACTGGCCGCCAAGTTCAACGAATACCTGCCCTTCATTCGCATGTTGAATGCCAAAGTTGCCTACGCCAGAGGCCGCAACCTAGTGGATAGCAATTTCACCCAACTGTTGAGCCACTGTCTCGGTCAGATGAACACCCCGAACNAAATGCAAACCTTCAAACTGTTCATGGAAGCCTTCATGGGCTTTTACAAAGTCGAACGGCCACGCGATTAAAACCAGGAGCAAAACACAATGAAACTCACCAGCATGAACAAAATCTCCGGCCATATCGAACTGCTGACAGGTTTGCATATTGGCAGCGGCAATACCGAAATGCACATCGGCGGCACTGATAACCCGGTCATTAAAAACCCGCTGACACAGCAACCTTACATTCCCGGCTCCAGCATCAAGGGCAAGATGCGCAGCTTGCTGGAATGGGAACTGNGCCTGGTTGGTGAAACCAATGGTGCCCCACTGGCGTTCGAACACCTGGGCAAATTCAGCGGCTCACAGCTTGAGGGTGCTAAAAATATCCTGCGCTTGTTTGGTGGTGCCCCCAAACCCAACCTGGATGATGGCTTGTTACGCGACATTGGCCCCACCCGCCTAGCATTCTGGGACTGCAACCTGAAACAAAGTTGGGTCAAGGAAATGGAAAGCCGCAACCTGTTGCTGACCGAAATCAAGATGGAGAACAGCATCGATCGGATTCGCGGCACAGCAGAAAACNCCCGCAATACTGAGCGTGTTCCCGCTGGCGCACGTTTTGAGTTCAACGTTTCCATGCGCATCCACGATGGCGAAGACCTAACCGGCACCTTACTTCGCGGCCTCAAGCTACTGGAACTGACCGGCCTGGGCGGATCAGGCTCACGCGGCTACGGTAAGCTCAAAATCACGCTGGACAACACAGAATTACAAGCGCGTCTGGAAAACTTCGAACTGGACATGGCGGCCTGACATGAACATGCAAGCCTACACCTTCACTCTCAGGCCCNTGTCCCCCTTTGCCACGACCATCAAGGGCGACACACTGTTTGGCCAACTATGTTGGGCGCTCCGTAACCGTTTTGGCTCTGGGCATCTAGAAGGATTACTGCAAGGCTACACAGACAACCAGCCATTCGCTGTTGTGTCTGACGCATTCCCACAAGGGCATGTCCCCAAACCGACTGTTCCCAGCTGGTTTTTCGCTGATGCAGACCCGGAACAGCGCAAGTTGCTGAAAAAGAAAATCTGGATGCCATTAGTGCAGATCGGTTCACCGTTACCCGATTGGCAACAAGCCTGCAAAGCACCCGGCGAACTGTTTCCGGAAGTGGTGATTGATGGCAAACCTGCGAAGCAATGGCAGATGGAAGGCATACAGCCCCACAACACCATCAACCGTTTGACTGGAACGACCGGAACCGGCGAGTTTGCCCCATACGGCATGACCCAGCAATGGTTTAAACAGGGTGTGCTATTGGATTGCCATATTGTGCTGGATACTGAAAAACTGCCGCTGACTGACCTGCAAACCTGTCTACAGGACATTGGTNCATTTGGCTTTGGCAGGGATGCAACCATTGGTGCAGGCAAATTTGAGCTGGCAGGGGACGCACAAATCATGACAAGACCGGACGTGCCGGATGCCGATGTCTGCCTCACACTGGCTCCCTGTGCACCACAATGCCTGGGCTTTACCAGCAAACGCAGCTTTTACCAGCCCTTCACCCGGTTTGGGCGGCATGGTGATGTCGCCGTGCATCAGGAAGGCAAGCCATTCAAGAACCCGGTATTACTGGCGCAAACGGGAGCCATTATGGGAGCAATACCAGGTTCCCTGTTTATTGGCCAGGGTCTGGGTGGCGACAAGCAGAAACTTTCCAATGCCATTGCCGGAACCGTACAACAGGGTTATGCCCCTGCCCTGCCTGTTTGCCTATCCGCTGACATTACTGTGAAACTGGATAAACTGGAGCAAGCCGCATGAATTTTCTCAGCAGCCATCACCTGCACATTACGCCGCTCTCCCCAGTACATATCGGCTGTAATGAAACCTACGAGCCCACCAATTACGTCATCCATGACGATACACTGTACGAATTCAACGCCGATAACGCTATTACCGCCCTGCCCTCAGTCGCCCAGGAACAATTGCTGAAAATTGTTTCCGGCAAACCAAATGAGGAAATGCTCAAACAGGTGCAGGCATTTTTTCATCAACATCGTGAGGCATTGGTAGCGCAGGCAGAACATTGCTTCCCTGTGGGTGATGGTGTTGCAAAACTGTACGCCAAACGTATTGGCAAAGCCGCACAGTATGAAAGCCGAGGCCGACAAGTACTGAACAAGCTGGAAATCGAACGATCCAGCTACAACCCAATGGATCGCAAACCCCTGTTTCCCGGCAGCAGTATCAAGGGAGCCATTCGCACCGCCTTGCTGGATCAGGTAAATGATGGTGAACCTTTANTCACAGGAAATCCGGGGTAAAAACCTTTCCAACAAAATCAGGCGTTGCAGGAATCTTTGTTTGAAGGCAAGTTTGCCACCGACCCCATGCGACTGGTTTCTGTCGGCGACGCCCGCTGGGCAAACGCAGAAGCCATACCCGGCAATGAAATCCGTTTTGCTGTCAACCGCCCACGCAAACCCAGGGAAGGCCAGCGGCTGCAACAATCCATGACAGAAGAAAAAGGCCTTNATCCGATACTGGAGTGTGTCAGCTCCCTGCAACCGCGCTGCCTGACAACCAGCATCAACCTGCACAACCCCCAACAGCTAGCAGACCGGCACGCCGACAAATTACCCCAAAAGGCATTGCAATGGTCAATCAAAGATATAGCCAAAGCCTGCAACCGTTTTTACCAAAAGCTGTTGAAGCAAGAAATCGAAGCCATGCGCAAGATGGGCTACCTGGATACCGACTGGATTACTGTCATGAATAGTCTGCTCTCGCCAGAGCTATTACAAAAACTTGCCAAACAGGAAGCCTTTCTGCTGCGCCTGANNCGCCACAGCGGTGCGGAAGCCCTGACACTGGAAGGCGTACGTTCCATCAAGATTATGGGTGGCAAAAACGGCAAGGATCGCTGGGAAGACAAACCCCAAACTTGGTGGCTGGCAGCCGGTGATACGGATAGCAAAAGCAGCATGACACCATTCGGCTGGGTGCTGGTAGAAATCGATGNNCCGACCTCTCTCAGCCCTTGCCCGCCCAGGCCGAGATGGAACGTTTCAATACTCACCGGCATCAATGGTACGCAGACCAACAACAACGCCNAGATGGCCTTAAAGGAAAAACTGACCCTGCAACAGCAGCAGGAGAAGCAACGCCTGGAAGCAGAAGCCGCAGCACGTGAAAAACGGGAAGAACAGGAACGCCAACAAGCTGAAAAAGCCGCTGCCGAAGCTGCCAAACGGGAAGCGGAATTAGCCAGGATGAACCCGCTCGAACGTGAAATTGCTGAATACCCCTCCGTACTGGAAGCTACCAAAACCCTGGAAACCGGACATTGGCAAGACGGTGAACTACAGCAGGCTGCACAATTCCTAAAGGCAAGGATGCAACGGGAAGGCGTCTGGAAAGAATCGACAGCAAGCAAAAAGCCTGACAAAGACAAAGATTTCCAGCGAACGCAAACCGTCATGAAATTCTTGTAGTAGGCTCTTTAGGATGAAAACCTTGAACATCCACATCAATCACCCTAGCGAAAGTGCCTTGATCACCTTCGGCACCACCCTGCAACATCTGGAAGCAGGGCAAACCGTTGAACCCCATTTCAGTATCGGTTTTGAAACCGTGCCCCAATTCGCCAAAGTCTTCACGCCCAAACGCTGGGAGCTGATTGCTGAACTGAAANAACTGGGCGCTGTTTCCATCTATGAACTGGCAAAGCGGCTGGATCGCCATTACCGCAACGTACATCAGGACGTCGCCCTGCTGACCGAGTGGCTGGTGATCGAGAAAGATGAGCAGAGCAAAATCTTCGTCCCCTGGGATGAAATCGACGTGCGGCTACCGCTGGCGGCAGTGGCAGCCTGATAAAACAGGATCGAATCATGGCAAAAGTATTTATCAGCTTTTTGGGCACAGGTAACCCAAACGTAAAAGCAGATCAACCTGGATATGATGTTCTCACCTATCGGTTTGAGAATAATGAGCAGGCTTATACCAGCAGGTTTGCTCAACGCGCCATTATCGAAAAGCATGGCTCGCCAGTTTTGAGCGCATTTGCCTGATGATGACACCGGAATCAAAAGCAAAACACCGTGATTTACTGGTCACTGAATTATTGAGTATCGGCTGCATTGAAAACCAGCTGATTGAAGATGCCTCCATTACCACCAATCAAAGTACGGAGCAGCAATGGGAGTGGTTTGATTCCCTGCAAAGACTCATTCATGACGGCGATGAAGTGGTTTTCGACTTTACGCATGGTTTTCGTTCTGTACCCATTATTTTCTCCACTGCCATTAGCTTCCTGCAAAAGGTCAAACGCTTCACGCTGCTGAATGCCCATTACGGTTACATGGTCGATAAAAAACTGGCAACCGGTGAAATCATCGATATGGCCAAGTTCTATCGCATCAATGAATGGGCGGATGGCGTTGCTCGTTTGGTAGATATGGCCGATGCCTCCAAACTGGCAGCGTTGGCAGATGAGGGTCTGGCTGATGGCTTTGCAGCACTCAATGACCCCAAACTGACCCAAGCATTACGTGAATTAACCGACCTGATTAAAAATATCGACGTCAATAATGTTGGCAAANAGGCAGATGAAGCGCTCAAACTGATTACCCGGAAACAGCAACAGTGTTCCGGCGCTGATGCACAATTGTTGCAAATGGTAGTCGACAAATTTGAAAGTCTGGCTATCGAAGGCAGTGGCCGATATGACCATGACTATTTTTGGCTGCAACTAATTCTGGCAGAAATGCTGCTGAAGCACGGTTTGAATATGCAGGCGTTTACCGTGATGCGGGAGTGCATTGCCTCCATTGGTATGCTGGCAGCCACCGGGAAATATGCCAAANAGAAACTGACTACCAACGAGGGGCGACGCTACCGGAAAAATATCGGTGAAATATTCTGGGGCTTATGCATCACCGAGCGAGAAAAATGGATACAGGAAATCCAACCAGAAAAAGTACCTAAATCAGAGCTTGCCTATTTCAATGAAATGGTTCTTCCCTTCTATGAGAAGCTGGATACAAACAACATCATTAAACGCATACAACCAGTAGCTAAAAGTATTCAAATTTATCGGAATGGTTTGAATCACGCCTGGACAAATGACAAAGAAGCACCTACCGATATTGCCGAACAAGGCCGCCACTTCCTGCAACAGCTCACAGGAACAATTGAGCTGCTCAAAGAACATAACCTGCTGGACTGAGCCATAAACCTCCACTGTTTAACCATCAACCAGGGGGCAATCGTGGACTGGAAAACATTATCCATTAACCAAAGGAAAACCTGATGCCCCAACCCCTACTGATCAGCTTTCTCGGCAAAAACACGCTTGACCCCATCAAGGGTTACCGCACCGCCAATTACGTGATTGGCGGCCAGACTTACACCACGGCTTATTTCGGCTTTGCCTTGGCAANNCATTTGCGCCCCGCCAAAATGGTCTTGCTGGGCACTTCCGGCAGTATGTGGGATGTGCTGATCGAAGCCCACGCCACCGATGGCCAGCAGGAGGAAGCACGCCTGCGCCTGCTGGATCTGGCGCAGAACAACCGTGTTGACGCCGCTATCCTGGACGAGCTGGCGCCAATGATCGAAAAGCACCTGGGTTGCCCAGTGGAGATGCAGATCATCCCCTACGCCCGCGACACCAACGAACAGCTTGCCATCCTCACCACGATTGCCGCCGCCGTCCAACCTCAGCAGGAAGTCGTGATGGACATCACCCATGGGTTCCGCCACCTGCCGATGCTGGGGTTGGTTGCGGCCNATTACCTGGAGCGGGTCAAACAGGTGCGTGTGCAAGGCCTGTACTACGGCGCACTGGACATGAGCAGCGATGGCAAAACCCCGGTGCTGGATTTGCGCGGCATGTTGCAGACCATGGAGTGGATTCGGGCATTCTCCGCCTATGACGCCAGCGGCAACTACGCCCCGTTTGCCGACATGCTGGCTGATGAAGGCTGGAACGCTGCGGAGTGCAACACCTTGCGTGAGGCCGCCTTTTTCGAGCGCACCACCAATATCGTCAAAGCCAAGGAAAAACTCAGCGGCCTGAAGCCAGCGCTGGAACGGCGCGGCTCCGCCTTCCTGCGCCTGTTCGGTGATGAGCTGCAAAAGCGCTTGTCCTGGTGGCGTTCACCACAACGGGCAGACTGGGAAATCAGCCTTGCACAAGCCTACTACGACAAGGGGGACTACCTGCGCGCCAGCATTTTTGCCCAGGAAGCCTGCCTGAGCGCATCCCTGCCAGCCAACCAGCAAAATGAGTTCAGCGAGCAGCGCGAAGCCAACCGCAAAGCCATGCAAGATGCCGACGGACGCTTTGCCCGCCTTAGCCATATCCGCAATGGCATGGCACATGGAACCAAGGGCTGGCAGCAGGAATCCGCCAAGGTGCTGCAANAAGAACAACCCCTACGCGCCACCTTGGGTGATTTCATCAAGAACTGGCGCACACTCGGCAAAACACCCGCATAAATCCAACGAGGCACCAACAATGACAACAACCAACCCCAGCCACCCAGAACAGTACCTAAGGCGCATCCTGCTGACCCTGATGNGCCATTCCNCCGCCATTATCACCGAAACTTTATATGCCCTGACCCAAAAGCAAGACCCCGCTTTCATCCCGACGGAAATCCATGTCATCACCACCAGCAGCGGTAAAAGTACGCTACTGCAAAAACTGGTGGATGAGGCTGTGCTGCAAACCTTTTGTTCAGATTACAAAATTGCCATGCCTGCTTTTGACGAATCTTACATACATGTCATCACCGNNGGTAGATGGGCACCCCTGCCTGACCTGCAAACCGAGCAGGATAATGAGGCAGCGGCAGATTTCATTACCAATCAAGTACGCGAACTGACAAAAGACGACGACACCAGCCTGCATGTATCCATCGCCGGTGGGCGCAAGACCATGAGCTACTACCTCGGCTACGCACTGTCAGTATTCGGGCGTATCCAAGATCATATGTCCCATGTGTTGGTCGATGACCGTTACGCCATACCTGGGTTTTATTACCCCACCCCTGGTGATACCATTCTTACCAACAGCCGCAATAGCATTCTTGTCAACAGCCGCACCGGCGACAGCTTTAATGCCAAAGATGTCGTCGTGACGCTGGGGAAACTACCGTTTATCCGCCTGCGTGATGGCTTAACCGACGACTTGCTAAATGACAAAAAAACCAGCTATAGCCAGCTCATTGAAATTGCTCAACGCCAACTTGCGCCTATCAGTGTGCGTGTCGTTTTTGGGGAAGAACCAAAACTGTTTTGCGGAGGAGAAGAAATCCCGCTACCACCCGCCCAACTAGCCTTGTATGTGTGGATGTTGCAACGCCACAAAGCAAGCAAACCCNCGGTCAAATTTACCGATAAAGCTGCCCAAACAAAGCTTGCCGAGGAATTCAAAGCTGTCTACGCCCAGCTTTCACATCAGTCAGGGCATTACGCTAATGCGGAAGAAAGCATCAAAATTATGGACACGGGCTATTTCTACNCACACCGCACAAATATCAATAAANAACTCGCCATGATTTTGGGAAAGCCCAAGGCAAAAGCCTATGAGATAGCGCCAAAAGGTGGCAAACATGCCAAGCAATACAACCTGTCGAAGGCGATGCAGCCTGAATACATCAGTATTGAAAGCCCTTTGGAAACAACTGAAAAAGAATCTGAGCAAGTCCGTTTTTTAACCCGCAAGCTTGTTTAAATTAACTTACTGATTTTTTCTTCATACTGTCTCCATCGAAACAACTGATGGAGACAGCAACATGAACAACATCATCCACCCACACTTCCCAACACTTCCACGCCCGTTCCCACTGCGCCTGCCCACCGACAACACACCGGACTGGTGGGACATCATCCTGCGCTAAACAGCGCCATCCACAACCCCGACCGATGGCAAGTTGGCACGCTTGCCATCCAAGGGAAACCCCAAACGAATGCTGTAACCCACACAAACCGAAAGTAACCAAGGAGAAACACTATGCCAGTCACCGCTTTTGCCTGTCTCTGCTCCAACCCTGTCACCGCCACTATTCTCGCGGTCGGCATCTCCGTCGCTTTCATCATCAAAGCAGCCAAGGATTAAACCACGCCACCAACGGCAGCCCTCCGGGGCTGCCCAACCCTATACGAAGCCCCCCACACGCATGCAACAACCAACGCGGTGATAAGGGGAAAACACAAAGAGAGTAGCTTGCGGCCTGTTTTTTGCTGTATAATTAGCCCAATGCAAGCGTCATCCGCCTGCCGCCATTTAACAGAACAATTAACGGTTTGCTTTAAATTTAGTCTTCTTGTATCCAAACGACGTGAGCCAAAATGCTAACTCTGAAGTGCCCATTTGATGTCAAAATTCAGCACCGCAAGTTGTTGAAACCACAGTGTTTCCGACGAACGGCGGGGTTTGAATACCGCCCTGTTTGAAAAGGGATTAAGACGCAGATTGCCATTGCTTACAGTTTTGCAGGTCGTTTGAATACCGCCCTGTTTGAAAAGGGATTAAGACTTCTTAATAGTCTCTGCTTTGATTGTCTCATCGGGTTTGAATACCGCCCTGTTTGAAAAGGGATTAAGACGGCTGTCCTTACCGCACTGCCTCCAATAATGGAGTTTGAATACCGCCCTGTTTGAAAAGGGATTAAGACCCCGCCTTTACTGCGGCATTATATGCCTCAATGGTTTGAATACCGCCCTGTTTGAAAAGGGATTAAGACATAATGCACGTTGATACAGTTTCATAGTTTACTCCGTTTGAATACCGCCCTGTTTGAAAAGGGATTAAGACATCACGGTCAGCACTGTTGAGATCTGTACTGACCGTTTGAATACCGCCCTGTTTGAAAAGGGATTAAGACTTATTCGCTGGATCACTACCCCCGTATCCTGGTTTGAATACCGCCCTGTTTGAAAAGGGATTAAGACACAGATCTTGCTACCCATATTCCTTGTGGCAAGAGTTTGAATACCGCCCTGTTTGAAAAGGGATTAAGACCCAACCGTTACGACTGCACCCAATAACCCTAAAAAGTTTGAATACCGCCCTGTTTGAAAAGGGATTAAGACTTTGGAGTAAGTGATATCGGCTGCTTCCGGGCTGGTTTGAATACCGCCCTGTTTGAAAAGGGATTAAGACAGAGAGGCAAGTTGGGTGGCGCGATCTTCGATGGTTTGAATACCGCCCTGTTTGAAAAGGGATTAAGACCACCCACTGCCACCTGATACACCTTCTTCAGGTGTTTGAATACCGCCCTGTTTGAAAAGCATAAGATTACACACAAGTCCTATACTTCCGTAAGCACATGAGAAACAAGGAAGTAATGCCATGGATTGGGTGGTTGAAGAATTACAAGGAATTGACTTGGGCGATGAACGCCTGAACAAACGAACCTATCGGCTGGTGGGTGACTTCTTCGCCAATGCCAGCCAAAGCATCCCGGCCTCCTGCGGTGGCTGGGCAGAAACGCAAGCGGCTTACCGTTATTTCGCCAATGGGCAGGTTGATTGGCAAAAATTCTCTCCCCCATTTCAAGCAGACGGAGGGGCGCATCCGCACGCAGGAAGTGGTTTTGTGCATCCAGGACACCACGGAACTGGACTTCAACGGCCAGGCCATTGGCGGGATGGGGCGGTTAAGCCATGACCGCCAGCGCGGCATGTATTTGCACCCGACCCTGGTGGTGACGCCTGACCGTGAAGCCCTGGGCGTCACCGACGCCTGGATGTGGGCGCGTGGCGAGAGCAAGGCGGCAGACCTTGCCAACCCGGCGGTGGCCGAGAGCAGCCGCTGGCTGGAAGGCTACCGGCAAGTGGCGGAGATGGCCAGCCGCTTGCCGGGCACCCGGCTGGTGTACGTGGCAGACCGGGAAGCTGACATTGGCGCACTGATTGGCGGCGCAGACCAGCAGAAAACTCCGGCTGACTGGCTGATCCGTTCCACCCATAACCGCAAGGTGGCCAGTGAAGACGCCAAATTGTGGGACGGGTTCACGCCGGATCATCAAGTGGGCAGCGTTGTTTTCAGCCTGCCCGCCCGAGACAATCAGCCCTGCCGTGAAGTCGAACAGACCCTTTCGGTACGCCGTTGCCAGATCAAAACCAAACAGGGCAATATCCAGGTGACCGCAGTATTGGCGGAGGAAGAAAACCCACCCACGGGTTGTCCACCGGTCGAATGGCGGTTACTCACCAACCGCAGTATCGGCAATGCTGAACAAGTCGCTGAGTTAGTCGACTGGTATCGGGCGCGTTGGGAAATCGAAATGTTTTTCCATGTGCTCAAAACCGGCTGCAAAGTCGAAGCCCTGCAACTGTCCACTATCGACCGGGTGGAGCGCGCCCTCGCCCTGTACATGCTGGTGGCATGGCGGGTGCTGCGCCTGATGCGGCTGGGGCGAACCTGCCCTGACCTCAGTTGCGAACTCTTTTTCAGCCGGGAAGAATGGCAGGCCGCCCATTGGGTCGCCCGCAAACCGTTACCGGCAGAACCACCGGCACTCAACGCCATGATCCGAATGGTCGCAGGTTTTGGCGGCTTTCTCGGGCGTAAGCAGGATGGGGAGCCAGGGGTGAAAACGCTCTGGACAGGATTACAGCGCTTGATGGATTTTGCCGCCGGAATTCAGGCATTCAGGGAGCAACAGACTTGTGTGTAATCCTATGGTTTGAAAAGGGATTAAGACCAACCCAGTTTACGCAGTGCGCCGCCGCATAACACTTGGCAGAGCTGGGCAGACAACTGCGCCTGAAAAGCCTGACCAAGGTGCTGAATGCCTGAACATGAGGCACTTCCTCCAACACGACAGCCTGCTTGCCCACAGCCTTTGACCGCCCCTTGACCCCGGAATGTCGGGATGCCTTGCAGCCGTTAATTGACGCCAATCTTCTGGCAGTGCTGCCCAACAGGATATGGCATGCCTGCATGCGAACGCACCCGCGTTGTAAGCGGCCACTGGCCGGAAGAATATGTTTGACAAACGGCAAAGTTCACAAGCTTGCAATCCTCTCCCACCAACCGGCTTCGCTTCATACTGCCCCCATCGCAAACCCCGATGGAGACAGCAACATGAACAACATCATCCACCCACACTTCCCAACACTTCCACGCCCGTTCCCACTGCGCCTGCCCACTGACAACACACCGGACTGGTGGGACATCATCCTGCGCTAAACAGCGCCATCCACAACCCCGACCGATGGCAAGTTGGCACGCTTGCCATCTCAGGGAACCCCCAACCAATGCCGTAACCTACACATCCCTAACCAACCCAGGAGAACAACATGCTTCCACTGATCATTATTGCCCTAATGGCCAAAAGCGCCTACGACAGCCACCGCATCGATACGCTCGAAAAACGCAACCACAACGACTGAAACCAACCCAGGAGAAACCCATGCCACTGTTACTGACCTGCATCACCGCTCTCGTGACCATCATCCTCTGCGATGACGACGACGACGACTGAACAAACCCACCCGGGCGGCTGCAAAGCCGCCTTATCCAAACTGGCCTTAAACAACACAGGAGAAACACATGCTATTCCTCGCCATCCCCATCGTCGCTGACGTCATCCTCCCCATCACCGCCACCGTGCTGACCACCGTCGCTGCCCACAAGCAGGCCAAGTGCAGGAAACGCAAACGCTGATGCACGCCACCGGGCGGCCTGCGGGGCTGCCCACCCTATGCGAATGATTTCCCCACAAAGGCAACAACCAAGAGGTGATGACGCATGGCGCTGAAAATACGTTTCCTGCTGACCAGCCGCTGCACGGCAAGCTGCGCTTACTGCCACAATGAAGGGCAGNGCAAAGAGGGCGCATCCCTGCTGCGCCTGACAACCATCAACGCCATCCTGCAACAACTGGCGGCTGCCAACATCACACCGGATGAAATCATCCTCAGCGGTGGTGAACCCACCCTGCACAAACAAGTGGGTGAAATCGCCCGCCGCTGCAAGGCCACCGGAGCACACCTCTCCATGGATTCCCACGCAGGCCACCCACAACTGCTGCAAGCTGCCCTCCCCTACCTCGATGAGCTGAAACTGCACATCGACTCCTTCGACGCAGCGGCGCAATACGCCAGCATGGGCATCGACATCAACCAGGTGCTGGACAGCATCCGCCGGGCGCAACAATTCCCCAGGCTGCAATTACACATCAACCACNCCCTGCAAGACGTGCAGGCAACTGCCACCTTCGTACAACACGCCCGCGAACTTGGCGTGGACTGCAAAGTGATCGAGATGTTCGGCCAAGGCAACTGCGCCGCCAACCTGCGCACCGTGAACTGGGCAAACCTCGGCTACACCCAGCAGGCAAGTGGCGACTGGCTACACACCAACGGCCAACACCGCGTGTTCCACAAGCGCTGCGGCGCTGCGCACAACGCGGAAGACAACACCCTGTTCATCGGGGCGGATGGCGTGCGCCGCGCACTCGACAGCGCCATCATCTGCCCCGCCGAACACCTCACCCCCGACCTGCTGCACTAAAGGAGCCCGCCCATGCAACGCCATGCCGCCATCATCGCCTACGACATCGTGGCTGACTCCCGCCGCCGCCAGTGCACCGCTGCCTGAAGGCGTGGGGGCTGGCCGCGCAATACTCACTGTTCGAATGCCAGCTCTACCCGCGAGGCGGAGGAGCTGTTCCTGCAACTCACCCGGCTGATTGATCCGCAGGAAGACAGCCTGCTGCTGGCGTGGATGGACAAACAACGCACACCGCGCATGGTCACGGCGGCCAGCCAACACCATGATTTCCAAGCACTCCTGTGGTACGAGGGCTGACCCATGAAGCAATGGCATCTGCTGGCTTACGATGTGCGCAATGAGAAGCGCCTGCGCAAAGTGCATCACTACCTGCGCAAACGCGCCATGCCACTGCAAAAGTCGGTGTTCCTGCTGCATTGCACCGCGACCGAACTGGCCGAAACGCTGCAAGGCGTGCGCCAGCGGGCGCATCTGCGCGAAGACGACATCCGCCTGTATCCGGTGCATTCGCCTGCCAGCATCTGGGCGGCGCGCCAGCAAAGCAATGCCGTGGCGGGCTTGTACACCGGCAAAGCAACAGCCACTACACCGAGCATTGCTGACCGCTTACTGAAAACCCTGTTTGGCTAAGGAGGAGGATTCCCATGCTGCTGGTCATCGACCGCAAGGAAACCGTCGTGCGCTACCTCAGCGGCACGCTACGGATTGAACGCCCGGATGAACCACCCAAAACGGTGCCCATCCAGATGCTGGAGCAAGTGGTGGTGTACGGCAACCCACTGGTGGAAAGCGCCGTGTGGCGGGCGCTGGCGGATGCTGGCGTGCCTGCCACCCTGGTGGATGTGCGCGGCAAACAGCAAAGCGCGTTCCTGGGGGCGGGGCTGGCCACGCAACTGCCTACCCGGCGGATGCAACACCGCTGTGCCGATGGGGCAGACAAGCAATTGGCGGTGGCGCGTTACGTCGTACAACAAAAGCTGCGCAGTTACGCCTTGCCGCTGCAACGTCTGGCCTGCCTGTATGAANCCGGGGAAAACAACACCCAAGCTTTTCAGACACAGGTAGAACAGACACTGGCAAAGCTGCCCGCCGCCAACAGCTTCAACAGCCTGAGCGGGCTGGAAGGGCAAGTGGCCGCCGCCTGGTTTGCCCTGTTAGCCGCACCGCTGGCGCAGTGGNGGTTCAAAGGGCGTAACCGCCAACCGCCGCGTGACCCGGTGAATGCACTACTGTCACTGGGTTACACCCTGATGCTAAGTGAAGTACGCCATACCGTGATGCAGGCAGGTTTTGACCCGGCTTTGGGCTTTNTGCACCAGGATTATCCGGGGCGTGAATCCCTACCGCTGGATGTGCTGGAAACCTTCCGCGCCACGGTGGATACGCTGGTGCTGGAGTGGCTGCAACGCACACCGCTGGATAAAGGCAGCTTTTATTACCGCGAAAGCGAGGGCTGCCGTTTGAGCAAGGCTGCCCGCCCGGCGTTTTATGCCGCCTGGGCGCAACTGCGCCAGCATTGCCCACGCCCTTTCCCGCCAGCCAACAGCGGGGCGGAATGGGAATACGCCAGCCTGTCGGAAATCCTCAATGGCCGGNTCATGCGCCTGCGGGATTTGTTGAAATCATTGGATAACCAGGAGAACACACCATGAGCATCCTGCAAACCGCCATGCAGCCCGAAATCCTCGACAAGGCATGGAACCTGCTGAAAACCGAACATACGCCGTGGTCGGTCACGGTCAACCGCGACCAGTTGCAACGCAACCTGATGCGCCACTTGCTCAATTGCCGCGAGGAGGTGCTTTCCGGGCGTTACCAGCCGGAGCCGTTGCGCCAGTTCACGCTGCCCAAGCCGGATGGCAAGCAGCGGGTCATTTCCGCGCAATACCTGAAGGACAAACTGGTGCAGCGGGCGCTGCTGATTGTGCTGGAGCCGAATGCAGAAGCGATCTTCCACCACGACAGTTACGCCTACCGCCGGNGGCGCAGCGTGCAGATGGCGTTGGCCAAGGCACGGGAGCGCATCCGCATCGGGCAGGACTGGCTGGTGGATGCGGACATCAGCAAATTCTTCGACAACATCCCGCTGACACCGCTGCAANAGGTGCTGAAAGCCTTCGTCAAGGACAGTGACGCGCTCAACATCATCGACAAATGGCTGAAACAGNGGGTGCATTCCAGCAGCCTGTTCGGGACTTCGCGGGGCATTTCGCAGGGGGCGATCCTGTCGCCGCTGTTCTGCAACCTGTACATGAACACGTTCGACCGGNCGCTGGCGGATGCGCATATCCCGTTTGTGCGCTTTGCGGATGACTTCCTGCTGTTTGCGGCCGACCAGGGCAAGGCGGAAAAGGCGCTGGCGTTCGCCGGGAAGAAACTCACCCAGATGGGGCTGGAGCTGCACCCGAACAAAACCCGCGTGGTGCGCAGCAGCCGCAAGGTGATCTTCCTGGGTGAGCCGTTGCCGGGGCGGTAGGCTTGCCCTATGATCAAAGCTCGTATAATGATAGGAGCAAATTCATGTTGGCAGTGAAAACGACANCCGAAAACCCGACTTACATTACGGAGGCGGACTATCTGGAAGGTGAGAAAATCGCGGAGGTGCGCCATGAATACGTGGATGGCGTGGTGTACGCAATGGCGGGGGCAAGCCGACGGCATAACCGCATTGCGTTCAACATCGCATTCCATTTGCGCTTGGCTGCACAGGACAAACCTTGTGACATTCACTTGTCTGATATCAAAGCCAGAGCACAACGTTCCAAGGCATATTACTACCCCGATGTAATCGTTAGTTGTGGGCAGGATGAAGCCGATGAATATTATCTGGAAAAGCCCTGCCTAATCGTGGAAGTGACTTCCAAAACGACTGAGTGGAAGGATTATGCCGAAAAGTTGATTGCCTACCAGAAATTGGCATCCTTGCAGGTTTACCTGATTGTGGCGCAAGACCAGCCGTTGGTGACGCTGTATTACCGTGACGAGGAAAGTGGTTGGGAAGTGGCGCGGTTCGATGAACTGGAGCAAGCCATCCCCTTGCCCTGCCCGGAGGCCACGCTGACGTTGGCGGCAATTTATGAAGGCGTTGATTTCAGCCAGCCAGTGGCGGAAGAAAGCACAACAGGGCATAGCTTATAAGCCGTGGATTGCTGTATAATTCACCCAATGCAAGCACTGGCTGCCTGCCGCCCTTTAACAAGACAATGAACTGATTTGCTCTAAATTCAGTCTTCATGTATCCAAACGACGTGAGCCAAAATGCTAACTCCGAAGTGCCCATTTGATATCAAAATTCAGCACCGCAAGTTGTTGAAACCACAGTGTTTCCGACGAACGGCGGGGTTTGAATACCGCCCTGTTTGAAAAGGGATTAAGACTATGCTGCAGCTGCTTTTGCAAACGCAGCGGCCGTTTGAATACCGCCCTGTTTGAAAAGGGATTAAGACGACACCAAATGTCCGGATACTGTCAGCAAGTGATGTTTGAATACCGCCCTGTTTGAAAAGGGATTAAGACGTCAATTACCAAACGCATGGACGGTTGTCTTTCGGTTTGAATACCGCCCTGTTTGAAAAGGGATTAAGACTAACACCAGCATCACTACCGTTGACGTTTTCGCTGTTTGAATACCGCCCTGTTTGAAAAGCATAGGATTACACACAAGTCTGTTGCTCCCTGAATGCCTGAATTCCGGCGGCAAAATCCATCAAGCGCTGTAATCCTGTCCAGAGCGTTTTCACCCCTGGCTCCCCATCCTGCTTACGCCCGAGAAAGCCGCCAAAACCTGCGACCATTCGGATCATGGCGTTGAGTGCCGGTGGTTCTGCCGGTAACGGTTTGCGGGCGACCCAATGGGCGGCCTGCCATTCTTCCCGGCTGAAAAAGAGTTCGCAACTGAGGTCAGGGCAGGTTCGCCCCAGCCGCATCAGGCGCAGCACCCGCCATGCCACCAGCATGTACAGGGCGAGGGCGCGCTCCACCCGGTCGATAGTGGACAGTTGCAGGGCTTCGACTTTGCAGCCGGTTTTGAGCACATGGAAAAACATTTCGATTTCCCAACGCGCCCGATACCAGTCGACTAACTCAGCGACTTGTTCAGCATTGCCGATACTGCGGTTGGTGAGTAACCGCCATTCGACCGGTGGACAACCCGTGGGTGGGTTTTCTTCCTCCGCCAATACTGCGGTCACCTGGATATTGCCCTGTTTGGTTTTGATCTGGCAACGGCGTACCGAAAGGGTCTGTTCGACTTCACGGCAGGGCTGATTGTCTCGGGCGGGCAGGCTGAAAACAACGCTGCCCACTTGATGATCCGGCGTGAACCCGTCCCACAATTTGGCGTCTTCACTGGCCACCTTGCGGTTATGGGTGGAACGGATCAGCCAGTCAGCCGGAGTTTTCTGCTGGTCTGCGCCGCCAATCAGTGCGCCAATGTCAGCTTCCCGGTCTGCCACGTACACCAGCCGGGTGCCCGGCAAGCGGCTGGCCATCTCCGCCACTTGCCGGTAGCCTTCCAGCCAGCGGCTGCTCTCGGCCACCGCCGGGTTGGCAAGGTCTGCCGCCTTGCTCTCGCCACGCGCCCACATCCAGGCGTCGGTGACGCCCAGGGCTTCACGGTCAGGCGTCACCACCAGGGTCGGGTGCAAATACATGCCGCGCTGGCGGTCATGGCTTAACCGCCCCATCCCGCCAATGGCCTGGCCGTTGAAGTCCAGTTCCGTGGTGTCCTGGATGCACAAAACCACTTCCTGCGTGCGGATGCGCCCCTCCGTCTGCTTGAAATGGGGNGAGAGAATTTTNTGCCAATCAACCTGCCCATTGGCGAAATAACGGTAAGCCGCTTGCGTTTCTGCCCAGCCACCGCAGGAGGCCGGGATGCTTTGGCTGGCATTGGCGAAGAAGTCACCCACCAGCCGATAGGTTCGTTTGTTCAGGCGTTCATCGCCCAAGTCAATTCCTTGTAATTCTTCAACCACCCAATCCATGGCATTACTTCCTTGTTTCTCATGTGCTTACGGAAGTATAGGACTTGTGTGTAATCTTATGCTTTTCAAACAGGGCGGTATTCAAACAAAAAGTCTTATTAAAGGACGCCGGACGAGGGGTCTTAATCCCTTTTCAAACAGGGCGGTATTCAAACGCAGTGTAATAGGCATATGACGAGTATAGCTGTTGTCTTAATCCCTTTTCAAACAGGGCGGTATTCAAACCAGCCTACCATGCCTTTTCGGAGAGGGTTGTAAGGTCTTAATCCCTTTTCAAACAGGGCGGTATTCAAACCACAATCCCTATCCTCAATCCGTTGACCGGAGAAGTCTTAATCCCTTTTCAAACAGGGCGGTATTCAAACCAAGTGTACCAAAACTTAGCTTGCTGCACACCAGTCTTAATCCCTTTTCAAACAGGGCGGTATTCAAACCCGACATCGAATGGGGAATTGAGCTCGACCGGCTTGTCTTAATCCCTTTTCAAACAGGGCGGTATTCAAACGGAACAGCCGGTGCTACCTCCGCGAAGCCCAAGACGTCTTAATCCCTTTTCAAACCATAAGATTACACACAAGTCCTATACTTCCGTAAGCACATGAGAAACAAGGAAGTAATGCCATGGATTGGGTGGTTGAAGAATTACAAGGAATTGACTTGGGCGATGAACGCCTGAACAAACGAACCTATCGGCTGGTGGGTGACTTCTTCGCCAATGCCAGCCAAAGCATCCCGGCCTCCTGCGGTGGCTGGGCAGAAACGCAAGCGGCTTACCGTTATTTCGCCAATGGGCAGGTTGATTGGCAAAAATTCTCTCCCCATTTCAAGCAGACGGAGGGGCGCATCCGCACGCAGGAAGTGGTTTTGTGCATCCAGGACACCACGGAACTGGACTTCAACGGCCGGCCATTGGCGNGGATGGGGCGGTTAAGCCATGACCGCCAGCGCGGCATGTATTTGCACCCGACCCTGGTGGTGACGCCTGACCGTGAAGCCCTGGGCGTCACCGACGCCTGGATGTGGGCGCGTGGCGAGAGCAAGGCGGCAGACCTTGCCAACCCGGCGGTGGCCGAGAGCAGCCGCTGGCTGGAAGGCTACCGGCAAGTGGCGGAGATGGCCAGCCGCTTGCCGGGCACCCGGCTGGTGTACGTGGCAGACCGGGAAGCTGACATTGGCGCACTGATTGGCGGCGCAGACCAGCAGAAAACTCCGGCTGACTGGCTGATCCGTTCCACCCATAACCGCAAGGTGGCCAGTGAAGACGCCAAATTGTGGGACGGGTTCACGCCGGATCATCAAGTGGGCAGCGTTGTTTTCAGCCTGCCCGCCCGAGACAATCAGCCCTGCCGTGAAGTCGAACAGACCCTTTCGGTACGCCGTTGCCAGATCAAAACCAAACAGGGCAATATCCAGGTGACCGCAGTATTGGCGGAGGAAGAAAACCCACCCACGGGTTGTCCACCGGTCGAATGGCGGTTACTCACCAACCGCAGTATCGGCAATGCTGAACAAGTCGCTGAGTTAGTCGACTGGTATCGGGCGCGTTGGGAAATCGAAATGTTTTTCCATGTGCTCAAAACCGGCTGCAAAGTCGAAGCCCTGCAACTGTCCACTATCGACCGGGTGGAGCGCGCCCTCGCCCTGTACATGCTGGTGGCATGGCGGGTGCTGCGCCTGATGCGGCTGGGGCGAACCTGCCCTGACCTCAGTTGCGAACTCTTTTTCAGCCGGGAAGAATGGCAGGCCGCCCATTGGGTCGCCCGCAAACCGTTACCGGCAGAACCACCGGCACTCAACGCCATGATCCGAATGGTCGCAGGTTTTGGCGGCTTTCTCGGGCGTAAGCAGGATGGGGAGCCAGGGGTGAAAACGCTCTGGACAGGATTACAGCGCTTGATGGATTTTGCCGCCGGAATTCAGGCATTCAGGGAGCAACAGACTTGTGTGTAATCCTATGGTTTGAAAAGGGATTAAGACAATGTCGCATTGCGACAAATGTCCTTGATCAGTTGTTTGAATACCGCCCTGTTTGAAAAGGGATTAAGACGGATTTCTCCCCTTTGGTGTTGAGAGATAGTACTGTTTGAATACCGCCCTGTTTGAAAAGGGAGTGATGGGCAATTTCAGGGGTTTGCCCATGCCAAACTTGGCTTCAAAGGCACTGATGCAGCCAGTCTGCACGACAAGCTTGCCAACCTCGCCAATGCCCCGGCCTGCCGCTAAACTGCCCCTTTACCCACCAGCAGAGGCCGCCATGACCACCTATTTCATTTCCCGCCACCCCGGAGCCGTCGATTGGGCGGAGGCGGAAGGCTTCCATGTCGACCAGCGGCTGGCGCATTTTTCCGTCGACATCGTGCAGCCAGGCGACACCATCCTCGGCACACTGCCAATCAACCTGGTGGCGGATGTGAACGCACGCGGCGGGCGCTATTTCCACCTGACGCTGGAGCTGCCCGCCGACATGCGTGGCCGGGAACTGAGCGCCGCCGACATGCGCCGTTACGGGGCGCGGCTGGAAAGTTATTCGGCGCAACGGCATTGAGCCGGGGCAACGGGTTTCCCCTATGGTCAAGGCTCCGCCAGCACCTTGCTTACCTGCTCCCGCAACACCGGGATAATCTCCTCCTCCACCCACGGATTCTGTTTGAACCAGCGGATATTGCGCGGGCTGGGGTGAGGCAACGGCAGGCATTGCGGCCAATATTCCCGCCACGCCCGCACCGTTTCCGTCAGGCTCTTTTTCTGGCGGCCACCCAGATGCCATGCTTGGGCGTATTGCCCGAACAATAGCGTCAGCCCCACTTCCGGCATCTGTTCCAGCAATTGGCGGCGCCACGCGGCGGCGCATTCCGGACGCGGCGGCAAATCCCCGCCCTTGCCTGTTCCCGGATAGCAAAACCCCATCGGCACGATGGCGATGCGCGGCGAGTGGTAAAACGTTTCCCGGCCTATCCCCAACCAGTTGCGCAGGCGGTCACCGCTGGGGTCGTTGAAGGGCAGGCCGGTTGCATGCACCCGCCTGCCGGGAGCTTGCCCCACAATCAGCAAACGTGCCGTTGGGCGGGCAATCAGCACCGGATTTGCCCCCAAAGGTAGATAAGGCTCACACAATCGGCAGGATTTTACCGCTTGCAATAAGGCAACGAATTCTGTATCCATTTAGCCACTCCGTTTCTTTACTCAATATATTTTATGAGCAATAATAGTTTTTACTTTTTAATCAATACAATTAACCCGGAGCTTACCGCCATGCCTTCCACACCCTACCGCAAACTGATGCGTTCCGCCTGCGTCCTGCTGGCCNTCAGCCCTGTTGCTGGCGGCATGCGGCGGCGGGGAGGTAACGGCAGCGCCAGCGTTGCGCAAACCGAAACAACGGACAACGGCGGCACTGCCAGCGGCAGCACCTCATCCCCGATTCCGGAACGTATCAAAAATGCGCGTGGCGCACTGCTCGACGGGCAATTGGTAACAACCAACAGCATTGGGGAAAGCACCGCCGCTGTCGCCAACCCGGTTTCCAAAGCGCCTGCGGTCATCCCGCTCTACGCAGTCAGCCAATACCGCCTGACCTACCTGACCGTGGATGGCGGCGGCAACCTGACCGAAGCTTCCGGCGTCCTCGCCATTCCACAGAAACCGGCGGGAGCCAAANGCCCGCTGTTGAGCTTTCAGCACGGCACCATCTTCTACGACCGGGAAGCGCCCAGCAATGACGCCGCCGCCACCTCGCCCGTCAATATCATTGCCTCCCTCGGCTATATTGTGGCAGCAGCGGATTACATCGGTTACGGGNCCTCACGCGGCAAAGCCCACCCTTATCTGCAGGCGGTGCCATCCGCTGCCGCAGTGACGGACTTTCTGACCGCAGCGCAACAATGGCTGGCGGAACAACGCCAACCGCTCAACGGCCAGCTGTTCCTGACCGGCTATTCCGAAGGCGGCTATGTGACGCTGGCAGCACAACGGGCGCTGGAGGCGGCTGGCGTCCCGATCACCGCCAGCGTTGCGNCTACTTACGACCTGCAATACACACTGGATGAATTGCTCAGTACCAAGGCATTGCTGGCAGGTGCGGGCAGCGCCTTAGGATTGGGTCGCCCCGCCGCCAAATATCCTGGCAAGTTTGACGAAGCGATGGTGGATACGCTGTTGTATATTCTTGTCCCCAAGAACAGCGATGTGGCCTTCGACAAGACTTTTCTGATGGATTGGATGGCGGATGATTACACCACCATGTACAACAACAGCGTTTATGATTGGCAAGTGAAAACCCCTACCCGCCTGACCCACGGGCGCGGCGACGAAACCGTGCCATTCGGCAACTCCACCCGTGCGCTGGCGGCCATGCGGGCGCGCAGCACGCCTGACATTGATTTAGTGGAATGTATTGCAGTCCCTTCCGACCACACCAACTGCATCAAACCTTACGCCCAGCTCATGACGGAATATTTCAGCCTGTTTGCTCATGACATGTAACCCCATCATTACATAACAAATTGATTACTATTGCTTAAATCTACTACAAGCTGTTACAATTTTTTACAAAAAGCTGCCTATGCATGCTTGTTTTTCATTCATTGACACTATAAAATCGACAACCGTGATTAATTTTATTTATATTTAAGCTCAGGGTCCTGACTATGCCACCAAAATTTCCACTTGACGAGGCGAAGCTACGTAAACTGTTGCTTGCCTCCAAAAGCACCGTTGTTGTCGCCGCACTCTCCAGCGGAGTAGCTGCTGCTGCTTGCCCAACCTTCCCGGAATTCGGCTATTACGCCAGAAACGTCATGTGCAGTAAAATTCCGGCAGGCACCCACGTTGAAGTGACACGCCAACCGACACATGGTTCGCTGGTTTTCACTGACTACCTCAAGGATGGTGCCGCTGACGAGATCTTCTATATGTCACGGGGCGACAATATGCCGGATTCCTTTGGTTTTACAACCACCGGCGCTGGTGGAGCTATTACAGGCGCGGGCGACAAAGTCTTTTCAATGGATGACCTGAACGGCTACGGTGGCCTCTAAGGTTATCCTTCATTCATCCCACTGTTTCCACTGATACGGCCATTGATCATATGGCCTCTATTTTGTTCAGTTGGGAGCTTGGTTCCGGCCTTGGGCATTTAAACCGAATGCTGCAAGTTGCCCGTGCCTTACAACAGCGGGGGCATGTGGTCAGCATTGCGGCGCGGGACTTGCGCCAGATACAACAAGTCGTCCGGCAACATGACCGTATCCGCTGGTTTCAGGCTCCGGTATGGCTGTCTGCCATGGGTGGCCATATGCCTTCCGCCACCTACGCGGAACTGTTGTTTGCCGCCGGTTTTGGGACACTCTCCGAATTGTTGGGGTTGGTGCGGGGATGGCATTCCCTGTTTGCCGCCCTCCAGCCGGATCTGCTGATTGCGGATCATGCGCCTGTCAGCCTGTTGAGCGCCCATGGCCTGCCATTCAGGAAAGTGACCATTGGCACCGGTTTTTATTACCCTCCCCTGTCAGCCCCTGCCCTGNTTTTCAGAAACTGGGAAACGGTTGCTGAATCACGCGCGNCTCCGGCGGAACAACAGGCCTTGGCGAATGCCAATCAGGTGCTGGCGGTATTAGGTCGTTCAAAACTCCAGCATTTGCATGAACTGTTTGCAACAGACGCCTGCTTCCTGACAGTTTGGCCGGAACTTGACCATTATCNNATCCGCGCCAGGGACAAAGGCACACGTACACCCTCGTTGATTGAACAAACTGACGGTATAAACCCAAAATGGCCGCCCGTTCATGGGCGCAAAATATTCGCATACCTGAAGGCAAGTTACCCCGCCCTTCCCCAGGCTTTGCAGATATTGGCCAACAGCAATGCTTGCGTATTGGCGTATGTCGCAGGCCTTGGACGTGAACAAATGCCACAATATGCCACCCCTTCGCTGGCGTTCGCCCTACAACCTGTACAGTTTGCAGCTGCGTTGCAGACGGCGGATCTCATCGTATGCCACGGCGGCATGGGTACAGTCTCAGCTGCGCTGCAAGCTGGCACCCCGGTGCTGGCGCTGCCGATGCATGCAGAGCAACGCATCACGGGCGAGCGTCTGGTTGCGTTGGGATGCGGCAGCTACCTGACGGCGGAGGAGGTTTCCCCAAAGCTGCCCGACAAGTTGTGCGAATGCCCAGTACCCAACTGGATAGGACAAGGTTGGACGCCTTCCGCCATTCTCACCCGGTGAGCAGCAACGCCGCCATTATTGAACGAATAGTTAACCATTGCGAAACCCTGCTTCATCAGGAATTGAGTGTCCACACATGACAGCACAGATCGACCCCCACAATCTCCAGCCCCTGATACAGTCTACCAGAATGATCTGGTCAATANAGCAATATCTGGACGCCCTCAACAAGGCCATGCAGATATTAAATATTGACGCACGCCAGATGCTGCCCTACCAAATAGCGGAACAAGCAGCCATTGAATTGGGTGAATTCGAACTGGCCAGGCACTTTCTCCTGTTCAAGCCTTCCGCC
Organism: Candidatus Thiothrix singaporensis; assembly: GCA_013693955.1. GTDB lineage: Bacteria > Pseudomonadota > Gammaproteobacteria > Thiotrichales > Thiotrichaceae > Thiothrix > Thiothrix singaporensis. Next base: position 355,841 of record CP059265.1, on the reverse strand, counting down.
CCTTTGTCCGAAACCCCACGGGAAAGAGGCAGAAACCCTGCCCTACCACCGCATTTCTGCTTGCCGCCGGTTATTGGCGACGGCAACGACTACCGGCATATCCTGGAACGCACCGAAATTTTCAAGGCATCCCAACAACCGTATGCCAAAACCGTTTCCATCATCATCCCGACCTATAATCGCCGGGAGTTGCTCGCCAACACGCTGGCCGCACTGACCCACCAGACCTACCCGCAAGCCCTGACCGACATCATTGTCGTGGATGATGGCAGCCATGATGAAACCCTTGAAATTATTAGAAAGTATGAGNAAAAACTCAGGCTTTACTACGCCCGGCAAAAAGATAAGGGCTACCGGCTGGCGGCGGCCAGAAACATGGGGCTGCGGCTCGCCAGGGGCGACGCCATCATTTTCATGGACGCAGACATTTTGCCGCCGCCCAATACCGTCGAAACCTATATGCAAGTGCTGCATGTGGCGGATGACTGCGTCCTGATCGGCCACCGGCGTTACGTGGATGTTTCGGGCATTACCGACGACCAAATCCTGGATAATATCCAGATCGTTGATAGCCTTGAAAATATTAATCCCACCAACGATGTGTCCAACGCCCAGGATAAAAATGGCGCGTCTGTTGACTGGCGGTTTGCCGTTTATGACAAGACAGAGTTTCTCATCAAGCATTTGTGGCCGTTCACTGCCGCTGCTGGCGGCAATCTGGCCTTCCCACGCCGCCTGATCGAGAAAGGTGGCCATGTTGACGAAGCATTCGCCGCCTGGGGATGCGAAGATCTGGAGCATGGCTATCGCCTGTACAATGCAGGTGCCTACTTCATCCCCATGATGGATATTGTTTGCCTGCATCAGGAACCTGCCGCCCTGCAGGTGCAAGCAACACCAGCGGATGCCGAAGGCAAAAGTTTCCGCGCCGCCGGGCATGACATCACCAAGCCCATCCTCGCCAATAAGTGCCCAGTCCCTTATGTGCGCACCAGCACGCCTGGCGTCATTTTCGAAATTCCCAAGGTTTCCATTTACGTCCCCGCCTACAATGCTGAACGTTATATTGTGGCGGCAGTGCAAAGCTGCCTGAACCAAACCTATGACGACTTGGAAGTGGTGATTTGCGATGACGGTTCCACAGACAAGACGCTGGCCTTGCTGGAAGAGCATTTCAGCGACAACCCCAGAGTCCGCTGGATTTCGCAACCTAATGGCGGCATCGGCAAAGCCACCAATACGGCCATCCGGCATTGCCGGGGCATGTATATCGCCCAACTGGATGCGGATGACCTGTTGAAACCCGAAGCTGTGCAAACATGCGCAGACATGCTGGACAGAAGGTTGGCGGATGCGGTTTACACTGACTGCGATTATATTGACGAAACCGGCAACTATATCCGTGACGGTTGGTGCGGCGGCCATTTTTCCCGTGAATGGATGGCGACCGGCATGATTGCCACCCATTTCCGCATGTTCAGGAAGCGGCTTTGGTCACGCATCAGCGGTTGCAATGAAACCATCAAAAATGCAGTGGATCTGGATTTATGGCTGAAGCTTTCCGAAAAAGGCCATATCCTGCACATTCACCAAGCCCTTTACAGCTACCGTTGGCATGGGGACAACACATCCATCCTTCACCGTAAACAACAGGAAAGCAATCATCTCAAAGTTGTGACAGAGAGTTTTGCCCGGCGTGGCCTGGATCGCTTCTGGACGATACAACCCAGGAACAACCCCTTGAACCCCCGTGAATTCATGGTCATGCCAGCCGCAGACCAAACGCCTGTCACGCCACAGGATGTCATATTCCTGATCCCATCTTGTGAAAAATACCTAAGCAAACAATCCGCCATCCGGGAAACTTGGGCGCGGGATCTGGAAAAATTCGGTTTCCGCCACTTCTTCCTGCTCGGCAAACCTGGCCTGTTAACGCCCATTATCGAAAAAGATACATTATATGTGCCTTGCCAGGATGATTATGAACACTTGCTACTGAAACTGATATTAGGCTATCAGTTCCTATACCGGAACATGGATTTTACCTATGTCTATAAACTAGATGACGACTGTTACCCACATCTGGAACGGATTGCCGCCTATATTCTTCCGCAATTGTCGGGAAAACAATATGCCGGAGGCTGCATACATCCAAAAGAAACCATCATGAACAACACATGGCATTATGGAAAATGCAGCGACNCCCAGTTTGAACAACCCTATCCGTCTGACAAACAACCCTTTGATTTCGCCAAAGGAGGGTATGGATACTTTNTGAGGCGTGATGTGCTCCCCATCCTATTTTCCAAAGTGGAGACATTGCAGGAAGAAATCAAACAATTCAAATATTCATATGAAGATCTTAGGGTTGCCGAAATACTCAATCAAAGCCATGTCACGGTTCACCCACTTGATTACTACACGATAGCCAGAGAGATCCCGCATTTTTCAAACAAATGCACCGTTGTTTTTGACATTGGCGAAACTGAAAACTTTTTCCGGGTAAACCGCAGCTATAAAAGCGAATATTCAAACCATTACCAAGCCGTTGTCCTGATTTCAGCTGCCCCGGACAGCGCAGCCGATGTCAATGCCACTCATTTGAATTCGGTTTTTGCGTATGCTTCCGGTTTTATCCAATATGGTTACAAACCTTATTACCTGCACACCAATAAGCTGGGTTCGTTGTATGGCTTGTTAAGTTCACTGAAGCAGGAGTTCACCCATGTTATCGTCCATTGCGAACAAAGTTACGGCTTGAACACGGAACAGGATGGCGTCCCCTTGGCGGAAGCATTGCAAATACCCTTTGTTTCCCATATTCGGGACTATGTATATTGCCCATGGACACATAAAAATCTTGCCCGCCTGTCAGAGTGGCACACCCTGTATCACACCGATAAGCTCTCCGCCAAATTCAGCCAGGAAATCCTGGGCGAAAAAGCCAAACACCAGTTCCTTCCGCATATTTATTTCAATAGCCACCCACTGGACTCCGGCGGGGAGAAACCTCCGTCCCGACGCCCTATCAATTTGCTATACGTTGGCTCCTACCTCAATCCTGACAATTATCGCAATGATTTCTTGGAAAAATATCCAGACAGCAAGAAATTGTTTGATGATGTGGCAGAAGCGGCCTTATACGACTACCACCAGCCAATCTGGGAAACTGCCCGCGAATTATGCCAGCAGCAGGATGGGGAACCGTTCCTCTCAGACCAGGACAAGTTTCTGGAGCTTATTTTCCAAACGGGCTTTTTCGTCCGTTGGAAACGCCGCAATCTCATGTTAAGGAAAATTGCCCGTTACCCATTGACGATGGTTTGGAGAGGGAATTGCCGCCTGTGAAGTTGCACCCCGGCACAACCTTATTACCTCCGGCCAACATGGGGAAAACGCTGGAGCTGATGTCGGAGTCCAAAGCCATGCTGATGATGCTGAACAGTTTTTCGCATTCGTTGAGCGAGCGCCTGCTATCGGCAATGCGCCATCATTGCTTAACCATCTGCAACAAAATTCCCTGATTGAAGAAAGCTTCATACATGGCAGGGACATGCTGATGTTCGGCCTCATTTCGAAGGGCTGGAAGAAGCCATCGAAATGGTGTTAAGCAATAACCTGGATATTGAAGGCATGACCCATAACGCCTTCAGCCTTGTCAGTGACAGGTATGCGCCCATCCGTTATGTGGAGCAAGTATTGAAAGACCATGCTTTTCCTCCGTTCAGTTAAGGCAGGCAATTTCTGTGAATCCGACCCCAAAATATTCAGGATAAACCCGCATGAACATAGCGTATTTGATACTTGAACATAATTCGCCAAATCATATGCAGCGCCTGATCAACGCGCTCTCATCCAGTTCATCCGTATTTNTTATACATCTGGATAAANAGTCAGATATCAGGCGCTACCGCCACCTTAAAGGCAACAATATCATTTTCACCCTCAAACGCATTCCTGTGTTTTGGGGTGATTTTTCCCAGGTTGAAGCCAGCCTGATTTTACTTCAAGCTGCATTTAGCCACGAATACCATTTTGACCGATTGGTCTTATTAAGTGGCGCAGATTATCCCCTGCATTCCCCAGCCTTTATAGAACAATTCTTTCTCGACCATCAAGACAAGGAATTCATGAACCTGCTGCCCCTCTCAGCAGAAACAAAAGGCAAATCACTGTCACGCATCACAACCTACCAAGCCCGTCATGGGGAACAGAATCCATCCGCCCCGCAACAACGGGATTACAAAGCTTATTTTGGCGAACTGATCCCTTATGGCGGATCAACCTGGTGGGCAATTTCACATGAAGCGGCCAAATTTATTCTAAACTTTACAGCGACAGAAAAGGCCATTGTAGACTTTTTCAAGAATACAGTCTGTCCTGATGAAACTNTTTTCCAAACGATTATCGGCAACTCCCAGTTCAAACAGCAGACCATGGTAAACATTACATATGCTGATTGGAGTGAAGGAAAATCGAGTCCGGCTTATATCACAAACAAACATCTGCAATTATTTTCCCACCATATCCGGCTGGATGGCGGTGTAAAGTTGTTAGCCAGGAAATTTTCGGATGATTCCGCAGATTTGGTTGCACAGTTAGCCCAACAGATAGCCAAGCGTTCCAATGCATAGAACGCCATAGATAAACCCCATTATTCAGCCAAGTCCAGCCTTATGAATATCTCCCGACAATGATTCACCATACAAGACATCATAATCAGCTTCATCATTGTCAGTATAAAATGTCAGGCCAAAAGCATTTGCTGTCTTGAGTATTCGGGACACTTGCTCGCCAGTAAGATGCCGCCTCCACCCATTGACCCCGCTGATTCCGGATTTGCCAACAACGCTCGAAGGTTTCTGCATTCTTGACAAAGCCTCTCCCATATCGATATCGAGACCCCATTTATCAAAAATTCTTGATAGTGTTGCTTCGGGCTGGAGAACAAGCTCTTCATAAGTCACGACCAGCCATGGATGAGGCACTTGCTGCAATAAAGGCGAAAGTTGGTCAAGCGCCCATAATACCGCCAGAAGCTCTTCATCCCCCTCGACTTCAGACAATAGAGCCTGAAAAGCCGGGTATTGATCCAAGTATTTAGGGCAACCAGGGCGATCCGTATTTTTCCATGCACGGTTATAATTCTTTTGGGACGCAATCACCGCGCATGGGTGACGGATAAGCAATATCGGGGCTGGAATGTCAAATCGCCGACAGATCCATGGCAACAACCGATTGGCGCGGACGCACTTCATAATCATCCGTTTTGCCGTATGCGCATCATTGACGGACATTTCCCTTGCTGTCCGGCATTGATGACACGACCCTCGAACACTTGTTTAAGGAATGCTTCCCCTTCCGGCCACTCTGCCTCAGGAGCCACAAACGTCCTCCAGGAAAACCCTGCCGCCTGCGCCTCAGGGACATGATTCAACTGGAGTGGCTCAAAAGAACACATGAATCAGGAATCACATTTAAAACCTGCGCAAGCAAAGTGCTGCCTGAACGGGGCGAGGACGTAAGCATATACACATCTTTTCCTCAAAGCGTCCAGCAAGGCTGCCTTTAATAGCGTTAACATCAATATTCATAACTGGTTTTATCCCATCATAGTCCGCATCAGATTATTGCCGTCAAACTACGGCTGCCGGGCAAATCAATTGCGAGACATCATGATTGCGCCCTTCATGCTGAAGTGCCTGGATCGCATCCAGATAGTGTGTTTCCTGATAAACCTGATACCCCTGCCGAAGCAGCGGAAGCAGCCGAGTCCGGTCAGCCGCCGCGAGCTGTNNGGATGGCCAATGCTGGGCGGAATCGGCAAACGGCGCCAGGTAATCCAATGCCGAACGGATAACGTCCCGGCCAGCCACTTGAAAATGCCACAAGTCAATGCCTAACGGCTCACCCAATTGGGCAAGCGCCATGATACCTTCCAAATTGAAACAGCTATAGTCAAACGCTAAATTGCGAGCCAATTCATACGGCTGTCGCCCATCCGGACTGACCTGGGTCATCAAACGTTTATGGCCACATGCCTCCAATACCCTGCTGGCGGTATCCACATCACCAACAAACAAAGCATAACCGGCAATCTGGGCGTCATACCATGTGCCATGATTATTGTGTTGGCGCGCTTCATTCTTGCCATAAGGGCTGGTCATCAGCCACTTCAGATAAGCCTGAAACCATTTCTGTAAGGCAGCCTGCTCCGAAGGAAGCCATACCCCTGAATCACCCAGCAATTCAACGGCATTTATCACATCCAAAAATCTGACAGTGTCAATGATGCCTATCCCCCGTTTGCCTGTTTTGCACGGTATAACCTGAGCATACCTGAGATGGGGCTTCATGCTCGTATTGGGGTGCAAAAACCAAGTGCGTAACAGGCACGCAGCATGATGCGCATAAGCCATCATGCCGGTGAAATGGAAGGCCAACACCAGTGTCTCCACAGCCTCCGCCATTTTTTCCAGCTGTAAAAATCTGACTTGCCCCCTGGCTTTCCGGATTCTTTTTCCATCAATCCGGATATAAGGCAAGCCATCCTCCTTCGAAGGATCAGGCCACCAATAAGGCCCNATGCTCATATAATCATGCTTATCACCACTCGGNGGAACCGCGGTCTTATCCATCACTGAATAAACGCCCGCATCTAGGGCAAGCACGGCTTTCTTCACTACGCTATCCAGCGCCAGGTTTAATTCCTTATCGCCTTTTCTGATCAACCCNCTGGCAATCGCCAACAGCTCTTTATTCATCGAATATATTGTAAAGCAACTTGATTCTGGGCAAGCGACCTTATGACAGGATCAGAATCACAAGCTTCATCTTCAACCGCCTCCCTGATTTCATTAAACAAGAATGGCAACAGATCCTTTCTGATAAAATCCCCACTACGATTTCTGCCATATTGTTTCCCGTACAATTGAGGCAGCACACGATTGATCAGCTCCCGGCTTAAAGGAATGCCATTCTGTTTAGCCCGGAAAACATATAAAAACTGCATATTCCTATACAGAAATTCACACGCAAGCCGTAATTTTTCCCCACCCGTTATGGTCTCGTTACAGGGCACATAAAGGACATCCTGCCTGATCTCCGCGTAACGGGCATCCGGCTGGGCAACCACAAACCAATACCTGAAACCTTGCCGTTTCATTTCCCATAAGCGGTATTTTTCTTCTCCTGTCACCATCCCAAGCTGTTCAGCTGTCACCGGGATCAGGATCACAACATCCTCCGGAAGCACAAAAGAGGCGGCTTCCTTGGGGGACAAACTGAATTCAAGCGGATTCAATGGATTGCCGGAAGGCTCAAGCCCCCAGAACCGATCAAGCCCCAATCTAGCCAGACCGCCCTCCACCACACGCAAATGATTCTGCTCCTGCTGCTTGCGCTTGAGGATGGAAGTATTGGCACCATGCCAGCGATAACTGTACAGCACCTTGTGCAAATGGTGCAGTTCGCCAACCTCGGATAGCTTTAGCCACAAATCAAAATCCACCGCATTTGTCAGCGTTTCATCACAACCGCTGATGCGTGACCAAAGCCGCTTCCTGAACATGCGGAAATGGGTCGCCCGCATGCCGGTCAGCAGCCATTCACGGGAATATTCCCCAAANCAATCACCATACCGGATAAATTGGCCTTCCTCGTCAATATATTCCCGGTCTGTATAAACCGCATCAACCCGCATGGTATCCAGGATGGCGACACATTCACGGACTGCGTCCGGCTTCAACAAATCATCCGCATCCAATTGGCCGATATACATACCCCGGCACAACCGGATGGCCGCATTGGTCGCACTGCCAATGCCCGCATTCGGCTGTGAAATCCAGCGGACTTTTGGGTTGCCGCTGAAATGTTCTTCCAGCAAATCCAGCGTGTCATCCGTCGAACCGTCATTACAGATGCAGACCTCCAGGTCATCAAACGCCTGATCCAGACAGCTCTGCACCGCCTCTATCAAATACCGCCCGGCGTTATAGGCCGGAATATAAATGGAAACCTTGGGAACCTTGATCACGGTATCACTAAGCAATTCATTGCGGTANATGGGGGTGCCACATTTACTGGCTCGGATTTGCTGGGTAATGGCGTAACCTGCCTTACGGTAACTTTCCCCATCGACCGTACTGATTTCCTGCAAAGGCTCCTGATGCAGGGAAACAACATTTAACATGGGAACAAAATACGCGCCCGCATTATATAACCGGAAACCAAACTCCCCATCTTCACACCCCCATGCCTGAAACTCTTCGTCAAACTCACCGGCTTTGTCCAATAACTGGCGAGGCAAAGCAAAGGTGGCACCCACCAATTTTGAAAAAGGCCACAAATCCCTGACCAAATCTCCCGATTTGGGATATTGCAGGAAACGCCAGTCGATAGATTCCCCGCANTCGTTTTTACACCCGGCCACATCATTGTCCGGGTGGATGGATGGCAAACCAGTTACCGCCCCGATACTTTTCAGAATATCGGCATCCGAAACCTGTGACACATCCACGTATTTCCTGTGCCCCAGCAAAACTGCATTGTCCGCCACATGCAACACCGCCAGATAGTTTTCAATATCCGTCGGCAGCGGCAGAACATCAGCATCCATAACAACAACAACCTGCCCCCGGGAGAAACGGACACCCAAATTGCGTGCCGCAGACAAACGATAACCCTCATCCGCCTGACGCACATAATGCAGATTCAGCCTGGTTTCGTAGTTTCTGATTACTTCAAACACGGCATCATCGCTGCCATCATCCACCACGATAATTTCAGTCAAATCCTGAGGGTACGTCTGATGNACCATTGCAGCCAAGGTATTGGCCAGCAACTGGCAACGGTTAAAGACCGGGATAATCACGGAAACCGTCAGGGCATAAGGCTCACCGGAAGCACGGAATAAGGACGCCCGCTCCAGAATATGCCGGTAATCGTTCCCTGCACCCCATACCGGCGGCACCGCGAACAAGGGATGAAACGCCGGGTTTTTGCCGCGCTGCACGGCCTGATCCGAAAACTCAACCGGTGGCTGGAACAGAAAAAATGTTTCGCCAGTTCAGGCTCATCCAATTCAATCGCCGCCCGCTCGGCAATCTGATAGGCCAACCGCTGACGGCTATCCGTTTGCAAAGCCGCCATCGCCTTCTGAAGCGCATCGGCAAACTGCTTTTCCTGCAGATCCAGCCGCGCCAATTCCAGCATGACCCGGACATCATCATCGGTTTTACCATAAGCATCCTGCAAAAATGGCGGGCTTGCGCCATATCCCCCGGCTGGCCAATTCTGAACTTTGTTGCAACACTTCATCTACAGCAGATACAGACACGACAAATCCCCCACTTACAGCAAACCGAATAAGTGGCTATTTAATCAAAAAGCTCCAAACTTCGCCATCAACTGAATCATTTACCCAAGCTGAGAAGGCAGGGCGCGCAAAAGCCATTTATCTTGCCGGGAAACTGGCGCATAATGCGCGGTTTCCTCCTGACCTCCGAAGCCCCAGATGTCCTCAGAAACCCCTACTTTGCCCGCGTTCACCGAACTCGGCCTTGCCGCCNCCGTCCTGCAAGCCGTGCAGGCGCTTGGTTATGAAACGCCCTCCGCCATCCAGGCCGCCACCATCCCCTACCTGTTGGAAGGGCGCGACGTGCTGGGTCAGGCGCAGACCGGCACCGGCAAAACCGCCGCGTTCGCCCTGCCGCTGCTGTCGCGGCTGGATTTAAGCAAAACCGNNCCACAAATCCTGATCCTGGCCNCGACCCGCGAACTGGCCATCCAGGTGGCCGAAGCCTGCCAGCAATACGCCTCCCATTTGCCCGATTTTCATGTCATGCCGATCTACGGCGGGCAGGATTACCGCACCCAGTTCCGCCAACTGGAACGCGGCGTGCATGTTGTGGTCGGCACACCAGGGCGCGTCATGGATCACCTGCGCCGTGAAACCCTCAAGCTCGACAACCTGCAAGCGCTGGTGCTGGATGAAGCCGATGAAATGCTACGCATGGGCTTTATCGAAGACATTGAATGGATCATGGAACAGACCCCGGCCACCCGCCAGATTGCGCTGTTCTCCGCCACCATGCCGCCCGCCATCCACCGCATTGCGCAGAGCTACCTGAACAATCCGGCGGAAGTCAAAATCCAGCTCAAGACCACCACCGCAGAAACCATCCGCCAGCGTTACTGGCTGGTCAGCGGCCTGCACAAACTGGATGCGCTGACCCGGATTCTGGAGGCGGAACCTTTCGATGCCTGCATCATTTTCGTCCGCACCAAAACCGAAACGGTGGAGCTGGCGGAAAAACTGCAAGCCCGTGGCTACGGCGCAGTCGCCCTCAACGGCGACATTCCGCAGAACGTGCGCGAACGCACGGTTGAGCAGTTGAAAAACGGCAAGATCGACATCCTGATCGCCACCGACGTGGCGGCGCGCGGGCTGGATGTGGAGCGCATCACCCATGTCATCAACTACGACATCCCCACTGACACCGAATCCTACGTGCACCGCATTGGCCGCACCGGGCGCGCAGGCCGCAGCGGCGACGCCATCCTGTTCGTTTCCCCACGGGAACGCCACCTGCTGCGCGCCATCGAACGCGCCACCCGCAAGCCGATCGAACTGATGGAGCTGCCTTCCACCGAAACCATCAACAACCTGCGCATCGCCCAGTTCAAGCAGCGCATCACCGACACGCTGGAAGCCGAGGAGGGGCAGGATCTCTACCTGCAACTGATCAGCGACTACGAACGCGAACACAATGTCCCCGCCCTGGAAGTCGCCGCCGCCCTCGCCCGCCTGTTGCAGGGTGACGAACCGATGCTGCTGACGGAAAAGGACAAACATCCGGCCTATAACCCTGCCGAAGCGGACGCACGCAAAAAGGGCAAAAAGAAAAGCAACGTCAGCAATTCGGTGTTCAGCAGCGAAGAAGACACCATTGAAATGGAACGCTACCGGCTGGCGGTTGGGCGCGTGCATGGCGTCAAGCCGGGCAATATCGTCGGCGCAATCGCCAATGAAGCCGGGCTGGACAGCCGCTACATCGGCCATATCGACATCCAGCACGACTACAGTTTGGTGGACTTGCCTGCCGGGATGCCGAAGGAAATCCTGCACGACCTGAAGCGGGCGCGGGTTGCTGGGCAAATGCTCAATATTGAACCGACTGATGAATCTGCCGCAGACTATTCCCCCAACCGCGGAGGCAAACACAAGGAACGTGACCAGAGCGAACGCCGTCCGCGCGGCGATGCCCCCGCATCCCACCGCCGCGACACTGGCCGTGGCGAACGCCCTGACCGGCGTCCTTCCAGCGGCAAACCAGGGACGGACAAGCCACGTTTTGGCAGTGAGAAGCCCAAATTCGGCAAGGACAAACCACGATTTGGCGGCGACAAGGCCAAGCCAGGCAAAAAGTCCCCCGACAAAGACAAGGGCAAACCGAAGCGCTTCAGATAAGAACGGTGCCTACCGTTTGGGCGGCAGCAAATTGGCCTGTTCTGAATCCGGCAAAATATAGCGGACGCCCAACGCCGCATTGCCAAACACCAAGTCGCCAGCGTCACCTGCCAGCAAATCCAGCGTCACCTTGCCGCCATCTGCCAGCGTCAAGGTGACCCTGCCNCTGCTTTCGCCTTTGCCATCCCAAGGTTCCAGGCGGATGGCGCTGGCGGATTGCCAGTTTTGCATGGTTTCGGCTTTGCTAGCGTAACCATCCGGCAAACTGATGCTTTTCAGCTTGCCGTTTTCCGGGATCAACTTATTGGACACCAGATCCAGCGCCTCCCCGGTCAGCAGGCCATACACCGCTTCCGACGCCAGTTTGAGCTTGCCGCCTACCAGAATGTAACGCTTGTTGGAAATCGGGTTCTCCGCGCCGAACAGCAGGGTTTCATTGTTGAACGCCACGCTGACCTCGCCCGGCTCCAGGCCATATTGCTTGAGATCCTTGCCTGCGGCGTCGTAACTGGCTTCCACCGACTCATCCAGCAAAGTAAACAACTGGCTGATGCGGGCGGGGTTGGCGTCCGCCTGTTTCGGCTCCAGCATCCGCCAACTGTTCCCCTGGCGTTGCAGGCGGATACTGTCCGCTGTGCCAGCCCCCGGATGGCGGGTAATGAGCACCTGCGTAATATCGGCTCGGGTCAGGTTTAGCAGCGTTTCCGGCAATTTTTCCGGCTGACTGGATTTCCACCAAGCCAGCGCGCCCAGCCCCGCCACCAGCAGCAGCAAGGCAACATTCAGCAGCAAGCGGCGTGATTGGGCAGATGCGCTCATCAGCGTTTGCTCCTACGCCACCAGATCAGCACGCCCGCCAGCAGCAACCCGACTGGCAGCACGAACAGGAAAAACACCGCCAACACAAAACCAGCCGTTTCGCTAATGTCCAGCTGGGTGTCAGGGGCGCGGATGACCGGAGCCTGCAACAGCTTGTCATCCGCGCTCAACCAGTTGAACAGGTTGGTGGCGAGGTCTAGGTTTGCGCCCTGGCCGATGAAGCTGTTGAGCATGAAATCGCTGTCGCCGATCACCGCCACCCGCTGCTCACGGTCTTTGGCGTCAGGTTTGTTGTCAGGCGCTTCCAGCACCCGGGTTTCGGCAACCCCTATCGGCAATGGCTCGGCCTTGTCACCGCCGCCTTCGTCAAATTTCACGGAGCCTTCCAGTTTGCCGCTGGTTTCCAGCCAGCTGGTCGGCAAGGTCATGAGAAACTCATCCGCCTGCCACGCCAGCGCGCCATCCTTTTCCCCGGCCTGCGGATCACGCGCCACCATGGTGGCGAACGGAAAGATGGTCTGCGTGCCCGTCAATTTNTGCACCACTTCCGACTTGCCATAATCCACAATGGGAATGACCGCCGGATGGTTGATGCCCAACAGTTGTTGCAGCGCCTGATTCGCATCCACAACCGTGCCGTCGTAGACCTGCACCCCCAGCAAGGCTTCCAGCGGCTGCAAACCGTGCAAACCGCCTGGATCCTGCAGCCACAACAGGTTGCCGCCTTGTTCCACATATTTNTTCAGCACATCCACTTCGCCGGGCAACAAGTCCTGCTGCGGAGAGGCGATCACCACAAAACTGGCGTTCTGCGGCATCGACTGGCTGCGCACCAGATTGTGCGGCTGGATCTTGAAACCGTTGCGCTCCAGATTGGCGACCAGTTGCGACATGCCGGTGGATTCAGCCGCCAGCGGATTGCGTTCGCCGTGGCCTTCCAGAAACACCACCAACCGCTCCCCGCCCCGGCTCATGCGCTGGATGGCGTTGGCGATCACTTCCTCACCCGTCGCCTGCACCACTTCGCTGCGGTCGCCCAGATGGATGGCAAGCTGCCCGGAAGCCTGGATGCCATCCTGCTTCGCCCGTGCCGGGTCAAGGTCAGGGTTGACGAATTCAATGCTGGTGTCCGGCTTGATGCGCCGGTATTTGTCCGCCATCTTGCGCAACTCAGCCGCCAGATCAGGGCGGNNTGGGATGTAGGCGATGAATTTCAGCGGCTTGTCCAGGCTTTTCAGCAAGGTCTGGGTCGGCTGGGAGAGGCTGTTGCGCCCGCCATAAGTCCAGTCCGCCTCGTACTTGAATTCGCGCCCGAAATACCCCAGCAGCCCAATCACCAGCACGAACAACAGATAAAAAACAGCGTTTTGCAGCCCCAGCCAGCGGTGGGCGTTCTGACTCATTTTCATACTGGTTTACCCCTGCAAGCGGTCATTGTCGAGTTTGCGGATGGTGAGGATCAGGAATCCGCCAATGAACAGCAGGTAGTAAACCAAGTCGCTGCTGTCGAACAGCCCATCCAAAAACGACAAAAAATGGCCGAAATGGGACAGGTAGACAAAGATTTCACTGCCCGCCCCCTGCGAATTGCCAGAAATGTACAGCACCAGCAGGAACAGCAGAAAACCGAACGTCGTCACCGCCGCAATCACCGGCTGCCGCGCCAATGCGGACAGGAACAATCCCGCCGCCGCAAACGATGCCAGCAACAATGCCAACCCCAGCGCCGCCGCCGCCAGCCTGCCCCAGTCCAGACCAGTGCCGATAGCGAGGGACAATGGCATCAGGCTCAACAAAGCGACCATCAGCAGGATAAACAGCAGTATGCCCAGGTATTTTCCCAGCACGATCTGGCTGCTGGACAAGGGTGAAGACGTCAGCAACGGCAAGGTCTGGTTCATGCGCTCCTCGGCGAACTGGCGCATGGTGACCAACGGCATCACCGCCAGCATGATGAAACCGGCNCACAGGTACAGCGCCGACACCACCAGGTCACTGATGCCCGGCGGGTCTTCCATACCGGCAGCTTGCGGCTGGATCATGGTCAGGTATTCGTTCAAACCCAGCAGGAACACCCACGCCAGAATGAACAGCACGACCGCCAGTATGCTCCATGCCAGTGGTGACACGAACATGCGGCGGAATTCGGTGCTGGCGATTGCCCAGATAGCGTTCATGCTGCCGCCCCTCTGCCGGTTCCCCATCCGCTTCACGGAAAATCAGGTCAAAAAACACTTGTTCCAGCGACTCCACCCCTTCCAGCGTATTGTTGAACACTGTTTTGCCCCGGTTGAGGATTTGCACCCGGTCACACACCGCCTGCACTTCCGGCAGGATATGGGTGGAGAGGATGATGCCATGCTCCTGCCCCAATTCCCGGATCAGGCGGCGGATTTCACGGATCTGGATCGGGTCTAAACCAACCGTTGGTTCGTCCAGGATGACAACCGCCGGGTTGTGCAGGATGGCTTGCGCAATCCCCACGCGCTGGCGGTAGCCTTTGGAAAGGTTGCCGATCAGGCGCTTGCCAACATCCCGCAAGCCGCAGCGCTCACGGGCGCGTTCCACGCTTTCCTTGCGTTGCGTGGACGGCACATTACGCAAGCGGGCGCAGTAGTGGAGATATTCTTCCACCGTAAGGTCTCGGTAAACGGGCGGCTGTTCCGGTAAATAACCAATCTGTTGCTTGGCCTTGCGCGGCTCGTCCAGCAGATCGACATCACAGACATGGATTTCACCGGCTGTAGGCGCAAGGTTACCCGTCAGTATCTGCATGCTGGTCGACTTGCCTGCACCGTTTGGCCCNAGCAACCCCAACACTTCGCCTTTGTTCAGGTTAATATCCAGATTTTCCACCGCACAATGGTCGCCATAAAAGCGGGACAAACCTTGTGCCAACAACAGTCTATCTTGATGATTTATCATACAATCGCCCTGATTTGACTCATTTGTTAATTAATTATACTAATATATACAACTAAATATTCTATCTTCATAAAGGTTGAAGTTCGGAGTATATCGAATAGACTCCAAAGAGAGTAAGTATTCGGCTTGTTTCAGGTATGAAAAATAGCCAACATGCTTACTAACTAACTTGGGCTAATATATAAGGAATTGGGACTATGAGTGTCAAAACTGACAGGAACTGGTTTTTGCTGACCAGCAAGCCACACAAGGATGAAGTGGCGGATATGCACTTACGTAATCAAGGCTACGAAATCTACCGTCCACTCGCCAAACGCCTACGCCCGCAGCGCGGCAAAATCGTCACCAAAATCGAATCATTGTTTCCCNGCTACATGTTCATCCATCTGGATAACGGCATCAATGACAATTGGGCACCTATCCGCTCCACCAAGGGAATCAACGGATTTGTACGCTTTGGCAATGACCCGGCTCAGGTTCCTGATGAGCTGATCATGGGTTTGAAAGCGCAGGAGGCCATCCTCGGGGAACGCGCCATTGACCTGGATCGTTTCCATGCCAACGACAAAGTGATCATCAAGGAAGGCNCATTTCGCGGCCTGGAAGCTATTTTCCAAAAATATGATGGCGAGGAACGTGTCATTGTATTGCTGGAAATTCTGCATAAGCAGACCAAATTGGCCATTTCTCCGGCGCACCTATTCGCGGCTTAATGGTTTAGCAGACGGCCTCCATCGACGGGAATCACTTGCCCGGTAATGTAGTCGGCGTCACGCGCCAGAAACAGTACTGTTCTGGCGATGTCGGCGGGGTTACCTTCACGCTGTAAAGCGGTGCGGGCGAGGATGTCAGCATGCATGGCATGGTTTTCATGCATTTCCGGCCACAGGATGGCACCGGGAGCGACACCGTTGACGCGCACGTTCCCCAGTTCACGGGCAAGTGATTGGGTCAACATCAGCAAACCGGCTTTCGCCGCACAATAGGCGATGTAGCCCTGTAGTGGGCGCATACCATGGATGTCAACTATATTGATGATGCAACCGTGGCTGGCCTGCAAATATGGCGCGGCCGCCTGCGCCATGAACAACGGCGCTTTCAGGTTAGTGCCTATCAGGTCGTCGAACTGTTGCTCAGTCAGCGCATCCAACGGGGTGGGATAAAACGAGGAGGCATTGTTGACCAGCACATCCAGCCGTCCGGTTTGATCCAATGTTTGCCGTATAATCTGGGATATGTTGGCGACATCCAACAGGTCGCCTTGCACCAANAAGCACGAACCTGGCCTGATGGCATTCAACTCCGCTTGTAATGCTGCCGCATCCTGCGCGGAACTGCGGTAATGGATCACTACCGTTACGCCCGCTGCATGCAGTGCGCGGGCAGTCTCCGCCCCGATTCGTCGGGCGGCTCCCGTGAGCAGCGCCACTTTGTTGTCAAACATTGCCATATAAAATCACCTTTTCGATTTACATTCTCCCCACTCCCTCCATGCGTAAATGATGAACCACTGCAAAATGCATGGTGGAAAATCTTGCGCCTAAAAGCACCAGTAAGCGCAAATAATAAATTTGATTAATTTATACAAACATATTATAATATGAATTTATAATAATAATTAATTTATCTCATAGTCATATCATAATTAAAACTATAAGGCTATCCATCATGAATCGGACTCCTTTCAGCCCAACCTCATACATTCCACATAAGACGGCTTTGGCAATAGCATGCGCCCTAGCTTTTCCCAACCACTATTTGCAGCATCTCCACCCAATATCACAACAAATATTGTTTGGGGAACTGACACCGGGGAAAATGGTATAGGGTTTAATGGCGTTGCCGACATTATGGCGGCGTTCAACTATGCCAGGCGCCAAGAAGAGGCACAACTCGGGTTAACTGCCAACACTTTGGGAAATTTGGTATTGCCTGCCCAAAGTATATGGGATGGCATGACTGATGACGCTAAAGCGCTCTTCTTGATCAATGCAGAACGCACAGGACGGGCTGGTATGATGCCCAGCGTCATCGGCCTTCCTTTGGCCGGAATCGAAAGCCATGTCGACACCACCGCACAAAATTATGCAATATTGCTTCATGACAACGATTTAACTGGTCACTATCAACCCTCCGGCAACTCCAGCACCGATAATCCTGATAAAAGGATAAGTGCAACCGTAGGAGCCGCCTGCAAGGAATTTACTACCCGGGCAGAAAACCTAGCCTACTTTGCAGCTTACAACGGCGTTCCAATTGGAGCCAGCAGTATCCCTTTGCCAGTGGAGCGCCNNATTTATAGCTGGATTTATAACGATGCCAATTCCAGTTGGGGTCATCGGGAGGCCGTATTGCTGCAAGACACCCCACTGAACAACCCTACCCAATCATGGGGTTTCAAAAACAATAACGGCTCTGCCGCACATGAAGGGTTTCTGGGTTTTTACCGTATCGGTTCAACAGATTACACACCATTCGGCACCTCGCCTCTTCCCTATAACTACGGCGTTGCTGTTGTCATGAATATTTTTGATCCACTGAGTGACGCAGCAGCAACCTCCAATGGCTGTTCCTATAATGTTACCCTGCGAACTGAAGACCTTCCGTCAGTTGCAGCCAACACGCCGCCGACCGCTACGGACGATACCGCCAGCACTGCTTACCAGACGCCTGTCACCATCAGCAATGCGCTGGCCAATGACTCCGACCCGGATGGCGACACCCTTAGCGTCACCGCCAACACCAACCCGGCCAATGGCACTGTCACCCGTTCCGGCAACAGTTTCACCTACACCCCCAATAACGGCTTCAGCGGTGCGGACACGTTCTCCTACACCGTCAGCGATGGCAAGGGGGAACCGACTCCGCCACCGTGACCGTCACCGTATCCCCAACCGCCAACACGCCGCCGACCGCTACGGACGNATACCGCCAGCACTGCTTACCAGACTCCTGTCACCATCAGCAATGCGCTGGCCAATGACTCCGACCCGGATGGCGACACCCTTAGCGTCACCGCCAACACCAACCCGGCCAATGGCACTGTCACCCGTTCCGGCAACAGTTTCACCTACACCCCCAATAACGGATTCAGCGGCACGGACACGTTCTCCTACACCGTCAGCGATGGCNAAGGGGGAACCGACTCCGCCACCGTGACCGTCACCGTATCCCCAACCGCCAACACGCCGCCGACCGCTACGGACGACTCCGCCAGCACTGCTTACCAAACGCCTGCCACCATCAGCAATGTGTTGGCCAATGACTCCGATCCGGATGGCGACGCCCTCAGCATCACCGCCAACACCAACCCGGCCAATGGCACCGTCACCCGTTCTGGCAACAGTTTCACCTACACCCCCAATAACGGCTTCAGCGGCACGGACACGTTCTCCTACACCGTCAGTGACGGCAAGNGGGGAACCAGCTCCGCCACGGTGAGCGTCACTGTCGCCCCAGCCGCCAACACACCACCTACCGCAGCCAACGATACCGCCAGCACCGCCTATCAGAAGCCCATCACCATCAGCAATGTGCTGGCCAATGATTCCGACCCGGATGGCGACACCCTTAGCGTCACCGCCAACACCAACCCGGCCAATGGCACTGTCACCCGTTCCGGCAACAGTTTCACCTACACCCCCAATAACGGCTTCAGCGGCGCGGACACGTTCTCCTACACCGTCAGTGACGGCAAGGGGGAACCAGCTCCGCCACCGTGACCGTCACTGTTGCGGCAGCACCCACGCCCCCGACGCCCCCCTACTCCGCCTGCAGCTGCCGACGACTCCTCCAGCACAAATCAGCCCCCTGAAGCACAGGATGATATTCTCAGCACCCCTTACCAAACGCCCATCACCATCAGCAATGTGCTGGCGAATGACTCTGATACCGATGGGGACACGCTGCGGGTATTAACCAAGAGCCTGCCTACCCATGGGACGATTACCCGCTTTGGCGACATCTTCACCTACACTCCAGACGAAGGCTTCAGTGGAATTGACTCTTTTGTGTATACGGTTGGTGATGACAACGGCCACATCGCCTTTGCAACTGTCAGGATCACCGTCAATGCCCCATCGGCCAAACCAATACCGATGGATCAACTGATCAGGAAAACAACAATGGGGGATCATCCTCATCTGAGAACCTCGCGCCATCCTTCCTGTTAAAAGATGCCACAGTGACCGTAAACGCATACGTCGGCCTGACCCGGATTCAAAACTGGGTCATATCGGCAAATGACGGGGAAGGCGGCAAACAGTTCCCTAACGGCGTAGGGGACACAACCACTGACCAAATCCGCTTCAAGGTAATCTCCAATTCCAACCCTGGATTGTTTGAATTGGCACCATGGGTGGACTACCAATCCCATTCACTCTATGTCTACCCCAAATTAAATGCCCAAGGCTCGGCCAAAATCGGCATCACAGCCATTGACAAAAACGGGGCTGGCCTGACTTCTGAAGTCCGCTATTTCACCATCATCGTCGAGTCAAAAGAAACTGCCAGCGACAGCTCAGAAACCGACCCCTCTACCGATAATGGCAACCCGACATCCCAATCCAACCAAACGGAAGAAAGCAATAGCGCCGCTACCAGCCAAAGCGGCGGCAACCCTTCAGGTGGTGGTGGATCACTGGGCTTATCCGCTTTGAGCCTACTGTCAGGGTTATTGCTTGCAAAACGGAAAACAAAACAAGCCCTCCGCAGCTAAAAACTTTTTGTTGGCTTGACCGCAGCAGCCATTCCGCGTTGAATGGCTGCTTTCTGCATCATTACATACCCATGCGTTTTACAGACAGACTACCCACACCGCCAGCCGAAGCACTGGAACACAGCGAACAGCTGGCGCAACGCATCCGCGCCGCCATCACCGCCCATAACAGCAGCATTCCATTCCGCGAATTCATGCGCATGGCCTTGTATGAGCCAGGGCTGGGCTATTACGTGGCGGGCTTGCGTAAGATCGGCAAGGAAGGCGACTTCATTACGGCACCGGAAATTTCCCCGCTGTTTTCACAATGCCTCGCCAACCAATGCGCCCAAGTGCTGACGGAATTGGGCGGCGGCGACATGCTGGAACTGGGTGCTGGCAGCGGCGTGATGGCAGCGGATATGCTGCTGCGTCTGGAAATGCTCGGTTGCCTGCCTGTACGCTACCTGATTCTGGATTTAAGCCCGGAATTGCGTGACCGGCAACGCCAAACTTTGCAAGCGACAGTGCCACACCTGCTGACGCGGGTGGAATGGCTGGATGCATTGCCCGCAGAACCCCTACGGGGCGTGATTGTCGGCAATGAAGTGCTGGATGCGATGCCAGTGGAGCTGTTTACGTTGGTAAACGGCGCAAGGGTCATCCGGCAGGTGGAAATGCAGGGTGCCAACTTTGGCCTGACCGCAGTGGCGGGCGGCACTTACACATCGGAATATAACCCCGCCCTGCCCGGCTGGATGCGCAGCATGGCCGACACGCTGGAAACCGGTGCCCTGATCCTGATCGATTATGGCTACGAACAGAAAGACTACTACCACCCTGACCGCAGCCAGGGCACCTTGATTTGCCACTACCAGCATCGCGTGCATGACAATCCCCTGCTTTACCCCGGCTTGCAGGACATTACCGCCAGTGTGGATTTCACCGCAGTGGCGGAAGCAGGTGTTGACGCCGGGCTGGAGCTGGCAGGCTATACGACCCAGGCGGCGTTTCTCGCCAGCAGTGGGTTGGAGGAATTGTTCATCGCCGCGCTGGACGCCCACCCCGCCAGCCAGTACCCGCTGGCCNAACAAGTGCGCACACTCAGCCTTCCGTCGGAAATGGGCGAGCGCTTCAAGGTGATCGCCCTATCAAAAGGGTTTACGCCCGGACTGGTGGGCTTTAGACTTGCCGACCAGCGACATCGCCTATAATCCATTCACCAACTAATACACCAAGGGCTTTTTATGGATCTTCTTTTATTGCTTAAAGCCGCCATCATGGGGCTCGTTGAAGGCGCAACCGAATTCCTCCCCATTTCCAGCACCGGCCACCTGATCCTGGCAGGCGACCTGCTCAATTTCATGGATCATGACAAACGCGGGGTCTTTGAAATCGCCATCCAGTTAGGGGCGATCCTCGCGGTCGTGTGGGAGTACCGGGAACGCTTTGTCAACACCTTCGCAGGCATTGGCCGCGACCCGGTCGCCAACCGCCTGCTGGTCAATCTGGCCATCGCCTTCCTGCCACTGGCGATCCTGGGGCTAATGTTCGGCAAGATCATCAAAGCGCATCTGTTTGCCCCAGTGCCGGTCGCAATCGCCTTCATCGTCGGTGCCTTCATCATCCTGTGGGCAGAAAAACGCAAACACACCGTGACCATTGCAACCGTGGACGACATTCGCCCCATCGATGCGCTGAAACTGGGTTTTGCGCAAGCGGTGGCGCTGATTCCCGGCATGTCGCGTTCCGGCTCCACCATTATCGGCGGGCTGTTTTTTGGCCTGTCACGCAAAGCAGCGGCGGAGTTTTCATTCTTCCTGGCGGTGCCGACGCTGGGGATCGCCTCCTTCTACGAAATGTACAAGGAACGCGCCCTGTTCAGCGTTGATGATCTTGGTGCCTGGGCGGTGGGGTTCGTGTTCGCCTTCATCAGCGCCATGATTGCGGTGCGCGCCCTGATCCGCTATGTCAGCCACCACGACTTCACCATCTTTGCCTGGTACCGGATTGCGTTTGGCCTGATCGTGCTGATGACCGCCTACACCGGGCTGGTCGACTGGACTGTGGGCTGATTCCGCCAGCGCCTTGCCCGCCGCCGTCAATCCCCGGATTTGCACGGCGGAGCGGCTGCCGCTGGCGCTGTCCTTGCGGTGGCCGATACGCGCCAGCACAAATCCTGCGCGTTCCCAGAAGCGCAACAACGCTGGCGTCAGCGCATAACTGACGCCAATATAGTCCGCGCTACAGTCCTTCGCATAGCCCACCAAACGTTCCAGCAATTGCGCCCCCAACCCTTGCCCTTGCAATTCAGGGTGCACGGCAATGCGCATGACCCGCTCGCACAGCAGTTGCGCTGCGCCCCGGATGCCCGCGTGAAACGTCAGGGTTTGTGGAATCGGGTGCCCATGCGGACGGCGTTTGCCTGCGTGGATGCTGGCGGCCAACGCGGCGTCCAGCCCACCCTCGCGCGACAGCAGGGCAACCGCCAGGACTTCGCCTGCCTGTTCCAACACATGAATGGAAATGTCTGGCGCATCCAGCATCTGGCGCAGGTCGGANGGCCGGGTCTGGTAATGCGCTGTGACCAACAGGCCAAAAAGCTGGCGCAAAAGCGCCTCATTCTGGGCAAGCGCATCCCTGTCCAGACGGCGGTAAGCAACGTCATCCCCAAGCCTTTTCCCAACCAGGAGGGGAGCGAGATCCACATCCAGCAACAGCGCATGATGGATGAAATGTTCGAGGGGATCGTCTTCAGCCCAGCGGATAGGCTGCTGCAAACAGACTGGCTTCCAACCCGGAGACTGCACGTCCAACTGCTGCTGGAAACGCAATGCAAACCCACGCCCACTCCCTTCATAACCATGCAAAGTCGTGGAGAACACACAGCGCGGGTAATGCCCCAACATCTTGAGCAGCAAGGGAACGGGAATGGCGGCGGCTTCATCCACCATCAACACGTCAGCCTCCGGCAGGGTTTGCAGCAGGTCGTCCGGCGCAAGGAAAACTGGCGGGTTGGCAGCGTGCCTGAAAACGGATTCAACCGTGGCGCGGGAAGGTGCCGTCAACACCACCCGTTTCCCTTGTGCAAGCAATCGGCTGGCGGCCATGCCTAACGCGGCGGATTTGCCCCGCCCCCGGTCTGCTGTCAGCACCACCGGAACCGCTGCCGTGGCTATCGCCTCAACCGCCTCCGATTGGCGCATGGCATGCCCATCCTTGCTGCGGGCAGGGGCAGGCATAGGCCTTTCCGCCAACATTCGTGTCAACCGCCGCAANAACCTTCCCGTCACCTCATCGGGACGCCAAGGATACGGCAAGAACCGTTGGTAATCCGGGTCGGGAAACGCCGCCCATTCATCCAATGGCGGCGTCAACAGGTAAAGCACACCGCCACCGCGCAGGGTTCCGCTGACCGCAGCAAAGGCGTTCACCGCAAAACCGCTATGGGCGTCAAACACAATGCAGTCAGTTTCTTGCCCCAANAGAGTGTGGGCTTTATTGGCGGGCAATGCTCCCGCAATGCCGGGAGCTGTTGTGATCCATAAGGCGTCAGCGCCTTTGGGCAGCAGGGATTGAACCCGTTGCAGGCACACCTCCTGCCGCCCGGAAATGACTTCCAGCCGACGTGGAAGATTATTTATACCGCATCCCGCCCGCTTTCCCCGGTACGGATACGGATCGCCTGTTCAACTGGCAATACGAAAATTTTGCCATCGCCGATCTTGCCGGTGTGCGCCGCTTTTTGCACCGTCTCAATCACGGCGTCGACCTTTTCTTCCTTGACCACGATTTCCAGTTTGACTTTAGGCAAAAAGTCCACCACATATTCTGCTCCCCGATATAATTCGGTGTGGCCTTTTGACGCCCGAAACCCTTGACTTCGGTCGCCGTCATACCGGTTACGCCAATTTCCGTCAGCGCCTCACGCACGTCATCCAGTTTGAACGGTTTAATGATGGCCTGAATCAATTTCATGCTTCCTCCTTCTTTTATTAAGACTTCAAGGGTAAATTTTTGCGCCAGGCGGAAGTAATGGGGTAACGCCAGTCCTTGCCGAAGCCGCGTCCGCTGATGCGCACGCCGGGAGCCGCCTGCCGCCGTTTGTATTCGCTCAATAATACCAGATTCACCACGCGGCGGACGGTCACAGCGTCAAATCCATCCGCCACAATATCCTCCAGCACCTGATCGCCTTCGATGAAACGCTGCAAAATGCCATCCAGCACCGGATACGGCGGCAGCGAATCCTGATCCACCTGCCCCGGTGCCAACTCCGCCGACGGCGCACGCTCAATGACCCGTTGCGGAATCGCCCTGCCCAACGTGTTTCGGTATTCCGCCAGCTGGTAGACCTGCATCTTGTAAACATCCTTCAACGGCGAAAACGCCCCGGCCATGTCGCCATACAGCGTCGCATAACCGACTGCGCTTTCACTTTTGTTGCTGGTGGACAACAGCAAACTGCCCAGCTTATTGGAAAGCGACATCAGCAATACGCCACGGATGCGCGCTTGCAGGTTTTGCTCGGTGACATCCTCCGGCAGCTCGCCAAATTCAGGGATCAGCAAGCTCATGAAACTGTCGTACACGCCTTCAATCGGCAGGTGCCGGTAGCGCACCCCNAGCCATTCCGCCTGTTGGCTGGCGTCCTCCACGCTCATGGTTGAAGTGTAGTAAAACGGCATCATCACCGCCTCGACATTTTCCGCCCCCAACGCATCCACCGCCAATGCCAGCACCAGGGCGGAATCGATGCCGCCGGAAAGCCCCAGTAGCACCCGTGAAAAACCATTCTTGCGCACATAATCGCGGATGCCGGTCAGCAGCGCCTTGTAAATGATGGACTCAGCGTCAGGCCGGGGCGGCAAGGCAGACGGGCGGGCAGCGGCTCCGGCAATCTCCCAGTCCTGCACAAATACGCCTGCCTCAAACGCTTCCGCCCGGAACAGGATATTGCCCGCAGCATCCAGCAGCATGGAATCCCCATCAAACACCAGTTCATCCTGCCCACCCACCAGATTGGCGTAAGCCAGGGGAACCCGATTGCTGGCGGCCTGCCGTTGCAGCAGCTCCGCCCGCTGCTCCGGTTTGTCATGGCTGAACGGGGAAGCATTCAGGATGCACAGNGCCTCCGCCCCCGCCGCCACAGCCGCCTGGGCTGGCGCATCCTCCCAGATGTCTTCGCAGATCAGGACACCAAGCCTGACGCCCGCAACGTCGATCACCAGCGTTTCGGTTCCTGGCGTGAAATAGCGTTTTTCATCGAACACCCGGTAATTGGGCAGGCATTGCTTGGCGTACTCGGCCACGATGGCACCATCGCGCAACACGCAAGCCATGTTCCGCAAGTCGTTTCGCCGCAGCGGCGCACCGAGAATCACGGTAATGCCGTTGGTTCCGGCGGCGATCTCCTCCACGCCCGCTTGCATTTGCGCCAGGAAGTCCGGGCGGAACACCAGATCTTCCGGTGGGTAGCCCGCCAACGCCAGTTCGGGAAATACAATCAGGTCGGCCTGCTGCGCCAGCGCCTGCCGGATAGTGTCCTTTACCTGCTGAAGGTTGTTGCCGACATCCCCCATGCAGACATTCAACTGNGCCAGTGCGATACGCAATGTTTGATTTCTCTTTGCACGCTGTCATAAAACTGTATTGTTGGGAGACGAAGACTATACCTCAATTAGGGTCAAATACATCATGTCCCGTATTCTTTTCATACTTGTTTTGCTGGTAGTCGGGTTTCTTCTGTTAAAATCTTGGCAGCGAAAGCAACGGCTAGACCAACACGATCAACAAACATCCGGGAAAACCACTAACAACACCCGCATGGTGCGCTGCCTGCAGTGCGGCCTGCATGTCCCGGAGCAAGAAGCGATTTCTCAGGGGGAAACACTTTTGCAGTCTGGAGCACGCGACACAACACTTGACGAAAAACTAGTCCCTGTCTTCCTGCATGAAGACCCGTGGAACCTGCTGCGCCTTTACCACGTCTACCGCCTGATATTGGCGGGCGCGCTGCTGATTGCGCTGACCTTGCAGTCCGGCAATATCCGCCTGGGGCAATATGATCCCGCACTGTTCACCTGGCTGACCGGCACCTACCTGATCATTGCCGTCCTCAGCAATCTGGCCTCCTATTTCCAATGGCCGGATTTGCCGGTGCAAACCCTGCTGTTTGTGCTGCTGGACATCGCCATCCTGCTGNGCCTGATTTACTCCAGCGGGNGGATTGAAGCTGGCTTCGGCATCCTGCTGCTGATCCCCATCCTGATCCCGCACCTGGGCAACCCTGGCTACATCTCGCTGATGCTCGCCGCCGCCTCCAGCATGCTGCTGGTCGCCATGCAGGTCTGGCTGCAAACCAAAGGCGTTTCCGGGCAAAGCGGCGTCATGCACAGCGGCCTGATCGCCCTGTTCATCATGCTGATCAGCTGGTCAAGCAACCGTTGGATCCGCAAAGCCAGTGCGGTCGCCTCCNTGGCCAAACGGCGCGGCATTGACCTCGCCAATATGTCCCAGCTCAACCAGTCGATCCTCGACAAACTGGAATCCGGCATTGTGGTGGTGGAAGGCTCCGGTGCCATCCGCCACATGAATGAAGCCGCCTGGGACATGCTCGGCCAGCCCGGCAACTGGCGCAGCAAGCCGCTGCAACAATTCGCCCCGGAACTTGAGCACCATTTGCAGCACTGGTTGAACAATGTCTGCCCTCGTATCGCCACTTTCGATGTGCGCCACCAGCACACCAGCGAAATGCGCGCACGCTTCTCGCAACTGGGCACCCATTCCCGCCGCGCCACCCTGATCCACCGGNAAGACACCAGCGAACAGCGCGAAAAGCTGCAAAACGCCAAGCTGGCTTCCCTCGGCCAATTGACCGCCAGCATCGCCCATGAAATCCGCAACCCGTTGGCCATCAGCCATGCGGCGCAACTGCTGGGCGAATCGCAGAACCTGGACAAGGCCGATTTGCGCCTGCTGCAAATTATCCAGTCCAATGCCCGGCGTATGAACCTGACCATTGAAAGCGTCCTCAACCTGTCGCGCAAGAAATCACCCAACCGCGAACGGCTGGCGCTCAAACTGTGGCTGCATGAATTCCGCAAGGACTTCATCCTGCAACACAAACTGCGCGAAGAACAAATCACGCTGTTCGTTGAACCCGCCGACACCGTGATCGAATTTGACCCTGCGCACCTGCATCAGGTCATCTGGAACCTGTGCAGAAACGCCCTCAAATACGCCCACGAAGACCCGCGCAAATTGCACNTGGACATTCAGGGCGGCAACCCGACCCATACCCGTGACATCATGCTTAACTTCATCGATAACGGGCGTGGCATGACCGAAGAACAGCGCCAGCGCCTGTTTGAACCGTTTTTCACCACCAGTACGCAAGGCACCGGATTAGGCCTGTTCATGTCGCGGGAACTCTGCCTGACCAATGGGNCCAACTTGGAATATATCGCCCAGCCGGGCGGTGGCAGTTGCTTCCGCATCGTGTTCGCCCATCACCGCTAATACAATAAGAAAACAACCATGACCGAACAGACCGTACTCATCATCGACGACGAACCTGACATCCGTGAACTGCTGGAAATCACCCTGCTGCGCATGGGGCTGGACACCGTCACGGCTGGCGACGTGCAGACAGCGTTGGAGAAAATTGAACAATACCACCCCAACCTGTGCCTGACTGACATGAAACTGCCGGATGGCAACGGCATCGACATTGTGCGCTACCTGCAAAAGCGCCATCCGCACATTCCGGTCGCCGTCATCACCGCCTTCGGCAGCATGGATACGGCAGTGGAAGCGCTCAAGGCGGGTGCTTACGACTTTGTTTCCAAGCCGGTGGAATTGCCGAAGCTGCGAGACCTGATCCAGACCGCCCTGAAACTGTCCGCCGGTAAAGGCNCTCACGCCGTCATGGAAACCGCCAGCAGCGACCCACATGGCAGCAGCATCCTGGGCGACTCCNCCGCCATGCAGCACCTTAAGGCCACCATCGGCAAACTGGCGCGCAGCCAAGCGCCCGTTTACATCCATGGCGAATCCGGCAGCGGCAAGGAACTGGTCGCACACCAGATACACCTGCAAGCGCCACGCGCCAAAGCACCGTTCATCCCGGTCAACTGCGGCGCCATTCCCGAAAACCTGATGGAAAGCGAATTCTTCGGCCACAAGAAAGGCAGCTTTACCGGCGCGGTCGCCGACAAGCAGGGGCTGTTCCGGNCAGCGCACAAAGGCACGCTGTTCCTCGACGAAGTGGCAGACCTGCCGCTGACCATGCAGGTCAAACTGTTGCGCGCAATTCAGGAAGGTGCCGTCAAACCAGTGGGCGGGTTGGAAGAAATGCCGGTGGATGTGCGCATCCTCAGCGCCACCCACAAAAGCCTGGAGCACGAAGTCGCCGCTGGCCGCTTCCGCCAAGACCTGTACTACCGCCTCAATGTCATCAAGCTGAAAGTGCCGCCGGTGCGGGAACGCCTGGAAGACATCCTGCCGCTGGCGGACTTCTTCCTGCACAAGATCGCCGAACGCTGGCGTATGCCGCCGATCCGCCTGTCGCCAGCGGCGCGGATGGAGCTGGAGCACTACGCTNTTCCTGGCAATGTGCGCGAACTGGAAAACATCCTGGAGCGGNCCAGCACCCTGTGCGACAACAACACCATCCAACCAGATGACTTGCAGTTACCGGCGGCCAACGCCGCAACGCTGATTAGCGCCCCAGTAGAAGCGCCCTCTTCGAAACCCGAAGAAATAGAGGAAAAACGCGGCAAAACTGACCCGGAACCATTGCCTGCCTGGAATCCGGTTGATGAGGAGGCAGAACGGGATGNNATCTTGCGCGCATTGGAGCAAACCCGCTGGAACCGCACCAAAGCAGCGGAAGTGCTGGGGATGACATTCCGGCAACTGCGTTACCGCATCCAGAAATACGGGCTGGATGAGGGCTGATGGCAGCTAACCCGACGATACGCTAAGATTGGCCGTATCAGCATGGAGATAGCGGCATGGGTTACGCATTACTGAAAGATTCCCGTATCAGCCCGGATGAGTATTTGGCGGGCGAGCAAACCGCAGATGAAAAATACGAATACATTGACGGCGAGCCCTACGCAATGGCGGGGGCATCTGACAGCCATGTCAAGGTAAGTGGAAATGCTTACGCCCTGATCAAGCAGCATTTACGCGGCAGTGGGTGCAGCACTTACATCGCCGACATGAAAGTGCGCATTGGCCAGGATGAAGCCTTTTTCTACCCGGATGTGATGGTGACATGTGACCCTACCGACCAACTGCCGGAGCAAGATTACGTCAAANAACTCCCCAAACTCATCATTGAGGTTTTATCCCCCTCCACGGAAAGCAAGGACAGGGGCAGCAAGTTCATACGCTACCGCCAATTGGTGAGTTTGCAGGAATATGTACTGGTTGACCCCAACCATTATTATGTTGAAGTATTCCGTCGCCAAAATGCGGATGAATGGCTATTGAGCACTTGCCTAGGGCAAGATGCCAACCTAACTCTCCAGAGCATCGGCCTGACCCTTTCACTACTGGACTTGTACGAAGACGTGCGTTTTGGTATGCCGCCTGCGCCCTGATCCTTCACCACTTAGCACACCTTCGGGTGGACAGCGGCAGCAGAAACTTTGCCAATGCTTGCCAGTTTTGTCATTTTCAGACAGTGGGCAATAGGCCAATTCTGTCGATAAAAGGCGCGGAACGACCATTCATACCGGGAAAAGTTCCTTTCATATTCAGCTTCCGGTTGGCACAGCTCCTGCAATATCTCAGCTGTCTCTCAGGACATCAAATAAATCCTAACTAATCCTAACAACTAAGGAATCCATAAAATGAGCATGAAAGCGAAAGCCCAACAAGGTTTCACCCTGATCGAACTGATGATCGTAGTCGCCATCATCGGCATTCTGGCCGCGATTGCACTGCCTGCTTACCAGGATTACACCAAGCGTTCGCATGTTTCTGAAGGTCTGAATCTTGCGGGTGCCGCCAAAATGGGGGTTAGCGAATACTTTGCAGATAAAGGCCAATGGCCTGCTCAAAACTCTGATGTTGGCTTGGCCGCCGCTGGCTCTATTACCGGCAATGCTGTCAAGTCTGTTTCAGTTGGTGCCAGTGGTGCCATTACCATTACCTACAACACCAAAGTAACCAATAACGCAACGCTTACAATGGTACCAACCGGCGGCACTGCTGGCTCTGTCACCTGGAACTGTACTGGTGGTAGTGTCGACAAAAAATATCGCCCGTCAACATGCCGCTAATCCCAGTATGAATGTCTAAATGGCAAGGGCTTCCGCAAATGCAGGAGGCCTTGTTTTTATCAGAATCAACCAGCGAAGTTCCAATCCATGAACCGTAACAGCAGCCATGGCTTCACCCTGATTGAACTCATGATTGTCATCGCCATTATCGGCATACTCTCCGCCATTGCCTTCCCCGCCTATCAGGCCTATACAAAACGGGCGCATGTCACTGAAGGCCTGACACTGGCGAATGGTGCCAAGGTTGCCATTGCGGATCATTACTCAACTTTCGGCTCTTACCCTGCCGATAATGCAGCTGTTGGCATTATGCAGGCCACTTCCATCAATGGCCAAAGCGTGCGCTCCATCGCCATTGCCTATAGCAAAGTCATTATCACCTACAATACAAAAGTGCAGAACGGAGCGACGATCGAACTGCAAGCCTCCAGCGCTGGGGGAGCCATCAAATGGACATGTACACAAGGGAATGTTCCAGCAAGCTATCGACCCACCATCTGCCGATAAATTGGTTAAGCAGCCTGCATTAACGGATGGTTCATTTATATTGATATAGCATGCGTGGCTGAATTAAAGGAAATAACAATAATAAAATGCCGCCTGCCAACACGCCTACCCATCACATTATCATTAGCAGCCTGCTAATTGGTTTGCTTATTGGAGTTATCTGGCTTTACTGGCCTGGCCTGAACAGCTCATTTATTTTTGATGACATTCCTAACCTGGACACAATGGGGCTACACCAAAATCTGGGTTTATGGCGGGACATTGCCCTCTATCTTTTACAGGGGGATAGTGGCNTGACGGGACGCCCTATCAGCCTGTTGAGCTTCTACCTCAACGATAGTGCCTGGAAAGGCGCTAACGCTGACGACTTCAAATACACCAACCTGATGCTGCATGCCTTGAATGGGGTTTTGATTTTCTGGTTATCTATTATTTTATCCAGCAAAATATCTATCNCCAACCCCCGCCGTCACTGGCTGGCGTTGGCGGCGACAGCCTTATGGCTGCTACACCCCATGCAAGTCAATACCGTCTTGTATGTCGTACAACGCATGACGGAACTTAGCACCCTGTTCATACTGACTGGCCTGCTCTGTTATCTGCATGGCCGCCAGCAATTATGCAATAACCTGAAACAGGGTTGGTGGTGGCTAATTTTAGGGGAGNGACTCAGCCTAGTTCTCGCAGTGCTGGGCAAGGAAAATGGTGTGCTGCTGGTGGTTTACATCTTGGCAACCGAGCATTTCCTGCTACGCCCATTTTCCGCCCCAGCCCCGGCTGGTTTTAGGAAAGGACTGACCATTTTTGTATGGGTGCCATTCCTGTTATTGCTTGCATATTTAGTAAAAACTGGCATTTCTGAAAATGCCTATGCCGCCCGCCCATTCACGCTGGTTGAACGCCTGCTTACGGAAGCCCGTGTTTTATGGGAATACATTGGTGATATTCTGTTGCCAAAACCGGGGAAATTCTCCNTTTTTCACGATGATTTCATCATCTCACAGGGGTTGCTGAATCCTAGCAGCACGTTATTCGCTGTGATTGGCCTATTGTTGTTGCTTGCTGTAGCGTTTCTGCTATACCGACGACTGACTGTGGCAAGCTTCGCTATTATTTGGTTTCTAGGGGGACACTTACTGGAGTCCACCACTATCCCCCTGGAATTGTATTTCGAACACCGCAATTATCTACCGCTTTATGGCTCGTTATTTGCTGTCGCCTACTACGGAATCAACACTGAANAACAGTTTGCCCATCCTGCAAAAACATTGCCCGCATTATTGCTGGCCTACATTTGCCTACTTATCAGTGTAACCAATTTTGGCGTACAGCAGTGGACAAACCCGGTGCAAATGGTGGCAGGATGGCTACAAAATCACCCACACTCACAACGGACACTGGAAACACTGGATGTATTGATTGGTGAACATATCAACCCTTCCACCCGCAAAAAACTGTTGGAAGAACTGAAGGCCAGCAGTCAGCAAACCAACACCTCCTCCTATACAGTATTAAGGGACGCCCTGCTCGCATGCCAAGGAGGCACCCTCACCTCCAATCAATTACAGGACACAGCGGAACAACTGAAGGCAACTGGTTTTGTCGCCGCCACTCCCAAAGTATTTGCTGACCTGGCTTCAACATGGCTGGACAAGCATTGTGAGGCGGTCACTGCCAACGAAATGCTGGCGTTTACAGACAACCTATCGAATATGAAAAACTTGCAGTATGGGGGAATGCTGCTCGTCCTGCATACTTGGCAAGCCGAGATTCAGGCGCGCCAAGGTAATCTGGATGCCACAATACATCACTTGGAGGCAGCTTATGCCCTAAGCCCAAGTGTGGATAACCTGCTGCAACAAGCAAATTATCTAGGTTCCGCGGGGTTGTATCAGGAAGCAATAAAAAAATTACAACAAGCTAAAACCGGCTTGTGCCGTGATAGGCACAGTTGCTTGATACTCAAAATACGGCAGCCTGAACTGGATACAATGCTAGGTTTCCTTCAGGAACAATCAAAACAACAAAAGGCAAACAATCATGCACAAGTTGTCGATTATCTTACCCGCCAAGAATGAAGCTGAGGGATTAAAAAGTTTCCTGCCTCGCCTACGCAGACAGTATCCTCAAGCAGAAATCATTGTCGTAAACGATGGCTCAACGGACAGCACTGCGGAAGTATGTTTATCCAACGGCGTTTATGTTGTCACCCACCCTTACAGCATGGGTAATGGAGCCGCCATCAAAAGTGGGGCACGTCATGCCAGCGGGGATGTATTGGTATTTATGGATGCTGATGGGCAACACCAGCCGGAAGATATCCAACGTTTGCTGGCACACATCAACAATGGCTATGACATGGCTGTTGGTGCCCGGGATGGCGATTCCCAGGCATCCCGAGCCAGAGGTTTTGGCAATGCCGTATATAATCGCCTCGCCACCTATATGACAGAACAACCGATCAAAGACCTGACTTCAGGTTTTCGGGCAGTAAGAACAAGGAAATTCCGTGAATTTCTGCATTTGTTGCCGAATGGCTTTTCCTATCCAACGACTTGCACCATGGCGTTTTTCCGTTCGGGTTACAGCGTCATTTATGAACCTATCACCACCCCCAAACGCATTGGCAAAAGCCACCTGAATATCACGAAAGACGGCATCCGCTTTCTGTTGATCATTTTCAAAATCGGGACATTGCATTCTCCACTGAAGCTTTNNTTTCCAATTAGCTTGGCATTTTTCACTACAGCTATCAGTTACTACCTTTATACCTTCGTATCCGCAGGACGCTTTACCAATATGAGTGGATTATTGTTCACCACCTCGATATTGGTATTTTTGATTGGCCTAGTTTCTGAGCAAATCACCAGCCTGATTTACCAACACGCTGCTTCGACCCGTCAGGATGTGATTCCCGGTAAGGAAGATAGCCCGCATTATCAAGAGGCTATCAAGCCAAAAACAACACCGGTTGTTTGATATGGATAGCAAACCTGTACTGCTAGTCATCACATCCACATTCNCCCGCTGGAAAGGGGACAGCGAACCGCGCTTTGTGTACGACCTGAGCATTCGTTTGGCTGACAGTTTCGATGTCGTTGTTTTAGCTCCCCATGCATCGGGTTCAGCCACCTACGAGGAACGCGATGGTTTGCGCATCCACCGTTACCGTTATGCTCCAGCAAACTTGGAAACATTGGCCTATGAAGGAGGCATCACTGCCAACCTGAAGCAAAAGCCGTGGAAATGGTTGTTATTGCCTGGATTCCTTATTGGGCAATGGCTGGCATTACGCAAGCTGCTTAAGGCATATTCTGTGCAGGCAATCCATGCCCATTGGCTGATACCGCAGGGTTTGGTGGCCGTGCTGGCAACACGTTGGCACAAGCAGCGACCAACAATACTATGCACTTCACACGGTGGTGACCTATACGGCTTGCAAGACAAGTTGAGCGTGGTGCTGAAACAATGGGTTGCAAGAAATTGCCAAACCATAACCGTTGTCAGCACACCGATGGTTGAAAAGATTAAAACACTGGCCGGTGACTGCCCCGTACCAGTTCAGGTCATTCCCATGGGAACAGACCTGACGCAAACCTTTGTATCCAACCCTAACATCAAACGACTGCCCAACCAGTTATTGTTTGTGGGTCGACTGGTAGAANAANAAGGGGTGAAACATTTGCTTCACGCACTGAAGGAGGTCTGCAAAAGTCTGCCTGATACCCGTTTAGTGATTGTTGGCTCTGGCNCTTTACAAGCAAGCCTGGAAAAACTGAGCAAGGAATTGGGGCTGTCATCACAAACAACCTTTGCCGGACGGCTGGGACACCCCGCACTCGTGCAGTTATATCAGGAATCAACGGTTGCGGTTTTCCCATTTGTCCAAGCAAAGGATGGGGATATGGAAGGGCTTGGACTAGTGATGGTGGAAGCTATGGGCTGTGGGTGCCCGGTGATTGCCAGCAACTTACCGGCAGTCAGGGATGTAATCCCACCTGAAAGTGGCTACTTGGTAAATAGCGCCAACGCAGAAGCATTGGCTGAACGTATCCTGGCCGCCATTACCCAGCCATCGGCACATATCCCACCCCTTCAACAATTTGACTGGACACAAGTGAGTGCCCGCTATACCGACATCCTCCTGGCACTGCTTCACACTAGCCCCGCCGCCGCCACTGGGCAACAGCACCTATGTCACTAAAACGGGACATTCTTGCCAACTATGCAGGCACTGCAATCATGGTTGCCGCGCCGATGTTGGCATTACCTT
This sequence comes from Candidatus Thiothrix singaporensis, assembly GCA_013693955.1. GTDB lineage: Bacteria > Pseudomonadota > Gammaproteobacteria > Thiotrichales > Thiotrichaceae > Thiothrix > Thiothrix singaporensis. Next base: position 320,856 of record CP059265.1, on the reverse strand, counting down.
GGTATCTGTCATTACTAGGAGCTGAAAATTTCGGCTTGATAAGTCTGGCGATCATGCTGCAAACATTACTAGGCTTACTGGATGCCGGAATCGGTCAGGCACTTGTACGCGAGTTTGCTGTGCGATTTGATGGAAGCAAACAAGGGTTAAAACAGTGTGCCATTCTCTTGGGTGGTTTTGAAAAAATTTACTGGCTGTTCTCCATCGTTATGGGCAGCCTAATGCTGCTATCCGCCAACTGGTTAGAAACATATTGGCTGCACCCCAAAAATGGCAATCTTGATGGCGGAATGACCGCCATATACGGTTCGGCCACCCTATTTGTTGCACAATTTCCTGGTGCCATTTACCGCAGCTTGTTTATCGGCACACAGCAGCATCTGACACTGAACAAGATTATTGTTGCCGGGATGCTCATACGGCACTTGGGAGCTATTCTGCTGCTGTCAGTTTCACCGACATTATTGACTTTTTTANTCTGGCACACCCTTATTATCTCGCTAGAAACGCTCCTACGTTTCATCTTGGCTTGGCGGGTATTATTACCGGAGAAGCCAGCGATGAGCTGGAATATGAGCGAAGTCAGCAAAGTATGGCGGCCAACACTATACCTGTCGTTGAGCGTCATTCTTGGTTCTCTCGTCATGCAAGTCGATAAAATTATTTTGAGTCATTTAGTTCCCGTGACGGATTTCGGTTACTACACCATTGCCGCCACTGCGGCGACAGGACTGCTACAGGTGATTTATCCACTGATGCAAACAGCATTCCCCATCGCCGCGCGACTGGCTGACAATCCAGTGATGCTTAGAAAACTGTATCGGAAACTGTTTATTGGCATTGCGCTAGCAGTCACAATTGCCGGATTTGCCTTTCTAAAAATAGGCGACATACTACTAACCTTCTGGCTACATTCAGAAAATGCTGTCCAGCAAGTCTATCTCTTATTGGGGTTTTTATTGATTGGCACTGGGTTAAATGCATTTTACAATATAGGATACCTTAATTGGCTAGTTAAGNAAAAAACCCACCATGTATTAAAAGTCAATGCTCTTTCATTAGTCATCACATTGATTGCCACACCTTTATTGGTACATGCCAACGGCGTATCCGGTGCCGCGTTTGGGTGGATTCTCGTTAGCGGCATGGGGTTACTGCTTAGTCTTGAATGGATATACAGCCAATGATTTTAAAGAACACCCTTGAACCCATTTCTTGGATTATCAATAAACAGTTCAGCGTGAACTTTTCTCACATTATCAATGCCTTGCGTGGCATTCCACGTTTTATTCATACTTATCGCCAGTTTGTCAAAAACTTTGATGGCNCTTTGCTGCTCAAACCTTGTCTACGCGATTGGTTTGAAGCGGGAGGCGATGCAAACAGCGAATATNTTTTGCAAGATTTACATGTGGCGCGCTTAATTCACCAGGCATCACCGCGTAAACACATAGATATAGGCTCACGAATCGATGGCTTCGTCGCCAATGTTGCCAGCTTTCGGGAAATTGAAGTGATGGACATTCGCCCTACCCATTCGACTATCGAAGGGATTACCTTTCGGCAGACGGATATGATGAATCCATCCTGCTGCCGAGAGGCCATTACTGACTCTTTGTCTTGCCTACATGCCCTTGAGCATTTTGGCTTAGGCCGGTACGGAGACAATGTTGACCCGAATGGATACAAGCAAGCATTATGCAACATGTCATCCTTACTCGTTGCAGGGNGAACATTTTACCTTTCCGTTCCAGTGGGAAAAGAAAGGGTTGAATTCAATGCACACCGTATTTTTGATCCCGTAAAACTAATTCATGAAACGGCGAGAGTTGGCTTGGAACTGCAAGCACTAACATCTGTAGGCCAACAAACGCTAGAACATTTTGACGATATAACAAGTGGCTTAGAAATACTGCGTAAACGTAATTACTCACTGGGGATCTTCACCTTTAAAAATAATCCACCAGCAGCTCAAAATTTCTTATACTTTTTATTTTTGAGAAGTGGACATGACGTTTAAGATTATCTCTAACATTAACGGTGGTCTAGGAAACCAAATGTTTCAATATGCAGCAGGTTTTGCTGTGGCGCAACGTTTGGACTACGAACACCGCTTAGATGTGGAGAGTTTCCAACATTGTAATACACACCATGGTTTTGAATTACATAAGGTCTTTTATTGCAGTAGCCCACTAGCCAACGCATATGCAAAAGACCGACTTACGGGTGGAACCTACAAATATATCCGCAATAGCAGGTTGGAGAAGTGGTTTGACTGGATGACGCCAACCAATAGTTTTATTCGGGAACCATATTTTCATTACTGGCAGGGGTTAATGCTCTCAAAAGCGAACATTNACCTGATTGGTTACTGGCAGTCAGAGAAATACTTTGGCAAAATAAAACACCTAATTGAGCGTGAATTCACATTCCGACATAAGTTAGCGAATAAAAATCGTGACACTCAAGAGCTAATCCTGAGTTGTAATGCAGTTAGCGTACATATTCGGCATGGCGATTACATCCATAATCCCAAAGCAAACCGGTTTCACGGGATCTGCCCCCTGNCTTACTACCAAAAGGCTTTCGAATACCTCATGACACGATTTAAAAATCTAGTTTTCTTTGTATTTTCAGATGATATTTCCTGGGTTAAAGAGAACATTATTTTCCCCAGTGATGCCGTCTATATCGATCATAATCATGGTGCTGATAGCCACTATGACATGCAACTCATAAGCCAATGCCAACACCATATTATAGCTAATAGCTCATTCAGTTGGTGGNGGGCTTGGCTAAGTAAAAACAGAGAAAAAGTCATTATAGCACCACAAAACTGGTTCGCTGATGCCAGAATAAATACCACTGACATAACGCCAAACACCGGATTAGATTATAAGGTTAAAAAATGCCAAAAATATCCATCATCACTTGCTGTTATAATTCAGAAAAATACCTCAACAAAGCCATAAATAGCATATCCAAGCAATCTTTTAATGATTTTGAGTGTATTCTAATTAATGATGGCTCAACAGACCAAACCGCTGACATACTAGAAAAATGGAGAAGTAAAGATCAAAGAATTCGGGTCATCCACAATCCCCACAACATGGGAATATCCGTCTCCGCAAACAAAGGAATTGAATTATCAGACTGTACTTTTCTTGCACGTTTCGATGCTGACGATATCATGCATACGAAAAGGCTGGAGATGCAATTGGCTTACATTGAAAAACATAATTTAGACATATTAGGCTCCAATTTAATTAATATTGGACGTTTTATCAAAAGCAAAACTCACTATCCAATACCTGACAAAGCAATACGCGCTTTAATGTTGTTTCAATCCCCATTTGCTCAGCCCAGCATTCTATTAAGAAGGTCATCACTCGGTGATCAGCGATATAACATCGAAATGAAATATGCTGAAGATTATGATCTTTGGGAGAGAATGTCAGCCACTGCCAAAATGGGAAACATACCCGAATATTTATTGTATTACAGAAACCACCCTCGACAAATTTCAAACACATATAAAAATATAATCNGCGAAGCAGGTATTGTCCGCTTAAATGAGCTAAGAAAACTTAATATTAAGGCATCACCAGAACAAGAAAAAATACATAAAGCATTTCGCTCCACAGCACCTTATTCAGAACCGGAAGAATTGGTAGAAATTGAAAAATGGCTGCTAGATCTTGGCAAACAAATTAATCAAGAAGCTTTTTATAGCCAGATTCGCCACGAATGGTATCTATGCTGCATACGAGCCACACACTTCGGCCTTTGGACATGGAGACGTTACTCACAGTCCCCACTTATGCAACACACAACAACCAATTGGCTTAAAGACAAGTCATTACTCATGCTCTGCTTTTCAAAAGTCACCTATCAATCAAAAACCTACCATTTACTCAACGCACTCTGATAGATCATGATCATTAATGCCATTCTGCCTGTATACAATGACACCAGCCACTTGTCCACTGTCATTCAGGCTCTACACAACCAACATCTTCCCGCTGACAACCACCTGCTAATCACCGTGGTGAACGACGGCTCTAACCAACATGCCCATGAAACACTGGCCACAAACGTCGCTCCTCACATCCATCACCTAATTCACCATGCCCACAATCAAGGGCGTTCCACAGCGATCAACACTGGCTGTCAACACAGTACCGCCGATATACTTATCATCCTCGATGCAGACTGCCTCCCTCAAGGACAGAACTTCATCCAAGCCCATCTGAAAACGCTTGAAAGCGCTGACATTAGCTGCGGGAAACTGGTAGCAAATAGCAATAACCACCCTNTTTGGGACAAGTATCAACAAGAGGTCGTTGCAAACCGAGAACGCGAGTACCAAAATGGCAATCTGGTAGCATTCACAACAGCAAACCTTGCGCTGAAACGTCAAGTTTTCCTGCAAACAGGCGGCTTCGACATCCTCTATAAACATTACGGTTTTGAAGACCGTGACTTTTTAGTTGGCTGCCAACAACAAGGTTTCACCATTGCTTACTCTCCTGCTGCGGAAGTCAGCCACGACGCCCCACTTTCCCTAACCAATATTNGCCAAAAAATGCAGCAGGCAGGGCAATTTACTTCCCGTATTTTTCGTCATAAATACCCGGACATTTACCAGGCAATGTCCTACAGCAAGATCGACCTACAGCTTAACCCCTTCCTATCTCAACTTTCCCCCATCTTTTGGCTACTGATGCACGTTTTATCCCCTGGACGTTTCGATAAAGTGTTAAATGCCCGCTATTTGCCATACTTTCAGAAAAAGAAAGTGGCGAAGTTGGTTAGCGCCCTGAATTTCATGTATGGAACGAGCAAACAACAAATGCAATGACCATTCGTCCACTTATATTGCGGAACAACAGTTTCCTGGCCATATTACGATAAACTGGCCTCCGAAGAAGAAGCCAGCAAGCTCAAGTTGCACTGACTACAGCCTACCACGACGTCGTATTCAAATGATTCTCCGACACCTCAAGCCCTAATTCCAAACCATTGGTATTATTGCCACTTGTCACATAATTTTGTATGTGCCCTTCACTGTTGAGTAGAATCGTTAAAAACAATAACCAGCTTTTCCAGCATGAAATCACCAGAAAACACCTCTCGCCATCATCGGCCTAGGCTACGCCCCCATACAGCCGAATTCGGCAAACGATTACCTGTATATTATCGACATTGACATCAACGACTTCGGCATCTGCAAACGTCAAGATGGTAAAGAAAATATGTTGGAAGTCATACCGGACAAATTATAAAAAGCGAAGGGCGGATTAGTCATATGGATAGCTACTATCCGAAAAGACCAGTTCGGTGTATTCGGATGTTTGAGAAATGATTTTTAAAAATAACAAAAATGCAATTCAATTCATTTACCTTTATTGTATTCATGACGTTGGTGCTAGTTTTACACCATAGCATCCGCTCATGGCATTACCAGAAACTGCACCTACTAGTAGCCAGCTATCTGTTCTATGCGGCATGGAATCCACCCTTCGTGTTGCTGATTATGTTTTCAACAGTGGTGGATTGGCTAGTGGCAAAGCGCCTTTTTGTCGCCTCGACTATCCGTAGCAAACGTGCTTGGTTTTTACTAAGTATTATCAGTAATCTGGGATTACTGGCATTTNTTAAATACGGTAATTTTTTGCTGGAAAACTTCGTCATCACTATCAATGCCCTTGGTTTTGCTTATCATCCCCCTGCCATCGATATCATCCTACCAATGGGAATTTCTNTTTACACATTCCAAACCCTCTCCTACACCATCGATGTTTATCGAGGCAAACTTAAACCCGATGCCACCTTCCTAGACTTCGCCTTTTTCATCACATTTTTCCCTCAATTGGTCGCAGAGCCAATCGTGCGAGCCAGTGACTTTCTCCCTCAATGTCAAACGCCACGCAAAGCCAGCATGGATCAATTTGGTTGGGGTTTGACACTGATAACATTTGGTATTTTCAGCAAGGTTATTCTCTCTGATAATCTACTCGCACCCATTGCCAATGCGGGTTTCGCCAACCCGTCAAACCTGTCAGTGCTAGATGCTTGGATGACAATATTAGCCTTTTCCGGGCAAATCTTTTTCGATTTCAGTGGTTACAGCACGGCTGCCATTGGCGCGGCTCTAAGCCTTGGTTTTGCGCTTCCTGACAATTTTAAAGCACCTTATATGGCATTTGGCTTCTCGGATTTTTGGCAACGATGGCATATTTCCCTCTCAACTNGGCTGAAAGACTACCTTTACATCCCGCTTGGCGGTAACCGCATTTCAGCAGGGCGTACTTACGCAAATCTGATGTTTACCATGCTTGTTGGTGGACTATGGCATGGCGCATCATGGTTATTTGTCATCTGGGGTGGCTTGCATGGCCTTTATCTTGTTATCGAGCATTATTGCCGCACAACATTTGCCGCCAACTGGCGCTTGCCCAACAGCGACCTCTTTAAACTGGGGCTTGGGGTACTGACATTCCTAATCGTGTCCATGACTTGGGTGTTTTTCCGGGCGCAAACCCTTGACAATGCAATTAACCTCTTTAGTAGCCTGTTTTTACTGCAGGACAACAACCAACCTCTACCCGATTTTCCGGTGGATAAATTACCCATTGCCATGCTGGTCATACTGGCGTTACTGGTTTGGCATTGGAACATGCGCCACTCAAACCTGGAAAACNTTTTTCAACGCTTACCTCTAGCAGCCCGTTGCGCCATTCTGAGTTATGTGTTGTTGACATTAATATTCTCAACCGGTGTAGATAGCCATGCCTTCATCTATTTTCAATTCTAATGCGAATGAACGCTTGCCTACTGGTAACTGGCTGGCAACATGGCTAATTACATTTATCCTGTGTTTGACCAGTGTTCTAGGGTGGGAATGGTATTGCCGCCATATCGGATTTACGCCTGAAGGGGTGGCGGATACCGCTGATCTTTGGGTGCAAGCCCGCAAGCGCGCCTCAACCGTTGGCAAGGATGGCGTGATCCTGATCGGCGCATCCCGTATCCAGTTAGGAATCAACACCGAGGTGATGAGCCACTACATCAAGACACATCCTGTCCAATTAGCTTTAGATGGGAGTCAATTTATGCCCGTACTAGAGAACATTGCAGCCGATGACAACATCACCGGCACCGTCATTGTGGATATGGAACTTGGAAAAGTTAACCATGAAGCCCGTAACAGTGACAAGCGCACAATAGAGCTTGTCCGCTATTACGAAAGCCATAAAAATGCTGCACCCTATGGTGCAATCCAGCCACTGGAAGACTGGCTGACAAAAAATTCAACAGTTTATTTGCTTTCCGCATCACTGGTGCAAATCCCCAAACGCTGCTTACCCGGCAATTGACTGGAGGCAGTTTTGCCTCCAATTACCTTATTACCTTACCAGACCGCTCACGTCGAGCCGATTACACCAAAGTACTGCAACCTGATTTTTATTTAGCGCGTTTGCAAGGCAATTTGGGGAATGAAACGTTGGATTCCATCAAACCAACCTCGTGGCGCATTTGAAGATGACTTGCAATATCTTGAATCTCTAGTGCAACGTATTGAAAAACGTGGCGGGCGGGTAGTTTTCGTACGTTTCCCAACAGACAAAGGAATTTGGCAAATCGATGAAGGCCGCCTACCCAGAAAACAGTATTGGGATAAGTTCGCTAGGCTCACATCCGCAGATACCATTCATTTTAAAGATTATCCTGACCTATCATGTTTTGACCAACCTGATGGCTCACATCTGGACTACCGAGACGCAATTCCTTTCACTGACGCACTATCCAGAATAATTTTCAGGCAGAAGATCCATACTGCTAATGCTCTCTGAACAATTATAATCATTTCACATTGAAAGGCTACGCTTGGATATTGAACACGTAATCTAGTGCATCGTCCAGTGTGCGGCCTTTGCCCATGGCAAGGCGTGCATGATGTTTCAGGACAGCCCAACAGTGTTCAATGGGGTGNAGGTCAGGNGAATAAGCCGGTAACTGGACAATCCGAATCCGGTGTTTCCTGACAATGGTTTCCAGGTTGCCACCCAGATGAAAGCTGGCGTTGTCCCAGATAAGCACATAAGATTCTGACCTTTCCAGGTTCTGCTGCAAGGATTTCTCCAAGGCTTCCAGCCATTGTCCAACCACGTCCCGGTTAATGTTGCCCGCCACTATCCACTGCATTCGCCAGCTGCGGTCTGATAAGCGGATGGCGCTGGCNCAGTTGCGTTTTTCTCCCTTGCCCCCGGGGACTGGCATCTCGCAGGAAACCCCTGTCCTTGACCAGACCCAGGCATGGTGCCCGCTGCTGTGGAATCTGGCTGCGTCCGCAAACAGGATATGTCCCGAGCCGTATTGTCCCTCCCGATCCATTGGTGGAAAGCCTCCATGTAGCACACACAGTATGTATGTATGCTTTGCCGAAATGAAAAATAAGCAACCTAATCCACACTAACTACGGAACGCCACAACGTCGTCTTCAAATAATCCTCCGTCACCTCAAACCCTGGCTCCGTCCCATTGAATGCCCGCATCTGAGGAATAACCTTGGTACGAATGCCCATTCCCCGCGCATCTACATATCCATAGTCCCGCAATACTTCAACAATAATCGGATTACGCGGCGAACGCTGCCCCGCCTTCATTTTCTCAATCGTCATGGAATTCTGTAAGGCACCTGGGCTGACGATTTCTAACCGATTAGCATAGACCCCAACCTCAATATCCACAAAACGTGTCCAATCACGGTGAGCGCAAGCATTGATGATAACTTCCCACAAGGCATTCAGGGGATACATCCAGCCGCGGTCACGCCTCAAACTATTTTCATCAATCACGCCACCCTCATGGAAAATGAANGGCCGCAATACGGAAACAAATTTATCAATCAGCCCTTCATCAATAACCGTCCTGCTCCCACTCTTATCGCTATCAATACGTCCGACCAGTGGCATATCCAGCACCTCATCTAGCCGCGCCTGATAAGTTTTGTGTAGCCCTTCAAACACCATCACCCGAATGCCAGCCTGCCGTAAATAACGGCGAGGCTTAATGCCAAACAAGACCAACCCGGCAATAGTGCACAACACCTCTCCGGTTGGAGACTTGATCAGAAAGCCCAACCCTAACAAACGCTCTTCCCAATCCGTGCCTGATTGCGGAACTTCCGGGTCGGCAATCACTAGACCTCTTGCGAAAGTCGCCCAAGCCACCATATTGGCGAGATGAGATACGTTAGCTTACAAAATTTACCGCCTGATGCCTTCAAACGGTTGGTGGGCATCCCGCCGGACTTGTTCGCGGAACAACTGATGGTGCTGGAACAAGCGGAGCGCGCCAAGCGCAAGCCAGGCCGCCCGAGTCCCCTGAGCCTGGCCGACCAGCTCCTGCTGACGCTGGGTTATTGGCGCGAGTACCGCACGCTGTTCCACCTGGGCGTGGCCTACGGCGTGCACGAATCGACCGCGCAGCGCATCGTGACGCGGACAGAGCAGCGTTTGTTGGCGGCGCAGGCGCTGGACCGGGAGCGGCTGGCGGCAACGGAGAACCTGGCTGCGGACACAGTGGTGGTCGTGGACGCCAGCGAAAGCCCGATTGAACGCCCAAAAAAGCAAGGCGACTTTTACAGCGGGAAAACACACGNNCACACGCAAAAGTTCCAACTTGTGATTGATCAGGCCAGCGGGCATATCCTGCATGTCGCCCAGGCGGTCAGCAACGAACACGATGTCACCTTGGCACGCCAACACACGGAAGCCTTTCCGCCAGGTTGTTTATGCCTTGGGGATCTGGGCTACCAAGGGCTGGAGATCGAAGGTTGCAGAATCCTGATCCCCTTCAAANAGCCCCGGCTGCGGGAGTTGGAAGCGGAACAAGTTGCTTTCAACCAGGTGTTCGCACGGTTTCGGGTCAAGGTCGAACACAGCATCCGGCTGTTGAAGGTGTTTCGGATCCTGAAGGAGCGCTACCGCAATCGCCGACGGCGCTTTGGGATACGGCTACAGTTGATTACGGGTTTCGTCAATTGGATGCTGCAACAACGCAGTTTGTGACTTTCGCAAGAGGTCTACTACCTCCAGATAGTTTTGTAACCTCGCTTTGTCTAGTGTAGCCATGGACGTGCCAGGCACAGGCATCACTTCCGTATGTAACATGCCACCTAGCGCATACAGCCGCGCCTGTTGTTCTCGTGTCGCCAGTTGTGAGGTGCTGCCGACCCGCAAGTAAATGTCCTCACGTCCTGCATGACGCACTACATATGGTTTGGAAATGCCTTGCGTGAAACTGACTACGGCAACCCGTTTGCCATCAGGCAAGCGGATTTCTTCATAAAACGGCAACATCATGGGATGAACCTTGTCCCTAAACACATTCATTACCCACTCTTCCAGATCCTTGCGCTGAATCCCAGAAACCGTGCCATCATCCTCGACTCCGAGCAAAATACGCCCACCCTGAAAATTCGCCAGCGCCACGATTTCCCGCGCGAGCTGTTCCGGCCGAATGCCATCCCCTTAAACTCCACTCCGGAATTTTCGCCATTTGCCAAAATTTCCAGCAACTCATTTTGACGCATTGCCTGCCTGCTCCGTTCTCACCAATACAGCAAGTCTAGCCCAAACAACAATCCCCGTCCGCTTACGCTGAGTGAACAGCTATAGCCGCCACTCATCATCCAATTTTGCATATATTCGCCATCACTGCTTAAATCAGGAAAAACAATAACAAGCTTGGCACATTATGCAACCACTAGAAAACACTACCATCGCCATTATCGGCCTCGGTTACGTCGGCCTTCCACTGGCCGTCGAATTTGGCAAACACTACACGACTATCGGCTTTGACGTTAACAGTAGCCGCATCCGTGAACTACAGGATGGCAAAGACCATACATTGGAGGTCAATCCGGATGAACTTCAGGCTGCAATAAAACTGCGCCATACCGACCAGTTAAACGACCTGCGAGATGCTAACGTTTTCATTGTCACGGTTCCCACGCCAATCGATGAACACAAACGCCCGGATCTCACGCCGTTGCTCAAAGCCAGTGAAAGCGTCGGTAAAATCATCAAATCCGGCGATATTGTTGTCTATGAATCCACCGTCTACCCCGGAGCCACTGAAGAAGACTGCATCCCCGTCATCGAACGGGTTTCCGGACTGCGCTACAACGTGGATNTTTTTGCAGGTTACTCCNCCGAACGCATCAATCCCGGTGACAAAGAGCATCGGGTCACAACCATCAAANAAGTCACTTCTGGCTCCACCCCTGAAGTTGCCGAATTCGTGGACGCCCTCTACCGCAGCATCATTACGGCAGGCACCCACCTTGCCCCCAACATCAAGGTTGCCGAAGCCGCCAAGGTCATCGAAAACACCCAGCGCGACCTCAATATCGCCCTGATCAACGAGTTGGCCATCATTTTTAACCGTATGGGAATTGATACTGAATCTGTCCTGCAAGCTGCTGGCACGAAATGGAACTTCCTGCCATTCCGACCCGGTCTGGTTGGCGGACATTGCATCGGTGTCGACCCCTACTACCTGACCCATAAGGCCAAATCACTCGGGTATCACCCAGAAGTCATCCTTGCCGGACGCCGCATCAATGATGGCATAGCCTATGTCGCCGCCCAACTCATCAAAGCGATGGTGAAAAAGCGTATTCAGGTAGAAGGGNCCAAAGTTCTAATCATGGGATTGACTTTCAAGGAAAACTGCCCTGACCTGCGCAACACGCGAGTCATTGATATTCTGAAAGAACTGCGGGAATACAATATTGAGGCTGACGTTTATGACCCATGGGTCGACCCTCTTGAAGCCGAACATGAGTATCATATTTCCNCCCTCCCCAAACTGACCCCTGGACAGTACGATGGCGTTATCCTTGCCGTTGCGCATCGCCAATTTCAGGAAATGGGTTCCGACACTATCCACCGCTTAGGCCGCCCACTGCATGTGTTATACGACCTGAAATATATCCTTTCCTCCAGTAATGCTGACCTGAGGCTTTGATACAACCGTTTAGCTTAAAAGGAAATGATAAATGAAAAAATTCATTTTATAGACATTTTCGGCAGGGTATGATGCCGATTACAAGTCTGAACAACGACATAACAATACTGACTACATGATTCCGTTGACATCATCCATCCCATTACCAGGACTCGCCAGACAACTTGTTGTGCAGGAAGTGCTCGACAAGGATCTGGCTGCTCAGGCCGTGCAGAAAGCACGCGCAGAGAAAATCTCGCTGGTGGAATGGCTTATCCGCTCCCGCCTGGTATCCGCCAAAGACGTCGCCTACGCCGCCAGTCTGGAATACGGGCTTAGCATGGTTGATCTCCATGAGGTCAGCATCTCGCCCTTGGTTGCCAACCTGCTCAATATGGAGCAGATGAAAAAGCTGAACCTGATCCCCTTGTATCAGCGTGGCAAAAACCTGATGGTTGGGCTTGCTGACCCCACTTATCTGACCAATCTGGATGACGTCAAATTTGCGACTGGCCTGATTCCTGAACCCGTATTTATTGAATTTGACAAATTACTGACCCATCTGCAGATAGATGCAGGGTTCATTGGCCAAGCTGCTGCGCCAGTTAGCGTCGGCAAAACCACATCGACGGCCACGCCATCTTCCAGCCCCAAAGAAATTGCCCTTGACACCCGCGACCTCAAAGCGAAAGAGGACGAAGACCCAGCCGTTGTTGAATTCGTCGACAAACTATTGGCGCATGCCATCACAGCCAAAGCGTCGGACATCCATATTGAAGTATTCGAGAAAAATATGCGCATCCGCTATAGGATCGACGGCATCCTACAGGTAGTGGCCAGCNCCCCGAATGATTCAGCGCAACAACTGATTTCACGCATCAAGGTTTTGGCGCGGATGAACATTTCTGAACGCCGGGTTCCCCAAGATGGCCGCATCCGTTTCAACTATAGCGAACAGAAAAAGATTGACTTCCGCGTCAACACTCTGCCAACGCTTTATGGCGAAAAAGTCGTCATGCGTATACTCGACTCGTCCAATGCAACGCTGNGGGTGGAAAAGCTTGGCTTTGACCCCAAGCAAAAACAGGATTTCATGGCGGCGCTGGCGAAGCCAGACGGTATGATTCTGGTGACTGTAGNNCCTACCGGCAGCGGCAAAACCGTCACACTTTACACAGGCCTGGGGATACTCAATGTGCCAGAAAAGAATATTTCCACCGCCGAAGACCCTGCTGAAATCAATATGCCTGGCGTTAACCAGGTTAATGTCAACGCCAAGGTTGGCTTGAGTTTTGCCGAAGCCCTACGCTCATTCCTGCGCCAAGACCCAGACGTCATCATGGTCGGGGAAATCCGTGACCTGGAAACAGCAGAAATTTCCATCAAGGCCGCCCAAACTGGCCACTTGGTGCTTTCCACCCTCCACACCAACAGCGCCCCCGAAACCTTGACCCGCTTGATGAACATGNGGGTGCCCNCTTTCAATATTGCCTCCTCCATCCATTTGATCGTTGCCCAACGTTTGGCACGCCGTTTATGTGAAAAGTGTAAACAACCCGCCAATGTCCCCCATGAAACATTGCTAAAAATGGGATTTGCCAAAGAAGAGCTGCCCGCCCTAACCCTCTATGAACCCGTTGGCTGTTCGGAATGTTCCCGTGGCTACAAGGGAAGGGTGGGGATTTACCAGNTCATGCCTATTTCCGCAGAGATGGGGCGCATGATCATGAATGGGGCGAATTCACTGGAAATTGCTGATCAGGCTCACAAAGAAGGCATTCTCGATTTGCGCCGTTCTGCATTGAACAAGGTGAGGCAAGGCATCACTTCGCTAGCAGAGCTTGAGCGCGTCACTACCGACTGATCCCATAACCGATTATCCATGAAAAAACGGCCATACTTATTATTGTGTTAGACTCGGCGTTGATAATAAAAATAACGCAAGAGTTTCGGACATGCAGAGCAAAACCCTGGACAAACCAGCCCAAAACCGAACCCCATCAGGCGCACAGCAACACATGTACGTGTGGGAAGGCGTCAACCGTAACGGTGTGAAAATCCGTGGTGAAACCCAGGCCGTAAACCCAAACTGGTTACGCGCTGAGTTGCGCCGCAAGGGCATCAACCCTGGACGCATTTACCGCAAGCCCAAACCATTATTTAAGCCGGGCATCAAAACAGCGGATATTGCCCATTTTGCCCGCCAGTTGACCACCATGATGCGTTCCGGCGTCCCCATGGTTCAATCCCTAGAATTAATTGCCACCAGCAACGACAATGCAGCAGTGCGCGATCTAGTCAAGAAACTGAGCACAGATATTGAGGGTGGTGCCAGCTTGAGCCNNGCATTGGCCAAGCATCCAAAGTATTTCGACAAGCTTTTTGTCAATCTGGTCAAGGCAGGGGAACAAGCTGGCACACTGGAAACCATGCTGGAGAAAGTGGCGACCTATAAGGAAAAAAGTGAATCGCTCAAAAGCAAGATCAAANAGGCATTGATGTACCCTGTCTTGGTAATTGTGGCTGCCGTTGTAGTTTCAGCCATTCTGCTCATCTGGGTTATTCCGCAATTTAAGGAAGTATTCAGCAGTTTTGGTGCTGACCTACCAGCTTTCACATTGTTTGTTATTTCAATTTCCGACTGGCTACAAGCAAATTGGTGGATACCAGTGGTCGTTTTTGTGGCGCTTGGTTACAGCTTTTCAGTGGCCAAGCGCAGATCCAAAGCCTTCGACCGTTTTATTGACAGAATCTCGTTGAAGATACCCATTATCGGCAATATTTTGAACCTATCTGCGGTTGCACGCTTCTCACGCACCCTGTCAACCATGTTCGCAGCTGGCGTACCCTTGGTCGAGTCCATGGACTCCGTAGCAGGCGCAACCGGCAATTCCCTGTACGAAGACGCCACCCGCCGCATGCAGGATGATACTGCACGCGGTGTGCAGCTCTATACCGCCATGCAGACTACGCAAATATTCCCCAACATGGTGGTGCAAATGACCCGCATTGGCGAGGAATCCGGACGTTTGGAAGAAATGCTGGGTAAAGTGGCTGATTACTATGAAGAGCAGGTGGATGATCTGGTGGATAGCCTTGCCAAACAGATCGAACCCTTGATCATGGCGGTATTGGGCGGTATCGTCGGCAGCCTGGTCATCGCCATGTACCTGCCGATATTCAAACTGGGATCAGTCGTTTAGGGAAAGCCATCAATGGAACTTATTTATTTACTCAGCACCAACAATGTTTGGCTGATTGGTGTCGTCGGATTATTTTCATTGCTGATCGGCAGCTTTTTGAACGTAGTGATCTACCGCCTACCTATCATATTGGAACGCCAGTGGAAACGTGACTGCAATGAATGGCTGGAGCAACACTCCACGGAAACGGATACCGGACATTTCAATCTTGTTGTTCCCCGCTCACAATGCCCGACCTGTGGTCACAAAATCACTGCACTGGAAAATATCCCGGTATTGAGCTACCTGTTTCTGAAAGGTAAATGCTCTGGGTGCGGCACTCCCATTTCCATACAATACCCATTGGTTGAAGCAGCGACAGCACTGCTTTCCATGCTGGTCGCCTGGCAATTTGGCTACAGTACGCAGTTACTAGCAATGCTGGGGTTCACCTGGAGCCTGATCGCCTTGTTTATGATTGACGCCAAGACCATGCTCTTGCCCGATCTCCTGACGTATCCACTACTGTGGGCTGGATTACTGTTAAACACGGCTGGCATGTTTGCCGCCCTGCCTGACGCAGTGACAGGAGCCGCTGCCGGTTATTTATCCTTATGGACAGTCTTCCACCTTTTCCGCCTATTGACAGGCAAGGAAGGCATGGGGTTTGGAGACTTCAAACTGTTAGCTGCACTAGGGGCATGGGGCGGCTGGCAGATATTGCCCTTCGTCATTTTTGCCTCCTCAGCGTTTGGGGCAGTTTTCGGCATCTTATGGATGCTAGTAAAACGCAGCAAGGAAAGCCTGCCAATGCCTTTTANNCCATGGTTAGCGATGGCTGGCTTTACTGCATTAGTTTGGCGAGAAGGAATCCTTGCCTGGATGGCAAAATTCTTTATGCCCCTCTAATCTTAACGGATGTAACGGCACATCGGCTGCGCCTGACCAACGATGCGGTAAACCCGCGGTGGTTGTTGCGCCGAGTGGCGCTGCGGCGCGTAGTAAGCATACATTTGCACTGGCCGCGCCAATGGCTGCCGTTGCGAGATATGCGGTGTCACCCGTGCCGACCGCTGCCACCCTGTCGCTTGTGGCGGACGGCGCTGGTAAGGGTTTGCGGTATGCTGCTTTGCTGGATTGTAGCGGATATGGCATTGCCCACATGATGCAGTGTCCACATAGGAACGTTTGACGCGCACGATTGGCCTGCTTTCGTTAGCCTGCATGGTGCGCATATCTTCAATGCTTCCCGTCCATCCTGCCTGAACGGAGGGAACCGCCAGCGCCGTCAATCCCAGACCTACAATCAACTTTTTCATAACCCGACTCCATGTAGAAATAGCGTCAGCCTGTTACAATGACCCGAAATGTGAACAACAGGGAAACACGTCATCATGACAGAACAGGACAAAACAACTCATTTCGGTTTTCAACAAATACCCATCAATGAGAAAGCTAGCCGGGTGGCGGGGGTATTTCATTCAGTAGCCGACAAATACGATGTTATGAACGACGTAATGTCATTTGGCGTTCACCGCCTGTGGAAACGCCAGACCATTGATGCGGCAGGGGCAAAGCGCGGCAGCCGGGTGCTCGATCTTGCGGGCGGCACTGGCGACCTTGCTGCCAGATTTGCACGAATCGTTGGCGAAGAGGGAGAGGTTGTCCTGTCAGACATCAACGCTTCCATGCTGGAAAACGGGCGTGAGCGGCTGACAGATATGGGGATCGGCGGCAATGTCCGCTATGTGCAGGCGAATGCCGAATGCCTGCCCTTTGCCAACAACTATTTCGATATCATCACAATAGCTTTCGGCCTACGCAACGTCACAGACAAAGACGCCGCCTTACGCTCCATGCACCGGGTGCTGAAACCGGGTGGGCGCTTGCTGGTGCTGGAATTTTCCAAGCCGGTGGCTCCAGGTCTGGGCCGATTTACGACCAGTATTCCTTCAAATTTTTGCCCCTGATGGGCAAACTGATCGCCAACGACGCTGACAGTTACCGCTACCTGGCAGAATCCATCCGCATGCACCCAGACCAAGCAACCCTCAAAGGCATGATGGAAGCCGCTGGCTTTGAACGTGTCGCCTACACCAATATGACCGGCGGCATTGTGGCGCTGCACAAGGGATTTAAGCTCTAATCCCTTGCGCACAGCATTAACATTATCCTGATACAGCCATCAATCCGCTTGTTGGTGCGGTAGTAAAATTCGGCTGCTTCTGTAAATTGGACGCGTCTTTTTNNACGCCGCTGCCACCGCTCATACCACCAGGCTGGTAGGCTCAAGCTAGTGATAAAGCAGGCCAAAAACACCCACTTCTGATTGTCGGTCAACGCCCANTGCCCCCAACGGAAGGGGATATAGCAGTACAAGACCACCAGATGGTAGGAAAACACCTGAAGGGAATTGCGCCCCAGAAACGCCAGCCAACGCCCAGGCAATGCCAGCCAGCTGAATATCCCATAGCGCTTGTGGAAGGTGATCAGACCAGCGACGACACATACCATCGCCAAGAAATTCAACAGCCGTAACCAGGACATATTGTCACGCGCAATATGCCGGTACTCCTGCAACCAAGCGGCGACGGGCGATATATTACCCGGAATATGACCATGACGTTGCAGGAACAGGAACACCACCACAGCCACACTAGCAGTAAACAGCCAACCATTGATGCGGGGCAATTCACCCTTGCTGCTGAAACGCAAATACCCCAGTGTCATGCCCAACATAAACACCAGTTGCCACGCCATGAAATCAAATGCGCCAACCCGCACCATCACCGCATGGGGCAACAACGCCAGCACAGCACGTCCGCCGCCATATTGCGCCGCCAGCCAGAACCCGATGCTGCCCAACAACACCATCGCCACGCCGACGTTGCGGTACTGCAACATCAAACGCAAACCAAATGGNGCCGCCAGCATCAGAATCACATACAAGGGCAACACATCCAGCATGGGAGCCTGGTAGACCAGAGCCATCGCAGACAACAACCCNCGCACCGGCTCCGCCTGCATCTCAGTGGCGAAGCTTTTCCAGTAGGCACCGGACAACTCAGTCGCCACCGTAAAGATGAACACCGCCAGCACCACGATCAGATGGTATAGGTAAATGACGCCTGCGCGATGCCAGATGCGCTTTTCCAGCAATTGTCCGTTTGCTGTATGGTAGCGGCTGTAAACTAGGGCAACCAGCATCCCGGATAGAAACACAAATCCTTCTGCCGCACTGACATACCCGGCAAATTCATACAAGTGCTGGAAAATGGGTTCTCCGAAATGGTCGGCCGCCATGATGACCAGCATGACGCCTCTCAGTATGTCCAGCGAAATATCACGCTTCATGTAATTCTGCTTCCTTGTTGTTAGGCTTTCACTTTATGGTAGCGAACTATACGACCAACCAACCGCCGTGCCAACAATATACCGCTGGACGCAACACGGATTCTGCTCTAGAATTTCCGCCCCAAGTCCTTTGGTCAATATTGGCAACCTACTGAACAAACAGCATTTTTGCGGTATCCTACCCACCATGAAATCCAACCTGCCTTGTCGGCTATTTTTCATCTTGCTGCTGTTGGCGACAAACTTTTCCGCTCATGCAGATGAAGGCTGTTTCAATCACGTCAAACAGATTGCAGAACAACTTTCCCATCAGCCTTTCAGCAAAACACCCATGATGCAGGTGGATACCGGGCGGATCACTTATGACCATTACCAACATATCAAGTTCCGCCAGCTCAAGACCTTCTGGCGGGATGAGGATCTGCCGTTCCAGTTGGAATTCATGCATCCGGGCATGCATTACATCTACCCGATTGAGCTGTTCGAATGGGACAACGGCTCGGCGACACCCATCAAGTTCTCCAGCAAATATTTTGACTACTCGGAAGTCAAGGATCTCCACATAGAAAAGGATGAGGCCAAGATGAGCTTCACCGGCTTTCGCATCCTGTCGAAAATGGGCAAAACCGATTCAGGCGACATGCACAGTGAAACCCTGGTGTTTCAGNGGNCCAGTTATTTCCGTGCGCTCGCTGAAGACCAGCACTATGGCCTCTCCTCCCGCGGCCTCGCCATCAACACGTCAGTGGAAGGCCAGGAAGAATTTCCCGATTACACCCAATTCTGGCTGGAAAAACCGGCGCAAAACGCCGCAACACTTCACTTTTGCGCCCTGCTGGACTCCNCTTCAACCACGGGAGCCACCCGTTTTGCCCTGACGCCGGGCAAAAGCACTGAACTTGAAGTGGAAACCCAGCTTTATCCGCGCAAAGCCATCACCGAGATTGGCGTCGCCNCCTTGACCAGCATGTTCTTCCACGGGGAAAACTCCNCCCACCAATACGGCGATTACCGCCCGGAAGTGCATGATTCCGATGGCCTGCTGCTCCAGCAAGGGAAACAGTGGACTTGGCAGCCGCTATCAGAAGTCCCCTTTTTCAATGTCGAATCACACCCCATGACATCACCCACGGGCTTCGGCCTGATGCAGCGGGACCGTAATTTCGACCATTATCAAGACCTGGAAGCGTGGTATCATCTACGCCCTAGCGTATGGGTCAAACCGCTGGAAGACTGGGGCGAGGGAACTGTCCAGTTATTGCGGCTGCCGACACAATCCGACATGTATGACAATGTGGTCGCCTACTGGAAAAGCGCCGCAGGCCAGGCATTCACGCATCTGCACTACCGCCTGTCATGGCGCTCGGATGACCCGCCTTCCCACATCACCGGAAAGGTTGTCGCCACCCGCGCCACCAATCAGGCGGTGGATGGATTGCCAGGCCATAAGGGGCGCATCCGTTTTATTGTGGACTTCAATAAAGTTCCCAAACTGGCGGAGCTTCCCAAAGCAGAGGTAAAATTCAACGGCAAAGGGCAAACCAAGCCTGCCGTCGTACAGGAAAACCCTTATATTAAAGGCTGGCGGGTCATAGCAGCTGTTTTCCCGGAAACATGTGAATACNCCATGGAACTCACTATCCGTCTGACAGACGGTCGAAACCCGGTGAGCGAAACATGGTCTTATCCAATTCCGGAAGCGCTATGCAATACGCCTTGAGCGCAGCAGAGCAAGAACAACAACATCAGGATACAACCTGACAGTTAACAACCCTGAATGGATTGACACAGATGACTGAACAACTAGCACAAACCCTGCCCAACGTAGTGCAAATGGGTTCTTCCTCCTCCATGGACGCTTGGACGCAGGCAAAAAAACGTGCAAATGACTACCTGAAGCTGCACAAATTGCCCGATGCTGAACGTGAGCAACTCCTATCACGCATAACACTCAAACTTGCTCACGCCAACGTTTTCAACGAACCGAAGCTCATCCAACTGTTCATCAGCACAGCCCAGGAAGAGCTTGCGCTGTTGCAAACCAATGCACAGGACGCTCCCTGCCACTGCAAAAACCGTAACAACACCAACCCCTTGCCAGAACCACAAAACAGCAAAGCAGAACTCCGCGCCCAGACCACCACGCTTTGAGCGCAGCAGTATCCGGGTTGCCCCCTTGCAAGCGATTTCCCTGTTGCCGCCGCGCTCACGCCAACGTCCTGTGCGCCATTCACACTAAATGCACATCCATAGCGGGAAGAGGCTCTGGCAAATAACCGCCTTCCAGCGGCGCGTGGNNTATTTTTCCATCATCACGCTGCTAACTGGACTGGCAACCTTCTGGTTGGGTGCAAATCTACCGCCTGAACTGCCGTTTCTTTGGCAAGCGCTGGTTGTCACGCCGTTTGCGGTCTTGTTTTTCTGGCTGGCGCTGGGCTTCATGACTGCTTCGGCGGGCTTATGGGTACTGAACCGGGGAGGCCTCAACCGGATCGCCTCGGCACCATCAACCCCCTTCCCCCTGCAATCGTTGGAAACCACCGCAATCCTGTTGCCCATCTACAACGAAGACATCGCTTACGTCTACGCCGGTTTACAGGCGATCTACCAGTCGCTGGAAAAAACCGGCCATTTGCAGCACTTCGAATTCTACATCCTGTCGGACTCGGACGACGCCAGCAACTGGCTGCGTGAAGAAGCCGCCGGANCGGCGCTGTGCAAGGAAGTCGGTTCCTCGGAACGCATCCACTATCGCCGCCGCAAGCACCGCACCAAGAAANAAAGCGGTAACGTCATGGATTTCTGCCGCCGCTGGGGCAGACGCCACCCCTACATGGTGGTGCTGGACGCCGACAGCCTGATGACCGGCGATACGCTGGTGCGGCTGGTCGACGCCATGCACCGCAACGAGCGCGTTGGCCTGATCCAGACGCCGCTGTACACGGTAGGGCTGGACACGCTGTATGCGCGCGGCCAGCAATTCGTCAACCGCCTGTACGGCNCGGTATTTTTCGCCGGATTGCATTGGTGGTGGCTGNGGGAAAGCCAGTACTGGGGGCATAACGTCATTATCCGCACCCAGGCGTTCATGGCGCATTGCCACCTGCCCAAGCTGGAAGAAAGCGGCGCGCTGGGCGGCGAGATCCTCAGCCATGATTTTGTCGAAGCCGCCCTACTCAGCCGTGCGGGCTGGGAAACCTGGCTCGCCTACGACCTGGAAGGCAGCTACGAACGCCCGCCGCCAACCCTGACCGATGCGCTCAAGCGCGACCGCCGCTGGTGCCAGGGCAACCTGCAACATTGGCATATCATCTGGTCGCACGGCATATCCAACCTGCACCGTTTCCTGCTGCTGGGTGGCATCATGTCCTATGTCAGCTCCCCCATCTGGCTGGGCTGGTTGCTGATCCTGACCGCCATTGCGGTGTTTTACCCGCACCTGACGCTGATTCCGCTCACGACCGGCAACACCGCCCTGCTGGCGCTGACCATTATTCTGCTGTTCTTCTACAAGACCTTCGGCCTGGTGCAAGCGGCGCGCAAACATTCCATCCGGAAATTCGGCGGCGTGTTCGCCCTGACCGCCAGCGTGCTGACCGAAACCCTGCTGTCGATGGTGACCGCACCGGTGCGGATGATGTATTACAGCAAATTTGTCGTCCAGGTTTTGCGCGGCAAGAAGGCGGTATGGGGCACACAGCAACGCACCGGCGGTGGCCTCACCTGGGATGACGCCGCCCGCGAATATGGCTGGGTCAGCCTGGCCGGGCTGGGATGGGGCGGCCTGCTGTTGCTGGTCAACCCAATGACGTTCCTGTGGATGTCGCCGGTACTTGCCGGGCTGATACTGGCCGTGCCGCTGGCCATCCTGACCAGCATCCAGACCGGTGCGCGGAATCCGCTGTTCCGCACCCCTGAAGAAGTCGAGCCGGATTTCGTCCTGCAAGCCTTTGAGGAAAACCATGCGCGGATGCTGGCGAACCCTTGCATGTCAACCCGCGACCTGTTCACCCGCGTCATCGTCGACCCGCTGGCGTTCCGCCAGCACATGACCTACATCCCGCAGCGCTCCAATGTCCCTGAAGGCACACGCCACCAGCGGGAAGAACTGGTCAAGCGGCTGCTGGAACGCGGTAGCCNNATTTCCAACAGCGAGCGGCTGGTCATCCTGGAAGATGCCGACATGCTGTGCCAGTTGCATACCCGGGTCTGGCAGTTGCCTGAAGCGCAGTTCCACGAGCACTGGATGTCGAAGCTGTAGGTTTACACCAGACAAATCCTAAGATAAAGTTTGGATATGTCTGGTCTTAAGCGTAATCTGGAATCCAAAATCAATTTGCTGTTAAGCCTGTTCCCGGTGGTGTTGTTGATTGGCGCACGGCAGACAGGCAAAACCACCCTCAGCCTGCAGTTGCGCCCAGAATGGCGTTACTTCGACCTGGAAAACTCAGCAGACCATGACTTCATCAGCCACGATTACGATTTCTTTTTCCACGAACACCCACGCCACATCATCATTGACGAAGCCCAGGAAGACCCTGATCTTTTCCGCCACCTGCGCGGCGTCATTGACGCCAAACGGGGAGAAAAAGGGCGGTTTATCCTGACAGGCTCCAGTTCCNCCGAATTGTTGCAACGCGCCAGCGATTCACTGGCTGGAAGAATTGCCATTGTGGAAATCGGCACGTTGAAGATGAATGAAATTCTCCAACAACCATTGCCGCCTTTCTATCAAATCTTCGAAAACCCATTGACAACCGACACACTGGAATTCCTGAAATCCCTAGAAAACCCGATCCAGGACGCCATACCGCTATTCCTCCGCGGCGGCTACCCTGAACCCGTACTGGCGCAAGGCCAGTATGCGTTCGGGGTATGGATGGAAAACTACTACCAGACCTACATCAACCGCGACATCCGGCGGCTGTTCCCACGTCTGGACAGCATCCGTTACCAACGGTTTATCCGCATGCTGGCGTCCCTCTCCGGCTCCATCATCAACAAGGCGCAACTTGGGCGTTCAGTGGATGTATCAGAGGTCACGATCCGCGATTACATCGAAATTGCTGACAAAACCTACATCTGGCGCACTATTCCCGCATTTGAAGCCAGCAAGAGCAAGTCGGCGCTGAAAATGCCTAAGGGCATCCTGCGTGACAGTGGCCTAACGCATTACCTCGCGGGCATCGAAACCCGCGAAGCGCTGCTGCGTTCCCCGCAGGTTGGCCAGAACTTTGAGGCCTTCATCACCGAAGAAATCATCAAGGGAATACAGGCGACCCGCGCCACCCGCTGGGATTACTACTACTTCCGCACCAAGAATGGCGCAGAGGTTGATCTGGTACTGGATGGCAGCTTTGGAACCTTGCCAGTTGAGGTCAAATTCGGGCGGCAAACGACGGCGAAACAGCTAACCGCGTTGAGGCAGTTTGTGGAACTGCATGACTTGCCAATTGGGATCATTGTAAACAATAGCAGCGCCATTAGGATGCTGGCGGATAAGATCATTCAGGTTCCAGCAGGATGCTTATAGTTCAAACCCGCCCATTCCCTGTATTGTCATAACCGTTGCTTTTGGCGCTCATGCCGATTATTCGCGGGATGAATCATTCTGTTAATGGTTACCGCACTTCGGTCGATTTTTACCAACAGCTCGCTTCTTAATGTGTCTACTTTTGATGTGGGAAGAACTGAAATTATTCAAAAGGAAATCTATGATCATTCGAACCTTGACATCTATTCAAATGACAGGAGGCAACCGCCAATCTTTTGGCAAACTACACAAATAGCTGTTTATGAAGTCACTGATTGACGGTTCTGTTACGGTAAGTTTTAACTCATATCCCCTGTCGAAACTTTTCCAATATGTGGCCGACCATGGGGATACCCTATTTAAAGAAAATCCATGACTGAGTTTATCTCGAATAGAGCATAATATTTCATCCAATTTATCATTACTAATGGCTGATATGTTATACTCTTCAATATATCCATTGTGGTTGCCTTCTATATAATATGAAATCGCAAGAACATACCTTGACCAATCAGGGAGAAATATAGATTCCCATAATTTTGCTCCTTTGGCAGTTAGCCCAATAACATTCAAGCCAATAATTCCACTTTCTACACTTTTCAAGCCTTCATGCGGGAATAATTTTAAGTAGCCCTGCATGATAAGACTATTTATTCTTTCACGAATTACACCTTCCTCAGCATTGATTGCTGGCATATTGAATATCTCATCAGCATGAGGAGACAAAAGAAAAGCCGTATCAGAAGGCAGCTCCCATAGATAATCAATTATTTGAATGTCGACTTTATCCATTTCAATAACATCTTGACAGAATAACAAACATTTTTGCAGAACTGCACCGAGTCGTAATCATGCCTGATTGCTTCCCTATTACCATACATTTACTCATCTGGGCGATAGCCCGTATAGGCCAAGCAAAATCGGATGCCTTACCAGATAATCAATCAAGCCAACCCTTTTAACACATGAAATATTTTAGGAAAAGTCCTTTATATGTTGAAGAATCGCCCCCTCTAAAGAGTTAAACCACTCACACCGAGTTATTGGGTCTTCTTCAAGCAATAATTCTAAGAATTGCCTATCAAACTGATTTTTATTAAAGTTATAGCTGTAATAAAAATCAGCACTTTGGACACAATACAGCCTTGTCTGCAAATTTTTCAGACAGCTATATCGAATTGCACAAGTATCATCTTGTCTTACCCATACAAAAATTTCTTCGTAAAAATTCATCTCATTGCTCAAGTCACTTAGGTATCCAACGTCCAGAACTCACACAGTCTTAGGTATTTGTACGAGAATTCTTGAATTGTGAAACTATGAATGGTTTTCTTTAATCTTTTTCACAGAATGCCCCCTTCTTATTGATTAATATTTCTAGCAAATATCCATTTGTTAGCCTTTTCATCATCAACTGCAAACCCATTATTACCTTTTGTATATGATTCTATTAGGAAGTCAAGAGCATATTCGTATCCTTGTCCTGCTGATAGCTCAATAAAAAGCTTTCCTTTTTCATGATTTTTTCAACACCAACACCATAAAGGGTATCTATTCCAAATACCCATTGGGCAGGAGCATATCCTTGCATGGCAGCTTTTTCATAAAAAAGCAAAGCCTCTTCTTTTTCATTTTTTCATAAAGAATACATCCAAAATCATATTGTGCTTCTTTACAACCAAATTTCGCCGATTTCTCTAACAACTCCACCAAATGAAGTTCTAATGCTTCCTGATCATAGAATATATTCTCTCCGAAATTAGGCAGCTTCGTTTTTAACCACAACAATGTCCCATTATTTTTATCTGAGAATGAATTTATTAAATCAATGATTATTTTAAGTAACTTGTCGTATCTATCATTATCATCACAGTATCCCCAAGCTTGAATTAAAAATCAATCTCCATCAATTTACTATCCACTTATATGACCCCAATTTAACAACATTGTGGAATTTTCTCTCCTTTCGGGCTGATGGGCATTTGAAGAAGCGAAGCTGACGCACGTAAACCATTAACTAGGTCTGAAATTCAATCCACTCGCCAACCCAATTAGGTCACCGCTGACAACCTATACATGATTAATTGCATTGTACAGGCCGTTGGCTTCTGGATAAGTACATGAGCCAAAGTTTTCGTGCACCCCACTCCCATAACCCATTGAATTTCAATGCGGCGAATGCGCGAAAACTTTTGCTGGTTACTTAATGAAGTAAATAATTAACTTTTTCCACAAAAAGGGCAAAAATTTATCGCTATGCTTGTAGATGAAATTCTATCCCCTACTGATGATGCTTCACCAGCCCTGACATCTTGTTCTAATGCAAACGACTCGTACACTAAGAACCATCGCTGATCTATTTCCCCGATTGACAGATTAATGCAATTAGCGCCTGTAAAAATGTGCATTGCATCACATTTATGCTGTTTGCTTTTCATGAAGTAAAGCTTTCATACATATATATTAAGACTCTCCAAGAGAATGATGCCGGATAGACCCTTCAATGAATCGATCATCTGATATTCTCTAAAACTGATTAGACTATTAAATAATAGCCATGGAAAACCTGAATTATTTAAGAAAAGACCCATGATCATTCGAGTCTTGACAATTATCATTTACCATATTAAGCATTTTCTTAAGTCTAGCTTGCGAATCCCCATATATATCGATATCCATATCAAAGTTCTCTTGTCCACTTAAGATAATTTCAACAGCATTCACAAGTTCATTCCAAATTGGACATATATATTCTGGCGATATGCAAAGTTTATTTTCAATCAACCCAACAAAACAATCGACTGCTGTTGATTTTTCAAAGTAACCATCAGCTTCCGAAATAATAAAATCCCTTAACCCTAAAAGATAATAGCGAAATGGAATTATTGGCATATATCCAATATCAAAACATCTCATTAATGCATTTTTTCTAAACTCTTCCTGAACCTCTTTATTATCTCTACCAGAAAAAATCGANTACGCATGAGCAATATCATGATTTCTCTCGAAATCACCCCAATCCTCGTCAGATGGAATACGGCCATTCATTTCAACCTTGCCTCTATAATTACATTAAGTAACCAGCAAAAGTTTTCGCGCATTCACCGCATTGAAATTCAATGGTTTATGGGAGTGGAATGCACGAAAACTTTGGCTCATGCACTTAATAAAGATCGTTTAACACCGCTAACGCGCATAACTTACACGCTTCATGATCCGTATTATTAGCCATCTCAACAATATAATCTAATGCCTTAAACACTACAGGATAATAAACACCCGCATGGTCACTTCCCAATACATTGATTAGCTTATTACCCACGTCTTCAACCATGTTAGAATCCTCAAGATCCATAAGCGAACAAAGCGCAGAAGGCACAGCTTGGGCGTCATACATGGATGAGCCATTAAAGTCTGACCAGTCCACATTATGGATTTCTTTTTCAAATCTTGATTATTCATCAATATATAAAACTAAGCGCGCCATGCCATTATACGTAAGTAGATTGGATCTAATCCATACTAACGCATATAATTTGATAAAGCCTCTATATTTTATTTTTTCCCGTAAAAATAAATTGCTGCACGAATAAGACTAATGACATCAACCGGAAAGAACTCCCGACCGTCAAGATATGAGCGCAACTGTTCTGTATCTATGCATCTATTATACTTCACTTTGGCATATTCATTTGTAATCAAAACAATATCTTCAAGTTGAAGCGAGTGTTTTTTCAAGTAAAACCCAAGCATTTTGATTGCATTAACATGATTGAAACATGCGATTCCCTCAGAGATTAACGGATTGTCGGTTTCATCTGAGTGAGGTTGAAATACGACCACCCACTCCGGCTTCTCATTATACTTATCGGGTTGTCTTTTGATTCTTAAACCACTCTTATGAGTGGCTTCTACGCCTAATAAGTTTACATCCCAATCTTTAATCATATTATGTCATGTCGCGGACAATATCCATATCCACATTTGCGTTTATTTGAGCGACGGCCTTTATTAGACAAGAGGGAAATACACTCCCCTTGGAGTATCTGTTGCATCCGGTATTCAACAATATTCACCGAAACATTGACACTCATTGTCTTTAACAAGTCCTGCACATCGACAGTTAATGAATCAACCAGCTTAAGCAGTTTATCTTCTGGATATTCAGCATCACTTACCTCGCATGGCGTTGAACGCCAATAAATAAGAGCAGAATCTGAATTCAATCTGTTTCCACCAATCTTTTGCCTATGGATGACATCACCTGCAATAGATTTATCAAGTGTGCCGTTGAACTTAACAGGGTCAAAACAATTACCCTCTATACTCAAATAAATCTCAAATCGCATTATCCCCACCGATAAATTGGCCACAAGGGCGCTTAAAGTTCACGTCGTCAGCCGCCGGTAAATATCCGCCACCTTCAACGGCAGTTTTTTCACATCGTCGATTTCCACCCAGTTGGCGTGGCCGTACATGTGCGGCAGATAATCCTTGCCGCGCCTGTCGATGGTGATGCAAAACGGGTGAATCCCGGTGCGGCGCGCTTCAAACAACGCCTGCCGGGTGTCCTCAATGCCATATTGGGTATTGTAAATATCGAAGTAATCTTCCGGTTTGCCGTCGGAAAGCGTGATCAGCAGGCGGGTTTTGGCCTCCACTTCGTTCAGTTTCTGGCTCAGATGGCGGATCGCCACGCCCATGCGGGTGTAATCCTTGGGGACAATCCCGGCGATGCGCGCCTTCGTTGCGGCGTCGTAGCGCTCGTCGAAACGCTTGATATGGTAGATTTCGCACCGCTTGCGCCCGATGCCGGAAAAACCGTAAATCGCGTAACGGTCGCCCAGCGTTTCCAGCACCTCGCACAGCATCACCAGCGCCTCGCGTTCGGCTTCATTGATCCAGCCCTTGGTGCTGCCGCTCATGTCGACCATGAACATCACCGCCAGATTGCGGTCAGCGCGGTGCATGTGCTGAAACAGCTTGTCGCTCATCTCGCTGCCGTCGCGGCTGTCGGCCAGCGCCTCCACCAGCGCGTCGATGTCCACATCATCGCCCTGCGCCTGCCGCTTGAGCAGCCGGTTCTCATCCCGCATCGCTTCAAACGTGCGGCGCAGGTGTTTGACCAGCCCCTGGTATTTTTCCTGCACCCCGTCGACGTAGGCCGGGTCGCCCGCCGTCATCTCGATTTCGCGCAATACGCACCAGTTCTTCCGGTAGTGTTGGCGGGCGTGATCCCATTCGCTGTACAGGAAGGCACCTTCCTCGTGATAGACACCCTTCCAGACATCCTCGACATCCTTTTCCTCCTTCTGATAGAGGGCAGGGTCGTATTCGCCGTCACCCGCCGGAACCAGAAATTCCGGCGGAATCTCGCCCCAATCCAACATGATGGAGGTCATCAGCTGCTTCATGTCTTCCGGCGGCGCAATGGGCTTGTCCTCCAGCACCAATTCCACGCCTTCGCCCTGCTGCGCCTCGCGCGCCTCGAACTCCGGCGGCAACTTCTCTTGTTCCTCCCCTGATAAGGGAAGGTCGGGCGGCGTGGCGTCCTTATCCTTGCCCAGCTCCTTCGCCAGTTCCGCCAGCTTCACCCGGAACAGGATTTTNTCCCGCTCCATCCGCGCCCGCATACAGGCGGTGACTGCCTCAGGATTAAGGCGGGGTTGGTAAACACGTTGCGGAAACTCCATCCCCAGCACTTCCGGCAGCAAAGCCAGCACGTCGTTGACGGTGGCGTCAGGNGAACGCAAACGGGAACAGACCGCCTGCATNCGCCAGCGGCCACCGCCATGCAGCCTTTCCAGCCGCTGCATGTCCCGCCACAAACCCGGCAACTCCCGTTCTAGGCAGGCTTCCAGCCGCAGCGTATCCAACGCNCGGAACGCCACCAGCGCCTGATCCCGATCCGGGTAGCGCGCAAACGCCTGCTCAAAATCCACCCGGAAACTGCCGAAACGGGTCTGCGCCCACATGAAGGCGACCTGCGCCTTGCACAGCAGGAAATTGTCCTTGGCTTTTTCCATCTGCGCGGAGATATTCGGCAGGAACAGGGTTTCGCTATCGGTATAAACCTGTTCGCCCTGCGCCAGCGTGAGGCGGCGGNNCGCCAGACCGCAGACAAAGGTCGACAGCACCGGCTCGACCTCCGCAAACGTCACCCCTTCCGCGTGGGCGTGGGCGTTCAGGAGGAAGCTGTCCACCTGCTGGATGACTTCCAGCGCCGGGCGCAAACCGGAGCGGTCGAAGGTGTCCGCCGCATGCAGCGCCCAGGCTTCGATCACGCGCCGCTCCAGCCGGTCGAGCGCATCGACCACGCGGATGGTGAATTCGTGGCTGATATACAGGTTGGTGCTGAGCAGGCGCACCGCCCAACCGAGGATGAAATCCTGCGTGTCCCGATCCAGCGGCAGCAGCGCCGCCACCAGCCCTTCCACCTTGAGGAAGGTGAACTCGACTTCGAACAATTCTTCCAGCCGTTCCCGCAGGAAAGCGGCGGTGTAAGGCTCACGGGATGCTTTCAAACCTGCCCCTAAAACAATGCGCCGATCAGTTCATTGATGGCGGCGATCATGTCGCCGTCATCGGTCAGCGCCAGTGCAACCGCGCCCTGGCAAGCGACGCGCGGCTCCACGCCCCGGGCGATCAGCTTGCCTGCATGCACCAGCAAACGGGTGGAGGCACCTTCTTCCAGCCCATTGCCCTTGAGGTTGCGGGTCATGTCCGCCAGTTTCAGCAGTTTGTTGGCCAAGGCTTCNGTCCGGCCGGTTTCATGCATGATGATCCGCCGTTCCAGTTCGGGTTTGGGGTACTGGAACTCGATGGCGACAAAACGCTGGCGGGTGGATTGCTTCAACTCCTTCAACACGCTCTGGTAGCCAGGGTTGTAGGAAATGGCCAGNCAGAAACTGTCCGGCGCTTCCAGCAACTGCCCCAGCTTCTCGATCGGCATAATGCGGCGGTCGTCCGCCAGCGGGTGGATCACCACCATCGTATCCTTGCGCGCCTCGACGATTTCATCCAGGTAACAGATGCCGCCGGAACGCACCGCGCGGGTCAGCGGNCCGTCCACCCACACCGTTTCGCCACCTTTCACCAGATAGCGCCCAACCAGGTCGGACGTGGTCAGGTCGTCGTGGCAGGAAACCGTCACCATTGGCCGTTGCAGCTTCCACGCCATGTATTCCATGAAACGGGTCTTGCCACAGCCGGTCAGGCTNTTCAGCAGCACCGGCAAGCGGCTGGCGTAAGCGGCTTCGAACAGGGTGATTTCATCGCCGACCGCGACGTAATAAGGCTCCTGCGCAATCAGGTGGGAAGAAGGGTCATGGATGAGGGCGTTATGGTGATTCCTGTGACTGGCGACATTTTCCACTAGCGGCTCCTGTGGCGTGAAACATTGACGCCTGCATCATAGCAAGGACAAGGCTGTCAAGGGTATTAGCCTGCGGTTAGCGCCAAAACAATCTCGTTTATCGACTTCATGAAACATGGCTAAAAAATCAATCAAATAATTCAATGTAAAATACTGCAAATCTTGGCTACTGTTTATAGGCAAAGCTTGAGGAAAATAGTCGGAATTTAGCGAGGCGACTCATCCTTGACCATCACTCTGCGGGCTGCTTCCCTGAATATCCTGTTTCGTAACGGATCAGGCCGGTGACAACCGGCTGCGCTGCATTCCTTCCAGCTAACATGCCCTTACCGACAACATCCAGGCAGGGCGGTAGCGTGCCTCCCGGTTCCCTTATCCATTCCCATGATCCTACATGCCTTGACCATCATCATGAATGAGCTAAACGCTCATTTACAGAACCATTACAACGCCGCCGTGCAGGCCAAACTCGGCAATCTTGCCGAAGGCTTCTCCAACGGAGGCGGCGGTGCGCCCCGAGATGCGCTGCTGTTTTCCATGGTCAATATCCGCGAAGAANAAACCCTGAAAAACACGCCCCACTATGTGCGCAACGATGCAACGCTGACCGCCGCCTACCAGAACCCGCCCGTATTCCTGAATTTCCAGATCCTCCTCAGCGCCACCCACACCAATTACAGCAACGCGCTGCTGATGCTGTCGCGGNTANTCCAGTTTTTCCAGCACAAGACCACCTTCACCCCGGACACCGTGGCACCGGACTCCATCACCGCAAACGCCCCGCCCAACCCGCTGGACCAACTGGAAACCTTCAAGCTGATATTGGATTTGTATTCGCCCAGCATGGAGGAAGTGAACCACCTCTGGGGCACCCTGGGCGGCAAGCAATACCCCTTCGTCCTCTATACCCTGCGCGNNCTGGATCTCCAGTTCAAAGCGGTTCAGCACGAAGACAAGCTCATTGCGGAAACCGTCAACCGAATCCTGCACAAATCCCCTGAACAGCGGGGCTTGCGCGCTCCAACCCTTCCTAACCAACCCATCAGGCAGTAAACACCATGGCGGCAGCATACAAAACACCCGGGGTTTATATTGAAGAAATCCCCAAATTCCCTCCCTCCATCGCGCCGGTGGAAACGGCCATCCCGGCCTTCATCGGTTACACCCAGAAAGCCGACGGACAGGTGGCGGCTGATTTGCGGCTGAAGCCCACGCGGATCGCCTCCATGGTGGAATACGAAACCCACTTTGGCGGCANNCAACCTGAAACCGGCGTCACGGTCACCGTCAGCGGCTCCAAGGCGGTGGCCGCGCTGACGGAAGCAGCACGCTCCCGGCACATCATGTATTACGCCCTGCAACTGTTTTTTGCCGCAGGTGGCGGTAGTNGCTACATCGTCTCGGTGGGCGGTTACAAGGCCGCCGTGGGCGACGCCCTGGTTGAAACCGAGCTCCAGGCCGGTCTGGCGGCGTTGGTCAAGCAGGAAGAACCCACCCTGATCGTCTTCCCCGAAGCACAGAACCTTACCATCGCCGATTGCAAAGCCCTGTATGACGCCGCCCTGCTGCAATGCGCCGAGCTGAAAAACCGCTTCGTCATCATGGATGCCCACGGCGACAACATTTCCCTGGCCGACCCGACCGCCAACCTGCTCACCGCCATCGACAATTTCCGCAACAACGGCGTCGGCGCCAACAACCTCAAGTACGGGGCGGCCTACGCGCCCAACCTCGAAACCGTGCTAGATTTCAGCATTGACGAAACCAAAACCAGCGTCGCCATCGACGGCGGCGCGGCCGTCATGCTGGACACCCTGCAAGCTGGCGGCAACCGTGTTTATGAGCTGGCGAAAGCCGCCATCCGCGACATGCCCTGCAAACTGCCGCCCGCCGCCGCGATGGCAGGCGTTTACGCCGCCGTCGACAACTTCCGGGGCGTCTGGAAAGCGCCCGCCAATGTCAGCCTGAACGCCGTCATCCAGCCCGCCATCCCCATGTCCAACAAGGATCAGGAAAGCCTGAACGTGGACGCCACCGCCGGTAAATCCGTCAACGCCCTGCGCACCTTCCTCGGCAAGGCGCTGGTATGGGGTGCGCGCACCTTGGCGGGCAATGACAACGAATGGCGCTACGTCAATGTGCGGCGGTTCTTCAATTTCGCCGAAGACTCCATCAAAAAGGCCACCAGCCAGTTCGTGTTCGAACCCAACGACGCCAACACCTGGGTCAAGGTGCAGGCCATGATTGAAAACTTCCTGACCACGCTGTGGCGGCAGGGTGCCTTGCAGGGCGTCAAACCGGAACACGCCTTTTACGTCGCCGTCGGCCTCGGCAAAACCATGACCCCGCAGGACATCCTCGAAGGCCGCCTGATCGTGGAAGTCGGCATGGTGGCGGTGCGGCNNGCCGAATTCATCATCCTCAGGTTCTCGCACAAAATGGCTGAATCCTGATCGGTAGCGGCAACCCCTCCCTCCATTTCATTAGGCGGAAAACATCATGGCACAGGAATACCCCTTACCCCGGTTTCACTTTCAGGTCGACTGGGGCGGCGCAAAAATCAGCTTTACGGAAGTCACCGGCCTCGACATGCAAGTTGAGGTCATCGAATACCGGCACAGCGACAGCAAGGATTTCAACAAGATCAAAATGCCGGGGCTGCGCAAGTTCAGCAACATCACCCTGAAGCGCGGCAAGTTCGAAGGCGACTTTGATTACAACACCTGGCTGGACGCCATCGGCAACGACCGGGTCAACGGGCGGCGCGATGTTGTCATCCGCCTGCTGAACGAACAGCACACCCCGGTGGCCGCACGGTCTGCCACCCGCTGTTTCCCGGTCAAGGTCACCGCCCCCGACCTCAAATCGGACGCCAATGAAGTCGCCATCGAGAGCATTGAAATTGCTCACGAAGGCCTGAAACTGATGAAAATCTGATGGCTGACACCGCCGTTGACTACTATCCACCCTGGGGCTTTTACTACAAGGTGGAATTCAGCATCAGCAAGGACCGCAACGACGTGCGCTTCCAGTCCGTGTCCGGCTTGTCGGTGGAATACGACTACGACAGCTTCAAGGAAGGCGGCGAAAACCGTTTCGAGCACAAGTTGCCGGTGCGCACCAAATACGCGGACATGGTGCTGAAGCGCGGCATGCTGACCGAATCCAGCGTCATCAACTGGTTTCTGGACGCCTTCCGCGACCGGCGTTTCACCCCCGCCGACCTCAACGTCATCCTGATGAACGAACAGGGCGAACCATTGCGCGTCTGGAAAGTGGCGCACGCCATCCCCAAAAAATGGCAGGTCAGCGACCTCAACGCCAATGACAACGCCATTGTGGTGGAAACCCTGGAACTCTCTTACCGTTATTTCACCCTCCAGACAGGAACAGGCTGATGCCGATCGAAATCCGAGAACTGCATATCCGCGTGGCCGTCAGCGCCGCGCCCGCGCCTGCGCCAGGCAATCCGCCCGGCGGCGGCACCCGCCCCGCGCCCGCCGCCGGGCAAACGCCGGACAAGGACGCCCTCGTCGCCGAATGCGTCGAACAGGTGCTGGAAATCCTCAGGAATAGGGAAGAACGCTGATGGCGGCGCAAGGCAAACTGGAAAAAATGCTGGTGCTGGCGTTCTCCGACTCCGCCAAGGCGGAAAGCGGCGGCGTCCAGGAAGCGGACGATGTGTTTGAGGCGCTGATCAACCCGGAATCCTACACGCAATCCTACAAGCTCAAGTTTTCCTCTGGCGGCCAGGGACACGGCAGCAGCGGCAAACAGCTGAAGTACGAATATTCCGAGCCGGAAGAGATCAGCATTGAATTCCTGTTCGACAATACCGGCATCATCGACGGCCAGCCACGCGACTCCATCGCCGCCGACCTCAAACGCTTCCGGCAGGTGCTGGTGGAATACAAGGGCGACGCGCACGAGCCGCGCCATTTCAAGCTGGTGTGGNGGGAAAACTCCATCTTCAAGGGGCGGGTGACGGAGCTGGCCATCACCTACAAGCTGTTCAGGCCGGACGGCACCCCGATCCGCGCCACCGCCAAGGTGACGTTCAAAAGCAGCATTGAAGAGCAGAAACGCGCCGCCAAGGAAAACAAAAGCTCGCCCGACCTGACCCACATGCGCAAGGTCAAGCGCGGCGACACCCTGCCGCTGATGTGCCAACAGATTTACGGGGACTCCCGTTATTACCTGCAAGTGGCGCAGCTCAACCGGCTCGACAACTTCCGCACCCTGCAACCCGGCTCCACCCTGCTGTTCCCACCCGTCGACAAGCCTGCGCCGTGAGCAACGAATCCAGCGTCCCCACGCCCGCCACCCCGGATGTCTGCACCGCCGCGCTGCTGGTGGAGGGGCAGGAAATTTCCGGGCAGTTCCAGCTCCTGTCCATCGTGGTCACCCGCGAACTCAACCGCATTCCCAGCGCCACCGTCCAATTGCAGGACGGCGACGCCGCCAAAGCCTCCTTCGCCGCCAGTGACGCCCAGCATTTCATCCCCGGCAAGCGCATTGAAATCCGCTTGGGCTACCGTTCACAAAACAGCAGTGTGTTTCGCGGCGTCATCACCCGGCACGGCGTGCGCATCCGCCAACAGGGCAGCCAGTTGAACATCGAATGCCGCGACCCCGCCTTCAAGATGACCCATGGCTTGCACAACCGCTTCCACACCGACCCCAAAGACAGCGACATCATGGAAACGCTGATCAAGGCGCACGGCTTGCAGGCGGAAGTGGCCGCCACCCAGCCGGAACTGCAAGCGGTGCCGCAATACGAATCCAGCGACTGGGATTTCCTGCTGTGCCGCGCCGAAGCCAACGGCATGGTGGTGCGGGTGGAAGACGGCAAACTCCGCATTGCGCCGCCCGCCGCTGATGGTAAGNCGGCGCTGTCGCTCCGTTACGGTGCCGCCATCCTGGAACTGGACGCGGAAATCGACGCCCGCTGGCAAAGCAAGGGCGTCAAGGCCAGCGCCTGGGGCCGGGCGNCGCAGGAACGCCTGGAAGCCGACGCCCAGGAACCGTCCCTGAGCACGGCGGGCAACCTGTCGCCTGCGGATCTGGCGCAAGCCAGCGGTGATGAAGTGCAGGAAATCCGCCACGGCGGCCGCCTCAAGCAAGCGGAGCTGCAAGCCTGGGCGAACGCCCGCCTGCTGAAAGAACGCCTCGCCAAAATACGCGGCCGGTNNAAATGCCAGGGCTTCGCGGGCATCCTGCCCGGCGACCTGATTGAAATCACCGGCATCGGCAAACGCTTTGCGGGCAAGCTGTACGTGTCCGGCGTGCGCCACCATCTGGCGGGCGGCAACTGGGAAACCGACGTGCAGTTCGGCCTCAACCCGGAACTGTTCGCCGCCGCCTACAACCTGCGCCCCCTGCCCGCCGCCGGGCTGCTCGCCGGGGTCAGCGGCCTGCAAACCGGGATTGTCGCCGCGCTGGAAAAAGACCCTGACGGCGAAGGGCGCATCCAGGTGCGCCTGCCGCTGGCCGACAGCGCAGGCGGTGCCGACGCAGGCGTGTGGGCGCGGCTGGCCACCCTGGCCGCCAGCAAAGGATACGGCGCATTTTTCCGCCCTGATATTGGCGATGAAGTGGTGGTCGGCTTCCTGCATGACGACCCGCGCCAGCCGGTCATCCTCGGCATGTGCCACAGCAGCGCCCGGCCTGCCCCGGAACCAGCCGCCGATGACAATTTCCGCAAAGGCTACCTCAGCCGGAAGCAATTGCGGCTCAATTTCGACGACGAAAAGAAAACCATCACGCTGGAAACCCCGGCGGGCAACAAGATCACCCTGTCGGAAGACGCCAAGGCCGTGCTGATCACTGACCAGAACGGCAACAAGATCACCCTGAACGCCGATGGCGTCAGCATCGAAAGCAGCAAGGATCTGGTGCTGAAAGCCAAGGGCGACCTCAAGATTGAAGCCGTGAACGCCGACCTCAAGGCCAAGGCCGCCGTCAAGCTGGACGCCAAGGCCAGCGCGGAAATCTCAGGTGCCAGCGCCACCCTGAAAGGCAGCGCCACCACCGTCATCCAGGGCGGTATCGTGCAAATCAACTGACTGCGAACCCATCGCCAGGAGCCCGGACATGCTTCCCGCCGCCCGCATCGCCGACATGATCAGCAGCCCCGCCACACTGGGGATTCCCACCCCGATCCTGCCGCCCGGCGTCCCCACCGTATTGATTGGCGGCCTGCCCGCCGCCACCGTCAGCGCCACCTGCGGCGCTGACGCCATCATCAAAGGCTCCGCCAGCGTCCTGATCGGCGGCCTACCCGCCGCCCGGGTGGGCGACATGAGCGCTGGCGGCGGCGTGGTGCTGCCCCCGGCGCGCCAACCGTCCTGATTGGGGGCTGACCGCCATGGATTACGGCTTCATCGGGCGCGGCTGGTCATTCCCGCCAACCTTCAACCGCAGCAACGGCGGCGTGGTGATGCTGGAAGGCGAAGCGGATATCGCCTCCAGCCTAGAAATCCTGCTCGGCACCCGCCCCGGCGAACGGGTGATGCAACCGGATTACGGCTGCAACCTGGAAGAGCTGATGTTCGAAACCCTGGACACCCGCATCAAAACCCTGCTGGCGGACAAGATCGAATCCGCCATCCTGTACCACGAACCCCGCATCCGGGTGGAAAACGTGCGCCTGGATGACACGCCAGACCCGGACGGTGCCGTGCTGATCGAGATCACCTACCAGGTCAAGTCGACCAATTCCCGCTTCAATTTCGTCTACCCCTATTACCGGCAGGAAGGCACGGATCTCAACCTCACCCCGACCGTGACCCGGCTGCCCGAACCGCTATGAACCTGACAGCCCCCATTCACAACCAGCGGAGCAACTACCGGATGGCTGACCCACTCGTATGCGGCAACCGCCTGCGCGACGGCGTCAGCCAGCAAATGCGCGTCAAGGCCGCCCTGCAACCGGACTCTGTGGCGGTCGATGAACGTTCCTTACAGGACTGGCTCGGCTTCCTGCGGGACTACAGCCAGGAGCTGCGCTATTTTGCGGAAAACGATCAGGCCGACGGCGACTGGCGGGCATTCTTCCCCGCCGACATCACGCCGGACGAGATGCTCGCGTTCATCCGCAACCCGGACGCCTTGCCAGAGGCCAAGGCGCAGGCATGCCGCCAGCCCCATCTGGCGCTGCTGTTCAGCTTCCTGCAATTGCTTGACGCCACCACCCAGCGCCTCAACACCCTGACCCGGCGGCATCTGGAATTTTATTTCCGCCAATTCCTGCGCTTGCAGGAAAAACCGGCGCAGCCGGATCACGTCCATGTGCTGGTCGAACTGGCGCGACAGCAGGATGCCCTGTTGCTGCCTGCAGGCAGCCTGTTGCATGCAGGCAAGGACAGCGCGGGCACACCACTGGCCTACCAGACGGACGCCGACGCACTGATCAGCCAAGCGCAGGTCGCCCGGTTAAGCGCCCTGTACGCCGACAAGCGGCTGGTCGGCTTGCAGGCAGCGCGGGAAGCCCTGCTGGAGGCGCATGGCGACAGCCCCGCCTCCCGGCAGGAGGCTTTCCTGCTGCTGTTGCGCATGACTTACGGGCAACCGGCCGTGGGCGACGCCCTGCCGCCCTACNCCCTCCCCGCCGCCCTTGGTGCCCGGACGCCGGATTTCCCGCTGCTGGCCTCGTTGTTCCAGCAACTGGCGTTTGTCCACGACCGCTTGCACCTGCCATTCGTCCGTTTCGACGAGCTGATGCAGCTCAAGCAACGGCGCGAACCGGAAGACGGTAGCGCGTCCGCCGCCCAGTTTGCTGCCGACTGGGGGCTGATCAACCGGACGCTGGAACGGNCCGGGCAACTGAAGCGCCAGGACGACGCCTACACCCTGCCCACCCGCCGTGACAATGGCACCCCCATCCGGGTGGATGATTTCCAGACCCATTTCATGGCCGCCCTCGGGCTGNAACCCTACGCCAAAACGTCATTCCTCGGCCTGCCGGACATCGCCACGCTCGACGAGCTTTACCAGCACCGCACCGAACCCTTGGTGCAGGAATTTTTGCAGACCCGGCTCAAGCCCCTGCTGGATGTCGGCGCGGCCAGTTTTGAAGCGATGATGCAAACCAAAACCCGCATCGACGGCGAATGGGCGTATCTGGACGGACTGCTGGAAACAGCCTCGGGCAAANAACCGAAATTCACCCCATTGCCGGATTTCAGCCGCAAACTGCGGGAAACGCTGCGGCTTAACGCCGCCAACCTGGCGGACGGCATCGGCGGCATCGATGCGCTGTACGCCAGCCTTCAGGCCATGCAGGGCTACTTTTACCTGTCGGCCTATGCGCTTTACAGCGTCCTCAACACCGCCTTCAACCCGCAGGCGGACGCCGCCGCCTGGAGCCGGGCGTATGCAACCCTGGCCGCCGCGTACAAGGCCAGGATATTTCAGCGGCGTCAGCAACAGCTCCAGCAACTCATCACCCCCGCCACCGACAGCAACGCCATCCTGACCGCCATGCTGGCAGTGGTGCTGGACAATCCCGGCGNNCACACCCTGAACGATCTGGGGTCGTTCATGACCCGCGCCGACCTTGCCTACCTGACGGATTTGCAGGCGCAGGCGGTTGTCAGCGCCGCCGGATGGGACAAGGCAACCCAAATGCTGACCATCGCCTGGCGCAACCGGGAAGGCCGTGACCCCGCCGCCGAGCAGGAGGAATGGCGTGGCCTGTATGCGGCGGAAGACGTCACCGCCGTACTCAGCCAGCACCCCGCTGACGCCACCGGCATCAGCACGCGCTGGAAAACCTTCGGCCAGCCGCCCGCCGCCAGCACCCCGCGCCCGCTGGCCGAATTCGGGCTGGCGATCAGCTCGCCCATGCTGCTGCTGAACCAGGGCGAACGCACCCTGACCCTGACCCTGGAACTCGCCGCCCAAACCCCGCCACCCCCGCTCCCTGACGGGCTGGATGGCCTGTTCCAAGCGCTGGGCAGCACACCATCGGGCTGGGTGGCCGCCCAGATCCAGACGCTGACGGCGGACGCGGGCAGCCTGCGCTTCACCCTCCGCTTTGGTGCTGGACAGGAAGCTTTAGCCGCGCCTGCCACCGGCTCGCTTCAGGGCGCGCCATGGCCGGTGCTCAAGCTGCTGTTCCAGAATGATACCAGACGGCCACAGCCGCNNCATTACCCGGCGCTGCAACCGCTCTTGCTGGCCGCCATCCGCCTCAGCGTGACGGTCGACGGCTTGTCTGAGCTGCAAATCCGCAACGACCTGCAAGCACTGGACAGCCACAAACCCTTTGAACCCTTCGGCCGGGNNCCAACCGCCGGAGCCCGCTTTTATGTCGCCGCCCCCGAACTGGCCGTCAAGCCCTTGTCCCGCCTGAGCTTCCATACCGAATGGGCAAACCTTGACCTGTTGACGGAGGACTACTACCGCAATTATCCGGGCAACCTTAAGCGGGAATCTTTCGCCATCCGCATCGGCGCGCGCGGTGCCGACCCTACAGCGGCGACGCTGTTTGCCGACCAGCCCATTACCCTGAAACAACCGCTGGCGCAGCCGGAAACCGTGTATTGGGAATTGCAAAGCCCGGATTTCCAGCACGCCGCCTACCCCGCCCTCGCCACCCGCAAGGCGGTGGAGCTGGCGACAGCCATCGCCAACAAGCGGGCGGCTGACGCCATTGACGCCAACAACTACCGGGTCAACCCGCCGTATACGCCCGTCATCAAATCCCTGACGCTGGATTACGCCGCCGATCTGCCCGTGATCACGCTCAAGGATTATCCGGGCAACGCCGGGGCAACGAAAATTTTCCACCTGCACCCGTTCGGTTATGCGGAAATCCAGCCCGATGCAGCCACCGGCCTGTGCAGCCTGTTGCCGCAGTTCAAACAGGCGGGCGAGCTGTATATCGGTTTGGCGCAATGCCAGCCACCCCAGCAACTGAACCTGCTGTTCCAGCTGGCCGAAGGCAGCGCCGACGCCGACCTGACGCCGCAAACCGTGCATTGGGACTACCTCAGTGGCAACCGCTGGCAACCGCTGGAAAACGGCAATATCCTCAGCGATGGAACCCGGNGGCTGATCAATTCCGGCGTCATGCAGGTTTCGCTGCCCGCCTGCGCCCCCAACACCCTGCTGGCACCGGAGCTGTATTGGCTGCGGGCGAGCATCGGGCAAGCCGCCAACAGCGTCTGCGACACCATCGCCATCCACACCCAGGCGGTGGCGGCCACGCTGGTTGACAATGGCAATGCGCCGGATCACTGGCGGCAACCGCTGGCGAGCGGAACCATCACCCGCTTGGTCACGCCGCTGGCTGGCGTCAAGGCCATCCGCCAGCCTTACACGTCATTCGGCGGCCACAGCGCTGAACAGGAAAGCAGCTTCCATACCCGGGTCAGCGAACGGCTGCGGCACAAGCAGCGGGCATTGACCCGCTGGGATTATGAGCACCTGACGCTGGAGCATTTTCCGCAAATCTACAAGGCCAAGTGCGTCCCCGCCGCCCTGCTGCAAACGGACGCCCCACCCGGCGCGGTCACGGTGGTGGTGATCCCGGACATCCGCAACCGCCTGCCCGCCAACCCGTTCGAACCCAAAGCGCCAGCCGACCTGCTGGCCGGCATCCAGTCCCACCTGCAGNGCCTGGCTCCGGAGGCGGCGACGGTCATGGTCAGAAACGCCCGTTATGTGCCGTTCCGGATCAGGATGGGGGTGCGCTTCCTGCCCGGCCATGATGTCGGTTACAGCCGGAAGCTCTTGAACGGGGCGCTCAACCGCTTCCTCGCGCCCTGGGCGTACCAGGAAGGCGCCGACATTGTGATTGGCGGCAAAATCTACACCAACAGCATCATCAATTTCGTGGAAAGGCTCCCCTACATCGATTACATCGCCCAGCTCAGTTTCTTCGGTGCCGATGTCAGCATCGACAGCAACGGCGACAGCATCAGCGCCAACCAGCAGGCCGACGTCCTGGTTCCCGAACCCGAGCACGTCTTCGACCTGATCCCGGACAGCGGCTATGAAACAGAGTCTTTCCACGGCATCAACTATATGCGGATCGGGCTGGACTTCATCGTCGGCTGAACCACCCTTCACGCCATGCAGCGCAAAGAGGAAACGTCATGGACTTGAGCAACAAACGCAACCGGGATGAACTGAAGTCATTTTTCAAAAAGAATGACATCCCCACGGAACGCAATTTCGCCGACCTGATCGACGGCATGCTGAACCAGAAAGATGACGGGGTCGCCAAGCAGCCGAACAGCCCGTTCAGCGTCGAAGCTGACCCCTCCGCCCAGCAAAATGCGTTGTCGCTCTACCTCAAGCTGGCGGACAACGCGCCTGCCTGGACACTCAGCCTGAAAAATCCCGATGGTTCCCGCGCCGGTTTGAGCATCAATGACGTCAACAAAAACAGCCGCTTGTTCATTGACGCCAACGGCAATACCGGCGTTGGTGTCACCAATCCCGCCGAAGCGCTGGAAATCAATGGCCGCCTGAAACTGGGTGCCCTGACCCAGGGAACCTGGCCAGCCAACCCATCCCGTTACGTGTTCTGGGGCACCAACACGCTGGATCAGACCCAGGCGGGCAATTACGCCCTGCTGCAAGGGTTCAACGGCAGCGACGCGGGCACGGTCTACCTGAACTCGCCGACCGACCTCCACCTCCGCATCAATAACGCCGACAAGCTGGTGATTGCCAACAACGGCGATGCGCAATTTACCGGCAGCGTCAAAATCACCGGCAGCCTGGACGCAGGCTCCATCACCCAGGAAAACTGGGTTGCCCCAACCTTGCTGAATGGCTGGGTCAATTATGGCGGCGGTTTCAACGACGCCGGTTACTTCAAGGATTCGTTCGGCATTGTGCATCTGCGCGGGCTGGTCAAAAGCGGGCAGACGCAAAAGCCATTTTCAGCCTCCCCAACGGCTACCGCCCGGCGCGGCGGGAACTGCACGCCGCCTGCACCAACCCCGACAGCATTGGCCGGATCGACATCGCCACCAATGGCGACGTGATCATGCAGAACGGCAACAACGGCTGGATTTCACTGGATGGCATCACCTTCCAGGCGACTTGGACGTTCTTTATCCCCCTGCCGCCGCTGCATCCAATCAACCCGATCAACCCGATCAACCCGATCAACCCATAGATTCCGGGCGAACCGTCACCACCATCAGGCGGCAGTGAAACAGCATGGATTACGACCTTCTGAAACAGGCTGGCCTCCAGCACATTGAACGGCTCGGCAGCCGGTTGTGGACAGACTACAACCCCCACGACCCCGGCGTCACCATTCTGGAGCAGGCATGCTACGCGCTGACCGACCTGCTTTACCGCATCAGTTACGAAGTGCCGGATTTGCTGGCGGAAGGCGGCCATGACCCTTACGCCAGCCTATNNGCGCAGATACTGACCACCCACCCGGTCACCCTGCTGGACTTGCGCAAACAGATCGTCGATATCCCCGGCATTAGGAATGCCTGGATTGAACNNCGGCGGCCAATACCGGCCATTTTCTTCCACCGGNAAGAAAACACCCTGAGCCTCGCCCAAGAGGATCAACCGGACGCCATCACGCTGCGGGGGCTGTATCAGATCTGGCTGGAAACGGAACGCGGCGACCCCGGCAACCTCAGCACGCAGGTGGCGGAACGCCTGCATGCGCGCCGCAGCCTGTGTGAAGATTTCGCCATCGCGCGGCTGGACGAACAGGCCATCCGCATCAACGCCAGCATCGAAGCCGACCCGGCGAGCGACGCCAGCCAGTTGCAACAGGCCATTTACGAGCAGATCGACGCCTATTTTTCCCCCAGTCCACTTTGCCCCCTGGNNCAAGAGTTGCTGGAGGGCGGCGCGGCGGCGGATGAAATTTTTGACGGCNCCGCCTTACAGCACGGCTTCATTGACTCAGCGGCGCTCCAGGCCAGCGGCAGAAGGACGGAACTGCGCGCCTCAGACCTGATCCATATCCTGATGGACATTCCGGGCGTGCTGGCGGTACAGCGCTTCGCCTTCGCCAGCGGGGAAAAATGGCTGCTGAAACTGGA
The DNA here is from genome assembly GCA_013693955.1 of Candidatus Thiothrix singaporensis. Lineage (GTDB taxonomy): Bacteria > Pseudomonadota > Gammaproteobacteria > Thiotrichales > Thiotrichaceae > Thiothrix > Thiothrix singaporensis. Next base: position 276,360 of record CP059265.1, on the reverse strand, counting down.
GCGTTCCGCCNAGCCCCGGCTCGACCGGGAAGGCTCCGCCATCACGTTGGTGAAAGGCAGCGTCGCCATCCTCCTGACACCTTCCGCCCCAACCGACAGCGCCCCGGTGCGCGCGCCCGCCGCAGCAATACCTTTGCCCAGCGGGCAAGACCGGCATATTGGCGAGGATTATTACGCCATCCAGCACCAGTTCCCGGATATCTATGGCGTCAACAGCAATGGCCTGCCCGCTTCCGCCAGCCCGTTGCGCCGGGCGCAGATGAAACAGCTCAAGGCGTATCTGCTGCTGTTCGACCAAGCGCTGGCGAACCAATTCGCCCAGCTCGCCAATGTCCGGCGGCTGTTTTCGTTCGCGGCGGAAGACGCCGACGCCCCGACCTATTTCCTGCAACTGCTGGATGACGCGCGCCTGGGGCTGGATGAAGACAGCCCCACGTTCCTGGACATCTGGACAGCGCCCGACAAAAGCGCCCGCCTTTCCCGCCTGCACAGCCTCATCGCAGCCATGGACAGCGGCTACGAACGCAAAAACCGCTTCCTCGACCATCTGCTCGCCCGTTTCGCCGAACCGTTAAGCGATTACGCCACCTTCACCCAGGATTCGCCCGCCGAGCAGGTCAGGCGCAAGCAAACCTTCCTGCAACACTACGCCGAACTGGGGCAGGCCNGCCACACCGCGCCGAATTACCAGCTACCCGCAGCAGGCGCGGCCACCGGGCTGGAGCAGCGCCTGCGCCTCAAACTGGGGATCTACCGANCGTTGGCCTGTNATCTGGTTGAACATATCCTGTTGCGCCCCATCCCTGGCGACCAGAACCAGCGCAGCCCCATCCTGCGCGACCTGCGCCGCAGCGACCCGTATTCGCTACAGGTCAGCCTGATCCTGCCCGCCGACCTCCAACACCTCCGGCCACTGATCTGTGAGGAAACGCCGGTTCACCTCACGGTGTATTTCCCCCAGTTCAACCCGACGGAACTGGCGCAATTCACCGCCGCCCATCAGGCATGGCGGCAAGCCCTGGGCGATCCGCTGACGCCGCACCAGACTGTACGCGCGACCCGTGACCGCTTGCTGGACTTGCTGGGCATTGGCCGCACCTACCCGCTGTCCGATCTGGCGGTCATGGGCGAAATGGCGGCACCGNGGGAAAAGGCCNATATCCGCATCGCCCTGAGCCAAGCGGATGTCCGTTACCAGTTGTGCGATGAGGACGGTGCCCCACTGGCTGGCCTGTCGGCCGTCGGCAATGGCGGCGAAGCGCAGCTGGAAACCCCGCCCATCAACGCAGACGTCACCTTCCGCATCCTGGCGTGCAAGCTGCTGGGCGGCGATGACTGCGCCAGCAACCCGTACCGGATTTTCCTGCAACAGAGCGCCGCCATCCGGGTTGGCGTCGACAGCCATCTGGAAGCGGAAATCGTCCGCTCCACCGACGCCCAGGGCGGCGACCCCGCGCCTGCCGCCCTGCTGGAACCGGACGCCGCCGCCAGCCCGACCGCCGCGCGCATCATTCCTTTTGGCCGCCGGGTGGAAGTGGAAGTGCGCCAAGCGCAGGAAGGCGTCCGCTACCAGCTGTTCCCGGCGCAAGACGCCAACCAGCCCGCCTTGTCCGCCGTGGTCACTGGCGAAGGCGGCGGGCGCTCCATCACCCTCCTCAGCAGCAGCCTGGAGGCGGACGCTGACCTCCATATCCGCGCCGCCAAAATCCTGCCGGATGGCGGCGGCGAACTGACGGACTGGCTGGCCGCCGTCCTCCCGCTCAAGGTATACGCCAACACCGATTTGACCGTCGCCATTCCCGCCCCCATCCTGGTGCCGGGCGGGCAACCCGTCGTCCGGATCGCCGCCAGCCAGCCGGGCGTCCGTTACCGCGCTTTCCGGCATGTGCTGATGGATCAGGAATTGGTGTTCGGCGCAGGCGACGGGGATGTGCTGACCACGCCAGTGGCGGGCTTCNCCGCTGTGCAAGTCAGGAACCCGGCATGGCAGGCGGTCTGGCAACAGACCCCGCCCGATTACGCCGCCGCCAGCGACAGCTTGCAGGGTGACGGCTCGCCACTGGCGCTGACGCTGGGCGCCGTGCAGGACGACAGCCTGATCATCCTGCAAGCCGAAAAGCAGCATCAGGCGGGCGACCGGNCCGTCCCCTCAGCCGTGCAATTGCGCCAAGCGGTGACCGTGCTGACGCTGCCTGATCCAGCTCCGCCCCTCAGCCTGCGCATGACGGCGGCGGATGGCGGAATTCGCGCCATCCAGGTCAGCAACGGGCAACGGGGTGTTTTCTACCATTTCCGGCTGACGGCGGATGGCGAGGACATCAGCCTGCCCGCCTACTTCCACCAATGGGCGACGGACAATCTGGCGGGCGACAAGGGTGTTGGCCGCTTGCGGATTGAGNGGGATTTCGTGGTGACCGCTGTGCTTTCCCCGCAAACCCCGCTGCTGGAACTCGCCGCGCCGCTGCCGCCTGACGCGACGCTGCACATTCGCGCCCGCAAAGCCCGCACCAATGCCACCATTGAACTGCAACCGGCGGCATTGCCTGCCCTGCCCGCCATCCAGGCTCCCCAGAGCATCGCCGTGGGCGAGGCCGCCGCCATTCGGGTGCAAGGCCAAAATGGCGTCCGCTACCAGTTGTGGCGGCAAGGGTTGCTGCTGCCGCCGGAGCTGACCGGCNACGGACGCGACGCTGGAATTCCCTACCCGCTGGCGGAAGACAGCCTGTTCACGCTGCGCGCCATCCACCCGCTGGCAAACGGCATGACCATCGAATTTGACCAGGCTGTGCTGATCAAAACGCAAGACGCATAACCCCGCACAACACCCGCCATGCCCCACCTCATCCACCAGCAATACCTGCATGCCGAACTGGACGGCACGGAACAGGACGGGCTGCGTTTGCAACAGCGCCTGTCGGACTGGTGCCGTCACCAGTTGCCGCCCGTCATCGAGCGCGTCCTGAGCCGGTTCGCCACGGCGGATGAACACTGGCTCATTGGGTGTCTGGAGGTTGATCTTGGCGAACTGCCTGATGGCTGCGATGCGGCGGTGTGGGAAACCGCGGCAGAACAGGCCTTCACCCAGGCGCTCCGCACTTGCGCACACGCCGCCGGGCAAGCCGCCACGGCGACGCCCCACCCGGACATCAGCCGCCGCCAAAACGCGCAGGAGCATTTGCAAGCCGCTTTCCTGCATTTTCTGGCGACGGGCGCACTGCCCTGGCATTTCCAACTGGCGGCGGGCGAAACCCTGGAGCAACGGCTGCTGGCCGACTGGCGGACGGGCGCGCCCGCCTTGGCGGCTCCCGCCTTCAAACCCGCCCTGCTGGAGCTGCTGGCCGCCTCCGCCGCCGCCCGGCGACGTCTGGCCTGGCAGTTTTCCCTCCCCTTCCGCCAGCGCCTGTTGCAACAACTGGCACCGGATTATGCGGAAGCCCTCAGCCACATCCTACACAGGCTGGACGCCGCGCCGCTGCCCCCTTCCGTGCAACAAGCGTTCAGCCTGAGCGTATGGGAAACGGCCTGCCTGCATCTCAGCCAACAGCAGAGGGTCGACGAAATCCGCCTGCTGGAAACCAGTTTGCAGCAATTCCGGAACGCCGCCCCGCCCGTCAATCCGGTGGCGGCTGACACCCATGCTGAACTGACGCGGACGTTTGCCCCGCTCTGGCCGGAGATCCGGCCTGCGCCCGCCACATCCGGCGGCAACCACCGCGTGGACAGCACGCCAGCCAGCGACAGCCGCCAACCGTCACCGGACAAACGCCTTGCGCCCAGCGCTGTCCCTTCCCCTTATTGCGCCNCGCAGGATGCGCCCACGCCACCGGATGCGCCGACACTGCCGCTGCCCAACACTGTCCGGGTGCCGGACGCCGCGTCGGTTCAGGAGCAAGCGCTGTACACCGGGCAGGCAGGGCTAGTCCTGCTGCACCCATTCCTGCCGCAATTTNTTACCGCCTTGGACATAGCGGAAGCAGACAGGCTGTTGCAACCCGAACGGGCGGCCTGTCTGCTTTATNTTTTGGCCAGCGGACGGCGCATCAGCCCGGAATACGAACTGACCCTGCCCAAAATCCTCTGCTGCCTGCCCCTGGATGCGCCGTTGCCAGCGGACGCCGGATTGACCGACGCGGAGCAGGCGGAAGCCATCGCCCTGCTGGACGCCGTCATCCACCACTGGACAGCCTTGCGCAACACCAGCCCTGACGGTTTGCGCGGCAATTTCCTGCTGCGTCAGGGCAAGCTTTCCCCTACCNCCGACGGCGGCTGGCTGTTGCAGGTGGAACAGCAGACCCATGACCTGTTGCTGGATCAGCTCCCCTGGGGCGTCAGCCTGCTGCGGCTGCCGTGGATGCCCCAGTTATTGCGGGTGGAATGGCGCGGATGAAAACACACGCCCACAAAACCTCCCGAACGGCGTCCCGCACCGCCACGCAGACGGCCAGCCAGCCCTTCTTCAGCAAGGCAAGCGACGGATTCTTCAGCCCTGCCCAACCCGCCATCCAGACGAAGATGACGGTGAACAAACCGGGCGACAAGTTCGAGCAGGAAGCGGACAAGATGGCTGACAAGGTGATGCGGATGGCGTCCCCGCCCGCGCCCACCAAAGACGACAAGCTCCAGAAGGCCGAACCCGAACAGAAAATCCAAAAGCCGAAGCACAAGACAAGCTTCAAAAAGCCGAACCCGAGCAAAAATCCAAAAGCTGAGGCGCAAGACAAGCTACAAAAAGCCGAACCCGAGCAGAAAATCCAGAAAGCCGAAGCGCAAGACAAGCTACAAAAAGCCGAACCCGAGCAGAAAATCCAGAAAGCCGAAGAGCTGCAACGCAAGGGCGGCGACGGCGCGCCGACCCCAGTTCCCAAGTCCAATCTGCCATCCATAACAAAACCACGGGCGGACAACCATTGGGTTCGGAAGTGCGTGGTTACATGGAGCCGCGTTTCGGCGCTGATTTCAGCACTATCCGCGTCCACACCGACGCCGAATCCGCCAGCCTCAACAACCAATTGAGCGCGCGGGCTTTCACCTACCAGAACCATGTGTTCTTTTCACGCGGCCAGTACCAACCGGGGACGGGTGAAGGCAAGCATTTGCTCGCCCATGAACTGACCCACACCATCCAGCAAGGCCACGCCATCCAGCGCAGCCAGCAGGTCAGCACCACCGCCACGCCGCCGCCCGTCCAACGCCTGGGAGTCCAGGATGCGCTGGATTATTTCGCCGACAAGGCTTATTACATCCCCGGCTTCCGCCTGCTGACCATCATCCTGGGGTTCAACCCCATCAGTGGCCGCTCAACCGACCGCAGCGCCGCCAATATCCTGCGGGCGCTGATCGAACTGATTCCAGGCGGCCATTTCATTACCCAAGCGCTGGACAACCACGGGGTCTTCAGCAAGGCCGGAGCCTGGGTGGAGCAACAACTGGCCGCCCTGGGCGACATCGGCAGCGGCCTGCGGGCGGCGCTCGACCGTTTCCTCGACTCCCTGGGCTGGTCGGACATTTTTGATCTCGGCGGCGTCTGGGACCGCGCCAAACGCATCTTCACCGAGCCGATCTCGCGTCTGCTGGCCTTCGCCCAAAGCGTCGTCAGCAGCATCCTCAAACTGGTCAAGGACGCGATCCTGAAACCGCTGGCCGCCCTGGCGCAAGGCACGCGCGGCTATGACCTGCTCAAGGCGCTGCTGGGTGAAGACCCAATCACAGGCGAGCCAGTCCCGCGCAACGCCGACACCCTGATCGGCGGCTTCATGAAGCTGATCGGGCAGGAAGACATCTGGGAAAACCTCAAAAAGGCAACGCCGTGGCGCGCGCCTGGCCTGGTTCCAGGGCGCGCTGGCAGGGCTGCTGGGGTTCGCCCGCGCCATTCCGCGCACCATTCTCAACACCCTGCGCTCCCTGACCTTCCAGGACATCATCACGGTGGCGGGCGCATTCGGCAAAATCGTCAGCGCGTTCGCCGGTATTGCAGGCCAGTTCTTCAGTTGGGCGTTCAACCAGGTCGTCAGCCTGCTGGAAATCCTGTTCTCGGTGGTCGCCCCTGGCGTCATGCCTTACATCCAAAAGGCCAGGGGCGCGTTTGTCACCATCCTGAAAAACCCCATCGGCTTCGTCGGCAACCTGGTCAAAGCGGGCAAGCAGGGCTTCCAGATGTTCGCGGGCAATATCCTCGAACACCTGAAAGCCGCCCTGATCAAGTGGATTGTCAGCCGTTGGCGGAAGCTGGCGTCTACATCCCCAAATCCTTCAGCCTGTTGGAAATCATCAAGCTGGTGTTGTCCGTGCTGGGGCTGACCTGGCAGGCGATCCGCGCCAAGCTGGTGAAAATCATCCCCGACCCGGTGCTGGCTGTGCTGGAAAAGACCGCTGTCATCCTGGTCACCCTGATCAAGGACTACTGATGGCGGCATGGGAGCAAATCAAGGCCGAACTCAGCGAACTGAAAGACCAGTTGATCGGCCAGATCACCCAGATGATTTCCACCGAAGTGGTGAAAGCCGCCGTGGTGAAGCTGGTCAGCATGCTGAACCCGGCGGGCGCAGTGGTGCAGGCCATCCTGGCCATTTACAACACCGTCAGTTTCTTCATCCAGAAAGCCCAGCAGATCGCCGCCGTGGTCGCCTCCTTCATCGACTCCATCGCCGCGATTGCAGCGGGGCAAATCATGCCAGCCGCCAAGCGCGTCGAGCAGACCCTGGCCAACACTTTGGTGGTGGTGATCGCTTTCCTCGCCAAATTCGCCGGATTGGGCGGCATCCCGGATAAAGTGGTCGGCATCATCCGGAAAATCCGCCAACCAATTGACAAGGGCATGGACAAGATCGTCGGCTGGCTGGGCGGCATGCTGAAAAAGCTGGGCAATGCGCTGACTGGCGGCAAGGATGGCAAGCCGGACACCCGTACCCCTGAGCAAAAGGGCGCTGATCTCGAACGCGGGCTGAGTGAGGCGGACGCCTTGCTCAACGCCCCCAGCCGGAGCTGGATAAAGTGGGCAAACAGCTGCCCGCCATCAAGAACAAATACCGGCTTTCCAAACTGGAGCTGGTGGTCGATGCCGAATCCGAAGAGGAGGAAACCGTCCATATCCACGGTGCCAACAGCCCAGGCAAGGACAAGCCCAAACACCGGGTCAAAAAAGGCGCCGGACACCATTATCAGCGAGCAGGATCTGGGTCTGGAGCGGCCTACCTTCCGTTCCACCACCAAAAAGAATTGCGCACCCTGCATGTCCAGCAAGGCGGAGCCAGCCAGATATTCAGCAGCTCCGGCGGTGCCTTCAAAAGCTCCACCAAATGGCATCGCCGCCATGTGGTGCCGTGGGGCAATATCCGCGACCACTTCGTCGCCGTCTTCGGCGGCAAGACGGTCAAGGCCGCTGTCGCGATACTGGCGAAGGAAGGCTACTCCGGCAAAACGGAACGGCGTGAAGCCGTGCGCGCCATCAAGAACAAGGCGCGTGACGCGTTCAATGATGTCCAGAACCTGTTCATCGACCTGGGGGCGGAAAATTCCGCCTTGCAGGATGTGCTGGACGATGCCCACCCAGAAGTGCTTGACAAGAAAGGTGCCGCCGTCGAAAAACGGGTGGACGAAAAGGTCGCCGCCTTTATCGCCCGCCACGCCATCGGCGGCTACCCCTTCAAGGTCAACACCAAACTTGGCGTGGTCGATTGGGAAGTCACCTATATCCAGCCACCAAAAGGGAAACGCTAATGACCGCCACCGACGCCTGGCGCAACGCCATTGAAAGCCTCTGCCAAAAGCTGGGCTGGGAATATTCCACCCAAGAGACCGTGGGCTACCTTGCCATAACCTGCCCATTACCCAACGATGCGTGTTTCAGCGGCGCGCTTTTCGTCGTTTCCGAGGCTGCTGGCCGGTTGATGCTGGCACTTGGCTACCGGAAAACCATCGCTCCCGACAACCTGCCAGCGGCGCTGAATACGGTTGCGGCCTCAATTTCGGCTTGCTGGGCGGTTGTCTGGAGCTGAACCCAGAGGACGGTGAAATCCGCTACCGCGACAGCCTGCTGTTGCTCTCCGCCGAAGCCCCACCGGACATGTTGCGCGCCTTTGTCGCAACCACCTTGCGCAATGCACTGACCCACTGTGCGGACGCCCTTTTCGAATCCGCTGCCTAATGACGCCAGACCCGCCGCCTACCGCCAATCTGCAAGCGGCACTTGATTGGCTGCGCGCCATCATCATCAGCCGTTTGCAGGCGGAAGCCGCCACACCCGCCCAACCGGCGATCAGCCCTGGGCATGACGGGCTATCCCGCCTCATCCAACGCTTCCACCCCGATCATGCGGAACTGGCGGTGTTGATGCTGGCGCTACNNCCATCGCTGCTGCCGGACATTTTCACCCGGCTCATTGCCGAACATCTCCCCGAAGGCGGTGACTTCCCTGAATTCGGCGGCGTGCGCGGTGCCAGCCACCGTGGCCTGCTCCCCACCGGCGAAACCGCCCAGTTCATCCTCGCAGGCGACGACCTCGAAAAGCGCCTCGAAGTGCAACGCCTGTTCAGCAGCGACCACTGGTTCGCCCGGGAGCGCATCCTCTGGCTGGAGCCCGTCCCCGCAGGCGAACCCGTCATGAGCGGCAGGATCACCCTCGCCCCCGAAGTGGTGGAGGAACTCACCCTCGGCGCGGTCAGCCGCCCGCGCTTCAGCAGCGACTTCCCGGCAGAATATATCGGCACCGGCATGGACTGGGACGACCTGGTGCTGCACCCCGACACCCTGCGGCAGATCCGTGAAATCGGGCACTGGCTGGAACACAACGGCACCCTGCTGCATGACTGGGGGATGCGGAAACGGCTCAAACCCGGTTACCGCGCCCTGTTCCACTACNCGCCCGGCACCGGCAAAACCCTTACCGCCGCCCTGCTGGGCAAACAGACCGGCCAGGATGTTTTCCGCATCGACTTGTCGCGCGTTGTTTCCAAATACATCGGCGAAACCGAGAAANACCTCGCCTCGCTGTTTGACAAGGCGGAACACAAGGACTGGATCCTGTTCTTCGACGAAGCCGATGCCCTGTTCGGCAAGCGCACTGACATCCGCGACGCGCACGACAAATACGCCAATCAGGAAGTCGCCTACCTGCTGCAACGCATCGAAAATTGCAACGGGCTGATCGTTCTCGCCTCCAACCAGCGCGCCAATATCGATGAAGCCTTCGTGCGGCGCTTCCAGTCCATCATCCATTTCCCTGNNCCCCGCCCAGAAGAGCGCCTGCAACTCTGGCGCAAGACCTTCNCCCCGCAAATCCCTTTGGCCGACGACATCGACTGGCGGCAAATCGCCGCCCGCCACGAACTGTCCGGCGCCAGCATCCTCAACATCACCCATTACTGCGCTATCGAAACCCTCGCCAACGGCCATGCCTGTCTTGACCTGAAGCGCCTTGAAACTGCCATCCTGCGCGAATACGTCAAGGAGGGTAAAGCCATCTGAGCATTCTTTGCCTTACATCGGAAAAAATAGCTCCTCACAGTTAACAATGCTACCTTGAGGGTCACTTCAACATAATAACAACAAGTCACAACCATGAGCACAACAGAAGCAGACATCGAACTGACGCCGCCCGTGCAGGACAAAAACCTCGACATGGTGCGCAATATCCTGTTCGGCGAACAAATCCGTGAAAATGAAAAGCGGCTGGCCACGCTGGAGCGTTTCGTCAAGGTATGGACAAATTCCGTGCGTGACGAAATGCGCAAAAACATGGACAACCTCAACCACGAAATCCTTATGCTGCAGGACTTGCTGGATCAGGAAGCCAAGGCGCGCATGGACGACACCGCCATCGCCCGCAAACATTTCGACCAGACCAGCAAAAGCATCGAGGGCTTGCAGCGCCAGTTGCAGACCGACGGCGCCAGCCTGCAACAGCACNTGGAGCAGGAGGTCAAACGGCTGACCGAAATGCTGGAAGAACAGCGCAACGACATCCTCGGCCAGTTGCGGCAGGCTGGCGAACAACTGCGTCAGGACAAGGTTGACCGCACCATGCTGGCCACCCTGCTTGACAACATCAGCCACCAATTAGCCGGTAATGCGGTGTAAGCCATGCGGGGCAGCCCCGACATCGCGCAGTTGCGTAACCTGTTGTTCGGCAAGGAATACGACGACCTGCTGGCGCTGAAGGAGCAATTTGAACATTCCGGCAAATACAGCGCCAGCGTCGCCAACGTCATTTCCGAAGCCATCAGCCAGCGCGCGCAACGGGACGACTCCCTGACGATAGCACTCAGCCCGATGGTCGAGCAGACGCTGACCCATGCCATCCAGAGCCAACCCAAGCGTTTCGCCGATGTGCTGTACCCAGTCATGNGGCCGGCCATCCGCAAATCCATCCAGCAAGCGCTGAACGAATTGCTGGAAAGCATCAACCAGCTGCTGGAGCAGAGCTTTTCCCTGCGCGCCTGGCGTTGGCGTTTCGACGCCTGGCTCACCGGCAAAAGCTATGCCCAGATCGCCTTGATGCATACACTGGTGTATCAGGTGGAGCAGGTCTTTCTGATCCACCGCGAAACCGGGCTGTTGCTGCACCATCTGGTAGCCGAAAAAGCCATCAGCAAAGACCCGGAAATCGTCTCCGGCATGCTGACTGCGATCCAGGATTTCGTCAAAGACTCCTTCACCACCAATAGCGAAGACACCCTGGACACCCTGCGGCTAGGCGACCTGACCGTGCTGGTGGAGCATACTTACGCCATCACCGCGCTGGTGGTGCGTGGGACGCCGCCAGGGNAGTTGCGTGCGTTACTGACGGAAATTTCCGAAAACATCCATGACCGTTACGCCCAGCCACTCAAGTCCTATGACGGCGACACCAGCCGGTTCGCCGGAATTGAAACCCTGCTCGCGCCGTGCCTCAAACACCAATACNCACCCCGGCGACAACGCAAGCCGTGGCTGGCGATGGCCTTGCTGGCCNTTGTTGCTGGCGGGGGCGCGTATGCCATCTACGCCTATCGCCATGGCCATAGCCAGGCANGATCAACCCATCGCCGTGCAGCAGCCCCAACATACCAACAAAACCAACAGGCGCTCATGGACAACCTGCAACAGCTGAAACAGGCGCTGGCGGAGCAACAAAGCCGCAACGCCACATTGGAAACCTCCCTGCAAACCTTGCAGGAACAACAAAAGCAGCGGGAGGAGCAACAAACGCGCCAAACCGCCGCCAACGAACAGCAATTGGCAACGCTGGTCAAGCAACTGGAAGCTTCCACCTTCCCATTTATCAACGCCAAGGCGGATGTTGACCCAGACAATCCCGGCATCCAGCAAACGGGGCAAACCATCCGCCAATTGCTGCAAACCGCCCAACTGGCTGATAAGACCCCGCAAATCACCATCATTGGCAATACGGACGAAAACGGGACTGACACCATCAACAAAACCCTGGCGGAAGAGCGGGCAGCCAATATGCGCGACGCACTGATCCAAACGGGCATACCCGCATTTGTGCTGCGGGCGCAGNGCGCCNATCAAACGGGAGCGCCTGCCACTTCCCATAAAAATGAGCGCAGCATCCGCTACAAGGTCGAACTTTATTAGGGACTTCACATGATCCAGAAAAAATCTGCCTGCTAGGCTCCTTTTCAGTCGGTAAGACCAGCCTGATCCGGCGTTACGTCGACAGCCTGTTCAATGACCGTTACCTGACCACTGTTGGGGTCAAGATCGACAAGAAACAACTCCAACTCAATGGCCAGGAAATGACCCTGATGATCTGGGACATCGCAGGCGAAGACGCCTTCACCAGCATCCGCACCGCCTACCTGCGCGGCATGGCCGGTTACATCATCGTGGTTGACGGCACCCGCCCACAGTCGTTGGAAGTCGCCCTTTCCATCCATCAGATGGTGCAAGAAAGTGCTGGCGACCTGCCGGTCGTGTTCGCCCTCAACAAGGCTGACCTGAAGCACCAATGGCAGATTGACGAGGAAAAACTCCTGCCATTGCGCCAACAGGGACACGCCGTCATTGAAACCAGCGCCAAGTGGGATCAGGGCGTCAATGAGCTGTTCCTGCATCTGGCCAAGCAATTCGGCACCTGATATGGACTTTTCGCTGCCCGGTCTGTTTGGCGCGCTGGATATGGCTGTGTTCCTGCGCCGTGATGCAGACAGTTTCAGCCTACACACCCAGCCGCCGGTTTGGTTGCTGCTCTATTTACACCAGACTGGGCATGACAACTGCTCCCTGGCAACGGCGTTCNCTTACCTGAGCTGTTTCATGGAAGATGCCGAGCAGCACTGGCAGGAACAGCGCTCGGCCNTGCTGCCTTCCGGCTCCTGGATTGAAACCGACGCGTTCGGCAATGAGCTGGCTTTGGAAGCCAGCGCGCTGTGGGTGGATGGCCGGGCGGTACTGCTGCTCCAGAATCTGNGGCAAAAATACATCGACGAAGTCAGCCAGTTGCAACACCTGCGCAATGGCCTGCTGGAACAGGAAAAACTTGAAAACGAAGTGCGCCGCCGCACCCTCAAGGTCAAGCAGCGTGAAGAAGAAATCGCCATCAAACTGGTCAGCCTGACCAGCTACCGTGACGAAGAAACCGGCACCCACGTCAAACGCATCGGCCTGTACGCCGCCGCCATGGCCAAGGCCATGAACTGGCCAGACCAGCAGGTCGACGACATCCGCATCGCCGCCCCCATGCACGACATCGGCAAAATCGGCATTCCCGACCGCATCCTGCTGAAAAAGGGCAAACTGACCGACACGGAATTCGCCATCATGAAACGCCACACCGAAATCGGCGCCAAAATGTTGCAGGATTCCAATATCCCGGTGCTGCGCATGGCGGCGGAAATCGCCCTGCGCCATCACGAAAAATGGGATGGCAGCGGCTATCCGCATGGCATAGCGGGCGAGGACATCCCCATTACCGCCCGCATCACCAGCATCGTCGACATCTACGACGCGCTGGTGCATGAGCGCGTCTACAAAAAAGCCATGAGCGAAAAAGAAGCGCTGGCTCTGATGCAGGACATGACCCGTTCACACCTCGACCCGAACCTGTTCCAGCTGTTTCTGGAAATATTGCCGGTGATGCGCCGCATCCGCCAGGAAGTGAACGAAATCGACGACCTGCTGGTGTCGTACTGACCCTGCCTCATAGATAGGGCAACAGAAAAGGCTTGTGCAACCTGATTTCTTTCAGGGTCAGGCCACACATCTCGTAAGGCAACACCAGCCAATCTTCGGTGGAATAGAGGGAATAATCCGGCGTGAAACCCACCCGCAAGTAAGAGGGGCGTTGCCAGATCGTGGCGATTTTCACCTGCTCCGGCATATTGCGTTTCAAGTTCTTGCGTAATTTTTTCAGGACGGCGTCCAGGTTGCGCCCACTGCTGAAGACATCATCCACCAGCAACAGCTGGTCATCCGCATTCAGGCTTTCCAGCAAGTATTGCGTGCCGTGCACCCGGATTTCCGTTTCCGGCGCATCCAGCATGTCCTGGTAGTAGGGCAAACCCCGGTACGAAGTGCGCAGGGCAATGTGGTCGCTCCTGACACCCAGCGTTTGCAGGCATTCCTGCACATAAATCCCTACCGTGCTGCCGCCGCGCCATAGCCCGACGATAAAGCTGGGGCGAAAACCGTCCTCAAACACTTGTACGCCTAACCTGAAAGCATCCAGAATCAGGCTGTTTTCATCAATGTAGGTCTTTTCCACGCCAATTTCCGTATTCCCGGGGTACTGCGCTAGACTATAACACGGTTTCAGGCTTGTTTTAGGGAATCAACATGGCGCAAAAACTGTATCTGGATGCACAGCAATTGCTGGAAGATTCCTTCCAGCTGGCACATCAAATTCTGCGCAGCGGCTTTCGCCCCACCATCATCCTCGCCGTCTGGCGCGGCGGCGTGCCGATGGGCATCGCGGTGCAGGAATACCTGCAATACCATGGCATTGAAACCAACAATATCGCCATCCGCACCTCCTCCTACAGCGGCATCGACCAGCAGTCACGCGAAGTCAAAGTGTTCGGCCTGAACTATATCGTCAAGAACGTCGAACACCACGACCGCCTGCTGATCGTCGACGACGTGTTTGACACCGGACGCTCAATCGAAGCCATCATCAATACCCTACGCACACAAGCCCGGCTGAATGCGCCGNGGGACATCCGCGTCGCCGTGCCCTATTACAAACCCGCCCGTAACCAAGTTGGCTTTGCGCCTGATTATTACCTGTATGAAACCGAGGAATGGCTGAAATACCCGCATTCGCTGGAAGGGTTGAGCGTTGCTGAAATCCAACAGCACCGCCCGGAAATCTATGCCATCCTGAAAAGCCATCTGCCTGCCGAATGAACGTCGTCAGCGGCAGAATCCTGTCAAGCCGACTCGGGGCGCGCATGCACATCAACCCGCACAGCAACCGTGGATGACTTGTTGCCCAACCACCGCCCCTTGACCGCCTGATACACACGTTCGCCCAACAAAATCGCCAGCACGACGGCATACACCAGCGGCATATCCAGGCGCTGCTTGGATTCCGCCAACCACCAGAAATGCAGCACGCCGAGCAGGGTCAGCGGATAAATCAGCTTGTGCAGCCGCTGCCAGTTGCGCCCCAGCTTGCGCATCGCCGCCCTGAAAGATGTCAGCGCCAACGGTGTCATCAGCAGAAATGCCAGCATCCCCGCCGTAATGAACGGACGTTTGAGGATGTCGCGCCCGATTTCCCCNCAATCGAAAAACTGGTCTAGCCACAGATAGCTGAACAGGTGCAACACCCCATAAAAGAAGGCGAACAGGCCAAGCATCCGGCGGAGTCTCATGCCTTGCACCCAGCCTGTCGCCCGCCGCAATGTGGAGATGAGCAGCGTTAACAACAGAAACCGCAGCGTCCATTCCCCCAAGCTGCGGGTTAAATATTCGACCGGATTCGCACCCAGCGTATCCTGCCACACGCCCCACGCCAGCCATGCCACCGGCGTCAGCGCCAATATGAAAACAGCCGGTTTGAACACCTTGCTGAACCAGGGCTCACGGATATGCATCAGTAGTTTTCCTTTAAATCCATGCCGCGATACAGGCTGGCGACNCGGTCGGCATAACCATTGAACATTTCAGTCGGGCGCTTGAAAAATTCGCCAATACGGCGCTCCCGTTTCTGGCTCCAGCGCGGATGGCTGACATTGGGGTTCACATTGGCGTAAAAGCCGTATTCATCCGGCACGGTCGCCATCCACAAGGACGTCGGCATCTTGTCCACGAAACTGATGCGCACGATGGATTTGGCGCTCTTGTAACCGTATTTCCACGGCACCACCAAACGCAACGGCGCGCCACTCTGCCCCGGCAGATCCTTGCCATACAAGCCGGTCGCCATCAGGGTCAGCGGATGCATCGCCTCATCGATGCGCAAGCCTTCCACATACGGCCAATCAAAGGCGCGGCTGCGCTGCTCCGGCATCTGTTTAGGGTCATAGAGCGTCTCAAAGCGCACGAATTTGGCCTTNGAAGTCGGCTCGAAACGCTTGAGCATTTTGCCCAGCGGGAACCCTTGCCAGGGGATGACCATCGACCAGCCTTCCACGCAACGCAGACGATAAATGCGCTCCTCAACCGGATTCTGTTTCAGCAGGTCATCCAGCGCGAACTTGCCGGGTTTGGCGCATTCGCCATCCACCGTCACTGACCACGGGCGTGGACGCAACTTGCCCGCCGCCTCTGCCGGGGCATATTTGCCCGGCCCAATNTCGATGAAATTGTTATAGCTGGTGATGTCGTCATACGGGGTCAACTCCTCGCTGGCGGCGGCACCCGCACGGGCGGAAACCGCCAGTGGCAGCCCACCCGCCCCCAACAAGGCCACCCCCAAGGTTTTGAGGAACGCACGGCGGTCTTGGTAGAGCGCATAATCTGTCACTTCATTTTCGCTAATGTCTTGCGGACGTTTGATCAACATGATGTTTACCTCCTGATTACCGCTATTACGCTATAGCGGCGCGGTTGGATGCAAATAACCGGGAAGAAGGTTATTCTAAGCGGACACTGACGGGGAGAGGAGTTTCGTATGACATTAACCCACATGATAAAAGCTTTATGAACAAATTTGCGCTCATCATCGGCCTGCTGGCGTTCGCCCTCGGGCTAGGTGCCGCCCAGTATTTCATTTCCCGGCCTTCCATGTCCGCCGATGAAGGCAGCACCGTCGTTCCGGTCGTTGCAGGCAAGTTCGGCGGCGACTTCACCCTGATGCAAGGAAACAAGCCGGTCAGCCTGAACGATTTCAAAGGCAAGGTGGTGGTGATGTACTTCGGTTACGCGTCCTGCCCGGACATTTGCCCGACCACGCTGTCCATCATCGCTTCCGGCCTGAAAGAGCTGACGCCGGACGAACTGGCGCAGGTGCAACCCATCTTCATCAGCGTCGACCCGGAACGCGACAGCGGCGACAAGCTGATGGCTTACGCCACCCATTTCCACCCCAGCTTTATCGGGATCACCGGCTCGCCACAGCAAGTGCAGCAAGCCGCCAAACAGTACGGCGCCTATTTCGCCAAAGTGCCCGGCACCTCAGCGATGGGGTATACGGTTGACCATACCTCGCAGACCTACCTTGTCAGCAAGGATGGCCAGTACGTGAAAATCCTGCCGCACAACATCACCAAACAAGATGTGGTGGACAGCATCCGCGACGCGCTGTAAGGGTCGCCAATCAGGACAAAAACACGATGTCCGTCGGCGAATACTTCAGTTGCAGGCGGGAACCTTTCAGCGTCATGATTTCGCTGAGTTTGACGAAATCCTGCTCGCTGACCACGAACACATACGGGTCGCCATCATCCAGCAGTTTTTCCACTTCAACCTGTTTGTCTTCCGGGTCGAAGGTGAAAGCCGTTTTTGAACGGATGGCGTTCCAGTACATGTCCATCTGCCGCCCGTACCACGCCTTGACCAGCTTGCGGAACAGGTAAGGGTAAACCTCCATGGCTTCGGTCACGTCATGCAGCGTGGTGATGTCAACGCCATCCGCCGTCTGGTCATAAAACCACAGGTTGGACCTTGGCGGAGCCGCCTCCGGCTTGCGTTCCAGATAGTCGCGCTTGCGCCGGGCGCTGAATTGCCCCTGTTTCGCGCCAGTGATCATCACCTTGCGCAGGCTGCCCGCCAGCGTCATGAAGAAATAGGGGTACACCAGCCCCGCCTTCAGCAACTGGTAATTGACGCTGCGCTTGAGGCGGCTGGCCAGCGCCGTCTTGCTCAGATCCGCCCCGTCTTCGTCATCCGGCAAACCGGGGAACACCCAGGAAATCGGGCGGCCATTCTTCTCCACCTCGCTGGTGACGATGTAGCCGGGAATATAATCCTGCAACTTCTCCTTCACCCAGTATTCCTGCCCGTCGCGCTCGAAGCAGGCGCGCTCAATCCAGGTGTTCTTGCCCCAGGATTTCCATTCCGCCTTTTTCACCCCCATGATCTGCATGAATTTGTCGGTCGCCATCTGGCCGATGGCCGCAGGCTGGTGATAACCGCCGGGGACAGGTTTGCCCTGCAAGCTGGATTCCTTGCCTTTCACATCGGCGGGTGTCGGCAGGCTGGTGGGGGAATAATGCGTTTCCAGCGCGTCGATGCCCTGCAAGCGCAATTGCACCGCGCCATCGCCGGAGGCCAGCTTCTCATTGAACAGCTCCTTGTTGTCGCCGCCGATCTTGTCCCAATGGGCGGGGTTTTCCGCCTTGAACATCATGGAGTCGCCATCCGGTGAAAAGCCCACAACGTGGAATGAACCCTTGATCAGAACGTATTGCATATGCCCGTGAATCCCTCGTTTGAAATGGGTGTTTATTAGACATCAATCGGGCGTAAAAGCATCCGGCGCTGTAGTATCATGCACAAAACCGCTGTAAAGGTAATGATGACATGCTGTTCACCGCCCTCACCGCCACCCTCGAAACCGCCTTCAACACCTGGCTGGAACTGGACAAGAAAACCCACGGCAATGCGCTGGAACGCCTGCAAGCCATGCAGGGCAGGCTGATCTGCCTGCATGTCAGCAACCCCGACCTGAAACTGTATTTCCTGCCGATGGCGGACAATGTGCGGGTCGCCACCGAGTACGACGCCGAACCGGATGTCACCATCCACGCCTCCGCGCTGGCGCTGATGCGCCTGTCCGCTGCTGAAGATGTCGGCAAGGCGATGCTGGAACAGGGCGTCAAGATCGACGGCGACATGGGGCTGGGCAACCGCTTCAGCGACATCCTGCGCGCTGTCCGGGTGGATTGGGAAGAATTGCTGTCACAGGCAGTCGGCGACGTTGTGGCGCATCAGATGGGGCAATTGACGCGCGCCGCCAAGGGCTGGCTGGACGGTTCCGCCCACGCCATGCGCCTGAACACGCAGGAATATTTGCAGGAAGAAGCCCGCCTGCTGCCCGCCGAAGCCGAAATCCGCCAGTTTCTGGATGCCGTCGACACATTGCGGATGGACACCGACCGGCTGGAAGCGCGCCTCAAACGGCTGGAGCAGGACTGACAGGAACAGGGCGACCGGCAGCCGCCCCGTCCACATCACCCTCAACCTACCTGACCTGCCGCCGTTGCATCCGGCACTTCGATCAGCCTGCCGGTGCGGCAATCGTAGATATAACCGTAAATGGGAATATCGGCAGGCACCATCGGGCTTTCGCGGATACGCTGCACATCCTCCACCACGCTTTGCTCCAGATTATTGATGGTCAGCCACTGCACAAATTTGCCATTGGCCGTACCTACCTCCCCGCTGTCATGCCAGCCGTTGGCATCGATGGAAGCTGTTTTCAGGCTGCTAGCCAGCAGGTCGCCCATGACTTCATTGGTGAATGTCAGCATGCCGCAGTCGGTGTGGTGCACCACGAACCACTCTTTCGTCCCCAGCAGTTTGTAGGAAATGACCAGTGAACGGATTGCGTCATCACTGNNTACTCTGCCGCCCGCATTCCGTATCACATGCGCGTCGCCTTCCGCCAACCCAGCGTATTTGGCGGGGTCNAGCCGCGCATCCATGCAGGTCAGAATGGCGAAACGCCTTCCCGGCGGCATCGGCAAATCGCCTTTCTCGCCAAAATCAGCGGCATAGCTGGCGTTGGCGGTCAGCACTTCATCCAGTACCTTGCTCATGATTATCCTCCTTTCGCTTCACCGCATGGCTTGCCAGCCGAAGCACCGGCGGTGAACGGAGACTCCGGCCACGTTATCAGGCTTGTTATTGTGGATTTCATGACTATAGGCCGAACCGGCGCGGCTCTCCACAAACCACGCAATTCCTGACGAATCTCCACACCGGAAACTAGCGCTTCGGCGGCTTGCCGATCTTGTCGATGGAAACGTGCACGACGGCGGATTGGCTCCCGGCGGGCAGGGCGTCCTTCCCGCCAGCTTTCTCCTCGATATGGAAATAGCGGTAGCCGCTGATCATGCCGGAAACCGTCGCTCCCTTGCCTTTCAGGTCGTGCAGGAACACCGCCAATAGGTGCGCAACCGTGAAAATCAGGATGAAGTTGGCCAGTACGCGGTGCCAGCTGAACATCGACATGCCCAGGAAAGCACTGGCTGAGTTGTAATACAGCCCGCTAAACGCGCACGCCAGCAACACCAGCCACAGCAACGGGTACAACTGCCGCCAGAACGGATTATGCGCAAACCAGTTCGGCAGCGGCCAACGCGCAAAGCTCAGGTAAAACAGCAACATCTGCTTTGCCCCAGCCCATTGCGCCCGGTCTGGCGATAACGCCCGCCAATGGGCGCTGCCGGGCAGCATAAACAGCAGGATCACCCGTGCCACCACCGCCACGATCAGCAATTGCCCACAGATCAGGTGCCAGTCGCGCCAGAATGCGTAATCCGCCGCGCCCAGCCCAATCGCCCAGGCGCTGGCGAATTGGAACAGCACACCTGCCGCAATCAGCCAGTGCGTCAACCGCACCCAACCTGACCAGACCGGAACGTAACGGATGTTTTCTTGCGGCATCGCACTCTCCTTGCAAAAATTCAGACGGCGACCGTATCAAACAGATAGCCGATCCCGGCG
Source organism: Candidatus Thiothrix singaporensis (assembly GCA_013693955.1). Lineage (GTDB taxonomy): Bacteria > Pseudomonadota > Gammaproteobacteria > Thiotrichales > Thiotrichaceae > Thiothrix > Thiothrix singaporensis. The sequence continues at coordinate 256,308 of CP059265.1, read as the reverse complement.
GTGACCGCCATCGCCAGCGCTCCCCAGAATGTCACCCGGAATGCGCCCTTGAACAGCCCTGAGCCTCCAGTCCTGGCGGCGACCGCCCCCATGACAGCGAGAAACAGCAGCGAACTGGCCGCCACCGCCGGGATCATAATGTCCATCGGCGCCAACACCGTCAGCAGCGTCGGCNNGGCCGCGCCCACAGAAAACGTCGCCGCCGAGGTCAGCGCCGCCTGTAATGGGCGCGCCTGATGGGTTTCCGACAACCCCAGCTCATCGCGGGCGTGCGCACCGAGCGCGTCATGCGCCATCAACTGGTCAGCGACCTGCGCCGCCAACGCCCGATCCAGGCCGCGCTGCACGTAAATGTCGGTCAGTTCCTTGCGCTCGTAACGCTCATTGTTTTCCAGTTCAAAACGTTCGCGCTCNCGGTCAGCCTGCTCGGTATCGGCCTGCGAACTGACGGAAACATATTCCCCAGCGGCCATCGACATCGCCCCGGCCACCAGCCCGGCGATGGCCGCCAGCGTCAGTTCCGCCCGCCCGCTATGGGCGGCGGCGATCCCCACCACCAAACTGGCGGTGGATACGATCCCATCATTCGCGCCCAGCACGGCGGCGCGCAGCCAACCGATACGCTGGCTGAAATGCTGTTCAGGTTTATGCGGCATCTTCCGACCCTGCCAAAAACGGATTAGGGACAATGTCCCACAAATACGCCTGCGGAACCTTGATATATCCCGAATAGCGGCCATCGCCAGCGCATGACAGCAGGCATGCAAACGCCATCACTTGGCCGTGCGTGCGCCAGCGATGGCGGTGAAAACGCCCAGCCCAATGAAGGCTCCGCCGGAAAAGTAGCGCCCCAAGCGCCGGACGCCCTGCGCCCGCGCCAACCTCGGAGCCAGAGAACCCGCCGCCAGCGCATAGCCGAAATCGGTTATCGCAGCGATGGCGACAAACATCATCCCCAGCACAACACCTTGCGCAGGCGGCGCATCCGCCCCCATGAATTGCGGCAGAAAAGCAGCGAAAAACACTGCCGTTTTAGGATTCAGCAACGCCACCATGCAACCATCGCGGAAAATCCGCCCCATCCGGGCAGGTTCGGGTGCTTTGGCTGACGCGGGCGCAGGCGGCGCACGCAACACCTGTATCCCCAGGTAAATCAGGTAGGCCGCCCCTGTATATTTGACCAGCGTAAAAGCTAGCGATGAAGCCGCAAACAGCGCCGCCAACCCGATGGAAGCCCCCAATGCATTCCCCAGATTGCCCAGCGCCACGCCAGCGACGGAAGCCAGNCCGGAACGTCGCCCCTGCGCCAGACTGCGGGTGACGATGTAAAACACGCCGGGNCCAGGGGTGACGGCAAGCAGGAAACTGGCGCTCAGGAAGGCCGCCAGCAGTGGTTGGGAAGGCAAAATATCGCTCATATCGAACATACTTCAGCAAATGACCCATAAAAACCGGGACACGCCCGGTTTTTGGAAATGACAAAGGGAACTCACGCTCAGGCGGCGTAGTTGGCCTCAGCAAAGCCCCAGTTCGCCAAGCTGTTCAGGAAGGTTTCCACGAACTTCGGGCGCAGGTTGCGGTAGTCGATGTAATAGGCGTGCTCCCATACGTCGATGCACAGCAGCGCCGTGTCGCCAGTGGTCAGCGGGGTGCCCGCCGCGCCCATGTTGACGATGTCGACGGAGCCATCCGCCTTNTTCACCAGCCAAGTCCAGCCGGAACCGAAGTTGCCGACGGCGGAAGCGGTGAACGCTTTCTTGAATTCATCGAAAGAGCCCCATTTGGCGTTGATGGCGGCCGCCAATTCGCCTTCCGGAGCACCGCCGCCATTGGGCTTCAGGCAGCTCCAGAAGAAGGTGTGGTTCCAGACCTGNGCCGCATTGTTGTAAACACCGCCCGCAGGCGCCGCTTTCACGATCTCTTCCAGACCCATGCCTTCAAACTGGGTGCCCGGAACCAGGTTGTTCAGGTTGGTGACGTAGGCGTTGTGGTGCTTGTCGTGGTGATATTCCAGCGTTTCGGCTGACATGTACGGTAGCGCGTCTTTTGCGTAAGGCAGGTCGGGCAGTGTATGAGCCATGAGTCGTTACTCCTCTAAGTCGTTAGATTATGGATAGGCCGTAAGATAGGCTATTTTCGGCAAAATGTGCAATAAGCCTGTTTTTGATTGATGAATTATCATGGGGATGTCATGCAAACCCTCCCCCACAGGGGTTGTGGCCGCTCTTGATTTGCCGTTATCCTGAAGCCGTCGCGCCCCATCAACCTGGAGGTACTACAGCGTGGATTCCCGATTATTGCAAGCGGAGGAACTGGGCGTCAGGCTGGAAATCGTCAACGGCCTGCCGATCTGGGAAGCGCAACCTGTTTACCGTCATCAGAAAGCGGTTGACCGCATCCGCAACAGTATTGAGCCAGCCACAACCACGGCCTGCGCTTGCGTGCATATCGCGGATGTTTACGTGGCTTTCACGGATGGCTCGCTGAAACGCCCCGACATCTCCATTNTTTGCCGCGAGCCGGACGAAGAAGAAGAGGCTATCCGGCTAATTCCCGAGGCGGTGATCGAAATCATCAGCAAAGGCTACGAGGCCAAGGATTTGCAAATTGNNGCGCCGTTTTACCTGTCGCAGGGAGTCAAGGATATTGTGGTGTTTAACCCGTATACATTGGCAGTGCTGCATGTGCGCAAGGACGGGGCGGCGCAGCATATTTCGCCAGTGAAAATCCAGCTGGAATGCGGGTGTACGGTGACCGTTTAGAAATTCGGACGTACCCGCCAACACCCATCAACCAGCGTTTCATTGACCCACAGCCTGCTTGAAAAGCGTCACCCGGTAATCACCAATCCGCTGGAAGCCGAGCGCTTCATACACCCGCATGGCGGCCGGATTGTCCGTAAACAGGATTGCCGTACCCACCCCTTCAGCAGCAGCCATTTTGAGCGTAAGGCCGGTCAGGATGCGGGCGTAACCACGGTTACGGTGCTCCGGCGGCGTCCAGACCGGNCCGACCTGCACCCAACCGGGCAAGCGGGCGTTGAAACCACTGAGGCAAACCAGCTCACCCCCGCATTCCAGCAACCAGTCATGCTCTTCCGCCAATAACTGCCCGACCCGGTTGGCGACCGTCCGGGTGAGGTCGTCATCGTCGGTAGCGCCCAAGCTTTCCAGAAAATGCGCCCGGAACCAGCGTTCCAGCAATGGGCGGTGCTGCGCCTGTGGCGTAATGATGCGGCAATGCTGGCTGCGTCCATCCTCAGGCGGCTTCAGCGCTGATAATTCCAGCCGATAAAGCTGCTGCACGGAATCCAGGCGGAAGTCCTCGGCGGACAAGCCCCAGGTTTTCACCACGCTCTCCACCTGCGCCGCTGTCCCCACCGCTTTATCGACGGGACGGGTAGCTTGTTGGCGGAACGCCTGCATTAGGGCAACACGAACCGGCTCATCCGGAGCCTGCAGGAAGATGCCGCCATGCCAGTAATGCGCCAGCACACCGAGCAGAGCACCTTGCGGGGAAAATGCCCCGAAGTGTTCACCCTGGCCGGGCTGACCGGCGTACTCAAGGCCATACTGACTGACGTTGCTGTAGAGAACCATGCTGCTGTCGAGGTGCCGAAACAGGAAATCCAGCGCAGCATCCCGGTGGGCGTTGTCCAGTTTTTGGGTGTGCATGGTTGCCTTGTTCCGTACTACTGATATTAGACATTATCTGAAAAATTCATCTTTTCCTACATCAGGATCAATAATTTCTAACCCGTGATGCATTCCTGAAGTTGTGCAGCCCGCAGGCCAGTTCCATCACCAAATCATCAAAGCCATCCATCCAGTTTCTAAACACGTCCTTGACGCAGCGGCAACGTTTGACGCCACTGATGACATGCTCGACCACCACCCGTGTCCGTGAAATGGCTTGGTTGCGCCGCTTTTCTTCACGGGTCAGTTCGCCGCCACGGGGTTTCTTTTTGGGTTCAAACAGCGTGATGCCGTTACCCATCTGATGCCCCTGAAAACCGGAATCCCGGTAAACCTCGTAACCATCAGGCACTTGCGCCTGTTCTTCATCCGCAATCCGTTTGTCATGCACCTTGCCGCTGCGGGTTTTGCCCAAGTACTTGATGTCACGGTCATCCAGCCCGGCGATCAGGTTGTTCTTCACCGTATGGGCTTTTTTNCCACTGTACCAGTCTTCCTGCACCGCCGGGTCAAGCGGGCGTTGGATACGGCGTTCCGTCCCGTCGATGCCGACTGCCTGTGCTGCTTCTGTTTCCAGACGGGACAACAATTCTTCCGGCAACCGCGCCGGACGGTGCCCCATCCGTTTCAGGACTTTCTGCAAGACCGGCGATAGCCGGTGAACCCAGTGGTTGGCCGCACTTTGCGTCAAACCAAACGAATAGGCCAGGACTTCCTGTAGCGGATAAGTCTTCAGGTAATACAAGATGAACAGCAGTTTGTCTTCTGCCAAGGCCAACTGGCCGGGGTTTCCCCGTTTTTCATCCGCATTTTTCCCTTCCACCACCAAGCCATCCCGGTAAGCGTCATGGAAATGCGGCAGCAGGCGATTGAATTCACCGCTGTTTAACCCTGTCATGGCCATAAACGTTTTCTGCTTGCCTTTCAATGCCCTGTAACTGTATTCAACCATCCTGGCTCCGACCATCAACATGCTCACATGCTAGGTTTAGCTGATTTTTTGCTTTGCTTTGTGAAATTTTCCTATCCATGAATAGGCTCAGTTTTTAGATAATATCTATTAACTCAAATTGTTGACATGAAAGGAATTTAGATTTCCCCTTGATGTTGCTAAAATAGTAATAATTCGCAACAGAACTATTTATCAAATTATGAGAATTTTGGCATATGGGGAAAAGCCAGTGTTATTTGAAATATAGAATCTACGACCACTCTGAGCTTTACAGCCATGGTTATTAAAATCATCAATCAATAATTACTTACATTCATAGTTTAACTACTCTAGCCATTTATAACTACCTCCCAAATCCCTACAAAACTCTCTATAAATATCGGCAATAATTTTTTCTGTGTCACCAACCAACTCTATAATGTGACCATGCGCGCTTTTTATTATTGAATCAATACAAGCTTCACAAGGGATTTCTTCTCTATAGCTTGGATTGGCTCTAACCCAAGCCAACAACTCTTCATATACATTTAAAACAATAGCTTCAAATTCAGCTTTATATATTAATTTCTGCAGATTCATCGGAAATCCACCCGGCAATGACTTTGTATTTATCAAATAAAAACCTTAATCTTTCTTTCTTCAAGCTTGGAATCTCAAAATCAATTGATAGCCTGATACGAGCCAAGAAATCTTGGAATTTCAATACATCATGATAAATATCCTTAGATATTTCTGATTCTTGCACAAGAGCCAAATGAATATTTTTCGATTCCTCTAAGTCGAGACGAAACCTATTTATTTGTTTTTTTATAAAATTTCTGTTGTAGATTTTTTTAGTTTTTTGCCAAGATGATCAAGGATATCCCTATCCGTGTCTGAAAAACATATTTTATCAAGAAAATCATAGCAAATATTATTCATAACTTATCCCTGCCAATTAAACGTAAAAACTTTTCAGAAAAACATGTACTCTCACATAAATTTATTTTTCTTACATCATCCACATTCAACTTATCCATGATTGACATTAATTCATTTTTGTCTTGTATTTCTTCTGATCTTATTATGCAAGAATACATAATTGAAGCACGAATTTTCTCTATTAATGCATTTTTATAAAAGCTTAATTCATTTTCCTCTTTCACAGCAAGCCCAGCATCAAAATGATAAATCACCTCATTTGCATTATTGATTGATTTTAAATAATAATCAATTGTAGTTTTTGGCATGCATCATTACAATTTTCATTAAAAGATAAAATATAAAAAGTCCTTCATTATAAAGTTTACATAAAAGAACCTTTTGATAAATATAATCAATTGACCCACTATTAGGTTTTAATGCATCAACTTTCAAAATCATTGTCTGTATCATATCAATGATTAAATTATCTTCATATTTTATCTCGCCCTTTATCATATATAAAGAAAGCATCTCAACTTCATCATTCACCGTTCTAAGAAGAAGATCATTATTAAAATAAAAATCAACAAATAAACTGAGGCGCAAAACAAAAAATGGAAATCATTGCCACTTTCAGTAACGAGTTTCTAACAATCACCCGTCCACTCTTACTAATTAATTCTTCTTCCTCCCTGTTGAGACGCCGTGTCCAAACCATACCAGTTTTCACTTGCCTATATTCATTTTTAGATAATAGGCCATATACTTTACCGGACTTAATCTTAAAATTAAGTATTCTTCTAGCTTTTATTCCAGCAACATTTGATTTTTCGTATTCAACCTTAACTAACATGGCAAGAGAATCATGTGCGAGACGAGTTTGATTAACAATAAAATATAGTTCTTCTCCTTGAGGCTCTATGAGTAAATGATGNTTTTTTAAAGCATCACGCAATTCGATATGATAACCAACATGAGAATAAAGCTCATCATATTTCGAAGTATTAATAGTATCTGCCGTTCCCCATTCATTAGTATGGGCGTACAATACATCCAACAATAACCCATTGTTCTTTGCTTCTTTCCCCCAACTCTCTTTATTGGCAATATCTTGCAGTTGGTGCTCAAGATAATCTCTTAACAACAAACCCTTACGCTTTTCATCAAGATACAATGGTTCATTCCAGATTCGCTCTTGATAGATCTCAACTCTCTCCCAAAGGCGGGAGAGAATAATTTGCAATGTAGGAGCAATATTTGAATGTTGATCAGCAAGTAAATCATCGGCAATTTGTTGAGCAAGCCGTCCATCTAGAGGGTTAACGATGCATAGGTGATAATGTTGCCGCAGGTAGTTATTTTCCGAAAGCGCCTCAACAACCTCTATAACAGCAAATCTATCTAGTGGTTTTAACAAATAATCAGATTGTTTAAGACCGTATACTCGACAAGCATCGTGGAGATCAGAGAACCATTCCTTACGCAGAGCGAAAATCAGTTTGGCATTAGGACGTTGTAAATCATCTGACCGATAAAANATTTCATGCAGGGCGGTTAGCAAGACAATCAGTTTGAGTGAGACTTGAGCCTTTGCATCTTGAGTTCGCTCATGGAAAAGAAACAGCTCTTCCATCTGATCGATAATCCAGACAGCAGGCAGCCCAGTTGAAGCTGGGGTATCAAGTTTGTCATAGATAACGGCAGGGTCATTAGAACCAAAAAGTTGCAGCAGAAAATCTTGATCTTGGTCAAGTTTGCTGCAACGTTTGTAATGAACAATCTGCTGGCGAGCAGGAGCTTTAAGCCGCGGAATTAGCCCTGCCTGCAGAAAAGAGGACTTACCAACACCAGTCCCGCCATGTAACAACAATAAAGGTTCTGATGTCTCATCCAGCAGCGTCAACACATCCAATATTGCTTGGCAACGCCCAAAGAAAATTTCAGCATCAGCATCTGTGTAATAGTAGAGATTCTTGAAGGGTTTGGCTGGCAACTCACCACGCTTCAACGCTGGCAGACGGTTGCATGGGTGGAAAGCGTCAGCCAGCTTCCATGTTGGCTGCTGACTTTCCATGAACCACGCCCACTCATACCACTCCTCCAAAGGTGCTTGCAGGTCAAGGGAACGGTATCCCTTCCCCGTCACGGTTTCCACGTCAGACTTGGCTTGCCGGAATGCCTCGGCTACGTTTTTCCCCTGGGCAACCAACGCATTAAAGAAACTCTGGCTAAAATCTGCGGCAAGCTTGTCCGCAATCCTCTGGCTAGTGCCGACCACACTGGGAATGCCCGCTTCGGCAATTGCACGAACCAATGAGGCATTATTACAACCATTGAGGAACACCAGCTTGAGATTGGGGCAATTACCCAACTTGGCCGCCAAACCATTGGCATGGGCGCGCCCCGTATCCAGATGCAAAATGTCGGTCTTGGAATGCCCGGCAAAATGCAGCATCACCAGCCGCTCGTGATGCGTATTCAGCGCCTCAATGACACCGTCAGCCGTGCTGTAGTCGATGGATTTAACCTGAAACCCAAACCGCTCCTCCCATGGCTCCAGCAAATCCAATAACTGTTGGCGTTCCTGAGTAACACTCTCCAGATACGCTGTCCTGTCATTAGCGAATATCAGCAGGATGAGCGGCCTACTTGTCATGTGGCGTCCTCCGGCTTAATGCGCAGCCTGATGACGGCGGACGTAGGGTCAAGTTCGACATAACCGCGCAAACCGGAGCCATTGGTGCCTGCCAAGCTGTTGATCAGGTTTTCCAGCTCCGTGAAGGCAATGCGGGTCTGGATGCTCATGCCGGTTCCTCCCTTTGTGGCTTACAAGCTCAATTGCCGGGCAATCTTTTGCACTGTGGCTTTGTCCAGGAAATAGGAAAAATGGTCGCAACGCACATCCTCGACCTCGACCGCCGCCATTAAAGCTGGGTTGAATTGCGTCATGCTGGCGCGCCCCACCGCCATGTCATTGGCTTCCTGGAACAATTTTTCCGTCAACAGGTCATACGCCGCCAGTTTGAAACGCTTGCCGAGGTATTCCAGCAATTTGTCCAGCCGCTCGGCATAGCGGTCTGGCGAAATCATCAGGCCACGGGTGTCGCCTGCAATCACCGCATAACGGACATTTGGTGGTGCTGTGGAATTCGCCAGTTCCTGAATAAAATCAGCGTCCGGAGCCATCTGATCAAGGGTATTGCTGACGGTGTCCAGCAGCTTCATCAGCCCTGCGACCACCACACCACCGATGTAGGCAGTGGTCAGACCATTCAGGATCGCCACCAGATTGCTGTACGCCCAAGTCTTGAGCACGACATAACCATTTTCCTTGAGGGTGGCAATCGGCGTGCCACCATTGGGCGTACCGACCATCACCAGCCTGTTGACAAGCGCATCACCGCCTTCGCGTTCAATGAACCAGCGCGCCACCAGCCCGCCCATCGAATGCGCCAGAATATCAAGGCGCTGGCCGCTGGCTGCGGTAACTCCAACTTGTTCCAACTGCGCCTTCAGGGCTTTGGCGGCATCCTGGAGCCGAGTGTTGAGGTTTTCGTAATCAAAGGTCAGGATCAGGTCATACTGACTGCCAAGCGATGCCTGCCCTTCGGCATGGATCAGATTGAGGCAACTGGCCATGCCACTGCTATGCCCGATGATGCCGTGAATGAGCAACAGGATGCGTGGTTTCCCCGCCAGGCTCTCAGGCGCAAGCGCCTCCTTGCCGTAATCCGCTGTCTGCGGGTCAAACACGCGCAGGGAATGAATTTCTGCATCAATCCGTAGCAGGTCGCGGTAAACCAGCTTGCGGAAATAGATTTTCAGGGCGCTGCCAATACTGCGGTCATGCTCTTCCGGCATGGCCAGGGCGGCTTCCGGCAACGCCTCAATGACAATCGAGGTGCGGCCGTCCGCGCCGGTGCGGGAAAAGCCCAATGGCAGAAACACTTTGTTTTCCTGGTCATACGCATAAGGCAGGATGCCCACCCCGGCTCCNAGCGGCAGGCTAGTGGAAAGGATCAGCGGATTGTCGGCGGAAACGGTGCCACCCACACCTTTGGATGCACCATTGCCGAAACCGATTTCCAACGCATCCAGCCCCAAATCCGCGCCGCGCCCTTCGCTAAAGGCAAACACTTTAGCTTCCGCGCTCAACACCGCCGGTTCCGGAATCACATTCCTGTCTACGCCACCCGTATTTTTGACAAGGCGGGCATTGTCCTTGCGGGAAACCGCCAGCCGCGCCAATCCACGGAAAGTGGGGTGCGGCTCAATGCGCACATCGCCTGCCTCGCCTTGCAGCAAGGTAACTGCCTGCCGTTCCCGCACCGCCACCGCTTCCGGCGGACGGGTGACGTAGAGGTTAATCAGTTGGGCAGTCCAGTCGGGTGCAGCGTCAACTTCCTCTGCTTCCAGCGCCAGTGAACGGTGGGCATCGCCCAACAAACGTGTCAGGGTATTGTTGAGTGCGCTACGGTTTACGCCCTTGCCGCTATCCAGTTCCAGGCCAGGCTGATTGAGCAGGCTGGAGTCGAACTCCTCCTCGCACAACATCAGCTTGAGGGAATCCTGTATACGGGTGATGCCTTGAGCCAGCAATTCATCCTCGATCTTGAGATGGATGACCCTGCCCTCATACGCCTTGAACACAGGCTGCGCTTTTAACCCGCCTTCCTCGCTGGAATGCTCGTGTGTGAGCCAATCACCACCATTTTTAATGAGTGCGTTGAATATCTTGCCCGTACTGCCATCGAAATAAAGCAGGGCAAAATACAAGGTGGGCTGGTTTGGTTTCAGGCGCACTTCAAGATTGAAACCGGGACTGGTTAACTTGCCGCCCTCCCACTTGTAACTCAGGGTGACATCCTGATTGATGTATTCCTGCCCGTCGTAAGTCACCACGATGTCCACAGGGTCATCCAGCCGGGTGGCCGGATTATGCAAATCCCGTTTCTGATGCCAACGCGCCATCACTGCCGCCTGTTCGAGCGCTTCCCCTACATGCGGCGTGCGCTTGAACAACGGGCGCAAATCGNNTGCCTGGGTCACGTAGCAAACGCCATCCACCGCCTGTATGCCATAACGCGGCTCCGCTTCTTCTGCTTCCTGTAGAAAACGACCCGGATCGGCAGGGGAAGCATCCTGTTGCAGGATGGCGCGGGCGGCCTGCACCCCAGCGGCATCGCCCAACAGCCGCACCGGCATCTTGTTGAAATGCTGGCGGGTCACGATGGCGGTATATTCGTTGCCATCCAGCCTGATGTCGCCGTTGATTTCCAACATACTGGTGAAGCTGTCGGCCTGCTGGATTTTGGCCTGGGCAAGGCAGTCATCCAGCTTGCTGACGTCAGCAGCATCACCGAACAGCNNCACTTCATCGCCCACATTCAAACCGTGCATGACACCCGCATTCAACACCCACAGCCCCTTTTGCCGGTACGCCAGCAACCGTAACGGCAAGAGTTCTCCACCCAGCACAGTCTGGGCGACATTCGCCCCCNNAATGGCTTCGATCTGCGGGCTTTGCGCAGCATTCTGCGCCTGCACCCGCGTATGGATGCGGTTGCGCAGTTCCTGATAACTGATTGGAAATTGCAGGCTGGAAAGGGTTTCACAGAGCGCGTAGGTGAACAGGCCATGTTGCAGATAAGCCAGNCCTTGCGGCTTTTCGCGTGACAGCTGAAAGCTCTGGCAACCGGACAGCAGGATATGTCTGCCGGAATCCGGAACCAACTTGGCGGGATCAGCTTCCCCAAGNGTTTTACCTGCCTGTTGGCCAAACACGAAACAATCCAGTGGATATGCCGTCGTATCGACAGGCGCAAGCCGGATTTCCTCCCCGTCATCACCTGGGAAACGGGTGCCGTGCCCACCGTGGCAACAATCCAGGAACACCGCAATATGCCCGCACTTTTTGGCCAGTTGCGCAATCAGGTAACGCAGTTCCTTATCCAGCAAATCCGGCACTCCGGGCATCCGGCTATCATGGCAAACCAGCGACTCATTCAAATGATCCGGTTCAACATCCCAGAAAATCTCCGGCGCAACGGATTGCGCGCCATGCCCGGAAAAATAGAACACCGCCATGTCATACTGTTTCCAGTCGCGGTCGAGCAAATAGCGCTGAAAATGGTCGATGATATTCTGATGGGTAGCTTCCGCATTCAGCAATATTTTCAAATGATCCTCGGGAATGCCGAATCTGGCCTGCAAAGTCTGCGAAAATAAATAAACATCATTTTCGCAGCCACGCAAAGTATTGACCCAAGGATCTTGATATTGGTTAACACCAACCAATAAACCATAAATAGCCACGTTTGCTTCCTCCCAGCAACCTGATGCCCCCACCCGCGTTTACCGGGCAAATATATCGGTATCAGGGGTACATGCCGCCATACCCGAATTCGCGGTAAATCTCCCGTATTTCGCTTTCAATAGGTTCCTTCATGACATCACTGATCTTGTCTTGCGGGGTTCTGCCAGTCTGTTGCTCACCCCTGACCGCCATATCGATGGCAAAGAAGAAGGCACGCCCATAACCTGCGACCAAATCAGCCCGATCCAAGCCATTGATAATCTTGCGGGCGTTATACCAGTCACTGTCCTCGTGGAAATATTTGCCTAACCCTACCCCCGTAAACAGCCCATGGATCATGCCTTCAAACATGATTTGGGTAGCGATATGCATATCCATCGCTTTATCAGGATGGTCAACCAAATTCACATTCAGGCGATCGCCCATCATGCGGTAGTTTCTTTCCAAGGTTAACTGCACAAAACCACGCCCCCAGAATGGCGTATTGCCATAAGGTCGCCCCCTTCCTCGACCAATTTCCTCAATCGGCTGCATGGTATAGGCCGTCTCATGGTAGGTGGTCGCCAGCATATAGGCCAACCAGCGTTTATCACTCAGATTGCGTTTGTCCCATTCATTCAGGATAACCTCCATGCCATTCACCTGCGATTGAGCGAGCACACCATTGAAAGGCGCATTACGCACTGCATTATAAAAAGCCGCCCTATCCATTTTTCATCCTCCTCATTTTGAACCGACCAAATCAAAATAGGCTTCGTAGCGTAAATCCTGATAGCGTTTTGCAGAAAGGAAAGCGTTTATATCCTTGGGAGCTTTGGGGTTCTTGTTAAGCCAATCCTGCAACTTTGTTTTGTTGCCATCCAATTTGATCCAATTTGTAAAGAATTCATCTGGCGTTTTCGGGGCTGCCCCACGGTGAGAAGCCTGCCCGGAAGCTGGATTTTCCGGAGCAATCGGCTTGTTGTTTTCGCTCGCTTCCCCTCTCGACACAGAAGACCCAACAGATGGTTTGACAGACTGTTCAAACACGGAACAACCAACAAGCGATAAGGAAAGCAATGCACTCACCCATACGGCGCTCTTATCCATCATTGTCACCCTATATTGAACTTTACAGATGTATTTTTATTTATAGACTAAATCGCCGTCATGTGTCTATTATTTGTCAAGCAACTATATAATTACACTATTGAATTTATTTATTAATTTGTGTTTTTATCTTAGGAGGGAAATAGAAATAGTTATTCATACCCCGACATTTCCAAATACCCATATCCCAGCACACGGCCACTTGCCGCATCCAGAATTTTCACCGCCCCTTCCCAGTAGGTGATGCCCGTCCGCATCAACTGGTCATCCACCAGCGCCTCCACCCGCCAGCGCCGCTGTTGCTGCGGCAGGGTCATTTCCCACGCCACCGGATACCGTGCGCCGCTTGCCGCCCGCCAATAACGCAGNGGNCGCAACGCCACACCATCCGCCGCCAGCGTTTCCGCTGTTCCATCCGGCGACACCCACTTGCCCGCGCTATAGGGGTCGGCTTCCCCNGATTTCCGGCGCAGGCGGTAAAACATCAGGTCATTCCCATCCTGCAATTGCAGCGAAAACCAGTCCCACCCCGCCTGATCTGCCCCCAGGGCGCTGGTGCTCCATTCCCGGTCAAGCCAGGATTCGCCCGTCACGGTGAAATGCTCGCCTCCACGCCAAATGTCGCCCAACGTCCGCAAACGGGGCATGGAGTAATACCAGGAAGCGTTGCCCGGTTCGCCGCTTTTCCGGCTCAGGCCATGATCGCCCTGCAACACCGGCGGCTTTTCCGGCCTCAGTTGCAGGTCAAGGGTAAAGTCCTGGGTTTTGACGCCGATCGCCCAGGGAAAATCGCCCGCGCCGTCACCGACAATCTCCCAGTCTTCCAACCAGACGCGGAATGGTTGGACGGACTGCCCCGCCAGCCCCAGCGCGCCACGGGCAAAACGTTGGCCTGCCAANTGCCTGCCCGCTTCCACATCGGTCAGCGCCACATGCGCCATCCACACTTGGTTGGTCGCCCACACGGACGGGCTTGCAGGTGGATGCGGCGACAACGCAATGCGGAACAACGTGACCTGATAACCAAACCGACGCCCCTCCGCCGTTTGCAGGTTGCCGGTCACATACCACCACTCGTTGCGGAATGCCGGATGCGCCGCATGATCTTGCGGAAAATGAAATTCGCGGGAACCGGTGGCGCGGGCAAACCCGGCATCCGCCACGCCCCCNAGCGCCTCATTCAGGTCAAACGCGCCGCCCCCGTTCTCTGGCGTTTTGCCGCACCCCACCAGCAACAGGCAAACCAGCAGCGCGGCGAACTTCATTCCTGCTCCAGCAAATTCAGCAACCCGACCAGGAACATCAGCCGGTCGCGGGTAATGCCACCAAACTTGACGCGCAACTTGTCCAGGATATTGGCCGCCACCTTGTAGGAGGCCACATCCACCGAATATTCGATATTCTTGAAGGCTTTGCCACTGGCGAGATGACGCAGGATTTCGACCTCCTTCCGGTTCAGATGCTGCAGGATCGGCTCCAGAAACCGCTTGTTCAATTGCTGGTGCACAAAGGTATGGGCATGGAAACACTGCGTTATCCGCAGCAAGGTGTCGATATGTTCCTGCTTCAACCGCCAGAAAAGCTCGTCTTTNTCCAGGCTGACCACACTCGCGCCCGCAATGCCCAACTGGTTGTTCATCGTCGGGACGGTCAACCCATTGCGCAACTGGTAATCTTCGCGTGCCACCACCAACACCTCACGCTCCGGTGCTGAAATCAGGCCATTGCGCTCATGTTCGCGCCAGTCCATGACATCCATGCATTTTTCCATAACGCCTTTGCGGATGGTGAAATCCTGCTGGTCAAACCGCGCCTCCGTGTAGTGCTCCAAAAACGTAACCGGGTAGGAGCGGCTGAACGCAAATACCGGCGGCACCGGAAAACGGTANTCCAACTGGATATTCGGGATATACGTATAGGTGAAGCCATCAAACCCAAGATCCTGAACATATTGCTCATACACACGGAAGCGCTCATGCAACGACCCGGCAGACAGCAGGTCATCCATAAATCTGCCCAAGCACGCATAATCCACTTTCCTTCCCATTTTCGACTCTCTTGCGCATCCGTTCGGCAGGCCTCGCCGCCATTTATACGCCTGAACTCTAACAGAACGATTGTAGTATGTTGCCTTATCCGAAACGTTCTGAAAAATCAAAATATTTACACATTAATTCAACTGGAATCCAGCCCGTAGCGATATACCGCCAATCCTGCGCACCGGATAAAGGCTCGCCAGCCACGCCGCCGCCAACGCCAGCGCCAATGCCTGCACACCAGCCAGCAGGGAAAAGTGCGTCTGCATCGTCCAGCCGAACGAGCGCTGGTTGATAATATCGATCAGCACCAGCGACATCAGCCCACCCAGCGGCAAGGCCAGCAGCCCCGCCAGCAGCCCGACCAGCACCGCCTGCCCCATCACCAGCCGCCGCAACTGCCCGGGCGTGAAACCCGTGGCGCGCAAGATGGCGTATTCACGCCCCTTTTCCAGAAACAGCGCCATCAACGCGCTGAACACCCCCACGAAAGCGACAATGATCACCAGCAGGCGCAACACATTGGTGACCGCAAAGGTGCGGTCGAACACTTGCAGGGATGCCTCCCGGATGTCACGGTTGGAGCGCACCACCAGCGGCTCGCCCGGCAACTGCAACGTTCCCGCCCAGCCTTGCAGCTTGCGCTTGAGCGCCGCAGCATCCGCCCCACGCACCATGCCGATGGAAGAAATCCCCCGGTCTGCCCAATAACGTTCGTACAGGCTGCGCGGCAGCACCACCATGCCCTGGGTGGCGCTGTAATCACGGAATACGCCCAGCACCGGCAATGCCAGCGTCCCCGCCTGTTCCGTCGCCACCTTCACCGTGTCGCCCGCCTGTTTGCCATGGTGGTAGGCGAACGGCTCTGACGCCAGCAACCCTTCGCCGTTGAGGAAGCGCCGCCAGACCGCTTCCCCATCCCCNTGCAAAAACGCAAACCCGCGCCCGCTATGGCCGCCCGGCTGCAACACCAGCACCGGAACCGGGAAACCATCCACCTCCAGGCGCACCGTGCGCCCGGTGCTGACCGCCGCCACTTCCGGCAAGGCCTGCACCCGCTCCAGCCACTGCGGGTTCAGCGTCCCGTTCACCTGCGAGGAACGCCCATTGGTGGCCGACACATACACATCGCTGGCCAGCGTCATTTCCAGCCATTCCGCCACACTGGCGCGAAACGAACCGATCATCACGCTCACGCCCACCGTCGCCGCCACCGCCACGGTCAGCGCAATAATGGCCAGCGCCGTGCGGCTCAGGCTGGCCTCAACGCCGCGCACCGCCATCCGCGCCAGCAAACCCCGTTGCAAACCGGGAATCCGCCGCAATCCCCCNAACCCCAGCCGCAACACCAGCGGCGTCGCCAGGCTATACCCCACAATCAGCACAAACAGCCCGCCGAAACCCGCCAGCAGGCTCTTNGCCGGAAGCGCCGATCAACCCCAGCTTGCCAGCATCAGCAACGCCCCCGCCGCCGCCAGCATCGCGCCAATCCGCCTGCCGCCCTGCTCCAGCGCTGACTGGCGGGCAACCTGCATCGGCGACACCCGCGCCGCTTCCAGCGCCGGTGCCAGCGTCGCCGCCAGCACCGCCAGCAACGTGACGCCCACGCCTTTCAGCGCCAACCCCGGCGTCAGCAGCAAATCCGTCGCCCGCACCTCCACATACAGGTCGCTGATGGTCTGCGTCACCAGCACCAGCAGGCTGCCCCAGCAATACCCCCAGCAGCACGCCCAGGACGCCGCCCACCACGCCNNCAGCGCCAGCGCCTCCAGCAGCAGATGCCGGAACAACTGCCCGCCAGTCACGCCCACCATCCGCCCAATGGCAAAACTCCGCCGCCGTTGCAGCACCGAAAACGTCATGGTGTTGTAAACCAGAAATGCCCCCACCAGCACCGCCAGCAGGCTCATCGCCGTCAGGTTGGTCTGGAAAGCCTGCGTCATCTGGTCAAACACCTGCTGGCGGTTGCGGAAAGATTCGAGCTTGAGGGTGGGCGGCAGGCGGGCTTGCAGGGCGGCGGCTTCGGCGGCGGACAGTTTGAGCTGGATGCTGGTAAGGCCAGGGGACGCGCCTTGCGCCGTGGCGATGTCCGTCACNCCAGACATCATCCCCGCCCGCACCATCGCCCCCGGCTCCGTCAGCAAGCGCCGCACGTCCGCCGCCGCCAGCTTCAGTTTCGTCCCCTGCTGCAAGGGCGCGGCAAAGGGNTCAACGCCCAGCAGCGTGTATTGCGTGCCATCCCGCAGCAGTGTGGTTTCCACCAGCGGCACCGCATCCCGGTAGCCCCATTCCACCCGCAACCGCCGGTAAAAATCGTCGGGGATGTTGCCGCGCACCGCCGTGATGGCGTGCGTCATGCCGCCGGACAGCGCATTCACCGACTGGTGAAAAGAATCCCGCGCCGTCTGATTCGCCAGATCGACGGCAATAATCACTGCCGTCCCCAACGCAATGCTCAACAAGGTCAACCACAACTGCCACGGATGATGGATGAAAAATCGCCAACTGGAACGGGCAAGCAACGGATAGCCCATCNNATCAGATACCGCAAACGCCGCCTTCGTACACGTCCATCACCGATTTGAGTTCGTGGTAGACATAATCGCGCTCGCCCGGCGTGTAATCCTGCAAGCATTCGGGGATTTCATCCTTTTCCAGCATGTACAGCAGCTTGTTGACCTGTACGCAACCGCGCGCGGCCAGTTCCTCGATCTTGTTGTCCAACTTGGCGTAATCGAGGGCTTCAGCCGCCGCCAACGCCTGAGGGAAATGTTGGCCGCCGAACCAGAACTCCAAGCCCTTGGCAAGGAATTCGTCATAGTTGAGGTAATGCGTGCCATCGCAGGAAAAATTCAGCCCGATCTTGCCATTGACGATATTCAGCGAGCCGTAGCGCAGGTAAATCGTTTCATCCGCAAACCGCAGCGCCTTGAACTGGCGCAGTACCCTGCCCACCTCGGTGGGCGGCACGATGGCGCGCTCGAAATAGGCACGGCGCGGATAGGCCAGGCAAATATTCGGGTTAATCAGCTCATCCATGGTCAGGATGCGGTACACATACGGGTCATCCACATGCCAGATGGTTGAACGGCTGCTGGAAAAATGTATCTGCACATGGTGCACGCCCTGATCCAGCATCAGCGCCTCATGCACCGACAGCACGTCGTCGATGTGCCGATTATAATGCTTTCCACCCGTTCCTGCAGGAACAGGCCGCCCCGGATCGCCGGGTCGCCCTTGATCTGCCGCCATTGGCTGGGCTCCTCGTAAATCACTTCGGAATGCGGCAATTCGCGCAAGTCATAGTCGACGCCAAGGAAACCGATCCGCTGGCCATGCCCATCACAAATCGTCTGGATCGCGGTCAGCGACGGGCGTTTCTTGTTACGGCTGATGTAGGCCTCCGAAAGGCTGAAATAGCAATTTTCCTTATACATTTCCAGCATGTAAGGCCGGTCGGAACGGTTGCGCCCGCGTGCCTCTTCAGCTCGTGGAGCTGATCTGGATGCCTTGGGCGTCCAGCACGTAAATGTATTTGCATAATTCCAACTTGGCAAAAAGCTCCGCCAGATGCTTGTCCAGCCCATCGGGGTCGCCCAACAAAGGCGGCAAATCCTTCGCATCCTGGCTGAGGGTGTTGCCCAGCATGTCCTTGAGACGGGCGCGCTGGGCGTTGATGGTGTGTTTCAGCGTATAGGTCATCCCATTATTCCCAGTAGTTATCAAAATGTTAATGGTTTAGGTTGCTGGGCATGCGGCTGTCGCCACAAACCCAAGACAGCTAATTCTGGCTGTACTATCATCCAAACGAAAATACCCGCCAACAATTACCTTTCGCCACAGGTGAAAAAGGCAAGCAGCCAATGCAACATGCCCTGATTGTCGAAGACATCGCCACTACCGGACAGTGGTTGCAGGGAATGCTCCAGGAAGCATTCGACGGCATACAGACCGTACATTGCAGTTCCTGCCAGCAGGCACGGGAATTCATGCAAACCGCCTCCATCAACCTCGCCTTGCTGGACATCAACCTGCCTGACGGCAGCGGCATTGACCTGGTGCGCTGCATACGCCAACGCTGTCCTGACGCTTATGTCGTCATCACCACCATTTTTGATGATGAGGAACATATCCTGCGGGCATTAAAGGCTGGTGCCCATGGCTACTTGCTGAAAGACTCGCCGCCGCAGGTGTTCATCCAGAAACTGCAAGGCATCCTCAACGGCGACCCGCCGATTTCCCCCAGCGTTTCCCGGCAGATACTACGCCATTTTGCGGAGCGGGAAAGCATCAACCCCGCCCAGCCGCCAACCTTGCACCCCGACGTCAGGTATCTCAGCCAGCGCGAACAGGAAGTGCTGACACTGGTGGCANAAGGCCGANGCCGCAATGAAGTCGCCGCCCATCTGGAGCTTTCCGGCAACACCGTGGCGCGCTATATCCGCGATATATACCAAAAACTGGACATCTCCAGTCGTGCAGAGGCCACCATGGAAGCCTGCCGGATGGGTCTGGTGAACCCCATGAACTAAACCAGGGGCATGCATGACGGTTGACTGGCGTCCATTGTTTTTCACATCCCCTCCATCTTCATCCTGCTGACACTGGTTGTGACCGCCGGTTGGCAAGGCGTGGCGCTGTATGGGCTGGAACAACAGCCGTGGACTGGTATCCAGACCCGCCCGGATAGAGCCAGCGGGCATGTGCGCATAACCGGCATCACCCCGGGTTCCCCCGCCGCCCGGCAAACAACCCTACACGCAGGGCAACAATTAGTCACATTATCAACACCCACACAATCCGTGGAACTGACCAGCGACGGGCGTGACGAATACCTCTCCGCCTCCGATTACACCACACTGGACCAACGGCTGGCGCAGCAAACCCAGCTATGGCAGGCGCTGACCAACACGGAACCCATTACGCTGTTCACCCTGGATGGGCATCACGCCACGCTCACGCCCCAACGTCATACCCCCATTGGCGGCATCCCCGGCTATGTCTGGCTGTTATTGCCGCTGCATGTCTTGCTGCCGCTGGTTGGCTCCTTGGTATGGCTGTATAAACCGCATACACTGGAATCCACCTTCCTGTATCTGGCGGGCGTCAGCTACAGCGCCTTCGGCGCGGTCTTCTGCGTGCTGTACCAACGGGAGCTGACGCTTAACCCCGAATGGATTTTATTGCTGACATCACTGGGCAATGGGGCAATGTTCCTGCTGGGCATGGCTTTGTGCGCCATCCTCACCTATTACCCGCAGCGGGTGCTGGGGCTGAAAGCGCTGCTGGCGTATGCCGGGTTATGGCTGGGGCTGTCACTCAACTACCATTTCCGCTGGATGGAAGCGCCACTGCATATCTTCATTTTCCCGTTTCTGGTGCTGTACGCGGCCATGGTGCTGGTCAGTTACCGGCAATGGCTGGCCGCCCGGCAAAATCCGGTCAACCGCGTCACCCTGATGGTGCTGCACTTTTCCACACAAGTCCCTACCGGCTTGACCATCCTGCTGTACGCCATCCCGACGACATTGGGGCAGGAGCCCTACATCACCCCGTTGGTTGCGCATGTGTTCATCATCAGCATGTTCGGCGGCTGGGTGGCGGGCATCCTGCGCTTCCGGCTGTTTGACGCGGAATACTGGTGTTTCAAATCACTGATGTGGGCGTTTGGCGGCAGTCTGGTGATCGCGGCCGACATCCTGCTGGCGGGTCTGTTGAACCTGTCCGGAACCTATGCGCTGGGAATGGCGCTGGTGGTCGCCGGATTTGTGTATTTTCCGCTACGCCAGTGGCTGCTGGGGCGGTTTATGCCCGCTGACCGGCAGTCCTTGCAGNGCTTTNTGCCGACCTTCAGCGCCTCCATCACCCAGGCGGTGACCCCGCAAGCGTTTGAGGCGAGCTGGCGGGAAACACTGCGGGAACGCTTCCAGCCCCTGCACCTGGAGCCGGTGTCAGCGCCAGCGGATGAACATGACCGCATCACGCTGGGGGACAACGGCCTGCACCTGTTCATCCCCAACCTACCGGGCGACCAGCTTTACCGCATTACCGGCAAGCATCTGGGCGCGCACCTGTTTGGCAAGGCCGATGTGGCGATGGCGGAATCCCTGTTGGCCATCGCCCGCATGGTCAGCGCTGCCAGCGAAGCACGGCGGCAGGCGGTGCAGGAGGAACGCCAGCGTATCATGCACGACCTGCACGACACCGTCGGTGCCCGGCTGCTGACCCTGAGCCATGAATTGCCACAACCGGAACACAAAAAGGCGGCGCGGGAAACGCTGCAAATCCTGCGGGAGACTGTCAAGCTTTCGCTGAAACAGACGCCATTACAACTGGGGGAACATCTGGCGGACTGGCGGGCGGAAACCATCAGCCGGACGGAAGCAGCGGGCGTTTCCCTGCGCTGGCAAGCGGATGAGGCGCTGGAAAAGTTGGAGATTGCGCCCCGGCAGGCGCTGGAAATGGCGCATATCCTGCGGGAACTGGTGACGAATGCGCTGAAACATGCGCAGCCGACACGGTTACACGCAGATTTCAAACAGGCAGGGGAAGGGCTGGAAATGGCCATCAGCCATGACGGGGTGACGGCTGCGCCCCAGGATTGGCGGGAAGGGACGGGGTTGTCCAGCCTGCGGCGACGGCTGGACATTGTGCAGGGGACGCTGGAATGCACCTATCAGGCAGAACAAGGGCAACTGCGCACCACGCTCACACTGCCGTTGCCAACAGCATAAAGACTATCCAAACAGACGTATCCACATAGGGCATGGCGCTATCTGGCAAGGCCGCTAAACTGTCAACAAAATGACAGGATGAGGCTCATGCAAGATGTGCTGATCGTTGAAAGCATTGGGGCAGTCCGCCCTTGGCTGGAAGCCATCCTCAGGCAAATCTGGGGAGACGGATTGCGCATCAGCCGTTATCCAATCTGCCAGCCCGTACAGGGCATTATCCAGACCCACTGTTTTGACTTGGCGTTGCTGGACATCAGCCTGCCCAATCCCCATGGGCTGGACTTGATCCGCAACATCCGCCGCCATTGCCCTGACGCCCATATTGTCGCCACCGTGCTGCTGGATCACGAAGAATCCCTGTTGCAGGCAATCCGGGCGGGTGCCCATGGCTACTTGCTTAAAGATACCCCGGCAGAACTGTTTACCCAGGAATTGCTGGCCATCCTCCGTGATGACCCACCCATGTCCCCCGCCCTGGCGCGGCGGCTATTGCGGCATTTTGACCCGGTTCCAGCAGGGGATACAGGCATCGTGCCTGCACTTGGTTTCAAGGAAAGTGAAGTGCTGCGCCTGATCGCCAAGGGTTTCAACAAGCAGGAGGCGGCTGAAGTGCTGGGTTTGACTTACACCCGGGTAGCCCATTTTATCCACAATGTTTACCGCAAACTGGCGGCGACAGGGCTTACTGACACATAAACGGAGGCAAGATGACTCCCCAAACACTGAGGCTTGGAAGCCACCATTACGACATGGCGCAGCAACAACTGCTGGATTCGCAAGGCCAGCCCTGTGACCTGCGCCATCAGTCATTACGGGTTCTGCATGAATTGGCTGCACAAGCCAACAAGGTCGTATCTAAGGATGAACTGTTCAGGACAGTCTGGNCCAATGTGCATGTCACTGATGATTCCCTGGTGCAGTGTGTGGCGGACATCCGCCGCGCCTTGCAGGATGACCAGCATGAAATCCTGAAAACGGTTCCGCGCCGGGGTTATGTGCTGGTGGCGCATGAATGCGCGGCTACCCCGGCAAGCTGTTTGCCTGAAGAGATGCTGCCTTTTCTGGGGCGTGCCCAGGAAATACAGGAATTGCACGACATGCTGGCAAACCCTGCCTGCCGCCTGATCAACATCGTCGGGATGNGGGGTGTTGGCAAATCCCGTCTCGCCAAGGCAATCGCCCGACAAGCCGCCCACCAGTTCGCCCAAGGCGTTTGTTGGGTGGAATTGGCCGCAGTGCAGGAGCCGGAACTGATCCCTGCCGCCATTGCCGCCGCTGCGGGTATCGCCATTCAGNGGGTGCGCAAGCCGGTTGAGCAATTGCAATCGGCACTGGCTGCACGGCAACTGCTACTGGTGCTGGACAATCTGGAACATTTGCTGCCTGAAGCCGGGATTTGCCAAACCCTGTTAGCCGTCAACCCACACCTGAAAATCCTGGTCACGTCACGCCTGCCAACCCATGTCTATGGCGAGTGGCTTTACCACCTGTATGGANTTCCCCTTGCCGCAGGCGGGGGATCTGCCAGGAGTTGTGCAGCGTTTGACCTGTTCATGCAATCGGCGCGGCGGGTGAACCATGCCTTTTCCCTGAAGCCGGTCGAGCACGAGGCTGTCCGCGAAATCTGCCGTTTGGTGGAAGGGCTGCCGTTGGGGATTGAAATCGCCGCCAGTTGGGTGCAGCACCTCACCTGCGCCGAAATCTTGCTGGAAATGCGCCGCCACTTACAGGCGACTACGGGAACTGATGATGAAAACCCTGACCCGGAGCCTTCCGCCCTGGCTTCGGTCTTGTGGCAAAGCTGGCAAATGCTCACACCGCGTGAGCAGCGCATCTTGCAAGTGCTGGCGCTGTTCCGTGGCAAATTCAGCCGGGATGCGGCTTCCGCGATCAGTGGGGCGCACCTGGGTGACTACGCTGGCTTGATTGGCAAATCCATGCTGCGCCGCAATGAAGAAGGGCATTATTCCCTGCATGAAGTCATGCGCCAATACGCCAGCGACCACCGCCTTGCCAGCCAACAACATCCCGCTGTTGCCCAGCGGTTTGTCGAATACCATCTGGAAATGGTCGAACAGGTGGACAACGTGATTTTTAGCGGGGAGCAACTGGCTGGACTTGCCCGCCTGGAAGGGGATCACGACAACTTTCGGGAATGCCTGAACCTGTGCCACCCTGAACATCACCGGCAGGCGGCGATGCCGGAACTGGGGCTACGGATGGTGGGCGCGCTGGGGATGTTCTGGTTTCTGGCGAACCACTGGCAAGAGGGGTATGGCTGGGCGGAACATTTCCTTGAGCTGCACCGGCATGAACAACCTTCGGTGGCGCAGGCGATGGCGTTGCTGACGGCGNGGNGGATTTCCGCCTTGATGGATAACCATACGGTTGCCGAGCAGTATCTGTGCCGGGGTACGGATATGGCTGGCTATCTGGGGAGTCAGGTTCAGTCTGCACGTGGTCTACTGGCGTTGAGCGTGTTGCGCCGCCTGCAAGGGCGTTATGCGGAATCCATCGGTTGCGGGCAGCAGAGTGTGGCGTTGTTCAAGGCGGTGGGCGACGAGGGCGGTTACCAGTTCAATCTGGTCAATATGGGGCATTCCCTGTTGTGGCTGGAACGCTATGACGAGGCGGTCAATGCGCTGGAAGAATGCATCCGTTTGAACCACCAGATTGGCATGACCATCAGCATGCCTTACGCCTTGGTCAACCTTGGGCGGTTGCATTGGAAATTGGGGGATGTGATGGCGGCGCGGGCTTACCTGCAACAAAGCGTCCAGCTTGCGGAACAACTGGGGATACTGCTGTACCACGCGCAAGCCTTGTGCAGCCTGGGCTGGATTGAAGCCAGTGAANGGCAACGCCGAAGCCGCCCTTGGTTTTTCCGGCGCAGCATGAGCGACTACCTGCATTTGGGGGATCGGGAGGGGCAAGTCAATGTGATGAAAGGCGTTGGGGTCGCCAAAACCATGCGCAATGAGCTGGCGCTGGCATGGCAGTTTATGGTGGTGGCGGAAGATTTGGCGGAGCATTTGAAAATACCGCTGTTGCCGGATAACCAACCGCTGTTTGAGGCGAGCAAACAGCGGATTCAGCGGGAATTGAATCCGGGAGTGTTGGCGTTGCACCGGAATTTGGGGAGGGCGAGCAGTTTGAAAGCATTGTTGATGCTCATTTGAACCCTGTTCAGAAATTAGAACGGACAGTTGATGCTATTAGGGACATTGATAAGCGGTTGTGCCACACCCTGCCCCGCCCGATTGCCACTGCAATCAGCACTGACCAATGCATGAGAACGATCGTCTAATGATGCGCCAATCGTTTGTACCCCAGAAGGGGTTGAATTGGTGAATGTATTATTTTTAAGCTCCAGTAAGTTCAGTCTGGCAATGCCTGCCGACGTTGCATTACCCGTCACACTAAGGCCGCGCGCCCAGAAATCCTTGATCGTATTGCCAATAATACTGGCTTTTATAAAGGGTTGATTGAGTAATGTTGCCCGCACAATAATGCCTGAACGTTGTTGTGGATCTTGATAGGGAACACCTGGCTCTTGGACAGTGTTGCCAATAACGGCCACATCCAGTAAGCCACCCAAATAAATACCTGTGCCAGTGGAAGGTTTTACCTTGATAGTGTTATTTTTNATCTGTGTGCCGCTACTGGTATCCGCCTCACCCGTTCCACTGACTGAAATTGCATTAGGCCAATAGCCATCGCCTAACTGATTGACCGTATTGCCTTCTACCCGTGCTCCGCGATTGAATCCATAAACTTCCACCGCCGGTTTGGCGGTGATATTTGTGATTTTATTATTGCTGACTACCGCGTTTTGGGTATAAACCACCCGTACCGCACCATACAAGGTAGAGTTGCGCAACACCAGTTCCAGCGCTTGGCCATTGGGTTCAGACAGGGGACGGCCTGCCAATACTACTGCATACCCCGTTGCNCGTTGGTGTTTCCCTTCCTTTCCCACTGTAATATTGTCAAAAGTCATATTGGCTACTTGTTGCCCTTTTCCTGGTTCCACATCTACCTGATCAACTGCATTACCATAGAATTGGGAATAGCTGACTGACACATTTCGGGCACCAGTGATGGCAATGCCATCCCTCCCATTGTTGTAGGCAGTGACATTGCTAACGCTGGCATTGGTGGCCNNGTTATACAAATAAAAGCCGTCGCCCGTGAAATCATGTGACGTGATGTTACGGATAGTGGCCTTGTCGTGCCGAATGAATATACCAGCCCGATGTTCGTCGATGGTTTGCTGGGAACGGCTGCCATCCAATTCCATATTTTCCACGGTAACGCCAGCGCCATCGGTATAAATCAGTGAGGCAGAATCACCAGCGCCTGCTGCTTGTGCCAATACCGTGGCTGCCGTCGGCCACATGCCACGCACTATCGTATTAGCGGGAATGTGTAGGCTGCCTTTTATGACACAACGCCCTATGGGTAGTTGGGCGGTTTTACCCGCATTATTGGTGATGATGCCCTGTATCAGTTGCGTGTCATTGACACCACCACATGTCACCGGAGACGTAGCCGCCGCTAGTGGCTGCATCATGCTGGCAGAACCTGATAGCAGCAATACGCTGGCCAGTAAATGCGGGAGTGGTTTTCGGGTGAATATGAGTGTTTTCATGGTGTCCCATCCTTGAAAATTTGCTCAATCTCTACCGGTAGAGTTTGCGGTTATAAAAATAGAGATTGTCGATTTCGCCTTTAAAGAAGCTTTTGCCATCCTGTGAACCCAGCCGCACGGGAGCATTGCCATTGCGTAAATCAGCGTCAGGAATAGGGTAACTGTCCGTTAGGGCAAAGCCATCACTATCCATCAGCTTACCGTTTTTATACCACCAGATACGATGGTCAGGTTTGCTGATAATGGCAACGTAGTGTATCCAGCCACCATTAAGCTTTTCCTGCACGTAACTACCTGGCCCAAGNCCACCGCTATATTTAAAGTGGTACACACTCATACGGTTTTGACGATTGGGGTTCTCTGTGTTATCAGCACTATAGATACGGAATGACCATTCCTGATTGCCACTTGCTCCATAGGCATTGCCTTTGCCCATCCAGTGCACGTAACCGGAACCTTCCTTCTTGTTAAACAAGAGGCCACCCGCATTATTAATGGATGTGCCGACAGGGCGAACCCAAACAGCAATCGATAAAAAGCCAGTCGTATTAACACTAAAATCGTCATGATCAGGAATGGTCATGACAGATGTATTGCCATTAAAGGCAAAAGCAGATTGTGCTTTACCAAGATGATCAGATGTTTTTGTCACGCCATTGGTGAACGCGTCATGGCCTCGGCCACTAGAATCCTTGGCATCGCCATTCATAGTGTAGGCAGCAACCAACCCATAACTGGGTATCGCAGCCAATACTATCTGCGGCATAAAACATGACAGTGATGATGCCGTAGCAGTTATTAGACAGGCCGTAATTGTTTTCTTCATGTGTATCCTCGGTTATGTTTCATACTAAATTAGCAAGCTAACCACTACCAAAATAATTCGCGCAAAGCCGCCATATAATTACCCATTTAACGTCATTACTTCCAATTCCATCCCAAGGAAACTCAGTATTCAAATTGTCTTGCCCGCTCCATCCAAGATTCGCCCCCTTACGATCATCATATCGAAAGTATTCATTATAGCCTAAACTCAATAAGCTATAGGTTTGATTTTCCATAATGCTTGCATCACCAACTCCTATTACTTTCCAGCCATCCGAGGAAAATTGTAAACTTGTAGTTCCCATAGTGGATTGGTGAAAAATAAGACCACTCGAAAAGACCAAGGCAAGCACGCCAAAATTGCTGCTGATGCGTTACGTAATGCTCCTCCTTATAAAGAAGCCGAACCCAACTAATCGACTATCGATTGAAATTAAGGTATTTGCTATATTCCATCATAACAAGTAAAACATACTGAAATATTCACGAAATTTACCTGAAATTTGAGACTAGCTAAAAAGAAAATCTATACTCATCTGGACTTGACATTCCCTTTTCAGAAATATTTCGTGGATTTTTCAGTACAAATAACTTAGAGGAGTCAGAATATAGCCATATTGCAAAAACTTACCTTTGTTGCGTTTTACCAATTATGGAGTTTATGTCATGGCTACCCTTAATCTTAATATTCATAAAGTTGTTTGCGTTGATGAAATTGGTGGAGAATGGGAGGAGAAATTTGGCAATGATGAGATTTATCTTGGTGGGGTAACCATTAGTAGTTCAAATATTGGCAAGGTTGATCCATTTGAAATTTACGCTGATTTTGATGACGGCGAGGTTCAAGAATATAATCCACCAAGAGTTTTTACTCATTTGATTTATCAAACAATGCAACGTGGCCAGTCAATGTTGGCGCTTTATTTGTATTAGCTGATAAACAAGTCGATGGATTCGGTGGACATGAGCAGGCTGTAAACAATATTTATCAAGCCATTTCCATTTCTCCTAATGTCGGGGCGATCATAGATCAACTGGAGCTGATGGGGTTGAATATTATTAAAAATATCAGATTATCAGATAAAGTTTTTGCTCCACGCGTTGTTGCAGAGACAATCAATATTAACCACACATGGAATGGCTCAGGTCAGAGCCCTGTTGCATCAGTTCGATTTGAAGGATTTAAAGGGATCTATGAACTTTTTATAACTGGTCTATTTCTTGATCGAAGTAAAAATAGCTTCATGCATTGCCATTAACTGCTTACTCTTTTCATATTAACATCTTTCGTATGGATTTCTCATGATCATCAGAGATAAAAGCACTATATTCACTTACCAGCTCCACCTTAACTCACCAATCACTTATTTATTTATAGGATTGGCGTTAATTCTGGTAACAAGCTGCAAGTTTGATATTGGGGCTGATAAAATAACCAATATCCTCGATAAAAGTATCCAGCGATTGGAAAGCCAATCCATTGCTTGGCAAAGTGTGTTGCAAGACACCAGTACCCAACTCGTTCAAGCAGGACAAAGCACCCTTGCTAATGAAGTGAATAACATCGTTTCCAGCGCAATTGGTTATTCAGGATTGGAAGTACGCTGTGATGTGGATTTCCTGCGAAATCGCGCCAGGAAAGCCTGCGCCGCTTGAAAGCGGTGTATACAGGCGAAACCATTACACTAACCCCGGTATTCTGTAAGCCCATTCCGACCACAGTGGATATGAATTTACCCCCTGAGCGCCGCCCGTATATTGAAATGCTGGGGTATAACTGGACAAAGCCAATCTGCGGGCATTTCTGGTTGATAACCAAAACCAACGAGTGGACATTAGCCAGCATCTGGCCGGGTTGGGGCAGTATTTGATTACACTGAATTTGGGCGCAAACGGAGCACCGCTGTCTACTGCCAGCCAAAAAATTGAATTACAGACAGAAGGGGAGGTATGTTGGGTGACATCAACGTTATCCAGCCGCCTACTATTAGCCGTTACAGTGTTACTGTTAAATTTAATAAGATCTATGTCAAAGATGCTTCAGAGGGCTTCTGTGGGCACTATACAGGTGAATTTTCTATAGACTTAGGTGTAAATGGCAAATACCGCAAGTTAAACACTATGCAAGTACGTAGTGGCCATGAATATCCACTTGAAAATATCGAAGAAGTAGTTGAAGTCGATGAAAATGGCGAAGTCGATATATACACTAATGGTGTAGAGTTGGACGATGAAAGTAGCGCCATATGGGATGTTTCTATTTTTGGGTGTTCAACAGAAGCAAATGACCCATTAGGCAATGCATTGAAAAAATACAATAAAAATAATAACTGGGGTCAAACTAGTGGCCAATTTATCGAAACCAATCATTACATTATTTATTACGATATTAGCTTAAGGAATATTTGAGAATAAATGATTCTTGATTTGGATGAGTTGCAAGAAATCTCTGTTGATGAACTCGCCGATGATTTTGTCATGGCATTTCCACTGACTTTGATAAACAGCTATTCAGAGTGAACGCTCCGCCATCCATGAGCAAATGAAGCAAATCGTGTTTGAATATATCGAAACGGCCTACAACCGGAACCGCTTGCATAGTACACTCAACTATCTCAGCCCGGTGGACTTTGAGGCTAAAGCCCTCGCTTCTTGAGATGTTCGAGATTAATGGGTCAGATAGAAGATTGGCCGATGAAGATTCGGGTCTTGACAACTATGGCAATCCCTCAACCCTTCTTGGCCTTCCGTCAACCCTGATACGAGGAGATAAATTAAATGACTGCTTCTTCAGCCATTATTGTTGGCGGCGGCCTTGCAGGCATCGTCATTGCCCGTGAACTGGCGTCACGTGGTTGGCAAGTAACACTGCTTGAACATTCTGACCGTTTAGGGNGAAAGGCAGGTTCTGACCTTAAAAACGGCCACAGGATTGAGCATGGATACCACATTNTTCCCCAATGGTATTCCAACGTCAGGGATATTCTTAAACGGATTGATGTGCAGCTGATAGATTTCGACCGATACCATTTTCTGTTGCCAGACACCTACCCACAAACAATCACANTTGCTTGGCCATCCAGCGTATCCGCATTGTTGTATAACACTTTCCATGGCCTGCTTCCCTGGTATCATAACATTTTATATAACTACTCTGTTCTAGACATGATTAGCCGCCCGCTTTCTGAAAAACGGTTCCTGGATCGGGTGAGCCAAATCGGCCTTATGCGTGGCAAATGGTACATGAGCGAATCTGTAGCCGGGCTTGGACAGGAAAATGTCCTTAAAGCTTCCGCCATCCCCATTTACGACCTTAGCGCCATGACAGCCAAACGAATAGCCAGCTACTGGATGAAGCAAGCCAACNCCTTTTTATCCATACTTCCGGGAGATTTGCAGACGGTCTTTATCGAGCCGCAAGTACGTGAACTTGAAGCGTTAGGCGTGAACATCCTTTATAAAATGGAAGTAACAGGATTAAAAATCGATGCAGGCCGAATTTCTGCGGTTACATTACAAGATGGGACAACACGATCCGCTGATGTTTTCGCCCTTTGCACCCCTTTCGAAGTTACCCGGACATGGATTGATGACTCTCTTTACTCCGCTGACCCTGAACTCGGAAATATGCACTTTCTGGAAGCCCAACCCATGGCTGCTTTACACTTGTATCTGCGGCATGACCTGCCTGACTTGCCGAAGGAGCATGTATTTNTTCATGGCAGCCGTTATGCACTCTCGTTCATTAACACAAGCCAGTATTGGGAAAATCCGNGACAAAAAACTTATCTTTCATTTATATCCAGTAACTACNGGCCACTTAAAGAACTGACAGAAAAACGGGCTGCTGAACTGCTGCTGGAGGAAATTGGCAGATATTTGCCAATTTCCCCAGCCGATGTAGACAGTTGGGTGCTAAATACCAATAAAAATGTTCCTCTTTTCATCAATACCATCGGTGCATGGCCAAACAGACCTCGCCCCACATCCAAAATACAAAATCTCTATTTGGCTGGAGACTTCGTTAAAAACGCTATCGACCTCGCCTGTATGGAAGGCGCTGTATCCAGTGCATTAGCAGCAGCGAACCAGATATTGCAGGATCGGGGAACAACTGAGTTACTGCCGGTCATCAAGGAACCTCCTGTCTGGCCGCGAATATTGCTTGTGGCCTCGAGGATTTTTCTTATTCCAGCCGTGTTCATTGCCCGGGTAATTGCATGGTTTGAAGAGAAATTCTGGCGTCCAGCCAAAGATTAAACAGTTTCCTGGAAAACGATGCATCACCAAGCCAACCCTTGCCCACCTGTCTGCAAGCGCCCGGCGTACAGCAACAAAATCCGCCCCGCCCGTTCCGCCACCGCACGGCTGTGCGTCACCACCAGCAGGGTCTGGTCAGCCTGCGCCGCCAAATCAAACAGCAGATCCAGCACCCGCGCGCCGGTTTGCGCATCCAGGTTGCCGGTCGGCTCATCCGCCAGCACCAGCGCCGGGCGATGGATCAGGGCGCGGGCGATCGCCACCCGCTGCTGTTCGCCGCCGGAAAGCTGATCGGGGAAAGCGCCGCCACGCGTGGACAACTGCACCGCATCCAGCCAGTGTTGCAGGCGCTGCTGCTGTTCCTGCCGCGCCACACCCAGCAACTCCAGCGGCAGCAACATGTTTTCCGCCACCGTCAGGGTCGGGATCAGGTTGAACTGCTGGTAGATGAAGCCGATATGCTGGCGGCGGAACAGGGTCAGCTCCGGCTCCCGCAATTGCGTCAACGTGCGCCCGGCGATGCGGATTTCGCCGCTGTCAGCCGGNTCGATGCCACCCAGCAGGTTGAGCAGGGTCGACTTGCCGGAGCCACTGCTGCCGACCAGCGCCGCCCGTTCGCCCGCCTGTAAAGCGAGGCAGACATCCGCCAGCACCGAATGCCGCCGCCCCGCCTCCGGGTAGGAATAATGCAAATGTTCCGCCTGTAGCACGCCCAATCCCCATCAATTGAAAAGGCAGATGTAACATGGAAGCCTAACGGAGGTAAAATACCTCCCGCCCCATCATCGGCATGGGGGAAGCAGTGTTCTGCTATCCTCAGGCAATCCCATAATCAAGAGAAGCAACATGAGCGGAAAACTGAAATTACTGATCGGCGGCCTGTTACTGGGCGTACTGGTCATCTTCGCCGCCATTGGCGTCAAGAGCACACTTGCCCCACGCCAGCCAGAACAGGGCGCGGACGCCGCCGCCACCCAGGACTGGGAAAAACCGTCAATCATGCCCAACGCCAACATGCCGTCGCCTGACCTGATCAAGGATGACAGCGTCTTCACCCGC
Source organism: Candidatus Thiothrix singaporensis (assembly GCA_013693955.1). Taxonomy (GTDB): domain Bacteria; phylum Pseudomonadota; class Gammaproteobacteria; order Thiotrichales; family Thiotrichaceae; genus Thiothrix; species Thiothrix singaporensis. The sequence continues at coordinate 223,788 of CP059265.1, read as the reverse complement.
CCGCTGGACGACAAACCCGCCGATGACGACGCCAGCAAGGTGGAACTGGTCAACGAACCCAAAGCCCCGGACACCGCCGAGCAGGACACAGCAGACACCGACAAGGCCGACACTGGCCTGCCCGCTGATGAAATCACCGACGCACCGGATACCGCAGCGGCGGACAAGCCAACCGACACCAGCCCACCTGCTGACGAAGCCAGCGACACGCCGGACAAAACCGCAGCAGATGACTCAGCCAGCGACACACCGGACAAAACCGCAGCGGACGACAGCGTGCAGATCGTGGACGAACCTGCCCCGGCTGAACAGCCCACCGCCAACACTGGCAAACTGGAAATCGTCGCCCAGAACGAAAAAGGCAAGGCCGTCAAAGCCAACGTTTACATCCAGAAAGCCAACGGCGCCAACATCGACAAGGCGAATTACACCGCCAAGGCCGCTTTCAACCTTNCCCCCGGTTCGTACAAGGTGACAGTGCGGGCGGAAGGCTACGGCAGCCTCAGCCGCAACATCAAGGTGCCCGCCAACGCCGTGGTGAATGAGATATTCCCACTACCGAAGGTCGCCGCCGCCCCAGCCGCCACACCTGCCACCCCGCCCGCCGCGCAGGCTCCAGTCCGCCCAGCCCCGTCTGCCGCCGCTGGTGGCAAACTGCGGCTCGCCGCGTTGTCGGCGGACGACGGCAGCCCGCTCCAGGTCAATTTCACTATTGCCCGGCTGGATGGCTCTGTGGTCGAACAGGTGGACAACGTGGCTCTGACCGAAGTCAGCCTGCCTGCCCAGGAATTTGTGGTCAGCTTTGACTACAACGGTTTCCACGGTTACAAATCCCTGACCGTGCGGTCTGGCCAAACCCTCACCCACACCTTCAATATCCGAGGCGTGCATCACTCCCAAGCGCCGGTCATGGGGCAAATGCAGCCGCCGCCCGACATGGGGCAGATACAGCCTTCCACGCCACCATTGCCGATGCCCGCGCAGCAACAGCCCCAGAGCATGGAGGAAATGCTGATCCAGCGCATCCAGCAGGAGCTGGACAGACAGATGCGTCACTAACCAACAAGGAAACAAACCATGTGCGGAATCTGCGGTGAACTACGCCTCGATGGCCAACTCCCCGAACTGCGCCACCTGAACTCGATGATGGCGAAGCTGGAAAAGCGCGGCTCGNACCACGCAGGCAGCTTTTCTGACGGCGCTTTGGCATTTGGCCATCGCCGCCTCGCCATCATCGACCTGTCGTACAAGTCCAGCCAGCCGATGGTGGATGCGGAATCGAGCCTGGCGCTGGTGTTCAACGGCACCATCTACAACCACCCGGAATTGCGTGCGGAACTGAAAGCCAAAGGCCACCATTTCTTCTCCGAAGGCGACACCGAAACCATCCTCAAAGCCTATGCGGAATGGNGGGAAGACGCCCCCAAGCACCTGTTGGGCATGTTCGCCTTTGCGATCTGGGACATGCGCCGGAAAGTGCTGTTCCTCGCCCGCGACCGCATGGGGATCAAGCCGCTGTACTATGCCGCTGACGGCAAGCGCTTCCGCTTCGCCTCCAACACGCAGGCGCTGCTGGCCACGCCGGGAATCGACACCCGCCTGGACCCACTGGCGATCCACAACCTGTTTTCGCTGCATGCGGTGGTGCCAGCGCCGCGCACCGTGCTGAATGGCGTGCGTAAGCTGCAACCGGCGCATTCGTTGACGATTCACGCCGATGGCCGTCAGGAACTGAAGCGCTACTGGAATCTGGTGGCGCGCCGTCCAAGCGAACCTCGTTCCGAACAGGAGTGGATTGACGCCATCCACGAATCGCTGCAAACCGCCGTGCGCCGCCGCAACAATATCGCCGACGTGCCGGTGGGCGTGCTGCTGTCCGGTGGGCTGGATTCCAGCCTGCTGGTTGGTTTGCTGGCGGAAATCGGTATCCGCGACATCCGCACCTTCACCATCGGTTTTGACGACCAGCCGGAGGAAAAAGGCAGCGAATACGAATACTCCGACGCGGTGGTGGAGCGCTTCCAACCGACCCACCACAAATTCCACATCCCCAACGAACAGACCCTCTCACGCCTGCCGGAAGCGGTCGCCAATATGGCGGAGCCAATGTTTGGGCAGGATGCGATCGGTTTCTACCTGCTGTCTGAACAGGTTTCCCGGCATGTGAAAGTGGTGCAGTCCGGGCAAGGGGCGGACGAAGTGTTCGGCGGCTATTTCTGGTATCCGCAGGCGCAGGCTGATACCAACCCCGACATGCTGCAACGCCTCGCGCCGTATTATTTCGACCGCGACCACCGCGAAATGGCGGCAATGCTGCAACCGGCGTTCCACACCCATGACTACACTGGCGAACTGGTGCGCGAACTGCTGGAGTCGCCGGATGCGGAGGAAACCCTGGATGCGGTATTGCGCGCCGATGTCACCACCTTCATCGTCGATGACCCAGTCAAACGGGTGGACAATATGACCATGGCGTGGGGGCTGGAAGCGCGGGTGCCGTTCCTCGACCACGAGTTGGTGGAGCTGGCCGCGCAGATGCCGCCGGAACTCAAGCTGCGTGACGGCGGCAAATACGTGCTGAAAAAGATTGCGCGCGGCTTGGTTCCCGATAGCGTGATCGACCGGCCAAAAGGCTATTTCCCGGTGCCTGCGCTCAAATTCGTGCGCGGCGAATTCCTCGACATGATGCGCGACCTGCTGAATTCGCAAGCCTGCCGCGAGCGCGGGTTGTATCAACGCAGCTACATCGAGACGGTGCTGGCCTCGCCGGAAACGCATCTGACGCGCATCAAAGGCAGCAAGCTGTGGCACATGGCGCTGCTGGAAATGTGGTTACGGGCAAACGCGTTGTAAAACCCACCGAAAAGGCACTGGAAAAGGCAGCCCAAGGAATGGCTAGCCTTTGAACGGTGCCGGATACTGCTGGCCGAGCCTAACGTTGGCCAGCCATGCGTTCTTGGGTGGTCAGGGCAATCTTGTTGCGCAGGTAAACCGGCTGCGCGTCTTCCGGTGCCAGGGTGTTGCCCGCCTGCCATTCCACAAGCGCCAGCGGCAGCATGAATTCGGCGGCAGGCAGCAAGGCGGCATCCGTCCCAACCAGCTTGCCGCCAAAACGCAGCTGCAGGACATCCGCATACGCCGACCAGCCATGCCCAACCGCAAACCAGTTGGTGCTGTCAGGGACAGGCGTATCCGCCGGAGCACAGACCTGTTCCTCGCCTTGCAAGCGCATCAGGCCATCCTGCCAGGCGTATTGCCCCCAGTAGACTTCGTTCATGCGCGCATCCAGCGCCACCAGGGCATGGGTTGCGCCATATTGGGCATGCGCCTGCTGCGCCAGCGACGCCAGCGTGGAAACCGGGATGACCGGCTTGCCTGCCGCCATCGCCAACCCCTGCGCCACACCGACACCAATCCGAATGCCGGTGAACGCGCCCGGCGCGCCCGACCGCAATGGCGTCCATCTCCTGCAAACGCAGGCCAGCCGCCGCCAGCACCTTCCCCACCATCGGCAGGATCAACTGGGTATGCGCCCGTGGCGTCCGTTCAAATTCGCAGAAAGTTGCGCCATCAGCGTAGACGGCAGCGGAACAGGCTTCGGTTGAAGTATCAAGGGCTAACAGTTTCATTCAGGTTTCCAGCAAAAAACCGTTCCACAATTTCCAGTTTCTGGGTGCGCGGCATCCGTGGCAGGCTGTCGAGGAAAATCTTGCCATAACTGCGGGTGCGCAAACGGACATCGCAAATCATCAGCACCCCNCGGTCATGCTGGTCACGGATCAAGCGGCCAACACCTTGCTTGAGCGCAATCACCGCCTGCGGAATCTGATATTCGGCGAACGGGTTGCCGCCACGCTGGCGGATGGCCTCCAGCCGCGCCTCCATCACCGGGTCGTTGGGGGCGGCGAACGGTAATTTATCAATAATAACACAGCTCAGGGCTTCGCCCCGCACATCCACCCCTTCCCAAAAGCTGGATGTCCCCAGCAGCACCGCATTGCCCAATTCACGGAATTTTTCGATCATGTCGCGCTGCGGCGAGCTGCCCTGGACTAATAGCGGGAATCCGATACGGTCTTGCAGCAATTCCGCCGCCTCATTCAGGGCGCGGTAACTGGTGAACAACATGAAGGTGCGCCCGCCGCAAGCATTGATCACCGGAACCGCCGCCTCCACCAGCGCCTCGACAAAATCCCGGTCTTGCGGTTCCGGCAGACCGGCGGGCAGGTACAGCAGCGCATTGCGCCAGTAATCAAACGGGCTGTCGAGCTGCAAGGTCGCGGCTTCCGCCAACCCCATGCGCTGGTTGAAATGTTCGAATGACTGCCCTACCGCCAGCGTGGCGGAGGTCATCACCCAGCTACAGGGCAATTCCTCCATGCACTTTTTGAATGGAACCGCCACATCCAGCGGGGTGATGGTGATGGCGAAACCACGGGTAAAGGTTTCAAACCACTGCACACTGTCCGCAGCAGGGTTGTGCAAACGCTCCAGNCGCGCGCGCTGTTCCTGCAAGCGGGCGTAACAGGATTCCAGCCCTTTGCTGCGTTCGGCGGCGTTTTCCAGCAGCGTTGCCAGTTCGTCCATGCCGTCCTGAAGCGCCTGCAAGTGATTGACGATGGCGGGCTTGTTGCGGATGCGCGCCCACGGTGCCCGCTGCCCTGGTGTATCCATCGCCAGCCGCAAATCCAGCACTGCTTTTTCCATACCCCCNAGCAACTCACGGATCTGCGGCATGTCGGAAGCGCTTTCCAGCGCCTCCATCAGGGTGTCGCGCTTCCAGTCCAGCAACTGGCGGCTGCTGAGGGTGTCGCTGAAAAAATTGGAGGCGATTTCTGGCAATTGGTGCGCCTCATCCAGCACCACCACGCTCGCCTGCGGCAGCAGTTCGCCAAAGCCCTCTTCCTTGAGCGCCATATCCGCGAAAAACAGATGGTGGTTGACCACCACCAGATCGGCTTCCTGCGCCGCCCGCCGCGCCTTGACAACGTAGCAGTCCTGGTAATGTTCACACTCCGCGCCCAGACAGTTTTCCGTGGTGGAAGTGACGTGTGCCCAAACTTCCGCATCGTGGGGAACGGCGGACAATTCGGCGACATCACCCTTGCTGGTCAGTTCCGACCAATCACGGATGCGGCGCAACCAGGCCACGCTCTTGCGGTCAGGCAGACGGCCTTCTGCCAACGTGGCCTTAAGGCGGTGGATGCACAGATAATTGGCGCGCCCTTTCAGCAAGGCGGTTTTGACGGCGCTTTTCAGCGCCTTGCGCACCAGCGGCAAATCCTTGTGGTAAAGCTGGTCTTGGAGGGTTTTACTGCCGGTGGAAATGATCACGCGCTCATCACACAACAGCGCGGGCGCAAGGTAGGCAAAGGTTTTGCCAACACCAGTGCCCGCTTCAATGACGGCAGTCCCCTGCCCATGCATGACACCTTGCACCGCTTCCAGCATCGCCTGCTGCTGGGGACGTGCCTGGAAACCTTCAATCAATTGGGCGAACGGNCCTGTCTCCCCNAGCAGGTCAGACTTACCGGACTCAGGTTCGCAGTCACCGGAAGGGCTAATTGAGCTGCTCCCGATAAACTTTCGCCTTGTCCGCCATACTGGCAGCCTGCTCATGATGCCCCTGGCTCTCATTGATGGCGCTGAGTTTCATCCATAAATCCGGATTGTCGGATTCTATCCGCAAGGCGCGCTCGATGGTGGAAGCGGCTTTATCCATGTCGCCTATCGCCAGCGCTGCATCCGCCTGCTTCACCAGCGACTGCACCGCCGGGGAGGATTGGTAGGCTTTTGGGGTTACGGGCGTTTCCGGCACCACCTCCACCTCTTTTGGGGCGTCGTGGCGATTTCAGGCCGGGCGGTTTCCTTCTGTTTGCTGGGAACCGATTTTTATTCTTGGCTTTGCTGCTGGAAGAAGAAGGGATGGCGGGCTTGCTTACCGATGGGCTAGGGGAGCAACAGGCGTAACAGGGGCGGGGTGCTGCCATACACCCTATCCTGCAAAACATACGGGTTGGGTGAACAGGCGGACAGCAAGCTGGCCGCCACTACGCTGGCGGCGAAGGAATTCCGGAATCTTGGCGTCATTGTCAATCTCATTGCATCAGGTTATCAATCCAGCTGGAAGGGTCNAGAACTCTTGGGCGGAACGCCACAGCGCCAGCAGGAGCCGGGGCGGTTGGCGTGACTGCTGGAGTCTCCGGCGCAACTGGCTCCAACGGTGCGCAATAGCTGGTTTTCTGCGGCTGGCTGCCCTTGATGAAAGGCATACGCACCGCTTTGCCGCAGGCCGGATTAAACCGCAGGCCAGAAGACTGATCAATATCCACCCAGACTAAGCGTGCAGAATTTGCCACCTGTAAGGGCTTGGTCGGCAAGACCCGGAACAAATCTGACCACACTTTCAGCGCGCCGGTACCACCCGTCATATTGGTAGGCTTGCTGTCGTCCCTGCCCACCCACACGGTGACCACATGTTGGCCGGAAAANCCTGCAAACCAGCTATCCTTCTTGTCGTTGGTGGTGCCGGTCTTGCCCGCGACCTTTTTCCAATTTGGCAAGGTCGTGGACAGCTCTTTNGCAGTGCCTTCAATGGTGTTGCGGTACAGGGCGTAAGCCAGCAGATCCGCCGCTTCCGGACTCGCCACCTGTTTGACCGTCAGCGGATAACGGGTCAGCAACTGACCATGCAGGTTCATCACGCTGCGGATGGCTTTCAAGGGTGAATAGGAGCCTCCGGCTGCCAATGATTGGTACATCTGCTGCACATCAATGGGCGGCAGTTCCAGCGCCCCCAACAGGATGGAAGGGTAAGCAGGGACATTTCCCTGTACGCCCAGGTCATGCAGGGTCTGCACCACCTTATCGATACCCAGGTCGACGCCGATGCGTACCGCTGGCGTATTGCGCGACTGGGTCAACGCTTTCAGGACAGTGACAACGCCCAAATTGCGATGGTCATAGTTGTGCGGTTGCCAATATTTCCGCGAACCCAGTTTTACCGTCACTGGCTCGTCATTGATGCGGGTCGCCAGCGTATATTTGCGGGAATTTTCCAACGCAGCCAAATAGATGGCTGGCTTCACCAACGAGCCGATCTGCCGCTGGGCAGTCAGGGCGCGGTTGTAACCGGCGTAGCGGACATCACGGCTGCCAACCAACGCCATGACTTCACCGCCCTGCACACTGCTGATGATCATGGCACCATTAAGCTTGCCCTTCTTGATGCCATTGGCTTTCTCCAGACGTGCCACCCGGTTTTGCAGGATGGTTTCCGCCGTCAACTGAACGATCGGATCCATGGCCGTAAAGATCATCAGGCCTTGGCTGCGCAGATCCTCTTCCTTGTAATCACGCTGCAATTGCTGGCGCACCAAATCCAGATAAGCCGGAAAAGGGCTGTTGCCGGACGGTTTCTTTTCAACGACGCCCAAAGGCTTGGCTAGCGCTTCCTGATAGGCCTGCTCGGTCAGCACATTGCCTGACCGCATCACTTGCAACACCAGGTTACGCCGCTCCAGCGCACGGTCTGGGTGCAGGCGCGGATCATAATACCCCGCCCCTTTCGCCAAGCCGATCAGCAATGCGATTTGGTCAGCTTTAAGCTCCCATACCGGACGGTTGAAATAAAATTGCGCGGCCAGACCAAACCCATGGATGGCGCGGTCGCCATCCTGACCCAGATGAATTTCATTCAGGTAGGCTTCGAGAATTTCTTGCTTCGAGTAATGTATTTCCAGCAGGAAAGCCATCAAGGCTTCCTTGATCTTGCGGTGCCAACTGCGTTCGTTGGTAAGGTAGAAGTTTTTCACCAGCTGTTGGGTCAGGGTGCTGCCGCCCTGTACGGTATGCCCCGCTTTCAGGTTGGCCACCAACGCACGGACAATCGCCATGGGGTTGACGCCCTGGTGCTCGTAAAACTTTTTGTCTTCGATGGCGATCAGCCCTTTGACCAGCAAGTCCGGCACATCCTTCTGCCGCACCAGCACCCGATCTTCATTGTGGCGCGGATAGAAATTACCGATCAACACCGGTTCCAGACGCATCAAATCCAGCGGGCTTTTACCGTCAGCATAAGCTAACGAAGCAATTTTGCCGCCACTGACGGCCACCTTGATGCTGCGGGCGGGCTCTTTGTCATCGGCAAACTGGAAACCGCGCGTATTGATGACAAATTTATCGCCCTTGCGGAAATACTGGCCTGTTTCCGTCGGCTCATCCACTTCGCGGTAGCTGAGGAGCTTCAACTCCTGTTCGAGGTGGTCGGCGAACAGTTGCTGGCCTTCATACATATCCAATGGCCGGGCGAACACCCGTGCAGGCAATTCCCAACGCCGACCATTAAACTGTTCGCGCACTTTTTCATCCAGTTGCATCGTATAGGCGATGCCTGCCAACAAACCCAACACCAGCACGACCAACAGCAAGATACGGAATACGCGCCCGAACAATGTGACGGTAAACCATAACCCCTTGAAGAAACGCCGCCACAGCGCTTCCTGTTTTACTTCCTGACTCAAGATATTTTCCTGCTATGCTTATGCTTTCGGGTCATATTTCAGCGACTGGCATGTTCTCACATACACCTGACACCCTGTGGGAGGCAATGCGTAACCCCGCATTCTACCCGCATACGACACACAATATACAAGTAATTCACACGCACATATCGACCATTTTCCTGACCGGCGAGTTCGCTTACAAGATANAAAAACCTGTCAATTTCGGCTTTTTGGATTTTACCCGGCTGGCTGACCGGAAGCGATTCTGTGAAGAAGAGGTGCGCCTCAATGGCCGGTTCGCCCCTAACCTGTACCTTGGCGTCATGCCTATCCTGCAAGCCAATGGGGCTTATTGCTTAGGTAATGGCAGCACCGCCAGCTCCGCCAATATTGTGGAATACGCCGTCAAAATGCGGCAATTCGACCCCGCGCAACAGCTGGACTGCCTGCTGGCAGCAGGGCAATTGCCGCTGGAACAAATGGACACGCTGGCCCAGCGGCTGGCGCGCTTCCATCAGCAGGCGGAGCCAGCCCCTGCCGACAGCCATTTCGGCACGCCTGCCAGCGTCGTGGTGCCTATGCAGCAAAATTTTTCCCTGCTTTACCAGAAGCTCGGCACCTCATCGCTGACTGCACGCCTGCATACGTTGGAAAACTGGACGCAGCAGGAATATTCCCGCTTACATGCGCAACTGCAACAGCGTAAACAGGACGGGCATATCCGCGCCTGCCACGGCGACATGCACCTCGGGAATATCGCCCTAATCGATGGTGAGATCACCCTGTTCGACGGCATCGAATTCAATGATGAATTGCGTTGGATCGACACCGCCAGCGACTGCGCCTTTCTGCTGATGGATCTGGAAGACCGGGGCAAACCCGTTTGGGCGCGCCGACTGCTGAATCTGTGGCTACAGGAAACCGGCGACTACCCGGCGTTGTCCGTCATCACTTTCTACAAAGTCTACCGGGCGCTGGTGCGCGCCAAAGTGCAGGCGTTAAGGCTTGCCCAAGTTTCAGACGGGGAGGAGCGCAGCGACATCCTGCGCCATTGCGCCAAATACCTGGAATTGGCGGCAAGCTACACACAGAGCCTGCCACCGGCCTTAATCATCACCCACGGCTTGAGTGGCTCCGGCAAATCCTGGGGCTGCGCCACGCTGGTCGAACAACTGGGCTTCATCCAGATCCGTTCGGATGTGGAACGCAAACGGCTGGTCGGCATACAAGCGGATGACCGCCAGCCGTCCGGCCTGNGCCAAGGCATTTACACCGCTGACATGACCCTGCGCACGTATGACCGGCTGGCCGGACTCAGCAGTTTGGCATTGCAAAGCGGCTATAGCGCAGTGGCAGACGCCACCTTCCTGCAAGCGGAGCAACGCCTGCATTTTCAGCAATTGGCCGGCNAACATCAGGCTGCGTTCCTGATCCTGCATTTCGAGGCCACCCCTGCCCAAATGGAAGCCAATATTGCCCACCGCCAGCGCATGGACAATGATGCCTCAGACGCTGATATTGCTGTGCTGCACAAGCAATTAAGCTGCTATAAAGCATTGCAGGATGACGAACCTTATGTAACAGTTCGCATCAACGAACGTTTACCGTTAGAGAGGATTCAGGCGCAGCTTGGCCGCTCATAAGAAAATCGCAACACTTTGTCCTACAGTCAAATTCATGCACGTCATCTGACGCCCACGTTAGCAGGATGCCCAAAGCGCAGAAAGAATGACGCCTACATGAGGAGCTCGCAATGCACATTAATTCTTTATCACTCTGCCTGATCACCGCCCTTTCCACCAGCCTCGTTAGCGTCGCCAGCGCAGACACCAAACTGACCTACACCGACACAGGCTTCGCCCCGCAGGATCGGCAAACGGTGATCCAAATTCATGGTGGGAAAGTGCGCATGGGTGAAGTCGGCAGCGACATTTACTCCNTGTACGATGACAGCAAGAAAACCCTGTACACCATCAACACCAAGACCAAACAATACATCGAAACCACCCCAGACAAAGTGCGCGAGCGCATGACCAAAGTGGCGGAGATGCACAACCAGTATAAGGAAGGGTTGAAAAAGCAAATGGCTTCCATGCCGGAAGACCAGCGCAAAATGTTTGAAGAGCGCATGAAACAAACGGATGAAGCACTCAAAGCGCCACCACCCGCCATCAAGATCGACAAAACCGACCGCAAGGAAACCATTCAGGGCATGGAGTGCGCAATTTCCACCATCAAGGCCGACGACCAACCGGTGCGCGATGTCTGTATTGCAGGCAGTGACGCCATGGACGCCACCGACCACAAAATGTTGGTCACCATGTTCGAATTCATGGACAGCGTCGCCGCTGAGTCCGCCAAGGCGCAAGGCGTAACCCCACCGGCGGAAGGTTCCGCCAGCCTGCACAAGGATGGTTTGGCTCTGCGCATCCAGGCGTTGCCAGAAGGCNCCCGTAGCGAATTGAGCAACCTGTCGAAAGATGCGCTGAATGATGCTGATTTTGTTATCCCTGAAGGCTTTGCTGTTTTTGAACCCGCCACGGCGACCCCTCCGGGCGGAAAACCGGCGGCAGGGGCTTCCCCGGTGCCTGCACCCAGCGCGCCTGCACCATCTGGTGGTGCACCCGCAACCCCAACAGCCCCTGCACACTAACCTTTCATGACGCATATCAACCGCAGCGCGTTGGTTCCTTACAGCTCGGAGCAAATGTACCAATTGGTTGACGGCATCCCGCTTTACCCGCAGTTCCTGCCTTGGTGCAGGAGCGCGGTGGAGCATACGCGCGACGCCGATGAGGTCAAAGCCAGCATTGAAATTGCCAAGGGCGCGGTGAACAAGCAATTCACCACACTCAACCGTTTGCAAAAGAACAAGACCATCGAAATGCGCCTGGTGGATGGCNCATTCCGGCATTTGCATGGCTTCTGGCGTTTTGATGAATTGAAAGTGGACGCCTGCAAGGTTTCGCTGGATCTTGATTTCGAGTTTTCCAACAAAATCCTCAGCCTAGTGGTTACCNCAGTCTTCAACCAAGTCGCCAATACGCTGGTGGATTCTTTTGTTGAGCGGGCAAGGAAAGTGTATGGCAAACCCTGACACCATCCGGATTGAGGTGATTTACGCCTTGCCGCACGAGCAATTGCTGCTGGACACACAGGTTCCCACTGGTGCCAGCATCCGTGATGGCATTCTTGCCTCCGGCATTCTGGAACGCTATCCGGAGCTGAATATCGACACATTGGAAGCAGGCGTTTTCGGCAAGCTGGCCAAGTTGGACACCCGCTGCGCGAGCGTGACCGCATCGAAATTTACCGGCCACTCATCGCTGACCCCAAAGCGGTGCGCAAACAACGCGCCGCCGAGGGCAAGCGCATGAAAAAGGTGGCGGCGAAGCCAATGAAGGGAAAGCGCCTAATGCACGGCATGGTGCCGCCTGACCCTTCTGGTGAAGGTGTATCCCAACCCGTCTATGCTACCGTTTACATGCCAAAATTTAAGGCGCNNCGCCACCGCTTTCCCGCCAGCTGCATCACCCCTTATCCGACGGAAACAGAGGCTGTCGGAGCCGCCCAGGCAGATAACAAACGTTTTCCCGCCATCCTGCACTACNCATCCAAATCATCGGAAGGCCAGTACATTTATTACCTATTGAAATGGCTGTAAGGCTCGGTTATTTGCTGGCCGCAACCGCAGCGTCTGTGCGGATGTCGCGCACTATGCCATTCTGGAAAAACACCGTCGCACTGTTGCGCTTTACCGGCTCACCCGGCGCATGCAGATAAAACACATAATCCCAACGGTTCTTGTGGAAATCGTCCACCATTAGCGGTGTGCCCAAAATGTCTTTCACTTGCGCTTCACTCATGCCAGGACGCACCATCGCCAATTCTTCACGGGTAATGTAGTTGCCTTGCTGGATTTCCATTTTGTAAGTATTGCAGCCACCCAACAGCACAGCAGCGGCGAGGGCAAGTGAAATGATAGGCTTCATCATGTTAATCTTTATTTGTCCAAAGTAAACATGGGCAACATAATAGACCATTCAGGATGGAGAGTGCAGGGTGGAAGAGCAGGATATTAAACGCGCCGGATTAAAGATTACTCAGCCACGAGTTAAAATCCTCGATTTGTTGAGTCATTCTTCTGAACATCACCTAAGCGCAGAGGACATCTACAAATCTTTGCTGACCAATGGAGAGGAAATCGGCCTTGCCACTGTTTACCGGGTGTTAACCCAGTTTGAAGCTGCTGGGCTGGTCAACCGCCACCACTTCGAAGGCGGGCAGGCGGTGTTCGAACTCGCCAGCGAAGAACACCACGACCATATGGTGTGCATGAGAACCGGCAGAGTGGTCGAGTTCTACGATGAGGTGATTGAGCAGCGTCAACGCGAGCTCGCCCGCAAGCACAATTTCCGGATCAAGGATCACTCCCTGATCCTTTATGGTGAATTCATCGGGGAAAATGAAGAAACGGCATGAATGTTTTTGCATTTGGCGGACAGACAAGTATAATCCCGCGTTTTACTCAATTTGTGGATTTGAGACAGAGTTTTTATGCCAAGTGTAAAAGTACGTGATACCGAACCTTTCGAAGTCGCCCTGCGCCGTTTCAAGCGCACTTGTGAAAAAGCTGGCGTGGTTGCTGAAGTGCGCAGCCGTGAGTTCTACGAAAAACCGACTTCTGTACGTAAGCGTATGCGCGCCGCCGCTGTCAAGCGCAATCTCAAGCGTATCTCCCGCGACCTGAACCGCCGTGTTCGCCTGTACTGATCACACGCAAAACCCTCCAGACCTGATATGAGTCTCAAGGCGCAGATCACCGAAGATATGAAAGTCGCCATGCGCGCGCAGGACAAGGCGCGGCTTGGTGTTATCCGCCTGATTCTGGCTGCCATCAAACAGCAGGAAGTGGATACCCGCAGCGAGCTGGATGAGGCGACCATCTTGGTCGTGCTGGACAAGATGACCAAGCAACGTCGTGAATCCATCCGCCAATATTCCGAAGCGAGCCGCGATGACCTTGTCAGCCAAGAAGAGTTTGAACTGGGCGTCATTCAGGCTTATTTGCCCCAATCGCTCAGCGACAACGAACTGGCGGTTTTGGTCGGGCAGGCCATTAACGAAACCGGCGCAGCGTCCATGCGCGACATGGGCAAGGTCATGAACTGGCTTAAGCCCAAAGTGCAGGGGCGCACCGACATGGGTCAGTTAAGCAATCTGATCAAATCCCGCATCAACGGATAAAACAGCCAATACCCACTCGCTCAGGAGTGTCAACATGACCGAACTCAAAAACGACCGTTTCCTGCGCGCACTCCTGAGGCAGCCGGTTGACACCACCCCTATCTGGATTATGCGTCAGGCAGGCCGTTACCTGCCCGAATACCGCGCTACCCGCCAACGGGCAGGCAGCTTCATGGATTTGTGCAAGAACCCTGAACTTGCCTGTGAAGTCACCCTGCAACCGCTTGAACGTTATGCGCTGGACGCCGCCATCCTGTTTTCAGACATCCTGACCGTACCTGATGCGATGGGATTGNGCCTGTATTTCTCGGAAGGCGAAGGCNCTCGCTTCAGCAGGCCTGTCCAGACACTGGCCGACATCGAAAAGATCGGCATCCCTGACCCTGAAGACGAGTTGCGTTATGTCATGGATGCAGTGCGCGTCATTCGCCGCGAACTGGATGGGCGGGTTCCCCTGATCGGCTTCACTGGCAGCCCCTGGACGCTCGCCACCTACATGGTGGAAGGTGGTTCCAGCAAGGAATTCGCCAAAATCAAAGGCATGCTGTATGACAACCCTGCCGCCTTGCACTTGCTGCTGGACAAACTGGCCGACAGCATCATCCTCTACCTGAATGCACAGATCGCAGCGGGCGCACAAGCTGCGATGGTGTTTGACACCTGGGGCGGAACACTCACCCCATCCACCTACCGCGAATTTTCCCTGCGCTACATGCAGAAAATTGTGGATGGCGTACAGCGTGAAAGCGCAGGCCGCCGCGTTCCTGTCATTTTATTCACCAAGGGCGGCTCGCAATGGCTAGAATCCATGGCGGATACCGGCTGTGACGCCCTGGGGCTGGACTGGACGATCAATATTGCCGAAGCCCGCCGCCGCGTTGGCGACAACGTGGCGCTGCAAGGCAATATAANNCCTTGTGTGCTGTATGCGTCACCAGAAGTGATTCGCCAGCAAGTGGCTGATATTTTGGCAAGTTTCGGACAGGGTTCCGGGCATGTGTTCAATCTTGGGCATGGCATCCACCAGCATATCAACCCGGAAAATGTGGGCGTCCTGGTGGATGCGGTGCATGAACTGGGAAGGCAATACCATTCTGCTGCCTGACCCTACAGTATCCCCAATCGCTGTGCCTCCATCACACAGGCAAGACGGTTGTGCACCACCAATGCTTCGATCAGGCGCGACACATGCGCCTTGACGGTAGATTCAGCAATATTCAATTTGCCCGCAATTGCCTTGTTGGACAACCCCTTCTCCATCAATTGTAAAATATCGAACTGCCGATTGCTGATGCCAACACTGGCAGGGCTGGCCTTTGCCGCCGCCTGCTCCGCGCAATGGATATGAACCCGCACGTCTTTCTCAAAAGAGATTACACAGGCAACTGGATTTTTCCCGATGACATGAATTGCTATACAATTAACCAGTTTAATTTATCGTGCAAGAGGCCACAAATTATGAGCTGCCTGCTTCCCNCCGTATGTGTTTTCTGCCAGCACCTTTTGGAAGGCGATCCAGACAAGGAGTGCCGTGCATTCACCGAAATTCCGGGTGAAATCATGGAAGGCCGGTGCGACCATACTGCCCCTTATCCGGACGACGGCGGATACCGCTTTTCCCTGATCCCTGCTGAACTGGAAACCTTTCTGGAATTAAATGAGGTCAGGCGCGAATTCAACCTGACCGAGTTCCGCTTGCCTGCTGATCAGGCATCACCCAGACCCCGCATCAGGTCACGTTGAATATCCTGGATATTTTCCAGCCCGACCGACACCCGTAGTAGACCCTCTGCAATTCCCGCCTGNCTCTTTTGCTCCGCCGACAAACGGCCATGCGTCGTGGTCGCCGGATGGGTGATGGTGCTTTTGGCATCACCCAGATTGGCGGTGATCGACAGCATGCGGGTGGAGTCCACTACATTCCAGGCGGCCTCTTGCCCTCCCCGAACGATGAAAGAAACAATCCCGCCAAACCCGCCCTGCTGCCGCTTGGCCAGTTCATGCTGGGGATGGGATTCCAGCCCTGGATAAAANACCTGCTCCACCGCCGGATGAACTTCTAACCAATGCGCGAGCTGCATGGCATTGTCGCAATGAACTTTCATGCGTAGGGAAAGCGTTTCCAGCCCCTTGAGGAACACCCAGGCGTTAAATGGGCTCATGCTGACACCACCATTACGCAAGACGGTGTAGACATCCTTCCCAACCCGTTCCTTATCGCCCACGACAGCGCCGCCCAAAGCCCTGCCCTGCCCATCCAGATACTTGGTGGCAGAGTGCACCACAATATCGGCACCCAGTTCCAACGGACGCTGCAAAGCGGGCGTACATAAACAATTGTCGATCACCAGCAGGCTGCCATGCCGGTGGGCGATTTCCGCCAACGCGCGGATGTCCACCAGCTCAGTCAACGGATTGGCGGGCGTTTCAGCGAACAGCAGGCAGGTGTTCGGCTGTAACGCAGCCTCCCAAGCAGCCAGATCTGACAGCTCAACAAAGGAAGTCTCCACCCCGAACTTGCCAATGCAGTTTTGCAGCAACAATGTGGTCGTACCAAATACGGAACGCGAACACACCACATGATCACCCGCCTTCAGCAACCCCAGCATCACCGCCAAGATCGCCGACATGCCGGAGGCCGTCGCCACGCAACTTTCCCCGCCCTCCAACGCCGCCAACCGCTCCTGGAAGTAGCGCACGGTCGGGTTGGTGAAACGGGCGTACACATTGCCCGGCGCACTGCCATTGAAACGCGCCGCCGCCTCCGCCGCACTGCTGAACACAAAACTTGAAGTCGGAAAAATGGCTTCCGAGTGTTCGCCTTCATGGGTGCGGACGTGGCCTGCACGGATCGCCAGTGTTTCAAATTCCCAGATGCTGTTGTCCAAAACCAATTTCCTTATCGTTTTTGGGCGACGACCACCACTAGAGTATTTTCATCGACCCGGTCAAACAATTCCATGACATCCCGATTGCGCATGCGGATGCAGCCATGCGACGCAGGCCTCCCCAACTTGCCTTCCTCATCCGTGCCATGGATGTAAATATAGCGTTCGTGGGAGTCAACATTTCCCCCNTGGTTGACGCCTGGCTCCATGCCGTCCAGCCACAGGATGCGGGTTGTGACATTATCTTCCGTGCTGTCCTGATCGGGNCCGGTCAGAATGGTTGCAATGCGCCCGCTATTCTGGCGCGCCTTGAAAATAGCGCCAAGCGGAGCCCCTTCACCGATTTTTTGGGCGATACGATGCACGCCGGTCGGCGTCTGGTCGCTGCCCTTACGGCTTCCCAAACCTTTCAGGGCTGTTGAGATGACCCACTCGCCGCTAACCCGGCCATTCTCAATCAACTGCATTTTCTGGGCAGTCGCATCAACCAGCAAAAACCTGTCGGTATGGTAGCCTGGAAAGCGTTGCGCCAGATCCTTGGCGATGAAATCCACATTTGCCCCCTGATCAGCTCCTGCCACTGCTGGCGGAACGGCCTGCGGCGGCAATGGCAAAGGCTCCATCCCACTGCCTGCATTCAACGAGTCCGCAGCATTGCATCCGCCACTAAGCGCTATCGCAAATATCGATGGCAGCCATATCCTGTTCACGTTTTGTTTTTTCTTCATCATTGCGTAAAGCCTCTAATTCAGTGAAATAGTCACCGTTTTCCCCTGTTGCATAATTCCCCGTAAACACGGAGCAATCGAATGCCCTCAAGCGGGCATTGCCTTTGCTGACCGCTTCAACCAGNTCATCCAGCGGCAGGTACACCAACCGGTCAACGCCGATGGCTTCCGCCACTTCCTGTTCGGTGCGCCCATGCGCGATAAGTTCCTTGGCCGCAGGCATATCGATGCCATAGATGTTCGGAAATTTGATCGGCGGCGATGCTGAAGCAAAATACACCTTTCTTGCCCCTGCGTCGCGCGCCATCTGCACAATTTCACCCGACGTTGTTCCCCGCACAATGGAATCGTCCACCAACATGACATTCTTGCCCTTGAACTCCAGCGCCAGTGGGTTCAGCTTCTGGCGCACAGACTTCTTGCGCTTGGCCTGCCCCGGCATGATGAAAGTGCGGCCAATATAACGGTTCTTGATGAAACCTTCACGGTAAGGGACGCCAAGCGTGTAAGCCATTTCCAGCGCCGACGTGCGGCTGGTGTCGGGAATCGGGATCACCACATCGATGTCATGATCCGGCCANGAACGCTCGACATATTCCGCCAGCTTGCGCCCCATGCGCATCCGCGCCTTGTGGACAAACACATTGTCGATAATGGAATCGGGGCGCGCAAAATAGACGTACTCAAAGATGCAGGTCGTATAGCGGGGNTTCTCCGCGCACTGACGGGTAAACACCTGACCATCCGGACGGATGAAAATCGCCTCACCAGGCTCAATGTCGCGCACCAGCCGGTAGCCCTGCGCATCCAGCGCCACGCTTTCGGAGGCCAACATAAACTCCTTGCCCTGCGCGCCCTCACGCACACCATACACCAGCGGGCGGATGCCATGCGGGTCACGAAACCCGACCAGCCCATCCCGGGTCAGCATGGCCACCACCGCATACGCGCCCTTGCAGCGCTTATGCACGCCCACCACGGCGGCGAAAATGTCATCCGGCGTCACACGCAGGGCATTCTGGCGCAACAACTCCTGCGCAAACACATTCAGCAGAATTTCGGAGTCGGATTCGGTATTGATCTGTCGGCGATCCTGCTGGTACAACTCCTTTTTCAGGATGCGGGCATTGGTCAGATTGCCGTTATGCGCCATGGAGATGCCATAAGGGCTGTTGACATAAAAAGGCTGGGCCCGNGCGGAGGAAGAGGAACCTGCAGTTGGATAGCGCACATGCCCCACCCCCATGTTCCCCTGTAGCATGCTCATGTGCCGCTCTTGGAAAACATCCTTGACCAGCCCATTTTCACGCCGCAGGTAGAGTTTCCTCCCATCGCTGGTGACAATCCCTGCCGCGTCCTGTCCACGATGCTGCAACACGGTCAACCCATCATAAAGCGCCTGGTTAACCGGCTCGTGAGCAATAATCCCGATAATTCCGCACATAACAAGCCTTCACGCGAAACGAAAACGTCATATTCTAACCCCGTAAAAACAAAACAGCCATGCACGATATATGCATGGCTGCAAACTGTCCCACGGAACCTGCCCCAGTCACTGCTTACTGAGCCGGAGCATCGCCAGGACGGTCAAGATAACTGGAGAAATCCTGTGGAATCATCTCCTTGACAAGGCTCGCAGTATGCTCAAACCAGGGCATCAGCGCCGAATCTTTCCACCAAGCCTGTTTCGGGTAAGCGGCCAACCCCATTAACAACACCAATAAAGTAATGATCAAACCGCCACGCAGGACGCCAAACGCACCACCCAGCAAATGATCAACACCCCCAAACCAATAGAAGCCACTGCCGTGCTCAATAAATGGTTGATAATGGCACCAATGACCAACACACCGAAAAAATGATCGCAAACGCAATCCCCATGCGCACGACCTCGCTTTGCACTGCGAACGGCAGTTGGCTGGACAACGGCTTTACGTACAACATCGCAAAGCCGAAGGCCGCCACCCACGTCACCAGGGAAAGCGCTTCCCTGACAAACCCCTGATCAAGCCAATAATGGCTGATAACACGATCAAGACAATAATGCCCAGATCTAAAATCTCTGCTGTCATTGGTTATTTATTGCTGACCACAAAACTGCTTTGCACATTCTGGTTTTGCTTGTAGCGAGATTTCATCTTGACTTGCGCAGCTTCGGCGGCGGCCTTGTCAGCAAACCCGCCGACACTGACGCGGTATACGGTCTTGCCGCTGACAGCAGCCGACGCAACAGTCACATTGTAACCATCCGCCTTGAGAGGCGCGGCAATGGACTCAGCCTTGGCCTTGTCGGAACTGGCGACAACCTGGATTGCGAAGTCACCATTGGCAGCCGCACCCGTTGCCGTTGCGCCCGCAGCCAATGCTTGGATTTTTCGGCGGCAGCCTTTTCAGCGGCAGCCTTGGCAGCGGCTTCTTNNTAGCGGCAGCGGCCTTTTCGGCGGCAGCCTTTTCAGCAGCAGCTTTAGCTTTGGCGCTTTCTTCGGACTGTGACCTAGGCACTGGCTTCTCGTTTACCAACACTACCTTAGAACTGGTGCCAGACGATTTTTCTCAGCTGGCGTACTGCTAACTGGCTTGTCTTGTTGGGAAGCGGAACTTCCACCTGCCGGAGGCTGGCTGGACGCAGCCTGTTGCTGGCCTTCACCTGTTGGTTTCTTACCCGAATTGTCAGCTGTTTCCTGGCCTGCACCCACATCAACTGGCTTGGCGTCGCCTGCGCCCATACTGCCCTTGCCTTCCTTGACTTTGCCATCGGTGTCAACCAAGTCGCGCACCTCACCGCCACCCGGACGGACGCTCAAACCTGTCGTGTTGGGAACAGTTTCAGGCATTTTCACTTCAACGCCGGGAATAACGCTACCACCCTGACCCGCAGCCGGTGGCGCGGCTCCTGTATCCTGCTGTGGCGCGACAGCCCCATCAGCACCAGGTTGTTGGCCTGGGGCAGCCGCCGTCTGGTCTTCGCCTACCACGCTGGGCTTCTCATCACCGCCAACCCCAGGGAATCCCAGGATGGGCTTGGTTTCGGCTGTCTGGTTCATCGCCAGATCCTGCTGACCATCACGGTTTTTGCCTTTCAGCAACCATGCCAGTAATAACGCTGCGACCAGCACCAGAACAACTGCGCCGATCATGCGTTTGGTTGTAGCCTTATTATCCATCTTGATTCACTGCTCCTTTAATACGTGACTGTGACATGACACTCAAAACTTTTAGCATTCAGGGAAGGACGCCTCTCCGGCGTCTGGTGGAACCAGTATTTCCAGCATACCGGATACTACCAGAAAAGAACCAAAGACAACCACCCTGTCCTCTTTTCCTGCGTTTAAGCGCAAGACTTTCCACACAGACTGAAAATCGGGATAAACATGAATGGGTGCTTGCAAGCCAGCTGAGCGCATCTTACCTTCAAGGGCTTTGCCCCCGATCGCCCTGCTTCCCGGCAGGGGAACCAAGTGCCATGCGTCGATGCGCTCCGCCATGATGGTTACGACTCCGGCGATGTCCTTATCCGCAAGTATAGAAAANATCGCAAAGGTTTTACCATCGACAGGATTNTTNTTCAGCCAGCCCGCCAGTTCCGCCGCCGCCTGGGGGTTATGGGCGACATCCAGCACGACTTCCGGCTGCGCACGCACGCGCTGTAAGCGCCCAGTAAGGCTGACATTGGCCAAGCCATCCCTGATGGCGGCGGGCGTCACTGGCAGCTTGTCCGCCACCTGCTGCAAAGCGGTTACGACGCAGGCAGCGTTGCGCCATTGCACATCCCCNGCCAGGGCAGGCTGGGGCAAACCTTCCGCCGTGAAATCCACGCCGTACTGCAATAGTTTTGCGCCAACTCGGCGCGCCTCCTCTGCAATAATGGCGGGCGGCTGCGGGTCACCGCAAATGACCGGCCTGCCTGCGCGCATAATGCCCGCCTTTTCACGCCCGATGGCTTCGCGGGTGCTCCCCAGCCATTCCACATGGTCGATGCCGATGCCGGTGATAATGGCCGCGTCGGCGTCCCACAGATTGACGGCATCCAACCGCCCGCCAAGGCCGACCTCCAGCACCATCACATCAACACCAGCCCGCAGGAAGCACCAAACCGCCGCCAGTGTGCCGAATTCAAAATAAGTCAGGTCAATGTTGCCGCGCGCCTTGTCAATGGCGCTGAAGGCGGCGCAGATGGCCGCATCGCTGGCGGGTTCGCCATTGACGGCGATGCGTTCGTTGTAACGCAGAAGATGNGGNGAGGTGTAAGTGCCAACCTTATAACCCTGCTCCCGCAAAATTTGGGTCAGCATGGCACAGGTGGAGCCTTTGCCATTGGTGCCCGCCACCGTGATCACGGGAACCGGCAATTGCAGCAAGCCCATTTTCCCGGCTACGCGGCGAATGCGCTCCAGCCCCAGTTTGATGGCCGACAAGAACAGGTTTTCCTGCCAGCGCAACCAGTCATCAAGTGTTTTCAAGCAGCTACCGGCTCGTCACGTTGGGAAGGGTTCGGTTTGTGCAACAGGATGGAAACCAAATCCGCAATGGTTTCACGCATCTGGTTACGGTGCACAATCATGTCGATCGCGCCTTTTTCCTGCAGGAACTCGCTGCGCTGGAAACCTTCCGGCAGCTTTTCCCGCACGGTCTGCTCAATCACCCGTGGNCCGGCAAAACCGATCAGGGCTTTCGGCTCACCGATATGGATGTCGCCCAGCATGGCGAAACTGGCGGAAACGCCGCCCATGGTCGGGTCGGTCAGCACAGAAATGAACGGCACACCCCGGTCGCTCATGCGCGTCAGCACCGCGCTGGTCTTGGCCATCTGCATCAGTGAGAACAGCGCCTCCTGCATCCGCGCCCCGCCGCTGGCGGCAAAGCAGACATACGGAATTTTCTGCGCCATGGCGGCTTCCGCGCCCCGCACAAAGCGTTCGCCGACCACCGAACCCATGGAGCCGCCCATGAACCGGAAATCAAAAGCGGCGACCACCATCGGCGTTCCCAATACTGTGCCTTTCATCACGATCAGGGCGTCTTTCTCGCCGGTTTCCTTCTGCGCCGCCAACAGGCGGTCCTTGTAACGCTTGGTGTCCTTGAACTTGAGGATGTCAGCCGGGGCGACATTCGCGCCAATTTCCTCACGCCCTTCGGGATCCAGGAAGATGTCCAGGCGGCGACGGGCATTGATGCGCATGTGGTGATTGCATTTGGGGCAGACATCGCCATTGCGCTCCAGCTCCGCCCGGTACAGGACTGCCTGACAGGATGGGCACTGGTGCCATAACCCTTCCGGAATGGATTTCTTCTCGGTGGTGGTGGCGTCGGTGCGGATGCGTGACGGCAACAGTTTTTCAAACCAGCTCATGTAGCGTTAACCCCTTGTCTCAGGCGTCCATTGCGGCGCGCATGGATTCCAGCAAATTACCGATAGCGTTCATGATCGCGGCATGGTCATCCGGTGTCGCCTCCGCCAGCCTGACCACTGCACTGCCAACCACCACCGCATCCGCGACTTTGGCGACAGCGGCGGCGGATTCCGCATCCTTGATGCCGAAACCGACGCCCAACGGCAGGCTGGTATGCTCACGAATCTGCGCGATGCGTTCAGCGACCACGCCGACATCCAGCGTACTGGCACCGGTCACGCCCTTCAGCGACACGTAATAGACGAAACCGCCACCGGCTTCCGCCACGCTTTTCATCCGCGCCGCTGGGGTGGTGGGCGACAGCAGGAAAATCGGGTCAATGCCGTGCTGGCGGAACAGCGGCAACGCCTCCGCGCCCTCTTCCGGCGGCAAGTCCACGGTCAACGCGCCATCCACGCCAGCAGCTTCCGCAGCCTTGGCGAATGCCGCGTAGCCCATGATTTCGATCGGGTTGAGGTACCCCATCAGCACCACCGGGGTGCTCTGGTTGGTCTGGCGGAATTCCGTCACCATGCCGAGGATGTCACGCAAGCTGACGCCATGCGCCAGTGCGCGTTCGTGCGCCAACTGGATGGTGGGNCCATCCGCCATCGGGTCGGAAAACGGCACGCCCAGTTCGATAATGTCGGCTCCGGCCTCGACCATGCGGTGCATCAGCGGCACGGTGATGGACGGATGCGGGTCGCCCGCCGTGATGTACGGAACCAGCGCGGTTTTGCCCTGCGCTTTGAGGGCGGCGAAACAAGCGGCGATGCGGCTCATNAGGGTGATGCCCTCCAGACGCGCGATGGTGTTGATGTCCTTGTCGCCACGCCCGGACAGGTTGACGATGATGATTTGATCCTTGCCCATGGTTGGCGCGAGTTTCATCGCATAGGCCAGCGCATGGCTGCTTTCCAGCGCCGGAATAATGCCTTCCTTGCGGGTCAGGGCATGGAAACCCTGCATCGCTTCGCTGTCCGTGATGGCGACGTAATTGACGCGGCCAACGTCTTTCAGCCANGCATGCTCCCCNACGCCCGGATAATCCAGACCGGCGGAAATGGAATGGGTTTCAATGATCTGGCCGTTGGCGTCTTCCATCAAGTAGGTGCGGTTGCCGTGCAGTACGCCCGGCTTGCCTGCGCACAACGGCGCCGCATGCCTGCGGGTGCCGATGCCGTCACCGGCGGCTTCCACCCCGTAAATGGCGACGGATTCATCCTGCAAAAACGGGTGGAACAAGCCAATCGCGTTGGAACCGCCGCCGACACAGGCGACCAGCGCATCCGGCAGGCGGCCTTCCAGTTCCTGGATTTGGCTGCGCGCCTCACGCCCGATCACGCACTGGAAATCACGCACCATCGCCGGATACGGGTGTACTCGNGCCACCGTACCAATGACATAGAAAGTGTCATCGACATTGGTCACCCAGTCGCGCATGGCTTCATTCATCGCATCTTTCAGTGTTTTGGAACCGGAAGTCACCGGCACCACTTTTGCGCCCAGCAACTTCATGCGGAATACATTGGGAGCTTGCCGCAGCACATCCTCCGCACCCATGTAAACCACGCATTCGAGGCCGAGACGGGCGGCGATGGTGGCGGAGGCGACCCCATGCTGACCGGCNCCGGTTTCCGCGATGATGCGTTGCTTGCCCATGTATTTGGCGAGCAACGCCTGGCCGATGGTGTTGTTGATTTTGTGCGCGCCGGTATGGTTCAGGTCTTCGCGCTTGAGGTAAACTTTCGCCCCGCCCAGTTCACGGGTTCAACGCTCCGCCAGATACAACGGGCTGGGGCGGCCAACATAATGTTGCAGGTCACGGTCAAACTCAGCCTGGAACGCCGGATCATCCTTGAGCGTTGCATACGCCTGTTCCAGTTCGCTGATCGGTGCCATCAGCGTTTCCGCCACAAAACGCCCGCCGTAAACGCCAAAATGCCCGCTGTTGTCCGGCATGGCCCAGTTGAATTCGTTGAATTTCACAGACCTGCTACTCCTGCATGTGGCCGTAAAAACGCGCTAAGTTACCATAAGCGGCAAAACCTATCCATGTTACAATCGGGTAATCTGTTAGCGGAGACATCCCCATGAACTGGCAAGAAGTCTGTGAGCATCCTGACCTGCAAAATTTGCCGTTCAAACTTGAACTCAACGAATACGGGCAAATCGTCATGTCGCCTGCGAAGGTCTACCACTCCATTTTGCAGGGGGAAATCGCCGCCTTGCTGAAAAGTTTGCGCCAGGAAGGCAAAGTGCTGACCGAATGCGCAATTTACACCCACAAGGGAACCAAGGTTGCGGATGTCGCCTGGGCTTCGCCGGAGATTTTTGTCCGCATCAAACAGGAAACCGAGTGTTCGGTGGCGCCGGAAGTCTGCGTTGAAATCCTGTCTTCCGCCAACACCAGCCGCGAGATGGAAGATAAGATCATGCTGTATTTTTCGCGGGGCGCAAAAGAAGTGTGGCTGTGCGACCCGCAGGGGAACATGACCTTCCACATCCCGGCGGAGGTAGTGGCGCAGTCGGTGCTGTTTCCAGGGTTTCCCGGCAGGTGGCGTATTGATTGCCCCCTTTTGCTCAGGCCTGCAACCCAGCTAAAACAGAACAAACTGAGCCGTACCCGTCAACTGGACAACGCTATAGAGTTCAGTCTGCCCCCGGTTCAAGGCCGGAATCAGTGAAAACCGGTGTATGGTCGTAATCCCTTCCGTCGTAATGGGGGCGCTCATGCCCGCGCCTTGCTGCACCTGATCATCCAGGTTGACGTTTGGAAGCAGCAAACTGAAAGTGGTGGAGCCGCTATCGATGGTCACTTGCAGATTGACTGTCACCAGAAGGCCAATCTCTGTTTCAAGGGTGCGGATTTCATCCCCAGTGAACTGCAACGATTTATGCACATCCTGATAGGAAAAATGCGGTTTGCCATCAAGGCCGCTGGATGAATAGGAAATATTCAGACTCTTGCCATGCAGCTGGAAAAGGTTCGGGGTGGTCATGGACATATGCCTCCTTCCGCGTAGCCACAGATTTTCTTAATGCATTCAAGCCCACATCTGCTGTTTATAAGCGATAGCAACGCTCACGGCCATCCGCACCGGCACTCGCGCTTTACAGGGGAAACCCGCAGCAACGCCTGATGACTCATGTGATGTTTGGCTGGCGCGCGCAGAATAGCCCCACCTTATTATGTTATTCTCGACCTTATTCATTCGAGGGAGAGCACAGCATGTCACGCAAATCGGCCACCCCACTATTCCTCACCGCCGCCTCCCTACTGTTATGGACAGGCGCAACCGCCGCCGCTGACGCCTATGTGGCGGAGAAAGCGACGAAAATCACCATTGGCACGGGCGTCAGGGTGCGCACCGCCCCTCCGCAAGCGCCCGCGAAGTGGGCAAGCTGCCGCTGGGAACCGACTTCACCACCATGCAGCGCACCGCCGCCAAAGCCAAGGTCGGCGGCCAGTCAGACTATTGGCGACAATTGGAGACGCCGCTCAAAGGCTGGGTGTTTGGCGGCCTGTTGCGCAATTTCGACCCCACCAAGGCGGATGAGGCAAGGGTGGCGCTGGCGCGGGACAAGCTGGCCTGCCGACAAGCTGTACGACAGTTACGAGCACAAATCACCGCTGAGTTTCGCCGATGCGGTGGAAGTCAGCGATTTCGCCAGCCGCGCCGCCACCAGCAGCAAAATCCCGCCGCCCAGGGTGAACTGGAGCTGGCCACTGGCGCGCCATGCAGATTGCGCTGTTCAGCATCCCGATGGAAAGCACGGCCAAACCGCCCTATGCGGCCTGGATCAAGCAACAGGGCAAAAATGTGTTCTACACCGAACCCAGCGCCGAATACCTCGTCGACCCGCGCAATTACTGGAAACTGGCCGACCGCCACAAACAGGACGCCATTGGCGACGCCATCGCTTGGCAGGCGGCCAACGCCTTTGTCGGCGGCGAATGCGAGGGATTCATCAGTTGCATGTCCGGGCGCAGCCAGATGATGGAAGGCGAATACCTCAAGCGTTACCCCAAAGGCAAACACGTTGAGGAAGCCTTGCAAGACGTTAACGGCAATCTGGAATACATCCGCAAAGAGTGGCAACAGCAGCCGGATGAACAAAGGATGTCGACCTGAAGGCATGGCAGGCCATCCTCGCCCCGCTGCCTGACTCCAAGGCCGCCCGCACTGCCCGCCAGCACCTGAAGGCACTGCAAGCATTGCGCCAATAACGGTTAACTGCTGGCCACCGCCCGCATGAACGCCGTCACTTTGGCGGTGTCCTTGACGCCGGGCGCGGATTCCACCCCGCTGCTGACATCCACTGCATACACGCGGCTGGCGCGGATCGCATCCGCCACATTTTCTGGCGTCAAACCGCCCGCCAAAACAATGGGCTTGGCGTAATCCTGCGGAACCTGCGTCCAGTCAAAGGTTTCGCCAGTCCCGCCCGCCGCCCCCGGCGCATGGCTGTCAACCAGAAACCCTTGCGCATCCGCATAACGGTCGGCATAGGCATGGAAGCCGCCGTATTCGGCCAGCCCTTTCATCCCGACCGCCTTCGTCAGATCTCAGTTGACCAGCCAGTTTCAACACGGCTCACCAAAATACACAGAGCAATTGCCATAACCTTATGATATTTATATGGTAGAATATATTAGACATAATTTAAATAAAAATATCTTGCAGATACTACATATTGGGAGTTAGCATATTAACTAGTCTAATGCTTCATTTGAAAACCACTGACTCTATATCAAATACTTACAGAGTAACAGAAAAGTTATCGTGTACAGGAGAGATACTAGATATATTTTTGTATATTTATTTCCAAGTTAAAAACAAATACACAAATGACTATTTATATTTCAATGCGATAAATACGTAAATTTTTTATTGCATTAAACATGGCGCAAACCTGAATGAAGGATAACAACCTAATGAACGTTTTACATAAACCGTCAAACACCCTGCTGGTATGCACAATCACATGCAGCTTGGTGGGTTGCGGCGGCGGCGGTAGCGATAGCAGTACAGCACAAGATAACAGTAGCCCGGCACAAAGCGCTGGCGTCGACTTACAACAGGCAATTGCTGGCGGCGTTTACCTGGACAGCACCGGGAAGCGCATGCTCGCCTTTGACGGTAGCGGCAACGGAACCGTGTACACCAATACCCCTGATGTAAACTCCGACAAGAAATATAAAGCCGCCGCCATTACATGGAGCATTGATGGCGTCAACCTAACCGTTGCAACCAGCACCGGCCAGGAGATATTGCAAGCGTCAGCAGACGGCGGAATGTTAACAACAACAGGAAACCCAGCCTCCTACACCAAAACAAAACCGTTGTCGGTAGCCTTGCTGGATGGCAAACACTTATCTGAAATCATTGCAACGGGCAATGAATGTACGGCGCGAACCTTGTCATTTTCTGGCAGCACCTTGACTGTCCGGGAAGCTTGCGGCGGCGCTTTCAATCAGATCGACCTCGCTATGGAGCAGGTTTCCGGACTTCAGGGCGTCATCCAGGCAACGGGTTCTTTTGGCGGCTATGGGCTTTCCTATCAGATCGCCTTACAGGATGGGGATGTCAGCAAACAAAGTACGCTGGTTATTCGGGCAGTCAGGGAGGGGCGCTCGCCAACGCATCATCCAACACGCTCCTGGACAGCGCGCTAAAGGCGTGGACGCTTCCCCCTCGATGCAGGTAGGAAGCTTTACCTCAACATCAGAGCCACTGATGGACACTGCTGGACTGGGAGCCGAACCAGGATTCACCGCCTCAACCCGAACAGGATGCGAACTGTTTAACCAGCATTATTACACTTGTCCCGCAGATAGCGATCTTGCGAAATTATTACCCACAAGCTGCGTGTATACCGCGCCGATATGGATGGTGAAAACCGGGGGAATCGCTTGCCTGCTGGAAGGGGATAACCCCAAAGAAGCCTATTTGTTCGGGCATGACGGTAAAGCCAAGTTTGGAGTGTCAGTCTATACTGACAATAACCCCACGTTGACGCCATAAAAACTGGAGTCAAATGACCAAACCAGGCTCAGATCCGAACACCTCGTCACCCCTCGCCATTATTGGCAATTGGCCGCCGCCCGCATGAACGCCATCACTTTGGCGGCATCCTTGACGCCGGGCGCGGACTCCACCCCGCTGCTGACATCCACTGCATACACGCGGCTGGCGCGGATCGCATCCGCCACATTTTCTGGCGTCAAACCGCCCGCCAAAACAATGGGCTTGGCGTAATCCTGCGGAACCTGCGTCCAGTCAAAGGTTTCGCCAGTCCCGCCCGCCGCCCCCGGCGCATGGCTGTCGACCAGGAAACCCTGCGCATCCGCATAGCGGTCGGCATAGGCATGGAAGCCGCCGTATTCGGCCAGCCCTTTCATCCCGACCGCCTTCAGGTAGGGGCGGGGAAACTGGCGGCAGTATGCCGGGCTTTCCGAGCCGTGGAACTGCAACACATCCAGCGGCGCGGCGGACAGCACGGCGCGCACGAAATCCGCCTCCGCATCCAGAAACAGTCCCACGGTCGTGACGAACGGCGGCACGCAGCGGCAAATGGCGGCGGCCTGCGCAATTTCCAGATTACGCTTGCTGCGGGGGTAAAACACCAGCCCGATGGCATCCACTCCGGCGGCGGCTGCCATCTGCGCGTCGGCGACCGAAGTGATTCCGCAAATTTTGACCCGGCAACGCATGGCATCCCGCTCCCAACAGAAAGCGGCCATCATGCCAAAACCTGATCCCATAAACAAATGCGTAAAATTTTAATAATGACTGTGCCTGCCGTTAAACTTACGCAGTAGAATGGCTTCTAAAAGGGATCGACAAGACCGGCAACACATTGGGGAACATTATGGCAACACTCACGCCCTTCTTCCGTCTTCTGCTTATGCTATTGCTGTTATCCGGCAACCTGGTTTTACCCGGTTGCGGCAAGGAATCGTCCACCACCGCGCCAACCGCCGACGCCAAACCGGACGCCGCCACGCAAGACCGCAGCCGTCTGCTCACCGAACTGTTCAGTGCGCGCNCCNCCAACGTGCAGCCGCGCAACCAGCCGATCGTGATCGCCTTCCGCCAGCCGGTGGTCAACGACGACAAAGTGGGCAGCAGCGCCGATGCCTACCTGAAAATCACGCCGGAAACGGCAGGCAAGGCGCAGTTCGACACTGCCAGCAGCATTATCTTCGCCCCCTCCGCGCCGCTGCCGTCAGGGAAAAGCTATACGCTGACGGTGACGCCCGCCGGTTTGCTCAATATCCCCGCTGACGTCAAGCCGATCGATTTCACCTTCAAAACCGCGCCGCTGGAACTGGAAGTGCAAACCGCAGGGCTGGATCCAGTCGCGGAGCAATCCACCCAAATGCAGCTGACGGGCACGCTGTTCACCTCCGATTTCGCGCCGCCGGATGCGGTGGAAAAAGCCCTTCAGGCCAGCGCGCAGAAAAAGCCGCTGGCCATCGCCTGGGAACATAACGCCGCCGGGACAGAGCACCGTTTCACCATCACCGCCATCCCGCGCGAAACCTTCGGCACGGAGCTGCACTTAAGTTGGGACGGCAAATCCCTGAATGCGCAAGGCGCAAACAGCAGCGGCGCGAAAGACATCGCCATCCCCAGCCAACAGACCTTCAGCGTCACCCGCATCGACAGCCTGAGCGAAGACGCGGACGGCAAACCGCACATTACCGTGAGCTTTTCTGACGCACTCGACGCCCAACAGGACTTGAACGGGCTGGTGCAGTTCGGCAATGGTGAAGTCAGCACGCAAATCGTCGGCAACCGCCTGCTGGTTTACCCCAAAGGCGAGGTCGAACCCGGCGAACACAAACTGATCCTGCAACCCGGCATCCGGGCAGCCTCCGCCACCCTGGGCAAACTGGCGGAACGCGCCGAACAAGCCATCAGCCTGGGCTACCCCAAACCTGCCGTGCGTTTCGTCGGCAAAGGCGGCATCCTGCCGGAAGGCCGTGCCATGACCCTTCCGCTGGAAGCGCGCGGCGTCAACGCCGTGCAAGTCACCGCGATGGAAATTTATCCGGAAAACATCACCCAGTTCCTGCAAGTGAACGGGCTGGACGGCGACCGCGAAACGGAACGGGTCGGGCGCTACCTCTGGCGCAAGACCATTCCGCTGACCGCCGCCAACCCCAACCAATGGAACCGCTACAGCATTGACGCCACCGACCTGTTCAAAACCAAGCCGGGAGCCATGTACCGCCTGAAACTGTCGGTTGACCGGCGTTTTTCCACCTACCCTTGCCCGGCGGGGACGCCCGCGCCGCAAATCAGCGACAAGCCACTGGCCAATTCGGAAGATGACGACGGGACTGAAACCAGCGGCTGGGATGGCATCGAGGAATACGTCGCCGACAGCGACAACGTGGATTACGACTGGGACAAGCGCGACGACCCGTGTGACGACAGCTATTTCCACAATAGCGAAGACGTGGAAGCCAGCCACAACTTCATCGCCAGCAACCTCGGCCTGATCGCCAAACAGGACGGCGCCGGTAAAGTGCACGTCATCGCCACCGATTTACGCACCGCCGAAGCGGAAGCGGGCGTCAGCCTGACCCTGCGCAACTTCCAGGGGCAAACGCTGGCCAGCGCCACAACCGGCGGCGACGGCTTCGCCGAACTGGCAAGCCCCAACACGCCGTTCCTGCTGGTGGCGGACAAAGGCACAGACCGCGCCTACCTCAAACTCAACGCCAACACCGCGCTGGAAACCAGCCAGTTCGATGTCGGCGGCGAAACCGTCAAACAAGGCTTGAAGGGCGCCATCTACGGCGAACGCGGCGTGTGGCGACCCGGCGACGACATTTTCCTCACTTTCGTCCTGCAAGACCGCGCCAAAACCTTGCCGCCGAACCACCCGGTCACGCTGCAACTGTTTGACCCGACCGGCAAGCTCAAGCAAACCGTCACCAACAAACAACCCACCGGCNCGTTTTACACCTTCAAGCTGAAAACGGCGGACAGCGACCCGACCGGCGACTGGCTGGTGAAAGCCGTGCTGGGCAGCAGCACGTTCGACAAGACCCTGAAAATCGAAACTGTGCGCCCCAACCGCCTGAAGGTGGAGCTGAATTACGGCGACGCCAAAGCCTTGCACGGTTACAAAGACCTGCCGGAAGCCACCCTGTTTGCGCAATGGCTGCACGGTGGCACCGCCAGCAAGCTGAAAGCCGATGTCAGCGTCAAGCTGCGCGAAAAGACCACCACTTTTACCCGTTTCAACGATTACACCTTCGACGACCCTGCCCGCAAACTGGACAGCGAGGAACAGCAATTGCTGGAAGGCTATCTGGATGAGCAGGGTTATCTGCGCTTTATGAAAAACTTCCAGCCCGACAAGCCCGCGCCGGGCATGTTAAGCGCATGGTTCACCAGCCGCGTGTTCGAGGAAGGCGGCGGCTTCAGCATCAGCAAGCAGGACATCGACTACTACCCGTTTGAAAATTACGTCGGCATCAAGCTGCCCAAGGGCGACGCCGAACGCAACATGCTGCTGACCGACNCAGAACACACCGTCGACATCGCCAGCGTCAACGCCGATGGGCAGGAAGTTTCCCTGCCGCAGGTCGAAGTCACCCTGTACAAGATCGACTGGAAATGGTGGTGGGACAAAACCCCCGACTCACTGGCCGAATACGCCGACGCCAGCCACAGCAGCAAATTGCAGCAATCCATCGTCAGCACCACCAACGGCAAGGGCGAATGGAAATTCCAGATCAAATACCCCGACTGGGGGCGCTATCTGATCCGCGCCTGCGACCTGCAGGGCAAGCATTGCACCGGCAAGACCCTGTACGTCGACTGGCCGGGCTGGGCAGGCCGGGCGCAGGAAGACGGCAGCGGTGCCGCCGCCATGTTGCGTTTCAGCAGCGACAAGACCAATTACCAGGTTGGTGAAACCGCGCAAATCCAGTTGCCGGAAGCGCAGGCCGGGCGCGCCCTGTTCACCGTCGAAACCAGCAGCCAGATTCTGGAACAGCGCTGGATCGAGTTTGATGGCAAACGCACCCAGATTCCATTGCCGATCACGGCGGCCATGGCACCGAACGCCTACGTCAGCGTCAGCTTGCTGCAAGGCCACCAGAACAAGCAGAATGACCGCCCGATCCGCCTGTACGGCATCATTCCGCTGCTGGTGGACGACCCCGCCACCACCTTGCAGCCGGTGCTGAAAGCCGCCGATGAATGGCAGCCGCAAACTACCCAGACCATCAGCATCAGCGAACAATCCGGGCGGGCGATGGATTACACCCTCGCCGTGGTCGATGAAGGCTTGCTGNGCCTGACCCGCTTCGAAGCGCCCGACCTGCACAAAACCTTCTACCGCAAGGAAGCGCTGGGGATCAAAACCTGGGATCTGTTCGACAGCGTGATCGGTGCCTACAGCGGCAATCTGGAGCGCATCCTGGCCATCGGCGGCGGCGACGAAGCGCAAATTGACGACGCCGCCAACAAGCCGAAACGCTTCCCGCCGGTGGTGCGCTTCCTCGGCGCTTTCCATCTGGACGCCGGGCAGACCCACGAACATCAGGTCGAACTGCCGTCCTACCTCGGCGCGGTGCGCATCATGGCGGTGGCTTCCGACGGCACGGCGTATGGCAAGGCGGAACAGCCGGTGTTCGTGCGCCAGCCGCTGATGCTGCTGTCCTCGTTGCCGCGCACCCTGAAAGTGGGCGAGAAAGTGGAAGTCCCCATCACCCTGTTTGTTTCCGACCCGGCGGTCAAATCCGTGCAGGTCAAGCTGGAAGCGGACGGGGCATTCTCCAGCACCGGCTCTGCCCTGACCGTGCCGTTTGCACAGCCGGGCGAAAAAGTCGTGACACTGTTCCTCAAGGCAGGCGACAAGCCAATGATGGGCAAGCTGAAATTTACTGCGGTCAGCGGCCAATACAGCAGCAGCCAGGAGGAAAACCTGGAAGTCCAGGCACCTAACTTGCCTAGCCTGCGCACCGTCAGCACCACGCTGGAGCCGAAAGCCGACTGGCAGACAACCATCACCCCGCACGGCATGGCTGGGNATAACCAAGGCACGCTGGAGCTTTCCAGCCTGCCCAACCTGAATCTGGAACAGCACCTGGATTACCTGATCCACTACCCGCACGGCTGTCTGGAACAGACCACGTCCTCCGTGTTCCCGCAGCTGTACTTGCCGAAACTGCTCAAGCTTGACCCGGAACGGCAGCAGCAGGTCGAACACCACATCAAGCGGGCGATCAGCAAGCTGGCCGGGTTCCAGAGCAGCAACGGCAACCTGATGTACTGGNCTGGCTCCACCGAAGCCAACGACTGGNCCAGCATTTACGCCGGGCATTTCCTGATCGAGGCACAGAAACAGGGCTACAACGCGCCGCTGNGCCTGCTCACGGCATGGCAGGCGTACCAGGCGAAACAGGCGCAGGACTGGGTCGCCAATGACAAGGAAGACACCTCCTCCACCCAGGCTTACCGGCTGTACGTGCTGGCGGCGGCGGGCAAACCGCAACTGGGCGCGATGAACCGCCTGCGCGAATCCGGCAAAGCCAACCCGCAGGCGCGCTGGCTGCTGGCCGCCGCCTACCTGCTGGCCGGGCAAGCCGAAGCCGCCCAGCAAACCACGCAAGGGCTGGTCGCCACCGAGCTGAATACGCCGACTTCTGAGGACACCTTCAGCCAGAAACTGGGGCAACTCGGCCTGCAACTGGAAACGCTGCTGACACTGCACAAGGATCAGGACGCCGCCCTGGTGGTGCAGCAGATTGCGGAAGAACTCGGCAGCAGTGATCATTTCAACACGCATGACATCAGTTGGGCGTTGCTGTCAGTGGCGCATTACCTCAGCAGCAGCCAGCAGCCGCTGGCGGCGCAATACACGCTGNACCAGGGCGCGGCCACCCCGCTGAACAGCACGCAGCCGTTGATCAGCCGGTTGCTGGGCGCGCAGGACAAGGCGTTCCAGCTTGCCCTGCATAATGACGGCGACCGCAAGCTGTACGCCACCGTCACCCAGCGCGGCGTTGCCCCGGCGGGCGATGAACAGCCGGTGGCGGAAGGCCTGGCCTGCAAGCCGAACTGCTCGGCGCAGGGCGGCAAGGTTTGGGACAGTGGCGCACCGCTGGCGCAGCTGCCCTTGCTGTTGCAACAAGGCCAGGATTACACCCTCAACGTCAGCATCACCAACACTGGCGGCGCGGCTCTCAAGCACCTCGCCCTGTCCACGCTGGTTCCCTCCGGCATGGAAATCGGCGCGGCGGAAACCGCGGCCAACCCTGCCGCCAACGCCAATGCCAGCCATCCGGAAGATGGCGCGGGCGACGGTAATGGCGCTGATGAAGGCACAGGTGATGGCGAAAACAACAGCGCCGCACCCCCGGCCGCTGGCAATGGCGTCAGTTACCAGGATGTGCGCGATGACCGCGTGTTGAGCTACTTCGACCTGGCGGCGGGTGAAGCCAAAACCATCAAGGTCAGGCTCAACGCTGCGTTCCTTGGCGAGTTCTATTTCCCCGCCATCAGCAGCGAAGCCATGTACCAGCCGGGCATCCGGGCGCGCACCGCCGGGTTGCCGGTGAGGATCATGAAAACAGTCCCCGCCAGCGCCAACCGCAGCACGTCGACGGAGCCCAGCGAGGAGGAAGGGGAAGCAAGCACAGCGCCGAACCCAGCGGAGCCTGCTAACTGAAACGGTGGGTTTGGCGGGGCGGCGGTTTCCTGCTGCTGCTTGGCGCAGTGTGGTGGGGCGGGTTCAGCCTGCCTGCCACGCTGTTCAGCGCCGCCCATTCGCCACTGCTGCTGCACCACAACGGACGGCTGCTCAGTGCCCACATCGCGACGGATGGGCAATGGCGCTTTCCCGAGCTGGAAAGCGTGCCGGACAAATTCGCCGCCGCCCTGATCCAGGTTGAAGACAAGCGCTTCCGGCGACATCATGGCGTGGACTTGCTGGCGCTGGCGCGGGCAAGCTACGACAACCTGCGCCAGCAGCGCGTGGTCAGCGGCGCCAGCACCCTGAGCATGCAGGTGATCCGCCTGTCCCGTGGCAACCCGCCGCGCACGTTCCACGAAAAATTGCTGGAGCTGCTGCGCGCCTGGCGGCTGGAAACCCGTTACAGCAAGGACGACATCCTCAAGCTCTACGCCAGCCACGCCCCATTTGGCGGCAATGTGGTCGGGCTGGAGGCCGCCGCCTGGCGTTATTTCGCCCGCAGCCCGGCGCAACTGTCCTGGGCGGAAAGCGCCATGCTGGCGGTATTGCCCAACAACCCGGCGCTGGTGCACCCCGGGCGCAACCGCGAACGCCTGCTCGCCAAACGCAACCGCCTGCTGCAACAGCTTTACACGCAGCATATCCTGAACAAGCTGGACTACGATCTGGCGGTGGCGGAGCCTTTGCCCGCCGCGCCGCATCCCCTGCCCCGGCTGGCACCGCACCTGCTGGATACGCTGACGGCGCAATACCCCGGCGTCCAGCGTTTCCGTACCACGCTGGACGCCAGCCTGCAACAGCAGCTCAACACCCTGGCGCAACGCACGGGCGAACAACTGGCGCTGGAAGGCATACAAAACCTCGCCATATTGGTGCTGGACAACCACAACCTCGCTGTCATGGCCTATGTCGGCAACCGCCCGGTGGAGGATTTCAGCGGCGACCAAGGGCATGCGATCGACATGATCCAGCGCCCGCGCAGCACCGGCAGCACCCTCAAACCCTTGCTGTTCGCCGATATGCTGGAACAGNGCCTGATCACGCCCGGCTCGTTGGTGGCGGACACACCCGTCAACTACAGCGGCTTTACGCCACAAAACTACAACCGCCGCTACCACGGCGCCGNNTCAGCGCGCGAAGCCCTGGCGCGTTCGCTGAACATTCCGATGGTCAACCTGTTGAGCCTGCGCGGGGTCGAGCCTTTCCTGATGCAATTGCGCCAACTGGGTTTCACGCACCTGAACCGTTCGGCGCGGGATTACGGCCTGAGCCTGATTCTGGGCGGCGCGGAAGCTTCCCTGTGGGATTTGGGCACGGCCTACGCCAACCTCGCCAACCGCGCCCAGCAGGACGCGCAACACCAGCAAACCTTCTGGCGGCAAGGCAGGATGCTGCTGACGGACGCCACCGCCGCCAACCGCATCGCCACTTTGTCCACCGCCTCCGCCTGGATGACGCTGGACGCGCTGCTGGATGTCGCCCGCCCCGGCGATGAAGGTTACTGGGAAAAATTCAGCAGCAGCCGCAAGGTCGCCTGGAAAACCGGCACCAGTTACGGCCAGCGCGACGCCTGGGCGATCGGCGTCACCCCGGATTACACCGTCGGCGTGTGGGTCGGCAATGCGGATGGCGTCGGGCGCGCCGGGCTGACCGGGACGCAAAGCGCCGCGCCTGTCCTGTTCAGCGCCTTTAGCCTGTTGCCGCCGAACCGCAGCTGGTTCCAACGCCCTGACTGGCAGATGACCAAGGTTGAGGCCTGCAAGGACGACGGTTACCTCGGCAATGGCACCTGCACCACCCATAGCATCCGCCTGCCGCTCAGCAGCCATTTCGCCCGCATTACGCCTTACCACCAGCTCATCCACCTGGATGCTGGCGGGCAGTTCCGCGTCAACAGCGACTGTGAAAGCGTGGCCAATATGCAAAGCCGTGACTGGTTCGTGCTGCCGCCGGATCAGGCCGAGTATTACCAGCAAAACCACGCCGATTACCAACCACTGCCGCCATGGCGCGCTGATTGCCAAAGCAGTGGCAACGGCCAACAGGAAGCCGTGAGCATCGTTTACCCGCAGGACAATACGCAGATTTACCTACCGCGCGAACTGGACGGCAAGCTGGGGCAAACCGTGTTCCGCGCCGCGCCGCAACGCGCCGACACCCTGCTGTACTGGCATCTGGACAACCAGTTCATCGGCGTCACGCAAACCTTCCACGAACAGGCGGCGCAGCCTGCCGCAGGCAAGCATCATCTGGCGGTGGTGGATGAGATGGGCAACCGCGCCGAACGCGCGTTTGAAGTGCTGGCAAGGTAGGGGAAGGCGGCGCTTCCCCGGTGATGGGGATTATTGGAAAATTTCGTTGAAAAACGCCTGCATCCCGGCTTCANNGGAACGCTTGTCGGCCTTTTCGTCGTACTTCAGGTTTTCGATGCCGTACTTGCCCGCATCCGGGTTGGTGAAGGCATGGCGGGCGCCGCCGAACGCCACAAACTGCCAGTCCGCGCCGGTCTTTTCCATCTGTCCCATGAATTTGCTGACAGTCGCGGGCGGCACCATCGCGTCGGCGTTGCCGTGGAAAGCCAGCACTTTGGCGTTGATTTCCGTCCCATCCGGCGCGGACGGCAGCGAGCCATGGAAGCTGACCACGCCCTTCAGGTCGGTTGTGCCGCTGTAGACCATCTGCAGGATGGTGCCGCCGCCAAAGCAGTAGCCGATCGCCGCCAGTTTGGCGGGGTCTGCCTTGCCGCTCTTNTTGAGCTGCTCCAGACCGGCAAGCGCCGTGCCGCGCCAGGCGTCCACATCGGAGGTGATTTCCGTCATCCACTCCTTGGCCTGTTCCGGCTTGTCGGTCACCTTGCCATCGCCGTACATGTCAGCGGCGAACGCCACGTAACCCAGTCCGGCCAGCATTTCGGCGCGGTGTTTGGCGTAGTCGTTCAGCCCCCACCATTCGTGCACCACCATTACGCCGGGGCGTTTGTCAGTGACGGCGTCATCGTAATACAGGTAGCCGGTCAGTTTGGTCCCGTCATACTCGTAATGCACCGGCTCGCTTTTGACGGCGGCCATGACGTTGCTGGCCAGCAGGGATAAACCGGCAACTGCCAACAGGGTCGCTTTTCTCATGATGTTGTCCTCCTTAGTTCTGATTAAAAGGGTCTTGCTGGGCTGAACTGACTCAACGCCCCCTTGTCAGGGGGCGCAAAGAGCCTGTGCCTTAACGGGGAGGTGAGCAATGGGGTGCAATGTATAATGTCGAGAATTGCTCACATTCGTTGGTGAAGGCGTCCATCCATAACCAAAGAAACAACCAGACCACCACCGTCAGCAAAACAAACACCAAACCAATAGACAAATATTTGAGGATTGGCTCAACGGGTACGGGATCGGGAGCGTTGGGGTCAGATGCGTCAGCAGGAGGGGCAGCGGGGGAGTGTTCAGCCCCTTGTGGTTGTGCGCAACAATGGAAAACCACCCAGAAACTCTCTCTGTCCATGTCCCGTGACTCCCTTCCGATGTGCAGTTAGCGTCTTCTGGCTGATGGTGGAACATAAGCACAAACCTTTGCCAAGCATTTCTGCCACAGTAACATTAGCCCCCGATGCATTCAAGATGGTGCGGAAATCGGGGCAATTTCCGGAATTTAGCCGTAAGTACGCTGCACATAAGTTTCGACCAACGCCTGGAATTCCTGCGCAATCGAATCGCCTTTGAGCGTAACGGTTTTCTGCCCGTTTTCGTAAACCGGTGCCACTGGGGTTTCCCCACTGCCAGGCAGGCTGATGCCGATATTGGCATGCTTGCTTTCGCCGGGNCCATTGACCACACAACCCATCACTGCAACCGACATGCTTTCCACGCCCGGATACTGCCCTTTCCACACCGGCATCTGTTCACGCAGCCAGCCCTGGATTTGCTCGGCCAGACGCTGGAAATAGTCACTGGAAGTGCGCCCGCAACCAGGGCAGGCCACCACCTGCGGGGTGAAGGAACGCAGGCCCAGCGCCTGCAAGATTTCCTGCCCGACAATGACTTCCTTCTCGCGCTTGGCGTGCGGCTCAGGAGTCAGGGAAATACGGATGGTATCGCCAATACCTTCCTGCAACAGAATCGACAGCGCAGCAGTGGAATAAACAATGCCTTTGCTGCCCATACCGGCTTCGGTCAGGCCGAGGTGCAGCGGGTAATCGCAGCGGCTGGCCATGTCGCGGTAGGCGCGCACCAACCCCTGCACTTCACTGAGCTTGCAGGAAAGGATGATGTGGTCATGCGGCAAACCGTATTCTTCGGCTTTGGCGGCGCTGGTCAGGGCAGATTCGATCAGCGCCTCGTGCATCACGTCATACAATTCCAGCGGCTGGGCAAGCTGGTGGTTTTCGTCGAGCTTTTTCGCCAGCAGTTCCTGATCCAGCGAACCCCAGTTGACGCCGATGCGCACCGGCTTGCCGTAACGGACAGCGAATTCGATCATCTGCGCGAACTGTTCGTCACGCTTTTTGCCACGGCCTACATTGCCGGGGTTGATGCGGTACTTGGCAAGGGCTTCGGCGCATTCCGGCACCGCCGCCAGCAGCTTGTGGCCGTTGAAATGGAAGTCGCCGATCAGCGGCACATCGCAGCCCATTTTGTCCAGGCGGGTACGGATGTCGGGCACGGCTTGCGCCGCCTCCCGCGTATTGACCGTAATCCGCACCAATTCGGAACCGGCGCGNGCCAGCTCAAAGCATTGCGCAGCAGTGCGGATGGCGTCCGCCGTATCGGTGTTGGTCATGGACTGGACGACGACAGGGGCATCGCCGCCGACAGTGATGTTGCCCACTTTGACGGGAACGGTGCGATGGCGCTGGATAGGGTGGTTGTTTGGCATGTAGTTTTCAGACTGTTGCTGCAAATAACGGATATTATGCCCGATCATGCAATACTTAGCAGTGACATGATTGTAAACTACCGCTCATGAAAACACTATTTTCCCTGATCGAATCCCCCGCCCACCCCAATTTCAGCGCACTCTACCAGCAGCTCGCCATCCAGGAAGAGCGCTTCACCGCCGCCCGCAAGCTGCACAAGGCTTTGCAGAAACAGCAGCCCGATTTTCTGGTGGGCGAATTCATCTATGGCTACGGCAACAACTATGCTGGGGCGAACGTCTGCAATCTGGATGTGACCTTGCGCGCCTTGCAGCGCTTTTCGCCGGATACCAAAGTGATCGTGTTTTGCAACAAGGAAGAAATGCCGTACATCGACAAACTGACCGCGCTGTTTCCCCTGCACGCCGTGCTGCCGTTACCGGCCAGTGAACAGGCCATGCAGACGGCGCTGGCATCCTGATTGCATGGCAAAACAAGCAACCCGCCTAAGCGGGTATGATTCATCATGTATAGTTTCGAAGGAGCCAACACAATGCGTGAAAAGCCTGAACCACCTGCCGACAACGAATGCTGCGACAGCGGCTGTGACCCCTGCGTGTGGGATATTTACCGTAAAGAACTGGAAAAGTGGAACAGAATCCAGCAGCGCAAACAGCAGGAAAAAAGCGACAAGCCGGAAGAGCAAAGCTCCTGAACATTATTCCGACAAATCTTGCAGGCATAATATTTTATTGCCCTGCAACAATGACGAATAAATTATTTACAAATAGAATTATTTTTAATCAACATAGCTTATTTATAAAAAAATCTTCCCTGATTCGTTCTATAGTTAGAAACACGTTGTAGTGAGAATCCCCTTTCTATAAATTCCTCAAGGAGAATAGGCTATGAAAAATAAAGCCGCAATGACTGTGCTTGGTGTAGCCACATTATTGGCGTTTGGAGCTACGCATTCAGTTTTTGCCCATGATTGCAATCCCTGCGCAACACCTAAGCCTGCGCCAAAACCTGTCATAAAAACCGGCTGCAATCCATGCACCATTACACCGCCGCCTCCTGTTGTAAAAAATGACTGCAACCCATGCGCTGCTCCGCCACCACCAACCCCTGTTGTAGTGAAACCAACCTGCAATCCTTGTGTTGTCCCACCGCCGCCGCCAAAACCCGCCACAGTATGCACCACTTGCGCCACTACGGTGACCAATGTCACTTACCACCCGGTCAAATCCGGCCAGTTTCATGAGCAATTGGTGCCTAAAGATGCCAGTGGCAATCCTTTAGCCTGTCTGGATGTTTCTGGTTCGTCCGTTAAAGTTGGGGTTGATTGGAAAACTTCAACCAATGACGTATTTACCTGGGGAACCCATACAACAAAATACAATACGGCGACTGTCACTGAACAACGCTATCAATAATGAACCGAAATGAGCCAAAGCCATAATCCCGAGCCAGAATATGGCATGGGTGTGCATTTATATGGCTGCACTTAAATTTTCGAATAAATCAAGGATATGCACATGATGATCTTGAAAAAATATTAACTGCCAGCACTACTGCGCTGCTATTGGCTGGCACGGTGGGGAGTGTTTATGCAGACAATACCTGCCATGAGAATTGTCCTGCCAATACGGTCACTTACAAGGTAAACACCTATGAGGACAACCAAAACTATTGCGGCTACGATATAGAAGCAAAACCCCAAGTCTGCGTTAATGCCCAAGTTGTCCAAGTCGATACAACAAAAACAACCCATACAGCCGGGGATGGAACTTCAAAGCTGAATGCAGAAACAGCTTCTGATGTCAAATATACCTCCAGAGTCGCATTTAGCAACGATATATAAGCAACACTGTACTGTGAAACGTTGGTTGATTAACTAGGCGCGCAATCAGCGCCCTAATTAATGGCCTTCACTATCCACCAGCGAAAAGACAAGCATTAATTATGAATCTTAAATCACATGAGATAGTAGGCGTTTGCATGGTATTAATCATCGCTCCCTTAACCGGGAGCGGTTGCCAAATGGTTAGCCAGACGACTGAACCTGAATGTAAAACTGCCATGACTGATGAAAAACCTGTCCGTTTTGTCAGTGATATGCGGGTATTTAAACAAAGTGGCAATCACACTCATTTGAGTGACATCGCCATTAAAAGCATGCAGATTGCAGAAAACAACGCCAGACAAAATAATGCTGCGGCCAAACGCCAGCAGGCAGAGCTACGCAGCATCCTTGAACAATATTACAATAGGTCAAACTAATCGTAATGCCATGAATGGACGGAGTGTTTCAACTCCGTTCGATCAGACTACCTCAATAAAACACGGGCAAATCTTTTCCCAAGTCAACAATCAATGAGGTCA
This sequence comes from Candidatus Thiothrix singaporensis, assembly GCA_013693955.1. Lineage (GTDB taxonomy): Bacteria > Pseudomonadota > Gammaproteobacteria > Thiotrichales > Thiotrichaceae > Thiothrix > Thiothrix singaporensis. Next base: position 181,074 of record CP059265.1, on the reverse strand, counting down.
GTGTTTCCCCNAGCGCCTGATTCAAGGCCGTCACCACGCCATCTGGATTAGACGCAATATTTTCCTTGCGGATATCATAACGGTACTGACCCAGAATACGTTGGTTCTGTTCCTGTATCAGCAGAGCCTCCATACCAACCAAAACCGCAACCCGCCCCTGTGACCGCGATGGATGCTCGGCATGAAAGGCAGACAGCCGCAACAATAATTTATANTCCCCCTTGTTAGTCGCTGGCCGGTCAGACACTGACAGGAATGCATTGCTGCGAGACAAGGTATCGACCAAGGTTGATGTGAAGTAGGTGGACAAGCGATCCGGCCAGCGGCCATGCGCCAGAAACCCTTGCTGGTAAGCGGGCTTGAACAACGTGATGCGGGAGGTGTCCAGCGCCGGTGAAACCTGCACCATCGGCACAAACAAATGGCCAATGAGNCGCCGCTGCAAAGCCCCCAGTTGAGGGGCAAGCCGGTAAACCTTGTCTTCCGGCAGGTAATAGCCCGGTGTGACGCATGCGCTCAACAGCGCAAGCAAAGCCGCACCCAGCAGGATAGCCCTGACTGCATTGATCCGAGGATTGCCCAATTTTTTACTAGAAACATGATGCTGCCTGCCCCAATCTTCCCATAGACAAATCATTTGTTGTTGATAATGACCATTATCCCCGAACAAATGTTCAATAATCCAATTCATGCCCATTGAATTCAAGCCGCAAGAAGATTTCCCAGACAAGCGCTGGTGTCAAGGCGCAGGGTCAGCCCATGCGCTTACCCCATCCAAGGGAATCGCCTTCGCCGCCGAAGGCATCACTGCGGGCAGTTCCTTATCCACATAGTAAAACACTGCCGGAACCTGCCCGCTGACCCCATTCGCCACCACTTGCGCGCGGGCTGTAGCGGATATTTCAATTCCCCAAGCGGCAAAATAATTGCTGTAATCCTTGCCTGCCAGCTTCGATGCCGTGATGTACAGGAAGTCATTGCCGCTGATATTACTGGCGTCAGTACGCGTGTATGAACCAAAACCAAGCAATCCCTTGACGGCATTCCAGTTGGCGTCATTGTTGAGGGCGTCGCTGTAAATCCGCTCCATCAGGCTCAGTTTGGTGTACAAATCCCAGGACTGCTGGGTATATGCCAGCTGCATGTAAAACGCCAGCCGTTCGAAAGCATTGTCGTAAATGCCAGTCCCCGCCCACAGCGGGTGGCTGGAGTTGGCTGGCTTTCCCGCCCGGATAGCGTTTTGCAGGATGGTGAACGCCTCCCGATTGGCCGGGCGGGTCTGGCTTGGATGCTTGCCCAGGCCATGCGCCACCGTCCATGCCCATTGCGTATGCAACGGGAACATATTGTTGGACACTTCGGTGCTGCGTCCGGCATAGATTTTCAGGCGTGCCCGTTGCAGGTTATACCATTTCATGGTTCTCACCCCACCCCAGCGGCTGAATGGGTGCGGAGGAATCAAACGGATTGCCGGAACACAAATCCCCGCACAAAGCGTGCACATCGGAATTGACGTGCTGGATTTTAGGCTTGGCGTTGATCGCCGCATCCGTACACAGATTGCGCACACTGCCCGCGTAATTCACGCTGCTGAGGCCTGACTGGTTGCAGAACCCGGTCACTTCAGCATCCAATTTCTGCAACCCCTCCCCACTGAAACCGGCGTACTGGTAGTTACCGGCGACCAAGTAGCCATTCAGGTCATCAATGTAAGCCTGCACGTCCTCCGGCGTATAGCCGTTGCCCTCCTTGCCATCCTGCAAATCAAACGCTTTCAGCAAATAGGATTTCAGCGAGTGCAGTTCCGCATACGGCGTCTTGATGTCCACCCAATCGCTGTGGCTCCACAAGATGTCGTTCAGGAACGACTGGATCGCCACCGGGTCAAATTCCTGCAACAGCGGGTTCGCCAACACATTGTCGAAGGTCAGCGTAAAGGGGCGGCACCCTCCGCCCCAATCCAGCCGACATAGATCGCCACCATACGGCGTGGAAAAGGTATAGGTCTTGCCTGCCTCCAGCGTCACCACCGGGCTGGACAAATAACGCGGGCGGCTGTATTGCCCGTCGTTCCACAAGCGGGTGCTTTCGCGCAGGTAATTGAAACGCAGCTTGGCTTCAGCGCCGCCGCCATCTGTGCGCCGCACCGTGATGGTCTTGCCGGGTGGTGCATACAGGCCGGTGCTGGTGCATTCCCCATACACCGTTGGCGTGTAGGTCAGGGTCTTATGGATAGTGGTTTCTGCATTCAGCTCGGCCTGCGCAGTGGTGAAATCACCCATATCCGGCTGATAGGCGTTATTCGGGCGGGAATAATTGACAATGGAATCAGCAAACAGCGCGCGGTAGAAAGTGGTGTCATCGGTGGTTTTCTTGTCCATCGGGTAATGGATACCCGCCCGGTACTTGTCCGCCAACAAGACCACGAGTTTCAGCAGGCGCTGGTCATCCCCCTGCGCAAACAGGTCGGCCGGTAAAATCCAGCATCTGCAACTGGGTGCGGATAGCATCAGTGCCACGGCTGAACATGCTGTCCACGCTGTGCCCGGCAGTATCCGCCACCTTGCTGGGATCACAAGTGACGATACCCACGTTGCTGGGACAGTCAGCGCTCTCGTAGATGAAATCCGGCATGCCGTCCCGCAGGTTGGTCAGGAGGGTGTGAATGGCGTCAGTATTGGAAGATTGGGCGCACAGGTCTGCCACTGAGGAAAAATCGCCGACGGTAGCCCCCGTACCAGCTCCAGCTCAAGCCGAACTCCGCCAGCGTTTCCTCTGCGGGTTCGTACCAGTTGTTGAACACCAGCACCGGCTTGCCTTTGCCGAAAGCTTGCCGCATTTCAGCGACATCCCGGTTGATGTCCCCCAGATACAGGTCAAATGCGCCGCTATTGAGCAAAGCAAGGTCTGACGAAACCGTCCACTGATGGCTCAGGCCGTTGGCGGCAAACCAGTCACTCAGCGATGCCCGATCCCAATATCCCGGAACCAGCAGGGTCAGTTTCTCATGCAGTATATCCGCGCTGCCCACCCGCTTCAGCAGCCAGCGCAACAGGTTGAGGGTGCTGGCCTTCAAATCCGTATTCGCGGTGGTGAAGCTAAAGACATTGGTTCCCAACACCGCATAGCGCGTCCCATCCTCCTTGTCGCCTATCCAGGAATACACCAAGGCAGAGCCATTGTTGCCAGCGGCGTGCAGCGGCAGGTTGCGGGAGCTGGTCGAAACCATGTAGGCGGAACGGTCAGGAAACACGCTGTGCTCCACACCAGCGGGGTAAATGGTGGCGAGCGTCGCCTTGCAGTTGTCGGCTTCCGTCTGCGCCAGGGAGATGCCTGCCGCCAACAGCGCTTTTGCCGACACATTATCGGCATCGCCGCTGGCCAGCGCATCTTCCAGCGCCGCCGCATCATCCGATCCATTGGTGGCGGTCACCGGCGCTTCCCCGCTGACTTTCAGGATGTAGTTCATGCTGAATGTCTGGTTGTCAGGCCCAGCAGGATATTGGATTTCAGCAGGTTGATATCCGTCCCCTCGGCAAAGATGGTGACGCCGTCCAGGTTCAGGTCGGTATTGAAATAACCGTTCAAGAGGTAGTTACCGCTGCTGGCTATTGGCCGGGTCAGCCAGGATGCGCCCTAACACTGTCGTCACATCCGTCCCTACCACCGCCGATCACCTGGGAACTGGCGTCGGCATCCCCCGCCCACAGCATCGCCTTGTCGCCTTCCCGGTAGCGGGTGGTGTCGCCGGTCTGCGCCTGGGTGAAATCCAGCACCGTAACGGCTTGCCCTAGCGCCAGCGGCTGCGAGCTGACCCCAAGTGATTGCGGTGCAAGACAGCAACACGGTAATTGCCCGGCGCAACCCCAGCAAACGTCAGGCTGGCGGCACCGGTTTGCGGGTCGGCCAGCAAGCCATTGCGTTGCAGCATCACCGCCTTACGCCACCACGGAAGCGGCACTGTCGGCGCTGCGCAATTCCAGCAACACCCAATCGACCACGGCGTCAGTCCCTGCAACCGCCAACACTCCCACCGCCGCCGTTTCACTGCCTGCATAGTTAAATGGCGACATCGCATAGGGCTGTGTAACCGGCAGCAGCCCCTTGCTGCGCAGGTCATCGCGCATCAGGCCGCTGGTGGCGTTGTATGCGCCTTCCAGCAACACTTTCACTTGCAGGGAAACATCCGCCAAGGCTGGTTGAGCGGCGGATAGCAGCAGCAATACGGTAAAAAATAAGCGACTGGTTTTCATGGCATAATTATTTGTCTTATTGGCCTTACAGCATAATAGCCGCTTTGTATTTTATACGAGACAAAAACGATCGAAGGTAAGGTGTTCCATTGTTGTTACAACACCTTGCGTGCACAAAGCAGTAGAATGAAACCCGACAAAAGCATAAAACTGGTTTTTCAATGAGCACTATCGCCAAGCTGAATAACTGGCTGCAAGCTGGGCTAATCACGCCCGCCCAACATGCCGCCATCCTCAACTTCGAAGCCCACCGGCCTCAAAGCGTCAACTGGTGGCTTTACAGCCTTATGATCCTGGGCGTCGCCATTATCGGGCTAGGGATCATTTCCCTGATCGCGGCAAATTGGGCGGACATTCCCGACAACCTCAAACTGGGCATGGACTTCAGCCTGCTGACCGCGTTGGCGGCGGCAATCTACTGGCAATACCCCAACCGCAGGCATGGTGCCTGGTTCGAAACGTTGCTGGTTGGATTCATGCTGTTGTGCTTGGCGAGCATTGGGCTGATTGCGCAGATTTACCATATCGGCGGCCAATGGTATTACGCCCTGCTGTTCTGGGCGGGGATCACCGCACTGCTTAGTCTGTACGCCCGTAGCCTGTTTGCCCGCCTCCTCTGGGTGACGCTGTTCCTGCACGGGCTGGTTTGGAGCGTGGCAGCGCTGCCCGACAACAGTTTCAGGTGGGAGGAAACGCCTTCGATCCTATTGCTCACGCCGCTATTGACGGCGCTGCTGCATTACCTCGCCACCCATGTGAAACCGTTGCACGGCTATGCCAGCAGCCTGTTTTTCTGGTTCCAACTCAGCGCCATCGTCGCGCTGGCATTTGCAGACATCACCCGCTCCAGCGGGGAAATGGATGATTACCGCACCATCTGGTACCTGCCCGCTTACCTCACGGCGGCCATCCTGGCAGTGGGCATACTGCTGTCCAAGCACTACCGGTTGTTGAACCGGCTGTTGCTGTTGGCCGCCTTGGCGCTGCTGCTGTTGTATTACCACCCGGATCTGCTGTTCACTGGCACCCAACGCTATGCCCTGTTCGGCTTTACGCCCCACGCCAACGTCAGTTTCTGGCAGGCGGATGACATCCGTGCGCCAATCCTGACTTTGCTGATCCTGTTCCTGTATGCAGTTCATGCGGGCAACACCGGCCACCAGCGCACTTTCAGCGTGGTCACCTTCCTGATTGGCCTGCGCTTTGTGGTGCTGTATTTCCAAGCGATGNGGGGATTGGCTGCCACGGGTGTANGCCTGATCGTTTCCGGCGTACTGATCATCGCCATGACGTGGCTGTGGTATAAGCNNCGCGACCGTTTGCGCCAATGGACTGGGGGTTGCAAGCATGAACCGACGTATCCTGTTGATTGCGGCGTTGGCCTTGCCCATATTGGCGCTGGGTGTGGACGCTTTCATGCATCACCTACAACGCGCCAGCGGCGAAGCGGTGACGTTGCCGATAGAAGGCTTTGACCCGCGCGACCTGTTATCCGGCCACTACCTGCAATATCAGGTGGACTACGGGGTGGAAAATGGCTGTGACGGATACATCGGCTCGGCCAGTGTTTGCCTGCGCCCCACGCGCGGCATTTATCCCCGGGGCGATTTACCCGCAGATTGTGGGCTGTTCATCCAGGGACATTGCGACGACCATGGGATTTTTCTGGCGAATATTGAGCGTTTTTATATTCCAGAGGAATATGCGCAAAGTTTGGAAGACAAAGTGCGCGACCATCAAGGGGAGTTGGCGCTGTCAGTCGACCGGCAAGGCAACGCCGCCATCCGCGACCTGCTGATTGACGGCAAGCCGTGGAAGGAAGTGGCGCAAACCAGCCATTAGCGCCACGGCTCCCAGTCCTTCCCCATTTCCGGCACATTCAGCACTAGGTCGGAGCAAGGCTGGCTGACACAGGGCAGCAACCTGCCCGCCGCCGCATCCTCCTCAAATAACGCCAACGGCTCGCCGTCAGGATAGCGAACCTCTCCCGACACAATTTGTGCCATGCACACGCCACAAACCCCGCCTCCGCAACCCCAGGGCACCGGAACTTCCTGCCGCAAAGCAGCCTGCAACAAGGTTTCGCCGTCGTTTACCTGGAAACGACAGCCAGTGTTCAGGATCGTGACGTTATAAGGCATGGGCTTACGGCTTGGCAAAGTGGTAGTAGGTGTCGTTCAGGTAATCCGTCACTTTGTCCAAATCCTCGTCGAACAGCCGTGCGCCAAGATTGGCGTCGCAACGGCGCACCTGCGCTGACAGCATGGCGTAATCCTGCATCTTGTGGTCAGCGCGGGTATAAACGCCAGAATCATGGCAACTGATGCAGTTGGCGTCATGGAGGCCTGGCCAGACAATTCGCTGTTGGCGGTCGCCTGCGGCGGCGCATTGGGCGCGGTTTTCTGTTCCTGCGCCACGGGCGCCACAGCCGTATCGGTTTTGGTTTCGCCGCATCCCGCCAACACGCCTGCAACCATGCCCATTGCCAGCGCCAAAAGAGTCAATCGTTTCATTTTCATCCTCCTGATGTTTTCATCAGTGTGTTTATAGCATGAATCAGGCAATCCACCGCCCCTTGATTCTGCTGGAAAAAGTGATTTGCTGCCTGCCCTGCGCGTTGCCGCGCTGCGGCATCCTGTAACCAGACCAACAATTGTGCGGCCAAGCCCGCCTCATCCGGCACCAGAACCGCGCCGCCTACTTCACAGAGCGCCGGGAAAATATCCGCGAAATTGTGCACATGTTCGCCACTGACCACCGGCACGCCAAACGCAGCGGCCTCCAGCGGATTATGCCCGCCATGCGCCACCAAGCTACCGCCGATGAAAGCCACGTCCGCAGCTGCGTACCACAGCAACATTTCCCCNATGCTGTCACCCACAACAATGGCGGTTTCCGGGAAANNAACACTGACCGCGCTGCGCCGCGCCACCGGCAAGCCGCTATCGGCACACAACGCCGCGACCGCCTCAAACCGTTCCGGATGGCGCGGCGCCAGCACCAGCAGCAGCTCAGGCGACTGTTCACGCAAACGGGCAAACACCCGCAGGATGATGTCATCTTCCCCNTGATGGGTGCTGGCGGCCACCCACACCGGCCGCTGCCCGCCCCACTGGCTGCGCAGCCGCTTGCCCTGTTCCAAGGCCGCATCCGGAACCTGCAAGTCAAACTTGATATTGCCGCACACCCTGAGCTGTTCCGGGCGTGCGCCGAGTTGCTGGAAGCGTTGGGAATCCTGCGGGTCGCGGGTGGCGATCACCTGCGCATGCGCCAGCGTTTCCCGCACCAGACTGGCAATCCGCGCATACCCTTGGGTGGAGCGGGCGGACAGGCGGGCATTGGCCAGTAGCAACGGAATCCGCCGTTGGGCGCAGGCGGCGTAAAGGTTCGGCCAGATCTCGGTTTCCATCACCACCAGCAACTGAGGCTGCATACGGTTCAGGAAGCGAGCCAGCGCATCCGGCAGGTCATACGGAAAATAATAATGCAGCACTTTTTCGCCAAACAGGCGCTTGACCGTGTCGGAGCCAGTCGGCGTCGTGGTGGTCACCAGCAGGAGATACTGCGGGTATTCTTGCAGCAACCGTTCAATCAGCGGGCGGGCAGCGATGGTTTCCCCNACCGACACCGCATGCAGCCAGATGCAAGGCCGCCCGGCGGCGGGAACAAAACCGAAGCGCTCCCCCAACCGCCGCCGGTAGGCAGGATTGGCGCGGCTACGCCATAACAGTCGCAGCACGAACAACGGCGTCAGCCCGTACATCAGCAGCGTATACAGGAAACGGCGGATGCTCACGCCCCCAGCGCCTCCAGCGCTGCCGCCACATTGTCACGCAAATGCTTGGGGTTGATCGTTCCCAGCACCACGCTGGTCGCTCCCGGCTGGGCAAAGATAAAACGCAGGGCATGCCCGACGGGATCAGTCCCACCGAACTGGTCCAGATGGCCGCTGGCGAACGCCTTTTTCACCAATACGGCGCGCCCTTGCGCCACCGCCGCTGCCAGCACCGGCAATTCGTCGGTATAGGCCGGGTTGTAAGCAGCCATCACCACATCACAACCCAACTCATACGCCAGCAGGCCGCCTTCGACGGTTTTCGAGGAAATGCCGACGGTGCGCACCCAACCTTCCTCGCGCATGTGCAACAACGTATCCAGCGCCGCCGTTTCCCGCAGGATGCGCGCATCGTCGCCATCAGAATGGATCAACACCACGTCGAGGTAATCAGTTTTCAGCAGGCGCAGGCTGTTCTCCACGCTTTGGCGGATGCCGCTGGCGGTAAAATCAAAATGGGATTCGCCGTCATGGAAGCTTTCCCCNGCCTTGGTTTCGATCACCCAGTCGTGGCGGGAATTGGGCAACAGCCTGCCGATACGCTCCTCGCTCAGGCCATAGGCAGGCGCCGTATCCAGCAGGTTGATGCCCAGACCGAAAGCCAGCGCCAGCAATTCGCGCATCTCCCGGTCGGACGGCAACTCAAACCCCTGCGGATACTTGACGCCCTGGTTACGCCCGAACTTGACCGTTCCCAACCCCAACGGGCTGACCTCAATGCCGGTAGCCGCCAGCGGACGGCGCTTCATCAAGCGAACAGCTCTTCGTAAGAAACGTAAATGGCNCCAATCGTCACCGGCACCACCACCAGCAGCCCCAGCCCGAACGGGATGGAGCCAATAATGCCCAGCACGGCATAAATCAGGAACAGCACCAGTAAAGGCGCGATCTGGGTGGTTGCAGTGCTGACGCAGGTTTTCAACGCTTCCACCAAGGGCATGCCACGGAACAACATCAGCGCCGGGGTGTAATTGAAGACGACGAACGACGCAAACCCGACCAGCAGCATGAACGCCATGCCGCCCACGCCAAAGCCGCCCACGCCAACCGTCGCGCCACGCAACAGGTTGTCGCCAATAAAAGCGGCGCTGATGATGGCGATGACAATCGCCGCAGCGAACAGAACGCCCCCNAGCAACAGGAACTGGTTACGCTTCTGCGCGTTCATCAGCACCGACCACAGGTGCTCAATTTTGACCGGATTGCCTGCCCTGGATTGCTGCGCGGCGTACAGCAGNGCGCCNACCAGCGCCGGCATGACCAGCAAGAGGATAATCTGGCCAATAATCGGCAATACGCTCAACACAATGGCACCAACCCCACCGATCAGCGCCATTAGCACCCAGGTCACCATATCTTTGGAAAANATTCCCCACCCTGCTTTGTACCAATCCACTGCGCGGCTCGCAGGAATATTTTTGACTGACATAACACGATCTCCTTGATGAGTTTTTCTGGCAAACGTTTTGTGACTGCGACGTGCGTCGTGTACTGGTTATAGTTTTGTTCAAAGCCCGCTGAAATTTACAGAATCCCAGGCAGTTTTGGCGACCGGCGGTATTGGCAAATTTTCTGCCGCCCAGCCTAAATCCGATTTTGCCATGCCCAGTTCCGATTGCAAATGGCCGGACAATAGCGGCGCAAACGCCAGCTTGGTCGGCCAGGCGGCGAGAACATTGGCGATGCGGACAAACACCGGTTGATCCGGGCGGCCACCATCCAACTGGCGTCCCTCGGCACGATCAACATCCCAGGCCGCCCATTCCAGGGCGCTGAAATCCAACCACGGCAACAGATCAGCCAGTTCGTGGCGGGCGGCGGCGATCGCCTTCTCCGCCGGTTTGCCTGCACCCAGTTCCGCCGGTTGCCCACCGACATACCATACGACCCTGCCCTGCGCGTCCCAGTGCGAGGTAATGGTGGCGCGCGGTTTGTCGCTCATCCCCAGCGCATGTGCGTAAATCATCGGCAAACCACCCCGCGCCAGCACCATCTGCAAGGGGCGGCGCTGCATCTGCGGCAGCCTGTGCCCATGCCCGGCCAGCGCCGCCAGCAAGGTTTCATTGCCCGCGCCTGCGGTCAGGACAATCTGCCGAGCCTCGATCTCCAGATCCGCACCATCCGGCAGCACCGCATGATAACGGTATCCCTCCCCCGCCTGCTGCAAGCCGGAATCTTGTACATTGACTTGGATCAGCCCACCCGCCAGTTGTTCCCGCAGCGTTTCCAGCAGCGAGGGCACATCCAGCACCGGCTCATCCAGACGGTACAGGCCGCCGTGAAAACGGGAGTCGCGGAACAATTCGGGGTAGTCCGCAGGCGACAGCGCCTCCATCCGGCTTTTCATCAGCCTGCTGGCGAAAAAGCCGGTCATGCGCGAGCCGATTCCGGCGGAAGTCCACAGCAACTGCGATTCCGCCAGTATCCTGACCTTGCTTAAATCAACCGGCCTACGNCCGTCGAGCGCTGCCCGCCAGATACCCGGCATCTCACCAATGGCCAGCGCGGCACCGGTCAGCTTGCCGGTGAGGGCATATTTGGTGCCGCCGTGGATGATGCCTTGGGAGGCGATGGTCTGCCCCTTGCCCAGCTCATCCGCCGCCAGCACGGCGTTGCAGCCTTGCGCACGCAGTTCCGCCAGCAGCCACAAACCGGCGATGCCGCCACCCACAATCAATACATCCACCGCCAGATTCTGAGGATTTGCCACAAGTTACCCCTTGATTACATACGAACGGCTGATCCAATCATGCAACAGCATATTGTTGAAACTCATCATGAAACCGTTGATCCATACTGTGATCTTGAAACCCACGATGCACAGGCAAGCGCAGAATCCCCGCAGCAGGGAATGGTACCAGGACATACGCCCNCCTTTGCCATTGACCACCTGCAAGCGTAACAGTTTCTTGCCAATACTGGCCTGCCACGGCGATGCTTCGAGCAACGGCATCAGCAGCAGGAAATAGGCCAGGGCACTGTTCATCCTGAACGTAGACAGTGTGTCATCATTCATATTTATATCCAAAGCAGCCAGCACAGACTCCACCCCGGACATGAAGGCCACAAAAACCAGAAAATCGAGGAAAAAAGCGGCAATGCGCGAATAATAATGCGACTCCCGCGGCTGAATACCCGTCCGCGCCGGTTTGCCATCCGCACGGTGGTTTTCCAGATACGGCAAGACAGCATCCAGTTGGCTGGCGGGGAACATCTGACTGTATTCCCGCCACTTGCCATCCCAGGCAAACACCTGATTGAAGTAATTCAGCACCGGCGGTTTGAAAAACAGGGTCTTTTTCTGCAAGGCGGTTTCATTGGCTTCAGCCACCATTCCAAACAGGCGGTCACCCGCCTCTGCCCGGAATTCAATATCCAGCAAGGAGGGATTACGCTCGATAAATTTCCATAACGCCACATCGGAACCGGCATTTTTGGCCTGGAAAGTCGTCTTTACCTGTTCGAATAATGCTCCCCAATCCGCATCCCGGTTGGGAAACCAGTCAACATCAGATGTCTCTGCTGGCGTACTGGCAGGCTCCACAGGCTCCGGAAACACTTCAGCCACAGGTGCCGCCAGACGAGTTTCTACCGCTTCATCCATCTCCGTAGAGGCTGCCTCTGGCAGCGCAGGCAGAGGAACTTCAGCTTGTGCTGATGACTCAGGTTCCGGTGTGGGATCAGGCTGTACCGGCGTTTCAGGCTCCTCCCATTGCCATTCAGACTCGCTGTAAAGCAGCGCCTGCTTATAGGCGTCATGCAGTTCACGAAAGGCTTGCGGATCATCATCCGGGCGATTCTGCTTCAACAGCCGGGCATAGCTGCGCTTGATGGCCTTTTTGTCCGCATACGGCTCAACGCCGAGGATTTGCCAACAGTCCATCAGAACAGGCCATCCTGCTCGAAACGGTCAAGAATGCTGGCGAACTCCTCCCGCGCCTGCCGGACTTCCTCTGCATCCTGCCGTTCCAACACAGACTCGAACCAGCGCAATGCATTTTGGATTTCATCACGTTCGTAACCCAGACGGCCTTCATACAGGCGGTCTGCTCTGGCAAGCAGGGCAATATTGGCTTCATCTTCGCGGGGATGGAATTTGAGTTTAGCCAGCTTATCCTTACTGGCCTGAATATCACGCTCCGACAATTGCGTCGGCGTATTCAATACCATCTTGTAATATTTCTCGCCAGTGGAAAANACTTCCACATCCACTTCCAACACACCATTGATATCGTAGCTAAAGCGTACATCCGCCCCTTCCTGACCGCGCTTGGCTTTGGGCAGACGGATTTCCAGCTCACCCAGACGGATATTGTTTTTCACCAGACGGCTTTCACCCTGATAAAATTCCAGCTTGAGTTTGCTCTGATTATCCCCGGCCGTAACATAGCGGTTGACCTTGCTTACCGGCACGATGGTATTGCGTTCGATAATAGGGCTGAACAAATCCCCNTGCTGACCCAGCGAATCACTCTCGTTGTAAGTGCCTACACCGAGTGAATAAGGGCAGATATCCGTCAGCACCATATCTTCCAATGCTGCATCGCGGGCTTTCAAACCAGCCTGAATCGCCGCTCCCATCGCCACCACCAGATCAGGGTCGAGATTGGCAGCAGGCATACGCCGGAACATTTTCGCAATCATGGAACGGAAGAAATGCATCCGGGTAGCGCCGCCAACCAGNATCACCTCATCCAGCTCGCCAGGGCGGAGTTTGGCATCGCGCAGGGCTGTTTCGATCGGGCGCTGAATACGTTGCAGCAAGGGCTCAGACAAGCGAATGAAGTCATCACGCCGGATGCTGACAGCCTGGGTTTGCGCTTCTATGAACGGCTCGACATGCACCACATCCGCCGAATTCAGCTGGCGCTTGGCCTGCTCCATCTGCGCGTAGACTTTCTGCAAATCCTTGGAATTGAGCTTTTGNCGGGAAATGTCAGCCAGCGTGAGGAAATGGTTGACCAGCACTTCACGGAAATCCTCGCCCCCNAGGAAGTTGTCACCCGCAGAGGCATGCACCTCCAGCACACCTTCGAAATATTCCATGATGGACACGTCGAACGTACCACCACCCAAATCCACCACCATAAAATGCGTGTGTTCCGGCGTTTCATGCAAGCCGTAAGCAATGGCAGCGGCAGTCGGTTCATTGACCAGACGCTCGACTTTCAAACCAGCCAGTTCCCCGGCCAAAATGGTGGCCTTGCGCTGCTCGTTGTTGAAATACGCAGGCACGCTGATAACCGCTTCACTGACCGTTTCGCCCAGAAAGGTTTCTGCATCTTCCTTCAGGCTTTTCAGCACAAACGCAGACAGCTCCGGCGCGGTGTAATGCTTTTTCAGGGAAACCTTGCGGTCGGTGCCCATGTAGCGCTTGAACACGGAAGCAGTGGTATCGGGGTGAGTCAGCAAACGTTCCTGCGCCGTTTTGCCCACCAGCACCGTGTCATCCTTGCTGATATGCACTACCGATGGGGTGAGGAAATCCCCCAAACGATTCGGAATCAGTTCCACCTTAGCGTCTTTCCAGACGGCACAGGCGCTATTGGTTGTACCCAGATCAATGCCGATAATTGTCATATTGTGCTGGCCTTCACTTGCTGTTATTTGCGTTCTTTTTCCATCTCCTGGATTTTCGCAATGGTATTGGTGGTTGAAATACCATCAACGAAGCTTAACACGACCACATCCCCGCCGTTATCCCATACGCAACGGTTGCCGGGAATTTTCGCCGGGTCATTGTCGCCGCCTTTCACCAGCAGATGGGGTTTGACGGCACAGATCAAGCGTTCCGGGGTATCTTCGCTGAAATCCACTACCCAGTCGACGCAGGCCAGCGCTGCCAGCATTTTCATGCGGTTTTCCATGGTGTTGACCGGGCGGGTCAGNCCTTTGAGCTTGCGTACGGATTCATCCGTATTAACCGCCACGACCAGCCGGTCACCGAGCTTGCTGGCTTCCTGCAGGTAGGTCACATGGCCAACGTGCAAAATGTCGAAACAGCCATTGGTCATGACGATACGTTCGCCGTGGACGCGGGCTTCCTGTACGGCTGCCAACAACTGCTCCTCATTGACCACGCCTTTGACCTGGGCATGGTGCGTTTGCACGGCTTTGTGCAATTCTGCAACGCTCACAGTGGCTGTCCCCACTTTGCCCACCACAATACCAGCAGCAAGATTGGCCAGCGCCATCGCCTGCTCCACCGGCAAGCCTGCCGCCATGCTGGCCGCCAGCACCGCGACCACCGTATCACCAGCACCGGTCACATCGAACACTTCACGGGCACGGGTGGGCAGGTTGTAAGGTTCCCTGCCCTGACGTAGCAGGGTCATGCCTTGTTCACTACGGGTAATCAAAAGATTGTCCAACTGGCAGCGTTCCAGCAATTGGTTGCCGCGTTTGACCAGATCGGTTTCATCCTGCCAATCACCGGCTGCTTCGCGGAACTCTGACAGATTGGGGGTAATGACGGCCGCGCCCTGGTAAACGGCAAAGTCTTTCGCCTTGGGGTCGACCACCACCGGCCTGCCAACCGCGCGCGCCAGGGCAATCAGCTCCCGCGCCTGTTCCAGCGTGCCCTTGCGGTAATCGGACAGCACCACCACATCCACATCCGCCAGCAACTTGCGGAAACTTTCCAGCAGGCTGCTGTGATCCTGCCCGGCGAAGCTTTCTTCGAAATCCAGCCGGATCAGTTGTTGATGACGGCTAAGGACGCGCAGTTTGGTGATGGTGGGGACATTCGCCAGCGTCACGAAGCGGGTGTCGACGCCACGCCCGCGCAGTGTATCCGCCAGCGAGCAGCCCGCTTCGTCAGCGCCGACATAGCCCAGCAGGATGGCTTGGCCACCCAGGCTGGCGATATTCAGCGCCACATTGGCCGCGCCGCCGGGGCGCTCCTCACTGGTGTTCACATGCACTACAGGCACAGGGGCTTCGGGNGAAATCCGGGAAGTTTGGCCAGACCAGTAGCGATCCAGCATCACATCGCCCACCACCAGCACACGCGCCCTATCAAAAGCAGGAATTTGCAAGCTCATCGTTATTGTTTACATAAAACTGAAAAAACAGGTGGGAGAGTTTACCATAAGGCGCTTGTTTCAGTATTGGACATCCTGTGGAACGAATCTCCGGCAAACAATTCCTGCATCCGCGCCACTGGCCGACCTGGTTCGGGTTGGGGCTGCTATGGCTGCTGACGCAACTGCCCTGGGGCGCGCAGATGTGGCTGGGCAAGCAGTTCGGCCTGCTGATGTTCCATCTGCTGCCCAAACGCCGCCAAGTCTGCTGCATCAACCTGGAGCTGGCCTTCCCGGAACTCACGGCGGCAGAACGCTTCCGGCTCAACCGTGAACATTTCATCTCCCTCGGGCGCGGCCTGCTGGAAACCGCCCTGAGCTGGTGGGGAAATGATGAAAAACTTGCCCGCCAGACCCGCATCGAGGGCATGGAGCACCTGCAAGCCGCCATGCAACAAGGCGGGGTGGTGCTCCTCAGCGCCCATTTCACCAGCCTGGAGCTGGGTGGCCGGTTGCTGGCGCAACACATCCCGCTGCATGTCATCTACCGCCCGCACCAGAACCCGCTGATCGAATGGCGCGTCGCCCGGCTGCGCTCGAAACGCTACGGCAAGGCAATTCCACGCGACAACATCCGCGACATGATCCGCAGCCTTCAACAAGGCCATGTGGTCTGGTATGCGCAGGATCAGAATTTCGGCCACAAGAACAGCGTATTCGCGCCCTTCTTCAACGTGGAAGCCGCCACCAACACCGCCACCAGCCGCCTCAGCAAGTTGGGCAAGGCGCAGGTCACACCCTTTTTCACCCTGCGCACGGAGACAGGTTATCTGCTGAGATTCCTGCCAGCACTTGAAAATNTTCCTGCAACATCCATACTGGATGACACAACAAGGATTAATCACATCATTGAGCAGCAGGTGCGTGAGTTCCCCGCCCAATATTTGTGGACACACCGCCGCTACAAGGATAATCCCGGCGGTGGCGACCGATACATTCTTTATCCCAAGGAAAACCGATGCAAATCGCACAACACACCGTGGTCACCATGACCTACACCCTCACCAATGACAAAGGCGAAATTCTGGATCAGGCGGATGCTTCCCACCCTTTCGCCTACCTGCATGGCGCCAGCAACATCATCGCCGGACTGGAAAAACAGCTCACCGGCAAACAGGCCAATGACAGCATGACCGTCACCGTGCCACCTGCGGAAGCTTACGGCGAGTACGACGAACGCATGACCCAGAAAGTGCCGCGCGCCATGTTCCAGGGCATCCCCGAAGAGCAGATCGTGGCAGGTGCGGAATTCCACGCCCAGACGGCGGCGGGCAACCGGTCATCCGCATTTCCGCCGTTGACAATGACAGCGTCACCATCGACGCCAACCATCCGCTGGCGGGCGTGCCGCTGACATTTGACCTCACCATCCTGGAAGTGCGGCCTGCAACCGCCGAAGAAATCGACCATGGACACGCTCACGGTGCCCACGGCCACCATCACCACTAAAACAACTGTTTGCCCACAACCCAACTGGAGACATTCATGGCCACCATCACCCTGCAAGGCAACCCCATTGAAACCAGCGGCGAGCTTCCGGCTGTTGGCAGCGCTGCCCCCGCCTTCACCTTGACCAAAACCAACCTGTCCGATGTAACCCTGGCTGATTTCGCCGGTAAAACCGTCATCCTGAACATTTACCCCAGCGTGGACACTGGCACTTGCGCCACCTCCACCCGCAAATTCAACGCACTCGCCAGCAACCTTCCAGGCGTCGCCGTGCTGTGCGTTTCCGCAGACCTGCCTTTTGCCCACAGCCGTTTCTGCGGCGCGGAAGGGCTGGAAAATGTTGTCTCCNTGTCCACCTTCCGCCACCCGGATTTCGGCAAGACGTATGGCGTCCTCATCACCACCGGGGCATTGGCTGGCCTGCTGTCCCGCGCCGTTGTCATCATCAAGGACGGCAAGGTCACTTACACCGAACAAGTTCCGGAAATCGCGCAGGAACCCAACTACGACGCAGCGTTGGCGGCAATCTGAAAACCGCTTGACGAGCAATCAGGAAAGCCCGCCCTGCGCGGGCTTTTGCTTTTAACGCTTAAAATTCAACCACATCACGGCAAGGCCGTCATCTCTTTACTACACTCCGGCTCGGCGCTCAGAAATATTTTAAACCCACGTTTGTGCGCAGCGCAGGAGTCAAACATGAAACTGACAGCCTTAATCTTATCAGCCATTATCACTGGCGTTGGCAGCGCCGCCGTANTAGCCGCCGATTGTGTCTCATCCTTTTATTGCTATGGGGGAACCGCCGACGCCGTCACCCGGGTGGCCGCCCGCCCGCCGCCGATCCCTCCCCCAACCCGCGCGTGGCTAACAGCGCAGACAACAANNCAGCTTGCATTGCGGAATGACGCCACACCCCCACGCCCGGCCCACAACACGCCACGCACCACCCCGCNNAGACCACAACACGGGCGCATGTGGCCGCCACACCCGCTCATGAAAACAACCTACGCCCGGCCAACCGCCACCACAAGTGCGCCCCACTCCACGGACACCGCCAGCCCCACCGGCTCGTTCCGCCGTCCGGCCATTCCCCGCCAGCCCGCTGCAAACATAACCAACTGCCAGAGGCTGAACGACAACGCAGCCCAACTGGAAAGCCAGGCGGTCATCGCCTCCAAGCAGGGGGATCGGGACAATTCCGTCAGATTGTTCAGGGAAGCCGCCAAGCTGCGTGGGCAGACATGCCGCTAAATCAAACGAATGCTGATGCGGCATCGTTCAAACCCGGCAGGCTTACTGTTACACTACGACGGTCATCATGACTGACTTCATAACACGCATTAGGAGAGGAACAATGCCACAACTTNTTTCTGCTGAATGGATGAACGAACTCAAGGATCTATGGAACGCTGATCCTGACGTCAAGGACAAACTGGCGGCCATTAATTTCAATTCTGTCATTACCTGCGGCCTTAAAGGCGAGGCCAAACCGCTAGGTGTATTCGTGGTGGAAAACGGTGAATGTGTCCGCGCTGGTGCTTACGATGGCGAAGCGCCGGATTGGGACATGCGCGCAGACCGTAAGGACTGGCTGAAATGGACTAAAGATCCTCTCGGCATGGTTGGCTTGGGCACCGCCTATACCTTCGGCAAGCTAAAATTCCTGGTGGGCGATTATGGTGCCATGATCAAGAACCCAGCCATGGCTGGCNTGTTCATCAAGTCTTTCGCCTTGATGGCAAAAATCGACACACAATAAATTTTCAACACAAATGGAATAATTTGCATAGAAAAGCCATCAACAGGTGGCTTTTCTTTTTACCGCTAGTCAGGAGACACACCACATGAACCTTATCCGCAACCTTCTCGCCATCATCGGCTTGGTCGCCATCATCGGCGGCGCATTCGCCTATACCAAATTCGCCCCCATGATGACCCAGATGGAAGGTGTGGACATCCCCGCCGAAAAAGCCGCACTCGACAAGCTGGACCCCAAAGCCAAAGACGTCTACCTAGATATGTGGAAAAAGCTGAAGGAAACCGGCAATTCCGCCGACGCCACGGTTGTCAAATTTCCGCTGGCGGATGGCGTCACCCCAGCTGACGCCGAGCAAACCATGAAAATGGTCGCCAACGAACATAATATCAAGGCGGTTGGCGAACTGCCGTTATCTGAGCAGGTCAAGCTGGAAACCGGGCAGGATCAACGCTTCCTGAAAATCTTCCAATTCTGCAACCCACAGACCGCCATGAAAATGGTGGAGTTCAGCGATGCGTTTGCCGCCTACCTGCCTTGCCGGGTGGCGCTGGTGCAGGACAAGCAGGGCAAATACAACCTGTACTCCNTGAACATGGACATGATGATCTACGGCGGCGCTCCCTTACCTCCAGAACTGCATGATGAGGCCGTCAAAGTCCAGGAAATCATTACCGACATTATGAAACGCGGTGCGGCGGGCGATTTCTAACACCCTTACCTCAGGTGCGGGGGAATCAGCCTCCCCTCCACCTGAACCAAAAATTACGCCTAACGTGATCAGCACTATGCTGACATACCATAGCCAGAAACCCGCCCCCAACTGCACGATATGCATGCTGACGTGCCGCCCTGGAATGTCTTCAAACCAAAACGCCTGACCCGCCAGAAATACGCCCACCACTGCCAGCACTATCGCCCGGTTGGGTTGTTGTTGCATTAGCAACACGCCTAACAAACCCAGCAAATTGGCATACCAAGCAAACTGGAACAAGGCAAACCCTAACCAACCTGTCACCAGCACCCAATATCCCATCACCACGCCATTCGTGGTGTAAAATACAACCTGCCCNCAGGAAACCACCCATAGCAAACCGCCCAGAAACAAACAGATTCCAGGCATCGAAAACCAGACGGGGCGTATAATCCGAACTAATGTATCCATGACACTCTCTTGAAAAATATCCTTTTTCTTCTTAATCATATACGCAAAATGAAACCGAGCGAAAGGATTGGTCAAAACCTATACGCAATTGCAAATATCCACTATTAGTGCACACAATGCACCAAAATGGAAAAATCAAACTCAAAATCCCCATCATTGAGAATACATTGCACTGACAAAGGCAGAACTGAAACAAAACCCAAAATAATCACCAAGTTTGTGCGCAATACCTCTAGCCATTGACTGACAGATGCTTATGATGGTGCGCTTTGCTGTTTGTTTGCGTTTAGAGGTTATTGGAATGGAGCAAATTGTACCCGCTTTGGATACCCTGTTTGTCCTGATTGGCGCCGTCATGGTGCTGGCGATGCACGCGGGCTTCGCCTTCCTGGAAGTCGGCACGGTGCGCCACAAAAATCAGGTCAACGCCTTGGTCAAAATCATCACTGACTTCGCTGTTTCGACAATCGCCTACTTTNTTATTGGCTACATGTTTGCCTACCATACGNGACTTTTCAGCAACGCCAGCACCTTGGCGGCCNAAAATGGGTATGAATTGGTCAAGTTTTTCTTCTTGCTGACCTTCGCCGCCGCAATCCCGGCCATCATTTCCGGGGGCATTGCAGAACGGGCAAAATTTTATCCGCAATTGGCGGCGACATTCGTGATTGTGGCTTTCATCTACCCCTTTTTCGAAGGCATGATGTGGAACAGCCTGTACGGCGTGCAGGATTGGCTTAAGAACACCTTCGGTTTTGCCTTCCATGACTTCGCTGGCTCCGTAGTCGTGCATGCCATGGGCGGCTGGCTGGCGCTGGGCGCGGTCATCTTGCTGGGGCACCGCCAAGGCCGCTACAACAAACAGGGGCAACCCATGGTGGGGCATCCGCCCTCCAGCATCCCGTTCCTGGCCTTGGGTTCTTGGNTGTTGGCGGTCGGCTGGTTCGGGTTCAATGTGATGTCAGCCCAGAAGATCGGCAATATCAGCGGGCTGGTGGCGATCAATTCCCTGATGGCAATGGTTGGCGGCATCCTGGCCGCCCTGTTCGTAGGCAAAAATGACCCTGGTTTCGTCCATAATGGCNCACTGGCAGGCTTGGTCGCCGTATGCGCAGGTTCTGACCTGATGCACCCGCTGGGCGCGCTGCTGGTCGGGGCGGTCGCAGGCGCATTGTTCGTCTGGGCGTTCACCCTCACCCAGAACAGGCTGAAAATTGATGATGTGCTGGGCGTATGGCCATTGCATGGGTTGTGCGGCGCGTGGGGCGGCATTGCGGCGGGCATTTTCGGCCTGAAAATGTTCGGGGGCACCGGTGATGTCAGTTTTGGCTCGCAGCTGGTCGGCACGTTGATCGGGGTGGCCATCGCCACGGTGGGCGGCTTTGTGGTCTACGGCATCCTCAAGGCCACGATGGGTATCCGCTTGTCGCAGGAAGAAGAATACAATGGCGCGGATCTGAGCATCCACATGATCAAGGCCAATCCGGATACCTGAAAACCCTTCGGAGTAACAGGTTTCACCCCATAGCCTACGTGGAATTGCGTAGAATAAACCCCATGACTGATAACCATGGGGTTTTTCTTTGGAACAGGCTTTTATCTGGCTGGGCGTGGTTTCCGCCATCACCTTCCTCTTTTCGCTGCTGATGCTGCCATGGTTTGTCGGCCGGATTCCGGCGGACTATTTCACCCGCCCGCGCGATCCGCACCGCTGGCATCTCCTGCTGCAACCACGCGCCATCCTGCGCAATCTTTTGGGTCTGCCCATCGTTCTGGCGGGCGTCGCCATGCTGGTGCTGCCGGGGCAAGGCATCCTCACGATCATGGTAGGGCTCGGCGTCATGAGCTTTCCCGGCAAGTTTGAGCTGGAGAAATGGGTGATCACCCGGCACGGCGTCCTGAAGGCGCTCAACTGGCTCAGANAAAAAGGGCGACGCCCACCGATTGCCGCCCCTCACGCCGGAACAGACTAACCCATCCGTCCCAGCGCTGTTGCAGGCCGATTAAAGCAGGACTTTTCGATCCCACCGTGGATGGCCTTGTCTACAAACCCTTGCCGCCAGTCCTTGCCCAACAGGTGGTTGGCCATTTCCACCACAATGTAATCGGTTTCCATGCCGGTATCGTCCGCATAGCGGGACAAACCCTGCTGGCAGGCCGGGCATGAAGTGAGGATCTTGACATTGCCATTTTGCGCCATGTCACTGCCCGTCAGTTCCTTGATGCCTGCTTGCAAGCTTTCGGCCTTGCGGAAATGCAACTGGCTGGCGATGTCCGGGCGGCTGACTGCGAAAGTCCCCGCCTGCGCGCAGCAACGCTCGCTCAACACCACATTGGAGCCAGTCAAATCTTTCGCCACCTTCAACGGGTTGACCTGCTTCATCGGCGTATGGCAAGGGTCATGGTAGACATACTGGACACCGCTTGCCCCATTCATCCGCACGCCTTTTTCCAGCAGGTATTCGTGGATGTCGAGCAAACGGCAGCCGGGGAATATCCGCTCAAATTCGTACTTGAGCAATTGGTGCATGCACGTGCCGCAGGACACCAGCACGGTTTTGATGTCGAGGTAACTCAAGGCATTGGCGACACGGTGGAACAGCACGCGGTTTTCGGTGGAAATCTGCGCGCCCTTTTTCAGGTCGCCACCCGCATTTTGCGGATAGCCGCAGCACAGGTAGCCCGGCGGCAGCACCGTGGTCGCGCCGGTTTCATACAGCATCGCCAGCGTCGCCAAACCGACCTGGCTGAACAGGCGCTCGGAACCACAGCCGGGGAAATAAAACACGGCGTCCCCTGCCCCNTTGCCCGGATCACGCAAAATCGGAATGATCTGGTCATCCTCCAACCCCAGCATCGCCCGGGTGGTTTTGGCTGGCAATCCGGCAGGCATCGGCTTCTTCACAAACTGGATCACCTGCTCCTTGATCGGCGGCTTGCCCAAAGTGGCGGCAGGCGGCTTGCCATTACTGGCCAAGCCAGCGTTTTTCGCCAGTTTGTAGGCCAACCGTTGCGCCTTGAAACCAAACTTGAGCATACCCGCGCGCATCAGGCTGATTTGCATAGGGTCTTTGATATTGAGGAACAGCATCGACGCCCAGGTGACCGGGCTGGTCTTNTTCTTGCCGCGCTCCCGCAGGATGCTGCGCATGCGCACGCTGACATCGCCGAAATCGATATTGACCGGGCAAGGCGTGAGGCATTTGTGGCAAACCGTGCAGTGATCCGACACATCGTTCATTTCATCAAAGTGGCGGATGGAAATCCCNCGGCGGGTCTGTTCCTCGTACAGGAACGCCTCAATCATCAAGCCAGTCGCCAAAATCTTGTTGCGCGGCGAATACAGCAGGTTGGCGCGCGGAATATGCGTATTGCACACCGGCTTGCACTTGCCGCAACGCAGGCAATCCTTGATGTCGTTGTTGAGCGCGCCCAGCTCATTGTGCTCCAGCAGCAGGGCTTCACGCTCCACCAGCCGCAAGGACGGCGTGTAGGCGTCCTGCAAACCGGAGCCCGGCAGCAGCTTGCCCTTGTTGAAGTGCCCTTGCGGGTCAACCTGCTGCTTGTAGTCGGCGAATTCGCGGATTTCCTTTTCGTCCAGATACTGAAACTTGGTGATGCCGATGCCATGCTCGCCGGAAATCACACCATCCAGCGAACGCGCCAACGCCATGATTTCATCCACCATGCGCTCGGCTTCCTGCAACATTTCATAGTCGTTGGAGTTGACCGGAATATTGGTGTGCACATTGCCATCGCCTGCGTGCATGTGCATAGCCACAAACAGGCGGCTGGTGCGGATGCGGCGGTGGATTTTTCCAGCGATTGCAGCAAGGGCCAGTTCGCGCCCGGCAAAGATTTCCTGCAAGGGCTGCAAAATTTCGGTGCGGTAGGAAATCCGCAGCTCACGCCGCAACAGCAGGTCAATCACCCGATCCTGCGGACGTTGGGCGGCCTGCGCTGCGCCATCCAACAACCCCTGATGCCCGGCGGCAGGCGCATCAAAATGCATCAGGATCTGTTCCCAACGCAACTTGCGCTGTTGCAGGAAATCCGTGGCGTGCGCGAGCTTGCCAGCCAGCATGGCGCTGCGTTCTTCGCTGGCCTCATAGTCCGTCACCGTGCGCAGTTCCGGCAAATCGCCCGCCAAATGCTCCAGCAGCGCGTCGATCATGCGCAGCTTGTTCTGCATGGATTGGCGGATATTGATGGTTTCGATGCCTTCGGTGTAACGCGCCAGATTATGCAGCGGAATCACCACGTCTTCATTGACCTTGAAGGCGTTGGTATGGGCGGCGATGGCGGCGGTGCGTGAACGGTCTGCCCAGAACTGGCGGCGCGCTTCCGGACTGATGGCGATGAAGCCTTCGGCGTTACGGGCGTTGGCCAGCCGCACCACTTCAGCGGCGGATTCGGAAACGGCCTTGTCATCATCGCTCACAATGTCAGCAAGCAACACCATTTTTGGCAGCATGCCGCGCGCGCCTTTCGGGGTATATTTCACCGCTTTGACATAACGTTCGTCGAGGTGCTCCAGACCGGACAGCAGCACGTCGTTGCGCCCGTCGAGGTAATTTTTCACCTCCACAATGGCGGGCACCGCTTCGTGCAAATCGGTTCCGTAGAACTCCAGGCAAACGGTGCGTATTTGATCCGGCATCCGGTGCAGGATGAATTCGCCGGACGTGATCAGGCCATCGCAACCTTCCTTCTGGATGCCGGGCAAACCGCCCAGGAATTTGTTGGTGACATCCTTGCCCAGACCTTCCTTGCGGAAATAACGCCCTTCGTAAGTGAGGGTTTGCGGCTCGCCCGAGGGCGTCTTGCCATCCGCCTGAAAATGCTGCACGGAAAACTGCACCGTCGCCTGGTCATGGATCTTGCCGAGGTTGTGGTTCAGCCGGGTAACTTCCAGCCACTCCGCATCCGGCGTGACCATGCGCCAAGAAAGCAGGTTATCGAGTGCAGTCCCCCACAGCACGGCCTTCTTGCCGCCCGCATTCATGGAGATATTGCCGCCGATCGTGGATGCATCCTGCGACGTCGGGTCGACTGCAAACACCAGCCCGTGTCTGGCTGCCAAATCGGAAACACGACGGGTGACCACCCCNGCGCCAGTCCGCACCACCGGCACCGTTTTAGCGACGCCGGGCAGATCATTACGGTGCTGGACTTCGCCGATGGAATCCAGCTTTTCCGTATTGATGACGGCACTATGCGCATCCAGCGGAATCGCGCCGCCCGTGTAGCCCGTGCCGCCGCCCCGTGGAATCACACTCAGGCCAAGTTCGATGCAAGCTTGCACCAACGCCGCCATTTCCTCTTCGGTGTCAGGCGTCAGCACCACAAANGGCAGCTCCACGCGCCAGTCGGTGGCGTCGGTGACATGGGAAACACGCGCCAGGCCATCGAACTGGATATTGTCCTTGCGGGTGATCTTTTGCAGGCGCTTGCGGGTTTTTTCACGCAGCTCGGAATATTTCTGAAAATCGTCAGAAAAAGTGTTCAGCGCCTGCCGGGCGATCTGCATCAGCTCCAGCGTCAGCGGATTGCCTTTGGCGCGCTCCTCGATTTTCCCGACCCGCTCATGCAGCGTATCGACCAGGGATTGCTGACGGTCACGGTTTTCCAGCAAGTCGTCCTGGATATAGGGATTGCGCACCACTACCCACATATCGCCCAACATTTCCAGCAGCATGTGGGAGGATATGCCGGTTTCACGCTTTTCACGCAGGGCTTGCAGGATCTCCCACGCGTGCGTGCCCAATAGGCGTTGCACGATTTCCTTGTCGGAGAAAGAGGTGTAATTGTAAGGAATTTCCCGAATCGGGTGCATGGCTGTCATCGCATTCACACGGCTTTTGCAAAGATGCGTAGTGTAGCGCGCCGCAGCATTGAAAAAACCGGAGCGTTAGGCAGGGATTAGTTACCGCCACAAGCGCTGACCCTGCGCCACCTTCTGCATCACCTCCTGCTGGAATTCAGGAGGCTCGTAAGCAATGGCCTGCTGTTCCCGCTGAAATACGCCGTTAAGCACCGTCTGCTCCATGTAAATCAAAGGACGGCCATGCTTTTCCGCGAATTGCTTGAGCCAGTTGAGCGCTCGCGGCGGGATACGCCTGCCGACGGGAACCGCCACATCCACCGGCGCGCCCCGCCATTGCAGCTTGTTGGGCAACACCATCACTTTGGCTTCAGTCGGTTTCATCCACTCAGGCAGGGGACTGCCGGGAATGATCCAACCACATACAAAATTCTCACAAGGGTCTACCGGACGGTTGGCGTAATCGTCGCAACCTTTACCCGTACTGTGCGGGCAAGGGCAACCTGGAGATACATCCGCGCCGCGGATATTCATCTGCACCCAGCCATCACAACAGGCGGTGCAGGGCTGGCATTGACGTGTTTGAGGGTGTTTCATAGATGGCTAATCATAACGGGAAAAGGCTCCCGAAGGAGCCTTTTCCACTAGCTTTATCCAAACCCGAAGGATTAGAATTCGCTGACCAAACCTACTACAGTCTGAGTAGCCTTGATGTCGGTGGTAGCGCTGTGAGCAACGTTTTTGTCTTCGTTCCACAACAGGTACGCGCTGGTTTTCTTGCCCAGAGAGTAGTCAACACCAACAGTGGTCTGCTTTTCTTTACCAGCATTGTCGGTTTTGCTTTCGCCGTAACCAACTTTCAGGGTTGCAGCGCCAGTTTTGAAGCCACCAGCCACATAAGCATTGGTGTCATCGTTTGGAGTGCCGTCATAATCAACCTGTTCATACACCAAGTTGGCAAAATGACCAGCTTCTGCTTTCCAGCCCAAACCCAGGTTGGTGTCTTTCAGTGTGCTGTCAACTTCAGTGTAACCCAAGCCTGCATACCATGGNTAGTTGCCATAGTTAATCATCGCAGTATTGGCTTCACTACCGCCGTTACGGTCACCATCTGCACTTGCAGGGATCAGGTCTGTTTCAGTAGAGTGGGCGACAGCAAAACCAACAGAGCCAAACTTGTTGATGTAAGCAACAGCGTTGTCTACACGATGTCCGTCAGCAGCAATGATATTGGACATATCAGCATAGGTGTCAGCGAAACCATCCAGACCAGCAGTAGCCAGTTTCCCTGGGGTATCATGACGACCAACGCGAACTTCACCAAAACCGCCTTTAACACCAACGAAGGTGTTACGGGCATTCAGGCTGCGGGAAGTTGAGTTTGCCTTTTCAGCGTCACCATCCAAATCAATGCCGTATTCCACACCGTAAGTAGCGCTCATGCCATTATCCAGCTCAGTGGAACCTTTAACGCCGATACGGGAAGAGTGGCTTTCTACTACGGTTTCAGACTTAGTGCCATCATCAACAGAACCAACGGAAACGTGCAGTTTGCCGTACAAAGTGGTATCAGCCATTACAGCAGCAGGAGCTGCCAAAGCAGCAACAACTGCGATTACAAGCATTTTTTCATGAGTCGACTCCTATTTAGAAGGTTTGTCCTGTCATTAAGATTTAAATTCGATTTGTTCAATCTGACGGAATGTATTTATACATCCCTTGCCAGCGTCTTGCAACAGCTATTTTGCAAATACGCTACAAAGTTTAGCGCAAATGTTGCAGAAACGCCACAAAGATTAATGAAGAAACGAAAAACGCCTGACCGATGGTAAAATATGTTCAATTTCAAGCGCCTATAAACAACAAAGCCACAGCTTATCATACACTGTGGCTTTGCTAATACAATAGACGTATTCCGCTAAACGGAAATAACCCTGCGAACTAACGTTTGGAGAACTGAGTAGCCCGGCGAGCTTTGTGCAGCCCAACCTTTTTACGTTCAACCTTACGTGCATCGCGGGTCAGAAAACCTTCAGACTTCAGCTCGCCACGCAACCCTTCGTCATATTGCAGCAGCGCACGGGCAATACCGAGACGGATAGCACCAGATTGGCCAGTGATGCCACCACCAGTAACCGTAACGGTAATGTCAAACTTATCAGCCATATCAACACTGTTCAGTGGTTGACGCACGACCATGCTAGCGGTTTCCCGCCCAAAGAAATCACCCAGCGCTTTGCCGTTAACTGTAATAGCGCCACTGCCTGCACGCAGAAAGACGCGAGCAGATGAAGATTTGCGGCGACCTGTTCCGTAATATTGTGTTTCAGCCATTTCAATTCCTGCCCAATCAAATTTCCAGCGCTTGCGGCTGTTGTGCGTGATGGTTATGTTCAGCGCCCGCATAAACTTTCAGCTTACGGAACATGGCGCGACCCAATGGATTCTTTGGCAGCATACCTTTTACTGCCAGCTCAATGACTCGGCCNGGCGCACGCTGCTGCATTTTTTCAAACGAGAATGCGCGCATATTGCCGATGTAGCCGGTGTGGTGGTAATAAATCTTATCTTTGGCTTTATTGCCAGTAATACCAACTTTGTCTGCATTGATAATGACAATGTAATCGCCAGTATCGACATGCGGGGTATATTCCGGCTTGTGCTTGCCACGCAAACGGCGGGCAACTTCGGTGGCCAGACGGCCAAGCGCCTTACCTTTGGCATCCACGACGTACCAGTCGCGCTTCACCTCAGCTGGCTTTGCACTGAATGTTTTCATCTTGCTCAATCCACTTCATTAAATCTGTTTTGCCAATTCACTCCAACTATAAAATAGGAGGAGGAATAAAGAAACGCGGCATTTTATGGGAAGTGACGTTATTTCACAAGTGTTTGCCATCATCCACCAAGAAAAAATGCCTCTCGAGAAACGGGAGGCATGCAAAGACAAACGCATGAAAAACCGGCACATCACCTTATGAGGCAAAAAAACGCGACCCATATGAGCCGCGCAATTACCACCAAAGGAGGATGGAGGAGTATTAAGTTGGTAATCAACAATATGAGAATATGCTAATATTCCAATCTTTCTTTGTCAACATTTTGTAATAAAATTTTTACCGCTTTTTCGACTTTTTCNTGCTCACTGAGTGATATGGGAGGAACAGAGAGAAACCCCATGCCCAAACCTACTGGCACAGCTTCAGTCAAAACGGCAGCAGGCCTATTGGCTTCATGCATCCAGTAAGCCTGCTGGATGCTGATCATCCGGCAAACAGCCAATGGCAACCGCTGGTAACGCTTGCCCAGACGAAACCCTGCCAGCCTCACAGTCGTTTGCAATGCAGCCAACGGCAACAGCCANCTTTTTCTCTCATACAGATAGGCAATCAGCGACCGCACATAAGCCCCTGCTTCCCGGTCAGGCGCGCCAACCGCCTGCATCAACGGCTGTTCGGAGGCATGGAAGACCCCGACATCAAAATACCGCCGAAAAACCTGCAACAAGGAATATTCATGGGAGTGCTCCACCGTACTTTCCGCCGAATACACGGTTTTCCAGCCCGCCAGCAACAAACGGGCAGCGACGTAACTGTCCTCACTGACAATGATGTGTTGTGGGAAACCGCCAATACTGCGCAGGGCGTTGGCNCGGTAAACGGCGTAAACATCGGATGCGAACGCCGCCCGATACCCCATGGTTTTAAAGCAACCCCGGTCACGCACCGAAGAAACCGCCGGGTAAGTGAAACCGCGCGCATGCCGCTCCAGCAAATCGGCTCCGATGCGTGGCAAATGACGCCCGTAAGCCATAGCAACGTGCTCATCCTCATCGCAATGCTTCAACAAAGTTTCCAGAGAATCCACTTGGCGGAGAATGGCGTCCTGCGTCAGATACACCAGCAATTTCGCATCAGGACACAGTTGCGCCGCCATCTGGCGGGTTCCACCATGGCTGAAATCATCAGGATGGATACGCACCACCTCCATCCCGGCGGCGGCGGCCAACTCTGCGGTATGGTCGGCCGACATGGAATCTATCACCAAATAACGGNNCGCCCGCACCGACTGGTTTTGCAAGGCATTGATCCATTCCGGCCACAACCGGCCTGCGTTGCGGGTCAGGACGATAATGGCGACATCGGGACGCTCTGTTATTGTTTTCATGGGTATTCCCTAAAGCTATTCAGGCAAACAGCAGTAATGCAATATTATTCAGCACACCCTGTTTGAACAAACGATGATGTAAAATATGTTGCCGACGTCTCCAACCCTGCAAATGACGCAAGCCCGCGACTGCTTCCACCAAACGGTAGTCAGCGGCGTCCAGTTGCTTGCCAAACCGTTGCAGAAAAGCGTCCGCCTGCATGCTCCAAGCGTCGGCGNNCCGGTTTAAACCCAACACACCGCCGGGTTCTGCGCCAATCAGGTTGTCACCGTGCTGCCGATACAGCAGCGTCGGATGGGGCAACGGTTGGATGCGGCCAAACCATGCACACACCAGCGCCAGCCAACGGTCATGCTCCATCGCATTGACTGGAACCGGAAAAGCCATGCGTGCCGCCGCACGGTTGAACGCGCAGGCACAACCAGTCACCACATTGTTCAACAGATACGCCTGCTTACGCTGTTCCACATTGAAATTACGGTATTCCCAGAAAGAAGCGGCTTGCAGCTCCTTGTACTGATCCACCACTGCCAGATCGGAATGCACCAGCAGGGGCGCATCCTCCCCATACATCCCCTCCAGCCGCCGCAAGGCGGTGTATTGCAGCTCCACCTTTTCCGGAAACCAGATGTCATCCTGATCGCAGAACATCAGGCACGGCGACCCGCTGACCCCTACCAAGCGGCTGAAACTCAGCTTGCTGCCCAGATGGACACCATCCTGCAACACCTCCGTCATCCGACCCGGATTAGCGGCTTGCCATCCCCGCAGCAGTGAAACAGTCCGGTCGCTGGAGCCGTCATCCCGCACCAGCAGCTGCCAGTCCTGAAACGTCTGCTGCTCCAACGACTTCAGCAGTTCCGGCAGCCAGCGCTCGCCATTCCAGGTTGACAGCAAAATCTGGACACTGGGCATATCCATGTCAGCACCGCTCAAACTTCGCCCGCCACCATTTGGCAGCGGAACGGTCAAACAGGAACTGCCGGAAACGCACAGCATACCAGGCCGACATGGCCTTCAACCCCGGGCTGAAGCAACGCCCGCGCCCTGAAGAGAAACGAAACGCCAGCGCATACAGGAACAACTTGGCTGGACTCAACACCATACCCCTCCTGTTGTAATCATTATTTTTCACCGTATGCAAATACACCATCCGAAACGCAAAATTGGCGATCCCGGCAGGCATCCGATCGAACAACGCATAACGCCAGGCGCTCAATTCCAAACGCCGCATCAGTTGGCGCGGATGCAGCAAATCACGCCAACGCAAGGCGCGGTTACCCAGATCCAGCACATGGTCATGCCCAAAATCTTCGGTATGCGCCAACTTGGTCAGCTCACGGGCTTCCTCCCGGGTCGGGTAAACCACCGCGCGCTCCAGCAGGCCGTAAACGTAGGGCAACAGCTGGTGGCTGTCATAGCCAGTTAGCTTCTGCACCACACGAAAATGCTCCCAGTGATGCAGAATCCCCTGCTGCATTTGCGTGACCAGGATATTGCAGGCCAGCTCCGCCTGACGGTCGGGCGCAGTATCCGCTTTCAATACCGGCTCAATGATGCCGTTGTGTTCACGGTAGCCGACGGTGGTGGCTTCCTGGGAACGTGCGCCCTGTTCGAAAATTTCTTCGAATTCCGCCGGAATGCGTTCGCAGGCGTTGCCCCGGCGCGAGTCGTGCACAATGCCTTCGCAAATATTGTTGTCGCCAAAGTCAGCGTACATCTTCGGCACGAAGGCGAAATAGTAACCATGCAAGACCGGAAAATCCTGCCGCTGCCCAAACGCCTGTTTGAGGAACTTCTGCACCGTCCCATTCCAGCCAATATCCACCAATGCAATCCGCGGATGGCTGAAAAAACCCACTTGCTCCAGATAACGCTGCAACAAACTTTTGTGCCGCTGCCCAACCCGCCGGATAATGGCCTGCACCTGCTGGTCTTGCAGGAAGTTATGCAGCCGGACATCCTCCCAGTCATGGATAGGTTCCGCGAAATCCTGGAAGCCGTACTCGTTGGCCAATGGCCGCAGATCTTCAGCCGGAAGGCCATACACCTTGCATACTGATTCCAGGCCGCGCTGCTTCGGGTTATAGAACGCCACCCGCGCTTGCTCCCGGGTAAGCCCATCCGCAGTCGAGGCCGCCGTGATCACCCGCCGGGACAGGTAGACATACGCCGAGGGAATCCGCCCGCCCGCCGCCTGATACATGCGCTCGAACAAAAAGCCGTCACGCGCCACGAACAGCAGCTTTTCCACCGGCTGGTTGGCCGCCGCCTGCTGTTGCAGCCGTTCCTGCAAGCCCAGCATGAACACGCTGAAGGCCGGCCCNAGCACGTCACGCCCATAGCGGAAGAAGAAATGGCGCGGTTTCAAGCCATCCTGCTGCTGGCTACGGACTTGCACGCATTCGAAAAANTAACGCCCTTGCCAGATGCCGCCACGTTGCGCCAACCGGGCGGACAACACCTGCCGCTCACGCCGCCGCAAGTCCGCCTTTTCATACAGCCAAATACCCTGGATCCCTTCCCGGCAGGCCATCCGCCGGTCGGACACCGGATTGTCGCCAATATGTGCCACGGCTGGCGTCNNCACCCCTTTCACCTTCAGCATTTGCCGGAACAAGCGGCCACTGTATTTCCCCATCCCGAAATCCGCTGACACGTAGATGAAGGTGAAATAGTTGACGATTCCCTTGCGGCGCAGCAATTCACGGATCAGGTCGCCATCNCGGTACATGTCCGACATGGCGATGATTTCAATCTTTTGTTCCTGCACCCAATCCAGAAACACCTGAGCATCCGGTTTGACGTACAGGGTCGCTGTCTCCAGATCCAGTTCGGTCTGGCGGATGAATGCCGCCAGTTCCGGGGTGCCGTTAACGCCCATCGCCTTGATCCAACGTGGCAGCAACTTGCTGTAACTGCACTCATGATCAGAACCCGCCTGCACAGCCTCCGCCCGTAACGCCTGTTCGGCGTGTTGGCGGGTCAGCCAAACTTCTTCCGCTGCAATGCTGGTGCGCTTGGCGACAGCACGGCAAACCGCCAGTTGCACTTCCTGCGGGTCGCCGACATAGCGGCCAAGGATCGTGTCGAAAATATCCACCGAAACATAACGGATATTGGGCAAGCGCGGTTCCAGCCATTCCCGGATACTGAGCCAGTCCCGCATAATCAGCTTCTCAGGCATGGCTCACCTCCATAAAGCGTTGCCTGCACCAACGCAACGGATTCAACAGCGCCTGCCCCAACCGGAACGCGCGGCTGTCCAACAATTCCTGCCGCTGCTGCTGTAGCTGCCGGATCAGCGCGTCGCGCTCCGCCAGCCAGCCATCGCGGTCGGTTATCCACTGGTCACGGTCTGCCACCCAACGCGCATGCTGTTCCAATTGTTCGGTGTGCAGGCGGATCACTGCGTCACGCTCCGCCAGCCAGCCATCGCGGTCGGTTATCCACTGGTCGCGGTCTGCCAGCCATTGTTGCTGTTGCGCCAGAAGCCCCTGCTGCCCGGTGATAATCTGGTCGCGTTCGGCTATCCAGTGGTCACGTTCAGTGATCCAGCGTTCACGGTCGGCAATCAAGGGCAGCAATTCCCCTTCCCTTGCCTGCAAATGCTCATGCACAGCCGTCAGCCATTCTTCACGGGTATAGCGGTACAAATCCTTCAGCTGCCGTTCCAGACCAAACAGGCGCCGCTCATCCAACACTGGCGATAAGGCAGGCAACCAGCCCAGCAGCAATTGCATGTTTTCCTCTATCGCCGCCAGTGGTTTTTCACGGATGGTGTTGGAGCCATGCAAGCGGTATCCCAACAACTTTTCACCAACCAGGAACGCCATGCTGCAACCCGCCAGCAACGCCCGCAAGGCATAGTCATAGTCATGCACATAGCGCAACTCGGCAAACTGCCCTACCCGCTCATACACGCGCCGGTGAAAAAGAAGTTGGATGTCGTGATCAGGCAATTGCCGCGCAATAAAGTCGCCCAAAAATCCTGCTGGTCAGCATAATCCTGTTTAAGCCCCTCAAACCAGGCAACCCAATGCGGCTCATCCTGCTCTTTGGGATGGGAATCCGCATCCAGCACCGCCACATCGGTGCTGATGAAATCCAGCCCCTGCGTTTCCGCCAGCGTCACCAGCCGTTGCAGCCGCTCCGCATCCCAGACATCGTCAGAATTGAGGATGGCAATATAATCGCCTTGCGCCAGTTGCAACCCTTGGTTGATGCTGGCTGGCGCGCCCAGATTGGCGTCATGACGCAGGCAATGCCAGCGCATCTCCGGCGCGGTTTGGCAGGTGGATTGGATCACCTCCCAGGAAGCATCCTGGGAAGCATCGTCAATAATGATGCATTCAAACGCCGGGAAAGATTGGGCGAGCACCGAGTCAATCGCCTGCTTTACCCAACGTGCGTGATTGTAGACCGGCAGAACCACACTGACTTTGCTATAGGCGTGCCGCCGCTTCATTATCAAATACCCCAAGCTGTTATTATTATTAAGGTTTAACCGCTTGTCAGTGTATCAGTCCAGCGTGAATCGGGACTGAATGCTGCGCCAAGCCGTCGCCCCACGCCGCAGCATCCGCCAACTGCGGGTCGCATAAACACGTTCCAGTTCCGCATGCGCCAGCGCCAGTTCCGTATGCATCCTGCCCCAAGTCTGCCAGGAGACGTCAATGGGCTTGAGCGAATGGGAACCAGACCCCGTGTGGCTGGGAGCCTCTTCCTCCTCGGCGCGGGCGGCAATAATGAACTGGTAGGCGATCGCCTCCGGTTCGTGGAATTTCGCCAGCGCTTGCGGGGAGGGTTCAAGCCCTGCCGATTGCAGGTATTGGGCAATCACTTCATCCGGCAGGTCATGCCAAGTGTAATCAACCTCATCGGTCATGTACCCAATGTCCGCGAGCAAACCTTGGATACTTTCCAGCGTGAAAAACTTTAGGTGGGTCGTGTCCAGGATGCCTGCCTTTTCATAGTCGAAATGGCCGTTCAGCAACTCCAGCCGCATGGAAGCATGGGCAATGTTCGGGATGGATATTAAGATTTGGCCTTCATCCAGCAGCAACGGCTTGAGCCGCATCAGCAAATCTTCCGGATATTGCAGATGTTCCAGCACATCCACCAGCGTGATTACATCGAATTTCTCGCCTTCCAGCGCATCCAGGCTGTGTGGGTCATCCAAATCTTCCGTAAAGACATAATCGCAATAACGTTGCGCTTGCCAAACAATGTCCGGGTTCTGGTCAATGCCTATGATATGCGCATCGCATTGTTCCCGCATCAAGCGCGACATGCCGCCATCACCACACCCCAACTCCAAGACTTGGGCGTAGCGTGGAATCCGTTTAATAATCTGGCTGTGCGAGTGGTTCTCGTCCAGATGCGAAGTTTTTCTACGGCTCATTGTTATTACTGCTCCGTAGCAAAGGGAGCGCAGGCCATAGCCACCAGTGGCCGGGGCTTTCCCGTATCCGCTGTTCCAATTGGCCGGCGAGCAACCCCATCAATGCTGTTTCGTCGTAGTCAAATGGGTCAAGCAATGCAGAAAACTCTGCCCTGACTCGACCATTNCCTAAATCACGCATAAAGAACGGCGCGATCACTGCCTTGGTTTTTGCAATTCGATAAATACCGGCAGGCAGATCAATAGTACCGCTTATAAATTTTACTGTCACCACCCCTTTATGCGCTTCTACGTATGGAACATCAAAAATCAATGCAATTAAGTGATCGTTTAGCGCTTTGTAGAGAGGCCGCAAATCACCACCCTCCACCAAAAATNNGGCGCCCAACGCCTGCCGCAGGCATTGCAGCTTGAACAGACGGTAACGGTATTCTGCCGGATGCAGGCCATGGACATTTTCATCGCCGCCATCACGGGTAATGGTGCCGGTTGTATGCCCCAGGGCGCGCATGGCTGGCCCNGCCATCCAGTAACGCCCGAAATGCCCGCCGGTCAACAATACCCGCCTGCCCTGCCTGCGCGCCTGTTCCACAGCCGCGAATCCTTGCAATTCCACAATAGCATCGGTCGGCTGGTGTTGCAGATACCAGGCGTCCAAGGCCTCCTGCTCCACCATACGGTAGTAGTCATCCAACCAGGCACCAAGCTGTTGCTCACTGGCCGAAGGAAACGCACCCAACATTTGTTCTCGGATGCACGCTTCCTCCTCCGCCCGCTTCCGGCGGAAAAACCCNGCTTGGCGTCCAGCCAGACGGTACCCCAACCCCGGCGGCAGCTGGGCATAGAGAGGAAACAACAGGTTATAGCGGACAGAAAAATCTTCAGGGCGCCAACGCATGTTCCAGAGCCTCCCCTGCGGGGCGTTCCGCAGGCGACCGCCAGCGGTGCGGCAGCCATACCAGGCCGATGCCCTGTTGCTGCCCGGCCTGTTGCACCCGGAAATGGCAGCAACGTTCGCGGGAGTCGTAGACATGCACGCCACTGGCGTCTATCAACCAGACTTCCAGACAATATTCACCAGACAGCAACGGCAAGCTGTCGATGACCAACTCCGCCACCAGCACGCCATCACCTGCTGGCTGCATCTGCACGCCATCATGCAGGGTGCTGATGCCGTAACACTGGATGCCGTCATTACGGCGGATGACAATGCCAACATGGACATCCGTAGCGTCCCGTCCTACCTGACTGGCCTGCACCCGCACAGCAAACCGCCCGTGCGTCTGTAAGCTGTCACGTTCCAAAGCCATATCCAGAATAACCGGGGAAGTTNNGGCATTGCAGCCCATTCCAGGCGCTTTGCCGCAGGGGCGNGGTGGTTCACTTCTGCCCCGCACATCACTTTGATACGCATCCACCACGGCTTGCGCATCCCCNAGCATCCGCACCTTGCCACGTTCCAGCCACACGGCNCGGCGGCACATTTCCCGCACGNNGAACAGATTGTGGGAACAGAACACCAGCGTTGCGCCACTGCCGAGAATCGCCCGCATCCGATCCAGGGATTTNTTCTGGAAATATTGGTCGCCGACCGACAACGCCTCATCCACAATCAGCACTTCCGGCTCAATCACGGCGGCAATGGCAAACACCAGCCGCACAATCATGCCACTTGACCAGGTTTTCACTGGCTGGGCGGCGAACTCACCTAACTCGGCGAACGCCAAAACTTCCGGCAATTTACGTTCAATTTCGGCATGCGTGAAACCGCGCAACGCCAATCCTGTGCGGGCATTTTCCTCACCACTGAACTCCGGCTGCAAGCCAACGCCCAGCTCCAGCAAGGCGGAACGGCGGCCATGCACTTCACAGATTCCCTCAGAAGGCGGCAGATTGCCCGCCAGCATCTTCAGCAAGGTGCTTTTGCCTGCGCCATTGTCGCCCACTACCCCCAAGGAATCGCCAGGCCGCACCTCCAACGTCAACCCTTGCAAGGCATGGAATGGCTGGTGGCGCGGACGCCGCCACAACCACTCCAACAGGGCGTCGCGGGGATGCGCATAGCGCCGGTAAACCACCCCGGCGTCTTGCAGGCGAATGTTTCCGCCAGCGTTCACAATACATACCTCGCCCGCGTCAACAGGCGTTGAAACAGCCACAGCGCACCCACCAGCAAAATGCCAGCCAGCGCCGCCAACCCTGTGAAGGATTCCCACGGGAATGCGCCATCCAACAGCACAGCCCGATAACCTTGCGCCAGTTGCGCCAGCGGATTCCAGGCAAACCAGGCGTGAAAACGTTCCGGCGCAGCGCTCAGTGGATAAACAATCGGGGAAACCAATAGCAGGACTGTCAATAACGGCTGCATCATCTGCCGCAGATCCCGCAGGAACACGCCGAGCACGGCCAGCGCGTAGGCGAACGCCAGTGAAAACGCCACCCGCAGCATCAGGAAAGGGGGATAAAAGATAATGGCCTGCCAGTGGCACAAACCCTGGAGACACAGCCAAAGCAGCAGCAGCCCCACGGACAGCAATTCCAACACCAAAGAGGAGCCTACCGGCAACAGTGGCAACAGCACCGCAGGCAGCAGGGTATTCAACAGCAGCTCACGCCGTTCGCAGAGGATGGAGGGTGCCCGCACCAACACTTCCGCCAACGCATTGAACATGCTCAACCCAGCAAACAGCCAGACGGCGAACTGCCCAGAACCCTCCGCCACGCCGAGACGGAATTGCAGGATTTCACCAAACACCAGCGCATACACCAACAACATGAACAAAGGTTGCGCCAGCAGCCAAAANACGCCCAAGGCTGCGCCGACGTAGCGTTCGCGCAAATCCTGCCGCAGCAGTCGCCAAACCAGTGTCAGGTTCGCAGCATTCACATTGCATCATTCCGGNGAAAGCGCCGGTTTATCGGCTGATTCGTGCTTAAACTGTTCACGCAGGGAATCCAGCAGCATCTGCTCGTGATCGGCNCGGTATTCATCCTGCAACTCATTGAGAATGTCTGTTTTAACCGTGTCAAAGGCGAGGGTTTCAGACTCCTTACGGCCAATGAAATACAGCAGGTAGGCAGTATCCCGGTGAATGACCACCTCACTCAACGGCTTGTCAGCGGACAATTGCGCAGCGGCGTCAAAAAACACATCGGGCTTTTGCCCCTTATGGAACCACTGGGTGTCGCCCTTCGTCAGCGACAGGTCGGAAGCTTCACTGTTCGCTTTGACCGCCGCTTCAAAAGTGGTTTTGCCAGCAGCCACCTCAGTGCGGATGGCGTTGAGCTTGTCACGGATTTCCGCTTCCTTGCCTGCGGGCAGGCGCAACTCTAACGCCCATACCCGCAGGCGTAACGGCAGGTGATATTGNGGTGTCTTNTGCGCCTGATAGATTTCTTCCGCACGGGCGCTGAAATCAGGCATGCCTTCATTACGGGCGGCGTCCAATGCCAGCTCGGCCAGTTGTTCCTGACGGAACTCGGCGATACGCCGCTCCAACTCAGGGCTTTTGTCCAAACCCAACTGCTGGCCTTTTTTAACCAAAGCATCACGGATGAAAGATGTTTCCGCTGAAGACATGGAAGGGTCAGCCGGTTTATCGGCAGCCATGGCCGATACAGCGATAGCGCAGAACAGCGCGAAAAAGATCTTACGCAGCATAGACAGTATTCTGATAAGCAAGCCTTAAATCAAAAAGTGGCGGGAGCAGTCTTTCCCGCCACCGGGTTCCCCTATACGTCTCAACCAAGTCAACGCATTTCAGGAGAGAAACACTACGCGACCTTAATCGCGCTGGATTTTATGCGGCAACGCATCCCCAAAGCGTGCGTTCGGGTTTTGGCTCACATTGCCATCCAGGAAAGCGGCACCCACTGCCGGGACACCTTTGTACAGGTTGCTGCTGGCGGAATAGGAGCCTGGATGCGGGCTATACGCGCTTGCAGACTTGAAGCCATTGCCAAGGCTGTAGCCAGGGAATGACAGGCGTGCCCAACCGCTGACAAAGGCACCGACGCTGATGCTCTGTTTGGCGTTGCTGGACAGCACGCTATAGCTGGCGTCATAGGATGGGTCGGTGGACTTGAAGCTGATGACGTTCACCTCACGGCCAAGGATACTGGAGTCAGCTTTNTTGCCCGGCAGAACGGGTGAGAAACCAAAACCACTGGTAGTTTTACGNCCTGCCTGACCTTCCTCACGGTCATAGATGCCGTTTTCGAAGCTGGCGGCGACATCGGTTGTAGCCATATTGATACCATGCTTTTTCATTGGGAATGTGACGACCCAGTCCGTATGGCCATCATAACCATCGGTTGGGTCGAGGAAGTATTCGTTCATCAGGCTTGGAGCCAACAGCACATGCGCGACCGGATAAGGGTTGGTGCCACAAGCCGGAACCAATGGGTCATCCAGATCCAGACACGCATCACTTGCCGCATTCCAGTCCGTGACAACCAGTTCGCTTTCACCGGCGGCATTCCTGGTCATGACTTCACTGGTTGAAACGTTACCAGACGCCAGTGAAGGCAACAGGAAATAATCAGGATTGTCAGACAGCCAATGCTGGGCTTGGGTGCTGTAGTTGTCGAGGGCGACCGGGTCAACCGCGAACGCTGCGCCCTTGGCCACATTCAGGATTGCGGAAGAGCCGAACAAGCCGCCGGTTGGCGCACCCATACCGGCAGCCTCCGAGCCAACACCTTGGGTGAAGGTGCCCTTGCCACCTTGTGCGGCGGTTCGCCATGCGTCTTCGACTGCCGCGCAGTTGGCAGGTTTGCCATTTTTATGCAACACGCCAGCTTTTACCGTCGGGTCAGTCACCACACCCATTTCGACGACTTCGACATAACCTTCACGGGTGTCTTCCGCTGTAACGCCCTTGTAAACATTCTGTCCAGTAAAGGCTTGCTCCGCCAAACACTTTCCGTCTTCACAGGACGCCAAAGCAGGCAGGGTGCAAGTGCGGTCGTTAGTGCTCAACATACCGACAATATTGCCTTCACCGTCATCACCGGCTTTGACACTACCCGTCCAAGTATCCTGAGGAGACATGTAGATATTGAAGTCCAGCACATCATTACTGTTCTTGCCTTCACGGAAACGAATCTTGACAGCTTTGGTTTGGTCAGTGGAATTCACCAAGTTAATATTGGTGACATAGCCCTCATTTGCATTGAAGTAGGGAAATAACAATACNCGGCCAGTGCCATCCGGATTGACATGCACGGCTTGTGCACTGGTGATGACCCCCATTGCGCCAAGAATACCAGTTGCGACACTGATGGCGACTTTGTTTTTCTTGAACACTTGCGTGCCTCCTCGTTCTATCTTTTATATTGTTGACGGAGCTTTTAAAGTTTTATTGTGAATCTGCTGGTTCCGGGACACATAATTATATCCACAGACGACCAGATCATTATACGCAATTAATCAGTATTTTTGATTGTGATATTTACTCTTTTACATACCGCCAGTCTGAAAACCAACCATCCTTGACCCATGTTTCATGTACAACATCACTGGTTTCCATTGGCTTGCTTAATCCCCGCATTTTCATGGAAACCGTCACTTCAACATCAACCTGGCAGCGTTTACCGGGTTCCTCGCATTGAACCTTATCCACCTTTGCTTTGTTCCAAAGCCCGGTGCCATGCACTTTGTGCTTAAATACATCCAAAGGCG
Source organism: Candidatus Thiothrix singaporensis (assembly GCA_013693955.1). Classification (GTDB taxonomy): domain Bacteria; phylum Pseudomonadota; class Gammaproteobacteria; order Thiotrichales; family Thiotrichaceae; genus Thiothrix; species Thiothrix singaporensis. The sequence continues at coordinate 140,455 of CP059265.1, read as the reverse complement.
TCGTCGCTTTAAATGCATCCGTGTAGTATTGGTATGCTTGCGCCAAATCCCCCTGAATCAGGGCATTCCAACGGTTAGTCGCATACTCGGTCAGAACAGACTCCGCCGAACCACAGCCCGTCAACAACGAACCTGCCAACAGCGCCCACAAAGTTTTATTTATCTTCATATTGCCCCCTAAGTTGCGGGAAGAATTTATCCCCATCCATCAGGCTTCTCATACGGTCACGCATTTCTTCGCCTGTTTTGACCAGATCCCGCTGACTGCTGATTGCCGTTGGCGTAATCAACACCAACAACTCCGTGCGTACGCCACTATGGCTGGTGCCGCTGAACAGGTTGCCCACCACTGGCACCCTGCTCAGGCCTGGCAAACCAGACTTGCCATCCGTGCTGTTGTCGCGGATCAAGCCGCCCAACACAATGGTTTCGCCGCTTTTAACCGCAATATTACTCTTGATATTACGTTGCAGGAAACTGCGTTGCCCGGTTGCTTGGTCAATTTCACCCACATCGGTGACATCCTGCTGGATATCCATTTTCACCAACCCGCTGGAATTCACATGCGGCGTAACCTGCAATGAGACACCAGTATCCTTGAATTGTACATTTTGGGTCACAACACCGCCATCCGTAGTGCTGCTGCCTGTAAAGACCGGCTGCTGGTTGCCAACTCGGATATTGGCCGTCTGATTATCCAGCACCAATACCGATGGGGAAGAAATTACCCGCAACTTGGATTCCCGCGCCAAAGCGTTCAGCACCCCGGTGATGGCCCATTGGCTCCTNGTCAGCGAGTAGGAGAATCCAGGAACAGCTGCACTCAGACCAGAACTCGAATCCAGATCCAGCATCCCTGAGCCATTTTTGCCAAAGGCATTGTTCTTGAAATACCACTGCAAACCATACTCAAGCCCGCCAGTCAGGCTAACCTCCATAATGGAAGCCTCCACCTGCACCTGCATGGGCATCACGTCCAGGCGCTTGAGCGCTTCCAGAATCTGCTGGTAGGTGTCTTCTGTCGACATGACCATCAGGGAATTATTGGTCTTGTCAGCGACGATCCGGACTTCCGCATCAGGGTTGATATCTACCCCGCCGCCACTATCACCCAGCATAGTCCTGGCCGGGCTNGCCTTCTCTGACTGGCCATTCCCTCCGACCGTGGCGGCCTCCAGGCCAGGTGCCAGACTGGACGTGCCGCTGCCTGGCAATGCGCTTTTCGTCCCGCTCTTCTTCCCACCAAAAATCTGGTTGAGCATATCCGCCAGGTTTTCAGCATCGCCATTCTGCACATGATAAACAAACAGCTGCTGTCCGGCAGTCGGGCTGACTTGGTCAAAACGGTCGACCCAGTCCTTCATGTCCTTGAGGTAATCCGGATTGGCGGAAATGATCATGATGCTGTTCATGTGCTCAATCGGCATGATCTTGATCATTCCAGCCATTGGGCTGCTGCCGCTTTCGCCAAACAACGCATCCAGGTTTTTCGCCACGACCGCCGCTTCCACGTTTTTGACCCGGTAAATGCCAACTGACATGCCTTTCAGCACATCCACGTCAAAGGTCTTGATGGTCGCCATCAGGTTGGCCAGCTCAGAACTGGTTCCCGCCAACACCAACATGTTACGGTTTGGATCTACCCGCACAAAAGCATCTGGGCTTGCGATCGGCTCCAAAATTTTCTGCATTTCTGCCGCTGGAATATAGCGCAGGGTAATTACCTGCAACCCATAACCCGGCTTGATTGAACCGGTTGACGGCATGAAGCCTCGCCCTTTCAGATTGGCACGGGAAGCCACCCGGTAATTGCCCGTGTCATCCTTGTAAAGCACCGCCCCTTGAGTTTGCAACAATGATTCCAGCGTCGGAATCAGCGTGTCACGCGGAATCGGATCGGTTGAATTGATGGTGACCTCGCCTTCCACCCCGGGTTCTACCGTATAAGTCTGCTTGAGGATATCGCCCAACACGACTTTGACCACCTCACGGATACTGGCGCGCTCAAAATTTAACGCAACACCGGCATCACCAGAAGATTTNTTACCCATGGAAGGTTGTTTGACATCCGAACGGTAATATTGCTGGCTCCCCAGAATCAATTCCACATCACCATTCGTTTTGGAGCCGCTGCTGGCTCCGCTTGACATAGAATCCCATGCGGGTGCGGCGGGCGCATTCTCCCGGTAACCGACAGACTGAACAGCATCTGCATCTACGGGATGCAACGCGGGACAGGAAAAACCGGCTTCCATATCAAGCTCCCGAATCGCAGTACTGCGTTGGAAACCTGCTTTNTTGATGTTACTGCGATAACCAGGACTGCCTTTGATTGAAGCGCACGCGGACATAAGCACCGCGACACTGACAAGCCCTATAATGCTGCCCCTGTATTTCACAAAGCTAACCCCATTTTATTATTATTATTTCGGCATAACCATCTGACGCAGCTGTGCCGTTTCTGATCATACTAAAGGTTTATAGACGTAATAAAAAGTACATTTTATCGGATGACTTTGCTGGCTACTGACCCGTTGCTGGCTGATTATTGTTTTGGTCACCCGTTAACGCCCCCAGCGTGAGGCCATCAAACGCTGACGGCCTCCAGCGCATCCTTGACGGAAAGCGGCGGCGGTTGCTTTTGGGTATCCGCCGGGAATGGCAAACCGGCAGTCTGCGGCGCATTTCCAGGCGGAGCTGGCGGTGCATTCTGTTGAGAAGGTGAAACCGCTGGCAAAACAGCCTGCTGTTGCGCCTGCCGAGCCGCCGCGGCTCTCTGCTGGGCTGCCTGCTGCTGTTGCATGGCACGTTCCTGTGAAACCTGCGGGTTTTCCTTTGGTGCGGCAAAATCCCCCACCAAAGGAATGTCCTGGTGTTGGTCACCAAGCTCCAACAGAACCCGGTCAGGGTCAATACCGGCCACTTTCCAGGCTCCCCAGAAATCCCCCTGGCGCAACTGCACACTCCCGCCCGCTGCGTTTTCCATAATGGCGAACAAACTCCCGCCTGTATCGATAATGCCGATCAAGCGCCCTTGCGGTAGCGTTGTATCCACTGGCTCAACAATTTCCGCCACCACCTCTTTTTCAGGCTCGACCGCTTTACGGCTTTCCCAAAATAGTGGAGCGCTGACCATCTGCGGATAACTGTTCAGATCCGGCGTATCCAGCATGCTGGAGTCGGGAATTTGCACACTGATATCAGCTTGCTTCCCACCGCGTTCATCCAACATTTTCAAGCTGACGATGCTCCAGGCACAACGCCAACAATGCCAAGCCACTGCCCCACAGCAAAGCCTGGATGGGCGGGTTAATTAGCCTCTTCAGACTGCTCATTTTTCACCTCCCCACCACGCCAATACGTTGAAATCTGCACTTCGGCTTTCACGACTTGTTGCTTGCCCCCGTCACTGTCCTCCTGCGGCTTAATATCCAAGCTTTCCACAAACAGTAACGGCCGCGCCCGGTAAGCCTGGTGCAGCACTTCACGTAACAGCTCTGGACTGCTTTGGAACACCGCCTTGACCATAACCCGCTGGTAAACGGAATTTTGTTGCTTGTCTTCATCCTGCTGTTCATCCACGACTTCCGAGCTGATCAACACGCCATTGTCGCGGGTAATGACTGTCGCCAAATGTTTCTGCAGCTCCTTGGCCACCTGGGCGGAAGTCATCCCCGCCGGATAAAACAGCTTGTCCAACCCATTCTGTTGCACACGCTGATACTCAGCCATGATTTCGGGCGTCGCCACATTCATCTGCCGGAGCTTCGCCAATTGCTGGTAACCATTTTCAATCTGCTCGTTCAACTCCAGCGATTTCTGCACTGCCGGTATAATGACCAGGAATATCGCCACAACCAGCAGCAACACCAACAATCCCCACGACAACAATTTTTGGTGCTGCCGCCATAATGCATTATTGGGCATGGGGAACCTCCAGCGTGGCTTCAATGTGGAAACGGTCGCGCCCGTTATCCTTGTTACGGGTCACAGGCGACTTGAAGCGCACATTGGAAAATTCTGGCGCATCTTCCAGCGTATCAATCAGCGTCAGCGCCTTACCAGATTCGCCACGAATTTCCAGTTTATTGCCCTGAATATCCAGTCGTTCCAACCAGGTATGCTCAGGAATATCAGTAGACAATTTCTCCACCACATCCAGCGCAACCGGCGAACTCTTGCGCTTTTCCTCTATAAACCTCAAAGCGTCCTCCGCTTCCATCAGCTTGTCGCGGACGGCCATCTGTTCGGATGAGGATTTACGCATATCAGCCAATGCTGTTTCGATCTGGTCAAGCCGACGATACTTGTAAGCCAACGGAACCAACACGGAAAGCGCCAGGACACCAAGAAAAAANTACAAAGGGACCCTTGACCAACCCTGCGCTTGTTGCGTATCGCGGGAAGCCGCAAGGTTGATGTCTGGATGAGCGCCATCCACGGAGATCACCTGCGCCTCATCCACACCCAGCGCCTGCAACTGATGATTCAAACGCTCGGCCACATGTTTGGGAAGCACATAAATATCCGCCAGAATTTCCTTGCGCACCTTGTCATGTTGCGCCACCCGCGCATCAAAACAAGCATTGTCCGCTGTAAATGGCGTCAGTCGATCCAGTTGATAGCCCAACACCTGCAACAGGTTTTCCCGGACGGCTTCCGGAAAGTAATGCTGCAAATGCAAAACCTGAGTTTTGCCCAACTGCAATTCCAACAGATACTGCTTGTTCCGGTAACGCTCCGGAACCAGATCAGAAAGCTTGGCACCGCCATCCTGCCANGCAAACCGGCCACGCCCCTGTTGTTTGCCATCCTGCACCCACACGGCGTTGACCAAGCTGTCATCCAGCATTTGCAGAACCAGACGGGGCAATTCGGCGCGAAACAGTTTGCGCGCTGCTTTCGGCAGGCCGCTGTATAAACCTTCGCCCCACCACAGCATGAATGTTCGAAACTTTTGGATAAATGACATGACTCTTATTTTTGTATAGTAAACCCCAACGGCCATCGTAGCGTATCCTCCCACCTGTGTCGAACAGGAACCGACCAAATGTCGCTGGAGCCATGCACGCTGTAAAATGTCTGCCTACAGGTTTACAAGCCTGCGCTCCTGCGCTACGATTGCGCCCTTGATTTTTGCCCCTGTGTAAAATTCTGCGGAAAGGTGTCCGAGTGGTCGAAGGAGCACGCCTGGAAAGTGTGTATACGGCAACGTATCAAGGGTTCGAATCCCTTCCTTTCCGCCATCATATCTAAAGCCCTGTGTAGTCAATGACTTACAGGGCTTTTTGCTTTCTCGGCGGAAAAGACTTGTAAGTAATCAATTCATTTTATATTCTTGATTCTCAAATTATTACAACAATAAGCGCGTCGGAGTGTAATCCTATGAAAATTAGCCTGCCGAAATTGGTTGTCGACCGACCCGTCACTGATACACCCATCAGCTTCGCAATAATATTAGAAATTGGCAAAACTGCCATTTGACCACATGCTGAACTTGTGGCGGAGCCATGATGAATACCCATAATTTCAATAAATTAAGACTGCTGCAAGTTGTTGACAGCATACTGCTGATTGCACTGCTAGGGTTCATCGCCTTATTGACATGGGTCAGCCTGACCAACTTGACCAGCAGGACTCACCAAAGCCTGCTGGAATCTACGGATTTACTGCAAAACGCCCACAATGCGTTCACCCACCAAGTAGCTTTGGAAAAGATGGTCAGCCAGCATCACCTGACCCTTGACCAACTCAACAGCGAACTTCTCAAAGCCGCCTTCACCCCTGACAACACAACAGACATTGTCCGCACCTCACAAACCTTAGCCAAGCAGTTGGATGAGCAACAACATGACCTGCTGAAATTCTGGCCTAACAATGCAAACCCACAATTACGTTCCGATTATGGGCACAGTATTGGAGCCATAATCAAACTTGCTGAAAAACTGAAGGAAATTCCACCTGAGCAGTGGCGGCAAACCGCCATTGACGCCCGTGCGGACATCATGCAGGCTNATCAATCCATGAATGAAATTAAAGGCCTGAACGACAATCTGGGTTACAACTTCAGTGAAAACGTCCAGCTCTCCATTCAGCACGCCGTCGACAATACCCAGCAAATGGAAAACCGGCTCGGGCTGATCAAACAGCAGGCGCTCTGGGGCATGATAACCATCATGCTGCTGCTGCTGGTCAGCCGGTTATTCTTTTCCAGCCGCTTCAGCAAACTGCTCCAGTCCGCCCGCAACGCCCAGCAAATCGCAGAAGAAGCGGTCAAAACCAAAGCGCGTTTCCTCGCCACCATGAGCCATGAAATACGCACGCCCATGAACGGCGTCATCGGCATGACCCGTCTGCTGATGAATACGCCAATGAGCAAANAACAGACGGAATTTGTGGAGAGCATCCGCCTCAGCGGCGACCACCTGTTGACCGTCATCAACGATGTGCTGGACTTTTCCAAGATTGAAGCGGGCAAGCTCGACCTCAAGCGTGAGGCGTTCGACCTCTGCTCCTGCATCGAAGACATCCTCAACCTGCTGAACGCCAAGGCGCTGGAANAAAACCTGGAACTGGCTTACGCCGTCGACCCATCCATTCCCCTGTTCATCGAGGGCGACATGGTGCGCCTGCGGCAGGTGCTGACCAACCTGATAGGCAATGCCATCAAGTTTACCGACCAGGGCGAAGTCACCATTTTCGTCATGCCGCGCAATCAGGACAGCAATGGATTGGAGCTGGAATTCCAGATCAACGATACCGGCGGGAATTCCGGGGATCGGATTGAAACCATTTTCGAGCAGTTCAGCCGGGCGGATGACAAGCAGGTGCAACGCCACGAAGGCACCGGCCTGGGCTTGGCCATTTCACGCCACCTGATTGAAATGATGCAGGGAAAAATCTGGGTCGAAAGCACGCTCGGCGTCGGCAGCCGTTTTCACTTCACCATCAAGACCCGGGCGGCGAAAGGCCAGACANAACCCTTCCTGCAGGATAATATCCCCGCCATTGTTGGCAAACGCATCCTGATTGCCGAGAACAACCCTGCCAGTTGCCAGACGCTCACGGACTTCTGCCAAGGCTGGGGTGCCGCCGTGGACGCCGTCTACACAGCGACTGACGCCATTGGCCGGATTACCGGCGACAAGCGCTACGACATCGTCCTGGTGGAGAGCAACCTGCCCGGCGATGCGCCGCTGGAACTGGGCAAACACATCCGTCAGTGTTACAGCAAACAGGAACTGCAACTGATCCTGATCGCCCCGCCCAATGACCGGCATCCCAAGGAAACCGTGCGGGAGCTTTACAACCTTTACCTGACAAAACCGATCACCCGCAGCCGCCTGTTTGACAGCCTGATGACCGTGTTGGGTGAAGCCAGCCTGATGCCCGCCAAACCGGAACAATCCCTGCTCAAACTGGGAGAACGCCTGCCACTGACCATCCTGCTGGCGGAAGACAACCAGATCAACCAAATTGTCGCCACCACCATCCTGGATGAAATGGCTTACAAGGCAGACGTGGTGGAAACCGGCCTGCAAGTGCTCGACACCCTGCATAAGCAGCCCTATCAGGTCGTCTTCATGGACATGCAAATGCCCGAACTGGATGGGCTGGAAGCCACCCGCCGCATCCGTGCCGAATTCNCCCCGAACNGCCAGCCGGTCATTATCGCCATGACCGCCAACGCAATGGAAGGCGACCGCCGGNAATGCCTGGATGCAGGCATGAACGATTACATCAGCAAACCTGTCCTGCCAGAAGCCGTTGAAGCCGCCCTGCAACGCTGCTTTCAGGCATCTCCCCACCAGCCTGCGCCGGAGCAAGCCTATGAAACTGTTAGCGCCTGAAGTCTTGCAACAACTTCCTGCGGCCATCCTGCCCCGTCTGGTCGTCATGTTTGGCGACGGCACGCCCGCCATGCTGGCCGAGATCCGCCAATATGCGGACGCTGGCGACCTGCACGCCATGGGCAAATCCGCCCATAAGCTGAAAGGCTCCTGCGTCAGCCTGGGCGCGGAACACATGGCCGAATTGTGCAAACAACTCCAACACAAAGGCGAAAACAATGATGCGGAAGACGTCAGCGACATGCTGGAGGAACTGGAGCTGCTCTATCCCATGACCCTGGAAGCCTTGCAGGAAGCGGTATAACCTGCTTACCCCTATATTTCCAAAATTCCAGCAATGCTGCTACAGTTGGGGCATGCATAAGCGTTTAGTGACACTGTTGATTCTCCTCATGGTCGCCTTGCCGGTATGGTCGGCAAGCGTGACCTGCTGTCACTTGCAAAAAGCGCAACATGCCCGGGTCATGGAATCCCACGCCTGCTGTGAACACACCAAGGCCAACATGGGGCAACATGGCCATCATGCCTCCAGCGCCGACCAGAGCGCCAAAACCGGCCAATGCTCATGCGACAAAGTCCAGCATAGCCAATTTATCCTGAGCCTGCCGACTGTCCCCATGCCACAACCGGTTGCCCGATTCGCCTGAAAGCCGCGTCCCCACCCTGCCGCCAGAGCGGCAAGAAACCATTATCCGCCCGCCAATCACCTGATCCTGCATGGGTTTACGCCCGCAAGCCTTCCTGCCCCTTCCGCTGAAGGGACACGTCAATATTGCAGAATGACAGGTGAAACATGAAAACAATCGTATACGTGGCGTTTAGCGCCATGCTGTTTGGCGGCAACACTTGGGCGGAAGACGCCAGCCCAGCCGCCAACGCACCCGAACCCAAACTCAAAGCGGCGCTGGAATCACCAGACAAACAGGCGGAGTCCATCTATGTCTGCCCGATGCACCCGCAAATCCGCCGCCATGAACCGGGAAATGCCCGATCTGCGGCATGGAGCTGGTGCTTCAGGAAAACCACAGCCATGCCGGGCAGGACACCCCCGCCGGCGCCGACCGTCCAAGTCAGCCCCACGACCGCGCAGAGCATGGGCGTCCGCACCGCCAAAGCCGGGGAACGCAACATGGCGCGGATCACCAACACCGTCGGCTACGTCAACTACAACGAAGACGCGCTGGAGCATGTCCACACCCGCGCCAAAGGCTGGGTGGAAACGCTCAACGCCCGTGCCGCCGGTGAAAAGGTGAAAAAGGCGAGATATTGCTGGAATATTACTCCCCGAAATCCTCGACGCCGAAAACGAATTGCTGGTCGCCAAACGCACCGCCCACCTGATGTCGGAAAGCGGGCAAAAATCGCTGCTGGCTTCCGCCGAAAACAAGCTGCGCCTGCTGGATGTGCCGGAAGACATCATCAGCAAGCTGCGCGCTGGCGACGCAACCATCCGCCGCATTCCGGTGCTGGCACCGCAGGATGGCGTCATCACCGACATCGGCGTGCGCGAAGGCATGTACATTTCCCCGAAAGCACGCTGTACACCATCACCAACCTCAGTTCCGTGTGGGTGCTGGTGGATGTGTTCGACCAGCAGATGGATGCGGTGAAAGTCGGCAATACGGCAGAAATCCGCACCGACGCGCTCCCCGGCCACACCTGGGAAGGCAAGGTCGACTACATTTACCCCGATCTGGTCGGCCAGACCCGCACCCTCAAGGCGCGCATCAAGTTCGACATGCAAGACGCCAAACTCAAGCCCAATATGTTCGTTGATGTGCGCATCTACGATGCCACCCGCAAGGCACTGGCGATTCCCAAGGAGGCGGTGATCCCCACCGAAGACGGCGCACGCGTGGTGAAAGTCAGCGGCAAGGGCGAATACACCCCCGCCGACATCAAGACCGGCCTCAGCTCCGGCGATTACGTGGAAGTGCTGGACGGATTAAAGGCAGGCGATGACATCGTGGTGTCCGGCCAATTCCTGCTCGACTCCGAAAGCAACCTGCAAGCGGGTTTCCGCCGCATGGGCGCGGAATAGGAGGTTGCCATGTTGACTGCGATCATTCACGCATCCATCCGGAACCGCTTCCTGGTGCTGATTGCGACCTTACTGCTGGCGGCCTGGGGAGCGATTTCCATCCTGCGCACGCCGCTGGACGCCATTCCCGACCTTTCCGACGTGCAGGTGATCATCAAGACCAGCTATCCGGGGCAGGCTCCACAGGTGGTGGAAGACCAGATCACCTACCCGATCACCACCACCATGCTGTCGGTGCCGAAGACAACAGTGGTGCGTGGTTATTCCATGTTCGGCGACTCCTACGTCTACGTGCTGTTTGAGGATGGCACCGACATCTACTGGGCGCGTTCGCGGGTGCTGGAATATCTCAGCCAAGCCGCCAGCCAACTGCCTGCCGGTGTTGAACCACGCCTCAGCNCGGATGCCACTGGCGTCGGCTGGGTCTACGAATACGCGCTGGTGGACAAAACTGGCAAACACGACATTGCCCAGCTGCGCAGCTTGCAGGACTGGTTCCTCAAGTACGAGCTGCAAACCGTGCCGGGCGTATCCGAAATCGCCACTGTCGGCGGTATGGTCAAGCAGTATCAGGTGGTGGTCGATCCGCAACGCCTGCGCGCCTACGGCCTGACGCTGGGCGAAGTCAAAATGGCCATCCAGAACGGCAACCAGGAGGCGGGTGGCTCGGTGCTGGAACTGGGCGAAGCCGAATACATGGTGCGTTCCAAAGGCTACCTCAGCAAAGTGGAAGATATCGAAACCATTCCGGTGATGGTCGACAAGCAAAGCGGCGCGCCGGTTTTGCTGCGCGACATCGCCACGGTGANNAGATTACCGCAAATGCGCCGGGGCATTGCGGAACTGGACGGTGAAGGCGAAGTGGTGGGTGGCATCGTCGTCATGCGTTACGGCGAAAATGCCCGCGAAGTCATCCACAACGTCAAAACGCGGTTGGAGACGCTGAAANAAGGTTTGCCGGAAGGGGTGGAAATCGTGCCCACCTACGACCGTTCCGGCCTGATTGATCGGGCAGTGGAAAACCTCAGCCACAAGCTGCTGGAAGAGTTCGCGGTGGTGGCGCTGGTGTGCCTGATATTCCTGTTCCATCTGCGCTCGGCATTCGTGGCGATTGTCAGCCTGCCATTGGGTGTGATGGCCGCCTTCATTGTCATGCACCAGCAGGGCATCAACGCCAACATCATGTCGCTGGGCGGGATTGCGATTGCCATTGGCGCGATGGTGGATGCGGCGATAGTGATGATTGAGAATGCGCATAAGCATCTGGAGCGGGATGCGGGGAGCAAGAATCATTGGGACATCATCGCCGAAGCCTCCAGCGAAGTCGGCCCTGCGCTGTTTNTTTCCCTACTGATCATCACCCTGAGTTTCATCCCCGTCTTCACGCTGGAAGCCCAGGAAGGCCGTCTGTTCGCGCCACTGGCTTTCACCAAAACCTACGCCATGGCGGCGGCGGCTGGCCTGTCGGTGACGCTGATCCCGGTGCTGATGGGCTATTTCATTCGCGGCAAATTGCCGAAGGAAACCAGCAATCCGCTGACGCGCGTGCTGATCTGGGTGTACCGCCCGCTGTTACGCGCCTGTTTGTGGAAGCCGTGGTTGACCCTGTTGGTGGCGGTGTTGCTGGCGGCTTCGGCGTATTACCCGCTAAGTCGAATCGGTTCCGAGTTCATGCCAGAACTGGAGGAAGGCGACTTGCTGTACATGCCCACCACCTTACCGGGCATTTCCATCGGCAAGGCGCAGGAATTGCTGATGCAAACCGACCGCCTGATTAAAACCCTGCCGGAAGTCGAGCGTGTGTTCGGCAAGGTCGGACGCGCCGAAACCGCGACTGACCCCGCGCCACTGACCATGCTGGAAACCACCATCCTGCTCAAACCTAAATCAGAATGGCGCGCAGGCATGACCCTCGACAAACTGATTACGGAACTGGATAAGACGGTGAAATTCCCCGGCCTGACCAATGCCTGGGTGCAACCGATCAAAACCCGCATTGATATGCTCGCCACCGGGATCAAAACGCCAGTCGGGGTAAAGGTTTCCGGCCGGNATTTGCAGCAGATCGAAAAAATCGGCGCACAACTGGAAAGCGTGTTGAAAGGCGTGGAAGGCACCGCTTCGGTGATTTCCGAACGCGTATCCGGCGGGCGCTATATCGAAATTACCCCCAACCGGGAAGCGGCGGCGCGTTACGGCCTCAATATCGCTGACATCCAGACCCTGATCAGCTCTGCTGTGGGCGGCAGCAATGTCACGCAGACGGTGGAAGGGCTGGAGCGTTACCCGGTCAATCTGCGCTACCCGCGCTATCTGCGTGATGACGTCGACAAGCTGAAGGAATTGCCGCTGGTCACACCTTCCGGCGCGCAGATTCCGCTGGGCAAGGTGGCTTCGTTCAAGGTGACGGAAGGCGNNCCGATGATCAAAACCGAAAATGCGCGGCTGAATGGCTGGACATTCGTCGACATCCGTGGGGTTGACCTCGGTTCCTACTTGAAGGCGGCGCAGGCCAAAGTCGCGGCAGAAATCAAGCTGCCGGCCGGTTACAGCATTGCCTGGGCAGGGCAGTACGAATACCTGCTGCGGGTGAAAGACAAGTTGACATTGGCAGTGCCTGCCACCTTGCTGATCATTTTCGTGCTGCTGTATCTGACGTTCCGCAATGTGATGGAAGCGCTGGTGGTGATGCTGTCGTTGCCGTTCGCACTGGCGGGAGGCATCTGGTACGTGTGGTGGCTGGGCTTCAACTTTTCGGTGGCGGTCGCAGTGGGTTTCATTGCGCTGGCGGGCGTGGCGGCGGAATTCGGCGTGATTATGCTGGTGTACCTCGACAACGCCTGGAAACGGCACCAAACCGACGGTAAAGGGGCACTGGCAGATTTGCGTGACGCCATTTTCGAAGGCGCGGTGATGCGGGTGAGGCCGAAAGCGATGACCGTGGCGGTGATTGTGGCCGGGCTGGTGCCGATCATGCTGGGCAGCGGCACAGGCTCGGATGTGATGCAGCGGATTGCGGCACCTATGGTCGGCGGCATGATAACCGCGCCGCTGCTGTCGTTGCTGGTGATGCCTGCGATCTACCTGCTGTGGAAGCGGCGAAAACTTCCTCACTGAATAGTTCTCACCCAATAACACTGAACGGCTTCGTCCCCAGCCCCTCAGCGCCGGGGGACGAAGCCCACGAAGGCAAACCTAATCCGCGCCCTCCCCATCCTCCCGTCTGATACGCAACGCCAGCAGTTTGCCATTGCCCAAAGGCTTGACGTTGATTTCCACAAAGTCGCCCGGCTGCAAATAGGCAAAATTCATTTGCCGCACCCCTTGCGCACTTTCATCTTCCCAAATGGTTGAACTGTCGACCGTGACAGCATTTCCCGCCAGGGTGAATGTCTGCTCTACCGGATTTATCATGGCAATATTGCCGCTAAGTTCATCGATGCCGCTGGAAACCGATTCTTTGATTGAAATTTCATCTGCCACCATGGCACCGTTGGCATCTATTTTTCCATCAACCTCCACCAGCGCATTCAACGCAAGATGGCTGGCGGAACCATATTCAAAGCGGGTTTCCGCATTGCTGATGATTTCCACCCCGTTCACGGCAAAGTCACTGGCGGACGTAAAGTGGGTAATCACGCCTTCCAACTCCAGCCGGACGCCCGGCTCAAACCGGGAGGCGTCGCTTTGCAACGCCACTGCCGAGGCCGCCAGCCGCGCGCCTTGGACGGCTTGCAGGCTCCTGACACTGACATACTGACCCGCCTGGGGCAATCCAGCCGGAAATCCCGTCAGAGCCGCTCCGGCATAGTCCACGGTCAAACCACCGATCAGCAACGTGCCGTGCGCGGCATCAACCAGCCGGATCGGCCTTTCAGTTCCTGCTCATTGCCCGGCTGGTAATTGCCCTGTTCAAGCCGGATGCTGGAAGCCACCAGCACGCCTTCAGCGTCCCGCACACCGGAAACTTCCACCACATTACCTTCCAGCAGGTCGCCCAACAGATTGAAACCGTACAGCACCGTCAATGCATTGGTGCGAACTGCCTGCCCCAACACCTGGACTGTCGCCCCATCAGTCGAGGCTCCTGTCACCATGCCATGCAGTTCGCTGCTGAAGCTGACGGTGGTCGCCACTCCGGTAAGGCCGTCGCCATTCACACTGCCCTTAACGGTGACATATTCACCGACGTGGTACTCATCCTGCCCACTCACCAACATGCCATTACGCGTGAACGCAGCCTGATCGACATCGTATTCCACGCCATTCACAAAGATGCTGCCAAAGGCACTAATCGACCCAGCGGAAATGCCGGTTCCGCCAATCCCCCATTGGCAAGCTGCAGCATACCGGCACCACAGGCCGCCAGCAGCAGGTTCAGCGCCAGAGTAACGAACAGAGTCCTAATCTTCATCCGTTGTTCCTTCGTCCGCCTGTTTGCTGACAGGCTCTTCAAAATAATAGATGCCCACTCCCGCCCGCATACGCCCGGAGCCGCTGGCCTGCGGGTTGCTGTCCCGATCCTGGACAGCCAGCCACTGGTTGAACCGGATGAGCAAATCCATGCCATCCTTGCTAACCATTTCCTTGAAGACAGGCAAGGCTTCGACCGGCAAATTGTCGTAGCTGACCTTGCGCTGGAAATACAACTGCTGACGGGTCTTGACCTTCAGGTTATGGTCAATCGTGCCGACTAGAGCAGAAACGTCAGTCCCTAGGATGCCCAGTTTTTCATCCTCATCGGCATGCGGGATATAGCCATCCCCCAGCAACCGCACGCATTCCTCATCCTCCTGCACCGCGCCGACCCGCTCCATTTCCCGCAACATCGCCCGGTAAGGCATGTCGCCGCTGTAACGGCTGACCAGCGCCGCAAAACTGCCGACATCACCCTGCACCGGCAACACGGCAGGTTTGCCTTCCGTATCCAGAAATTCTGCATCCTGCAACCAGCCGGTCATGACCCGCGCCCCNCGGTTGTAGCTGCCGGTGGAGGCCAGTTCATCCTCATCCGCAGCCTGCCGCAACTGGGCGACCTCCTTGCGGGTCAGGCCGGTGGCAATGGCGATGCGCGATGTGGTCGGGCGCTCACCGTCGGCCTTCAGCGCCTCTTCCGACACTTCCACATAGACTTGCTTGACCAGCAGGCTGAATTCGCCAAAAGCCATCCCTTTCCGGTGCAGGATGCGCACCAGGGCTTTAAGAATCTTGCGTGTGGCTCGGTATAGCATACTGGTCATGACTTGGGATTTTATTCCCAAAAAGAAGAAATATCAAAACCAAAGCAGATGACGGGCGTCAACGCATTCAGAATGGCCAAACCAGCAGGAATTGCCTAGAATTTCATACACGCCAGTCATGGAAACGCAAGCATGCTCCGCACCAAAGAACCCTTTTTCATCGGCCTGTTGCTTCTGGTCACACTGTTGAATGTCTATGATTTTTATAACGATATGCAGGAAGACGACCACAACGTATTCCATCTGGCGTTGGAAGCGCTGACCATTCTGGTTTCCCTGTCCGGCATCGCGTTCCTGATCCATGAAATCCGCCAGCGCCGCCGCGAAGTGGAAAATCTGCGCGCCCAGCTGACCGTCACCCGCGCCAGTCTCAACGCCACCCGGGCTGACCTGCAAACCATGAACCAGAAGGTGCAGCAAGCCAGCCGTCAGTACGGCGAAGTCATCCAGNAACAACTGGAAGTATGGGAGTTCACCNCCAGTGAAAAGGAAGTCGCCCTGCTGCTGCTGAAAGGCCTGAGTTTTGACGAAATCGCCAACGTGCGCGACACCAAGGAANAAACCGTCCGCCAACAGGCAACCGCCATCTATCGTAAATCCGGCCTCAACGGGCGGCATGAATTCGCCGCCTGGTTCTTCGAAGATTTTCTCAGCTGACCAATCATCTGAAACGAAAAGCCAGACCTTTCCCCGCATAAGACATTTGCCCGATCAAGGCGAACATGACAGTTTGTTCATTTGACCCTTTTGCAAATTTGGGAATATTATCCCAAAAATTAAATTCCCTGCGGAAGGAGCAAAACCCGGTGTTATCGTTATATCTGCGCGAAAACGCTCTGGAAACTGCCAGACTGAGCTTTCAAGGCCGACGCATCGCCAAAATAAGCCATGTCATGCCCAAGACCGTCGACATCACCGGCAGTGNNTCGGCCGACCGCCTCAGGGTGGAAGGTTTCATCCAAACCATCTTTCGTGACACGTATCAGGCAAGCATCCAGATTCGCTACCCCTACCTGATCAGCGTCAGCAATCAGGACGGCGAAATCCTTGCCGCCGCAGGCTTCCGTTACGCGCACCAACAACCGTTGTTTCTGGAGCAATACACCGCTGCACCCATTGAACAGGAGCTTGCCGCTCTATACGGTCAGGCGGTCACACGGCGTGAAATCGTGGAAATCGGCGCGCTGGCGTCCGCAGGGNGCGGCGCCTCCGTCTTTCTGTTTGCCGCACTCGCCTCATACCGGACTTCCNGCAACGTCCGTTACACGGTGGTCACCGGCACGCTGGACTTGCGCCGTCACTTGAAGATGCTGGGATTGCAGCCGCAAACCCTCTGTGAAGCCCAGCCAACACACTTGGCGTCGACCGATGATGACTGGGGCAGCTATTATGCAACCCGCCCCTGCGTACTGGCAGGCTCGGTGGCGCACGGCGTCCAGTGCCTGCAACGCACCCTGGGGTCGGTCTATGAAATCCAGGAACCGTTCTGCTACCACACGGGGAACCCGTCATGAGCCTGTTGCTGGAAACCCTCAGGCGGCACGCCAACGCCCGGCCGGAACAGATCGCCCTGAGCGATGACCACAGGCATATCACTTACGCGGAATTGCCTGCCCGCATCGCTGAGAAAGCGGAGCAATTGCACGACAGCCACTGCCGTGTGCTTGGCATTCAATCAGACAACAATGCAGACTGGGTTTTGTGGGATTTGGCAACGGTGGCGGCAGGTGTGGCCTGTGTGCCATTACCCAGCTTTTTCACCCGCCAGCAAACCGCCCATGTCATCCAGAGTGCTGGCATCGGCCATCTCGCCACCGCCCAAGGGCTGGAGTTCACCGGCGTCACCGATACCGGGGCGTTACCACCCGGGACAACAAAAATCACCTTTACGTCGGGCACCACCGGAACCCCCAAAGGCGTCTGCCTGAGCCAGCACGGCGTGGAACAGGTCGCACAAAGCCTGCTGACCGTGATCGGCGCGCAATATGCGGCGGATCACCTGTCCGTCCTGCCACTGTCCATCCTGCTGGAAAATGTGGCCGGGGTATATTCCACCCTGCTGGCGGGCGCGCGCTGCCATCTCTACAGCCTGCCGCAGATCGGCATGGGCAACCCATTCCGGNCTGACTTCCACAGCCTGATCCTGAACATGACAAAACACCGGATCACCTCGGCCATTCTTGTGCCTGAATTGTTGCGCAGCCTGACCGGGGTGCTGAAACAGATTGGGGTGCGGCTTCCTGACCTGCGGTTCCTGGCGGTAGGCGGCTCCNAAAGTTCCCCCGCCCTGCTGTTGCAGGCGCAGGCGCTGGGTCTGCCGGTCTACGAAGGCTACGGCCTGAGCGAATGCGGCTCGGTTGTGTCCCTCAACACCNCGGCCAGCGCCGCAATCGGCGCTACCGGCAAGGTATTGCCGCACATCCGCCTGCACTGTGACAGCNGCCGGGAAATCATCATCGACAACCCCGTCATGCTCGGCTACCTGCATGGCGACAGGCAAAGCGGCGCATTCGCCACCGGCGACCTCGGCCACCTTGACGCCAATGGCTTCCTGCACATTTCCGGGCGCANNAAAAATCTGCTGATCACCTCGTTTGGGCGCAATGTGTCGCCGGAATGGGTGGAAAGCGCCCTCCTCAATCAGCCGGAAATCGCCCAGGCCGTAGTTTATGGCGACGCGCAGCCGTGGTTGGGTGCCCTGCTCGTCCCCAGCGCGCCGCAGGCCGACCTGAACGCCGCAGTGCAACGGGCAAACGCCGCACTACCTGAATACGCCCATGTACAAACCTTTCACCCCATCGCTCCGCTGACGCCGGAGGACGGAACGCTCACCGGCACTGGCCGCCCACGCCGGGAAGCCATCGCCAACCGATACCGCGACNCTGATACAACAAGAGGGACAACAAGCATGAATTTTTACGACCGCCTCGTACAGGAAACCTCTGGCGCACGCCAGCAGTTGTACGCCGTGCCACAACTGGCCAACGCGCTGCGCGGCGACATCAATGTGGAAACCTACCGCGCCTACCTGACGCAGGCCTACCATCATGTCAAACATACCGTGCGCTTCCTGATGGCGATGGGTGTGCGGCTGCCCGAAGGGCATAAATGGCTGCATCACGCCATCGTCGAATACCTTGAAGAGGAAATCGGCCACGAAGAATGGATTCTGAACGACATTGCCGCCACCGGCGGCGACAAAGAGGCCGCCCGCCTTTCCACCCCGCATCTGGAAACGGAAGTGCTGGTGGCCTACAACTACGACTACATCAACCGCCGCAACCCGGTCGGTTTCCTTGGCATGGTGTTCATGCTGGAAAGCACCTCCACCCAGATCGCCACCCAGGGCGCAAACACCATCCAGCAGACACTTGGCCTGCCTGCCGAAGCGTTTACCTACCTCCAGTCACACGGCAAGCTGGACATCAGCCACATGCAGTTCTTCCGCCAACTGGTCAACCATATCGATGACCCGCTGGATCAGGCGGCCATCATTGAGGTGGCGCGCAACACCTTCCGCCTGTTCGCCAACGTGCTGGCCAGCATCCCGGCGGGCGAGGGACTGAAACATGCCGCTTAACGGAAAACACGCCGTCCTGACCGGCGGCAACGGCGGAATCGGTCAGGAACTGGCCACCATTCTGCGCGGGCAAGGCGTCAAGGTCACCGTCATCGACTGCAACCCCGGCAATGACGCCTGGGTGGTCAATCTGGCCGATGCTGAAGACCTCGATACCTTGTGCGACAAACTGTGCCGTTATCCGCTCGACATCCTGATCAACCTCGCGGGCATGATGTATTTCGGCCATCTGCCAGACCAGAACCCTGCCCATCTCCACAACATGCTGGCAGTCAACCTGGAAGCCCCCATCCGTCTCACCCAGGCGGTGATCCCAGGGATGCTGGAACGCGGCGGCGGGCAAATCGTCAACATTGGCTCGGTATTCGGCTCGCTGGCATTCCCGCACTTCGCCGCCTATTCCGCCACCAAAGCCGGGCTGGCGNGGTTTTCCGAAGCCCTGCGGCGGGAGTATGCGGGCAAGGGCATTGACGTCACCCATATCGCCCCGCGCGCGGTCAGCACCCCGCTGAACACCGCCATGATTGAGGAATTGCACCGGCGCACCAGCGTCGCCAACGATTCACCGGAAAAAGTTGCCACCATCATTGCCAAGGCCATCGCGCACCGGCGCAAGCGCGTCACCATCGGCCAGCCGGAANGGTTTTTCACCCGGCTGAACGCCCTGCTGCCCGGACTGATCGACCGGGCGCTGCTCGGCAAACGTGACATCGCCGATGACATTCTTGCCTCCTACAAACTCTGATTTTCAGGAACACATTAATGAAACTTACCCAAACCATCATCGGCCTGAGCCTGTTGGCCGCCGTCATCCCCGCATTCGCCAGTACGGACGCCGATGTCCTCAAACTTCAGCAGGAATGGGATGGANTCAAATATCAGGTCGCGGACAAGGACGCCAAACTGCAAGCCATCCATGAACTGGAGAAAACCGCCGCCCAAGCTGTCACCGCCAACCCTGGCCATGTGGAGCCGGTCATCTGGGAAGGCATCATCCTTTCCACTGACGCCGGTATTGTCAAAAGCATGTCGGCGCTGGGCACGGTGAAAAAGGCCAAAACGCTGCTTGAACAAGCCATCCAGACCAATCCGGGAGCCATGAACGGCTCCGCGCAGGCCTCCTTGGGCGTATTGTACTATCAGGTTCCCGGCTGGCCGGTTTCGTTCGGCGACGACNAAAAAGCCGAGCAATATCTGAAACAGGCTCTGCAAATCNGGCTGAACGACATCGACAACAACTATTTCTACGGTGACTTTNTGCTGCGCGCCAAACGCTATAGCGAGGCGGAAACGTATCTCAACGCCGCCCTCAAAGCCCCCGGACGCCCCAACCGGCAGATAGCGGATGCAGGTCGGCGTCAGGAAATCAAACAGGCGTTGGCGGAAGTCCAGAAAAATCTGGCCAGCAAATAGACACGCCCGCCAGATCAGGCCATCGCCTGATCTGGCGCTTCCCACCAACAATCTCCCCGCCCAGCCTTTGCACATCCTCATTGGCTTGCCTAAAATCACGGTTCAACCACGACTCACCCGGCAAGGCAATGTATCCACGCAAAGAAACCCTCCTGATTGCATTACTGATAATTGTCGCGGTATTGCACACCTACGGCTTCAGCCTGGATCTGTACAAAGCCGACCGCAACGCCCTGCACTTGAGCGTTGACGCCATTGTCGTGCTGATTTCCTTTGCGGGTGCCGGTTACCTGCTGTGGGAAAACCAGCGCAAGCGGCGCGAAATTGAATCGCTCCGCCACCAGTTGCACAGCTCCCACGCCCATATCACTGATCTGCACCAAAAATTGCAACAGGCAGGCCAAGGCTACNCGGAACTCATTCACCAGCAACTGGACGAATGGCAACTCAGCCCCACCGAANAGGAAATCGCCCTGCTGCTGCTCANNGGCCTGAGCTTCGATGAAATCGCCGCCATCCGCAGCACCAAGGAAAAAACCGTGCGCCAACAGGCCATCGCGGTCTACCGCAAATCCGGCCTCAACGGTCGGCATGAATTCGCTGGCTGGTTTNTTGAAGATTTTCTTACGGACAAACGGTAGGGCATATGCCCTAAAACCCCGCTTTCTGACCTTTTGCCGACTGCCATGCATTAGGGCTGACTAATAGACTCCACTGTATATCAGGTAATACAGCAAGAGTTCGTTAGCCTCATGTTCAAGACACTGTTTGCACTTTTTATCGCGTTACCCATTGCCTCCCAGGCTGCCGACATCGTTCCGGTTCCGGCGGAACAACGCGCTGCGATGGGTATTGAGTCCAGCCCGGTTGCCGCCAGCACTGCAAGCCTGGGGATGGAAGTCACCGCCAAAGTCGTTCTGCCGCCTGACAGCGTGCGCGTCTTGGCGGCACCAACTGACGGGCTGGTCACGACGTTGCGTTATCAGTCCGGTGAAACCGTCAAGGCAGGCGCGCCATTGGTCAGCCTCTCGTCCCCTGAGCTGGTGGAGGCGCGGCGCCAATACGTACAGGCTAATCTCAAATACCGGCTGGCGGCCGACAATGCTTCCCGTGACCAGCGCCTCGCCGACCAGAGCCTGATTGCCAAAAACACCTGGCTGCTGACCCAAAATGAAGTTGCACTGGCCAAATCCAATGTGGAAGCCGCCGCCGCCACCATCCGCCTGCTGGGTGCCAAACCTGACAGTGAAAGCAGCGAAATTACCCTGACCTCCNCCATTGACGGCTGGGTCGTCGAAACCCTGGTGGAACCCGGCCAGCGCGTAGAAGCACCGGATGCCATGGTCAAAATCGGCAACCTGCTCAAACTGGGTCTGGAAATCCCGCTACCGCCCGAAAAGGCCNACGAACTCCACACCGGCCAGCGCGTGGAAGTTGCCGATACCGGCCTTCAGGGCGAAATCACCGTCCTGAAAGCCGCGCTGGATGCCTCCCAGAATATGCTGGTACGCGCCGACATTGAACAGCAAGACACCGTGCTGCACCCCGGCCAGTCGGTCAAAGTACGTATCCTCGGCCAGAACGGACAAGGTTCCGCCCAACATGTCCCCGCCAGCAGCCTCGCCTGGGTTACGGATAAAGCCTACGTCTTCGTGGAAGCAGCAGATGGATTCATCCCCACCGCCGTCCGGNTGCAAAACCAGAACGGCGAAGACGCCAGCATCAGCGGGCTTGCCCCTGACAGCAAAGTCGCCGTCAAAGGCGTAGCCGCACTCAAAGCCAAATGGCAGGAAGGCGGGGAATAAACCATGCTCAACTGGATTACCGAATTCTCGCTGGCCNAACGCTGGCTGGTGCTGGGTGTAACATTGCTGCTGGCCGCTCTGGGCATCCGCGCCTTCCAGCAACTGCCAATTGACGCCTTCCCGGATGTTTCCACCACCCAGGTCAAACTGATCCTGAAAGCGCCCGGTATGACCCCGGAGGAAGTCGAAACCCGCATCACCCAGCCGGTCGAAACCGAATTGCTCGGCATTCCCAACCAGACCATCCTACGTAGCGTTTCCAAATACGCGCTGGCTGACATCACCATCGACTTTGCGGAAGGCACCGACATCTACTGGGCACGCAGTCAGGTGTCCGAACGCTTTGCTAACGTCAAGGGCGATCTGCCGGATAATGTCGGCGGCGGGCTTGCCNCCATTTCCACACCACTGTCGGAAATGTTCATGTTCACCATTGAAGGCNCATTGTCGCTGGCAGAAAAGCGAACTTTGCTGGACTGGACGATCCGCCCGCAACTGCGCGCCCTGCCCGGTGTGGCGGATGTGAACGCACTTGGCGGACGGGTCACCACGTTTGAAGTTACCCCCGACCTTGCTGCCCTCAACGCCCGCAACCTTACCCTGGATGACCTGCGCACAGCACTGGAAACCAACACCCGCAACGATGGCGCAGGCCGTGTCAACGAAGGCGAGGAAACCTGGGTAGTACGCATCGAAGGTGGTATTAAGCAACTGGACGACCTGCACCACATCGCCATCAAGAGCATGAACGACATCCCCGTCACAGTCGGCGATGTCGCCAGGGTCGAACTCGGCGAACTCACCCGTTACGGCGCAGTGACCCAGAATGGCAAAGGCGAAGCAGTCGAAGGCCTGGTGCTGGGCTTGCGCGGCGCTAATGCAGGCCAGTTAATCACGACGCTGAAGGCCAAATTGGAAGAAATTTCCGCCACCCTGCCGGAAGGTACGACCATCGAGCCATTTTACGATCGTGCCAATCTGGTCGACAAAGCCATCCACACCGTCAGCAAGGCGCTGACTGAAGCAGCCGTGCTGGTCGGTGTAATCCTGTTTGCATTCCTCGGCAATGTACGGGCGGCGCTGGTAGTCGCGCTGATCCTGCCGCTGTCAGTGCTTGGCACCTTCATCCTGATGCGTCAGTTTGGGCTTTCCGCCAACCTGATGAGCCTCGGCGGGCTGGCGATTGCGATTGGTTTGCTGGTGGATGCCGCCGTGGTCATCGTGGAAAACATCGTCGCCCACGNNGCACATGACGATGAAAAAGCCCATACGCCGCAAATCCAGAAAGTACTGTGGNTAGTGCAGGAAGTTTCCTCCCCGGTCAGCTCCGGCATCCTCATCATCGCCATCGTGTTCCTGCCGCTGCTTTCACTGGAAGGGCTGGAAGGCAAACTGTTCGCCCCGGTGGCCATGACTATTGTGTTTGCGCTATCCGCCTCGTTGTTACTGGCGCTGACCACCATTCCGGTCATGTCTTCTNGGCTATTGAAANAAGCATCGCACGACGACCCGTGGCTGTTACGTATTTCCCGCAAGATTTACATTCCGGTGCTGGATGGTGCTTTACGTTTCCCCAAATCCGTCTACCTGCTGACCACTGCATTGCTGGTTGCTGCGGTGGCGGTTTACCCCTTCATTGGCAAGACCTTCATGCCGGTGATGGATGAGGGCGACATGATTGTGCAGCTGGAAAAACTGCCTTCCATCAGCTTGGAGCAAAGTGTTGCCACCGACCAGAAAGTACAGGCTGCCTTACTGGAGAAAGTTCCCGAAATCCAGCGCATTGTTGCCCGTGTCGGCTCGGATGAACTCGGCCTCGATCCAATGNGTATAAACGACACCGACTCCTTCCTGGTTCTCAAGCCGCTGGAGGAATGGCGCACCCCCGACAAGGAATGGTTGCAGGAACAAATTCGTCAGGTGCTGGATAACTTCCCCGGCATTGCTTACGGCTTCACCCAGCCCATCGACATGCGCGTATCGGAAATGCTCACCGGTAGCCGTGGTGACGTCGCCATCAAGATTTTCGGCNCCGACCTCGACAAGCTCAACGACTTTGCCCAGCAACTCGCCACCCTGCTGGAAAAAATTCCCGGTGCGACCGATGTCTACACCCAGCAAAACGATGGCGTGCAATACCTGAAGGCCGAAATCGACCGTACCGCCGCCGGGCGCTTCGGCCTAACGGTGGATGACATTGCCGCGCTGTTACGCACTCAGCTCGAAGGCGAAATCATCGGCACCATCCAGCAGGAAGGCCGCCGCATTCCGCTGCAACTGCGTGGTTCCGCCGAATTGCGCAACGCCCCCACCGCCTTGCAGAACATTCGCCTGACCCTCCCGGATGGCCGCACCATCAGCCTTGATCAGGTGGCAAAACTGATCCGCACCGACGGTAGGNTTTCCATCAAACGCGAAAACGCCGGGCGCTTTGTCACCGTGCAAAGCAATGTCAGCGGGCGCGATCTGGTCAGCTTCGTGGAAGAAGCCCAGCAAGCGGTGGCGGAGAAACTCAAACTGCCTGCCGGTTACAACATTACCTGGGGCGGGCAATTCGAAAACCAGCAACGCGCCGCGCAACGCCTGATGGTGGTGGTGCCGCTGGCGCTGTTGCTGATTGGCCTGCTGCTGTTTCTGACGTTCCGCGATGTGCGTCAGACCGTGCTGGTGATGGGGAACGTGCCACTGGCGCTGATCGGCGGGATTTTCAGCCTGGGGATTTCCGGGCAATACCTGTCGGTGCCTGCCTCGGTGGGCTTTATCGCCCTGTTGGGGATTGCGGTGCTCAACGGGGTGGTGCTGGTGACCTTCTTTAATCAGTTACGCAAGCAAGGTTTCCGGGGAGTTGCGGTCGTGCGCGAAGGGGCGTTGCGCCGTCTGCGCCCGGTACTGATGACCGCCAGTATCGCCACCTGGGGACTGGTGCCGCTGCTGTTCGCCACCGGCGGCTCCGAAATCCAGAAACCGCTGGCGACCGTGGTGATCGGCGGGCTGGTCAGTTCCACCACCCTGACGCTGATCCTGCTGCCACTGCTGTACCGCCAATTCATCCTCAAGGGCGAAAAAGCGCGGATACCGCCCAGCTCACACGAAACCAGCGTCTGACCCAACCCGCTTTCAAGGAGATAACACCATGTACAAACCTGCCGCCAACGTTCTCGCCCTCTTATGGCTGCTGGGAGCCAGCGCTTGCGCAACCCCTCCCGCCAGCGGCGCGGGCGTCACTTTCGCCACCGATGCCAACACCGCACCCGTCACCTTCCGTTCCCTGCGGGTGGAAAACGGCGCAGATGGCCAACCAAACCTCATCAAGGGGCAGATTCACCTGACCCGTTCCGAGCCGGTGCGCTTTGGGCATGTGGATTACACCGTGCTGGATGCGCAAGGCCGCCCGCAAGAAAACGGCTGGGTGGAGCACTCATCCGCCATCCGCCAGCGCAATGCGCACCGCCCTTCGTTGTTCAGCATCCAGCTGCGGCAACCCTTGTCANGCGGGGAACGGGTGCGGCTGACGTACCATACGGGCAGTCATCTGCAGGCGCAACCCTGAGCATCACAAAAAGCGCCGCATTTCTACAGCGCTTTTTGTTTATGACGCAAGAATCAACCTTCGCCCACTTCCTGCGCTTCAATCAACGGCGAGAACGTCAAATGGCCGTCCTGCACATCCACCACGATGGTGTCCCCNGGCATGAACTTGCTGCTGAGGATTTGCTGCGCCAGCGGATTCTCCAACTGGCTCTGCACCGCACGCTTGAGCGGACGCGCACCGTAAACGGGGTCGAAACCGGCCGCCGCGATCAGATCCAGCGCGGCCTCGGTCACATTGATGCCGAGTTCGCGTGCCGCCAGCCGCTTGCGCAAGTTATTGAGCTGGATGTCGGCGATCTGGCGGATTTCGGCCTGGTCNAGCGGATGGAACACCACAGTCTCATCGATGCGGTTGATGAATTCGGGGCGGAAATGCGTGCCCACAACGTCCATCACCGCCGCTTTCATACGCTCGTAGTTTTCCTCGCCTGCCATTTCCTGGATCAGGTGTGAGCCGAGATTCGATGTCATAATGATCACGGTATTGCGGAAGTCGACTGTGCGCCCCTGCCCATCCGTCAGGCGGCCATCGTCCAGCACTTGCAGCAGCACGTTGAACACATCGGCATGCGCCTTTTCCACTTCGTCCAGCAGGATCACGGAATACGGGCGGCGGCGCACCGCTTCGGTCAGATAACCGCCTTCCTCATAACCCACGTAGCCCGGAGGCGCACCGATCAGACGCGCGACGGAATGCTTTTCCATGAATTCGGACATGTCGATGCGCACCATCGCCTCATCGGTGTCGAACAGGAATTGCGCCAGCGCCTTGGTCAGCTCGGTCTTGCCCACCCCGGTCAGNCCGAGGAACAAGAACGAGCCGCTCGGACGGTTCGGGTCGGAAAGCCCGGCGCGCNNGCGCCGGATGGCATTGGAAACCGCCACCACCGCTTCACGCTGACCGATGACGCGCTTGCCGAGCACGTCTTCCATGTGCAATAGCTTGTCCTTTTCGGATTCGAGCATTTTGCTGACCGGAATGCCTGTCCAGCGGGACACGATGTCGGCGATTTCTTCGTCCGTCACCTTGTTCTTGAGCAGCTTGGTTTCCTGTGCGCCGTTGACAGCCGCATCCGCCGCCGCCAGTTGTTGCTCCAGTTCCGGAATCCTGCCGTACTGCAATTCGGCCATGCGTTGCAGGTTGCCCGCGCGTCTGGCGGTGTCGAACTCCAAGCGAGCCTGATCCAGCGCTTCCTTGATGTGGGTCGTGCCCTGCATCGCGGCTTTTTCGCCCTTCCAAATTTCTTCCAAGTCGGCGAACTCGCGCTCCAGCTTGTCGATTTCAGACTGCAAGTCGGCCAACCGCTTNTTGGAGGCGTCGTCAGATTCTTTNTTCAGCGCTTCACGTTCGATCTTGAGCTGGATCAAACGGCGTTCCAGCTTGTCGAGCGCCTCCGGCTTGGAGTCGATTTCCAAGCGGATGCGGGAAGCGGCCTCGTCGATCAGGTCGATGGCCTTGTCCGGCAACTGGCGGTCGGTGATGTAACGGTGCGACAGCGTCGCCGCCGCAACCAGCGCCGGGTCGGTGATGTCGACGCCATGATGCACTTCGTACTTTTCCTGCAAGCCACGCAGGATGGCGATGGTGTCTTCCACCGTCGGCTCGTCGACCAGCACTTTCTGGAAGCGGCGTTCGAGCGCGGCGTCCTTTTCGATGTACTGGCGGTATTCGTCCAGCGTGGTGGCGCCGACGCAGTGCAGTTCGCCACGCGCCAGGGCGGGCTTGAGCATATTGCCCGCATCCATCGCGCCTTCGGCCTTGCCTGCACCGACCATGGTGTGGATTTCATCAATGAACAGGATGATATTGCCTTCGGATTTGGCAATGTCATTCAGCACGGATTTGAGACGCTCCTCAAAGTCGCCCCGGTATTTGGAGCCAGCCAGCAGCGCGCCAAGATCCAGCGACAACAGGCGTTTGCCCTTGACGCCTTCCGGCACTTCGCCATTGACGATGCGTTGCGCCAGACCTTCGACCAGCGCGGTCTTGCCGACGCCGGGTTCGCCGATCAGCACCGGGTTGTTCTTGGTGCGGCGTTGCAGGATTTGCACCATACGGCGGATTTCTTCGTCACGCCCGATGATGGGGTCGATCTTGCCCTGCTCGGCGCGTTCGGTGAGGTCGATGGTGTATTTTTCCAGCGCCTGACGTTGGTCTTCGGCGTTCGGGTCGTTGACGGTCTGGCCGCCACGCATGGATTCGATGGCTTTTTCCAACGCGCCTTTGGTGGCACCGGTTTCACGCAGCAGGTTGCCGAGCGTGCCTTTGTCTTCCAACGCTGCCAGCGCGAACAGTTCGGAAGAAATGTATTGGTCCTTGCGCTGCTGGGCGATCTTGTCGGTGACGTTCAGCAGCTTGCTGAGGTCGTTGGACACATGCACGCTGCCCGCATCGCCGCCGGACACCGTGGGAATGCGATCCAGCGCCTCGCCCAGCCTGGAGCGCAACTGGTTGACGTTGACATCGGCCTTGGTCAGCAGGCCACGCACCCCGCCGCCTTCCTGATCCAGCAGGGCAATCATCAGGTGGACGGGTTCGATGAACTGGTGATCCCGCCCGAGGGCGAGGGACTGGGAATCCTGCAAGGCTAACTGAAATTTGCTGGTCAGTTTATCCATTCTCATGTGGGCTACCTTCTTTTTCAAATAGGGTGGGACGCGGTGCGTCGGATGAGGCAAATCTGGGGTGAAGAGTGTGGAAATTCAAGACGGGGCTGTGGATAAGTTTGCCGCCAGCGGCCAACGCAGGCAGTAATGTAAAGAAATGTTACCTAAACCACCCAGGCACCCGGCGTCATGCTAAATTCCGGCCATTCTGTAAAATCAAGGCAAACAAGCACCGGGTCGGGGCAGAACGTGCAACTGAACGCTTTCCAACCCGACCGGCGCATCCTGCTGAGGAGAAACAGCGGACATGTTACTGATCAATCTTGGCATCATGGCAGGCGTCTATGCGGGCAAGCGCCTGCTGGATTCCCGCCAAGCCCGCCCGGCGGCCACGCCTTCCACCTTGCCAGCAACAGCAATACAGGCGGAAGACAGCGACCCGGCGGATAGCCTGCTGCAAGCCAAAATCAGCGGCGTCTCGGTCTTGATGGTTTCCGCCAGCACGTTTCTGNCCCCGCCGTTTGCCTTGTTCAGCATCGGCGTGGTCAGCTACACCCTGACGCCCATTTTGCAGCGGGCTTTTGAANACTTGGCGCACGCAGAAAAAATCACCAACGACAGCTACAGCTCCATTGTGCCCATCCTACTGGTGGCGACCGGCAACAACTTCGCTGCCGCCATGCACAATGTGCTGTACCATTTCAGCAGCTACCTGATCAGCAAAAGCCGGGAAGACTCCGGCCAGTTGGCCGCCGCCGCCTTCCACCAGACGCCTGAAACCGTCTGGATTGCAACGGACNGGCGTAGAACAGCAGTCCCGCTGGAGCAGGTGCAAACCGGGGACGGCGTCATTGTCAGCACCGGCGTCACCATTCCGGTGGATGGGCTGATCCTGGAAGGCTCCGCCTTGGNNCACCAACAAGCGTTAACCGGCGAAGCCAATCCGCTGGAANAAACCGTGGGCGATACCGTCATGGCGGCCACCATCGTCCTGAGTGGCCGCATTGTGGTTCAGGCCGCGCACAGCGGCGCTGAAACCCGCATCAGCAAGCTGAACACGCTGTTAAGCCAGACCCGCGATTACAAGACACAGTTGCAGCTGAAAGGCGAAGNNCCTGCCAACCGCATCGCCCTGCCAATCATCGCCACCAGCGCCGCCGCCNATCCCGTTTGTCGGCCTAACCCGGCCATGGCCTTGCTGTTCAGCGCCCCGCTCAATGCCGTCCGCTCCATGCTGTCGACCCAAACAGCCGCGCACATGCAAGGCGTCATGCGTCAGGGCGTTTTCATCAAGGATGGGCGCATGCTGGAAGAACTGCCACACATCGACACCATCCTGTTTGACAAAACCGGCACCTTGACGCGGACACACCCCGAAGTCGCTTCGATCATCACCTGCGCCGACCTGGATGCCGACAGCCTGCTGGCGTTGGCGGCAGCGGCGGAACAACGGCTGGAGCACCCTATTGCCCGCGCCATTTATGACAAAGCCATTGAGCAGCAGTTGGCTCTTCCCAATGTAACCGACAGCCGCTATGAGCTGGGGCTGGGCGTCACCGTCAGGGTGGATCGGCACGAAATCCGCGTCGGCAGCCAGCGTTTCATCCAACAGGCGACCGGCCAGCATACCCTGCCCGCCCCGATCTCAGCGGCGATGCAGGCCGCCGCTGGGCATACGTTCATCCTGATTGCGGTGGATAACGGCATCCAGGGCGCGCTGGAACTGCATCCACGCTTGCGGCCGGAAGTTCCAGCCCTGATCGGTGCCTTGCGCCAGCGTGGTTTCCAGCAATTGGCCATTGTTTCCGGCGACCAGCAGGCACCGACCGAACGGTTGGCCGCCGAACTGGGACTGGATGCCGCTTACGGCGAAGTCCTGCCGCAGGACAAGGCGGCCNTGATCCAGCAGTTGCAGGAANCAGGCCGCCGGGTCTGCTTTATCGGCGACGGGCTGAACGACGCCATCGCCATGAAACAGGCCAATGTGTCCGTCTGTTTAAGCAGCGCTTCCGCCATTACCAGCGAGGTCGCCCAAATCCTGTTGCTGAATGACAGTTTGCAGCCGCTTGACTGCCTGTTCGGCATGGCCAGCCGCCTGCACAAACGCCTGGATAAAAACCTGTATTTGTGGATCGGCTTCAGCGCCAGCAACGCCATCGCCGTACCGCTGCTGGCGTTTAACCCATTGCAATCCAGCCTGTTTTACAGCGCTGCTTATGTGGCAGGGCTGAAATTGTCCGCCAATACGCAAACCCAGGATTGCTGACGGCTTTGCCGTCCAAGCGGGTCTCTTGCCACCTCCCGGACTTATCCTTACCATCCCAGACATGAACAGCCCACTCCATATTGTGCACTTGTCCGGCTCCGCGATTGCGCCGTATGTGGCCGACCTTGCCCGTTTGCGCATCACCGTGTTCCGCGAGTTCCCCTACCTCTACGATGGGACAGAGGAATACGAAGCCCGCTACCTGCAAACCTACCTCAACTCGCCTGACAGCATCGCCGTGCTGGCACTTGATGGGNGGCAGGTCGTCGGCGTTTCCACCGGCCTGCCAATGGCGCATGAGGAAGCCGATTTCCAGAAGCCGTTCGTAACGCAAGGTTACAACCCACAAACCTTGTTCTACTGCGCCGAATCCGTGCTGTTGCCGCAATACCGTGGGCGCGGCGTCTACAAGGCTTTCTTCCAGGGGCGCGAAGACCACGCCCGCCAGCTGGGCGGTTTCAGTCACTTGACTTTCTGTGGGGTGGAGCGCCCTATTGATCACCCGTTGCGCCCTGCCGGTTATGTCCCGCTGGATGCCATCTGGCACCGTTTCGGTTACGAACAGCACCCTGAACTGCGCACCACTTATGAATGGAAAGACACCCACGAAACAGCGGCATCCCCCAAACCAATGGTGTTCTGGATGAAAGCGCTCGCAAAACGGTGAACGGCGGATTTTCGGTTCCCGCAGGCCAACCTTTTTGTCTATAGTCATAGGGCTGCAAAACGCCAAAAGAAGAGGTTGGAGTGAACGGTTCAGGCAGGATGTCAACAGGTTCTCTTGTCAAACAGCGTGGCTTTGTTTTCAAGCTGATCCACTCGCTACTGCTGGTGGCGGGTGCAATCCTGTTGGTGTTGTTGTATCGCGCCGGAAAGCTGCCGTTCGTCAATTACAAACCCAACCTTTCTGATTGGAGCGCCAGCATCAGGCCAGACAATCAACACAACGAGCATTACAACGAGGATGTTTGGGAACCCGACAACACCCACTACTACAAGGCAACCCAGCACCACCGTTCCGCACCCGTCACCCGCCAGCAGGAAGAAACCAGCTATACGGACAACCGCTATGCAGTGCAGGTCGCAGCAGGCTATGACTCCAGGCAGCTATATGTTTGGCGGGACCAATTGCTCCGGGATGGCTACGACGCTTATCTGGTCAGCCTGAATACGCCGCGCGGGCTGATGTTCAAATTACGGGTTGGGGCATACGGCAACCGGTTGCAGGCGGAAAACATGCGCGACAAACTGCGCAGCCGCTATCCCACCAATTTCGACGCCAGTTTTATTGTGGAAGGCAACTGACCCGCCCTGTCACTTCGCCAACAGATCGTACTGATAATTCTGCAAACCCTGCGCAGCGCAATAAACACTGCCCTGCATCCCGGCGGATGAAGGGGTGACATTTCCGTTCTTGACGACCAGCCCTTGCACTTCCTGTCCGCACCGCTCGCCCTTGGCGGGNGTGCCAATCACTGCGACCACCAAGGTGGTCTTGTCATGCCGGTAGACCTGCACACGCTGCCCACCCGGCGACAGCATGAAATAACACGGNGCCATCGGCTTGAGCCAAGTTGACGGAGCCGCCTGCCCGACCTGCAATTTGCAGCCGCCGCCATCATCCCACAATGCCAGATGCAAACCGCCAACACTCGCTTGGTCTGAAACGTGCGGCTTGTCCAGGCGCTCCGGCAAGACCAGTGGCCTATCTTCCGGTTGCGATCCTGAATCGCAAGCTGCCAGCAAAAATAGTGGCAGGGCGACTGCCGCCAAACTTCCTAGTGCACGGTAAAACCAGACCTCCTCAGAACGCTCGAAATAATCCAGTGAACCATGCGCCATTCCCTCTTCCAAGCTGGCGTCCGTCTCCCGCCGGACTAGCCCGGTGCCATCCCACAGATCAATATGGTCGCCTTGATTCCCTTCGCCCCAGAAATTCTGGAAACAGACGAATCCGGTGCGCCCATTGAACGCACCCCAGGACACATTGCTGCGGATTTCCACCAGCCCAAAACGGTCTGGATGGCGGCGCATCCACTCGGCCAACTCCCGCGCCCGCAGGGTGTGCCCNCGGTGACCGGAATACCAGCAAACCGACTGGTCATAACCAGCGAGCAGGCCGCTGCGTAACAAGCAGGAACCCATCATGATGCCGCACTGATTGCCGAAATAGGGGTTGCCTTGCCCATCCTTGCAGGGGAATACATCGCCATCGGCAATGGCCGGATGGTTGTTCCACAACATACGGAAACCCAAATTGACGCCTTCCGTTGGCAAAACACCCCCTGTCGGCAAATCCGGCACAACCGGCTGCTCCCGGTCGCCTTGCGGCGCAAACACTGGTGGCGCAGGGACGGGCGGCGCAACGGGAGCAACCGGCTGTGTAGGCGGCGGGGATGGTGCAGGCGCGGGAGTCACGTTGGGTGCAGCAGTAGGCGTTTCCGTTGGAACCGATGCATTGCGCCCGAACAACCACGCAAACAAACGGCTCCATAACGAACTCGAGGCAGGCATAGACAACTCCTTGATGAACCAGCCCTAACTATAGGACAAAATCCGCCCTTTTAATGGTTGCGTTCCCGCAGTTTGCTGTCACGCGGGAAGTGGGCGCTCAGGAATTCCATCTGATCTGCCAAAATATGCCGCCCCTGCAGATAGACGTATTCCGCATAGTTGGGCTGAAACGGGATCGCCAGCAACGGCATGTGGGCTTGTTCTGGCGTGCGCCCACCCTTGTGGCTATTGCAGTGCTTACAGGCAGTGACGACGTTCGTCCACACATCGCGCCCGCCCCGAACCAACGGCATGACATGGTCACGGGATAAATCCTTTTCCAGAAAGCGTTCGCCGCAATACAAACAGATATGGTCATCGCGCCGAAACAAGGTTGGATTGTTCAGCGGCGGCACATAGTGCTCATACAGCGTATGTTTGCTGCCGTAGGTGGCAATGATGGAATTGAGGTCAATCCGGCTACGGTGTCCGGTTTTGGCGTTGACGCCGCCATGGATTTTAAGAATGGGAGTCCCGCAAGTGTAGGCCACCTGCTCAGTATAATAAAGTTTGACCGCTGTTTGAAAATGTATCCATTCCAGCGGCATCCCACTAACGTCCGTGCGCAGGATGAGTTGGTTTAACCTGAGCATCTCCGTTTCCTTTTGCCTGACAGACTGCCGCATAGTCTGCCCGTCTCTGATGACATGGAGATGAAAGGATTCCGGTATTATTGAGTCATGTCAAGATACCGGTTAATATCTTTCGGCATACTATGCACCACTAAGCGACTTTATTAGAGAGGAAATAACATGTTGAGTTTTGACTACGGCTTACCGGCAGCAATCGTCATTGCCCTTATTCTATTCGCGTGGTTCAGCTTTTTTCTGTTGTTTTCTCCGGTTAAGCAAGAGAAAAGCCTAAACGGCCAAGATGAGTGGTTTTCATTTTGGCCAGTTACATGTATTTGCAAGTGCCTTTTGATCTTGTCAGGGTGGAGGTATTCTTTTATCCTTTCCCCTGCAAAGATTAATAGAGGTATGTAGACATGTTGAGCTGGGATTTTGGCTTCCCGATGCTTCTCATTATAGGGATGATTGTTTTTGCGTGGTTCAGCTTCCTGTCGGTAGCGTTCTTCGGTTAAACACCGGCATCTTCACTAAAAAGGCCGCTTTTGCGGCCTTTTTATCGTCCCAACAATCGGCGCACTTTCTCAGCTTTACGCAGCTTCCATCACACCCAACCGCAGTTTGTTGATGGCTGCATTTTCCAATTGGCGGATACGTTCGGCAGATACATTGTACTTTTCTGCCAGTTCATGCAGAGTCGCCTTGTTTTCAACCAACCAGCGGTTGGCCAGAATATCTTGACTGCGTGCATCCAACTTCGCCAATGCATCCTGAAAGCGTTCCCGCGTGTAAGTGTCCCACTCTTCCGCTTCCAGTGTTTCCGCCGGATCGGCATCATCCGCTGCCAAATACTGGCTGGGTGAGAAGCTGGCGGAGTCATCGTCCTCCTGATCCATACTCAAGTCGAAGGCGACATCATTGGCGCTAAGGCGTTTCTCCATTTCCAGCACTTCAGCTGTGCTGACGCCCAAATCTTCAGCCATGGCTTGGGCTTCCTCGTGATTCAGCCATCCCAGCCGCTGCTTGCTGCTACGCAG
The DNA here is from genome assembly GCA_013693955.1 of Candidatus Thiothrix singaporensis. GTDB lineage: Bacteria > Pseudomonadota > Gammaproteobacteria > Thiotrichales > Thiotrichaceae > Thiothrix > Thiothrix singaporensis. The sequence continues at coordinate 105,903 of CP059265.1, read as the reverse complement.
ATTGAAAAACAGCTTGCGCTGCGCCTTGGTGGTCGCCACTTTGACAATTTTCCAGTTGCGCAGGATAAATTCGTGAATTTCCGCCCGAATCCAATGCACGGCGAAAGAGATCAGGCGCACATTCATTTCAGGTTCAAAACGTTTGACGGCTTTCATCAAACCAACATTGCCCTCCTGCACCAAATCACCCAGTGGCAAGCCATAGCCGCTATACCCGCGCGCCACCTTCACCACAAAACGTAGGTTGTGCAGGATCAATTGACGCGCAGCCTCCAAATCGCCTGCGTATCTCAGACGCTCCGCCAGTTCGCGTTCTTCTTCGGCTTCCAGCACAGGGATGGAATGAATCGCATGGATGTAGCTTTCCAGATTCCCTACCGGAACCGGCAAGGTTTGTCCTCTCAGCATCAATGCGTTGCTCATGTATGTAGCCTCCTGTTAGTGTTATGGCTCATATTAGCACTCTTCCTCTTAGAGTGCTAATAACCTCATGGGGTTCTGTTTTTGTGCTTGATTCATGCCCTGTTATTTTTAGCACATTATTATGCCACACAGCGAACAACCGGATAAGCTGCCGAACAGCATGACAATGAACCGCGAAGAATTGACACTGATTGAAAAAATCGAGGGCAATCGTTTCCTGACCGCTGCTGATCGCCAGACGTTAATTGACCGCTGGCGTGATGCTTATGGGCGTCTACAGGCGACAGAGGAAAAGTTGAACGAACTTGACACTGCCCTCAAGCACAAAGAGCAGCTCATCGGCTCATTGGAACAGGCGCTGCGGGATCGTGACCAACATATGGAGCGCAAGGAACAGTTGCTCCACGACAAAGAAAAGTTGTTGCAAGCCAGCCAGGGCAACGTCCAAGAATTCGAAAACCAGCTCGCCCAACGCCATACCGTTCTCCAACAGAAAGAAGAAGTCATCCACGAACGTGACCAGATCATCCGTGAACTGGAAAACCGCGCCCGCGACATTGAGCAGCTTGCCAGCCAGAAAGAAAAATACATCCTCGAACGCGAAGACCAAATCCACATCCGTAACCGCCGCACGGAAGAAAAAGACAACCACATCAGCAAGCGGGACCGTGAGATTGAAAACCGCGACAAACAGGTCGCCAAACGGGATGAAAGCATCCAAGAGCTCAGTCAACAGCTAGATGCCCTCAACCGTTGGGTGCATGAGCACCAGCAACGGATCTACGTTCATGAGCAGCTCCTGCATGAACGCAACCGTCAGCTGACTGACCGTGACCGCCACCTGAAGGAGCGTGACTCCCAGATTCAGCAGCGTGACCTGCGCCTGCGGATGTTGACCGCCTGCTGCAACGCCGGGATGACCTGCTCCTGGAAAAAGACTTGCAGCTCCACCAGCGCGACACGTTGGTACGGCGTAAAATAGACCAAATTAGCCTGCGCAATGAACAACTGGCCGAGCAGACCCGCCTGCTGCATGAAAAAGAACAGATCAGCCAAGAACGGGAACAACTGCTCATCCAAAGCGGCGTGCAGTTACAGGAAAAGGAGCAATTGCTCACCGTCCGCGACCAGACCATCCATGAGCGGGAACGTAACCTGCAACGCCGGGATGAACAGATCAGCGCCCAATTCCTTCAACTCCAGGAACGCGACAAACATATCCAGCAACGTGACCAGTCGATAAACTCCCTGCAGGAACAAATCCTGGCGATTGACCACAGCCTGCAACAGCACCAACAGCGCATCGCCAGCCATGACGCCCATATCAAGGAAATGGAAAACCTCCTGCTTGACAAGGAAAAGCGTCTGGCCGAATACGCCACCCTCAGCAGCAGCAAAGACCAATTGCTGGTGGAAAAGACCAGTTCGTCCAGCAGCAGACGCAACAACTGGAGACGATAACCCAGCAGCTTGGCGAACATGACAGGGTCATGCAGGCCAAAGACCAGCACATTCTGGAGCAAGGCCGCCTGCTCAATGAGCGTGAGCAAACACTAGGGACACGGGAGGAAGAAATCCGCCTGCGGGAAGAGAGCCTAGCCGAACGCGAACGTCAGCACGCCAGCCGCGAAGCCCTGCTGTTACAGCATATGGACACCCTAGCGGCACTCACCGCAAGGCAGCAGCAACAAGAAGCCGAACGGGACAGAGCCACACAATTGCTGCAACAGCAGGAACAAACGCTCCAGCAACGCGAAACCCACCTCAGCGACCGCGAACGCCAGTTCGCCGAACGGGACGCCACCTTACAAACCTTGCATACCCGCCTAGCAGAACTGATCAACCAATATCAGCAGAAAGAAAGCGCACAGGAAGAAACCCTGCGCAAAATCCAGCAACGCGCAGACGCCCTCAACGACCGTGAACGTGAATACGTAGGACGGGAAACCGCCTTGCAACAACAACTGGAAATGCTGGCGACGCTAACTGGCAAACAACAGGCGTTGGCCACAGAACACCATAGTTATGAACACAAAATTGAACAGCGTGACAAAGTGATCAACCTGAAGGACACCATCATCGCCCAGCTCAACCAGCAATTGTTGCACAAGGAAAAAGCCCTGCAACAACGGGACGCACTGTTGCAAAAACTGGGGCAACAGCTGCACCTTTTCAGTTCGGCAACTGGTTGATCCTGCATAATTGACAACGGTCAATTACTCCCGTATCCACAATAGGATAATCAGCGTTTTCATTTATCCGCAAAGGCAGGCAACCATGAAAGAACAACAGGTGACACGTTTTATGTTTGCCCTGATTATTGTCGGCCTGAGCATCAGCGCCACAGGCGTAGGGCTGGTGATCTTCACGGACATTGTGACCNGCCCGGGGGTAAAGGGCATTGCCATTGTGGCGGGGCTGATTGCTGGCGGATTGTTCCTGTCCATTCCAGCCAAAATCTATCTGACCCTGCAATTGATGAAGCGTAACGACGCCAAAGTCAAGGCAATGCGTGAACGCGGGGAAATCCGCCAATAAAAAGGCTGCCTAAAGCAGCCTTTTGCAGAGGGGGAAGCCATTATACCTTGCTAATGCCAGGCTCGTCGGTAGCATCAATTTCGAACGGATCATGCTGNGCCGCCGCCTTGTCATCGATGCGTTTCATAAAGCTGCGGTAAACATACCAATCCAGGCTGAACCAACGGCCAGCACCCATAAAGAACAAGGCCAACAACAGAATGAAATAGACCAGATACACTTCCGTCAAATTGTTCGTCATATTGGTATAACCATGGCTCATTACCAGTTGCTCCATGGTATTGACGAAACCTGCGTCACCCATAGCAATCAGCCCCAACACCACCACCACGAACATCAACGCCAGCGTCACCCAACGCACAGCAAACCCCAGCACCAAACAAATCGCGGCGACAAGCTCTATGACACCCAACAAAATGACCAGCGTTTCCGCCCCCATGCCAGTGAACAAGGAATTGTGCATACTGGCGGCACTTTGTTGGAAAGCTTCCGTATTCAACCAAGTCAAAGGGTTATAAACAACGAAATCAGAACTGGAAAANAGCCCCAGGCGCTTGACCCCTGAAATCCAGAACATCGGGGCAAGGAACAAACGGATAACCAATGGCGCAATAAAATCAAAAACACGCATCCATTCGAGGCTAAANAAGCCGACNAAAAACTTCATGGAACAACTCCTCAGGAATTGGAAACACGGGAGAAACCGAACTTTTCATAGGATTATAGTCGATTCCTGACACATCATTTGGCGACATATTGTGGCACAGGACACAAGGTTAAGCCAATGCGAATCCGCCCNCCATAACCAGCCCGCACCCGTTGCACAATGCCTGGTGCATCCAACCCGCAAGCGGCAAGCTGTTCCTCACGTTGAGCATGCTCAATATAGGCGTCTGGCAAACCCAAATTCATCACATCCACCGACAGCCCAGCTTCATGCAGGTACTCATTCACTGCGCTGCCCGCCCCACCCATCACCGCATTGTCTTCCAACGTCACCAGCAGGCTGTGGGCTTGCGCCAGTTCCCGCAGCATGGCCTTGTCCAACGGCTTGACAAAACGCATATTGACGAGGGTTGCATCCAACTCTTCCGCCGCCGCCTGCGCTTCCGCCAGCAGCGACCCGAACAATAAAATGGCGACGTCACCGCTACCGCTACGCAACGTCAACGCCTTGCCCACCGGGATGGCCTCCATTCTGGCTTGAGGCTCAATGCCGACGCCCTTGCCGCGCGGATAGCGCACCGCCGTCGGGCAATCCAGCAAAAANGCGGTGAACAACATCTGGCGACACTCATTTTCATCGGCAGGAGCCATCACCACCATATTGGGTATGCAGCGCAGGTATGACAGGTCATAGTTGCCGGAATGCGTCNNACCATCCGCCCCCACCAGTCCAGCACGGTCAATAGCGAACAGCACCGGCAGGTTCTGGACGGCGACATCATGCAGCAACTGGTCATACGCCCGCTGCAGAAATGAAGAATAAATCGCCACTACCGGTTTCAGCCCTTCACAAGCCAAGCCAGCCGCCAGTGTCACCGCATGCTGCTCGGCGATGCCGACATCAAAATAACGTTGCGGAAATTGCACGGAAAAATCCACCAAGCCGGAGCCTTCACGCATGGCGGGCGTAATCCCGATCAGGCGCTCGTCCTGCGCCGCCATATCACACAGCCATTGACCGAAAACCTGTGTATAGGTGGGTGTTGATTTNTTGCTGCTGGACACCAGCCCCGTTTTCAAATTGAACGGGGTGACGCCGTGGTAAGCGCAAGGATCCTCTTCAGCAGGCTCATAACCCTTGCCTTTNTGCGTCAGCACATGCAGCAGGCGAGGNCCNTTGATCTGCTTGAGGTTTTCCAGCACATGCACCAGTTCCTCCACATCATGCCCATCAATCAGNCCGTAATACTTGAAGCCCATTTCTTCAAACAACGTGCCGGGCAGCACCATGCCCTTCATGTGTTCCTCAGTCAGCTTGGCAAGCTTGGACAGGGATTTGCTGTGCGACAGCGCTTTCTTGCCGCTTTCGCGCATGGTCGAATACATACGCCCGGAGAGCAAACGCGTCAGGTATTTACGCAATGCCCCCACATTCGGGGAAATCGACATCTCATTGTCATTCAGCACCACGATCAGGTTGGCGTCCAAATCGCCTGCGTGGTTGAGCGCCTCATACGCCATCCCCGCTGTCATGGCACCATCACCGATAATGGCGATGGAATGGAAATCCTCGCCTTTNTGCTGCGCCGCCAGCGCCATCCCCAACGCGGCACCGATGGAAGTGCTGGAATGCCCAACCCCAAAGGTGTCGTATTCACTTTCACAACGCTTGGGGAAACCTGACAAACCATTTTTCTGCCGGATACTGCTCATTTGGTCACGGCGGCCAGTCAGGATTTTGTGCGGATAGGCTTGGTGGCCTACGTCCCACACCAACTTGTCATACGGCGTGTCAAACGCATAATGCAGCGCCACCGTCAACTCAACCGTACCCAGATTGGACGAAAAATGCCCTCCACCGGTGGACACTGAGTCTAACAANAATTCACGCAGCTCCGCGCATAACGCCGGTAACTGACCCAGATCCAGCCGCCGCAAATCNGACGGGGAATTGATTGTCTCAAGCACGTTTGGCCAACCCCTAAATCATCAAAGCATCAATATGGAAGTACTGCGGTAAGCATGTCCGTTTTTATTTATCGTATACGCTTGACCGTAAACTCGGCAATTTCGCGCAGCAAATTCGCGGATTCATCGAATGATAGCAAGGCGCTCATGGCTTCGTCATACAAATCCTGCAATTTGGCCTTGGAAGCCGCCATCCCAATGATGGAAGGGTACGTAGGCTTGCCTGCCGCCGCGTCCACCCCACGGGTCTTGCCCAGTGTCCGGGTATCGCTTTCCACATCCAGAATATCGTCCTGCACCGGAACGCCAACCCGATGCATTTGGCGAAATGGTTCAGTTGCTGCAAACAACGCGCATCCACCGCTTCAACACTGTAAGCCGCCATCAAAACACTGGCGCGGATCAGGGCACCGGTCTTGTGGATATGCATGTTTTCCAGTTCCACCTCGGTCAATTCCCGACCGACGGCGGCGAGATCAATCGCTTGGCCGCCAACCATACCGCGGGAGCCAACCGCCTGTGCAAGCTGCTCAATCATGCGCAGGCGTTGCGCAGGGGATGCATTCATCCCAGGGTGGGAAGCCAGAATCTGAAAAGCCAGCGCCTGCAACGCATCCCCCACCAGAATGGCGGTCGGCTCGTCGAACGCCTTGTGGCAAGTCGGTTTGCCACGGCGGAGGTCATCATTGTCCATTGCGGGCAAATCATCATGCACCAGCGAATACACGTGCACCAGCTCAATGGCGGCGGCTGGAATATCCAGATGATCCGGCGCAATCCCAAGCGCCTCGCCGGTTGCATACGCCAGCAAGGGGCGCATCCGCTTGCCGCCATTCAACACCGAATAGCGCAAAGCTTCATGCAGCCTTGCCGGATGGGCGGATGGCGGCGGCAGGACTGCCTCCAGCACGCCTTCAATACGCTTCTGCCATGTTTGCAGGCGGGTGTGGACGTTCAGCATCAGGCCTCCTCTTGTGGCGGGAAATCACGCTCCGGCCATCAGCTGCCAGCAGCTTGACCCGCTGTTCAGCGGCGCTAAGGCCTCCTGACAAAGGCGGGTCAGTTGCACCCCACGTTCAAATTCCTTTAGGGAATCCTCCAGCGTCAATTCACCGCTTTCCATACGTTGCACCAGGTTTTCCAACTCCGCCATGGCCGCTTCAAAATCCGGTTGTGGCGCAGCAGCCGTTCCCAGCTGTTTTTTCGGCATTTTCAATCCTGCCTTTCATGATAAATCGAGTAGTAAAGCGTAAGTTGTCGCCAGTGGCAAGCCTAACCCGCACGCTCTCCGGTGAACCTTTTGCAAATACACTAAACTAAGCTTCATGCATAACACAACATGCTAATTGACTGATTACGAAGGGAGTCTCTGAACAATGCATAATGCCCGCCTAAAAATGGCCACATTCCTGCTCATCCTTGGCCCAGCTGGCAAGCTGTCCAAGCCGAGGACGCCATCGCCACTCCGGCCACGCCCCAGGAAACAACCCAGGCTGCCCCGCAAGTTTCCCGTTCTGCATTCACAACCGGAATCAATGCGCACGAACCTGTTGACCAACTGACGCAGATCAGCGCAGGGCAAGAAATTTATTACTTTACCGAACTGGCCAATCTGCAAGGACATGTCGTTACCCATCGTTGGGAACGGGATGGTGCACTTCAGCTCGGCCTGCAATTCCCGGTCGGCGCGCAACGCTGGCGGGTGCACTCCAACAAGAACATCAACGCCAACCTGCCCGGCACTTGGACAGTCACCGTATTGAATGATGATGGATCAATCCTGAAGCAGGACACCCTATTAGTCGATCCTGCGCCTCCGGCAGGACAACCAGTTTCATCCCCTGTTGTTCCACAGCCCCATCCAACAGCGGCCATAGTAACGGAAAAACCAACGCAACCCGTTGAACCCGAACCAGCAAAAGAGGTTCTGGAACCCAGCTCATCCACAGCATCCCCGCCAGCAAAGGAAGCACCTGAGCCCAGCTCATCTGCGGAACCCTCACCGGCAAAAGAAGCCTCCGAAACCTCCCCCACCGCTACAGAGCCAGAGCACAAAACCCAACCCATTTGGGAGACACTGCGCTGAAGGTGCCCACAAACAGCAAGCGGCCAAAACGCCCGCCTGCCTAGTCACAATTCAATCAGCAACCGCCTCAGAAAGCGCATAACGCCAAGGTGAAATGCACATCCTTATTAATTTGTTTGCCGCGTTCAGCAAGCATGTCCGCATTTACAAAGCGCAGGGTAAAACGCTGTTTGCCAGCGCTGATTTCGGGGTAATAATCGACATTGTCCGGCAATTCCACACACATCATCTGATAAGGCTTGCGCAGTTCCAACATGGACTGGAAAAAGCCTTCTTTCGCCACTTCCTGCTGGCGTTCGCCAAATTCACGCATAATGGACAAAATATTGTGTGCCGCAGCATTAGCCGAGACATAAGGCGCTGCCCATTCATGCAAATCTTCCAGACGCACGTCAATCGCCTGTTCTTGCCAGTAATGAAATAAGGGGATGTCAAAACCGTTTAAGCCACCNGGCAAAGAAGAACGCTGACGCAAACTGTTGAAAAACATATGATTCTTTAAATGCTGACCCAGTTGGCCACGCTGCTGATACAACACGTCACTGTGATAATTGAGCTTTTCCAATACATTGTCCAAGCGGGTGGCATCCGCATTCCCGTTACGCAACAACAGACGGACAGACTGACCCATGCGGTCAATTTCCTTAAGAATTTCGCTTTTGACGTCCAAGCGAGCAGACAAATTGTACAAATCCAATAGCAAATGCAACGCAGCCACCGTATCCTCAGGTTTTGGATCGGCGGAAACGTGATATTGAAACCGTCCCATCAACAACTCCAACCGCATAAACAAGCGAATCTTTTCGTTAAGCGGTTGCTCGTAGCTGATCATGTGAGGCTCGGAGAATCGGCGAATCTCTTCGCCCAAGGGTTGTTTATAGATGATCATAAAATGCTTCGCATGCCCTATTAGTTGGCAGTTATACCAAGAAACCAATGGGGCAATCAACTAAACATCTTTCATGTTCGCATACTTATTATGCAAATAATCAATTTTTTGATAAAAAACAGTGATTGATGATGAATTTTCAACAATATCATCTGCCCGCTGTAGCCGCTCATCACGGCTTACTTGGGATTGCATAATGGCGTCGATCACACCATCATCACTGCCATCCCTGACCTTGACCCGGAGCTTCTGCTCTTCTGGCAAACAATCAACCACTAAAATCCGATCAAATAATTCAGTATAGCCCTTTTCAAACAACAGCGGTACATCAACCACCACATATAGGCCTTGTTCGCAAGCACTGATTTGGCGGAGAATTTCCAGACGTATGAGAGGATGGAGAATGGATTCCAATTGTTGTAGGCGGTGTTCATCACTGAAAACAGCCCGTCGCAACCAGGCACGATCAAGTTTTCCGTCATCCTGCAAAGCTTGAGCCCCAAACATTGCTGTAATTTCCTGCAAAGCGGGTTGCCCTGGCTCCACCATCTGGCGGGCGACAACATCAGCCTCAATGACCGTTATTCCCAATGCACGGAAATGTCTGACAGCTGTGGACTTGCCACAACCAATCCCNCCAGTCAGACCCACCTTCAACATAAGCAGAATACAAATGCAAAAGGCCGGTTCATATAAACCGGCCTTGGAAAATATACCCGATCATTTTGCCAAATCAGGCCTGTAAAGCCATGATATGTGCATTCAAACGGCTTTTATGGCGAGCCGCTTTATTCTTGTGAATAATACCCTTGTCAGCAGTGGAATCAATAATGGGCACTGCTGCCTTGTATGCATTAATGGCGGCTTCACGGTCGCCTGCTGCAATGGCATTGACCACATTCTTGATATGGGTGCGCAGACGTGAACGCAGATGCTTGTTATGCATGCGACGCTTGACCGCTTGGCGTACACGCTTTCTGGCTGAGGCTATGTTAGGCAAGGGTATTCTCCCGAAAAACCAATCCGAAAAACAAGGCGCGTATTATGCAGTGACTCGCTGCCTGATTCAATACCTTATACATAAAAATTACTGGATATGACCCAAGATCCCATCCAGTTCATCCAGGCTGTTATATTCAATGACAAGTTTCCCTTTACCCGCACGGTTGTAACGGATGGCGACTTTTGCCCCCAGCGTATCCGTAAGCTTTTGTTCCAGTTGAAGCACATCTGGAGCAGGCTTGAAATCTTTGGCAGGTTTGTCGCCACCCTCCAGCAATAGTTTGACCAAACGCTCCGTTTCGCGCACAGAAAGCTGGCGTTGAGCGATTTTCTGCGCCAACTCGATCTGTTGCGACCTNTGTAGNGCCAACAGGGCTCGGGCATGCCCCATTTCCAGTTGTCCTGCCTCCACCAAGGCTTTAGTTTCATCCTGCAAATCCAGCAGACGCAACAGATTGGTGACCGCCGCCCGGGAGCGCCCCACGGCTTCCGCCGTCTGTTGGTGGGTAAGGCCAAATTCGTCAATCAGGCGGCGCAAGGCACTGGCCTCTTCCAAGGCATTCAGGTCTTCCCGTTGGATGTTTTCGATCAGCGCCATGGCCGCCGCCGCCTGATCAGGAATTTCACGCACGACGGCCTGAAGTTCATGCAGACCAGCAAGCTGTGCGGCACGCCAGCGGCGTTCGCCAGCGATCAGTTCATATTCACCGCCGCCCAGCTTACGCACCACAACCGGCTGCACCAAACCCTGCGCCTTGATGGAATCAGCCAGCTCCTGCAGGGCGTCAGGATCCATGCGGGTGCGCGGTTGGTACTGGCCGTGCCGGATACGCTCAACCGGCAAAACCCTCAGGGATACGTCATCCGTTTGCTCGCCATGAGCACGCGCCGAACTGAGCAGGATGTCAAGACCGCGNCCCAAGAGCTGGCTTTTTCACCATGCAAGTTCCCCATCCGACACAACCTTGGCAGCATCCTTACGCAATATTTCGGCCGCCAACGCCAGATATGCCAATGCCCCNCGTGAACTTTTGTCATATTCCAACGCTGACAAACCGTGGCTGGGCGCTTCCGCCAAACGGATATTGCGCGGAATGGCGGTGTTATAGACCTTATTGCGGAAAAAGGCGTTGATCTGCTCAGACACATCGCGGGCAAGGTTGCTGCGCGGGTCATACATCGTGCGCACCAAACCCATGACCTGCAAATCCGGATTGGCTGCCTGAGTGATGCGTTCAATCGTCCCCACCAGCGCACTCAGCCCTTCCAACGCATAGTATTCGCACTGCATAGGGATGATAATGCCTGTAGCCGCCACCAGAGCGTTGACCGTCAGCATGTTGAGGGATGGCGGGCAGTCAATCAGGACGTAATCATAGGCTCCCTGAAGCGGAGCCAAAGCCTCTTTCAAATGATATTCCCGCCGCTCCTTGTTCATCAGGGAAACTTCAGCCACTGTCAATTCTGGCGAACCCGGCAAAACATGCAGGGAACTGTCAGGCAGCTTATGCAAGATTTCAGTGACATGCGCCTCCCCNAACAGGACATCCGTCAGAGTGGTTCTCTGATCATGCTTATCCAGACCAATGCCGGTGGTGGCATTGGCTTGCGGATCCATGTCCACCAACAGGATGCGGCGCTTCATGGCGGCCAGGGACGCCGCCAAGTTAACCGTGGTGGTGGTTTTACCGACGCCGCCTTTCTGGTTGGCGATGGCGATCACTCGCGTCATGAAGTCACTCTCACTAATTCTCGCTGTAGTTCCAACAGATGCCGCTCTGCATCCAGACCGGGTACGTGCAGGGAATGTTGCGCCCGCACCTTCCAACCCTCCGGCAACTCCGCCAGTTCGCTGAGAGGGTAGCGCCCCTTCATCGCGTAGAGGATAGCATTTTCACAGGCATGTTTACCCGTAAAGGTAACAAAGTCATTCAAGGAGGCGAAAGCGCGGCTGATCACTGCATCAAAACAGGCGGGCGGCCGCCAACCCTCCACCCGCGCCTGAATCACCACCACATTCTGCAGACCCAGCTCCAGCACCGCCTGTTGCATGAAACGGGTTTTCTTGCCGTTGGTGTCAAGCAGCGTAAATTGACGGTCAGGCTGGACAATGGCCAGGGAATGCCGGGCAAACCTGCGCCACTCCCCACATCCAAACAAGTTTCCCCCTGAAGATAAGGCGCAATGCTCAAACTGTCGTCGATATGCAACACCTGCATCTGCGCCGGATCGCGCACAGCGGTCAGATTGTAAACCTTGTTCCAACGTTGCAGCAGTTGCAGATAACCCTGAAGTTTTTCCTGTTGGTTCAGCCCCATCAGGCGCTTGCCTGCAAGCCACCGCCATTAGCGGCGGAGGACTTCTTCAGATGAACCAGCAGCAAGGAAATCGCGGCGGGCGTGATTCCCGGAATGCGCGCCGCTTGGCCAATGGTGGCCGGGCGCTGGGCTTGCAGCTTCTGGCTCACTTCATTGGAAAGGCCGCGCACCTGAGCATAATCCAACCAATCAGGCAAACGGGTTTCCTCATTGCGGCGCTGTTTGTGAATTTCGTCCTGCTGGCGGTCAATGTAGCCAGCGTATTTGCACTGGATTTCGACCTGCTCCGCCACCTTTTCATCCACAACCGGACTCCCGACAGCAGGCAGGCTGGTCAAACCCGCGTAAGTCACATTGGGGCGGCGCAGCAGATCATACAGCTTGTATTCGCGGGAAAGCGCATCGCCGAACACGCGCTGGCAATCCGCCGCCGCAACATCCGCCGGATGCAGGACGGTANNCCGCAAGCGCTGCTGTTCACGCTCAATGGCTTCCCGCTTTGTGCAGAACGCCGCCCAGCGCGCCTCATCGACCAGCCCCAATTCATGGCCTTTTTCGGTCAGGCGCAGATCAGCATTGTCTTCGCGCAGCAACAGACGGTGTTCCGCGCGGCTGGTGAACATGCGGTAAGGCTCACGTGTCCCCAACGTGATCAAATCATCAACCAGCACGCCGAGATAAGCCTGATCACGCAACGGATACCACTCTTCTTTTTCCTGCGCGTACAAACCTGCGTTCAAACCTGCCAACAGCCCCTGCGCCGCAGCCTCCTCATAGCCGGTCGTGCCGTTGATTTGCCCGGCGAAGAACAAGCCGTGCATGGCCTTGGTTTCCAGCGTCGGCCTGAGGTCACGCGGATCAAAAAANTCATACTCAATGGCGTAACCGGGGCGGGTGATATGGGCGTTTTCCAACCCCGGAATCGAGCGCACCAACGCATGCTGCACATCGAAAGGCAGGCTGGTGGAAATCCCGTTAGGGTAGACTTCATGCGTATCCAGACCTTCCGGCTCAATAAAAATCTGGTGGCGTTCCTTGTCGGCGAAACGCATGACCTTGTCTTCAATCGACGGGCAGTAACGCNNGCCAACGCCCTCAATCACCCCGGTGTATAACGGCGAACGATCCAGGCCGCTGCGGATAATGTCATGCGTCGTGCTGCTGGTGTAGGTGATATGGCAGGCAACCTGCGGCGGGTGTTCCTGCACACTGCCAAGAAAGGAAAATACCGGCGTCGGCGTATCGCCCGGTTGAGCCTCCAATTTGCTGAAATCAATGCTGCGGGCGTCAATGCGGGGCGGCGTGCCGGTTTTCAGGCGGTCGACATTGAACGGCAGTTCGCGCAAACGCTGGGCAAGCGTAATGGAAGGTGGATCACCCGCCCTGCCTCCGGCATGGTTGCTCAGGCCGATGTGGATTTTACCGCCAAGGAAAGTCCCGCTGGTCAGCACTACCGCACGCGCGGAAAAACGCAGCCCCATCTGGGTCACGACGCCCGCCACCCGCCCACCTTCCACAATCAAGTCATCAGCGGCCTGCTGGAAAATTTGCAGGTTGGGCTGGTTTTCGACAATGGAACGGATCGCCGCCTTGTAGCGCGCCCGATCAGCCTGTGCTCGGGTGGCGCGAACCGCCGCGCCCTTGCTGGAATTGAGGATACGGAACTGAATGCCGCCCCGGTCAGCAGCGTGCGCCATCGCCCCGCCAAGCGCATCCACTTCCTTCACCAAATGGCCTTTACCGATGCCGCCGATGGCTGGGTTACAGCTCATTTGGCCAATCGTTTCGATATTGTGGGTCAACAAAAGCGTGCGGCTACCCATGCGCGCAGCAGCCAGCGCGGCTTCCGTACCGGCGTGCCCGCCGCCGATAACAATCACGTCATAAGGCTGTGGGTAGTTCATGTGCTGACCTTGGCGCTGTTTGCCATTCAGAAAAACGGGCTATTGTAGTATGGGGAAGGTTTCTTACTCAAATTGCAGACTTACCCTTGCCCTTCACAATGCACCAGCTCCTACATATAAGTTCCGCCAACCTGCCCTGCTTCCGCCTCAATGCCAAGACGGGCAAACAGTTGTTGGTCATGGCTTTCTTCCGGATTTTCAGCTGTCAGCAACTTGTCGCCATAAAANATGGAATTGGCTCCGGCAAAGAAACACCATGCCTGCATTTCATCAGACATTTCAGTACTACCNGCTGATAGGCGCACATAAGATTTCGGCATCATAATTCGGGCTGCCGCAACCGTGCGGATGAATTCAAATGGATCCACCTTCTCTGTAGAACTGAGCGGCGTGCCCTCAATCCTCACCAGATCATTGATCGGCACAGACTCAGGATGGAACTTCATATTTGCAAGCTGTTGCAACAGGCGCGCACGGTCATAACGGGTTTCACCCATGCCAAGAATGCCGCCGGAACAAACATTGATGCCCGCATTGCGCACGCTTTCCAGCGTATCCAACCGATCCTGGTAAGTCCGGGTGGAAATGACATTACCGTAGAACTCAGGNGAAGTGTCCAGATTGTGGTTATAATAATCCAACCCCGCCCCCTTGAGGCGCTGTGCCTGCTGATCAGTCAACATCCCCAGCGTGACGCAGGTTTCCATCCCCAAATCCTTGACTGCCTGCACCATTTCAATGACCCGCTCCAGATTCTTATCGGTCGGGTTACGCCATGCAGCCCCCATGCAAAAACGGGTGGCNCCATGCTCCCTGGCGGCTTTTGCGGAGTCGATGACCTCCTGTAGCGGCAGCAGGCGTTCACGTTCCAGCGAAGTGTCATGTTTGGCGCTTTGCGAACAATAACCGCAGTCCTCCGGGCAAGCGCCTGTCTTGATACTGAGCAGGGTGCTTACCTGTACCCGATTAACCGGAAAGTTTGCGCGATGCGCCTGATGCGCACGAAACATCAAGTCGCTAAAAGGCATCGCCAATAATGCATTCACTTCCTCAATGCGCCAATCATGACGTAATTCAGTCATTATTCCTCCCTCAATGAGTCTTGGTCGTATCACTCCACCCGTCGCGATTGATCCTCATGATTTGACGGATGGAGAGTGGCAATAATATTGCCGCACAAAAATCCACAACACCCACCACCAGTTCTTGAAAAAGTCGCCAGGCGCAAACGTCAGTATCGGCACCAATGCGCCAGCCAAGCCATAGTAATGGTAGGCTCCGATCTGCGTATAATAGCCTACCCGCGGATTTGGATGATGACGAAACATTGCATACACGAACATCGATGCACCAAACCACAAAATAAACACCGGGAAAGGGATCAGGACTGAGAGGATATTGCCATAATAGAAAATTTTGGCCGTTTTGCGGGCATCTTCTGCCTTGATAACTGTAGGAGTGTCCTGCATGGTGAATTCAATCCAAAAATTACGCAGTCTACATATTCGATGCTGCACTGCAATGATATAAAGCAATGCGAATAAACGCAAAAAGGCCGAACACTGTCGGCCTTTCTGAAAACAGAATAATGCAGATTATTCGGCAGCGGCCTGCTCGCTGACAGCATCACCCACTAAAGTCACATACGCCATCGGCGCATTGTCACCTGCGCGGAAACCACATTTGATAATGCTGAGGTAACCGCCCGGACGACTTTTAAAACGTAGCCAATCTCATTGAACAGTTTGCCAACCACTTCCTTGTCACGCAAACGGGAGAAAGCGATACGACGATTGTGGACTGAGTCCTCTTTCGCACGGGTGATCAGCGGTTCCGCCACACGCCGCAATTCTTTCGCCTTAGGCAAAGTTGTCTTAATCGCTTCATAGCGAATCAGTGAGTTGGTCAGGCTTTGCAGTAGAGCCTTACGATGACTGCTGTTACGGCTCAGTTGACGACCAGTATTACGATGACGCATTTTCTTTATCCTTCAAAACCGTGGTTAACCCACTTTGCTTTCACGGTGATCAAGACCTGCTGGTGGCCAATTATCAAGCTTGGTGCCCAGCGTCAAACCATGCTGTGCCAGCACATCTTTAATTTCAGTCAGAGATTTCTTACCCAAGTTTGGTGTCTTAAGCAGCTCGGTTTCGGTACGCTGCACTAAATCGCCAATATAGAATAAATTCTCTGCTTTCAAACAGTTAGCTGATCGCACAGTCAGTTCAAGATCATCAACCGGACGCAGCAATATTGGATCAATTTCTGGCTGAGATTCTTCACGACGCACAGGCTCTTCAATACGCAGATCAAAGAACACTGCCAGCTGCTGTTGCAGAATCTGCGCCGCCATACCGATGGCTTCTTCTGCATTGATGGAACCATTGGTCTGGATTTCCAACACCAATTTATCCATATCTGTACGTTGTTCCACGCGCGCTNNGTCAACATTGTAAGCAACACGCGTGATCGGGCTATAGCTTGCATCCAACACCAACGTGCCAAGAGGCAATTCCGGCGAATCCNNGCCACGGCGAACGGATGCCGGTTGATAACCACGACCACGAGTAATGGTCAGGCTCATTTCCAGCTCAGTATCATCCTTAGTGATGTGCGCAATGACATGCCCAGGATTGATAATTTCAACATCATGATCCTGTTCAATATCAGCCGCAGTCACAACACCCTTGCCCTTCTTTTTCAGCGTAAGTGTCGCCTCATCACGCGCATTCAGACGGATGGCCAGATTTTTGAGATTCAACAGAATCTCTACCACGTCTTCCTGCACACCTTCAATACTGGTGTATTCATGCACCACGCCGGTAATTTGCACTTCTGTCACTGCGCTGCCCGGAATAGAGGACAACAAAATACGACGTAACGCATTTCCCAATGTGTGACCGAACCCACGTTCCAACGGCTCCAAAGTAATACGGTAGGTATTCAAACCCGCCTCTTGCACNTGGACGTTACGCGGCTTCAGCAATTCTGTAGTTTTCGAGGTCATACCTGTCTCTCGAAGCTGATCAGTGATTACTTGGAGTACAATTCCACAATCAATGATTCATTAATTTCGGCTGGCAAATCACTACGGTCTGGTACTGACTTGAATGTACCTGTCAATCCCTTTGCGTCTACATCGACCCAAGCAGGGAAACCCATCTGCTCTGCAACAGTGACAGCATCCTGGACACGGGTTTGCTTTTTGGCTTTCTCACGAATGGCAACCACATCACCAGGTTTGACTTGGTAAGATGGGACATTGACAATTTGGCCATTGACACTGATTGCTTTATGGCTAACCAACTGACGGGCTTCAGCACGAGTGGAGCCAAACCCCATACGGTAAACAACATTGTCCAAACGGCATTCCAACAACTGCAGCAGGTTTTCACCTGTAGAACCCTTACGGCGTGCAGCCTCTGTGAAATAATTACGGAACTGACGCTCCAGTACACCATAAATACGGCGGACTTTCTGCTTTTCGCGCAGCTGTACACCATAGTCAGACAACCGAGCCTTATTCTCGCCATGTTGACCCGGAGCTTTATCCAGCTTGCATTTCTTTTCCAGAGAAGCGCCACGGCTTTTCAGGTAAAGGTCAGTACCTTCACGTCTGCTCAGTTTGCAGGTATATCCAATATAACGTGCCATGACTTTCTCCCGTTACACACGACGTTTCTTAGGTGGGCGACAACCATTGTGAGGAATCGGTGTCACATCCACAATATTGTTGATTCTGAAACCAACGTTATTCAGCGCACGCACGGCAGACTCACGGCCAGGATTGGCCTTGACTTCAACATCAAGGTTTTTCAGGCCATAATCCTTGGCTGCATTACCTGCACGTTCAGCTGCAACCTGTGCTGCAAACGGAGTGCTCTTACGAGAGCCACGGAAACCGGAACCGCCAGAAGTTGCCCATGCCAAAGCATTGCCCTGACGGTCAGTGATGGTCACAATTGTGTTATTGAACGATGCATGGATATGTGCAACACCATCAGTGACAGTTTTCTTGACCTTCTTGCGAAGGTTAACAGTTGCACCTTTTCTAGGCTGTCTTGCCATTACTTACTCTACCTGCAATCTCAGTATTACTTGCGAATTGGACGACGCGCCTTTACGGGTGCGCGCATTTGTCTTGGTACGCTGACCACGCATTGGTAGGCCGCGTCTGTGGCGGATGCCACGATAGCATCCCATGTCCATCAGGCGTTTGATGTTCATGGAGACTTCACGACGCAAATCGCCTTCAACCAGGTACTTGCCTACTTCAAGACGGATGCGCTCCACTTCATCTTCACTCAGGTCACGGATTTTAGTGCTAGCGACAACATCTGCCGCTTTGCAAATTTCAGCAGCACGCGGGCGACCAATACCGTAGATTGAGGTCAAACCAATCACAACGTGCTTGTTGACAGGAAGATTGATACCCGCAATACGAGCCATTAAAAATTCTCCAGACTACCGGGAAAACGGGCGATTTTGCCAGAACCCCTTCTAATTATCAACCTAAATGATCATTAACCCTGGCGCTGTTTGTGGCGCGGGTCAGAACAGATAATACGCACAACCCCGTTCCTGCGGATAACCCGACAGTTACGGCACAATTTTTTAACTGAAGCTCTAACCTTCATGATAAAAACCTCTCGGAAAATAACTCGGATCAGCGCAAAGCGCCGGGACGCGTCTGCGCTTTGAAATTAGCCTTTTTCATTAGACCTTCATACTGGTGCGACATCATATGTGCCTGCAACTGGGACAGGAAATCCATGACCACAACCACGATGATTAGCAGCGACGTACCTCCGAAATAGAAAGGCACCTTGAACCACAAAATCAGAAACTCCGGCAACAGGCAAACCAGCGTAATATATATGGCACCAATACCCGTCAACCGAGTCATAACACCGTCAATATATTTCGCTGTTTGTTCTCCAGGACGGATCCCTGGTATAAACGCGCCCGCTTTTTTCAAATTGTCAGCTGTTTCACGCGAGTTAAACACCAGTGCCGTATAGAAAAAACTGAAAAAGACAATAGCTGCTGCATACAACAGGACATATAACGGCTGCCCAGGCTGCAACATGCCAAANAAGCCCTGAATCCAGCTCATACCACCAGCATCACTGAACCATTTGCCCAACGTCGCAGGAAAAAGAATAATGCTGGAAGCAAANATGGGCGGAATCACGCCTGCCATGTTCAATTTCAACGGCAAGTGGCTGGATTGCCCCATCATCATTTTACGCCCCTGTTGGCGATTGGCGTAATTAACTGTAATACGGCGCTGACCTCGCTCAACAAAGATAACCAAAGCAGTCACCAGCAATATCAACGCCAACAAAACAATCACCAAAAACGGCGACAGCTCACCTGTATTGGCCAATTCCAGAGTGCCACCAACCGCCGCTGGCAAACCCGCCACAATACCGGAGAAAATGATCAATGAGATGCCATTTCCAATGCCGCGCTCAGTAATTTGTTCACCCAGCCACATTAAAAACAAAGTGCCCGTCACCAATGTAACGACAGTTGTAATGACGAAACTAACTCCAGGATTTAGTGCAATAGTCTGGCCACCACCAATATCTTCCCCGCCCAGAGCAATAGCAACACCAAAACTCTGGAACAATGCCAACAACACAGTCCCATAGCGTGTGTACTGGGTAATCTTGCGTCGTCCCGATTCCCCTTCTTTCTTAAGCTGCTCAAGAGAAGGAATAACCGTAGCCATCAACTGCATAATAATTGATGCTGAAATATAGGGCATAATCCCCAGCGCAAACACACTCAGGCGCTTTAATGCGCCGCCTGAAAACATGTTGAATACACCCAGAATGGTTCCACTGTTCTGGTCAAANAAGTGTGCCATCGCCACAGGATTCACACCCGGAACAGGAATATGGGCACCAATCCGGTAAACAATTAACGCCAGCAATACAAAAACCAACCGCTGGCGAATTTCAACCATATTTCCAAAGCCCCCAAGGGAGCCTGTAGGGTTTTTGCGCATCTCAGATTATCCGTTATCGACCTTACCGCCAGCTGCCTCAATAGCCGCCCGGGCACCTTTGGTCACACCAACACCTTTAACAGTGAAAGCTTTGTCAACAGAGCCAGACAAGATGATCTTGGCCTGCAACGTTTGCGCATCAATCACATCAGCACTCTTCAGGCTCAACAAATCAATGACATCACCTTCAACCTTCGCCAGCTCGCTCAGACGAACTTCAGCAGTACGGCGTCCGATACGGGACGTAAAGCCGAATTTTGGCAAACGGCGATGCATCGGCATCTGGCCACCTTCAAAACCCTTACGCTGATGGAAGCCACCTTTACGTGATTTTTGGCCTTTATGGCCACGACCAGCGGTTTTGCCCAAACCAGAACCAATGCCCCGACCCACACGGACACTACCAGGACGGCTGCCTACATCAGGCTGTAGCGTATTCAATTTCATCTTTAAACTTCCTCAACCTTCAGCATATAGGAAATTTTATTGATCATGCCTCGGTTTTCTGGGGTATCAATGACAGTCACTGGATTATGGATCTTGCGGATACCAAGACCTCGAGCGCACTGTTGGTGAGCCTTCAAACGACCGTTCAAACTACGCACCAATGTCAGTTTGAGTTGCTTTGCGGAAGCCATACCTTACCCCTTGATCTCTGCGACGGTTTTGCCACGTTTGGCAGCAATCATCTCTGGATCCTGCATAGAAGCCAAAGCCGCTATGGTTGCACGCACCACATTGCCAGCATTACGGGTGCCCATGCATTTAGACAGCACGTTACGCACTCCCGCAACCTCAAGCACTGCACGCATTGCACCACCCGCGATAACGCCGGTACCTTCAGAAGCTGGCTGCATATAAACACGGGCAGCGCCTTTCATANNCTTGATCGGGTACTGCAACGTACCCTCAACCAATGAAACATTAATCATGTTACGGCGCGCTTGATCCATTGCTTTNTGGATAGCCGCGGGCACTTCACGCGCCTTACCATATCCAAAACCAACACGGCCATTACCATCACCGACTACGGTCAACGCAGTAAAGCTCATGATGCGCCCACCTTTCACGGTCTTTGCAACACGGTTAACCTGTACCAGTTTCTCTTGCAAACCGTCGGACGGTGTCTGTGTATTTTCTGCCTTCGCCATTGGATTAAAACCTTTAGAATTTCAGACCAGCTTCACGAGCGCCATCTGCCAGCGCCTTGATGCGTCCATGATATTTAAAACCAGAGCGATCAAAAGCAACAGCATCAATACCTTTTGCCAACGCACGCTCAGCAATCAATTTACCTACTGCGGTAGCAGCAGCAACATTGCCTGTGTAGTCCAGACCTGAACGCAGATCCTTATCCAGCGTTGAAGCTGAAGNCCAGAACCTGGGAACCATCAGAACTCACAACCTGCGCATAAATATGCATAGAGGTGCGGTGAATACTCAGACGGTTAACACGCAACTCACGCATCTTCATGCGACTGCGCTTACCACGACGAATACGGGATGTTTTTTGTCCATCTTAGCTCACCTTACTTCTTCTTCTTGGTCTCTTTGCGCAAAATCACTTCATCCACATACTTGACACCCTTACCCTTATAAGGCTCAGGTGGGCGGTATGCGCGAACTTCTGCTGCAACCTGACCAACCATTTGTTTGTCACTGCCACGAATGACGATTTCCGTTTGGCTTGGAGTCTCAACACTAACCCCAACAGGCATATCATGGACGACTGGATGTGAAAATCCTAAGCTAAGATTGAGCTTATTACCCTGAGCCTGGGCACGATAACCGACCCCGACCAGCTGCAACTTCTTCTCAAAACCCTGGCTTACACCAATAACCATATTATTCGCCAACGCACGAGTAGTACCCGCCAAAGCCCAGCCACCAGTATCGTTCTCACTCTTGGCTGCAAACTTCAACACATCCTCTTCCTGGGTAACGGCTACAGCATCATGCACTGTAAAATCAAAGGAACCTTTGTTTCCTTTCACTTTCAGATTCTGGCCACTAATACTAACCTCTACACCTTTGGGCAAGGTCAGTGGTTTCTTTGCAATTCTTGACATCTCAAAGTCCGCCCTTATTCAACCGTGCAAACGACTTCGCCACCCNTGGCCAGAAGCACGGGCTGCGCGGTCACTCATGACGCCTTTGGAAGTGGAAACAATGGCTACGCCATATCCTCCCATCACCGTCGGCAACTCATCCTTGCCACGAAANATGCGTAAGCCGGGGCGGCTAATACGCTTCAGCTTGCTAATGACTGGCTTGCCCTGAAAATACTTCAGTTTCACAGTAGTCACAGGCTTGCCTTCAACTTCACCAGTTTCAAAACCGGAGATATAGCCCTCACCCTCTAACACTTCCAGAATGGCCTTCTTCTGTTTAGAAGCAGGGAAAGAAACGCTCGCCTTGCTTGCCATCTGACCATTGCGAATACGGGTCAGCATGTCGGCGATAGGATCACTCATGCTCATATTGTTTCCCTCCCTTACCAGCTAGCCTTGCTCAGACCAGANACATCACCCCGCATTGCAGCCTCACGCAGTTTGTTACGGCACAAGCCGAATTTGCGATAAACAGCATGTGGACGACCAGTCAAATTACAGCGGCTCATTTGGCGCGCTGAACTACTGTCACGCGGCAGCTTCTGCAATTTTTCCACAGCATCCATTACAGACTCATAAGAGCTTTCAGGATTACTAATAATGACTTTTAGTTCTTCGCGCTTAGTTGCATATTTGGCAACAGCAGCAGCACGACGTGCTTCGCGTGCGATCATGGATTTTTTTGCCATTTGACCTATCTTCCTCTTACTGCTGTCTGAAAGGAAACTTGAACGCTTCCAACAGCGCTCGACCTTCCGCATCGGTACGTGCAGTGGTGGCAACCGTAATATTCATGCCACGCAATGCATCAATTTTATCGTATTCGATTTCTGGGAAGATGATTTGCTCTTTAACACCCATGTTATAATTACCACGGCCATCAAAGGCACGCGCATTCAAACCACGAAAGTCACGAATACGTGGAATGGAGATATTGATCAAACGATCCAGAAATTCATACATCTTTTCACCGCGCAAGGTGACCATACAACCAATTGGCCAACCATCACGAATTTTGAAACCTGCAACAGATTTGCGGCTCAGGGTAACAACAGGTTTTTGACCTGCAATTTTCGCCATATCGCCTGTGGCATGTTCAATAATCTTCTTGTCACCGACCGCCTCACCTAAACCCATGTTCAGGCTGACTTTAACCAGCTTCGGCACTTCCATTACGTTTTTGTACCCGAACTTGTCAGTCAATTCTTTGATGACAGCATCGCGGTAATACTGTTGCAGTCTTGCCATTTTACACCTTAAGCGTCTACACGCTCACCATTGGACTTGNAAGACACGGATTTTCTTGCCATCTTCCAGGAGCTTGAATCCAACACGGTCGCCCTTACCGGAGGCAGGGTTGACCAACATTACATTTGAGGCATCCATCGGCATTTCTTTTTCAACAATGCCGCCCTGCACACCCAAATTCGGGTTTGGCTTCTGATGCTTTTTAACACGGTTAATGCCTTGCACCAGAACTTTGCCATTCACCAGCACCTGCATGACTTTGCCGCGACGGCCTTTATCCTTGCCGGTGATGACAATCACTTCGTCGTTACTGCGAATCTTGCGCATTTTATGTCACCTACTATCAATCGCGACTGCCTTACAATACTTCAGGAGCCAGTGAAATAATCTTCATGAACTTTTCACCACGCAACTCACGGGTGACAGGCTAAAAATACGAGTGCCAATCGGGTCAAGCTTATTGTTCAGCAAAACCGCGGCATTGCCGTCAAAACGAATTTTAGAGCCATCACTGCGGCGAACGCCATGAGCGGTGCGCACGATAACTGCATTGTACACATCGCCTTTCTTGACCTTCCCACGTGGGATCGCATCTTTAATACTCACCTTGATCACATCACCAATGTTGGCATAACGGCGGTGAGAACCACCCAGCACCTTAATGCACATGACCTTTTTGGCACCGCTGTTGTCTGCAACCTGCAGAATGGATTGCATCTGGATCATTTTTCGTTTCCCGTCCCTTATGCCTGACTTGGCGCACGTTCAACAATTTTGATCAAGGTCAANTGCTTTGTCTTGGACAAAGGACGGCACTCCTTGAACAGCACGGTATCACCTTCACGGCATTCATTATTCTCATCGTGAACATGATATTTNTTAGAACGTTTGATAAATTTGCCATACACCGCATGCTGAACCTGACGCTCCATCAGCACCACGATTGACTTATCCATTTTGTCACTGACCACGCGCCCCATCAGACTGCGCTCGACTTTTCCTTCTTCATTCATGCTCATCGTTACTCACCTGCCGCTTGCTTTTGCGCCAGCACCGTTTTGATACGGGCAATTTGATGGCGCACACGTTTCACCTCGGAAGGACGCGACAACTGACCAGCAGCTTTTTGCATACGCAACTTAAACTGCTCCTTCAGATTTTCAACCAACTCAGCTTTGAGTTCAGTAGATGACTTTTGCTGGAGTTCTGCTGCTTTCATCACATCACCTGACGAGAAACAAATGTAGTCTTCACCGGCAGTTTGGCGGCAGCAAGGCGAAAAGCCTCACGTGCGATCTCTTCTGCCACACCTTCAATTTCATAGAGAACCTTACCAGGCTGAACCAACGCCACCCAGTATTCTACATTCCCTTTACCTTTACCTTGGCGAACTTCCAAGGGTTTTTGNCTGATCGGCTTATCAGGAAACACACGAATCCAGATTTTCCCACCACGGCGCACATAACGGTTAATCGCACGACGTGCCGATTCGATCTGACGCGCAGTCAGACGCCCACGCTCAGTAGTCTTCAAGCCAAACTCGCCAAAACTGACTTTGCTTCCTGCCAACGCCAGACCACGGTTGCGGCCTTTCATCTGCTTGCGGAATTTGGTTCTCTTGGGTTGTAACATCTCAAACCTCTATCACTTCTTCTTCCGGCCTTGGCCTTGGTTTTGAGGCTGGCTGGCGGCTTGCTGCTTTTGTTCCAAATCGAAGACTTCGCCCTTATAGATCCAGACTTTTACACCAATGATCCCATAAGTAGTCAGCGCTTCAGCCGTCGCATAATCAATATCAGCACGCAGGGTGTGAAGCGGCACACGACCTTCACGATACCATTCGGTACGGGCTATCTCAGCACCATTCAAACGGCCTGCCACACTAACTTTTACACCCAAAGCACCTAGACGCATCGCATTGCTGACCGCCCGCTTCATTGCGCGACGAAACATGATGCGGCGCTCAAGCTGACTAGCTATGCTTTCTGCAACCAGTTGCGCATCCAGTTCCGGCTTGCGAATTTCTTCAATATTGAGCTTGACGTTATTAACATGCAAACCCAACCTAGCAGCCGTTTCAGCACGGAGCTTCTCAATGTCTTCCCCTTTTTTACCAATCACCACCCCTGGACGAGTAGTATGAATGGTGATAAAAGCGGATTTGGCCGGACGTTCAATTTGGATACGACTGACAGAAGCCTCTTTCAACTTCTTTTTNAGGAAAGAACGAACCTCAAGATCCTTATGCAGGAAGTCTGCGTAGTCCTTACCTTCTGCGTACCACTTGGAACGCCAGTCAGTGGCAATGCCAAGGCGAATACCAATTGGATGTACTTTCTGACCCATACTAAAACCTTATTTCTCGCCTACAGCGACAGTAATGTGACTGGTACGCTTCAGGATGCGGTTAGCACGTCCTTTAGCACGAGGCATGATACGCTTCATCGTNGGNTATTGATCCACAAAGACGCGCTTGACGCATAGCTCATCAACGTCAGCACCTTCATTGTGTTCAGCATTGGCAATAGCCGACTCCAAAAGCTTCTTGACGATGGCCGCACCTTTNTTGGGGCTAAATGCCAGGACATTTAACGCCTTATCAACCGGCAACCCACGAATCTGGTCAGCCACCAGTCGGCATTTCTGAGGNGAAATGCGCGCAAAGCGTAATTTAGCTGCAACTTCCATTTCTACTCTCACTTCGACTTCTTATCGGCTGCATGACCACGGTAAGAGCGGCTCAGTGCGAACTCACCCAGTTTGTGACCAACCATATTTTCATTTACCAACACAGGAACATGTTGTTTGCCGTTATGCACCGCCAGCGTCAAACCGATCATTTCCGGCAGAATCATGGAGCGACGGGACCATGTCTTGATAGGACGACGATCATTGGCCGCCTTGGCGGTTTCAACTTTNTTCATCAGATGGTGGTCAACAAAAGGGACTTTCTTTAGTGAACGCGGCACTGCTTAACCCTCTTACTTCTTGTTCCGGCGACGGACAATCATTTTGTCAGTGCGCTTGTTGCTACGAGTCTTGTAACCCTTGGTCGGAACACCCCAAGGCGTAACAGGATGGCGACCACCAGAAGTGCGGCCTTCACCGCCACCGTGAGGATGATCCACCGGATTCATAACCACGCCACGAACAGTTGGACGTACGCCACGCCAGCGCTTGGCTCCAGCCTTACCTAGCTTGGTCAAGCCATGTTCAGAATTACCAACTTCGCCAACAGTCGCACGGCAGTCAACCGGAACCTTCCGCATCTCACCAGAACGTAAACGGATAGTCGCGTAAGCGCCCTCCCGAGCCACCAACTGGGCGGAGGAACCCGCGCTACGCGCCAACTGCGCACCTTTGCCAACTTTCAGCTCAATGCAGTGAATGACGCTACCGACAGGGATATTACGCAGCGGCAAACAATTGCCAACGGAAATTGGCGCATGGACACCAGAAATAACCTCGCCACCAGCAGTCAAACCTTTTGGCGCAATGATATAACGGCGCTCGCCATCGGCATATAATAAAAGAGCAATATTGGCGCTTCGATTAGGGTCATACTCCAAACGCTCAACACGTGCAGGAATATCATCCTTACGACGCTTGAAATCAACAATGCGGTAATGCTGGCGATGCCCACCACCCACATGACGCGTAGTGATACGACCAGTATTATTACGGCCGCCGCTTTTACGCTGATTCTCAACCAAACCCTTATGAGGGCACCTTTGTGCAACTCTTTATTAACAACCTTAACCTGGAAACGACGCCCTGGGGAGGTTGGTTTTGCCTNNTAACGACTGCCATAGTTCACCTTTGCCTTATTCCGCCGCCGCATCCAAAGAAAACCCTTCAGACAGGCTGACATAAGCTTTTTCCAANTCGCTACGTTGACCAGCACGACGCCCAAAGTTTTTCTGTTTGCCTTTGACATTAATGGTGCGCACTTGGCTTACCTTAACCTCAAACAAAGCCTCGACAGCTTCCTGAATTTCTTGCTTGGTTGCATTTTTTACAACCTTAAACACATACTGATTTGCTTTTTCGGATGCGCGAACAGTTTTCTCTGTCACGCGCGGGGCAATCAGGACATGATAAAGACGCTCCATACTCATGCCAGCNCACTCCTGAATCTCATTGATTGCGTCAGTTGTCACAACAACCTTCTCATGCCCCACCAAACTAACCGGATTCAAACCAGCAACCGTGGAAACTTCACAATAAGGAATATTGCGCGCAGATAGCAGGAGATTAATATCATCAGCATTGGATACTAGCAGCACATCATTTGATCCATATTCTTTCAGCTTTGCCAACATCAGCTTGGTTTTTGGTTCGGCGACCGCAATCGAATCCACCACCAAAAAACGTCCCTGACGAACCAATTCGGAAAAAATGGAGCGCATCGCTGCCCGGTACATTTTNTTATTCAGCTTCTGGGCGAAGTCACGCGGACGTGCCGCAAATGACTTACCACCCGTACGCCATAAAGGGCTACGGATACTACCCGCCCGAGCGCGCCCTGTGCCTTTTTGGCGAAAAGGCTTAGACCCACCGCCGCTAACATCTGAACGCGTTTTTTGCGCCTTAGTGCCAGCACGACCCGCCGCCATATACGCGACCACAGCCTGATGCACCAGACCCTCATTGAATTCGCGAGCAAAAATTGCGTCACTTACCGCAACAGACCCGCCATTTGCAACCTGTAATTCCATCGCCGCCACCCTTACGCCTTAACCGACAGCTTAACAATCACATCGCCGTTATTAGCGCCAGGGACAGACCCTTTGACCAGCAACAGATTGCGTTCAACATCCACACGCACGACTTCCAGATTTTGAGCCGTGCTCCGAACCGCACCTAGATGACCGGCCATTTTCTTGCCAGGAAACACACGCCCTGGCGTTTGGTTCTGACCAATAGAGCCAGTNGCACGATGCGAAAGAGAGTTGCCATGTGTGCGGTCTTGGCCAGCAAAATGGTAGCGCTTGAGAACACCAGCAAAACCTTTGCCTTTGCTAACACCCGTAACGTCAACTTTTTGACCAGCCTCAAACATACCCACCACTAGTTCAGCACCCAATTCGTAACCACTCGCATCATCTACGCGTGACTCTCGAACATAAGTACCAGCAGGCACACCAGCTTTAGCAAAATGACCAGCCTCCGGTTTGGAAACGCGAGAAGACTTTTTCTCACCCACTGACAACTGGACAGCGCTGTAACCATCTGTTTCCAGAGTCTTGACCTGAGAAACGCGATTCGGTGCAATCTCAAGCACAGTAACAGGGGTGGAACCACCATCTTCACCGTATATCCGGGTCATACCTACTTTGCGACCCAGCAGACCGATAGCCATTTGCATACCTCTTCAATTACTCACACTGAGCAACTTTCATTCTATATGAATTCTAGAAAAGCTCGGCTCGACCTGGGTCGAGCCGTTGAAAGCCGCGCATTATAGCAGAAAATCCCCTGCCGTCTATGAACTTTTTACAAATCAGTTAAGTTTGATCTGCACATCAACGCCTGCAGCCAAATCTAGCTTCATGAGCGCATCCACTGTTTTATCAGTCGGATCAATAATATCCATCAGGCGTTTATAAGTACGAATTTCATACTGGTCACGCGCATCCTTGTTGACATGGGGAGAAATCAACACCGTGTAACGCTCTGTGCGCGTCGGCAAAGGAATTGGCTTGACCCGAGCACCTGTACGCTTGGCCGTTTCAACAATTTCGGTCGCAGAGCGATCAATCAAACGATGGTCGAAAGCTTTCAAGCGGATACGGATTCTTTGATCAGACATAACTATTACTCAATAATCTTTGAAACAACACCGGCACCCACAGTACGACCACCCTCACGGATGGCAAAACGCAGGCCATCCTCCATCGCAATCGGACTGATCAGGCTAACCACCAATTTAACATTGTCACCCGGCATGACCATCTCAGTGCCTTCCGGCAGGTCACAAGCGCCCGTCACGTCAGTGGTGCGGAAATAAAACTGCGGGCGGTAGCCTTTGAAGAACGGCGTATGACGGCCACCCTCCTCCTTGGACAGGACATAGACTTCCGCCTCGAACTTGGTGTGCGGCTTGATGGAGCCGGGCTTGCACAGCACCNNGCCACGCTCAACGTCATCACGCTTGGTGCCACGCAGCAGCAGGCTNACGTTATCGCCCGCCTGGCCTTGATCCAGCAGCTTGCGGAACATCTCAACGCCGGTGACGGTGGTTTTCTGGGTGGCGCGGATGCCGACAATCTCGATCTCATCGCCAACCTTGATGATCCCGCGCTCAATACGGCCTGTCACGACTGTGCCACGGCCGGAAATGGAGAACACGTCCTCCACCGGCATCAGGAAGGCACCGTCAATGGCGCGCTCCGGCTGGGGGATATAGCTGTCCAACGCCTCAATCAGCCGGCCAATGGAAGGCTCGCCGATGTCGGACTGGTCACCATCCAGCGCCAGGCGCGCAGAGCCTTTGATGATCGGGGTGTCGTCACCGGGGAACTCATAGCTGGACAACAGCTCACGCAATTCCATCTCCACCAGCTCCAACAGCTCCTCATCATCCACCAGGTCACACTTGTTCATGTAAACCACAATGAAAGGGACGCCCACCTGACGGGACAGCAGGATGTGCTCACGGGTCTGCGGCATTGGNTAGTCAGCGGCGGAGCACACCAGGATCGCACCGTCCATCTGCGCCGCGCCGGTGATCATGTTCTTGACGTAGTCAGCATGCCCTGGGCAGTCAACGTGGGCGTAGTGGCGGTTGTCAGACTCATATTCCACATGCGCTGTGGAGATGGTGATGCCGCGCGCTTTTTCTTCAGGGGCAGCATCAATCTGGTCATACGCCTTGGCCTCACCGCCAAACTTGCGTGACTGCACCACCGTCAGCGCCGCCGTCAGCGTGGTCTTGCCATGGTCAACATGCCCAATCGTGCCTACGTTTACGTGCGGCTTCGTGCGCTCAAATTTACCTTTTGCCATNCGTTGTCACTCACCTTTTTCTTTCCTGATGACCGCCTGAGTAATAGCCGCAGGCGCTTCCGCATATCGTGCAAATTCCATGCTGTATGAGGCACGCCCTTGAGTGGCGGAACGCAGATCAGTTGCATAACCGAACATTTCGCCTAAAGGAACCTCAGCATGCACCACCATGCTGCCACTTTCCTCATCCATGCCCTGCACCAGACCACGCCGACGATTAAGGTCACCGATGACATCCCCCATATATTCTTCCGGAGTTGTCACTTCAACTTTCATCATCGGCTCAAGCAAAATTGGCCCNGCGCTCATGACGCCACTTCTGACTGCCATGGAGCCAGCAATCTTGAACGCCAGCTCACTGGAGTCCACATCATGGAATGAGCCATCGAATATCGTGACCTTCATGTCGACCAATGGGAATCCAGCCAATACGCCATTACCCATTTGCTCTTGCACGCCTTTATCAACAGGAGGGATAAACTCCTTCGGCACCACTCCGCCAATAACCGCGTTAACAAACTCATACCCTTTACCCTCAGGCAAGGGCTCCAATCGCAGCCAGACGTGACCATACTGACCCCGCCCGCCAGATTGACGGATAAACTTCCCTTCCGCTTCCACCGTCTTGCGGATGGTCTCACGGTACGCCACCTGTGGCGCACCCACATTGCAGCTGACCTTGAACTCACGCAGCATGCGGTCAACAATAATCTCCAAATGCAGTTCACCCATACCGGAAATAATGGTCTGACCCGTTTCTTCATCAGTACGCACCCGAAAAGACGGATCCTCCTGAGCCAGCTTGCTCAGGGCAATGCCCATCCTTTCNTGGTCAGCTTTGGACTTCGGCTCAACTGCAATAGAAATAACCGGCTCTGGAAAATCCATCCGCTCCAAGGTAATGACACGATTCATGTCACACAAGGTATCGCCGGTCGTCACTTCTTTCAGCCCGACTGCGGCGGCTATATCACCTGCCCGGACTTCATCAATATCCTCGCGTGAATTGGCGTGCATCTGCACCAGACGGCCAATGCGCTCACGCTTACCCTTGACCGGGTTGTACACCACGCTTTGTGAAGTCAGCACACCCGAATACACCCGAAAGAATGTCAGCGTGCCGACAAACGGATCCGTAGCAATCTTGAATGCCAACGCGGCAAACGGCTCATTATCCGATGGATGACGTTCAGCCTCAGTCTCATCCTTATCATCAAGATGACCCTTGATGGAAGGCACATCAACTGGCGACGGCATCAACTCCACAATCTTATCCAGCACCGCCTGGATGCCTTTATTCTTAAAAGCAGAGCCGCAGGTCATCGGCACAATTTCAAGATTAATGGTGCGTATACGCAAACCTGCAATAATATCTTCAGCAGACAAATCACCTTCACCAAGGTACTTATCCATCAGAACTTCATCAGCTTCAGCCGCCGCCTCGACCATCCGCTCACGCCATTCGCGACAGGAATCCACCATATCAGCCGGAATATCAACAGCCTGATAGGTGACCCCTTTATCCGCCTCATTCCACATAATGGCTTTCATGCGAATCAGGTCAACGACCCCGGAGAAATGCTCTTCTGCGCCAATGGGCAGTTGGAGCGGCACCGGATTTGCGCCCAACTTAGCCTTCAGCTGTTCGTAAACACGCAGGAAATTTGCCCCGGAGCGATCCATTTTATTGACGAACGCCATTCGCGGAACGTGATATTTGTTCGCCTGCCGCCAAACCGTTTCGGACTGCGGCTGCACACCACCCACAGCACACAAGACAAAAACAGCACCATCCAACACCCGCAGGGAACGCTCCACTTCAATCGTGAAATCCACATGCCCCGGCGTGTCGATAATGTTGATGCGATGCTGCGGGAATTGCTCATCCATCCCCGACCAAAAACAGGTGGTCGCCGCAGACGTAATCGTTATGCCACGCTCACGCTCTTGCTCCATCCAATCCATGGTCGCTGCGCCATCATGAACCTCCCCGATTTTATGAGACACACCTGTATAAAACAGAATACGCTCAGTCGCAGTTGTCTTACCGGCATCAATGTGCGCCATGATGCCGATATTACGGTACTGCTCAATAGGGGTGTTACGTGCCACAACTTGCCACTCGTGCAATTACCAACGGAAGTGAGCGAACGCCTTATTGGCTTCAGCCATGCGATGCACGTCTTCACGCTTTTTCACTGCAGTGCCNGCGTTTTCAGAAGCATCCATCAGCTCACCAGCCAACTTGCGTGCCATGGATTTCTCACCACGCTTACGAGCAGCTTCAATCAGCCAACGCATGGCCAATGCATTTTGGCGGGAAGGGCGCACTTCAACCGGAACCTGATAAGTGGCACCACCAACACGGCGGGACTTGACCTCCACAGCAGGACGCACATTATCCAGCGCATCTTCCAGCACATCCAAGCCGTCACCGCCCTTCTTGCCAGCGATTTCAGTTAATGCGCCATAAATGATCTTTTCCGCCACAGACTTTTTGCCATCCTGCATAACCGCATTCATGAACTTGGTCAGCAACTGGCTTCCGAACTTCGGATCAGGCAGAACTTCGCGCTTGGGGACTTCTCTTCTTCTAGGCATAACTCAATCTCATGCTCTCAAAATTACTTCTTAGGACGCTTGGCACCGTATTTGGAACGGGCTTGCTTGCGATCCTTGACACCCNTGGGTATCCAGGCTGCCGCGAACAGTGTGATAACGCACACCNGGCAGGTCTTTCACACGACCGCCGCGAATCAGCACCACGGAGTGTTCCTGGAGGTTATGGCCTTCACCACCGATATAGCTGGTGACCTCAAAGCCATTGGTCAGACGCACACGAGCAACCTTACGCATTGCGGAGTTCGGCTTCTTCGGGGTGGTCGTATAAACACGGGTACAAACACCACGACGCTGCGGACAAGCCTCCAGCGCTGGCACCTTACTTTTCTCTACTTTGCTTTGGCGCGGCTTACGCACCAATTGGTTTACTGTCGCCATATTCTGAAAATGTCTCCTGGAATCACGAGGAACTTGCCTGGCTTGCCTAGTCCCCATAAAAGCAACAGACCGAAAATCGGTCTGTTTGAGGACGCCAGATTTTAGGGATCGGGAAACCTCCTGTCAAGGAGGTTTTTCCCATCAATCACTTAAAGTTAAACACCTGCCGATTATTCTCCGGAATCCATATCCAGCGCCTCACCAAAACTAATGGTTTCACCGGAGTCCGGACGGCGCTCGTAGGTAAACTCATTACGCTGGCTGCGGCGATCGTCGTGGTAGGCAAGGCCAGTGCCTGCCGGAATCAAACGGCCNACAATGACGTTTTCCTTCAGACCCCGCAACTCGTCACGCGCGCCACGCACGGCAGCTTCGGTCAGAACGCGGGTAGTTTCCTGGAAGGAGGCAGCAGACACGAAGGAATCCGTCACCAGCGACGCCTTAGTGATCCCCATCAACAACCGTTCAAACACGATCTTGAGCTTGCCCTCTGCATCCAAACGCTTGTTTTCCTCCACCACACGCCAGAAGTCAGTCTGCTCACCACGCAAGAACTTGCTGTCACCCGAATCAACGATTTCAACCTTACGCATCATCTGCCGGACGATGACCTCAATATGCTTGTCATTGATCTTTACGCCTTGCAGACGGTAAACGTCCTGAATCTCCTTGACCGGNTATTCGGCCAGAGCGGTGGCACCCAGCAGACGCAGAATGTCGTGCGGGTTGGGCTCACCGTCAGCGATAACCTCGCCACGGTTAATCTTCTCACCTTCGAACACATCCAGATTACGCCACTTGGGGATCAGCTCCTCATGCTGCTCGCCATCCTCGTTGGTGATGACCACTCGCTGCTTGCCCTTGGTTTCTTTACCGAAGGAAATCGTACCGGTCTTCTCCGCCAGGATCGCGCCATCTTTTGGCTTGCGGGCTTCGAACAAGTCAGCAACACGCGGCAAACCACCAGTAATGTCACGGGTCTTGGAAGAAGCCTGCGGCAGACGTGCCACAACCTCACCAACCTGCACATTTGCACCATTGGTGGAGCTGACAATCGCCCCAGCTGGCAATGGATATTGCACCGGAATTTTGGTGCCTTCGAAAAACACGTTTTCGCCGCCTTCGTCCAACAGACGCACGGTCGGGCGCAATTCACGGCCAGCCGTGGGACGGTTTTTCGGATCCATGACCTCGATGGAAGACAAACCAGTGATCTCATCAATTTTGGTCTGAACAGTCACGCCATCAATAAAGTCGCTGAAGTTGACGCGCCCAGACACCTCGGAAATGATCGGGTGGGTATGAGGNTCNCACGTAGCCACTTCCTGACCTGCCTGCACCTGCGCATACTGGTCGACCGACAGAATGGCNCCGTAAGGCAACTTGTAACGCTCCTTATCGCGACCGCTTTCATCAACGACCCCAAGCTCACCGGAGCGGGACACCGCCACCAGCTTGCCATCTTTATTGCGCACGGTCTTGACGTTGATCAGATGCACCTGACCTGCGGACTTGACCGAGATACTGCTTTCCGCAGCCGCCCGGCTGGCAGCCCCGCCGATGTGGAAGGTGCGCATGGTCAACTGAGTGCCTGGCTCACCGATGGACTGCGCAGCGATGACGCCAACAGCCTCTCCCTTGTTGACAATATGCCCACGAGCCAAGTCCCTCCCGTAGCACTTGGCACACACACCATAACGGGTTTCGCACGTAATGGCGGAACGCACCACAATCTCATCCACAGCCAGCGCATCAATCTGCTTGACCCAGGATTCATCCAAGAAAGTGCCAGCAGGGATCAGCACATCATCGCCACGGGCAACGTCCTGCGCCACCACCCGGCCAAGCACACGTTCAGCCAACGCCTCCACCACGTCGCCACCCTCGATAATCGGACGCATACGGATACCCTGCTCCGTGCCACAATCATCGATGGTGACCACCATGTCCTGCGCCACGTCGACCAAACGCCGGGTCAAATAACCGGAGTTTGCCGTTTTCAGCGCAGTATCCGCCAAGCCTTTACGCGCGCCGTGGGTGGAAATGAAATATTGGAGCACGTTCAGGCCTTCACGGAAATTGGACGTGATCGGCGTTTCGATGATGGAACCATCCGGCTTCGCCATCAGGCCGCGCATCCCCGCCAATTGGCGAATCTGGGCGGCGGAGCCACGCGCCCCGGAGTCGGCCATCATATAAATGGAGTTGAAAGACTCTTGCATGATGCTATTGCCATCCGCATCAACCGCCTCTTCCTTACCAATTTTCTCCATCATCGCTTTGGCGACCTTTTCATTGGTGCTCGCCCAAATATCGACGACCTTGTTATAGCGCTCACCTTGGGTCACCAAACCGCTGGCGAACTGATGCTCGATTTCCAGCACTGCCTCTTCCGCTTCCGCCAACAACCCGGCTTTCTTTTCGGGGATCATCATGTCATCGGCGCAGAATGAAACCCCAGCACGGGTGGCGTAGCGGTAGCCTGTATACATCAGTTGGTCAGCAAAAATGACCGCCGCTTTCAGACCAACACGGCGATACGCCTCATTGATCAGCTTGGAAATGGCCTTTTTCTTCAAAACCGTATTGAACAGTTCAAACGGCAGGCGCNNTGGCATAATGCCCGTCAACAAGGAGCGGCCTACCGTGGTGTCAAGCAAACGGGTGCGCTTGACGAACTCACCATCCTCATCCTTGATGGTGTCAGTGATGCGCACCTTCACCTTGGCATGCAAGGAGGCATTGCCGGTATCATAGGCACGCTGCGCTTCCGCCGGATCAGCAAACACCATGCCCTCGCCCTTCGCGTTTACCGCCTCGCGGGTCATGTAGTACAAACCCAGAACGATGTCCTGGGAGGGCACAATGATTGGTTCGCCGTTGGCCGGTGACAATACGTTGTTGGTCGCCATCATCAGGGTGCGCGCTTCAAGCTGCGCCTCCAAGGACAACGGCACATGCACCGCCATCTGATCGCCGTCGAAGTCCGCATTGAATGCGGAGCAGACCAGAGGATGCAACTGGATCGCCTTGCCTTCAATCAGGGTTGGCTCGAACGCCTGGATGCCCAAACGGTGCAACGTCGGCGCACGGTTCAACATGACCGGGTGCTCGCGGATAACTTCCGCCAAGATATCCCACACTTCAGCAGTCTCACGCTCAACCAACTTCTTGGCGGCCTTGATGGTGGTCGCCAGCCCGCGCCGTTGCAGCTTGCCGAAAATGAAGGGCTTGAACAGCTCCAGAGCCATTTTCTTAGGCAGACCACATTGGTGCAAACGTAGGGTGGGATANACCACGATAACGGAACGGCTCGAATAGTCGACACGCTTACCCAGCAGGTTCTGACGGAAGCGCCCTTGCTTGCCCTTGATCATATCGGACAGGGACTTGAGCGGACGCTTGTTCGAGCCAGTGATGGCGCGGCCACGGCGGCCGTTGTCCAGCAAGGCGTCGACGGATTCCTGCAGCATGCGTTTNTCATTACGCACGATAATGTCGGGCGCATTCAACTCCAGCAGGCGCTTGAGACGATTGTTGCGGTTGATCACGCGACGGTACAAATCATTCAGGTCGGAAGTCGCAAAGCGCCCNCCATCCAAAGGCACCAGCGGACGCAGGTCAGGCGGCAGCACCGGCAGCACGGTCATAATCATCCATTCAGGATGGTTGCCGGAACTTAANAAGGACTCCATCAACTTCAGACGCTTGCCCAAACGCTTGAGCTTGGTCTCAGAACCTGTCTCATTGATTTCTTCGCGCATCTTGGCGACTTCATCTTTGAGGTCAATGGTCTTCAGCAGTTCCAAGATGGCTTCCGCCCCCATGCTGGCCTCGAATTCGTCGCCGAACTCCTCGATAGCCTCCAGATAAGCCTCATCACTCAACAATTGGCCACGCTCCAGGGTCGTCATGCCCGGCTCAGTAACCACGAAAGTCTCGAAATAGAGAATCCGCTCAATGTCACGCAACGTCATATCCAGCATCAGACCGATGCGGGACGGCAGGGACTTCAANAACCAGATATGCGCAACCGGGCTGGCCAAGTCAATATGCCCCATACGTTCACGGCGCACCTTGGTCTGAGTCACCTCAACACCACATTTTTCGCACACGACGCCGCGATGCTTCAGACGCTTGTACTTGCCGCACAAACACTCATAATCCTTGACCGGTNNAAAAATCTTGGCGCAGAACAAGCCATCACGCTCCGGCTTGAAAGTACGATAGTTGATGGTTTCCGGCTTCTTGACCTCACCATACGACCATGAACGGATGACTTCAGGCGATGCCAAACCAACCTTGATCGCATCAAAGTCCTGGCTTTCCTGTTCTTTCTTGTGGAAGTTCAATAAATCTTTCATCGCAATCCAATCCCGTGTTTAGTCGCGTTCCAGCTCGATGTTCAGACCGAGTGAGCGGATTTCCTTCATCAGCACGTTGAAGGACTCAGGCATACTGGCCTCCATATAATGGTCGCCATCCACAATGTTTTTGTACATGCGGTTACGCCCATTGACGTCGTCCGACTTGACGGTGAGCATTTCCTGCAAGGTGTAGGCCGCGCCATACGCTTCCAACGCCCAAACCTCCATCTCACCAAAACGCTGGCCGCCGAACTGCGCCTTACCACCCAGCGGCTGCTGGGTAACAAGGCTGTATGGNTAGGTCGAACGGGCATGCATCTTGTCGTCAACCAAGTGGTTCAGCTTGAGCATATGCATGTAGCCAACCGTGACCTTGCGTTCAAACCTGTCGCCAGTGCGGCCATCAAACAGCGCGGTCTGCCCACTTTCCGGCAACTCCGCCAGACGCAACAACGCCTTGATTTCAGCTTCATCCGCACCATCGAACACTTGGGTCGCCATTGGCACACCCTTACGCAGGTTGCTTGCCAGCTCGACGACCTCCATATCGGAGAGTTCGTCCACCACCACATCCTGGCGCGGATTGCCACCCGTGGCGTAAATCTCACTGATGAACTGACGCAACTCGTCAACTTTGGCCTTGGTGTCGATCATACGGCCAATCTTTTCGCCCAGGCCTTTGCCTGCCCAACCCAGATGGGTTTCCAACACCTGCCCAACGTTCATGCGGGAAGGTACACCCAGTGGGTTCAAGACGATGTCAACCGTCTGACCATTTTCCAGATAGGGCATGTCTTCAACCGGCACAATGCGTGAAACCACACCCTTGTTGCCGTGACGACCCGCCATCTTGTCACCAGGCTGCATCCGGCGTTTGACCGCAATGTACACCTTGACCATTTTCAACACACCCGGAGCCAAATCGTCGCCCGCCATCAGTTTGTCGCGTTGCTTGTGCAGGCGGGTCTCATAGTGCTTTTTCTTCTCCTCAAGCTGATGAGCCAGGGATTCAAGCTGGTGTTGACTNTCCTCATCCTGCATGCGGATGGCAAACCAATCCTTTTTCTCCAGGTTATCCAAGTAAATTTGGGTGACCNNACCGTCCCATTGGTCAAGCGGTTCAGTACCTACTGCCTCTTTATCAAGCACCAGCTTGGCGAAACGATCGAAAATGTCAGCCTCGTAAATACGCAGTTCGTCACGCAAGTCCTTACGNGACTTTTTCAGGTCTTCTTCCTGAATCGCCAACGCCCGGGCATCCCGCTCCACCCCGTCGCGGGTGAAAACACGCACATCAATAACGGTGCCCGCCATACCTGTCGGCACACGCAGGGAAGTGTCCTTAACATCGGAAGCCTTCTCGCCAAAAATTGCACGCAACAGCTTTTCTTCCGGCGTCAACTGGCTCTCGCCTTTCGGCGTCACCTTGCCAACCAGAATATCGTTAGGTTTGACCTCTGCGCCCACATGGATAATGCCGCACTCATCCAATTTGGCCAGCAAACTTTCACTGACGTTCGGAATATCGGCGGTAATTTCCTCAGGCCAATTTGGTGTCGCGCGCCGGCAGGAGAGCTCTTCAATGTGAATGGAGGTATAACGGTCTTCGTCCACCACCCGCTCAGACAGCAGGATGGAGTCCTCAAAGTTGTAGCCATTCCAGGGCATGAAGGCGATGAACATGTTCTGCCCCAACGCCAGCTCGCCCAAATCCGTGGAGGAACCATCCGCCAGCACATCGCCGCGCGCCACCATATCACCCACTTTCACGATGGGACGCTGGTTGATGCAGGTGTTCTGGTTGGAACGGGTATACTTGATCAGGTTGTAAATATCGACACCGCCGCGCACTTCATCGGCTTCAGCATCATTCACACGCACCACGATACGGNNCGCATCCACCGAGTCGATCTTCCCGCCGCGCCGCGCAGAAACTGCAGAACCGGAGTCCTGCGCCACTGCACGCTCCATACCAGTCCCCGCCAATGGCTTGTCAGCCCGCAAGCAAGGAACCGCCTGACGCTGCATGTTGGAACCCATCAACGCGCGGTTGGCGTCGTCGTGCTCCAGAAAAGGAATCAGGGATGCCGCAACAGACACAATCTGTTTCGGCGACACATCCATATACTGAATTTTCCGCTGGNNCATCAGGGTAAATTCATTCCGATACCGGCAAGAAACGAACTCGTCCGACAAAGCGCCATCCGCATTCAATTCCGCGCTTGCCTGCGCAATCACGTAATTGGATTCTTCAATCGCCGACAGGTACTCGATTTCCATGGTCGGCTTGCTGTCGATGACTTTGCGGTACGGCGTCTCGAGGAAACCATACTCATTGGTGCGCGCATACACCGCCAGTGAATTGATCAAACCAATGTTCGCCTCTGGCGTTTCGATCGGGCAAACACGGCCATAATGGGTTGGGTGCACGTCGCGGACTTCAAAGCCTGCGCGCTCACGTGTCAGGCCACCCGGNCCAAGCGCAGAAATACGGCGCTTATGGGTCACTTCAGACAACGGATTATTTTGGTTCATGAACTGGGACAACTGGCTGGAGCCGAAGAACTCCTTGATCGCGGCGGAAACCGGCTTGGAATTCACGAGTTCCTGCGGCATCAACCCTTCACTTTCCGCCATGGTCAAACGTTCTTTCACTGCACGCTCAACCCGCACCAAGCCAACGCGGAAGGCGTTTTCCGCCATTTCACCAACGCTGCGGACACGGCGGTTGCCAAGGTGATCAATATCGTCCACATCATCCCGGCCATCACGGATGTCGATCAGTTTTCTCAACACATCCAGAATATCGCCCTGATCCAACACACCTGAACCGGTAGCCTCGTCACGCCCCAAACGGCGGTTAAACTTCATCCGGCCAACCGCAGACAGGTCATAGCGGTCTTCGGTAAAGAACAGATTATTGAACAGGTTTTCCGCAGCTTCCTTGGTCGGCGGCTCACCCGGACGCATCATCCGGTAAATTTCGATCTGCGCTTCCAATTGGCTGGCGGTCGAATCAATCTTCAAGGTATTGGACACAAATGCGCCACGGTCAAGGTCATTGGTGTACAACACCCGAAAACTTGCAACATCGTTATCGCGCAATTTTTCCAGCAAATCCGTGGTAAGTTCATCATTGGCATTCGCCAGCACTTCACCCGTCGACGTATCGATAACATTTTGCGCCAGAATTTTGCCGTTCATGTATTCCGGCGGCACGACTAGCTTGTTCAAGCCAGCCTTTTCCAACTGACGGATATGTTTGGCGGTAATGCGACGGCCGGTTTCCACCAATAACTCCCCATCCAGCATAATGTCGAATGAAGCCAACTCACCACGC
The DNA here is from genome assembly GCA_013693955.1 of Candidatus Thiothrix singaporensis. Classification (GTDB taxonomy): domain Bacteria; phylum Pseudomonadota; class Gammaproteobacteria; order Thiotrichales; family Thiotrichaceae; genus Thiothrix; species Thiothrix singaporensis. Next base: position 65,019 of record CP059265.1, on the reverse strand, counting down.
AGGCGATCTGGCGTCATTTCCATTTCAACACTGCTGTCGCTCAGGTGCACCAGGGTTTTATCGAAGAAATAATCGAGAATCTGCTCATTGTTCATGCCCAAAGCACGCAGCAAAATGGTCGCGGGCAACTTACGGCGACGGTCAATGCGCACAAAAATAGAGTCTTTCGGGTCAAACTCAAAATCCAACCAAGAACCGCGGTAAGGAATGACGCGGGCACTATGCAACAGTTTGCCTGCGGTATTGGATTTACCCTTGTCATGCTCAAANAACACGCCCGGCGAACGGTGCAACTGCGAAACGATGACACGCTCGGTGCCATTGATAATGAAAGTGCCTTTGTCTGTCATCAATGGCAGTTCGCCCAGATAAACGTCCTGCTCCTTGATGGACTTGACAACATTGGCATCAGCGGGCGCATCCTTGTCGTAAATGACCAAGCGCAACTTGACACGCAGGGAGGCTTGGTAAGTCAGCCCACGCAACTGGCACTCCTGCACATCAAAAGTCGCCTCACCCAGCCTGTAGTCAGCATATTCCAGAACAGTGTAGCCATTGTAGCTAACAATTGGAAAAACCGAGGAAAATGCAGCATGTAACCCAACATCGCGACGATTGGCGACGGGCATGCCTTCTTGCAGGAAATGCCGATAGGAATCCAGCTGGATGGTAAGCAGGTCGGGCACTTCCAGAATTTGTGCGCGCTTGCCGAAGTCTTTGCGAATCCGTTTTTTCGGTATAACTCAGTCCCATCGTCTTTCCTCTCTGGAATCAGAACCCCGGCTTTCAACNATTGCCGGATTTTCGCTTGCCGTAACAAGCGATAAAAGGCCGACAGCACAAATGCACTGTCAGCCTCAAGGTTTACAAGAACTAATCGCAGCGCAATTCGCTCTCCCTCAATCTTACTTGAGTTCGACGGCGGCGCCTGCTTCTTCCAGTTCTTTCTTGATTTTCTCAGCTTCGTCCTTGCTGGCCGCTTCCTTGACAGTGGAAGGTACGCCTTCAACCATGTCTTTGGCCTCTTTCAGACCCAAACCGGTAATGCTGCGAATAACCTTGATGACATTGATTTTGTTAGCACCAAAGCTGGTCATTACAACATCAAATTCAGTCTTTTCTTCAGCAGCAGGAGCAGCTTCAGCGGCAGGAGCCGCCGCAACTGCAACAGCAGCAGCAGCAGTAACGCCAAACTTCTCTTCCATTGCAGAGATCAGGTCAACGATCTCCATTACAGTCATGTTGGCGATTGCATCCAACATTTCTTCTTTACCAATAGCCATGTTAAATCTCCAAAAACCTAAGTCAGTTTGATTCCAAAAGCATCAAGCAGCCTTGCCTTCTTTCTGGTCGCGAATTGCAGCAATTGTGCGGACAAGTTTGCCAGGCACTTCGTTGAGTGTTTGGGCGAACTTGTTAAGTGGCGCACGCAGCGTGCCAGCCAATGTGGCCAGCGCCTGTTCGCGGGTCGGCATCTTGGACAAACGCTCCAGTTCGGAAGCCGGCAACATTTTGCCGCTCATGGCGACAAATTTGACGTCAAACTTTTCGTTAGCCTTGTCCTTGATGAAGTCCTTAATCAGGCGAGCCGCCGCACCCGGGTCTTCCAAAGAAAACGCCAGGATCAGCGGACCAACCAAACCGTCCTGGATACATTCAAAGTCAGTATCCTTGACAGCGATTCTCACCAGATTATTTTTCACCACCCGTAGATACACACCATTCTTACGCGCTTCAACGCGCAGCTTGGTCAGCTTATCTACTGTCATCCCACGGTACTCTGCAGCCACCATGGAATAAGCACGTGCAGCAACCCCGGCCACCTCAGAGACAATCTGTTTTTTCTCTTCCAGTGTTAATGCCACGATTACTACTCCTGGTTCGGCGGATAAACCACCGTTGATCAATCACTTGCCTTATTGAAGCAAATGACGGAAACGGCGCCCCAAACCAGTACACTGACTCGGGTTACGCCATCTGCGCAGGCTCTCTACAACTTTGTGCAGAACCATTAAGCTTCTGGAAAAGCGCCTGCGGTCTTTGACGACACACATCCATGCATATCTTCTTGCCTTACGGCGACCCCCTTCCATGGGAGCCAGAAACAGGGCGCAATGCCCTTATACAACTCAGAACGACAGTGATGCTGTATCGACAGTCAAACCTGTACCCATAGTAGTGGATACAGAAACTTTCTTCAGATAAACACCTTTAGAGGTGGAAGGTTTCATTTTTACCAAATCCGCCACCAAGGCATTGATGTTGCCCACCAACTTATCAGTATCAAAATCGACATTGCCAACAGAGCAATGGATGATGCCCGCTTTATCAGTACGGTAACGCACCTGACCAGCCTTGGCGTTACGGACTGCCCCAGCAACATCAGGCGTAACAGTACCCACCTTCGGATTTGGCATCAGTCCGCGTGGTAAGNNGATCTGGCCTAACTGGCCAACAACGCGCATAGCATCCGGACTAGCGATCACCACATCAAAGTCCATTTTGCCAGCCTTCACCTCAGCCGCCAAATCATCGAAACCAACAATATCAGCACCAGCTTCTTTTGCCGCATCCGCATTGGCACCTTGCGCAAATACCGCAACACGAACCGTTTTGCCATTACCATTTGGCAGCACAGTGGAACCGCGGACAACCCGGTCAGACTTACGGGGATCAACGCCCAAATTGACACTCACATCGACACTTTCAGTGAACTTGGCGCGCGGCAATGATTTCAACACATCCAAAGCATCAATAACGGGATACACTTTGGTATGACTAACTTTTTCAGCAATCGCTTTCTGGCGTTTGGTCAACTTCGCCATATCACACCCTCCACTTCAAGACCCATACTACGGGCACTGCCCGCAATGGTGCGCACTGCTGCATCCATATCTGCCGCTGTCAGGTCAGGCATCTTAGCTTTGGCAATTTCTTCCAACTGAGCACGGCTGACTTTACCGACCTTATTACTATTGGGACGGGCACTACCAGACTGGATCCCAACTGCTTTCTTCAGCAATACGGAAGCAGGCGTAGTTTTCATCACGAACGTAAAGCTTTTATCACTGTACGCTGTAATAACCACGGGCGTTGGCAAACCCTGCTCAAGATTTTGAGTGGCCGCATTAAACGCCTTGCAAAACTCCATGATATTCAAACCACGCTGGCCTAATGCCGGTNNGACTGGAGGACTTGGATTGGCTTTGCCCGCAGGGATCTGCAGTTTGATATAGCCGATGACTTTCTTTGCCATGATATTTTCCTATGAATGGGTAATAACGCCTCACGGCTCCCCTTACCTATCAGATCAGGTTTTTTCGACCTGATAGAACTCAAGCTCGACTGGTGTCGAACGACCAAAAATCTGTACCGCAACCAACAGACGGCTTTTCTCATAATTGACTTCTTCGACCACCCCATTGAAGTCTTTAAANCTACCATCCGTCACACGCACCACTTCCCCTGCATCGAAAAGAACCTTGGGACGCGGCTTCTCCGCTCCCTCTTCCACCCGACGCATAATGGTGTCCACTTCTTTTGGAGTAATCGGCGCTGGCTTATCCGCTTTTCCACCGATGAAACCTAGCACCTTGGGAGTTTCCTTCACCATATGCCAAGAGTCATCATTCATTTCCATTTCTACCAACACATAGCCCGGAAAGAACTTGCGTTCACTACGACGCTTCTGCCCATCCCGCATTTCCACCACCTCTTCCGTTGGCACCAGCACCTGACCAAAAGCATCCTGCAAGCCAAAACGCACAATGCGCTCTTCCAAAGAGCGCTTTACCTGATTCTCGAAACCAGAATACGCTTGAACCACANNAACCAACGCTTCGCCATCAGGCTCCACCTCCTTCCAACAGACTTTTGACCCCCAGCCCAATAGAGAATCTACGCCCCATAGAAAAATGGCAAGAATCAAAACAATCACCATCACCATCAATGTGGTCTGTATGGTTTCAGCTCTGGTTGGCCAAACCATTTTACGGACTTCAAGACGCGAATCTTTCAANAAGCCCAGCAACTGCTTACCAGAATGACTATTCAGCGCAATAACAGCAGCCACAACGGCAACCGCTAACAAACCCAAAACACGCAAAAGCACTGAAACCGGCTGCCCTTGCCAATTCTCAAAATAATAAAACCCTGCAATACCTGCCATTAACAGGACAACAGCAACCAAGAGCTTTACCACATCAAGCGATGAACCCTGATCCTCGGCATGTGCTGACATTTATTTTTCACCAAATCAGATGAGTCGAATGACTTTGGGCAATGCACTGTTATTTCATAAATAAATTCAGATACACAACCCATTATCCAAAGCCATCGGAGAGATGGCAGGCCAAGAGGGAATCGAACCCCCAACCTGCGGTTTTGGAGACCGCCGCTCTGCCAATTGAGCTATTGGCCTGTAAACAAACAATGAAAAGAGCAGGGAGAATACTCCCTGCCCCCTCAAAACACAAGCAGATATTTATTCAATAATCTTTGCAACAACACCGGCACCCACAGTACGACCACCCTCACGGATGGCAAAACGCAGGCCATCCTCCATCGCAATCGGACTGATCAGGCTAACCACCAATTTAACATTGTCACCCGGCATGACCATCTCAGTGCCTTCCGGCAGGTCACAAGCGCCCGTCACGTCAGTGGTGCGGAAATAAAACTGCGGGCGGTAGCCTTTGAAGAACGGCGTATGACGGCCACCCTCCTCCTTGGACAGGACATAGACTTCCGCCTCAAACTTGGTGTGCGGCTTGATGGAGCCGGGCTTGCACAGCACCTGGCCACGCTCAACGTCATCACGCTTGGTGCCACGCAGCAGCAGGCCNACGTTATCGCCCGCCTGACCTTGATCCAGCAGCTTGCGGAACATCTCAACGCCGGTGACGGTGGTTTTCTGGGTGGCGCGGATGCCGACAATCTCGATCTCATCGCCAACCTTGATGATCCCACGCTCAATACGGCCTGTCACGACTGTGCCACGGCCGGAAATGGAGAACACGTCCTCCACCGGCATCAGGAAGGCACCGTCAATGGCGCGCTCCGGCTGGGGGATATAGCTGTCCAACGCCTCAATCAGGCGGCCAATGGAAGGCTCGCCGATGTCGGACTGGTCACCATCCAACGCCAGGCGCGCAGAGCCTTTGATGATCGGGGTGTCGTCACCGGGGAACTCATAGCTGGACAACAGCTCACGCAATTCCATCTCCACCAGCTCCAACAGCTCCTCATCATCCACCAGGTCACATTTGTTCATGTAAACCACAATGAAAGGGACGCCCACCTGACGGGACAGCAGGATGTGCTCACGGGTCTGCGGCATTGGNTAGCCGTCAGCGGCGGAGCACACCAGGATCGCACCGTCCATCTGCGCCGCGCCGGTGATCATGTTCTTGACGTAGTCAGCATGCCCGGGGCAGTCAACATGGGCGTAGTGGCGGTTGTCAGACTCATATTCCACATGCGCTGTGGAGATGGTGATGCCGCGCGCTTTTTCCTCAGGGGCAGCGTCAATCTGGTCATACGCCTTGGCCTCACCGCCAAACTTGCGTGACTGCACCACCGTCAGCGCCGCCGTCAGCGTGGTCTTGCCATGGTCAACATGCCCAATCGTGCCTACGTTTACGTGCGGCTTCGTGCGCTCAAATTTACCTTTTGCCATTTCCGATAACTTCCCGTTAAATCTTTGCAATAACTGGTGCTCTTGGGCAGACTCGAACTGCCGACCTCGTCCTTACCAAGGACGCGCTCTACCACCTGAGCTACAAGAGCAAAACTATCAAACGACTCAGCCAGAATTTGGAGCGGGTGATGGGAATCGAACCCACACCATCAGCTTGGAAGGCTGAGGTTCTACCATTGAACTACACCCGCCTGAAGCCGTTTACCCACACCGCACCGCGTGACGATATGAATCAAGCTGAACGTGTAAACCAATATGGTGGAGGGGGAAGGATTCGAACCTTCGAAGGCAGAGCCAACAGATTTACAGTCTGTCCCCTTTGACCGCTCGGGAACCCCTCCGACTGGAAAGGCAGGCATTGTGAGTGAATCATCCGCCAATGTCAACCATGTAAACTACAAATTTGGCATTATTTTTCGACAGGTAAATCGGCAACCTAATTGATCAATAATTAAACGAATACTCGTTGACATTTACAGTCCCAGCGGCCTTATTGGTGTCGACCTTATAGATCAGGTCGACACCTTGCTGAACGCCGGTTTGCGCCTCCAACTGCAGGTGTTTGTTGATCTGGTAAGTAACCGCCACCCGCTGCAAAGAATCAAACAGGCTGACGATATAACGCACGTACAAGCGCGGNCTGAGCCGTTTGCCCAGCGCCAGCTCCCCNTGATCAAACCTGCCATTCCTGGCCTTGACACCAAACTCATCCAGCCCCAGCTTGCCGCCCAGTTGCTGCGCCAATCCCTCCCCGCCTGCAATGCCGAGCCCGCTGATGGCGTCCATCAGCAACGATGACTGGTCGCCACTGACGCCGGACAAGGCNCGTCCGGTCAGCAGGTAACTGAGCGTGTCACTTTGCGTTTGCTGCGGGGAAGAAAACAGTTCCGATTCCGGCCGCTGCACCGTACCCGCCAACGAAATGCCAACTTTGACGTCACCATCCTCCACCTCGCGCACTACNCGCACATCCAACCCCGGATTATCCAANCTACCATTGAAAATCAGCCGCCCGCGTTCAATTTCCAGGTTTTGCCCGTAAGCTGTGTACTTGCCGTCCACCACATTCAACACACCTTCCGCAATAATGTCCTGGCGGGTGCGCAATACCCGCAGCTTGCCGGTCAGGCGCGCATCCAACCCAAAGCCGGTAAACTTCACCTTGTCGCCCAGTTCGATGCTGACATCCGGCGTAATGTTCAACGGCGCATCCTTCACCAGCACCACCGGCTCTTTCTGCCCGGGNGAGCCACGCCCGACAATGACGACATCATCAGACAACGGGCTGGCGGATTGAGGGATTTCACGCAGGCTGACAGTGGCTTCCGGAATCAACAACTTGCCTGCAACGGCGACATCCGTAGGGCTGGCCTGAATCCTGAGATCAGGNGAAACGGCCGCCTGCACTTCATGCGTATCCATCAACGTCAGGTTATCGCCCTTCAGGTTAACATCAGCCCGCCAATTGGGCAGATCAGCCAGTGACAGGGAGCCATCCGCGCTCATCCTGCCCGCCCCCGCCCGCAAACTGCCGGTGATCGAGGCGCGCTCACTCCCATTGGCCTGCAAGGTCAGATTGATGTCATTGAGCGTCACCCCGGTTTCCGGCAAATGCACTTGCCCATCCAGCAGCCGCATGTCCCCGACCACCGCAGGTTGGCGGAGCAGACCGGAAATGCTCACATCCCCAGCAATCCTGCCCTGCAAATGGTCGATCTGGGGTGAAAAACGCTCCATCCAGCCAATATCCGGCATATCCGCCAGCAGATGGGCATTGATGCGGTGATTGCCATTCTGCGGTGACAGGTCGAGACGCCCATCCGCCCGCAACTTGCCGTAATGGGTCACATCCAGTTGCGCCTGCACATCCGCCTGCCGGTCATTCAGCTTCAGATCCGCCTGGGCATTGGCGTATTGCACAGTTTCCAGCTTGCCTTTGGCGTCGCGCACACTGACTGAACTATCCGGCAGACGCAAGGCGACATTGGCCACAGGCTTGCCGCCACGCTGCTCAAAACGGTAATCGGCATTGGCAACACCCGCCAGGTTCACGCCCGGTGGCAGCCATACCNNCAGCATCACCAACGGAATCTGTTGCAAAACACCGTTGACGCTGAAACCCGCCTGCGGCGTCCACGCAGGCTTGCCGCACGCCCGTGCGCCCCGGCTCGCCAAACACAGGCTGGAGCTGGCGAACGCTTTGGCGGACGCCTGTAAGCTGACAGGCTCAACCAGCTTCCAATCGCCTGCAGGCGTATCGCGCAGGGACAAACTGGCGACCGTCCCCTGCCATTGCCCGCCACGCCAGCCGCCATTGGCGGAGAGGTCGGCTTTCCCAGCCTTATGCGTGAGTTGCGCCGTCACCCGATGGTTTTCCAGCGTGCCCTCCCCATCCACTTTGGCGGACGGGACGACAGTCTCGCCCTGCTTGAAATCTTTCAGCACACCATGGATGTCATAGCGCTCACCCGTTTGTTGCGCCTGCACATCCAGCAGGCCGAGGCGAAGATCCTGGTAACGCAAACCGTTGCCCTTGAGGTCAGCCTGAATTTCCGGCTTGGCCAAGGTGCCCTTGAGCACGCCCTCGCCCACCAGACTGCCCGCCAGCCCCTTCCACGCCTTGGCCAAATTTTTGGCATCCACTTTCCAGCGCAAGTCAAACGGCTCGGTCGCCTGCCCGGAAACTTCCAACCGGTTATTGCCGGATTGAACCAGCACATCCTGCGCCGCCAGTTTGGCGTTCCCNCAGTCAAGCTTGCCTTTGGCACTGAGGTCATAACCTTCCACCTTGCCGGACAGGTCGGCCACCTCCAGTTGCAGTTGCGACCCATCCGCCTGTCCCCGCAGCATGCCGGAGCCGGTGGCGCGCCCCGCAATTTTGGGGTAAAGCTGGGTCAGATTGGGCGCATCCAGCTTCCACTCCACCACCAGTTGCTGGCTGGCGCTGCCGTTAGCCTGCAAGCGGTTATCGCCCACTTTTGCATCCAGCGCATGCAGCTCCGCCAGCTTGCCGTTCCAATCACCCCGCCCTGTGACATCCACAGGGTATTCACGCAGCTTGCCCTGCAAACGGGCGATATCCAACGCAATATGGGTCTTGCCTTCCGCCCATTCGCCGCTGGAGGTGAGTGCAACCTCCAGCTTGGCNGGCCATTCGGGCGCAAACGGCGCGGGGTTGACCTGCTGGCCTTGCACATCAGCATCCCAAGTGAAACCATTCTGCCAACCGATTTTGCCGCTGGCGGCCAACTTGCCAGCGTCACCATCCAGTTGCAAGCTGCTGACATCCAACTCCTCAAAAGTGCCCTTGCCTTGCAGCCTGCCCTGATAACGCGGGTAATCGGCATAGCGCCAGTCTGCGTTGGCGTCNCGGTCATAGTGCTGCAACTCGCCGCCAAGTTGGATGACGCCGGTGCCTTTACCCCAGTTTTGGCTGTCGGAAGCAATTTTCAGGGTAGCATCCAGCCCGTGCTGTTTATCGAGGCCAAAATTGCCCGTCAGCGCCAGATCAGCCTTGCCCGCCGCGTCGTAGGCCTCCGCATTGAGGGCTTCGACCTGCAAACGCCCGTCATGGGTTCGCCCGTTGAGAGTGACATTCCGGAAATGCAGTGGCACCGACCCGGTGTCGATTTCCAGCTCACCAATACTGACCGAGCGGGCGTCGACATTGAATGGCAGCACAATCGCTGGCAGCTCGAACGGCTTGTCCGGTTGCGCTGTATCAGCCGCATTATCCAACACCTGCACCCGCAGCTTGTCAGCGTGCAGATCCGTTACCCGCAGGGTGGCGGGCGTCCCAAGATCGAATTCGTTTTGCCATTTGACGCCAGCGGCTTCCACTTCGACGCTGGCATCCCGCCACCGCAGCTTGTCCAGCGTCAGGCCATGCGCCAGCGCCCCATCCACACCCTCCAGTTGCAGCTCAGGCGCGAAGCGTTGGGCGCTGCCCAACAGCCAATGGGAACCGGTGCGGGTCAACGCCAGGAAAGCGGCCAGCGCCACCAATAGCAGCACGCCGAACAACAGCACCGCCAACGGATTCACCAGCAGATATTTCAGCCACTTCCTCACAGATCCGGCCCAGACTGAAGTAGTAATGGACATCACTGGCGTTATCCTTGGGAACCGCAATATCCGCACGCACCGGCCCAACGGGGATTTGTAACGCACGCCAGCACCAGCGCCGATTTTCATATTCACGCTGCTCCAGTCATCAAAGGCGTCGCCAGCGTCAACGAAAGCCGCCGCACTCCAGCTCTCCGCCAGCGGGTGCTCGTACTCGGCGCTGCTGGTGAGCAGATGCTTGCCGCCAATCACCTCGCCGTTCTCATTGGTTGCGCCCAGGGATTCAAAATCATAGCCACGCACGGAGTTCTGGCCGCCAGCAAAAAACCGTAACGACTTGGGCATTTCATTCAGGTCATTGGTCAAGGTTGCGCCCGCCGCACCCTGCAAAATCAGCTTGTCATGATTGTCCAGGGTATGCAGGTACTTGCCGCCCACTTTACCTTGCAGCAGGCTCTGGTCGCTCAACATGCCTTTGGCAGCACCTTGCACTTCCGCTGCCAACTGCCAGCCGTTGGTGGGAAATAGCGGGTCGTCACTTTTGGTCTTTTCACCCGCCCCCAGCAAGGTCAATTGTGAATGGATTTCAGGCTCGCCCGTTACCTGGGTGGTTTCATCCACGTAATTGGTGAACACCGTCTGTTGCCAATCGTCCTTGGAACGCCGGTTGTAATCCAACCCCAGCTTGACGCCTTTGCTTTCAATATCGCCATTGTCGCTGTGCCGCCAACCGGCCGACAGGCTGGCATATTCATGTTCAGGATGCCATAACGGCACCTTGTAAGTCGTTTCCACCGACTGTTCCTGCTGGCCAACCTTGGCTGCCGATTGCAACTGGTGCCCCTTGCTGTTCACCCAATGGATGTCCATCCCGCCTTCCACCCGGAAGCCGGTGTCAGTGCCGTAACCGAGCCGACTGGTGTAGGTGTAGCGCTTGCGCCGTTCGGCATTGATCTCCACCGGCACCAGGCCGCCCTGCGCATCCTGATAATGGCCGCGCACCTGTACGTCACTGTAGTAACCGCTGCCTTCCAGAATCTGCTGCTGCTTCAGCAAGTTTTCGGCATTGTAGGCGTCGCCCTCGTGCACCCGCACGTAACGCTTCAGATACTTGTCGCCCAGCACATCCTGTTCCACCGTCACGCTACCGATTTGGTAGCGGTCGCCCGTATCAAAATGCAGCTCCACCTGGCCTGACGGGTGTCCGGATCAACCCGGATTTCCCGGGTCTGGTATTGCGCATCAAAAAGCCCAGATTATTGGCGGTGCGGCTAAGGCTGGCCTTGAAGTCTTCGTAGGGTTTATGCACCAGCACATCGCCAGGGTGATAGGGCGGCGTCGCCATAATATCCTGAAAATCTCTCAGATCTTTGCCTGACCCTGTCAGCGTGACATCAACCTGGGTGACCGTGACCGGCTGCCCCGGTTGCACGGCGACACCCAATACCCAACAATTTTCCCGCCGCAAGGAAGTGACGTTGAAACGGGCATCGTAATAGCCCATCGCCTGCGCACCTTCCTGCAATTTTTCTGTCGCGGATTCAATGAAGCGGGCTACCCGATCATTGGAAGAATCACATTTGAGGTTGCGCAGTGAAGGCATAAAAGCACGCAAATTGTCCGCCAGCGCAGTATCCGCCCCTCAAAACTGACTTTCACGGGCGATTCTTCTTTGGCCGCCGCTTCCTCCTCAGTCTGCTGAAAAAAGCCGCCAGCCCCGGCGTACCGACCCCAACAAACACAAACCGCAGACGAATTGTTTTATATACGCCTTCAATGGCAAGCCTCCCGGTTTTGACCAGCAAAGATTGTAGGACACTCATCCTTTCCCTAAGCAAAATAGCAGAAAGTTGGCGCCACGGCAGAAACATGACGCCAAAATAGAATGGGTGGATACTTTTTTGCTGGTTACCCGCTTGACCGCGCCGACGGATTATGGGTGCAAGTCAGGGGCTGATGGCGTCCTTTTCCCGCTTGAGCACATCGATTTCCTTATCGACCAATTCTTTTCACGGTACAGCAGGTCGACTTCCTGGACGGAAGATTGCGCCTTGCCATCCTTGATGTCCTTCAGCTTTTGTTCGAGCTTATTGCGCTCATCTTCCTTGCGGTCGATTTCCTGCTGCTTTTCATAACGCTTTTTGCCTTTGGCCAGCCCCTGGTTGAACGCTTCGGCCAGCCCCGGCTTGTTGCACAGATCGGCGACCCAGCGGCCNTGCTCCCCAACTTCGACACCTTTTTCGTAAGTGCAGAATGCCTTGNNGCCGCTATCGTAGCCGCCCATGTAAGCACGCGGGTCAGGTGTCACGCCAGCCTTGGCGCAATCCTTGACATAATCCGGCAATTGCGCCGCATCACCTTTCATCGCATCAGCGTAGCCAAGCCGCGCCCAATCCGCCGTTTTGCATTCTTCTGGCGACAAGGAAGCGCACGCATTCAGCGCCACCGCCGCACCACACAACAACACTGCCTTTTTCATCACTGACCTCCCCGCATAAGCATCCTATCCACAAACCTGGAAACCGCCAAACCCTTTGAAGGCGGCTATTGTTCAAACGCCCATTTCAGGATGTCGTCATGCAGCCTGCGCCCACCACCCTGAGCGTTCCCGCCATTGTATTGCAACACAATCACCAGCCGCTTGCCGCTGCGGGTCAACATGTAACCGGCGATAGAGGTGGAGTCATTCAAGGTGCCGGTCTTCATGTGGCTGCGCCCGCTCAGGTCGCTACCCTTGAAGCGCTCCGCCAAGGTACCATCCTCCCCNAGCAATGGCATCGATGCCATAAACTCAGGCATGTACGGATCACGCCAAATAGCTTCCAGCAATTCCCCAAGCTGGCGCGCCGTCAGGCGGGCATGGCGGGAAAGCCCCGCGCCGTTTTCCACCACCATGCCGGTGTAATCAATGCCAGCCCCNTGCAACACGCTGGCGATCGCCAGACGNGCCTTATCAAGTGTGGCAGGCGCGCCGNNCCAAACTTGGCCTGAGGTCAGCATCATGTTGCGCGCCATGACATTATTGCTCCATTTATTGACGAAGCGGATTTGTTCGCCCAGCGTGCGCGACTCGTGGGTATGGAACAGCACATCGCCATCCTGCACCACACCGGCTTGCAGCCCGCCGCTGAATGCGCCNCCTAAGGATCGCCACACATCACGGAATGCATTGAACACATGTTCTTCCGGCGAGGACATGACCCGTAAGACAAAGCTTTTCCCGCAATCCGCCGAATAGACGCCCCGCACCCGCATGGCACCGCCATCCTGTTCAAATGAAGGGTGGTAGGCCGCCTTGCTGCAACGGCCTTTCGATAGCACCATGCTGTTTTCCAGTTGCAGGCCGGGAATCAGCGGGAATGGCGTAATCCCCACTTTGCCGCTGGCGTTGTCCGCCTCGAACAGGAAACGGCTGGCCTGAAAGTTGAACATTAACGCCGATGGGCGCGCATTGTAGACACGGGTGGGTTCATTGTCGAAATCTGCCGGGTCATATTCAGGGATGCTAAAANNACTGTTGTCCACGACCAGGTTGCCGCGAATGTCCTTCAGCCCCTTGAGCTGCAAATCGTGCAACAACTGCCAGAACGCTTCATCGGTCAGGAACGGGTCACCATACCCCTTGAGGATCAGGTCGCCATTGAGGACGCCATCCTTCAGTTCACCGCGTAACCAAGCTTCGGTTTTCCACGTATAGGCAGGNCCGAGCAACTTGAGCGCCGTNCCGGTCGTCACCAGCTTCATGGTGGAGGCAGGATTGCGCGGAACTTTGTCGTTATGCTCCAGCATCGGCGCGTCGGCGCTAAGGTCGCGGATGTAAACGCTGAGATTTTCCAACGGGGCATTGTACTGCTGCGCCAAAGCCGTAATCTCTTCCGGCAAATCAGCGGTCTGCTCATGGCGAACTGGGGACATCTCAGCAGGTTGGGGCACCAGATGCGCCGCCGCCGCTTTCGCTTGCTCCGCCGCGCAGCCCAGCCCAACCCAAAGGCATAGCCCCGCCGTCATCAAAAGTCTTTTCAACATAGAGGATTCGTTGTGTTTTTTAACTATCAGCCAGTTCCAGAACTTCAATACCGCCAGCCGCATAACGCCAACGCAGATTGAAATCATACAAACGCATGGCGTACACCCTGCCATTTTCCTGCCCCTGTTGGTAGGACGGGCGCGGATCCTGCCGCAAAACCTGTTCGACCAATTGGCGCACATCAGTGTTCCATTGCGCCTGCTTCCGCCTGCATTGCTCGTTGGCCAATACTGAAAAACGCACGGCCAACGGCGTGGAGGGCGCTTCCTGCGCAAAGCCCGCACAGGCTTCAGGAATGGCGTCAGCATACGGAAGATAAGGCTTAATATCCAGCACCGGCGTGCCATCCAGCAGGTCTGCCCCACCGAGTTCAAGGAGGGTGTGGCCACCTTGCGTCCGGATGCCGTGCAGTTCAGCCACAGTCAGGCCAATCGGATTGGGACGAAATGTGGAGCGGGTGGCGAATACGCCCATACGGGCGTTGCCTCCCAGACGCGGCGGGCGCACGGTCGGCTTCCAACCCTGCTGCTGGGTGGCGTGGAACACGAAGATGATCCAGACGTGGGAAAAGCCTTCCAAGCCACGCACGGTTTCCGGCTGATTGCACTGTGGCAGCAATGTGAGAATGGCGCGGGCGGCCTTGACCAGCCCAGGCTGGCGGGGAATGCCGAATTTTTCCTTATAGGGNGATGAGATCAGGCCGATAGGGGTGAAAACCATGCCCTCACCTGCCCCAGACGAGAAAGGCGGTGAGTCATCCAAATTCATACCGGCGCCCTCCACGCCAAGAAGCACAGTTTCAAGCCTTGCCTGGCTGATATGCCCACACTCCCGCAGCCCTTCACCCGCCAACACAAACGCCTGCCCAAACCCCATCACAAAACGGCCTGATTGCAGCTTCAGCCGGAACATCATGAAATCCCCNAGGCCGCGCAGTACGCTGACCACACTACCAAAGCGCGCCTCCATCGCATCCAGCATTTGCGGGAAAACCGCATCTTCCCGCGCCACAATTTCCGCCCCGCAACGGTAGGTTGCGCGGGTGCGGGCGAAAATTTGCCTGGCATCTTGCTCATCCGCAATCACCAGCACCGCGACCTGAGGATGCTCCAGGATTTCCTGCGTGTGGCCGGAAAGCCTGCTGACAAAAATATAGAAATTCCCTTCCGCGTCCGTCACAAAGGGCGCGTAGCTGATTGATGGCTCACCTTCTGCATCCAGCGTCGCCAGTTGCAGGGTTTTTGCCTCAGCCAGTAGTCGCCCCAGTGTCTCCTGCGGGTTCTTGCTCATGACATCTTTCCTCAAATCGAGCCATCATACAGCCCATCAGTTCAGTTTGCGTTAGGTTTATAGGTGGGAGCATGATTGAATATTGGGATGCAACTTTCCATGCATTCATAACTCAATAAATGATAACAATAGACCCGTAGGAGTAATGCAAGCATGAAAGCATTCTTTGCTTCATTTGCAGGACAAGTCTTTAGTGTTTTAGTGGTTCTCGCCATTGTCTCTGCCTGCACCTTGGATACCAGGAAAGCGGAATTGGGCGCATCTCTTGAGGGCACAAACTGGAATTTAAAATCGTTGGACAGCCAGTCAGTCAATACCGCCTACCTGCCAACCATCAGTTTCGAAACAAGCCGCATAACTGGATATGGTGGCTGCAACCGCTACTTTGGCAATTATACCAGCAGCAATGACGGCGTATTCAGCACACACCAAATTGGAGCCACTAAAATGGCTTGTAATAACGAACGAGACCAGTTGGAACAACGCTATCTGGAACAACTCAGCAAGGCAAGTTTATATGCAATTACGCGTGAACAATTGCATATACTGGACAACAACCGCAAAATACTAATGGTGTTCACTGCCGCCAAACCGGCCACCACTAACAGTAAATAATCAACACATTTTCTCATCCACACACAACGACGCCCGCAAATGCGGGCGTCGTTGTATTTGAAAAGCAAGCGCCCCTTTCAGACCGCCGCCATCAACCTCTCATATTTCAACTGCAATTGCTCTTTTGATTCCACATGATCTGGGTCATGCGGAATGCACTCTACCGGACACACTTCCACACACTGTGGTTTATCATAGTGGCCGACACATTCAGTGCAACGGGCAGGGTCAATCACATAGATCTCATCCCCCGGCGAAATGGCGTTATTCGGACATTCTGGCTCACATACATCACAGTTAATGCACTCGTCGTTAATCATCAATGCCATAAAAATATTCCTCTCGAATTCCTGTTTCAGGCGATCTTATCAATCCAAGTAGCAAGATAACATTAACCAGTATCAAAATAGCAATATTTAGGATCTGTTAGGCCAGACCACGCTCCTGACGAATTTGGACAATTTTCTGTTTCAATGCATCCAGCACATGTGGCGCGACAAAGCGTGAAACGTCCCCGTTAAGAATGGCCACTTCCTTCACCAATGTGGAAGAAATAAAGGAAAAACTCTCACCGGGCATCAANAANACCGACTCCACCTCCGGCGCAAGGCTGCGGTTCATACTCGCCAACTGAAATTCGAACTCAAAATCGGAAACTGCCCGCATCCCACGAACCAACACCCGAGCATTCTGCTCGCGTGCAAAATCCACCAACAATCCCTCAAATCCCCTGACACTCACACATCCCGTCAAGTTCATTTCCTCCAGCTCACGCCGGATCATGGCCACCCGCTCCTCCAACGCGAACAGGGGTTTCTTTTTCGGGTTGGAAGCCACCCCGACCACCACATGTGCGCACAGCTTGCTGGCACGCCTGATTAGGTCAAGATGCCCTTTGGTGACAGGATCGAATGTTCCAGGGTAGACAGCGGTAATTTCCATAAACACAGGCCACGCTAAATTGACGGTTGAACACTTAGGGAAAACCCTAAGTATCACGTTGTAGCATCATATTGTGCATTGCACAATATGTTTTTGCCGAACAGTATCAATCAGCCGCTACGCTGTGGCAACCATTGCACCAGAACGAATAAAAACTGGCTGCAACAACAATACTGGGACCAGTGGGCGTGTCCAATTGCAAGGAAATCACCATCCCTAACATCAAAGCCAACATACCCAAAACGATCGCCAGCAACGCCATCCGCTCAGGGGTACGGGCAAAACGCCGCGCTGTTGCAGCTGGAATAATCAGCAAAGCCGTCAGCAACAGAACACCCACCACTTTCATCGCCACCGTCACCATCAACGCAATCAGCAACATATAGCTAGCGCTTACCTGCCACACCTTGACACCCTCCACCTGCGCCAGTTCGGTATGGACGCTCAACGCCAACAAAGGCCGCCACACCCGAGTCATCACCGCCATCAGCAATAGCGCCAATCCCCAGGTCAAGGCGACATCAAACCATGTTACAGCCAGAATATCACCAAACAGATAAGCCATGAGATCAACCCTGATATTGGGCAGGAAAGTCAGGCCACGGTGCCCAGCGCCAACGCGCTGTGCCCGATAATGCCCAGCAACGTATCGCTGCCCAACGCAGGATTGTGTTGCACATATAACATTAGCAACGCTACTACCACGCAAATCAACATTACCCACAGATTCAAGTTCGTTCCCGTCATCAGCCCCAATGCCACCCCCAGCAACGCGGAATGCGACAAAGTGTCGCCAAAATAGGCCATCCGCCGCCACAACAAGAACACGCCCAACCAACCGCTCATAAGCACTACCGCAAGGCGCCAATAATGCCCGCAAGATAAAATCATCCATGGGTCTGCCCCTTTTCTCCGGACAACGGCACTATGCAGCCATGCATATCGTGTTGGTGATCGTGATGATGGGTGTAAACCGCCAATCCGGCGGTACGCAAATCCCCAAACAAGCGTAAATATTCGGGATGGCGCGACACTGCCTCTGGCCTNCCTGAACAGCAGATGTGTTGGTTCAGGCACAACACCTGATCAGCCGCCGCCATGACCAAATGCAGGTCGTGCGACACCATCAGCACGCCGTAGCCATGCTCCTGCTTCAAACGGTTGATGAGCTGGTAAAGTTCGCTCAGGCCAGTGACATCCACCCCNTGCCCTGGCTCATCCAGCACCAACAACTGCGGTTCGTGAAGCAGCGCACGCGCCAACAACACACGCTGCAATTCACCACCGGAAAGGGATTGGACAGGTTGCCCCAACAAACCTTCCACGCCCGTCTCGGCAGCATATTGACGCACAGCAGCGCTATCATGTCGGCGTAATTTCAAGCCGATAAAACGCTCAACCGTCAGCGGCAACAGATGGTCAAGATGGAATTTCTGCGGCACATACCCCACCCGCAACCCCGGCATTCGCCACACTTTGCCATTATCGGGCTTTTGCAAACCTAGCAAGACTTTCAAGATGGTCGATTTGCCTGCACCATTNGGNCCAATCAAAGTGAGGATATTTTGTGGGTACACTTCAAGGCTGACATCGTGCAGAATCACCCGTTGCCGAAACCGCAGCCCAACATTTTCCAATTTTGCCAATAATAGGGTGGACATGCTCCGCCAATATGTATGAGTAAAAAATGTCCCGTATTTTAACGATTTTCCTATTATTATGCTTACCTGTTTTGCAATCCTGCCAGCGGGAATCGTCAGCCAAACCCCTGGTCATCAGCACCATCAAGCCTATCCAGGCACTGGTTTATGCGGTTGCGGGCGGCAATGGCGNNGCTTCATTGGAAATCCGCCAGCTCCTGCCCGATGGCGCATCGCCCCACCATTTCGCCCTCAAGCCCTCAGACATGCGCAGCCTGGAGAATGCCCAAATCATTTTCCGTATCGGTAGCGGGCTGGAAACATTCCTCGACAAACCGCTGGCCAATCTACCAGCGACAACGCAGGTCATCGACTTGAGTGAAGCGAATGGTGTCAACCACCTCTATTCCCGTTCGGCGCATGCAGATGCTGCAACACCAGGCTCAGCGGACACCGAGCAGCACAATAGGCACAATGAAGACCTGCACATATGGTTAAACCCGCAAAACGCCATCGCCATGAGCCACGCAATTGACAACGCACTAAGCGCCATCGACCCCGCACATGCGGCGCAATACCATACGAACACACAACAGCTCATTCAGCAAATTACAACAGCCGACGCCCACATCCGCCAGCAGCTTGCGCCTTTCAGCCACAAACCTTACCTGAGCTTCCATGATGCATGGCAACATTTCGACAGCCATTATGGCCTGAGCTTTGCCGGAGCAGTGACGCTGGACGCATCCCGCTTGCCGGGTGCGCGCCATATATGGGATATCCGCAAAATCATTGAAGAAAAACAAGCAGTTTGCCTGTTTCAGGAGCCGCAATTTTCACCTGCGCTGGTCAAAACATTGGTGGAGGGGACTGGGATAAAACTTGGCGAGCTAGATCCATTAGGCATGCAATTGCCGCTAAATGGAGACACTTACATCACTCTGTTGCAAACTGCCGCTAACGCTTTCCAAAAATGCCTGGAAGATAAGGCTCAATGAATTTCCAAATCCAACAGTTGGACAGACTCACGGCGGCTTTCACGCAGAACCCTCCGACGTATTCATAGCGCTGGACATCACCTGCATCTTTAGGCTGCGTTTGGTAAATACTGACACGAAAAGCGCAACCGCCACGTAACATCACAATATTTCGATCATTCATTTTTAATTGAACATTAGCGCCCCGCACTGTATGCACCATATCATCAGCATAAACCGGGTCACCCCGTTTGAGTATGCGGGATTCACCCTCCGGATTTCTTGCCGTCACCTTGCCCCGTTTGGAAAGTACGACTCCAGCGTCCCTGCGAACTGCGGTTATTGTTGGTGCTGGCATAAAATTCTCTGACCTCCTCGAATTGACACATGTTGCTCAACTTTCTAAAACATAGACAAGCCTACATGCCACCCGTTCGATAACCCCACCAGAAAAGCATGGAATGCAAAAAATCCGCCAGACGGTAATGGCGGATTTTTCACAATAAAAATAACAGGGAAAATTGACTGGTCAATTTATTCGCTTACGGTAGCGTGGTTTCCCCGCAGCAAATCCTCCAAAGTTTCCCGCTGCCGGATGACATGTGCGGCTTCGCCGTCCACCATGACCTCCACCGTGCGGGGGCGGGTATTGTAGTTGGAAGACATGGTGAAACCATATGCGCCGGACGAGCGCACTGCCAGCAAATCCCCNGGCTGAATATTAAGGTCGCGCTCTTTGCCCAGAAAATCACCTGTCTCACAAATCTACTCGACAATATCATAAGTTTCAGTTTTACCCTCGGTACGCGGTGTAACCGGAATAATTTCCTGCCAAGCGCCATAGAGGGAAGGCCGGATCAGGTCGTTCATGGCGGCATCCACCACTGCAAAATTCTTGTATTCCGCCATTTTCAGGAATTCGACCTCCGTCACCAGGATTCCGGCGTTGGCGGCGATTGCCCTACCGGGTTCGACGAAAATTTCATATTGGCGCAAGCGTTCATCCGTGAACAACTGCCCCATATATTCCGCCGGACTTGGAGCAACTTGGCCACTTTGGTAACGCACCCCCAAGCCACCGCCGACATCCAGGTGACGCACTTCGATGCCATGCCCGGCCAAGCGTTCTGCCAACGCCAGCACCCGCTGCAAGGCATCCATAAACGGTGACAGCGTAAGCAATTGCGAACCAATATGGCAGTCAATCCCCACAATCCGCAGATTCGGCATACCGGCAGCTTGCAGGTAGACAGCTTCCGCCCGGCCAATTTCGATGCCGAACTTGTTTTCCTTCAACCCGGTGGAAATATAGGGGTGCGTTTGCGCATCCACATCCGGGTTTACCCGCAGCGAAACCGGTGCCACTTTGCCCATTTCCCCNGCGATGACGTTGATGCGCTCAAGCTCCGCTTCCGATTCCACATTGAAACAGTGGATGCCAACCTCCAACGCCCGGCGAATTTCCGCCGCCTTCTTGCCAACACCGGAAAACACCACCTTATCGGGGTCGCCGCCCGCCCTCAGCACACGCTCCAGCTCCCCGCCCGAAACGATGTCAAAACCGGAGCCCAACCGCGCAAACAGGTTGAGGATGGCGATGTTGGAGTTGGCCTTCACCGCATAGCAGACCAGATGCGGCTGCGCGCCGAAAGCGTCGTTGAAAGCCCGCCAGTGGCGCTCCAGCGTGGCACGGGAATAGATGTAGCATGGCGTGCCATGAGTGCGTGCAATATCGGTGACCGCCACATCTTCAGCAAACAACTGCCCGTTGCGATATTCAAAATGATCCATGGATTACTTAGCCTGTTCCTGTTTTGCTTTTGCGTCATTGGGCAGGTACAACGGCCCTTGTTGCCGCAGCCCGCCAGTAAGGCCAGAATGATGGCCAACCCCAGCCAGTGTTTCATTTGACAAACCTCATCGACAAATCGACTGCACGGATATGTTTGGTGATACTGCCGACGGACACAAAATCCACCCCAGTTTCAGCAATCGCCACCACGGTTTCGGGGCTGATGCCGCCTGAAGCCTCCAGCGGGATTTTCCCGCCAATAATACGCACCGCTTCGCGCATTGCCTCCAAATCATAATCATCCAGCATGATAATGTCAGCTTGCGCGGCGGCGGCTTCCGCCAGCTCCTGCAAGTTTTCAGTCTCAACCTCGACCCGGATACCCGGATGCAGCTTGCGTGCCTGCTGGATGGCGGCAGTGATTGAACCTGCCGCCATGATGTGGTTTTCCTTGATCAGGACACGGTCGTACAGGCCAATGCGATGGTTGGTTCCACCACCGCACAGCACAGCGTATTTCTGTGCAGTGCGCAAACCGGGCAAAGTCTTGCGGGTATCCAGTATCCGGCATCTGGTATGCGCCACCAGATCGACGTAGCGGCGGGTTGCCGTCGCTGTCGCCGACAGGGTTTGCAGGAAATTCAACGCTGTGCGTTCACCGCTGAGGATAGAACGCGCACTGCCGCGCAAGCTGCATAACAATGCTCCAGCCTGCACACGGCCGCCATCCTGACAACGCCACTCCACTGTCACTGCCGGATCAAGCTGCCGGAACACTTCGTCAAACCATGCGGTTCCACAAATAACGGCCTCTTCACGNGCAAAAACATTGGCAACTGCCTGTCGCCCCATTGGGATCAGCCCCGCCGTCACGTCGCCCGAACCGAGGTCTTCCGCCAGTGCGCGTGCGACAGTTTCCTGTAAATCGTTTGGTAAAATCATCCCTACCTCAAATAAAAATGGGAGGCGCTCAAGCCTCCCATCACTCTGCCCCTGACTCCCGCCAGTTTCTTCAGAGACGGGTAATCCCCATCATCTTCAGGATAGACTTTTCGTAGAATGGCTCAGAGCTGCCTTTCTTCATCTTGCGGATGAAGTACTTCTCGAACGCAATCTTAGCCATGTGCACCCACTTGCCTTTCTTGAACCAAGCGACATTGCGTGGCGGAATTTGCGGCAGCGCAACAAAGGCCGCGCCAGTATCACCCATGTCCGCCAAACAGATGGCGTTCCAAGTGCCAGTGGTGTGTGGCTCCTTACCCGCCAGTTCGTCTGCGATGTTATGCACCAGTGACGTCACCATGGATTCGATCATATAGCCGGTCTTGGGTGCGCCGGTTGGAACCGGAGTGGCTTCAACTGGCGGAATGGCGATACAAACACCAGCAGAATAGATATTCTTATATTTCGGGCTGCGGTGCAGCTCATCAACAATAACAAAGCCACGCGGATTACACAGGCCTTCGACCGCAGCAACAGCATCAACACCTTTAAATGCTGGCAGCATCATGGCGAAATCAAAGGCGATTTCATGCTCTTTTTCCACTTCGCCCTTGCCATTCAGCTCGGTGACGAACATCTTGCCTTCTTCAACCTTAGTGGTCTTGGCGTTGACTACCCAATTAATGTGGTGATTGCGCAGTTCAGACTCCAGCATGCCTTTGGAGTCACCAACCCCACCCAACCCCAAATGGCCAATGTAAGGTTCAGAAGACACATAGGTCATTTTGAACTTGTTGCGCACGTTGCGCTTACGCAGGTCAGCGTCAACAATAAAGGCGAACTCGTAAGCNGGNCCGAAACAGCTAGCGAATGGCATCGCGCCTACAACGATGTGGCCGGAACCTTTTTCCAGCATTTTTTGATAATCGCCATAAGCCTTTTCCGCATGGGTCACGTCACAAACCGAGTGGGTGTGACCACCATTCAGNCCTGCACCTTCCACTTCCTGGAAAAACAGCTTNCTACCAGTTGCGATCACCAAATAATCGTAACTGACGGTTTGCCCATTATCCAGATGTAGAGCATTGCCTGCCGCATCAATCTTGTCGCAACGTGCGGTGATGAAGTTGATGCCTTTCTTGCCCAAGTATTTTTCAATCGGGAAAGTGATGTCGGCGCGGGTACGCCAACCTACCGCAACCCAGGGGTTGGAAGGCACAAACTGAAAATAATCACGTTCATTGATAACGGTGACTTCGTGTGCTTTACCAAGCATCTCTTTCATCTCATAGGCAGCGGGCATTCCTCCTGTCCCGGCTCCCAGAATAACGACATAGCCATTAGCGCGAACTCCTAACTATTGATTGACGTGGGATACTTTTTATCAGATAAACATTTGGCAGCATTCTCCCTCAGCAGCTGGAATCACACCACAAATCAAGCGCAGGGTCAATGTAATCCTTTGTTTTCAATAAATTAGATTATGCTAATATACAAGAAAAAAGATATACTTCCTTCCCCTATCAACAGCCATCACGCATTACATACGCTATGACCCAAACCAAAACCTATCTTGTCGGTGGCGCGATCCGTGACCTGCTTATGGGGGTACCGGTAAAAGACCGCGATTGGGTGGTCACCGGAGCCACGCCTGCTGATTTATTAGCCCAAGGGTTCAAGCCGGTAGGCAATGACTTCCCTGTTTTCCTACACCCCCAGACCGGGGAGGAATACGCCCTGGCACGTACTGAGCGCAAAACGGCCAAAGGCTACCATGGCTTCCTGTTCCACACCGCGCCAGATGTGACCCTGGAAGAAGATCTTGCCCGCCGCGACCTGACCATCAACGCCATGGCGCAGGATGATGCCGGCAATATCATTGACCCGTATGGCGGGCAAACGGACTTACAAATGCATTTGCTGCGGCATGTTTCCNCCGCATTCAGCGAAGACCCGGTGCGCATCCTGCGGGTCGCCCGGTTTGCCGCCCGCTTCGCTTTCATGGGGTTTCAGGTGGCCNGGGAAACACAACAACTGATGCGCTCGATGGTGGCCGCTGGTGAAGTGGATACGCTGACGCCCGAACGGGTCTGGCAGGAAACCGTGCGCGCACTGTCAGAGCCAAACCCGGAACAGTTTTTCCTGGTGCTGCGCGAATGCGGCGCATTGCAGGTGTTGTTCCCGGAAATCAACCGCCTGTTTGGCGTGCCACAACCGGCTCAACACCACCCGGAAATTGATTGTGGCGCACACACATTGTTAGTGTTGCAACAAGCCGTCAAACTGAGCGCTGATCCGGAGGTACGCTTCGCAGCGCTCACCCACGATCTAGGCAAAGGCCTGACGCCGACCGACATCCTGCCCAGCCACCATGGGCATGAACTTGTCAGCCGCCGCCTGACGACAGAATTGTGCGGACGCTTGCGGGTGCCCAACCGCTTTCGTGAACTGGCTGAACATGTGGCGGCCTATCATGGTCATATCCATAAGGCCGGACAATTACGCCCGCAGACCATCCTGAAAGTGTTGGAGGCGACAGACGCCTTCCGCAAACCGGAGCGCTTTGAGCAGTTATTGCTGGCATGCGAAGCGGATGCGCGCGGGCGGACTGGCTTCGAAGACCGGCCTTATCCACAGGCAGGCATATTCCGGCAAGCATTGGCCGCCAGCCAGCAAGTTGATGTCAGGAAAATTACCTTGCAAGGCTTTCAAGGCGCACAAATCAAGGATGAAATTCACCGCCGCCGGGTGGACATGATCAAGGACGCATTAGGGAATCTTGATATTGGCAATGAGTAGCCGCATATTGAGACAATAGAACATAGTTATAGATAAAGTTGAGGAATCGTCATGATGGAAGAAAAACAGCCTCCTTCGGGATTGGCCAACTGATCCATCACCGCCTGTTTAATTATCGGGGCGTCATTTTCGATGTGGATCCCGATTTCCAGGGAACGGAAGAATGGTTTGAGAAAATGTCGAAGCAGGCAACCCCAGCAAAGAAGAGCCGTGGTACCACGTCCTGATTGACCAGGACGGGCGGGTAGCCTATGTGGCCGAACGCAATCTGGAGGCGGATGCTTCCACCGAGCCGGTCGAGCATCCGTTACTGGAAAACTTTTTCACGGGGTTCAACGGCGACCACTATAAAACACGGCAAACCCTGAACTGATGACGTGGAGCTGGCTCACCCATTCTGAATATCTGGCGGCGCTGGTGGTTGGCTTACTCGGCGGCGTCCACTGTCTAGGCATGTGTGGCGGCATTGTCAGCGCCCTGACGTTCAGCTTGCCCGCCGCACAACGCCACCCCACATCCAATCTGTTGCCCATGCTGCTGGCGTACAATACCGGCCGTATCAGCGGCTATATGTTGGCCGGAGCGTTGGCTGGCGGGCTGGGCGCGGCCTTTCTGTCCATCGGCAACCTTGAAAGCATCAGCCAGCTCCTGCNNGCCTTTGCGGCGTTGTTCATGATTGCACTGGGTTTATATCTGGCCGGAATCTGGCAGGGTGTGGCCAAAGTGGAAAACGCCGGGCGGATATTGTGGCGACGCATTGAACCTTTGGGGCGGCGTTTCATGCCGGTGGACTCCNCCGCCAAAGCGCTGCCGCTTGGCTTCATCTGGGGCTGGCTGCCATGCGGCCTGGTGTACAGCATGCTGATCTGGGCGCTGTCGGCGGGCAGCATCGCCAAGGGCACCCTGCTGATGCTTGCATTCGGGCTGGGGACATTGCCCAATCTGCTGTTGATGGGCGTGGCGGCGGCAAAGCTGGCGCAATTCACCCGCGACCCCAAGGTTAGACGGTTTGCCGGATTGTTGGTCGCCCTATTGGGGCTATTGTTGCTGTGGAAGGCGTTTGCCAACGCCTAATCACTGACCAGCAACTTGGCCAGCCACAGCCGCATGCGCAACCCCCATCCAGACGTCAGGCCAACCTCACGAAAACGGATTGTCCCTTCCGCATCCAACACATAACTGGCCGGTACGCCATGAATGCCATATTCCGCCGCCAACGAACCATCCGTATCGACAATGGTCACCCAATCAGTCAGCTTTTTACGCTCTATATAACGCTGCACCTCATCTTTCCCACCTGATTGGAAAGCAATCGTAATGACTTTCCAATCCTTGCTGATGCTGGTGATGCTGTCCTGCTCCAGCTCGCACATCGGGCACCAACTGGCTAAAAGTGCAGCAAGACAGGTTTGCCACGGTAGTTGTCAAGGTGAATGCTTGAGCCATTCAGAGCCGTATACTCAAAATCGGGAGCTTCGCCTTCCAACATGCCCCGATGCTGCCAAGCCCGCAGCCCGAAAATAATGACAAGGATAATACTGATGTCGAGCAACCACCGTAACCATCGGCGCTTTTTAGACTGTGGCTCATCCCCCAAAATGCGAGTCTTCATCTTCGTCCGTTGTTGTTTGCAGAGGCTGCCATTGTAGCACAGCACCTCCATCGGATTTCCAGACACCACCCAACTCAAGATTGAAACGTCAACCCCCGACGACACCCCTTACCTTGTGCACCCCATTCATCCGCTTTTCTTGAATGCGCATCAAAATTTATTATGATTCTAGAAAAACAATTAGAGTGTCACCTCTCTCCCTACCCCATAGGGAACAAACTACAAACCCAAAATACATAACAACTATGATAAATGAGGATTTCTTTAATGAAGGATTCAAATTTCCTGCGGCCTGCCATAGCGCCCACTATCAAGCTTGCTAACCTGGCGGCATGTATCCGGCTGGCTCTTGGAATAACAATAGCAGGCTGTATGCTTACCTCAACGGCTTTTGCGGAAGGCACCAAGCAATGGTNNCCCAACTCAACCGACGGTTCCGCTCTGGCGGTTGGGGAAACCGGCAGCAGCGTCTCCAACATCTATCCATTTGCCGGATATGACCAGTCCGCCGACAACCGCCTTTACATCCACATAGCCGACCCCAGCAATGAAAAGCTGCACATCGGCTTGTCTGGCCTGCTCAGAGGGACAGGCACTGACGCCAATGTACCCTACTATTTCCGCATCAAAGCCCCCGATGGGACGGTGGTGTTTGGCCTATCTCGTCGGCACAGGTGGANNACAGCCCCCAACCTGACGTCATACGCGGCAGCGGTGGCATACNCAAGCAACATTACGGCAGGCGGCTATTCAACGTCAGGGATCTGGACATTTGATCCAGCCACGGCGGGCAAAGGCGCTGGCGACTACTACATTGAATTTGACCGGACAACAACGCTTCCAGTGTCGGCAGCTTCAGCTATACAGAAAGCGGTTACAACTATACTGACAGCGCAATCAATANTCAAATGGTTCGACCTCACCGTCGCCACCAAGGCCGCCACGCCATCTGCCATCAATGGCCGTGTCTGGTCANAGAACTGGGCGGTTCGCGCCAATGACCCGGCCACTTATCAGGCATCCNCCTTTGCCAAAGCTTTCAATGGTGCCATGTACGCCTATGATACANAAAACTTTGTCACTAAAATTGACTTCCAGAACTCCGGACTACGTCCGCNNTACAGCCAATTTTCATTTAACGATACCGGCACAAGCTCAACAGGCGTCAAAGCAACCGACCGCAAATCGGTCATGAACGCCAACCAGACAACCCCTGCACATAAGATTTTCCTAAATCCGCCGGACATCAATGTATATCCACTGGGCATCCAAGGTGCCCCTCAAAATCTGCCGTTAAAAGTGGACAGCACCGCCAATACCGCCGTCCAGGTAGACGTGACCCAGNCCGGGGAAGTGGATATTGTGCTGGACATCAATAATGATGGCACCTATACCGCTGGCGTAGACCGCCGTCTGTACGCCAATGTAAACGCCGGTGTTAACCAAGTTCCTTGGGATGGCAAAAACGGGGCAGGCGCAACAGTGCCGAAAAGCCAGTATCCGATTACCGCCCTGCTGACCTATACCCAGGGTGAAACGCATTTCACCGCTTACGACGTGGAAGGGCTGGATAACGGCTTCAAGGTTTATACCCAGACAGCTAGCGGCACTATTGGCNCCAACCTGCAATTCTGGGACGACAGCAATATCACCCAGCCCTCCGGTGTTACGCCGACAGTCCTGACCAACACCGACACTGGCGCGATTACCCGCCAGACATGGAACTATCTGACAGCCGACCAGTTAAGCGGTTACGGCAACGGCAACACGATCAATACGTGGTGGTATGCATTCCGCAATTACCAGTCAACGCTGATTGTGATGAACAATGCCCCGCCCACCGCCAACAACGACAGCGCCAGCATTGCTGAAGACGCCGTGCTGAATGGTTCCACCGTGCTGGCCAATGACAGTGACACCGATGGCGACACACTGACGGTCAACACCACCCCAGTGACGGCCNCAGCTCATGGAACCCTCGTGCTGAAAGCCGACGGCACTTACACCTATACGCCGAGCGCCAACTTCAACGGGACAGACAGCTTCACCTACTCCGTCAGCGACGGCAATGGCGGCACAGCCACCGCCACGGTCACGATCACCGTCACGCCGGTCAACGACGCGCCGGTCGCCAACGATGACGCCGCCAGCACACCGGAAAACACCCCGCTGAATGGCGCAACCCTACTGGCCAATGACGCCGACCTGGATGGCGACACACTGACGGTCAACACCACCCCGGTGACAGCCCCGACTCACGGAACCCTGGTTCTGAACGCCAACGGAACCTATACCTATACACCGAACGCCGGTTTCAACGGGACGGACAGTTTCACCTACTCCGTCAACGATGGCAAAGGCGGCTCTGACACCGCCACCGTCACCATCACCATCACCCCGGTCAATGATGCGCCGGTCGCCAACAACGATTCCGCCACCGTTGCCGAAGATGCCATCCTCAACGGCACCTCTGTGCTGGCCAACGACTCCGACACGGACGGCGACACGCTGACCGTCAACACTACCCCGGTCACCGCCCCTGCCCACGGAACCCTCGTGCTGAAAGCCGATGGCACCTACACCTATACGCCGAGCGCCAACTTCAACGGGACAGACAGCTTCCGCTACGAAGTCAGTGACGGTCATGGCGGCACGGCCATCGCCACCGTCAACCTGACCGTCACTGCGGTCAACGATGCGCCAATTGCCATGGATGACTCCGCCACTACCCTGGAAGGCTCCATCCTCAACGGCACGTCTGTGCTGGCCAACGACTCCGATTTGGACGGCGACACCTTGACCGTCAACACCACCCCGGTGACAGCCCCAGCCCATGGAACCCTCGTGCTGAAGGCCGACGGCACCTACACCTACACGCCGAACGCCAACTTCAACGGCTCCGACAGCTTCACCTATTCCGTCAGCGATGGCAAAGGCGGCTCTGACACCGCCACCGTCACCATCACTGTAGGCGCACAGAACGACCCGCCCACCGCCGCCAATGACACCGCCACCATCGCTGAAGACACAGTCCTCAACGGCAGCAGCGTACTGGCCAATGACACTGACCTGGATGGCGACACGCTGACCGTCAACACCACTCCAGTCACCGCCCCTGCCCACGGAACCCTCGTGCTGAAGGCCGATGGCACCTACACCTATACGCCGAACGCCAACTTCAACGGGACAGACAGCTTCCGCTACGAAGTCAGCGACGGTAATGGCGGCAAGGCCGTCGCCACCGTCAACCTGACTGTCACTGCGGTCAATGATGTGCCGGTCGCCAACAACGACTCCGCCACCATTGCCGAGGACACCGTCCTGAATGGCTCCANNGCGTGCTGGCCAACGACACTGACCCCGATGGCGACACGCTGACCGTCAACACCACCCNCGGTCACCGCGCCAGCCCACGGGACACTGACCCTGAAAGCCGACGGGACGTATATTTACACGCCAACCAAAGACTTCAACGGGACGGACAGCTTCCGCTACGAAGTCAGTGACAGCAACGGCGGCAAAGCCACGGCGACCGTCAACCTCACTGTCACTCCAGGCAATGACGCTCCGCTCATCACTTCCACCAACAATGTCACCTTCGCCGAAAACGGCACCGGGGTCGCGCTGGATGTGAATGCCACCGATGACGCGGATGCGGAAAACAACGGCCTGACCTATAGCCTGCTGCCGGTGTTCGACGGCGGCCTGTTCTCCATTGACCCTGCCACCGGAGCCATCAGCTTCAAGGCTCCGCCAGACTATGAGACCCCCAAAGACAGCAATGGTGACAACGCCTACCTGCTCATGACCCAGGTCTGCGACAGCGGCAATCTGTGCACCGAACAAGTGGAGGTCATTGTTGTCACCAATGTGGTGGAGAACAATCCGCCGCGCATTGTCAGCGCCGTGCTGCAAACGCCAGAAAACCAGACCTACGTCACCTCAGTGACAGCCACTGACCCGGATGCCGCCGACACATTGACCTTTTCCATCCAAGGTGGGGCGGACGCAGCGCTATTCAACATCAACCCCACCACTGGCGTACTGAGCTTCAAAACCGCTCCGGACTTTGAGCAGCCAACCGACGCCAATGCAGACAATGTGTATGAGGTGATTGTCAGCGTGACTGACAACGTCGCTCCCGACCATATCGATTCGCAAGCCTTGAAGGTAACGGTGCTGGACGTGAAGGAAAACGCCGCCCCCGCCATCACCTCCAACGGCGGCGGCAGCACCGCCACCCTGCCCCTGACGGAGGGGTCGGCCACAGTGACAACCGTCCAAGCGCTTGACCCGGATGGGGACACCCTGANNCCTACAGCATCAGCGGCGGGGCGGACGCGCCTGTTCCAGATTGACCCGCTGTCCGGCAAGTTGGACTTCAAGACCGCGCCCGACTTTGAACATCCGGCGGATGCCAACGCCGACAACCAATACATTGTCACCGTCACCGTCCAGGACAAAGCTGGCCGGCCGACTCCCAAACCCTGACCATCAGCGTGCTCAACGCCGGAAATCAAACTGCAAGTGCGCGGCTTCCTGCAAGGCGCTTATGCCAGCAAGGATGGCATGATGAACGACAGCCTGCGCACATTGGGGCTGATCCCCACTGCCCAGCCGTATGGCTCCGCCAGCTTGCCGTTCGCCTACCAAGGGGTGGAAACCGCCGCCCCGGCACTGCTGGCCATGACCGGCAATGATGCGCCGGTGGATTGGGTGCTGGTGGAGCTGCGCGACCCCAACACGCCGAAAAACCGGGTCGCCGCCATTGCTGGCCTGTTGCAGCGTGATGGCGACGTGGTCGACGCCGCTTCCGGCAGCCGTACCCTGACCCTGGAGGACGTGGCAGCTGGCCAATACTACGTGACCCTGCGCCACCGCAACCATCTGGGCGTGACCACTGCCGCACCGCTGAACCTGTCAGCCACTGCAGCCAGCGTGGACTTCACCCTGGCTGCCACCGCCACCCTCGGCAGCAATGCCCGCCTGATCAGCGGGACCACCGCACTCATGTGGGCAGGTGACGCCAACAGCAGCGACTCGATCATCGCCAATGGCNCCAGCAACGACATCAACGTCGTCCTCGGCAAAGTGCTGACCGCCCCCGCCAACACCCTCGCCAACAGCAACTTCCGCCTCGCCGGTTACTTCCCCACCGACCTCAACATGGACGGCGTCAGCGTGTTCTCCGGCCCAGCAACGACATCAACCTGCTGCTTGGCAATGTCCTGCTCCATCCGGCCAACACTGCCTTCGCCGCCAACTTCATTATCAATGGTTCAACGCCAAAATAGTGTGGCTCCTGCCCTCCCTCCCCCAACAGGGGAGGGGATAGGAAAATAGAAGGAACACTCGTTCACCACTTATCAGTAAAACATTTATTCCGATCAGAAAACCTTTATCATAATAAAACCATAACACTGAGCTTTATAATCAGGAGACAATAAATGAAAACTAATAAACTCTTCCGCCTGCTGAGTGCCGCACTTGGAGGGATCGTATGTTCCATCGCTGCCGCCTCCGCCATGGCCGAGGCCACACTGGAGTACAAATTGGCGTTGGCGGAAGACGGCAAAACCTATCAGGTATGGATGAAACCTTCAGCCACTCCCAAGCCTGACATCAGCCTGACTGGACAAGTCACGATCAAAGCTCCTCATGACTCAGGTTTTAAAACCAAAAATTTGGTCAGCATCATAGACGGCACCAACTGGGTGGAAGCTTCACGGGTGGATATGCCGAAAGAAGACGCTGATTATGATTATATTTCCTTCTCTTTTGTCGGCCTACAAGGCACTAGCGCACGCAATTACGCCTGGGAANAAGGCAAAGAACAACTCATTTTCAGCTTTGAAAATGAAGGCGGCTGCCAGGAAGGCGTCACACTGATGGCGAATGATGATCCTTTCAACACTGAACCCAATTCCGCCAATACCAACCCCGGCAACCAGTTCACCAACCTGGGATGGGGCACTGTCAGCGAAAACAACTATGCAGGCAATTATGGCGATGCCATTTCCTGCAAACAGTAAATAACACGGCAACCTGCCAGAACCTTCCGGATCATTACAGCCCCCGGAGTTCCATAGCAACAGTCCACATTACAAATATAAAAATTATTTTAGGGATCTGACCATGAAATCCAGAAAAATTCGCCAATACCTCGGTCTGAGCGCCTCGGTGCTATTGCTGGCAGGCAATAGTGCTTGGGCAGCTTNNCAAACACTGGAATATAGTGTCCGTTGGGATACCACCGATGACCGGTATCATGTATTCATGCGCCCCACTACCACCCCTACACCCAAAGACATGAGCATGACCGGACAGGTAACGCTGCGGGTTCCGCACGCAACCGGGACAAGCAAGTTTGTGGTTGACGACCCACAAATCAAGGTCACCAACACCATCTGGTCANATGACTCACGGGTGGATGCGCCAATCGAAGACACCAGCGTAGACTATGTTTCTTTCAGTCTGAACATGATTAAGTCCGACGCATTCCAATGGCAAGCAGGCGTTGAAAAAGAAGTCTTCAATTTCCGGAATAGCGGCTCCTGTCTGGGGCCGATCGCATTAATCAACAACCAGACAGACCCATTTAACCAACCGGTGCTCGCAGGCGGCAACAACTCTGCTGGCACTAACCCTGGCAACCAATTCACCAACTTGGGTTGGGGTTCCCAGGACGAAAACAACTATTTGGGCAATTACGGCACAGGCAACGCTGATTGTACAGCTAGTCTAGACAGCGATGGCGATGGCTTAAAAGATGGCGAAGAAAGAGCTTTGGGAACCGACCCGCTCAAAGCTGACACCGATGGCGACGGCCTGCCGGATGGCGTGGAAGTCAGCACCACCAAAACCGACCCCACCAAAGCTGACACTGACGGCGATGGCCTGAATGACGGCGTGGAAGTCAACACCACCAAGACCGACCCGCTCAAGCCTGATACCGATGGCGATGGCCTGAATGACGGCGTGGAAGTCAACACCACCAAGACTGACCCACTCAAGCCTGACACCGATGGCGATGGCCTGCCGGATGGCACTGAAGTCAACACCACCAAGACCGACCCGCTCAAACCTGACACTGATGGCGATGGCCTATCAGATGGCACTGAAGTCAACACCACCAAGACCGACCCGCTCAAGCCCGACACCGACGGCGACGGCCTGCCGGACGGCACTGAAGTCAACACCACCAAGACCGACCCACTCAAGCCCGACACCGACGGCGACGGCTTGAATGACGGCGTGGAGGTCAACACCACCAAGACCGACCCACTGAAAACCGACACCGACGGCGACGGCGTTGACGACAAAACCGAAGTTGGGCCAATCCAGCGACGCCAACCGACACTGACGGCGACGGCAAGCCAAATGCGTTGGATACCGACGATGATGGGGACGGCGTCCTGACCAAAAACGAAAACTACAACGGCGGCACACCAGCCAATGACGACACCGATGGCGACGGCAAGCCCGATTATCTGGACACGGACGATGATGGGGATGGCAAGCTTTCAAAAAATGAGCGTAACGACCCGAATGGCGATGGCTCGCCAGCCGACGCGGTTGATGGCGACGGCGACGGCAAACCTGACTACCTCGACGCAAATGACACCGATGGCCCTCGGCGACCCGGATGGCGACGGCCTGACCAATCAGCAGGAAGCCACATTGGGCACTAACCCCACTAAAGCTGACACTGACGGTGATGGCCTGCCGGACGGCACTGAANGTGAACACCACCAAGACCGACCCGCTCAAACCTGACACTGATGGCGATGGCCTGAGTGATGGCGTGGAAGTCAACACCACCAAGACCGACCCGCTCAAGCCTGACACCGATGGCGATGGCCTGCCGGATGGCACTGAAGTCAACACCACCAAGACCGACCCGCTCAAACCTGACACTGATGGCGATGGCCTATCAGATGGCACTGAAGTCAACACCACCAAGACCGACCCGCTCAAGCCCGACACCGACGGCGACGGCCTGCCGGACGGCACTGAAGTGAACACCACCAAGACCGACCCCACCAAAGCTGACACTGACGGTGATGGCCTGCCGGACGGCACTGAAGTGAACACCACCAAGACCGACCCCACCAAAGCTGACACTGACGGTGATGGCTTGCCAGATGGCACGGAGGTGAACACCACCAAGACCGACCCGCTCAAACCTGACACCGATGGTGACGGCCTGAACGATGGCGCGGAAGTGAACACCACCAAGACCGACCCACTCAAGCCCGACACCGACGGCGACGGCCTGAATGACGGCGTGGAAGTGAACACCACCAAAACCGACCCGCTCAAGCCTGACACTGACGGCGACGGCCTGAACGATGGTGCGGAAGTGAACACCACCAAGACCGACCCGCTCAAACCTGACACCGATGGTGACGGCCTGAACGATGGCGCGGAAGTGAACACCACCAAGACTGACCCGCTCAAGCCTGACACCGATGGCGACGGCCTGAATGATGGCGTTGAGGTGAACACCACCAAGACCGACCCACTGAAAACCGACACCGACGGCGACGGCATTGATGACAAAACCGAAGTTGGGCCAATCCAGCGACGCCAACCGACACCGACGGCGACGGCAAGCCAAATGCGTTGGATACCGACGATGATGGGGACGGCGTCCTGACCAAAAACGAAAACTACAACGGTGGCACACCAGCCAATGACGACACCGATGGCGACGGCAAGCCCGATTATCTGGACACGGACGATGACGGGGATGGCAAGCTTTCAAAAAATGAGCGTAACGACCCGAATGGCGATGGCTCGCCAGCCGACGCGGTTGATGGCGACGGCGACGGCAAACCTGACTACCTCGACGCAAATGACACCGATACCCTCGGCGACCCGGATGGCGACGGCCTGACCAATCAGCAGGAAGCCACATTGGGCACTAACCCCACTAAAGCTGACACCGATGGCGACGGCCTGCCGGATGGTGTTGAGGTCAATACCACTAAAACCGATCCATTGAAAGCCGACACCGACGGTGATGGGGTCGATGACAAAACCGAAGTGGGTTCTGACCCTACGCATCCGTTGGATACGGATGGGGATGGCAAGCCAAACGCGCTGGATACCGACGATGATGGGGACGGCATCCTGACCAAAAACGAAGACATCAATAAGGATGGCAATCCAACCAACGATGACAGCGATAAAGACGGCATCCCCAACTACTTGGATACCGACGATGATGGCGATGGCGTTCCAACCAAAAATGAATCGCCTGACCCCAACGGCGACGGCTCTCCTGCTGATGCGTTGGATTCCGACATGGATGGCATCCCTGATTACCTGGACACAGTCGTCGATGCGGTGAAACTGCAGGTCAAAGTGTTGTTGCAAGGCGCTTACGACAGCACCAGCAAACAGATGCAGGATAGTTTGCGCAGTAAAGGGCTGATTCCGCTCAACCAGCCTTACAATATCGGCACCATCAAATATGCCGGTGCTGAAGTTGCAACCGCCTCCCTGTTCACCGCGACAGGGGCTGACGCTCCGGTTGACTGGGTGTTGGTTGAAGCCCGTGACGCCACAACGCCGACAACCGTCAAAGCCCAAATTGCCGCCTTGGTTCAACGTGATGGTGACGTCATGGATGCGGTGACTGGCAGCACTAGCCTGATGCTGAAAGGATTGGCACCCGGCAATTACTACGTATCAGTACGTCATCGCAACCATTTGGGCGTTATGACATCTGCTCCGGTCAGCATTGCCCCAACACCTGCAACATTGGTTGACTTCACCAAACCGACCACGACCGTTTACGGCACAAACGCACGGATCAACGCCAATAGCGGAACCGTTTCCCTGTTGTGGGCAGGCAACGCCAATACCGATAACCGCGCGATCGCCAATGGCNCAACCAATGACACTGGCGTCATTCTGGGCGATGTCCTGCTGGCGAAAGACAACCTCTCGGTCAGCACCAACTACCGTTTGGCTGGCTATCAAGCTACGGACATCAATATGGACGGCATCACCATCTTCGCATACCATCCAACGATGTGAACCTGCTGCTGGGTAACGTCCTGTTGCATCCAGGCAATAGCACCTACAGCGCCAACTACATCATCAACCAGCAACTGCCTTGATGATGCAAGCCGGGGGCGGCATAGCCTCCCGGCTTCCCTGTCTTGGAACGCAATAAAACATGAGCAGAAGAACCTTCACAACAATCCGGCAAACCGTTTTCACCGGCATGGCGTGCCTGTTCCTGTTGCAGGGAAGCCAGGCTGCCTATGCCGCTGCGGGTGGCGTGGAGTACCGGATTGCATGGGATGGTGCCGATAAGCGTTATCATGTCTACATACGTCCAACCACGACTCCTGATCCCGATCTCAGCCTGACTGCCCAGCTCACCCTTCGGNCCCCACATGCGGGCGGCGGCGACAAATTTACTGCGGCAGACATACAATCCAAGGACGGTACACGCTGGAGCTTGGGTTCCGCCGTAAGCGCCCCCAGCGAGAACCCGGCATACGATTACCTGACGTTTGTCTACGATCCGATCGATGTCCACGCCTTTGCGTTTAAGGCGGGCGAAGAGCAGGAAGCCTTCAGCTTCCGGAATAGTGGCNCTTGTTTGGGTAATGTCGAATTAATGGACAATACGACCGACCCGTTCAACCAGCCACCCCAAAATCCCGCCAACTCTGCGGGCACGAATCCCAATAACCAGTTTGCCAGCGCTGGCTGGGGTTCCACTGACGACAATGATTACCTTGGCAATTACGGAGAAGCGGCGGCCTGTGGTGCCAGCTGCGGCAATGCCGTGCAGTCACCCATGGAAAATGGCATTTATTACCGTGTCAAATGGCTCAGCAGTGACCAGCGCTACCATGTTTACATGTTCCCTGGCAGCCTTCCGAGCCCCAATCTCAGCCTGACCAGCCAAGTGACATTANAAGCGCCACATGCCACCAATACTGCTGACAGTTTTAAGGCGGCAAACATCCAGTCCGCCATTTCCGGCGTTACCTGGTCTGAAAGCTCACGCATCAATGCGCCAACAGAAGACGCCACCGCCGATTACCTGTCCTTCACTATGAACCTGACCAACTCCCAGGCGTTCCAGTGGCAAAAAGGGCAGGAATTGGAGGTCTTCAGTTTCACCAATAGCGGTGCCTGCCTTGGCTCAGTGTCACTGATGGAGGAGAGCGACCCATTCAATGTCCAGCCAAACTCGATGGGCACCAACCCAGGCAACCAATATACCAACTTGGGCTGGGGTGCATCCGACGCCAACAATTATGCAGGCAATTATGGCTGTCCGGCTGTTTGTGCTGACCCAAACCAGGATTCTGACCATGACGGCCTGACGGATGGCAAGGAAAGCGAAATCGGCACTGACCCGCAAAACCCTGACACTGACAACGACAGCTTACCGGATGGTGAAGAGCTTCAACGTGGCCAACCCTCTGNNAAAGCTGATGTTGTACGCCTGCAAGCCAGAGTCATGTTGCAAGGCGCTTATGACAGCAAGACCAAACTGATGCAGGACGCTTTACGCAACAAGGCGTTGATTCCCGTAGAAGAACCTTATGGGATAAGCAAAAACGCCGCCAGCCATAGCGCCGCAAGCAGCCTTTTGGCGGCTAGCGGCAACGACGCCCCAGTGGACTGGGTAACACTCGAATTGCGTGATCCTTCATCTCCTGTCACGATTAAAGCACAGCTGACAGGTTTGGTTCAGCGTGACGGGGATATAATGGATGCTCAATCGGGGGAAACGTCTTTCTTGCTGATCGGCATCATACCTGGTGATTATTACGTCGTAGTCAAACATCGTAATCATCTGGGGGTTATGACAGCCTCCACTGTCNACCTTGGGGGAACGCCTGTCATGATTGATTTCAGCAAGGAAAATATGTCCGCCTATGGCAATTATGCCCGCACCAAACAGGATGGGGTCGCGTTGCTGTGGGCGGGCAATACCAATGCCGATAGCCAGATCATTGCACAAGGCTCTGCAAATGATTCAGGCTCAATACTTAGCAAGGTTTTATTGACGCCGGGCAACAACGCCTATACCACCAACTACAAATTGAATGGTTATCAGGCGACAGACACCAATATGGATGGCGTCACCATTTTTGCATAGCCAAACAATGATGTGGATCTACTGCTGGGCAATGTCCTGCTGCATCCGGTCAATGGCACGTTCAGTTCAAACTACATCATCAGGCAACAGTTGCCTTGATATATAAATAGGCATTAATCCAACAACAAACAGAGAGTCGGTAAAAAATGAAAACAACAATCGGTCAAGCAGTTTCGAAGGGGGTAGTCTTGCTGGCGTTACCAGTCAGGGCAAGTGCTCGCTGGCGTGAGTGGCGGTGTCGAATACCGGGTCGGCTGGAGTTCTGCCGATAGCCGCTACCACGTTTACATGCGCCCAACCACTGCCCCCAGCCCTGACCTGAGCATGACCAGCCAGGTCACCCTGCGTGTGCCCCATGCCACCGGGGCAAATAAATTCACGGTCGCCGACATTCAGCCCAAAACCGGCACCAGTTGGTCATTAAGCTCCGAAGTCTATACTCTACCGAAGACACAACTGTTGACTACCTTTCCTTTACTATGACGCCCATTGACGTGCGTGCCTTCGCCTTCCAGGCAGGAACCGAGCAAGAGGCCTTCAGTTTCAAAAATACGCCTTGTACTGGCAGCATTGAATTGATGGACAACGACAATGACCCGTTCAACCAACCGCCAGATGCGCCGAACAACTCTGTCGGCACAAATCCGGGCAACCAGTTCGCCAACGCAGGTTGGGGTGCCACTGATGACAATGACTACTTTGGCAACTACGGCGGCGCAGCCAGTTGCACGGCGGCTCCCACTAACACCGCGCCTTCCGCAAGTGCGGATACAGCCTCCACAGCTCAAGACACTGCCGTCACCATCGACGTGCTGGCCAATGACAGCGATGCGGATGGCGACACACTAAGCATTGAAAGCTTCACTCAAGGCGGCCATGGAACCGTCACCGCGACAGGCGGCAAACTGGTTTATACGCCAAATAGTGGTTTCGTCGGATCTGACAGCTTCACTTACACGGTTTCTGATGGGACTGACACAGCGACCGGCACGGTGAATGTCCAAGTGACGGCTAGCTCCACTATGTCAGCATCGAACGATATTTACACCATCGAAGCCAACAGTCCGGCCACTCCGCTGGGCATTCTGGCCAATGATACGGTTCCTGCTGAAGGCACAACCATTAGTATTGCCACGGCACCTTCACACGGTAACGTGGAAGTCGTCGGCAATCATGTGGAATATACGCCGAATGCTGATTATGTCGGCCAAGACAGCTTCACCTATGAGGTTTCTGATGGAACCGACACAGCAAGCGCCACTGTCACCATGATCATGCAAGCGGCCAGCAGCACGAACCATGCGCCAACGACAGTCAATGACAGCGCCACCACCTCAGCAGGCACGGCCGTTGAAATTAACGCCCTGGCCAATGACACCGATGCGGATGGCGACACATTAAGCATTGCCAGCGTTACCCAAGGTGCCCACGGCTCTGTCGCCACCGCAAACGGCAAGCTGACTTATACACCAGCAGCTGGCTTCACTGGCTCTGACAGCTTCACCTACACGGTTTCTGATGGAACCGATACAGCAACCGCCACCGTTGCAGTAACAGTGCAAGCGGCCAGCAACACGAACCATCCGCCCACCACAACGATCAACAGCGCCACCACCGCGACAGGCGCGACGGTCGACATTGACATCCTAGGTAACGCCAGCGACCCCGATGGCGACACCTTAAGCATCGCCAGCTTTACTCAAGGTGGCCATGGCGTTGTCACCAAAGTTGGCGGCAAACTGACCTATACGCCAAATGCAGGCTTCAGCGGCGCTGATAGTTTCACTTGCACCATCTCTGACGGCAAAGACACCACCACCATAACCATTTCGGTTACAGTCCGCGCCGCTAGCACCAACGTCCCAAGTGTCGCAGTTCCTACCCTGACACAGTGGGCGCAACTGCTGCTTACCTTGGTATTGGGCGCAGTAGGCTTGCGGCGGTATTCCCGCATGGGCAAATAATCAATTGAACTTATAATTATCTATTGTTAGCATCTCGATCACCGGCTTGACAAATCTCAAGCCGGTGATCGGAATTTTGTCGTACAAATACAACTTGCACGAAGAACTCTATAAGCATAGCCTTATGTGCTTGCTTTTCAATAGACGAGAGATTGATTGCCATGAAAACTGAAGCAGTATCATTGAACTTATTGATTTGTTCGATTGGTAAATTGAAACTGCAATTTCAGGGTATGCTTCCTACAATAAGGGTTGACCCTACCCCATAGAATAGTCGCCAAGCAAACAGAGCGATCCATCAAAGAGTGTGTTAAGTATTGAAGTTGAGGGTTTTACATGAAACTGATTAAACGGGCGCTTGCCCTTGCTGTATTTTTCCTGTTGTCCGCCGCCGCCGTGGCAAATGAATCCCAACAGGTGGAGAATTTTACATTTAAAGACATTGACGGGAAAAATCACCAATTCTCCGAATATCGGNGGAAATGGGTAATTGTGAACTATTGGGCGACATACTGCGGCNCTTGCGTTGCCGAACTACCAGCGCTAAATAGCATCGCCAACCGTTTCAAAGACAAAGCGGTAGTGCTTGGCATGGAAGCTGGCGAAACTGAAGTTTCCGAATTGAAGCAATTCATCACCCAGAAANAAATCAGCTATCCTGTGATACCAACACAGGACAGCACGATGTTTGCATTGGGTTTGCTTTACGGCGTGCCCACCACCTTCATTGTCAATCCAGACGGCAAAATCGTTGGTAGCCACATGGGCGCGATAACCTCCACTATGCTGCAAAATTATTTGCGCACAGATGAACGTTCTTCTTTGGCTAAAGATAAGGACGAAACCTGTAATAGCGCTTTCTGTTGATTATTCTGCACATAAGATATGTCACCGCTCACAATAAAAACCCGCTTTATCCTAAGCGGGTTTTTGGGTCAACTGAAGCTCAATCTGCTTATTTCAGTTTGAGGGTTTGGCCTGGCGCAAGTTTATAATCGGGTGCCTGTAGATTGTTCAAACGAATAATGTCTTTCCAATAAACACCCGTATTGCGCATTACCTGAAAAACCGTATCCCCCTTTTGGACAGTGTAGAAATTACTGGAGGATGTCCCAGAGCCCGGAGCCGTCGAACGGTATGTGGAACTACTGGAAGTGGTGGTTTTAGGCGCAGTATAAGATGAATAACCGGAAGTTCCTGTTTTAGGTGAGGAATAGGCCGAATAATCATAATTAGTGGCATACCCGCCACTGTTGTTACCTGCGCTGTAATCATAATAAGTCGTCGTAGCAGGTGCTGTGTAACCGTAAGTGGTTGCGGGCTGCTGAGGCGCAGTATAGCTTGGCTGTGTGTAATTATTGTAATTTTGAGGCGGTGTAACCGTAGCAACCGCACCACCACCTGCCGCTGCACCAATACAGCCATCGCCATGGTCATGCGCCAGACCTTGTGGTGGCAATACATGGGAATGCACCCGTCCGCAATGCGAATGCGTTACCGCCGCACGGTTCACCACCCCTCCGCTGGCTTGAGTATTAGAGCCGCTTCCATAATTATAACCGTTATAGTAGGGATTTGGCGTACAGGCCGCTACGGTCATGGCGAGCAGGGATGAGGCCGCCGCCAGTCTAATTTTTCTATCCATGATTTTTACACCTTAAGTTATGGGTTCAGGGATGTGAAGACACTCACAGATTTATTGAATATCTGCAAATATATACCAAATTTAAGAAAAATTTCTCAATAATCAAATAACGTTCGTATTCATTCTATGGTTTATCGTTAACCATGGGCACAAATTGAACTGCCTCATGCTCAACAACGCTATAAGCAGTTTCACTATGGCGAACGATGACCTGTAATAATTGATAGCCGCTTTGCTTGCCAACTGGAATCACTAACCTGCCACCAACAGCAAGCTGTTCCAACAACGCGGGCGGCGCAACTTCTGGAGCCGCCGTGGCGATAATGGCGTCAAAGGGAGCCTCCTGAGGCAATCCCCAACTGCCATCCCGGAGAAACATATGGATATTGCGGAATCCCAAGGCATGCAATAATTCTTGCGTCGACCGGAATAAAGGTTCGACCCGCTCAACAGTGAACACCCTGTCCACCAGCGGCGACAAAATGGCTGCCTGATACCCGGAACCCGTGCCGACTTCCAGCACCTTGCAAGGCGGTTTTTCACCTTCCAGCAACAACTCCGTCATCCTGGCCACAATATAAGGCTGGGAAATGGTCTGGCCATGCCCGATCGGCAAAGCGGTGTCCTCATAAGAACGGCTCGCCAGCGCCTCATCGACAAACAGGTGCCTGGGCATCCGGCTCATTACCTGCAAGACAGCCTCATTACGGACGCCTTTCTCCATCAAACGCGCCACCAAACGGTTACGCGTGCGCTGGGAGGTCATCCCGATCCCCTCAATATCCAGCTTACGCAACCCCATCGCCAGCCTCCAGCCAACGCGCTGTTTCCGCNNTAGCGCCCGGTGACGGGTCAGATCGGCATGAATCGGGGTAATGGAGACGTAACCGGACTGCACAGCATGGAAATCCGTGCCCTCCCCNGCATCCGCCGCATCACCGGCAGGCTCGATCCAGAAAATCTCCTTGCCGCGCGGATCTGTCGCCCGGATGACCGGCTCGGAGCGGTGGCGGCTACCCAAGCGAGTCACCCGGAAACCGCGCAGCTGCCCCCACGGCATATCCGGCACATTAATGTTCAGTATCATATTGTTTTTATCCGGATAAGCAGGCACATGCGGCAGCAAGTGCAAGACCGCCCGCACCGCCGTGTCATAATGGGAGACATTCCCCCGCGTCAGTGACGCCAGTGAAACCGCCAGCGCCGGATAACCGAGGAAACGGCCTTCCATCGCCGCCGCCACCGTCCCCGAATACAGCACGTCATCCCCCATATTGGCNCCGGCATTAATGCCAGAAATCACCATATCCGGATCATCAGCATACAATCCCAAGCCAAGATGCACACAATCCGTCGGGGTGCCATTGACGCTGTAGAAACCCTCCGCATGCCGGGTGAGGCGTAGCGGATTACGCAAGGTCAGGGAATTGCTGACCCCGCTGCAATCCTGATCAGGGGCAACTGTGATAACATTGCCAACCGTAGCTAGCGCCTCCCGCAGCCGGTTAATGCCGGGAGCGATGAAACCATCATCATTACTGAGCAGTATGTCCATGAGCGCTAAAGAATTTTCCCTGTTCCGTGAATCCATGCAGGACGTGAAGCCGTTACCGCCAACCATGCGGTACATGATAGCGCAAAACCGCCAGCCATTCCCGTCAAGACCCTGGAGGATGAGCGCCAGGTGTTGAAAGACATGCTCTCCGACGAATACGACCCGGTGGAGCTGCAACCCGGCGACATGCTCAGTTATTACCGCCCGGCCTGCAAAACCGCATCATCCGCAAGCTGCGCACCGGCCAATACCGCATCGCCAGCGAACTGACCTGCACGGGCTCAACGCCCGCGATGCCAAGCAACAGCTCTTGCAATTCCTCCATGACACCCATCCCGGCCAGGGTGAATGCGTGCGCATCATCCACGGCAAAGGCAACCGCTCCAATTACAGGCCCGGTCATCAAAACCAAAATAAACAACTGGCTGCGCCAACATGACCGAATCCTGGCGTTCCATTCCGCCCGCCCGGTTGATGGGGGAACAGGCGCAATTTATGTGCTGTTACGTCGATAAATTGAATCTGATGCTATATCATGCAGTCCAATTTATATCCAGATCATTATGGGAATGGACTTTATGAAGCGAATGGCTATCTCACTAGCCCTTATGTTGGCCGCCAATGCAAACGCCGATGACACCCCTTGGCGGGACATCCAGGCTCGCGGAGCGACGACCGGCGAAGCAGCCGCCCTGAAAGAATACCGCCTACTCAGCCTGGACGAAGCGCAACTGAAAGCCCAAT
The DNA here is from genome assembly GCA_013693955.1 of Candidatus Thiothrix singaporensis. GTDB lineage: Bacteria > Pseudomonadota > Gammaproteobacteria > Thiotrichales > Thiotrichaceae > Thiothrix > Thiothrix singaporensis. The sequence goes on along the minus strand of CP059265.1, from coordinate 20,573 downwards.
TGCTGCAAATGCCAGCCGCCGCCAGTGTCACCGACGCACAGGCGCGCGCATCCGCACAGACATTCAGCATCCCGTTGCCCAAAGGCGGCTTTGTTGAAGTGACGGCAACGCCAACGGAGATCCTCGACCCGGAAATTGCCGCCGACCACCCCGACATCCAGGCTTGGAAACTGTTGGGCGTGGATGGCCNNACCATCAGCGGCGTGGCGGACTTCACCTCCCGCGGTTTCCACGCCATGTTGNATCTGGCCAATGGCGACACCCTGTTCATTGACCCGGAGGAAAACAACGGCTCCAGGCAATACCTCAGCTTCACCAAACACTCCAATTGGGAAGCCTTCCGCCAGAGTGGTTGGTCATGCCCCGCACATGGCAGCGATGCCCTCAAATCTTTCCGGACATTGCCACCAGGGGCTGCCGCCCGCACCGCCGCCAAAGCTGGCGACACCCTGCATACCTACCGGCTGGCGATTGCCGCCACGGGCGAATACACGCAGTTCTACAAGGGGCAGAGCGCCGCTTACGCCTCCCTGGTTTCCGCCGTCAACCGCATCAATCAGATTTACGAACGGGATCTGTCCATCCACCTGAATCTGGCCAGCAGCACTAACACGGTTTACACCAGCGCCTCCAGCGACCCTTATACGATGGGGAGAAACTCAGACATCACCNCCTTGCTGGCTCAAAACCAGAGCAATCTCGACCAAGTGCTCGGCAACGCCAACTATGATGTTGGCCACGTTGTCACGACCGATGGCGGTGGCTTGGCGGAAGTTGGCGTGATCTGCAATGCATCACTCAAGGCACAAGGCGCAACCGGCCTGTCAAACCCCAGTGGCGATGCCTTTGTGGTGGATTATCTGGCTCATGAACTCGGCCATGAGTTTGGCGCGACGCACACTTTCAACAGCCAGCTGGGTGCTTGCGCAGGCAGCAACCGGCAACCTTCCGCTGCCTTCGAACCCGGCAGCGGCAGCACGATCATGGCTTACACCGGCCTGTGCGGTAGCGACAACCTCCAGGAAAACAGCGACACCATGATGCATTCGGCCTCCATCAGCCAGATCATCGATTACGCATTCAATGATGATGGGNCCAACTGCGCGGCCAGCAGCAGCCTCTCCAACAGCACCCCAGTCGCCAACGCCGAGCCAGACTACACCATTCCGGCCAGGACACCTTTCATCCTCAGCGGCTCTGGCTCGGATACCAATGGTGACAGCCTGTCTTATTCCTGGGAACAGGTGGATGCTGGCTCCGCCTCCTACGTCAATGTTGACCTGGGGAATAACGCCCTGATCCGCACCCACCTGCCAACAACCGCGCCCAGCCGCACCATTCCACAGATGTCAGATCTGATGGGGCATGTGCAATCAACTGGCGAATATCTGCCGGTCACCAACCGCACCCTCAACTTCCGGTTGCAGGTAAGGGATGGGCGAGGCGGTGCCAGTTACGATGACATGCAGCTAACAGTCAAGGATTCCGGCAGCAGTTTCGCCGTCACTTCCCCCACCGCCACCACATTCGTTGCAGGCAGCCCGCTGGCAGTGAGCTGGAATGTTGCGGGAACCAACCAATCCCCGGTCAATTGCAGTACAGTGGACATTGCCATCACGACTGACAATGGCAGCTCTTTCACCAACTTGCTGACCGGGACGCCAAACGACGGTGCGGCCAACGTCACCCTTCCCACCAAGCTTGGCTCCAGCAATTACATCCGGGTCAAGTGCAGCAACAACATTTTCTTCGCCATGTCCGCCACTGCACCAGCTGTGGCCAGCCCCACCAACACCATTGCGGCGGACAACAGCAACGATGACACAACGTCCAACTCTGTCCGCTACATCAGCGGTGGCGGCGGTTCTGCGCCTGTCGGGTGGATAGCCACTGGAGGACTGTTTATGCTGATGCGGCGATTGCGTAAAGGAGCTTCAAGATGAAAACATTTGCAGCATTGTTATGTGCAGGCGGCCTACTGGGCTGCCATGAACCCGTCGCCCCGGACTCCGGCAATGGCGCTGGCGGTGTACACATCCCTTCCGCCCGGGAAATCGCCACCGGGAAAGACCAACACTTCGCTGAACAACTCCCGATCCTGCAAGCCCGCAACCCTGAAGCGGAAGCCCGCTCCGCCATCCAACGGGGTGAACGCTATTTCTTATGTGGGGCGGGTCGTGGAAACACACTGCCGGGCGTTGAAGCGGAAGTTTCCACACAAATGCGCAACAAATGCCCCGTCCGTTGTCTGGACGGGGTCACCGATGCGTTATATGGGGAAAATCACCGCCGCTACCTGACAGCAGCGCTGGATTATTCGGCGCGTTGGAATAAAGCGATGTTGGAGGCCTGCCGCTGAAGCGTCAGGCCAGCCAAAAGCCGTCATCAATCACGGCGCTGAGGGCGGTCTTGTTTTCCGTACTTTCACTGAAGGCAAACAAGATCTCCTGAGCTGTCACACCGTGCTGCATACTATCTTGCCAATAGGATATGCCTGCCTGATCAGGGGCGCGTTCCAGCACATTATGGTACAAACCATTAATAAATGCGGTGTCACTGTCCGCCGGATACAGTTTCATGAACTCCGCCGACTGGGTGAAGCCTTTGGCAATGTCCACCAAACTCACCCCGGACACATACTCATTCACCCAATATTGCAGGCCGCTTCTATCCGGAGCGCGGTCAAACGCAGCCTCATACAGACGGTAGACTTGGCGCGCCTGTTCGCTATCGAAATATGACTTGTCCAGAAACTCGATGCTTTCCATCCCGACCAGGCTGTCATTGCCCGCAACCCCTGCCCCAAGNGAAGTCACAAGCCAACCGGAGCTATTTTTAACCAAGGAATAGTTGCTCGCCGAATCAGCGTACACCGCGACATCATAACCAGCATCGCCGTAAAGGCTGTCATTGCCAGCCCCTCCCTCCAGACGGTCATTCCCGCCGCCGCCATGCAACGCATTGGCAGCGGCGTTGCCGATCAGCACATCATTGCCCGCCCCACCGAGCGCATTCTCGATGGTTACGCCATACGCAATTGCCAAGTTGTCCTTGCCCACATACAGGCGGCCATCGTTGGCGAAACTGTCAACCTGTTGTTCGATCCAGCTGGCTGGATAATTGGAGTATTTCGCTACCAGCTCCTGCTTCAGCGCCGAAACGGAAATCTGGCCAATCGAGGAAAACGTCCCTTCATTAAGATTGATGATGCTGGCGGACTGGTTGGAGGCGTCAATCGTATCAGTTCCGCCTGCGTCCCAAATGGTTGTCAGAAAGGCTTCGCCCGCTGCCCAGGAATATACATTATCACCAGTCCTGGTCGTCATTTCTGCGCCATAAATTGTCTGGGCAGCCAAAATATCCAATAACATCTACCATCCGGATTCACCAGCACAGCCTGAGATGTCAGATATTGATCAGATGGATTTATGAAGAAATCCAGTTTGTAACAACCTGCCTGCCCGTTATAAGACATGATGGTATGGCGAATATCATCCAGTTCTGTCGGCAACAAGGCAGCATTGGCGCTGGTGGGCTGATGCGGGTGTTTTATACCAGCACATGACCCAGTTCATGCACCATCGTGCCAAAATCATAGCCACCATCTGTGAATGAACTGTTTTTCAGCGCTTCATCCAACCACACATCACCCGCTATCGTCGCCACAACTTCAGGGTAATAGGCATGCCCAGCCTCTTCAGCCCCCGCGTCAGTAAAGGCGACCCGGACTTGCCCGGTGGCAATTGGCTCCTGAACTTCACGGAAATCCAGATCAATAACATCATCCCAAGCGGCGATGGCGGCGCGGAAACGACCCGCCTGCTCTGTGGACAAAACGCCATAACCGCTGCTCTCAGGTTCGCCCCGGTAAGCCCAGGCGCTACCTACTGTAGGAATGCTGTAAGTGAGCAGGTTTCCTTCCCATGAAAACCCGCTCTTCAATGCATCAGCAAGAAGTGCTTTGTTTTCGGCCGACATATCATTAGCCCATACCCATAAGTGAATTGAATAAATTAATCATGCAATCACGACCACGGGTTTCAAGATAAATTCACCCATGAGTGTGACACCCCTCACATTTTTGGGAAAATTTAGACAAATAGAGCAAAACTTCCACTATCCTTGCATAGGAAATTCCGCTGCCGATGATGTCAGGCAGATCGCTTACGGGTATGCCCCCATACCACCAGGGCAATGAAAATGGTGGCCAACGTCCCCACATACGCCAGCCCGAAACGGAAAAATAATCCAGCGGAAACAGCTGGATCAGGATGCTATCATCCGGAAACACCCAGGTATTCGGCGGGAACAGCAAGGTGTGCAGCACGATGAACAACGGCACAAATCCCCTGCCAGCATCAGCACCAACAGCAGAAGAATAAACGATAGCCCCAGATAGCCAGTCCGCAGCGCGACCCTTCCACCGGCGAACCGCTTCTGCGCATACAGCAGCAACAGGCAACTGGGCAACACGACAGCGAACAGCTGATCCAGACGGGCGAACAACTGCCGCACATCCAGCAAATGGAATGCCTCGCCAGGATTCAGGAACGTCAAATCGGGCAAATCATTGCCCATTCCCCGCAACAGGTAGTCGACGATGGCCTGCCGCTGGGGATTGGCTTCCGGCAACCAGGGATAAGCATGCAGCAAAACGACCCATACCCCCAGAAAATGGCGAGCGCCAGACTGATGCTCGCCATCCAGGTCAGTAACCCGCGCATCACCGCAGCGCCCACTTATCCCAGCGTCCGGATACCGTCAACGCCCCCAGGATCAGCACATCGGCAGGGCGGATGGCAAACAAGCCATTGGTGACAACACCCGGAATCTGGTTGATACGGTTTTCCAGTGCCACCGGGTCGATGATTTCCAGACCCAGGATATCGAGGATGATATTGCCATTGTCGGTGGTGAAGCCTTCACGCAGCACCGGATTGCCGCCCAGCTTGACCATTTCCCGTGCCACCAGTGCCTGCGCCATCGGAATCACTTCAATCGGCAGCGGGAATTTGCCCAGCACTTTCACCAGCTTGGAGTCATCGGCGATGCAAACGAATTTCTCGCTGGCACCCGCCACGATCTTTTCCCGGGTCAACGCGCCGCCGCCGCCCTTGACCAGATGCAGGTGTTCGTTGGATTCATCCGCCCCATCCACATACAACGACAACTGCCCAGCCTCGTTCAGGTCGAGCACACGGATACCGTGGCCTTGCAGGCGTTTGGCGCTGGCAACAGAACTGGCGACCGTAGCGTCGATTTTGCCTTTCATGCCTGCCAGCAGGTCGATGAAGTGGTTGGCAGTGGAACCGGTGCCAATGCCGACGACCATACCTGCCTCCACATACGCGAGCGCGGCCTCCGCCGCCGCTTTTTCATTTCATCCTGAGTCATAATGTTATCCTGTGGTGTTCAAAAATGGTTATCGTGGCCGAGTTTGCAATATACTAGCCTGCACGTAAAGCACGGCTACCCAAGAATCCCATGAGCAAATCCCTGATCAAACGCATCCTGACCGCGCGCGTCTATGACGTTGCCATTGAAACGCCGCTGGAGCACGCCCGCAACCTGAGCGCCCGGCTGGATAATGCCGTCTTCCTCAAGCGCGAAGACCTGCAACCGGTGTTTTCCTTCAAACTGCGCGGTGCCTTCAACAAAATGTTTTCCCTGACGCCGGAAGAACGCGCCCACGGCGTGGTGGCCGCCTCCGCAGGCAACCATGCGCAAGGCGTGGCGCTGGCCGGTTCCAGACTGGGCATTAAAACCACCATCGTCATGCCCAAAACCACACCAGAAATTAAAGTGAAGGCGGTGCAGTCATTTGGCGGCACAGCGGTGCTGCACGGCAGCTCCTACGACGAAGCCTACGCCCACGCGCGCGAGCTGGAACGTGAGCAGCACATGACTTTCGTGCACCCCTTCGATGACCTGGACGTGATCGCAGGGCAAGGCACCATTGGCATGGAATTGCTGCGCCAGCATTCCNGGCTGATTGAAGCGGTGTTCCTGTGCGTCGGCGGCGGCGGCCTGATTGCCGGGGTCGGCAGCTACCTCAAATACCTCTACCCCGAGATCAAGATCATCGGCGTGGAACATGAGGAAGCCCCAACCCTGTCCGTTTCGTTGCAAGCAGGCAAACGCACCCAACTGCCCNAGGTCGGCAATTTCGCCGATGGTGCAGCCGTCAAGCTGATCGGGGAACAAACCTTCGAGATTGCCAAAAACATCGTCGATGAAATCATCCTGGTCAGCACGGATGAAACCTGCGCCGCCATCAAGGATGTGTTCGAAGACACCCGCACCCTGCTGGAGCCAGCGGGTGCGCTTTCCATCGCCGGGCTGAAAAAGTACGTCGCCCAAAACAAGCTGCAAGGCAAACACCTGATCGCGGTCGCCAGCGGTGCCAACATCAACTTCGACCGCCTGCGCCATGTGGCCGAACGCGCCGAATTGGGCGAAGGCCGCGAGGCGCTGCTGGCGGTCACCATTCCGGAACGCCCTGGCAGTTTCCGCGAATTCTGCCACGCCATCAGCAACCGCCCGATCACCGAATTCAACTACCGCTACGCCGACGCGCGTGACGCCCAAGTGTTCGCAGGCGTCAAAACCGCAGGCGGCAAGCAGGAACGCGGGGCAATGCTGAAGGATTTGGTCGCCAAGGGCTATCAGGTAACGGATCTGACCGATAACGAAGTCGCCAAGATTCACCTGCGCTATATGGTGGGCGGGCATGCCAATGGCGCGGAAAACGAAGTGCTGTACCGCTTCATGTTCCCGGAACGCCCCGGCGCATTGTTGCATTTCCTTACCAGCATGAGCGCCGGGTGGAATATCAGCCTGTTCCATTACCGCAACCACGGCTCAGACTTCGGGCGCGTTTTGGTGGGGATACAGGTGCCGCCAGCGGAACGCAGCGAGTTTTGCCAATTCCTCGACAAGCTGGGGTATGACTACTGGGACGAAACGGAAAACCCGGCGTATCAGCGGTTTCTGGGGTAAACCAGTTCAAGTTCAGCGTCTGTCAGCGCCCGCCAAGCGCCTGGCTTGAGCTGTGCCTCCAACAGCAAACCGCCAATGCTTTCCCGGTGCAAGGCTTCCACCCGGTTGCCCACCGCCGCGAACATACGCTTGACCTGATGGTACTTGCCTTCATGGAGAGTAATGCGTGCTTGGCAAGCGGGCAGGATTTCCACCTCCGCCGGTTTGGTCAGCGCCTTTTCCCCATGCAGCTGCACACCGGCGCGCAATTGCTCCGCCGCTGATTCCACCAAAGGTTCCGCCAAGGTCGCCAAATAGGTTTTCGGCACATGGTGTTTGGGTGACATCAGCCGATGCGACCAGTCGCCATCATTGGTGATCAGCAACAGGCCGGTGGTGTCCTTGTCCAGCCGCCCCACCACATGCAGCGTGTGCCGATGCGGGTGGCCGATCAAATCCATGACGGTGCGATGCGAAGGGTCTTCTGTTGCACTGACCACACCTGCCGGTTTGTGCAGCATGATGTAAATGGCTCCGGGCAAGGAAATCGTAACGCCATCCAGCGTCACCACAGCCNNTGCGCCAATATGCGTCGCCGGTTTGGCAATGCCTTTGCCATCCACCAATACCCTCCCCCAGCGGATAAGCTTTTGCGCTTCGGAACGCGGCATTCCTGTGGATTGACTGACGAACTGATCTAAACGCATGGGATTTTGCTGTTACAATGGCCTGAACAATCCATAACAATAAAGGAATCCCTGCATGAAACTCAAAGAATACCTGCGCATCCTTGCCCACTACGACGGCTCTGACCTGTACCTCACCGCTGACCTTGAGCCCAAAGCCAAATTCCAGGGCAAACTGAAAGCGGTCGACAAGGTGGTGATGACCCCGGAAATGCTGCACGACATGGCCTACAGCCTGATGAACAAGGAACAACAGCAGCAATTTGAGCACAAGCCGGAAATGAACCGGCCATCAGTGAAGAAGGCATTGGCCGTTTCCGCGTCAACATTTTCAAGCAGCGCCACAAGATCGCCATGGTCATCCGCAACATCAAGACCGACATCCCCAACGCCGACAAGCTTGGCCTGCCCAAAGTGCTGAAAGACGTGATCATGGAAAAGCGTGGCCTGATCCTGTTTGTGGGCGGCACGGGTTCCGGCAAATCCACCTCGCTCGCCGCCCTGATTGACCACCGCAACGCCAACCATGACGGGCATATCATCACCATCGAAGACCCAGTGGAATACGTGCACCCGCACAAGAAATCCATCATCAACCAGCGCGAAGTCGGCGTCGACACCGACAGCTACGAAGACGCGCTGAAAAACACCCTGCGCCAGCGCCTGATGTCATCCTGATCGGCGAAGTCCGCTCACAGGACACCATGGAACACGCGCTGGCCTTCGCCGAAACCGGCCACCTGTGCCTTTCCACCCTGCACGCCAACAACGCCAACCAGGCGCTCGACCGCATCATCAACTTCTTCCCCGAAGAACGCCGCCACCAATTGCTGATGATCTTTCCTCAACCTGAAAGCCTTCGTCTCACAACGCCTGATCCCCACCGTCGACGGCAAGCGGGTTGCGGCGATCGAAATCCTGCTCGGCACGCCGATGGTGCGCGACCTGATCATGAAAGGCGAAGTCCACGCCATCAAGGAAATCATGGAAAAGTCCGAAGAACAGGGGATGCAAACCTTCGACGGCCACCTCTACCGCCTGTATCTGGAAGGCACGATCTCCCTGGCCGAAGCCCTGCGCAACGCCGACTCGCCCAGCAACCTCAAGCTCAAGATCAACCTGTCCGGCAACCTGCACAAGGCGCGCCCCGCACCCTCAAACACCGCCACGCCAACACAAGCCCCACCCCCAAAGCGGATGATGACTTCATGTCAAAACTGACGCTGGAGCCGAAACAGCAGGAAGAAGCCCCGCTGTAATCGTCCTTGCCAACCACGTACAGGCTGGGCTTGCCAGCTTGTGCCAACCCTATGGCAGGTTGCGCCAGCCTCAGCCTTACGGTTCATGTTTAGCCGCCTGGATCAACCACGCCTTGACCAGCATGGCAACAGGCCGCAGCGCCAGCTTGTGATGGTGGACAACGTAATAGCCGTTCGCCATCGGCAAATAGCATTCTGCAAACGGCTCCACCAGCGTCCCCGCCGCCAGTTCGCTTTCCACCAGCACACGGCTGGTCATCACCATTCCCTGCCCCAATTTGGCGGCCTCAATCGCCATCAGCGCCTGGTCAAAATGGATGCGCGGAATGGCCGCTATCTGCCCTTCCGCCACTTCCCCGAACTGTTGCAGCCAGCGTTCCCACGCAGGGTGTATCGTGGTCGCCAGCAAGGTCGCACGCAGCAAGTCTTGCGGGGCATGCAAGCCCAAACTGGCGATGTATGCCGGGCTGCCATATACGCGGGCTTCATCATCCAGCAACAAGGTGGCATCCAAATTGGCCGCCTGACCGTCAAAATAGCGGATCGCCAGATCAATGGGCTCTCGCTCGAAATCGACCGCCACCGGGGTGACATTCAAATGCAGCTCTATCCCAGGGTGCTGGGTCAACAGTTGAGCCATGCGCGCGGTAAACCATTTCGTCGCAAAACTGGGCGGCATGGAAAGCCACACCGCCCGACTGTTGCTATCCCGCAGCTTCTGACTGGCGTCGGCAATCTGTGCAAGCGCGGGCTGAATCTTTTGCCAATATGCCTTGGCTTCATCGGTCGGCGTAATCTGGCGCACNTGGCGGATAAACAAGGGAACACCCAGCCACTCCTCCAGCTTCTGGATTTGCTGGCCTACCGCGCCCGGGGTCACGCACAAGGCTTCCGCCGCCAGAGAAAAACTATTGGTGCGCATTGCCGCATCGAGTGCAAGCAAGGCTTTCAGGGGTGGGTATCGGTTCATACTGTAGAAATCCTATCACATAGCCGATATTAAATGAGTTGCCGCCCACCTGCTTCCACTCCACACTTTCCCCAAGCATTTGAACGGGAGCACAAGCATGTTTCAGACCATCCGCCAGCCGCAGGTGTTGGGGATCACCTTGGCCGCTGCGGGCATCCTCATGGTCACCATGGGTATCCGGCAATCTTTCGGGCTATTCGTCAATCCGCTGAACACAGCGACGGGCATTGATGTTGTCACCATCAGCCTGGCGCTGGCCATCGGGCAATTCACCTGGGGGCTGATCCAACCCATTGCAGGCGTGGCGGCAGACCGCTACGGCCACAAGGTGCTGGCCATCGGGCTGGTCGCCCTGGCGCTGGGCTGCGCGCTGACCCCGTTGGTTACTGGCGGTTTCGGCCTGACCGTCACGCTGGGGTTGCTCGCCGCCATGGGTTCCGGTATCGGCAGCTTTTCCCTGCTGATTGGCGCAACGGCACACCAACTGCCAGCCGAATCACGCGGCATGGCCTCCGGCGTGATCAATGCGGGCGGCTCGTTCGGGCAATTCATTTTTGCCCCCATCCTGCAAAAGCTGATCCAATCCATCGGCTGGATGGNNGGTATGTGGGCAATGGCCGCTGTCGCCCTGGCGACTATCCCCATGATCGGCAAGCTGCGCAGCGCCACGCCAGCGAGCAAAACAACCCAGGCGGATAACCACCAAAGCCTGCGGCAAGCGGTGNGGGAGGCGATGCAAAACCCCAGCTACCTGCTGTTGCACATCGGCTTTTTCACCTGCGGCTTCCACATCGCCTTTCTGGTCACGCACCTGCCGGGTGAAGTCAACCTCTGCGGGCTGCCCNCCAGCGTCGCCAGTTGGTCGCTGGCCATTATCGGGCTGGCGAATGTGTTGGGGAGTTTGTATGCAGGCTCGTGCATTGCCCGCTATCGCAGCAAATATGTGCTGGCGGCCATGTATGCTTCACGCGCCGTGCTGATCCTGTGGTATCTGCTGTCGCCACGCACGGAATGGACTTACTACCTGTTCGCGGCGCCTTGGCTTTACTGGCTGGCGACTGTACCGCCCACGGCGGCCATCGTCGGCAAGCTGTTTGGCGCCCGTTATCTGGCGACACTGTTTGGCCTGACCTTGCTCTCGCACCAGATCGGCGGATTTCTCGGCGCATGGCTGGGTGGCGTCACCATCAGCCGCTTCGGTGACTTTACCTGGATGTGGTATGCCGATATTGCACTGGCAACGCTGGCGGCTGTGGTCAACCTGCCGATCAGGGAAGCGCCAGTAAAACGGGCGGTGGCGGTTTAGCTGAAATGATCAAACCAGCCCAAAATCCACGTTAAGTTAATGGAACTCCTGCCAGCAACAATTCAGTTCACTGGCAATACCATGCAGACGCTTATCCCGCGTCCACAATACCGTTCCCGGTGACAGGAGCACTGCGGTCAGCAAGTGTAAATCCACATAGCCGATACCCCGCCCCATCAATTGCCGCTGTTCGAGACAATACATGGCCTCAGCATGACTGGCTGGCTTGATGGCCGGAAGGTTTTCCCACAACTTTAACAAGGTTGCGCGGTTNTTCAGACTGCCACAAGCCAGTTCACCCCAAATCATCGGGTGCGTACATACCTGCGTCTGAAGCAGTAATTGCGCCAGCCGTTCATCTTTGGTTCGCAGGTGATCAATCCAGACTGAAGTATCAACCAAGATCACAAGGCATCTTCCGCCGTCCGGCGACGTGGAGTCGCCTCCAACTGCGGCTCGGAACCACCCAGCAAGGCAAGACGGCGGGCACTTTCGCGTTCGATCAGAGCTTTAGGCTTTCACGCAACAAGGCCGCTTTCTCGGCAATTCCGGTCAGTTCGGCAGCCTGCCGGAGCAGGTCATCATCAAGGTTAAGAGTGGTTCGCATGGCAACCTCACAAAGCATCATTTAATGACATCATATTACATCAAAATTGATGCCATAGATAACTAAGGACTCATGTACTGCTGTCTTTTTGTCGTGAATTCGGGCATACATAAACTCTACTAATTGGGTGAGTTGTACTGACCTCCCCAGTAGCTTTTTCTGCTAGACTTTACACCAGCATTATCTCAAGTATCAATGATCAAACCATTCACACTGGAAGATGGCGCAACCATCTATGTGGAAGTGCAGGAAACCACCCTTCCCGCCATTCAGCCAACCCCATCAAACCTGCCGGACGACCTGCCCGAAGGCGCGGAGCCCACCGGCATCATCGACGATATCGTGATCGGCAGCAAACTGCTGAAAGAAACCATCACCGGCACAGCGCAAAGCGTGTTCAACAGCCTGAAAGACCTGCAACCGGACGAATGGTCGGTGGAAATCAATATCGGCATGAAAGCGGAAGACATGAAAGTCATCCCGGTATTGGTGACAGGCTCCGGCGAAGGCAGCCTGAAAATCACCGCAACGTGGAAGAAGCATCCGGCATCCTGACGGGGGTATCCGCATGGCATACGAAGCTGCGTTTGTACGGGTGTTCAACGGCGACCCGGAGAAAGGCGGAGCCTTCAAAGGCACGGCGTTTTTCATCCGCCCGCAACAGTTGATGACCGCCCGGCATGTCATCGGGCAATGCCGCAACGGTGTTTACCTGCGCCTGCCGCCCGGCGGTGATGTTTACCAACTGGCTCCGGAGCAGATCGCGCATGGTGAACGGGATGTCGCCAGCCTGCACCTTGAGCATCCCTGTGAACATGCCCAATGCATCCCGCTGGCAAGCGCCCCGCTGAAGGAGATGGAGGATGTCATCCAGTCCGGCTTTTATGACGCCAGCACGCCGCTGCACCAACGCAAAACGCACATCAGCAACCATCTGGGCAAGCTGAACACCTGGGCGACAGCGGATGGCGTCAAACTGGCATGAGCGGTGGGGCGGTCATCCGGGCTGGCGAACTGGTCGGCGTCATTCAGGCGCGGGATGAAGAAAGCAAAATCATTGCCTATTGCATCCCGCTGGATGCTTGCCGCGACTGCATTGGCGAATTACCGGAACCCTTTGCCAGCATCCCGCAAGACAGCACAGAGCTGCAACGCGCCGCCGCCGTCTTCGTCGGGCGCAGCGACGAACTGGCGCAGCTCGAAGCCGCCCTGCTCGGCTCCGCCCAGGCACCGGTCGCCATCACCGCCGTACACGGCATGGCCGGAGTCGGCAAGTCATGGCTAGCCGACCGTTTTTATGTCATCCATCAACACCTGTTCCCCGGCGGCTACCAGCGGCTGGCGCTGAACGCCGAAAACCCCGCCAGCGCCGAGCTATTGCTGGCGGAACTGGCCGAACGGCTGGAAATCAGCGAGCGCCACAAAACTGCCGCAACTGCTGCAATGGCGGCTGCAACAGCCGCGCACGCTGGTGCATGTGGAAAATGTGGACACTGATGCCGCCGCCAGCGTCGCCGCCGCGCTGTGCGGCAAGCTGCCAGTTGCGCCATTGTGCTCAGTGGCAGGCTGGAAAACTTCGGCAAAGCCCGCCGCTGGCGGCAGGTCGGCATCAAACCCTTTCAGGCGGCGGATGCGTTGGCGCAGTTGCAGGCGGAACTGGCTTGGTTACAAGCCGAGCCGCTGGCGGAGGCGGACGCGGCTGACTGGTTGCCATTCTCGGCGGCCTGCCGCTGGCCATCCATCTGGCGGCTGGCTATCTGGCCGCGGGGTATGGCGTGGATGAATTCCTGCATAAACTGCACGCCACCGGCTTTGTCCTGCCGCCGGAAGACGCCACCGACGGCTTATACACCCGTGATCAGGCGCGCTTTGTCCTGCACAGCACATTCCGCCTTTCATTGCAGGAGCTGGCCAGACAGGCCGACAAACACAGCCTGCCTGATGCAGACCCGCTATTCGCCCATCTCGGCTTTGCGCCAACCGCCGGGTTCGGTGCCAGCATCGCCGCCGCCCTGACCGGCCTGCCGGGCGCTGACTGCCAAAGCCTGCTGCGGTCGGCGCAAAAGCTGTCACTGCTGGAAATGCTGCAACCTGAGCCGCCACGCTGGCAGTTGCACCCGCTGCTCGCTGACTATTTGCGCCAACACGCCCCAGACTCCGGCAGTCAGGAACGTCTGCACCAATGGTTTCTGCAACACTTGCCGGAACCCACGGCAGAAGACGGGCAGGAAGCGGACTACACCCTCTGGCATGAACTCAATCACGAACACCGCCTTGGGTGAATGGCTGACCCGCCTGCCGGAAACCCTGCACATTCAGACAGAGCAGGCAGGGTCACGCTATGCGGGGCGTGGCCTTCGCCATCTGGATGGCCTTTTGCCAACGGGCGTTGCAACAGACTGGGCTGGAGGCGGAACAACGTTCCCACATCCTGTTCACCCTTGCAGACGTAGCCCAAAGCGCAGGCGACATGGATAAGGCGCTGAACACTGCCGAAGCCAAGCACCAGCTTGACACCCAGCGAGGAGCAGAACGTGAAGCCACTATAGCCAAAGGCCAAATCGCCGACATTCTTCAAGCGCGCGGACAACTCGACGAGGCGCTGCGCATCCGACAGCAGGAAGAACTCCCCGTCTATGAACGGCTCGGCGAGGTGCGCTCCATCGTCATCACCAAAGGCAAAATCGCCGACATTCTTCAAGCGCGCGGACAACTCGACGAGGCGCTGCGCATCCGTACCGAAGACCAACTCCCCGTCTATGAACGGCTCGGCGAGGTGAGCTCCATCGCCATCACCAAAGGCAAAATCGCCGACATTCTTCAAGCGCGCGGACAACTCGACGAGGCGCTGCGCATCCTCTCCGACGATCTCATTCCTGTGTTTGAACGGCTCGGCGAGGTGCGCTCCATCGCCATCACCAAAGGCAAAATCGCCGACATCTTGTTTTTAAATGACAAAAAGAAGAGTCCATAAAAATGTTTGAAGAGGAGTTTATTCCTCTCATTGTTTACCTTCGAGACCAACAGACATTGGTTTCGGCGCAAGTCAGTTTGGCGATTAAATACTTACAAGTCGGTAAAAATAGTGACCGGGCGAACCAATTATTGTGTAGCTCCTACAAGCAGCACAGATTATGCGGCTACCTATTGCAAAACAGATCGAAGCCATCCTGCAACACTTCGGGATGGCGTGCGGCGAATAAGGTTCCCACAACATTCACGCCCGCACGAAATCCGCGTTACCATAACAGCAAGCTGGCGCAGGCAGCAGAAACCCGAGGACCCAGATGGCCAACACAGCACATACACCGACGAAAAGTGACGCAAGCTATGCAGACCTGCTACAGGTTCCCGAACACCTGATAGCTGAAATCCTCAACGGCGAGCTGCACACGCAGCCGCGCCGCAGTGCGCCACGCGCGGGCAGCTTCCATGCTGGATCGGCAGGTTGGCAGTGAATATGACTTTGGCGAAGGCGGCTCCGGCGGCTGGGTCATCCTGTTCGAGCCGGAACTGCACCTGGGCGACAGGCCGCACATCCTGGTCTCCGACCTGGCGGGCTGGAAGCGTGAGCGGATGCCCGCGCTGCCCGATACGGCCTGGATCGGGCTAGTCCCCGACTGGGTGTGTGAAGTCATTTCCCCGCCACCGCCAGCAAAGACCGCATCATCAAAATGCCCCTCCGCGAGCTGGGCGTGGAATGGCTGTGGCTGGTCGACCCGGAACACAAAACCTTGGAAGCCTACCAATCCCTCAACGGACATTGGGTATCGCTAGGTGCCTGGGGCGACGATGACACCGCCCGCATCCCGCCCTTCGACGCCGTGGGGATTCCGCTCGGCTCCCTGTGGATATGAATCCGGAAAACTGAGCTTAGCGAGGTAAAGGCTTGCGGCTTAGCTAACCGCCACCTATACTCGATCAATGTGTAAAAGAATGTGTGAATAGCATGGCTACCAATCTTGCGCTCGATGATTCATTGATTGATACCGCAGTCAAACTCGGCGGCTTCAAAACAAAAAAGCCGCTGTTACCCAAGCATTACAGGAATATATCCAGCGTCACCAACAGGCACAAATCCTGACATTGTTCGGTACAATCGACTATGACGAAGACTACGACCATCGGCAAGGGCGTTCCCGCTCGTGATGGTTCTGGTCGATACCGGTGTTTGGTCACTCGCTTTCCGACGCAGGCAATTACAACTGGCGAGAGGGCGATAGTCGGGCAACTGCAATCTTTGATTCTGGATGGTAACGCCTGCATGACGGGCGTGATACGGCAGGAAATCCTTTCCGGCATCAAACATCAGCAGCAATACGACAACCTGAGGGAAAGGCTGAGGGCATTTGACGATCTGGCGACCACCCAACAGGATCATGAAGTCGCGGCAGAAATGTTTAATATGTGCCGCAACCAAGGCGTACAGGGTTCCCATATCGACTTTCTGATATGTGCCGTGGCCTATCACTACGATATACCCATCTTCGCAGTTGACGGAGATTTTATCCAGTACGCCTCTCACCTCCCTATCAGATTGTACCCGATAGATAACGCGCCTGACCGCCTGTAGAACCTACATCCGCTCCATCACCGCAATCCCCAGCAGNCCNAGGCCGGTGCGCAGGGCTTGCGCGGTCAGCTCCGCCAGTTGCAGGCGGCTGTTGCGCATATCCTCCGCCACACCGTCTTTCAGGATCGGGCAGGCTTCGTAGAAACTCATGAAATTGCCCGCCAGCTCATACAGGTAGGTGCAAAGGTGGTTCGGCAGCCCTTCTTTCGCCACGCTGTCGACCGCCTCGCCGAATTGCAGCAGCTTGACCGCCAGCGTGCGTTCGGCGCTTTCCTGCAAAGCAATCTTCGCTCCCTCCCCTGATAAGGGGAGGGTTGGAGGGTTTCCACTCTTCCTGAAAATGCTCCTGATGCGCGCATACGCATACTGCAAATACGGCGCGGTGTTCCCCTCAAAACTGAGCATGGCTTCCCAGTTGAAGATGTAGTCGGAGTTGCGGTTTTTGGAAAGGTCAGCGTATTTGACCGCGCCGATGCCCACTGCATGGGCGATGGCGTGGCGCTCTTCTTCCGGCAGTTCCGGGTTCTTTTCTGACACCAGTGCNGAAAGCGCTCCTCGGCTTCGGTCAGCGGCCGCCAGCTTGACCGTGCCGCCGCTACGNGTCTTGAACGGCTTGCCATCCTCACCCAGCATATTGCCGAATGGCATGTGTTCTAGCGACAGGGCTTCGCGCACAAACCCGGCCTTGCGCGCCAGCATAAACACCTGCTGGAAATGCNNAGCGCGGCGGGCGTCAGTGAAATACAGCGCACGGTCAGCCTTCAGCACACCGCTACGGTAACGCAGCGCCGCCAGATCGGTGGTGGCGTACAAATAGCCACCATCCGATTTCTGCACGATGATGGGCGTGATGCTGCCGTCCTTGTTTTTGAATTCGTCGAGGAACACGCACTGCGCCCCNTGGTCTTCCACCAGCAGCCCCTTGGCCTGCAATTCACTGACAATGGCGGCCAGATCACCGTTGTAGGCGCTTTCCGGCATCACATCCGCCCGCGTCAGTTGCACGCCAAGACGCTGGTACACGTCTTCGCAATGATGCAGCGAAATGTCGATGAACTGCCGCCACAGTTTCAGGCATTCCGGGTCGCCGGATTGCAGCTTCACCACGTAATCACGCGCCGCCTTGGCGAATTCCGGCTCATCGTCGAAACGCTGCTTGGCGGCACGGTAGAAAGCCTCCAGATCGGCCAACTGGGGTTCGACGCCGCCCGCCCCGCCGTTTTGCCCTGCGCTACTGACCATGTGCGCAATCAGCATCCCGAATTGCGTGCCCCAGTCACCGACGTGGTTCTGGCGGATGACCTTGTGCCCCTGGAACGCCAGCACCCGCGCCACCGCATCGCCGATAATGGTGGAGCGCAGATGGCCGACATGCATTTCCTTGGCAAGGTTNGAAGTGGAATAGTCGACGACGATGGTCTTAGGCTCNCTCCCGATAAGGAGAGGCTGGGAGGTTTCTTCCAACACACCCGCCAGCCACGCATCCTGCAAATGGATATTGATGAAACCCTTNGCGGCGATTTCCACCTTTTCCGCCAGATCAGACAAATCCAACGCCGCCAGCAGCTTGCCAGCCAGTTCGCGCGGGTTGGTCTTCAACTGCTTGGCGGCGGCCATGACGCCATTGGCCTGATAGTCGCCGAATTCAGGGCGGGCGGAAGGCTTTACGATGGCGGACACAGTGGCAGGCGCGCCCAGCGCATGCAGCGCGGCGGTAATGCGGTCATCAAGCAGTTGGCGGATATTCATTGTTACGCTTTGGGTTGGGTCAAAACGGGGATTTTATGCGGCCTGCGGGGTAGAATCCACCCATGCAAACCATTCACTTGCAACTGCCGGATGGCCGCAGCCTGTGCTGCACGATCCGTTCCTCCCCCGCGCCCGGTATCTGCGCATGCATTTGTCGGCGGAAAAAGCTTGGTCGTCACCCAGCCTGCTGGCGTCAGCGCCCGCCAGTTGCAGCAATGGGTGCACAGCCAGATGGGCTGGATTGCCGCCAACCTGCCCAAAGTCGAAGCGCTGGCATTCCCGGGCGCAAGCGCTGGTGTTGCCCGACGCCATTGCGTTGCCCGCCATTGGGGAAAACCTCAGGATTGTGTATACGCCAACAGCGCATGACAGGATTGCCTTGTCCTACCGTGAAAACGCCTCGCTGCATTTGTCCGGGGCGGTGGCAGACCCGCAACGCTGCTGCCTGGCGCTGCAAGGCTGGCTGAAAGGGCACGCCCGCCAGCATTTGGGCGTCTTGCTGCAACAGGCGGCGCAGGAAACCGGCCTGCCCTACAGCCACTACCGGGTGAAAGGGCAGCAATCGCGCTGGGGCAGTTGTTCCACCCTTGGCAACATCAACCTCAACTACAAACTGATGCTGCTACCGGCGGAATGGGTGCGCTACACCCTGATCCACGAACTCTGCCATACGGTGGAGATGAACCATTCGCGCCGTTTCTGGGCGCTGGTGGCGCAATTCGTGCCGGAATACAAAGCGGTTCATGCGCAAATGAAAAACGCGATGGCGCAACTGCCGGGCTGGGTGAACGTATCCTAACCCGCTTTCCCGCGTATCCATTTGCGTCCGGCGGCACCCGCCAGCAGCAAAAAGCCAGCCATTGCAACCAGACCGGCACGCTTTCATGACCCGCGTGGACAACTGCGGCAATATCGATTCCCCACACCTGCACCAGCGCATCCACCAGCAGACCGGCCAGCAGCGCGGTGGCGCATACGCCCAGCAAATACAGCCACATGCTGCGCTGGTTCCTGCCGAATGACGCCCAAGGTGGAAATATTGGTGGCAGGCCGGTCAGCAACAAGACCAGCGCCACACCCGGCGATACGCCCGCCAGCAATAAACCCGCTGCAACCGGCGTGGAAGCCGTGGCGCAGATATACATCGGGACGCCAACCAGCATCATCACCAGCATGGCGACAATGCCCGAACCCCATTGCGCCAGAAAATCCGGCGGCAGCAAGGTTTGCACCAGCGCCGCAAACAACAAGCCCACCAGCAGCCACAGCACGATGTCATCCAGCATTTGGGTGAAAGCGTAGTGCACGCCGCCCCAGGCCTTTCCCATCCAGCTTTGTGGGGTGGTTCGTTGCCGCCGCTTCCACAGCAGGAAGACGCAGCATTGGCAACGGCCTCCGAGCCACAGCAGGAGGCACTGCCGCAACCGGGGCGGCAGAGCTGCAACAGGCGGTGATCGCTTGCGGCGGCTGATTGATAACTGGCAGGATGCTGACGGGAGCCGGAGCACCGCAACAGCTGCCCCCACTGGCGGAGGTGCCACAACAACTGGTTTCTGCTGATGCCTCAACAGACTTGAGCGCTGTCGGCGTTTCACGGTCAAACACACCAGGCCGCCGCCAGCGGCGGAAGCCAGGCGCCAGCGCCGCCACCGGCCTGCCATGAACGGCACTCTAGCAAGGCATAGGTAATGGCAATCGAGTCAACCCGGTTTCCGGCGTGGAAACCAGAAAGGCAGCCGTCGCCGGTTTGGATGCCCCCGCCTTGAAACCCAGCGCCGCCGGAATCACGCCGCAGGAGCACAGCGGCAACGGCGCAACAACGCCGCCTTGAGGATGGATTCCAGCCCCTGCCCACTTAAATGCTTGTGAAGAAATGCGGTCGGAATCAGCGCCTTCAGCCCGCCCAAGGCCAGGCTTAATACCAGCCACGGTGCGGCCTCGAGCAACAGATCCAGCAGATTTTGCAGAAAGCTCATGATGCGCCTGCTGGAGGCAGGTGGATGTCCGCCGCTATTTCCAACAGACACTTGTTGCCGTTGTCGTCGATGGCCACGTAGGTGAAATCGGCCTCAGTGACCTGCCAGCGCAACGCTGTGTCACTGCTTTGCCACAGGGTTTGATCCACACTTGCAGGTGCAGGGTGATGGAAGTCTTGCCGACTTTCACCACCTCGCCGTAACAGCACACCACATCGCCAACCCGAACCGGGCGGATGAACTTCATGCCGTTGACCGCCACTGTCACGATCCGCCCCGTGGCGATTTCCTTGGCCATGATGCCGCCCGCGATGTCCATTTGCGCCATGATCCAACCGCCGAAAATGTCGCCATTTGGGTTGGTGTCCGCAGGCATGGCGAGTGCGCAGGATCATGGTTCCGCGTGGGTGAATTGTATTGGCGTCTGTCATGCAGCAATTTCCTGATGGATATCAAGCCGATAGGCGAA